>NZ_JAVDTB010000001.1:0-2788119 GCF_031455635.1 Paenibacillus sp. 2003 | reverse complement strand
GTTGTAACGTTCAACGGCAGTACGTATATTGCGAATGTGGCGTCACCAACGGGAACGCCGGGGACTTCACCGGATTACACATTGCTTGCGGGCGCAGGAGCAACGGGAGTTACAGGAGCAACCGGCGTTGGAGTGACAGGAAGTACCGGAGTCACAGGGGCATCGGGCGTAGCAGGAGCGACAGGTGTAGGTTTAAGTGGTATCGTGCCATTCGATCCAGCCGTAGCCCCAACGTATCCAGCGGGCCAGGTTGTAACGTTCAACGGCAGTACGTATATTGCGAATGTGGCATCACCAACGGGAACACCGGGCACCTCACCAGATTACACGTTGATCGCTGGAGCAGGAGCGACAGGTGTGACCGGTGCAACTGGAGTTGGAGTAACAGGAAGTACTGGTGAAGCAGGAGTGACTGGTTTTACAGGGGTAACCGGGGCGACAGGAATTACAGGAGTCACGGGATTAAGCGTAACGGGATCAACAGGAGTAACTGGAGAAACCGGGGCAACTGGTGAAACAGGAGCAACAGGCGTAACGGGATTGACTGGAGCAACGGGAGTAAGCGTAACAGGTGAAACAGGAGCCACGGGAGTTGGTATAACGGGAAGTACCGGAGCAACTGGTGTAACGGGGGAAACCGGAGCCACAGGTATAATGGGAGCCACAGGAGTCGGGGTAACGGGAAGTACCGGAGTTACTGGTGTCACAGGGGAAACAGGAGTCACAGGTATAACGGGAGCAACTGGAGTCGGCACAACGGGAAGTACCGGAGCAACTGGTGTAACGGGGGAAACCGGAGCCACAGGTATAATGGGAGCCACAGGAGTCGGGGTAACGGGAAGTACCGGAGTTACTGGTGTCACAGGGGAAACAGGAGTCACAGGTATAACGGGAGCAACTGGAGTCGGCACAACGGGAAGTACCGGAGCAACTGGTGCGACTGGTGAAACCGGAGCTACAGGTATAACCGGTGCAACGGGAGTCGGCGTAACGGGAAGTACCGGGGCAACTGGTACGACTGGTGAAACCGGAGCTACAGGTATAACGGGAGCCACGGGAGTGGGCGTAACTGGAAGCACCGGGGCAACTGGTGGCACTGGGGAAACCGGAGCGACAGGTATAACAGGAGCCACGGGAGTAAGCGTAACGGGAAGTACCGGAGTAACTGGAGTTACTGGTGAAACCGGAGCAACAGGTATAACGGGAGCCACGGGAGTGGGCGTAACTGGAAGCACCGGGGCAACTGGTGGCACTGGGGAAACCGGAGCGACAGGTATAACAGGAGCCACGGGAGTAAGCGTAACGGGAAGTACCGGAGTAACTGGAGTTACTGGTGAAACCGGAGCAACAGGTATAACGGGAGCCACGGGAGTGGGCGTAACGGGAAGTACCGGAGCAACTGGTGGCACTGGTGAAACAGGAGCCACAGGTATAACCGGAGCAACAGGAGTCAGCGTAACGGGAAGTACCGGAGTTACTGGTACGACTGGTGAAACCGGAGCAACAGGTATAACGGGAGCCACGGGAGTGGGCGTAACGGGAAGCACCGGGGCAACTGGTATCACGGGTGAAACCGGAGCGACAGGTATAACCGGAGCAACAGGAGTCGGCATAACGGGAAGTACCGGAGTTACTGGTGTGACTGGTGAAACGGGAGCGACAGGTATAACCGGAGCAACAGGAGTCGGCATAACAGGAGTTACCGGAGCAACAGGTGCAACCGGAACATCTGTAACATCTAACTCGGCTTTTGCTGAGAACACTAATGGTACGATTGTTGTAATATTGGGTGGTACTCTCGTTCCATTACCGAATAACCAAAATATTGGCACAGGTATAACCGTCAATGGGACAAATGACACCTTCACGTTGACCAATGCAGGTCGCTACTATATCTCATACAAAATAAATCTGACAGCTGCACTTGCTATCCAATCTCGGGTTTTACTTAACGGTGCAGTAATTCCAGCGAGTGTAGTATCTCCAGTACTTTCTCTCAGTCAGCTGCAGTCTGACTTTATGGTCACCGTTACCGCTGGTTCAACAATACAGTTACAATTATTCGGGCTTGTTGGTGCAGCCGTTCTTTCTCCTCCGGGGGCTACACTAAACATTATTCAGTTAAGTTAAGTTAAGCAAAAGAAGCGGAGTTCATATGGGGTTGGTGGGCACCCCTTTTCCAATTCCACTAATATTTTAGTTTGCAAGCCTCATCACCGATATTTCAGCGGGTACATTCATACAATTTCCTTACGACAAAAAAGACGGGAACCACGAGGGCCCCGTCTTTCCTTTTACATACAGAAATACGTTTGATTATTCCAGAACAATTTCAACAGCAGTATTGATTTCAGGCAGTGCAGCAAGCTGCACAAGCACATCTTTTGGAACAGCTTTATCTACGGTCAGAATCATGATCGCTGCACCACCAATAATTTTACGTCCAACCTGCATGGATGCGATGTTGACATCGTTTTGTCCAAGCAGTGTGCCTACACGACCGATAATACCTGGTTTATCGTTATGTGAGATCAAGATTTGATGACTTTCCGGTGCGATATCTACCGGGAATTTGTCCAGACGAACGATACGCTCTCCATAACCTGCAAGCAATGTACCCGCTACACGGCGTTCCTCAGCATCCTGAGTTGTAACCAATGTTACGGTAATCAGGTTAGTAAATCCTTTAGTTGCTGAGGTTTGGCTTACAACCACATTTAGATCACGGATTTTGGCCAGATGCATGGAGTTAACGATGTTGGCTTCCCCACCCAAATGTCTGGCGAGAATCCCTTTCACAATGTAACGCGTGAGAGGAGAAGTATCTACTTCAGAAAGTTCACCAGCATAGTCGATCCGAATCTCCTGCACTGCATTTTGTGTAATCTGTGCTGCAAAACTACCCAATGTTTCACCCAGTTTGAAATACGGCTGCAATTTGTTCATCACGGTTGGTGCAACAGCCGGCATGTTAACTGCGTTCTTGAACGGTTCATTGCGCAGAATATGAAGAACTTGTTCCGACACATCGATAGCCACGTTCTCTTGTGCTTCTACTGTGGACGCACCAAGGTGAGGCGTAACGATAATGCTTGGGTGATTCAGGAACGGGTGATCAGCGGCTGGCGGCTCGCTTTCGAATACGTCAAATGCTGCACCAGCAACAATACCTTGATCAATGGCTTCGACAAGTGCCATCTCGTCAACTACACCACCACGAGCACAGTTGATGATACGCATGCCTTTTTTCATCACTTCGAATTGTGGACGTGAAATCATATGCCGTGTTTCGGGTGTTAATGGCGTGTGAACGGTCATGAAGTCCGCATTGCGAATGATATCATCTACACTAGCCAGCTTCACTTGCAGCTTCTCGGCACGCTCCTCCGTGAGGAACGGGTCGTAAGCAAGAATATCCATTCCGAATGCTTTGGCGCGCTTGGCAACTTCACTACCGATCCGTCCCATCCCCAGTACACCGAGCGTTTTATTTCTTAATTCCACACCCAGGAAGGTTTTACGATCCCACGTACCCTGAATTGTCTTGGCGTATGCCTGAGGAATGTGTCGTGCCAATGCCATCATCATGGCAAACGTGTGCTCACAGGTTGTGATGGTATTGCCATCAGGTGCATTAATAACGATGATACCGCGCTGTGTAGCAG
Source organism: Paenibacillus sp. 2003 (assembly GCF_031455635.1). Taxonomy (NCBI): domain Bacteria; kingdom Bacillati; phylum Bacillota; class Bacilli; order Caryophanales; family Paenibacillaceae; genus Paenibacillus; species Paenibacillus sp. 2003. Next base: position 2,784,454 of record NZ_JAVDTB010000001.1, on the reverse strand, counting down.
CTTCCAGATCAATGTTATCTACACCAACACCTGCACGTCCGATCACCTTGAGGTTGGTACCAGCCGTCATAATACGATCTGTAACACGAGTCTGGCTGCGAACCAAGAGGGCATCATAATCACCAATAATGGCAACAAGTTCATCTTCACTAAGACCGGTTTTCTTCTCAACAACAACATCATTTGCATCCACCAGTTGCTGGATCCCCAGATCACTGATTGGGTCCGACACTAACACTTTGTACATGGTTTCTTCCTCCTTAGGTATGTGTATCTATATCGTCAAGGTCTGACCTCAGCGAAGAGGTATTCCTTAAAACCAGGTTGATTCTTCCGCCCAACAACGCGGTGTCGCAGCAGAGGGGGAAGGTGAAGCAAATAGAGTGATCCCACAGATATCCTTTAAAATAAATCAAAAAACTCTCAATCCACATACTGCTTGCGCAATAAGGGACGAGAGTTGTCGTGGTACCACCCTAATTCACCGCCGTTTCGCAACGACAGTCTTAGCGGTCAATGAAGACCGAAGAGGATAACGGGTCTAAACCGATTGCACCTACTCCAATTTCAATGCAATAACTCAGGAGCGCTCAAGACCATTTGCCTGCCACCGATTCACACCTACCATCGGCTCTCTGTAAGACGAAGCAACGTCTTTTTTCCATCATCGTGTTTAACGTGACTAATTTTTTCATAATGTATCATGGCTGACATGAGCATGTCAATAGGCTTAAATGTTTTAAAATGTTTTGCAGATGTCTTTAGATTCACACATAAACAGAGTCACCATAAGTAATACAATAGTTAATATACCTACGACAAGAAGATGGAAAGTAAGCTGTTTGGTGAACTGGATTTTACTGCTTTAATGAAGGAATGGTGCTGACTTCTAACCAGGACTTGGAGCAGGTCTTGAACCTAATTGGTTTTTTGGCTATCATTTAGTATACTATCCGATTGGACAACGTAATTGTTATCCATCAAATTTAACTCAAGAGGACAGACGCATCCGATGAAAAAATTCAAGTTTCCCAAGTTCAAGATTCAGAAGGCTGAGCCACAACAGCTTACCGAGCGTTTGCTTTTAATCAATCTATACTTTACACAAGGTCTGACACTGATTATCGGAGTTGTGTGGATCTTATTGCAGAAACGAAACTTGTTAGATGTACTCGCATGGCCTGACAATTACCAATTTATATGGTGGGGTCTTGGTCTTGCAGGAATAATGCTTGTTATGGACTTGGTACTGTCGTATGTTATACCTCAGGAAAGCATGGATGACGGTGGAATTAACGAGATGTTGTTCCGTGGGCGTCCGATCTGGCACATTGTATGTATAGCAGCCATTGTTGCTGTGTGTGAGGAATTATTATTCCGTGGAGCCATCCAACATGCCATCGGTCCTTACTGGACAAGTATTTTATTTGCAGTTATCCATATTCGTTATTTGCGCCACTGGATTCCAACAGGCTGGGTGTTTGTCTCAAGTTATGGATTGGGTTGGATTTACTTGCAGTCCGGCACATTATGGGCGCCTATATTATGTCACTTTATTATTGATTTGGTGTCCGGATTAGCGATACGTTTTCGGAGGGGATCATGAATCAGCCATTAAGTAGAATGAAGACATATGGCAGTCAGCGCCATCGTCAATCGGATAAAAAAGAGAAATCCGAGCGTCAGGTGGCTTCTCAAGTAAGCATCGTTGCTGAAACGGCAGCAGCTGCTGAGGTTGGCGGAATCACACCAATTACTTCCGTTTCTTTACCTAGATCACAGCGCAAGCCTTATACAGAAAAGCTGGAAAGTCCAGTACTTCCTCAAAGGGCACCATCACGCTCCAAAAAAACGCCAAATTCAACGGAAGAATCGATCCCCGAAGCGGGTTCGCTTCCTACACGGACAGAATTACATCCTTCACGTCGGTTGAAATTGAGCAAAAGGTTTGTCAATTCACTCATTTTTATTTTTGTCATGTTAACGATTAGTCTGGTTTGGTGGGGGGTTGAAGGGGCACCCGCTCTGAATACGTTCCTTCCCTTGCCGTGGTAATGCTTTTACTCGCAGGTTTAATCATTTTGATGGGAGTTTTACTACTTTTTCATATGTGGCGAGAAGCCCATATTCATCAAATGATTGAAGAAGAGGTTGAAGTGCCTCATCTGCCAACATCCTTTGACGGGGCTATGATTTTGTATGTATCCGATACTCACAAGCGCAAGCTGAAGCAGAAGGATCTGGAAAGCGTAAAAAACAAGGTGGACTGGGTTCTCATCGGCGGGGATGTTGCGGAAAAAGGAATCTCATGGTCTTTAGTTAGACATAACATGAAAATTTTATCGAACATTGCTCCTTCATTTACGGTGTATGGCAACCATGACAAGAGGGCTGGTACCGCTCAACTTGCGCGAATCCTTCGGGAATCGGACGTTAAGCTCCTGCAGGATAATGTGGAATATCTGAAAAGGGGCAACGACAGATTGAGTCTGATCGGTATAGACTATCGTTCCAAACAGGGCGATGTATTACTACAGCAGATCGGTAACCGTTTTTGCAAAATTGCTATCGTTCATGATCCTTTGCAGGCCCTTCGCTTGGAAGAAAATGCAGATCTTATTTTAAGCGGTCATACACATGGCGGACAATTGATTTTACCATTTTTCGGACCTGTGTTCCTGAGCAAAGCGTATCGTCCCGTATCGAACGGGTGGTATTCCCTGAAGCGCAGTACGGAGGACGTTCACCAAGAAGGCAAAATGCTTGTTAGCAGAGGATACGGTACAAATCATCTTCCTCTCCGACTAGGTTGTCCTGCGGAGATGCATATCATCACGTTAAGAGTGCCCGTGGAAAAAGCACTCACAGAGAAACAGCCTTGATCCATTGGATCAAGGCTGTTTTATTTTAATGCGCAAAATTACAATTTAACGAGCTTCCAATTCAATTGCACGCGGATCAACAAAGGAATAACCTTTCTTTTCTAGCTTGGTCAGCAACTCATCCAATGCTTCAACCGTCCATGGCAACTCATGCATCAAAATATTGCTTCCGGGGTTTAACTGGTCCAGTACATTTTGGATGACTTTTTCCGGTTTGTCTTTGGTGCTTTTATCCCAATCGAGCGAACCATTAGACCAAGTCATATATAACATGCCATTTTTCTTCACAGCAGCCTTCAGTGCATCATTTCCCGACCCAAAAGGTGGACGGAAGAATTGCGGTTCCTCACCAATGGTATCCTTCACTATTTTTTGGACATCTGTAACCTGCTTTGCCGCCTTAGCGGTGGACATTTTTTTGAGGTCCTCATGATCCCAGGCATGATTGCCTACAATCTGACCTCGTTCATGTATGAGTTTGAGCAATTCCGGATGGCTTTTCACCCGATATCCATTGACGAAAAATATCGCTTTAGCGTTATGTTTATCTAAAGTGTCGATCAGTGAAGTAATCATTTTTTCTTCTTTGGGTCCATCATCAAAAGTTAACAAGACCACTTTGTTTGGGCTCGCTTCATCGTTTGGTTTAATATAATAATTTTCATTCATATGGTACGTCTTTTCCACTTTCTCTTCTGTAGAAACCTTCTCCGAAGATTCAGGTTCTTCTTCTGTCACAGTTGAATCTTCCGTTGAAGGCTCGGGCACACCAGTTCCAGTTTCTTCTGTTTCATTTGGGTTAGAGTTACCTTGCTCTTCTTGAACTGTGGTAGTTGATTCGCCCGCTGGTGCGGAATTATCAGATGTTTTTTCTTCCGCTGTCCCACAAGCTGACAGCAGCAAACTTGCAGCAATGATCAATGCGGCGGTATGTCTGAACATGATTTCAACTCGCTTTCCTGTATTTATACGGAATGAGATTGCTCACTACCGCAAACACTAAATATGATTTTAACACTTGAAGGAGGTTGGTGTAATGAAGACGTCATCCTTTTTTTGGGGCATTGTCATTGGTGTCGCAGCCAGTTCATGGTTGTCCAAAGGCAAATTGCCCATGATGTCATCGGGTTCATCACGAAACATGATGGATCAGGCAAAACATAAGATGATGGAGATGACTTTCCCGGGTATGGACGGGTTCACAAGCAAGCAAAATCAACATGGTGAATCCCACAAAAATCCGGCAGCAAAGACTGCAAGAGCAATCACACCGCAGGAAAAAGAAGCGAATATGAGCATGCTCAAAGATTTTATTCGCACCAATCCGGATGTGAAGCATGAAGTTGAGCAAATTTTAAGTCAAACAAACACAACAGTACCGGGTTTATAAACCAGAATCTTTAATTAGAATCATCCACAGTCTAGATTGGCTGTGGAATGATTCTTTTTTTGTCGATTTTACTTCGTGCATTTAGAGGTATAAAATGATAACATAACTACATAGATTTATTTTCAGCACATATTGTTTTGTGCTTCATAATCTGTTATAAGACTTGCTTATAAAGGGGAGATCCTGTATGAAAATAGAACGACTAAGTCACGATAAGATACGGATTTTCCTGACCTTTGACGATCTGAGCGAGCGCGGAATACAAAAAGAAGATATGTGGCAGGAAATACCTAAGGTTCATGAACTGTTCACTGAAATGATGGATCAGGCCTATTCCGAACTTGGATTTGATGCCACAGGTCCACTCGCTGTCGAAGTATTCGCACTTCCTGCTCAAGGGATGGTTGTCATTGTCACACGTGGAAAATATGATCCGCAACAATATGGTTCAGGTCATGAAGATGATCTTCCTGAAGAAGTATATGAAATGGAAGTTACACTCGAGCAAAGCGATTCCATCGTTTATGCATTCAAGGACTTTGAAGTGCTCATTGAAGCTGCACATATGTTGCGTCAGCATGTTACGGATGCTGGGAGACTTTATTCTTATAAAGACAAGTGGTTCTTGCATTTGGAGCCAGATGAGGTAGATTCCACCAAACATGCGGCATTGATTGCCTTGCTTGCTGAATTTGGTGAAGGCTCCTCAGTTACTCCGGCAGTTATGGAAGAGTATGGTAAGGTTGTTATTCCTGCACAAGCGATTGATGTTATCTGCACCCACTTCAAACGCCAGGATTAATCTCTAGTTGTAATCGCGTCTTTAGTCAGAGGAGGGAATTTCGGTGCTTTTGTTTTCGGTCTTAGCGGCAGCAGTTGCTCCGGGTCTCGCCTTGTTAACATACTTTTACCTGAAAGACCGTTATGATTATGAGCCACTTCATATGGTATTGCGGGTTTTCCTCATGGGGATTCTGATGGTACTGCCTGTGATGATTATTCAGCGTGGCATGATGATGTGGCTCGGGGACAATCCTTATCTTGAGGCCATTATGATCTCAGGTGGTGTGGAGGAATTCGTTAAATGGTTCGTACTTTATCATATCATCTATAATCACACCGAATTTGATGAGCCTTATGACGGGATCTTATATGCAGTCGCTGTTTCACTTGGATTTGCCACTGTTGAGAATGTGTTGTATGCCTTTGCGGGGAATGCATCCGTCTCAGCCATGTTCCTTCGGGCACTGCTCCCTGTTTCAGGGCACGCTATGTTTGCGGTAATCATGGGTTATTACATGGGTAAAGCCAAGTTTATCGGTGGTAAGAAAAAGCGGTGGTACCTGGTGCTTTCTCTGGTGTTACCTTTTTTCTGGCATGCATTGTACGATGTCATCATGAACACCATGGTGAATCATTGGTTGTGGTTTATAGCGCCGCTAATGGCGGGCCTGTGGTATGGGGCAATGGGTAAAATCACACGAGCTAATAACCGTTCTCCTTTTCGTTTTGTGAAGCGGGAGGAAGAGGTTAAATTATAAAAATACGGACACACTGGTGGACATAAAGCGCATATTGCGCCTATGGCTCCGGTGTGTTTTTATTTTTACGGATAAACTCCCGGGGAATGACCAACAGAAACGGAGATCGTTGTGATGAGAATTAAAATTAAAATCAGATGCAAACAATGCGGTGAACGATTTACATTACGAGGGAAGAAAGAGCGGGGCCGGATTGAGACTGGATTCAAGCAGTGCCTCTGTGATAACAGAGACCAGTTCGAAATTGAAGAAGAGGGCATGGCAACTGGGATTCAGCTGAATTAAAAGGAGGACCCAAACGGTACTTTGGCAGCCTGCTTGTGTAAGGACTGGAAATCGCATGCATAAGAGATCTTTCTTCGATCCACAATAGAGGTAGTGGTTTAGAAGAAAGGAGACTCTACCGATGTATAAACGATTAAGTTCAGTTATGTTTCCGATATTTGCGGTTCTGCTGGTCGGTGCGCTCGTGTGGGGCTATCAGGAGAATCAGGAGAAGAATGCAATTTTGATCAAGGCAGAGAATCAATATCAGCGTGCCTTTCACGATTTATCTTTTCATATGGACAAATTGCATTCGGAGATTGGCAACACCTTGGCGGTTCACTCTACATCACAGGGGATGCATCGCAAAGGTCTGATGAATGTATGGCGACTCACCAGTGAAGCGCAGAATGAGATCAACCAACTGCCACTCACCATGCTGCCCTTTAACGAGACAGAGGAGTTTCTCTCGCGTATTTCCAACTTTGCCTATCGGGCGTCGTTGCGTGACTTGACAAACGAACCGCTTAGTGAGAAGGAAATGGGCAACCTGAAAAAGCTGTATCAGAATTCATCCGAGATTACCAAGAATCTGCAGGATGTGCAGCAGAAAGTCCTGACGGACCGATTGCGCTGGATGGATGCAGAGACTGCCATGGCAACGCAAGAGCAAACCATGGACAACACGATCGTTGATGGTTTTCGTACTGTGAACAAAAAGGTACAGGAATATCCCGAGCTTGATTGGGGTCCTTCCGTATCCAATATCTATGCAAAACGATCAGTCAAGAAACTGGGCGGCTTACCGGTGACCAAAGAACAGATTCAGAGCAAGGCTGCAAAATTCTCTGATGCGGATCGTAGCAAAATCCAAGTGCAGGAGAACGGCAAAGGAACAGACTGGGAGTCCTACACTGCCACGATTGATCATGCCAACAATGGTAAACTGATGATGGATTTCACCCGTAATGGCGGAATGCTGATCTCTTACAGTGATACGCGTCCAATCGGAACCAAAAAAGTGTCTCGTCAGAATGCCATGGCTAAAGCAGATCAATTTCTAATGAACAAAGGTTATAAGGATATGAAGGCTGTAAACTACGATGAATATGGTAATCTGGGTAACCTTACTTATGTGCGTAAGCAAGGGGATACCTTGATCTATCCCGAGAAAATGTCAGTTCGTGTAGGTTTGGATACAGGGGAAGTAACCGGCTTCCAGGCGAGTGACTTTGTCTACGAACATAATGACAAGCGCAAAATTCCGAAAGCAACTCTTACGGAGCAACAGGCGCGGAAAAAGCTTAATTCGGAGTTCGAAGAAAATTATGTTCGAAAATCCTTGATTGAAAATGATTACAGCAAAGAAGTATTGTGTTATGAATTCGGAGGGAAAATTAACGGTTCTCGTTACCGGATATACATTAATGCGAATACAGGAATGGAAGAAGCGGTTGAAGAGATCAAACCGGTCAATGCAACCTCATAAAAAGATGGGTAATCTGAATTTGAAGTTGAGCGAATAACTGCGGCAGACCACGATGTGGTCTGTTTTTTCTTGTTCAATGTGAGAAAGGTCATGGTATAATAGTCCTTGTACATACGAAGATAAATACATAAAGTGGCGGTGAACAGCTTGTTTCCTAAAATAAATGAAATTTTATACATCCAGATTGCTTCTGCAGATGAAAAAGAGGAACACAAAGAGTACAAATCACGCATTGCAGATACGGATGACAGCAGTTTTCTGATTGAGGTCCCGATGCAACAAGGAAGCAGCCGTCTGAAAAGACTCTTTTTCGGAGAGGAATTGTCCATTTCATATATTACGGAGGATGGGGTCCGGCATTATTTTAATACCTATGTCACGGGATTTGAGGAAGATGTGGTCCGTCTTGTCCGTATCCGCAAACCGCTTCCGAGCGATATATCCAAAATACAACGGCGCAGCTTTCTTCGTGTTCATGCAAACCTCGAATTGGCCATCCAAAGTGAAGATCTGACCCGTGCCGTCGGATTGACTGAAGATATTGGTGGCGGTGGATTGTCCATCTACGGCGAAACGGGGTTTTCAATAGCTGAAGGTCAAAAACTGAAATGCTGGTTGCTGGTTCCCTACCGGAATTCAACCATTGAACATGTGAATTTTGAAGCTGAAGTTGTGCGGATCAAAACCCTGGAAACCGGCAGACAGCTATGCATGCTGAAATTTGTGCAGATTTCAGATTCGGAGCGCCAGAAAATTATCAAGTTTTGTTTCGAACGACAATTGGACTATCGCACGAAATAGGAATGTTGTGGCATAAGAAGAAGGAACTGCGGGTACCGTAATGAAAAAAACGGAGGCATTGCCATGAATCATCGTCATGCAACCCGCAGATATGAACGACTTTATTATGTTTTCTCCAGGCGAATGGAACGAAAGGTTACGATTCTGATTACAGTCCTTCTAATCCTGCTTGTGGTATATCAATTGCTGCTGTTGGTACCAGGCTTCAAAAAGAATTTGACCACCATTGACCGCCTGGAAGGAACGCCAATTGAAGTGCAAACGATGAATGATTACGAACATCGTTGATTTGTCTGTTTTTGCATCCATGTGTAGAGTGTGGTATAATTTTCACGATGCAGGCAATGCCTGTTTTTTTATTGAGGTTTATCGTTTGAGGAGGAATGCCCCGTTGGCAAGCCAGAACACATCAGAGAACGGGAAAATGAACGTTGCAATTGACGGACCTGCCGGTGCCGGGAAAAGCACGGTGGCCCGATTGGTTGCAGAGGCGCTCGCGTATGTATACGTCGATACAGGCGCAATGTACCGTGCGGTAACCTTGCACATGCTTCGGAAAGATATTGCGCCGGAAGAAGTGGCACAGGTACTTCAGGAAGCCCAAAAGCTGGTCATTGATTTACAACCGGATCCCGACGGACAGAAAGTGTTCTGTAATGGGGAAGAAGTAACCTCGGAAATCCGCTCCCGTGAAGTGACGGGAATCGTGTCCCGATATGCGCAAATCGAGGGGCTGCGTACGCAATTAGTGGATACTCAGCGGCAAATGGCTTTGCGCAAGGGCGTCGTCATGGATGGACGCGATATCGGAACGACAGTACTGCCCGATGCGGAAGTGAAAATCTTCATGACTGCCAGTGTCGAAGAGCGTGCACTTCGCCGCTTCAAAGAACTGGACCCCTCTGAAGGACTGACGTTGCAACAGCTGGAGCGAGACATTGCCACCCGTGACAGATTGGATGAGAATCGGGAAATTTCCCCATTGCGTTGTGCTGAGGATGCTATCGTCCTTGATACAACGGAGATGAACATTCATGAAGTGGTTGACAAAATCGTATCTTATTGCACAATGGTCAGAGGAGAGATCGGTCTATGATTTACACATTTTGCAGCACATTACTGCGGATCATTTATACCATTCTTTTCCGCTTGGAGGCCGTTGGACGGGAGAATATTCCGAAAGAAGGCGGCGTACTTTTATGTTCCAATCATATTAGTAACTTCGATCCTCCAACCGTTGGTATCAAAATTCGCCGTCAGGTGCGTTTCATGGCCAAAAGCGAATTGTTTGAAATTCCGGTACTCGGCCGAATTATTAAAGCCGTGGGCGCTTTCCCCGTTAAACGTGGAGGTGTCAGCAAGGAATCCATCAAAACCTCACTCAATATTTTGCGTGATGGTCAAGTGCTTGGAATCTTCCCCTCGGGAAGCCGTCACAATGATGGAGGTATCGGCAAAAAAGGGGCAGCGAGTTTTGCTCTCCGCAGTGGCGCTACAGTTATTCCTACTGCTATTATCGGTAACTACAAAGTTTTTCGTAAGATGAAAGTTGTATATGGAGCACCAGTAAGTTTGGACGAGTTCAAGGAAGACCCATCTGGAGAAGCTCTGGAGAAGGCGACTGAAAAGATTATGTCCAAGATTAACGAAATGGTGCAAACGGGCGTGCCAAGCAAGTAATGGTTTCGTCGGTAGCTGAGTGCATGTTTCCATATTTTTGAGGGAGACTAAAGCTTGAGCACTCAGTGATGAAAGTGTTTTGAACTCTGCTACAGGCAGGTTTGAATATAATGGGGTTTTTGAATTGAGGAGGGTATTTGACATGTCGGAAGAAATGAAAAATCAAGAAGCAACCCAAGATGAGTTGGATCAATTCGTTTCCTTGAAAAAAGGAGATACCGTAAAAGGAACCATCGTCAAATTGGAAGATAACCAAGCCTATGTGAGCATTGGATATAAATATGACGGTGTCATTCCAATTCGTGAACTGTCTTCATTACATGTTGACAGCGCGTCTGACGCAGTAGAAGTTGGACAAGAAGTTGAAGCTAAAGTTCTTAGCATCGACGACGAGAAAGAAAAACTCGTTCTGTCCAAACGTGCAATCGACAGCGAAAACGCATGGGATCAATTGCAAAAGCATTTTGAAGACCAAGACGTATTCGAAGTTGTTGTAGGTGATGTTGTTAAAGGCGGTCTGGTAGCAGACGTGGGCGTACGTGGATTTATCCCGGCTTCCATGGTTGAACGCCATTTCGTTGAAGACTTCAGCGACTACAAAGGACGCACACTGCGTGTTAAAGTGAAAGAGATCGACCGTGAGAACAACAAAGTGATCCTTTCCCAAAAAGACGTACTGGAGCAAGAATTCGAAGCAAACAAAGCTACAGTAATGGCTGGTTTGCAAGAAGGTCAAGTGATCGAAGGTACAGTACAACGTTTGACTCAATTCGGTGCATTCGTTGATGTGGGCGGAGTTGACGGTTTGGTTCACGTATCCGAGCTGGCTTGGACACACGTTGAAAAACCATCCGACGTACTGTCTGAAGGTGATAAAGTTAGTGTGAAAGTGCTGAAAGTTGACCCTGAAAAAGGCAAAATCAGCCTGAGCATGAAAGCTGTTCAACCAGGTCCTTGGGAAACAGCAAGCGAAAAATTCAATTCCAGCGATATCGTAACAGGTGTTGTAAAACGTCTGGTAGACTTCGGTGCATTTGTTGAAATCGCTCCTGGTGTTGAGGGACTTGTGCATATCTCGCAAATCTCCCACAAACACATCGGCACTCCTCATGAAGTGCTGAAAGAAGGACAAGAAGTTCAAGTTAAAATCTTGGACATGAACCCTTCTGAGCAACGTGTAAGCTTGAGCATCAAAGAAACAGAAGAAGCTCCAGCTCAACCACAAAAATCAGAAAGACCTTCAAGAAACAACGCTCCGCGTGAAGAAATCAACAATCCAAACGTTTCCTTGAACAATCAAGGTATGAGCACTACGCTTGGCGAACTGTTTGGAGACAAACTCAGCAAATTCAAATAAGTTAACAATGCATGGTTCTAAGTTATATACTGCATATTTTGCTGAATAACAAAAGCAAGATCGGCGAGCCCCAGGCGGGTTCGCCGATTGTTTTTATTGCGAGTAATTTGGCATGAAACGTTAGCCAAGACATATCTTTTTTGCTATGATGAGTATCGTAAGTATGGACAGGAGGAGTGGAATGTATGGCAAGACCCGTTGTGGCAATTGTCGGACGACCGAACGTGGGTAAATCCACCATTTTCAATCGGATCATCGGCGACAGACTGGCCATTGTGGAAGACAAGCCGGGCATTACCCGTGACCGCATATATGGAATCGGTGAATGGAACGGTAAACCCTTTAGTATCATTGATACAGGTGGTATCGAAATTGATGGTGAAGATGTAATCTTAAAATCGATTCGGATGCAAGCAGAGCTCGCTATTGAAGAAGCGGATGTTATTGTATTCATGTGTGATGCAAAAGCAGGTATTACGCAATCGGATGAAGAGGTAGCAGAGATGCTCTACCGCTCAGGCAAGCCTATTGTTGTAGCCGTTAACAAAGTGGATAATATCGGACGAAGTGAGCTCATTTATGAGTTTTATGGATTTGGTTTCGGTGATCCCATCGGCGTATCCGGAAGTCACGGTACAGGTGTAGGTGATTTGCTTGATGCAATTGTGGAGAAGCTGCCAGAACTTGAGGAAGAGACTTACGATGAAGATGTCATTCGTGTAGCTCTGATCGGACGTCCTAATGTGGGTAAATCTTCACTGGTGAACGCTATTCTGGGTGAAGAACGTGTCATTGTAAGTGACGTGGCTGGAACGACCCGGGATGCAATTGATACACCTTTTGAAAAAGACGGCCAACGTTACGTGCTGATTGATACAGCAGGTATGCGTAAGCGTGGGAAAGTATATGAAACAACTGAGAAATACAGTGTAATGCGGGCTATGCGTGCGATTGAGCGTGCAGATGTTGTTCTGATTGTCATTAATGGTGAAGAAGGCATTATTGAACAGGACAAGCATATTGCAGGATATGCATTCGAAGCTGGTAAAGCGTCATTGTTTGTTGTGAACAAATGGGACGTAGTAGAGAAGCATGACAAAACGATGAAAGAGTTTGAGAGAAAAATTCGGGATCACTTCCTGTTTATGACTTATGCTCCGGTCGTATTCTTGTCAGCCCTCACAAAACAACGCTTACAAAAACTGTTGCCGGTTGTGCAACGTGTAGCAGAGCAACACTCGTTACGTGTGCAGACACATCTGCTTAACGATGTGGTGTCTGATGCGGTTGCGATTAATCCTCCGCCAACAGATAAAGGACGGAGAATGAGAATTAACTATGTGACTCAGGTTGCAGTTAAACCGCCGACCATGGTTATTTTTGTGAACGACCCTGAGTTGATGCACTTCTCATATGAGCGCTATCTGGAGAATAAAATCCGTGCAGCGTTTGATTTCGAAGGAACACCAATTCGCATATTTACTCGGAAGAAGTCCGACGAAAGTTAGGGGAGAAGTGTGTGATTTTACAAATCGCAGCGATTGTACTGAGTTATCTGCTCGGTTCGATCAGCTTTAGTGTCCTCCTTGCCAAAGCGATACGGGGGATCGATATTCGTCAGCACGGAAGCGGAAACGCGGGAGCTACCAATACATTGCGTATTTTGGGTAAAGGACCGGCAATTGCTGTTCTGTTACTTGATGTACTTAAGGGTGTTGCAGCTGTATGGATAGGAATCTGGCTGAGTGACGGTTCTGCCTGGATTCCTGCACTCAGTGGTATAGCAGCCATTGCAGGACATAACTGGCCGCTTTACTTCCATTTTCGTGGAGGAAAAGGCATTGCCACAGCCATTGGTGTTCTGGTGAGTCTTGCTTTCCTACCTGCGTTATGTGCTGGGGTGATCGCCATTCTGTCTATTGTATTGACACGCTATGTTTCATTGGGGTCTCTGATTTTTGTAGCATTTACACCCATCTTTATTCTGGTATTACCCGGATATTCAATGAATATCTTCTGGGGGAGTCTGATTATTTGTCTGTTTGCGTTCTGGAGACATCGTACCAATATTGCGAAGCTCGCCAAAGGACAGGAAAATAAATTGGGATCGAAAAACCCTGGAGGGGGTAAACGAGTTGTCTAAAAAAGTTGCTGTTCTGGTCGCTGGAAGCTGGGGAACGGCTCTGGCCAGTGTACTCGCTGCCAATCAGTTGGATGTGATGATGTGGACACGTGGTGAAGGCCAGGCTAACGAAATCAATAACAAGCACACCAATACACGCTATCTTCCGGATGCGGAGCTTTCACCACGGATTCAAGCAACAACTGATATGGAAGCTGCGGTGGAAGGCGCTATAGCTGTGTTAATTGTTGCGCCTTCATCAGCCATGCGTGCAGTTACGAACCAGCTTAAGGCTTATTACAAGCCTGAGATGTTAGTCATTCATGCAACCAAAGGTTTCGAGACAGAAAGCCTCAAACGGATGTCCACAGTCATTTCAGAAGAGCTTGAATGTGAAGAAGGACGTGTTGTTGTTCTTTCTGGCCCAAGCCATGCGGAAGAAGTGGTGAAGCGTTGTCCAACGACAGTGGTTGTAGCTTCACTGGATAAGTCATCTGCCGAGTCTGCCCAAGCTTTGTTTATGAATGCCTATTTCCGGGTTTACACGAATCGGGACATGATTGGTGTTGAGCTTGCAGGCGCATTCAAAAATATCATTGCTCTTGGTGCAGGCATGTCCGATGGTCTTCAATTTGGTGATAATGCCAAAGCCGCTTTGCTAACACGCGGTCTGGCAGAGATCACACGTATTGGTGTTGCGATGGGAGCAAATCCGCTAACGTTTTCGGGACTTGCCGGAATCGGGGATCTGGTTGTAACGGCTACAAGTCAGCACAGTCGGAACTGGAGAGCAGGTTCAATGTTGGGTCAGGGACAGAAGTTGGACGATGTACTGAAGTCCATGGGCATGGTGGTAGAAGGCATTCGAACTACGCAAGCTGCCTATTTCATCTCACAAAAATACGGTGTGCAAATGCCAATTGCGGATCAATTATATCACGTTTTATTCCAGGAGAGACAGCCGCGTGATGCGGTTGAAGCCTTGATGGGACGTGACCCGAAGACTGAGATGGAAGTCATGAAACTTGAAACCTGGGAGCAATGGCATTCCTGATTGTAATCAGCCTAAGGGTACCTTGTGAAATAAGAAGCTTATTCACCTTTTCTGTAGCAGACTCATACTATACACATGAGTATTGCCGGAGGAGGGGAGACGAATGGGTAACAACATTTCCAAAGATGCACTGAATGCAATCAACAAGAAAACGGGTAAAACGATAACTGAAGGTGCCGTTAAGAAATTGGCAAGCACGGTGAAACCAACGACGATTCAGAATGAAGCTCAGTTGCGCCAGTTGATCAAACAAGTATCCGCCATGGCGAAAGTTCCGGTATCTGAGGATACGGTTAAGGATATTGTGAGTGCGGTCAAGAAAAGCGGATTGAATCCGAGCAGTATGGAATCGTTAATGAAAATGATGATGAAAAAATAATAGATCACACCTGCATGTACAGGTGATCCAGTAAGACAAAAAGACGAGTCGGCTTCTGCCGGCTTGCTTTTTTGTCTTTTTTTTGGAAAGTTGAGCTGAATTTCGTGTTATAATGGTTGCAATTGTCACAGTGTCAGTGATGAATATCGGACTGAAGGGGAGACTGCTGGATTATGAGCGCAATGGACAAGATGTGGCTGTCATTGGTGGCCATCCTCATTATGGGATTATCTGTATTCCTGATTACGTTTGCTCGTGCCAAAACAAAAGGTATTGTACGGGGGATTCTTTCTCTGATTGCATTTTTGATTATGCTGATTGGCTTTTTCGGTGGAATCGCTTCTCTGACCTGATTTCCCATGCCTGAAAGATAACATCCGCATAAACACATCATAAGAACTGACACAATGAACACGGATGAGGGGAGTGTGAGCCTATGGAGCCGCATGATACGGAGGGTCGGACAGAGCGTTATCCGGAATTACACGCGGCTTTGCTGGAAACGGCCAAAGCCTGGAACACACAGCCACAGACATGGTTACTTGGAGGAAGTTGTGGCTTGCTGCTTCAAGGGGTGGAGTTGCAACAGGCTCCGAGAGATATTGATATCTATGCGGATGTCGCTGCTGCTAAAGAACTTCACCGTAGCGCTCCAGGGGAAATGCTTGACGAGCCTACAGTGGACAAGACGGGACCGTATGCTTCTCTGCTGAGCCACTATCAGGTGGGTGAATGTGCGCTGGAACTGGTTGGTGGTTTCGAAATATGGGCTCGCAAAAGTTGGTACCGCATCGAGATTGAACATGTACTTGCTCCGCATGCACCAGTAGCACAAGTGGGTTCATATCCCCTGCGACTGATGCCGCTTGCGCATGAGCTGTTGTTTAATCTGCTGCGAGGTCGTGAAGATCGTTATGTCCCCATTGCTAAACAGATGCGCGAGCAGCCAGATGCACATCAACCTATAATGATGCTTTTAAGTCAACAGAATGTATGGACAAGTCGCTTCAGAGCCGAAGTGGAAGAGCTTGTTGGCTTTACATGGCCCCAGTAGGTTGAGGGAGGAAAATGATGGACTATAAAGTTACTTTTTTACCTATGAACAAATCGATAGCGCTCAAACCAGGGGTGACACTTCTGCATGCAGCACGACGTGCTGGAGTCAAGATTACGACCCGATGTGATGGCAAAGCGGCTTGCCTGATGTGCAAAGTGAATGTGGATGAAGAACATCGGGCGGAACTGTATCCACCAACAGATGCAGAAAAGCGCAAGCTGGGTTCACTGTTGGAAGCAGGTACACGACTGTCCTGTCAGGCCAAGGTGTGTGGATCTCTATCGGTTCATGTTCCAGAGGACCCGCTGAAGGCAGCCATTCGGAAACAACTGGAACGTCAACAACAGGAAGACGACTGGTTCTGAGCGTTATGAAATTGATTCTCTAATGAGTTATTCAAGGAGGACACGAATGATTAGGAACAAGCCAAAATGTGTGGAAGGAAGCAGACGGCAGCGTCTGAAACATCAGACGGGCGGTCTGCTGTTATTCCTGTTGTTTGCTTTTACAGCAAGTGGTTGTATGTATCCATCCCAGAGTAATTCAGACCCTAAGATAGCCTATCGGGAAAGCGTGAGCCGTATCCAGAGTGCGGTAGAGGCATTCCAGCAAGATGAGGGGATTTTGCCAATCATCAATGCAGATATGGAAACGCCAAAATATGAAAAGTTCAGAGTGGATCTGCCCAAGTTGAAACAACTGGGGTATCTGGATGAAATACCAGGGACTGCTTTTGAAAGTGGTGGGAGCGCTTACTTCCTTATTCAGGATGAAGAAGTGAATCCAACCGTTAAAGTGATGGATCTTCTAACCGTACAGAAAGTGAATGATGTGCAACGAATGGTTAATCAATATAAGTCCGTACATAACAATAAGCTGCCAAGCGGGGAAGAACTGTATCCGGGGTTATATGCTGTGGATATGGAGCAGGCTGCACAGGCGGGCACACCTTCCATAACGTTGAATAGTGTATATTCAGGTCAGGCGTTACCTTTTATGATGGATGATGAAGGCAAGGTCTATGTAGATTATGCTTTTGACATTATGCAGGCAGTGGAAAAGTCTGACGTGTCTCCAGCAGAAACTGAAGATGTTCGGGATTTGCTGGTGGAACACTCCTACTTCGTACCTGTAAAATCCGTTTTCTACGCTTGGAAAAATAATGCGCCGATTGCCCAGCCAATAAAATAAGCATGGTTGCAATTCAAATGATTTAGCTGTATAACCACCATGGCTCCAATGGTTCAAAAAGAGATATTCCAAATAAGGGATATCTCTTTTTCTTTTGTCAGTATGAGCAATAAACCGTCATAAAAGCTTCACGGATCACATAAAGTAGATTGAAATAAAGACGCGCAGTCCGAGATCGGGGGATTCTCCTAATGTCATCACCATAAGATAAAAAAACAAAAATACGCGTCATATTGCCGCATACGGATACATAAGATGATACTAGTCCAATTGCATGTACGAGTTAACGCCGCTCTCGCCGGTTTCATCAGAATGCAATGTTCGGCGGCGGACGACTTCCGGGCACTCACAAAGGCGGCTCTACCGTTGCAGGGATTTCAGTCTTCTGATTGAAAAAACGAAGCGGATGCTCTTTAGCATTTTTCCTTCGGAGTAATTTAGGGAGGGGATTTCATTGGAGAAAGTGGACATTTTTAAGGACATAGCTGAGCGGACCGGAGGGGATATTTATCTCGGGGTTGTCGGCGCAGTCCGGACGGGAAAATCAACATTTATTAAACGATTCATGGAAACGATCGTATTGCCTAACATCGCAAGCGAGGCTGATCGTGCCCGTGCAGTGGATGAACTTCCACAAAGTGCGGCAGGCAAAACCATCATGACAACCGAGCCAAAATTTGTACCGAATAACGCAGTCCAGATCAAGGTGGCCGAAGGACTCGATGTCAATGTACGTTTGGTGGATTGTGTGGGTTACGCGGTGGAAGGAGCCAAGGGGTACGAGGATGAGAATGGTCCGCGCATGATCTCCACACCTTGGTTCGAGGAGCCAATTCCGTTCCAGGAAGCCGCCGAGATTGGTACTCGCAAAGTCATTCAGGAGCATTCTACACTGGGTGTTGTGGTAACAACAGACGGCACAATCGCCGAAATTGCCCGCAGTTCCTATGTGGAATCCGAAGAACGGGTTATTGCGGAATTAAAAGAAGTGGGTAAACCGTTTGTCCTGGTCATCAACTCCACTCGTCCTCGCAGTGAAGAAGCCCTGCAATTGCGTAGTGAGCTTGCTGCCAAATACGACATTCCGGTGATGACACTCAGTGCAGCCACGATGACGGAAGATGATGTGACGGGTGTACTTCGTGAAGTGCTCTATGAGTTCCCTGTGCATGAAGTGAATGTAAACTTGCCGAGCTGGGTTATGGTGCTCAACGAGACTCACTGGCTGCGTAGCAATTACGAAAATTCCGTACGGGATACCGTTAAGGATATTCGCAGACTTCGTGACGTGGATCGGGTTGTCGCTCAGTTCATGGAATATGAATTCATCGATCGCGCAGGCCTGAGTGGCATGAATATGGGGCAGGGTGTAGCCGAAATTGACCTGTATGCGCCAGATGAACTGTATGATCAGATTCTCGTGGAAGTGGTCGGCATCGAGATTCGTGGTAAGGATCATCTGCTGCAATTGATGCAGGAATTCTCGCATGCGAAGAGAGAATATGACCGCTTTGCAGAAGCGCTGGAGATGGTCAAAACGACCGGATACGGCATTGCTGCTCCATCTCTTGCCGAGATGGCTCTGGATGAACCTGAGCTCATTCGTCAGGGTACCAAATTTGGTGTACGTCTGAAAGCAACGGCACCGTCCATTCACATGATCCGGGTTGATGTGGAATCGGAGTTCGCTCCAATCATCGGCACGGAGAAACAAAGTGAGGAACTGGTGAGATACCTGATGCAGGACTTCGAAAACGATCCGATCAAGGTATGGGATTCAGACATGTTTGGTCGTTCTCTGCACTCTATTGTGCGAGAAGGGATTCAGGGCAAGATTGCCATGATGCCGGATAATGCAAGATACAAACTGCAAGAGACGCTGGGAAGAATCATTAACGAAGGTTCAGGTGGCTTGATCGCTATCATTCTGTAAAACATCAAAAGACCGTAAGGGGCATCCCCTCGCGGTCTTTTTTATGTGATTTCTTTATTTTGGATGAAATGGATAGGAAGAATAGTGCTTTCGAAAAAACTTAGCGAGTTTTAGCTTTAAATTGCTAAAACCCATTTACATACTAGGGATTAGCCGTTATATTAATATTCAACTATTGTGATCGAGATCACAGAGATTGGACAGGGGGATACAGAGATGAAAAGAAGAGAGACAAAATGGCTATGGTTGAGTGTGTTGTTAGTATTTACATTGGCGCTGTCCGCTTGCGGAATCAAAAAAGAACCGGCAGCCACTCCGGCTTCGGGTGCATCAGATGATACACCAAAAACAGAAGCAGTCACAGGCCCACTAAGCGGAAAACGGATCGCACTTATTATGGAATTCAATACAGGTACTTTCTCGCAGCAATATGTACAGGGTGTAAAAGAAGAAATCGAAAAATTCGGTGGAGAACTGACAACGTTTGTTGCCGATAATGACAAAGCAAAGATGGTATCCTTGCTTGATAGCGCTATTAACCAAAAATTCGATGCCATTCTCACGGATCATGGGGATTCCCTATTAGAGCCAGGCGTGAAGAAGGCAGTAGAACAGAATATTCCAGTGGTCGTGTTTGACGCAGCTATCAGTGTTCCGGGAGCCACAGTCCTGTCGCAGGATGACCAGAAGATGGCTGAACTGACGCTGGAGCAAATGAAAAAAGATATCAATGGACAAGGCAATATTGTCAAAGTATGGGTAGCTGGTTTCGCACCGATGGAACGCCGTCAGATTGCATACGGTGAATTCATGAAAGCAAATCCGGACATCAAGGAAATAGCTACATTTGGTTCTGCACAGAACCCGGCGCTGGATACTCAAGCCAAAATGGAAGCTATTCTCAAGCAGTATCCAAAAGGTGAGATTACAGCTGTATGGACTGCATGGGATGAGTTCGCCAAAGGTGCAGCGCGTGCGATTCAACAAGCTGGACGTGATGAGATCAAAGTGTATGGTATTGATATGAGTGACGAGGACCTGCAAATGATTCAGGACCCGAAAAATCCTTGGGTTGCTTCTGCGGCTGTTGATCCAACGGATATTGGTCGCGTCCAGGTACGTTATGCTTATCAAAAACTGAACGGGGACGAGACGGAAGATGCAGTTGTTCTTAACCCGGTCTATGTTCAACGTGAAGCTCTGCCAGATAAACAAATCTCCACTTCTGAGCTGTCAGAGTTCGTTGAAGGTTGGGGTGGCAGCACACAAGGAATCAAGGACTGGATGAGCGAATACGGAATTACTGCTAAATAAGCAGCGTATGGGAAGCGCGCCGCAAGGCGCGCTTTTTCAAACATAAATGAAGATATGTGTTGTCTGGATGAAAAAAGGGATGCTCCCGGAAGGGAACGATTGGAGGTTAACATCATGAGCACTGCACCAATTCTGCTTCATATGGAACATATCCACAAGCAGTTTTCAGGTATTCCTGCACTGAAGGATGTGGATTTCTCTGTAAAAGGTGGGGAGATTCATGCGCTGCTGGGTGCCAATGGTGCCGGTAAGAGCACGTTAATGAAGATTCTGTCGGGTGCCTATCCATTGGACCAGGGTACGATTCAGTTGAGTGGACAAGCGCTTCATTTAAGTTCTCCGGGAGACGCGAAGGCAAGTGGGATTCACTGTGTCTATCAGGAAGTGGATGCGGCACTGGTGCCACAGCTGACGGCTGCGGAGAACATCATGTTGGATCAGCTGGCTTCATCTGCCGGGGGGTGGTGGAAAAGTCCGCGGAAGCTGCAACAGCGTGCAGTTGAGGCGTTGAAACAATTAGGGGCGGACATATCCGTTCACCAAAAAGTGGCCGATCTGACGCTTGCAGAAAAACAGATGATACTGCTGGCACGGATTTTAATTCAGGATGCCAAGGTTATCATTTTTGACGAACCTACTGCACCGCTGAGCCAGGAAGAAACGGATGCATTTTTCCGGATTGTTCATCTGTTGAAGGAACGGGGCGTAGCCTGCATTTTCATTACCCATCGTCTTGCTGAAGTGACGGGTCACTGTGATCGCGTTACGGTTATGAGAGATGGGCAACATGTATTTACTGGTGAAGCAAAAGGACTGACGATCAACGACTTGGTCACACAGATGCTGGGCAAACCATTCGAAGAAGAGTTTCCGAAGACGGAAGCGCCCGTGGGGGAGCTGTTATTGGAGGCACGTGGGCTTCGTCGTGGAGTGAAGGTCAAAGGTGTTGACCTCTCTGTACGCCGAGGTGAAGTCCTCGCTGTGGTAGGTCTGGTAGGCGCGGGTAAAACGGAAAGCTCTCGTTTGCTGATTGGTGCAGATCGGCTGGAGGGAGGCGAGATCCGGCTTAACAACCGTAATCTCCGCCTGTCTCAGCCTGCGGATGCGGCGGCTCTGGGGATTGTTTCTGTACCGGAGGAGCGACGTAAACAAGGAATCCTGATTCAGGAGAACGTGGAACGGAATTTAAGTCTGCCTTTGCTAAGCCGTCTTAGTACATTAGGTTTCGTAAGCCGCAAGCGGGAACGTCTGAATGCAGAGTCATTGGTGAAACAGCTTGGAATTAAAACATCGTCCGTGAAGCAGGAAGTGAAATATCTAAGCGGTGGTAACCAGCAGAAGGTAGCCATTGGTAAATGGCTTAATGCGGATGCGGATGTATTTATATTTGATGAGCCAACCAAAGGCGTAGATATTGGGGCAAAAAGTGACATTTTCCGCATCATCAATGAACTGGCTTTGGCGGGCAAGGGTGTAATCTATTTCACCTGTGAATTGGATGAAGGCATGGGAATTGGCGACCGAATCGCTGTCATGTGCGAGGGAGTTATCGTAAAAGAGTTCAAACGAGGCGAGACTAATCAAGAACAGCTGCTATACTATGCAAGCGGTGGACAAGAGGTGCAATCATGAAGGATAAATCACTGGATTTTGCGTTCCGTTACGGGGCAATTATAGTCATCATAGGTGTTATCGCATTTTTTGGCATTAAATTGCCTTATTTCTTTACGTACAGTAACTTGACCGATATTTTGGGCTCGATCTCTATCGTTACGTTTGTAGCGATCGGTGTTACGTTATCTCTCATTGTTGATGGATTTGATCTCTCGGTAGGGGCGACTGTCTCATTGACGACCGTCGTTACTGCTTCGTTAATGATTTGGTATCAACAACCACTGGCAATTGTAATTATTGTGCCACTAATCATTGGCGCTGTTATTGGTTTACTGAACGCTTTGCTCATTGTAAAATTGCGTATTCCGGATTTGCTCGCAACCCTTGCCACGATGTACATCATCGGAGGTATTCACAAAACGTATGCACAGGGATATACCATTTACAATCACATGCAGTTCCCTGACGGGAGCAAAGCTGCGGGAGAGATGGACCCGACATTCCTACTAATAGGGCAGGGTAAATGGCTTGGTATGCCGATATCGGTAATCATGCTACTTATTGCGGTAATAAGTGTGCATATCTTTTTGACGTATACGAAATATGGTCGCCAGATGTACATTACAGGTGGTAATGAGGAAGCTGCACGGTTGTCTGGAATCAAGGTGAAAAAGGTGCGTACACTCGCCTATGTAGCCGCTGGAGTGTTTGCAGCAATCGGGGGTATCATCTATGCTTCCAAAGTAGGATCTGGGCAAATTGATGCGGGATCACCGTTGTTAATGGAATCCGTAGCTGCAGTATTTGTCGGTTTCTCTGTGTTTGGTGCGGGTAAACCAAATGTCATCGGAACCTTCATCGGTTCGGTTCTGATTGGTGTACTTGTGAACGGTTTAACGATGATGAACGTACAGTATTTCACACATGATATTGTAAAAGGTGGGGTTCTCGTGCTTGCCCTGGCGGTTACATTTTACGTCTTAAACCGCAACCGGACTTGAAATTGTGGGCTGTCTGTATTAGTATGAAATTTGTTCGGCGTCTGAAATGCCCGTGGTTTCAGACGACATTCTGCCGAAAATGACTGTTGACCGCAGGCGGAGATTTGTGTTCAGCGCTCAAGATGTACGTAGATTTTTTGCGTATGAACGTATATTTCGCTATAAAACGGAAACACAGTATAACATTCAGGACATTGATACAGGAGGTGAAAAACAAATGAACAAATCAGACTTGATTACACACGTATCTGAAGCGACTGAATTGTCCAAGAAAGATGTAACGAAAGCGGTTGATGCCGTATTCGAAGCAATCTCTGAGGCTCTTCAAAGCGGAGATAAAGTACAATTGGTTGGTTTTGGGAACTTCGAAGTTCGCGAGCGCTCTGCACGTAAAGGACGCAACCCGCAAACAGGTGAAGAAATCGAAATTCCTGCGAGCAAAATTCCTGCATTCAAACCAGGTAAAGCGCTCAAAGACGGAATTAAATAAGATTTCTACATATTCCATATGTCGACAAAAAGACCGTGACTTGTTCACGGCCTTTTCTTTTGCCCTTTAACGATGATTCTTGCGGCTATCCGAGTGCTCAGGATCATCCGGTTGCCCGGTATAAGCAACCAGAATCAGATCTTCGCCAGCAGCTTCAGACAGATGCTGTTCGATTTCTTTTAACTGATGAATATGCTCGTCTGTAAGTGCGGCAGGGGTGTACTTCATGCAGATTCTCCTTTCTGTGGCTGTACAACTGTAGTATGACCGGAGGGTCGCCGATTCTTGCGGTTCATTCGTATAAGGCGCAGGTTGACAAATGAAACAATCTTAATCATCATTAACGCTATCGAACTAAAGAAGGGGACATGCGTGATGGATCATCCAACCGGCAATGATTATATTGTAATTAAGGCAGAGGAAAATGGTGTCCAGGTGATCGGATTAACCCGAGGTCAGGATACACGTTTTCACCACACCGAGAAATTGGACAAGGGTGAAGTGATGTTTGCCCAATTTACCACCCATACTTCAGCTATTAAAATCCGGGGCAAAGCCACGCTGATTACCAAGCATGGACAGATTGAATCGGAGTAATGGACAGATTGAATACAATCAAATGAAGATTGCAGGCATAGCCTGCTTTTTTTCATTGTACAATGAGGTATGAGCCTTTACCGGACAGACTACACTAACAGGTAAAGGCAAGGAGGCGTATATGAATCCGCGGATGATTGTTACTGCTTCAATGCTGGCAACGGTTGCGGCGGTCTTTCTGCTTGTTGCGATACAAACCTTACATATGCGTACATGGGGCGGGGAAAACGTACAACCTGCCTCTGCATCACATCATCCGGTTCAGCTAACGAATGACAATCTGGTTGATGTGCTAAGCTCCATGCAACTATCAACTCCCATTGCAAGAGTGGAATGGAAACAGTCCATTTTGACACTGGACCTCAAAGTTAAAGGAACGGGTACAAGTTACACTGAAATATATGAGAACATGGCAGCTGTGGCGGATCTGGGCTTTCGGAGTCTGGATAACGTGGATCAGGTGCTGCTGCGTGTGATGGCAGAAGATGAATGGATGCATAAACGACATCTGTTGCTTGCTGCTGATATTCGGCGTGGAGAGTGGCCTCTGTATGCGATTGAAACATTACGGAACTGGAAAAGTGCGGCCTTTTCAGATGAATTGAAGGACTGGTTTCATTTGATGGAGACCGAACTCTGGAAGAAGCAATTCGAAATGAGAAGTCAGGGGTAATAGAATAGCAGGATTCAGTGCGTGCCCGTTCAACATATGCTATAATATATAAGATTGTAGTGCAGAAATGGTTTAACAATGTTAAGGCTCGGAGGCTGAGAATGAATTCATATCGCGTACCCCAACTAGCAAAGAAATATACGGATTACGACATGATTCGACAACATACGGAAATCCCATCATTTCCGGATAGCCGGGCACGTCTGTTGCAGGTATTTGTGGGCCGCACAGACGAAAAGGTGCATCAAGAGTTATATGCTCTTGCAACTTCGCTCGTTCAGTTGGCCATGGATACGCATGATCGAATCGATACCATTTCCGGTGAGCGTAGAGAGCAGGAGATGCGTTCACGCCAGTTGAATGTACTCGCCGGGGATTATTTAAGTAGCCGTTTTTATCAATTGCTTGCCCAAGCGGGCAGAATTGAAATGATTGGCAAACTCAGTGGTGCTGTATCCGGAGTGAACGCACGCAAGATGACGCTGTATGAACGGATGAAGAAGCTTCTCGTTTCGGCTGATGAATACTTGCGTGAAACGGTACAGCTGAGGATGCAGCTGTTTCTTTCATTTACAGGCATGATTCAACATAACGAAGAGTCCTTATGGAACAGCCTGTTGACTGAATTCAGCTCCTGCGAAACGATCGTGGAAGAACTGAAGCGGATGAATGACGCGAAACAATATCTTCACAGCTATGCATATTGGCACATATACGAGCATGGTAATGACGATGAGCGCAATGTGTTGCGTCAGTCTGAACCGGATGCACGTGCATGGAACGCTATGGTGCTGAAGCATAGGGTTGGCGAGGTTTTGCTGGACAAGCTTCGCGAGTGTACACACCGCATTCAACTGTTGTTGCAAGACGAGGAAGGGCGGATGGGCTTGCAGGAGATACATGCAATTCTAGAGCCTTACTTGGCATATTTGCAGCCTTCACATGCGGCAGTAAGGGAAGATTGAGGGGGAGACAGACGAATGGGGAGCGGAGAGACCAAACCGAAAGAAGAATATGTCCATTCGGTTTTTCAGAGTATAGCCGGAAAATATGATGTCATGAATGATATTCTAAGTTTCCGCAGGCATAAGGCTTGGCGTAAATTCACCATGAAAAAGATGAATATGTCCAAAGGCGATACCGGTCTTGATTTGTGCTGCGGCACATGTGACTGGACACTTGCTATGGCAGAGGCAAGTGAAACGGGGCACATGCACGGACTTGATTTCAGCAGCAACATGCTGGAGGTCGGCCAGACAAAGATCAATGCGGTTCAACGTCAGAAGCAGATTACCCTGACACAGGGAAATGCGATGTCACTTCCTTTCGAAGACAATTCATTTGATTATGTGACGATTGGGTTCGGGCTGCGCAATGTACCTGATCTCAGACAAGTGTTGTCTGAAATGAAACGTGTGGTCAAACCGGGCGGTATGGTTGTGTGCCTGGAATTGTCCAAGCCAACATGGCAGCCGTTTAAAGGCATTTATTATTTTTATTTTGAGAAGGTTTTACCGAATCTTGCCAAAGTGTTTGCTAAAAGTTTTGAGCAGTACAAATGGCTGCCGGACTCACTGGCCATTTTTCCGGGAAGGCAGGAACTGGCAGACATTTTTGCAGAAACTGGATTACAACAAGTGCAGGCCTACCCTCTGACCGGAGGTATAGCGGCACTGCATATTGGAACCAAGGAGAATCAGCATGTTTAGGAAAATTCGCATCTTTTTAGAAATGATCAAGATTGAACACACGCTTTTTGCTTTACCTTTTGCATTTATGGGGGCCATTCTCGGCTCCATGGTAGTGAATGATACCTTCCCAAGCTGGATGCAGATCATGTGGGTATTGCTTGCGATGGTCGGCGCACGTAGTGCGGCTTTTGGTTTGAACCGAATTATTGACCAAGCGATTGATGGTAAAAACCCGCGTACCGCGATGAGAGCCATCCCGGCAGGACTGTTGAAAAATGGGGAAGTTGTTATATTTGTCATTATCTCATTTGTATTGTTATTCTGGGCCTCATCCAATCTTAATGTATTATCCATGCAGCTGTTGCCTATTGCTGTGTTTATGTTGGTATTGTATTCGTACACCAAACGATTCACATGGTTATGCCACATCGTTCTCGGAATGACGATTGGTTTGGCACCACTTGGTGGCTGGGTAGCTGTAACAGGAACGATGGATTGGACAGCGATTGTGCTGTACGTTACGATTGTGTTCTGGACAGCGGGCTTTGATATTATCTATGCATGTCAGGATCTGGAATTTGATCAGGGAGAGGGGCTTCACTCCATACCTTCCCGTTTTGGCCTGGTTAAATCCTTGCAGATCGCTAAGTTCTTCCATGTAATTACTGCAATTGGTTTTCTTGCGTTATTGTTGATGACAGATCTGAGCTGGTGGTATGGCGCAGGCATGTTGGTGACGTATGGAATTCTGTTCTATCAACACTATATTGTATCGCCTAATGATATGAGCCGTGTTCAAACGGCGTTTTTTACCATGAACAGTTTGCTTAGTATAATCGTATTTACGTTCACTTTGATTGATCTGGCGGTGAAATAAATGGTACAGCAGCCGGACAATAAACGACTGGTTGTCGGAATTACCGGAGCGAGTGGCAGCATATATGGCATTCGATTAATTGAAACGCTGCTTGATTTGGAATATAACGTTCATCTGGTCATATCCAATGCAGGGTGGCGTGTACTGAAAGAAGAATTGGACTGGGATGTGACGAATCGGGACACGGTGCTGGAAGAAAAATTCGGCAACCGTGCCGGTTCTCTGATCTATCATCCTGTGAGTGATATAGGGGCCTCCATTGCAAGTGGTTCTTATCTGGCCGACGGCATGATTATCATGCCATGTTCGATGGGAACTCTTTCGTCCATCGCGCAGGGATCGTCGGATAATCTGATGTCTCGTGCAGCCGATGTTATGATGAAAGAGGGAAGAACATTGATCCTCGTACCACGTGAGACGCCTCTTCATGCAATCCATCTGGAGAACATGCTGAAGCTTTCTCGTCTTGGTGTACGAATGATACCGGCTATGCCTGCTTTTTATTACAAACCTCAAACTATGGATGAGTTGATTCTGTTTTTGGTGGGGAAAGTGCTGGATAGCTTGCGCATCCCACATCAACTGTTTACAAGATGGGGAGAACCGGATGAACGGGGATAACGACTGAGTTCGATACAAGGCTGTTTTTTGCCAAAGTGTTGCTCGGTTTATTTGTCCCCCGAATCCCGGGGTATTGGTGAGTGCTGATGGTGAGTCTTCATGAACCACAGTCTTGACCCATGCTCCGGCAACTTCTGTATTTTGTTTCAGAACAAGTCGCAGAGTTTAATTTCCGGGTGTCGGCTATGACATTCGGAGAAGAAAAATACGTTAGATTACCTTATAGAAAAACACAAGCAAGAACGGTAAGCCGGGTTTTTCGTAATGCCTGCAGGCCCGACTTGCTGGAGGGGAAGGTAAGCATGAATTTATGGACTGACAATACGCTGATACGGGTGAACGAATGAAACTATTGGATATTTTCGGGTTGTTAAAAAAGGACATGGATTACATTGAGAAAGAGTTGTATCGCAGTGTTCGAGGAGAACAGAAGCTGCTGAGTGAAACGTCACTTCATTTGCTCAAAGCAGGAGGAAAACGGTTGCGGCCCGTTTTTGTGTTACTTGGTGGGAAATTTGGTACATACGACATTGAACGTCTGAAGCTGGTTGCGGTTCCGCTGGAACTCATACATTCGGCATCCCTCGTCCACGATGATGTTATTGATAATGCGGAGACACGCCGAGGCAAACCCACGGTGAAGTCAAAATGGGATAATCGGATTGCCATGTACACTGGAGACTATATCTACGGTAAGGCACTTGAAATGACTGCCGGATTATCCGATCCAGCTATTCATCGTATTCTTGCTAAAGCCATGGTACAGATGTCCATTGGTGAAATGGAGCAAATTCGCGATTTTTTCAATACGGGACAAAGTGTTCGTAACTATCTGCTGCGGATTCGCCGTAAAACAGCACTTCTGATTGCGGTTAGCTGTCAGTTAGGGGCATTGGCCACACGCGCGCCTGAGCATGTATCTTCCCTGCTGTATGCGTACGGATACAATGTGGGGATGGCTTTCCAGATTCAAGATGATGTACTTGATCTGGTAGGTACCGAGAAACAACTTGGCAAGCCACCAGGCAGTGATATGAAGCAAGGAAATATTACTCTTCCTGTACTTTATGCCCTAGAAGAATCCGATCTGCGGGAACCTTTGCTTAAGGAGATTTCCCGTGTCCAGCATGAAGAAGGACGGGCAAGTGCATCGGATGCAATTGGAATGATTCGCCAAAGTCAAGGAATCGCTAAAGCAGAAGCCCTTGCTGACCGATATATGAAGAAAGCGCTCGATGCTCTCGATCAGCTACCTAACATCAAGACGACCAAAAACCTGCGTGATATCGCTCATTTTGTGGTTAAACGTACGCATTAAATGTTGTATGACCTTCAACTCTCAGATCGCTCATACCCAAAGATGAACAGACTTGTGATATTCCTCATTGGGAGGATTTGGACATGTATGTTACAATCAGAGGGATTGCGTTTACATAGTGATTAACTTTGAACCGTGAGTGAGGAGTGAGCTGATGGATCGTACATTTTTGATGGTGAAGCCGGATGGTGTGCAGCGTGGATTGATTGGTCGAATTATTAGCCGTCTGGAAGACAAAGGATTTAAGTTGGTGGCAGGCAAATTGGTGCAGATGTCTGAGGATCAGGCAAAACGCCATTATGCTGAACATGAGGGCAAACCGTTTTTCGATGATTTGGTTCGTTTTATCACATCTGGGCCTGTATTTGCCATGGTGTGGGAAGGGGACGATATTGTGGCGCTTGCGCGCATTGTCATCGGAAAAACCAATGTGAAGGAAGCAGCTCCGGGTACCATTCGCGGAGACTTCGCCAGCCACACACCACATAATCTGATTCATGGGGCAGATTCACCGGAAAGTGCTTCCCGTGAAGCAGCAAATTTCTTTGCTTCAGATGAACTGGTGGTATACGACAAGAGCATCGCAGCCTGGTTGTAATTATTAGCCAAAAGGGTGATACACGATGCTGGAGCAAGAACAACTACTAGACCCGGATTACACCGGATTCATTCGTAAAATCAAAGAGAGCACAGGCATTGATCTTGCTCAATACAAGGAAGGCCAGATGAAAAGAAGGCTGACCACACTTCGCAACAAAAACGGGTTTCATACATTTTCTAACTTTTTTGATGCTATGCAGAAAGATAAATCATTGTTCTACGAGTTCCTTGATCGTATGACCATTAACGTGTCGGAATTCTGGCGTAATCCCAATCGTTGGGAAGTGCTGCGGGACGAGATCCTGCCTGAGCTGCTGGGGTCCAAGCGTCGTGTCAAAGTCTGGAGTGCAGCCTGTTCAACAGGTGAAGAACCTTACACACTCGCCATGATTTTGGACACGATGGGCATTTTGAAGGACAGCTCGATTACGGCAAGTGATCTGGATGAAGGTGCATTGGCCAAAGCCAAGGAAGGGCGTTATATGGAACGCTCACTTAAGGATGTGCCAAAGGAAACGGCGAACCGTTACTTCAAGCAGGATGGCTTAGTATACCGTATTGATGAGCAACTCAAAAATTCGATCAAGTTCATGAAACAAAATTTGCTGGTGGACCGTTTTGACGATGGGTACGACCTGATTGTGTGCCGAAATGTCATGATCTATTTTACCGAGGAAGCCAAAAACCTGTTGTATCACAAATTTGCAGCAAGTTTGCGTCCAGGCGGTATTTTATTTGTGGGCAGTACGGAGCAGATCTTCTCCCCGGGACAATATGGTCTGGAGACAGCAGAAACATTTTTCTATCGGAAAAAATAATGATAATGGTTGTTCAGCCGTCTGAAGCACATGTACATGTGTTCAGGCGGTTATTTGTATACCAAGTACAAGAAAGAGCCGACTTTCTTGTCAAAGCCGGTCAGCTATACTATAATAAGCAAAGAAATTATGGGATTTTAGCAATGTGAAGTTTAACAGTTTAAAGGGGGAACGTATTATGAGTTTACGCTATTTAACCGCAGGGGAGACGCACGGACCCCAATTGACCGCTATTATTGAAGGATTGCCAAGTAATTTGACGATTGATTTTGAAGAACTGAATTTCCAGCTTCACCGCCGCCAAAAGGGATATGGTCGTGGACGCCGGATGCAGATCGAGAAAGATCAGGCGAATTTCGTTGGTGGTATCCGTCACGGATATACAACAGGTGCTCCGGTAGCGCTGGTTGTTCAAAATAACGACTGGAAACATTGGCAGAATATTATGAATATTGAGCCGATCGAAGGCAGTGACGAAGAGAAACGTCGCGTTCATCGTCCTCGTCCCGGACACGCTGATCTGAACGGTGGACTCAAGTATAATCTCAAAGACTTGCGTAACGTACTGGAGCGATCCAGTGCACGTGAGACAACGGTACGTGTGGCATGTGGTGCCATTGCACGTCAATTCCTGGCCGAATTTGGAATCAAGGTAGCTGGACGTGTACTTCGTATTGGAGAGATCGAAGCTCCATATCAGGACCTTCCGATTGATGAATTGATCGCAGTGACAGAAGCTTCCTCTGTACGTGTCACAGATGCTGAGACAGAGAAGAAGATGGAAGCCTACATCGACCAGATTAAACAAGAAGGCGATTCCATCGGAGGAATCGTGGAATGTATCGTTGAAGGGGTGCCAATTGGTCTTGGCAGTTATGTTCAATACGATCGCAAGCTTGATGCACGAATCGCTCAAGGCGTAATGTCCATTAATGCATTCAAAGGTGTAGAGATTGGTATCGGATTCGAAGCCGGAGTCATTCGTGGATCACAGGTGCATGATGAAATCATGCATACGGATGAGCGCGGCTACCACCGGGCGACCAACCGTCTGGGCGGATTCGAAGGTGGCATGACGAACGGTATGCCGGTAGTTGTACGTGGTGTGATGAAGCCGATCCCAACGTTGTATAAGCCACTGCAAAGTGTCGATATCGATACAAAAGAAGCATTTACGGCTCAGGTTGAGCGCTCGGACGCTTGTGCTGTACCAGCAGCAAGTGTAGTTATGGAGCATGTTGTAGCGTGGGAAATTGCCAAAGCATTCCTGGAGAAATTCGGCGGTGATTCCATGGAAGAGATCCGTGCGAATGTTGCTAGTTATAACGCTCAACTGGAGAATTACTAATATGCGTCAGCTGACGGTACAGTTGGAGGAACGCTCATATCCGATTTTGATTGGCAGCGGCCTACTGGCACAAGCCCCTCAATATTTTGAGCAATATGGCTTGACCAAAAAAAGTCCGTTACTCATCATTACAGATGAAAATGTGGCTCCCAAATACTTGTCAGGTTTGGAGCAAACACTGCGTACGGCTGGTTATACAGTCGTATCGGCGGTTGTGCCCTCTGGTGAAACATCGAAATCCCTTTCGGTATACCAGGATATGATGACTGTTGCGATCGAAGGTAAGCTGGATCGGAGTTCTGCGATTCTGGCCCTAGGTGGTGGTGTCGTAGGTGATCTGGCTGGCTTTGTTGCCGCTACATATATGCGTGGAATCAAGTTTGTTCAAGTACCTACAACGATTTTGGCGCATGACAGCAGTGTAGGCGGCAAGGTGGCTGTCAATCATCCGCTGGCCAAAAATATGATCGGTGCATTCCACCAGCCCGAGCTAGTGCTCTATGATGTGGACACACTTCAATCCTTGCCACCACGAGATGTTTCGGCAGGGTTGTCAGAGATGCTGAAGCACGGGCTGATCCGTGATGAGGCTTTTGCACATTGGTGTGAGGAGCATGCGGAAGAGTTGCTTGCGCTTAATCCGGAAGCGTTAGGATATGGCCTGGAGCGAGGTTGTGGCATTAAGGCAGAGATAGTATCCAGAGACGAACGTGAAAATGGAGAACGTGCGTTGTTGAACCTGGGACACACGATTGGTCATGCCATTGAAGCGATTGCCGGTTATGGAGAATTCCTGCACGGAGAAGCGATCTCGATCGGTATGGCTGGATCAGCATTGCTTGGTGAGAAGCTTGGTGCGCCAGCAGGGCTCTATGAAGATACGGTCCGCATGCTGCGTTCACTCCGCCTTCCAACAACGATGCCTGCACATCTCGACACGGATGCATTAATGGAAGCGATGATGCATGACAAAAAATTCCGTGAAGGTCACATGGTGTTTATCATTCCTGATCGGATCGGGGCTGCAAGAATTGTGAAGGACGTACCTGTGTCGGCAGTTCGGGACGTCATTGAAATGCTCAGGAAGGGAGAATAACAGCAATGGTCACACGGGGAATTCGCGGGGCTACAACAGTCACGCAGAACAACGAAGAACAGATTTTGAAGGAAACGGCTGTATTATTGCAGGAGATCGTGGATCGCAATGAGATCCAACCGGAAGATATCTGCAGTGTGTGGATTACGTTAACTGGGGATCTGGATGCTGCATTCCCGGCAAAAGCTATTCGCCAACTGGATGGCTGGGAACTCGTACCACTAATGTGTGCACTGGAGGTTCCTGTTAAAGGTGCCTTGGCGCAGTGCATTCGTTTCATGGTGCATGTCAATACAAACAAAGCTCAGAATGAAATTAACCATGTGTATCTGAACGGTGCACAGGCATTACGTCCGGATTTGGCAGCACCTTCTGGCTCTTAAGTAGTGGGTTGTCAAACCGATCATAATGATGTATAGTGAGAACCAGTTGAGTAGAGTAGAGATTGAGCTGAGAGCAGCTGAGCTAGTGGAGTATATAGCAGAGTCCAGTGGGTGGTAACCGGGGCAACAGAAACCGGTCAACTGATTCACGGTACGTCGTGCTACGGAATAGGTAACAGGAGCAGGGAAAACAAACGTGTCATAGGACACCTTTTGTTTTGATATATTTTGGTACAAACACAATCAATGCACTCTCCTATATTTTACGAAATATTGGAATGGGAGTTGAAGTGTTATAACTGATATATTTTCCCGAATTGGATGATGTGAGATGCATCAATTCAGCGACCTGTGAATAATCCGACAGCGAAGTATAGGGACTTGTTATTTATGAAGCATCACCCTGTTAAATACAGCTTATAACCAAACCTCTACCTGATGGTAGAGGTTTTTTTGTACATATTATTTTTCCTTCTACCCTTATAGGTTCAACTAAACTTTTTACACAAACGGAGAGGACAGAAATAACCCGATGAAGCGGAGCGTTCGCCTTTATCACCGGATTTTCCCTTTAGAAAGGGAGTCAAAAAAATCTGGGGATAACAGCGATCGGAAGGTTGTTCTGTCATCGGAGTGTTCAGTGTAAACCTCTCTAGTTGAACTTATATAAATCTGAAAGGACGTGATCTGATGATAACGCCAAACGTTAATCAAGTACTGAAAATGTCGAATGAGTATAATCTGATTCCGGTAGTCAAACGGATTCTGGCAGATATGGAGACTCCGATTCGTATATTCCGCCGTTATGCTGACAACGACCGGGCATTCCTGCTGGAAAGTGTAGAGGGGGGTATCCAATGGGCGAGATACTCGTTCATCGGTACAGATCCGTTCCTGATGATTTCGGCCAAGAAGGGCCGGATTGTTGTAGAAGAAGCAGGGAAAACTCGTGAATTGCCAGGCAAACCGATTGAAGAACTGAAAGCACTGCTGCGTAAGTATCGCAGTCCAAAAGATGATGAACTGCCACCATTCACAGGTGGGGCAATTGGCTTCTTCGGATATGATCTGCTCTCCTATTATGAGAAGCTTCCAGCCCACGCGCTGGATGACTTGAATATGGATGACATTCGCTTTATGTTCTGTGACCAGATTATCGTGTTTGACCATGTGAAGCAGCAGATGCTGCTCGTCGGGAATGTACACGTCAAGGACGGTGCAACGGATGACGAGATACGTCAAGCGTATGCAGTGACTTCGGAGAAGCTGGAGCAGGCCGCAGAACGTTTGCAGCAGCAAGGACCAGGGGAGAACCTGAATCCGCGTTCTATTCCGGGAGACGTGGAACTGGGGGATATTCGCTCCAACCTCACGAAGGAGCAGTTTATCGGTAATGTGGAGCAAGCCAAAGATTACATTCGCGCAGGTGATATTTTTCAAGTGGTATTATCCCAGCGTTTCCACATTGATACGGAAGTTTCTCCGCTTCACGTGTATCGTGTGCTTCGGACCCTGAATCCATCACCTTATATGTACTACCTCAAAATGGATGATGAGATTATCGTGGGTACTTCGCCTGAAGCGCTGGTCAAGGTGGACGGGAATCGTGTGGAGACACGACCGATTGCAGGCACACGTCCAAGGGGGACAACAGAAGCGGAAGATCGTGCACTCGCTGCTGATCTGCTCCAGGATGAGAAGGAACGCGCGGAGCATCTGATGCTGGTTGATCTGGGGCGTAACGATCTGGGCAGGGTATCCAGCTTCGGCAGTGTGAAGTGTGACATGTTCATGGAGATTGAACGGTATTCTCACGTTATGCACATGGTATCCAACGTTACGGGCGAGCTTAGAGAAGATAAGGATTTCTTCGATGCATTCCTCTCTTGCTTGCCAGCGGGTACCGTATCCGGTGCACCGAAACTGCGAGCAATGGAGATTATCGCGGAACTGGAGAAAGAGGCACGGGGTGCTTATGCAGGAGCAATCGGATACCTTGGTTTCTCGGGTAACATGGACTCCTGTATTACGATTCGTACGATTATTTTCAAAAAAGGAAAAGCATATGTACAGGCCGGAGCGGGAATCGTATGGGATTCTGTGCCTGAGAATGAATATGAGGAAACGGTTAACAAAGCTAAAGCATTGCTCAAAGCGATTCGAACAGCAGAAGCAATGTTTCCTGCCAAAGAAAAGGACAGCACATTGAGACTGGCCAATGCAGACTACTTTGTCACACCAGCGGCCGCTAAGAACTGAGAGAGGAGAGACCGGAGATGAACATAAACCCAATAATGAATGAGAACCCTGTAACCCCCATTGCTGAGATTACTCGTGAGGAAGGCATGAAGAATGGCCTGGCGAAGATTTTGGAGGGCAGCCATCTGGAGCAAGCCGAAGCAAGAGATTTGATGTACTCGATTATGAGAGGTGAGGCAACGCCGGCTCAAATCGGAGGTTTGCTGATGGCGCTGCGGATGAAAGGGGAAACGGTGGATGAGATCACCGGTTTTGCTGAAGCGATGCGTGGTCAGGGCGGACGAATTCTAACGGATGGCAGCGGCTTGCTGGACACTTGTGGAACAGGCGGATCGGGTATTCACAAATTCAACATTTCCACAGCATCCGCCATCATTGCCTCAGCCGTCTCGGTTCGGGTTGCCAAACATGGCAACCGTTCAGCTTCAGGTAAAGCAGGTAGTGCAGATGTATTAGAGGCACTTGGTGTAAATATCCATCTGAACGGCGAGCAGGCCAGACAATGTCTGGATGATATCGGAATCTGTTTCTGTTTTGCCCAGGTATATCACCCTTCCATGCGACATGCGGCAGGACCGAGAAAAGAGCTCGGTGTTCGTACCATTTTCAATATGCTCGGACCGTTAACCAATCCTGCGGGAGCAGATCGCCAATTGCTTGGCCTGTATGATCGTTCCCGGACGCCGATGATTGCTGAAGTACTGAATCGCCTTGGTCTCAAAAGAGCGTTGGTTGTGGCCAGCCATGATGGTCTGGATGAAATCAGTATCTCGGCACCGACTCAGGTATCTGAACTTCGCAATGGTGAAGTGCACACCTATGATATTGATCCACGTGATATGGGCTTGTCTATGCATCCGCTCGAAGCGGTGCTTGGAGGAGATGCGGCACAGAATGCCGAAATTATTAAGAGGATCTTCCAGGGTGAGCAGAGTGCCTATCGCGATGTTGTTCTGTTGAACGCGGGAGCGTGCATCTATGTATCCGGTCTTGCAGATAGCATTGCTGAAGGAGTCACACTTGCCGCAGAAGCGGTAGATTCGGGCAAAGCTGCCGGGAAGCTTGAACAGTTAATTCATACAACGGAGGCGTACAGTCATGTATCTTGATCGAATCGTTGCAACCAAACATAAAGAAGTAGAAGTATTGGCACAGACATTTCGCATGGATGAGGCTATCCAAAAAATCGAACAACTACCCGCAACCCGGGGGTTTGAACAAGCACTATCAAGTGGACGCAATCGCAAGCTCGGCCTTATTGCTGAAGTGAAGAAAGCTTCGCCATCCAAAGGGTTGATTCGCCCGGATTTTCATCCGGTAGAGATCGCTGCTGCTTATGAGCGTGCGGGTGCAGACTGCATCTCCGTATTAACGGATGTGTCGTATTTTCAAGGCAGCAACGAGTACTTGCAGGCGATCCATCAAGCGGTGAATATTCCGCTATTACGCAAGGATTTTATTATAGATGAACGACAGATTGCCGAGGCGAGATTACTAGGTGCGGATGCGATATTGCTGATTGCCAGTATTCTGACACCTGAACAGATTCGTCAATATCTGGAATTTGCCAAAAGTTTGGGGCTGGACGCTTTGATTGAAGTCCATGATCGAACAGAATTGGAGCAGGTATTGGAGATTCCGCAGGCAACACTTGTGGGCATCAATAATCGTAATTTGAAAACATTCGAAACCAGTCTGAACACGACACTGGATTTGATGGAATTGATTCCAAGTGGCGTTACCTTGATTAGCGAAAGTGGTATTGACGGACCAGAATCAACAGTACCTCTGATCCAGGCCGGTGTTCATGGTATTCTCGTAGGTGAGCATCTCATGCGCAAGGATGATGTCGAGGCGGCTGTATATGATCTAATGGGACCCAAATGATGAATACTTCCATACACGATGGCACAGGCGACAGTATGTCAGAACTGAGAAACCCGCTGCCAGCGGCCGTAAAAATATGTGGACTTCAGGACGTTGAAGTGCTAAAATCGATGATAAACTTGCCTGTGGATTACATTGGTGTTGTTTTTGCCAAATCACGCCGTCGAATCGAACCTGAGCAGGCTGCTGCATTAAGAACGGTGTTGTTCGAATGGTCTACCTATGATCGGCCGAAGCTTGCAGGTGTATTTGTGAATCCTACGCTCGAAGAGTTGGAACACACTATGGAGATTGCTCACCTGGATGTTATTCAACTGCATGGACAGGAGACTGCGGAATTTTGCCAGCAGGTGAAGAAGCGGTGGAATGCCAGAGTGTTCAAAGTTTTTTCTTTTCCCAAAGATGAAACGGGACCGGAAGCTGATGATGCAGCCATAAGGGCTCTTGATACTTACGATAAATTCGTGGATGCGATATTACTTGATACCCATGATCCTCTATATGGAGGGGGCTCCGGGAAAACGTTTGCCTGGGAGCGAATCCCTGCCTATGCTGAATGGGCAAAAAGTCGCGAAATTGCTCTGTTCGTTGCAGGTGGTTTGCAGCCGGACAATGTACAACAACTAATACAGACATATGCACCTTTCGGCGTCGATGTATCCAGCGGCGTGGAGACTGAAGGTGTGAAGGATATTGCCAAAATTACAGCATTCGTAGAAAGGGTGAAGCAGGCATGACACATCAATTGCCGGATCAACACGGGCGTTTCGGTCACTTCGGAGGCCGCTTTGTACCTGAGACACTAATGAACGCACTCATAGAGTTGGAGGAGGCATATAGCCACTTCTCTGAAGATGAGGAATTCAACAAGGAACTGAACTATCTGCTAAGCGAGTATTCTGGACGTGAAACACCATTGTATCATGCAGAGCAATTATCACGCCGATTGGGCGGACCGAAAATTTATCTGAAACGTGAAGATCTTAATCATACAGGAGCGCACAAAATTAATAACGCCATTGGACAAGGTTTGCTTGCCAAACGGATGGGCAAAAAGAAAGTTATTGCCGAAACAGGTGCAGGTCAACATGGCGTTGCAACGGCAACCGTAGCCGCATTGCTTGGATTGGAATGCAAAGTATTTATGGGCGAAGAAGATACAGAGCGTCAACAGTTAAACGTATTTCGGATGAAGCTGCTCGGAGCAGAAGTGATTCCGGTTACGTCCGGAACACGGACACTGAAGGATGCTGGTAATGAAGCTCTTCGCTACTGGGTCAGCAATGTGGAGGATACGTTCTATGTGCTCGGATCAGTGGTTGGTCCTCATCCATATCCGATGATGGTGCGGAATTTCCAACGTGTGATTGGTGATGAGACCCGTCGTCAGATTCAGGAGATCGAAGGGCGTTTGCCGGATGTAATTGTAGCAGCTGTCGGTGGAGGAAGTAATGCGATCGGTATGTTCTATCCATTTATCGGTGATCAGGATGTGAAGCTTGTTGGTGTTGAAGCCGCAGGCAAAGGGGTCGAAACCGAGTATCACGCTGCGACGATGACCAAAGGTACG
The DNA here is from genome assembly GCF_031455635.1 of Paenibacillus sp. 2003. Classification (NCBI taxonomy): domain Bacteria; kingdom Bacillati; phylum Bacillota; class Bacilli; order Caryophanales; family Paenibacillaceae; genus Paenibacillus; species Paenibacillus sp. 2003. The sequence goes on along the minus strand of NZ_JAVDTB010000001.1, from coordinate 2,745,157 downwards.
CATGGTGTATTTCAGGGATCTATGAGTTACCTGTTGCAGGATGAGTATGGACAGGTTCAGCCAGCGCATTCCATCTCGGCCGGACTTGATTATCCGGGTGTTGGTCCAGAGCATTCCTATCTCAAGGATATTGAACGGGCAAAATATGTACCGATCACCGATCAGGAAGCATTGGATGCCCTGCAACTCCTATGTCGGACGGAGGGAATCATTCCTGCTCTGGAGTCTGCACATGCGGTAGCCCAAGTTGTCAAACTGGCGCCTGAACTTACAGCAGATGATATTGTAGTCATTTGTCTGTCGGGACGTGGAGACAAGGATGTTGAATCCATCATGAAATACACGGGAGGTGACTTGGGATGAATCTGATGGACCAGACCTTCCAGCAATTGAAGGAACAGAATCGCACGGCACTTATTCCATTCTTAACCGTGGGGGACCCGGATGTGGACACAACGATTGATATCATCAAGGAGCTTGAACAGGCTGGAGCGGATATTTTGGAATTGGGTGTTCCCTATTCCGATCCGCTTGCGGATGGCCCAGTCATTCAGCGTGCTTCCGAACGTGCGCTGAAAAGCCAGATTACCATTCGTACTGTTATGGAAACCGCGGCAAAAGCTCGTAAGGCAGGTGTGAAACTGCCGTTTGTACTGTTCACCTATTATAATCCGGTATTGCAGACAGGACTGGATGTATTCTTTGATGAATTGGTCAAACACGATATTAGTGGCATGATCATTCCGGACCTGCCGATTGAGGAAGCGGAAGAGGTGCGAGAACGCGCAAATCGTGCTGGTGTGCATCTGGTGCCGCTTGTTGCACCTACATCTAATGCCCGGATTGAGCGGATTGTAACGGGAGCGAGTGGCTTTATCTATTGTGTATCTTCTCTTGGCGTAACCGGAGAGAGAGCTTCTTTCTTTGATGGCGTTGAAAGCTTCATTGAGACGGTGAAAAGTCTGACAGACCTCCCTATAGCGGTAGGTTTTGGTATCTCCAGTCATGAGCAGGTGGCACATTTCTCCCGCATCTGCGATGGCGTTGTTGTAGGTAGTGCCATTGTTCGTCAGGTGGAAGATGCGATTCCTCTGCTTGAAAATCCGGATACGCGTGCAGCAGGACTGTTGCAAATTCGCAACTTTGTGGCACAATTAAAGGGATAGGGATGTCCTGAAAGGACATCTTTTGGACACGTGAGGTGCATGATGATTCGTGTCTAACATTATTTCAATAACAGGAGGCGGTCGGGTTGAAACCGAAATCCCAGATTGTCAATCTGCCTGTGTACCAGCCGGGCAAACCGATTGAAGAAGTGAAACGTGAACTGGGGCTTGAACAAGTCATCAAGCTGGCCTCCAACGAAAACCCGTACGGCAGTTCTCCTGCCGCCCTGGAAGCCATTACGAGAGAAATGACTAATATAAGCATATACCCAGACGGTAGCTCGGTTGAGCTGACGGGAGTTCTTGCCAAGCATCTTGGCGTTGAACGGAACAACTTAATATTTGGTTGTGGTTCCGATGAGATTATTGCTTTGATCACAAGAGCTTTCTTCTTGCCGGGTGACGAGACCATCATGGCAGATCAGACATTCTCCGTATATAAAAGCAATGCAGATATTGAGGGTGCCGTGACCATCGAAGTGCCTCTGAAAGATGGCACGCATGATCTGAGCGCGATGCTCGCGCAAATTAACGACAAAACCAAAGCAGTATGGGTGTGTAATCCAAATAATCCGACAGGTACGATTATCTCCGAGCAGGAACTTACAGCCTTTATGGACCGTGTGCCTGCTCATGTGATGGTCATACTGGACGAAGCTTATTATGAATTCGTAACCGATGAAGCATATCCGCAAAGCGTACCATTGATCGAACGGTATCCGAACTTGGTCATACTGCGGACATTTTCCAAAATTTACGGTTTGGCTTCACTCCGGATCGGGTACGGCATTGCACGTCCCGAAATTATTGATTTGATTAACCGTGTACGTGAACCGTTTAACACCTCCCGTTTTGGACAGGTTGCGGCAACCGCTGCACTACTGGATCAGGATTTTGTTCAAGAGTGCTCGAAGCGGAATGCAACGGATCGGGATTACCTGCAAAATGAATTTACACGGTTGGGATTGTCATATTTCCCTTCACAGGGTAATTTCATTATGGTTGATCTGGATATGCCTTCAGCAATTGCGTTCCAATCCTTGCTCAAACAAGGCATTATCGTTCGCCCAGGATTCCACGTATACCCAACTTACATTCGTGTGTCCGTCGGAACATCAGAACAGAACCGTGCTTTTGTCACGGCACTGGAGAACACGCTGGCTGAGAAGGCGGTAGCACGCCCTTAAAACTGGCGATGAAAGAGTGAGGACCCATGAAACTAAAAATTGCAATGATTGGTGTAGGACTCATCGGCGGTTCACTGGCGCTCTGCTTCAAAGGCAAGCCAGATGTAACCGTGATGGGCTACGCCCACTTGGATGAACTGAAGGACAAGTACATAGCGAGCGGTGTAGTGGATGATGCTACGCTCTCTCTGGAAGAAGCGGTAGACGATGCCGACTTTATTTTTTTGTGCGTTCCCGTAGGTTTGCTTGAATCCTATTTCGAAAAGCTCTCCAAGCTGCCATTGAAAAAAGGATGTATCATCACGGACGTAGGAAGCACTAAAGCTTCCATTGCCGCATGTGCCGAGCATGTGCGGTTGACTGACGCTTACTTCATTGGTGGTCATCCTATGGCGGGGTCGGAGCGTGCAGGCGTAGATGCGGCCTCAGCTGTGTTGTTTGAGAATGCATACTATGTCTTAACCCCTTCAGAACATGTACCTGAGGAAGCCTACAGCAGGCTGTCTGAGCTGCTTGCGTATACGCGGGCACAGATCGTGCGTGTGGAGCCTCTGCTGCACGATGACATCGTGGGGGCGATTAGTCATCTGCCACATGTTATTGCTGTTGCGCTGGTGAATCAGGTGCGTGAATATAATGAGTCGAATCCACTGTATAAAATGCTGGCTGCAGGTGGTTTTCGGGATATTACCCGGATTGCGTCCAGTGATGCGATTGTGTGGAGAGATATCTTGCTTAGCAACCGTGATGTACTGCTGGGCTTGCTTAAGGACTGGAATAGCCAGATGACGGCCTTTACGGATATGCTGGAGCATAAGAACGGTGAAGGCATAGAGGAGGCATTCCGTCAGGCCCGCGAGTTCCGTAGTATATTACCAGAACGACGCAAAGGCATGATTTCGCCTTTATTTGATCTATATACTGATGTCCAGGATGCACCGGGTATGATCGGTAAGATCGCAACTGAGCTTGGTGCGAATGATATCAACTTGAGCAACTTGGAGATTATCGAAAACCGGGTGGATGTGCCGGGTATTATGCGTCTGTCTTTCCGTCAGGAAGAAGATATGGAACGAGCCAAGACGTTATTGGATTCCTTAGGCTATCAAGTGTGGATATAAGACGTGAAAGGGGGCGAAAGCCCTCTTTTTTGTGAGGTAATATTGAAGTTCATATTTAATTTTCAGTCACGGATCAAAGAGGGTTTTATATAGGAATTATATAAATATTAACATATCAATATCTTTTTAAAGACAAAAAAAAGACCGCTTACAAAAGCGGCCATTGCTCACGTGGAGCAATACAGTTATTGGATAGGAGTGGAGAGAAACCATACTGTACCCTTATTATATGTATACGTTTTCATTTTGTCAACACTTTCAGTAAAATTGTTCGAATTAATTATATCTTTCGGTAATTCAGGATAATAACTCCTTTTTTTAGGGATACCTTAGATCAAAAAAATATCACATTTTTGTAACCTTTTCAGTACGTCGTCCGTCTATATAAGAGAGGCTCACCAAAAAGGCTCAAAATGAAGTCATGAACGTGAAAATGACTGCATATGAATGACAGGTCGGGTTCTGTGGATGCCAATGGATTTGCCAGGATGATGCAGACCGTTGTACAATAATACTGTTAATGTAGAAACGTTGGGGAAATTGCCATTACATAGGGGAATTTGGCGGGAAGGCCAGTTATGGCGCTGAACGCTTTTTATATGCGGTGAGAACCGCAACTTTTTTGTGCCTGTTCGGTAATACATGGATAGAGTCGAACGGGGAGAAGCACATGGATGGGCGAGGAGGGGTCGCACTCAAATGACGGATTCCCAGTTGATTCGAGAGATCAAGGAAGGTAACCTGGAGTTATATTCCGAGCTGATGAGTCGTTATCAGCGTAAAATACTGGCTTTCGTATATCATATGTTGAAAAGTTCCAATATGGAGCTGCTTGCGGAAGATCTCTGTTCTGAGACTTTCTATAAGGCGTTCCGCAGTCTGCACTCTTTCCGTGAGGTGGATGCCTCATTCTCAACCTGGTTATATACCATTGCGAGAAATACGGTACTGAGTGAGCTTCGCAAACAGCGCAGCGGAAATGTCCCACTTGAAGAGAGCGGGATTGTTCCCGTTGCTCCTTCGGAGAATACACCGGAGTATGCTGTACTACGCAGCGAGCGGGTGATGCTGGTTAGGGATGCGATTAACAATTTACCGGAGAAGCAGCGTTCTGCGATTATACTCCGTGAGTATGATCAACTAGACTACCAAGAGATTGCGAATATTCTTGGGCAGAGCGTCAGTTCTGTGAAATCGCTATTATTCAGAGCAAGATCAAGCGTAAAAACTCAATTGGAACCTTATTTCTTCGAACCGGTGTACGAGCCATATGAAGGGATGAAGAACCGATGAATTGCAATGAAGCCCAGGAACTGTTTGCACTGGTCTGGGACTTGCCGGAAACTCATCCTCAGCGGATTGCATTTCATGCTCATCTCGCTGGTTGTGAAGAGTGCTCCGAGCAGTTTGAGGTCTGGGAAGAAGCTCAGATCTTGCTGCACAGCATTCCGGTTCCAGTGACAGAACAACAAGCAGAGAGAGTGAACCGTAACGTGATGGACCGGATCTATGCGGAGTCTCCATGGTTACTGCCGGAAGAGGTAAAGGTTAATCGTTTCTCTGCTGTGATCCGCAAGCATATGTCTTTGTGGATTGCCGCGTTCCTGGCTATTTTTTTATGCAGCTTTCTGTATATGGCAATGTTTAAGCCAGACGTATCAGAAGCTGAGCAAACCAAAGTTGTTACTACGGGTATCCTGGAGACAGGGGTTGCCGGAAGCGGACCATCGTCCTCTGGAATGTATCAGTACAACATGACTGGAGCGGACAGAGGAAGTATCATAGAACCTTTTGTTGTGAGCATGGGACCTGCTTATCCGCAGTATTGGATGGCACTCTCTTTACTTGCAATAGGAATGGCGTTATTTTCTCTTGGACGTATGCATCGAACAACGAATAAACGCAAACAAGGTGCGAGTGCATAGGTAATAACCTTTCGTTCGCCGTGTGGAGAAATGAGGGATGTAAGTGCGAATCGGGCTTATTCGTCACGGTCTTACAGACTGGAATGCGGCGGGCCGTATACAGGGTCAGACGGATATTCCTCTGAATGGAGAAGGTCGTGAACAGGCAGAGCGCCTGGGAAGACGTCTGCTGAAGGAAGAATACCAATGGGACTATATCATCACAAGTGGATTATCGCGGGCACAGGAAACAGGGGAGATTATCTCCAAGCTGTTGAATGTACCTTTGCTTGAGCCGGACGCACGGTTGAAAGAAAGGGCTTTTGGTCAGATTGAAGGTCTGACTTCAGAAGAACGGGTTGCCCGTTGGGGCCAAGCCTGGGAGACATTGGACTTGGGACAGGAGCAGATAGCGGATATCCAGATTCGTGCACTGGCGTTTCTGGAAGATCTATGGTCTGCCTATTCGGACCAAAACGTACTCATTGTCACTCACGGAGCTTTCTTGGCCAACCTGTTAACAGCCTTGTTTAAAGATCGGTATACAGAACGGATTGGAAACCTGTCACTGACGATCCTGGAAAAGGAACGTGATGACTGGAGTCCGCTGTTATATAATTGCACACGACATCTGTCTTTGGACACTGCGAAACAACCTGAGTAATCCAACTTGGGTTGTTTTTTTGCATTTTATGGGGAAATAAAGACTTTATATGATTTCAAACCTCTCATTTTTCTTCTGATTGACCAACTTGGGGCATAGTATGGTTTAAAACATAAAAGATTTCCAAAAAGAGGTTTAGATTATGGGAATTCCGTCAACGATGTTTACAAAACCAAACTATTTCAGGCTCCGAATCATCAGTCGAAGTAGTTAACGGGCGAGGCGATGGACCCATGAATCTAGCGGATATGCTTACTTTTGCCGATATTGGCCAGCTTAATCGAATAGCAGACTATTACCAATGTGAATGCAAGCCCAATTCCAAACACGAACTCATCCAGAGTATTCTCACTACATTGGGCAGCAGACCCTTTTTTGAGCAGCAGGTACGTCAACTGAATCAAGCAGATCAGCGCTTTTTGAACAACTTGTTGTTTGATCCTCGCCAGTATTATGGTATGGAAGAACTCATTGCCATAGCCCGTCAATCGATGGACAAAAAGGAGAGTGAGGCTGGCGCGAGTCCACGTGATCTCATCGTTCGCTTTAATAAGAGTGGATGGTTGTTCAATGGGACAACGCAGCAGACCAGGTATTTGTATCAGGTACCCCAGGATCTGAAATTAAGATTCAGGGATGTGTTATCCACACATCTGCGAGCAGGGATTACCAAAACAACGGAACCACCCATGTATCGGGATGAATATCATCTCTTAGCGGATGATCTCAAGTTGTTCCTGCAGTTTGTCCAGCAGCACGAGATTGCCCTTAACGCTGAAGGAATGATGTACCGTCGCTCTCAACAGCAGATTATGGAGCATCTGCACATTAGTGAGGAATTGGTGGGCAAAGGTGGATGGAGATTCGGATATGGCCGTTCCTTCAAGGATTACCCGGATCGTTTTGCACTTCTCTACGACTATGCATTTCACCATCGGCTGGTTCGGGAGGAGCAAGGCACGCTGAAGCTATCACCAGCTGGAGAAGACAAGCTGGGGGCAGAGAAAACAGCCGAAATGATACAGCTATTTAGGTTTTGGTTAAGATTGTATAAAGGTGCTATTCCCAATCTGTCCTCTATTGTGTACTGGACAGGCGAATGTGCCCAGGAATGGTCAACCGCCGAGTCGCTGTTTCGTCAGATCGGTCCATTCATTCAGCCGTTCTATTATGATACGGCCGAGGCCATCTATGATAACAGAATTGTTAAAATGATGTTGCATCTTGGCATGGTCCGTATTGGGGAACATGAGGAAGGCAGGACTATACAAATGACAGCCTGGGGCACACGTCTTGCTGCATCCTGTCGCTCCATCTCAGGAGACATTACACCTATTATGTTTGACAAGTGAAGGACAAGTTGCTAAAATCACTCCCAAATTAAGGAGTGATAATAATAATGATAATTCCATACAAAGGTCTACAACCTCAGTTACACCCTTCGGTATATATGGCTGAAGGTGCAAAACTGATCGGTGATTTGAGAATGGGAGAAGAGTCTTCCGTCTGGTTCAATGCAGTCCTGCGGGCTGATTTGGCACCTATTATCATTGGAAAGCGCTGTAATATTCAAGATAACGTTGTCGGGCATGTCAATACTGATCAACCTTTGATTGTGGGAGATGATGTTTCAGTAGGACATACAGCGATCATTCATGGTTGTTGTATTGGAACAGGATCATTAATCGGCATGGGAGCCATTCTGCTGAATGGAGCCGACATTGGCGAATATACGCTGATTGGAGCCGGTTCTGTTGTTACTGAGAATAGTAATATTCCGCCCTATACTCTTGCTTTGGGGACACCTGCCAAAGTGATACGTGAGCTGACTGATGCCGATCTGGAGCGGATGTCCAGAACTTCACTGGGTTATGTTACCAAAGGAAAAGAATATAGGAGCTCTTAAATCCGTTTTGGAGGTGCATCCTATTGGATAAAATGAAAGTTACGTATGAAGTCATGTTGGGGCTGGCAGCTGAGATGGTGTGGGACGAAGCGCTTCGCAAACAGCGCAGCGAGAAGCTCTATTTGGAAATCGATAAAGCGTTAGCTACCGGAGACGAAGTAGCTTTCCGGAGTCTGACGGATGAACTGAGGACCATAAACTGATAGGCAAAATATATCCTTTCTGAGATAAAAGGGAATGCGCAGAGGCGTATTTCCTTTTTTGATATGTGTAATTCTGAAATGAATGTCTGGATTTATAAGATATGGTCATATATAATATGGGAATAAAATGGATAGAGAGGGGATATAGGGAATTGAAATTCAGTGAGATGACTCAAGACAGCTGGGCTGAACTGCAACTCTATCTGGATACATGCCTTATTCCATACACAGCTATTAGCGGTGAGCAGTCGCCAGTTGAAGCTACCGAGGCATTGGAGCGGCTGAGAGATTTTCTGGACATGGTCGAAATTCCCTTCAAAGGGAGAATCATGACTTATCCAGCCTTTCATTATGCTAATTCGGAATTGTCAATGACATTAAATTCCTTGTCCGCACAGCTTAAATCCTCAGGATTCAAATATGTGGTTATTATGTCATCAGATGGTCATTTGGATGGCGTGGACATTCCATCTGCTGATCTGGTTTTGAGTCGGTCCGTCTTAACTCATGAGGTTGGAGAAGAAGGGATTGCGAGATTTGTAGGGGAAAAGATACGAGAGTTGTGGAAAAAATAGTTTTTAGCGACAAATGTGACAACTTTACAACAATTTTTTAATAACGCTTACAATTGAACCTTAAAAATGTGTGACAAATTCTTGACGGTGTTCTAGGGCTACTATATGATTATGTATGTTCTAGTAAGTCGTGGAATTTATGAAAATGAAAACGTTTGAGAGAGTTGGCTGAAAAAGGGGGTTGGAGACAGTATGAGCAGTGAGCATGACCACGAAGCTTCATTGAAATTGCCAAGCCGCATGGAGATGTCACGCAGGCAGTTCTTGACGTACACGCTTGGTGGAGCTACAGCCTACATGGCCGCCGGTGCAATCCTTCCTATGGTCCGTTTTGCGGTGGACCCGATTTTGCAACATAAGGGAGAAGGCACCTCTGTCAAAGTAGCTGAAATCAGCAAAATTACGAATGAGCCTCAAGAATTCACCTTTGAACTTAAACAACAGGATGGTTGGTATCTGAGTAATGCATCGTTAGTGGCGTGGATTCGCAAAGACGAGCAGGGTAAAATTTATGCACTCTCACCTATCTGTAAACATCTGGGATGTACAGTAGGCTGGAATAGTGACAAGCAATACCCTGACGAGTATCATTGCCCCTGCCATGGCGCGCACTATGACAAGGAAGGGAAGAATCTTGCCGTAGCCCCCAAACCGCTGGATGAGTACGTAGTCAAGGAAGAGCAGGGTTGGGTATATCTGGGCGACATTGTTCCGAACACCCGAGTGAATTAGGAGGCGTGAACGCAGATGTTTAAAAATGTCTATGACTGGATTGACGAGCGTCTTGACATCACGCCAATCTGGCGGGACGTTGCGGATCATGAAGTTCCAGAGCATGTAAATCCGGCTCATCACTTTTCCGCATTCGTGTACTGCTTTGGTGGATTGACGTTCTTTATTACTGTTATTCAGATTTTGTCAGGCATGTTCCTGACCATGTATTACGTACCTGATATTATCAATGCCTACGCAAGTGTGGAGTATCTGCAGACCAAAGTAGCCTTCGGCCAAATTGTTCGCGGCATGCACCACTGGGGAGCCAGTCTGGTTATCGTAATGATGTTCTTACATACGATGCGTGTGTTCTTTACAGGCTCTTACAAGGCACCGCGTGAAATGAACTGGGTTGTCGGCATGCTGATCTTTTTCGTCATGTTGGGCCTGGGGCTGACAGGGTACTTGTTGCCATGGGATAACAAAGCCTATTTTGCAACAAAAGTAACACTGGAGATTGCCAATACGGTTCCTTGGCTGGGACCGATTATTAAAGAATTCCTGCAAGGCGGTACGATTGTTGGTGCACAGACACTAACCCGATTCTTTGCCCTGCACGTATTCTTCCTCCCCGCTGTGCTTCTGGTGCTTCTGGTCGGACACTTTATCATGATCCGCAGACAGGGCATTTCGGGACCACTATAAACTGAGAAGGGAGGAATCGCAATGGCTCACGGACATAAGAAGGATGATGAGGAAAAGGTTATCTTTGTCGGTGATTCACGGGTCCGTAAAGGGGCGGGATTTATTACCCCGCCTGATTACACGGCGTATCCCGGCAAATCAGAAGCCTTTATTCCCAACTTCCTGCTGAAAGAATGGATGGTTGGTGTCGTTGTATTGGTGGGGATTCTGGTTCTCACGATCTCAGAACCTGCACCTTTGGGCTATCCGGCCAATCCGAGCGCATCCGTAATTCCTATGCCGGACTGGTACTTCCTTTTTCTGTATCAGTACTTGAAGTATCCATACGCATCGGGCGATTACGTTCTGCTCGGGGTACTGGGGGTCAGCGGAGTCGCTTTCGGAGCTTTGCTGCTGGCACCATTTCTGGACACAGGCAAGGAGCGGCGTTTCTATAAGCGCCCCATTGCTTCATCACTGATGATTTTGTCGGTCATTTCTGTATTCTACCTGACGAATGTAGCGTGGACGCACTATGAGCATGAGTTGGAAGCAAGTGGACAGAAGCCTGAACATATTCAACGTGAAGAAGAAGCACTGGAGAGGCGTGAACAGGGGCTCCCACCAGTTTCCAATGCACCTGGACAACAAGAAGAAGTTGCGATCGTGGAACAGGATGATCCTGCAATGGAAACGTACAAGAAGGCTGGGTGTATTGGCTGCCATGCGGCTGATATGAAGGGAGCAACTGGACCTTCACTTCGAGGTGTGGGTGACAAGCACAGCCAGGAAGAGATTCTGACCATTATTAAAGAAGGCTACAATGCAATGCAGCCTCAGTACAATAATGCTATTGCTCAAGGCGTTACGGATGAAGAGATTACTCATCTGACCGAATGGCTTGCGAAACAGAAAGCAGAACAGTAAAATCGAAATAACCAATGAAACCTGATCGTTTATGCGGTCAGGTTTTTTTTGAAGTGTTTTTTTTGAACAGCACTGTATCGTGCACAATATGTGATGAAGGAAGGGGCAGGGAATGTGGCTTTATCGTATTTCTGGAGTAGGGAATTTCTGACCAATCGTTATTTCCTGTGGCTATTATTTTGGTGTAATGCGGTAGGAACGGTGTACGGATACATCTGGTACGGAGAGCAAATGAAACTGACGCTGGCTGAGCAGCCGGTGTGGCAGATCGTATTTGTGCCGGATAGCCCAACAGCGAGTTTGTTTTTTACTTTAGCGTTGTTATGGGTCTTGTACCCACCACGGTCCATCATTATCAAACGGATCGGTCATGTGATTCAGGCGCTTGCCGTAGTCACATCTGTGAAATATGGCGTATGGGCCGTGTCCATTATTTTCGCTGGGTGGATGCAAGGCGGTACACAGCACTGGCAAGACTGGATGTTGATTGCTTCGCATAGTGCAATGTCCATTGAAGCTCTTATTTATGTACGCTTTTTCGGCTTCCGCTGGGCTTCCCTTGTCGTTGCAGGTCTCTGGACGCTGTTGAACGATACGATGGATTATACATATGATATTTACCCTTGGTTACCAGGTTCCCTCTATGATCATGTAGATGGTGTACGTAATTTCACATTCGGACTGACACTGGTGAGCATTCTGTGCGCGTGGCTAGCCTTAAGACAAGCGAAACGAACCTGATATCCGATCTTGAGCTTGTTCTAATGAACTGTCCCCCGCCATACATTGGTGGTGGGAGGGATGTCCATGAAGAGAACGTTTGGGATCAAAACTGGATTACTGGTGGTATCGTTCATGGCTCTGTTGCTTTGGACGAACTTAGCATATCGTGTATCCGCGCAAAGTGAAGCATTAAATTCGAATTCAGATCAGCAAGTGTCCACAAGCAATTCAATTGCACAACTGAATGAGGAAGCAGCCATATTGTATCGGCAGGCGCTCGAGAATAATATTGAAGAAGTGCGAGGCAGCATTCTGCGTATAAGTAAAAGTCTGGAGCATATCTCTTTTGAGGGACAAACGACAGTTGAGGGCATTCACGCCTTGTCCGAAACCATTGTTGAAGTGAAACAAGCCGTTGTGAGGGTGAAAAATGACGATGCTTCTCTTCAGCAGTCCTCTGCCAAACTCAGACTTGCAGCAGATAGTCTCGCGAATCCAACCAAGCCTTTATGGCTTCAGTATTATAAAATCGTGAAAAACGATCTGGACGCTTTATCCGCTGCTACAAATCAAGGGCAAACTGCGGCCGTACTGGCAAACCGTTACACCGTTCTGGAGGAGCATTATGAGACGATTCGTCCTGCCGCACTGATTCGCCGTGAACCGTATGAGATTGCTCAGATGGACGCCTGGTTATCTCATACCAAAGGGCTTACCGCTGCAAAGCAGCCTGATCTGGCTCAGTTAAAGAGCATGGTGGGCCACGGGGAGGAGCTGGTGAACCAGTTATTTGGTCGCGAAAAGGACGAGAGTGCCTTTGTACCGTTTGTACAAGGCCCTGATCGCAGGGCAGCCGGGCTGTTGATAAGTTCGGTCATTGTGGCGACGCTAAGTTACGCCGGATATCGTAAATATCGTGCACAGCAGCAGGGGGTTTTTCCTTTTCGGCGTTAATCGGATATGAATTTGATCGTGGTATATAAAAAAAGACCTCTTTCCACATGAACAGCCACGCTAACGGCTCTTCATGTAAAAAGAGGTTTTCTTGTAGTTTCTGTGTTATATCAGCTTTCTTTGAATCCTTCGCCATGTACATCGTGAACATCGCTGATGATGACAAATGCTCTGGGGTCAATGGAACGTACAATCGTCTGCAATCGCCTGAACTCTTGCCTGGAGATCACGCAGTAGGCCATGTGTTTGGCCTGTTTAGAGTATGCACCAATCGCTGGAATGAGGGTGACGCCACGATCCATATCCCGTGTGATCTGGTCCGCAATCTCGGGTGCATGGTCACTAATGATCATAAATGCCCGGGCAGAATATGCACCTTCCTGAATAAAGTCGATGACTTTGGAAGCGATGAATACAGCTACGAGCGTATACAGAATTTTTTCTTTGGGGATGTAGATGAGAGAGAGCCCGATAATGACAAAATCAATGCCCAGTAAAACTCGACCCATACTCCATCCATACTTGCGGTTGAGAATACGGGCAATGATGTCTGAGCCACCCGTCGTTCCGCCCCAACGGAATACAATGCCAAGACCGGCTCCAAGGGTGACACCTGCATATAGTGCTGCTAACAGCAAGTCATTCTCGGTATGTAATGGTTCAATCCAGCCCAGATGAATCAACTTCTCAAACAACCATAGAAAAACGGTCAATGCCCCGATTCCGATACCCGTATAGATCATCTGTCTGCCGCCCAAAATTTTGAGCCCGATCAGAAAGAGTGGGACATTCAGAATCAAGGTTGTAAGTGAAGGTGAGATGCCAAAAGCGTAATTGATCAGCACCGTAACCCCGGTAATGCCGCCTTCCATAAGCTGATTGGGGATAATGAAATAGAGGAGCCCAAATGCATACAAGGCTGTACCCAGCACGATGGGAAGAACCAGTTTAACTTGAATCCAGGTTTTGGCAGTGCTCATAAGATCCCTCGCTGTAGATATATTAGAATGAAGAAGCAATCATTCCCATCTAGTATACCTGTTTATTGATTCTTTAAAAATGATTTGTCGCTGATGATGGTGGAAGTGAATCTAAATAACTGATATTATTAGGAACAAATACGACATCATTTCAAAAGGAGAATCCGTTCTCATGGAGAAAAGCATCGCAGAAATGCAGCGTGAGGTTGATCAGTATATCTCCCAGTTCAAGGAGGGGTATTTCAGTCCTCTGGCCATGTTGGCCCGGATGTCTGAAGAGGTTGGGGAGCTCGCCAGGGAAGTGAATCATGAATTCGGCGAGAAGCCGAAGAAATCTTCCGAAGCAGCCAATTCCATTGAACTTGAGCTTGGAGATATTTTATTTATCACGATTTGTTTTGCGAACTCACTGGGAATTGATCTGGCTGAGGCGCACGATAAAGTCATGCATAAATTTAACACCCGCGATGCCAATCGGTGGACTCCCAAAAACACCGATTAGGCGTAGATTACATATGCTGTACCATCACCCGATCGGGGAGGGTCAGCTTAATGATGAAACCGGAAGAATATATGCAGCAGGCTTACCGCTGTATATTGCAAAATGATTTTGAGCAGGCGATTCGTTGGTTCGAGTCAGCCATTCACGCTCATCCAAAACATGCGGAGTTATATTATCGCTGTTCCATTACCCACGCCCGCAGCAAACATCTGGTTCCGGCGCTTGAATATGCACGTAAGGCGGTTGAATTGTCGCCAGGAACAGAAGAGTATATTTTACATCTGCAGACATTGGAAGCAAAACAATTGACCTCCAGAGCGAAGTTGCTGTTGGAGCAGGCGGGTATTGCAACACAGGAGCGCTATGTGGAAGCGTCAACGATTCTGCAAGAAGCGGTCAAACTTGATCCGCTCTCAGTGGAAGCTCATGTTATGCTTGCGCTGGCTTACAGTGATTTGAATGAATTTGACTATGCGATTCAGGCGGTGCGTGAGGCAATTTTGCTGGACCCACAGAATGGGCAGCTGCATCAGATGTTACAGGAAATCAAGCAACGTATGAAATCCATTCAATAAGAATTCATTTTGCAAAGTTTTCTTTCGAATTGAAATGGATTCAACGATATGATCCAACATAGCGAGGAGATGCAGTCAATATGAGTGAAGTAATTAGAGTTGCCGTGATCGGAGCGGCTGGCCGTATGGGCCGTGAGGTTGTGAAATTGGTACTTCAGGACCCGGAATTGGAGCTTGCAGCGGCTGTCAACCGCTCCGGAGCAGGCACGGATGCAGGAACCCTTGTTGGTTTGCCAGAGTGTGGGGTGCTGGTGACTGATGATATCGAAATGGCTTTTGCCGAAACAAAACCGCAGGTTATGGTTGATTTTACAGTACCGCAATATGCTTTTACACATACCGAGATCGCGATCCGTCATGGAGTCAGACCTGTCATGGGTGTTACCGGCTTTACGCCGGAGCAGATTGAACAGTTGGACAAGCAATGCCAGGACAAAGGAATTGGAGGGCTTATTGCCCCTAACTTCTCGATCGGTGCCATTCTGATGATGCGATTCGCAGCACAGGCTGCCAAACATATGCCTAATGTGGAGATCATCGAATATCACGGAGATCAGAAGCTGGATGCCCCTTCCGGAACAGCGATCAAAACTGCGGAACTGATTGCTGCCAATCGGGAAGAACTTCGTCAGGGTAATCCGAATGAGGAAGAAACGATTGAAGGCTCACGCGGCGGTTATTACAACGGCTTCCGAATTCACAGTGTACGATTGCCTGGCGTATTCGCGCAGCAGGAAGTTGTTTTCGGAGACTATGGACAGTCACTCAAAATTCGGCATGACTCCTACGAGCGCGCAGGTTATATGCCTGGTGTTAAGATTGGTGTGCAAAAGGTTATGGAATATACAGGAATGATCTACGGATTTGACCACTTTATCGACTAAAGGAGATTGTCATGTTGAAAATAGCATTTATCGCCCATGATCGTAAAAAAGAAGAGATGGTTAACTTCGTGACGGCATATGAGCCTGTTTTTACGGACCATCAATTATATTCGACAGGAACGACAGGCCTTCGTATTATGGAAGGAACGTCGCTGAAGATTCATCGATTCGAATCAGGCCCATTGGGCGGAGATCAGCAGATTGGAGCTTTGGTTGCGCAAAATGAGATGGATCTGATTATTTTCCTTCGCGATCCACTGATGGCACAACCTCACGAGCCGGATATTAATGCGTTGCTGCGTCTTTGTGATGTACAGGGGATTCCACTTGCCACCAATATCGCAACCGCTGAGATTCTGGTTAAGGCTCTGGATCGTGGTGATTTTGCCTGGAGAGAGCTGGTACATAAATACAAGCCGGAGGCTGGATTGAATTCGGGTGATTCCGAATGAGTCTGGATATTCTCATCTTTGGAGCACATGCAGACGATGCGGAGATTGGTATGGGTGGAACGATTGCCAAACATACCGCTGCTGGCTTGAAAGTAGGCGTGTGTGATCTGACTCGTGCTGAGATGTCTTCCAACGGAACAGTAGAGCGCAGAACCGAGGAAGCGGAGCAAGCCTCCCGCGTCCTCGGTCTTTCGTGTCGAACGAATCTGGGGCTTCCTGATCGTGGTTTATATCTTACGCCTGAACATGTACAGGCTGTGACGGCTGAGATACGGCGTCATGCCCCTCGGATGGTGTTTGCTCCGTATTGGGAAGATCGTCATCCGGATCATGTCAATTGCAGTAAGCTTGTGCAGGAGGCTGTATTTAACGCCAAGCTTCGCAACTACATGCCGGACATGCCTGCCGTGCAGGTGAAGGAACTTTATTTTTACTTTATTAATGACATCGGGCCTACGGATTTGATTGTCGATATTACGGAACACTATGAGCAAAAAGAAGCATCATTGCTCTCTTATCGTTCCCAATTCGAACTGGGAGACGGAGCGGTCTCGACGCCATTGAATCAAGGGTATATCGAACGTGTAAGAGCCCGTGATTCCTTGCTCGGACAACGCAGTCTCATCCCGTTTGCAGAAGGTTTTGCTACAATTACACCTTACGTGGTTCATCAATTTGGCTCGGGTGCCCAATAAACGATTTCACATTTTATGTTTAATGAAACGAAGGGTTTCATTATTCCATTGCATTATATCAACCTGCATGAAGCGGGAGATCAAAGGAGCGTCCACAGGATGGATAAAAAGCTAAAAATCGGCATCACCTGTTATCCGTCCCTCGGCGGGTCTGGCGTTGTCGCAACGGAGCTGGGCAAATTACTTGCCGAACAGGGGCATCAGGTTCATTTTATTGCCAACAGTATCCCGTTCAGACTGGGTACGTTCCAGAAAAATATTTTTTATCACGAAGTTGAAGTAAATGATTATTATGTTTTCCGTTATCCTCCGTATGACCTGTCACTGGCAACAAAGATGGCTCAGGTGGCTAAGTCACAGCAGCTCGATCTGCTGCATGTTCACTATGCCGTGCCACACGCAGTATGCGCCTTTCTTGCGAAACAAATGGTAGGGGACGGCCTTAAAGTGGTTACCACGTTACACGGAACGGATATTACGGTTCTGGCTCAGGATGAATCTCTGAAGGATCTGATCCGTCTAGCCATTAATGAAAGTGACGCGGTTACTGCCGTATCACAAGATTTGATTCGGGAAACGGTCGAACTGCTGGATATTCAGCGCCCAATCGATCTAACCTATAATTTTATTGATAAACGAATATATTATCCGCGGGATGCTGCCAGTCTGCGAAGAGACTTTGCTGCGCCCGACGAAAAAATATTAATGCATATCTCCAATTTCCGACCGGTGAAGAGAACTCAGGATGTGGTAGAGGTCTTCCGTCAGGTACAGGAGCAGGTTCCTGCCAAACTGTTATTTGTTGGTGAAGGACCTGATTTGCCGAAGATGCAATGGAAAATTAATGATCTCGGGTTAAATGATAAAGTTCATTTCCTTGGCAAACAGGATGACATTGCTCAGGTCATTTCCATGGCTGACGTGTTGATGCTTCCATCGGAGAAGGAAAGTTTCGGACTTGTAGCGCTCGAAGCAATGGCTTGTGGCGTACCCACGATCGGTTCACAGGCTGGAGGAATTCCGGAACTGGTCTTACATGGTAAGACGGGTTATTTATCCGCGATCGGGGATACACAATCCATGGCCGAGAACACCATCCGTTTATTGACGGACGATCGTTTGGCTGCTGAGTTCAGGGAAGCATGTCTTCAGCGAGCGCATCACGATTTTTGCAATGATGCTATTCGGCATGAATATGAACAGATTTATTACCGGGTGTTGGGAAGGGAAGTTCCGAATCTGAAGCCGGTTTGCGGTTAATCATTTCTTTGACGAATTCATACTGTGCATACCACAACAGGCAAGAGAAGAGGTGATATGTGGTGGTTCAATGGACACAGGTAGATCGTGAAATGGCAATGCAAAGTGAGAATGTACTCACAACATTAAACAAACATGGCTACAAGGCATATTGGGTAGGTGGTTGTGTTCGTGACGAATTGATGGAACGAGTTGTAGACGATATGGATATCACGACATCTGCTTCTCCTCAGCAAGTCATGGAACTGTTTGACGATTGTATTCCTACAGGTCTGCAACACGGTACGGTTACCGTTCGTTCAGGCGGTTATTATTTTGAAGTGACCACCTTTCGAACAGAATCCGAATATCAGGATAACCGCAGACCTGCTGCGGTTCAATTTGTTCAGGATATCAAGGAAGACTTACAGCGGCGTGACTTCACAATGAACGCTCTTGCTATGGACGTCACTGGGACAATCGTTGACCCGTTTGGTGGACAGGCAGATATCAAGGAAGAGCGAGTCAGATGTGTGGGTTCTGCGATGGAACGATTTGGTGAAGATGCACTGCGGATGCTACGCTGTGTCCGGTTTGCTTCCGTATTTGATTTCAAAATTGCCCATAACACGTGGAAGGGTCTTGTAAGGCAGAAAGACCTGCTTCAACATATAGCGATGGAGCGGGTACGCACCGAGATGGTAAAAATGATGTCGGGACCGCATCCTTTAAGAGGGTTGGAGCTGTTATTCAGAAGTGATGCGCTTGCGCACATCAAAGCGCCGGTTAGCTCGGCGCGTTTTAACAAGACGTTGTTATCCAATCTGGAACAATTGTCAGGTCAGCATGTGTTACTCCGTTGGTCACTCATCCTGATTGCTGGCGGTTATAGCAAGGATGAAGCAGATGTATTATTACGTCAGTGGACATTCTCCAATGAACATCGTTCTCGAATAACAGGGGTCCTTCAGGTAGAGCAGTTGATTCATTCATCAGTTCAGGAGCAGAAGGACACGGTCAGTCTCCGTTCCGATTGGATCGTTACGGTTCTGGCTTGCGGCGTTCAGGCTGCGGATGATTGGCTTCAGATACGGTCGCTGTTGCCACAAGGGTGGAGGAATCAGTCTGAACAGGCAGAAACGCAGGTTGTTTTGGTTCAAGAGCTTGCCGGCGAATGGAGTCAATCGATCTCTGTGCATGACTTGAAAGAGCTGGATATCACAGGGGAACAAGTGTTACAAATGGTGCAGCGCAAAGGCGGGCCCTGGCTGGGTCAACTGATGAAACATTTGTTACGAGAAACAGCGATTGGAACGATAGCGAATCAGCATGAAGCACTAAGTGCAGAAGTGAAGCGGGTGGTTCAAGATGACCAAACATGAAGATCTGTTACATATGTTATTAAATGCAGAAGGACGATTCGTATCGGGTGAAGAGATTAGCCGTAATCTGTCCATCAGTCGGACCGCTGTGTGGAAACATGTGAACAAGTTGCGAGACATGGGTTATGAGTTTGAAGCTGTATCCCGCAAAGGATACCGTCTGGTAACGAAGCCGGATAGCATTGATGCTACTGGCCTCCAATTGGCACTGGATACAACCGTATTTGGCCGTAAGGCTGTTTTGTTGGCCTCGACCCTGTCTACGCAAGGGGATGTTCTCAAGCTAGCTGAGCAAGGGCAGGCAGAAGGTGCTGTGGTCATTGCGGAAGAACAAACAGGAGGAAGAGGACGTTTCGGTCGACAGTGGTTCTCTCCTCCGGGTAAAGGAATCTGGATGAGTGTCCTGATGCGCCCTGATCTACCACTTCAGCACACGCCGCAGTTAACTTTATTAACAGGAGTGGCTGTATGTCGTGCCGTTCGAGCTTGTTCAGGAGCTGATGCAGGCATCAAATGGCCAAATGATCTGTTGATTGACGGACGCAAGGTATGTGGCATATTGCTTGAATCCACGGTGGAAGATCATGAAGTCAGATACTGTATTGCAGGTATAGGTGTTGACGTGAACTTTGATCCCGAGGATTATCCGGAAGATCTTACAACTATAGCTACTTCGCTCAAGATGGAGACGGGGCAATCCGTTGATCGCACCAAACTAACGGCTGCCATTTTGACGGAGCTTGAACAGTTGTATTTTTTGTATCAAAAAGAAGGATTTGGCGTAATCTCAGCCCTATGGGAGGCCCTGTCCGTATCGATGAATCGAGAGATTACAGTGACGAATCCTCATGGTGTCATTGAAGGGAAGGCAATCGGTCTTGACCCTTCTGGAGCACTTATCGTGGAGAAGCACGATGGAGAACATACACTAATCATCTCTGGTGAGATTTCCTGGAAATCATAAACAATTTGTCGAATTTTCACTGGTAAAATGAACATAAGACGTGAAGTTTGAGCAGAACTTTGGTATACTGTGTTCGTGAGGCGATATCGGCTAATGCAGACCGAATTGCACTCCCGTAACAGTAACCTTTGTTCTGCTTTGATGTGTTTTATAAGCAGACCGCAGTGCAAGAATGAAATACGTTTAAGTGAGTTGTTGGATTCTGCTCTGAGCCGAAGAGGACCGAGACAGAAGGGACGATCGCAAGTGACTCTTTTTTGACTTTTCGGGACTTTTTAGTGGAAAACTAAAAGGTTTTTTTGTTGCGTTTATTTGAAAAGAAGAAAGGAGCCATGAGAGAAAATGGCGAACAAACAAGCGTTGAATATTGTGAAAATGAAAAAATATAAGCAGGATGGCGTGCCGCTTACGATGATCACGGCTTACGATTATCCTACAGCACTCCTAGCAGAGGAAGCAGGTATCGATCTGATCCTGGTTGGCGATTCACTTGGCAATGTAGTACTGGGTTATAATTCGACGCTTCCGGTGACCATCGACGACATGGTGTACCACACACGTTCCGTAGTGCGCGGTGCTGAGAAGACGTTTATTGTGGCTGATATGCCTTTTATGACCTATCATGGCAGCGTGGATGAGACGCTTAAGGGTGTACGTCGACTGATGCAAGAGGCGCATGCCCATGCGGTTAAAATGGAAGGCGGAGTTGAGATAGCGGACACCGTCAGAGCAGTCGTGCAAGCAGGCGTGCCTGTTCTTGGACATATCGGACTGACACCTCAATCAGTTAATCAGATTGGTGGTTACCGCATTCAGGGCAAGGATGCAGCGGATGCGAAACGTCTGATGGACGAAGCCAAGGCCTTGGAAGCTGCTGGTGCGTTTGGTATTGTGCTTGAACTGGTTACGGAAGAAGTTGCACGGGCGATCTCGGAGGAACTATCCATCCCTACCATTGGAATTGGAGCAGGACGAGGCTGTGATGGTCAGGTACTGGTATTCCATGATGTGGTTCAATACGCATCTCCGTATACGCCCAAACGTTTTGTCAAAACCTATGGAGATGTGGGTACATTAATCAGAACCAGCATCGAAGCTTACGTGAAAGAAGTGAAAGATCGTTCGTTCCCGGCCGAAGAGCATGTATTCAATGCTGCGGATGGTGTTTTGGATCAACTGTACGGCGGACAACGCAAGGAAAAGGTGGTGAGTAACTCATGAAAGTACTACGGACAATCGCAGAGTTAAGACAGGAACTAAGCTTGAAGCGTCAAGCGATTCGTTCCAATGCATCCGTTGTAGGTCTGGTACCAACAATGGGTTATCTTCATCAAGGTCATGCAAGCTTGATGCAGGCAGCCAGACAACAGAGCGATATCGTGGTATTAAGCATATTTGTTAATCCGATTCAATTTGGCCCTAATGAAGATTTTGACAGCTATCCACGGGATGAAGCCAGAGATGTGGAAACAGCACGCTCACAAGGAGTGGATATCGTATTTATTCCCTCTGTGGAAGAGATGTATCCACAGGCAACGCAAACGACGGTATCTGTCTCAAAACTGACGGAGCGCTTATGTGGTGCTTCCCGTCCGGGTCATTTTGATGGGGTAACAACTGTAGTCTCCAAGCTCTTCAACATCGTACAGCCACAGCGTGCATTTTTTGGAATGAAAGACGCTCAGCAGGTTGCGGTCATTCAACAGATGGTGAATGATTTGAATATGCCTGTAGAAATTGTACCCTGTCCAATTGTTCGCGAAGAGGATGGGCTTGCCCTCAGTTCACGAAATGTCTATCTTAGCGCTGAACAGCGTACACAGGCGTTGGTTCTGTCGAAGGCACTGCGTGTAGCTCAGGAAGCCGCAGATACAGGTGCAGCTATAAACGCCGCAGAGATCCGTCGTATTCTGCGCGAGCAGATTGCAACCTCACCGCTTGCGGTTATCGACTACGCCGAGATTCAGGCTTTTCCAAGCCTGGAGCCGCTCGCAGATCAGGAAGAAGTTCAAGGACGTGATGATCTGCTCATTGCACTTGCGGTGAAATTCGGAAAAACAAGATTGATTGACAATATAAGGTTGCAAAAATCGGAGGTACTGTCCCATGTTTAGAACACTGATGAAATCCAAAATTCACCGGGCTACGGTAACGGAAGCCAACTTGAACTATGTGGGTAGCATTACCATAGATGAAGACTTGATGGAAACATCCGACTTGATGGAAAACGAGAAAGTGCAAATTGTGAACAACAACAATGGTGCACGTCTGGAAACTTATGTGATTCCAGGACCACGCGGAAGCGGGGTCATATGTCTTAACGGCGCAGCTGCACGTCTGGTGCAGCCTGGAGATAACGTCATTATCATTTCTTACGCCATGATGTCGCAAGAAGAGGCAAATACTCACAAACCAACCGTTGTGTTTGTAGATGGACAGAATAAACCTGTACAAACGATGAAACAGGAAGTCCACGCAACAATTATGTAATCGACTGGTAAGGAGAATGAAATCGGCCCTTGAAGCAAAAAATGAGTACAGGTCACTGCACTAATCCATTTTTTCAAGGGTGGGGATGCATCGATGTTCCAGCATGTTTTCGCAGAAATGAACGACATGTTAGATGAAATTATCAAGAGCTATCCTTCCGCTGAAGGCCTGAACAAACAGGAATTGCTGCAAAAGTGGAATTTGCTTAAGCGGATGAGTGACGGAATGCTGGATGAATGGCTGATGTTTGAAGAAAAGATGAGCCAGGTGAGGGAGCGGGAGATGGATAAGCCTACTTCCCTTGAACCGGAACAGGAAGCTGTTACTGCTCTGCCTGAACTCCATCTGGAATGTTTCAGTCGAGGTCAGGGCTATTTCAAATTACAGATGTATCCGCAGGCGATCATGCAGTTCTCCCGGGTTGTGACCGACCATCCGGAGAGTGCATTGACACGTTTTTACCTGGCGCTCGCGTATCTGAATCTGGAACAAATGGCGGAAGCCGGGACACATTTGCAGCAGATCATGTACCTTAAGGGTTCTCCTCGATTAAAAGGGCTTGTATGTAACGCCCTGGGCTGTATTCAAGCCAAGCTTGCGAATCCCGAAGCTGCATGTTCACTCTTTGCACAGGCCCTTCAGTATGACCCGACATTGACCGAACCACTGTACAACATGGAAGCTTGCAGGTTGAACAGGGGAAAATTGCAATATGCTAATCAGCTGACGACCCTTCATTAAGCGGGAATTCGGCGACAAAAAACGGTGTTCCCTCCTTTGGCATAGCGGCGGGGACACCGCTTTTTTGTCAGTTAATTTTCAAATCCCCTTTTTTTTGCTATGCTGTAACATAGACTGGAATGGAAGGGACCGTACATTGCAATGAAATTTGCCGTATTGGATTTCGAAACAACCGGCACGCAGTCCGACGGTGAGATTATACAGGCCGGACTTGCCATCATAGATCATGACTACAGCATAACTCAAATATATAGTTCTTATGTGAACCCTGGTGTACCGATTCCCCCGTTTATTTCGGGGTTGACGGGTATCACCGATGAAGATGTGGCGGACGCTCCTTTACTCGAAGAGATGATGATGGAGATGGTTCCGCTGCTTAATGATGTGGTGCTTGTTGGACACAACGTCGCTTTTGATTTTCACTTTTTGCAGAATGCTCTTGACCGTTGCGGTTATTTGCCGTTCACTGGCCGCATTCTGGACACGATTGATTTTCTGAAGATTACATTCCCATCACTGGGTTCTTATCAACTTGGTTATGTGTCTTCCGAATTTGGATTTCAACATGATCGCCCTCATCAGGCAGACAGTGACGCACTGGCGACAGCCTATGTGCTGCTTAAGTGTCTGGATGAGTTAAAGGAATTACCGCTCATAACGATTCAGCGCCTCAGTGACCTGTTTGCACCAGAAGACAGTGACTTGGGCTGGTTTTTGGACGGAATGCGCAGTGAGAAGGAAGCAGAGCCGATTCAGGATCTGGACGGACATACCTATTATCGTCAGCTTGCTCTTAATGTAAGTGATTGGACTGATATAGGTGCACCACGCGATGAGCGGGAGGCTAACCCCCTCGATGGTGTAAGCTTCGAACAGTTTATGGACCAGGTTCGGGAGAACCTGAAGGATACGCTGGATCATTACGAAGAGCGTGAAGCGCAGACTCAGATGTTCAGCAGTGTAAGGCAAGCCCTGGATGAAGAGAAACATCTCTTGATCGAAGCAGGAACAGGCACTGGTAAATCTCTGGGTTATCTCTTGCCTGCTATTTACGAAAGTGTGAAGCAAGAACAGAAAGTTATGGTCAGCACGCATACAATCAACCTGCAGGAGCAATTGAGAGAGCGGGACATTCCGATGCTGACTCAAGTGGTTCCGTTCCCGTTTAAGGCTGCTGTATTCAAAGGACGTGGACATTACCTGTGCCTGCGCAAATTTGAACACAAAATCAATAAACGTGAATTCGCCACACCCAAAGAGGATTATTTCACAGCTGCTCAGATGATTGTCTGGCTTACGCAGACCGAAACCGGAGATGATGAGGAACTTAACCTTAGCGGACGCGGAGGGGACTTCTGGGAGACGGTACAGAGCGAATCTGAGTCTTGTCTGGGAAGATCATGTCCATGGTTCCGCAAATGTTTCTACCATCGTGCCAAACATGAGGCCGGGTTGTCAGATATCGTAATCACCAATCACTCCAAATTATTTACGGATGTGAAAGCCGCGCATCAGCTGCTGCCAGCCTATGAGAGTCTTGTGATCGATGAGGCACATCATCTGGAGGATGTAGCTGGTAAACATCTTGGAATGCATATGAAATATTTCACCTTGGTTCACACACTGACCCGCCTGTTTAAAGACAGTCGTAATGGGCAGCTGCCTATGCTTCGTTCGCAGTTATCCGGGCATGAAAATTCGGTGCAATGGGGCTCCATGGTGGATCAGATGTTCCCGCTGGCTGTTGAGGTCAAGGAACTGTGGGATCGTATGAGTGACGCCTTGTTCGGTCTGTTGCCTGAACGAAGTGATGCTTCACCGGGAGAGACGGGGCAATTTTCCCTGCGCCTGAAAGCTTCTCAGAAACCTGCAAAATGGCAGGAGTTGCAGGATCTGGAGAACCAGATCTATGTGACTCTGGGCGATTTGGTTCGCAAAGGGGACAAATTGCTGCTTGAAGTGAAAGAGGATCAGGATGATTATCAATCGGATAGTCTGATCACGGATATTACAGGACTGCTGAAAGATCTGACCACATTGAAGGAGAATCTACGTTTCTTCATGCGTATGGATGATGCCAAAACGGTGTACTGGATGGAAGCCAGCGGTCAATTCCGCAGCAAATCTCTTCAGCTGTATGCTGTACCTGTAGATGTCAGTGCACAACTTAAGGATTTATTTTTTGATAAAAAGAAAAGTGTTGTGCTTACATCGGCTACGCTTTCGGTAGATAAGTCATTCCAGTTCATGATTGAACAGCTTGGCTTGCAGGAAGCTTCCGAGAATAATCGGTTGTTAACGTCGATGCTGCCATCACCTTTCAACTATCGCGATCAGGCACTTCTGGTGATTCCGCGTGATTTCCCGAGTGTGAAGGGCAGTGTGGGTGATGCGCACTTTGTCAATATGCTGGTGCAATCACTTGCAGAGACGGCAATTGCCACGCGTGGACGCATGATGGTTCTGTTTACTTCATACAAGATGTTGCGACAGGTCTATGATCCGCTGAAGGAGGCGCTATCTGGTAACGACATCTCGTTGCTTGGGCAAGGCGTTGACAGTGGAAGTCGTTCCAAATTGACTCGCAGGTTCCAAGATGCCAAAGCTACGGTACTTCTGGGTACAAGCAGCTTCTGGGAGGGTGTAGATATCCCGGGAGAGGCGCTAACCTGTCTCGCTATTGTGCGACTGCCTTTCCAGCCACCGAATCATCCGTTGGTGGAAGCCAAGAGTGAGTTGCTTCAGGAACAGAAGAAAAATCCGTTCATGAAACTGTCCGTGCCGCAAGCGGTCATTCGTTTCAAGCAGGGATTTGGCCGGTTGGTGCGTACAGCGAAGGACAGAGGAATTGTCATTGTTTATGATACACGGGTGATTGAAGCGTACTATGGTAAATTCTTTTTATATTCTTTACCTGGTCCCAAAATGGAGCATATGCTCACGGAGCAAATGGTTCCACGAATTACCGAGTGGTTGGAAAAACCTGTTAATGAACAAGAATAATGGTTGTTTTGTTCGTTATATCATTGCATGACACTATCGTTTGGCGTTAAACTTTATTAGATATTTCCGTATCCGATTAAAGCAGTTGCACGTAAGAACTTATAACCTAAATTACAAGGAGCATTCTGTATACAACGTCTATCTTTGAATTTATACAGAATGCTCATCTTTTCATCTATTATTTTATCGTGGCCTTGGTAAGGGGGAGCAAGAATGAAATCGGATAAAATTTCGGAAGCGGTGGTACGACGTCTGCCTGTATACTTGCGTTATTTGAACGAGTTGCATCAGCGTGAGGTGGCTACTGTTTCTTCTCAAGAGCTTGGACAGAGGCTGGATCTGAATCCGGCCCAAATTCGTAAAGACCTGGCTTACTTCGGTGATTTTGGTCGTAAAGGGATCGGGTATGATGTATCCTATTTGATCGAGAAAATTCGTCACATTCTCAAAATCGATCAGCAAATTAATGTAGCTCTGGTAGGAGCGGGTAATCTCGGTCAAGCCTTGTCTAACTACAATGCATATCTGAAAGACAACATGAAGATTGTTGCTGTATTTGATGCATATGGACCGAAGATTGGTAGTCAAATTAACAGTTTGACGGTAAAACCAATGAATGAATTGACGGAAGCGGTTAAAACAGAAAACATCCGCATCGGAATTATCACGGTTCCGGATACGGAAGCCCAAAATGTAGCCGATCAGCTTATTGAATCCGGAATCGAAGCGATTCTTAATTTTGCACCAACCATTCTAAAAACACCGCCGCATATCCGCATTCACCATGCTGACTTTACAACGGATCTGCTTAGTTTGGCCTATTACTTGGAGACTGGAAAGGACGACGAGGAAGATGACAACAAATAGATGGGTAATTCACAACGGCAAATTTGCCGTTAATGAAGGCGGCACAACATGGAACGTGGTTCAAGGATACATGGTTGTTGAGGATGACAAGATTGTGCATATTGGTGAGACATTGCCGGATGGAGACAAAAATTGTACCAAAGTGGATGGAAAAGGACTGTTCTTCCTGCCGGGTCTGATCAATACGCATGGTCATGCAGCAATGTCGTTGCTCAGAGGGCACGGAGACGATCTTGCGTTGCAAGTATGGTTGCAGGAAAAAATGTGGCCGATGGAAGCGAAAATGACTTCACAAGACGTATATTGGGGAACTTCGCTATCGGTGCTTGAAATGTTGAAAGGCGGAACTACAGCTTTCCTGGACATGTACGATCACATGGATCAAGTTGCCAAAGTTGTGGAGCAATCAGGCGTTAGAGCAGCACTGGCACGTGGTGTAATCGGGCTGTGCTCGGAAGAAGAGCAACTGCGGAAGCTGGACGAGTCGGCAGCGTTTGCACGTGAGTGGAATGGACAGGCAGATGGTCGCATTACAACCGTAATCTCGCCACACGCCCCATATACATGCCCTCCTGACTACATAGAGAAGCTTGTACAGGTCGCGAACGACCTGAACCTTCCTCTCCATACACATATGTCTGAAACGCTTCGTGAAGTGGAGCAGAACGTGGCTGATTATGGACTGCGTCCTGTGGCACATCTGGAGAAACTGGGCTTTTTCTCTCGTCCATCCCTGGTTGCACATGCGGTGCATCTGAATGACGAAGAGATTGAAATTTTGGCCCGTCATGATGTGGCTGTATCCCATAACCCGGGAAGTAACCTGAAACTCGCTTCCGGTGTTGCGCGGGTACCTGCGTTACTGAAAGCAGGAGTTACCGTGTCACTCGGAACAGACGGACCGGCAAGCAACAACAACCTGGATATGTTCGAGGAAATGAGAATGGCTGCATTGATCCACAAAGGTGTATCTGGTGACCCGACGGCTGTGCCAGCAGGCGAAGCGTTACTCCTCGGAACGTCATACGGTGCCAAATCCATTTTCTTGAACAATACCGGAGCACTTGAGGTCGGCATGAAGGCTGATTTTATCGCTCTTGACATTGAACAGGCACATTTCTATCCACATACAGACCTGATCTCACATACGATCTACTCGGCTTCTGCCAAAGATGTTGAGCACGTATGGGTGGATGGAAAACAAGTGGTCAAACACGGCGAATGTCTGACGCTGGATGAAGAACGCATTTTGCGTGAGTCTCAATTGGCATTTGATGGTCTGCTTGCTCGTTAATTGCAGGACAGAGCATCATAGGGAAAGGAAGTTCGGCTTTTGAAGAAAAAAAAGAAGTGGATATGGATTTCGCTGCTTGCACTGGTTCTGATTCTGTTTGGACTTCAGCGTTATTACGTCTATGTCACGCAGGACCAGCGCAAGGAAGAAGCTCTCGCTATACAGGCAGCACAGAAGCAACTGGGCATTACATCCTATGATGAATTGCGCAAGTACATCTGGGGAGACAAAGAAGGCTCTGACAACATCTACTGGACCCTGATCGGCAAAAATAAGGATAACCAGGATGTTATGGTCTGGGTTAAATTCGATGCAAACAATCAACCGGCTAAGGGTGCAAACGCTGTACACAGTGAGCTGCTGCAGAATGGCATGTCCGAATCGCAGATCCGCAATCGCTTCAGTTCTGAAGTTCCTGCCGGCGAGATTAAACGAATCATGCCCGGAGTTGTGAATGGAATATATGTGTGGCAAGTGTATTATAAAGACGGTACGCATAACCACTATCGCTTTTATCGTTTTAGCAATGGAGAACAGGTGGACCTGGTCTACACACTCCCGAACAGCTAGAACAAATAGAGTGACATAACTAGAGAATTAAAGAAATGAAAGAACCGGCAGACGGATATCCGACTGAACCGGTTCTTTGTGTTGTCTGTAAACATTTTTGATTTAAATAGTTAAAATTAATAATTTATTCATATTTTCGCCTTCGAAAATGTATATACGATGTGATATACTCAGATATGTACTCAAAGTTACATTCAAAACAAATAATCCTGTCGAAATTCTCGCAGGAGTCAATGTGCACATATTCGTATATACCAATAAGCCAGTAGGTTAGGCCAAAATCTGGGAGGGGTAATTCACTTGAAGCTAAAAGTATTGCCTATTGCTTTAACTGCCGTCATTTCAGCCGTTGTGTTGTTTGGAGGTTGGTTTGTATATCGTCAGGTGGCCGTGCAGAATCCGATTGAAAAGATGGTTACCCAGTACGATGGAGTCAATGACGTTCAATTAACTATTAACCGCAATGACGTACAATTGAAACTGGATCTGCAACCGGATGTTGATTTGGGCAGACTGGTACAATATATTCACAAAGAAGGACAGACGGTGATTGGTTCACGCTCGTTAAAGCTGGATGTTGTGGATCATTCCAACGAGGCGCTTGAGAACTGGTGGGGTGATGCCATGTTTACCGTAGCCCAGGCGATGGAGAACAAGCAGTACACCGAGATTACACCAACGTTGTCGAAGATGGCGACGAACGGGATTAAAGTGAATACAGCTATGGATGACAACAATGTATATGTCAGTCTCAGTGACGGAGATGCCAGCAAGTTTATTATTCTGCCGCGTGTGCCCGGTCAGATAGGAGTGTGGCCTAATGCCTAAATGGACAAAAGAAGTTGCCATCGGATTTTTTCCTGTGTTGATTATTTTCCTTGCGTTTACTGGTGTTAATATTGTTCCGATTCTTATTGCGGCGGCGGTTGTCGGTGGTCTGCTGTTCATGATGCAAATGCGCGGCGGGATTACAGTAGGCGCTGCACAGGAACGTAAACGGAAGAAGAAAGGACCTTCGAAGCTTACTTTTGAAGAAATTGGAGGTCAGGACAGTGCCAAGCAGGAATTGCGTGAAGCACTTGACTTTCTCATCAAACATGAAGAAATTCGGAAGTTTGGAATTCGTCCGTTAAAAGGGATCTTGCTGACAGGCCCTCCAGGGACAGGGAAAACGTTGATGGCCAAGGCTGCTGCCCATTACACAGATTCTGTATTTGTAGCAGCATCGGGTAGTGAGTTCGTGGAAATGTATGTTGGTGTGGGTGCCAGCAGAATTCGGGATTTGTTCAAGGATGCGAGAACCCGTGCTACCAAGGAAAATAAGGAAAATGCCATTATATTTATCGATGAGATTGATGTCATCGGGGGTAAACGTGAAGGTGGTCAACAGCGCGAGTATGATCAGACTCTGAATCAGCTCTTGACGGAGATGGATGGAATTTATTCTTCTGAGACACCTCGAATTCTGGTTATAGCTGCAACGAACCGCAAAGAAATGTTGGATAGTGCCCTGACACGTCCGGGACGTTTTGACCGTCACATTCAAGTGGACTTGCCCGACAAAAAGGGCAGAAAGCACATTCTTGAACTGCATGCTGTGAACAAACCTCTGATGGAGGAAGTTAATCTGGAGAAGACAGCCGAGGAATCATATGGGTTTTCCGGTGCGCAGCTTGAAAGTGTTATGAACGAAGCAGCAATATACGCCATGCGGGACGGGCTGTTACACATTGAACAACGGCACTTGTCCCTGGCCATTGATAAAGTCATGATGGGTGAGAAGACAGACCGTGAGTCCAGTGTGGAAGAGAAGAAAAGGGTCGCCATTCATGAATTGGGACATGCCATTATGGCTGAACTCGTTCGTCCAGGCAGTGTTAGTCAGGTGGCACTTAGTCCGCGTGGTCAGGCGCTGGGATATGTACGTCACAACCCGCAACAGGAACAGTTCCTCTATACGAAGCGTTTCCTGGAAGAGCAGATCATGATTGCACTCGGAGGAGCCGCTGCGGAGGAAATGTACTACGGTGGACGTTCCACTGGGTCACGCAATGACTTTGATCAGGCAACCAATGTTGTACAGACGATGATGGCTTCGGGATTGACTTCACTTGGGATTGTGAACATGGATATGGTCACAACCGAGGAACTGATGCGAGAGAATAAATTGATTCTGCAAGAACTGATGGAACAGACAAAGCGGTTACTTGAAGAACAACGGACAATTTTCGACAATTCACTCGACATCTTGATTCGTGAGGAAGTTTTGTCTGGCGAGCAATTTCGTTGTCAATTTCGTGACAGTGCCCTTCTACCAGCATAATTTATTTATGCTGGTTATTTTTTTTTACATTTCACTCGTGCTAAGATATTATTATATGTTGGGTCGAAATTTGTAATTTTCGGCGAACAGGGTACAATAGAGAAATAGAGAACCGAAAGGATGGAGTAGAACCATGTTTTTCAAAAAAATAGGAGTTGTCGGCGGCGGTACGATGGGGCAAGGTATTTCCCAGATGCTCGCAGCCAAAGGACTTGATGTGCTTCTCGTGGAGCATACAACACAAAAGCTGGATCATGCATATGACATGATCGAAACCAATCTGGATAAACAACTGGAGAAATGGGCGATTACAAAAGCGGAGAAGAAATTGATTCTTTCCCGTATTACCAAGGTAGCTCATTTAGCTGAACTTGGAACTTGCGACATGGTCATTGAGACGATTTCTGAGGATCTGGATGCGAAAAAAGCAGTATTCAGCCAACTGGACCAAGTTTGCCCAAGCAATGTCATTCTGGCAAGTAATACATCCACGCTGAGTTTGACCGAGCTTGCAAGCTCGACCAAATACCCAGAGCGTGTTATTGGTATGCACTTTATTCACCCGGTATCCCGGGTTGATCTTGTAGAGATTATTCGTGGACTGAAAACTTCGGATACAACATTCGAAGAAACCAGACGTTTTGTTGAAGAAGTAGCAGACAAAAAAGGAGTCATGATCTATGAATCACCTGGATTCGTAACTTCCCGCTTGATCTGCCTGCTGATTAACGAAGCGTTGCATGTATTGCAAGAAGGTGTTGCATCTGCTGAAGATATCGATGATGCAATGCGTATCGGATACAACTTCCAGCATGGACCACTCGAAATGGCTGACCGTTTTGGATTGGATTCTGTTGAAGCTGCACTCGAAAGAATGTTCCGTGAATTCGGAGAGTTGAAATATCGTCCTTCTACAGTCCTGAAGAAAATGGTGCGTGCAGGACACCTGGGTGCCAAAACAGGCGAAGGATTCTTCAAGTACGACAAGGATGGTGACCGACTGTGAAAGTACTCGTAATTAATGCGGGGAGTTCCTCGCTCAAATATCAACTGTATAATATGACTGACGAATCTGTACTGGCTAAAGGTTTGGTGGAACGGATCGGAATGGATTCCTCCATTCTGACACACAAACCGACAGGCCGCGAGGATGTTACAGAAGTTAGCGAGATTCTGGAGCATACAACAGCGATCCGTAAAGTCATTGATATTTTGACTCATAAAGAAAATGGTGTACTGGATTCTGTAAGTGAAATTCAAGCTGTTGGACACCGTGTTGTTCACGGTGGTGAAGCATTTAAAGAATCTGCATTGGTAGATGATGCTGCCAAAGCTGAAATACGTCGTTTGTTCGACTTGGCTCCACTTCATAACCCTGCTGCAATGATGGGTATTCGTGCAGCTGAATTAAATATGCCAGGTGTGCCTCAGGTAATGGTTTTCGATACAGCGTTCCATCAGACGATGCCGGAAAAAGCATATCTGTATGCTATTCCGCGTGTACTTTACAAAAAATATAAAGTGCGTCGCTACGGCGCACATGGTACTTCCCATGATTTCGTAAGCAAGGCAGCTGCTGAATATCTGGATCGTCCAGTGGAAGATCTGAAAATCATCACTTGTCACATCGGTAACGGTGGTAGTGTAACAGCAGTTAAAGGTGGCGTATCCGTTGATACATCGATGGGTATGACTCCACTAGAGGGACTGATGATGGGAACGCGTTCGGGTGACCTTGACCCAGCCATCGTACCTTATGTAATGAACAAGGAAGAACTGAGCGTAAGCGAAGTGAACTCCATGTTGAACAAACACAGTGGATTGCTTGCGATCTCGGGAATCAGCAGTGACATGCGTGAGATTACGGAAGGTATGGAGAATGGCGATGCCAACTCCACGCTTGCTTTTGAAATGTACGAATACCGTCTGCGTAAATACATCGGATCATATGCAGCTGCAATGAACGGTGTAGACGTGATCGTCTTTACGGCTGGTGTAGGTGAGAACTCTGTTGTACTTCGCCAAAAAGTATGTGAGCAGCTCACTTATCTGGGTGTTGAACTGGATGAAGCGTTGAATGCCATTCGTTCTGGCGAACCACGCCGGATCACAACAGCGAATTCCAAAGTGGAAGTTCTCGTTGTGCCAACAAACGAAGAATTGGTCATTGCTCGCGATACGCATCGAATCGTATTGAATTCTCAGTAATCTAACTGTAAAGTAAATATAGAATGGCAAGGAAGTGCAGAGGACAGGCAACAGCCTGTCCGCTGCATTTTCAAATTTCAGGAATCAAGGGGAGATATGGCATGGATACGAATTGTGTAATTCGTAATGTGAACGAGCATGTGGGCGAGACCGTAACGATCGGTGCCTGGATTAACAACAAACGTTCCAGCGGCAAAATTCAGTTTTTGCAGTTGCGTGATGGAACCGGATATATTCAAGGGGTTGTTGTAAAAAGTGAAGTTAGCGAAGAGATCTGGAACAATGCCAAGAGCTTGACACAAGAAAGTTCTTTGTATGTTACAGGGATTATTCGTGAAGAACCTCGCAGTGCGTCCGGTTACGAGATGACTGTTACTGGGGTCGAAATCATTCATCTGACTGAAAACTATCCAATCACGCCTAAAGAGCATGGTGTTGATTTCTTGATGGACCATCGTCATCTGTGGCTCCGTTCTACGAAGCAACGTGCGGTTATGGTGATTCGTGCAGAGATTATTCGCGCTGTTCAGCAGTTCTTTGATGGTAACGGATTCACACAAGTTGATCCTCCGATTTTGACACCATCGTCTGCAGAAGGAACAACGAACCTGTTCCACATCAAATACTTTGATGAAGATGCTTATCTGACACAAAGTGGTCAATTGTATATGGAAGCCGCAGCCATGGCGCTGGGTAAGGTATATTCATTTGGTCCAACATTCCGCGCAGAGAAGTCCAAAACACGTCGCCACTTGATTGAGTTCTGGATGATTGAGCCGGAAATGGCATTTGTAGATCACGAGGAAAGTCTGCGCGTACAAGAGAAATTTATCGCTCATGTCGTTCAATCCGTGGTTAAAAACTGCCGTGCAGAACTGGAATCTATCGGTCGTGACGTATCCAAACTCGAAGGAATCGTAGATCCATTCCCGCGTATTACGTATGATGAAGCGATTGAATTCCTGCATGGACAAGGCTTTGATATTCCTTGGGGAGAAGACTTTGGTGCACCGCATGAAACAGCGATTGCTGAGAAGTACAATACACCTGTCTTTATCACGCATTACCCTGCTGGAATCAAGGCTTTCTACATGAAACCAGATCCAAATCGTCCAGAAGTTGTTCTCTGTGCTGATATGATTGCACCAGAAGGCTACGGAGAGATTATTGGCGGTTCGCAGCGTATCGATGATCCGGAATTGATGCAACAACGTTTTGAGGAGCACAATCTCTCGGATGAAGCTTACCAATGGTATCTGGATTTGCGTAAATACGGATCGGTTCCTCACTCCGGTTTCGGTCTGGGATTGGAGCGGACGGTAGCATGGATCTGTGGATTGGATCATGTACGTGAAACAATCGCATTCCCACGTATGCTCTATCGTCTGTACCCTTAATGCTTAACCGAGGAGCGTCTATGGAAGACACCACATCCAAAGCTTGGTTGGATGGAGCAGCTTATGGCATGACTTCGGGTACAGCCCATCTGCCTTATGCCTTGTTACGTTTTTATCACATGCTTGGCCTATCAGATGCAGAAGTGCTTCTTCTGATTCAACTGCTAGGGTTCCGTCAGGCAGAGTTCAATGAGTTTCCCACGCTTGAAGAGCTTGCGGCGCGCATGGGACTTGCACCTGAAGGCATTGCCAGAATGTTGCAACGTCTGATGAGGGATGGGTATATTGCTATTGACGAGCACCGTGACGAAGAACGGGACATCCAGTACGAACGATATGATTTACATGGATTATATGCCAAGCTTGCAGCGTGCACTGCTGAAGAAGTAGCCGCATTCCGTGCGGAGCAGCAGAGTAGAAATACAGCACGTCAAGATTCGAACAGTGTTCAAAAAGAAGAGGAAGAACGGAACATGTTCTCCATCTTTGAAAAAGAATTTGGACGTCCGCTCTCTCCAATGGAGTGCGAGACGATATCCGGCTGGTTGGATCAGGACCGTTATCAAGAGGAATTGATTCTAATGGCTCTGAAGGAAGCGGTTTTTGCAGGCAAAGTACATTTCAGGTATATCGATCGAATTCTGCTTGAGTGGAGTCGCAATCGTGTCAAGACCGTTCAAGACGCGAAGGCGTACACGCAGCGGTTTCGTAATGGTGGACGTTAATTCCAGCGTAGGCAGGGAGAAGAAACAGGCCAGAAGTCATTCTGTGCCTGTTTTTTTTGGATTAAAGATTGGATGAGTTATCAGTAACATCAACCTTTCAGGCAATGATTTCACTTTGTTTTACAAAAATTTGATAGATCACGCAGGGGTTAACACACAAGCTGTCGTCTATTGTATTGGAGAGGAGGGGAGAGTTATTGATGAAGCGCGCGTAATCGAACAAATCCGTCAAGGAGATACATCCCAGATGCGTACTCTGATTGATAAGTATAGCCAGCATGTATACCATGTGGCCTATTCCGTACTCAGGAACGATCAGGAAGCACAGGATGCAGCTCAGGAGGCGTTCATACAGATGTATAAGTCTCTCCCCGACTACCGTTCTGAAGGTTTCAAAACGTGGTTAACCCGAATTGCCTTTCACAAAGCGATTGATGCCAAACGCAAGCTGGGCAGACGAACTGCTGAGGATCTGGGTGGAGAAGAAAAAATAATCAATATGCCCGGACGGGATGAAGACGTTCTTACCCGTCTCGTTCGTGAAGAACGTCAGGATAAACTTCGCGAACGAATTAATCAGTTGCCTGCTCAGCATCGTGACATTATCACTGCGTATTATCTAAGCGAAAAAAATTATGAGCAGATTGCCAGTGATGCACAGGTGGCTGTGAAGACCGTGGAATCCCGCTTGTATCGTGCACGGCAGTGGATTCGAAAACATTGGAAGGAGGATGAATGGCGTGAGTAAACAGGAGAAGTATACCGCTGCGCAGTGGACTGATTATATTGAAGGCCATATGAGTGAAACTCAAGCGAACCAAATGGAACAGCTTCTGATGGAAGATCCGGATGCGATGGACATCTATCTGGAAGCGCTTGGTATCCACGGAGAACTGCCTCCGCTACATGACCCAACAGGGTTTGCGGATTCAGTCATGCATCGGATTGAGGGCATTCAATCACCCAAGGTACAACGCAAATCCCGTGCTGGACGAAACCGGCGCTGGCTTGATCATAAAGTGTTCCATTACGCGGTAGCAGCCTGTTTGACATTGATCTTCCTCTCGTCTGGACTTTTTGACAAGGTAGCACCATATCACAAGTTCCAGGATGGCGACCACAGAGGGTCTTTTACCGAGAAATGGACGGAGGCAGCCACTTCATGGCTGGATAACTTCAAGCCTAAACCATAAATAGTTTTGCATTGCCTGAAAAGAAAGGATGACGACTGTGCACTCAGATCGTAACAAACTACTCGCATTTCTATTAAATCTGATACCAGGTCTCGGTTTCATGTATTGGGGACGGGCCGCAAGAGCCGTGATTTATCCATTGCTTTTCTTCGGAACAGCTGTTGGCTCATTCATGTTAGCAATGGTCACTAATGAACAAGATTTAATGATTATTGGAGCACTTTTTGCAGCTTTCTTCTGGGGGATCAGCATGCTGGACATGATTATTGTTCTGCTCCGTGCACCTTCTGCCCGAGATGCTCATTATAGGGGATACGGTGCGCCTTATGGAGCTCCTCCACACCAAGGAGCAGCCTACCAGGGAGCATACATGGGTCAGCAAGGGCCTATGGAGCAGATGAATGAAGATGAGCTACATCAACATCCAGGTAATGAATATGGTCACCATGAGGGTGGATATGGTCAGCCCATGTATCGAAAAGGCAGTGAGGGTGAACGATTCTTTACCATTTTGCTTTCATTTGTTCCTGGATTGGGACATCTTCATCTGGGATTGTTGCATCGCGGGTTGTCCTTCCTGATGGCGTTTTTTGGTTCCTTTGCCATGATGGTTTTTGTAGCTTCTATCACCAATGAATCGGTGTTTCTAATGTTCCTGCTCATTCTGCCTGTAATATGGGTATACTGCATGTTTGATGCCGTGCAGCATGTCCACCGTAAGCAGGCTGGAGAGGTACTGCAGGATCGGACGTTATTCGAGGAATTGGAGATGGGCAGAGTAGCCGGACGACGCAGTAAAGTGCTTGCAACCCTTTTATCTGCTTTTCCAGGTGCGGGTCATCTATATCTGGGTTTGCAAAAAAGAGGCATGCAACTGATGTTCCTGTTCCTGGGCAGCATCTATGTTCTGGACCTGCTTCACTTATCAGTGTTCCTGTTCATGATACCGTTGATCTGGTTCTACAGCTTCTTTGACGGGCTACAGTGCTCCAGTCGCTATGGACGCGAGCCATTGATCGATCAGCCGATCTTTAAGGATTGGGCCCGCCATCAGCGCTTGATTGGATTCGGGATTGCCGCGCTGGGTCTATATTACCTGACGATCCGTCTTGTCATTCCACAGCTGAATGAACTCTTCCCTAATGCATTTATGACGTATGAGATCCGTTCCTATTTGAACACCGTCATCGTATCCTTGCTGCTCATTTTTGGCGGTTTGAAACTGCTGTTTGGCAAGCAACGGGGGACGGGGATCCATAGTGCTGCTCATCGAAATGATGAGGGAGCAGACAGTCTGTTTTTATTCAAGGATCGGGATGATCGACTGTAATTTACGATCCAAGTTGAATTAAAGATTATTTACACTGACACTACGATGACAGAGCAACCTTCCAATCGCTGTTATCCCACAACATAAAAACACGCCAAGGGCTATGTATACCAGCCTCTGGCGTGTTTTTGGTTTTGCAGCTTTGATTTTGAATAAAAGATTGCTATTT
This sequence comes from Paenibacillus sp. 2003, assembly GCF_031455635.1. Taxonomy (NCBI): domain Bacteria; kingdom Bacillati; phylum Bacillota; class Bacilli; order Caryophanales; family Paenibacillaceae; genus Paenibacillus; species Paenibacillus sp. 2003. Next base: position 2,706,446 of record NZ_JAVDTB010000001.1, on the reverse strand, counting down.
CGTAGCGCCCTTCAGCAGAAGTTGACGGTACATCACTTCGAACAGGAACTCGAACGCTTCCAGATGACGTTTCGCTTCAAAAGCATCTTTACCCCAGGCATAAATACCGTGGTTCCGAAGCAAGATCCCTGGTACGTTGGTATCAAGTACACCTGGCACCAATTCAGCGATAGATGGAATATCTGCAAAGTTAGGCAGGACGGGTACACGAATCTCCGCATTTTCTTCCCAAATGTTGAAAGCTTTGATCAATTCGATTCCTTGAATCGGTACGTGTCCATCTGCTCCAAAGAATTCACTGATCAGGTTGTTAAACACGGTATGCACGTGGAATACAGCGCCACAACCCGTCAAACGATAGATTTCGCAGTGAATCAACGTTTCGGCACTTGGTTTCAACGTTGTTGTCTCAATCGCTTTGCCGTGTTTGTCCACAAAAAGAAAGTCTTCCGGTGTGCGAAGGGATTTGTCTTTGCCTGAGGCGGTAACCGCAAAATAAAATTGCTCCGGGTCAAAGTCTCCTACACGCATCGACAGATTGCCGCTTGTTCCAGGGAACCAGTTACGACTGGCGAACAACGCTTTAATATCAGCCAGTTCTTCAAGGACCTGACGTTTGTGTTCCAATGTAATCTTTTCAAAGCCCATCGTTTACAGCACTCCTTGTGTTTGCTTCTGTTTCATATCTTTGATGATATCGTAAAAGGTAGCGAATGGCACATGGTCTACACCCAGCTCAATACATTTGTCCGTTAAAATGGAGCGAGAGTAGACGAGATCGGCAATCTTTGCACCCTCAAAATCTGTCAGACTGTCTCCAATAAGAATTCGATTATATTGATCTTCCGGGAAGGTACGAATCACGGTTGTTTTACACATACCGCAGCCGTTCTCACAAGGAGGCTGGCAGGGATGCGGCCATTCAATCTTAATGGTTTCACCCGAGAAGTCAGCTCCGTTGCAATAGACATGATCCTGCGGGATATGGAATGGTGCGAGTAACGGCTCAATGAAAAAGTCCATGCCACCGCTGGTCACATTGAATTCGATCCCTTCGCTGCGAACGTAGTCAAGAAACTCGCTGAAACCTTCACGGATCCCCGCTTGTCCAAGCACAAACTCCACAATTTCATCTTTCTGTGATGCAGGCAGAAGAGCAAACATGGCTCCAACACCTTCACGCAGCGAGATTTTTTGCTCGATCGTATCTTTCATGATCGCTTCAATGCCCTTAGGCTTGAAATGTTTCATGATCGCTACGATGTTGTCCGAGAGGGTAATCGTACCGTCAAAGTCACAGAAAATGACTGTTTTTTTATCACTTCTCATCGTTCGCCACCCCACAGGTCCAATGCGCTTTTTAGCTCCGGATGCTCGGTTGCATATTGCGCGAGTGGAATGGAACGCTGAGCTGCCTCAATCGCTTGCAGGAATGCACGTCCGCCTGCCTCAGTGCCCATAGGATGTCCATGAATACCGCCACCAGCATTAACGATGACATCTGTACCAAAGTCGCGCAAAATGAGCGGTACAAGGCCTGGATGGATGCCGGCTGAAGGCACTGGCATGCTGGTTCGTACTGGCAGATCAGCTGTCAGTAATTGCTCCGTGATCGCCATATTTTCTTCCTTCGGCATCGTTACTGATCCATAAGGAGAAGGGAAGAGCACCAGATCGGCACCTGCAAGACGCATCAACTGACCAAGTACAACCGAAGCCGACATGCCGTAATGTGGTGAAGGATACAGTGCTCCTGCAAGAGCAGGATGAGCCATAATTGGTACATTGATGTCAGGATCACTGCTGAGTTCATGCAGCACATCATATCCGTAAGACAATACGTTGAATAGCAGGGCATTGGCTCCTGCACCTATGGCGCGTTCAGCTTGTTGCTTCAGACGAGATGTAGGCCCAGTGAGATTAGTTGCATATAGAAGTTTCTTGCCGGTCTCCTGGCGTGCCTGTTCGGCAGCTTTCATGCAGACCTCGACTCTTTTTTCGATAGGTGTCAATTTATTCTCGAACAGAATTTCATCGTCTTTGATCAGATCAACGCCCCCAAGGGCCTGACGAATAAATTGTTCACGCAGTTCATCTGCATTCAGCCCAATAACCGATTTGAAGATACTCATTAACAGTGGACGATCATGCACACCAAGCAAATCACGAACACCATTCAATCCAAACTTGGGTCCCGGGAATGCACTGAGGAAGCCATCCGAGAAACCAAGCTTAGTCAATTTGATCCGGCCATCCATTGAGATTTTACCAAAGACCGTCACGAGCAGGGCAGGAATGTCACGACTGAAGTTCACATCAGGATATCCAATAGTAATATCCGCGTAACGCTCACCCGCAGCCATTCCATCAGCTTCATGGACTTCTACGCTTATTACTTCACCGAGATGCTTCTGCATCGCTTCACGCTGGGCTTGTGGCAACTCCGTCCAGCTACCCACGGTCATGCCAATCGCGATGGACTGAGCCTTCTTGCGAAAGTCTGCATGATCATCATGCAGACGATATGTGGCTGTGCACATGTTATTCATTTTAAATCCCCTTCCAAAGCAGCTCCCATCTCCCGTGAGCGCTCTGCACAGCGGTTGACGGCTGCGATTACATTTTCAAAGAAATCTCCTTCGTCCAGCGTTTTCAGTGCTGCTTGCGTTGCCCCTCCTGGGGATGTCACATCACTACGAAGCTTCATCGGTTCCAAACCGGTTTGTTGTACCATACGTGACGCGCCAAGCACCGTCTGAACAGTGAGATCACGAGATTGCTGGCTGGATAAGCCACCACGAATACCTGCGGCAATCATGGCCTCCATTAAATAGTATACATAAGCAGGGCCGCTTCCGGAAATCCCTGTGAGCACTTCGAGTTTATCTTCAGGCACGATGGTCACGATACCAACCGCTTCAAACATGGTCATTACCGTACTGCGCTGTTCATCCGTAATCTCCGCAGAGAAGGCAAGCCCTGTTGCACCGAGTCCAATGGTACTGGATGTGTTCGGCATGGTTCTCGCGATCGGTTGTTTACGACCAAGCAAGGACTGCATCGTGCGGATTGATAATCCGGCAATGACAGATACGATCAGTTGATCCGGTGATAACAGCGGACCCAGTTCGCGCAGCGCTGCGGCAGCATCTTTGGGTTTCATACAGAGTACAATGACCGGAGTGGAGGCAAGATGAACCAGAGATTGTGAAGCCGTTCCGGTATGTACTGCATAACGGGTGCTGAGCTCCTCCTGACGTTTCTGGTTGCTGCGGTTCAGCATCGTAATATCCTGAGGACGAACGACTAAGCGGGAGATCAGTCCGCGCACGATGGCTTCAGCCATCGCGCCTGCTCCGTGGAAAGTAATCTTCTGTTGTAGTAACGTCTGTTGCTCTTGACTCATATTTATCGTTCCTCCTATATAACTGGTGCTGGTGCTGGGATGTTATTGACGAATCTGTCCATTGCCTGTAATCCGATATTTGGTTGACGTCAGTGCTGGTAGTCCCATTGGTCCTCGTGCATGCAGTTTCTGGGTACTGATTCCGATTTCGGCTCCATAGCCAAATTCAAATCCGTCGGTGAAACGCGTGGACGCATTGTGATAGACGGCTGCTGCATCCACATCATGCATAAAGCGCTCTGCATGGTCTGTATCACGGGTTACGATACACTCGGAATGTTTGGTTCCGTAATGTGCGATGTGCTGCATCGCTTCGTCCAGGTTCTCGACCACCCGGATATTTAAAATGTAGTCGTTGTACTCGGTCGCATAGTCTTCCTCGGTTGCCTCAAGGGCAGAAGGAACAAGTCGGCGCACGGTATCGCAACCTTTCAAGATTACATTGGCCTCACGGAATTGCTCGGCAAGAGCAGGCAGATGCTCTTCTGCATATGCGGCGTGCAGCAGCAACGTTTCCATGGAGTTACATACGGATGGCCGTTGTGCCTTGGCATTGATGGCAATTTCGGCTGCCATAACTGGATCAGCTGATTCATCCACATAGGTATGGCAGATGCCTGCCCCAGTTTCGATAACAGGTACGGTTGCATTGGCAACCACATTACGAATGAGGGAAGCCCCTCCGCGTGGAATGATAACATCCAGCAGTCCGTTTAACTTGAGCATCTCATCTACGGAAGCACGATCTGCATCTTCAACCAATTGCAAAGCATCAGCAGGCATGTCTGTCGTTGTAAGTGCCTGATGCAGCACCTCCACAATTTTACGATTGGAGGACAGGGCAGAGGAGCCACCGCGCAGAAGCACTGCATTACCTGTTTTGAGACATAATCCAGCTGCGTCTACAGTTACATTAGGACGAGCTTCGTAGATGATGCCGATCAGGCCAATCGGCACTCTTAATTTTTCAACATGCAATCCGTTAGGACGGGTGAATGTCTCCAATACTTCACCGACTGGATCAGGCAGATCTGCAATCTGACGTAATCCTTCAGCAATGCCAGCAATGCGCTCCTTATTAAGTGCGAGCCGATCCAGCATGGATTCCGGCGTGCCTTGTTCTCTGCCGCGTGCCAGATCTTCGGCGTTTGCCGTAATGATGGAATCCGTTTCCTTAATCAAAGCATCTGCCATGACACGCAGGGCCGCATTTTTCTGTTCTGTATTCAATCGGTTCAGCTGTGGAACCGTGGCTTGAGCTTTGCTGGCTTTTTCTCTCACTTCACTCATCTTAATTCCTCCTCATATATATAAAGTCGAATATTCCAACGACTATATAGATTCATGTTTATTTTAACGTAATCCACTCGTCTCTATGAATAACCTCGAGTCTGTGGATGCTAGCGAGTTGTTTCATCACTTCGCCACTGGGAAGTCCGGCAATAAGTCGAAGCTGGTCATCGTCATAATTGACAATACCGCGACCGAGCAAGGTTTCATCCATGCCAATGACCTCTACGACGTCTCCTGCATGGAATGTTCCCAGTACCCGCTTGACCCCTACAGGTAGAAGACTGTGCCCCCCATGGACAAGTGCTTCTTCAGCACCATCATCCACAACGACGGTTCCCAGCGGAGTGGACATGAAGCCAAGCCACTGCTTTTTACGGGATAGCGAAGCGAGTCGTGTCTCAAAGTAAGTTCCTTTGCCCGTGCCATCAACCGCCTTCTGCATATCTCCGGGTTCTTTCACACTTCCCACGAATACAGGTACGCCTCCACGTGTAGCAACCTTGGCTGCATCAACTTTGGATCGCATGCCACCTGTACCAACCGATGATCCTGAACCACCGGCAAAAGCATAGATCTCCGCCGTTATCTCGGGGATGCGGTCGTAACGAACGGCAGATGGATCTTTACGCGGATCTGCGGTGTACAAGCCGTTGGTATCGGTAAGAATGATCAGATGCTGTGCCTTCACCAGGTTTGCAACCAACGCGGACAACAGATCGTTATCACCAAACTTCAATTCGTCCACCGACACCGTATCATTCTCATTAAAAATCGGAATCACTCGCTGTTTAAGCAGCTCTTCTACGGTCATGCCTGCATTACCCATGCGTTTACGACTGTGAAAGTCTGTACGAGTTAACAGAATTTGCGCCGTAGTAACGCGGTGCGCTGCAAAAGCCTGTTGATATGCCTGCATCAGTAATGCCTGCCCAACGGCCGCTGCGGCTTGTTTCTCATGTAGCAGTTTGGGCCGCTGAGGGTAACCGATCTCCCGGAATCCGGCCGCTACCGCTCCTGAGGTGACCAGAAGTACTTCATGGCCCTGATCAGCCAATGCTGCAATTTCTCCGGCAAAAAAAGTGATCGAACTGCGATCCAGACCCCCTTCTTCCGTTGTAAGCGAGCTGCTTCCAATCTTAACTACAATACGTGAAGTCATGGTTTCACTTCCTTAAACATGATTAATAAGTGTTTCTGGAGCTGGCTTTTGCGGGTACAAAAAAAACTCCCGCCCTTTAGTTAAAAAGGACGAAAGTTCGTTACTTCCGCGGTACCACCTTTATTGATGATTAGATCATCCGGCTTCATGCCCTGTAACAGAAGGCACTGTCCTGCACGTAACAGGCCGCTCAGGGGTAGGTTTCAGAGAAGAGCCGCGGTAAATTCTTTCAGCAGGGTGGAATTTACTCTCTGGGCGCGACTGATATTCTCTTACTGGTCCCGTCATCACGTTTCGTTCAATATTTCTTATAACATACCATGGAAACTTGGCATATGCAAAGGGGTTATGGTCCTGTAAATTACTTGAATAAATTCAGCTTGCCAATCCGCTCGACAGCTTCGCGTAATCGGTTTTCATCACTTAACAGTCCCGCGCGCACATAGCCTTCGCCATGCGAACCAAAACCAATACCTGGGGCTACGGCTACCTTGGCTTCCCGCAGTAACAAGTTTGCAAATGAAGCAGAGGTATAACCGGCAGGTACAGGCAACCAGCTGAAGAATGAACCTGCGGGTTTCGAAGCTTGCCAGCCAATCGAGGAAAGAGAGTCATAAAATGCATTGCGACGGGATTCGTAACGTGAAACCAGCGAAGTAACACATTCCTGGGAGCCAGTAAGTGCTTCCGTTGCCGCAGCCTGAATTCCACCGAAAAGACTGACATAGATATGATCCTGAAGCAGATTGATTTTAGAGACAATCTCTGCATTACCGAGCGCGAATCCAACACGCCATCCAGCCATATTGTACGTTTTGGATAACGTATAGAACTCAATGCCCACTTCTTTGGCACCAGGGGCTTGCAGGAAACTTACGGGACGATGTCCGTCGAATCCAATTGCACCGTAAGCAAAGTCGCTGGCAATGACGATTTGATTTTGAATGGCAAATTCAACCGTATCTTCGTAAAACGAAAGGGGTGCCGTTGCTGACGTTGGGTTGTTGGGATAGTTCAGGAACATCAGCTTGGCCTTATCCCGATCTTCGGCTGTAACAGCTTCGTAATCCGGCAGGAATGTATTGGACTCCAGCAAAGGCATAAATGACATGTTTGCTTTGGCGAGTGCAACACCAGACCAGTAATCCGGGTAGCCTGGATCGGGAACGAGAACGGTGTCGCCGGGGTTAAGCAGGACCTGAGGTAACTGAACCAAGCCGGTCTTGCCTCCGAACAGAATGGCTACTTCAGTCTCGGGGTCCAGATCAACGTTGTAATCTTCCTTATAACGTTTGGCGACAGCTTCCTTCAGGAAAGAGTGCCCTCTAAAAGGGGAGTATTTGTGGTAGAGGGGATTCTCAGCCGACTCTTGCAGTGTTTTCACAATATGAGGTGGTGTAGGTGTATCCGGGTTCCCCTGACCCAGATTGATCACGTCATGTCCACTTGCGATTTCACGATTTACATTTTGAACAAGGGTGGCAAAAAATTGCGTTGGCAGCTGTGTCATCACATCAGAAGTCGGTATCTTAAAAGCTGAACGAGCAGTTATATGGTCTGGATGGGTCATTATATTCATCACTCCGGTTATTAAAAATGGCAAATAGTTCTCATTAATTTATCACGCCAATCCCGAGCTGTATAGAGGGAAATCGACTTGAATATACAGTACATAGGAGCAAAGAGCGGAGTATTGTACAAAACTGAAAGTACTCATTTAGTTTTGTCCATTGAGCTAAGAGAAGCCATGTTTTATGATAATATCCGATAATGATAATCAATATCATTAATTCATTTCACAACGCACATGATATAGGGGGAGAAATAGAAATGAAAAAGGGCATTCGAAATACGGCAGTATTATTTACAGTAACGTGGTTATCCATTTTGCTACTAGCTTGTGGAAATCAGGCTGCAACACCTGCTGCTGGCACAGATGAATCCAAAGCAGCCACAGAAACGACAGAGACCACGACTGCAATGGAAGAAACGAATGAAGGCGAGACCCGGATATTCAAAGACTGGACAGGCCATGAAGTAGAGGTTCCTGTAAATCCGAAGCGAGTTATCTATCACGGAGAAGTTACAGGGGATCTGCTCGCGCTTGGTATTGTCCCTGTCGGCATACTTCGTCAAGAGGGAACCGTATTTGATGATCAGGTTGCTCAGGCAGAAGATGTAGGATTTCCGATCAGTGTGGAAAAGGCGTTAGACCTGAATCCCGATCTGATCATTTTCTCCAACAGTGACGAGGGTCAATATGATCAGATCGCGAAGGTTGCACCCACGGTTACATTTGATTCGTTTGGTTTAATAGAAGATCGCATGCGTATCCTTGGCGATTTGTTGAATAAGAAGCAAGAAGCGGAGGACTGGATTACGGCTCATCAAAAAGCGACGGAAGAAATGTGGACGCAACTTCATGAGAACGGATTAAAAGAAGGGGAGACCGCATCGGTATTCACCATGTATCCCGGGAATCGTCTGTTTGTCATGGCGGGTGCAGGATTGCCACAGTTGTTATACGGAAAAGACGGGCTGAAGCCAACCGCGGAAATCCAGAAAGTATTGGATGAAGACATGGGATTTGTAGAGATTTCGACTGAAAAATTATCTGAATTTGCCGGTGATCGGATATTTATTCTGGATCCTGTGACCGACGATGCCAAGCAATCCACCAAAGAATTGCTGGATAGTTCAATCTGGAAGAACCTGCCTGCGGTGAAAGAAGGAAAAGTATACCGCTTTGATATCGCCAAAGCTTCGAGTGATGCCCTTTCCAGGGAGTGGCTGTTACAAGAGCTGCCAAAACAGATGATCCAATAATTGGTGATGAGCTAGTAAGGCACTGGTAATACCTTTGAGTAATGCGGATTTAAAAAGTAAAAGGAGCCTTCAACCTTTCGTTGAGCGCTCTTTTTTGCAGAATAAACTCATATCTGGATTATTGACTATCGCTCGCTTATAATCAGACCATACAGAATGATTGATAATTATTCTCATTTTAGAAAAACGAGGTGAACCGACATGCAGGCTTTGGATGCCGATGGGGGAGCGTTGTTCTTTTCAGCATTCATGTTTCGGCTGGATCGTCTGGTACGACGAATTGAACCACCTGAACAGGTGATGCTGGAAGTTGCTTGCGAGAAACATGCCTTCCTGATCTGCGAAGAAGGGGATGGGCGTTTATATATTGGACATGAACAGTTTCCGTTTACTACGGGATGTGTTTATCCGCTTTCTCCGGGAGAGGGGCACCAGATTGAACATCGTAATAACTTGGAATTGAAATATTTCGTAATGGCTTTTGATGTTATTCATGTGTTGACGGGTGATCCCGAGCTCTTTACCCGCCCTGTATTTGAGCACAGAAACCAATTGAATGGTTATCCCTATGCTCCTTTAAGTGGTCTGCTTGAGCAAATGTATGTCATTCGGAACTATAAAACAGATGCCGAATACAGTCATTTGAATGCACAGTTCCAAAAATGGATGGAGATGATCATTACCCGGTACACTTCTCCAAAGACGGAACAGAGTATGGAAGCAAGACTACACAGTACGATTCAGTATGTGGACGACCATTATGCTGAAGAAATCACTGTACAGAAACTGGCACGTCTTGCGGAGATCAGACCTGTACAATTTACGACTCTTTTCAGACAACTCACGGGTCACAAGCCGCTCGATTATGTGAATCATGTACGCATCAAACATGCCAAGGACTGGCTTCGCAAATCAGATGAACCACTTCGGGATATAGCGAGTCGCGTAGGGTTTAAGGATGAGTATTATTTCAGCAGGCGTTTTCGCCAAATGACCGGATTATCTCCTCGTCAATATGACAGATCGATTCAGCAGCAGACGTTGGTACAAGATTGGTTGGGTCATGATGTGAATATTCCAGTAAACCCGGAGCGAATTATGTATTACGGAGATTCGGCTGGGGATCTGCTGATGCTGGGTATTCAGATATTGGGAGATCAGATCTATGACGCGGTTGCTCCGGTTAATGTGGAAGCGGCTGTTCATATGAAGCCGGATTTAATTATTTTTGATAGCAGCAATGAACAGCAGTATGAACAACTTTACCGGATTGCACCGACGCTTGTTTACAATTCACATGCCACGTTGGAAGAACGAATGCGCAGATTGGGCAGCTGGTTTGGCAGACAACCTCAGGCTGAACAATGGCTAACCTCCTATGAGGAGCGTACTGAGCAGATGTGGGCGAAGATCCATACTGTGATTGAAGAGGGGGAAACGGCTTCCGTATTTACATACCATCGGGGTGCACGATTATTTGTTATGGGCAATATCGGTCTGGCGCCGATGTTATATCATCCGATGGGATTCAGGCCAGTTACCAAAGTGAAGGAAGCACTTGCGGCAGGCAGAGCCTATAAGGAAATTTCGGCTGAAGCGGTACGTCAGTATGCGGGAGATCATGTATTTGTTATGCTGCCTGAGGAAGTCGTGGCAAGACAGGCTACAGAGATGCTGATGAAAAGTCCCAGTTGGCAGGCCCTTCCGGCTGTGCAGAATGGACGGGTATATCCTGTGGAGGAGTCAACATGGAATGTGGGTGATGCGCTCACCAGTGATCGATTGCTGACCCTGCTCCCTGAGCTGTTGTGTGCAAGTTCATAATAAAAACAGGCTTGCAGTCCTCAAGAGGATCAAGCTATGATAGCAGGTATTACGGTTCAGAGGAGTGCTTGTCATGACAGAAAAACAACAGGGAGAAATGCGTGTAGCCCTGATTCAGGGCGATATTCAACTCGGAGACCCTGAGGTCAATCATAAACATATGCAGACGTTGCTTGAGCGTGCGGTAGAACAATATCCGGATCTGGGGCTGGCTGTGTTACCTGAGATGTGGAATACGGGCTACGCTCTGACGCAAATTCATGAACTCGCTGACCCGGAAGGCAAGAAATCTCGGGAATGGTTGTCTGCTTTTGCTCAAAAACATCAAATTTCCATCGTTGGCGGGTCAATCGCTGAGAAACGGGATGGTCAAATATACAATACAATGTATGCTTATAATCGTGAAGGAAAACAGGTCACTCGGTACGACAAATTACATTTGTTCCGTCTGATGGATGAGGAGAAATATTTACAGCCAGGTGCGGAACCTGAAATTTTTGAATTGCAGAACGGTCTTACAGCGGGTGCTTCGATCTGTTACGACATCCGGTTTCCGGAACTTGCCCGCACCCTTGCTCTCAACGGGGCCAAGGCATTGATTGTTCCTGCTGAATGGCCGAACCCTCGTCTCCACCATTGGCGTACGTTGCTTACAGCACGAGCGATTGAGAATCAGATGTATGTGATCGCCTGTAACCGTGTGGGAAAAGGGGGAGACACCGAGTTTTTCGGACATTCTCTCATCATTGATCCGTGGGGTGAGATTGTGGCTGAAGGTGGCGAAGGGGAAGAGATCGTGACTGGAATTATTCGCCCTTCCCTGGTAGATGAGGTTCGCGGGCGTATTCCCGTGTTTGAAGACCGTCGACCTGGCGTTTATTTTGGCGAAAAATAAAAATTGGAATAAAATTCTTTAGATAAAGTGTTTATTCTTCCAGGGCGCGGGTAATGATAACTATCCCGTTACCAAGGAGATGATCAATCAATGGACAACCATGTGAAAGATACGCTCAGGAGACTGGAACAGGATAACACAAGGGAAGATCACTTAAGGGCATTCTTAGAGAATGGAGCAGGAGGGCTATCCCCCCCTGATTCAACTGTTCAGGACGAAGGCCGTGTAATGAATCAGCAAAACAGGCTGACAAGTGATCGTAATTTGCGTAAATAAACCGCCAGACATGAAGTTTTCTTATGTACGTTTCTACGTTAACATTATAAATTAGCATTGTAGCTAAACAACTTAACAAGCAACATTGTACTGTAACCAGTTACTGTGATTGCAATGTAAGAACTCTATCCTGCGGATGCGGGAAACGAGTATATGACAAAGGCTTGGCCCATAAGGGTCAAGCCTTTGTTTTGGTTCAGTATGAATTGTACCTAAAGAAATGTACCTTTACCATAGAGCAATTTCTTAGTTTCCCTTTGACAGTTCGGCCACCGTTTGTTGAAACGTATGGATGAATGCTTCGGCTGCCTTCGAGAGTACTCTTCCTTGACGATAAGCCACAACAAGTGTTCTGCTGGGAGTTGGCTCAGCAAGCGGCACGTACACAGGTACGAATTCACTGCGCGGCGCACGGGCAATAAAGCGTGGAACCAGTGTAATACCCATACCTGTGGCGACCAGCGACTGAACGGTTTCAATATTCGTGCTCTCAAACACAACTTGGGGATCAAAACCAGCCTGCTCACAGAGATCAAATGTAAGTTTGCGGAAACCCTGTCCTTTTTTCAATACAACAAAGGGTTCATCCCGAAGCTCTTCAATTCGCACAGGAAGCGGATGTTCCGGATCTGCCCTGCGTGCCAGAGGGTGATTCGGGGGAACTGCCAGGTCAATCCGTTCTTCGCCAATAGTTACATAAGCCAAGCTTGGTTCTTGTAAAGGAAGAGATAGCAGACTCAGATCAGCTTTGCCGCTTGCTGTCAATTTCTCAAGCGTAAGCCCGGAGTCTTCCAATAAGGTAACCTCAATCTCGGGATAAGCTTGTTGGAAAGCTGGAAGCACGTGTGGGAGCAAGTGTGAACCCGTGATCGGCATGCTGCCCACAACGACTTTACCTTTGCGAAGCTGGGAGATGTCTGACATTTCCTGACGCAATAGCTCCACGGCATCTACGATCTTCTGGGCTTGCTCGACAAACGTAACACCCGCATGGGTTAACTCCACGGTACTTGTATTACGCTGAAACAACAGCACACCCAATTCTTTTTCCAATTTGGATAATTGCTGGCTTAATGAAGGTTGAGCAATATGCAGTTTCTCTGCTGCCCGGGAGAAATTACGTTCGGCCGCAATTTGCAACGTATATTGAAGTTGTCTGAATTCCATCGTCATTGGTCATTCCTTTCGTTATGCCACCATTATATCACTACAGATAAAGAAATCATTAATTTCGCTTAACCGCTTGCACTCCATCAGAAGAGTTGCTATACTAATTTTGAAAACGCTTAATAAGAACCACTTACCCGGGTAAAACAAAATCAACGTTTTCATGTGTACCAGTTTCAAGTGTTAGCACAGAACCATTTCAAATGTTCATATTCTTTTTCGTTCATATAATTGAATAACATTCATCCAACGATGGCGTGTTACTGTTCGGCAGGCAAGACCTAGATTGGGTGGGAAGAGTTTCTCTTTTCCTGCCCTTTTTAGGTCTTTTTTTGTTCCCATCAAGAAACGGAGGTGCACCATGAATCACAAACAATTAGCCCAATCGATTATGGAGCTGGTCGGTGGCAATGATAATATCAACACGTTAATTCATTGCTCTACCAGGCTCAGACTTACCCTGAAGAATCCGGATATGGCGAAGACCCAAGAAATTAAGAGCCTTGATGGTGTTATTGGCGCAGTGAATAGCGGCGGACAATATCAGGTTATTATCGGTAATGACGTCGCGTACGTCTACAATGAACTTGCCAAGATGATGGATACTCGGCAATCAAACGAAATTCAGGAGAAACAAAAAGCGGATTATAGCCCCAAAGGACTGTTTAATACTTTTGCCAGTGTCATTGCAGGCATTTTCCAACCTATTATCCCAGCCATTGCTGCCTCGGGCATGCTTAAGGCACTTTTGCTACTGGCGACCGTGACCGGCCTGATGTCTAAAGAGAGCCAGACATATACCGTTTTGAGTGTCATGTCTGATGCTGCCTTTTACTTTCTTCCGATTCTACTGGCCTATTCCAGTGCAAATAGATTTAAAACGAACCCCTTTGTTGCCGTTCTGTTTGGTGGAATCATGTTACACCCGAATATGATTGGTCTGCTTGGCGGTGAAGATCCGGTGTCCTTTATTGGCATACCTGTTGCATCCGTTCAATATGCGACATCCGTGGTACCGATTATTTTAACGGTCTGGTTCATGTCTTACATTGAAAAGTTCGCGGACAAGATCTCACCAGGACCAGTAAAAATTTTCCTTAAACCTTTGATTGTTATTCTCATTGTTGCTCCAGTTGCCCTGATTGTACTTGGACCTCTAGGGATGTATCTCGGAACGGGAATGTCCAACCTGATCTATTGGATTCAGGATAAGATTGGATGGTTGACCGTTGTCATTATGGCTATACTGATGCCTCTGATTGTCATGTTCGGTATGCATAAAGTATTTTATCCCATTATTTTCGCAGCCTTGGCTTCACCTGGATATGAAACACTGGTGCTGGTCGCGATGCTGGCATCCAATATGGCGCAGGGAGCAGGCGCACTGGCGGTGTCATTCAAAACCAAAGACATCAAGTTGAAACAAGTCGCTTTGTCTGCAGGAATTTCAGGTGTATTCGGTATCACGGAACCTGCTCTCTACGGTGTACATTTAAGGCTCAAGAAAACGCTGTTTGCCTGCATGATCGGCGCCGGAGTCGCTGGGTTGTTCGCAGGTATTGTGAATCTCAAGGCATATGCTGCCGTGGGTCCGGGGATTGCATCTATGCCTATGTTTATCAGTGAAGATCATATGAATATTATCTATGCGATCATTACCATGCTGATCTCTGCTCTTGTCGCGTTTGTCGCTGTATATGTCATTGGATTTCAGGATGTTGTTCCAACAGCAGTGTCAATAGCAGGCAGTCCTACAAACAAAGCGAGAGGCGAATCTGAAATCCAGCCATCCAAAGGGATCAAATCGAAAAAGATCGTTTTTGCTCCACTGGAAGGTAAAGTTCTGCCATTAAGAGAGGTGAAGGACGAGGCCTTCTCGCAAGAAGCCATGGGACAAGGTATGGCCATTCAGCCAAGTGTTGGCAAGGTGTTTGCCCCGTTTGATGGTACCGTTGAGACGGTGTTCCGCACTAAACATTCCATCGGTCTGAGATCGGTAGAAGGTGTAGAAATTCTGATTCATGTCGGATTGGATACGGTGAAACTGAAAGGCCAGCATTTTGATGTAAAAGTGAACGAAGGAGAACAGATCTCTCATGGTCAGCTCCTGATTGAATTTGATCTTGAAGCTATACAAGCCGCAGGTTATGACACCACGACCCCTGTAATTGTGACCAATTCCTCGGATTATCTGGAGGTGCTGGGCAATGAATCTGCGGCGACAACAGGACCGGGGAAACCATTAATTACGGTGTTATAACTCGCTGAAATATGAATGAAAGGCAGGCAGCCTGATATGGAAGTCATAAAAATATTGAATTCGAGCATTGTTCTTGCCAGACGTGGTGAGGATGACAAGGAAATTATTGTGATGGGAAAGGGCATCGGCTACAGGAGCAAACCGGGAGATGTCGTGGGCGAGGATGAGATCGAGAAGATCTATGTCCTTGAAAATGAAATGATCTCTTCGGATCTCACCGCTCTGATGAAGGAAACGCCAAAAGAATATCTGATTCTGGCTGACGAAATCATCTCCCATGCCAAACATACATTGTCCCGCCATCTGAGTGATCATCTCTATGTCGCATTAACGGATCATCTGTATATGGCCATGAAGCGATTCAAGGACAATATGACGATCCAGAACCGAATGTTGTGGGAAGTTAAAAAGTTCTATCCACAGGAGTTCAGCATCGGGTTGCATGGTCTGTCTCTCATTCAAAAACAGCTTGGACTCTCCCTGCCTGAAGAGGAAGCGGCGAATATTGCCTTTCATCTCGTGAATGCGCAGCAGAATGATGACAATATGAATCAGGTCATGATGATGACCAATACCGTCAAGGATGTACTCAATATTATCAAAATTCACTACCAAGTGGAGCTGGATACACACAGCATCAACTATTCACGCTTTTTGACCCATTTGCAGTTTTTCATTCAACGGCTTTTTGAACATAAAACGTTAAACACGCAGGATCATGAGCTCTTTGAGCAGATCGCGAATAAATATCCGCAGGAGGAAGCCTGCGTATTGCTAATCAAGGATTATATTGAAGCACGGTTTGAACATACGATCTCCAATGAAGAGATGATGTATTTGATTATTCATATCAATCGGGTCATGAGTCGCAATTGAGCAAGAATCAAAGAGTTACAGAGATAATCCAAGGAGGAATACACAATGACCAATACAACAAGAACGTTTCCAGAAGATTTTCTATGGGGAGGAGCAATTGCTGCCAATCAGGCAGAAGGAGCGTGGAATGTGGATGGCAAAGGTCTGTCTACAGCCGACATTGCTATCTATCGAAAAGGTGTAGCCAAGAGTGAGTATAAAAAGCATAATGCGATCAATGAAGAACAGATCAAAACTGCGATGGAGTCTACCTCGGACAGAGAATATCCGAAACGCAGAGGTATTGATTTTTACCACCGTTACGAGGAGGATATAGCCCTGTTTGGGGAGATGGGTCTCAAAACGTTGCGCTTATCTATTGCTTGGACCCGAATTTTCCCGAATGGCAACGAAACAGAGCCGAATGAAGCCGGTTTGCAGTTCTATGACCGCGTTATTGATGGCATGCTGAAACAAGGGATTGAACCATTAATTACGTTGTCGCATTATGAGATGCCGATGTATCTGGTGAATCACCATGGTGGATGGACGGATCGGAAAGTCGTCGAGTATTTTGTTCACTTTTGCAAAACCGTGTTCACCCGTTATAGGGACAAAGTGAAGTATTGGATTACATTTAATGAAATTGACAGCATTGTTCGTCATCCGTTTACGAGTGGTGGTATTGTTCCGGAGCGTTTCGAAAATGTGGAGCAGGCTGTATATCAGGGGTTGCACCATCAATTTGTAGCGAGTGCGCTCGCAGTGAAATACTGTCATGAGATCATTCCCGGTTCCCAGATCGGATGTATGCTTACCAAACTGACAACGTACGCTCATACATGTAATCCCGAAGACGTACTTGTTGCTTCCCGGGATAATCAATTTAATCTTATGTTTACGGACGTACAGGTGCGGGGAGCGTATCCATACTTTACGAAGAGATTTTTTGCCGAAAAAGGGATTAACCTGGAAATGCTTGAGGGGGATGAAGAGATTCTGAAAGTACACACTGTGGACTTCATCTCATTCAGTTATTATATGTCCCTGGTATCAAGTGTGGATGGCGACCGATTGGAGCAGGTGAGTGGCAATACAACTGGAGGGGTGAAGAACCCGTATCTGCAAACGAATGATTGGGGCTGGCAGATTGACCCGGTAGGTCTGCGCATTTCACTGAATGAACTGTACAGCCGTTACGAGGTGCCTTTGTTTATCGTTGAGAATGGGATTGGAGCCGTAGATACGATTGAAGCTGATGGTAGCATTCAGGATGATTATCGTATTGATTATTTCCGCTCTCACATTGAACAGATGCATGAGGCGATTCTGGACGGTGTTGAATTGCTGGGCTATACCAGTTGGGGAGTGATTGATCTGATTAGTTATTCTTCTTCAGAGATGGAGAAACGATATGGCTTTATTTATGTAGATCAGGATAATGACGGCAATGGAACACTGGAGAGAAAACGCAAGAAGAGTTTCTATTGGTACAAAGATGTGATTGCGAATAACGGTTTGTAATACAGTAGTAGGACAAGTACTCTCATAGTAGGCGTTGATATGATAATTTTCATTTCATAACAGAAACTAGGAAAGCAGCTCTGGATTCAGGGCTGCTTTTTTATGTTCTAGATAAAAAGCATTGACAGCGAAGAAGCGGGAACGTAGTATAAGACTTATCTGATAATGATAATTGTTATCAATTGAAACCTCTGCGATGAGCAGTGGTTATTTGTCTTTCTCTTACTATAGGTTAAACCTATTACATCTATAGATATTATATCTTGGAACAATGAAGGACAGGGTGATATATTTATGTCATTCAAGAGCTTCACTTTTTAAAGGAAACACGAGGCTCTTCCATGGACCGAACTTATAATGAGGTGAAAATGATGAGTAAAAAAACGATGTTTGAGAAAATTTGGGAAAACCACGTGATTCATCAAGAAGAAGGCAAACCAAGCATTCTGTATATCGATCTGCATCTGGTGCACGAAGTAACTTCTCCACAGGCATTTGAAGGTCTTCGTCTGAGCGGACGTAAAGTTCGTCGCCCTGAACTGACATTTGCGACAATGGACCACAACGTTCCAACGAAAGACCGTTTCAACATTACAGATCCTATCTCCAAACAACAAATTGATACACTTTCGCAAAACTGCCGTGATTTCGGCGTGAAATTGTATGATCTGGACACGATTGATCAAGGCGTTGTACACGTTATGGGACCTGAACTGGGTCTGACTCACCCGGGTAAAACGATTGTATGTGGTGACAGTCATACGTCCACACACGGTGCGTTTGGCGCACTGGCATTCGGAATCGGAACAAGTGAAGTTGAGCACGTTATGGCAACTCAATGTTTGCAACAAGCAAAAGCCAAAACGATGGAAGTTCGTTTTGTCGGCAAACGTAACCCGGGTGTAACCGCGAAGGATATGATCCTCGCAGTCATCGCCAAATACGGTACAGACTTTGCAACAGGTTATGTTATTGAGTACACAGGCGAATCCATCCGTGATTTGAGCATGGAAGAGCGTATGACGGTCTGCAATATGTCCATCGAAGGTGGAGCAAGAGCAGGATTGATTGCTCCGGATGAAACAACATTTGAATATCTGCGTGGACGTGAATACGTACCAGCGGATGCCAAATTCGATGAAGCTGTAGAAGGTTGGAAACAGCTTGTAACCGATGAAGGTGCCGAGTTCGACCATGTGGTTGAAATCGATGTGGAGACATTGATTCCGCAAGTAACTTGGGGAACAAGCCCTGGCATGGGAACCGACATCTCTTCGAAAGTTCCTGTTCCGGCTGAATTGCCTACAGAAAACGAACGCAAAGCGGCTGAAAAAGCGCTTGAATATATGGGGCTTGAACCGGGAACACCAATCGCCGAGATTCCAATTGATTATGTATTTATCGGTTCTTGCACCAATGGTCGGATCGAAGATCTGCGTGCAGCAGCAAAAGTGGCTAAAGGTCACACGGTATCCAGTCAGGTTACAGCAATTGTTGTACCAGGTTCAGGACGAGTTAAAATCCAAGCAGAACAAGAAGGTTTGGATAAAATCTTTACGGAAGCCGGATTTGAATGGCGTGATGCGGGATGCAGCATGTGTCTGGCAATGAACCCGGATGTATTGAAGCCAGGACAACGTTGTGCTTCGACGTCCAACCGTAACTTTGAAGGACGCCAAGGACGCGGAGGACGTACGCACCTGGTATCTCCGGCAATGGCAGCAGCAGCAGCGGTTAAGGGTCACTTTGTGGACGTACGGGACTGGAATTTCAAAACAGAAGCAGCGATCTAATCTATAACAGACAGAAGGGAGAACGTTTAATATGGAAGAATTCAAAACATTACAAGGCATCGTTGCACCGGTAGACCGGGTCAATGTAGATACAGACGCAATCATTCCGAAACAGTTTCTGAAACGGATTGAACGTACCGGATTTGGACAATTTTTATTCTATGAATGGCGTTTTGATGAAGAGGGCAACAATAATGCTTCCTTCGAAATGAACAAACCTCGTTATGAAGGGGCATCCATCCTGATCTCACGTGCGAACTTTGGCTGTGGATCTTCCCGTGAGCATGCGCCATGGGCAATTATGGACTATGGATTCCGTTGTGTGATCGCTCCATCTTTTGCAGACATTTTCTATAATAACTGCTTTAAGAACGGAATCTTGCCAATCAAGTTGTCAGAAGAGCAAGTTGAAGACTTGTTCCAACGTACAGCGACACATGAAGGCTATGAGATGAATGTAAATCTGGAAAACAAAACGATCACCGATGCATACGGACTGCATATCGATTTTGATCTGGATGAGCACCGTCGTCAATTCCTGTTGCAAGGATTGGACGATATCGGTCTGACTCTTCAACATGATGATGAAATCGCTGCTTACGAACAACGCCACGCGGCAAAACTGTTCGGTTAATTACTAAAGTATCGTAAAGAAGAAAGCTTCTGCCTCGCCAAAGGGACCTTGTTCCCATTGGTGAGACAGAAGCTTTTTGTAGTTTCAGAAGCTAAATTAGCTTAATAAGTCAGCTATACATAGAACTCCTGATTCTTCTTGGCCGAATACTTCAACAGATACTATAACAGCCGACTAAATAGAGGAACCTAAAAATCGATTACTGAGGTAACTCCAAATGGTCGTTTTTTGTATTCTGAAAATAGACATAGATATAACAAGCCAAATGCACGAAATTCACAAGTGACCATACCATAAGCCATATGATTGGAGTTGATAGGGTAGTCCAGATGCCAAACCATGGCAGCACACGTCCTCCGCCGATAAATGTAACCAAGGGGAACAGAGACAAGAGAATTAGAACCGGGATCAGTCTACCAACCATGATCATAATCAATTTGCTGATCGTTAGGCGTTGGTTGCTCCGACGTATGCGGAAATAGGCGTATATGCCCCATACAAGCGTAGCGATGATCAGCGCAATCATGATTATTTCCATATTCCGACCGTTCACAAAAGAGGTTTGGGGTTCTCGGCCCCTCATAATATCCGCTATTCCATCAATAAATGCCGAGTAATTCACATAAGCGTTTATACCAGAATTAAACATTATGGCAATGCCCATTTGCTCGTTCAAAGAAACCAGTTCTTCTGACTTGTAGGTCCAGAAAATGCCGCTGTGGGAGATCGTTCGGCCGCTAGACGCATCTTGGTTTGCAAGCCAGCCCATGCCGTACGGACTGATATCTCCTGCTGCATGATATTGTTTCATCAGCATAGGGGAAATGAGGCGGCCATTATATTGGGAAAGCATCCAAAGGGACATGTCCTCTGCGGTTGAAACGATGCCGGCGGGGCCCTCAATGAACCAAAGCGGTTCGGATTGACTTATAGAGCGTCCCAAACTCAGGTAATGTCCTAGCGGGATAGTATTATTCTCATAGAATTGCTGCGTCGTACTGACACTGAAGGTATGGTTCATTCCTAGCGGTTCAAAAATATGTTCTTTCAAGTAATCCGAAAAGCGCTCTCCGCTAACACTTTCCACGAGGTTCGCCAGCAGCACGTAATTAGGATTATGATAGCTGTAGGCCGTTCCGGGGATATGGGCAAGTTGAACCGTGTTTAATAATTGGTTCGCTTCAGCCAACGATTGGAATTGCGGAGTCTTTGTCATATCGGGATTTATCTTGTCATTGAGACCACTCGTCTGATTCAGTAAATGACGGACCGTGATGTCAAGAACGCGGGGATCCTGTGGAGATAGCTCTGGAAAATAGGAAGCGTAAGTAGCATCCAAGTTGATCCGACCCTTGTCCACCAACTGCAGAACGGCCAATGCAGTAAAGGACTTGCTGAGTGAAGCAATGGGAAAAGGGGTGTTGCCCGTAACCTTCTGGCCATCTGCAAATGTCCCATAGCCTTTTGCGTAAAAGACCACATCGTTATTGGCAATCGCCAGTGAAGCAGCCTTAATGTGATTGGCCTTCATGCTCCGATTCATATATTCGTCGATCTCCTGCAGAACTTCTGTCCTGTCTCTGGCTTCATTGGCGGATAAGGGGGTCGCCCACGCGATACATAACAACAAGCAACTAATTGTGATATACAATCTTTTTTTTAGTTTTAGCATGATAACACTCCTCGAATTCAAGATAAGAAGATGTTATCAGATCATTTTCAACTATTTATCAACTTGTGTCCCAATACTTGCCGTCACGCTTCCACCTCCGTTAGGACCGTTTGCAATCTGAAGACTACCTTCATGTTTTTCGCAAAACACCTTGCAAACGTAAAGGCCCAGCCCGCGATGTTCGCTCGCATCCCATACTTCGCCTCGGTAAAAAGGGAGTATAGCCTTACTCAGTGCTTCGTCAGAGAAACCAGGACCGTCCTCGGAAACGGTAATCTTCATAATGCCACCCTGCACGTCATAGTGAACGTTTAATTGACTGGCTGCGTATCTTGCCCCATTAGCCACTATATTCTCGAATATCTGCATGACGAGATAGTGATCTACATGTACTGAGGCATTATCATATTCCACGGAAGAGACGAAACGTATACCGTACTGTTTCGCGATTTGTTCAGCGCTGCCGTCCAGCAAAGCCGTCAATGAGATCGTATCCATCGATTGGAAGTTCAACGGCACATCCTCCAGCCTCTGAATTGAGTTCATGGCCTCTGCATAACTCTCCAGACGCAAGATGTGAAGGTTCATAGTATGGATCAGGTCGAGCACCTTTTCTTCCGACAACTTCTTCTCGGGAAGATAGGTGGCGAGAAGCTCGGCGTTTCCTTTTAACACTGACAGGGGTGTTCTCAGATCATGGGCAAAAATAGCATTGATCTGCTTGCGCTCTTCAACCGAACGCCAAAGTGTCTTAAGGTTTTTTTCCAATTGTGAGCGCATGTTTTCAAATAGCGCGATCAGCTCGCCCATCTCATCCTGGCTGTCATAGGAAATGCGGAAGTTTAGATCGTTGGCCGAAATGTTTTCGGATGCTCGTTTTAATAGCTCCAGCGGACGTTTTAGCTTCCATCTGTAAAATAGAACGGCCATGGTGACAATTCCAGTCGCTACGGTGAGCAGAACCGCCGAGACGAGGGAGGGCAGCACCCAATCCGCATCTCCGAAACGCAGCCGCAGGTTCTCCGCCCAAGCAAACTCCATAGTTATAACGGCCAGCACGGCAACGAGTGTGACCACACACAACAGCATAAAAGAGTGCAGTAAGGACAATCGCTTTAAAAACAGGAGTCTAGTCATGAACTTGGCCATTTGTAGCCTACTCCCCAAACGGTCTCGATTTGATTATCACAGCCGTATTCCTTTAATTTGTAGCGAATTCGCCGGATATGCTCTGCAATCACGTTACTGTCGCCTTGCTCGTCCATGCCCCAAATCTTTTCGTATATGCGTTCCTTTCCAAACACCATATCAGGATGCGTGGACAGCAATTCGACAATATCAAACTCTTTTTTGGGCAGTGAAATTCGCTTATCCAGGTAGTAGAGCTCCCTGGCCGTATAATCAATGACCAATTCATTGTTAAACCTTACCGAAGATTTAGTTTGGATTCGTTGTTCCCTGCGTATATGTGCTTCAACCCTTGCGCCCAACTCGCGAATGCTGAAAGGTTTCAGGATATAGTCATCGCCTCCGGCACGAAAACCTGCTATTTTATCAGCATCTTCGATTCGAGCCGTTAAGAATAAGATGGGGCAAGAGACGTAGTCCCGAATTTTCTCACATAATTGAAGGCCGTTCTGTTCAGGCATGTTGATATCTAACAAAACGATATCGGGTTGTTTTTCCACTTTCCGCAGCGCTTCCCGGCTGTTCTTGGCCGTCATCACGGAATATCCGTTAATTTCAAAATAATCAGTCAGTAGCTTTCGAAGATCTGCTTCATCGTCCACGATCAGTATTTTAGGCATCAAGTCTCAATCTCCTGTAATCAAGTATTTGAACTCAGCATAGCAAAAATGGATGAGGAATGTAATTTCCATATGATTTCGGGAACTAGACGAATGGAGTAAGTAACCTTTTTGCCACTCTGTTTCCGACTAAATATGACAACGTTGTAACCGGATGATCAGACAATATCTGATAAACTGATTAGTAGATTATGGAAGGTTACATATTGTCATTGATGTTACGCTGCAGAGAATCAGGTCGGATGTTCAAAGACAAAAAATGAATGGTGGATGAGGTATGAAAAAATGGTCGGCAGCAGTCGTTTTTCTTCTGTTCCTATGTTTATTCCCAATCATGGCCCATGCAGACACCACTCCCTCGATTGTACTCGACGGTGTAACCATTAACCAGCAGACGGGTGCACCTGCAGAGAATATCGGGAAAACGGTCATGGTTCCAATTCGAATTGTATCCGAGAACCTGGGTTATAAGGTGAAGTGGGAGAAGGAAACTCAGTCAGTCCAGGTTCAAAAAGGAAACAGCATGATCCAAATGACGGCTGGCAAAGATGCAGCTACAGTGAATGGAAACGTGGTGAACTTGGATTCGCCCCCACTGATCAAACAGGGAACTACGCTTGTTCCGTTACGCTTTGTTGGGGAAGGCATGGGTCTGCGTGTTGGCTGGGACAATGGAACCAAGACAGTAAGCCTATTTAGTATTCCTCCTGTAGTTGAAACGGAAGGTGACAGTGACCCCGTCGATGCACCTGTCCCGGATGGTTTGACAGAACTTCAAGGCATCAGCTTCAGCGGAGATCGGTTGATTGTAGCAACAAACGGTAATATTAGCCCCAAAGTATCCAGTATTGGTGGGCCAGACCGAATTATTGTTGATCTGCCTTCAGCGAAATTCTCTCAGGAATTCATTCAGGGACAAGCATCTAATCCGGATGGCAGTGGACAGATTCTCGTTACGGATTCATCAATAGTTTCCAAAGTCCGTTATGCTATGTTCAGTAAATCGCCTTCTACCGTGCGTGTCGTTCTGGATCTGAATCAGACGGCTACAGCCAAATGGTCTGTTGGAGATGACAATGTCTTGCTCGTTGACCTGACAGCCACGAATGGAGAACCGACAAGCCAACCGGCAGTACCTACCAATGATGGTAAAACGATTGTGGTCATTGATCCGGGACATGGTGGTCGTCAATCGGGTGCAGTGAGTTTGTCAGGAGCTTATGAGAAGGATTTCAATCTGGCTGTAGGACTGAAGGTACAGGCAATCCTTCAACAATACCAAAATATTCAAACGGTCATTACACGCCAGGATGATACAGAACTTTCACTTAAACAGCGTGTGGATATTGCTGAATTGAATCAGGCAGATGTTTTTGTGTCCATTCATGGAAACAAATTTACTACACCGGTACCAAACGGCATTGAAACGCTCTACAGTCGTAAAGAAAGCAAGACTTTGGCTGACACTCTTCACAAATATGTGTTGCCGGTAACAGGACTCAAGGATCGTGGGGTTAAAACGGCTAGTCTGCATGTGACGCGTGAAACAACCATGCCTGCTGTGTTACTTGAACTTGGTTTTTTAAGTAACCCTACAGATGAAGCAGTCATGCTCACGGAAGAATACCAGAACAAATGTGCACAGGCGATTGTGGACGGAATTGTTGAATTTTTGGGACTGTAAATTGAATTGTGCGCAAATATGAAGGTTAGGGTAGTACGTTGTTTAGAGATGTATATTTGATAAATAAGGAAAAAAGAAGACATTAAAATGTAAAAAAAGCTTGATCTGACAACGTTTTTTTTCTGTTATGTTGGAATATATTCGCAACTTTTGAGAGCGAGGGGCGTCTAATAGGTGTCTGGTAATGCCCAAGCGGTCAGTCGGAGTTGGAAAATGACAACATGCGGCAAAAAAATATGAGAATGGTAGGGGTGAAGGATGAAGAAGTTCGGTTTTTTGGTACTGTTATTTGTCTTTGGGCTCGTATTCCCGGGCTATAGTCACGCAGCAACAGACACGAAAATTATCCTAGACGGAAAAGAAATCGTACAGCCATCGGATACAAAAGCGGAAATTATCAACAGCAAGGTGATGGTTCCGATCCGGGTTGTGTCCGAAAATCTTGGATATAGCGTGGAGTGGAAGCAGCAAACGCAAACGGTGACTATTAGCAAAGACAACACTGCCATGCAGATGATTGTTGGACAGAAGACGGCAACGGTGAACGGCAGTAACGTAAACCTGGATGCCCCGCCACTCGTGAAAAATGGTACTACGCTCGTACCTCTCCGATTTATTGGTGAGGAAATGGGTCTTAAGGTGGGTTGGAACAATACCACGAAGACGGTAACATTAGTTACCCAGAATTCAGGTTCCGGAAACGGGACAACCACACCTCCGAACTCTGGCAATGAAGGCGGAGGATCGGATCAAGAAGGTCTTGTACTGGTGAACGGCATCAGCTTCAGCGACAACCGCTTCATGATTGCAACAAGCGGAAGTACGAAGCCGAACGTCTTCACGATGACAGGACCAGATCGAATCGTTATAGACTTGCCGAATACCGCATTTGCTGATTCGTTCAGTGAAGGACAGGCTCTAGACAGCAACCAGAATGGACAACTCGTCGTTAGCGGCTATCCGGATGTGTCGAAGATTCGTTACTCGTTATACAGCAACAGTCCATCTACTATTCGTTTTGTAATCGATCTGTCCAGTTCAAAAGGGTACAGTGTGCAAAATGATTCCGGACTGGTTATGATTAACCTCGACAATCAAAGTGGTACACCTGCTCCTCCAGTTGGTAATAATGGCAAAAAAGTTGTCGTTATCGATGCAGGTCACGGAGATCATGATCCTGGGGCAATCGGTGTAACTGGTAAACGTGAAAAAGACTTCAATCTGGCAATGGCTCTGAAAGTGGAAGCCTTGTTGAAAAAAGAATCCAAAATTGACGTTGTGTTAACGCGCAGCGATGATACATTTTTGGCATTGAAAGAACGTGTGAAGATTGCACAAGACATAAAAGCGGATATTTTCATCTCCATTCATGCTAACAGTGGCCCTGCTGCTGCGAACGGTGTAGAGACATTCTATACACGCTCCAACAGCAAAGCACTTGCTACAGTGATGCACAAGTATCTTTTACAGTCTTCCGGACTGAAAGATCGTGGAGTGAAAACGGCAAGTCTCCATGTGACCCGTGAAACGACAATGCCAGCAGTTCTGCTGGAAGGTGGATTCCTTAGCAATAAGAGCGACGAAGCAGCCCTGTTCACGGAGAGTTTCCAGAACAGTGTTGCCAAAGGGATTGTTGCAGGAATCAAGGAGTATCTGGGAATTAAATAAGGGACAAGCCCTTATGTTGAGGAGGCGGAGTTAGAATGAACAAGAAAATATGGATTGCAGCCTTGCTGGTAACGGTTATGGCAGTTGCTGCTGGATGTGGAAGCAAGCCAACAGCTGCTCCGAATCAGACGCAAGGCGCAGGAACGGAAAACAATGTGACCGAGGTTGAAGGCGAAACAATTACCGAACCGGTAACTGCTGAGCCTGAAGAGAATACAACGCCTACAGAATCGACGGAAGGCAGTTCGGAGGAAGCGACTACAACTACTCCGCCAAGCGAAACGTCTACGGAGAAGCCGGCAACTTCCGAAAGTAATGAAAAGAAAACGATCACTGTATTCTATACGGATGAAGAAGAACTGGAGTTGCACAAAGCTTCGGCAGAGATTTCATACGCATCGGATGATGCCAAATATAAAGCTGCCTTTGAATCACTGCAACAGAGCAAAGACGCTAAACTTGTTCCGCTGTGGTCTAAAGAAATTGAATTGAAGTCTGTTCAGTTCAAGGATGGAGCTCTTACACTGGATATTCATATGCCAGATACGGCACGTCTTGGAGCAGGTGGAGAATCTTATGCGCTGGATGCTCTAAAACAAACGTTCTTCCAGTTTGATGAAGTAAAATCACTTGATTTACTGGTGGATGGTCAGCAGACGGAGAGTCTGATGGGCCATGTGGATCTTGAACATCCAATGACAAGATCCGAATAGGCTGTACAGCATGCTGTTGTACCGTGAATCCACGGAATATGGGTCGTTTTACATGAGAGAGGGGAATCATAGGTGACTTTTAAATATAACAATCCATCACACTCTAAAAAAGTAGTATCAGCCGTGCTTGCAGGCATGATGGCCCTTAGCGCCGGCGGAGCTGCCATGGCAGCAGAATCAACAGAAACGGGGCAGGGTCAGACTGCTGCAATAACAAATACGGCTGCACCAACTGGTTTGTTCAGTGACATCAAGGTCGGATACTGGGCTGAAAAACATGTGTATAAACTGGCATATCAAGGTATTCTTCTCGGTAACAACGGCCTGTTCCGTCCAGGAGACGCGGTAACACAGCAAGAAGCTGTAACGATGGCAATCCGTTTTATGAATCAAGAGGGCCAGTTGAATACCGACACGGCTGCGGCATTACCGACAAACATGGAAGTGGGAAATTATTTCAAGCCATATGTCGCGCTGGCACTTCAACTGGGACTGATTGACAAAACGGAAGAATCAACGGTGGATGTATCCAAGACCTCCTGGGGTCAAAAACCTGCTTCACGGGAATGGATTACGAAATTGTTAATCCGTTCATTGGACAAGGATGCTGAAGCGAAGGCACAAAACAATCAATCTACCGGATTTGCTGATAATGCAAGTATTTCCGAAAGTGGTAAAGGTTATGTCAATCTGGCTGTTAGCCTGGATCTGGCCAAAGGTGTGGAAGGCAACAAATTCAATCCAACTGGTTCCGTAACCCGTGCTCAACTGGCTACCTTCTTCAGTCGTGGTGAATCGTTAACGGATACAACGTACCCGAACACATCCACGGGTTATGTGACAGGATTGAAAGATGGGCAGATCACGCTGGTTGTGGACGGCAAAGCCGTTAACTTCGCAGTGAACAGCAGTACGCCTTACTTTACGAAAGACAGTGAAACTCGTGCTTCCGCCACAGATGTGAAGCTGTATACGAAAGTTATGATTGTAGGTTCGGCAGGTGGGGCTTCCTATGTGGAAGTTGTTGATGCTACACCGCAGGTGGAAAGTGTTGAAGGTACATTTGCACGTTCATTGTCTGGTAATAAAATTGGTATCTTTGTGGGCGAAAATTACGAAACGTACAGTTATGATGAGGGAACTGCATTCATCGATCAGAATGGTAATGCAATCAAACTGTCCGATATTACGGCAGATAGCATCATCGAAGTACAGCGTGAGACGTTCTCGGCTGACAAAAAAACAGTCGCTATTCGTGTGAAATCCGGCATTGTGAACAAGAGTGACAATGGCGTAGTTGCTGAAGTATCCACTTCTGGCAAAACCATTAAACTTGTCAATACAGCGGGTGCTACCGAGCAGTTTGCATACAATGACAATCTGCTTATCACATATCAAAACCGTATCATGTCAGTGGCTGATCTCAAAGCCGGCAGTGCCGTGAAATACACCGTAAAGGACAGTGTTTTGCAAACTATCACATTGTCTCAAGGTGTGGAGCAATCTGTGCGCGGAACATTGGTTGAGATCGGTGGCAACCAGTCCACGTTAACGTTCAAACGTGAAGGGGGTTCCCTTGAGGCGAAACTGCTGACTGAAAAGCCGGAAGTTATTATTAATGGTATTCAGGATGCAACGCTAAATGATCTCATCACAGATGCAACGAACGGGGATCAGGTGGAGTTGTCATTGAACGCTGACGATCAGGTAACGCGTATTCAGGTGATTGGACGTCAAATGGAACCTATGAACGGAGTAACGGTTGTATCTTACAACAGCAAAACAAAGGTACTTACCGTACTGGACAACAACAAAAAACCGTTTGTATTTACATTGGACGAGAAAACCAAACTGGACTACAATACGACCAAACCTACACTCGCTGGACTGGAGTCGATTTTAAATGATGGTCGCAAATTGGATCTGACCTATGTGGGAACACGTGCGTTGTCCGTTAAAGTGATTTACAAGTACGAAGGTACGATCAACAACATTGACACATCGGGCAGAAAAATCAGTTTGTTGTCTGGTAATCAGACGATTACAGTGCCTTATACTACCTTACCTACGGTTGAGATCTATAACAAATCGGGCGCAAGTCTGGGAGATTTGAAGATTGGTGACAAAGTGACCGTAACGCTTGGAGCAAATCAGGATGTAGTGCAGAAGGTTGCTCTCAACACTGTGGCTCAATTCGAAGTGGTTGCCTTGGAAGCAAATAGTCGTATTCGAGTAAAATCCGATCTGTTGACAAGTCAGTTCTATGTGGATCAAGCGGTACTGACAGGAGAGAGTGGTCAGACGATCACGCCTTCACAACTGACAGCAGGTAACCTGATTAATGTAACGTTTGAAGGAGCTACGCCAAAAGCGGTTCAAGTCGTGAAGCGTACACTGGCTGAAGTTACAGCGGTGGATGCTTCATCTGTAACGCTCAAACAGTTTAACGGCCAGACTGAAACCGTGCCTGTTAGCGGTTCTGTTAAAGTCGTAAAATCTGGCTCCACATTAACTTCATTGACTAGTCTTACGGTCGGAGATCGTGTGGAAATGACAAAAGATACGGATAATTCCACACGTTTCAGAGTACTAACTGTCATGAGCAAACAATTCTGGTCTTATGATGGCGTGGGTAACCAGATTTTGGTTAAACGGGAAACGACAGCAGACACCAACTATCGTTTTGCACTCGGATCAAGTGTATTTGTTCACCAGGGTGACAATACTTTAAGCGTGCAATCTCTCAGAGATAATGATAATATTGTATTGTATCTCCTGAACAATGTTATTCTGGAGATTCAAAAACAGTAATCGTTTCTTTTCGAGGATCAAAAGAATGACCGTCTTGATACGGGATCTTTCCCGCATCAAGACGTTTTTTTTGCAAGCTTTTTGAGGTCCCCGCAAAGTACTCGGATGAAGCTTCGAAGTAAGGCTCCGCAGAGTGGAGTCATTTTGTGGGAGGTAGCTCTTCATGAATGCAGCGACGGTTAGACATATACTCGAAACTATGGAAGCAATGTTTCCTGATGCACATTGCGAATTAAATCACAGCAATGCATTTGAATTGACGGTAGCTGTCCTTTTGTCTGCCCAGTGCACCGATGAAACGGTGAACAAGGTAACCGCAGATTTGTTCCAGAAGTACAGAAGCCCAGCAGATTATCTGGCGGTTCCTCTCGAAGAGTTGGAACAGGATATTCGGCGAATCGGTTTGTACCGGAACAAGGCCAAGCATATTCAGAACATGTGCCGAATTTTAATAGAGCAGTATGGCGGTGATGTACCGCAGGAACATGATCAGCTTGTGACACTACCAGGTGTCGGGCGGAAAACCGCGAATGTAGTTGTTTCCAATGCGTTTGGAGTACCGGCAATTGCGGTAGATACTCATGTTGAACGTGTATCCAAGCGGCTGGCGCTTGCAGGTTGGGATGACTCCGTACTTGAAGTCGAAAAGAAACTAATGAAGCGCGTACCCCGGGACGAGTGGACTTTAACTCACCACCGGTTTATATTTTTTGGACGCTACCATTGCAAGGCACAGAACCCTGCGTGTCATATCTGTCCATTGCTGGACATATGCAGGGAAGGGAAGAAACGTATGAAAACGTCCCAAATCAGGAAAGATAAGGAACGTGTCACCACCCGAAAACGCAAAATAAATTAATGAGCAGAAAAGGATGAATAATCATGAAATGCATTTCCGTGTACACTGACAATTTTGAGGCCTTCTCCGATATCTTTGAACAAATCGTTGAACAGGAAATGGCTGAAAATGAAGAAAAAGAAGTAGAAGGAATCACAGTAAGCCACTCTGGCGACGTGCCTGAACATTATCTGGAGCGTATGTCTGTTAAACCAGAAGTTGTTGTTATGAGAGACAAAGGCAGAGACATTACAATTCTGCAACATGGACAAGTATTTGAAATCTTGCTGCCTTCCATGGAGAACGCAGTTTCATAAGAAGTGATTACACTATTGGTTCTGTTGTATTAATGTCATGAGGATCGTTGTGGTTAAGGTGATCGCATCGCATTCATGCAACAGACACTTGGCGTAAACATTTGCTAAATACCGAGTATAAAACGTATTACAGATAAAACCGACTTGTTCGGTTTTATTTTTTTTAGATTATAGATTTATACGTTCATTTATGTATATTCAATTCCAACCGTTCAAATTCAAACATGATAATGTTAAAATAAATGTTGTAAAAGAGATAGACGTCGAAACGGATGTCAAATTAGAGGAGCCAGGGGGAAGGCCAGTCATGTCCAGAACAGATTACCCAAAAGAAATGGCCAAACCTCTGCTTCCGCTGCGTGAAGCGATGGAGCAGACAGGGGACCATACGGCTGTACAGGCTATAACGGATTTAATCAGCAAGGCGGAAACGAAACATCTGACGATTGCGTTCTGTGGTCATTTCTCTGCAGGCAAATCGAGTCTCATCAACAGTTTGTGCGGTAAGCGGGTGCTGCCTTCAAGTCCCGTGCCAACAAGTGCAAATGTGGTATCCATACGTAATGGTAAGCCAAGAGCGCTTATTTATACTACGCCAAACGTAAGCGCTGACAATGGAGCAGGAACACTTGAAGTTTCTCCAGAGGAATTGGAGGCGTATTGCAAAAATGGGGGAGCGTACAGCTCCATTGAGGTATGGGATGATATTCCCCTGCTGAAGGATGATGCTGTTCTACTGGATACACCCGGTGTGGATTCTACGGATCGGGGGCACAGTCTCGCGACCCATTCCGCGCTCCATCTGGCGGATGTGGTCTTCTACGTCATGGACTATAATCATGTCCAGTCCGAGACGAATCTTTCATTTGCCAAGAGTCTGTCGGATTGGGGCAAACCGTTGTTTTTGATCGTAAACCAGATCGACAAGCATCGGGAACGTGAGCTTTCTTTTGAACAATATACCGAAGGGGTCGAAGCTATATTTGCAGCCTGGGAAGTTAGATATGACGGACTGTTGTTTACTTCCCTCCGCGACAAGGAGCATCGCTACAACGAGTGGGATATGCTACCGGAACTCATTGGACACATGATGCAAGAGAAGGAAGCGTTAATTACGCACAGTTTGGCAAGTTCGGCCAGTCATGTAACGGAGCAACACCTGACGAGAGACGCGGAGAAACGTGAGGATGAAGAAAATTCTCTGCTGGATGAGATCGGTGGCAAGGAAGGAATTGAACGCTTGGAAAGGGAGCTGGAGCTTCTTGATCAACAAGCAGAAGATATTCGCACCGGGCCTTCGCGAGTGCGTGAGAAATTCCGGGCAGAGCTTGAGCCTCTTCTGGCGAATGCAAATCTTACTCCTGCGGATATTCGTACGTCGGCTGCTGCCTATTTGGAGAGCCGCAAACCGGGTTTCAGGGTAGGCTTATTGTTCTCAGGCGGCAAAACCGAGCAGGAGAAACAACGCCGTGCTTCTGAGCTGGTCAGACTGTTACAGGATCAGGCTTCCGGACAAGTTGAGGTACATATTCGTACGATGCTTAGGCAGCTGGGTGAATCCCATCAGGTATGGGGAGCGGAGTGGGAGCAGGCGCTCAATACAGAGCTGCCTGCTGTAGATGAAGCACTGCTGGAGATGAAACGCAGTGCCAGTGCAGAGGTATCACCCGAGTATGTGATTCAGTTCAGTAAAGATGTGCGGGGCGAGATTGAGGCCCGCTATCGCAAGTCGGCCATGATGCTGGCCGACCGCATGCTGGAAGCGCTGGGCGCGCGAGGCGAAGCCGCGCTTCAGGCGCTGGACGCCAGCCGCGCAGCGCTGCTGGCGCAATCCGCGGCGGCGGCGCGCTACACGGCGCTCCAGCGCAGCGCCGCCGCAGAGGCAGCAGGGCTGCGCAGCCTGCTGCCTGATGCGGGCCCCCTCCCCTCCGGGCTATTGCCGGAGGTGAAGGGCCCGCACGTGCCCGCGGTGCCTGAACCGGGCGAAGCTTCCGGTCCGCATGCGGGCACGTCAACGTCTGTGGCTGCGCAGCCACAGACGTCAGAGGCACCGCCAGCGCAGCGCGCAGCCGCAGCGGCAGTGCCTGGGCTATCGTCGGCGGCTGGCGCTGAACGCCGCCGACGCCTGGACGCAGCAGCGGCACGGCTTGAAGCCGCTGCTGCGCTGGTGGAGCCGTACCCCGCCATGGGGTCGGCGGTACGGGATCTGCGTGCACGCGCGGCTTCGCTTGCGGGCGGCACGTTCACACTGGCGCTGTTCGGAGCATTCAGCGCCGGCAAATCCTCCTTCGCCAACGCGTTGCTGGGCGAAGCTGTACTACCCGTCTCGCCGCATCCAACAACAGCGGCGATTAACCGGATCATGGCTCCTGCCGGGGGCGCGGAGCATGGAACAGCCCGGGTCCGCATGAAGACCCGGGATGCCTTCCAGGAAGACCTCGGCTATTCCTTCCGATTGCTCGGATTGGGTGAGCCTGGAGCGGAGTGGCAGAAGCGAGTACGGTCCCTCTCACCACAGGATGTGCATCCGGCGGGGCGCCCGCATTACAGCTTTTTGCAGGCAGCGGCAGCCGGGTGGGAAGAAACAGCGGACCAGTTAGGTCAGGATGTGCTGGTGGATCTGGACGGTTATCGTAACTTTGTCGCAAACGAGAAGAAGTCCTGTTTTGTAGACAGTATCGATCTCTATTACAGTTGCGATGTGACTGAACAAGGCATTGTATTGGTAGACACACCAGGAGCGGACTCCGTGAATGCTCGTCATACGGGTGTAACCTTCAATTATATGAAGAATGCGGATGCACTCATTTTTGTAACGTATTACAACCATGCTTTCTCACAAGGAGATCGCCAGTTCCTGAATCAGTTGGGTCGTGTTAAGGATAGTTCTGCCATGGATCAGATGTTCTTTGTTGTGAATGCCAGTGACTTGTCTTCCTCTGAGGAAGAACTGGAGCAGGTTCTCGATCATGTGAGCACCCAACTGCGCAGTAATGGAATTCGGGCACCACGACTCTTCCCGGTATCCAGTATACTGGCGATGGAAGGCAAGATAGCAGGTGATTCGAAGCTGCTTGAACAATCCGGTTTTATCCGGTTTGAGGAAGAGTTCAACCAATTTGCAGGCAGAGAATTAGCCGACCTTGCGGTAGGTGGAGCTTCCGAAGAGATGGCACGTGTCATTCAGCGGCTGAAGAAACGCGCGGAGGATGCGGCTCAAGGGGAGGAAGCTTTGCAGCAGCGGCGGGATGAACTGGAGACCATCCAGGGACAGTCACGCCAGCGCATACAGCAACTTGCAGCAAGATCCATGAAGGAAGAATTGTCACAGGAAACAGCAGAATTACTCTTCCATGTGCGGCAACGACTTGCCTACCGCCTTGGTCTATTCATGGCAGAAGCATTCCATCCATCCGTACTTCGGGAGGATCGAGGCAATCTGAAGATGGCTTTTGCAGCCTGTGGACGTGAACTGTTACGCATGATCGCCATTGAACTGGAGCAGGAACTGCTCGCCACCACCCTCAGACTTGAACAGGCAGGTCAGACCTGGCTGATGAAGCAAGTTACGGATTGTATAGATGAGGTGAGACAGTTATCAGGGGGCGTGGATGTGTCACTGCCACTGAACGAACGCTGGAGTACACCTGTGCTTGAAGAAGTTCGTCTGGAAGAACCGTCCGGATGGAAAAGCTATTTGAATTATTTCCGCAATCCGAAACAGTTCTTCGAAGGAGATGGACGTCAGCGATTACAAGAGGCACTTGATCCTGTCCTCAAACAGATGATCATTGAAGTTCTTCCTGCTGCGCAAGACAAACTGATTCAGTTTTATGACAACCAGATTTGTAAATCATTGCAACACCAATCCCGTCAGTTGGAAGAACGTCTGGGCGAGGCGGTGAGTGGAATTCAAGATACACTGGAGAGCGGAATTCCGGCGGAGCAATGGACCAGCTTGTCTAACCAACTGGAACAGATTGAACGCAGTTAAAATCGCGGCATAACACGTATTCTCTGGAAGTCTTTGTAAAACAAAATGAATGATACAGCAACACATTGAAAATGTTGCGAAAATCAACCCAAAAAGGCCCCTGCCGAAAAGGCATATAGGGAGCCTTTTTTTGGTACGAACAACCTGAAATAAAGAGAATATTCAAACATTTGATTGAAAGGTGGGTATTTACCTTCGTTAATGCGTCAATAAGCTGAAAGCAGGCAGAATATGGTCTGTTATTCGCTTTGCCGCGAATGGGGTACGGTGATAAACTTCATAAATGTTCATAGTATTTTTGAACGACATAAGAGGAGGAGAAACATGGATGTTCTTAGGCAACTGCAAATCTTTTTTTGGGAAAAGCGAACGTATTTATTTGTATCAATCTTGTTCCTCGCCTTAGCGACCGCACTTGGGTTGGTGTATCCTTACATGCTGAGGATACTGATTGATGACATCATTGTTCCGCGAACTTTTGAAGACGTTCCCATAATTGCCTTGACAGTGTTAGGTGTAGTTATTTTGAAAGCGGGAATGCAGTTTTTACATGGCTTTTTTGGAGGACGCTTGGGTAACTTCCTGGCGTACAGACTTCGTAACGCATGTTATGAAAAGCTTCAATTTTTATCCTTCCGTTATTATGATACGGCCAAGACAGGTGATCTGATGTCCCGCCTCACGGGAGATTTGGAAGCCATCCGTAACTTTATCGGGTTTGGTTTCGCCCAGATTCTCAACATGGTTTTGATGGTCGTATTCGGCGCAATCATGATGATGACCATGAGTTGGCAGCTAACGCTGTTCACGCTCATATGCATCCCATTACTTGCCTTCGTTGCGCTGAGATTCGAATCCAAAATTCACCCTGCGTTTCAGGAGATGCGGCTGGCGCTCAGTTCACTGACAACAGCGGTACAGGAGAATATCACTGGCGTACGTACGGTAAAATCCTTTGCACGTGAGCCTTATGAAGTGGAGAAATTCTCTACACGTAATGAACGTTACAAAACAAATCAGATTCATGCTGCAACATTGTGGAGTCGTTATTTTCCGATCATGGAGATTCTTGCTTCGGTGAGTATCGTACTGTTGCTGGTGATTGGTGGAAGAATGGTTATACAGAAGACGCTGACACTCGGTGAACTCGTTGCCTTTTTCAGTTTGATCTGGTACATAATCGGTCCAATGTGGAACCTTGGGTTCCATATCAACAACTATACGCAATCCAAAGCTTCAGGTGAACGGGTGCTCGAACTGCTCAATACGCCAGTGGACGTGGAAGAAACGCAAGATCCGGTCATTGTGGAGGCAGACCAGGTCAACGGCCATGTAACGTTTGAATCCGTTACCTTTGCCTACGGCAACAAAATGCCAGCGGTAACCGATATTAATTTTGACGCTGCACCCGGTTCTGTAATCGGTTTCCTCGGGGGAACAGGGTCAGGTAAATCGACTATCATTCAGCTTCTGATGCGTGCATATAACGTGAACTCGGGAACGATCAAGCTGGATGGTAAAAACATCAAAGATATAGGTATCCGCAGTTTACGGAGTCAGATCGCTTCTGTCTTCCAGGAAACATTCCTGTTCTCATCCAGCATTCGCAATAATATTTCCTACGGGCTTAAGAACGTCACCATGGATGAGATCATCCGTGCAGCCAAGCTGGCCAAGGCTCATGACTTCATTATGGAGTTCCCGGACGGATATGACACGGTGGTTGGTGAGCGCGGTATGGGTTTATCTGGTGGACAGAAACAGCGGATTGCGATCGCAAGGGCTTTGCTGAAAAATCCGAAAATTCTGGTACTTGATGACGCAACAAGCGCCGTGGACATGGAGACAGAACACGAGATTCAATCCGGTTTCCAGGAAGTTATGCGCGGCAGAACGACATTTATTATTGCACACCGTATTTCTTCACTACGACATGCAGATGAGATTCTGGTGCTCGATGAAGGTCGCGTGGTACAACGTGGCAAACATACCGAACTCATTGAAGTGCCTGGACCATATCAGGATGTTTATAAAATTCAATATGCAGATTATATTGCCCGCGGTAAGCGGGAGGCTGGGGAGCAGGTGAATTCATGAGTGCCGAAACGATAGCAGACAGGCGCGAGGCCAAAGGGGCCTCTGAGAAGAAACTGAATGAACGATTTGTGTATCAGGACGATGAAATTATTGAAAAACCGTTTAACTGGAAAGAGTTCGGACGTTTGTTTGCATACATGAAACCCTATGCGAAACAACTGTTACCACTTGTTATTCTAATGATGATCTTGGGTACCATTACGAAATTGTCCGTACCGTTTCTGATCAGTCTGGCAATTGACCGGGCCATCGCACCGGCAACGGGGTTGCCAAGCATGACTATGCTTTATCTTATCGCAGGCTCCATATTTGTTTTGTATCTGATTCAATGGGCTGCGAATACGTACCGGATCAAACTGACAAACATTATCGGACAGCGTGTTATTTATGATCTTCGCTCGGATCTGTTCAAGCATATCCAGAAGCTGTCCTTTAACTTTTTTGACAAAAGACCGGCAGGTTCCGTACTGGTACGTGTTACGAATGATATTAACTCCCTTCAGGATCTATTCACGAACGGTGCAGTTAACGTCATGATCGACTGTGTACAGCTGCTCGGGATCATTGTAATCTTGCTGTTGATTAACTGGAAACTGGGCCTTGCCGTAATCATTACGGTGCCGATCATGTTTATCATCTCGACCAAACTGCGGGTGCTGATCCGTCGTGCTTGGCAGGATGTGCGCATGAAGAACTCTCGAATTAACTCCCACTTGAATGAATCCATTCAAGGGATTCGAGTGACTCAGGCCTATACCCAGGAAAAAGAGAACATGAAATACTTTGACAACATGAACCTGTCCAGCAAAAAGTCATGGGATAGAGCATCAGCGATGAACCAGGGCTTTGGACCGCTGATTGAGATTACAGGCGGTTTTGGTACATTAATACTCTTCTGGTTCGGTGCTTACCTGATTCAGGAAGGTCAGTTGACCGTGGGATTACTTGTCGCTTTTGCCAACTATGTCGGCAACTTCTGGGACCCAATCAACCGTCTGGGACAGATGTACAATCAGCTGCTGGTTGCGATGGCATCATCGGAGCGTATCTTCGAATTCATGGATGAAAAACCAAGTATTGCGGATAAACCAGGTGCCAAGCCACTTCCTTCTATTAAAGGAGATATCGCATTTGAAAATGTGGTGTTCGAATACGAGAAGGGCAGACAGGCGCTGAAAGGGATCAGCTTCTCGGCGGCTGCGGGACAATCGATTGCACTTGTTGGTCATACGGGCTCAGGTAAAAGTACGATCATCAATTTGATCAGTCGTTTCTATGATATATCTGGCGGACGTCTCACCATTGACGGACAGGATGTGCGGGATGTAACGGTAGAGAGTTTACGCAGTCAGATCAGCATTGTATTACAGGATACCTTCATCTTCTCGGGGACGATTCGTGACAATATTCGATTTGGACGACTGGATGCAACGAATGAAGAGGTGGAGGACGCAGCCAAAGCAGTCAATGCACATGAGTTCATCATGAAGTTGCCTGGCGGATATGATACCGAAGTAGAGGAACGCGGGAACGTATTATCCATGGGACAGCGACAACTGTTATCCTTTGCCCGTGCGCTGCTTGCTGATCCACGCATACTGATTCTGGATGAAGCTACAGCCAGCATTGATACGGAGACAGAGCTTAAAATCCAGGAAGCATTGAAGGTGCTGTTGCAGGGAAGAACGTCCTTTATGGTCGCTCACCGTCTCTCAACCATCCGGAATGCAGATAACATTATCGTCCTGGATCATGGTGAAATTAAAGAAGAGGGCAACCATGAGCAGCTGATCCAAAAACAAGGCGTGTATAATGGATTAATAGAAGCTCAATACAGATTTTTGTGATGAAACCTTCGGACGCCTGTGAAGCGTCTGAACACATATGAACTTATAACACTCTGGCGTTCTATAGCCTGATCCTTCAATAATAAGTGCATCTTATTCATTGAAGACAGGTTAGAGGATAGCCGGAGTGTTTTTTTTATTCGTTAGTGTGGTATGTTATATTTTTGAAGAATGAAATCAATACAATTTGTTCATGGCTGGAGGGAGATCAATGCAGATGGACAACAACGAAATAAATTCAAAGCATTTGGATCACCTGGATCATATGAATTTTAGGCTCCTTCACGTGAATTATACGAGTTACCCTGCGACGGAGTGGCTTCTGAGGAAACACTTCATTGAAACATACATGTTATTATTTGTAGCCAGTGGACAAGGGTGGTTAAAGATAGATGGCAGTTTCATCGAATTGAAGGTGGGCGGACTGTACGTAGGTTTCCCGGGGCAACTGGTTGAGGCAAATGTGCATTCATTGGATGAACGAGGTGTGTATCACATGAGTTTTGATGTCATGTACACATTGGATCAGGAGGGTGGGACAGCCCTTGAAATGATGAAGCAATTTTTACGTAATGAAGTGAATGGCGAGGTCAGCTCATCTTCGCCCGTTGCTGTTGGCGTGATCTGTCAGATGATTTACCACCACACATTGAAGAAGGATGGTTTGCAAAGGTACTATGGTCAGATTCGTTTTCAGGAATTATTGTATACCATGTTTTATGACGTGGCCTGCGCAGAAAAGACGGATCTGGCTTCACCAATAGAACATGTTAAAGGCTACATGGAGCAGAATTATTCGAAGAGATTAACCATTGAGGAATTAGCAAATGTGGCACGAATGAGCCCTCGACATTTCATGCGTTTATTCAAGAAAATGTATGGTCACAGTCCAGTGGACTATTTAACGCTATATCGAATCAAACAAGCCCAGATCTTAATGAGAAATGATCACAGTTATCGACTCAAGGATGTGGCATCGTACGTGGGTTATCAGGATGAGACGTATTTCCGGCGTAAATTCAAGCAAATCTCTGGCATTCCACCAGCAGCGTTTATACGTAATAGCAAACAAAAAATTGCTGCAGTTCATTCTTTGAGCATTGGTATACTGCTTGCATTGCAGATCATTCCATGTGCCGCGCCGGCAAGTCATCCTTGGACATACTATTACCGACGTAAATATGAAACGGACAAAGTTATGCCACTCGCAGAGAGTGAGACCACCTGGCTGGAACAGCTTCAATTAGTTAAACCTGATTATATTATTACGATTGGGACAGAGTCTGAGGCTCTGCAAAGTCAGCTTCAATACATTGCTCCTGTGTGTGACCTCCCGTGGGAAAAAGGGGATTGGAGAGAACATTTGAGATATGTTGCAAGCTTTTTGGACAGGTCGGATATTGCAGAGGTGTGGCTTCAAAGATATGAAGAGAAGGCAAAGATCATTAAGAATCAGCTTGCGGATTTTATACAAAAAGACAGGTTGGTTGTACTCAAAGTTCATGGTGAAGCGTTGCAGATGTTAGGCCCAAGGAGCATTGCTTCCGTTTTTTACGTTGATATGCAAATGGAGGGTCCCGAAGGAGTTGAGACTTATTGGGAACGGGGCACAGTGACCATTAAGGAGCTATCTGTTCTCAACGTGGAAAGAATATTACTGATTGTGGGTGATGATGAGACATCCAGGCAGACATGGTCTGCTGTGTGTAAGTCTGAAGAATGGCTTGCGTTGTTGGCGGTACAGAATGGCAGAATGGATATCCTTTTGTCGAGCGTCCTGCTGGACTACACTGCGTTTACTCATGAGCTTATGTTGGATGAAATATTAAAGTTATGGCAAGATCGTCCATAGCAAAAAGTCTGAATAGTCAATATCATACCTGAACATATTTTAATATACTTACTCCTATATCAAATGATAATGATAATTATTATTAATTAGACGTTGTCATAACTAAATGCCATATAGGGGGTACATAAAGAATGAGATTCAGATGGTTAACGGTACTATGCACCGTGATGTTGGTGCTCATTATTGCGGCTTGCGGTACAGCGGGGCAAGATGAGGCTACGAGCGAAGGTCAGAAGACTGATTCTGCCAATACATCTACAACAGAAACAAGTCAGGTAAAAAAAGTGACTACAAAGATGGGAGAAATTGAAATCCCTGTTGAACCACAAAGAGTAGTGGGTCTGTCCCTTGTATATCCTGAGTTTTTGTATGCACTTGGCATCGTACCTGTTGCTGTGCAGAACTATCATGAGGATCATCCTTCTTATTTGGAAGAGCCATTCGCGAATACCATGAAAATGGGCATCGCACGAACGCCGAATTTTGAAGCGGTTATGGAGACAATGCCTGATTTGATTATAGCTCCTGACTGGTGGTCCGAAAAGGATTATGATCAGCTTACTCTGATTGCACCTACCGTACTTTTGCCACAGCGTGATGATTGGCGCGATGAACTGCGGGATATGGCCAAAATTTTGGACAAAGAAGAACAGGCAGAAAAGGTTATCCAGGATTTGGTGGATAAGGAGAAGGGAGCTGCTGCCAAATTGGATAAGCTGATTGGTGAGGAGACTGTTCTCTACATTAGAGTGATGGAAAAAGAAATCGTACTTCACGGGGAGAACCTTGACCGTGGAAACTTCGTGCACAAGCGTCTGGGTATGAATCCGCTCCCGAATTTCCCGAAAGATCAAGTTGCCATGTCCGTATCCATGGAAGTGTTGCCTGAATACGATGCAGATCACTTGATTGTTCAACTGGATGACGATAAGAATCCTGAAATTAAGAAGAAATTTGAAGAGATGTTGGCAACTTCACTATGGAAAAATCTGAAAGCAGTCAAAAATGATCATGTGTACATGGTTGGTGGTAAAGAATGGCTCAATCTGGGGATGTCTCCACTGGCTGACGAGTATGTTATTGATGACATTGTAGCTGTTTTTGAAGAAAAAAATAAATAAGGCAAACGGTTCATGTTACACATATCTCTAAATTCACTACTAAATAACAGGATGTGTCCAAAATGAATAAGGAAGATATCTATGATGTAACCATCATCGGAGGCGGCCCTGCTGGCATGTATGCGGCTTTTTATGCAGGGATGCGTGATATGAAAGTTAAAATCATCGAAGGCAAAGACCAGCTTGGTGGATTTCTGCATACCTATGCGGAAAAAACAATTTGGGATGTAGGCGGTCTACCGCCTATGAAATGTTCGAAGTTGATCGAGTGGCTTGTTCAGCAGGCCAATACATTTAATCCAACGGTTGTATTGAATTGCAAAGTGGAAAGGTTCACTCGACTGGATAACGGAATATGGAGTATGTATACCACTGAAGGGAAGATACATTATACGCGAACGATCATTGTCGCAGTAGGCCGTGGTATCGCAGAGATTCAGAAGCTGGAGCTTCAGGAGCCGATTGAATATGAGCAAGAGAATCTTCATTACACCGTCCAAAATCCAGAACATTTTTCAGGGAAACGTGTGCTTATTTCAGGAGGAGGCAACAGTGCAGTAGATTGGGCAATTGAACTTGCTCAACTTGCTCGCAGTGTAGTTGTAATCCACCGGAATAATGAGTTTCGTGCAATGGAACGTAATGTCAGTGAGATGAACAATATAACGGATGTGAGAACACCATACAGCATCACGCAGCTTCATAATAATGGCAAGCGAATCCAGCAGGTTGTGATTACGCATATGAAAAGTCAGGACAATGTAGTGTTGGAAGTGGATGAAGTCGTCATTAGTCACGGATATAAAAGCAATTTAAGTGATCTTGCCAGTTGTGGCTTAGAAATGGACGATGGAATGGTTCTAATGAGCCACCATGCACAGACGAGTCTTCCGGGTGTTTTTGCAGCAGGGGACTGTGCGACCCACGAGAGCAAAGTTAGACTCATTGCAGGAGCCTTCAATGATGCGATCGTGGCAGTTAATAGTGCGAAACAATATATGACGCCAGACGCCCCCCAGATGGCTTATGTTTCTTCCCATAATGAAATCTTCAAAGAAAAAAATCGACAAATCCCAAGTCTTTAAACTTGGGATTTGTTTGCGTATTTCGATTCGTTGGAGTATTAAAGTCTGCTCTTTTAACATTTCCTTAATTTTGGGAGGAATGGAAGGAGTATCGAATCTGTAAGCGGTAATTGTAAAATTTAATCGAAAAAACACAAAAAATCTTGTAAAATTCACAAGAAAAATAGGGAGCACTCTTGCAATCTTTAACCAAAACCCCGAAAATAGAGAGACAGATATAGAAGATTTCTCTTTGGGAGGATTGGAAAGAACATGTGGGGTGCTCCTTTTACGGCTCAAGCCAAAAAAATGCTGCTACTAGGCAGTGGAGAATTGGGAAAAGAGGTCGTTATTGATGCCCAACGACTGGGAGTAGAGACGATCGCTGTTGATCGTTATGAGAACGCACCTGCAATGCAGGTCGCGCACCGGTCTTACTGCATCGACATGCTGGATGCCGAAGCTTTGAAACAATTGATCCGTAAAGAAAAACCTCATTACATCGTACCTGAGATTGAAGCTATTGCAACAGAAGCTTTACTGGAGCTTGAGGAAGAGGGATTTTGTGTAGTACCTACTGCCCGAGCTGCACGTTTAACGATGGATCGCGAAGGCATCCGTCGGCTTGCAGCCGAACAATTGAAACTTCCGACAGCTGACTACCTTTTTGCGGACAACCTGGAACAACTTCAGGAAGCCGTACGTGAGCTTGGCACACCTTGTGTCATTAAACCATTGATGAGTTCTTCCGGCAAAGGGCAGAGTGTATGCCGTACACCGGGCGACGTGGAGGATTGCTGGAACATTGCTCTTTCGGGAGCTCGTGGCAAATCCGTTCGTGTTATCGTGGAGAGCTTTGTGCAATTTGACAGTGAGATTACATTACTTACCGTTAGGTCCGTATCAGGCACCGTATTCTGTCCTCCGATCGGTCACATTCAGAAGGATGGGGATTATGTCGAATCCTGGCAACCTCATGCAATGACTCCTGAACAATGGGAGCAGGCTTGTCATATTGCCAAATCCGTCACGGATGAACTTGGCGGTTATGGACTGTTTGGAGTGGAATTGTTCCTGACTCCGGATGGTGTTGTGTTCAGCGAGGTATCTCCTCGTCCACATGACACAGGAATGGTTACAATGGTGACGCAAGACAGTTCCGAGTTTGCGCTGCATGTACGTGCAATTCTTGGTTTTCCGGTCACAGGTGTACATCTGTTGACACCG
Source organism: Paenibacillus sp. 2003 (assembly GCF_031455635.1). Classification (NCBI taxonomy): domain Bacteria; kingdom Bacillati; phylum Bacillota; class Bacilli; order Caryophanales; family Paenibacillaceae; genus Paenibacillus; species Paenibacillus sp. 2003. The sequence goes on along the minus strand of NZ_JAVDTB010000001.1, from coordinate 2,661,821 downwards.
GGAGCTTCAGCAACGCTGAAGGCTAATGATGAAACATCTGACTTTACTGTAGGCGGGATCGAAGAAGCACTGGCTATTCCTCGTACTCAGATTCGTGTATTTGGCAAACCTGAGACCAAAGTAGGACGCCGAATGGCTGTAGCCTTGAGTGCTGGCCAAGATGTGGAAGAAGCTCGTAAAACAGCGGTGCAAGCCGCTAATATGCTGAAAGTGGAGGTAAATCATGTCCAATAATGTTGAGGCCCCTGTACTGATGATCCGAGAGTGTGAGCTGCGAGATGCTGAAGCGGTAACGGGACTGATGCGAGAGGTCAGCTATCCGACAACAACCAATGTCATGAAAGAACGCATTGAATGTTTGGAAACCAATCCAAACGCATGCATGCTTGTTGCCGAAGTGGATGAACAAATTATTGGTGTGATTGGCTTGCAATGTGTGCAAAGTCATGCCTATCCAGAACCTGCCGCACAAATTACTTCCCTGATTGTAGGTCAAGAACATCGTGGTGGTGGGATTGGCCGTCGTTTGATGGCTCGTGCCGAAGATTGGGGCAGACAGCAAGGTGGTAAACAACTGTTTGTCACGGGTGCTAACCGTGAAGTGACTTCAACAACGTACTCTTTTTATGAGCACATTGGTTTTCAGAAGAGAGGCTATCGGTTCAGTAAAGTTCTTCTATAGTATAAAAAAAGTTTCTTCTATTGCATGGAAATTCTCATGATATCCTGATCTGCACATACTGGTGTGGTGAATGATAAATAGATGGTGAAGCGACATTCGACTAGCATTTTTAGTCCGAATGTCTTTTTTTTTATGCTTTTGTCAATGGGGGTAGAGCCTTTTGATAAGCCCTTAGGACAAATCTGAAACATTCTAAAAAATGACAAAAAAGTTACTTTTCCATATTTTATAGGTTCACAATCTCCTGTTGAATTGATATACTGCTAGAGTATTAATTACAAAGTTGTAATAACTAATCTTAAGGAGATGAATGAATTTGAAAAAGAAATGGATGAAAACTGTCGTAACGAGTAGTCTGACAGCCGTACTGGCCGTAGGGGTAATGCTTCCTGCTTCCGCGTCTGCTGCAGATTCAACATATAAGACTATCACAACGTACAAAATTACAAGTACAGACAGCTTGAAAGCTTATATTGAGAAATGGCTCAAACAAAATGGATATACCGTATCCGAGGGGCAAATTGTAGAGAAGCCTGCTACGCAGCCTGATCAAACAACGAAACCTGCTGAGCCGACAACAAAACCAACTCAACCAACAACAAAACCTGCTGAGCCTACAACTAAGCCTGAGCAACCGACTAAACCAACACAACCAGCTCAAGAAGAAAAACCGGAAACTACTCCGGCTAAAGATCCATCAAACACAGGTAACACAGGTAATACAGGTAACAATACAAGTAATAATGGTAGCGAAAGCACACAATCCGACTTTGCTACGCAAGTTGTAAAGCTTGTGAACGCTGAGCGTGCCAAAGCAGGTCTGAGCGCACTGACTTCAGATGCTCTTCTGGACAAAGTAGCTGTAGCCAAAGTAAAAGATATGAGCAACAATAACTATTTTGATCACCAGTCACCTACGTATGGTTCTCCGTTTGATATGATGAAACAGTTCGGAGTAACTTACAGCTATGCAGGTGAGAACATTGCCAAAGGACAAAAAACACCTCAGGAAGTTGTAACAGCTTGGATGAATAGTGCAGGACACCGTGCCAATATCCTGAGCAAAAACTTTACGCATATCGGTGTAGGTTTCTACAACGGATACTGGGCTCAAGAGTTTATCGGTAAATAAGCAATTATAATGAAGAAAGTATGAACTTTCTTTTCCACAAGGTTATGCCAGCACAGTTGAAATCTGTGTATGGCATAACCTTTTTTCCGTTAAATGACATATAGAAAATGAATTCTGCGAATGTAGCGGCAAAATTTGCAAATTAACGACAGAACATTTATGTTATTTAGGAATAACATCATCAGGGCGTGTCTGAAAACTCCGAAGGAAGCGGATTTTTAGACACGCCTTAATGTAAAGTCATTATAAATTATTAAGCACCCGGATTGGTGTACATGAGCGGAGATGTGATGATGAAAAAGAAAAAAAGCCTTGATTCAGCACCATGGATCTGGAGAACCGTCAGTACAGTATCCATCTTGGCAACTTTGCTGTTGTTATTTGGATTTGGATACGCCATAAAAGACGTGATTTTCCCCGAGGGAGATTCCGCATTAACTACAGGCCAGGAAGCACCCGCTCCATCTAAGGATATCGAGGGGGAACCGGCTGTCGTGGAAGATGGCAAGATTCGGATGGCCGTCATCGGCGATTCCCTGGCAAGAGGCACGGGGGATGATGAAGGACTCGGTTTTGTGAGACGTGCAGGGAACCTGCTTAAAGATAAAGGATATGACGTTCAGGTTCTTAATAATCTGGGTGTAAACGGTTTGAGAACAGATGCTTTATTGGAAAAACTCGATGAGCAAGGCGTGCGTTATGTCCTGCAACAATCCAATTTTATTTTGCTCTCGATCGGCGCAAATGATTTGTTCCAGGGAGGACAAGTTCTCCAGGGGGAAGATCCGCCAACAGCAGAGCAGCTGGCAGCGGCTTTGCCGGAAACGTCGAAGCGCCTTCAAGTGATATTGAAGAAAGTCAAAGAAATTAATCCCGATGCACAGATTGCGTACATAGGGTTGTACAATCCATTTGGTGATGTGAAGGAACTGGAGAAGCCGGGTAATGCAGTGGTTGCTGCATGGAACGATGCTGCACTGGCTATTTTGAACAACGAGGACAAGATGACACTGGTCCCTACATTCGATTTGTTTGAAAATCATCTGGGGGAGTATCTCTCGTCAGATCATTTCCATCCCAACGGACAAGGTTATGAGCAAATTGCAGTTCGGATAGCACAGGAATTCCAGGCAGATACACCGGCAGAAGGGAGCGGAAATTAAATGGCAGAGCAGCAGTATGATTCCGTCCTATCGGTACAGAATCTGAAAAAGCGGATCGGACGCAAGTGGATCATTAAAGACGTTACATTTGACGTAAAACCTGGTGAAATCTTCGGATTTCTCGGTCCCAACGGTGCCGGAAAAACAACTACGATACGGATGCTGGTCGATCTGATCAAACCGACAGAAGGAAAAATTAAAGTCTGTGGTTATGATGTGAATCGGGACCCTGAGCGCGCTTTGAAGTATGTAGGCTCCATTGTTGAAAATCCCGAGGTATATACCTATCTGACCGGATGGGAGAACCTGGAACATTTTGCCCGCATGCAACCGGGAGTGGATAATGATCGTATCCAGGAAGTTGTGGATATTGTACGATTGGATCAGCGTATTCACGATAAAGTCAGAACATACTCACTTGGTATGCGTCAGCGGCTCGGTATTGCACAAGCGTTACTTGGGCGGCCTCGTCTGCTCATTCTGGATGAACCGACGAATGGCCTTGATCCAAAAGGAATTAAGGAACTTCGTGTCTTTATTAAACAACTTGCGAGTGAAGGGATGGCTGTATTTGTCAGCAGTCACTTGTTAAGTGAGATCCAGCTTCTCTGTGACAGAGTAGCGATTATCAGTGCTGGACGTGTGCTTGCTGTTGGAGGCGTAAGCGAACTGATTGAAGATCATTCCAAGTTGGCTATATGGCACGTTTCACCACTGGATCAAGGCAAAAATATGTTGCTGGATGCAGGCATTACTCTGGTAAGTCGACCTGCGGATGTGATGGATGATACCATTGTTGCGGGCCTTGGTCCCAACGCTGTGGTTGCCGAGATGCATGAAGATCGAATTCCTGATCTGGTGCAGCAGATGGTTCAAGCAGGTATTCAGGTTGAAGGGGTACAGCGGATTCAGCCTACGCTCGAACAACTATTCTTAAAAATGACAGAAGGTGAATCCATTGAATAATATCTTGCCGCTGATCCGCAATGAAACGATTAAGATGGTGAAGAAAAAACGGCTTTATATTATATTTATTGTACTTGCGGTCCTTGTACCGATGTTTACGTATGCCCAGATGAAATCTGCGGAGAATAATCGCGACAAGTTTGGCGGCGATTGGCGTCTTGAACTGCAACAGGCCATCACAGACAATCAAAATTCGCTCGGTAGCGATCGGGTACCTGAAGAATACAAAAAATATAGAACAGTATATATCCAGCAGATGCAGTATTATCTTGAAAATGACATCAATCCCAAAGAACCGGGTGGTGTTACCTTTACGCGGGAGTTCATGAACAACGCGGTTGGTTTGTTTATTCCACTGTTAATCATGGCTATTGCTTCAGATCTTGTTTCAGGTGAACGTACGACAGGTACGATTAAAATGCTTTTAACGCGTCCGGTTAGACGCTGGAAAGTGCTTCTGAGTAAATTAATTACGCTGATTATGTTTGTTTCGATCATAGTGGTATCAGCTTACATTATATGTTATGTCATATCGGGTGCGGTCTTTGGTTATAAAGGTTTCAACATGCCAATCTTCACAGGATTCAAAGTTGTGGGAACAGATGTCGATATGTCGGCAGTGCATGCTGTAGACCAGTGGCTGTATATGCTTATGCAGGCAGGACTGATCTGGTTTGTGAGTGTAATTGTGGCTATGCTTGCATTTATGGTATCCGTGCTTGTGCGCAGTACTGCTGCAAGTATCGTTATCATGATGGCCGCGCTGATTGCAGGAACAATCTTGACCAGTATGGCAGCATCCTGGCAGACAGCGAAGTATCTGTTCATGGTTAACCTCGAACTTCCGAATTATTTGTCTGGCGGATTACCGCCAATCGAGGGTATGAATTTAGGTTTTTCCCTTATTGTGCTTAGTGTTTGGGGCATTGCTTCACTCATTGTGTCATTCCTTGTCTTTACGAAACGGGATATCTTGAATTAAAATGGACAAGGATAAGAAAACATCTGTTTGCATTTTAGGCATTTTTTTAGTTGCAAGTTAAGAAGGGGGAGCATGAATGGTCGAGCAAATCGATATGTCGGCAGGTTCGACAGGCGGAGGACAGGGGTCTTCAGGCTACGACGCGGACGACATTCAAGTACTTGAAGGGTTGGTAGCGGTACGGAAACGGCCGGGGATGTACATCGGCAGCACCAGCACTTCGGGTCTACATCATTTGGTATGGGAAATTGTCGACAACGCTGTCGACGAACATCTCGCCAAATTCTGCTCCAAAATCGATATCACGCTGCATAAGGACGGTTCTATTACGGTTCAGGATAACGGAAGGGGAATTCCGACAGGTATACATAAAACAGGGATTCCTACTCCCCAGGTCGTGTTTACGATTTTGCACGCAGGCGGAAAGTTCGGTGGATCAGGATACAAAAAATCAGGCGGTTTGCACGGTGTAGGTGCGTCAGTTACAAACGCATTGTCCGAGTGGCTTGAAGTCGAGATTTTCCGTGATGGCAAGATTCATCGTCAGCGATTCGAGTATTGGAAGGACAAAAAAGGGATTGAACATGTCGGTGAACCGGTCTCCGGTCTCGAAGTGTTGGGCAATACCAATCGGACAGGTACAAAAGTTACATTTAAACCGGATATTCGTGTGTTCCAGAATGGCATTCAATTTAATTATGATACATTGGCAGAACGCCTTCAGGAGATTGCTTTTCTGAATTCGGGTCTGAGAATTGTGCTCAAGGACGAACGTTCGGGCAATCAGGATGAATACATGTATGAAGGCGGAGCAAGCCAGTTTGTTGCTTTTCTTAACGAAAATAAAGATGTCCTGCATGATGTTATTCACTTCTATGCGGAGAAGGATGACATTGAAGTTGAAGTGGCAATCCAGTATAACGCGGGTTATACGGAGACACTGGCTTCGTTCGTGAACTCGATCCCTACTCGGGGCGGCGGTACTCATGAGACCGGATTCAGGGCTGCGTATACCCGAGTAATGAATGATTACGCACGGCGTACCAGCATGATTAAGGAAAAAGACAAAAACCTCGAAGGTAATGACCTGCGTGAAGGTATGATGGCTGTCATCAGTGTCAAAATGTCAGATGTTGAGTTCGTAGGTCAGACGAAGGATCAGCTCGGTAGCGCTTCCGCTCGAAGTGCAGTGGATTCGGTCGTGTCCGAAAATATTCAAAGGTTTCTGGAAGAAAACCCGCAGGTAGCTCAAACGTTAATTCGCAAAGCGGTTCAAGCCTCCAGAGCCAGAGAAGCAGCTCGCAAAGCACGTGATGATATGCGTACAGGCAAGAAACGCAGTGAGAGTTCCAACCTGAACGGCAAACTGACGCCGGCGCAATCAAAGGATTTTACCCGAAATGAGTTGTTTATTGTTGAAGGTGATTCCGCTGGTGGTTCTGCCAAACAGGGACGTGACTCGAAGATTCAGGCTATTCTGCCGCTTAAGGGAAAACCGCTCAATCCAGAAAAATCGAAGCTGGCCGACATTCTCAAAAATGAAGAATACCGTGCCATTACAGCGGCGATTGGGGCGGGCATAGGAACCGAATTTGCAGTTGAAGACAGCAATTATTCCAAAATTATCATTATGACCGATGCGGATACGGACGGCGCACATATTCAGGTGCTGCTGTTGACCTTCTTTTATCGTTATATGAAGCCTTTAATTGATGCAGGCAAAGTATATATTGCTCAGCCGCCATTGTACAAACTTACTCGTAAGTCTGGTAAGCTTGCGAGTGTTCGATATGCATGGACGGATGAAGAACTGGCGAATTATATGAAGGAATTCGGTAATAATGTTGAGCTTCAACGTTATAAGGGTCTTGGTGAGATGAATCCGGATCAACTGTGGGAGACAACAATGAATCCGGAAACTCGTGCGATGCTGAAGGTACAGATTGTTGATGCAGCAAAAGCAGAACGTCGTGTATCTACGCTCATGGGTGATAAGGTTGATCCGCGGAAACGCTGGATTGTAGAGAACGTCGACTTTACAGAGTACGAAGAATAGAAGGTGCTTGGAATGAGTCCATCAGAACAATTTATGCCGGCCTTTCTCGAAGAGGTCGTTGGGGACCGTTTCGGTCGCTACTCCAAATATATTATTCAGGATCGAGCCATTCCGGATGTCCGGGATGGGTTGAAGCCAGTACAACGGCGTATTCTGTACGCCATGTACGATTCAGGTAATACGCCTGACAAGACTTATCGCAAGTCTGCCAAAACCGTTGGGGACGTAATGGGTAATTATCATCCACATGGTGACTCATCCATCTATGAGGGCATGGTGCGGATGGCTCAGCCATGGAAAATGGGCCATATGCTCGTGGACGGTCATGGTAACTGGGGATCACAGGATGATGACCCGGCAGCGGCGATGCGGTATACGGAGGCCCGTTTGTCGCCCATCGCGATGGAGATGCTTCGCGATATCGAGAAACGGACGGTTCTGTTTAAGGATAATTTTGATAATACGGCCAAAGAACCGGTTGTATTGCCATCCCGTTATCCGAACTTGCTGGTTAATGGTGTCAGCGGTATTTCCTCCGGATTTGCAACGGAGATTCCTCCACACAATTTGCGTGAAGTCATTGATGCTTCGATCGCTGTGATGGAGAAACCGTCAATTGAGCTGGACGAAATCATGATGTTTATGAAGGGTCCTGACTTTCCAACAGGCGGATTGATTATGGGCGGTGACGGCATTCTGGATGCTTATCGCACAGGTAAGGGACGGATCTATATCCGGTCCAAAACCGAGATTGAAAACATGCGCGGAGGCAAACAGCAAATCGTCATTACCGAAATTCCTTATCAGGTCGTGAAATCTCGTCTGGTTACAGCGATGGAGAACATCCGACTTGAGAAGAAGGTTGAAGGTATTGCCGAAGTGCGTGATGAGAGCGGACGTGAAGGTCTGCGAATCGTGGTTGAGTTGAAAAAAGAAGCGGACGCACAAGGTATTTTGGCTTATTTGCTGAAGAAAACCGACCTGCAGGTCACTTACAACTTCAATATGGTTGCGATTGTGAATAAAGCACCACAACAAATGGGATTGAAATCAATTCTGGAGGCTTACATTGCCCACCAGCGGGAAGTTGTGACATTCCGTACCCGGTTTGAGCTGGAGAAAGCGGAAGACCGTGCACATGTGCTGGAGGGCTTGGTTAAAGCTCTTAACATCCTTGACGAGGTCATTGCAGCGATCAAAGCGTCGAAGAACCGGCAGGATGCTCAGAATAACCTGATGTGGATGTTTGGATTCACGGAACGTCAAGCGGATTCCATCCTTACTTTGCAATTATACCGTTTGACGAATCTGGAGATTAATTCTCTGGAGAAGGAACTCGGTGAACTGATGAAAAAGATTGCGCAATTACGATCCATTCTGGATAGTGACCGCAAGCTCATCGGAGTCATCCGCAAAGAATTGATGGAGATTCGTGAGAAATACGGTATAGACCGTCGTTCTGCGATTCAGGGTGAAGTGGAAGAACTCAAGGTTAATCTCGAAGTACTTGTGAATGCGGAAGATGTATTTGTTACGTTATCCAAAGAAGGATACGTGAAACGTACAGGCATGCAGTCCTTTACACGTTCTGGTGGTGAACGGAGCGGAAGTGGAGTAAAAGATGGCGATTATATCGCTCAGGTTCTGGAAGTAAACACACTTGAGAATCTGCTTGTCTTTACGAGGAAAGGTCAGTATTTCTTGTTACCTGTTCATCAGGTACCTGAATTCAAGTGGAAAGACCCGGGCACAGCCATTGTGAACGTGATTCCCCTTGCGAAAGATGACCGTATTGCAAGTGTGCTTGCTGTGAAATCCTTTGAAGAGCCAAATCACAGTCTGGTCTTTGTCACACGAAGAGGACAGGTGAAACGAACGGAACTGAAGGATTACGTTACCAAACGTTCCGGTGCAGTTGCGGCTTGTAAAGTGGGCAAGGACGATGAAGTGTTATCTGTACATCTAAGTACAGGCGCTCAAGATATTATGCTGATTACAAAAGAAGCCATGGCGATTCGTTTCCGAGAGGATGAGGTCAATCCAATGGGACGTGTATCCGGTGGTGTTCGTGGTATTCAGTTGAGAGATACAGATGAAGTTGTATCCGCTCTATGGGTAGAAGGAGATGAAGGTGAAGTTGCCGTGTTGTCCGATCTGGGATATGGTAAACGTTCATTACTCCTGGATTATGCTGTCCAGAGCCGTGGAGGCAAGGGGCTTGTCACATTTGAGTTCAAAGAAGGCAAACGTGTGAAACCGAATGGCAGCCGTATTGTTGGAGCGTTTTATTGCAAAGAGCAACGTAAGATCACTGTAATGACCAAGGAAGGCCAAGTGCATCAGATCTCTTCGGAAGGTGTTCCGATTACTGAGCGCAAACATATTGGCAAACTGATTGTTCCTGTGGATAAACAGGACGAGATCGTTGAACTTCTAAGGGACTTTAATGAGAATCAACCAGCAGCATCTTCATAAAAACAAACAAACGAGACTTTTCGCAGAACAGCTAATCCTGTCATGCGAGGAGTCTTTTTTTGTTGTTCGAAGGCGGATTAGAAGAGGGCATTCATGCGAAGTTTAACAACCTTCGTCGATTACGGTCGATCGCTAGGAAATTGAAAAAAGGCAGCAGGAATGCGGCTTTGGAGCGCGAAAACTTAAGCAGGTGAAGTGATAACCGGTTGCAGAGAGGAGCGATGGAAGATGTATAATTCCGATTTTGCCAAGTGTTGGTCCAGGTTAACCAAAGATTATAAATTGCATATGGATCAAGAGCTGGCACCCTCATTAACAGAGGCTCAGCTGGCTGTTCTGGAGGTGCTTGAAGACCATCAGAAGATGAAACCTTCGGATCTGATTCCTTATCTGTCGACTACGCCAGCTGCTGTAACCATGCTGCTCGATCGAATGGAGAAGAATGATCTGATTCGCAGGAATCGGGATAATCAGGATCGACGCATTGTGTGGGTATCTCTGTCAGAGAAAGGAAGAATGGAGACAGAGCGGGGAATCACCATCCGGAATGAATTCATGAACTCTGTTCTCAGTAACATTTCGATGCACAATCAACAATTGCTGGTATATCTGTTAGGCAAAATGACAACACCCAAGACCAAAGAGCCTGCCTTATCTACTTCGGTATGATACCATGCTGATTCTTCTGAATAACCATAGGAGTGCCTGCTCGTTTCATGCAGGAGCCCTATGGTTATTTTATTTACAAATTACATATGATACACACTGTGTCCAGGTTAGTTGAGTAAAGACAAGGATGTAACACAGTTAGTATGTCCTAATATTATTTTGTGAATTCATATGTAAAGAGTTGACTATGTAAATATTTTTGTTATAATAAATAATTGTTCCCCTGATATTTCGTGTGCGAAATATTATATTCCAAAAGTAAAAGGGTGAATCAATGACTGATACGTATGAAGTATTCTATATTATTAATTCGTTCCGCCAAGTGAATCAAATGCTTTTTCGAGCATTTTGGAATGAAAACAAGGAGATCGAGCTGACTTCGATCCAGTTTATGGTGTTATCCATTCTGAGGGAGCGTCCTTCCATTGGCATCAACGAAGTGGCTGAGCTATGCCATATGGGCAGCAGTTCCATGAGTGCTGTTGTGGAGCGACTGGTCAAAGGCGAGTATATCGTTCGGACACGTTCAGATGCTGACCGCCGATCCGTTAAGCTTCAGATTACGGACAAAGGGGAACAGGCCCAACAGGAAACGCACCATTTGTGGATGGAAAGAGTGTCACCCATTCTGGATATATCGAAGGAAGACCTTGAGCACCTACTTAGAATTCATAGTCAAATGATTGAAAAGTTAGAAGGAAGAGAGATGAACAACATATGAGTACGACTACTGCTGCAGCTCCATCCTCAGCGATGGACAACATCAAGAAAGGCCCGATTGTAGCGGCATTGTTAATTGGTGCCTTTGTGGCATTCCTGAACCAAACCCTGATGAACGTAGCGCTTCCTAAAATCATGGAAGACCTCGCGATCAATGCAAACAAAGCCCAATGGTTAACCACGGGTTATATGCTTGTGAACGGTGTACTGATTCCGGTTACGGCATATCTGATTGCCAAATTTTCAACGCGTCAAATTTTTATTACAGCCATGACTCTATTTACCATAGGTACATTAGTCTGTGGTCTTAGTCCAACCTTCACCATTCTGATGGTAGGTCGTGTTATTCAAGCGGCAGGTGCAGGTATCCTGATGCCTCTCATGACCGTTGTATTCCTGACCATCTTCCCAATCGAGAAACGTGGTCAGGCCATGGGAACCATGGGGATCGCGATGATTCTGGCTCCTGCGATTGGGCCTACACTTTCAGGTTATGTGGTTGAGCATTATTCCTGGAGATTGTTGTTCTACATCATCTTGCCATTCTCTATTATTGCAACGGCAATCGGTATTGCTTTTGTTAAAAACGTAACACGTCAATCCAGACCTAAACTGGATTATCCAGGCGTTATTTTATCTACACTTGGTTTTGGTAGTTTGCTTTACGGATTTAGTGATGCGGGTACCGATGGATGGGGCAGTGCAATTGTCATTGGATGCCTCGTAGTAGGTGCGATATCCCTGATTCTGTTCGTTATTCGTCAACTGACAACAGATCATCCGCTCCTTGAGTTCCGTATTTTCAAGTACAATATGTATTCATTAACGACAATTATCAATATGCTTGTGACGATGGCGATGTTTGCAGGTATGATCCTGCTTCCTATTTTCTTACAAAACATTCGTGGTTTCTCACCGATTGAGTCAGGACTTTTGATGATGCCTGGTGCGATATTGATGGGGATCATGTCTCCGATCACGGGTCGTATATTTGATAAGGTAGGCGCTCGCTGGCTTTCAGTTGCGGGTCTTGCTATTACGGCGATCACAACATTTGGACTGAGTCGCCTGGCAATCGATACTACGTACGGCTACATGATGTTTATCTACACGGCTCGTATGTTCGGTATGTCGATGCTGATGATGCCGATCCAGACAGCAGGTCTGAATCAACTGCCACAACGTCTGAACGCGCATGGTACCGCCATGTCCAACACATTGCGTACTGTTGCCGGAGCGATTGGTACAGCTATACTCGTTACCATCATGAGTAGCAAGCTCAAAACACATCTGGCGGATGCAGTGGCTGCGGGTCAGGTTGATCCTACTGATAAGACAGCGATGATAGCTGCTACAGCAGATGCAACGATTTACGGTGTTAATTATGCATTCATTGTGGCTACCGGAATGACTGTGGTTGCTTTGATCATGGCGTTCTTTATTCGGAAAACAAAACCAGCTGTTGAACCTGTTACTGTAGAACAGGAAAAAGCGACGGCTACTGCATAACGAATATTAGATAAAACCAAAAAAGAGAACTCTAGCAGTCGAAGGGGTAACCCTAACTGCCTGAGTTCTCTTTTTTTTTGGTGTGCGCGATAGGAGGAGAGTACTCTTATTATTCGGGCTGGATCGTTGGATCGATAAGAAATACAGGATCGGGCTCATGTCCGAACCGTTTTAGATTAATGGTTCCGTTCAGCTGAAACTCCACACCTTCGCTAATCAGTTCTGTTTCCTGCATCATGCGCGAGTGTTCGTCCGGTATGGAGATTTCGCCTTTTGCGTTGACAACACGGTGCCAGGGCAGACGTTCCTTGCGGCTCATCGAGTGCAGAATACGGATGACTTGTCTCGCCGCTCTTGGACTTCCAGCATGGGCTGCAATCTGACCGTAAGTCATCACTTTACCTTCGGGAATCGCCGCGATGATCGCAATGACTTGTTTGGTAAACGGGGTCATCATGATGTCTCCTCTCTGTATCTTAGGTATATAGCTGAAAATATGAAAAAACGTGTCGTTCAGATACAGAATCTGAACGACACGTAATATGGACAAATCTAACCTGATCCTGTGCACTTATAGAGGTTGTTCGATAAAACCGCTTTTGATCCCATCTTCTCGGTACTGAAAACCAGTCTTGCTGAACATGTACTTATTGAGATTGTCCAAAAGCTTTTTGGTACACGGCAGCGGGCCATTCTGCCCAGGGGAATTCTCTTGCAGGCAAAGATTGCAGAATAACTTCTTCCTTGGTAACTGGATGAGGAAAAGCAGCAATCGCAGACCATAGAGCAATCTGTTGCCCGGGTTTATTCACGCTTGCGCCGTACTTCTGATCCCCGTACAGAGGGCAGCCGATTTCTTTCATTTGCACCCGAATCTGATGAGATCTGCCGGTGTGCAGTTCGATATGGACGAGGCTGTAACGGTCTGTCTCGCCGATAACACGGTAATCCAGAACGGCATCCTTACCGCCAGCCGTACCTTTAGGTACAACAGTAACAGTATTTGTACGTGCATCTTTCAGCAGCGTGTGTTTTAACGTTCCCTGTTGTGCAGGCAACTTGCCATGTACTACAGCCGCATATATTTTACGGAAATGACGTCCCCGCACTGTCTCGGACAATCTCGAAGCTGCTTTGGATGTCTTGGCAAAGATCATTGCCCCTCCAACAGGACGATCAAGTCGGTGTACTAACCCGAGATAGACATTGCCAGGTTTATTATATCGTTCTTTCAGATCTTGCTTCAGCAATGTGAGCAAATCCGGATCACCTGATGCATCTTCCTGGGTAGGTACATTGACCGGCTTCGTAATACCTAACAGATGGTTGTCTTCAAACAGAATCGGAATTGCATCGTGATCATGCCGATGTTCTGACATGATTAGGACTCCCAACGGCCCAGAATACCACAAGGCAGATCAAGACCACTGCGTGTGATCGGCAGACCGATTTCACCTGCGGTAATGTCACCACCGTACTGAGCAGACATTGTCATGGTCAACATGTTGCGCAGAACCGTGGAGGAGATGCCCGTGGTGTAGGAGTTAACCAGCATGAATAATGGATTATCCGACAAGATCGTCATACATGACTTCAAGAATGGATAAAGGTTTTCTTCCAGTTTCCATGTCTCGCCATTCGGACCGCGGCCATAAGAAGGAGGGTCCATGATAATGGCGTCATAACGATTTCCACGCCGTTGTTCCCGTTGTACGAATTTGAATACATCATCTGTAATAAAACGAACAGGGCGATCAGCCAGTCCGGATAATTGAACATTTTCCTTGGCCCATTGAACCATGCCTTTAGCTGCATCCACATGCACAACAGAAGCGCCTGCGTAAGCTGCGGCTACCGTTGCTCCGCCTGTATAGGCAAACAGGTTCAAGACAGAAATCGGGCGTCCTGCATTGGAGATTTTATCCATCATCCAGCTCCAGTTGGCGGCTTGTTCAGGGAACAGACCAGTGTGCTTAAAGCTGGTAGGTTTAATGTGGAATTTCAGGTTTTCGTATCCGATCGTCCAGCGCTCGGGAATGGGCTTTTTCATATCCCAGTTACCGCCACCAGAAGAGCTGCGATGATAGTGACCATGCACCTGACGCCATTCATTGGTTTCTTGCTCGAGGGGCCAGATAATCTGTGGATCAGGTCTGCGTAAAATCACATCTCCCCAACGCTCCAGTTTCTCGCCGCCTCCTGTATCGATTACTTCATAGTCCTTCCAATTCTTAGCTACGTACATAATGATTTATCCATCCTTCAAAAGTCATTTGGATACTATTGTACAACAAAAAAGGGCTTGTACGCCAGTTGGGGGACGGGATCATTGGAGGAAGGTATTACATCTGACCTTAAAGGATGAAGTATTTTAGCTGTGTTGAAATCCAACATGCCCCATATACTGAAAAACAAAGATAACCAAAAATTTAATTTGACAATGATAATCATTATCACATATGATTTTGTTAATCCAAAATTCATTCTTTCTTCATAGAGAGAATATTACATGATCAAATTAAAGTGAGGGAAAAATAGATGGCTAAATTGTTAGTGGCTTATGCGAGCATGACAGGAAATACAGAAGAAATTGCAGAACTGATTGTGGAGGGAATTACAAAGGGAGGCCACGAGGCAGACCTGAAATCCGTAACGGATTGTAATGCATCTGATGTATTGGACTATGACGGATTCATGATCGGTGTGTACACCTGGGGAGATGGGGAGTTGCCAGATGAATTCCTTGATTTCTATGAGGAGCTGGATGAGCTGGACCTGAGTGGTAAGAGAGCTGCGGTGTTTGGTAGTGGTGACACCTCGTATGAGCAGTTCTGCGGTGCAGTTGATCTCGCGGCTGCCAAGCTGCAAGAGCGTGGGGCGGAGGTATCTCCAGAGATGTTGAAAATTGAATACAGTCCGCTTGAGCAGGAGAAAGAAACATGCCGTGATTTTGGCAAACGCTTCGCTGCTGCCGGATTACAGGTATCCTAAAGATCATGTTAAAACATAATGTTCAGGCAGCGATGCCAGTCGGAAGAAATGATCTTTCTGGACGTCTGCTTGAAGATTACAGATTGGAAGAAATGCTGCGCAGCCCACACCGATTCATCCGCCCTGAACCCGTGTCTGAGCAGCGTCTTCCACTGCAATGGAGGCACCGTGTACAATATGCGGTGAGCCATGCGATCAATGCCTTTTACAGTCTCGACCCCGATGTTCGTAAAGAGATACCCGTACAGTATTTACTTGAGAAGTGGTGGCCCAGAAAGACGGATGGTTTCGAATCTGTTCTCCATTACTGGGATGTGAAGAACAAGATTACGGATGAATTGTCACTCGCCATTGCAATGAACGATGATCTGAAGCATCCAGCCATTCTTTTTGAACAGTGGAGGACAGAATTACCTTCATTATCCATGCATTTGTCGATGATATTTCAGGCGGCCTGGCAACCCGAAGGCTGGGATTCGCTGCTTATTCAGAAATATATGGTTGTCCATGATCCAAACGTAGTTGAGGCGTTTCAGCATATGGTCAGTGTATTCTGCTGGGAAGCCTTCGGAAAATTACCGGGTATGATCGAGATATACTGCTTGTTGGAAGGACGCAAAATTAGGTACATTCCTGGACGCCAGTCTTTGATACGTTCCATGGACTACATTCGCTTGATACGTGACAGCATGCCGCAAGCAGAAGTGGTGGAGTCAGAACAATTTACGACGCGTGATAAAGCTCGTATACACGAAGAGATAGATCGCTGGAAAACGGAAGCCATTGAACCGAAGAAAACATGGTTGATGTGAAGGCGATTGAAGGATAACGATATATCATGCACATAGAGGAGGGGAAGTTGCCATGTCTACCGGTCTAAGTCAAGATATAAGCAGCGGCAAGAGACGTGCAGGAACTTGCGAATTCAGTCCGTTGCCAGTACCCCAGTCGGTTATACGGAAGTTGCTTGATGAAGCAGATCCTTCATTATATGTGATGAGTTCAGAACCCTGGAGGTTTATGTTGTTTGCAGGCGAAGGGCGACAGCTTTATCTGGAAGCGGTCAGACAGAGCTATCCACCTCATCTGGCTGATCGCTACGGCGATTGGGCTACATATCAATACACGGAAGCAATTCCAACCCATCTGGTTGTCGTGGCACCTAGAAATGCCCGTGAGGATGATCTTCTGCCGGCCAAAGCCTGGAGCAAACGCTTTAGTATTCTGGCTGCGGAACAGGGTTTGAATGCGGTCTGGAAGATCAATGATTATCAACAACATCCTGTGTTCATGAATTTGATGGGTTTGACAAGTGCAGAGAAGGTGCTGGGGGTATTCCATATCGGTTACGGAGACCAGCCTGGATTGCGGGATGTGGATGCAAGCAGACCAGCCTCTGAACTGATGACGGTCTATGACCATCTGGTATAAAACGATTCTTTAGTTACTTATTTGCTGGTGTTGGATAGAAAATCACGAACGAGCTGACGATTCGTCTGATCTTTGTTATATACGGAGTATAATCGATTGGATACTGTAAGGACATTGCCAAAAAAGAATCGTTCGAATTGGGTCTGTCTGCCCCCGAATGATCCAGCCCCAAGCTCCCAGATCAGGCGGAACAGAGCGTTGCGTTCATAAGAAGCCATATCGTTCCCTTTCAGATATATATTCAGTGAAGGAGCGATATCGGATTGAAACTCTTCTTCCTGAGGGATCATAATTACCCCGCTCGAACCCAAAAGTTGCAGAATTTCAATCATCTCAGGATAAAGTTTCGGAAAAAGCAGATTGGCTGCCATCAATGGTTTGGGTGCAGGTAATACAAATCCTCTTCCGTCCGGTATGGCACCTGCCTCTGCGGCCAAAGCCAATGCTTTTAACGATTCAAGACCTGCGAACACTCGTGCAGTTTTCTCAATAACATGTGCTTCTGTATTCAGATCGAGAGTATCCGTGAGAAGCTGGAGTGTACCGAGAACAAATTCCGTCTTGGCAATATAACGACACAATACCTGATGACCTGCGTGAATATGAAAGTTACTGCCACTGAAGAGACGCGAGGACATTTCCTCACTTCCTGCAAAAAATATTCGTTCATGCGGAACGAGCACCCGGTCAAAGATGACGATATTGTCCATTTCTTCATATCTGGAACTCAGAGGATAGTTGGTGTGAGATTCGGCTGCGTAGGTATCCCTGCATACCAGACTGATTCCTGGGAGATCATTGGGGACAGCAAAAGAGAATGCAAATGGATTTTCGTCATCAAATGGGGCGGGAGAAGGGGACGGGTAGACAAAAATCTCATCCGAAGTGGCAGCTTGTGTAGCCATCATGAATGCTCCGCTAATAATGAGACCTTCCTCGGTACGATCTACGACCTTTGCGGCAATAGCATCCTCAGTGGCATCCAATTGTCCTGAAATTTTGCTGGCGTATGGCTGAATGAAGGCATGGGATAGCGTAATATCATGATCACGGCAGTAGGCATAATAATTTTTGAGATTTTCTGCATATTGGGGAGATAATTCGTTCAGAAGATCGGCACCTGTGTAAAAGGACATAATGGCTGTATTCATGTAATCGGGTGAGCGACCAAGAAAGCCATGATGGACATTTGCCCAGATATTCATCCCTTCCCGTCGTTTGCGGAGGTCGTCCGCACTGGTTGGAGGCAGGAAGGATATGCCTACTGTTTTTCCGTCTGCCGGAGAGGCATACGTCATCGTTTCCACATATCTAGGATCAGATTGCAGATCATACATGTACATCTGAGTCTCCATTAAACCAGCAAATGCTACATGTTCAGAGCGTTTTCCAGTAATAAGGTTACCTTTGTACCAGCAAGGGACGGACTGTGCATCAATTCGTTCACGATACTGTGTGCCACTTTTAACAGGCATTGTTATTCACCTCTTGGTTCTAATCGTTCATGGGCAGACTGACTTCTTACGTAGTGTACGTAGGTGATCTGTCCAATGTGCATTTAAGAGGTGAGAAGGATTTTTATATAGATTAGGGCTTGATAATAATTATCATTCTTGTTACAATGGAAAAAGAAAAAGGAACCGGTAAGGGCTCCTTTAAGTGGATCACATGAAATTACTTATTTTACTTCAAATGTCTTACAGTCTGTTTCAGCAGACTGACTTGCTTCTTTGGAACTGTGACTCACGATGTAGATCGAAGATGCGTTACATTTGTTCTCTTGAGCCCAGTGACGACAGGAATTAACTTCACACAATACGTCTTTTGCCATGATTGTTAACCTCACTTTAATTGGATTACAGTCGTTGGTATAAAGATCCGGATATAACAAGTTGCCGCTTGCCAATCTGGAAAATTTTTGCTCTCACGAAATTCGGAGGGCTTTTTTGCGTTATACACAACGATGCACACTTAGAATAGCAAATTTTATTGAAGCTTGCAACCAAATGCCCCCATCTGTGGCAAAATAGTGGACGTGCTGTGGTTATATTTGCAAAAAGGCAGTAGTATGTTATTATTTAATAGTAATAATTACGATTAAAAGTCTAATTGATTCTATATAACTTGAACCAAGCATTTACACGAAACCATAAATGAAGGAGCATGTGTATACATGAGCAAAATAAACCATATGAACCGGATTCCCCGCGCGAAAGGGATCGATATGGCTGCTTTTTACACGCCGAAAGAGTGTAGACATAAAGCCCAGCATATTGTATTTTCCGCTGAAAATGAACGCATCATTAATGAATTTGTCACCATTCTGGGCATGAAAGAGAAGTTCAGAGAGCATGATGTATCAATCCCCAACAAAATGGTCATGTTCGGGCCTCCCGGTACGGGAAAAACATTAACGGCATCACATCTGGCGGAGCGCCTTGATCTGCCATTGGTTCTTGTGAGATTAGATGCGATCATTCATAGCCATCTTGGGGAGACGGGGAGTAATGTACGTAAGTTATTCGAATATGCACGAATGAATCCCTGTGTGTTATTTCTGGATGAATTTGATGCCATAGGCCGGACGCGTGAGAGCAATGATGAAGTGAAAGAGATGGCTCGTGTCGTCAATACGTTGTTGCAGTGTCTGGACGAATTCGATGGGGACAGTATCCTGGTAGCTGCGACGAATCTGGAAACCCAACTGGATCACGCCATCTGGCGGCGGTTTGATACCAAGATGACCTATGGAATGCCTGACGATTCAAGTCGCAGATTGTATATCAGCAAGTTGGTGGGGGCATTTGAACAGGAGACCCAGCTGGAAGATTACATATGTGAACGCTTAACCGGGTGCAGTTATGCGGATATAGAGCAGATCGTTTTGAAAGCAAAACGGAAAGCGATCATAGCCAGCAGTACACTTCATAAGCAACTGATCTCGGATGCTTACGATGAATACAGACCACGTGTATTAGAGTGTTGAATGCTTCCATTCTGGATAAAGCAACAAGGAACAACGTTGAACTAGCCCAGTCTCCTGAATGGAGTTCTGGGCTAGTTGTCATGTTAGCGTGGTGCGTTACACCTTAACGGCTGCTCCGTATGCTTTTTCTGTATTTAGGGCTTCTTGTGTTGCAGTCCAGCGTGGCAGGCTTAATCTGAACATGCTGCCTTCCGGGCTGCTGGAGACAAGTGTCAGTTCACCGCCCTGTTCCTGAGCGAGTAGGCGGCTATATGTTAATCCTAGACCCAGGCCGCGGTTACGACGTTTTTTGATTTCTCCACGATAGAACCGTTCAAAGATTTTGGGTTGTTCTTCAGCTGCGATGCCTGTGCCGTTGTCCTTGACATCAACGTACAGCATCTGTTCTTCTTTACTTAGATAAATATCGAAGACAGCCTTCTGTTCAGGAGCTGTGGCATGAAGTGCGTTATTGAGCAAATTGACAATGATCTGCTGAATGCGGAGAGCATCCCCCATGGTAAAGAAGTTAATTGGAGGGGCGTGCAGCTGAACCTCTGGCATTTTGTCCTCATACGCAATCTTCCACTGATAGATGATCTCACCAACCAACAGCTTCAGATCCGTCCGTTCCTTGCGAACGGCAACACTTCCTGCAGCCATGGCATTATAGTCAAGCAAATCTGCGACCATACGCTCCATGCGTTCGGATTCCTTCAAAGCGATATCCAAAAATTCTTTTCCTTCCTGTGGACTCACGACATCGTCACGTACTGCCATAACGAGCCCCTTGATGGAAGTTACCGGTGTCTTGAGTTCATGACTTACTCCTGCCAGCGAAAGTGTACGCCATTCTTCGAGCTGTTGGAGACGAGTAGCCATATCGCGAAATGAATTTACAAGTTCATTGATCTCACGTTCTCGTGTATTCAAGTCAAGACTCACATCATAATTGCCACCTCGAATCTGCTCAGCGGCATAGGCGACCTGACGAATCGGTCTGGATAACTTTTTGGACAGGAGATAGATTGTAAACCATCCACAGAGGATTAGTCCTCCGAGGATTAGAGCCACGAGCCATATCGTCTCTGGACCAAATGTAATGGATTGTTTGGACTGCATGACCCACACTTTACCCAAGGTTTGGTCGCCTTCGGATATGTTGACCGTTACACCTGCATATTTGTTGTTGCGCGGTTCAAGATAGTCGTCTGACAGTCGATAATGCACATCTTTTTGCTCCATTTTAGGCTGGGAAAAGATCAATTGATTGTTATTGTCCAAGATCATGACACAAAAATAATGATCTGTATTAAATAGTTTCTCTCGCTTGGTTACCAGTCTGTCAAGATCGGGTGGAACCCGAAGCATATTATTTTCACTGGTCACATGATCGGCAATCTCCAGACCAAGCAGTTCTGCGGTTTTGAGGCTTTTCTCAATGGAAGTTGTTCGAATCCAGTAGAGTGCTCCTGCCGCAATAATCGTGAATCCAATACACAAAATTAGAAAATATCGCAGTGTCCAGTGTGACAGAATGGATATCGTTCGTTTGGGTTTCTTCTGTTTCAGTTGGCGATCCAAAATTGATACCCCATTCCTCGCAACGTCCGAATTTCTCCCGTCTCTGGCGACCAGTGGGAGAGGGCTTGACGTAGTCGTTTAATCGATAGATCTACAGCACGGTCACTGCCATCATAGTCCATCCCCCATACCTGCTCAATAAGATGATCTCTGGTAAATGTCCGATTCGGATAATCGGACAGGAAGAACAGTAACGACAGGTCACGAGGTGTGAGTGCAACCTCTGCTCCGTTCAGCAACACCTGCTTGGCAGCAAGATCAATGACGAGATTTCCAAAAGAACGCTTCTCTTTGCCACCTGAGGTCCAATGTGGATTACGACGCAACACCGCATTAACTCTGGCGACCACTTCTTCCGGTACAAAAGGTTTGCTCATATAATCGTCAGCACCAGCATTCAGTCCGTTGAGACGGTCTGAAATGTCATCCAGTGCGGTTAGCATGATCACGGGACAAGCACTTTTTTCACGAATAATCCGCAGCAGATCCCATCCGTCCATTCCTGGCAGCATCACATCAAGTAATACAAGGGAAGGCGTTACGGTATCAAAAAGGGTAAGTGCAGTCGGTCCATCTGCTGCATGATGAACTTCAAATTCTGCTTTTCTCAGATAAGCAGCCAATACTCGTGCAATAGCTTGCTCATCCTCGACGATAAGTATAGATTTCAAGAAAAGCGTTCTCCTTTCGCTTTGTAAACTTGTACTGATTTTACATGAGCTAGAGCGTAAAGCCAATCCTGTATTACGGATTTCAAAAAAATATGGGACTTGTCTTATCTTGACTTCTTCCTGACACATTCAATTGATATGATTCACTCCAACAAGCAACCTAAACAATCATGTACTGGAGGAAACATAGAGATGAACAAGAAAGCAAAAGCATGGCTTATAACAGGTGTAGCGGCGGTTGCCGTAATCGGTGGCGGTGGATACTATCTCAGCAATAGCTACTTGGGGAACAACGTGGAGATTGAGCAGGTGCTTCCTGCGAGCACAGCGACTTCCACAACTACGGTAGATAGCACAGGAACGGCTGTAGCCAATGAAACTGCAGGAGCAGAGCAACTGAACGGAGACTGGAGCATCAGCGAAGGTTCCAAAGTATACTTCTCCGTAACCACATCACAGGAGACAGTTAACTTTGTGGACGAGCAGGTAACAGGCAATTGGACTATTAATGTAGACGATGCTTCCCAGATGAAAGCAGAAGGACAGATTGAAATGGATGGAATTGATTCCGGGAATGGACAGCGTGATGGACACGTGAAGCAAGCCGAGTTCTTCGATGTTGCTACACATCCACAAGCTACATTTACAGCGACTTCATTTGAAGGGGTACCTGCGGAATGGCCTGTCGGTCAAACGGTTGATATCAAAATGAATGGTACGATTACGGTTAAAGGTATTGAAAAAGAAGTAACTTTTGATGCAAAAGCTGCTTATGAGAATAATGCAGTATTGTTGTCGGCAACATCCATGGTAACATTCGAAGATTTCGGAATGGAAAATCCACACTCGGTGGTGCTCTCGACTGAAAATGATATCCAGGTACAACTTGAATTGAAACTCTCCAAATAAGTGTAGCAACGATCATATACCTGAAAATCTGTTCTGTTCTGCCCTAGGGTGGACGGACAGATTTTTTTGTTTCTTACAAATAGTGTGATTCTTATAGCTCAAATGTAACTGTCACAGGATCATATTGTTAAAAAAACTGCTGTTTCCTTTGGATAATGCCGTGTTACCCATCACTATTAAGCGCTT
The DNA here is from genome assembly GCF_031455635.1 of Paenibacillus sp. 2003. Taxonomy (NCBI): domain Bacteria; kingdom Bacillati; phylum Bacillota; class Bacilli; order Caryophanales; family Paenibacillaceae; genus Paenibacillus; species Paenibacillus sp. 2003. The sequence goes on along the minus strand of NZ_JAVDTB010000001.1, from coordinate 2,638,730 downwards.
ACAATGAGGAGGATTCATAACATTCATTGATCCATGCACAATCAAACACAAAAAGGGGGAGATCAAGAGTGAACAAAAGGTACATAAGCGGGTGTCTGGTATTACTGATGCTGTTCTGTGATCTGGGGCTGATGGTTCGTCCAGCGGCTGCAGAAGATGCAAAAGTGAACGTGGCACTTAACAAGGCAGTTACGGTAAGCACAGAATATTTGGAGTGGGGAAGTAAAAAGGAGCATTTGGTTGATGGTAAAAGTGACACGCATTGGACTGCTACGGCGGGAGTGACAACGGAACAACCACAATGGGTGATGATTGATCTGGGTGAAGACTACAATCTGTCCGGAGCGGAAATAACGTGGAGAGAAAACACGGTTGTGAAATATATGGTAGAAACATCTGCTGATCAGCAGGCATGGACCAACGTTGCTGATCAAAATGAAAATGCCGATCCCAAACAGATCGCTGATCTGACGTTTCAGCAGAATGATGTGCGATACATCAGATTGAACATATCTTTTTACAAGGGTGAGGGAGTCTGGCCGGAAATATTGGAGTTCAAAGTGTGGGGAGAAGCAGAAAGAACTGAACCAGCCAATATTAAAGGATATGATGAGATCGAAGTGAGAACGGTGACCAGAAGTGCGCCATTTCTGCCCAACGAGGTAAAGGCACAGTTTCAGAATGAAAAATCGGGAATGGTGCCTGTGACTTGGGATCATATCGACCCTATGCAATACGCCTCTGCAGGCGAATTTACGGTAACAGGAATTGTATATGGTGCGCCTCCAGAGCCTCAGCTTAAAGCTAAGGTGATCGTTGAGGGGTATCGTGAAGACTATGTCAGAGGTGTCGATATTTCCACGTTGACTGCCATTGAGGACAAAGGCGGAAAATATGTGGACAGCAACGGTACAGAGCGTGATCTGCTCGATATTCTCAAGGATCGCGGTGTCAATTATGTTCGTCTTCGTCTGTGGAATGATCCACAGAAATCAGGGGGCTACAACGATAAGGAAGATGTCATTCGTTTGGCCGAGCGGGTGAAGAAAAAAGGTATGAAGATCCTGCTGGATTTCCACTACTCGGATGAGTGGGCGCACCCGGGTCAGCAGCTTCGTCCAAAAGCTTGGGAAGGTCTTTCGCCCGAAGAGCTGAAGCAGGCCGTATACAACTATACGTATGAAGTTGTGGGAGAAATGAAAGCTAAGGGCGCCATGCCTGATATGGTGCAGATCGGTAATGAGATCAACAGTGGTGTTCTGAACGGCTTGAGCAGCGACGTGGATTTTAAGCAAAATGTTGCATTGCTGAAAAGCGGAATTGATGCTGTACGTGCAGTAGAAGGAGAGATCACCAATAACGCGGATAAGGTGAAGATCATGATCCATCTGGCTGAAGGTGGCAAGGCAGATACGTTCAAATGGTACTTTGGAGAGTTAAGTAAAGGCGGACTGGACTATGACATTATCGGACTATCGTATTACCCTTTCTGGCATGGGACGTTTGCGGATGTGCAGAAAACGATGAATGAAGTGTCAGTCGAGTTTGGCAAAGATGTCATTATCGCTGAAACGTCCTATCCGTTTTCCTACAAAAACGGGGACGCTCATGGGAACATCATCGGGTCGGACGAAGCGCTTCATGTTGGGGGAGCAACATTCCCTGCAACAGTCCAAGGCCAATATGATGCCATCGCCGGCATTATGGACATGATTGCGAACGTGCCAGGAAATCATGGCGCAGGTTTCTTCTACTGGGAGCCAGCTTGGATTCCGGCCGGTGTAGGCTGGATTGCATCCGAAGGTAATGCATGGGAGAACCAAGCCATGTTTGATTACGACGAATTTCCGGCCAACGGCGGACATTCGTATGAAGGTAGAGCGTTATGGTCCCTTGATGTGTACAAACGTGGATTGAGTCTTCTGCCCGCAGACCGCCAGCAACTGGATGCGGCACTTACACGAGCCAAATCATTGGTACAGACTGATTTTACTCCGGAAAGCTGGGGGACTCTGGCTCCGGCAATCTCGGCAGCGGATGACGTAAATCGTCAGGCATACACGCCGGGTGGGGTAACTCAAGCAGATACAGATGCAGCGACAACAGCACTAGAACGTGTGATGCAGCAGATGCAGGTTATCGCCCCGCAGCTTGACGAGGTCAGAGCTAAAATAGCGGAAGCGCGTACGTATCAGCAGACTGACTGGTCTGCGGCCACTTGGGCGGTATTGACCAAAGCGCTGGAAGGCGCTGAGCAGGTATTGAATGATCAAAGAGCAACACAGACGGATGCGAATACAGCGGTTAAACGTTTGCATGATGCGATTCAAGGTCTATCCAATGTGGACAAAACACAACTGCACCAGTACATTCAACAAATGCAGCAGCAGACTAAATCTTCCTATACACGCCGGAGCTGGTCTGTATTGGAACAGTCTTTGCAGGCAGCGATTCAGGTCCGAGATAACAATGCTGTTGTCCAGTCTGAGGTGAATTCAGCACTAAGTACGTTGAAACAAGCCTTTACTAATCTGGTCTCTCTAGAGGCTTTAACAACGGGCAAAACGGCGAAGGCTTCAAGCAGTGCAGGGACAGGAGGTAATCAAGCCAACTCTCCTGAGGGTGCAATTGACAACAATCCGAACACTTCATGGGGGACTGATAAGAGTATTGACAGCTGGTGGCAAGTGGATTTGGGGCAAGTCACAAACCTGCGCAAGATCGACATGTCCATGTGGAGTGGCGGCATCAAATATACGATCGAAGTGTCCAATGATAACAAAAGTTTTGTGAAAGTAGTCGACACCACAAGTGATGTTGTTGTATCGACCGCACCTAGCCATGTACTTCCAGAAGGCACGGAGGGACGTTACATTCGGGTAACGATTAAAACAGGTCCCACATGGGTAGGATTCATGGAATTTGAAGCATACGGTACGTTCCCGGCGGACAAATCTGCACTGCAAGCTACTGTAGATACCGCTGAGAAATTAAAGCAAACCGAATACACGACTTCAAGCTGGAATGTATTTAGTAAGGCACTTTCTGAAGCGAAGGCATTCATTCTGGATGTTGAATCTTCAATGCAAGATGTGAGCAATGCGGATCGTGCGTTACAAGATGCTGTGAGTAAGCTTGTACGTCAAGATGGTACACCTGGCCCTGGCCAGCCATCAGAACCAAGTGTACCTTCACAACCTTCCAACCCGGGAACAGCTCCTTCAACGGGGAATCCGGCTGTAACACCACCGGTTGAACCTGGTAATCCGCCAGTTAAGGGTCTGATAACGGTAAAAGGAACAGCAACCGGGGATGAGAAGTATTCGATTCGTCCAGATGTATCCCTATTAACTCAGGCACTGCAATCCATGGATGCAGGAAATCGTACATTGAAACTGATTGCAGATGTGCCTGACACAGCCAAGACAGTCACATTCCAATTGGGTGCAAGTCAACTGGCAGCATGGATTCGTTCCGAGGAAGTGAAATTCCTGGATGTAGTTGTAGGACAGACTACCGTTCGTGTTCCTCTAAAATCACTCCCGCTAATTATTGCGGAGACTGCGGGAACGTTCGACATCGTAGTGGCAAAAGGATCGACAGATACACTGTCCACATCTCAAAAAGCAGCGATCGGTAATCATGCGATTGTTGATGTGAATTTGTTAATGAACAATAAGCCATTGCAATGGACAAACAGAGCGGTTGAAGTTGCTCTATCCAATGTGGAGCAACCTAAAAAAAATGATGTAGTTATGGTTGTACATTCCATATCTCCAAGTGGAGAAATGAAACCTGTTACGTATTCCAAGTACGATGACAAGACCAAAACGATGACGTTCAAACCTCTGGAATCCACCAGTTATGTCATTGCAGAAGTTGAAGTGCCATTACATGATTTGCAAAATCACAATTGGGCAATCCAAGAGGTACAGAACCTCTACGGTAAAGGGATTATTTCGGGGATGAGCGCAACTCGTTTTGCCCCGCAAGATGAACTGACCAGAGCACAATTTTTGCAAATGATTATTAAAGGTATTGGTGATACACGCCAGCCGAATCCATCTATTTCGGTCCCAACAGATGTGAAGGAAGGGCAGTGGTATGCCGATTCAGTACGACTTGGAATTGAAATGGACATTATTCAAGGCCGGGCAGATGGAAGCTTTGGAGCGAATGAACGTATTTCGCGAGAAGATATGGCCGTTATGCTGAACAGAGCACTGAAGGTTGTGCAGCGTGAGGATGTGACCCATTCTGTACAAGGAAATATGGTGTTTGTAGACAACGCCGAGATCGCGGCATACGCCAAAGAGGCTGTAGCCTGGATGCAACAACTTGGACTGCTAAATGGCATGCCTGATGGCACGTTTGCTCCGAAAGAAACGGCGAACCGTGCACAAGGGGCTGTTGCAGTAGCCAGATTGATGGAACAACTGTATTAGAAAATAACAAAGCAGGTAAGGAGATCGAATCAACTGATTCGGTCTCTTTGTTTTGTGGAAAGAAGAGGTTCAGACGTCATCCCTTTCTCTAAATAGGCATATAAACATTTCGTAAATGTCGTATTGACAATATCGAATTCATTTGGTATCATTTCGATAATATCAAAACGACAATATTAAGAAATGGGGAATGAGCCATGTTTGGATTCCGATTTGCGAAGTTTCAACCCAGCGAATATGTCATGAAGGTGAAAAATGGAAAAGTACAACGTCAAGGCGTGGGACTGTCCTTCTATTATTATGAGCCGACCACATCGGTAGTGGTGCTACCCGTGTCCTCGGTGGATGTACCTTTTATGTTCGAAGAGATTACGGCGGACTATCAGACCGTTACTGTGCAGGGACAGCTAAGTTATCGCATTGTAGATTATTTGAAAATAACACAGAGCCTGAATTACACATACAATTTGCGCAAGAATCGGTATATTTCAGACGACCCCGGCAAACTGGACCAACGGGTGATCACCACAGCGAAAGTACTAACCAAGAAATATCTGGAGAAAATGCCGTTGAAGGAGGCCATTCAATCCAGTGAACGGCTGGCAAGCAGCATGAAACGCGAAGTTGTGCAAAGTGAAGAGTTGGAGAAACTGGGCGTTGAGCTGATGAGTCTATCCATCCTGGCCATTCTGCCCAATAAAGAGACGATGCGTGCATTGGAAGCACAAGCGCGGGAAGAGATTTTACGTCAAGCAGATGAAGCGCTGTATGTGCGTCGCAATGCATCGATTGAACAGGAGAGACGAGTGAAGGAGAACGAACTGAACACCGAAATTGCCGTGGAGACAAAGAAACAGCAAATTCGTGAGACCCAATTGCAGGCAGAACGCTCGGTGAAACAGAAACAAAACGAGATGGAGCAGGAGCAGCTTCAGTTCAATACAGCGATGGAGGAACGCAAGCAGCAACTGATTGAATTAACCATTGCCAATCACAATGCGGAAGCCGATGCCAAAGCGTATGAGATTGCTGCCGTGATGAATTCGTTGCAAAATGTACAGCCAAATGTACTGCAAGCGATGGCAAACATGGGCATGAATTCTGATAAGCTGATCGCACTAGCATTCCAGGAACTGGCCGAAAATGCAGGCAAGATCGGACAGCTTAATATCTCGCCGGATCTGTTGCAGGGGTTGATGTCTCCCATGCCGGGCAGAGATCAGGGAGGTCGAGCACGATGAGATTAGGAAGAAGAGAGCAGACAGAGCAAGCAGGGAAATCAGTACGTCATGAGGCTACGCCGGACGATCGAATGAGCGAACACAAGCTCATTCTCGTTAAGCGTCGTACCCGACTAGAGGAACTGGTGGTTCGATATAACACGGTGCAGCAAGCTCAGTTTTATATTGAACGTCTGGGCGCAGACTTCAGTGATTATATGGAGGAAGACCGTCGTTATCGGCTATCTGTGCAGCAGGCACAGCAGCAACTGGGTCAATTGGGCCGCGTTCAGACAATTGATCGGGAACATGTGCCTAATTTTATCTTTGGAGAGCAGGATATCGTGGTCGTGGTTGGACAGGATGGGCTTGTAGCCAATACCCTCAAATACGTAACCGAGCAGCCGCTCATTGGTGTGAACCCGGACCCGATGCGGTGGGACGGGGTGTTATTACCTTTTACCGTGGAAGATCTGAGCTTCATTGTTCCTGATGTCATTCGAAAGCAACGAACATTGAAAGAAGTCACTCTCGCCAAAGTGGAACTAAATGATGGACAGTATCTATATGGAGTCAACGATCTGTTCATTGGTCGGAAGACACATGTATCGGCACGTTATGAAGTGCGTTTGGGTACATCCGTAGAACAACAATCCTCCAGCGGTATCATTGTATCCACAGGCATGGGATCGACAGGCTGGTTCAAAAGTGTGCTGGCCGGAGCCACCGGAATTGTAGGGTCGGCTGCATGGCAGAACATGAATTCCGAAGCAGAGGTCGCTACAGCATCGGCATCCATTCATGGAAGCAGGCAGGAGCTGAATCATTTTAACTGGGATGCGCCGTACTTATATTTTTCAGTACGTGAACCTTTTCCGAGCCGAACGACAGCTGCCAATCTGGTGTTTGGACAGATCCATTCGAAGCAACCACTGCACATTGTATCCCAGATGCCAGAGGATGGTGTTATTTTCAGCGATGGGGTCGAGCAGGACTTTCTTGAGTTTAATTCAGGAGTGGAAGCTATCATTGGTTTGGCAGAGAAGAGAGGGCGTCTCGTGGTCTAAAGCTTTATTTTCAAGCCGTTTCCAACTAAAATGGGTAACTAGATGTGATACATTGACGTCAGGAAACGGAAAGAGGGTTAACGATGCAATCGATATTGTTGGTTGAAGATGATGCCAAGCTTGCAGGATTGCTGGCGGCTTATCTGAGCCGAAATGGATTTCAGGTACAAGTCACCGGTGATTTTCGTCATGTACTGGATGAATTTGTGGAAGTGAATCCCGACCTTGTGCTGATGGATGTGAATTTGCCTCAATATGACGGATACTACTGGTGCAGGCAGATACGCACACATTCCATATGTCCCATTTTATTCATATCGGCTCGTGATAGTGGTATGGATCAGATTATGGCGTTGGAACATGGAGCGGATGATTATATTACGAAACCTTTTCAATATGAAGTCGTTCTTGCCAAAGTCCGTAGTCAGCTGCGCAGAGCCTATGGTTCTTACGCTGCTGTTCAACAGGAAGTAACGGTGACGAATGGTCCCATGATCCTCTATCCTGAGCGATTTGTATTGGTATATGAGGAACGTTCAACAGAGCTGACACAGAAGGAAGCGATACTGGTGGAAGCACTAATAGCGAAGGCAGGGCGAGTTGTCAGCCGAGAAAAATTGCTGGAACAAATGTGGGAAGATCAGCATTTTATCGATGATAATACGTTGAATGTCTATATTACACGTGTTCGCCGGAAGTTGAAGGAGTTGGGTGCAGAAGAGATTTTGGAGACGGTTCGCGGAGCGGGTTATCGTGTGTTGGATCTGGATTCATCCGCACAGGGAAAAGGGAAATGAGACTTTTCCTGAAAGACCACCTGTTGTTAGTCGGATTTTATGTGTTACAGATGTTGCTGGTTCCGTGTGTCTACTGGCTCTCTGGTGAGGGCCGTCCGATGAAAATTGTTCTCTATGGTATGCTGATCAGTACTGTTGTGTTGTTGATCTATCTGGTCATACGTTACCTCCAGCTACGAGCGTATTATCGTCTACTTGAACAACCACGTAAACTGGTAAACGAGCCTTTCCAAACGCTTGGAAATTCGGTCGTGGCGGAAGCCATCCAGGAATTGTTACATGAACTGGAGCGTAATCGGCAGAATGAGATAAGTCAATTACGTACCAGTAAGGAACAGCAGGTGGTATTCATGAATCGCTGGGTTCATCAGATGAAGACCCCGTTGTCCATTATCCAACTGACCTTGGAAGATGTGGACGATGAGACGGCTGGCAGTATTCAGGATGAGCTGGATAAAATGCGCAAAGGACTCGAGATGGTCTTGCATTCATCACGGCTTGAACAGTTCGAAGGGGATTTTCGTGTAGAGCTGCTGTCTCTGCATGAGGTGCTTCGGAGTAGCATTGCAGAGAACCGACGTTTGTTTATTCGCAGAGGCATTACGCCGGATATCCGGATGGAGGGCGACCTTCAGATATACAGTGATTCCAAGTGGCTACGGTTCATGTTCACCCAGATTTTGACCAATGCCGTGAACTATTCCGATAGCAAATCAGGCAAAAAAGTGATCATTACCGGCTATAAACAGGAAGAGCGTACAATCCTGGACATTCAGGATGAGGGAATCGGCATCTCGTCCGAGGATATTCATCGTGTGTTCAATCCCTATTTTACAGGTGAACGTGGCAGGCAATACCACGAATCCACAGGGATGGGGTTATATCTGGTTCGTGAGATCAGTGCACGTCTGGATAACCGGGTAGAGTTGTTTTCGGAGCTGAATAAGGGAACGTTGGTCAGATTTAGCTGGATTCATTCGAAATATCCGCAATAAAGAGCGCTTTGCCCACAGCCATGGGTGAGGTGTTTTTTTTATAGATACAACAAGTTATGGAGGCAGGGGAACAGAACCTTAAACGTACTGTAAGGGAAGTTTAAGGTAATTCGATAGCACCGTTATGGGAGGTCAGTTAGGATAAGAATAGAATTAACGTATAAAGAATGATGGATTAGGAGGGAATTATGTATGGAAATGTTACAAGTATCGGGACTGAACAAAGTATATCAGGGCAAAGTGCAGACTCAAGCCCTTAGTGATATTCATCTGACAATCAAGCAAGGTGAGTTTGTGGGTATTATGGGCCCGTCGGGTAGTGGCAAAACAACTTTGTTAAACATGGTCTCCACCATTGATGAACCCAGCTCAGGCAAGGTGCTGATTAATGGCATGAATCCGTTTGATATGAAAAAGAAAGAACTTGCCATGTTCCGACGTCGGGAACTCGGGTTTGTTTTTCAGGATTTCAATCTATTGGACACGCTGACGGTTGCCGAGAATATTGTACTTCCATTGACACTGGACAAGGTCAAACTGAAGGAGATGGAGAGCAGACTACACCGTATTACAGCCAAGCTTGGGATTGATCATATTCTGGATAAACGAGTGTACGAAATCTCGGGCGGACAGCGACAGCGCACAGCCATTGCCAGATCCATGATTAATATGCCTTCGATTGTATTGGCGGATGAACCTACTGGCGCATTGGATTCTACTTCATCTCAGGCCGTCATGGAGTCGCTTGAACAGATTAATCAGCAAGAGAAAACGACCATTATGCTGGTTACACATGATCCCCTTGCTGCAAGTTATTGCAACCGAATTGTGTTCATCAAGGACGGAAAACTGGCAGCCGAGGTACACCGCGGAGATAATCGACAGACGTTCTTCCAGCGGATCATTGATACTTTATCCTTCTGGGGAGGGAATTCACATGAGCTTTCCTCAGTTCGCGTTTAATAACATTCGCCGCAATGGGCGAGCGTATATTGCTTTTTTTCTTAGCAGTGTGTTTATGGTCATGATATTTTTCGCTTATGCAGTATTTATCTATCATCCATATGTGGCGGAGTTGCCAATGGGTGACACAACTGCTACGGGGATGCAGATCGCTTCAATTATCGTGTACGTGTTTGCTTTTTTCTTTGTCATGTATTCCATCAGTGCTTTTCTCAAATCACGGAATAAAGAGTTTGGCATTCTGACCATACTTGGTGCGGAGCCTGGACAGATTCGGAAATTGGTCATATTGGAAAATATGTCGATCGGCTGTCTGTCCATTATTGCCGGTATCGGCGGAGGTATGTTGTTGTCCAAGCTGTTCCTGATGTTAACTACTCGTTTTATCGGGATGGATGATCTGTCCTTTTATTTTCCGGTGAAAGCGATTCTGATTACGATCGGGGCCTTTCTGTTATTATTTTTCTGCATTTCACTCTTCACATTGGTTTTTATCGGAAACAAACGGACGTTAGAACTTTTGACGGGGACCAGCAAACCTAAAAAAGAGCCCAAAGCTTCGTGGTTCTTCTCACTTCTGGGTTTTGCCTTACTTACAGTAGGTTTTATGGTACTCCGTAGCGAGTTAAATGGCGGAACAATCATGCTTGCAGCAGTAACAGGGATAGCAGGAACATATTTTTTCTATTCACAACTTTCCGTGCTCATCATCCGTTTGTTGAAGCGTAATCGTAAAACGGTATGGCATGGTACACGTCTGTTATGGATCTCAGAGATGAGCTATAAAATGAAGGATAATGCCCGCATGCTGTTTATGGTGACCGTGGTCATTGCGATTGCTTCAATGAGTGCAGTTGTAATTTTGTCACTGGATCAGGAGAACCGGGAGCAGTTTACAAACAACGATTTTCCAATTCAATACAATGTCTTCAGACCAGCAGAGCAATTGGATATGAGCGCTATTGATTCGATGCTTGAAGCTGCAGGTTTGGATTATCAACAGATATATCTGGAATATTTCTGGTCAGCTGCAGATCAGAGTGCTGTCTCGGTTATGCCGCTTAGTCACTACAACCAATACAATCTGACACAAGGGAAAAAGATGTTCCAATTGGATGCCGGATCCGCCTTATTTGTGGATACCCGCAATGAGAAGGATCAGGGTCAGATAGAGCGCAACAGATTTCGTAATTATGCGAAGGGAGACAAGTTGACGTTGAGTCTGAATGCGAGCCCACTGGAAGCTCGGGTTACGGATACAGATATCGATCCACAGTTTGGAACCCTACTCTATGCTACAGGTGTAGTTGTCCTACCGGATGAGAAGTATGAAGAGATTGCCCAACAGATCAAAGAGAATATGATATCTGGTAAATATCTGTATCAGATCCCTGCATGGGGTCATGCGGTACCTGACCGCCACTCCTCGGAAGCCATGGTCAGCGATCAGCTTCTATTCTCTGCGGATTCCATTCAAAGCAGTAACGCTTCAACGGATAACCACTCTGGATATCTGAGTACGCGGTACGGTGATTTTGAAAGATTCAGACAGGGGACAGCACTCTTTACCTTCCTGGGCATATTTATCGGATTAATCTTCTCGATTTCTTCCGCAAGCTTTTTGTATTTCAGACTGCATACCGATCTTGAAGCGGATGGAAAGATGGTGCATTCTCTTTCGAAAATGGGTCTCAGTTTCCAGGAGATGAAACGATCATCCACCGTTCAGATTGCCATTTTGTTCTTTTTACCGATCGGGGTAGCTATCATTGAAACTTTGGTCGTGGTTAAGCCATTTCTTACTGAATTCGGTATAACGAATTATACGATGCCGGTGTTGACTGTATTTGGTGCCTTTGTACTTGCACAGACGTTTTATTTCTTCGTTATACGTTCGAGATATATCGCTTCTCTGCGCAAAATGATGGTTTAACCATCTTAGAAACAAACGATCATAAGGGACCGACCATGATTTGTTATTGCCCGCATTTCTTGATTCAGATCAAGGAAACGCGGGTTTTCTTGCGATAAGATGAATGTATTCACAGATTATATTATCGAGGAGGAAGATTAATCATGAGTATCACGTCATTGCAAGAAGTCAAAACATTCAGCGAGGACCGTTTTACGAAACGGATTTTATTCCAACAGGGTGGTGGAGTGACCTTTGTACTTCATTTTCTGCCAGGTCAGCAGCTTCCCGTTCATAAACATCCGGGCACAGACGTTATTTTGCTGGTAGTCGAAGGCACAGGCACACTTATTCTGGATGGAAATGAACAAGCGGTGAAACAAGAGGATGTGATCCATTGTGGCGGTGAGGTGGAGTTCGCATTCCATAATACAGGAGATCAGGAGGTTCGTTTGTTCGTGGTGTTAAATAAAGTACCAGCAGCATCGTATGCCAAGGACATCTAACATCTAATATCAAGGATCGATATGATGATTCACTGATCGGTACTAATACAAGGGGGAACTCTATTCTGGAGTTTCCTTATTTATTTTTATTCAAGAATACCTTGATTCTGTTCCATCGCAAAACAAAAAGCGTACCTGGGTCTGAGAGCATCAGAGGTACGCTTCTTCGTATTCCGCCGACAACTTGTTCGTTCATCCGGTCTGTAGTCATTCTGCCTAGAAGTATCCCAGCATTTCCTTGGCTTCATTCGACATCAGCTGTGGAGACCACTGTGGCTCCCACACGACTTGAACATCAATATCAGTCTTATTTGTATTTTCCTGCAAAACCCATTTCACCGCACCAACAATTGTATCGTGCAGCGGGCAACCTGGTGTAGTCAGCGTCATCCGTACATGTACCCGTTCAGGCTCTTCCCTTATTTCATACACCAGACCCAAGTCAACGATATTGACACCTAATTCAGGGTCATATACTTCCTTGAGACATTCCAGCAAATGCGTGGTTTGTTCCATCATGTTCACTCTCCAGTCCATTTTATTAACATTAACGTCTGAATACCAAAGCAATATTTGTTATATAAACGATGGAGACAAGAGACAAAATCGTCCCTCCAACCATCATGACCTCTGCCAGATTAATCAGAATTCCACTGACAAGCAAAAGGCTTCCAGCGACCATGGCGAGCATACCCCAATTGACATACCGTTCACTTAGCATACCTGCCATCAGCGGTGTTCCGGGTCTGCCTGCCTGCTTGCCATATTTGTGGGTCCACCATAGAAAAGGCACGATTTTGGAGGCATAACCAAGTATGGTGAGAGACACCCAGCCCCCAAGATATACCCATCCAGACAGCAGAACAACACGTGGATGGAGCAGTAGTTCAGTCCCTTGTGAGGAATAGATCAGTAGGGCAACAGCATATACAGCCAACGCACGGCTTACATACACAGACCAGCGGATGCCCGGACCTGGGTTACTTTTGTGCCGTTTCTCCTGAATTTGCTCCAAGTGATACACATAGAAGAGAAGGGCTGCGGTTAGAAGTAGGAGCGCGAGCCAGAGCAGACCTCCCTTAATACCTGTCAGAAATGCGACAACACCTGTAACTACAGCTGCATTCCACAGAACCAGGACCACTTTTTGCAGTCGAATGGAATAATCGTGGGATAAGTAGAACATGGGAAGCATTTTGTAACTGAAGCCGGTAATTAACATGCCAAACCAGCCAAGTGTTCCCATCCAGATATGTGCGCCGAATAAGCGTTCATGCAGACTATTCCAATCACCAAAGGCAAAATTCAGACCCATTAGCATACCGGACAGCCCGGTAAGAACCAGATAAAGACAGGAACAAGCTGCGCTGATCGTTACCGGATTCCACTGTGAGGCCCGGAAGAGGGTAACGGCCATATTCCATCCGAACAACAGAATGCCAGAAAGCGCGAGTGTAGCAGAAACGGCAATCCAGATGACATCTGCATGAATGAAGCCGTATAAGATACCCACGATTCCGATACTGAACAAGAAATAATGACAATAACCGAGAAACAGACTGTAGATATTGGATTGCAAAATAACATGTATCAACTGATAAACGGCACCCATAGCCAGCATGGTTGCCCACCCGAGCACAAACAGATGGGCATGAAACCAGCCTTCGGGTCCTCTGAGTTCATCACCAAGCCAGCCTGTCAGCGAGAGCAGGGAGAATGCGTGATACATTACAAATCCAAAGATGCCCGTGATGATAAAAAGAAACGGCAACCTGGACATGGCTTTTGCCTCCTTACCCTTTTTCAATTCTCACTTTGGCCGTACCATCGGCTTGATCCTCAACCGTGAAGGGGCAACCGAGATTATTTAACTCCTCAATCAAGAAAACTGGCACACGGTCATTGTGAATCAGTACGACTTCCCCAGGTTTGCAACGTTCCAGTGCGGCAAGTGTTCGCATCATTGGCTGTGGCGGTTCCAATCCGCGATTGTCCAGTATAACGGTGGGCGCCTGTAGGGATTCAAATTTTTCAATCGCAACAGCTTGCTCCTCTGAATGTCCTTTGCATGAAGCTGATTCTTCATCTGAATGGGGTTCCCAATTAACTTCTGATCCAGATAAAACCATTGCAGATAATGCTTTTGCACCGGTTTTGTTTTTTTTGTGCACAAACGTGGTAACCCAGTGATCTGAACCTTTTCTTTCCGATGTGCTGGAGTATCCTTTCATCTTGAGAATACCGAGCAGTGGCGTTGGTTTAAATGGAGCATGTAGTACAAATACATCTTCATGCTGAAGGCCTTTGACCGTGTCCATGATCAGTTGAAACGGCTCCAACTTTTTACTCAGATGAGGACGCACATCCAATTCAACAATATGGACGTCAGATGGAGACATGTGCGTTCACATCCGATCCTGCACTAGCTACATCCGCCTGCTGTACCAACTGCAGAGATGATTCATACAGGGCGGCCATTCCACCGTACAGCGCATAGAAGAATGACTCCGGCGCATCGAGGGAGAAGGACAGATAGGCTTTGGGGTCCATCCCGAGCATACGCTCAAAAAGTCTTGCACTGTCATAGGCGTAAAAACAGAAATGAGTGTATTCGAACACAGACATTTTTTCGTAGATGGTGATAATCTCTTGCGCATATTCGGCCTGCTCACGCTGTGCTATCTGTACCATGGTTAGGGCATCTTCCAACCTCAGCGTGATGCGAAGTGTAGTATCGTCAATGATTTCAACGTGGGCCATGGCGGTTCAGCTCCAATCTATAATTTGCTGATTTTGACCTGGAAGGTTGTAGGACCCTGCTCAATATACTCCCAGTTGAAGCCATCGGGATGTGTGGACTGGAATTGGAATCGAAGTGGCTTAGGATCGTGATCGTTAATGAGCAGCATGGATTCCTGTGGTTGCAATTGATCAAACGTTTCGAAAATAACTTTATGTTTCAAATGCGGTGGATACTCCGTGGCATTAATGGTTGCTGTGTATGTGTTCATGTGTCATTCCTCCAAATAGGGATAGTGTGGTGTTGCAATTTGATTATAGAAAATGTGAAGAGGGGTCTGTGTGAGCCTGCTCACACATTTCCTTTTGCCATAATTTTGCCTTATTTAGACCAAAATCCTGTTTGGAAAAGGGTTGCGGAGCATATATAGATGTGCAACTGTGCGCTATGTTTCACTTCTTGTGATATTTTGCACAGTTGAGCGAACGAGACATCCTTATATTTAGCGTCAAGATGACACTCGATGAGAGGAAGCAGGTTTCTCCTTCGGCTGATGTGAAGACAGCACCCTAGAGAAGGGAGGTACGTGTATGGAATCGAAATTAATGGATCCGTTTGGAAGAATACATGATTACTTAAGAATTTCGGTTACGGATCGCTGTAATCTCCGCTGTGTGTATTGTATGCCGGAGGAAGGAATGCAGTTTGAACCGACAGAACGAATCCTGTCCTATGAAGAAATCACGTCCATCGTTAAGGCGCTTGCTCCATTAGGCATTAGGAAATTGCGTTTAACTGGAGGGGAGCCTCTTGTTCGCAAGGGGCTGGATCAACTGATTGCCATGTTGTCCGCCATTCCAGGAATTGAAGATATCGCATTGACAACGAACGGTATATATCTGGCAGCTTATGCGGATCTGCTGAAGGCTGCGGGACTAACCCGGGTGAACATTAGCCTCGACTCCTTGAAGCCGGAGCGATTCGCAAGCATTACACGAGGCGGTAAAGTGCAACGTGTGCTGGACGGCATCAAAGCCAGCCAACAAGCAGGATTTCATCCGATCAAGCTAAATGTCGTACTCATGAAAGGCGTGAACGACGATGAGGTGGAAGATTTTCTGCGTATGACCCTGGATGATCCAATTGATATTCGTTTTATTGAGTACATGCCCATAGGTGACAGTGGTGATGGCTGGAGATCAGGATATCTACCACTCGAACATGTGCTGGAAACATGCGGAGCATCATGGAACTACGAAAGCTGTGGTGAAGTTTACGGCAATGGCCCGGCAGATAGTTATCGCATTGTGGGAGCTGCCGGAACCTTTGGTCTGATTCACCCGGTGAGCAGCCATTTCTGCGGAAATTGCAATCGGCTCAGGCTGACAGCAGACGGAAATATCAAACCTTGTCTCTACTGGTCAGATGAGTTCAATGTTCGTCCACTCGTAGGTGATGACAAGGCGGTGCAGGATTTATTTTACAAGGCGCTCGGAGCCAAACCCGAAACACATGACATGTTAAAAGCCTTAAACGGGCAACAGATTGACGGCACGCCAACGCTGCGACATATGTCGCAAATCGGAGGTTAGCAACAGCAGTTCAGGATTCAACTTGCATCAACAGGTCATATATGTGGGAGGACAACAATGAGTAACAAAAGCATGCCCTGGATGGGCAAACTCAAATATTTTGCCAAACGTGAAAAAAGTGCGGAGGGCTGGAGTGAGATGTCCCCGGTTAACCGGGATTGGGAAGATGTCTACCGCCGCCGCTGGCAGCACGACAAAGTGGTGCGTTCCACACACGGCGTCAATTGTACCGGATCATGCAGCTGGCAGATCTATGTGAAAGACGGCATTGTCACTTGGGAAACGCAGGCTACTGATTATCCTTCAACTGGACCGGATATGCCGGAATTTGAGCCACGAGGTTGTCCACGTGGAGCGAGTTTCTCATGGTATCTGTACAGCCCGCTGCGTGTCAAACATCCTTACGTACGTGGTGCGCTGCTGGACTTGTGGCGTGATGCGCTTCAGACACATGGTGACCCGGTTCAAGCATGGTCCAGCATTGCGGATGATCCGGCCAAAGTGAAAAGATACAAATCGGTACGTGGTAAAGGTGGATTGATTCGCGCGTCATGGGGTGAAGTGACACAGATTATTGCCGCTTCGCTAATTCATACGATCAAAGAATACGGACCGGACCGGATTATTGGTTTCTCTCCGATTCCTGCCATGTCGATGGTCAGTTATGCAGCAGGATCACGGTTTTTATCCCTGATGGGATCGCCATTGCTCAGTTTCTACGACTGGTATGCGGATCTGCCACCGGCTTCACCTCAGATCTGGGGTGATCAAACGGATGTGCCAGAGAGCAGTGACTGGTACAACTCGGGATACATTCTGGTATGGGGCTCGAATCTGCCAATGACGCGGACACCGGATGCACACTTCCTGGCTGAAGCACGTTATCGGGGAACAAAAGTGGTGTCGATCAGCCCGGACTATGCGGAGTATGTGAAATTCGCAGATACGTGGATGTCGGTAAAACAAGGAACGGACGGCGCTCTGGCGATGGCTATGGGCCATGTCATTCTAAAAGAGTTTTATATTGAAAAACCTACGGACTATTTCATGCAATATGCCAAACAGTATACGGACTTTCCAAATCTGCTGATCGTGGAAGAAAAGGATGGCGTACACACAGCAGGCAGATTTCTCGTTGGGGAAGATCTGGGCATCACAGGTAATAACATGGCTTGGAAAACGCTCGTTTACGATGAAAACAGTGGAACCTATGCGATGCCGAAAGGAAGTTTGGGCTTCCGTTGGGGTGAAGAAGGCACATGGAATCTCAAAATGGAACAGGTGGAGAACGGTGAGCCGATTGATCCAAGACTATCCATGCTCGGAGTTCATCATGATCTTGTAACGATTCAACTGCCGTACTTTGATGATGAGGGAAAACACGTCATGGAGCGGCAGATTCCTGTACGTCAGATATGGTTAGGAGACAAATGGATTACAGTAACAGCCGTATACGATCTGGTACTTGCTAAATACGGAATTGAACGTGAAATGACACGTTCAGCGGATTCAGCAGAAGTAGTCACTGGTGTGGAACAATTGAGTGTACGTGTTAACGATGGAGATGACATCTTGCATGCAACACAAGTAAAACCATTCACTCCAGAGTGGCAAGAGAAAATCACTGGTGTGGACCAAAAGACTGTCGTACAGATTGCACGTGAGTTCGCACAGAATGCGATTGATACCAAAGGTCGTTCCATGATCATCATGGGAGCCGGTATTAATCACTGGTACAACTCCGACGTCATCTATCGCGCCATCATTAACTTAATTCTGATGACAGGTTGTCAGGGTGTGAACGGTGGAGGCTGGGCCCATTATGTCGGTCAAGAGAAACTGCGTCCGGCTGAAGGCTGGCAGACGATTGCCTTTGCTCGTGACTGGACCGGACCTGCACGTCTGCAGAACGGAACATCCTTCTTCTACTTTGCAACAGATCAATGGAGATACGAGGAGACCCAAGTCGGAGAGTTGACTTCGGCGCTTGAAGGTGAACCGCGGTTCCAGCATGTGGCTGATTATAATGTGATGGCTGCGCGTATGGGCTGGCTTCCATCCTATCCACAGTTCAATCGTAACTCGATTGATCTGCATCAGGATGCACTACAGGCCGGAGCAACGACGAAGGAAGAGATTGGCGCTTATGTTGCTTCCGAGCTACAGAACAAAAATCTGAAGTTCTCGATCGAACAACCGGATGATCCGGCGAACTTCCCGCGTGTACTATTTGTCTGGAGAGCGAATCTGATCTCAAGTTCTGGCAAAGGGCATGAGTATTTTCTGAAACATTTGCTCGGTGCAACGAACGGATTGCTGAACGATGACGATCATGGACTGCGCCCAGAGCATGTGGAGTGGGTGGATGAAGCACCGGAAGGCAAGCTTGACCTGATGATCAACATGGATTTCCGTATGGCAGGTACAGCGATGTATTCCGATATTGTGCTGCCAGCAGCGACCTGGTATGAGAAAAGCGATCTGAGCAGTACGGATATGCATCCGTTCGTTCATCCATTCAACCCGGCGGTAGCCACGCAGTGGGAATCCCGTTCCGACTGGGATACTTTCAAGGAAATCGCACGTGTATTCTCCGAGATGGCTACGCAGCAATTCGATGGGCCGCAGAAGGAGATCATTGCTACACCGCTCTTGCATGATTCACCGGATGAGCTTGCTCAACCGTACGGAGAGATCAAAGACTGGAGTGCGGGAGAATGTGAAGCAATTCCGGGTAAAACGATGCCACATATTCAGGTCGTGGAACGTGACTATTCTGCCGTATATAACAAAATGATCAGCCTTGGACCTGTGGTGAAGGATAAACCAATCGGCACCAAAGGCATATCTTGGTCAGCTAGTGAAGAGTATGAAAAACTCAAGGGCATTCTGGGCGTGCACCGTAAAGATGGCATTGGACAAGGATGTCCGGATCTGAGCACAGACCGTAACGTTGCGGAGGCCATTCTGACCTTGTCCAGTACAACGAACGGCAAGATGGCTGTGCGTGCGTGGGAGGCGCTTGAACAGAAAACAGCATTACATCTGAAAGATTTGGCTGAGGAACGGTCGGAGGAATGTTTTACGTTTGACGAGATCACTTCCAAACCGAAAACGGTCATTACCTCGCCTGCATTCAGCGGATCGGAAAAAGGTGGACGCCGATATTCGCCATTCACCACCAATGTGGAGCGCCTCATTCCATGGCGTACATTGACAGGCAGACAGCAGTTCTACATTGATCATGCGATGCTCCGTGAGTTCGGAGAGACATTAGCGACATTTAAACCTGTGCTGAAGCATACGCCGTTTCATCCCAACAGCAAACGTCCGATTGAGGGTGGCAAGGAAATCGTCCTTAACTACCTGACACCGCATAACAAGTGGTCGATCCACAGTATGTACTATGATGCGCTGCCGATGCTGACCCTGTTCCGAGGTGGCCCGACAATCTGGATGAACCACGAAGATGCAGAAGAAGCGGGACTCGTTGACAACGACTGGATCGAATGTTTCAACCGTAACGGGGTAGTCGTTGCCAGAGCCGTAGTAACGCATCGTATTCCTCGCGGCATGGCATTCATGTATCACGCTCAGGACCGTCACATTAATGTTCCGGGCACCAACATATCACAGACACGTGGAGGTACACATAACAGTCCGACACGTATTCATGTGAAGCCGACACATATGATTGGCGGTTATGCCCAGTTAAGTTATGGCTTCAACTACTATGGCCCGACAGGCAACCAGCGTGACCTCAACGTCATCATTAGAAAACTGCAGGAGGTGGATTGGCTTGAAGATTAAAGCACAAGTCAGCATGGTCATGAATCTGGACAAATGTATAGGGTGCCATACATGTAGTGTAACGTGCAAGAACACCTGGACCAATCGTCCAGGTGCAGAGTATATGTACTGGAACAATGTAGAGACCAAGCCAGGGGTCGGTTATCCGAAACAATGGGAGGACCAGGAGCGTTATCGCGGTGGTTGGGAGATGAAGAATGGCAAGCTGGAGCTGAAATCCGGAACACGTGCAAGACGCCTGCTTAACATTTTCCATAATCCGGATCAGCCTACCATTGATGATTATTACGAGCCATGGACATACGAGTATGAGAAATTGACGAACAGTCCGGAGAAAAAACACCAGCCTGTAGCAAGACCCAAATCCCAGATTACCGGTGAATATATGAATCTGGAGTGGGGTCCGAACTGGGAAGATGATCTGGCAGGTGCCCATATAACCGGAATGGAAGATCCCAATATGAAGGGTGTCGAAGATTCAATCAAAATGGATTTTGAACAGGTATTCATGATGTACCTGCCACGAATCTGTGAACACTGTCTCAACCCGGCATGTGTATCCTCCTGTCCTTCCGGAGCGATGTACAAACGGGAAGAAGACGGCATTGTACTGGTCGACCAAAATGCATGCCGCGCATGGAGATTCTGTGTGTCGAGCTGTCCTTACAAAAAAGTCTATTTCAACTGGCAGACAAACAAAGCCGAGAAATGTACTCTTTGTTTCCCACGGATTGAAGCGGGTCTGCCAACGATCTGTTCCGAAACCTGTGTAGGACGGATCCGTTATATCGGCTTGATGCTGTATGATGCGGACCGTGTTGAAGCCGCTGCTTCAGTTGAAAATGATCAGGATCTCTATGAATCCCAGATGGATATTTTCCTTGATCCGAATGACCCTGAGGTGATTCGTGAAGCGCGCGAGGCCGGAATTCCAGAGGATTGGATTATTGCAGCGCAGCAGTCCCCTATTTATAAAATGGTTATCGACTGGAAAATTGCGCTCCCGCTTCACCCTGAATACCGCACCATGCCAATGGTATGGTACATTCCACCACTTAGCCCGATTACCAATCGGGTAGAGGGACAGGGAAGTTCACTGGAGGCCAATGATATTTTCCCGGCGATTGATAACATGCGTATTCCCGTGGAATATTTGGCCAATCTGCTTACGGCAGGAGATACGGATCGAATCCGTGAAGTACTGCGGAAAATGGCAGTTATGCGCATTCACATGCGTAACCAGCAGACGGGCAAGACCAGTGAATCGGAATTACTGGAAAGGGTAGGCATGGATGCTCAGGAAGTGGAGGACATGTACCGACTGCTCGCTATTGCGAAATACAATGACCGTTTTGTCATCCCGCCAGCTCACCGTGAGGAAGTGGAAGATCTCTTCAGCGAACAGGGCAGCTGCGGACTTGATTTTGCAGGTGGTCCAGGTTCTTGCGGGGTATTCTGATGGGAGAGGGGACAATGACAACGATGACGACCGATACCAATGAAGGAACAGGTCAGGCTCTTGATTACGATACGGATACGAGAAGAATGGTCTGTAAACTGATCTCCTATCTGCTGCAATATCCTGATACAGAATGGAGAGAAGGACTACAAGGTGTTAAGGAAGCTGCACAGTCTATTTCGGATGAGACGGTGAACCAGATCCTGTTGACATT
This sequence comes from Paenibacillus sp. 2003, assembly GCF_031455635.1. Lineage (NCBI taxonomy): Bacteria > Bacillati > Bacillota > Bacilli > Caryophanales > Paenibacillaceae > Paenibacillus > Paenibacillus sp. 2003. The sequence continues at coordinate 2,617,010 of NZ_JAVDTB010000001.1, read as the reverse complement.
TGTCGATGAAGCACAGGTTGTTAGCTCGATTGAGTGGCAGGATTCTTATGTTCGTACATTTGATTTTGATAAAAAGTCTAACCTCTATCTCACATATGCTCTTCATGGCGATGAGCGGGATCGGGGCCCGGCTTTGATTGAATTGAAGCGCAGATACGAAGCTGCGGGATTTTACATGGAAGTAAGTGAGTTGCCGGACTACCTGCCTATGGTGCTTGAATTTGTAGCTGAGGCTCCCGAGGAAGACGCCTTAGGTGTGCTCTCCAGTTGCCATAAGGCGTTGGTCACAATGAGCAAAAGCATTGCGGGGCAGAAAAGCCCATATGGACCATTACTCAGCCTGATGTTACAGGTCATTCCTGAGCCTCCTGCCTCTGATGTGCCAGAACAAGAAGAAACAGTTAACCAACAACCAGCAGATCTTATGCAGATCGCTGCCCAGATGAGGAGGGGGAATCGGTGAGTACACTGGAACTGTTGTTATGGGGCGCTCTTCCCTATATGGTCATTGTTTTCTGTATTACGGCGACGATCTGGAGATATGTGACGAATCCCTTCAGTTGGACGTCCAAGTCCAGTGAGATGTTGGAGAAACGCATGTTAAAATGGGGCAGCTTACTCTTTCATATTGGAATATTCGCCGTAATCTGTGGACATATTGCCGGGTTGCTTGTTCCGGTGGAGTTCTATCGCTGGATCGGCCTGAGTGATGAAGGATATCACTTGATGGCTATCGCAGGAGGACTGCCTGCGGGGATCATTGCATTTGCAGGTGCAGTCATTCTACTGGTTCGCCGTTATGTTGCTCGCCGGGTGCGGGCAACAAGCAGCATCGGGGACTGGCTGGCCCTTGTCATGTTGATCATTGTCATTGTCACCGGAATACTGGCGACCTCGGCCAATGCGGTGAATCACACAGGTTTCGACTATCGAACAACGATTAATCCATGGTTGCGAGGTCTGATCGTATTCCAGCCTGATCCGGTTCTGATGCAGACGGTACCGCTGAATTTCAAAGTACACATTCTGCTTACCTTTGTCCTGTACTGCGTGTTTCCATTTACTCGTCTGGTTCACATGTTAAGTATGCCACTGGGTTATCTGAAACGCAGTTATGTGTTGTATCGCAGAAGAGATGGAGCTGTGTATCCGAATCAGGAACAAAAAAAGGAAAGGGCGATGTAAATGCAACATAAAGGAAAGGTTCAACTGCCCTTGCAAACCGCAAGTCTGGTTCTTGGTTTCATGGTATGGGTTATCCTGTCATCTCTGATGCCATTTATTAAAGAAGACATTGCGCTTACGTCTTCTCAGCTTGCATGGGCGACAGCGATTCCCGTATTGATCGGATCGATTGCCCGTATTCCGATTGGTTATTGGACGAATCGATATGGAGCACGCAATATTTTCATGATCAGCTTTGTCCTGTTGCTGGCCCCGGTATGGTGGATTAGCCGAGCGACGTCGTTCAGTGATCTGGTTATTGGTGGACTGTTCCTCGGTATTGGTGGAGCTGTCTTCTCCGTCGGTGTAACTTCACTGCCCAAATATTATCCGAAAGAGCGACATGGATTTGTTAACGGGATCTACGGAATTGGTAACCTGGGTACAGCACTGTCTGCATTCGGAGCCCCGCTGATCGCTGATCGTATGGGATGGTCTACGACGGTTCTGCTCTACAGTATTTTACTAGTAGGGATGGCTGCGCTAAATTTCGTTCTGGGTGACAAACAGGAAGTGCGGGTTAACGCTCCATTGATGCAGCAACTGAAGGCCATATCACGCAACAATAAACTATGGTTGCTCTGCTTGTTTTATTTTCTGACATTTGGCTCGTTCGTGGCGTTTACGGTCTATTTGCCGAATTTTCTGGTTAGTCACTTTCAGATGGATAAAGTCGATGCAGGTATTCGTACAGCGGGATTCATTCTCGTTGCAACCATTATGAGGCCCGTAGGAGGTTGGCTTGGAGATCGATTTAATCCGTTCAAAATATTAATGTTTGTTTTTGGCGGATTAACGATTGCAGCGATTGTATTATCCTTCGCGCCATCATTCTATATCTATACGATTGGATGTCTGACTGTGGCATTATGCGCAGGGACAGGTAACGGAACCATTTTCAAATTAGTGCCAATGTATTTCGTCAAACAACCAGGTGTAGCGAATGGGGTGATCTCCGCTATGGGGGGGCTGGGTGGATTCTTCCCTCCGTTGATGTTGACTTTGTTGTACAGCATGACCGGTCATTATGCCATTGGATTCATGGCTTTGTCTCAGATTGCGCTGGTCAGCCTGGTACTTGTGATCTGGATGTTCTACCAGGAGAAGCTTCAGTTATCTGCCAGCATTCTGGAGAGTACCATTGAAGCCATTCTGATCACAGATACAAACAGTGTTATTACATCCGTGAACCCGGCCTTTACTGCGGTCACTGGGTATAGTGCCGAAGAGGCGGTTGGACAGAAGCCAAGTCTGCTGAAATCCGGTAAGCAGGATAAACGTTTCTATGACCAATTATGGCTGGAATTACGTGAAAAAGGATATTGGCAAGGCGAGATCTGGAATCGGAAGAAAAATGGAGACATCTATCAGGAATGGCTAAGTATTACGGCAATCCGTAATGAAGCAGGCGAAGTCAAATATTATGCGGGCATGTTCAGTGACATGGGCAAGCCAGAGCTCACAATCGCCTGATACATGTATCGGTAATTGTGCATACAGCAAGAGACCTTAACATCGATTGCAGGCGTTAAGGTCTCTTTTTGCACACAGAGATTGGTGTAAGGAATTGGGAAACCCCAGTGGAGCTTGGTGATCATGCATCCTTTTGTTGTTTCAATGCTTGTAAATCAAGAATGATAATTCGGCTGCGATCCACTTCGATCAAATGCTCTTTAGTAAGCTGATTTAGAAGCCGATTCGCTGTCTCCCTTGTTGTACCAATGGAATTGGCAAACTCCTGGTGTGTCATGGGAAGGTTGATGATAATTTGGTCTCCATGTATCTGTCCATGCTGTTCTGCGAGCATGAGAAGGAAGGAAAGCACACGGTTGCGCACATCCTGACCAGAGAGTACCTGCAATTTATCCTGTAATTCTCGTATTTTGTCTCCGAGTACACGCATGATTTTGATCGCAATCGATGGAGTGCCCAGCATTAATCGTTCGAACAATCGGACAGGTATGGCCAGTAGTTCAGTAGGGGTAATCGCTTCAGCGGTAGCCGGATAGGGGTGTGCGTTAAAAAAGCCGGTGTGCGGAAACATATCCCCTGTTTTGAGGAAAGAGACAATCTGTTCATGTCCGTTCTCATCCGTTTTATATGTTTTAACAATGCCGGTACGAATGAAAAAAACAGCTTCTTTTTCGCTACCTTCGCTAAAAATGACCGTTTTCTTATGAATGCTTCTGGAGATGGCGATATCTTCAACCTGCTTTAATTCTTCTGGACTAAGGTCCTGAAAGATGGGGAACTGTTGTAAAAACTCAGCTGCTGAATCTTTGTTTACCCTGCTCATGAGAATCTTTCCTCTCTGTGTTCATATTTCTGAACTTCGACATCATTCAATCCTAGGAGGTTAACTGTGAAGTGAAAACCAATACGCATTCAATCGTTATCCCCCATGAACATGGCGGCTGGGCCATGGTTAGTGTACCTTTTCTGGTAGGTATGGTTGCAAGTGGGCCGCAATGGCTGCATGTGCCCTTATTTGTAGCCTGGCTTGGACTATATCTAACTGCGTATCCCTTACTGCAGTCTTTGAAAAAAAATGCCAATCGGCAGCGTCTCTACAAATGGGCTGCCATTTACGGTACAGTGGCTCTCATCTGCCTGATTCCGCCCGTTCTTGGTCATACCTCACTGTTATTCTTTGGCCCGGTACTGGCTGGCTTGTTGCTGGTGAACATCTGGCATGTGAGACACAAAGTAGAACGCTCGCTTACCAATGACCTGTGTGCCATGCTCGTATTTTCTCTAGGGGGAGCAGCTGCTTATCTCGTAGGAAGCGGGCACTGGGACTATGGAATGGCGATCGTAGTTTTGTTTTCTTTCTTACATTTTACAGGAAGCACGTTCTTTGTGAAATCGGTCTTTCGAGAGCGAACGAATAAGCGTTGGCTGATGCTAACTCGCATGGTACATATCCTTCTAATCATCATACCGATGGTGATCGGATATCCATGGATATCTTTGGCGTATGTCTACTCCGCTGTGCGAACCTTCATCTATGCAGGCAGGACACTCCGCCCTATGAAGGTTGGTATCATCGAAATTATTGGAGCCGTGCAGTTCTTGCTGTGGTCTATTCTATTGTAATTCGCATCATTTCATCATAGCGTGATTTTTGAACACAGCAGGTGATATAGATCACAACGTCGCAGGAATGTTTTTGATTCGTCAGCCAAGGTTAATGGAATGATAGAACATAATTGAACTTGAGAGGGGTCGGCCCAGATGTGGACTGCATTCATGTGGGGCGGCATCTCTGCCTCAGCGGTTGTCATAGGCGCACTCGCAGCATTGTTTCTGAAGATTCCCAAACGAGTCATTGGCTGGATTATGGCTTTTGGGACAGGTACATTAATCGGGGCAGCTACCTTTGAACTACTCGGAGATGCGCTGAATGATGGAGGGATTATCCCTACAGCCATTGGATTTACGGCGGGTGCCGTCGTATATACGCTGTTTGACTTGCTCGTTTCTGCAAAGGGAGGGGCAGGGCGTAAACGCTCGGGAAGGTCAGGAGACTCGAATCAAAGCGGCCTGGGTATCTTTGCAGGCACGGTAATGGACGCTATCCCGGAATCCATCATGCTTGGAGCCAGCTTGCTGGCTGGCAACGGTGTCAGTGTGGTGCTGGTGGTATCGATCTTTGTCAGCAACATTCCTGAAGGTCTGTCCAGTACGGTTGGACTACAGGGCAAGTACAGTCGTGGCAAAATTATATTAATGTGGCTGAGTGTACTATTGATCTCCGCGCTTGCGGCTTTGGGTGGATATCTGTTTCTCGAGCAGCTTCCTGAGGAGATGGGTGCAGCGATTGGTGCATTTGCAGGTGGTGGAATCATTGCCATGATCTGCTCGACGATGATGCCGGAAGCCTTTGAAGAGGGGGGGCCAGTTGTGGGTTTGATTGCATCCATGGGATTGCTCGTATCGCTGTTGTTGGATCTGTAGATGACAGAACCAGTTGCTAGTCACTGTCCTCTACATACCTACATTGTCGTGTAGATATTAGTTGATTTATATAAAAAGAGTATTCGAACAGAGTGGTTTCTGATCGGATACTCTTTTTGATTATTTAACAAAAAGGATGATATTAATGGTTGCTGGAACAGCTGCCTCCGCACCCGCAAGCTTCCTTACCTAGTTCATTGGATTCGGGCAGGCGATTCAACTCCACAGATTTCGTGAAATAGTGACTGATCTGCTGATGTAGCTGACTGAACTCCCGTTGAGCATAGATAAACCGACGAATGAGGGGATGATCATAGAGTGCGCGTTCTTCCTCTTCATACACCTGGATTTCAGATGCAAGTAATTCGATATTTTGCCGTTCTTTCTCCTCCAGTGCCTGATGTTTCTCCATAAATTTCTCATACTGAGTCGTAGCTTGCTCATCTGCAGCAAACTGATCAATCATCTCCCGCATCTCTTTGTAGCCTTCATCCTGTAGTAGCAGTGAACAGAGCTCCTGCATTTTGTGCATAATGATCTGTTTGTCCAATTTAACAACTGTATTCATCCCATAAACCTCCTGAAGATATTTTCTTAACTGTATACTGTAACGCTAGGTGACACTGTGATGATACTCACATCCAATGTGAAATATAATACTTGTCCAAAAGCTATATGAGTTGAACTAATCATTCACACGTTAGCAGTGATGGGAAGGTTATTCTGTCATCGTGGTGTTAGTGTAAATAATCTTTAGTTCAGTACGGAACCATTTCCCTAAGCTGCTCCAGTTGAAGAATAAGGATGCAGTTCCCTGTAACCTGAAGCAGTCCCTGAGTTTGCATTATGGCGAGTTTACGACTAAGTGTTTCGGGTGTGATCCCGAGTAGCAGAGCCATATCTTTTTTGAAAACAGGCAGGCGGATCTCATGCTTTGCATGATTTCGGGTATGAAAATACAATAGCAACTTGGCAATCTTCTGTTCCGTTGTCATCGCACTTAGCGAGCTATTCCATTCATCGGTTTCACGGAGCAACTTGGAAATGGCAAGCAGGAAATGATAAGCAAGTTTCGGATTATGTTCAAGTAATTGGTCAAAGTCATGCTTGCTGATAGAGCAGATGGCTGAAGGCTCCAGAACTTCGGCGTTCGCGGCATGTGGTTTTTGGTGTAACAGGGAATCTTGTCCGAAGAAATCGCCGGGAAACAGAAACCGGATAATATGTTCCTTGCCATTTTCATTGTATTTGGATAACTTCACACATCCCTGATGAACCACATAAAGCGTATCTGAGCGTTCTCCCTCCTGGACGACAACTTCGCCTTTGTTATATTTGCGGGTATGCAGAAGGGAGATCAATAAGGCAGCTTCGGATGGATCAAGATGCTGGAACAGAGATACTTTGGAGAAACATGCATCCTTCGCTTCGTGTGTACAGATCATCATTTAATCACCTCGAATGGTTCAGGATAGGTATAGCCATTATCTATTGTCATGTCTCAGTGAGACATCGCGGGTCCACCATGATCAGTAGCATCCTTGGTCACACGCAGAACAGCGGCAGCTCCTTTGGCTACATGGTTGAACTGATGGGTTACAATCGCATAATCGCCTTCTTCCGTCACGGTGAACTCTACGACAGCTCCACCACTTGCAGGAAGCATAACCGTCTGTATTCCATATTGGATGTTGCGTGGATTCCCATCGGTATATACACGGTCCATAATTGTACCTACAACGTGGAAGGATGAGACTTCATTGGGGCCGGCATTACTGACATAGATCCGCACCGTATCTCCTACTTTGGCTAACAGGGGATGTTTGGTCAATCCATAATCATTGCCGTTAAATACGACATAATCCGGTTCTCCGTTCAAAAAAGCTTCGTAGTCATGCTCCTTATACCATTCACTCTGAACAAGGGTATACTCACGATCTACCAAGTGATCAGAAGGGTATCCAGCCTTGGGTTCCACAATAATCATGCCGTACATCCCGTTTGCGATATGGGCAAGGACCGGTTTGGTTCCACAGTGATACATAAATACACCGGGTGAGGAGGTTGGGTATGTGAACGTACCTTCCTCGCCTGGCATAACATCAATAAATTTGCTGCTTGGAGCAGCATGTACAGCGTGAAAATCCATGGAGTGAGGCAGGCTGGAATCTTTATTTTTCAACGTGAACACCAAGGTATCTCCCTCGGTCACTCTTAGGACGGGTCCGGGAACGGTACCATTAAATGTCCAAGCGTTGTAGATTACGCCTTCGGAGATTTCGATATCTGTAACCTGGGCCGTCATTTCAATATATACCGTAGTACCTTCTCTGCGAATGATCGGGTCCACCGGGGTTTGGCTGATCGCAGAGGAGGAGGAGACTTCATCGTGGTGAACAGGTTTAACCGTATCAGTGGAAGTACAGTGAGAGAGAGTTGCTGTGAATATAGCGAATACGAGTGACCATTTATATACATTCAGTAAGGAGAACATAGTTGCACAACCTTTACTCAAGTGATGTTTTTCACAATCTGAAAAGCAGTTTTTCTTTCATTTCAGTAGTTATGTAGTTATAGATTACGTTATTGAGGTGGGGACGGGTGTGATGAGGCACACACTTGGGTATGTCGTATTAGACGTATTTCCAACATTGTTCCTTCAATTCTTGTGCTGAGGAACGGAGTTTCATATAATTTTAGAGAGATGGATTGGTAAATGTTGAGTATTCTGACGCGGTGTGTGTCATAGTCCAGGAGAAGGGTGGATACAGGATGAAACGTTTCGAAGATGAAGGTGCGTATAAGTACAGTTTTTATTCGGTTCTTCGACGGGGAGAGCGGATTGATGTGAAATGTCCCAAATGCGGTGGGCACGCTTCGATTGAACAACAGAATGATCAACTGGGATGGAAGTGTTTCGAATGTTACGCTCAAGCTTTTGAAGAACCAGTGTATCAATATAAAGCCAAGGGGAATTGTGCTGTATGTGAACGCTGGTTCAACGTGGAAGTCACAGACGAGAAGAAGACGTCTCACCGATCAACGCATGTGGAATGTCCGCATTGTGGTTCTGTTAATCAGGTTGAGCTACATGCCAAGCCGATATACGGAAGGTGTTTTTCCGAGATTCGTGCAGGGAAAGATCCAGTGTTCGGTTTGGAATTATACTTTATGGATGATTTCAGAGGAAAAATAATATGGGCTGTGAATCGGGAGCACCTGAGTTATCTCATCGCTTATGTTTCCGCAGATCTGCGTGTAAAACATGCAAATATGCCTATAAGAACGGCTTCACATAGTATACCGGCTTATATTAAGGATGCGAAGAACAGGGATGTGGTTGTTCGTACACTGTCGAAGCTTCAGCACAAGACTGGATTAGACTGAAAGCGAAGATGAAGCGTTAAAGCTGCAAGGGAGAGTAGAACATGAAACTACGATTTAAATTAACTATTTTTGCAATCATTCTGGGTATGTTGATGATTCCTGCTTATTTTATTTTACAGACTTATGGCATATTTCAAAAACAGACAGTCCTATCTGACTATGCTCTCGCTGTTGATGTGAATGGCAAGTCCTATGCAGCCTGGCCGCTGATTAACAGTTTTGCAGCGATGGATAAACAAGAGGATAACCGTCAGTTTTATTACCGGATCGATATGAGTCATATCCAATACCTGTTTAATCTGGCTTATCGGGAGTATGAAGTGAAGCCCGGTGGGGACAATCCATATCTGGCTGGTACTATAAACTATCAACATACGGACCACAACTACGTACAGACCGAGAAACAGTATGAGAACGCCAATGATTTTTCAACGGTCTTGAATCTGTATGATCAGGATGGGCAGGTGATTTACTCCTACGATAACACTGGCAAAGCGGATAACGAATTGGTGAAGTCCATAATTCATCAGGGAATGAGCCGTAACAGTGGCGGTAGTAGTGAAGCTGCCCGGGATCCTTATATCAATATTACGGCGCTATTCCGTGACAAGCTAAACATCGATGTGAAACTGACGGTGGATGAGGAGCACAAAGTAGTTACTATTCGAATGAACAAATCGGAGGCGAGATGATGAATGAGTATGGTGTGCAACACGGACCTGCTTATCTGGAAGGTTTGACAAGAAAGGACAACGACATTAATTCCGAGGAAGTGGAGTGGAAAGGCAAACTTCAAACGAGTGATGGTCATGATAAATTCCATATTTTTTATTATGGTGACTTGATGGAAGATGATCTGATTACCTGGCATGATTCGACACCGCTTCTTGTATATGCGGAGCATACCGTTACAGGTGAACGTTATCTGCTCATTGATGCCGCCAAGCACGGATATGATGCCATGTTATGTGAGACCTATTCGGAAGAATCACTACGTGACAGACCTCTTCGCCCTTATCTGGATGTTGAAGGAGAGGACATCTTTGAGGTGGAATTGACGGCCTACTACAATGTGCCATGGGATGAAGAGTTCGGCGAAGATGTAGATGAAAATGGTGCATATGAACTGATTACGGGAGAGCGCATGCATTTTGATCAGGTCAAACGTGATGGATATGATGCCTTTGCCATTCGTATTCTGAATCGTAAAGGGGTACAGACTGACATTGTACAGGAAGAACTGGCTTAGATCCTGAAAACGAATGAACCAAACTGAGATGGGAGATGTCGACAAATGTATATCGTATCCCGTGTACTTAAGCCGGTTCCAACAGAGGAACTGGATCACTTTGAACAACAGCACGCCATCTCGCTGCCTTTGTCATACCGGACCTGGATTGAACAATACGGAGAGGGTACATACACGGGATGGATGAATGTGCAGAGGCCGGACCCGGAAGTGCTGAAGCCTTTTGTGGAATATGATTTTTGGATACATACGGATGATTCGCCTATAAGTCAGCATCAACTTGAACAGTGCATCTCCATCGGCAGTTCTGTAGATGGAGATTTCCTTGCTGTTCATCCGGAAGTTGAGGGGCTGTTGTGGCTACCGCGTCATGATGAGAATATCACCTTATGGACATGCTCGGAGACTGAATTTGGCGAAACGCTGGACCGGATCTATTGTGGGTATTACCATCAAGATAATCCAATAACGCCACTATACTTTGAACCGTGGAATGAGCTTCGGAAACATACGTTTTACCATTTTTCAGGGACGGAACAGGGAAGCTCTATGAAGGAACTCGCTAATACATGCAAAACAGAATTTAAGTGGGATGCTGTGTTGGAGAATGAGTACATGTGCAAGATGTTCATGGTGTCGATGGGAGGATATTTACGATTTAACTATGCAACTGGGCGAGAAGTTGCCCTGTTCTATGAAGAAAAGAATGGTGCGGAGGAGGCAACGGATAACGAAATCAGTTTGTTCTTGCAGGCACATCATTGTACGGCATATGAATAGGGGCAGAGTGGAGGGACACCTATGGGTTGGTTAAAGGAAGACATTGCGGAACAATGGCGCAATGAAGGCAAGCGTTATGCAAAGGATGTCAATGCATTTGTCCAGAGAAGTATGCAGGGAGAGCAACCGGATGAATCCGAGCTGGAGGGAGACTCCAGAAACGGAATGAGTATTAAAGTATTCCATATGGTGAGACAGGCCAATCTCCACGGTGACTTGGAGGTGCTCCGACGTGAGCTGCCCGCAGCGACGTGGCCGCTGAATGAGGCGTTTCAGGCTTCCATGCAGGCGGTCAAAGTTGTAGGTTATCTGAACGAAGAAACGTGTGTATGTAACACGGGTATCTTCACAGAGAATGGTCAGATCTATACGATGGATCAGCACGGATGGCAGTTGATTTCTTCGTATACTTTTGCAGGTTGCTCATCAGACGGATTGGACTATGCGCTTGCAGGACCGGATGGGATTCGTGTCATTCGTCAGCCAGATCGCAAGTTGGAAGGACAAGAGATAGCGACATATCGTTGGGTAGATATTCAATCCCGGATACAGTCGTCCTCACCTCGAATTGAATCACTTGCTGATTGTGAGCATCCCGAACGTACACTAGAGGGACTTATACCTATGGATGAAGGCAGGGCACTACTTATACATTCACGATACGGGATATATCTGGTAACGGAAGATCAAGTGACATTGCTTCATCCCGATCTGGCAGAGATCGAAGAATATGAGCTAGAGGATACACAGTTAGACATGGGACATGCAGCGGTATCTCGGGATGGTCAATGGATTGCCTATGGTAGCCAAGGAAGCAATCATATGGTGATGGACCGCCAGCTGAACAAGACATACTCCCTCTATCCAGAATCAAGCTATCCTCATTATGCCGCATTCATGAGTGCTAAGCAGAGCATCTGGTTTAACGCATGTCATTTCTATAATGGGGTCACGATACAGGTTCCGCTGGAAGATATACAAGGTAACGAAACGAAGGAAGATTGGCCAGTCATGGATGAGAATGCACGTGTGTATGCGGCAGTGGAAATAGAGGCGGGCATGGTGCTTGGAGATGCATATGGTTACCTGTATTGTGTGAATGGCGAGGGTGAGGAAGTATGGCGTCATTTTTTGGGCAATACAATCTATTCTCTTGCCGTATCCCCTGAACAGTCCAAGCTGGCAGTGGGTACCTATGGTGGCATGTTACATGTGCTGGATCTTCGTTCGCACGAGATGGACGAATACGGGATCGGTACAGGTACACTTCGTGAATTGGAGCGGTATGTATTGTGGCGTGGAGAAGAACCTCTACGCTGGTGAGGTAGCATTATGACCTGGTTAGGGGTGAAGGCATGGAACGTGAAGAGGCTGTAATGTTATTAAAATGTCACTCCTTTTCCTATGATGATCTGAGTCATCCCAAGATGCAGAACGGTTTTCTTCGCAGTCTGCGGCCCTTTCGTGGACATTTGATTGAGGAGAATTTTCATGAGTTGATGGAGATATTACGGGTTCTGGCACCAGAACTTGCGCGGCCTACACTGGATCGGGAAGTCATGGCATGTCTATGGGGAATTACTCACATGGCCCGTGCCTGGGCCGTTGAACCTGAGGGTATGCTTCGCAGCAACAACCTCATTTCGGACGAGCAGGTAGTGTTGATGGAACAATGGCTTAATTTGTTATCTTACGCAGTCATGATCCTGATCGAAGGTGGCGGAGAAGAAGAAGCGTTTTGGGGCTATCATCAATATGTGCAAGAAGAGAATGGCGGAGCTAAGAAAGGGGAGGTCTAGTGAAACCGGAATCGAATGTAACATTAAACGTACTTATTGACGAGCTGAATCGCTTGCTGGATGAGAAAATACAGGATCACGAGATTCGGCAATTGTTTGAAGAATATCAACATCGGGAAGGTGCATCCGAGGAAAGTCTGGATCTATTCGAAAAGGAGTATGGCGTCCGGCTGCCTGGCGATTTTCGTACCTTTTACCAAGGCAAAGACGGCAGTGGCTATGGGTTGCATGTGCTGTACCCGGGTGATGCTGAGGCTGGGCGTTGTACGCCATTTTATATGATGTCATTGGAAGAGATTCGAGAGACCAAACAATACTTCTGTGAAGTGGATGAGAAGCTGGAAGAGTATTATTCTACGGAAGAGATCAGCCAGTTGGACCCTGAGATTAAGCCGTACTTGTTCCACAAACCATGGATTCCATTTGCAACGATCGCGGGAGGTTCACTGTATCTGATGCTCGATTTCGATCCAACGGAGGAAGGGACGTATGGACAGATTATTATGTACGTGCATGATCCGGACTTTGTTTATTACCTTACACCTACCTTCACGGATCTCCTCAGCATGTCGAACCGAAATCTGAAGGTGATGGATGAGATCACATATTAAATCTAAACGATTAGAGGATAGTTCTAGATGAATAAAGAAGCTGCTGAAGCAGCTTCTTCATCTGATCTGAACCTGGACTTTGAATAAGTCTCATGATTACCACTGAAAGAAACGATGTCCGTGAAATCCTCCGCCTGGAGGTCCTCCGTGTCCACCCGGTCCACCTCCGTGAGGTCCGCCAGGATAGCCACCTCCTGGGAAATGACCAGGGTGTCCACCGGGGTAACCACCGCCGGGATAGCCACCATGCCACCAAGGGCCACTGATCGGAAATGGCAGTGGAACAGGAACGATGGGTGGGTATGGATAGGGATAAGGATAAGGGTACGGTGGTGGCGGTGGATAATAAGGGTAAGGATAACCCGCAGGTTGCGGGGATGTTACTGAACCAGGGCCGTATGCCATGTAACAAGCCTCCAATAACTGGATTGATGATATCAGCCTATGCCATAGTGGTTTCAGGTGATACAGCAGATTGAAGAATAATGAATATAGAGTCATGAGGGGGAGCATATGGTAGCCGTAGCTTTTCACACCGATCCAAGAGGAACTGCCTATGAACTGTTGATTGACGAATTGATCGAGAAGACAGATCGTTTTATGCTGGTTGACCGAAAGTATGTCGAGGGAGATACACCTGAGAGGGTTGCCAAAGTGTTACAGAGACTTGAGCCGTATCTGATTGAAAAGAGTACGATGGAAGAAATGATGATGCAAAGTGGCGCTATGTACTCAGAGGGCATCTATTACATATATCGTTGCACGCCTGATTCCGGGCAGGTCCTTAAGGAGGAAGCCAATCGCTTTCATGACTGGTTATATCCGTCATTGCCGGACGATCTTTGTTTTCTGAAAGAGGATGGGAGCGATTACTTCTACACGGTTGCTCATGAGCATATGTATGGCATGCACATTACACAAGAAGAAGCAATTGAGCTAATGGAGCGTATTCCAGGTTTGTTCTTCGAGTTAGATCGTCAGAAAGATATTCATCGACTGTTGGAGGATGCAATCAGGCATCAGACCGATGTGCTGAATATTAGTTCACATTTCTTGAAAGAGATTCCGGAACGAATTCGGGAATTGAAATACTTGAAACGTTTGACGATTTTTGAGCAGGATGTTTATACGCTTCCTCCAGCCCTTTTTGAACTGGCATCTTTGGAAGAATTGGAGATCATGACGGCGGATTTAGAAGGTATTCACCAAGACATTGGAAAATTGAAACAACTTCGAGAGCTTAGAATTTATTGCGGTAGTTCTTATCATGTTCCTACCGGGTGGAAGCCAAAGGAGAAGTCGGATCTTGGTCTGAAACATATTCCGGCCGAGATTGGCGAATTGAGTGAACTTGTGAATCTGGATATAAGTTACTCTGGCATTCGTGAAATCCCACCCGAACTGGCGCAGTTGAAGAAACTGCGTTATCTGAGTATAACGAATAGTTTAATCGAAGGAATGCCGGACATAGTCAAGCGAATGACCTGGCTTCAGAGTGTAAATTTGGACAGTACTCCACTTGGGATCAGTTGGGAGGACATCTCCGACGAAGAAGAATTATAATAGCCAAATATCCCGGCTCCGTGTATCTGAGTCAGGGATATTTGTTATGCGATGAAAAATTGGCGGAAATGGGCTCACGTATCTGGGCGCTGGGCATAAGCTGGCATATAGGTTATGACCTAAACCGAGAGCGAAGGGCAGGCGTTTTATTTTGGCAACCTCATACATGGATTACACTTTACCAACCACCGAATTTACTTACGATTTGAGCAATAACCCGTTATTCAAGAAGGATGAGAACAACTATATTAACTCTCTTTCCATCAAGCAGTTAAACACACTGGGCAATACTTCTTTACTGGATATTTTCCTCAACACGGGCAATGTGGTTGAACCTCATATTCATCAGAATGCAACCGAACTGGTGTATTGCATCAGCGGTTCTGCCGTCGTGTCCCTCATCAATCCGTTTACCAATGAGTTGCTTCATTTCCCGATTACTCCGGGGCAAGTGGCGAATGTACCTCAAGGCTGGTGGCATTATGAAGTGGCTACTGCAGATCAAACGCATCTACTGGCGATCTTCGATGCACCGGTGCCTGAAGCGATATTCGGCTCAGACATCTTGCGACTTACACCTACCAAACTTCTGGCTTATACGTACTGTCTAGATGAGAAAAAAGTTCAAGAAGCGCTGGCTCCCATTCAAAAAACAGTGATTATTGGCCCGCCGGCAGATTGTATGACTTCCACTGTCCCCATCTCTAACAGTGCTCCGAATGTGAATCATCAGCCGTACGTAATGCCTAATGTACAGCCAAATATGCAACCAAACACACAACCCAACATGCAACCAAATACTCAGCCCAATATGCAACCTTACGTAAACCGTCTTCCTTACTGGGGCACTTGGGTTGATCCACGTATTATTCATGAGCCGGGCTGTCCGTATTATAGAGAACTTCCTGTGAATACGAATAATCAAGAGGAAAGATGACGTTTATTAGGCAACGTTTATCAAATACACATAGGTACTTCAGTTGAATTAGGTAAAGCAAAAGAAGCGTCCGCAAAGGAACGCTTCTTTTTTTGATTAAAGGTGTCTTCATACTTGAGGAAAGCTGATGCATACCTGAACGTGTTTAGAGCGAAGCATGAGGCGCTATCGAATCATAGGCGTCTTAAATCAAGGATTAGGTGCGTGCCCAGAAATTAAAGAATCTGAGACACCTTATATCAGAATAAATAGCCGTTTGATGTGTTTATATCGGGGATTATGGGAAATAACATGTCTGGAGTTCCTTACAATTTTAAATGAGGACCTAGAGGCCAAATAAGATGTCCTGAGTTCCTAAGAAAATTTTCAACCCATTCCCCCAGAGTCCGCAGGATGGTACTTCAAGACTTTTTAGGCGCTCACATTTAACTCGATAGCTTAATTTGAATACACACCTTGTATTTATATACTATCTACTTATGACGTGTAATTTCGTCCCAAGCCAAGCTCCGTTAATAATTGACGGTAAGCAATCGAAGTACGGTCTGCGGGAATATGGGCCTCGGCATGCAGATCAAGGGGCAGATCCTCCGGTTTCTGTGACTCGACCATCTCACGGTCTTCTTCAAATACCTGCAAGTTGAACTTGATTGTGTCTTCAATCGGAGCATCTTTGTCAAAGTTGCGTGTGATTGGACAGAATAGACGTGTATAACGGGCAGAGATCGGCGAAGCACAATTCAGAATATTCAGCTTGTCCTCACCTGGGAAATGTACCGTAAGAGAAGCCGCAAAAGGTGGGAACACTCGAAACTCGCGCAGCCATTGGAAACCCTCAGGTGCAACAAGATCTTGCCCTTTACCATAGTTACTCACTGTACTCCAATACTCGGCCAGTAACTCATTACCTTCGCGTTTCACCTTGTATTGGGGGACTTCTGTGTTGTTTCGGTCACCAAACGTTTTGGTATGCACATAGGCAAAATGGGATACATCCAGGAATCCCTCCATTTGTCGTCCAGAGGAACCAGCAATGTCAAAGTTGGGTGGCAAAATATTGATATAATCCGGATCATCCCATCCAGGGAAGGAGGGGATCTGTTCTTCCGTTCCTGCCAAAGTGGTCCATATTAAGCCATAACGTTCAACTGCCGGGTACACAATGAGTTTGAGCTTAGGCGAGATCTTGGAGCTTGGGTGCGCAGGCACTGCGGTACATTTTCCTTCACAATTATAACGGAAACCGTGATAAGGGCAGACAATCTCGCCATTTTCTACCCAGCCTTTGCTAAGTGGAGCCCCGCGGTGAAAACAAAGATCCTTGGCTACCACAACCTGATCATTACTGCGATAAAGAACAAGCTTCACATCGAGTAATTGAGCAGCCAAGGGTTTGTCTGTTACTTCGGTTGCTTGGGCTACCGGGTACCAATATTGGGATAATACATGCCAGTCTTCAGCGGTGAACGTACAGCCTCTAGGCAATTCGGACGTCACATTACGGTTTGCGTTGGAAGTTATCATAGGAAACACTCCTTGCTGATATGATTAAATGATTTTTTATTAATGTCAGCTTGATTAGCCGTATATTACTACTCTTTTGGTCAAAGTATCAATATATCCAACCTACTTTTGGTTAAAATCACAAACGCTACAGCAAAAAACGTACATGAATACGGAAATTTTCGGATTTACATTACGTTTGATGTTATTTATAGAAAAAAAAGAACAACCTTTAATTATGTTATTTCTTTTACTGATTGATGGCTTTATGGAGGTTTACTGTTTAGAATTTGCAGTGTGAATATTCGTTAGTTGAGCAACCATTCTTGCGGGCATAAAAAGATTTTCGCAGAGAATGTCACAGATCCCGGCCGTCATTTGTCTACAGTATGTAAACCAAATGACGGAGGCGAATGAAAAATGAATTTAAGAACGAATTACAGAGTAGCTAGTCCAGGTGCTTTTAAAGCGATGATGGCAATGGAGCAATATATATCCGGGCAATTTGAAAATAAAGTATTGTATGAGCTGTTAAAAATCCGGGTGTCCCAGATTAATGGCTGTGCCTTTTGTCTAGATATGCATGCCAAAGATCTGATGAAACTGGGAGATTATGCGGATCATATTCTCTTGCTAAGTGTGTGGCGTGAAGTGCCTTTCTTCACGGATCAAGAACGTGTTATGCTGGAGCTGGCTGAAGCGGTGACCCAAATCTCGGAGCACGGTGTACCACTTGCGTTATACGATAAGGTACGTGAACATTTCAGTGAATCCGAATTGGTGGATCTGATCCTGGCCATTAACACGATTAACAACTGGAACCGGATTGCGATCACAACTGGGATGTATCCGGGTTGCTTTAACTAGAAATACACGCACTCATGCCAGAGGAGGCTTCTTATGAATTCTAATTTCCACGCCAATGAGCCAGAAGTGTCTTCTCTGGATGTTGGTGAGTTGTATATTCGTTATAAAAAATATGCATTTTCAATAGCTTACCGCATGTTGGGCAGTGTGGTAGAAGCTGAAGATATTGTGCAGGATTGCTTTGCGGGGATTCAGAGCACGTCTGCTCAGGATATTCGTAATCCCAAGTCCTACATCGCCAGATTGGTTGTGAACCGAAGCTTGAATCTGCTAAATTCCGCCCGTAATCAGAGGGAAAGTTATGTTGGTGAGTGGCTGCCAGAGCCGATGGGTGACAGTGAAGAGGCGAACATGCCAGAGGAAACGATGGAGAAAAAAGAGCTGATCTCCTACGCCTATCTGGTCATGTTGGAGCGTCTATCGTCCATGGAACGGGCTGTTTTTGTCCTTCGTGAAGCGTTCCGATATGATTATTCCGAAATAGCGGATTGGCTGGGCAAAACGGAGAGTAACTGCCGACAAATCTTTAGCCGTGCCAGACGAAATCTGCCCGAAAGACTTCCGCCGATCGAGCAGAGTGATGCAGATATGATAGCCAAAGGTGAATTGCTGAGCCGTTTTACAACGGCTTTCCTTCGTTATGACGTCTCTGCCATGCTCGAGTTACTGGCGGATCAGCCTGTATTTACAGCAGATGGCGGTGGCGTTGTGCATACGGTTATGAGAACAATGAACGTTCACAAAGGTGTGCTTGCACTCCTGACCTCACGGCGAGTCCTTACGCGATTGCGTGAAAGAGAATGGGTGCCCATGTGGATCAATGGCGAGCTTCAACTCGCTTTGATGAAAGAAGGGCAGTTGTCCGAGGTACTCTGTTTGGAGTTGGACGCTTCCAGAGAGAGGATTGAGGGCGTTTATCTCGTCGTAAATCCAAACAAACTTACATCAATAGACACCTCAACTCTTTGATCCAAACGTAAGGACTTGATATGTAAACTTAAAAGAGGCAACCTCTTTCTCGAGGACTGCCGCTTTTTTGGCATTCACATTTTGCGATTCAGCATCCAATTATTCCCGGGCATATTGTTGTTGAACAGGTTCAATGATTGCTCTGACTTCAGGTGTAAGCTCATCACTGTTCTGATTGAGAACCAGTAAAATCTTTTCCATAGTGTCCAGAATAACACTCTCCGTATTGGGCTCACGCTTAGCCAAAGCTTTCTCGTAAGCTTGTTTCACCTCAGGGTCCATGGTGCGGATTTCTTCGTCCGTGTACCAATCATAAGCAGGCGTGTTGTCACTTCCGTAAAACAGATAATCCACAAATAACCCTTGCTTCACTGCTGATGTGCGATTGGAATTCGGGAAGTTGTTCAAAAAGGCTTCTTTCTCCAATGCACGCTGGATTAATTCGTTCCAAGAGATGATAATGCCACCATCTGAAGTCGTCATTTGGTTGGACTCGGTAGCCATAATATCAATGTACGCAGCAATATCAGCCTTAACAAAAGGTTTGAACTTTTTGTATATCTCATAATTGATGATGGGGTAATACAAACCTTCACTGGTTTCCAGTTTGAACCCGAGATCAGAAGCTTCCTGCAGAAGTTTCTTCGCTGTCGGATCTTTAATTTCTTTGAGCAGACGACTATATGTAAGCTTCTGTTCGTAACCAAGTTGTTCATGGGCTTGAGATATGGCCTGTTGAAATTGTTCCGTATACATTTGGTAATCCATATCAGCCAATTTCACGTTCTGCATGTTCTCCAGTTGCAGCGTCATTAATGTGGCCTGCCAAGGGCTGACTTTATCGATATGATTCATCAGGTATTTACGCGCTTTAACCAGACTTTCTGTGGACTTCACTGCTTCTGTTCGATAGGTTTGGAATTGATGATACACCGTTTTGGAAGCGGGAACAGGTGCAGCCAGTGTTGTTGAAGGTGTGATTATTGCGCCAATGGCAGTACAGCCGAGAGCCATAGCCAGTAAACCAAGTTTAGCAGGTTGCTTCCATCTCATTTGTATACCTCCCGATAATGAAGAAAAAGCTATTTGAATTTTCTTATAACCGCATGTTACCGTATTTTATATGTATGATCCGTATGTTGAATATGTAAGTTCTGTCTTTGATTAAACCAGTTTCTGGTAAGCGAATCAAGTGTCTACAGTAGGAAAATGATTACAAATAATGAAAGAACAGCCCCTAAAACCCGAAAGGGTTAAAGAGACTGTTCTAGGTATTCGTACTTTATTTTCTAATTAATGAAGTGGTTTATTACTATTAGGCATCTGAGGTGCTCCGGTTGCTGGAATGTATGCCTGAAGCATCTGTTGTGTATCACTTGGGGTGAGTTGAGGTACTTGGTAATAGGCGTTTTTATTCTGGAACATGAAAATTTCATAGGCCATCTCGATAAAATGCTGGATCTGAGAAGCGATGACTCGGCGAACCGTTCCATTTGTGATCTCGCTACAGGACATGCCGAGCAGACTCGCATGTGACTTGATCAGTCCCAGCATATGACCGCTAATCCCGGCATCCTTTACATCGGCCAAGCTCTGGTTTGGTTTTTTCGGTGCTGATGGCTTAAGGCCATATACCGGTGGTACCATGTTGGGGATCATATAGGTAGCTGTCTCTTGATGAGGCTTCTGTCCAGATGCAAAACACTCTGCTGTCAGATTGTACTGGGATAATATGAAGTTGTACTGTCGGTCTAGAATGCCAATCAGTTCCTGGCTCTGCACAAAAGTACGAAAGATCATGTATTGATCCAGCACGTTAATGGTGGAGGACAGAATCTCATGCACATCGAACATCTCATGGCCGCCATGATTCATGTTAGGGGTGACATTTGGATTAGCATTCAATGTGGGTTGTACTATATTCTGAGGGTTCATGGAATTTGGATTCATTGTAAATTTGATTCTCCTTTGGTAAATGGTATGATTCTATATAAGTTGAACGAAAGAATATTTACACTTGCCACTCCGATGACAGAACAACCTTCCGATCGCTGTTATCCCCAGATTTTTAATTCAATTTTACAAAGGTGAAAATCCGGTGATAAATGCGAACGCTTCGCTTCTTCAGGTTCTTTCTGTCCTCTGCGTTCTCGTGCAAATGTATAGTTCAACTTCTATAGTATGCTTGGAAAGTAGTAAACTTATGTAATGTGTTAGGAGTATACGCACAAATAGGAATAGGCATGGTGGTGGTTAAAGATGGAAGAGACCGATTGGGGTGTAGCAAAGGATTTGTTCGTCAAACATTACGGGAGCGCTATACAAATGTATCGAGAAGGTGTGTATGCAGAATATAAGCGATGGGACGTACCCCAAGAGTTAGAGGAACAATGGATAGGGGAGCGAATTCAACAATTAAGTTCCGAGCTGTCTATCATGAATTGGGATGCGGTGGATGAACTTGCGTTGATTGCCAAACATCGGACAGAACCCAATATAATTAAGGCAATTACAGAATTTGCCTCAAGACAATTGAAGAGTGCAGACAGTATGGTTCGTCTCGTGTATGCTGAACGTCTGATTGAGCTCATTAAACGGTATGAATCTTCTCTGCCGATGGACAAGTTACGGGAAACCTATCAATTGACGATGGACTTGCTGGTTGATGTGGCGACTAAACCGTTGGTGCTTGATCCAGGCCATGAACTACAGCAGTATGGATTAAAGGATAAACGTGGATTGAATTTACGTGTTGAAAAGAACAAGGAAGAAATCATCCGCTATTTTCGAAATTAATTTGAATTTTATCAAGTGAGGTCAGAATCATTGAGAAAACTGAATTATATTCGCATATTTATTTTCCTTAGTGCGGTCACAATAGTAACGCTTGGATTGTACTATGTAGCCGCAGATTGGCTGGATCAGCGTTATTTCCGCTTCCTGATCTGGAATCTGTTCTTGGGCTGGATTCCTTTTGTGTTCTCTTATGCATCCTATCTGCTATCTGATGTGAAATGGAAAGGGTCCGCATGGCTTGCAGTCGCAAGTGGGCTGCTGTGGTTGTTATTTTTCCCGAACTCTTCTTACATTGTTACGGATTTGGTTCATCTGACAGCAAGAAGTTCTCGGTATTATGGTGGAAATGGAGTGGACTACACCTACTGGTACGACTTGAGTGTTGTATTAATGTTTGTCTGGACTGGACTCCTGCTTGGATTCCTGTCGATGTATCAGCTTCAGGAAGTGATCTATCACCGAATTGGACGCTGGGCATCCTGGATCTTTGTACTGGCTGGCTGTGCTTTGGGAAGTTATGGGGTATTGCTTGGACGTGTATATCGACTGAATAGCTGGGATGCACTGACGAATCGCGAGACGCTGATTGAACTGATGCGCGAAAGTGTAAGCCGTCCGTCTCTTGCGTTTTGCCTATTCTTTGGCACGTTTATCATTACAATCTACGCCACACTGTATTACCTGGTTAATACGAGGTCTTCCCGTGAAACGCAGAAAAGTGCAGGAAGTCCTGAGGTTGACCTACAAGCGTTGCGCTAAATTTTGTTGCCTTGAGGCATGCAACCAAATAGAACTAATCTTAATATATTGCTTAAAGGGCTGTTCCAAGTCATACACATGGCTATTGGAACAGCCCTTTCGTTATAACGAGACCTGGATCTATTGAGAAAAAACATCTTACTTTTACTTACCAGAGATTAACGCTAGGATTGTTTTCACAACCAGTTCAGGTTCATCGTGAATAATCATATGTCCACTGCGGGTGGCCACAATGAGCTGACTATCCTTCGATATATTCAACATGTTACGCTGTCCCGATTGCCATATGGATTCGAGCCTCTGCCCAATTTCAACTGGAATCCCTGCACTAGCATAGTTTTGAGGACGTCCGCGTGCAATGATACTTACAGGGATTGATCCAAGACTTTGGCCACGAATGGCATCTTCTGTTGAATGGGCGAGGAGGGCTTCTTCTTCTTTGGCGTGAAAATAGGAAGGGGTAGCAATCACATTAACAAAGGTATCCCGATCTTGCTTGGCAACCAGACCATCAAGCATAAAGTCTGGAAATAATCTGAAAGCTCCAGATACCTTCAGTAAAGATAACAAGGAGGCAGGCGGGTTTCCCTGAAACTGAGCTTTTTCCAACAAAGTCTTTGTGTTCCGTTCATCATCCTCAGGTCTCGCATCAATGAGGACAAGGCTCTGAACCTCATTTGAATAGGTCTGTGCAAAGAGTCTAGCATACATACCCCCAAGAGAATGGCCTACCATAACGTAAGGACCACGGATATTCTCCTTCTCCAGAGCTGCATGTAAATCTTTGACGATATTCGCACCTGTACGTTCTGTAGGTGCAGATTCACTCCAGGCATATCCTGCACGATCATACGTGACCACCGTTGCATGTTGGGCGAGTGCCGCAGGAATGTCTCTCCACGACAAACTCGTCTCACCACTTCCAGCCTCCATAAGTATGGTCGGCGAGCCATTGCCTTGTTTATGAATGTGTAGTTGGTAACCGCCGACTTGAACGAGTGTACCTGGAGGTGGAAAGTCCTTTTTGGCCTGCGACGAAGCAAACCACTCATAGAGGAAAGCGGCACCTATCAGTAGTAGCATTGTGCAGAATAACCTTACTATGAAGGTGAAAACTCTGAATTTCTTGCGTGTTGAGGCTGGGGTAGTTGTATGCATGATCTTATGAATTCCTCTCCTACAGCTGTTTTTATATTTTAGTACAATGTATTAAAAAGATTATAGCACAGTGTATTACAAAAAGAGAGGTTTGTTGTATAATGTTGTCATGCCAAAAATCGTAGATCATGAAGCTCAAAGGAAAATCGTTGCTGATGCAGCAATCCGGGTCATTCAAGTGCACGGACTGGAGCATGCTACAGTTCGGAATATAGCGAAGGAAGCGGGACTTTCTGTAGGTTCCATGCGTCATTATTTTGCCACACAGGCGGAATTGTTCGCCTTTTGCATGAACCTTTTTGCAGAACGGGTACAGAAAAGGGTGGAGGCGTTACAGATGAGTGGATCTGTACTGCAGGATATGAAGAATCTGCTCTTGCAATTTCTCCCGTTGGATGAAGACAGAATGATGGAAATGGAGGTCTGGTTTTCGTTTACAGCCAAATTATTGGTGTACCCCGAATTAAAAAAGATAAGTGATCAGATGCATCAGGGGATGTATCGATCGGTTCAATGGGTAATACAGGAGTTGCATAAGCAGGGGATGACACATCCTGAACTGGATGCCGAGATGGAGATAGAGAAGTTATATGCGCTTGTGGATGGACTCGCCATTCATATCCTAATGCAGCCAGATAGACTTACGGTAAAACGAGTGGAACAGGTGATTGAACAGCATTTGAGCATGCTTTGTCAAACTTAATCTTACGTTGTCTGAAGAAGGGTTATTTCCTTTTATAAGGGAGTAATCCTTCTTTTTATGAAAATATGGCAGGTATGCAGGATATGACGAAGAATTAAGAATGAGAATGTAATGAATACATAGACAAGTAGGTGAACAACAAAATGTTGAATGCAGTAGAGCTGACAACAAAAGTAGAAGAAGTCATGGAACGCGTGAATTTTTCGGGTGTTGTATTACTCCAGCAAGCCGGGAAAACCCTTTTGAATATGAAACGTGGTTATGCGAATCGCAGTGAAGAGCTTGCCAATCAGGTGGATACACGGTTCGGCATTGCATCAGGATGTAAGATCTTCACGGCAGTGAGTATATGCCAGCTAATTGAAGCGGGTAAGTTATCTGCTGATTCCAAGCTTACGGATGTGTTGAATGTGGAATTTCCGCTGTGGGATGAAGGAATTACCATTCATCAATTGTTAACACATACGTCAGGTATTCCGGATTATTTCGATGAAGAAGTGATGGAAGACTTTTCAGAATTGTGGAAAGAGAGACCCGTCTACGCGATGCGGCGATTAAGTGACTTTCTGCCCATGTTTCAGCAGCTGCCGATGAAGTCTGCTCCGGGTGAACGTTTTCACTACAACAATGCGGGTTTCATTGTGCTGGGACTTATCGTGGAACAGCATTCAGGACTGTCGTTTACAGATTATGTGGAAGAATACATTTTCAAAAGGATTGGCATGAAGGACTCCGGTTATTTCGTAACAGATCAGCTTCCACGTAACACCGCTTTAGGGTATATCGATCATGAAGATGGCTCCTGGAACACCAATATGTTCTCCATTCCTGTCAAAGGTGGATCAGATGGTGGGGCCTATGTTACAGCGCCGGATATGGTTCGATTTTGGGATGCTTTGCTGGGTCACCAATTGTTGAATGCTGAGACAACACGGCAGTTATTAACTCCACATGCTCATCAAGAGGATGAAGAGTATTATGGGCAGGGGATCTGGATTGACCGCAAAGAGGAAGACATTTTCAAATTTCATGTCATGGGGTTTGATCCAGGGGTGTCGTTCATGTCTTCCGTGTATCCGGACTATGATCTACAACTGGTTGTGCTCTCGAATCAAGAGTCCGGTCCGTATCCAATAACAATTGCTATCGAAGAAGCTTTGGCATGACGAATAAACCCTCAACCTATGGGCTGGTTATGCCTACATAAGGTTGGGGGTTCATTGGTCGAACAGGATAGAAGGACTGCCTGCATTTATAACATTTTCCATAGCTCAGGGGCGATTAATCGAGGGAAAACATCCAGCGGAGGTTTCTCTTTCTTTCGTTTGTCATTGGTTAACACCGTAACAAGTTCGAGTTCTGGGACAATATATACATACTGACCCCCAAATCCTCGCGCGTAATAATAATGGAGATTGGGTTTGTCGTCTTCAGCAGCACTATCTTCGGCAACAGACCTTTCATTCGGATAGACATCGACCCACCAATGCCAAGCATAACTGCCGTAATTAGGTGGGCTGACTGTAATGAATGGCTGCGTAGAACGGGTAACGAGATGATTGGAAATGAGAGACTTCCCTTCCCACATTCCTTGCTGTAGAAAAAGCTGACCAAATTTCAGCAGATCTACGGGTAACATCTTAAGACCGAATCCGCCGGTGTGTACACCTTGGGGGTCGCTTTCCCATTCATAGTCCTTAATTTCAAGCGGGTCAAAAAGATAACGCTCTGCGAACGCGGCGACGTTCATACCTGCATTTTGCATCAGAATGGCGGATAGAATCTGTGATACTCCTGAATTGTACTCCATATGTGTACCCGGTACATGACTTAACCGTTGTTCCAACGCAAAATCCACCCAATGATCGGTACGGGTCATGCGAGGGAATGAATTTTGCCCGCCGAACTCATCCCAGTTGAATCCGGCTGTCATGGTGAGCAGTTGTTCCAGTGTAATCGCAGGTTTACGCGGGTCAGGATCGGATGTCAACTGTGGGAAAAAGGTAGAAATTGGAGCTGATGCCTCTGGCAACAAGCCTTTATCCATCGCTATACAGATGAGTGCGGACAGCACACTCTTGGTACATGAATTGATTTTTGCAATATCGGTCGCAGCCTCACGGTTGCGGTAGTGTTCGTACATAAGCTCACCGCGTACGCTTACGAGGCAGCTTCGCAGATCCAGCTGCGGAATGATATGTTGTAACTTGGATGACAGTGATGAAGGATTCATAGTGTCCTTTCTGTACGGTTGATTTGTAATAGAATTTTGTAGAAATAGGTGTCCATTATCTTAGCATACTCCCGAGCTAGGGCTCAACAATAGAAGAATTATATTACGTAACCTGAGACCAGAAGAGAATATTGTTCCTAAAGATTCGGAGTATCGATCTATTAATAAGGAAATTACAACTTATATCGAAAAATTCCAGAGAAAGCTTTCGGAGGGACTTTAAACAGTTGGAGATATTGTTTGATATGATGGATCAAATTCACTCTATACATTCAAAAGAGGCTTTTGCAAGTGGTTTCAAAATTGGGACGTTGATTAAGATCGAGAGTGGATACTCAAGCTAATATTTTGGTTTTTCACAACATGTAGTTATATAGTTAACCTCTTCCTATTTAACATTATGGAAGAGGTTTTTACTATCATGAACATGTCAATATAGGAAAAATATCATATGAAAAATGAACTATGTTAGTGCGTATTAAGGTTAGAAATGGTAAAATATCAATGCCTAAACATGGAACAAGTAGATGAAAGATAATAAAATATAGGAAATAGTGTAGAATCAGTGTTTTAGCAAAAGAACTTTTTAGTAAATTATAGTAATCTAATACTGAATTGAGGAATTGAACATGGCGATTATTGACGTAATTAAGTACGATGGCTCACCTGATGTGTTTGCTTGGAAACATCCGGAGACTGAATTGGGAACATGGACCCAGTTAATTGTGAATCAATCTCAACAAGCAATTCTCTTTAAGGATGGAAGAGCACTTGATATGTTTGGACCAGGAAGGCATACGCTGAGTACTGCGAATATCCCGATCTTGAACCGACTCGTTAACCTTCCGTTTGGAGGAAAGTCACCTTTTGCAGCAGAAGTCTGGTATGTCAATCAAGTTAGCGCATTAGATGTTAAATGGGGAACAGCGAATCCGATTCAGATCCAGGATCCCAAGTATAATATTATAGTTCCCGTAAGAACATTTGGACAAATGGGAATTAAAATTTCGGATTCACGAAAATTTTTGGTCAAGCTTGTGGGCACACTGCCTGAGTTTAACCAAGCTAATATGATTAATTACTTCCGCGGGCTAATTATCATGAATATTAACTCCACGTTGTCATCCTATCTAATACATAGAAAAGTTAGTGTTTTGGAGATCAATGCCTATATCGCTGAGATTTCAAGGCATTTCGCAGACACAATAGCTTCTACTTTTGAAGAATTTGGTATTGAGTTGATCAACCTCTATATTCACAACGTTAATCTGCCCGAAGAAGATCCTTCCGTCATTCGATTAAGAGAAGCGTTGGCGCGCAAAGCTGAGATGGATATTATTGGGTACACATATCAGCAAGAACGTTCGTTTGATACGCTTGAAGGTGCAGCGAAGAATGAAGGAAGCATGCAGTCAGACATCATGGGCGCAGGGCTTGGTATGGGCATGGGAGTTGGTCTGGGGGGGTCTTTCAGTAGCGAGATGTCTCAGATGTCTAAAGTGATGTCTACTAAGGAAACGCCTGCAGTAAGTATATGTAAGCAGTGTCATCATCCGAATCAGGAGAACAGCTCTTTTTGCAGCAAATGTGGCAATTCATTAGCCGAAAAATCGGTAACAACAACAGATTGCAACAATTGTGGACATACCTTGCCAAAGGGAACCAAATTCTGTCCTAACTGTGGTGACAAATACCATGCATGTCCTTCATGTGGGGCGGATAATGCGGAGAACGCATTGGAATGTATTCAATGTCATCAACCGATGCCTAACCCATGCCCAAATTGTAACCATATGAATTCCGGTCATACAAAATTCTGTGGCAACTGTGGCACAAGCTTAAGCTTGAAATGTAGTCGGTGCCAACATGAAGTAAAACCCGGCCAGAAGTTCTGTCTCGATTGCGGAAACAATCTGCAAGAAGGAGGACAGGCATAGTGATGGTAAAACGGAGCAATCTCCTGATTTTGGATGTCGTTTATTTAATATGCATGATAGTATCGTCAATCGTTTCTTTTACGCTGTTTAATCATGCGCTTCTATCGTTTTCTTTTTGGATGAATCTCGTTGCTTCTTATGTAGCGATTACGGCTATTTGGATCTACGCACGGTTCATCATGCAAAATATGGATCGGTTTAAACGATTTGTTCCAGGTTACACAGCGTTAGGTGTAGTATTGGTTATTTATCTAATTTGTGTGATGATCTACACGTTGTTGACAGGTTCAGCAGATCATGCGCTTCGTTGGTTCGTATTGTTACACACTGTAACGATTGCGATCGCAATTATTTTGTGCGGAATCATTATGATCTATATTCAGAGTGTGCGCCGTCATGAAACAGATGAACATACAAAAATCGCAAACTTACAATTAATCGAAAAAGCTTTACAGCAATTGCTTCATACCATGGTGCAACAACCCGTCCTAACTGTGGAAGAGGAGCGCAAAACCGTTCAATCATTAATTGAACTTGTAAAGTATAGTGACCCAATCACTCCGGATTCACTTGAGAAAAATGACCGCCAGATCCTGCTGGACATTGAATTGATGAACAGTGAACTTGCAAATCAGTACGAAGCAGGGGAATTGGTAAATAGTGAACGTTTTGCTTCGCAACTATCCCAGTTAAAGTTCCGTTTGAAAGAGCGCAATCAACAGATCATGACAAGCAAATCATAAATTGCAGGAGGAAACGCGGTGAAAAGATTTTTTGGAATTATATTCATTATCCTTTCGTCTCTGACGATCTTGTTATCTTTAATATTAATATCCGAGGGAACAGAAACGGCCATTATCAGTACGATAATTCTTTTTATCCCTGGGGTTATCGTACTTGTTACGGGAATTAAAATGTGTGGTCGACCTAAATCTCGTTCTAACACTGATCAATACCATCATTACGATTCTAATGATAATCAATATTACGAAGATCAGCATAATGAGAAATATGACGAGGCACCTCAAGAATCTGTAGCCGTGAATTGTTCAGGGTGTGGAGCCAAGGTAAAGGTATATCCTACTTTGTCTGCGGATTGTGAGTATTGTGGAACGACAATGAGAATTTCGTAGTTGTAGCTAACATAAATACACTTTAATAGCTTTTACAGATACCTGTAGTGTATACCGCCAGGTATAGGGTGTTGTTTTTGGGGAGGAATCAGATTGAGGAAGTTTTTCGGACTCATTTTTATGGTGTATGCAATTGGCACACCCATTGCTTTTTTCAATGCTGACAATCACAAAAGTGGAGATCTATTTGGCATAATTGGAGTTATTATCATTGAATTTTTATTTTTGTTTTTTGGCATTAAATTGCTTAGGAAAAAACGTGTTAAAAAAAAGCGTGGCCCGGAACGAAAGTTTTATGGGGGAGACTATGGAGGTCATCTTGATCGCGAAAATGCGAATCCGCATACTTATTCAAGTTACAATAGCAACACCGTGAGTTACAGTAGTCATAATACAATTAACTATACAGAGATCAATTTCTCGGATAAGGAAAACGCTGAAGAGAAAGCCGAACAAAAAGTTGAAGAGCCACAAAGGCCTGTTTCATTGAGTTGCCCCGGATGTGGGGCGAAGGCAAAAGTACTTCCTAAGCAATCAACGGACTGCGAGTATTGTGGAACAACAGTTGTAGCAACTTAGAACGGTTTAGAATGGATACGAGAAAGGATTAAGCCTGATTCCTATGGAGTTAGGCTTTTTATCTCCTCAATTTAGAATCTAAAACTCTGTCTTAATATGGTCTCGATAATGAAACGTTTCGAATTTATATTTATAAATGTTCTTTATTATAATAAGTGTTTGTAAGCGTTTTACTTTTCTTGTTTACGGAAATGGGAAATTTATGATAACATATACACGAAACGTTTCGAATTCATTTGAAGGGAGAACATCATGAAAAAAGTAAAACCATTCAGCTTCATTTTAACTTTTTGTCTGTTGGCTAATTTAGCTTTAACTCCTATGGCCTCAGCAGGTGACTCAAGCAATTTAATTGGATTTCGAGCAGAATTGAAAGCGATTGCATATAAGACCTATTCGTATTTTGAGGACTATACGGATCAGAACACCGGCTTGACTTACGATGAAGTTCGGCTCACTGAAAAAGGGACAGAAGAAGCTAAACGTACCTCGCCCACAAACATCGCCATGTATATGATGAGCACCGTTTCAGCGCAACAATTGGGTATCATTTCGAAGAAAGAAGCTGTACATCGCCTGCAAACGACTATCAATTCCCTAGAAAAGTTAGAAAAGTGGAACGGCCTATTTTATAACTGGTATAACACAGATGACGGATCAGTGAAGAAAGATTGGGGACAATTTATTTCTCAAGTCGATAATGGCTGGTTATCCGCTGGTTTAATTGTTGTTGGGCAAGCCTATGAAGAACTTCATGGGGAAACAAGCAAGTTGGTTAAAAATATGAATTATACTCCGTTATATGATCCTGAAGTCGGTCAATTCCGCGGAGGTTACGATGTCGCTAAAAGCGCGTTGACGGATCACCATTATGGGATGTTTTATACAGAACCCCGTGTAGGAAGCTATATTGCTATTGGGAAAGGTGACGTTCCCCAAGATCATTGGTGGAAGATGTATCGCACATTACCTCAAGAATGGGATTGGCAAGCTCAGATTCCTCAAGGGAAATCCGTTAAGTACGATGGAGTGGATGTGTTTGAAGGAAGTTATGTATACAAGGATAAAAAGTTCGTGCCAAGCTGGGGAGGTAGCATGTTTGAAGCTCTTATGCCCGGTATGGTCATAAAAGAAAAAGAGTTGGGTACTCAAGCTTTGGGATTGAACAACCAGCGTCATGTCGAATTGCAGATCGAATACGCCAAAGAAAAAGGCTATGCCGCATGGGGCTTTTCACCTTCTGCAACTCCGACAGGTTACAGTGAGTTTGCAGCAACGCCGTTAGGTACCTCAGGTTACAAAGATGGAGCAACGGTAACAGCACACGCAACATTCCTTGCCCTGGATTATGCCCCTGAAGCTGTTCGAAAGAACATTAAAGCTTTAAAAAACTTCAAAATGTTTGGCAAGTATGGGTTCTATGACTCAGTCAATGTTGAAACGGGAGAACTTGCAAAAGCTTATCTGGCACTGGATCAAGGGATGATTATGGTGTCGATCACCAACTATCTTCAAGATGGCGTTATACGCGATTATTTTCACAGTGATGTGATAGGGCAGACGCCAGAAGAATTATTGAAAAAAGAAGTTTTTTCCATTCAATAAAGGGTTGCTTTAGATTAGAGCAAGTTCACTAACGAAATGGGATGAAGATAAAAAGATGGGCGGAACGAAGCAGGGTATCAGCATGCTTCGTTCCGTTTTTGCGTTTACCATTGATAATGAAGTCGTATCGTTTAGATTATGGAATTTACGTTACAGGTAGTGGTGAAGACAGGGTGATCCCCCGATCACCGACAGTGTATCCGGAAAAAGAAAAGGTATTGTACAACCTCGGCTGGAAGCTGGCGGCCATCCTACACGGAGCGGACGCCGCCTTACTCGAAACGTACAATGAGGAGCGCCGTGCAGTGGCTCAATCAGTGATGCCCACTAGCTCCATAAATTGTGAGAGAGCACTTGTCATGTACGAGTCACGTCGTCTTATAAACACCGTGGGCACTTTTCCATACGATTCTGGTAATGGATGACAGCTAATTTTCCCCTGCGCTATGCGTGATTCAACCATAGACACGGGTAAAACAGTGACTCCTAGCCCGTTCTCGACACATTTAAGGACACCCTCTAGTGTGCCATATTCCATGACCTTCATAGAAGCATAACCATTGTCCTCTAGCCATCGCTGCCAACGTCCCAAATAGATGCAATGGGCGAAAGACGAAAGCAGTGGTTCATGTAAAATCGATTCTAATTGAAAGGCCTCGGGAGAGAAACTCGTAATCAAAACTAGAGATTCTTCAAAGACAGGGTATTCAACAATCTCCGGATGAAGAATTGGTCCATCCACAAATGCACCGTCTACCTTATATTCGAGAATGGTACTTACTTGATCTACGGTAGGTGCCATATATAAGCTTAATTCTACTTGTGGAAATTTCTTGTGATATTGTGTGAAGATCAATGGCAATCGTGTAGAAGCAGTTGACTCCATAGCTCCAATGCGCAAGGTTCCCCGCGGGGCAGATGAAAGCTTAACTGCCTCAATCGCTTCCTCGAAATCATAAAGCAACTTGTTTACATGCGGCAACAGCTCATGTCCTGCAGGCGTTAAGGATACCTTCTTATGATATCGATATAACAGAGGAACGCCCAATTCTTGCTCAAGACGTTGTATTCGTGCAGTAACGTTGGACTGTACATAATTCAATTTCTCAGCAGCCTTGGTGATGCTTTGTTCAATGGCTACTGCCTTAAACACTTCCAAAGACCTAATATCCAAAACAGCCCTCTCCTTTTGCATCACATATTATGATGATCTATATAATTTTATTTAATTTTACGTGATGCATTATAGGATGTAAACTTAATGAATCAGAGGGATTAACACCATTGCGAATGGGTTGATTATCTCGTTATCGGATAATGAGGAGGGAATCTCATGATGATTTCAAAGATCAATATACAAGATAATTTTATGCGAATCCATGATTATTTTAATCCCAGAATAAGTGGAGAGCTGAATGACTCTTACGTAAAAATGGTGAAGATAAAGGGAGAATTCATTTGGCATCACCATGATCACGAGGACGAAATGTTCTTTGTATGGAAAGGGAGACTACTCATCAGATTGAGAGACGGTGAAATAGCTGTTAACGAAGGAGAGTTTGTGATTATACCTAAAGGTATTGAACATCAGCCAATTGCTGAAGATGAGGTCCATTTATTATTAATCGAACCAAAAACTACACTAAATACAGGAAATATAGTGAATGAACGAACCGTTTCAATCCCTCAACGGATTTGATGAACCGCCGCTTTTACATGAATTATTTATGCTTATTTTGAATCAATAGTCTAGCCTTAAAGCCTCAATAAAAAGGAGTGTTTAATATGAGTTACCAGCCTATTAATTTTAATGAGAAATTATCTAAGTTCAATGAACATTGGTCTCCGAAAGTTATTGGTGAAATGAATGACTACCAGTTTAAATTGGTTAAAATCGAAGGGGATTTTGTATGGCACGATCATCAAGATACCGATGAGGTGTTTATCGTGATCAAAGGGGAGATGTTTGTCTATTTCCGCGATGGCCAAGTAAAGATTTCCGAAGGTGAGATGTTCATTGTACCGAGAGGAGTCGAACACAAAACGTTTGCACACCAGGAATGTCATATCATGATGGTAGAGCCCAGGGGAGTAGTAAATACTGGGGAAACCGAGTCGGAATTAACAGCAGTCAATGATATTTGGATATAATGAAGTTGATGAAACAACACAAACATACTGGCAGGATACAATAATATTTTTCCATTGAAAGTCGCTTAGATAGCGGCTTTTTTTTATTTTATCCCTATTCACTTGCCAGGAATTTGGATACATCATTCACAATAAAGGGTACCCGTAACCTCTAGATTTTTATTGGTAGTTATCGAGATCCTTTAGAGAAGATTTCTTCTTCGTATTTAATACCTCAAATGCTTCTGTCAAAAAATCCATGGTATGCTTAGGTATCAACGACTCATAGGGTTTTACATTTCTATAAAGTTCTTCGTTCTTTTCTTCGTTATTGAGAATCAGATGATTTAATTGGGTATCTGCAATGATGTCTTTCAACTGTTGCTGTATGGAAGGATGATCTGGTTTAAGATCGTGTATGGTAGCTCGATGGACAAGCAATAGCAAATTGTATAATTGTTCATCCAAGTAAGTTTGCTTAGAGACATCCTCTGGGAACACCTTTTCAATAATATCCGTAGAAACATACTTTTGAAACAGCTTTTTTTGGTCCTCCTCAACATGCATCGAGTTCATAAGTAGCATGAGCAATTCTGAATTTAATTCATTGAATTGATCTTTTTCCTTTAACAGTTTTATTCGTTTAATTAATGCTAAAGAACAATCAATAGCTTTTCTCCTATGTTTAAGCGATTGTTCTTGAACTCTAATTATTTCATCA
Source organism: Paenibacillus sp. 2003 (assembly GCF_031455635.1). Classification (NCBI taxonomy): domain Bacteria; kingdom Bacillati; phylum Bacillota; class Bacilli; order Caryophanales; family Paenibacillaceae; genus Paenibacillus; species Paenibacillus sp. 2003. The sequence continues at coordinate 2,582,410 of NZ_JAVDTB010000001.1, read as the reverse complement.
AAAGAATATTGTGGATCTTCAAAACCGGCTTTAATCTCGTTTAATGAAAGTCCTAGACTTTGTAATAATTGGATTTCATGCAGCCTTTTAAAATCCTCATTTATATATACATAATGATCATTTTCGTTCTTTTATGAGGGAACCAATATGCCAAGTTGTCGATAATGTCTTAACGTACGAACTGTTGTGTCCGCCAGCTTTGCAAATTTACTCACTGTTAATCGCATCTAACTTCCCTCTTTTCAATTCACATAATCATTTCCTGTACTTTCTTTCCAGAAAAATTCTAATAGAAATATTATAAATCACATGGGCAAGGATTGGTGGAATTAACGACCCTGTAAAATAAAAAAGTAGTGCAAAAATCAAACCATTTACAAACACAACTATAAGGACACCTGTAGCTCCTCTATATTGAGGAACATGTATTATCCAGAATAGAAAAGTGCTTATTAGAATGACGAGCCAATCCACGAACAAAGAATATCCAATAAATAATCCGATCAGGACACCTCTAAAAAAGAATTCTTCAAATATACCACCTATCGCCGTTAAAGCTATACCACTTGGTTGGATCATTATTTGTTTAATCATATCTGACCCTCGGTTTTAGGAGTTCTGTTCTTGTTCTGATAAATGTAATTAGAAATGGCAACATTTCTCCCCACTTAAATAAACCAATAAAAATAAATCCAATAAATAGAAAAACTGGTTGCGTTAGTAATGCGATCAACAGTATTTTGTAATGTTCCTTTGCATGGGTCTCAGACATAATGAAAACTCCTTTATCACATTTTTTTCATTGTAGATTGTGACGTAGCGTCCTCCGCAACAGCTTTTTTTTATCAAAGTATTGATCAGTTACTCATAACAAACGTTGAATTCTTGCTCGGTGATCACAATATGTTTCTTTTGCAACGTGGAGGAGGTTCGTAATTCACATATGTACAGCCTTGCTCCATCTGCAACCATCCACATCAGGGTTGGACGAAAAGTACCGCAGTAGCGCGGTTTTACCCACCCTATTCGTGACAATGCAGAACCTACATATTTACCGTGTCATCGTCGTTACACTATACTTCGAATTGTAAGCGTTACCAAAAAGGGAGTCAGCAAGAATGCAAAGCAGCAACATAACCGTAGGTAATGAAAGACATAGAAAGGAGTGAGAGAGTGAAGGAGAGTCACACAGTAGTATCCGTAAATCCTTCATTGAAGAAGAACTCCCTTGGCAAGAGAATTTGGAAAAACTGGGAGCTTTATCTGTTCATGCTTCCCGCGTTGTTGTATTTCCTTATTTTTCATTATGGTCCGATGTACGGCATTCAGATTGCTTTTAAGAATTTCGTACCTTCAAAAGGAATTACAGGCAGCGAATGGGTTGGTTTTGACCATTTTGAACGGTTCTTCAATTCTTATTTTTTCTGGGATCTGCTCTGGAACACATTCAGTATCAGCTTCTATGAACTTGCCATCGGATTTCCGCTGCCTATCATATTGGCGCTGGCCTTCAATGAAGTCCGCAACGGCCCGTTCAAGAAATCGGTCCAGACGGTCACCTATGCACCCCATTTCATTTCTGTAGTTGTCATGGCAGGTATGATCATTACCTTTTTATCACCCTCAAGCGGAATGATTGTCAGGTTCATCGAATTCATTGGTCTTGAACCAGCACAGTTTCTGACTGATCCTGCATGGTTCAAGACGGTGTATGTATTCTCCGGCGTCTGGCAGAGCACCGGGTGGGGAACCATTATTTATCTCGCAGCCCTGTCTGGCGTAGATCCCCAGCTCCATGAAGCAGCCATTATGGATGGAGCAAGCCGAATTAAACGGGTGCTTCATATCAATCTGCCGACGATATTACCCACGATTACGATCATGCTGATCTTGAATATGGGTAATATACTGGGTCTTGGCTTCGAGAAGATTCTGCTGCTGCAGAATTCACTCAATATGGAAGCATCCGATGTAATTTCCACCTATGTATACCGCGCCGGATTGGTGAACGCTCAGTATAGCTTCTCTACGGCTGTCGGATTGTTCAACTCGGTAGTCAACGTTATTTTGCTTGTTACAGTCAACCAGATCGCCAAACGCACCAGTGAGAACAGCCTCTGGTAGAAAGGAGTTGAAGTCTTTGGTTACTGCGATGAAAGAATCCAGGGGGGACAAGCTTTTTCTGATCAGCACTTATATTTATTTAGGTCTTTCACTGCTGGTTGTTCTCTATCCGCTCATCTATATTCTCAGCGCTTCAATCAGTTCGCCGCAGGACGTCAATTCGGGAGCGATGTGGTTGTTTCCGAAGAATGTAACATTGGACGGCTACAAGCTTGTATTTGAGAACCCGAAGATATGGAGTGGTTACTGGAACACCATTATTTACACAGTTGTGGGCACTCTGCTCAATCTCGCCGTCACTCTACCGGCCTCGTATGCGCTCAGCAGATCTGATTTTGTCGGGCGCCAGTTGTTCATGGGCCTCATTCTGTTCACGATGTTCTTCAGTGGCGGAATAGTGCCGACGTATCTGCTGGTTAAAAACCTTGGACTCATGAACAGCATGTGGGCATTGATTCTGCCGGTGGCCGCTTCGGTCTGGAATATCGTCGTGGCCCGCACCTTTTTTCAGACGACCATTCCGAAAGAACTTCAGGAAGCAGCGCACATTGACGGCTGTACGAACCTAAAGCTGTTCATTCGCATTGTTCTACCGCTGTCGGCACCGATCGTAGCCGTTATGGCCCTGTTCTATGGGGTTAGCCACTGGAACAGCTACTTCCCGTCCCTGATCTATTTAAATGATGAAGCGAAGTATCCGCTGCAGATGGTTCTGCGTCAGATCCTTGTTCTTCAGGAAATGACAGCGGAAACGACGGGCTCATCCATTAACGGCGAGGTGGCGACCGCCATGAATAATAAGGCAGAAACGGCATCCCTGATTAAATATGGAGTCATTGTTGTCTCCACACTGCCCATCGTGGCAATTTATCCGTTCCTACAGCGCTACTTTGTCCAAGGGGTCATGATAGGCTCTGTTAAAGGCTAAACAGTTAAAATGTGATGAAAAATCAAGGGAGGAATTATAAATGCCAACCACAAGCAAGCCATGGAAGCTCCTGCTATCTTCGGCTTTAGTTATTACATTACTGGCAGGCTGCAGCAGTTCAAACGAAGGTGAAGCGAACAACAATCTCGGAAAAGTCGCTGTGAACAATGAAGGTTTCCCGATTGTTAATGAACCCGTTACTCTGTCGCTTATGGCACCAGATGTAGGAATTCAGAACTGGGAGAACATGGCGGTGCTTCAGCAGATGCAGGAGAAGACCGGTATTACGCTGGAATACAAGAATGCACCGAAGGATAGCTTCGAAACGAAGAAAAATCTGGTGCTCGCCAGTGGGGATTACCCGGATATCCTCTATGCAGCCGGTTTGACAACTGCAGAGCAGATGAATTACGGAGAGCAGGGTATCCTCATTCCACTGGAGGATCTGATTGAAGAGTATGCTCCGAATTTTAAGGCGCTGTTGGAGGAGAATCCAGATGTCCGTAAATCGATAACTGCACCGGACGGGCATATCTATTCCTTGCCAGTAGTAGAACTTAGCCAGCACTGGTACCGCAATCCGATGTGGTATAACGGGGACTTTCTAAAGGCGCTGAATATCGATAAACTCCCTGAAACGACAGAGGAGCTGTATACCTATCTGAAACGTGTGAAAGAGGAAGATCCCAACGGCAATGGCATAGCCGATGAAATTCCGATTTCCTCGGTGACAACACCCGCTGCGAACCTCCGCGATATCCGTACATGGCTACTTGGTGCCTTCGGCATTTATGAAGAAGAAATTTATGTGGATGATGCGGACAAGGTGCATTATACACCACTTGAAGAAGGTTACAAGGAGTATTTAACTTATATGAACCGCCTGTGGTCTGAAGACCTGCTGGATCATGAGAGCTTCTCACAAACAGCGGAGCAAAAGAAGGCCAAAGCACAGAACAATCAAATCGCCCTCTTTTCGGACTGGCATGCCTACATGAGCAAAGGTGGAGAACCTTCGACGGCAGATCCGATGTTTGCACCTGTCCACAGTGAATCAGTTGCTGCTCCAGCTATTGCGAAGAACAGGGGGATTACAAGCGGCGCCTTTGCTATTACGCAGAGCAATCCTGCGCCGGAAGCCTCTATGCGCTGGGTGGATTATCTCTATTCGTATGAAGGTGCCATGTTCTTCAATAAAGGTCCAGAGGGCACTCTATGGGAGTACACAGACAAAGAGAACCGGGTCAAACGTTACTTGCCGGTACCCGATGGTAAGGAAATGGAAGATTATCGGGCAACTCTGACACCTAACTACGGCATTCCCGCTCCAACCCTGTCCATGGATGATATTAATAAGGGGCTGAAGACAGACTTTGACCTCTGGGTAGAGCAGGAGACCAAACAGAAGCTTCTCGATAAAGGCGCACGGATTCCGTTTCCCACTCTGTTCCTTACCGTGGAAGAGCAGACAGAAATCAGCAGCCTGAATTCTGATTTGAAGACATATGTGAATCAGATGGAGGCGAAATTCATCACTGGAGCCGAGCCGCTTACGGGCTGGGACAATTATGTGGCAACGGTCAAAAAAATGGGCGGAGAACGTATGGTTGAAATCAACCAGGCTGCCTATGATCGTTGGGAATCCAACTAATCAGGTCCATGCGAAGAAAGTTGCTGTTAAAAATGAGATATAAGGATACTACGCGTCCCTGAACATTAAATGCAGGAGGAATAGACATGCAAATCACGAGACATCCGAATAATCCCATTGTTGTCCCGGGCGACTATGAATGGCGTAAGGTTACGGTTTTCAACCCTGCGGTCATCATCGATAACGGTAAATTTTATATGATTGAGCGCACTGCTGGTTCCCTAACTCCATGCAAAAATTATTTGGGTCTGCTAGAGAGTGAAGACGGGGTGAACTTTACCCACGTGAAGGATGAGCCCATTGTGACGCCAGACATGCTGGGATTCCCTTATGGTAGTGTACAGGACCCGCGGATTGTCAAAATTGACGGAACCTTCTATTTGAACTACGCCCTTCGCCCCTGTGCTATGAGTTACTATCCTACCGGGGCAGGCGTCCCCCTTCGCTCTATTCCGAAATATCCGGATGGATGGGGGGACGAGGGGGGACATTGGCTAACCCGGTCCTCCATTTTGAAATCAAATAATCTGCTGGACTGGGAGTATGTGGCGGACACGACACCTCTTGATATTAATGACCGGGACAACATTCTGTTCCCCGAGAAAATAGGCGGTAAATTCGTACTGCTGCGCCGCCCTGAGGAATATGTGGGAGAAGCCTACGGTACGGATAAGGCGGCCATGTGGATTACCTACTCCGAGGATCTCGTGAACTGGGAAGAGCCCAAGCTGCTCGCTACCGCGCAGAACCTGACCTGGGAATCGCGGAAGATTGGGGGCTCTACGCCCCCGATACGTACGGACAAGGGCTGGCTAGTACTCTATCATGGCGTCGATGAGGACATTGTCTACCGTGTGGGGGCCATGCTGCTGGATTTGGAGCAGCCTGAGAAAATCATTGCCCGGACACATCATTTTATTATGGAGCCAGAGACGTATTATGAGAAATTTGGGTTCCAGATCCCAAATGTCATCTTCCCAACCGGAAATGTGGTCAAAGATGGACTGCTCTATATCTATTACGGGGTAACAGATACGGCGATTGCACTCGCAACTGTTCCGCTGGATGAGCTGGTAGAGCACATCCTCCAGGAAGGGCAGTAGCAAAATAAACCATAAAGTGAAGCTGTATCTTCAAATACATGAATGCAATACAGAAAGGGCGGAAACTGTGCCAACTTAAACAGGTCTTTTCGTAGTTACCCCTCTCAAGGCATGTTCCTTGCGATACTGCCCTGGTGTCAGACCGATTTCTTTTTTGAACTTGCGGATGAAATTTGGCGCATCCATATAACCGACCTGCTCGATAATTTCTTTGAGCGGTGCGCTAGTATTCTCCAGCAACCGCATGACTTCATCCACACGCCGCTGCCAGATATATTGTGAGAAATTGCTGCCGGTCTTCTCTTTGAAGCTCCGACTTAAATAAGAAGTTGAAATGGCAAACTTAAGAGCTACATGCTCCAGACTGAGTGTGTAGTCTGCAAACTGTTGATCCACGTAAGCCAGAACGTCGTCCATTAATGTTGACTCGCTTGTCTTCGTATTTAGCTCCACCTGCGCGCAAATGTCAGCGGCCAGACTGAGCAAACGAATCTCCAGCTCTTCAAGTGTTTCGAAGGAAGTTAACTCCGGCATATTAGCGAAGACTTCGTTCATACCAAGCTCGGAGGCGGTGCGTAGAAAAGCGTTCAGCAGATCGAAACAGATGCAGCGCAGTAGATGAACCTGCAACGGCTCGTCTTGGATCGTATGAATGGTATCGGCAATCATTTGGACAGCTACTGATTCGTTGCCCTGCTTTAGACTCTGCTCCAGTTTCAGCATGGATTTGCGCGGAATCCAAAAGCTCTCGGAAGCAGAAGGATTCAGCTCTGCAAGCTGCTCGAAATAAGTCACCTGACCGCTGCGCCGGATGATCCGGTGCTCCAGAGCTGCAGCGGCTTCAATGAAGGATTGGTTAAGCCGGGCCAAGTCGCTATAGGCCATGCCGACACCTATACTCAGAGATAGTTGCGAGCGCTCGCGGATCACCGTTTGAATGGCTTCAATCACCTGTTCCAGTTGGCTTTGAATCGGCTTGTCCGCATCGCCGGGAAGTGAAATAATCAGGGCAAACTGGTCCTTGACCGAGAATTCTACACCGAAAATCTGAGCATTGGTACCTGGAAGACACACATTGCTGAGTATATCCTGCAACAGATGCCGTTCCTGCCAGGACATGTCGTCAGACAACGTATCATCCCAAGACAATATAGCCGAGAAATAGAGCCCTTGTCCTTGAGGATGCCGGAATCCGGCGCTCAGGATCATTTGCTCAATCTCCGGATCATCCGGCTTGCCGTGCTTGAGTAACAGCAACATGCACTGATTACGGACGAAGGGCTCCTGAAAATCAATTTTTGCACTGTAATTGTGGAGCGTCTGTCGTATCCATTCCCATTCATTGCGCAGCTTGGAAGCATCATCGCCGCTGCCTTTCATCTTGTCCATCAAATCCCTGATCGGATGGTACTGCCGTTTGGCTAGCAGCAGCGCAGCAGCTATGCCGGTAATGACTGTAATACAGAAGACGATCAAGATCAGGGTCTGGACATGGGCGACACGGCTGAAGAATTGGAAGCTTGGCATTGTGGTCACATAGGTCCAGCCATTTTCTTCAGATTGTACAGAAACAACGGAGTATTGTTCTCCATCCATCTTCAAATTATGAATACCGGGCTCAAGTGTAGCTAAATGCTCAATTTCGTTCTGGGGAAGGCTGATGCCATGGCTATTCGCGGTCAGCACCTCTCCGGAGGGACTGAAAATATAACTGCTTCCTGAGAAATCACTCAAAATCGAATCCATGACCCCCGTAAGGTTGGATTCTTTCATTAAATAAACAACGGTCCCATATGGAAACGGGTCATTCGGTTTAACGGGCACAAGCATGACAAGCATCGACTCCATTCGGGAATTAACCTTCACGTTCTCAGCGGGACGGACCAGGGGCTGCCTGGTTTCATTCAAGTCCTGCCGCAATTCTTCCGGATTCCAATGCTCGAACTGATAGAGACTATCAAAGGTGACATCAAGATTAGCCAGACCGCGGTATGAATAGATGTTGGAATCGTTATGGAAATAGAGGAGCAGATCCTCTGCAATGCTGCTGCTAGCTTTGTAATTGGCCAGCGCCTGAATCGCCTCCAAGCTATAATAGGGATGCTGTACCATATAAGGGGTCAGGTGTTTGTCATAGGCGATTCTCCCCGCTATTTCCTGAAGTTCATTCATGCGGTTATCTATAGTGCTCTTCACCTGGTTAAGCTGATTGACATTTGATTGTTCAATCTCTACACGCAATCCTTTGACAGCGTTTTCATATACAAAAATAGTTACACCTGTCAGAGGGATAAGAAATATGAGAATGTAAGAAAAGGCATATTTCAGCAGAAGCCTTGATTTGAAATGATTCCAGCTGAACCTGAATCTGTTGAGCAAGGATGGCTTGAGTGCCGAATTTGCCATGAAGCAGTCCCCCAGTGTTAGATATTCGAATTAAAAATAGTGTTCTCTTCTGGATTACACTTGTGCTAGTATAAACATTATAACATTATAATCTTTAGAATAAAGTAGCTCATCAGGCTTATTTTTGCCTATTTGGAAGTACAGATTTCATGAATCATTTTTTGGATTTTGCCTGTATACCGGGGTTGAAAAAGGAGATGGGATGAGTGGGCACAGAGAATGTGCTGCGCAATCTGCAGCTTGTTGATGGGCGAATTATGGATATCGCCATTCAGGACGGGATCATCACCGCCATTACACCGCCAGGACAGGTTGAAGGAGAAAATGAGCTGGATTGTTCAGGGTTATATGTGTCTAGTGGGTGGATTGATCTGCATGTGCATGCCGTCCAGGAGCTTGATCCCTATGGCGATGATATCGACGAAATTGGTGTGAAGCAGGGGGTAACAACGCTTGTAGATGCTGGAAGCTGCGGTGCAGATCGAATTGGAGCTTTTTATACCGCAAGACTACAGGCTGCTACACAAGTATTTGCTCTGTTAAACATTTCAAGCATCGGGCTCGAACGGACGGATGAACTGTCACAGTTGGAATGGATTGACCAGGCCAAGGTCCTGGAGGCGGCAGCGGCTTATCCTGATTTCATTGTTGGTCTGAAGGCCCGCATCAGCCAAAGTGTCGTCAAAGACAGCGGCATACAGCCACTCAAGTTGGCACGCACACTCTCGGAAAAAACGAAGCTTCCACTCATGGTTCACATCGGTTCTGCTCCGCCCGCGATCTCTGATGTGCTGGAGCTACTACGGTCTGGCGATGTAATCACCCATTACCTTAATGGCAAGTCCAACAATCTGTTTCATGCGGACGGCACACCGCTGCAAGAACTACTGGATGCAGCTGCTCGGGGAGTTCAACTGGATGTGGGGCATGGCACAGCGAGCTTTTCCTTCCGGATTGCAGAACAGGCCAAGGCTGCAGGCATTGCGCTGAATACAATCAGTACGGACATTTACCGAGGCAACCGTATGAATGGTCCGGTATACAGTATGTCGAATGTGCTGACGAAATTTCTGTACCTCGGCTACAGTCTGGAAGAGGTGATCCGTGCGGTTACAAGAAGTCCAGCGGAGTGGCTCGGTAAGCCGGAGCTCGGGCAGATTAGGGTGGGACAGCAGGCGAACCTGACTTTATTTTCCCTGGAAGCAGGCGAAAAGCAACTTAAGGACTCGGAAGGTGATGTCCGGGTCACGCAACACTATATTGAGGCTAAAGGAGTCTTTGCTAATGGGTCACTCATTACAGGCTAAATATGGATTGAAGCGTGTTATTAATGCCAGTGGAAGAATGAGCATCCTTGGCGTTTCCGCACCAACGGATTCAGTCATGGATGCGATGAAACAGGGCGGACAGCAGTACGTGGAAATTGCGGATCTTGTGGACAAATCCGGAGAATATATTGCACAGTTACTTGGTTCGGAAAGCGCGGTTGTGGTGAACTCCGCATCCAGTGGTATAGCGCTGTCAGTGGCAGCCATTGTGACTGCCGGAGATCCACGTCTCAGCCTTCGTCTGCACCAGGAGCCGATATTAAAAAATGAAATTATTATGCTAAAGGGCCATAATGTGCAATATGGAGCGCCGGTCGAAACCATGATATTCCTTGGCGGCGGCCGGGTAGTAGAAGTCGGGTATGCCAATGAAGGCCGTAAGGAACATATCGATCAGGCGATCGGTGAACACACTGCAGCCATTTTTTATGTTAAATCCCATCACGCTGTCCAGAAGAACATGATTTCTGTGGAAGAGGCATGGGAGGTTGCACAGCGTAGAGGGGTGCCGCTGATTGTTGATGCGGCAGCGGAAGAGGATCTGCACAAATATATCCAACTTTCGGATCTGGCCATTTACAGCGGGTCGAAAGCTATTGAAGGCCCTACTTCCGGCATTGTCGTCGGCAAAAATAAATACGTGGAGTGGCTTAAGGTACAGCTACACGGGATTGGCCGCAGCATGAAGGTCGGCAAAGAGACCATTTTTGGGTTACTTCAAGCGCTAGAGGAATACCAGGACAAAGCGGATAATAGTGAACGAGAGAAGCAGACGCTGGAGGCTCTTCAGCCACTGGATAGACTTCCTGGTGTTTCGGTCCGCATCGTGCAGGATGAAGCCGGCAGATCGATTTTCCGGGGACGTGTCCAGATTGATTCCTCTCTTGCTGGGGTGGATGCGAAGAAAATGAATGACCAGCTACGTGAAGGTGCAATTGCGGTATATACCCGAGACTATGGCGTCAAGCAGGGTTATTTCGATATTGATCCAAGGTCGCTACAAGGGGATGATACGCAGGTCATCGTCAGCAGAATACATGAAATCGTGGGAGGTAAACCAGAATGAGTCATATTCAGCAGTGTCTGTATAGGAACAGGGCCGCAATTAATGTATTGGCCGGGAGTATCGGGAACGCCAAGGATGTGTACGAGGCTGCGGAAGGATATGTACTTATTGGTGTGCTCTCCAAAAATTATGCTACGTCGGAAGAAGCTGTAGTTGCCATGACTGAATATGGTCAGGCTATTCAAGATGCCGTATCTATTGGACTCGGGGCCGGAGACAGCCGTCAGGCTGCAGTTGTGGCGGAGATTGTCGCCAGCTATCCGGGAAGCCATATCAATCAGGTATTCCCGGCAGTCGGGGCAACCCGTGCCAATCTGGGACCTAAAGATAGTTGGATTAACTGCCTGGTATCTCCATGCGGTCAGCCAGGTTATGTAAATATATCGACTGGCCCCATCAGTTCAGTAACCACTCCGCAGGCCATTGTTCCGGTTCATGCCGCCATTGCACTGGTTCGTGACATGGGAGGGAACGCGCTCAAATATTATCCGATGCAGGGGTTGAAGCTGGAAGAGGAGTACCGTGCTGTTGCCAAGGCTTGTGGAGAAGCGGCTTTTGCTCTGGAGCCTACAGGCGGAATTGATCTGGACAACTTTGGACCCATTCTAGAGATTGCACTTCAGGCAGGCGTACCTCAGGTTATACCACATGTCTATTCTTCAATTATTGATTCACAGACCGGGAGTACGAACGTACAGGATGTCCGCAGCCTGCTCGAAACAATGAAATCGCTGGTGGACCGATATGCCTAGGGTTGCTGCTTTTGGCGAAGTGATGATGCGGCTGCAGGTTCCGGGCTACGAAACGCTGGTCCAGAGCAGCAGGCTGGAATATTCTTTTTCCGGTAGCGGGGTGAATGTAACGGCAGCATTAGCCAGATACGGCCATTATGGCGCTCTTATTACGACCTTGCCGGAAACTCCGGTGGGCGAAGCGGCTATCGCTTATCTGCGCAAGCTTGGGGTGGATACCTCTCTTATTAGGCAGGGCGGTAAACACCTTGGGATGTACTTTCTGGAGAATGGCTTTGGAGCCCGCCCTGGCAGAGTTACTTACACAGACCGGCTGGGCAGCAGTTTCAATACCGCGGACGCAGACAATTATGATATGAAAGATCTTGCCTCCCGAGTCGACGTTCTTCATTTATGTGGCATTACGCTGGCTATGAATGATGGCGTGCGCAAGCAGATGAAACGACTTGCTGAGGAAGTGAAGAGTGCTGGGGGCAAGGTTGTGTTTGATTGTAATTACCGTCCTACGTTATGGGGGACAGATGGTTATGTCAAGGCCCGCCCGCATTATGAGGAACTGCTGGGGCTGGCAGATCTGGTGTTAATGAATGAGAAGGATGCGAAGTGTATTCTTGGCATCGGAACCGGAGAATATGATAGAATAACACAGATGAAGCAAGCGATTCCTGAAGTTGCACAGCGATTCGGAATCGGAACGGTAGCAGGAACTCACCGTGAGATTAACGCTGACCACACGCATTCCTTGACAGGATATATCTATCATCAAGGTACGTTCGTATTTTCCCGCAGGCTGACGTTCCCGGTGTATGACCGGATCGGTGCCGGCGATGTATTTGCTAGCACCATCATCCATGGGGAATTGCAGCAATATCCACAGGAACATACGGTTAATATGGCAGTGGCGGCAGCGATGCTGGCCCATACCACTCAAGGTGATACAGCGCTTTTTACCGAGAATGAGGTGCTCCGGGCGCTGTCGGACCATACCTCAGATATTGAAAGGTAGTGAACAGTGAGTGTCTCTGAAGCGCAAGCAAGGTCCTTTATATCAGCAAATCCAAAAAATTCTCAAAGATCGGATTCTACATGGCGTATATCCTCTCGGAAGCATCATCCCCTCCGAACCGCAGCTGGAGAAAGAATTTGGCGTCAGCAAAATGACAGTCCGCGGTGCGGTCCAAGAGCTGTCCCAGGAAGGTTACGTGCAGAAAAAAAGCGGTGTTGGGACGATTGTGTTGCGCAATACCTCTCATCAGAAGCTCTCAAAGGGCAAACGGTTTACGGAGCTGCTCGTAGAAGAGGGCCATAAGCTGGAAAAGAAAGTTCTGAATTCCCGTTTACTCACCAATGATACCGGAACGGAGGAATATGGTCGCTACGGGCCGTATTGCCAGCGGATTGAAAGGCTTTACATTCTTAACGGACAACCTTATATTCATCTGATACACTTCTTGGCAGCAGCTGCATTGCCCGGCGGAGGCATGGAAGAGATGAATGGAGACATTCAATCGCTGTATGACTCACTGGAGGAGAACAACATTTTGCTGGAGAACTTCAAAGACCGTTTCTTTGTGGAGCTGGCAGCCCCTGAGGTATGCCAACTACTGAATATCCCCCCGGGGACGCATGTGCTTAAGCGCCTCCGTAACTCCTTCGACGGAGAAGGCAGATTAATTGAGCACAGTATCGGCTGTTATAACACGGAACTTCATCATTATCTGGTTAGTTACGACACTTGAGGTCGGGGGTGCCAAAGAGGGTCCAGCCATTTTCATAACAGGACCCTTTTTGCGTAAACTAGAAATCCCTCAAACGATCAAATACCTCATATAATTCCTCGTGATTAACTTCTACCGAATCATCTTGACGCAGTTCCAAACTCTGCTGTAACTGCTCTAGCAACGCTGCTAGAACAACATAAATCTCTTCCCGCTCAATAGTTTCAATAAAGCCGGTCTTGGCATCCATCTTGTTGAAGGTCTGTGTGTAGTTCTCAACCATGGAGACGAGTTGTTTGTGCATAGCTTCCTGATTGTTAAAATCTTGACTTAACTGACGTATTTCCTTCAAGCACTGCTTGTACAATTGAGCTGCTTTTTGGGCGTGAGCTGCCTTAATGTGGTCCCGCCCATCCCAATCCCGAAACGGATTGTTCAGGTTCTCCGCAAGCCATTCGGGTTTGCGTGCTTTGGTGATTTCCATATCAAGTCCGGCAGCAGCGGATTTTTTATATCTTGTTTTGATTGATTTGGCTGCATCGGCAGGCAGGCTGGTTAGCCACAGCGTAGCCAATTTTGGAAGTTGCTCTGGATCAGGGAATTGTTCACCATTGAAACCGAACAGGTCATATGTAGTGAAGGTCTGCAGATTTGCCAAATGCTGAATCGAATCTATATGGGATACATTGCCGGGTTTACCCCACAATCGTAACTCTGAAAGCTCAGGATAATACTGCACAAGTGGCTCCAGATTGAGTTCCGTGATATCTCTGATATACAGACCTTCAAGTCGTGAGATACCCGTAACCTGTGGCAGGCCCGATGGAACATTGAGAGTGATGCATTTACCGTCTTCATAAGCCACGATACGCAGATCAGGAGACACCTCTCCTGTGAAATTCAGACTCTTCATCTTTGTGTTCAAAATTAACTCCTTTAACCCGCGGGCATCCACAATAAGTTTGGTTAAGTGACTGTTGCTGATATCCAGCGTCGTTTGACCATGATGTATGATATGAAGTTCATTAATGAACGGGTTGTCCTCTATAAATGGAAAGATCGATTCCGTATATCCTTCCATTTCAATATGTGTCAGACAAGGTAGTTCTGCGAGTTCGGCTACATCTTCAGAAGATTTAGGGCTGAAATCGCGGAGTGTACTCGTACTGCGCCGCATTACACGATCGCCAACCATCACTTCTTCGTCCTCATCCGCAGCTTGTTTGAACTGCGCTCTTCGGGTCGCATCGATACCATCCCATTCACGCTGGAGATAGAGACTTTCTCCGATCGGCCAGCCTCCGCCATACGTATTTGTTTCCTCGATGTAGAGAGGAGGGATATTGCCTGCAAGTACATACCGTGAAGGAACATTAGCACTCACGAAACTATGGGCAAGTCGATCATGCCAGAAATAGAAGTTACAGATCAGCGGTTTTATCTGATGAAGCTGCATTTCATTAGGCAGTTGATCACCAGTCCAATCCAACTGAAGGACGGAGGCAAGCATGTCGGAAGTTTTACCCTCCGTTTCTTTCAGTCCAGTTACCTGGCAGGCGGTATATTGTTGTAATTTTTCGACGTACACGCAGTATACATCTCCAACATTAGGGATCATGTTATGCTCCTTTCGTTTTGCACCAATCGATGCTAAGCTACTTGTAAACCAAGGATTCTGCAGAACTAATAATAGATGAATTATATCAAAGTCACTCAGAGACTACCATTTTGGATAGAGTCGAATAGGCTTGAATACTTTTATAAAAAGGAACGATGTCTATGGATACAAGTATGAGCCGTAACAAAAAACTGGGTGAGTTCTTGAAATCACGGAGAAGCCGCATTCAACCGGAACAAGTTGGATTGTCAGGATCTTATGGACAGCGAAGAACACCCGGTCTACGGCGGGAAGAAGTAGCGGTATTGGCTGGTGTCAGTGCAACGTATTACACGTGGCTCGAACAGGGTAGGGAGTTGGCGGCTTCACGAGAAGTGATGCAGAGCATAGCGAATGCGCTCCGTTTAACCCTGGAAGAGAAGAGTCATCTATTTGACTTATGGGACCCTAATACGGAACATGAATTCCTTGCTTCGTATTCGCAACTGGAGCCAGGTTGGCAGAGTATTATTGGCCAGTTGACGCATCCTTCTTTTATTACCAATGAACGTTCTGAGATACTTGCCTGGAATGAAGCAGCTGATACGAACCTCTTTAAATTCTCGTCGATGAATATGGATGAGCGTTTAATGATGCGGATTTTGTTCTTAGATGCAACGCTCAGGGAGCGTATGCACAATTGGGATGAATTCGCGCGGCACTCGGTAGCTGTTTTCCGTACGTATTATGATAAGTATCCGAGTGACCCCGAATTTACCAGAATCGTGAAACAATTGAGTGAAGAAAGTGTGGACTTCCGAACGATCTGGAACCTGCACCAAGTCGAATTAAAACAAGTCAATCGTGTGCTGCTTGAAACGACGGATCGGGCAGATGGTGTTGTGCATGCATACGATATCTATTCCATGAATAATCTGAACAGCCAATCAGGCATTCATTGTTGTATTTACGTTCCTGTTGCCATATAGAAAGTTAATCAAACTGGTAATTTCTTTACTAGCATAAACAGAGTGTGGTTGGGGTCTCGGGAGTGAAATAGAATGAACTCAAGTTCATACGTTTCTAGTTAACGTTTCTATTTCAAGATGAAAAGAGGGAGCCTCATGCTCAAAACAAGAACGTTAGGCAATGACAAATTACGTATATCTGGGCTCGGCCTGGGTGTGATGATGATGCCGGATAATGACGAATCGGTACATACCATTCAGGGTGCGCTGGATGCAGGAGTTACCATGTTTGATACGGCGGATCTGTACGGAGAGTATGAAAAACAGCGATTTGGAGGGAATGAAAAACTGCTTGGACGCGCGCTTCAAGGTCGAAGATCCAAGGCAATCGTTGCCACCAAATTTGGTATAACACACACGCAGGGCCCCAAGGGAGATCCAGCCTACATCAAAAAATCAGTAGATGCGAGTCTCTACAATCTGGGAATGGATTATATCGATCTGTATTATCAGCATCGTCCTGATTCGAATACACCCATTGAAGAGACGGTAGGCACACTTGCCGATCTGGTTCAACAGGGGAAGATTCGATATATTGGTTTGTCCGAAGCGCCAGTAGAGATCATTCGGCGTGCACATGCTGTTCATCCGATTACAGCGTTGCAGACTGAATATTCATTATGGAGTCGAGAGCTTGAGGATGAGATTATGCCTGTCCTGCATGAATTGAACATTGGCTTGGTTCCATACAGCCCATTGGGACGGGGCTTCCTGACAGGTCAGATCCGTTCTATAGACGATTTGCCGGAAGATGATTATCGTCGTCACTATCCGCGTTTCCAAGGTGAGAACTTTCAGAAAAATTTGGAGGTTGTTGGATTGATCCAAGAGATGGCTAAGCAAAAAGGATGCACGGTCTCTCAACTTGCTCTGGCCTGGTTGCTTGGAAAGGGAGAACATATCGTTCCGATCCCGGGGACTCGGAACTTGGAAAGAGTTCACGAGAACTTAGGAGCGCTACAGGTTTCGCTTACGGATGATGAGATGAACCAGATAGATCGCATATCACCCCAGGGCATTGCAGCCGGAGGCAGATTCCCTGGTCAAGTCTAGTTTGTTTATACATGATTCTAAGAAACCTAATGTTCAGGATTAAAAACAATATATAACATGTGTCAACGGTATTATCTTTCTATTCTCCGGCATACAGTACAACAATGAGGTGTATGCCCAAGGAGGAGAAATGATCGTATGATGAATCCGATTTTACAAGCCCCGAATGTTCCGCTGGCAGCCGATTCCAATGCGGTTGTCAATTATCAGAGGGATTCACGCAACTATGTAACCCAGTTGTTTGGAGAACAGCTGCCGACCATTGCGAATGGTTTCTTCAACGTGTACTTAAGCAAAGGAATCATTGTGCAGCCGCACTGGCACACCAATGTCACGGAGATGGTTGTGGTCATCACTGGTGAAGTTACAGCGTCAGTCTTCAATCCGTTTACGCGTGAACGATTGACATATCGTCTGAAACCAGGGCAGGTTGTGGTATTTCCGAAAGGCTGGTTTCACTGGTTTGTCGCTGAGACAGATGATGTATATGTATTAACCATCTTTGATCAACCAACGCCTGATATTGTGTTTGGAGCGGATTTCTTGGCAGCTACACCGCCGGAGGTGGCTCACCGCGCGTACTGTTTGGATGAAGAGGCATATGCGAGAGCTGTTGCGTCTATTAAAAATGATGCGATTCTAGGCCCACCAATAGGATGTGATACGCAGGTTTCTGATCAATCGACTTCACCTTCCAAGACGTCCGTGTCACCATCCAATAATCTGAAATCTTAATTCAAGATTCCTTATTTATTATCAAAGTACAGAGCCTGTAACTGGAGGAATAACAGTTTCAGGTTTTTTGACGTGTTGATGTAATAATCGTTAGTATAGTATGAACATCCAACAAAAACGGAGGACTCATGAATGAACATGTCAGAAATGAAAACGCTTGAAACTGCAATGAGTTATGCACCTATTTTGATGTTTGACAGAGCCGAACCCTTTTATCCTGATTTTGTTGGCATTTCTGTGTTGCATCAATCTGGGCCTTCACCATCGTTCAGAAGGGATATTAAGTTTCCGACCGAAGCAGTACAATACGTAATTGAATATGCAATCTGGTGGGATTATGAGATTGGACATCTGTATGAAATGGAGCATGTATGGGTTTATGTGGGTCATGACGGAGAGGTGGTAGACTGTGAAGCCAGCTTTCATGGGAAAGTGCTGCGCGGATTATTGAAGGAACGGGTCAATGTGGTTGGACATCATGTATGTCTGTACTCTCAGCCAGGCAAACATGCTTTCTCACCACTTCCGGTTGTATTTGAGTTATTGCCAAACCTGTATAGTGCAGCAGATGCCGAAGCTGGATGTGATGGGCTACTTGTGAATGAGTTGTTTCAAGATTATTTTGAAACGAATGAACAGATCGATGCTCAGGTGGAGCGTTATCTGCAGACCAAAGCGTTTGTACCTACCATGGAGTTCGAAGAATATTTACTAAAACCGGAGATGTTCATGACGTGGGATAATCTGTTTGATATTATTCCGCACAGGATTAAGGACCGCTTAATGGAACTGGAGCAGTTATATAACACATAAGTAATTAGTTTTAAACGGGTTTTATGTTAATTTTAAGTGTATTTTTTCGCTTCAAAACCAAACTTTGTTGATTCGGGTTTGGTTTTTTTTATGGGAAAATGGACTCAGTATGTGTAAGTGTTTATTAGACTTAAGTCTTGAAATGTTGAGTGTGTACAGCAAAATACATAATTTTTACGCATAGAAAATGATATTTGTTAGACGTAAGAACTATACAACTTCTTATGTAAATATAAGAAGACCATATTACATGAAATTTTGTATGGAGATGTATGTGAAAGTAATGCAGAATGTTGAATATACGTATATATGTAAGTGTAAAACGTCAAAGGACACACAACAGCTTAAGGCAGACCTGTCTTCAGACTCGGATATACATATGCTGGAGATTGTTCCATATCTGCTGGAATCCAATGAGGTTTCAGCGATGTCTGCACCACTTGAATTAATCTCTGAAACAGAGCAAACGAAACAAAGCTTGCTTACCGTGAATACAACTGGCCCGGATGAAGACACGGATGTTACCCATTGATCAACTATTCAGTCGCTTCCCGAGATTGGTTCGTAACCTATCGCAGAAGCTTGGTAAGGATCTGGAACTAGTTATTCAAGGTGGAGAGACTGAGCTTGACCGGATGATTATTGAAGAATTGAGTGACCCACTGATCCATCTCATCCCAACAGTGCTGATCATGGCATTGAAAGTGCAGAGGTTCGGGCGCCTCAACGGTATCATTGATATTGATACGGAGGTTGGTGTGGGCACCACGTTTACGATTCGTCTACCACTCACATTGGCGATTATTAAAGGTTTGTTAGTTAAAGTATCAGGTCGTGTGCTAATCTTGCCGATGTATAATGTTGCTGAGATTGTTCGAATTTCACCTGAAGATATTCAGATGGTGATTGTGCGTTCCGTTGATAAAATTGCAGCATACGCTGTAGATGAGATTATAGGCAATCAGGAAGTCGTTATTAAGACGCTTGGTACGTATCTGGGAGCGATGAACCATCTATCTGGAGCAACAATCCTCGGTAATGGTAAGGTTGCCCTTATATTGTACGCGTCCTATCTGGTGAGTCTTTAATCGTTAGATAAACACATACATTATGCAAGCCAAAGAGCCTCATCATCCATGACTGGATGGTGGGGCTCTTTGTTGTACCTTTTGACATGGTGACCACTCAGGATTTGAAAATGAGATCCATAAACCTGTTGGCAGCCAGAGAGATCGGCATATTTCGTTTGGTCATAATCCCCACATGGGAAGGGGGCAGCGGGACATCAAGTTGAATTTCGAAGAGAGAACCTTCCTCCAGCTCCTTGGAGATAAACTCACGTGTGACATAGGAAATACCCAGTCCTCGACGCGCAAACTCAATCAACAGATCAACGCTACCAACCTCAATCTCAGGCTTCAACGTGTAATTATAGCTGTTAAACAACTCAGTTATAGCCATCCGAACACGGCTGTTCCGGGAGAAGAGGATCAGTTGATGCTCAAGAAGCATCTCAAGTGTCATGACTTTACCCTTCAACTGAGCATAACGTTCCCCAGCTACAAAACAATCTTTTAACTGAATACTTTCCCTGACTTCAAGCTGTGGATCAACAATGGGCATCCGAACAACACCGAGATCAATCTTGCCTTCTTTCAGAAAGGTGATGACTTCCGGCGTGGTTCCATGACTCAGATGTAGCTTGATGTTAGGGTACAAGATGTGGAATTCCTCTAGATACGCCAGCATGTAATGCTTGAACAGGGAGTCACTGCCACCAATCCGGAGTTCACCATTGTCGAGATTCTTCAGTGCGGCCATTTTTTCTTCCGCAAGTGAGATCAGAATTTGGGATTGTTCAATATAGGAGTATAGACTGGCACCTTCCTGTGTCAACGCTACCCCCTTGGAATTTCGATAAAACAAGGTAAGACCAAAGCTCTCTTCCAATTGCTTAATGGCATGACTGACGCTGGGTTGAGTGATATACAGTGCTTTCGCAGCCTGTGTCAAACTTCCCGTTTTGGCGGCCCAATAAAAGACTTTATATAGTTCGTAATTTGTAGTCATAGATGTGGTCTATAGCTCCTGTGAAATATATTAATTACTTGTATAGCTATAAAACGTATTATAGTGTAACTACAACAAAGAAACCAGAGTTACTTGGAAGGAGAACGGTGAGATGGAACCAACTACCATTGTTTTATTTGGTGCTACTGGCGATTTAGCCAAAAGAAAAATATATCCTGCCTTATATAACTTATATCTTGAGCAGAAGCTTCCTGAAACCTTCTCATTGATTGGTCTGGGGCGTAGAGAGTGGTCTGATGAATTCTTTCAGGCACAAGTGGAAAAATCATTAAATGAATTTTCCAGACGCCAAGCTGATCCTGAAGTTGTGAAGTCATTTGTGAAAGCTTTCCGCTACAGTGTATTGAATATAAGCCATAAGGAAGATTATATAAAGCTGTTGGGATTAGTTGAACAAAGAGAAGCTGAGCTTGGCATTCCGTCCAATCGCTTGTTTTATCTCTCGGTTGGTCCGGAATTCTTCGAACCCATTGCAGAGAACATTCAACAAAGTGGGCTGGGTTCCACAGACGGCTGGAAGCGTCTCGTCATCGAGAAGCCATTTGGTCACGATCTGCAGTCCGCCCGCGACCTTAATCGCAAATTAAGCGAATCGTTCACGGAAGAAGAGATTTATCGGATTGACCACTATTTGGGCAAACCGATGGTACAGCGTCTGGAGACGTTGCATCAGAGTAACCCAATCATGAAGGCGTTATGGAACAACCGCTACATCTCCAATGTGCAAATTACAGCGAATGAGACTGTAGGTGTCGAAGAACGTGCATCCTATTATGATCATGTAGGTGCAGTGCGAGACATGTTCCAGAATCATATGTTGCAATTGCTCATGATGATGGCGATCCAGCTTCCATACAACAGTACTTCCGAAAAAGTTGGATTGAAGAAAAAACACATTATGGAATCGATCCAGCCGTTACAAAAACAAACTGTGGGCGCAAACATCATCCGTGGACAGTATGCAGATGGCAACATTCAAGGTAAACCGGTAAATGCTTATACTGCTGAACCGGGTGTAGCCGAGAATACGATGAATGACACATTTATTGCTGCCAAATTACAAATTGATGATTTCTTCTGGCGTGGTGTTCCGTTTTACATTCGCACGGGTAAAAGAATGAAGGAGAAATCAACACGTATCGTGATTGAATTCAAAGAACCTTCAGGACAAACAAATGTGCTGAAAAACAAGGGTTCCAAGCCAAACCTGCTCGTCATTGAAATGAGTCCGGATCAGAGCATGACATTGCAACTGAACGCCAGTGATCCTGAGAATAAAGGTGAATTCAAACCGGTTCACATCGATCTTTCTCCGGATAAAGGTGACCTCGCGGAAGCTTACGAGAATCTGATTCGTGATGCTTTGCTGGGTGATCCAACATTCTTTGCCCACTGGGATGAAGTAGAATTGTCATGGGCGTGGGTGCAACCTATTCTGGATGCATTCCAGGAAAATCTGTTGCCACTTCACCTGTATCCTGCAGGTAGCTATGGTCCAGCTGAATCAGATGTTATGCTTGAAGAAGATGGTCACCACTGGTGGTTTGATGAGCCGGCGGATCAAGAGTCTGTAGTTACAAATAGCATACCCTTGGCGGTTAATGCGAATCTCTAAACCATAAAAAAATTATATCTGGAGGTAATTAAATCATGAAATTTTTTATCGATACAGCTAACGTGGAAGATATCCAAAAAGCATACAAAATCGGTGTATTGTCTGGTGTAACAACAAACCCATCTTTGGTAGCCAAAGAAGGCGTGAAATTCGAAGATCGTATTGAAGAAATCTTGCGTTTGGTACCTGAAGTTGAGTCTGTTTCTGCGGAAGTGACACCAGATGCCCTTACTGCTGAAGATATGATTGCACAAGCGAACGAATTGATCAAAATTAACAACAGCGACAAAAACATTACGATCAAATTGCCAATGACACTTGCAGGACTTGAAGCTTGCCGTTACTTGACCAAAAAAGGTGTGAAAACCAACGTAACGTTGATCTTCACTGTGAACCAGGCGCTTCTGGCTGCTCGTGCTGGTGCGACATATGTATCTCCATTCCTGGGACGTCTTGATGATATCTCTGAGGATGGCGTACAATTGGTTACCAAAATTGCTGAATTGTTCCGTACACATAACCTGGATGCACAGATTATTGCGGCTTCCGTAAGACATCCGGATCACGTTACACGTGTAGCAATGGCGGGAGCACATATCGCAACTGTTCCATTCTCCGTCATTGAACAAATCTCCAAACACCCGCTGACAGATCAAGGTATGGACAAGTTTGCAGCTGACTGGAAAAAAACAGTACAATAATCTATAACCATTCATTCGTTTTAACTTACTATATAAATAATGGAGTATTGGGAGGACATTATGAGTAAACAACAGATTGGTGTTATTGGATTGGCAGTAATGGGTAAAAACCTAGCTTTGAATATTGAAAGCAAAGGTTTCTCGGTATCGGTATTTAACCGTTCCCCGGAGAAAACGAACGATCTTCTGAAAGAAGCAGAAGGTAAAAACCTGACAGGTGCGTTCACTATTGAAGAATTCGTGGAATCCCTGGAGTCTCCGCGTAAAATTCTGATCATGGTGCAAGCAGGTAAAGCAACAGATGCAACGATCGAGCAACTGCTTCCTCATCTGGATCAAGGCGACATTATTATCGATGGAGGTAATGCTTACTTCCCTGACACACAACGTCGTAGTAAAGAACTGGAAGAAAAAGGTTTCCGCTTCATCGGAGCAGGTGTATCCGGTGGTGAAGAAGGCGCCCTGAAAGGCCCGGCAATCATGCCAGGTGGACAGGAAAGTGCTTATCAGTTGGTAGAACCGATCCTGACAGCGATCTCCGCTAAAGTTGGCGATGACGCTTGCAGCACATACATCGGACCAGACGGTGCTGGACACTATGTGAAAATGGTGCATAACGGTATCGAGTACGGAGACATGCAGTTGATTGGTGAAGCTTATCACTTGCTCAAATCCGTATTGAACGTTTCCGTTGAAGAGTTACATGAGATCTTTACTGAGTGGAATCAAGGGGAGCTGGACAGCTACCTGATCGAAATCACGGCAGATATCTTCTCCAAATACGATCCAGAAACAGGAAAACCAATGGTTGACGTTATTCTGGACGCTGCTGGACAAAAAGGAACAGGTAAATGGACAAGCCAAAGTGCGCTGGATCTCGGCGTTCCATTGTCCATGATTACGGAATCCGTATTCTCCCGTTTCCTGTCTGCCATGAAGGACGAGCGTGTAGCAGCTAGCAAAATCCTGAGTGGACCAGCAACTGAAGCATTCTCTGGCGACAAAAAAGCATTCATCGAGAACGTACGTAAAGCATTGTTTGCAAGTAAAATCGTATCCTATGCACAAGGATTTGCACAAATGCGTGCAGCTTCCGATGAATACGGCTGGGATCTGAAATACGGTAACATTGCCATGATCTTCCGTGGCGGCTGCATCATCCGTTCGCAGTTCTTGCAAAACATTAAAGAAGCATATGACAAAGATGCAGAACTCAAAAACCTGCTCTTGGATCCTTACTTCCAAAACATCGTTGAATCTTATCAAGGCGCATGGCGTGAAGTTATAGCGGCTGCTGTAAGACAAGGTATTCCAGTACCTGGATTCTCCAGCGCACTGTCTTACTATGACAGCTACCGTACAGAGCGTTTGCCAGCAAACTTGCTGCAAGCACAACGTGACTACTTCGGTGCTCACACATTCAAACGTGTGGACAAAGAAGGTTCATTCCACTTCCAGTGGATGGACACAAACGAGTAATTTTAATTCCGAAAATATAGCATTCCTGCAGTTGTCCTTGAATTTAACTATTCAGGGCGGCTGCGGGAATGCTTTTTCTCGTTTTGGTTCGAATTTGAATATCATCAAATTGTAATAAAATGTACGAATCTGGGTTTGGCAAACAGATGATCTGACTCATCAACTACGTTATACTTGTTCAGACGGACCTGTGTCCGTGATGAAAATTCAGAATACAACTTATTGACGTGGAGGTTAGACCGGGCATGTTTGTATTAGCAGGTATATTGTTTTTGGTCGTATACGGTTTATTAGTGTTCTACATAGGCTGGAGCGGTTGGAGTTGGATGAAGCCAGTTGTGTCCGCCAGATTTCGATGGTTGTATATTATAGCGCTTGTATTCCTTGCCGTTTCCTTCATTCTGGCACGGGTATTTGGAAGCATCTCGTTCCTCGGTATCATCGGTTCTTACTGGCTGGCAATCTTTTCGTTGTTATTACTGATCCTGCCCGTCGTTCACCTTATGATGTGGTTGCTGAGATTAACCCGTATTCCTAGACATCACACACAGAAATGGGCGGGAGTCGTTACGCTGGTGTTATTAGTGTCCACATTAGGTTATGGAATTTATAACGCTTACAGCCCGGTAGTCAGAACATATAATATCCAGATTGATAAAAAAGTAGAAGGTGTAGACAAGCTCAACATTGTCATGGCTGCCGATATGCACTTCGGACTTCTGTCTGGCCCTGCACATGCCAAACGCATGGTGGAGGAGATTAATGCATTGAAGCCGGACCTGGTGCTGTATCCTGGAGATATTATTGATGACAATCTGGATATGTACCTCAATAGCGGAATTGCCGATATTATCAGTGATATTCAGGCCCCATACGGTGTCTATGCTTCTCTCGGGAATCACGATAAGTTCGATGGTCCGATTGAAGATCTGATTGCTGCGCTGGAGAAGAGCAACATGCAAGTTCTGTACGATAACAAAATCGTTTTGGATGACAAGATCACTCTGATTGGACGGAAAGACCGAACAGAGAAGGATCGCGCAGAAGTAGCTACGTTAATGCAAGGTACTGACTTGAGCCAACCGGTACTAATGATTGATCACCAGCCGTATGATCTGGATATTGCGGAGCAGAACAATGTAGATCTGGTCGTATCCGGTCACACCCACCGTGGACAGATTGCGCCGGCTCAGTTCATCACACAAGCGATTTACGAGAATGATTGGGGTTATCTGCAAAAAGGTTCTATGCACTCCATCGTAACCTCAGGATTTGGCTTCTGGGGACCTCCAATTCGTACTAGTAGTCGTTCGGAGATTGTACAAATTAATGTGACCTTCCAGCAATGATGAAGGCCCTTCGAGAGAAGGGCCTTTTAATAACTATAGTTTAACCATTTTCTTGGATTTGAAGTTCCATTCGTAGACTTCCCCTGTGTACATGTGGATGTAGTAAAGGCCATAAGTCACTTCATACGTTTCTCTGTCTGAGAATGAACGCATTACATAAAAATCTCCGTCTTTGGATTCCTCTCCAACAGTTAGGCTATACATTTCGATTTCTTTCTTAATTTTTTTATATAACAGTTCAAACGCTTGATTCCCTGTTAGTTTAACTAATGGTTGTTTGCCAATGTACAGATTGTTAGACTTTAAAGCTACGTTCTCACCAAGTGCAGTACTTATGCTTCTAACTGGTACATATGTAGTATTGTTATAAGTTATTGCATTAGCTGTCGACTTCTTTGTTCCATCTACATAAATATTTACTTTCTGTAGTAAAGCTTTTATGGGCGTTCCTGATGCTGCATAAGCTGTAACTCCTGTAAGCATTGATCCAATTGTGATACCAATGAGTAATCCTTTTACTTTGTCCCTCACGAATAAATCCCCTTTATCTAAAATTACTTCCTTCAATTAAATCATTTCTCTATTTAAGGTGAAAAATCCTTCAAAACATTTACTTTAGTTATAATCTCATTCAATTCAAGCGATGAGTCGTTGGGAATATTTCGTTTGAATCTGCTCCAAAATGTGAATACTAAAGCATATGCACCCTTAAACGTGGAAGCTTAGGGAAAAGACTCATGTAAGGGAATGAAGTGTAATAGCAATAGTAGTATTTTTGGGTTGACACCGTTTTCAGGTTATGATAAATTATATCCGAGGCTTGTTACCGGTAATGCGGGCAAAACCACTATGGAAATGATTTTATTATTTCTGTTTTGGTTTTGCCCTTTTTTATTCCTCAAAAAAAACCAGGTGGGTCCATAATGATTATTAAACAGATATTTAATAACAATATTGTCAGTACCGTGGATGACAAAAATCAGGAACTGCTGATCCTCGGCCGGGGTATCGGATTTAAGTTCAAAGCAGGCGATGAGATTGATGAAGAGCGGATTGAGAAGGTATTTCGTCTTCAGGATGCATCGATCTATGAGAAATTCAAATCCATCGTGGCTGAAGTGCCGATTGAGATTCTGCAGGCAACAGATGATATTGTGACACTGGCACGAACGCAATTGAACAAAACCATCAGTGACGGGATCTACGTCTCGCTGTCTGATCACATTCACTTTGCTGTTCAGCGCTTGGAAAAAGGAATGATTACTCGTAATCCACTTTCTTGGGAAGTTCAGCATTTCTATAAGGCGGAGTATGATGTGGCCAGAGAAGCACTGACCTTGCTGAAGGAAAGACTGGATATTGAGTTTCCCAAAGATGAAATCTGTAATATTGCCTTGCATTTCATCAATGCGGAAGTCAATGATTCCATGAACGATGTCACCCATTTGATGCAGTTGTTGCAGGAGATCATGAATATCATCAAATATCACTTCAACGTCGAATTGGATGAAGATAGCGTTAATTATTTCCGCTTCATCACCCATTTGAAATATTTCTGTCAGCGTGTCATTACCCATTCTTCACATGATGATGCTGAGGAGTATTTATATGAAGTGGTTCGGAAAAACTATCCTGAGACATTCAAATGTATTGGCAAGATCGAGACTTTTATCCATAAAAACTATCAGTATGACATGACTCACTCTGAGCAGTTATATCTAACGCTCCATCTGGAACGTTTGATGAAAACCAAGCGGGACGAGAAGTCCACGCAATAGAATCAAATTACAACTGGATATCCTATGGGCTTGTTACTGTTCAATCAGGCAATACCCGAATGAGATGGCGCCATCAATATGCGCTAGATTCGTTCGGGTATTTTTTATTGGAAAAATGAGGAGGAAAACATCATGAAACATCAGGAAACGGCGCAGGAAATTATTAAAGCCGTTGGGGGAACAAACAATATTAACTCAGTTTATCACTGCGTCACACGTTTGCGCTTTGATCTAAAAGACAACGAGAAAGTCGACAACGGCTCACTCAAGAAACTGGATAAGGTCATGGGCACGAATATTTCCGGCGATCAATTCCAAGTCATTATCGGTAATGATGTGGCAAAAGTATTCGATGCCATGGTGAAGGAAAATCCGGCAATCCAGCAAAGTACAGAAAACAAAGAGCCAAAGTCGGATAAAAAACAAAATGTCGTGCTGAAAATTTTTGAAACAATCGCAGGTGTCTTTGCCCCAATGCTTCCAGCGATTACTGCGGCAGGTATGCTCAAAGGATTACTTGCACTATTCGTGTCCGTAGGTTGGATGTCTGCCGGAACGGATACGTATCGTATTCTTTCAGCTATCGGTGACGGCGTATTCCATTACCTGCCTTTACTGATAGCAGTCAGCGCTGCTCGTAAATTCGGCAGTAACCCGTTTGTTGCGATTGCACTAGGTACGGCACTCATGTATCCAGACATGACAGCATTGTTATCTAGCGGTGAATCGGTTGGATTCTTGGGAATCCCGGTTACAGCAGTAAGTTATGCTTCATCGGTTATTCCGATTTTACTCGCTGTATGGTTGATGTCCTATGTTGAGAAATGGGTTGACCGCGTTATCCCTGCTGCACTCAAGCTATTGCTTGTGCCGCTGATTACCTTACTTGTTATGGTTCCGGTGACGCTGATTGCAATTGGTCCATTGGGTACATTTGTAGGGAGCGGATTGTCTGGCGGTATCAACTGGCTGTTGAATGAAGGCGGATTGATTGCAGGTATTGTTCTGGGCGGCGCGATGGCGCTCATCATTATGACAGGAATGCACTATGCACTTGTGCCGATCATCCTGAGTAATATCGCTACACTGGGCTTCGATAAATTCTTGCCACTGACCTTTATCTCCAATATGGGTCAGGCTGGTGCAACACTCGGCGTATTCTTCCGGGCAAAAGATAAAAAACTCAAAACGGTGGCATTGTCCACGAGCTTTACAGCGCTGATGGGTGTAACGGAGCCGGCTATGTACGGGGTTAACATGAAGTATAAAAAACCATTTGCCGCAGCTATGATTGGTAGCGCAGTAGGTGGCGGCTTCGCCCTTGCTTTTGGCGCCAAAGCGTACGTACTTGCAGGTAACGGTGGTCTCCCAGGACTTCCTTCCCTGATCGGACAGACCTTCTGGTATTCCTTTGGGGGTATGATTTTGGCCTTTATCGTGGGTGCAATCATGTCTACGATATTTGGTATTAAGGAAGAAGAAGGAGACGCAGAGGCGTTAGCTCAATTCTCACCAGGTGCTTCTTCTGCACCAGCGAAAGTACCTTCCGATGACGCCGCAACCGTGAACATGGAAGACATGGGCGATCCAACACCAACGAGTGATGCAGTAGCTGTTGCACCGATGACAGGTAAATCCATCCCGCTCAAAGAAGTCAACGATCCAACATTTGGTGATGAATTGATGGGTAAAGGTGTGGCATTTGTTCCAACGGTGGGCGAATTGGTATCTCCAGTGACAGGTACCATCATGAATGTGTTCAAAACGAAACATGCGATCGTTGTCCGCAGTGATAACGGAATGGAATTGTTGATTCATGTTGGAATTAACACGGTGAAGCTGCGTGGACAGTATTTCGATGCACATGTTGCTACAGGAGCACGTGTACAGGCTGGAGACAAGTTACTTACATTTGAACTGGCCGAGATTGCAAAAGAATACGACATTACAACCGCTATGGTTGTTACCAATACGGCAGATTACAAGCAGGTTCTACCTGTGAAATTGGGCGAAATCACGATGGGTGAAGACGTCTTGAAAGCTGAAATCTAAACTGTCCGTCTTAGGACTAACAATATCAACTAAAGAAGGAGAGATACGAATGATTAATCGACAAGGGTTTCCGGAAGGTTTTCTATGGGGCGGCGCTATTGCCGCCAACCAGGCTGAAGGTGGATTCGACGCTGGCGGCAAAGGATGGTCGACGGCCGACATGGTTCCTTATTTTGAGAAAAAGGACTACACCAACCTTAGAGAACTGATGCATGTTACCAGTGCGACGGTTGAGAAAGCTATGGCACATCATAGCGCGAAAGGTTATCCGAAGCGTTACGGGATTGATTTTTACCACCGTTTCAAAGAGGATATTGCGCTGTTCGCTGAGCTGGGCTTCAAGACATTCCGACTGTCCATCAACTGGCCGCGTATTTTCCCGAATGGTTATGATGCCGAGCCAAATGAAGAGGGATTGCGTTTCTATGACGAAGTGTTCGATGAACTCCGGAAATACGATATCGAACCACTGGTAACACTTTCGCATTATGAGATGCCTATGGCACTTGTACTGAAATATAACGGCTGGGCTGGCCGTGAAGTGATTGGACATTTTGTGAGATATGCGGAAACCGTAATGACCCGGTACAAAGACAAAGTAAAATACTGGTTGACGTTTAATGAGATTAACACAACCATTATTGAACCGTTCACAGGCGGAGGTATTATTGAAGACCGTGTGGAGAATACGATGCAGGCTTCCTATCAGGCACTTCACCATCAATTTGTAGCCAGCAGCCTGGTAACAGAAAAAGCACGTCAGATTAACCCGAACTTCCAGATCGGATGTATGCTTGCGCGTATGATTCACTACCCGGCGACATCGAAGCCAGAGGATGTGCTGCAAGCACAGATCGATAACCAGCTGAACCTGCTGCATACGGATGTACAAGTTCGTGGTAGTTATCCAACGTTCATGGCTCGGTATTGGGCAGAGAACGGGATTACGATTGCCATGGAACCAGGAGATGAGCAGATCCTGCGCGAGCACACGGTTGATTTCATCTCGTTCAGTTATTACACATCCTTGGTGTCCGCAGTAAATCCAGAGGAATATGGAGTGACGGGTGGTAACCTGTACAGTACAATTAAGAACCCGAATCTGGAGCGTACGGAGTGGGGCTGGCAGCTTGATCCGATCGGTCTGCGCGTTGCATTGAAAGAGCTGTATGATCGTTACCAATTGCCACTGTTTGTGGTGGAGAATGGCCTTGGCGCGAAAGATACGGTTGAAGCAGACGGTTCCATCAACGATGATTATCGTATTGATTATCTGAGAAAACATATTACACAAATGAAAGAAGCCGTTATGGATGGTGTGGACCTGATGGGATATACCAACTGGGGAGCGATTGATATCATCAGTGCATCCACTTCGGAAATGTCCAAGCGTTATGGCGTAATCTACGTGGATCAGGATGACAATGGACAAGGCACATTGAATCGTTATAAGAAAAAGAGCTTTGGCTGGTACCAAAAAGTCATTGCCTCCAATGGCGAAAACTTGGAATAGAATAATCTAAATAGGCACCCCGGGCATAGCTGAATTGCTGCGCAGGGGCGCCTTTTTAATATAATCAGGTAGAATTCTCATCAGCGCTAGTGGCATTTCAAGGTAAAAAGGATGACTTCATAACATTCTGGATGGTATACTGTGATCGTATTGGGGGAGGGATAACCATGAAGAAGCCTATTATTGCTGTAGATATGGATGACACGATATGTCATCTGGTCAAGCGGGCTATTTATCACAACAACCTCAACTTCCCGACCCATCCGTTGCGCTATGAGGATATGATTCATTGGGATACGTCCCATTTGCGTCATCCAGAGAGCACGCACGATGTATTTTATGGTCGGCCGGGTCTGTTCGAGGAATTGGAGTTATACGACGAGTATGTAGTAGATGAGATGCGAAAGCTGAACGATGCTTATGATGTCATAGTCGTAACGGCAGCAGAACCAAGAACAGTCGTTGAGAAGTGGAACTGGCTTCAGCAGCACATGCCTTTTATAACCGCAGAACAGTTTATTACATGCAAAAGAAAAAACTTGCTTGGTTTCGATCTGCTCATTGATGATGGAGCACATAACCTGATTCCAGCGCATGAGGACGGCAAAAAGGTCATCTGTATCCCGCATCCGTGGAATATACAGGAGCGTGAGCGATACAACTTTCCGTTGATGTCTTCATGGAAAGAAGCCAAGGCATACATAGATGAAGTGTTACAGGTTGTTAGTGTCTGAAAGTTAGTTAACCTTATTGTCCAGAGCGCAGTGCTCTGGATTTTTTGCGATAGGCGAGAGGTGTTTCGCCTGTTATTTTTTTGAATGCGGCATAGAATGAATCCATATCCCGATATCCGACCAGCTCTGCAATCAGACTGACTTTGTGCTGTGAACTCTTTAGAAGTTCGCAGCTTTTTTGTATACGGAGGTGTTGCAGGTAGCTGCTAAAGGTCTGACCGGTATGTCGCAGAAACATTCGCCCAATTTGCTTCTCGCTCCAGCCTGATACACGGACCAAATCAGACATCCGAATACGAGTGCTTACGTGTTCCTTGATATAGTGAAGGATGTAATCAAAACCGGTGGAATGATGCTCTTCATCATGATCCTCTTGATAAAGTTGTCTGTAGGTCATCAATACCAGCTGGCTCACCAGGGTGTATAACATGGTAGAGGAACCGATTCCCGGAACGGAGGATTCACGGTACAGCTTCACCATTAGTTCTTCAATCCTGTCGTTGTGATCCACAACGGCTATATAAGGAACTTGATTTTGTGCCAGATTCATCAGATGTTGAATGATTTCTTTTTCCTGAATGATGGCTGTCAGCGTGTTGATCAATTCAGCATTAAACAGACAATTATATATAATTAATGGATGCTCGGTTACGTTTGTGCTCACAGGACGAAAGACATGAGGAACACCAACAGGAATGACAAACAGCATGCCTTTCTTCACGGGAATGACATCTTCACCGATATGATGAAAGCCCTTTCCTTCGGAGACATAGCTATACTCAATAAATTCATGTGCGTGAAAAGGAAGCACAAAATCTTCAGAGCAACGATTGACAAAAAGTTGCAGATGATTATGCAGAAAGTATTCGCTTTTCATAAGTTGTACAGATGAATTCACAAGCAACCTCCTCGCACAGATGGCTGAATCACCGGATGAAATAGTCCTGATAACCGGGTATTTAGGGCAACAGGATCGATATAATTATATCGTAACCCCGAATGGGAAGCCAAGATGGAAAGGACGATCTGCTAATGTTCAACGTGAGTCACCTTCGCTGTGAGTATAGAATCAACCCGATAGGTCTTGATGTCAAATCACCGAGATTAAGCTGGCAGTTGCAGTCCGATCGGCGGAACTGTATGCAATTCGCTTACCAAGTACAACTCTCCTTAACGAAAGATTTTGATGAGATTGAATGGGATTCTGGCAAGATAAACACGGATCAATCCATACATGTGGAATTAAACCATTTTCAGCCTTCCTCGCAAACGCGATACTATTACCGGATTCGGGCATGGGATGATGCAGGAAGTGATTCGGGTTGGTCCGAAACGGCTTATTTCGAGATGGGACTTATGGATCGTCATAACAAGTGGCAAGCAGAATGGATCACAGCTCAACCATCAGATGATGGAGATACGTCATGCCCGCGTATGCGCAAGCAGTTTAATGTGAAACAACCTGTTACGTCTGCCAGAATATATGTGACAGCACTTGGATTATACGAGTTGCATATGAACAACACAAGAGTAGGAGAAGATTATTTTACACCTGGTTGGACCTCTTATCGTAAGCGATTACAATATCAAACCTATGATGTAACTCATCTACTTCAGGATGGGCAGAACATATTAGGCGCTTATCTGGGTGATGGCTGGTACCGAGGGTATCTCGGCTGGAACAAAGAACGGGAGATATTTGGTTCAACGTCCGCATTGCTGCTGGAACTGCATATGAAATACGCAGATGGATCGGAGGAATGGATTTTATCTGGTGGGGATTGGACCGCTGCTCCTAGTGCAATCCGTATGTCGGACATCTATATGGGGGAGACGTATGATGCACGAATGGAGTCTGATTGGTCGGATTCATCTCAGACGAATTGGGTACCTGTGAACGTACTGGATCATCCCAAAGATATCATCGTTGCGCAGGAGAACGTACCCGTTACCCAAGTCGAACAACTACAGCCAATCGCCTTCTTAACAACCCCACAGGGAGATCGTGTAATAGACATGGGGCAGAATATGGTGGGATGGGTGAGATTCAGCATTCAAGGTGAGGTCGGTCAGACGGTTGAGCTGCACCATGCTGAGATATTGGATCATGAAGGCAACTTCTACACCGATAATCTTCGCTCCGCCAAGCAGTGTATTCGCTATACGTGCAAGGGGGATGGCGTGGAAACATTTGAGCCGCATTTTACGTTCCAAGGGTTCCGTTATGTTAAGCTGGTTGGCTTCCCGGAACACGTTTGTCTGAATGAATTCACCGGAATAGTGCTGCACTCGAATATGGAGCAAACAGGTCAGTTCTCATGCTCCAGTCCACTGGTGAACCAACTGCATCACAATATATTGTGGGGGCAAAAAGGGAATTTCCTTGACGTGCCGACAGACTGTCCACAGAGGGATGAACGGCTCGGATGGACTGGCGATGCACAGATGTTTGTCCGCACGTCTTCCTACCTGATGAATACGGCGCCACTCTTTACCAAATGGCTGCGGGATCTGGAAGCGGATCAGGGAGAAGATGGAGGTATTCCATTCTTCGTTCCGGATCTGAGAAGTTCCACGTCAGAAGGATGGGGTGACACCAGTCATTCCTCCGCCGCTTGGGGTGATGCAGCAGTCATCTGTCCATGGACCATCTATGAGATGTATGGGGATGCCAGATTATTGGCCGAGCAATATGAGAGTATGAAGCGGTGGATCGAGTACATTCACGTACAGGGTGACAATCCTTATCTATGGAACACGGGATTCCACTTTGGCGATTGGCTGGGACTGGACTCCAAGCCTAATAGTTATGTCGGCGCAACGGACACGGATTATGTGGCATCTGCATTTTATGCCTATTCGGTGTCGTTAACTCAAAAAGCGGCTGAGGT
Organism: Paenibacillus sp. 2003; assembly: GCF_031455635.1. NCBI lineage: Bacteria > Bacillati > Bacillota > Bacilli > Caryophanales > Paenibacillaceae > Paenibacillus > Paenibacillus sp. 2003. The sequence goes on along the minus strand of NZ_JAVDTB010000001.1, from coordinate 2,547,905 downwards.
CCTTGGAAAGACAGATGATGCTGAATATTACAAGCAGTTGCATACAAACATTGTTCATGAGTTTCGAAATGAATTTGTGACTCCAGCTGGCAAAATTGCTGTTCCTACGCAAACAGCACATGTTCTTGCGCTCCAATTTGACCTTCTGGACGCCACTGCCCGAACTCGTGCTGTTGATCAATTGGTAAAACTCGTGAAAGAGGCGGGCAATCATCTTACTACAGGCTTTGTGGGTACACCTTATCTGAATCCGGTATTGAGTGATGCGGGTCTTCACGACCTGGCTTATACATTACTTTTTCAAGAGGATTATCCCTCCTGGTTATATCAGGTGACTCAAGGCGCAACGACGGTCTGGGAACATTGGGATGGGATCAAAGAGGATGGAAGTCTCTGGAGTGCTGATATGAATTCATTTAACCACTATGCGTACGGTGCGATTGGAGAATGGTTGTATCGTTATGTTGCTGGCATTCGGTCCGATGAACATCAGCCAGGATTCCGAATGGTGCATATCCAGCCGCAACCCGGGCCTGGGCTGGATTGGGTGGAAGCAAGTTTGGAGACGATGTATGGTCAAGTTGCTTCAAGTTGGTATCGGCTGGCGGAGGGAGAAATGGAGATACGAGTGCATATTCCTGTCAATACGAGAGGTACGGTACGTCTTCCTGGAGCAGGTGCACAGATCGTTCTGGAACAAGGGAAACCGTTGGATCAGTTGGATCAGATAAGTGGAATTCAGGATATTCAAAACATTGGGGACGATGTTGAAGTCACACTTGGATCTGGGAGTTACCGATTCACGTACTAAGTCACGGATGCGAAAAAGGAACGAGATATTCAACAGTCTGCATTGACAGAGTCCTTATAATGATAGAATAAGTGGTAAGATGTACAGTTGAAGAGGATCTGCACACACGCAGGTCCTTTTTCGAACTTGTCTGAGAGTAAATTTGTAGTTTTTGAACAATGAAAGGAGCATGACCATGGCAAAACCTGCATTCAAAGATGCGCCTTTGCGCCGCGAAATAGAGAATCTGGCTAAGCAACAGGATCACCATACATTGGCCTATTGGGCTGCGGAGTGTGCGGCACGTGTCTTGCATATATTTGAGAAAAAGACGGAGGATCTCCGCGCCCGTGATGCCATTGATGCAGGAAGAGGTTGGATCCGTGGAGAAATTGCCATGGTTGATGCTCGAAAGGCGGCTTTTGCAGCTCATGCTGCTGCACGAGAATTGGATAATGTCGCTGCCTCTGCTGCATCTCGTGCGGCGGGGCACGCAGCTGCAACGGCCCATGTGAAAGGCCATGCGGTGCATGCCGCAACGTATGCAGTGAAAGCTGTCTTTTATGACTGTTTGATGGAAGAGCAAGAACGTCGTGTCCTGGAAGAGAGAACGTGGCAATATCAATATCTGTTAGGAGGATGTAGTGATCATGGGGAAAGAACACGTTAGATTAATTAAACCATCACGAGCATATAAGGAAGCATATTTGGCATTTTATGAAGACTGGGTCAGAAGTGGAGAATCGATGGTACCTTGGGTCATTTCCAAAGATCCTTCTGCGTTTGATGAGATGTTGGCGTTTTTGCAGCGCAATGAACAAGGGATCGACATCCCGGAAGGCTGGGTCAAAGACAGTACATACTGGCTGGTCACGGAGAGTCAAAAAATTGTGGGTGCCGTGAATATAAGACATGAGCTTAACGATAAATTGTTCAACAGTGGAGGGCATATTGGATATGGCATTCGTCCAGGAGAGCGGCAAAGTGGCTATGGATCCGAAATTCTCAGACTTTCTTTGGAGAAAACAAGAGAGCTTGGAATTACCAAAGTATTGATCGTATGCGATGCGGTTAATGAGCCTTCCAGAAGGGTTATCCTTCGAAATGGTGGCATCAAGGATGTAGACTATGTAGAATCCAATGGCAACGTTGTTGAACGATTCTGGATAGAAAATGTCGAATAATGCAGAATAATGATGTAATATAACGGAAATAATATGGATTATGATTGTATTACCCTCGCGTGCTGATTAAAATGAAGCATAGAATCTGGATTGCGGCCGGAAACTATCATCCCATATCAGGCACAAGTGAGGTTATCTTTATGAATCAACCGGTTAATCGGCCCCGGCGTATTGAGTATCTGGATCTCTATCGTGCTTTTGCCATTATGGCAGTGGTAGCGATCCATGCGACTTCAACAGCAGTTGCGCATTACCCCAAGAACACATTAGATCATGATGTGTATTATTTCTGGAACACGTTTTTGCAATTTGCCGTTCCAGCGTTCCTGTTCCTGTCATCCCTGGTTTTGTTCTACAACTACAGCTCCAAGGTGAATGAGAAGGGTTGGATGCTCGCTTTTTATAAAAAGCGTTTATTCTATGTATTTGTACCCTATGTGGTGTGGTCCCTTATCTATTTTGCCATTAAACAGTTGCTTGCGGGCAAAGAACCTTTGACCCATGGTGTTCAATTTGCCAAACAATTAGTGATGGGAACCGCTCATACGCACTTGTACTTTTTTCTGATTATTCTTCAATTCTATGTCGTTTTTCCATGGCTTCTGTCCCTTACACGCCATCGTTTGTTTAATCGTTATTTGCCATTATTTTTTATTGCGGGTCAAGCGATCTTTTATGCACTACATTTGCAGTTTCACTTCGAACGGACTGGAAGTTTGTTACCCAGTTATCTGATCGTGATTGGATTTGGCGCATGGGTTGGGCTGAACTTTGAGTGGGCATTAAAGAAACTGTATACTCACCGTTATGTGCTCATAGCTGCGTTGTTAGGTGGAGGTGCCATTTTTATATATGGTAATGCTTATATCAAAACCGCTTTTGCTGCATATCCGGTGGTAACCTATACCGTGCTGTTCCTGTTCCGAAATCTGTTTACGTTGTCAGCCTGCTTGCTCCTGCTGATCTTTAGTGAACGATTGGGCGCAGGAAAACATACTGAAGTTCGTAAAGCTACGCATATTCTGGATTCCTTGGGTACAGTTGCGTTTGGTGTGTTTTTAATGCATCCCCTCGTACTGCTCTTCTGGAGACGTGAATTTACAGATGACCTGGCTCGGCACTTCAGCGTGGGTATCATCCTATCTTATGTTGTTGCTCTCCTGATCTCATGGATCTGCGCAATGGGATTGCGCCGGATGAAGTGGGGATGGGTACTGATTGGACGTTAAGTTAAAATAAACATATGCAATTTAAGATAAGAGATTTCAAGCCCTCACGCGCTGAGGGAATCACTTGAAACCTCTTTTTTATTTGCCCTAAAGAAGGTATCATAGAGTTTAATGTCCATAAAATTGAATTAATGGAATGAACACTACCTTGTCAGGAGTGACCGAAAATGAAATTAGTGATTATTTTTGGCCCACAGGCTGTGGGCAAGATGACGGTGGGGCAAGAGCTGGAGAAGATAACAAAGCTAAAATTGTTTCATAACCACATGACGATTGAATTGGTGTCTCCTTTCTTCGGCTATGGCACACCACAAGGCAAAAGACTGGTGAGTCTGTTCCGTCAGGAGATTTTCGAAGAAGTGGCGAAGAGTGACTTGCCGGGTTTAATTTTCACATTTGTATGGGCTTTGGACGCGGAGTCAGATGGTGAATACATCCGTAAGATCAGTGAGTTGTTTACATCTCAAGGGGGTCAGGTCTGTTATGTGGAATTGGAGGCCGATGCATCGGAAAGACTAGAGCGCAATAAAAGTCCGCATCGTCTGTTACATAAACCAACAAAGCGTGACATTGCGTGGTCTGAGCGAGATTTACTTGATACGATGAAGCAATATCGACTGAACTCGGAAGCGGGAGAAATCACGCATGAACACTACATAAGGATTGATAACACATACAAGAGCCCAGACGAGGTGGCAAAGTTAATTCAGGAACGATTTAATTTGTAATCTGAGAAACGTCTATCTTAGCAAAGTAGATACTTATATGGGAGGGGCATTCCATCATGTACTTTGTTATATTTTTGCTCATAGGTCTTGTTTTATGTTATCTGCTCCCCTTTGGCCCAATAGTGGCCGGGGGTATTATTTTTGCACTCGTTGTGGACCAATACCGCCAGACGATGCATATGCGTGAAGATATCCGAGACATCAAGAATCATCTGGGACTAATGAACAAAGGCGAGGCGCAAGAGTACGAGTTGGATAAAGAATACACTCAAGTTGATCGTTTGGATTCAGAACAGATGGACATGATTAATCGAAGAATTGAAGCGGAACTGGAGAAAGAAAGCAAAAACAATAAACCGTGAATCCCTGTAAAATAATTCTTGATTTGCTCACTCCTGTGAGTATATATACCTAGATCGGGAGTCATGCTAATACGATATTAACTTTATGTTGCACTGTGTAGAAATTTGTAATATTATGAGGGAAGCGCGTACAACATATCGGGTTGTAACTGTTGAATCAGGCAAAGCCGTATACCTTGAGAAAAGGGATTGGTTTGTCTTTTTCTGTATATTGGAGTGATAAAGTGAAAATCGAGAAGGTGCTGAACAATAATGCTGTAGTTGCAATGAATGACGAACAGGAAGTTATTATCATTGGCCGGGGGATTGCTTATCAGAAGCGGGCGGGTGATATGGTTTCCGAGCAGCATATCGACAAGATATTTACTTTACAGAATGAAGATATTCAGGAAAACTTCAAGGCATTAATCTCCAGCATTCCTTTGGAATACATGAAAGTATCCGAGGAAATCATCGCTTACGCCAAGCTAAAACTTGGCAAGAAATTAAATGAGAGCATCTACTTACATCTCACAGACCATATTCACTTTGCCATTGAGCGGTATCGTAAGAATCTGCCCATACGCAACGGTTTGATCTGGGAGACAAAGCAGTTATACAAAGAGGAATATGAAGTCGGAATGGAAGCGCTCAATATGATCTGTGATCAGTTTGGTGTGATCTTGCCCGAGGACGAAGCCGGTTTTATGGCACTTCACTTTGTCAATGCAGCGTTGAATGAGGAAATGCCCAACATCAAGAGTATGACCCAGGTCATGCAAGAAATCTTGACAATCATCAAGTATCATTTCAAGATTGATTTTGATGAGAACTCACTGACATTTTATCGCTTTGTGACGCATTTGAAGTTCTTCGCCCAACGTTTGGTGAAGGGAAAACATTACAAGAGCAACAACGATGATGAACTGTTCCTGATGATTCAGAAAAAGTATCCGGCAGCGCACAAGTGCTCGGAGAAAATCAAGAAATTCATTGAAAGCAACTACACGTATCAACTAACTGACGAAGAATTGATGTACTTAACGATCCATATTGAGAGAGTTGTGAATGCAACTTCTGAATAATCCCATAGATCAGCTTGCAGGGTTGCAACCACTAGGGCAAAACCTGAACGCTTGAATGACAGAACATACCGTTAACCGGATGTTCCATACATTCAGATGTTCAGGTTTTTTTATTCTCTCCAATATGCTTCGAATCTGTGTTTAGCCAGAAAGGAAGAAAAGACTTCATGAAACACGAGCAATTAGCCAAGGACATTCTGTCTGGCGTTGGTGGTAAACAGAACATTAACAGCGTGGTGCACTGCGCTACCAGACTTCGTTTCAAATTAAAAAATGACAATAATGCGAAAACAGACGAACTCAAAAATCTACCTGGAGTCATAACGGTAATGCAAAGCGGGGGACAATACCAGGTAGTTGTGGGTAACGAAGTGTCTGATGTGTATAAAGCCTTGTTACATGTGGGTAATATGAATGCGGATGAACCGGTCTCAACTGATGAGTCAGAATCTTCCGGTAAAAAAGAGAGTCTCTTGGGTCAGTTTATCGACTTGATCTCAGGTGTATTTACACCAATTCTCGGATTGCTTGCTGCAACTGGGATGATCAAAGGTTTCCTGTCCATGTTTACTTCTCTCGAATGGCTGGACCCGGCTTCAGGAACCTATCAATTGTTGAACGCTGCAGGAGACTGTCTATTCTACTTCTTCCCAATCTTCCTGGGTTACACAGCTATGAAAAAATTCGGTGGATCTCCATTCCTCGGGATGGCCATCGGAGCATCACTTGTATATCCGACCTTATCCGGTCTTAGTGGTGGGGAACCGCTTTATACGCTGTTTGCAGGCACATTGTTTGAATCACCGATTCATATCACGTTCCTGGGTATTCCCGTTATCTTGATGAGTTATTCCTCATCCGTAATCCCGATTATTATTGCTGCTTATTTTGGAGCAAAGGTAGAAATATTCTTCAAAAAGATCATTCCTTCTGTTGTGAGAACGTTCCTCACGCCATTCTTTACCATTCTGATTGTTGTACCTGTGACATTCCTCTTGATTGGTCCAATCGCAACATGGGCAAGTCAGCTGATTGGTGCCGGGGTATCGGGCATCTATGACTTGAGTCCGTTGGTGACTGGTATTGTTGTTGGTGGATTGTGGCAAGTATTGGTTATCTTCGGGTTACACTGGGGTATCGTACCAATCATGTTGCTCAATCTGTCCACTCTGAAAGCAGATCCGATTCTGGCGATGATGTTTGCTGCTTCTTTTGCTCAGATTGGTGCCGTTCTTGGGGTTATGCTTAAAACGAAAAATACCAAACTCAAATCACTGGGTGTTCCTGCCTTTGTGTCCGGGATTTTTGGTGTAACTGAGCCTGCTATTTATGGTCTTACTTTGCCACTGAAAAAACCATTTATTATGAGTTGTATTGCTTCTGCAACCGCTGGTGGTATTATTGGCTTTGCAGGTTCCAAAATGTTTGTATTTGCTTCAGGAATCTTTGGTGTTCCAGCGCTGATTAGTCCCACAGATGGGATCAACTATGAATTCTGGATGGCTATGATTGCCACTATCATTGCTTTTGTACTAGGCTTTGTTCTCGTTTATTTTGTAGGATTCAAAGATCCTGCTAATCCAGAGGCTGCCAAACAGGCTCCAGAGCCAGTAAAAGAAGAGAAGGCAGCACTTGAGCCTAATCCAAACAATCGTTACGAAATTGCCAGCCCAATGACGGGTGAGGTGGTTCCTTTGCAAGAAATTAACGATGCTACATTTGCAGGTGAACATATGGGTAAAGGGATTGCTATTCGTCCAACCAGTGGGAGAGTTGTATCTCCGATTAATGGTGTGGTACAGACGATTTACCGTACCAAACATGCGATTGGACTTGTAGATGATCAAGGTGTAGAGATTCTGATCCATATCGGTCAGGATACGGTACAGCTCAAAGGTCAACATTTCACTGCCCATGTGAAAGATGGAGATCGTGTGAGTGTTGGCGATCTGATCGTTGAATTCGATCTGCAAGCCATTATTGAGGCGGGTTATGAGACCGTAACACCGATTATTGTAACCAATACGGCTGATTATTTGGACGTGGTTGCTACAATAAATCGTGAAGTGCAAGAAAAGGATAAATTGATTACGGTTATTGGTTAATTTTGCATTAGTGCGTATTTTATTAATCTGAACATTAGCTTTATAGAGACCACTTTGATGTTTTCGAAGTGGTCTCTTTTTTTCATTTTCGGTCACCCAAATGTATTTGTGAATTTAATAAAAATAAGTGTTGCAAACGTAGTTCAGATGTACTATGATGAGTTCAAGAAGTAAGCGCATACATTAATCGGATTGTAACTGTTCAATCAGGCAATGCCGACCATCCTCAGTTCAGAGGATATGGAATGTAACTTACTTTCGTTATCCAAATAATTAAATACCAATGTGTACAGCCTTACAGGGTTGCAACCGTTAAGGGCAAAACCTGAATTGCTGAATAACACGACTGATTTCCGGACGATCCGGTATGTTGTGTATGTTCAGTAGTTCAGGTTTTATTTGTTTCAAAAGTCATGGGGAGTCTACTTAGAGAGGGAGAATTACAATGAGCAACTACGATCAATTGGCTAAGGATATTCTATCAGGTGTAGGTGGTCGCGAGAATGTGAACAGCGTATTCCATTGTGTAACAAGATTGCGGTTTAAACTGAAAAATGAAAGCGTAGCCAAAACGGAAGAACTTAAAAATCTGCCAGGTGTTATTACCGTCATGCAAAGTGGTGGACAATATCAGGTCGTTATCGGCAACGAAGTGCCGGATGTATATAAAGCAGTTGTTAAGGCGGGAAACTTCCCAAGCGAAGGTCAGATTGAAGAGGAAGCAGACAACTCAGGTAAAAAGGTAGGGTTGTTCAGCCGCTTTATCGACATGATCTCCGGTGTGTTCACACCATTACTCGGTTTGCTGGCTGCAACAGGTATGATTAAAGGTTTTACAGCGATGTTTTTATCATTCGGATGGCTTACGGATACTTCCGGAACGTATCAACTGTTGAATGCAACGGGTGACTGTCTGTTCTACTTCTTCCCGATCTTCCTTGGTTACACGGCAATCAAGAAGTTTGGCGGTTCACCGTTCCTGGGTATGGCGATAGGCGCCTCGTTAGTTTATCCTACGTTGTCTGGGTTGACTGCCGGGGATCCATTGTACACTCTGTTTGCAGGTTCATTGTTTGAATCACCGATTCACATCACGTTCCTGGGGATTCCGGTCATTCTGATGAGTTATTCAACATCGGTTATTCCAATCATTATTGCTACTTTCTTCGCTGTTAAAATTGAAAGATTCTTCAAAAATATCATTCCTAAAGTCGTAAGCACGTTCCTTGTTCCATTCTTTACTTTACTCGTTATCGTTCCAGCAACGTTCATTCTTATTGGTCCAGTATCCACATGGGCGGGTCAGTTGATTGGGGCGGGAGCAACAGGTATCTACGAATTAAGCCCAGTTATTACTGGTTTGGTTATTGGTGGATTGTGGCAAGTGTTTGTATTGTTTGGTCTTCACTGGGGACTTGTTCCTGTCATGCTTCTTAACTTGAGTACATCTGGTGCTGACCCAATAATTGCAATGTCATTCGCAGCTTCCTTTGCACAGATTGGTGCTGTGCTTGCAGTGATGTTCAAAACAAAGAATACGAAATTAAAATCTTTAGGTATTCCTGCATTCATATCGGGTATCTTCGGTGTAACTGAGCCAGCCATCTACGGTCTGACACTTCCACTGAAAAAACCGTTTATCATGAGCTGTATTGCAGGTGGTATCGGTGGCGGTATTTTGGGATTAGCTGGTTCGAAATTATACATCTTTGGTGGACTGGGAGTATTCGGGTTCCCAAGCTTCATTAATAAAGCTACAGGTGTTGATTCCGGATTCTATATGGCTCTGGTGGCATGTGGCATTGCATTCATCCTTGGTTTTATTCTGACGTATGTGGTTGGATTCCAAGACAAAGTAGAAGCTAAACCAGCTCCAGCACCTGTACTTGATCCAAATCCGAACAGCAGATACGAAATTGTAAGCCCAATGGCTGGTGAAGTCGTTGCACTGAAAGATATTAATGACGTAACGTTTGCAGGAGAGCACATGGGTAAAGGGATTGCAATTCGTCCAACCAGCGGTAGAGTGGTATCTCCAATTACGGGTATTGTTCAAACGGTATATCGCACGAAACATGCCATTGGTCTTGTAAGCGATGATGGTGTAGAGATGCTGATCCATATTGGTCAGGATACGGTGAAGCTGAAAGGTGAACATTTTACAACCCATGTGAAGGACGGAGACCGTGTTAACGCAGGTGATTTGATTGTTGAGTTTGACCTGCAAGCGATTAAGGATGCAGGATATGAGACGGTTACACCGATCATTGTCACGAATACTTCCAATTATCTGGACGTTGTAGGAACAAAAGATGCATCTGTTCATGAGAAAGATAAATTGATCACGGTATTAAGCTAATTGAAATTGAAGATGGTTTAGGAGGAACTCCTCAATGAATGAAAAATTTACAGCCTTCCCGGAGAATTTTCTCTGGGGAGGAGCAACCGCAGCGAATCAATTGGAAGGTGCCTATCTGGAAGGTGGCAAAGGTTTAACAACGGTAGATCTGATTCCGATTGGTGCGAATCGATGGAATATTGCTCTGGGTAATCTGGATTCATATGAGCCAAAAACAGGGGAATTCTATCCTTCACATGAAGCCATTGACTTCTATCATCGATATAAGGAAGATATTGCGTTATTTGCAGAAATGGGATTCAAGTGCCTCAGGCTTTCAATAGCCTGGGCACGGATTTTCCCTAATGGGGATGAAGCGGAACCAAATGAAGCAGGCTTACAATTTTATGATGATGTCTTTGATGAGTTATTGAAATACAACATTGAACCTGTTGTGACGATCTGTCATTTCGATGTACCTGTGCATCTGGTCGAGACTTACGGCGGTTGGAAGAATCGTAATATGATCGGTTTCTTTGAGAAATATGCGACGACGCTATTCAATCGATACAAGAATAAAGTGAAATACTGGATGACGTTTAATGAAATCAACATGTTGCTGCATCTCCCGTACATTGGAGCGGGTATTGTTCTGCAGGATGATGAAAACAAAGATCAGGTTTTGTATCAGGCAGCACATCATGAATTGGTAGCGAGTGCACTTGCTGTTAAGGCTTGTCATGAGATCATTCCTGATGCACAGATCGGGTGTATGTTAGCTGCTGGCATGGTCTATCCGTACAGCTCTAATCCGGATGACGTGTGGAAGGCCATGGAGAAAGACCGTGAATCGTTCTTCTTCATTGACGTGCAGTCGAAGGGAACATATCCGGGTTATACCAAAAGATTTTTCAGAGAAAATGATATTCAGATTGAGATGCAACCAGAAGACCAAGATATCTTGATGCAGAATACAGTCGATTATATTGGTTTTAGCTACTATGCAAGCCGTTGTACCAGTACAGACCCTGAGATTTTGAAAGATTCGACAGAAGGCAATGTATTTGGTTCGGTGAAGAACCCTTATCTGCAAGCTTCCGAGTGGGGATGGACTATTGATCCCAAAGGACTCCGTATTACATGTAATCAGCTTCATGACCGCTATGGCAAACCGTTGTTTATCGTAGAAAATGGACTTGGCGCAACCGATGTGTTGTCAGACAATGACTCCGTTGAAGATGACTATCGCATCGAATATTTGAATAGTCATTTTGCCGAGATGGCTGAAGCGATTCAAGATGGTGTCGAGCTCATAGGTTACACAAGCTGGGGACCGATTGACCTGGTCAGTGCGGGTACCGGAGAGATGAAGAAACGTTATGGCTATATCTATGTAGACCGAAATAATGATGGTACGGGCACACTTCGCAGAGTGAAAAAGAAGAGTTTTCACTGGTACAAAGATGTCATTGCAAGTAATGGCGCACAATATTTCTGATACAAGGTGTTCGATGCTATAGAATAAACAAAGAGCAGTCTCGTTATAACGGGATTGCTCTTTGTTTATAATGAGATGAATTTGACCCTTGATGTGGCTTTCAGATATTATAAAGAAATGAAGAGAATCTTGTCACTTAAGAAGGGAGGAGCATCCACTCATGAAGAAAAAATCACTTGCGTTTATATCTTCGGGATATGGATACTCCACTGCTGTCTTTTTCTAGAATCTATTCCAAGGGTGAAGTCTGCCCAAAATCGGAAGAAAACCAGGAAATAACGCAGAAAAATCTTAAGAATGATGAGGTAATCCAGATGAATATGGACAAAATTACTAGAACAAATCCAGAAAATATGCCAGCTCCTGTAGGACAGTACACGCATATTACAAGAATCCCAAGGAACGCAGAGTTATTTGTAACTTCGGGTCAGATTGGAGCAGATCATAATGGACTTTTTCCAGAGAGTCTGAATGAGCAAGTCACTAATACATTTAATAATATTAAAACAGTGCTCGAATCTGAGCGTTTAGATGCTGAACATATTATCAAAGTGAACGTATGGGCTACCGAGAAAATTGATTGGGATTTCTTTTATGCTGAGTGGGGACAGTTATTCGGTAATGATTATCCTGCAATGACGATTGGATATATTACGGAGTTGGGTCTGCCAGAGATAAAAATTGAGATAGAGCTTTGGGCAGCAAAAGTTTAACATCGAATACTTTTTAAGCAAAAGAAGGAGCATCTTACATACAGATGCCCTTCTTTTTTTTATTCGTGAAAAGCGGAAAGGATATGCCCGGCAATTATGAGGGGTAGTCAGTGTATTATGGCACCTGTAAGCTCCGATAGGCATTCAATCGTCCATACGTCCAGTAGACTCCGGAGCCGGATACTGGATCAGAAGCAAAGCATAGTGCATCCCGAATCTGGGCATTGGTTTTACCTTGTGCAGCGAGAAGTGCGGCTACTCCAGCCACATGTGGTGCTGCCATGGATGTTCCACTCAGGTAGGCATAGGAACCACCCAGATAAGTGGATAGGATGGTATCTCCTGGTGCAGCCATATCGACCCACGAACCATAGTTGGAGAAATTGGATTTGAGATCGGAAGGATTGGTTGAAGCGACAGCAATGACGTTGGGATACGATGCGGGTACGATCGGGAATGTAGTGTTGTCGTTGCCGGCTGCAGCAATAATTACGGCTCCACGATCCCAGGCATACTGCACAGCAGCTTGGAGGAATGCGTCTCCCATCGGACCACCAAGGCTCAGGTTAACAACCTGTACACCGTTATTGGCAGCAAAGACAAGCCCGTTACCCACATTACCTATCGTTCCTTGCCCGTTGTTATCCAGTACCCGGAGCGGAACGATGGATGCGAGTGGTGCAGCGCCTGCGATGCCCACTCCATTGTTGGTAACGGAGGCAGCGATCCCGGCTACGTGGGTACCGTGGCCGTTCCCGTCCTCAGGGATGTTATCATAATCAACATAATCATAACCGGGGAGGAGCTTGGAGGCCAATTCTGGATGGTTTAGCTGTACACCTGTATCGATAATGGCGATTTTAACAGAGCTGTTACTTTGAGTGATATCCCATGCAGCGGGTGCATTGATTTTGGACAAGTTATACTGATAAGGAAAGAAAGGGTCATTGGGAGTGAAGGATGCCTCAACGAGGTAATTCGGCTCAGCATGTTCAATCAACTCATGATCTTTGTAATGTTTCAGGATCCGGTGCATTTTTTTGCGGGATTCCACACGGTACCAACCCAAATCCTCGTATGTTTCCGCGACTTTACATCTCCCTTTTTTGTGAAGGGTGTGCATCTCATCTGGTGGTGTACCTTCCTTGAATTTGACTAAGAGCTGCTTGGGGGCATGTGGGTGAAACTTGCTCTCGGCACGTTGGTCCAGAAAACGATACACGAACACGATTATTGCTAGCGAAATGAAACCAAAAACACCTAACCATAACCACATTTGCGTTTCTCCCTCCAACATGGATTGTGACACGCCTTATCGTATGCGAACTCTATCAGACTGTGAGGGCATGTTTTTAATTTGGTTAGTAGTGTAGATAGATTGATAGGAAGGGATAAATTCGGTAAGATGATATGAAGTGAGCCGCTTTGGCATGAACAAGATTTAAGGTAGGGCCGAGAGGTAGCTCCTAATACAGAGGATAAGGAATGTGGATTTATTGACACAACTTCAGAGTATACCGACAGTCACACCAGTTCAGGCACACCAGATTCATGATGCCATTGATTTTGCCATGCGTGTACGCAGAGAAGTGTTTCCCATGATGGATCACACGAGGTTACCTGTGGATTTCGAGCAGTTCACAGAACATTATCTGGAATCCAATGAATCGATTTTTCTTGTTGCAATGACAGGGGATGCGGGCATCGTCGGAACGATTGGGATATTACCATATGATGGACGTATTCAGGCCGTGGACGGCCGATATGCAGCCCAGTCCGCAGCCGAAATTGTGAAATGTTATGTAGATCCTGCGTATCGCAGATACGGCATTGGTTCCCTGCTGGTAAAAGAACTGGAGAATGTGGTGAAGGATATGCACTATACGACACTCTACTTGCATACACATCGCTTCTTGCCAGGAGCCGTAGATTTCTGGAAACGTCAAGGGTATACGGTTATTGCTGAGGAAAATGATGACTGGCAAACTGTACATATGGACAAGTTGGGATGAAGGTAATCATAACCAAATGACATTACAATGGTATTGGAGGAGATCTATCCATGTATTCAAGTCTGATTGAGAAACTGGAGCATACCGAGGTTATACGCTGGTTCCCGAATCATCAAGTTCAAGAGAGCTGGATTGTAGAAGTGGAACAGGAGTTGGCTTTTCCGTTACCTCCGTCCTATCGCTGGTGGCTTCTGAATTATGGTCAAGCGCTGTTAAGCGGGACAGAAATTCTGACCATAACATCTTCAGAACACCGAGAGTATACGGATGCTGACATTTTGTATAGATACCGACTTACCGATGAAGACACGAAGAAGGAAGGGAAGCTGGAGCTGTTTGTACCGGACGAGGATGAATATTACTATTTTGATACGCGGACGGCTGATCAGCTTGGAGAGTACAAAGTGATGCGTTTGGATTACTTTAATGGGGAACCTGAAGTATACGCGGATTCTTTTGCCGAATTTTTGGAGAAGTTGATCGATCAGCGAACACCACGGAATAGTTAATTTTGTATAAGGAAAATGCCTGTCGGCACTCGCTCGGTTAGACATAGACAATATACATGATGGGGGCTAGGCAGATGAACGAAACGAAGCGAAAAATTGTTTTTATTGATATTGATGGCACATTGGTCGACGATGATGGAAACATTCCGTTGTCAGCACAGAAGGCTTGTAAACAGGCCAGAGAGAACGGACATCTGCTCTATTTATGTACAGGCCGATCCAAAGCAGAAATTTATGATTCCATCTGGGATGTCGGATTCGATGGTCTGATTGGTGCAGGTGGGGGTTATGTGGAGTTTGGCAAGGATGTGTTATATCACAAAAGGGTAACAGCGGAAGATGTTCGACATATGGTCGATTTCTTTAATGAAAATGGCATTGACTTCTACCTTGAATCCAATTCGGCATTGTATGCGAGTAGCAATCTTCAACCTCACCTGGAACGCCGTATCTATGGCGATGTGGAGAATGACCCTGTAGCCAGAGAGAAGAAGGAGCTGAAACCGCACCCGTTTATTGCCGGATTGACGTATGGAGAGGCCGATCTGTACAAGGATGATGTGAACAAAGTATGTTTCTTGGAGAGCTCAGCTATCCCGTTTGAGCGAATCAAGCAAGAGTTTGAAGGGAAATTCGAAGTCATTCAGTGCACTGTGCCGATCTTTGGTGAAGGAAGTGGTGAACTGATGATCCCTGGCATTCACAAAGCCATTGCGATCGCCGATCTGCTGAAGCATCTAGGCATGTCCCAAGAAGATACATTTGCCATCGGTGATGGCATGAATGATGCCGAGATGTTGGAATTTTGTAACATCGGCATTGCCATGGGTAATGCAAAGCCAGGTCTGAAAGCCATTGCAGATGATATTACTGGAACAGTAGAGGAAGATGGATTGTATCATAGTTTTGTGAAGTATGGATTGATCTCTTGATAAAGTAATGAGACAATCTGGAAAACGGGTAATACGTACACCCTTTGTCCCAAACCTTATTTTAGATCCTGCATATATTATTGCAGGGTCTTTTTTTCACGTCCGTTGCAGTATAGGATTCCAGGTAAGCAGAATCGTGAGTCTTGAATGACCAGATCAGAATGGAACAGGCATCTCCTCAATGGAGGTGTCTATTTGCATAGTACTCAGACTCCAGACAAGATCCAATAAAGAACAGCACTAAATGTTCCAATACAGAGGCCAACAAGGAGCCCAAAAAGAACCACGAATTTTTTTCCGTTCATAGAAATAGATGACCCTCCTTTTGACTTTATTATTGCATAACTCCTAATGAAAGTTTATTATAAATTTTGCAAACAAGGAATTTATTGGTTTTCAGTTGTCGAAGTGCATGAAATATAAAGTTGATACATGGAGGATGCTGGATGAGTAATGTAGCTCTGTTGTTTCCTGGACAAGGTTCTCAGATGGTTGGGATGGGTAGAGACTTTTGGAATAACTTTGATGTGGCTAAGAAGTTATTTGAAGAAGCCAGTGATGCCATTTCTTTCGATTTGAGAAAGTTATGTTTTGAAGGTAGCATGGCTGATTTGACAATGACAATGAACGCTCAGCCTGCACTTTTGACTGTTAGTGTCATAGCGTATCAGGTGTATATGCAAGAAATAGGGATGGAACCTGCTTATTTGGCTGGGCATAGTTTGGGAGAATATTCGGCTCTGGTATGCGCAGGTGTGCTCTCATTTCATGACGCCATTAAACTGGTAAGACAACGAGGTATCATTATGCACAATGCAGACCCGGATCAGAAAGGTAACATGGCCGCCATTTCAGGTATTCATTTAGATACACTTCAAAACATATGCGAACAAGTTTCCACGATCGAGCGTCCTGCTTGTGTGGCTTGTATGAACGCTGACCAGCAGCTTGTCATTTCGGGACATCGGCACTCTATACAAGAAATTATTAAAAGGACAGAAACCCTGGGAACGAAACATTCTTATATCAATGTAAGTGGTCCCTATCATTCTCCCATGATGCAAACCGCAGCAGAACAATTCAAAGTTGAATTGGATCAATATCAATATGCCCATGCAATAACCCCGATTATTTCCAATGTTACAGCAGCACCCTATGAGTCTGATCGATCTGTCGTTGAATATTTAAACATGCAGATGACGATGCCTGTAAGATGGTCAGAGTCTATGCTCTATCTGGTTGCAAATGGGGTTACTGAAGTTATAGAGTTGGGTTCTAAACATGTGTTAGTTAGTCTTATGAGTAAAATAACGAAGCGTATTATACCTTACTCGCTAAGTCAGACTTCCGATTTAATAATACTTACAAATACACAAGAAAGGAAAAATAAACGGTTAACGATTCGTAAAAAGTTGTTATCAGAACTAATAGTAACCGCACTCATTTCACGGAATTATAACCCAGATTCGATATCATATACCCAAACGGTTGCCCCCTTATTTCATCATTTACAACGGGTACAGGAACAAATACACAAGAATGGATACGAACTCAGCGAAGAAGAGATAAATGATGCTCTACAGGTATGTCATTCCATTATTATAGCAAAAAAAATTCCATTGGATGGAACCGCGTTGATTGATGCAATCTAGTACCCGATCTGTTCTTTTGCAAGATCTATTTTACAGCGAAAGGCTACCTTTTTATAAGGTAGTCTTTTTGTCCTTTAATGCATCTGAACTTGTTGAAGCTTCAGATGTTTTGTAATAAATATGTCAATAACTCACGAATCAATCTCTATTTTTTACCATATAGTAACAATAAATTGATTGATTTTACATATATTTCTATGGTAAAATTTTGCTTGAAAATATGTGTAAATAATTAGATAAGCATGTTAGAGATGATTCATTTGGAGGAGAGATATGTATACTAATCAGTTTCAAACACTAGTGGATGTTATCCGCGACAGAGGTAAAATAACGGACCGCGGTATTCGTTTTATCGATGCGGACAAACGTGAAACTTTTATATCTTATCATCAATTATTTACTGAGGCACAAGGGTATTTAGGTTATCTACAAGCCATCGGAATTAAACCTAAACAAGAGATTATTTTTCAGATTCAAGAAAACAAACGGTTTTTAGTCGCATTCTGGGCTTGTATACTCGGTGGAATGATCCCTATCCCTGTAAGTATTGGTGAAGATGAAGAACAAAACTTGAAAGTATGCCGTATTTGGAATTTGCTAAATAACCCTTTCATGATTGTATCTGAGAATGTGCTGGATAAAATGAAGAGATTTGTTTTGGAACATGACATGCTTGATTTCCATCATCAATTAGAAGTCAGAACGGATATGATCCAAGACACCATATATCATTATGAATCTATTAATAATATAGTTGAACCTCAGTCTGATGACTTGGCATTTATTCAATTCTCTTCTGGATCAACCGGTGATCCCAAAGGCGTAATGCTCACCCATCGAAACCTGATTTATAATACTTGTGCTGCTATTAATGGCACACAAATTAGCTCAAACGATAGTTTTCTCTCCTGGATGCCCCTTACCCATGATATGGGTTTGATTGGATTTCATCTCGTACCCCTCGTGGCAGGAATTCATCAGTACTTGCTCCCAACGGAATTATTTATTCGCAAACCGATTCTATGGATGAAAAAAGTAAATGAACACAAAGCAACCATACTGTCTTCTCCTAACTTTGGTTATAAATACTTCCTGAATTTCTTTCGCGAAGACAAAGCGGAGGGATGGGATCTGTCATCTGTCAGAGTCATTTATAATGGGGCGGAACCTATATTACCCGAAGTGTGTGATGAATTCCTAAATGTATTGTCAGCATATCACTTAAAGAAAACAGCCATGTTTACCGTATATGGATTAGCAGAGGCCTCTGTTGCTGTCTCCTTTCCCAAGGTAGATGAAGAATTTACTGCGGTGTACGTTCACCGGGATCATCTGAACTTGGGGGAGCGTGTCATTGAAGTCGAGAAACATGCTGAACATGTAGCATCATTTGTTGCCGTTGGCGAAGCAATTGATTATTGCCATGTTAGAATTTGCGATGAGGAAATGAACAGTGTTCCCGATTTGGTTATTGGAAAAATTCAAATCAAGGGGGATAACGTCACCCAAGGTTATTATAATAATTCACTTGCAACGGAGAAGTTATTAACGCACGACGGGTGGGTGAATACAGGAGATCTGGGTTTTATCATGAACGGAAAACTGGTTGTAACAGGGCGGGAAAAAGACATTATCTTTATCAATGGTAAAAATGTATATCCCCATGACATTGAACGTGTCGCCATACAATTAGATGATATTGAACTCGGAAGAGTTGCTGCTTGTGGTGTGTATGATACGAATAGTCAAAGTGAAGAAATTATTGTGTTTGTCGTGTACAAAAAAAAGATCGAACACTTCCTGCCGCTTGTTAAAGAAATCAAAAGACACCTATATAAACATGGGGGATGGAGTGTCAAAGAGGTACTGCCCATCAAAAAATTACCCAAAACAACAAGTGGGAAAATCCAGCGGTATCAGTTAGCCAAGCAGTATGAAGCTGGAAAATTTTCAACAGAATCTGCATTCATCCATGACTCGATCAAGAGTGACAATGACAAGGCAAAAGAAAAGGCTGCTGTTTCGGTTCGAGTCATAGAACGTGAATTAACTTCACTATTTTCTGAAGTGCTGGTTGGGAAGAAGGTAGAACTTGAGGATAGCTATTTTGATATGGGTGCAACTTCATTACAGTTGGCCCAAATCGCTGAACGTATAGAACAAAAATACGGAGAAGAGCTTGCTGTTACGGACCTCTTTACCTATCCCTCGATAACTGAATTGGCAGCATATCTGGCTAGAGGTTACAGTGAGACCATGCAAGTCAACAAAACTCAAGAGGATCATACGCCATCCAAAGATATTGCTATTATCGGTATGTCTTTGAATCTCCCTGGTGCATCAAATGCAAGCGATTTTTGGCGTGTTTTGGAAAATGGAACGCATAACATTCGGGACTACCCTGAAAGTCGGATAAAAGACGCAGCGGATTATATACAATCCATGCGAAGTGAAATGAGCGAAGTTCAATGGATCAAGGGTGGTTACTTGGATCAAATTGATCAATTCGACTATTCTTTCTTTGGCATAACCCCAAAAACTGCACAATTTATGGACCCGAATCAAAGGATGTTCTTGCAAACGGCATGGCATACGATTGAAGATGCCGGGTATGCAGGGGAAGGAATCAATGGAAGAAATGTGGGCGTGTACGTGGGATATTCCAAAGTTGGGTATGATTATGAACGGCTCGTGACGGCGAGTTACCCTGCAGAACTCAAAAATTATATCATTGGAAATTTACCATCTGTACTGGCGAGCAGAATTGCATATTTCTTGAATTTAAAAGGCCCGGCCTTAACGATTGATACCGCTTGTTCCTCCTCACTTGTTGCTGTTCACATGGCATGTAAAGGGTTGCTCGCTGGAGACTGTGAAATGGCAATCGCAGGAGGCATTCGAACGGCATTATTACCGATAAGTATCGGACTGGATATGGAATCTCCAGATGCATTGACGAGAACGTTTAGTGAAGATGCCAACGGCACGGGATTTGGCGAAGGTGTTGGGTCGGTCATGTTGAAGCCAATGCAGCAAGCGATTAAGGACGGGGATCATATCTATGGTGTGATTAAGGGAAGTGCGATTAATCAGGATGGCAAGACGGTAGGAATCACAGCACCTAACCCGGAGTCACAGACCAATGTGATCGAACAGGCTTGGAAGGAAGCCGGTATTTCTCCTGATACGCTTAACTTTATTGAAGCACATGGAACAGGGACAAAATTAGGTGATCCGGTTGAGTTCAATGCTTTGCGTAAAGCTTTTGAGAAATATACGGCTCGGAAACAATTTTGTGCAATCGGATCTGCCAAAGCTAACATTGGACATGGCTTTGAAGCGGCGGGGATCGCTGGATTAATTAAATCTATTCTTATGTTTCAACATAGAAAGATTCCACCATTGGTTCACTTTGACAAGCCTAATCCCCTGCTTAAGTTTGAAGCTTCACCTTTTTATGTGAATCAGGAGTTAATGGCTTTTGGTGAAAAAGAGAGTCCTTTGCGATGCGGGGTTAGTTCTTTTGGTTTCAGTGGCACGAATGCGCATGTGGTTCTCGAAGAATATGTTCCTTCCCCAACCGTAGATAAAAGAATGTCCCAAGAGCCTAATTTATTTGTTCTGTCTGCTGCCACGGAACGGGCGCTGGATGAATTGGTCAGAACGTATCATGAATATCTAACCGATCACACGGATGTTTCCATTCAACAAATCTGTTATACAGCCAGTACGGGAAGGGCTAATCTGGATTATCGGCTTGCCATCGTAGTCACGAGTACACAAGAATTACATGAAAAATTGAAACGAATTGCAAGCGGAGAAGGTAAACTGCCAAATGTTTATTTTGGTTATGCCAAAAAAGACAAGACGCTTGTTAGCGATCATCTCTATGCTCGGGGAAAGGCAGAATCTTTAAATGAACTCGGTCAGTTATTTATACTGGGGGCAGTGATTGATTGGAAAAGGTTCTATAACCATGAAGTCATTTCGAAAATTCCATTGCCGTTATACCCATTTGAACAGAAACGGTGTTGGATTGAAGTTAAACAGCCGATACCAGCGGAGCATAGGTCTGGGAGGAGTGAGGTTCAAATGGAGATGAATACAAACGATATTGAATTAAAGATTAAAACAAGCATCAGTCGTGCATCTGGTTTGAAGTTGGAAGAGCTGGATCATCAAGCTCATTTTCTCCAAATGGGATTGGATTCCATCATTCTTGTGCAAATTCAGAAGGAGATCTCAGAGCTGTTCCGTTTGGATATCCCGATGGAAATGTTTTTTGAAACCCTTACAAATATTAATTCCTTAGTTAAGTATGTGTCAGAGAATATAAAGCATCATGATGTATCTGAAAGTATAAACAATCAAACAGTTCACGAGCATACTGAACAACGAAATCTGGCATCTGTGAACAATATAAACACGGCAAAATCATCAGGGAATGTGTCGGAACAAATTGTGATGTCTGCCATTCAGCTCATGGAATCCCAATTAAAAAGTTTGAATGTGCTGTTAGGCGAGCAAATGAATGCTGTTCAATCCCCGCTTTTGGAAATGAAACATCATGAAACCAAACCAACCAAAGAGATCCAACCCAATTCGGATTCGAAGGAAGCCAAACCTTTTATACCCTATCAATCGTTGAAAATTCATGAAGAGAGCGGATTATCACCGCTTCAGAACCAGTATGTTGAACAATTTATAGCCAAGTATACCGCAAGAACCAAAGGCTCCAAATTAAAAACAGGCCAAACACGTTTAGTTCATGCGAATAATCGCAATGTATCCGGATTTCGCTCGTATTGGAAGGAAATGGTGTATCCCATCATTTCAACGCGTGCAGAGGGAGCAAAGTTATGGGATATGGATGGGAATGAGTATTTGGATCTGACGATGGGATTTGGTGTAAATCTATTTGGCCATAATCCAGCGTTTATTCAAAATGTAATAGCAGACAGCCTCCAGGAACAATTGCCTCCATTGGGCCCTATGTCAGACTTGGCAGGAGATGTCGCAGCTAAAATTTCCGAGCTGACGGGTGTAGAGCGTGTCGCATTTTATAATTCAGGAACAGAAGCTGTCATGGTGGCACTTCGTTTAGCGAGGGCGGCAACAGGGCGTTCCAAAGTTGTATTATTTTCCGGATCATATCATGGAACACATGACGGCGTGTTGGGTGTAGCGAATCCTGGGGATGCTTTATCATCTGCACTGCCTATGGCTCCTGGTATTGTACAAAGCGCTATGGATGATTTGATTATTCTTAATTATAACCATCCGCAATCCCTGGATATGATTCAGAACCTGGGTGATGAATTGGCTGCTGTGCTTGTAGAGCCGGTGCAAAGTCGAAGACCAGATATGCAGCCAACACAATTCTTACGGGAACTTAGAGAAATAACAAATCAATTTGGGATTGCACTTATTTTCGATGAAGTCATCACTGGATTTAGAATTGGTCTGGGTGGAGCACAGGATTGGTTTGGGGTTCAAGCAGATTTAGTTACGTATGGGAAAGTGGTCGGTGGCGGGCTTCCTATTGGCATAGTCGCGGGTAAAGCTGAATTTATGAATCCGGTAGATGGTGGAACCTGGAACTTTGGTGATGATTCTTACCCTTCCGATGCAGATAAGAAAACGTTTGTTGGTGGAACCTTCTGTACACACCCTCTTACGATGAGAGTGACGTTAACGGTACTGCAGTATCTTCAATCCGAAGCAGAAACTTTATATAAGGAATTAAATGAAAAAACAGATTATCTTGTTAAAGAATTAAATACGTTTTTCAAAACAGCGAATGTACCGATGCAAATGGTGAACTATGGATCCTTATTTCGATTTATTTCATTTGGGGATATGGAATTATTCTTCTACCATTTAATTTATAAAGGTTTATATATTTGGGAAGGTCGCAACTGTTTTATATCGACCGTTCATTCCATGGATGATATGGATACCATAATCAAGATTGTGAAAGAGACGATCCATGAACTCCGCGAATGGGGATTTATCCCTGGTGAATCGCCTGTTTCGGAATATCCGCTCTCTTTAGAGCAACAACAATTGTTATTAACTTCGTTACTTGGGGAAGATGCGAATGCTGCATTAAATCAGAGTGTT
This sequence comes from Paenibacillus sp. 2003, assembly GCF_031455635.1. NCBI lineage: Bacteria > Bacillati > Bacillota > Bacilli > Caryophanales > Paenibacillaceae > Paenibacillus > Paenibacillus sp. 2003. The sequence goes on along the minus strand of NZ_JAVDTB010000001.1, from coordinate 2,524,666 downwards.
ATTTTAAAAATGACAGGTGGAATAAAGCCTTCCACACTGGATCAGGCCGTGAATCAGATCGCACAGCGTCACGAAGCCCTGAGAACAGTCATTTATGCCGATCGTGAAACACAACAAATCAGATCCGTAATGGAATTTCAATGTACATGGTTGGATTTCTCGGCATATGTGGGTGAGGATCAAGAACGGGAAATTTCCAATTGGTTATCTGCCGATGCAAATGAAGCCTTCGATTTACAGTCTGGGGAACCTCTATTTAGAATCACCTTGCTTAAACAGACAGCGGATCAATACCTTATGGTGCTGACATTTCATCATATTGTTGCAGATGGCTGGTCGATTGCTGTATTCATCCAAGAGTTGGAACATACCTATTCTTCTCTGGTCCGAGGAGTTCCGGTTCAATTACCTGAAGCCACTCCATTCCGTGAGTATTTAAGCTGGCAACGACTTGAACATGAAAAAGGCTCATTTACCGAAGGAGTCCAGTTCTGGAAAGAACAATTCTCCTTATCCTATCCCAACATTACACTTCCAACGGCACCGTCTGATTATGTGCCCAAGGGATATGACGGTGAAAGATATTCCATCAAGCTGGATCATCAATTAACAGAGTCTTTGCGAACGTTAAGTATCAATAATAAGAGCAGTTTGTTTGTAACGATGTTTGCAGCGTTTCATTTATATTTGCATCAACTAACAGGGCACTCTCACCTTGTCATCGGCGTGCCTACAGCGGGTCAGTCTCATATGCGAAAAAATGCGCTGATTGGCAACTGTGTCAACATTGTACCTGTTCATCATGCCTTGTTAACGAAGCAATCCATTGTAGAGCATGTTCTTCAGCTCAAGGAAACGCTGGCTCTTGTCATGAAGCATCAGCATGTTCCATTGACCCTCGTATCCGAACAGCTTGCTCCTATGACTGCACCGGATACCCGGATTTTATTCAATATGGACAGAACGATTCATCATCTTCAATTTGAAAATATCAAGACTGAATTCATGTCGTATCCGATCAAACATATTTCTTACGATTTGTTTCTTAATATTACGGATGTTAGCCATGAATTGTACCTGGATTTTGATTACAATACCGAGCTTATTGGACCTGAGATGATGAAATTGTGGTCTGAAGGATTTAAGGGTTTGCTGCAAAAAATGGTGAGTCATCCAGAGGCTGAAATCTCGTCTTTGACGTTGTTCTCATCCGAGCAACAGGACCAATTACAGGAAATATATAAACGGTTTGTTACGGAGCGTCTTCCTCACGTTAATCATGCAGCCATGTTCGAGCCTCCAGTCAATGACGTGGAGAAAAAGCTGGCTTTGATCTGGGAGGACGTATTATCCCTCGATCAAGTGGGGAGACATGATCATTTTTTTGATCTCGGAGGAAACTCGCTCAAGGCGACAGTAATGCTTTCCAAGGTACATGAGCAGCTTAATCATAAAATTTCAATCGTTCAATTTTTCAATAATCAACGTCTGAAGGAGCTAGCGAGTCTGATTACAGGCGAGAACGAGGAAACATTCATTCCGATTAAGGCATTGGACGTCAAGGAATTCTATGAGACGTCATCTGCACAACAACGGATCTACTTTTTGGATCAATTTGAGCCAAATAGTGTGTTTCAGAACATGTGCGGCCATATCACGGTCACAGGAAATATCGATGAAGCTAAACTAATTTCGTCATTGGAACAAATCGTGCACCGTCACGAAGCTTTTCGCACCAGTTTCCATCTGATGGATGGAGAGCTTTACCAGCGTATTGCTCCAACGATTGATTTTGAAGTACAACGATCTCAGGAAAGCTCTCCTTCATTCGAACAACATGTTATGACGTTTGCCAAACCATTTGATTGCTCCAAAGCGCCGTTAATACGTGCCGAATTCATTCGTATAGACGATGATCATGCAGAGATCCTCATTGAGATGCATCATATTATATCGGACGGATATTCCGTTGGCATTCTTGCGAATGAACTGATTGATGTGTATGACGGAAGAAACATGTCGGACATTGAGATTGAATACAAAGACTTTGCAGCTTGGCAGAAAGAATTTCTGGCAGGAGAGTCTTATAAGCAGCAAGAAAAATATTGGCTGGATCAATTCAAAGGAGAACTCCCGAACCTTAATCTGCCTACTGATTTTGTTCGGACACCTCATTTGACTTCGGCAGGTTCAAGACTGTCATTTGTGTTGGACACACACTTGAAGCAGTCGCTGGAGAAGCTTGCGAAACAAACGGGAACTACGATGTTTATGGTGTTATTGGCAGCGTATAATGTGCTGCTTCATCAATACACAGCACAAGAAGACATGATTGTAGGTACGCCAACATCAGGAAGAAATCATCCGGATGTCGAGAATATGATAGGTGTCTTTATCCAGACGGTAGCGATTCGATCACAGCCGGTGGGGAATAAGTCGTTTCGATCCTATCTCGAGGAAATTAAAAAACAATCCCTGGATGCATTGGATAACCAGGACTATCTTTTTGACAACCTTGTAGAGAATTTAAACACGCATCGGGATACAACCGGGACAGCACTTTTCAATACGATGTATATCTTCTTAAATACCGCGATGAATCAACGGCAAGAACAGGATTGCAGCTTTAAAGTTAGAGAATTAAATGTCGGTGTATCGTTATATGATCTGATGTTCATCGTTGAGGATGATAACGAGTGTCTGGAAATGCACTTTAATTACAAGACGGAGCTGTTTGAACGGGATACCATCGACAGAATGAAAACACATCTGTTCAACATCCTCAGAGACATTATGATCGAACCTGATATTGCCTTGTCCGATATTCAAATGCTGTCTGAACATGAGCAGAACGTTCTTTTATATGACTTTAATGAACCCAACATAGAATATTCCCGTGATCAGACCATCCAGGAATTATTCGAAGCACAGGTGGAACGGACACCTGATCAATTAGCCGTTGCTTTTGGAGATGAGCAATGGACGTATCGTCAACTGAACGAACGGGCGAATCAATTGGCACATACGCTGAGAACTGAGGGAGTGCAGCAGGATCAATTTGTAGGTATTCTGACAGATCGTTCGATTGATATGATCGTTGGCATCTTTGGCATTCTAAAAGCAGGCGGGGCGTATGTACCGATTGATCCGGATTCTCCTGAAGAGCGTATCCGCTATATCCTGCATGATTCGGGGGCAACGTTGTTAGTCACGCAAAAGCATTTGAAGCAGTTGGTATCGTTTAATGGAAAAATGATTGATTTGGACGATAAAGAAACCTATGCAGCTAATCTGTCGAATCTGGAACCAGCGGGGAATTCCGAGCAGTTGGCTTATGTGATCTATACTTCAGGCACAACAGGCATGCCAAAAGGTGTGATGATCGAACATCGTCAGGTTCATCACTTGGTTAAAGCGTTGTACAGTCAAGTTATAGATGATCAGCATAGTGGTTTGCATGTCGCTTTACTTGCGCCTTACTATTTCGATGCATCTGTGAAGCAGATTTTTGGCGCACTGCTGTCAGGACATGCCTTGTTTATTGTAGACAAGGACACAGTACTGGATGGACAAGATTTAATGAATTATTATCAGCACCACCAAATTGATTTGACGGACGGAACACCTGCACACCTGAAATTACTTTCGAAGGCAAAAAACGTTCAAGGCATATCGCTAAAATATATGCTCATTGGCGGTGAAGCTCTTTCTCAGCAAAGTGTAAATGAAATCACATCATTATTTGCTCTCAATCATATAACGCCTCCAGCCATAATTAATGTGTACGGTCCAACAGAATGTTGTGTGGATGTTGCGACATACCGTGTACTTCCAGAACACCTGGATACAGCGAATCAACGAGCTCACCTACCGATTGGTCGAACATTAGGAAATAATCGCCTGTATGTATTGAACAAACATGACAAAGTTCAGCCTGTAGGCGTCATAGGGGAATTATGTATCTCTGGCGATGGGGTGGGTAGAGGATACTTGAATTTACCTGAGCTGACAGCAGAAAAATTTGTACGTGATCCGTTTGTCCAGGGAGCGACAATGTACAAAACGGGAGATTTGGTGAGATGGCTTCCCGGTGGCCATATCGAGTATTTGGGAAGAATGGATCACCAAATTAAGATTCGCGGATACCGGATCGAAGTAGGAGAAGTCGAAGCGGCGCTGTTAGATCTAGAGTGTGTGAAAGAAGTTATCGTCATGGCACATGAGGATGATCACGGGGACAAATCGTTATGTGCATACTTTACAGCGGATTCCACGCTGACGGTGGGAGAGTTAAAACAAAGCCTCTCTAAGGTGTTGCCGAATTATATGGTTCCAGCCTACTTTATACACTTGGATCACATGCCTCTGACATCAAACGGGAAAATCGATCGCAAATCGCTTCCGAGTCCAGAAGAAAACATACAAACGGGAAGTGAATATATAGAACCCCAAACTGGGGTGGAAAAACAGTTGCTGCCTATATGGCAGGCTGTGCTTGCCGTGAAAAAAATCAGTGTAAAAGACAGTTTTTTTGATGTAGGAGGCAACTCTTTACGTGCGACCAAGCTGGCCGCCAAAATCAATCAAAAGCTGAATATCCGCATATCGGTAAGAAACGTCTTTGAATGGCAGACCATTGAACAGATGGCTCAATCGATTGAACAAATGGAACAGGATGTATTAGTGTCCATTCCTCAAGTAGAGGAAAAAGAATACTATGCTATTTCTTCGGCGCAAATGAGAATGTACATTATGAGCATCAAAGCTGGCAAGGAACTCATGTACAACATGTCAGGTATGTTTATGCTGGAAGGATCGCTTGATCGGATCCGATTGGAAGAAGCATTCCAACAATTGATTCATCGTCATGAATCGCTTCGGACCTCATTCAAAGTCATACACGGAGAACCGAAACAGATCGTATACCCTAAAGTGAACTTTGGAATTGAATTGATCGAGTCAACGGAAGAAGAGATCGAAGATCGCATTGAACAGTTTGTTCGCACATTTGATCTCGGGCAAGCACCTCTTATGAGGGTGGGACTTATTGAACTTCAGCAGGAGCGTCATGTATTGCTGGTAGATCTCCACCATATCATTGCAGACGGACTATCCGTGCATCTTCTGATGACTGAACTTAGCCATTTCTATAAGGGAGAGGAGCTATCTCCTCTTCGAATTCAGTATAAGGACTATGCTGAATGGCAGCGAATGCAACTTCATAGTGAGCGGATGAAAAAGCAGGAGAAGTATTGGCTTACTGTGTTTGATGAGAGTATCCCGCTATTGGATCTGCCAACAGACTACGCAAGACCTGAAACGCTAAGCTATGCGGGAGATGTATTGGACATTGTTTTGCAAGAAGACATCCTTCCAGGCTTAAGGAACATGGAAGTACGGACAGGAACAACGTTATATATGATTCTATTAGCCGCCTATACGATTCTATTATCTAAATACAGCGGGCAAGAAGATATCATTGTAGGCGCGCCGATTGCAGGCAGGACACATGCTGAGCTTGAACCGGTCATGGGGATGTTCGTGAATACACTGGCTATTCGAAATTATCCTGCCGCGGATAAAACTTTTACGGAGTATCTGCTGGAAGTCAAAGAAAATATGTTGAACGCATATGAGAATCAGGATTATCCGTTTGAAGAACTGATTGAGAAAGTGAATGTAACCAAAGATGCTCGGCGGAATCCGTTGTTTGACACCATGTTTGTATTGCAGAATACAGATGCTTCAGAGATTCAGATGGATGGGGTAACCTGTAAGCCTTATGCTCCAAATACGAGAGTATCCAAATTCGATTTAACGTTGTATGTTACCGAATTGCAACACAAGTTAGAAGTGGCATTTGAATACAGTACGATTTTATTTGAGAAAACAACGATTGAAGCGATGTCACAAAATCTGTTGGTCATATTAACAACCATTGCCAACGACCCTCATATTGAAATCAAGAAGATTCAATTTGTTGAAGAATTAATAGATGGGGATACGCTGGCTGATCTAATTGAAGTAGATTTCTAAAATAACCTAAAAATATAAATGTGATCGGGGTGCCGTATGTCTATTTTTAAAAAACAGGAATCGTATTGGGCAAGCCGATTTGAAGATGAGGATCATCTTGTTCATTTGCCTTATTGCAAGACAACCTCCAAACATCCAGACGATACGCAGCACCAGAATGATATATATAAGTCTTTGTCAGCCGATGTTTCATATAAAATCAAGTCCATGTCGCGAAATGCTCCTATGGCGATATATACGATCTTATTAACGGGAGTTCAGTGTTTGTTATATAAATACACGAATGAAACCAAGATGATTATTGGCATACCAACGATGGAAGAAAAGAACAATGATCTGTCGCTCTCGAATAAGGTTCTTGTCTTAAAAAATAATATCAATCATGCGATGTCATTCAAGTCCTTATTTAATCAAGTGAAGACCAGTTTAACCGAAGCCATTCAGCATCAACGAATTCCTTTCAGAAAAATGGTTGAACATCTAAATGTTCAATATGATTCGAACCATGTCCCATTAATTCATACCTTGGTTTCGTTGAATGAAATTCATCCCACCCTTGATGAAAATCATGTAAAAGCGGCGACAATGTTCCACTTTGATCTGGAGAACGACTCCATTCAGTTAAGATTAGTTTATGATGATGATCGTTATGATCGGGATTATATGGTACAAATTGTTGAACATCTTGATCAATTATTTTCCGTAGTTCTAAACCAACCTGATCTGGAGCTATGTCAAGTTGATATGTTATCAGAGTTTCATCGAAACAAGCTGTTATATGACTTTAACGATACAAGGGTGGGGTATCCACAGAACAAAACGATGCATCAATTATTTGAAGAACAGGTGGAACGAACACCGGACCATCCGGCAGTCGTATTTGAGAATAGACAGTTAACGTACAGAGAGTTAAATCAAAAATCCAACCAATTGGCCCGATTGCTTCAAGCTAAGGGGGTGCAGGCGGGTCAGTTCGTTGGCATTATGGCAGAGCGCTCACTTGAGATGATCATAGGTCTATTCGGTATTCTAAAAGCTGGCGGGGCATATGTCCCAATCGATCCGGAATATCCGGCAGACCGTATTCACTATATCCTTGAGGATTCAAAGGTGGCTTGGTTGCTGCATCAAAGTCATATACAGAAGCCGGAACATTATGCAGGGACATGTGTCATTCTGGATTCTGAAGTAAATCACCATGATGATCATTTAAATTTGGAAGATGGAGCGATCTCCAGTGATTTGGCATACATGATCTACACGTCTGGAACAACAGGCCATCCCAAAGGCGTAATGATTGAACATGCCAGCATTGTGAATTCCCTGCAATGGAAATCGGATTTTTATCATTTTACCGGAGATAATCGGGTATTAATGCTGAATCCTTTCGTTTTTGATTCATTTATTACTCATTTCTTTGGTCCGATGATATCTGGCTCGACAGTGTATTTGTTAAACCAGCAACAGTGTAAAGATGCTATAGCCATCAATACGATGGTCAAAAAACAGCAAATCACGCACATCCAAAGTACACCCAGTTTCTTGATGACCCTATTGGAACAAGTAAGCGCGGAAGATTGGGCATCCATGAAAAATGTGGTGGCTGCGGGAGAGAAGATTGTTCCTGCCTTAATACACAAATTGCAGCGCATCAATCCACGCATCGAAGTGTGTAATGAATACGGTCCAACCGAAAATAGTGTTGTATCCACAGTTCTGTCGATCAAGTCGGCAGATCAAAATATCTCAATCGGGAAGCCTATTGCGAACAATAGAGTCTACATTTTAGGAGAACGGAATGAATTGCAGCCTATTGGAGTTCAGGGAGAATTATGTGTAGCCGGAGCAGGGCTATCCAGAGGTTACTTGAACCGTCCAGATCTGACGGCGGAGAAATTCGTGGATGATCCATTTGTTTCGGGAGCAAAAATGTACAAGACAGGTGACTTCGCAAGATGGCTGCCCGATGGGAACATAGAGTATATAGGAAGGGTAGATCATCAAGAGAAAATTCGTGGACACCGGATTGAACTTGGTGAAGTGGAGACAGCCCTTTTGAACATGTCCAACATACAAGAGGTCATCGTTCTGGCCAGAGAAGATGAAACGGGAACCAAACAATTATGTGCGTACCTGGTAGGAGAGAATGCAATCACGATCGGGGAACTGCGGGAGGCGCTGTCCCAGCAGCTGCCAAACTACATGATTCCGTCCTATTTTGTACAGCTGGATCAGATGCCGCTCACGTCCAACGGGAAAATAGATCGCAAAGCGCTGCCTGCTCCTAAAGAACATATGTTAAAGGGAATGGAGTACGAAGCACCCCGAACGATGGTGGAACAACAACTTGTATCGATCTGGGAAGAGGTACTTGGGGTAGAGAACATTGGGATTTTGGATAATTTCTTCGAGCTTGGAGGAGATTCGATTAAATCCATTCAAGTCTCTTCAAGATTATATCAAGCAGGTTACCAGGTGCAGATGGATCATCTGTTTAAAAATCCAACCATAGCAAGCTTGATTCCCTATGTCCAACCCATAAGTACCCTGTCAGAACAGGGAATCATCACTGGAAAAGTGATGCTGACTCCAATCCAGCATTGGTTTTTTGGGCAATACAAGGTGGACGCCCATCATTATAATCAGTCCGTGATGCTGTATCGGAAAGAAGGTTTTCACGAAGCCACACTTCGCGGTGTATTCGATAAACTGAGTGAGCATCATGATGCACTTCGTACGGCATATCGCCTTACAGAACAGGGTTATGAAGCGTGGAATGAAGGGCAGGAAAAGGACCCCTTATATACACTTGAAGTGATGGACTTCAAGTCATTAGCAGATCCGTCTCAAGAAATCGAGAAGAAGGCAAATGAAATGCAAAGCACGTTCACTTTGGAACGTGGGCCCTTGATGAAGCTGGGCGTATTTCGATGTGCAGACGGAGATCATTTACTCATCGTTATTCATCATCTAGTCATCGACGGAGTTTCATGGCGAATTTTGATCGAAGACCTATCGAGGGGCTATGAACAATTAAGTGATGGAGAATCGATTCAACTACCGCAAAAAACGGCTTCATTCCAATTATGGGCAGAACAGCTCCAGTTGTATGCGAACAGTGATGCGATAACACAAGAGATTGCATATTGGAATGAAATTGAAAAAGCAACCTATAAGCCGTTACCTACAGATTTCGAAGCGGATCATGCACTGGAAAAAGACAGCGAAGAAATCACGATGGAATGGTCAGCGGCAGAAACGGAACAATTATTAAAACAAGCGAATCGTGCTTATAAAACGGAGATTAGCGATTTGCTGCTCCATGCATTAGGCATGTCTATTCACCAATGGACGGGCATGGATAAAGTGCTGGTCAATCTGGAGGGACATGGAAGAGAACAAATTTTACCGGATCTCGATATTACACGAACGATCGGATGGTTTACGAGCCAGTATCCGGTTGTACTTGATATGGAAGCAAGTTCAAATATGTCTCTTTTCATCAAAACAAACAAAGAAATGATTCGTCAAATCCCTAAAAAAGGGATTGGTTATGGTATTTTACGATATTTAAGTGCACATCAGCAAGAAACGCCCTTTACCTTGAATCCTGAAATTAGTTTTAACTATTTGGGACAATTTGATCAGGATCTTCAGAATAGTGGGATGCAGATCTCTCCCTATCCAGAAGGAACAACAGCAAGCGACAATCACAGAAGAAATGTTCTGATCGATATGAATGCCTTAATTGTGGAAGGCAAATTGACGTTGTCACTTCGGTATAGTCGCACCCAATATCAAAAAGAAACGATGGAACGAGTGGCAACATATTTTAGAGATCATCTGCAAGAAATCGTGATGCATTGTGTGACAAAAGAGAAGCCGGAATGTACACCAAGTGATCTAACGTTAAAAGGAATTACGATTGAAGAATTAGAAGGATTTGTTCAAGAATCGGAACACATTGGTGAAATCGAAGATATATATGCTTTGTCACCGATGCAAAATGGAATGTTCTTTCATCATCTGCTTCATTCAAAGTCTGAAGCGTATTTCCTTCAAACCACGCTGGATCTTCATGGTTCGTTAGACGTGGAAGCTTTTACGAAGAGTCTGGATCAGTTGATGCAGCGTAATTCGATTCTCAGAACGAATTTCCACAGCAAATGGAAGAATGGACCTCTGCAAGTGGTATACCGTCATAAACGGAATGGGCTTATATACGAAGATTTGCGTGAGATGAATGAAAAAGATCGTAAAGCATACGTGGCAGACTATACAAGAGCAGATAAAATAAAAGGTTTCGACCTGTCTCAGGATGTGTTAATGCGTATCTCGATCTTGCAAACGCAAGACCAAACCTATCGTTTCATTTGGAATTATCATCATATTTTAATGGATGGCTGGTGCCTGTCTCTTGTAATCCAGGAGTTGTTTGATGGATATTTTACTATTCAGGAACAACGAAAACTGGAGGCAAAGAGTACGATTCCATACAAACACTATATTGAATGGCTGGACAACCAAGATCATGAAGAGTCCCTGAAATACTGGCGTGACTATTTGCAAGGTTATGATGAGCAGACCACTTTGCTAAAAGAACATTCAATTACGAAGAGTGATGAATATCATTCAGAGCATATGATTTGTACACTTAGTCAGGAATTAACCGGACAAATCGCACAAGTGGCCAGTCAGAATCAGGTGACGTTGAATACGTTCATGCAGACAGCGTGGGGAATGTTGCTACAAATATATAACGGCAGTGAGGATGTTGTATTCGGAAGCGTGGTGTCGGGCAGACCTGCGGCGATTGTTGGAGTGGAGCGAATCATTGGTTTATTCATCAATACCATTCCTGTACGCGTTCAGACTCAAGGTAACGAGACATTTGCAGCGATTATGAAGCGGAATCAGGAACATGCTGTCGCTTCGCATCCACATGACACGTATCCGTTATACGAGATTCAAGCGGAAACATCGCAAAAGCAAAATTTGATTGATCATATCCTGATATTCGAGAATTATCCTGTACAGGGCATTATGGAACAGTTTGGGGATCAGGAAGAGACAGCTCTTCGGATTACGAATGTAGAAGCAGATGAACAAACGAACTATGATTTTAACCTGATTATTAAACCAGGCCAATCCATGAAATGTATGTTCTATTACAATGCTAACGTCTATGATCGGGCAAGCGTAGAACGCATTCAAGGTCACTTGATTCAGATGTTGGAGCAAGTGGTCAAGAATCCGCTTATCCCTATCCATGACATTGACTTGACTACAACACAGGAGAAAAAACAAATTTTGGAGCAGTTTAATGATTCTATGGCTGAATACCCAATGAACAAGACAATTCATGGACTGTTTGAGGAACAAGCAGCAAGAACTCCCGAAAACGTTGCGGTTGTATATGAGGATCAAGATTTGACCTATGAAGGGCTGAACGAGAAAGCCAACCAATTGGCAAGAACGCTGAAGGCTATAGGCATTCAAAATGATCAGTTAATCGGGATCATCGCTGATCGTTCGCTAGACATGGTTGTAGGAATCCTTGCGATTTTGAAAGCGGGTGGCGCATACGTGCCGATCGATCCTGAATATCCAGAGGATCGTATAAACTACATGCTTCAGGATTCGGGTGTACATGTATTATTAATGCAAAGTCATTTGCAAGAACGCATCTCTTTTGCAGGAGAGGTCGTTTACCTGGATCAACCTAAGTCCTATCATGAAGATCATTCGAACTTGGGAGTTACTGCTACACCAACAGGCTTGGCCTACGTGATCTATACTTCAGGAACGACAGGTAAACCAAAAGGGACATGTATTGAACATAAAAATGTGGTGCGATTGTTGTTCAACAGTAAAAATTTGTTTGATTTTAAGGCATCAGATACATGGACACTGTTCCATTCCTTTTGTTTTGATTTTTCGGTATGGGAGATGTACGGGGCATTGCTATATGGCGGAAAACTGGTTATCGTACCTCAAATGACGGCAAAAAGTCCGGAACAATTTCTACAATTGTTAAAAGACGAGCAAGTGACGATCTTGAACCAAACGCCAACGTACTTCTATCATCTTCTTCAGGAAGAACTGGCAAGTCATACAGCAGATCTGAAATTAAGAAAAGTGATTTTTGGAGGAGAAGCCCTCAATCCAATGTTATTGAAGGACTGGAAGCTGAAATATCCATTTATCCAGTTAATTAATATGTATGGGATAACCGAAACAACGGTTCATGTAACGTATAAGGAAATAACCGACATTGAAATACATGCTGGAAAGAGCAATATTGGAAAACCAATCCCGACGTTGCAAACCTATATTTTGGATCAACATCAACGGATTCAACCGATCGGTGTTCAGGGAGAATTAGTTGTAGCAGGTGAAGGGCTTGCCAGAGGATATCTGAACCGACCTGATTTAACCGCAGAGAAATTTGTGAAGCATCCCTGGATTACAGAAGGGAAAATGTATCGCACAGGAGATGCGGCAAGATGGCTGCCGGATGGAAATATTGAATATCTGGGACGAATCGATCATCAGGTAAAAATTCGCGGTTACCGAATTGAGCTTGGCGAAGTGGAAACTGCGCTTTTGAAAATAGACTCCATTCAGGAAGCGGTCGTTATTGCCCGTGAGCATGAGGATGGTTCGAAGCAGTTGTGTGCGTACTGGAAAGGCGACAGCTCACTGACAGCGAAGAAAATCAGAATGGCATTATCTCATGAAATTCCGGATTATATGATCCCGTCTTATTTTATTCAATTAGAGCATATACCGTTAACATCCAATGGAAAGGTTGACCGAAAGGCATTGCCTTCTCCACAAGAACGTATGCAAAAAGGTACCGAGTATGTGGCGCCACAAAACGCTGTAGAACAAGCGATCGTCTCTGCCTGGGAAGCTGTGCTTGGTGTGCAAAAGGTTAGCACATCAGATCATTTCTTTGAACTCGGGGGCGATTCGATTAAATGTATTCAAGTTTCCTCACGACTGCTTCAAGCAGGGTATAAAGTGGAGATGAAGCATTTCTTCACCTATCCAACAGTAGCAGAGTTGAGTGAACACGTTACATCTGTGAGCACTATTTCTGACCAAGGGGAAGTTACGGGACAAGTGATGCTGACACCTGTTCAGCGCTGGTTCTTTGATCAAAATATGGTGGACGCCCATCATTACAATCAGGAAATGATGTTCTTTCGTGAAAAAGGGTTTGATGTCCGTTTTATTCACAGCATCATGAATCAGATCGTAAAACAGCATGATGCTCTCCGCATCCTTTATAGTCAATCGCCTGAAGTCGGATATGAAGCGTGGAATCGAGGGGCAGACGAAGAAGGATTATACAGTCTGGAGATCATTGACCTGAAGAATGAGGTTGATCCTGCATCGTTCATTGAAAATAAAGCAAAAGAAATTCAGAGTGGTATGGATCTGTCTCACGGACCTTTGATCAAACTTGGGTTGTTCCAATGTGCTGAAGGGGATCACCTGCTTATAGCCATTCATCATTTGTTGGTAGACGGGGTTTCATGGCGTATTTTATATGAAGATATTCAGACAGGGCAAGACCAGTTCTTAAGAGGTGAAGAAATTCGGCTACCTCAAAAAACGACCTCGTTTAAACAATGGTCAGAACAATTGTCTACGTTTGCAGACAGCGCAGCGATGAAGCAAGAGAATCCATACTGGAGTCGTGTGGAGCAGGCCCAGCTAAGCCCGCTGCCTAAAGATATGGATTGTGATGAGACGACTGGCAAGGATAGTGAAACGATCACCATTCATTGGACCGCAGCGGAGACCGAGCAATTATTAAAGCAGACACATCATGCGTACCATACGGAAATTAATGATATATTGCTAACGGCATTAGGAATGGCTGTTCATGATTGGACAGGCATGGAAGAAATCCTCGTAAATCTGGAAGGGCATGGTAGAGAAGACATCCTGCCAGAGCTGGACATTACGCGTACAGTGGGATGGTTTACGAGTATGTACCCCGTTATGATTACGATGGAGTCCGGGGCTGACTTATCAAGGAAGATTAAGACCGTCAAGGAAGGACTGCGCCAGATCCCAACCAAGGGCATTGGTTACGGGATTTCGAGGTATTTGTCACATGGAAATGAAGGATTCAAGTTAGAGAAAAATCCCGAAATTAGTTTCAACTATATGGGACAGGTGAACCAGGATTCGGGCCAGGATGGCATTAAATTCTCGCATTATTCCAGCGGGCCATCCGTAAGTGAAAACAACAAGAGACCATTTGTGCTTAATATCAATGGAATTGTTACAGAGGGGCGGTTGTCGCTGTCCATTAATTATAGTTCAAAACAATATCGCCGGGAAACGATGGAGCAATTGGCTTGTCTCTATAAGGAAGGTCTTAATAGAGTCGTTGAACATTGTGTAACGAAGGAACAAACCGAGCTTACGCCAAGTGATATTTCATGCAAGTCATTAACCATTGATCAATTGGATCAAATCGTGGAACAAACTGGGCACATCGGTCGAATCGAAAATGTGTACCCACTTACACCATTACAGAAGGAAATGTTGTACGAAAGTGAACGGAATCCAATTTCGGGCGCTTACTTTGTACAAATCATGTTTAATATGCGTGGAGATTTTGATGTTACTTCTTTTGCGCAAAGTTTGGATCAATTAATGCAAAGGCATGCGATATTAAGAACGAATTTTTACAGTGATTTCGTGGACATCCCTCTTCAAATCGTGTATCAAGAGAAGAAATTTGAATTTCACTATGAAGATGTAGCTGGCACAAGTGAGCTGCAACGTAAAACGTATGTTGACGAGTATATCGAGCAGGACAAGGCGAGAGGATTTGACTTACAACGAGATTCGCTAATACGTATGTCTGTTTTACGAACAAAGCATGAGGAATACCGCGTCATATGGAGTTTTCACCATATTTTGATGGACGGCTGGTGTATGTCTCTGGTAAGTAAAGAAATATTTGAGAATTACTTTGCGATTCGGGAGAATAGAAAGCCTCAAGTGACTCTATTAACACCTTATAGTCAATTCATTGAATGGTTGGAACAGCAAAATCATCAAGGTGCAATAACCTATTGGAGTCATTACTTGGATGGTTATGAGGGGCAAACGAAACTGCCTGGAGAAAAAATCAAACCGAAACATGAAAGACAGGATTCCAGAACACTAAACTGTTATTTGGATGATGTACTAATCGAGCAAATGAAACAGATTGCAGAACAGCAGCATGTAACGCTCCATACGTTAGTGCAGACGGTCTGGGGTGTATTGTTGCAGCAATACAATGAAAGCAACGATGTTGTATTCGGAAGTGTTGTATCGGGCAGACCACCTGTCATTCCTGGGATCGAAAGTATGATTGGATTATTTATTAATGCGATTCCTGTTCGTATCCAGGTTCAGGCCGATGAGTCATTTATATCTCTAATGAAAAGGAATCAGGCACAAGCTGTGGAGTCACATGCATATGATACGTATTCGTTATATGATATTCAAAATCTGACCAAGCAAAAACAATCTCTGATTAACCATGTTGTTGTGTATCAGAACTTCCCGGTAGATCATCGAATGGAGAGTTTGGGTCAAAAAGGCGAAATACCGCTTGAGATTATGAATGTTGGGGGTACAGAACACAATAGTTTTGATTTTACCTTGATTGTCAAACCCCATGAAAATATGAAGATCATTTTGATGTACAATGCCAATGTGTATGACCTTTCTACCGTTGAACAGATTCAAAAACACTTTATTTCCATGATTCAACAGGTGGTAAGTAATCCGGAAGTTAAAATAAACGAACTTGCATTGATTACGTCGAACAGTTATTAATGCACAAGTAAAAAAATCGACCCAATCGACGAAATAACGTCTCTGTGATTCGTTACACCACAGACCTGGGGTGGTTGGGATTGAATGGAATGGATTTCCGTATACATTTTGATCGACTTTTTAACAATTCCTCCCTTCTAACCGATATATAATAAGTACATCTATGTAATCAGAAAGTGAAAGGAGTGAAAAACATGGATATTGCAGCATTATCAATGGCAATGAGCCAAGCTTCAGTCGTACAGTCGGCAAGCTTGCAAGTGATGTCGATTACGAAAGACATGGCACAGCAGCAAGGCCAGCAGATGACGGAAATGTTGAAGTCTGTGCCTGCTCCTCATCCCAATCTGGGTAGAAGTCTCGATCTTTCGGTTTAGTTGAAATTACAGCATGTGTTCTTATGTAACACCCATTGCAGCAAGCAAAACCCAAACAGCTCCAATTCAAATGAATTGAAGCCGTTTGGGTTGTTTTATTTTAAATACTCATTCCGAAATTACGATCTTTTTATTACGATCTTCTCAGCGAAACTTTGACAAACTTGGCAATCTGCCTTCAAAGGGCAGTGTGTCCTTCAATGTCCATAACTCATCGTAACTGGAAATCTGAAGATCGGATTTGGACAAGTCCTGGTTGCCTGATCCCGGATTGCGATATCCGATACAGCGCATGCCTGCACTTTTGGCGGCCTGAACACCATTGCGTGAGTCCTCGATCACCAGACAATTCGAAGGGGATGCACCAATCATTTCAGCTGTGGTCAGGAAAATATCTGGTGCCGGCTTGCCATTCGTAACTTCCTCACCTGTCATTCGCACCTCAAAGTATTGTCCAAGTCCGGTTTTGTCCATGATCAGATCAATCAGTGCACGTGGAGAGGAAGAAGCAACGGCTATGGGTACGTGTTGCTCATGCAGCCAGCTTAACCAGCGTTCCACGGAAGGCATTGCTGTGAGATTCGGATGGGCAAGCATCGTTTGCATCACATTATGCTGATGATAAGCAAATATTTCTTCCAGCGTAGCTGTCAGTTGATGTTTGTCCAATACTTGCTGCCACATGGATTCCAGCGTAACTCCAACATAGGTATGATGTTCTTCATCAGTCACCCTTGCTCCAAAATGGGTAAAAGAGCTGCGCTCAATCTCGAAATAAATCGGTTCGCTGTCAATCAGTACACCATCCATGTCAAAAATGACTGCTTGAATGATGTCATCATTGGGGGCTCCCAGTCCGTTAGATTCTTTGTTTGCTGCCATGTTGTATTCCTCCTCCAGGATTGTGTGTACATATATCTCTAATGTAATCCATTCATGGTTAACCTTCCACTTTAGAAACTGGAACCGCTGGATTGCAGCACAACTTTAATGGCATGTGAAGAGGCTTGAAGTGTGCGTCCCTGAATATCGCAGCCAAGTGTACGGAATGCCTCTTCGTAATCCTCCAACGGGAAGGAGTGGGTGATGATTTTTTTTGCCGGAATAATCCCTTGTTCAATCATATAATGTGCGGTAGCAAATGTCCCCAGAGAATCGATGGAACCAATAATTTTCAGACTGCGGTCCACGACTTCTTTTGGATTAAAGGACGTATTTCCATCTCTTAGACCTACCAGCATCAGATAACCGCCACTGGCGAGCTGGGAAAGTACTTGTGTGCCCACAACACCTGTTGTATCCACGATCATATCGACCTGATGGGTTGCGGGTGACAGTGATTCGATTGCATTTTCGAAGGATGAATGAACTTCCCAACGATCAGGTGCAATCGAACCAGCAATGGCTAAGCGTTCTTCGGAGATGTCGACCAGACAGCCGGTGACCCCTTTGGAAGCGAGCGCATAGCTGTACAGAATGCCAATCGGTCCTGCGCCGAGGATGATTGTTCTGAAATTCGGCAGTAGATGAATCTGATTAATCCCCGTCAGCATACAGCTGAGCGGTTCCGTCAAAGTTGCTTCTTCATAGCTCACATGATCCTTCAATTTGTACAAAAAGCGATCTTCGGTCACATAATAATCTGTAAATGTTCCGTCAGCACTCACACCTGTCTCGGTAACAGACTTATGTGTGCAATGATTTGGTCTGCCTGTTCTGCACATGTCACATTGTCCGCAATAGTAGGTAGGGTCGATCACAACACGGTCGCCCGGTTGTAATGTCGTTACCGCAGAGCCAACAGCAATGACTTCCCCGGCAGACTCATGACCGAGAATGACAGAAGGAACCGCATGATATTTACCGCTTACGATGCCTAAGTCGGTACCACATACTCCGGTTGCTCGAATACGAACCAACACCTGATTATCTCTTGTAATTTCCGGGACAGGCCGTTCCTCAAGCGCCACATCCCAAGCCGATTTGTATACCAATGCAAGCATGATATAACCTCCTTATAATTATATAAAAATATAAATATAGCGATTCATCTTAAAACTGTTTCTGACAAGATACGAAAGTAGTTAAGGGGACGAAATCGATTCTGGAGAAGCGAAGCGTTAGCCTAAAAGCTTTCTGAAAGAAAGCTGCTTCGGAAGCATACGCTATCAACGGATTTTTCCCTTGGGAAAGGAAAATCAAGAAAATCCGTGGATAACAGCGATCATAAGAACGATTCGTAACCGAAACGACCACTTCGAACAGTTGCATTGAAATGTTTTAATTAACGCTGGCAAGCACCGAATCCAGTCGCTCCACGATCTCTACCAGTTCGTCTTCGGTTGTGGTAAGGGAAGGCCGGACCTTAACAACGTTACCGAAGCCATATCTTGAACTTCTCAAGATTAGATGCTCATCTGTAAAAGCACGGTCAACAATGGCATTGGTTTTGAGCGTATCGGGTTCATTACCGTCACCTACGATCTCTAACCCCCACATTAACCCGACACCACGAGCTTCACCGATACTTGGGTATTTCGTAGCCAATTCATGCAGCAATTCACCCAGAATTTCACCTTTGCGTTTTACGGCATCCAGAAACCCGGGTTCGGATACCACTTCCAAGGTGGATTTGGCAGCGGTTACGGAGATCAGATTGCTTCCTGAGGTAAAGGAGTGTTCGTGCTTTTCGAGCACATTCAGCCGGGATTGCATTAATACCGCAGCAACAGGTACACCGATCCCGCCAAGACCTTTTGCAAGGGTAATCATATCAGGCTGGATATCAAACAGTTCGCTGGCGAACATGGTTCCGGTACGACCGATGCCTGTCTGCACTTCGTCAGCAATAAGAATAATATTGTACTCATCACACAGTTTACGCAGACGTTTGAAATACCCGGCGGGAGGGATGATGTTGCCGCCATTTCCAAGAATGGGTTCGATAATCATACATGCGACTGAGCCGGAACTTGCATATTCTATCGCATCAGATATAGCTTCAACGCATTGATAGCCGCAGTCTCCATTTGAGGATTTGAATGGGCAGCGATAACAGTATGGGGCAGGTACATGGACAGCGTTAGCCACAGCCGAATTGGGGAACCGTTTCCGCCGGAAGGCATTCCCCGAAATCCCGGTGGCAAATTGGGTCTGCCCATGATGGGACAGATACAGGCTGATGATGTCTGTTGATTCGGTATACTTCTGTGCAATTTTGGTTGCACATTCGTTGGCAGTTGAACCAGTGATATCCCGCATCCATCCGGCATTAATGTCGTTTGGAGCATATTCGATTAAGTGATCAAGTACTTCATTTACGTACGGTTCGGTGAAGGAGGAAGACATATGCGTCAGATTGCCGACTTGTTCCTGAATTTTGCTGACAACATGTGGGTGATTATAGCCCAGTGACAGATTGAACGTGCCCGACACGCCATCCAGGTATTCAACACCTGAATCGTCAATCAACTTAATCCCTTTTCCGGCTATGAAGCGGTTGTTGGTTAAAGTTTGCATACGATTTCCTCCAATATAATGGTGTACTAACTCGAACGAAGCTCAACAATCCCGGATGATGCGGGCATCACCTCCCTTAAGAAACGATGTTTACATTTCCTTACTATGTTGTGCGAGAGCAGTACGTACTGCATTATTTTTTACAGTCCATAGATGAGAGATCATCAATGTGAGCAGCAGGATCAGACAGAATCCGGCCAAAATCCAGACCGTATTCACGACAGGCCCTGTGCTCATACTCCATCCAGTCACATACTGCAAGATGGCACCTCCAATACCACCCGATGCGATCAGGATACTGGTTGTCCGCTCGGTCATACCGGGAATCAGAACATTTGCGTAGACCAGTGCGATACAGAACAGCCCAGACATGAACAGACCGGTTCCGAAGATGAGCACATACGTTGCCCACTGTCCAGTTACAAATACCATAGCGACCGTAAACAAAAGCGTGCCAACCGTACTCCAGATCAGGAAAGGCATATAGTTGACGGCTTCCGCTATTTTCCCGGAGAAAAGACGACCGATGATCATCGCAATCCACAGGATGGAGACACTCAGCGATGCGACAGATTCTTGAAGCTGCAATCGTTCTACGAGAATGGAGGGCAGGAAGTTCATTAATCCCAGTTCCAGTCCCATGTAGATGAAAAAGAAGATGACAAAGATCGTCAGCAGACCCAGCTGTTTTCTAGAATATCGGGCTTTACCTGCTGAGTGTGCCACTGTATTCTCGCCAGCCTGTTCCAGATACAGTGCGGCTGAACGGGGCATGGTGATCCACAGTAGCATGAGAACGAGTGACAACACGGCCACTGTATAAAAAGTAAGATGCCACAGATCCATCCAGATAAATAAAGCAGCGACAGCGGGGATGAGAAGTGCTCCAAGAGCAAAGAACACATCAAGCTTGGACATCGCTACGGCTTTCTGATTCTCAGTGAATTCGATCGTGAATGCTCCAACGGAAGGCTCAATAATGCCTGAGCCAAAGCCGATGAGAATAGTAAGTAGAAGAACGCTAGTCCAAGATGGCAAAAGTCCGAGAACAGCATAAGCCGCTACAATACAGACCAGTGCAATCAGTAACATAACTTTTCTTCCGATCCGGGCAGTCATTGAAGGAGCGACAAGAACCCCGACAAGAAATCCAAGGAACTGCAGAAATAACAAAAATCCGCCATCACTATAACCGCGCTCATAATATGTCAATAAAACAGGGAGAAGGGCGCCGAGCACAACGCTGGTTATGCCGATTAACAGATAAAAACCGCAGCTTAGAGCGAATATTCTTTTCATAAGTCTGCCTCCTAGTTGGATAAAAATTTTATATTATGTAATTAATGTTTATTTCATATATAACTTATACCATAAATGCACAAATGTACATGCTTTTTGTTGTAAAATAATGTTAAATTTTGATGAGGAGAAATATTTCTCGTGCTAAGTTTCATCTAAAACGATTTCGTGTCGAAAGGATAAATATGATCCAATCCATATGACCTTTTAACAGGGTTTGGCATTTGTATTGATCGAGGATAGTAACACGTGCATATATAAAAAACGTTCCCTGTCTGAGTAGACGGGAAACGTTCTGATTAGCCCTTTTATATGATGTTACCTGACCTCAACGTATCGCCATTAAGCAGTCTGTACAAAGAATATTCCATCGAATGGCGCGTGAGCAGACGCGGGACCCCTTCGCAAAAATAAATAACCGTTTGCATCGGGAAGACCCAATATATCCCGATAAGGCTCAGGAAAATCTCCGGAATATATTTGACACACCAGTTGATGTTCCTCTACCAAATGGTCAATTCCTTTCACACCATTTGGTAACGTGGGAGAGAAAAATGAGAATGCAGGGAATGCCTGATCGTCTAACTCCATTTCAATCAAACGTACGCCGCTTAACGGAATGGGTGGAACGGGACATACGGAAGTGAGTGGATGCGAAGATACCGAGACATAAGTGCACCCGGCGAGAATATTCTCGTTCCATTCCAGCTCATCTCCCGTATAGGTTACCTGATCCAGAAAATATTCGGAGGCGGAGTAGGTCGAGAAGACCGAGATATATTTATCTTGTGGTAAAGAAGGGATATGGACCTGCTGTGAAAGTGTATTGCAATTGATGGAGAACAGATGTAATAAAGGCTGACCCTCAGGGTTGAGCGGCCAGTCGGAAACGTATGCAGTTTCTCCACCAATCCACATGCCAGAGTCTTGGTTTGGATCATCGGGGTCAACTGTAATTCGAGTAACTTTGTACATGAGAAGCTCCTTCCAGCGTGTATTTTGGCTTTCCTATGTAACGTTGTATGTGTTTTTATATAACCATTCATTGCTTCGTTTCAGTATAAATGAGATGATGTGGAATGAAAATCAGTACAAGGTACTAACTCATTGCAAGAAGCGAATGAACGTACCAACACTCTAAGAACCAGTGGCAATACTATAGATGAGAAGTGGTGACACATGTTAATTAACAAATACATAAGTGAAACGGGATTCTGCTCCCGCAGGGAAACGAATCGTTTAATTGCAGCTGGACGCATAACGATCAATGGCAGGGTATGTGAAAAAGGGGCGGAAGTTGAACCTCACGATGTGGTACTCATTGATGGCAAGGAGATTCCTCGTAATGACAGTGAACCTGTCTACATTGCTCTGAACAAACCCATCGGTATTGTCTGCACAGCAGCAGCACATGTGGAAGGGAATATCATTCAATATATGAATTATCCTTCTCGCATATTTGCGATAGGCAGGCTGGATAAGGCATCTGAGGGGTTGATTTTGCTTACGAATGATGGAGGCATTGTGAACAAGATGATGCGTTCGGAGCATAACCATGATAAAGAATATGTAGTGACTGTAGACAAACCCATAACAGATGAATTTGTAAAGTCCATGTCTGAAGGCGTTGAAATTCTGGACGTGGTGACCAAACCTTGCGAAGTGTATAGGCAAAGTGAAGATGTATTTCGTATTATTTTGACACAGGGACTCAACCTGCAAATTCGCAGAATGTGCAAAGCTTTGGGGTACCGAGTATTGAAGCTTGAGCGCGTGCGAATTATGAATATTACGCTGGATCAACTGGAGCGGGGGCAATGGCGTCATCTGGAGCAAGAGGAACTGGAGATTCTGCTGTCTCAATTGAATAAGATAAAATGAATGAATTCTGCTGCATGTCAACGGTGGTCAACCACGATGTCCAGTTTTATCAGTAAAAAATGAAGCAAACACTAACCCCTATGCGGATTAGTGTTTTTGTTGTTAAGCTTGTGTCCTTTTCGCTCTGAAATGTAAGAACCGAATAAGGTTAAGAACGCCCCGAGCAGGATGACCCAGGTTATCTGTTCCCGAAGAATGAGTACAGATGACACAACAGTAATGACAGGCACCAGA
The DNA here is from genome assembly GCF_031455635.1 of Paenibacillus sp. 2003. Lineage (NCBI taxonomy): Bacteria > Bacillati > Bacillota > Bacilli > Caryophanales > Paenibacillaceae > Paenibacillus > Paenibacillus sp. 2003. The sequence continues at coordinate 2,501,462 of NZ_JAVDTB010000001.1, read as the reverse complement.
TAGATATATACACTCGTTTGGATAGCTCCGAGAAGATTCACAGCCCGGTTCCAGGTCACGAAACACAACGCGGAGGCACCCAGACCGAGGTAGAGAACATTAGAAAGGTTGGTCATACTTGTGAAGCGCCCGAGTTCCCAATGGAATTCAAACAGGAAAAGAGCTGGCAGCATGAAGATCAGGCCATAGAAGAATACTTTGCGGGTCGCACCAATGGTGTGATAACAAAGCTCGCCAATTTTCCGCATTAACACAGAGTAGATCGCCCATACCGCAGGTGCGATGAAAGCAAGCAGATCACCTATCGGATTCAGTTGCAGAATGAAACTGCCGTTCAGTGCGATAAGTAGGATGCCGCTCAAGGCAATCCCGAATCCGATAATAAAGCGGCGAGTTAACTTCTCACCATCTAAGAAAAAGTGTGCGAGTACGGCAGTGAAGAACGGGGCAATGGAGACAATAACCCCCACGTTGGAAGCTGTTGTGTACACCAGAGCAATATTTTCAATAAGAAAATATAACGTCACCCCACATAGTCCTGCTCCGATAAATAACCATTCTTCTCTGAATGAGGCGATCCGCAGTGAACGTGGATAGATCAATAACAGTACCAAATACCCGATCAGGAAACGGAAAAATAGAATCTCCACTGGAGTAAAGTCAATCAGCAGAACCTTCGTCGAGACAAACGTAGTCCCCCAGACTAAGATGGTAAACAAAGCGAGCAAATGTCCGGTAGATACCTTGGTATTATGATGACTCGTCATATGATGTGATCGGTGTTTCGTTTCGGCTCGGTATCATGATTGAAGATACGTCTATATTGCTTGGGTGTCAGGCCGATCAGTTTTTTGAAAAAATTCGTGAAATGGCTCTGGTCACTGAATCCTGTCTGTGCGGCTACTTCAATCGGAAGCAGGCCTTCTTCCAGCAGACGTTTGGCTTGATTTATGCGAATCGTTTCCAGGTAGCGGTAAGGGGATATCCCTTTCTGGCGAGTGAATAAACGCAGCAGGTGGTACTTGCTCATCTCCGTCAAATCGGCTAACTCGTTCAGCGAGATGCTCTCCATGTAATGAGCTTCTATGTAATCACATATGCGTCTGATCTCTGTGGTCACATCCTGTGTGGAAACAGGTGGTTCAGCATCTGAATAATCTCGCAGCAATTGATCCAGTAGTAAGAGTAACAATTCTTCTTTGCAAAAATCGGATTGCTCCTCTAGAATCATCTGATGCAGCTCGTGCAGGGAACCTACAAGTTCACTTTGGTAGAGAACGGGGGATGTAAACCGTGGCAAGTAAGCTTGTCCAGTAATCTCTCTCGCATATTCTCGCATAACCTCAGGCTGGACGTTGATACAGCGATAATCCAGGGTTCTGCCATCGACCTGTTCGCAGGCATGAGGATCATGTGGATTAAAGACAATCATATCACCACTATTCAAAATGTATTCTTCGTTGTTGCAGACGAGGTGTCGCTTGCCTTGTTCAATGAATCCAATGACGTAATAGTCATGAAAATGATTGGGAAACTTCTGCATAATGCCTTCAAATTGATAAGCTTCTAGCTGTAGCTCGGTATCAAATACTACAGTCCGGACTTCCCGAGTCATGATGCACCTTCTTTCTGGTATGTTAACGTCATTATAGGTTGCAAAGAAGGAATTTTCTTGAATGATATTGCTATTGTTCGAAGTGTTTGATTGGACAGATATTTCCAAAAGCAAAATACCCGCAATCCCGGAGGGAAAGCGAGCCCTTTGCTTAGTATAGTTGATTCATGAGTTCAAACCTATATATAGGGGAGAAAAAATCTCTGGAACAATAAGTAATTGTTCTTAGTGTAACGTAGCGAGTGCTTCAGGTGTAAAAGCCTGAATCTCGAATACGCGTCCTTCGCGTATTTTGGCAGCCCATGCCGGATCACCAAGGAGTGCACGTCCAACAGCTACCAGATCAAATTCCTGTTGCTCATATCGCTTCATGAGTTCGCCCATACCTGGATGTGTTGTTTTATCTGCTCCTGCTTCAGGCTCATCTGGCATACCCACAGAACCAACGGTAATTGTGGTTCGGCCACTCAGTTTTCTTACCCAACCTGCAAATCCAAGCTCAGATCCTTCGAACTCTGGCTCCCAGAAGCGTCGTGTCGAGCAATGAAAGATATCTACACCTGCGTCAACTAACAAACGAAGGAATTGTTCCAATTGTTCGGGGGTGTCGAACAGTCTGGCTTGATAATCATTCATCTTCCATTGGGAAATCCGCATCGCAATAGGAAAATCAGGACCTACCGCAGCACGAACTGCCATTACAAGTTCAACCGCGAATTGAGTTCGTTTCTGAAGGTCACCGCCATAGCGGTCCGTTCTCCTATTCGTTGTTTTCCAGAAAAACTGATCGATCAGAAAACCGTGTGCACCGTGAAGCTCAATTCCGTCAAAACCGATGCGTTGCGCATTAACTGCTGCATCAGCATAAGCTTGAATCACAGTTGCGATCTCTGTCTCCGTCATAGGTGCACCTACTTGAGTACCTTCCATATCAACTCCCGATGGACTTAGTGATGCAGCTTCCGGGTGTGAGTTAGATCCTGAAGGACGAACGATTCCCATGTGTAAAATCTGCGGAAAAATCTTGCCGCCGGCTTCATGGACTTGTTCGACCACTTCAGCCCAGCCTTGAAGAGCTGCTTCTCCATACATATGAGGGATTCTAGGCTCACTTGATGCAGATGGATGCTCAATGGTCGCACCTTCTGTAATAATGAGTCCAACACCATGCTCGGCACGCCGACGATAATATGCGGCTACATCGGGGCCCGGGACACCATCCGGGGAGAAGGCACGAGCCATGGGGGACATGACGATGCGCGAGGACAGGGTTAATTTTTGAACAGTGTATGGTTGGAACAGAAACTCCGTAGAAATAACGTTTTGTTGTTGATTACTCAAACTAAGCACCTCCATTATTATGCACCTTCAATCGGGTACGAGTGCAATCTTAACAAGGTGTATAGGCATGCTCAACCAACAATCGGAGCATTTTGTTGCTTAAGCGAAAGACACGGATTATTGTATGGTGTCTTTGCACTTACTTTCACTTGTTGAACAAATAACACTTATCTATAATAAAGGAGTCTAACCAAATATTTTGTGTACAAGGAGGATTGGGACATGTCTGGTGTATTGTCTCCAAACTCGAACGATCCGCGTGTAATTCGCACGCGTCAATTAATTCTTGATGCGTTTTTAAACCAATTGAATCTTAAAAATTTCAACAGCATTACGATTCAAAACATTACGGAACAAGCCACAATTAACAGGGCTACATTCTATGCCCATTTTCAGGATAAATATGCACTGCTTCAAGCCTTGTTATCGGATGCTTTTATGGAATATGTAACGAAAAGGGTGGACCCGGATGCACGGTTATCAGCCGAAACCATACAGCAGCTTATATTTTCATTATGTGATTATCACGTCTCAAGTAATGGTTGCATCAAAAAATATGAGACAGTTGCACCAATTATTGAAGAGAACATCAAGACTCAACTGGAGCAATTCCTTCTTGAATTAATGAGCAAAGTAGCGGGGGATGTAGATCCCAAAACGCTGAAAATTACTGCAACCATGCTAAGCTGGTCGATCTATGGAATGACGTATCGATGGAATATTGAAGGCGGGCAGGAATCCCCGGCTGACTTGGCCCAGCGAGTTGTTCCTTATATGATGGGTGGATTGGAATTGTTGAATTGACTTCATTTAAAGAAATTGCATTATTATTCAAATGGACATGGGAGGAATAACAAGATGTTTGAACATTTGGTTGTTTTTAAATTTAACAATAAAACCACACTAGTCAAACAGCAGGAGTTGGTGGATCAATTACTCGCGTTACAGGAACAAATCCCGGGGATTGTCGGGCTGACCGCAGGAATCAATGCAACGGAAGAAACGGACCGTATTCAAGGTTACACGATTGGATTGAGAGTGACGTTTGAAGATCAGAAGGCATTGCGCGCCTATGGTCCACATCCTGCTCATCAGGCATTTGTAGCTTCCCTCGATGGTTGGGTGGAAGATGTAATCGTAGTTGATTATGATATAAAGGCGCGAAATTAGAGGTTTAACGAATATAGGAGTTGAAGATTCCCATGTGTTTAATTTTATTTGCTTACAACATGCATCCAAAGTATCCGCTTATATTGGGATCAAATAGGGATGAATTCTATCACAGACCTACGGCTCAAGCACACTATTGGGAAGACCATCCTCATATACTGGCTGGCCGGGATTTGTCGAAAATGGGAACCTGGATGGGCGTAACCACAGAGGGGCGTCTGGCTGCTGTCACGAATTATCGTGATCCGAATGAAGAGGTACATGCGAAAGGCTCAAGAGGAGATCTGGTTGCTTATTTTTTAAAGGGAACGTCCACACCTGAGCAACATATGCAACATGCGGAGCAAAGCCAAAATGATTATCCTGGTTACAATTTGTTAGTGGGTGATCCTGACGACCTCTATTATTATTCTAATGTGGGTAATGTTGTGATGAAGTTGAAACCGGGAATATACGGGATTAGTAATCACTTGATCAATACAGATTGGCCCAAGGTAAAACGTGGAAAAGAAGGGCTGGAGAAAATCATCCAAGGGGAGGACGAAGCTACCCTGACAGAAGAAATATTAGGTTTGCTGCAAATGGCAGACCCTTCAGTGGATGAGCTTCTCCCCCATACAGGTGTTCCATTGGAATGGGAACGTTTACTTTCTCCCATCTTCGTTAAAAGTGAAAAATTTGACTATGGGACCAGAGCTTCATCCGTTGTTCTGATGAATAGAGAAGAAGTGTTTTTTACGGAGAGGGTTCACCAGAACGGAGAGGTAATGGAGCAACGTTTTAACATCAAACTTCTCAACTGACAAGCTGAGAATATGAAACAAGTGATGTTCTGACATTATGCATTAACATGAATCAATGAAGTTACATCTCACGTTCATGTTTCATTGCTTCTGAGTGTAAAGAGTACTTTCGTTTTTTTGTGTCAACTAATATAACGCGAAATAATCGGTATGAGACTACCTTTTGTATAACACGCCCAATTTTAGTTGGGCTCTTTATCTCTGATCACAATTCTATGTTATGAATCATGGAACTTCCCTGAATAGTTTATATAATGTGAATCAACATAACATGATTTTGCAGCGGTTCTGTTGATTCTAATTTCAGGGGGGCAACGTGGGATGAAAGAAACCAAAAAGATGAGAGTTTTTTCACTGGGGATTCAGCACGTACTCGCGATGTATGCGGGAGCGATTCTGGTGCCTTTGCTTGTGGGCAGAGCACTAAATCTGACTGCAGAGCAGTTGGCGTATCTGGTATCCATTGACCTGTTAACGTGTGGGATTGCCACATGGCTTCAGGCTCGGAAAGGGAAGTACTTGGGGATTGGTTTGCCAGCGGTGCTCGGAAGTTCTTTTGTAGCGGTGACACCGATGATTGCGATTGGATCGCAATACGGAATTCCTGCCATATATGGGTCGATCATCGCAGCGGGGTTATTTATCGTCATCTTTGCCGTATTTTTTAGCAAAATCGTCAAATTGTTTCCGCCAGTCGTGATCGGTACAGTGGTAACCATTATCGGTCTTGCGCTAATCCCAACCGGCATTAAAAACATGGCGGGTGGAGCAAACAGTGAGAATTTCGGAAGTTTGGATAATTTGGCGCTTTCATTTGGTGTATTACTTTTTATTCTACTCCTGAATCGATATGCTCGCGGGTTTGTTAAATCCCTGGCTGTTCTCCTTGGTATTATCGTGGGAACCCTCATCGCAGCCATCATGGGAAAAGTGAATTTTGCCTCTGTACAGGAAGCCTCCTGGTTCCATTTACCTCAACCCTTTTACTTTGGATGGCCTACCTTCGAAATCGGCCCAATCATTACAATGATTATTGTAGGTACGGTGGTTATCATCGAATCAACAGGTGTATTTATGGCTTTGAGCAAAATCTGTGATCAACCGATCAACGAAAACGATCTGGCACGGGGATATCGTGCAGAAGGTCTCGCGTTTGTCCTTGGCGGCATATTCAATGCTTTTCCATACAATACATTTGCACAGAATGTTGGTTTGGTTCAGCTCTCCAAAGTGAAAACGACTAATGTTGTTGTTGCAGCCGGAGGTATTCTGGTCTTTCTGGGGCTCATTCCGAAGGTAGCTGCTTTTGCAACCATTATTCCAAGTGCTGTCCTCGGAGGAGCGACTGTTGTCCTGTTTGGAATGGTCGTCTCATCCGGGATCAAAATGCTGCAAAACGTCGACTTTGGCAAACAATCCAATCTATTGATCGTGGCTTGCTCCGTTTCACTTGGGCTCGGTGTTACTGCTGTACCCGACCTGTTTGCCCAGCTTCCTCAAAGTATTCGGATTATTGTTAGCGATGGTATTATTACGGGAAGCCTGTCAGCGATCCTGCTTAATGTCTTCTTTAACCTTGCTTTGAAAAAAGAGAGCTTGCCAATACAGCCAGTACAGACTCAAGAAGCACACACGTAATTCTTGTAATAATAGACGTGTAATCTGGTAGTAAGTGGAATGGATCCAAGATGGTTTTCTGGGAAGTGGAATGCAAGACAATGATTCCACTTGGCAAAGAAACCTCTTGGATTTTTTGGTGCTTACGATTCATGAGGAATGCAAAAGGCCTGCAAATATGCTAAAGTTTCATCAAGAACATTTAATATGTTCCCTACAATGAATTTCCATGCGACTACATAAATGAGCATTGGTTCACAAGGCTACAATATAACCAGGGGATATCCCTTGGGTACAGAAAAGGAGTTGTGATCACCATGCAACAAGAAACGTTGAATAAAGGGTGGAACTTGGAGAATAGTTATGCGCAGTTACCGCAACCCTTTTTTACAAGTCAGGGCGCGGTGCCTGTTGAATCACCAAAGTTGATCATTTTCAATAGATTGCTTGCATCCAGCTTGGGACTGGATGTGGAGTCTCTTGACAGTGATGAAGGGGCGCAAATTTTTGCAGGTAATTCGATTCCGGAAGGAGCCGAGCCTTTGGCTCAGGCCTATGCAGGACATCAATTCGGCAATTTTAACATGCTTGGAGATGGTCGTGCTTTGCTGCTGGGTGAACAGATAACGCCACAGGGCGAGCGAGTGGATATCCAGCTGAAAGGTTCAGGGAGAACACCGTACTCTCGTGGAGGAGATGGACGTGCTGCTGTAGGGCCCATGTTGCGAGAGTATATTATTAGTGAAGCGATGTATGCACTGGGGATCCCAACGACACGCAGTCTGGCTGTGGTATCAACAGGAGAAAACATTATCCGCGAAACAGAGCGGCCGGGTGCCATTTTAACCCGGGTGGCTTCCAGTCATATCCGGGTAGCAACCTTCCAGTATGCAGCCAGATGGGGGTCTATCGACGATCTTCGGGCATTGGCAGATTATACGTTGCATCGACATTTTCCTGAGGTTGCTCAAGCTGAGAATCGCTATCTTTTGCTCCTTCAGGAAGTAATTAAACGGCAGGCGGCACTCATTGCCCAATGGCAGCGTGTTGGTTTCATTCATGGCGTGATGAACACGGATAACATGGCGATCAGTGGTGAGACCATCGATTATGGTCCGTGCGCCTTTATGGATGCTTACAATCCTTCAACCGTATTCAGCTCCATTGACAGGCAAGGTCGCTATGCTTATGGTAATCAACCGTATATTGCCGGGTGGAATTTGGCTCGTTTTGCCGAGACGCTTCTGCCGTTGTTGCATGAAGATGAAGAACAGGCGGTGCAAGTCGCTCAGGATGCTATCGCACAATTTTCTGAATTGTACCATCATCATTGGCTCAAGGGAATGTGTGCCAAACTGGGCTTGTTGGATGAAGAGGCCGAAGATGAAGCGTTGATCAAGGAGCTTCTTGAACTCATGGAGAAGCATAGTGCAGATTACACCAATACGTTTCTGGCATTGACCTTTGATAGGTTGGAAGGGACAGCTTTGTTTGGCACGCCAGAATTTGCTGAATGGAATGAGCGGTGGCAAGCAAGATTGGACAGACAGCAAGAGGAGAAGGAAGTCTCTCGGCAGTTGATGAGAACAAGCAATCCAGCCGTCATTCCCCGAAATCATCGGGTCGAGGAAGCCCTTGAGCAAGCGGAGAACCACAGAGATCTTAGCGTGATGCAGAAGCTTTTGGCAGTTCTTTCAGACCCGTTCGCGCACTCACCTGAGCAGGCTGAATATGCCGAACTGCCAGCACAGTGCAATACTTCGTATCAGACTTTTTGTGGAACCTGATTGAACAGTATGGAATGAAGAGGCTGCCTTGGGCAGCTTTTTCATTTTTCATTCTGTCTTCGACGTTAGAATCCAACGTATTTATTGAATTTGGAGAATGTCATGCAATAATTAGAGAAGTAGAGATTTACTTTTACAGAGGCAGGTGCATTCATGTCCAACATGTTAAGCAAACAACAATTGGCAGACATCCTTATACAGCTTTTAGAGCGTACATCTTTCCCTATGGAACAGATGCAGAACTATGTTAACCGCTTGTTTGAGACCTTTAAATGGGATGGTGTGCCCTATGTGGAGAGTAGAGAAGAAACGTATATCGTTCGAATATACGAACGTGGTCTAGTCTCATTGGAGAAACAGGTGAAACAGCCGGATGAAGTCATCTATTGGTTGCTGGAAGATATTATTTTCACCGCGACGCATGTAGGGTTGTTGGAAAGACATGGCGTGGATAATAAAGAGACGCATTTGAACTATACAAATGATGTGATGAAGGACCTGAACAGGGGGGTTCTGGAAGCCTTCCAGCAGATCGGTATTCCGTATTTACATTGGCATCAGACGGGTAAACGTCAGGAGTTAGAGGGCATGGCATAAAGAAAAGTGAGGTGTGTTACATGAGCGAGCAAGATATTAATGACGTATGGTATGACTATATCCGAACAGGGCTGGGCATCGTTGACTTCGAACGAGCAGGACATTGCTGCTTTATGGCTGTTAGAGGCGGATGTCTTTAATGGCGGTTTTATACAGTTTTTTTGTAACTGGGGGGAAGAGGTATATCGTTACGCGTTGCGGGCGTTACATATCATTGGTGCGACTCAAGTCGTGGAGATTATAACGTCAGCATACGGCTGTATCGAGCACTTGAAAGAGGATGAAAGGCTTACTGAACTGTGGGACATTCCTAAATTACTGACAAAGGAACAAGAACGCCAGTTAGATGAGCTGGATCAGCAATTTTGGAATAATGAGGATCAGATCGCGGAGAAAGCCTATGGTTATTATCACGGAAAATTGAACATGATGATCATATAATCTGGTTTCAAATGTGCATCCGTTGTTCTGTTCAAAGATTGCATACTTGGTCTTGCAATGACTGAAACGTTCGGCTATACTTGCTATAAATTGAATACATGAATCACGTTGATAGAGCGCAGTAGCGGCTTTGTCCCTGTTACAGAAAGTCAGGGGTTGATGGAACCTGATACATACAAGGGCTGCGAATTACACTCTGGAGTACTTGGGTAATGCCAAGCGGATGGGCAAACGATATATTGCCAAAAGTGGTATGGATAACGTGTTAAGGTTACGTGTTGTCCATGCAATTTGGGTGGTACCACGGTTATGATAATCGTCCCTGTGTCTAATGAAGACAAGGAGGCGATTTTTTTGTGTCCCAAAAAGCCGTTCCAGCGTGTAATTTCGTAATTTAACGTAGATCATGACTGAATCTTGAGGATAGAAAAGGGGTTATACAAATGAATATTATTGATGAACTACAGTGGCGTGACGCCATTAACCAGCAGACGGATGCAGAGGGACTGCGTGAATTGACTGAAACCAAATCAGTCTCACTGTACTGCGGCGTTGACCCTACGGGGGATAGCATGCATATCGGACATCTCATTCCATTCATGATGCTGAAACGTTTTCAACTGGCAGGACATCGTCCGGTCATTCTGATTGGTGGAGCTACAGGTACGATTGGTGATCCAAGTGGTCGTCAGGCAGAACGTTCTTTGCAAACGATGGAGCAAGTGCAGGAGAATGTGGATGCACTGACCGCGCAGATGAAGAAGTTGTTCGTAACAGACGGTGATAATCAGGTTCGCATGGTGAACAACTACGATTGGACACACAAAATTAATGTCATTGAATTCTTGCGTGACTACGGCAAAAACTTTAACCTCAACACAATGCTTGCTAAGGATGTCGTTGCGAGCAGACTGGAAGGCGGAATCTCGTTCACCGAGTTTTCCTACCAGATCCTTCAATCACTCGACTACCTGCACCTGTTCCAGAACGAAGATGTACAGCTTCAAATCGGCGGTTCGGATCAATGGGGGAATATCACGAGTGGTCTTGATCTGATTCGTAAAAAAGAAGGATCTGAAGCGAAGGCGTACGGTCTGACCATTCCGCTCATGCTCAAATCCGACGGTACCAAATTTGGTAAAACAGCTCGCGGGGCAATCTGGCTTGATCCGAACAAAACGACACCATTTGAGTTCTACCAGTTCTGGGCGAATACAGATGACCGGGATGTCATTAAATACTTGAAATACTTTACCTTCCTGAGCAAAGAAGAAATTGAAGCTTTGGCTGAAAAGGTAGAGACAGAGCCGCACAGACGTGAAGCACAGAAAGCACTCGCGGAAGAAATGACAAAATTCGTTCACGGCGAAGAAATGCTTGAACAGGCTAAGCGGATTACAGCGGCGCTGTTCAGTGGTGATATCCGTTCCCTGACAGCAGATGAAATTGAGCAGGGTTTTAAGGAAATGCCAACATTCGAAACGGACGGCGAAGCGAAAAATATCGTCGACTGGCTCGTAGATCTGGGGCTGGAGCCATCCAAACGCCAGGCGCGTGAGGATGTCACCAAAGGTGCGATTTCCATGAATGGTGAGAAGATCACGGAGCTTGAATTCACGGTGTCGGCAGAGCATGCCATTGGCGGTAAATTCATCATTATCCGTAAAGGTAAGAAGAACTACAGTCTGGTTAAACTCCAATCGTAGTGTCTGAGTATTAGAACGTAACACAAAAACGTATAGAGACTACAATAGACACACAAATAAAGCTACAAATACAGAAACAAAAAGACCGTCTTCCATCTCTGTCAGGCGACAGAGCGGAGACGGTCTTTAGTATAACAGGCCAGTGTGCGACCTATTTTATTGATTGACAATCGCTGTGATCTCTTCATCCAGATCAAGTCGTACGTTCTCACGGTACGCCCGGATGTTGTATTCACTGTGCAGGTAACGAAGAATCGCTTCAATCATATTGGACTCGACCAGATATTGACTACGGCCTTGAATCCAAACTTCAGCGGAATAACCGGTATCTTCTTCCCAGCTCAGTTCTACGTTCACATCGGTTGGACGTACACCCTTACGTTCTGCCATATGAATACAGATTGCATTCACAATTTCATCCATGCTCAGAACCATAGGGATTAGTACCGTCCGTTTCTGTTACGGTCATCATCACGATCATTGCGACGGTCATAACGACCATCCGCTGCAGGTTTACGACGATTGGAGATGGCTCTGAAGAGTGCCATAGCCAGCATAACAATCAACATGATTGCTGCAACGTTCACGAGCAATCCAAGGATGTTACCCAGAGCGCCCATGCCACCGAACAATCCGCCAAACATCATACCAGCAAGACCACCAAGCATCATGCCTTTCATGAATCCGCCGCCACCGCCGAAGAATCCACCACCACGGGTTGCAGCTGCACCAGTACCGGAGTTATTACCGGAATTGGATTGATTCACGTTGCTGTTGGAATCGGATTTCTTAGGTGTGTTGGTATAACTTTTTGTACCGGATTTGAATCCGCCACCACGTCTTGCATCCGCAGAATCCGGATTCGTTACTCCCACTGTTGCGAACAATAATGTAAAGGCCATAAATACCATCATTAGATGTTTAACTCCAAATTTTTTCTTCATTGTAAAGATCGTAACCCCCCGATTAATTTGTTTGAATCGCCCGAATATGGGCCTTACTCATGTAATACGGTCAACTTGCAGGAACGTTTCAAATTTTATTAAATTTCCGAAACGCTTGGACTTGGGTCTTGAATTGCAGCTTGGCCATCAAGCAATTGGGTAACCCAATGACACCATTCCAGGCCTGTTTGTGCGTGCATTAACCCTTTTTGTACCAGGATGTAGCTTCCAAAATCTCGGTTGCCTACACGAAGATTATCCTGAGGTATACGTGACTTCAGATCCTCGAAATAACGTATGCGTTCCATGAACCAGCTTTTACGCTCATTCAGAATGCGTCTCATACTTCCGTCTTCCGCTATGCCAACACACAAAATACGCAAATTAAATTCATCGCGTGTAACCGGTGCGGTAACAGGAGTAATCATCCATTCCAAGAGCTTTTCAATGCCTTTTTCCGTAACTGCGTACATTTTCTTGTCCGGTTTGTCAGACTGTTGTACCCAGCGGGAGGCCAATAACTCATCGTTTTCCATCTTGGACAGGAGTGGATAGATCTGGCTGTGTTTTGCCTGCCAATGAGGCTGGATTTTCAGCATCAGATCATAGCCCGATGACTCCTCGCGGGTAAGCAGCCCGAGCAATCCGTAGGAAAGTATGTTCATGCACATGTCTCCTTAATATTAGGGCTAGGTCAGAGAGAACAATCGTTTTTACTTTCTTTGACCGCTTTCATAAAAAGTGTACACTGAAACTGTATGGTTTGACAACCTGACAGAACAACTGCCTTAATTTAGACAAAAAAAGTGCGAACCATAAGGTCCGCACTCCAAACCATTTAGAGAGATGCCTGTTGTCCATACCCCTCAGCGACAAGATCAAGCTCACCTGTGGCAGAATCGATAACCATGCCGTGGACGGGTACATTGGGAGGAAGTAAAGGATGCTTCTTGATCACTTCCACAGTATGTTTTACCCCTTCTTCGACGCTGTCAAACCCACGCAACCATTTTTGCAAACGGATGCCCGAATTCTCCAGAGTAGTCATGACTTCTTCCGATACACCACGCTCTACCATATGTCCAATCATGGTCTCAGCGTGAAGGGAAGCCATACCACATTCCGTATGTCCCACTACCAGGACTTCATCTGCACCCAGTTCATAGATGGCGACAAGTACACTACGCATTACACTCCCGAAAGGCTGAGAGATAATTGCGCCTGCGTTTTTGATGATTTTCACATCACCGTTTTTCAGGTTCATAGCCTTGGGCAGCAATTCCACTAGACGTGTGTCCATACAAGTGATGATAACCATCTTTTTGGTTGGAAACTTGCCAGCCGTATACTTTTCGTATTCTTTGGTCTCGACAAATGATTTGTTGTAAGCCAAAATCTCTTGAATGTTGTTCATGTCCATTGCCTCCTGTTATCCAATACGACGAGCACGGCCACTTGCATATGATGCAGCTTGTCCTACGCGCCTTTGCTTTAATAGTATTTCACGGTCAGCAGATGGCATTACTCCAACCCTTTAGAGGTTGTTCAAAAAGTCCACTTTTGATTACGAATCATGCCTAAGGGCATCATCAGCATCGAAGTTGAATTCAATTTCTATCTTCTCGGTAATGAAAACCAGACTTTTTGAACACGTATCTTTAGGAGAACAATGCAATTTTCATCTGTTAAAAGTTGATTATACGCAATGCAAAAAGTATCATCAATAGGGTATAACATTTTTTTTGAAGAGGTGAACGATAACAATGGATAAACAAACACAGGAACATTTGGAATCCTTCCGTAATCTGGCTCGTAAAATTAAGAGCTATCATGAAGCCATTGGTTTGCTTCACTGGGATCTGCGCACAGGTGCGCCGAAAAAAGGCGTTCCGACACGTTCGGAGACGCTGGGTATGTTGTCCACCGAAGCATTCAAGCTGCAAACCTCGGCTGACATGAAGACTTACCTGGATGCATTAACGACTCCAGCGGTATTGGAACAGCTCGAAGATATAGATCGTCGTCAGGTTGAAGATTGCAAGAAAGAATATGATCGCAGTCAGTCTGTACCACCTGAGAAAGTGCAAGCATATACCGTGCTCACGGCCAAGTCAGAAACGGCATGGGAAGATGCCAAGCATAACAGTGATTTTGCAGGATTCTCCCCATATCTGACAGATATCGTTAAGCTCAAACAGGAGTTTATTGATTATTGGGGTGTGAAGGATACACGTTATGATACGTTGCTTGATATGTATGAACCAGATCTGACGGTTGAGAAAGTGGACGCTGTGTTCGCTCGCCTCAAGGCACGTTTGGTACCTTTGCAAGAGAAGATCAATGCTTCAGAAAACAAGCCAAATACAGAGTTCCTGAATCAGTTGTTTGACACCGAACAGCAGGAAAAATTCAGTCTGTTCATCTTGGAACAAATGGGCTATGACTTTGAAGCTGGACGATTGGACGAGAGTGTTCATCCTTTTGCAACGGGTCTTAACCCGGGTGATGTGCGGATCACAACACATTATCTGCAAGATGATGTAGCAAGCGCAGTCTTCAGTTCACTGCATGAGGGCGGACATGCCCTGTACGAGCAAAATATTGATGACAGTCTCGCGGGTACCCTTCTTGCCGAAGGAACGTCCATGGGGATTCATGAGTCACAGTCCCGTCTTTGGGAAAACATGATTGGTCGCAGCCTGCCATTCTGGACACGTTATTATAAAGATTTGCAGCAGCATTTCCCGCAACTGAGCGAGGTTGAACTGGAAGATTTCTATCGTGCAATCAATCGGGTGGAGAGTTCACTCATTCGGATTGAAGCGGATGAACTGACCTATAACCTGCATATTATTATCCGGTATGAGATCGAGAAAATGTTATTCAACGATGGTCTGGAAGTGAAAGACCTGCCGGAGACCTGGAATGCAAAATACAAGGAATACCTCGGTATTATGCCAACGAATGATGGAGACGGCGTTCTTCAGGATGTTCACTGGTCTGGTGGTGACTTTGGTTACTTTGCTTCGTATTCTCTGGGTAATATGTATGCAGCTCAAATTCTACATACATTGCGCAAGGAAATGCCGGAGTTTGATACTCTTATTGCCGAAGGTAATCTGATTCCAATTAAGGAATGGCTTACAGACAAGATCTATCGGTATGGCAAAAGTCGCACACCTTCCGAATTGATTGTTGCCGTAACGGGTGAAGAGTTGAACCCGGATTATCTGGCCGATTATCTGGAAGCCAAATACGCCGAGATTTACAAGCTGTAGGTAACCCATATATAACATATTGAATAACATTTCGAAGAGCTGAAGAGTCGGGCATTATTGCCCGGCTCTTTTTTGCATTTAAGTTCTTAACCTTTTGTTGGGCATCGGCATATCCATAATAGAGAGAAACTGCTGAAACCAGTGAAGGAGGGAAACAACATGAAATACACGCCATGGTTCGTCCGGGGCATCGTTATTCTGCTGATTATCATTGTGGCGCTCACCAGCTGTAATAAGGAAGAGAATGAAGCCAAGATTACGATTGGCGAAGTGACTCGTTCGGTATTTTACGCACCGGAATATGTGGCTGTGGCTCAAGGTTTTTTTGAAGAGCAGGGACTTGAGGTGGATATTCAGACGACTGCTGGCGGAGACAAAACGATGGCGGCATTACTCGCAGGTTCAGTGGATATCGCACTGGTAGGAGCGGAGACGTCCATATATGTCTATCAGCAGGGAGCGGAAGATCCGGTCATTAACTTTGCCCAGCTCACCCAGACGGATGGTACATTTCTGTTCGCTCGTAACACAGAAGGTAGCTTCGATTGGGAGCAACTGAGGGATTCCACATTTCTCGGTCAGCGCAAAGGTGGCATGCCGCAAATGGCAGGGGAGTTCGCACTGAACAAACATGGCATTGATCCGCAAAGTGATCTGGAGCTGATTCAAAATGTGGACTTTGCCAACATTGCGTCTGCTTTCGCCTCAGGTACGGGAGATTATGTTCAACTGTTTGAACCCCAGGCATCCATCTTTGAACAAGAAGATCGGGGCAAGGTTGTTGCATCGTTTGGAACAGAAAGTGGTCGTCTGCCTTATACCGTCTTCATGACGAAACAGAGTTATCTGAATGACAATAAGGATATCGTACAGAAATTTACGAATGGTCTGCACAAAGCGCAGGCATGGGTAGATTCCCACAGTGCTGAAGAGATTGCGGAGGTCATTTCTCCTTTTTTCAAAGACATCGATTCAGCCATTTTGATCAGTAGTGTAAACCGTTATAAGGAACAGGGCAGCTATGCAACGGACCCGATCATTGAGGAGGAAGAGTGGAACAATCTGCTTGATGTCATGAGTGCCGCCGGAGAGTTGAAAGAACGTGTGGATTTGAATGCCATTGTGGATAATGCCTATGCGGAAGAAGCTACGAAATCAAAGTAATGGGGTATTCAGGAAAGGAAGTGAGCAGAATGCCTGAATCCGAAAGTGTGATCCGACTGGAGGGGATCTCTCAAGTATACGTCAGCGAGCGGGAAGCTTCATTGGTGATTGAAGACTTGAGTCTGGAGATCCAAAAAGGAGAGTTCGTCAGTCTGGTTGGACCGAGTGGATGCGGTAAAACAACATTGTTGTCGATCATCGCCGGGCTGCTCACACCCACCCGAGGAGAAGTTAAGGTTAAAGGCAAACTCGTTGGCGGCCCCTCAGCACAGATTGGTTATATGCTTCAACAAGACTATCTGTTTCCATGGCGGACCATTCTGGATAATGCATTGATCGGTCTTGAACTGACAGGCAGACTGGATGAACGGAGCCGTGAGCGTGTACGGGAACTACTGGTAAGTATGGGCTTGGCCGGAACGGAGAATCAGTACCCTTCAGAGCTTTCAGGAGGCATGAGACAGCGAGTAGCCCTGGTGCGCACGCTGGCGACAGACCCAGGAATTTTATTGTTGGATGAACCATTCTCAGCACTCGATTATCAAACCAAGCTGCAATTGGAGGATCTGGTCTCGGACACGTTAAAACAATTTGGAAAAACCTCTGTACTCGTCACCCATGATTTGTCTGAAGCCATTGCGGTCAGTGACCGCGTCATTGTGCTTGATCGTAATCCCGGCCGCATCCGTCGTGAGTTTATCATCCCCGATGGAATTCGGAAGGCTCAGCCCTTCCATGCCAGGGAGCAAGAAGGATTCAATGCGTTGTTTCAGGCGTTATGGAGTGAACTGGATCAGTCCGGGGGAGGTGAGAAGGACGCGTGAATCAAACGAATCCGAAGCAGGAAAAGCGTGACGAATGGATGGGGCAACTGCATCGGAACCATATTCAGCAGATGGCCAGATGGCGACATCAAGTGCTTGCCGTACAGTTATCTATGCTAGTATGTATGTTTTTGCTATGGGAAGTGGCAGGCAGACTTCGCTGGATTGATGTGTTGTTGTTCAGTTATCCGAGTAAAGTTTTTGCCCAGATTGGCAAGGACATCGCTAGTGGCGAGTTGTGGGCACATGTTGGGGTAACCGTAGGGGAAACGGCAGTTGGTTTTTTACTGGGAACACTCGTTGGAACCTTGCTTGCGGTTTTAATTTGGTGGTCTCCTTTTTTGTCCAAGGTGCTGGACCCCTATATGGTTGTGTTCAACAGTATGCCAAAGGTAGCACTTGGCCCGATCTTTATTGTTATGTTTGGCGCTGGTTTTACAGCCATTGTTATGACAACGTTGTCCATCACGGTCATTATTACGACACTGGTCGTGTATAACAGCTTCAATGAAGTGGATCCCAATTATATTAAAGTCATTCGTACGTTTGGTGGAGACCGTTCCGAGATTTTTACGAAAGTTGTATTACCTGCTTCTTTTCCGGCGATTGTATCCACTTTGAAAGTAAACGTGGGCATGGCCTGGGTGGGTGTAATTGTGGGTGAGTTTCTGGTCGCCAAACAAGGACTCGGTTATCTGATTATCTACGGATTCCAGGTATTCAACTTCACACTTGTATTATCAAGTCTGTTAATTATTGCTGCAGTTGCAACAGCCATGTACCAACTTGTTGTCTATGCAGAACGCAAAATGCTGGCTGGTCGCAGGTGACTCGGAAGGGTTTTACTCGTAATGTGACCGGGTATGATATGTATACAATTTCACAAGGGGTGTCACGTTGCCCGATACCGTAAAATCAAGTACCATATTTAGTATGATTATTCCGCGCAGATCCGGAATGAATGCGATGATTGGAGAAGAGGGCCTTGAGGTTCTGTCGCAACGATCTAACTTGCCAGCGTCCCTCATTCGGGGCGTGTTGCTGTGACCGGCATGCATGCGCATGTCGGTTGATGTCGTCTAGTTTACATTTGGATGAGACATACTAGTCAAGATAATTGAATGAGGCGACTAGCTGGCTAAGAATTTTTTTACAGCTTAGAGGAGATGGAATGTTAAATGGGTTTTAGGGTAATTAAAACCGCAATCGCCGCATTAATGGCCGTGCTGATTGCGGACTGGTGCGGCTTGCCAGGACCAACATCTGCGGGATTGCTTGCCATTCTTGGGGTGGATGTAACGAGAAAACGAAGTATTCGTACCATATCGGCGCGATTTTTTGCTTCAGTAGTTGGACTTTTATTTGCAAGTGTACTTTTTCACTTTTTAGGCTTCCATTATTGGGTGTTGGCCGTATACATATTGATTGCATTCCCGGTTATTGTCCGGGTGGGCTTCAAGGAAGGTATTGTAACAGGTTCAGTCGTTGTGTTTCGGGTGTTCAGCGGCGGAGAGATGGACGTGAATGTTGTCCTCGTACAAATTGCTTTGTTACTGATTGGTCTTGGTTCTGCAATGGCGGTTAACCTGGCCTATATGCCGGCAGCGGATCCACAGATGCTGCGCATTCGCAAACGAATTGATGAACTCTTTTCGAAGATTTTCAAAGAATTCGCGGCGACGCTGCGTAATCCCAATGAAGCATGGGCGGGTAGAGAACTGATTGAAGCAGATAAAGCGATTCTGGGCGGTATTGATGCAGCCAAGCGTTCTCTGGAAAATCAGGTGATTCATCCGAATGAGGAATGGAGCGTCTACTTTTATATGCGCAAAACGCAGCTCGACTCCATCCAGCACATGATGCATCTGGTGTCCCAGATCTATCAGAAGATGCCACATGCGGAAATGGTGTCGGAGCTGTTCGATCAGCTTAGTCAGGATGTGCTTACTGAATCCTACACCGGACGAACTGAAAAACTTCTTGCGGATGTGCAAGAAGAATTCAAACGTATGGAGCTGCCGGATACAAGGGAAGAATTCGAGATTCGTTCCGCAATTCTCCAGTTGTGCCGTGAACTCGCGCTGTATCTGAAAGTCGCGAAGAAGGACAAAGCACCGTCCCCAATATCGGACCGGTCCCAATCTACAAACGAATAATAGAAAATAGTTGTCACCCTAGACGAATGCCCTGCATACACTTGTAGTGAATGATTGTATGGAGGAGGTTTAAAGATGTCATTGAGTCATAAACATCAATGTAGAGAGATTATCACGAAGGCGATCTGCGGCAAGGGTCGTAAGTTCTCTACCGTAACACATACCGTGACTCCGCCAAATGGTCCGACAAGTATTTTGGGGGCTTGGATTATCAACCACCAATATGAAGCCGTATCAGCGGGTGACGGAATTGAAGTTATTGGTACTTACGATATCAACATTTGGTATTCCTACGACAAGAATTCGCAGACGGATGTAGCCAAAGAAACGGTCTCGTATGTAGAACATGTGCCATTGTCCTATCTGGACCCGAAACACCGGACTTCCACAGTGGAGGTATCTGCGGATGCAACGCAGGAACCCAGCTGTGTGGAAGCCACAGTATCAGCAGGTGGAAGCAGTGTAATTATCCGGGTTGAACGGGAATTCGCTGTGGAACTCGTTGCCGAAACCAAAGTTTGTGTGAAGGTCTGCACAGATGGTTGCGGTGATTACGAAGACAAGGACTATGACTTTGGCAGTGGCGATGGAGATTATGACGATCTCGATCCCGATCTGCTCGACGATGAACTGTGAGTTTGACGCCTGTTTTTGATAACCTAAGGTATCATATGCGCCAGAAGGCGCGGTGAAGAGGGCGTAAGCCCTCTTTCTTCTTAAATATTGAAAAATGGGTGGTAACGAGCCTCGCATTGTGCCTGGAATACCTTTCACGGGAAGGCTCCGCATTGCGGGGTTATTTTTATTTTAGTTGCATATCTGGGAGGGGGGACGTAATGAGTGTGATGCAACAAGCGGAGGAAGCGTTACGCCGATATGAAAATATGACCTCTGTTGAACGAACAGCGCGGTTAAAACAGGCAGGCCTAGAAGTTTTGTCGCTACAGGATCGGCGCAAGCGTGGACCAGGCTTGCGTGTACGCTATGACGTAGAGATAAGCTGTCTGCAGGCGATCCGGATCAAGCGCAAGGATACTAGTGGCATGGGAGGCGCACAGGAAACTCTGTTGGAGCGTGAAGCGAGTTCGACCTTGTTCAAGCGCATAGAACGACTTGCGATCAAAACGCTGTATACGTTAGGTCTGGATCATGGGGCTGTTCGAATGGAATCCTCAGGGAACGGCGGATGTGCAGTGATTTCGATTGATCCGGGTCCCTGGAAAGGGGGGACCAACCTTGCTGCTACCTATAGGGAAAGCTGGAAGCAGCATCAGGAACTGCTGGATGAGGAGACGAGTCACAGACCCACTCCGATACTCGGCATGGACCCGGAGTTTCTTCTGGTGCAGATGCCGGAATCCAAAATCGTACCCGCCTCCAAATTTCTTGAACGTAGCGGAATGGCAGGCTGTGATTCCGTGACGATTGGTGGACGGCGCATATATCCGGTTGCCGAATTGCGGCCTGCTCCCAGCTCCGAACCACGAGAGCTACTGGCTCATCTGATGAGGGCATTTGCAGCCGCTTCCCGCAGCATCAGTGATCACTCGCTCATCTGGCAGGCAGGAGGGATGCCACAGCGGGGGTTACCTCTGGGTGGTCATATTCATTTTAGCGGGGTGAATCTTACCGGGGAACTACTCCGCGCACTGGACAATTATCTGGCATTGCCACTGGCATTTCTTCAGGACCCGCGTGGATCGGGAAGACGGCCCCGCTATGGAGCGCTTGGTGACTTTCGCCTGAAATCCTATGGTGGGTTTGAGTATCGTACGTTACCCAGCTTTCTTGTGTCACCCCTTGTAGCGAAAGGCGTAGTGGCCTTGGCAGGTCTAATCGCAAGCGGGTATACTCAATTACGGCAGCGTCCGTTGGAGAACGCTGAGGTACACACCGCTTTTTATGAAGGAAAGCGTGAAGTGATCCGGGAACACATCCCAGCTCTGGTAGATGATCTGAAGAGGTTGGATGGATATGCACGTTATGAACGGTATGCGTCTCCGTTAATTCTTCAATTAAAACTGGGAAGAACTTGGGATGAGAGCCGAGATATTCGCAAACTCTGGAATATTCGGGCAGGTTCATGAAGAATGGACATTTTTTTGATATAATAAGATACAAGTCTTTTTAAGTAATAGCTACGGAAGAGTTAAAGCAGCAACCCTTGAAGGAAGTGGCGATTAGCCAACACATAAGGCGGAGGCGCAAATACAGTGCCTGACCGTCTTATTGTCCTTCCAGGGAGCGTTTCTTCCTGACATCATAGGAACGGGATGGAGGATATTCATCATGGCCCAGTATACGCCAATGATTCAACAATATTTGCAAGTGAAGGCCGAAGCGCAGGACGCTTTTTTATTTTTTAGATTGGGTGACTTCTATGAAATGTTCTTCGAGGATGCGATTAATGCTGCACGTGAACTTGAGATTACGTTGACCGCACGTAATGGTGGAGCGGATGACAAAATTCCGATGTGCGGTGTACCTTATCATTCGGCTGACAATTACATACAGCGTCTGATTGAAAAAGGATATAAAGTTGCGATTTGCGAACAGATGGAAGATGCAAGTGTTACCAAAGGCATGGTACGACGTGAGATTGTACGTGTGGTCACACCCGGAACGGTGATGGAAGGCAAAACCCTGGGGGACAAGTCCAACAACTACATGGTTTGCCTGACAGGTAATCAGAATACGCTGGCGCTGGCTGCTTGTGATCTGTCCACGGGCGAGTTGTATGTGACATCGGTACCGTATTCCAAGGAATGGCTCAAGGATGAGATCGGTATCTATGAACCATCGGAGCTGGTGGGGGATGCAGCACTGCTTGAAACGGTAGAAGCCGAGGCATCACCAATCGGTCGTCCAGTGGTCTACACATCATGGACAAAAAATAAGGAAGATCTGGTTCGTCAGCAGTTTGGCGAGGCCGTGTGGGCCAGACTGGAGCCTGAACGTCAAGCGTGCATTGCACGTCTTTTCTCCTATCTGAGTGAGACACAGAAACGCTCTCTGGGGCAATTAACACAGATCTCAACCTATGAGCCGGATCATTATATGATTTTGGACCCGTTTACCCGCCGGAACCTGGAATTGGTGGAAACCGTGCGTGAACGCTCCAAAAAAGGTTCATTACTCTGGTTGCTTGATCGGACGGAGACTTCCATGGGTGCGAGAATGCTGCGTCGTTGGGTTGATAAGCCATTATTGCAAAAAGGGAAGATCAATGAGCGTCTGGAAGCGGTAGATACGCTGTACAACCAGTTTATATTGCGTGAGGACCTGCGGGCAGAACTCAAAGACATCTATGATCTGGAGCGCTTGGTAGGCCGGATTGCTTTTGGTAATGCCAATGGTCGAGATCTGAATGCGCTCAAATCATCGCTGGAGAAAATTCCAGGACTTCGTCAACATTGCGCAGGATCATCTTCCGCAACATTGCAACATATTGCCGAAACGATGGATGATTGCAATGATCTGCGTGAAGCCATCGGGCAAGCTATTGTGGACGAGCCGCCGGTATCGGTAAGGGACGGAGGTCTGATTCGCGAAGGGTACCATGAACGTCTGGATGAATTGCGTGAGGCTTCGGTTAACGGGAAACAGTGGATTGCGGAGCTGGAAGCGAGGGAGCGTGAGGCGACAGGCATTCGATCGCTGAAGATTGGATATAACAAAGTGTTTGGTTATTATATCGAGATCACCAAGTCCAATCTGTCCGCGCTGCCAGAGGGACGTTATGAACGTAAACAAACGCTTGCCAATGCAGAACGATACATTACGCCGGAGTTGAAGGAAAAAGAGACGCTGATTCTCGAAGCTCAGGACAAAATGGTTGATATCGAGTATGGCCTGTTCGCAGAGCTGCGCGAGCGACTGAACCAAGAGATCGCAAGACTGCAGAAGCTCGCCGAACAGGTAGCCGAAATTGATGTGTATCAATCTTTTGCGGTGATTAGTGCTGAGCGAAACTTTGTACGACCTACGCTGACCGACGGTTATGACCTGGTTGTGGAAGAAGGACGCCATCCGGTCGTTGAGGCGGTCATGCGAGATGGCGCATTTATTGCCAATCATACCGCAATGACCAAGGAAGAGGCACGTATTCTGCTGATAACTGGACCAAATATGGCTGGTAAGAGTACGTACATGCGACAGGTCGCTTTAATCTCCATTTTGGCGCAAGTGGGTTGTTTTGTGCCTGCGGGTCAGGCGGAAGTGCCGATTATGGATCGTATTTTCACACGGATTGGTGCCGCGGATGATCTCATTGGAGGACAAAGCACATTTATGGTGGAGATGGCCGACATTCAGGTCATGACGGATAAAGCGACACCACGCAGTCTGATCATTATCGATGAATTGGGACGGGGAACGTCAACCAGTGAAGGTATGGCCATTGCTCAGTCTGTTATTGAATATGTACATGATATCATCGGCTGTAAAGCTCTTGTATCAACCCATTTCCATGAACTTGCTCATCTGGAGGAGAGCCTGGACAAACTGGCCAACTACTCGATGGCGGTACAAGAGAGCGGTGACAAAGTTAATTTCCTGCGTAAATTGATTGCCGGAGCAGCCAGCAGCAGTTATGGTATCTATTGTGCACGCCTTGCAGGTCTGCCTGATAGTATTATTGAGCGGGCGAATGGACTATTGCATGGGTTCGAACATGCGGCGGCGCAAGTAGCTGTAGGCAGTGAAAATACCGGAAACGAAAAGCAGGAAGCAGGCCTGAAGGTAAAAGGTGTAGAATTCCAGCACACGGATTCAGCACCATTGATTCGGGAGCATGAGACTGCGGAAAGTACAGATTACACACCTTCTATTGAAGGTTTGACCGGGAAGCGGCATGCTAAGAAAGACAACAGTAAGGTACAATCCAGTGGCAGCCATTCGGATGTGGTTCAACTGTCCATCTTTGGAGATGATGAGCCGAGTGTGGTAACGAAAGCGGACGTAGTTGCGGTGGATAAACCAGCGCGAGAATTCATCCGTACGATGAAAGATATCGATGTCATGAATATGACGCCCCTTCAGGCGATGCAGATATTGAATGATCTCAAATTGAAGGCACAGCAATTATCCTGAGTATATGGGAGGGGGAAAACCTGTGGCGAAAATACATGTGCTTGATGAACATATTGCCAACCAGATCGCGGCGGGTGAGGTGGTCGAAAGACCTGCTTCAGTCGTAAAGGAGTTGCTTGAAAACTCGGTGGATGCAGGTGCCACCAAGATTGAAGTGACGGTGGAAGAGGGTGGACTCCTTAGTATCCGTGTCAAAGACAATGGTTCAGGTATCGAGCCAGAGGACATGGAAACCGCCTTTTATCGTCATGCGACCAGCAAAATAGCCCATGGCCGAGATCTGTTCCAGATCACAAGTCTTGGATTCCGTGGAGAAGCCTTGGCGAGTATTGCCGCAGTATCCAAGGTAGAGGTATTGTCGGCAAGTGACAATGACGGTCGGGGGCGCCGCATCGTGATTGAAGGCGGGAACCTTGTCTCTCATGAAGATGCAACCTCACCCCAAGGTACAGATTTTGCAGTGAAAGAACTATTTTACAATACACCAGCCAGACTCAAATATATGAAAACGATCCAGACGGAACTGGGACATATATCAGATGTCCTTTACCGGATGGCGATGTCTCATCCAAACATTTCGTTCCGACTGCGCCATAATGAGAATGTGTTGCTTCAGACGTTGGGCAACGGCGATCTGCTGCAAGTGGTTGCAGCGATCTATGGGACAAGTGCTGCCAAAGCGATGCTTCCCATCCAGGGAGAAAGTCTGGATTACCGGGTGAGCGGGCTGATCAGCCTGCCAGAATGGACACGTGCAAATCGTGGCGGTATGTCCACGATTGTTAATGGGCGATTTGTTCGCAATTATGGTCTCAATCAGGCTATTCTCAAAGCCTATCATACCTTGCTGCCCATCAATCGCTTCCCGCTTGTCGTGGTGCAGTTGGAGATGCATCCATCTCTTGTGGATGTGAACGTGCATCCCGCCAAGCTGGAGGTTCGCTTTAGCAAGGAACCGGAACTGTATGAATTTGTGGAGACGACGTTGAGGGGGATCCTCCGGCAGGAGGTATTGATTCCGCAGGTCAAAAAGCAGCAGATCCGACGCGGAGATGATAGTTCCTTTATTCAGGAACAATTTCTCTTTCCACGTGGTCCTCTGAAAGATGCATCTGATGCAGAAGGATATGGTCAACAAGGTCCACTCGGGAAACCTGCTGCTGCACCGCTGAAGTTGACTGCGGAAGATGATGATCTGGATTTGGATGCTCCGGCGGATGTGTCCACAGCACAGCCGATATCTGAACAGGGTCACTCAGTGCCGTTGCCCGAAGCTCCACCTGAGATTACACACCCCCCTGAGCAGATAGAAAGTTGGAACGGGGATATTTTGCAGAAGGGGATTAGTCATGATGGGGTGCAGACAACCGCTAACGTGCAGGAAGGTACTAAGGATGTAAGTACAAGTTCTTCCGAAGCATTTCCCAAAACGGACCTGTCTTCTCAAGATGGTGGAGGTCGTGGAGCAACAGAGAAACCGCTGGCTGAAGGCAAACCAGCTACGTATCGCTCCGATTCCGTATATTCACCGGTTAGGGAAGCACGTTCATCGTATAATCCGTCTTCGAGTGCGAGAAATGAACGGACGTGGAAAACTTCAAGTTTGCCTGATGCCACTAAACATGCTGCCGCCATAAAATCAGATGCATCTATGCCAGCTTTTCCAGAGCTGAGTCTGATTGGACAGCATCATGGTACGTATTTGATCGCGCAAAATGACCAAGGTTTATATTTGATTGATCAGCATGCCGCTCATGAACGCGTAAATTATGAGTACTATTACGAGAAATTTGGCAACCCTGCTCAGGCCTCACAAGAGTTACTGCTGCCGATTACGCTGGAGTTCACACCTTCAGAGACGGAAAAGCTGAAAACAAGACTGGCCTGGTTCGAGCAGGCAGGTGTATATTTGGAGCATTTCGGTGGACAGACGTTCCGTGTGCGCTCCCATCCGTTCTGGTTCCCTAAAGGGGACGAGAAAGACATTATCGAAGAAATGTCCGAATGGGTTCTTAGTGAACGCAGCATAGATGTGGCCAAGATGCGAGAAGCTGCATCCATTATGTGCTCCTGCAAGGCATCCATCAAAGCGAACCAAAAGCTGACGGATCAGGAAGCAGAAGTGCTAATTCAGCGTCTGGGTTCATGTCGTCAGCCCTACACTTGTCCACATGGGCGGCCGATTGTGGTTTCATTTTCAACGTATGATCTGGAAAAATTATTTAAACGAGTGATGTAGCTATTTAGGGGGACATTATGTACATTACAACCGGTGACAAGGAGATTGCCTCTCAGGTGGAGCGTGCGCGTAAGCTCGCCGAAACGACAGGAGGTACCTACGTACCGCGCAATAGAACGTCTTTACCCAGACTGATTGAACATTATGGTATCAACGAAATACTGGTTGTGCTCAATGGGAGAGCGCGTTTGTATCGCAAAGATGCGACGGAGCTCGAGTTTCACCCCAGCATGGGATTTGTTCGCGCTAAACGTGTTCTAAGAGGGGAAGCCGACCCCATGTTGGAAGCTGGTGCGGTACTCGAAGGAGACACCATTGTTGATTGTACCGCTGGACTCGGTTCAGACGCGCTGGTATTTTCGGTTGCGGCTGGGAAGAGTGGACAAGTCATCGCCTGTGAAAGTTCTCAACCGCTCTATACCCTGCTGCTAGAAGGCATGTCTCATTATAAGAGTAATCAGCCTTTGGTGGATGAGGCTTTCCGGCGCATAGATCTGCGGCATGTGGATCATCTTGAGTTGCTGCGGTCCATGCCGGATCGAAGCTGTGATACCGTATATTTTGACCCCATGTTCCGTGAACCGATGATGGATTCAAGTGCTATACAGCCCTTGCGAGATTATGCAAATGCTCACGCGCTGGATGAACAGAGTATTATGGAAGCAAAACGGGTTGCCCGTAAACGGGTAGTGATGAAAGAAAAGCGCGGCAGCGCGGAGTTTGACAGGCTCGGATTTGAAATACTTGATCGGGCGAATGCAAAAACCCTGTACGGAGTGATTAATGTTGAACGTGGAAGTTAAACCAAAACCCAAACTGCTTGTGCTGGTTGGACCAACAGCAGTAGGCAAAACAAGAATGAGCATCGAGCTTGCCCAAGCTTTCAATTGTGAGATTATCTCAGGGGATTCGATGCAGGTATATCGTGAAATGGATATCGGAACAGCCAAGATTACCTCTGAAGAAATGAAGGGTGTACCTCATCATCTCATTGATATTCATGAACCGGAGTACCCATACTCTGTGGCCGAGTTTCAGGAGAGTTGCACACGATTAATTAGTGAAATCCATGAACGTGGTAAAATGCCTTTTATTGTAGGTGGCACCGGTCTGTATGTGGAATCGGTATGTTACGGCTTCCAATTTTCCGATAGTGGTTCAGATGAAGCGTTCAGAGAGCAACAATTCAGCTATGCGGAGCAACATGGCGCACAGGCTCTTCATGATCGTCTGAGGGAAGTTGATCCGGTCAGTGCAGATCGTCTTCATCCGAATGACCAGCGGCGAATTGTACGTGCGCTTGAGATCCACCACCTCACAGGCGAGAAGTGGTCTGATCAGCTGGCAGTACAGAAGAAAGAGTCACCTTATGACCTTCTTATTGTTGGTTTGACAATGGATCGCCAGAAGTTGTATGCCCGGGTAGAAGAACGAATTGATCTGATGATCGAACAAGGTCTGGTAGATGAAGTGAAATCTTTGTTGGAACGAGGAGTGGCCAGAGGTCATATTTCCATGCAAGGACTGGGGTATAAGGAGATTGCAGCGTTCCTGCAAGGGGAAGTGAGCTGGGAAGCTGCGGTGGAGTGGTTGAAGAGGGATACGCGTCGGTTTGCCAAACGGCAGCTTTCCTGGTTCCGCCATATGAAGGATATTGAATGGGTGGACATGACGGATACCCAGGATTTTGAAGGGAAATACAAGCAGATAAGTGAATTGATTACACAAAAATTTGATTGATTTGAGCGATTATTAGTATTCTTCTGACAGGCATCGATGAGATCAAGATATGTAAACCTCTACCTTTTAGTCATCAAAAGGATAGAGGTTTTTACTTATCACTAAAACAGATGGTAGAGATTAATAGTTCTCCAAACAACGAATAAGTGTGCTTTAAAATGAAGATTTTGTCCCTCTTTTGCAAAACAGACAAGCGGTGTATAATGGATAAGTCTTCTATTTGTTCACCTCGTCAAGAATGGGGGTAAAATAGCAGACAAGGGGTTTTTGTGGATTATATGAAACTGTTCATGATATAATAGCACGAAAGCTACTCAGCGATATTGAATATTACCTGAACACGAATTCAAATGAACCAATGGGGGTACGGCTAATGAACAAGTCCATCAACATCCAAGATACGTTCTTGAACCAACTGCGGAAAGAAAATATTCCTGCTACGGTCTATCTGACCAACGGCTTCCAAATCCGCGGGACGATCAAGGCATTTGACAATTTTACGATCGTCATTGACAGCGACGGACGCCAGCAAATGGTCTACAAGCATGCCATCTCCACGTTCACGCCGCAACGCAGCGTATCGCTGATGCAGCAAGATAACAGCGGCGAAGCTTAAAAAAATTACGAAACCTTTTCACCAACCATTTCGTCTACAAGTATAGGTATTGAAACAGAGCAACCTGAATAAAGGGTTGTTCTTTTCATTCCGGGCAAAATATATTTAATATATGCCTGAGCCTAAAGACGAATAGAAATTATGCAACCGAAAGGGAGTCAGGAGGTTAACATGCCAAACGATCCGTTGTCGAGGTCTAACAATCGCAACAACAATAACAAGTCACCCAAAAAAGCGAAGCCAAAGACCTCTAAAAAGAAAAAAATTACGGGTAAACGCGTTGGATGGACACTGTTTTTCACAATGGCAATCGCCATATTTTGTGCACTTGGCGGATATTTATTTATTATGGTGAGTGGTGAGAATCTGCTCAAAGCCAACAAGGACAAAACCACAATTAATGAAACTTCAAAAGTATATGATCGCAATGGCCAATTAATGGGGGAACTATCCATTCAGAAACTGGAACCCGTCAAGGAAGATGATATTCCTGAGCTGGTGAAGCAAGCCTTTGTTGCAACGGAGGATAAGCGATTCTACGATCATCAGGGCGTGGATATCTGGTCCATTGGGCGTGCGGCGGTTAAGGATGTCATGGCTCGTTCCATGGTGGAAGGTGGTAGTACACTAACCCAACAGCTTGCCAAGAACATGTTCTTGTCCCGTGACAAGACGTTCTTCCGTAAAGCAACGGAAGTATCGATTGCCATGGCATTAGAGCGCAAGTACACAAAAGACGAAATCCTGACGATGTATCTGAACCGGATTTTCTTCGGACATCAGCGTTACGGGATTAAAGCAGCATCTGAATTTTACTTTGGAGTTACTGATCTCAAGAGGTTGAAGTTGTGGCAAATTGCTACATTAGCAGCTATGCCGAAAGGGCCTTCTGCCTATAATCCGGTGAGCAATCCAAACGACTCAAAAGCACGCCGTGGTGTGGTATTGCAGCTGATGTATGAACAAGGCTACATTACCAAGGCGGAGATGGATGAAGCAAAAGAGATTAACTATAACTACAAGCGACCAGAGAAAGACCAGAAGTATCAAGGTTTTATTGATTATGTGCTCCGTGAAGCTGAACGTGTAACAGGCAAAACGGAAGATGATCTGAATATCGGTGGATACAAAATCTATACAACCATGGATGCTCAGGCTCAAACAGCCATGGAAACTGCCTTTACAGATGATAGTCTGTTCGAGGCAAGTAAAGACGATCAACAGGTTCAAGGCTCCATGGTTATCATGAACCATGAGAATGGTAGCCTCGTTGCCCTCCTGGGTGGACGGGATTATCAGACTAAAGGTTATAGCCGTGTAACGCAGAGTCGAAGACAACCAGGTTCAGCTTTTAAACCGATTGTGTCTTATGCACCGGCTCTTGAATCAGGAAATTACAGTGCCAATTCGTCGCTGAGTAATGCGAAGCAATGTTTTGGTAATTACTGTCCTGGTAACTTGCATGGATATTCTTCAACGATCAGTATGACGGATGCCATTACGAAGTCGGAAAATATTCCTGCGGTTTGGCTGCTTGATAAAATAGGCGTTAACACAGGCATTAATTTTGCCAAGAGTGTAGGTATACAGCTGACAGATGAAGACAAAAACCTGGCCATTGCCCTCGGTGGTCTAAGTAAAGGTACAAATACACTGGAAATGGCGCAAGCCTATAGTGCATTTGCCAACCTCGGAGAATACCAACAAGCCTATTCGATTAAGGAAATTAAGGATAGCGCAGGCAAAACCACGTACAAACATGATAACTCGGACACAAAGCGTGTCATGAGTGAGCAAAATGCGTATCAGCTTACACAGATGCTGCAGAACGTGGTTAATGACGGTACGGGACGTTCAGCGCGTCTGGATCGTCCGGTAGCGGGTAAAACAGGAACTGTTCAAAGTGGTATCTCTGGCAACAGTGCCAACCGTGATGTATGGTTTGTTGGATACACACCGGAATGGACTGCCGCAGTCTGGATGGGCTATGACAATCCGGATGCCAATCATATGCTTAAGAACAGCAGTAAGCTGTCGGCAGCTTTCTTTGCCAAAGTCATGGGAGATGCTTTAAAAGGCGTTCCAGTGAAGCAATTCAAAACACCAGCTGGAGGGCAGGCACCTCCGCCAGTAGAAGAACCAGAAAAGCCAGCTCTGTCCGTTAGTGGGCTGAGTGGATCCTACGATCCAAATGCACAAACCGTCTCCCTGAGTTGGACTGGAACGGGTGACGCGAGTACGCAATATCGGATTTATCGGAAAGAAACATCCGAAGCCCAGTTCACTCATCTCATTGATGCAATAGGAGCGACCAATGCACAAGATTTAAGTGCGTTGCCTGGTCTAACCTATGAGTACTATGTGACAGCTTACGACTTGGCATCAGGACTTGAGACGGATCCTTCCAACACCATTTCCCTGATGATTGAAGCGCAGGAAATGCCACCGGAGGAACCTGATCCTGGTATAGACCCTGGAACAGAGATAGATCCTGAGCAGCCAGGTACGGAGAATCCGGACAATAGTTCACCGGATAATGGCAACTCGAACGGTAATAACGGTAACGGCAATGAAAATGGCAACAACGGAAATGGTAATGGTAATAACGGCAACAATGGCAATAACGGTAATAACGGTGGAGCCGGCCAAGGAAACGGTCAACCTGGGGGAGAAAACACGACCCCACCTGGTCAGGGGACAATAGAGCCAGGGGGTACCGGTGAAAGTCCCGATGATGGGGCCATAACAACGCCAGGCGAGGTTGTAACTCCGGACAGCGGAACAAGTGGGGATACTGGAGGGACAGATGCACCTGCAGATTCTCAAGCTGGAACCGGCGGCTAAGCCAACGAATCACTGAATAGCTACATTGAAAAAACTGCTTCCCGGAAAACCGGTGAAGCAGTTTTTTTGTTATACGGAACCAACAGTAATGGAAGCTGATTTGATGAATACGTGGGACAAAGCTTGATTTTGAGTGTATACCTTAAATATGGTAAGCTGTAACTATTCGTAATACGTTGTTCAAGATGGATCCAGAGCGCTGGAATCCATCATTCGGACGTTATTACATTGTTCACCAATAACATCAGAGCAGGTCATGGACCTGTAGTCGGCAAAGAGGGGTTCGTATGAAACGGAAATTCGGGGACCGCGCGAACTGGCGTCGGATTACGAACCGACAATTCACATGCCGGTTCGTTCAATCCAAAATTTTTACAGGTTATATTACGTTGTACACCATACAGGATTTGAAAGAACCTTTGTGGAAAACATATGGAGGCAGTACCTTCTGTATCGCAGATAAAGGGTATTCCTGGCTGCAATACTACCCGAAGGGAGAGCACTTTGTAGTTACAGCGATGTTTGACGATCAGGAACGGATTGTGGAATGGTACATTGATACATGTCGAAGTCAGGGGATAACCGATCAGGGGGTTCCTTGGTTTGATGATCTGTATCTGGATGTCGTTGTACTGAAAGATGGAGAAGTATTTTTGCTGGATGAAGATGAGCTTGAAGATGCATTGTCACGGAAGCATATTACGACCGGTGATTATGACTTGGCTAACAAGACTGCAAAGGAACTGCTGCATGCCATTGATGCACATGTATTCCCATACTTTCAGTTATCACTGAAGCACAGGCAAAGTTTGTTTGAGAACGGAGAGTTTCGAAAAAACATTCAGATTTGAGACATGTACCTATCCGTAGAATTCTTCATGATCCTTCTAATATTGGAGCACCTGATAGAATACATTAATAATCAGGAGAGTTCAGCCCGATAAAATAGAGGTGATGGCGAATGAACGGACGGGTCATGGCTGCAGGAGAGCAACCAGGAGGCAGACCATCCAGACAAATTAATATTGTGTTGCGTAACCAGGAACCTCAGATGTTGGTCAAAGATGAAGCAGCGGCAGTACAGGCAGCCAAAAGTATAACCAAACATGCGCACTTCCAGGAGATACAGGGTGAATTGGAGCAACTGGTTGGACTTGAAAATATCAAAGACTTGGTATTTGAGATCTATGCTTTCTTACAGATTGCTCAGATGCGTACCGAAGCAGGCTTACTTAGTGGTGCGCACGTGTATCATATGATCTTCAAAGGTAATCCGGGGACCGGTAAGACCACCGTGGCGAGGATCGTTGCCAAACTCTTTCAGAAGATGGGTGTGTTGAGTAAAGGGCATCTTATTGAAGTAGAGCGTGCGGATCTGGTTGGAGAATATATTGGTCACACGGCGCAGAAAACAAGAGATCTGGTTAAGAAGGCACTTGGTGGGATATTGTTCATTGATGAAGCATACAGTTTGGCCCGCGGTGGAGAAAAGGATTTTGGCAAGGAAGCAATCGATACGCTTGTTAAGTCCATGGAAGATAACAAAAATCAGTTTATCCTGATTCTTGCCGGTTACTCGGAAGAGATTGATTTTTTTCTTCAGACGAATCCCGGATTACCTTCCCGCTTCCCCATTCAAGTAGAGTTTCCAGACTATAGCATTGATCAGTTGATTCAAATCTCTGAGATTATGGCCAAAGAGCGTGATTATATTCTAATGCCACAGACCATACTCAAGCTAAAGCAGCATTTGCTTCAGGAAAAAAATGATTCGCTGCATGCGTTCAGTAACGCCAGATACGTTCGTAATGCCATTGAGCGTTCGATCAGGCATCAGGCGGTTCGTTTGTTGGAACAATACTCGGAAGGCAGTCCAGGAAAACTGGAGCTGATGACAATTCGTACAGAGGATTTGAACTTTGAGCGAAAGTAAGCGATAATATAGTTTTTACACCAGCCGGCCGGGCCAACCGGTTCGGCTTAAGGCATGCCATGGCATATTTGTGGTAATGAATATTAACGGATTAGTAATTAGAGGGAGTGAACATATACATGACAAATGGCACACATGATACAGATATGGTCAAAAAAGATCGCGCCGTCTTGGTGAGTCTTGTTACGGACGATGTAAAACGTACAGGTATCAATCCTGAGTACTCTTTAGAGGAATTGGTGAAGCTTGCCGAGACAGCTGGAGTGGAAGTGCTGAGTGTACTTTCTCAGAACAGGGAAAAACGGGATACCAAATGGTTTATTGGTAAAGGTAAGGTGGAAGAACTCCGTGCAATCGCGGAGGAACTCGGAGCAACTACAGCTATTTTTGATCAGGAATTGTCAGGAGCACAGGTTCGTAATCTGGAAGAAACCTTGGATCTCAAAATTATTGATCGTACCCAATTGATTTTGGACATTTTTGCACAGCGTGCCAACACTAGAGAAGGTATCATTCAAGTGGAATTGGCTCAACATAGCTACCTGCTGCCACGGTTGTCGGGACATGGTAAGAACCTGTCCAGACTCGGGGGCGGAATCGGAACAAGAGGCCCAGGTGAAAGCAAGCTGGAGACAGACCGCCGTCACATTCGTGGCCGCATTGATGATCTGAAACGTCATCTCGAAGAATTGACTCGTCATCGTAAGTTGCACCGTGAACGCCGGAAGAAGACAGGTATTGTTCAGGTGGCCCTTGTTGGTTATACCAATGCTGGCAAATCAACCTTGCTCAAACAGTTGACTGCGGCAGATGTGTATATTCAAGATCAGCTATTTGCTACCTTGGACCCAACATCACGCACGATGGAACTTCCAAGTGGTAAAGAAATCGTACTTACTGACACAGTTGGATTTATTCAAAATCTCCCGCATGATCTGATTGCAGCTTTCCGGGCAACGCTGGAGGAAGTAAATGAAGCAGATCTCATCCTGCATGTTGTGGACGCCTCATCAGCTATGCGTGAAGATCAGATGCGAACAGTTAACACAATTTTGCAAGAACTTGGTGCAGGGGATAAACCACAGTTAGTCCTGTATAACAAAAAAGATGCTTGCACACCAGAACAGCTTGAGATGCTTCCACTGGATAAAGATCATATTAAAGTAAGCGCATTAGACTCCGAAGATCTGCTTAAAATCCGTGAATTGATTCAGACTGAGCTGACAGGTGACACGAAACGCTTCCGTATTCCGGCAGAACGTGGTGATCTTACGTCAGTACTCTACAAAATTGGTGATGTAGTGGATACAAGTTTTGAAGAGAATGACGTAATTTATGAAGTGGAATTGCAAAAAGGTGAATATGAGAAATTTGGTTATATGCTCGAAAATTTTATTGAATCGTAATATTCATGACATATTGATGTGATAAGTTACACAATAATGGCTATTCAACGTTAGATTCGTGCTATGAAGGGGAATGAAGTAAGATGGTAAGCTTTGATTCAGAAATATCTGAACTTCAACGTCAAGTGGAGCGTCAGATTGAAGGACACCTTCAACAGATTGATCGGATCACAGATCACAATCAATGGAAGGTGATTAATGCTTTTCAACAGCGAAAAGTAAGCGATTTTCACTTTGCAGGTTCAACAGGTTATGCCTATAACGATCGTGGGCGTGAAGTGCTTGATGAAGTATATGCTGATGTCTTCGGCGCTGAAGCTGCGTTGGTACGTCCTCATTTTGCTTCAGGTACACATACGATTAGTACAGCTCTCTTTGGCGTATTGCGTCCAGGTGACGAATTATTATACATCACGGGTAAGCCTTATGACACATTGCATAAAGTGATTGGCAAGCCCGGTGACGGCACAGGTTCATTACGCGATTTTGGCATCGGTTACCGGGAGACGGCCTTAACTGCTGAAGGTAGAGTGGACTGGGCAGAAGTTGAGAAAAACATCACACCGGCTACAAAAGTCATTGGGATTCAACGTTCACGTGGTTATGACTGGCGCTCCTCCTTCTGCGTTGCTGAGATTGCTGAGATGGTTACGCGTGTTAAAGGGCTTAAGGAGGATGTCATCGTATTCGTAGATAATTGTTACGGTGAATTCACGGAGGAACGTGAACCGACAGAAGTCGGAGTTGATCTTATGGCCGGTTCACTGATCAAGAATCCTGGTGGAGGTATTGCGGAAACCGGTGGATACATATGTGGGAAGGAACAATACTTACAGCTGGCAGCTTATCGTCTGACAGCCCCTGGTATTGGGGGAGAGGTTGGAGCAATGCTCGGAACAACACGCGGCATCTACCAAGGACTTTACATGGCACCGACAATTGTAGGACAAGCTATCAAAGGAAGTACGTTTGCTGCTGCGATGTTTGCTGAATCCGGCTTTGTAACCAAACCCGCCTGGAATGAAGCTCGCACAGATCTGATCCAGGCTGTTCAGTTTAGCTCTGCCGAGCATCTGATCGCCTTTGTGCAGGGGATTCAGCGTGCAGCAGCTGTGGATAGTCATGTGGTTCCTGAACCGTGGGATATGCCTGGTTATGAGCACCCTGTCATTATGGCGGCAGGTACGTTCATTCAGGGCGGAAGTCTGGAATTATCAGCCGACGCGCCTATTCGAGAGCCGTATATCGGGTATATGCAAGGCGGATTAACGTACTCTCATGTCAAATATGGCGTTTTGATGGCGTTACAGACGATGAAAGATCGTAAATTATTGTGAGTTTATCTAACACGTCATTGACACTTGGTAATAACTAAATGTACAATAGGGTGAAGAATAGATGACTGGAAGGTTGATGAACATGGGTGATGAAATTCGCAGAAATATGGCCTTATTCCCGATTGGTATTGTAATGAAACTTACGGATCTGTCTGCACGTCAGATTCGTTACTATGAGCAGCACAGCTTGATCGTTCCTGCGAGAACGTCAGGTAATCAACGTTTGTTCTCTTTTAATGACGTAGAGAGATTGCTAGAGATCAAGGCTTTGATTGAAAAAGGAGTTAACATCGCGGGGATCAAACAAGTGATGAATCCTGTTTCGAAAGAATCCGAGGAAGCTACAGTTATCACGCCAGACACTGAAGTTAAACGCAGAGAGTTGTCCGATACGCAGTTGCACCGCTTGCTGAAGCAGCAGCTGGTATCAGGTAAGAGACCAGGACAAGTATCTCTCATTCAGGGAGAGCTTTCCCGATTCTTTAATAAAAATTAAATTCGTATAACTTGGCGAGTGAGGGGAAAACATGCACTTTTGGTGTGAGACTCCTTGACCCGTGGAAATTTCTAATGTACAAATATAACAGGCAAGCCAAATACGCAGATAAGAAAGGGAGAGGTTATAGTGAGTTATACAAAAGAAGACATTCTCCGCATTTCGAAAGAAGAAAACGTACGATTCATTCGATTGCAATTTACTGATTTGCTTGGAGCTATCAAAAACGTTGAGATTCCAGTGAGTCAGTTGACTAAGGCTCTGGATAACAAAATGATGTTCGATGGATCTTCCATTGAAGGTTATGTACGTATTGAAGAGTCCGACATGTACCTCTATCCAGATCTAGATTCTTGGCTTATATTCCCATGGGTTGCAGAGAACCGTGTTGCACGCCTGATTTGCGACGTATATCTTCCGGATGGTAATCCGTTCCCAGGAGATCCACGTGGCATCTTGAAACGAAACCTTAAGGAAGCCCAAGATATGGGGTTCACTTCCTTCAACGTTGGTCCTGAACCAGAGTTCTTCTTGTTCAAAACAGACGAAAAAGGAAACCCAACTAACGAGCTGAATGACCAAGGTGGTTATTTCGACCTTGCGCCTACGGATCTTGGTGAAAACTGTCGTCGTGACATCGTTATCACACTTGAAGAAATGGGCTTTGAAATCGAAGCTTCCCACCATGAGGTAGCTCCAGGTCAGCATGAGATCGACTTTAAATATGCTGATGCTCTGAAAGCAGCTGACCAGATCCAAACGTTCAAACTCGTTGTTAAAACGATTGCACGTCAGCATGGTTTACATGCTACATTCATGCCGAAACCGTTGTTTGGTATGAACGGATCCGGTATGCACTGTAACCAATCCTTGTTCAAAGGCAATGAGAACGCATTTGTTGATGAGTCGGACGAGTTGGGTCTGAGCAAAACTGCTCGTCACTTCATGGCTGGAACTCTGAAGCATGCACGTGCGTTTGCAGCAATTACTAACCCAACTGTGAACTCATACAAACGTCTGGTACCAGGTTATGAAGCCCCTTGTTATGTAGCATGGTCTGCGAGTAACCGTAGCCCAATGATCCGTATCCCAGCTTCCCGAGGTTTGAGTACACGTGTTGAAGTTCGTAACCCGGATCCGGCTGCTAACCCTTATCTGGCTTTGGCTGTTTTGTTGAAAGCAGGTCTGGACGGAATCAAACGTGAGCTTTCCTTACCAGCTCCAATTGACCGTAACATCTACATCATGTCAGAAGAAGAGCGTGTGGAAGAAGGCATTCCAAGCTTGCCAGCTGACCTGAAAGAAGCATTGAATGAATTGATCCGCAGCGAAGTTATCTGTGATGCTCTCGGCGACCACGCCTTGGCTCACTTCTATGAGCTGAAAGAAATTGAGTGGGATATGTATAGAACACAAGTCCACCAATGGGAACGCGATCAATATATTACTTTGTACTAATAGCTCAATCCCTTGGCGCTCTAGCGCTGAGGGGTTTTTCTTTTTGTGGGCAAGTACCTATATATTTAAAGAAAAATCAAAGTGCCCACAAAAAATATTTTTCTTTCTGATTTTACTGTCTTGGTGTCACTGAATAATTCTTCTTTGTATTTCAGCGGACGAGAGCTAATCACTTGGAAAAGCTCAGGAGGAGAATATTGATAAAGTAGTACAAAGAAGAAAGAAACAGGACTCTATTAGTAAAGTGCTAAGGTTCGTTCCTATATTTAATAGTTATTAGATTATGTAATAATAGCTATAAAAAATTAGTGTTAAAATGGAAATTGATGCAATCAACGATGCTTACAGAAAAAACATTGGCATGGAGCCACTGGTAGTCTATGAACCATACCTTCAAAGTACTACAAATAAAAAAGGTCCTCCTGCACGGGGGACCCATTTGAACATCTACTATAATATTATTTAGCTAGTTTTTGTGAATTGAATTGTATAAGGTTCGTTGTAGT
This sequence comes from Paenibacillus sp. 2003, assembly GCF_031455635.1. Lineage (NCBI taxonomy): Bacteria > Bacillati > Bacillota > Bacilli > Caryophanales > Paenibacillaceae > Paenibacillus > Paenibacillus sp. 2003. The sequence goes on along the minus strand of NZ_JAVDTB010000001.1, from coordinate 2,462,353 downwards.
TGTTGATTCCGTTATCCATAATTCTGAAGTAAACTTTCTCACCAGGTTTAGCATTCCAACTTATTGCCTCAGGGTATCCCCGTCCATTCCAGTTATCCATTTGAATGGACAGGATCGCACCACTTGCATTCATTTTAATAACACCCATAACAATGTCGAAGTTAGCTGGTGGAGTGGCTACAACAGAATATGTGATTTCGGATGAACCGTTTGTATTGTCGACTACATAAAAATCGTTGTCGCTCATGCTATCTAAATACTGTGTTGCGCTAAATCCGGAAGATTGGTTAACACTTGAGTACATCACTTCTGCTGTCTCAAAGGAATCAGCCCAACCAGTTTTAGCGAATGCTGAACTGGAACTGAATGCCAATAAACAAGCGGTTGCCATAATAGAAATAGAAAATTTTCTTAATCTTTTCATATTCAAACCTCCCAAATATACTAGAACCAATAGAGTAAGATTCTGTTTTAAGTTGTTATTTGAAATTAAAGATATCGAAGAGCTCTTGCATAGTTAGGTTGGCCAACCATGGATAAATATACCATATAAAATCGTCATTTGTAAATAATATTATTGTAAAATATTGGGTTTTTGAATGTTATCCTGGAATGTTCTGTTTATTGAATTGATGGAGATGAGTTATTTGTGCAGGAAAAACATGCCTTTTGTCGAATTATTATAGATAGGTGATGAGATAAATTATACATATAAGACATTATCCAAAGATTTGGACTTCCTCACAGCAGCCTTAACCCAAGTCCCTGTGTCCGTCTGGCATATCTAAGCGGATCGTGAATAACTCATTGACTATAGCGGACCAGTAGAGGGGTATAGCGAGTCATCTATTGAGATTATGGGTGGCATATACTTCCGAAATCAGTATGAATTTAGAGCACAAAAAAAGGAGCCAAACTCTGGCTCCTTTTTATTTGTATGCGATTAATTAAAGTATCTTTTAAAGAAATCTAAACTAATGATACCCTCTTTGAAGAAGAGTTCAAGTCCATACAACGACGCAAGCAAGAATCCGCATCCGGCCAATAAACAGTAAAATATAGAATTCCCAGCTCTTGATCACCCGTAATGATGTCCGTAATGTGGACACATGAAAGCATCTCCAGATATGGCACTTCTGCAAGATACACAGTTAATTAAGTTACTAGAAGGTGGTTTAAATCTTTTTATTATATTTCTAAACATTGCTTTAAAGGCTAGCACCGCAAGTACAAACATTGCGATAATGATCCCTATACCGAATAAATTACCCACGATGTTGTTTATGTGCTCTAACATGGCGTTCCTCCGACTATGTATTCAATCCAGAATAGTATTGTTTACTATGTAATATTTACTATTTAAAACTAAAGGTTTCAAATGTCTCAAGAAATTCTGACAAGGCATAGAAACCAATTCCAATGCAAACAAATCCAACGATAAAACAACCAATGATTGAATTAGCAAATCCACTTCCTCGTCCGTAGTGTTCTCCACAATTAGGACATATAATGGCAGAACTTGAGATTGAATGCCCACAAGATCTGCAAGGTTCCACTTTTTTAGTCCTTAGTCCTTTCAATCTTCTGAAGATATTAAGAAACATTCCAGCAATACCCATTAAGCCTAGTACAAATAACGCTAAGATCAATCCTGCAAAGAATACCATACCAAAAACCTCACTGATATTATGAATCATAACAAACTCCTTCAATGATGAAATCAATCCAGAATAGTCTATCAGAACTATGTAAAATTTTCTATACAAATGTGTGGATGTTAGAAAATGAATACTACCTAGTAATAGAAAGGCATCAATTAAGATCATGAGCAGTAAATAATTCCCTAACCTGTTTGAATCTAAGGTACCAAAAAAGGAGGCTTTTATGGCTCCTTCTCATCTAATTATTTATCATCTTTATAAGTTCAGCTAATGCTATGAATCCTCCGCAAATGCAAATTACGAAACCAACGAATGACCCGAAAATTGAATTGAAAACTCCATTAGATCTACCGTAATGGTGTCCGCAATTAGGGCAAATGATAGCTGAAATTGAGATTGTATTACCACAGGATTGGCACTGTTCTAACTTTCGGTTAATTCGACCCTTGAGTAGCCTGAAGACATTGATAAACAATGCTACTAAACAAGCTATACCAAATATAAACAAACAAGTAGTAATGAGACCGGCAATACCCAGAAGTGAGTATGATGCCATATTATCAGCCATTAAGATCCTCCATTTATGTAATCAATCCACTTATGTTATCAAAGTTATTCGTCTATTTCCATATATTTCTGAAATATGAACAGTAAAAAAGAGTGACTACCACTAAGGTATCACTCTAGTCGAAACTCTAATTTACTTTCTTCAACAGTTCCAAACTGTTATTCCTCACATTACCGACTTCCTTCGGCACCTCATACGCTCTCATCTCTGAAGCTTGATATGGCTTAAGCAAACCAAGTAGTGACTGAACATCATCATTATCTCTTCCAAGCCACTCTGCCTCATCCTCAGAGCGCAGGATAACCGGCATGCGGTTGTGGATATCCTCCATAAGGCTATTTGGTTCCGTTGTAATTATTGTGCATGTGCTCAGCTTGTTCCCGTCAGGATCTGTCCAGGTATCGTACAATCCTGCCAAAGAGAACAATCGGTCATCCTTCATCAGAATACGCATTGGTTGCTTTTCCGTTCCTTCCTTACGCCACTCATAAAATCCGTTCGTGGGGATGATGCAGCGTTTGGAGCTGATTAGACGCTTGAAGGAAGTCTTCTCGGTTAACGTCTCAGCACGGGCATTAATCATCTTGTTACCGATCTTGTCATCCTTTGCCCAAACGGGAACCAGTCCCCATCGGAGCGCACCCAATCGATTACCGTCTTTGCTACCGATAATTGTAGGAATGTACTGCATGGGTGCTGCATTGTAATTAGGTTTGTACTCGAATCCATCAGCTATAGAAGCATAGTAACGCTCCATTATTGTATCTAAGGGGTCAGTGATCGTAAATCTACCACACATACAAAGCACCTCCTGTATTGTCCTTAATATATAATCACACGATAAATTGATCAAACACAGGGATACGCAGCGAGCCTGATTTGGTCCAATTACGCATTTTTACTCTGGCCTGAATTCGGGGTTCAAGGTAAACGTGGTTTTTGTCTTCACTTGTTATCAGCTGCTTGCAAACTCCACGAAATGCTTGTTTATGTTTTGGACTGGGACCATATTCAATAATTCCCACTGGGCGTATTCTGCCAGTTGGATCTGGAACGGCAGCAAGCCAACCAAATTCAGCCTTTTTGTATCCTGTGATGAACACATCAGCATAGGAACAGTTAATGACCTTCATCCAGTCCTTGGACCGTCTGCTGACGTACTGGCTGTCTTTACGCTTGCCAACTACACCTTCCATACCCATAGTCTCTATCTGAGTTTATAACTCCTCTCCAGCACCTTCTATATGGGGTACAACTCCAAAGTTAGAGGAAGGAAGAGACAGACTGTGTAGGATCATCTTGCGTTCCATAAGAGGTAGTTTACGTAGATCTCGTCCTTGGAAGAAAAGAATATCAAATATAGCGAATGTGGCTGGCAGCGTACGAGTGAGCTGTTGTATCTTACTATCCTGTTTAGTGCTGAAGCGGCTCATGAATGCTTCGAAATCGTTCAGTCCCGTTGTTGGATAGGCGCATGCTACTTCACCGTCCAAAATGATGTCTGAGTCAAACGGCAACTGTAATTCCGGGTACTGACGAGTGCAGTCATTATTGTGACGTGTATATAACCGGACGGATCCGGACTGTTGCGAATATATCAACCGATGTCCATCAACTTCGGTTCAAAAAGGTAATCCGAATGAGAGAAGGGACCCGGTGCTGTTTCAAGTAACATAGGACTTATGAACATAAAAACATCTCAACCCAATTATAGCGGTTTGCTACAAAGGATTGAGGCGGTAAGTTATGGAGAATATCATTTGTGTCGATCAGTTCATATAAGTACGCTCAAACCATTCAACGGACTCAGTTAGACTCGCAATTCCTAATATGAAAAGACCTAAACCAAAAAGGAAACAGATAAATATTGAATCACCTAATTCATTCATTTTACCGTAATGTTCACCACAGTACGGACAAATAATAGCAGTGTTTGAAATCGAGCGTCTACATGTTTTACAGGGTGTCATTGCCGGAGAATTTATACCTTTTAATTTTCTATAAATATTGATAAAACTCTTGATAATAAACATTACTGATAGCACAAAAATAAACAACGTGATTGCACCCAAACAAAAAACACCAAAGTAGTCACTAATTACGTTAAGTTTTTCACTCATAAAAAAATTTATCCCCTTACTCAAATATAAATTCTACTAATGTACCGTCTGGATATTCCTCCAACTGATTACCTACCAAGCTGCCGGCACCACGATTATCCGATGGACTTATGTATTCGATATCTTCACCTTCACCACCCTCGGCGCACATTTCCATAGGCAACTCGTCACGATCGTATCGTTCGTATCCTTTCTTAGAGTCAATAACTCTTAAATGGCAGATTGCGGTTTTGATCTGATAAATATAACACGCCTTTATACGAATAATCGGACAGACTCGGGGTTCTGTTTACTTCTATTGGCACATATAAGCCGATCTCAGGAGTAGTTGTTGGATTAAAATCTGCTCGCTGTGAAATTGTGGGCGGGAACGGATAAAATCATTAACTTATTAAAGAGAAACTGAAATTAGAATTCTTTCTACAGTGCATTAAACTGTCGAAAACAAAAGATTTAAATCAAGTTTAGAACTTCTAATAGCCATGAAATAGAAGGGAGTACTAGCTTTTAAAACCTCAACCCAACTTCAAATACTCTCAAATCAATGTTTCAAACGTATGTTGAAAGTTTCATATAGAGGAGGTATACTTTAATTAAATTTTTAGCAATTTAATTTTAAATAATTAATTGGAGATGTTAATATGGATCAAGCAAAACAACTGGTGACAGAACAACGTACATTTTTTTATACAGGACAAACTAAAAATATCGAGTATCGGATTAATGCACTTCAACAGCTTAAAAAAGGAATTGAAAAGTATCAGCAACGGATTCAAGATGCACTTCGGGCTGATCTGAACAAATCCGAGTCGGAAGCTTACGGTTCCGAGATTCGCATTGTTCTGGGTGAACTGGATTTTGCACTAGAACATCTGCATGAATGGGCTGCAGCAAAACAAGTCCCAACCAATTCGGCTATACCGGATGGGGTGAGCACCATTTACCCTGAACCATACGGAGTGACGCTTATTATTGCGCCTTGGAACTATCCTTTCCAACTGGCCTTTGGTCCACTGATTGGAGCAATTGCAGCTGGTAACTGTGCAGTTATCAAGCCTTCTGAATTAACACCAGCCGTATCTCGTCTGACATATGATCTGATACAGGAGATCTTCCCTCAGGAGTATATTGCCGTTATGGAAGGGGAAGTCGAAGCCAGCACAGCATTGTTGAAAGAGAAGTTTGATTATATTTTCTTCACAGGAAGCACAGGTGTTGGTCGCATTGTTATGAAGGCAGCTGCGGAGCACTTGACTCCTGTAACTCTTGAGTTGGGTGGCAAGAGCCCTGCTATTGTCCATAGTGATGCAGATTTGAAGCTGGTGGCTCAACGTATTGTTCGCGGTAAATTCCTGAATGCAGGGCAAACATGCGTTGCTCCGGATTACTTGCTTGTGCATGAACAAGTTCATGATGAATTGATTGATCTGATTAGTGCAGAGATCAAAGATAAATTTGGAGATGATGTGCTACAGAATGCTGATTTCCCGCACATTGTCAATGCGCGTAACTTTGATCGGTTGTCGGGATTCCTCACAGATGGCAAAACGCTGATTGGTGGACGTTCTGTACGTGAGCAGTTGCTCATTGAACCGACTGTACTTGGCGATGTGAACTGGGAATCAGCTGTGATGCAAGAAGAGATCTTCGGTCCAATTCTTCCTGTGTTTACGTACAGTGACCTGAATCCTATGCTGGATGAGATTGTTCGCCGGCCAAAACCATTGGCGCTATATCTCTTCACACAGGATGAGCAACTGCAGGATCAGGTTCTGAATCAAGTATCCTTCGGTGGGGGATGTATTAATGACACACTTTCTCATATGACTTCACACTATCTCCCGTTTGGTGGTGTCGGAGAGAGCGGTATGGGCTCATATCACGGTCAACAGAGCTTTGATGTGTTCTCGCATCACAAGAGTGTTCTGAAACGCAGTGAATAATTAGCCGCAAAAATAACATAAACATGAAAAAAAGAGGTTGTCCTGTTGATCAGGGCAACCTCTTTCGTATTTCATTACATCTAGTTGTGTTACTCAAGTTAAATATTAATGAATATCTCGGAAAAGGCCAATGACTTTACCCAGAATACTAACATGTTTCAAACGTAAAGGTTCGAAGGTCGCATTCTCCGGTTGAAGGCGAATATGATCTTTCTCTTTATAGAACGTTTTCACTGTAGCTTCATCGTCTTCAGTCATTGCAACGACGATATCACCGTTATCAGCAGTTTGCTGTTGACGGACAATAACGTAATCTCCATTAACGATTCCAGCTTCCACCATACTATCTCCCACTACTGAAAGCATAAACACTTTTTGTTCGCCTACATAATGTGTAGGAAGAGGGAAGTAGTCTTCAATGTTCTCGGTTGCAGTGATTGGAACCCCGGCTGTAACCTTACCAACAACAGGAATACGTGCAACGCTATGAGCAAATTGATGAGAATGCTCAGATTCTTCCTGGCTCAAAAGCTCAATGGCTCTTGGCTTGGTAGGGTCGCGTCGGATCAAACCTTTTTTCTCCAAACGATCCAAATGTCCATGTACTGTTGAGCTGGAAGCCAGTCCAACAGCTTCACCAATTTCCCGTACGGAAGGAGGATACCCCTTCAACCGGACTTCATTTCGTATAAACTCCAGAATAGCCTGCTGCCTGCTGGATATCTTCGACATACCGTATCAACCCCATTTTAGTAACGTTTGGGAAAATTATAACATAGAACCTCCGTTCGTACAAACATAAGTTCTAAATAAAATAGCATTAAATCAGTGTTTTTAAACTTATAGAACAGAAATTGTCCAAAAGTCAGAGCATAATACTGCAAATGCTTTGCAAAAGGAAGTGAAATAAGAAATTTCTCCTTCAAAAAAGAAGCGCACAATTGTTCTAAAAATCTATTGAACAAAACAAGTGTTCGTGTTATATTGATTTCAACAGATAGGAACAAACGTTTGGAGGCGGGTATTTAATGAGATATTCTACTTATCAAAGCATTTATGAACCAATGAATTCGGAACTGGTGAAGTCTAAAATAGGGAACTACAAGAAGGTTTTAGCGCGTTTCAAGATTTCTTCATGGATGTTAAAGGTAGCCATTACCTCTTTGATTATATTTATTGGATGCAGCACTGTTTTAACTGTATTTGCTGGCAATGAGAATGATGTTCTGCCTGGAGGAAAGATAGCCGTTTCACAAGGGGAAACATTATGGAGTATTTCTTTGGAACATAAACCGACGAATATGGATACACGTATTTATATAGAAGCAATTAAGAAAGTGAATCAACTTCAAGCGACTTCCATCCAAGTGGGGCAAGTACTAACTCTACCGCAATTTGCAGAATAAAATGCACATCAATGAGTGTTAACGCGTGTCAGCTTGACAAGCTGCCTTTATAATGGCAAAGTTAATATGACTTTGTATTTTTGGAGGGGACAAGCTTGGATATAGATAGTCTGGTAGCACGCATTAACGAATTGGCTCGTAAGCAAAAGTCCACTGGATTGTCGGAGGAAGAACTTGCTGAACGTGCCGAGCTAAGAGAGATTTATTTGAGTAATATTCGCAGCAATTTCAGACAACAACTGGATACCATTGAGATTGTTGATGATGAGAATGACAAAGGCCACCAAGGCAAACTCAAACACTAACGAAACCTAATGATATCATTATGATATTTAGGTTTCTTCCTGTTATTTTGAGTGTGCAATTTATAGGGGGAAATGTTGGTTTGCAATTATGTAAGCCGATACAAAGACACATAAGGGGGATTCTCATGTCGCGTTCGTTCGAGAGAACGGTTAAGAAAAATTCCAAGCAGTTAAATCAGCAACGCAAAAAAAGTGGTCAACCAATCACAGGTACACCAGGTGAAGAAGTCTTTAAGGGACGCAGCCTTTTGTTCCCTATATTTTTGATTGGTCTCGCCTTTTTGTATCTGTTTATGAGCACGTTTCTTGTGCAAGCTCCAATGACAACTTGGGACTGGGTGACCATGCTGCTTTATGTATTTTTGGCAGTCATCTTCATGCTTCGTCGTCCATACATCAAGATTAGCAGTAATCGGATTATCACGACGAAGGGTAATCGTGAACGTTCAATTGGGGTTGACGATATTGTCAAATTCAGAATTGAACCAGGTACAGTTGTTATCGAACATAACAGTCGTGGGAAAAGATGGGTGTTCACCAAGTTATTGAACCGTTACGATACAGATGCGATTGCAGAACGTTTGCTGAAGTTTGCAAAAGCACACCAGATCACCGTGGAAACCGTCGAAAAGTAATTATTGCATAAAGGGGTAGATGATCGGAATGGCGTTAAAAGCGATTTTGTTCGACCTAGATGATACTTTATTATGGGATGAGCGTAGTGTTCGAGAAGCTTTTCATGAGACTTGTCTAATCGCAGCGCAAGAGACTGGGGTTAAACCAGAAGAACTTGAAGAAGCTGTTCGTAATGAGGCACGTGGACTGTATGAATCATATGAAACCTTTCCTTTTACTAAAATGATTGGAATCAATCCGTTTGAAGGTCTTTGGGCTAACTTTACTGGTGGGGATCAACCTGAGTTCCGTCAGTTGGAACAGCTTGCTCCAGTTTACCGTAAAGAATCCTGGCGTCGTGGCTTGTTGAAGTTGGGTATAGATCGGGAAGATCTTGCTGAACAACTGGCCGCACAGTTTGGAGTAGAACGGAGATCCAGACCTCATGTATACGAAGAAACGATGGATACCTTGCGTCAGTTACAAGGAAAGTACAAACTGTTGTTGTTAACAAACGGTTGTCCTGCTTTGCAACAAGAGAAGTTGGATGGTGTACCTGAATTGACTCCTTTTTTTGATGAGATTATTATCTCGGGTAACTTCGGAAAAGGAAAACCAGATCCGTCGATATTTGAACATGCTTTGAGTAAACTGGGTGTTAAACCCGAAGAGAGCATGATGGTTGGAGACAAGTTAACGACTGATATTCGTGGTGCTTTATCATCTGGCATCCAATCCGTATGGATTAACCGTGAGCATAAGACCAACAATGAAACGTATGCGCCAGACCATGAAATAACGCATTTATCGGAATTAAATCAGCTTATTGCTAATTTCTAAGCAGATCAGCTATGAAATCTTTCCTCAGCACCCTGAAACATTGGAAGCTTCAATGAACGATGACGTCGTTCTTGAAGTTACCAATGTTTTTTTATTTGAGCTTGTTGACTAAATTACCTTGTTAAAAGAGATATCCATTTTTTTTACTAAAAGTTATTGAAATTAGAGGGAAGCTGGATTAGAATATAACTAACATACTAGTATGACTAGTATTTAGCTTGTCCTAAAGCAATTTCTTTTTGACTGACTTCATCAAAATGGAAGCAGGGAGTTATTGCTTATTATTTTCGATTGATTGTAAGCGCTTAATATTTTGAAAAATCTTCTTTCGATTTGGAGATCACACCACGTAGTAAGTGCTAATTAATGATGTGAAGCATCTTGGATTGTGTGATTCTACATAATACATCAAATTGATATCGCTTACATTTAGCAATTATCTATTTCGTAGTGGGGGTGAAGTTAAAGGAGTTGTTGTCTTCTACAAGAGGAGAAACGATGAGAATTGTACATGAATTACTCTTACTTATCAAGTCCTGGATCGGAGTGAAAACACATGGAGTCGGAAACCGCTAAAACAACGTTAACCATGACATCTTTACGTAAAGAGAGCAGATTACGAACGGCAGCAACTTTGTTCCGCAAAGACTGGCAGCTGTATTCACTATTAATCCTTCCCATCATTTATCTCCTTATTTTCAAATATGGGCCGATGATTGGTAATGTGATTGCGTTCAGACGTTTTGTTCCCGGGGGAAGTATATTTGGAGAAACGTGGGTTGGATTAAGATACTTCAAAATGTTTATTGAGGACCCTACCTTCTGGAGAGTATTCGGTAATACGCTGATGTTAGGCGGACTTGCGTTACTCTTTACATTCCCGGTTCCAATTATTTTTGCTTTGATGCTTAACGAAGTGAAGAGTAAACGATTTAAAAAGTTTGTACAGACCGCGTCTTATCTGCCTCATTTTCTGTCCATCGTTATCGTTGCGGGTATGATCCTGCAGCTGACAGCAGTGAATGGTTCCATTAATGGACTGGTGGCTTTCTTCACCGGAGACAATATTCCTTTTATGCAGCGGGCTGAGTGGTTCAGAACAATCTATATCACTTCTGAGGTATGGCAGGGTATGGGTTGGGGAGCGATTCTGTATCTGGCTGCACTGACAACCATTGATGATTCTTTGTATGAAGCTGCGCGTATCGATGGTGCCAATCGGTGGAAGCAAACGATTCATGTAACGATTCCAGGGATCTTGCCAACGATTGTGACGTTATTGATTTTGAACATGGGTAATTTCCTGGCTGTTGGATTTGAAAAAATCTTACTCTTGTACAACCCGCTGATCTACGAGACATCTGATGTGATCTCCACTTACCTGTATCGGGTCGGACTGGAATCCAGTAACTTCAGTTATGCTACCGCAATTGGGTTGTTCGAATCGCTGATCGGTCTGATTCTGGTGTTCTCCGTAAATGCCATCTCACGCAGACTGACACAAAGAAGCTTATGGTAAAGGAGGAGCATCATGCAGGAATCCAGATCTTATAAGGTATTTAAAGTATTCAATGTTATCTTTCTGCTATTCGTGGTATTTATAACCCTCTATCCATTCTTAAATGTCGTGGCACAATCTTTCAGTAGTGAGTCCTATATTAATTCGGGCAAGGTTAGTCTGTTCCCAAGAGGATTCAATGTAGAGACATACAAGACCATCTCACGTGACAGTATGTTCTGGACCAACTATAAAAACACGATTATCTACACCATAGTAGGTACATTAATCTCCATGTTTATGACGACTATTTTCGCATATGCCCTGTCCAAAAAGAGGTTAATGGGTCGCAAGTTTCTGACAATGTTCGCCGTATTCACGATGTTCTTCAGTGGTGGATTGATTCCAAACTATGTGTTGATTAATTCCCTTGGATTCAACAACACCATGTGGGCACTTGTTGTTCCTGGCGCAATTAGCATATACAACATGCTGATCATGAAGTCATTTTTTGAAAATATGCCTGAAGAACTGGAGGAAGCTGCCTCCATTGACGGTTTGAACACATACGGGATCTTGTTACGCATTATATTGCCGCTTAGTAAAGCAGTTATGGCAACCATGGTGCTGTTCTACGCAGTAGGTCATTGGAATTCCTGGTTCCCAGCCTTTCTGTATTTGGACAAAAAAGAACTGTTCCCGGTCACCATTTATTTGCGCAATATGATTGCAGGAGCGACAAGCGGGGCATCTGCCGGTGCAACCTCAGCTGATAACCTGACACAGATTGCAGCCAATATTAAGTCAGTAACGATGGTACTAACCATCTTGCCGATACTCACCATCTATCCATTTGTCCAAAGATACTTTGTAACCGGTATCATGTTAGGTTCTGTTAAACAGTAACACGCAGCAGCTATATAAATTGTACTAAAGATGATTTACACGGAACACTCCGATGACAGAATAACCTTTCAATCGCTGTTATCCCCAGATTTTTTCGATTCCCTTTTTAAAAGGGAAAATCCGGTGATAAAGGCGAGCGCTTCGCTTTTTATTGATTAAAAAGTTTTAAGGCAAGGTCAACCTAAACCAAATTCAGGGGGATAACCTAAATGAATCAAAAGCCACGTAAGTTTGTTGGTAAAATGGTGTTGGCATCAATGATGACCGTTGTTCTGGCAGCATGTAGCAGCGGTACCGGAGCTGGAGGTGACGTCACAGAAGTTCAAACCAAGGCAGCGATGGAGACGTACAATGTAGGGGATACATTCAAGGCGACCGAGCCATTTAATCTCTCCATACTATATAGTGATCAACCTAGTTATCCATATAAAAAAGACTGGTTACTTTTTAATAAAATTACCGAACTGACGGGTGTTACGCTTGAGCCAACGATTGTACCGATGAGTGATTACCCTCAGAAGAGATCTCTGTTGATAAGCTCTGGTGATGCACCACTGGTTATTCCTAAAACGTACCCTGGTGAAGAGTCTGCATTTGTGTCCTCTGGTGCGATTTTGCCGATTAGCGATTATATTGATTTGATGCCAAACTTCAAGGATAAAGTGGAAAAATGGGGTCTGGAAGATGAACTTGAAGGACTTCGACAGGAAGATGGAAAGTACTATGTACTCCCAGGTCTGCATGAAGAAGTATGGCCAGATTACACACTACTCGTAAGAACGGATGTTTTTGAAGAAAATAACATCGCGATTCCGACCACATGGGACGAATTGTATGATGCTGCGAAGAAACTGAAAGAGATTTATCCGGATTCCATTCCGTTTTCGGACCGATTCCAATTTAATAGTACGTTGAACATCGCTGCTACTGGCTTTGGTACCAAGGCTGGATGGGGTTTTGGTAACGGATTGACGTATAAGGAAGATCAGGATGAATTTGTGTACACGGCTACAACACCAGAATACAAAGAGTTGCTAACATACTTTAACAAGTTGGTATCCGAAGGATTGCTGGACAAAGAAAGTTTTACACAGGATGATGATCAGGCTGTACAGAAATTTGTATCCGGCAAATCATTCATGATTAATGGTAATTCCCAAACGGTGGTGCTGCACCGAAATGATATGAACAAAACGCTGGGAGAAGGTAAATACTCAGTTGCAAAGATTACAGTACCTGGTGGACCAAAAGGGCAATTAATGTCTGGCTCCAGACTTGAAAACGGTGTTATGATCTCCGGGAAAATTCAAAAAAGCGAAAACTTCAAAGCTATTATGCAATTTATTGATTGGTTATACTACAGCGATGAGGGTCAAGAGTTTGCCAAATGGGGCGTTGAAGGCGAAACATTTACCAAAGAGGGCGGAACACGTAAATTGGTAGAAGACGTGAACTACAATGGCTTGAATCCGAAAGGAACGAAAGATCTGCGTATTGACTTTGGTTTCTCTGGTGGAGTATTTGCCTACGGGGGTACCACAGATCTGCTGCAATCCATGTTTAGTGAAGAAGAGTTGAAATTCCAGCAAGACATGAAGGATACCAAGGAAGTGATCCCGGCAGAACCACCGATTCCTTACTCTTCAGAGGACCGTGAACGGGTGACACTTCTGAGTACACCACTGAAAGACTATTCGGATCAAAATACACTTAAATTTATCTTGGGTGAGCGGGACTTGTCTGAATTCGATACATTTGCCAAAGAGCTGGAGAGTCAAGGATTATCTAATTATCTGAAGCTGGCAAATGATACGTACAAAGCCTACAAAGAAAACAAGCAATAATAGTTGATGTTGGCCAGATTACCGTTTCACACCGATATATAAGTGGAACGGTAATTTGTGCTAAGATGAATGAATACGGCTGATAGAAAGAGGTCTAGGCATGTCACTTAATCAAAAAATTAGAGGCTCGACCCGGGCATATTCATATAACCTGTTAAAAGAACGAATTCTTCACCTGGAACTTAAGCCAGGTACCAAGATTTCAGAGAAAGAGATTGCAGATGAACTGCAGGTGAGCAGAACACCCGTTAGAGAAGCATTCATGAAGCTTGCTGAAGAAGAACTGCTGGACATTATTCCCCAGAGTGGAACGATCGTCTCTCACATTAATCTGGAGCATGTGGAAGAAGGCAGGTTTATGCGGGAGAAGATGGAGAAGGAAATCGTAACTTTGGCTTGTGTTTCTTTTCCTGAAGAGTTCAGATTTCGACTTGAAACCAACATTGCAATGCAGGAAGTCTGTATAGGGAAAAACAATTTCTATCGGCTTTTTGAACTGGATGAAGAGTTTCATCAGATTTTGTTCCAGGGCACGGGTAAGCTGAGGACGTGGAAAATGTTGCAACAACTGAATATTCCGTTTAATCGGTTGCGTTTATTACGTCTAGCGGAGGACTCCAACCTGGAGGTCATTATCTCCCAGCACAAAGAGATATATCGGCTTATCACAGAGCGTCAGACCGATCAAGCTGTTCAAGTGATGGAAGCTCATCTTAGACTGGTTGTTATTGAACAGGAATCGATTAAGGCGAAATACCCGCATTATTTTATATAACGCACCGATGTTGTATCATACTCTCCATATGCATATGCGAAAAACCCCTGTTCAATTGAACAGGGGTTTTGGTTAAGCAAGTTGTAACACGAGAGTGTTAGGCTTGTTTGATAAATGTAGGATCAGGGTATGGATCTGCAATCCAGCCATCTTTTTCGATGAACAGACGTACAGCAATAATTTGTTTGTTCTCCATTAAGGTGAAGAAGTGCGGTGTATTCTCAGGTACAGAGATGACGTCTCCAGGAGACAGTTCTACATTAAAGTAACCCACATCATCTGTAGCTTTGATAACAAAGATTCCTTTACCAGCGACAATTGCACGGATCTCATCTTCAGCGTGGGTGTGGATCTCTTCGAACTTGGCCAGCTTTTCTTCGATATCTGGTGTTTGTTCGGACAGCGTGATGACATCCCAGATCTGGTATCCGCGACGTGCAGCCAAATCTCTGATTTCATAATCGTAAGTTTCCAAAACCTCGGTTTTCTGTTCATCAGTTAATCCAAAGTTATTTTGCAGATCAGTGTTCAGTTTGGATGCGTCCCACTTCTCATATAATACTTCGTATTTGTTCAAGAAATTTCGAACATTTTCGTCACCAGTGATGCGTTCGTTCGTATTTCGGATAACAATTTCAGCCATGTTCTTTCCCTCTTTTCCACTTGGTTTAATTGAATTATATCGGATTGCTCTGTATTTGTCGATTCTCAAATTCCGTTCATAATTCTTGCAAACCCGCCATCTTCCGCGATAAAACCCGATCTTTCACATTAAGTTAGTTTCTGTTAAACTAATATTTAACGTTTTGCGGGGGTGAAGATATTGGATAAGATTAGTCTACACGATGCATTAAAACAACGAATATTAATCCTCGACGGTGCAATGGGGACCATGATTCAACAAGTTGATCTGACTGGCGAAGATTTTGGCGGCGAAGATTTGGATGGATGTAATGAAATGTTGGTGCTTACTCGTCCAGAGCTGATCCAGCGCATTCATGAAGAATATCTGGAGGCTGGCGCCGACTTAATTGAAACCAATACATTTGGTGCCACATCCGTTGTGCTTGCTGAATACGATATTCAGGATCGGGCACGCGAGATTAACCTGGAAGCAGCCAGAATTGCGAAAGCTGCGGTTGATCGTTTCTCTACACCGGAATCTCCACGTTATGTGGTAGGTGCGATGGGACCAACTACCAAAACACTGTCTGTAACTGGGGGAGTAACGTTCCAGGAACTTATCGACAGTTATTTGGAGCAAGCGCTTGCTTTAATAGAGGGAGGCGTTGATGCGCTACTGCTCGAAACCTCACAGGATACCCTCAATGTAAAAGCAGGCAGCATTGGAATTCAGCAGGCCTTCGAACAGAGTGGCGTTACACTGCCCCTGATGATATCAGGAACGATAGAACCGATGGGAACGACTCTTGCGGGTCAGAACATCGAATCCTTTTATATATCCTTAGAACACCTTAACCCAATTTCGGTAGGACTAAACTGTGCTACGGGTCCTGAGTTCATGCGTGATCACATTCGCTCGCTTTCCGGAATGGCATCGGTTGCCGTTAGTTGTTACCCGAACGCGGGTCTTCCGGATGAGAATGGTAATTACCATGAGTCACCAGACTCGCTTGCTCAGAAGATTGGTGCTTTTGCCGAACAGGGCTGGTTGAATATTGCTGGTGGGTGTTGCGGGACAACCCCTGCACATATTCGGGCGATGCGCGATACACTTGCCCAGTACCCCCCAAGAGAAATGAACGGAACACATCCACCGGCATTGTCTGGTATAGAACCAATCTACATTGAACAGGACAATCGTCCATACATGGTTGGTGAGCGTACGAACGTGCTGGGATCACGGAAATTCAAACGACTCATTGTAGAAGGCAAATATGAAGAAGCTTCGGAAATTGCTCGTGCTCAAGTGAAAAATGGAGCGCACATTGTTGACGTTTGTGTACAAGACCCGGACCGCGAAGAGTCTGAAGACATGGTGAAGTTCCTTGAACTGGTTGTGAAAAAAGTTAAGGTTCCTCTGATGATCGATACGACAGATGCTTCAGTAATTGATCTGGCCCTTCAGTACTCACAAGGTAAAGCGATAATTAACTCCATTAACCTTGAGGATGGCGAAGAGAAATTTGAGCTGATTACGCCGTTGCTTCATAAATATGGTGGTGCGGTTGTTGTCGGAACGATTGACGAACGGGGTCAGGCGATTAGTCGGGAAGACAAGCTTGACGTAGCGAAGCGCTCTTACGATTTGCTGGTGAACAAATATGGTCTCAAACCAGAAGACCTCATTTTCGATACGTTGGTGTTCCCGGTTGGTACGGGAGATGAACAGTACATCGGTTCAGCCAAAGAAACCATTGAAGGTATAAGAGTGATTAAGGAAGCGATGCCTGAATGCCATACGATACTCGGGATCAGTAACATTTCATTCGGACTGCCTGAAGCAGGTCGTGAAGTGCTGAACTCTGTATTCTTGTATGAATGTACCAAAGCAGGTCTCGACTATGCCATCGTGAACACAGAGAAACTGGAGCGTTATGCGTCCATTCCAGAAGAAGAACGCAGGCTCTCGGAAGAGCTTTTATATAACACAAATGATGAAACTTTGGCGGCGTTCGTAGCGGCGTTCCGTAACAAGAAGGTTGAGAAGAAGGAAAAAATCTCGAACCTTTCATTAGAAGAGCGTCTCGCTTCATATGTAGTAGAAGGAAGTAAAGAAGGATTGCTGCCAGATCTCGAACAGGCACTTGCCAAATACACAGCACTTCAAGTGATTAACGGTCCACTGATGCGGGGGATGGAGGAAGTAGGTCGTCTCTTTAACAACAATGAGTTAATTGTAGCTGAGGTGTTGCAGAGTGCGGAGGTTATGAAGGCTTCTGTAGCATATCTGGAGCAATTCATGGAGAAGAACGAGACTTCGGTTAAAGGCAAGATCATTCTGGCCACGGTCAAGGGCGATGTGCATGACATCGGTAAAAACTTGGTTGAGATCATCCTGTCGAATAACGGTTACCAGATCATTAATTTGGGTATAAAAGTACCACCAGAACGTATCATTGAGGCATACCGAGAAGAAAAAGTCGATGCTATCGGCCTCTCGGGGCTATTGGTAAAATCAGCGCAGCAGATGATTCTTACCGCTCAGGATTTGCGAACAGCAGGTATTGATGTGCCTATTATGGTTGGTGGAGCGGCGCTAACACGTAAATTCACCAAAAATCGTATTCGTCCTGAATATAACGGAATGGTTGTATACGCTAAAGACGCGATGGACGGTCTGGATCTGGCGAACAAATTGATGAACCCCGTTTCACGTGAAGCGATGCAACTGGAGATGGAAGCAGAAAAAGAAGCTGATGCTTCAAGTGCTGTAGCTGTTCAGGCTCTTCCAGAGCTTACACGAGTGGAGCGTTCGGATATTGCTGTAGATAATCCTGTTCTTGTCCCTCCTGATCTGGAGCGGCATACGATGCGCAACTATCCGTTATCACACATCCTGCCCTACGTGAACATGCAGATGTTGCTTGGACACCATCTGGGGTTGCGCGGTTCAGTTGAACAACTGCTTGCTTCAGGAGATAAGAAGGCTACCGACCTGAAAGCAGTCGTGGATGATATTATGCAAGAGGCTGTTCGTGACGGGATTATTCAGGCACATGCCATGTATCGTTTCTTCCCTGCTCAGTCCAGTGGTAACAGCATTATCATCTATGATCCAAAGGACACAAGTAATATTTTGCATACATTTACGTTCCCACGTCAAAAAGTCGAGCCGTTCCTGTGCCTGTCCGACTTCCTGAAACCTGTTGAATCCGGTCAAATGGATTACGTTGGTTTCATGGTAGTTACTGCCGGACACGGTGTGCGTGAACTATCGACGGCGTGGAAAGATCAAGGGGATTATCTTCGCTCGCATGCTCTGCAATCCGTAGCACTTGAAGTAGCAGAGGGATTAGCTGAGCGTGTGCATCATATGATGAGAGATATCTGGGGATTCCCGGATTCTGCCCAGATGACCATGAAGCAACGTCACGGTGCACGTTATCAAGGGATCAGGGTATCTTTTGGATATCCGGCTTGTCCGGATCTGGAAGACCAAGGGCCGCTGTTCAAGTTACTACAGCCTGAGGACATCGGTGTGGAATTGACGGAAGGTTTCATGATGGAACCTGAAGCTTCCGTATCAGCGATGGTATTTAGCCATCCGCAAGCTAAGTATTTTAATGTAGAGAAGGCATAAATTCAGTAGAGTGTCAGGCAAAGCCCTCCGCATTGTCGGAGGTTTTTTGCTGGCAACAGAAAGAGGTGCGATCCAGAATGGAACTATATTTCCTGGGAACTAATGCTGGTGTACCTACGCTTCAACGGAATGTAACTTCCATTGGGCTACGCATGTTGGATGAGCGCAGAGCTTTGTGGTTGTTTGACTGCGGGGAAGGAACGCAGCACCAGATTTTAAGTTCTCCGCTTAAACTGAGCAAATTGGAGAAAATATTCATTACTCACCTGCATGGTGATCATGTATTTGGACTTCCAGGACTGCTTTCGAGCAGAGCCTATCAAGGTGGCACCACACCATTAACCGTATATGGTCCGCCAGGTACGGAACGAATGATCAGTACAACAATGGAGCTTAGCCAATCCCGGGTTAACTATGATTTGAATATCGTGGAACATACGGGCGGCGTCCTGTTCGAGGATGACAGTTTTATCGTGGAAGCTGCTTTGCTTGAGCATCGGATTGACAGCTATGGATATCGGATTACGGAAAAAGATCGTCCAGGAAGCCTGGACCCAGCCAAACTGGCGGAATACGGTTTGAAACCAGGCCCATTGTTCGGCCGGTTGAAACGTGGAGAAACCATTACGTTGGATAACGGTGATTCGCTTCGTCCAGAAGATGTATTGGGAGCGCCAAAACGAGGCATGGTGATCACTATATTAGGTGATACACGTCCATGTGACAACGTACAGCCACTTTCCATTAATGCAGATGTACTTGTGCATGAAGCTACATTCATGCATGATTTGGCCGATACAGCGCATGAGTACTATCATAGTACTTCTAAACAAGCGGCAGAAGCGGCTAGAGCAGCCAATGTAGGGCAACTAATTATGACTCACTTCAGTTCACGCTATAAGGACGAGGATCAACTTCAGCCACTTTTGGAAGAGGCGCAGTCCGTATTCCCGAATACCAGACTTGCAAACGAACACCAGCTTATTCCTGTCGTGCATCGCAAGCAAGAATCTTAAACCTGATTGCGAACCAGTGCACGGTTAAACACGTCATATAAAGATCCGGGTAATTGCACGGGACTGAGGGAGAGGAACTCCCGCGGTCCCTTTTGCAATCTGGTCAGAAAGCGTGTAGGATGGGCAATATGAAGAGGGAAATGATTCAAATTATTTTCCGGGAAAGCGCAGGAAATGACAAGCTTGTACAGAAGACGCGCGAGTTAAACCGTCGGTGTTCGATCCGGTTCGACTTGTTGCGTGCATATGTCAGCAACCCATTATTTTTTTCCTGAATACATAGGTTCGCGTTCAAGTTCGAGGTAAATGATTAAGGACATGAAACGTTAATGGAATGAAGAAAGGAAGTGCTGTGTGTGATTAAGGCCTATCTGATTGACTTGGATGGTACGCTCTATCATGGCAGACATCGTATCGAAGGAGCCGATCAGCTTATTCGAACACTGCAAGAGCTAGGAAAGCCGTATTTATTCGTAACAAATAATTCTTCCCGTACACCACAAGGTGTGGCAGATCATCTGAACGGGATGGGCATACCTGCCGACGCGTCTCAAGTATGTACTTCTGCTGTGGCGGCTGCTGAATATGTTGCTGAAGAGTCCCCGGGTGCAAAAGTGGCATGTATTGGAGAAGCAGGACTGCTGGAAGCCATAGAAAAAGCAGGACTACAGCTGACAGAAGAGGCACCAGATTACGTGATACAGGGGATTGATCGTGAATTTTCCTATCATAAACTGACCAAGGCGCTAAGGTGGATTAATGCGGGTTCAAAATTCATCATGACCAACCCGGATCTGCAGCTTCCTTCCGATGATGGACTGACACCTGGGGCGGGGACTATTGGAGCAGCAATTGAAGCCGCGACCGGAGTTCATCCTACAGTTATAGGCAAGCCATCGAGTGTTATAATGAAGTCGGCCATTAGCCGGCTAAACCTGGCGTCTCATGAAGTGGCAGTGATCGGAGATAATATGCGAACCGATATTGCAGCTGGAGTGGCAGCAGGGTGTGAGACGCTGTTGGTACTTACCGGTGTGACAACACGGGATAATATGGATGGACACATACAAGCAGCCAAGGCTCGACCTGATCATGTGTTTGAAGATTTGCATAAATTGATGGAGTGGCTGTCGCAAGAGGCAGACCAAGCTTCCAAAAAGGGGTAATGTACGATGCCGGAACTACCGGAAATGGAAAATTACCGGACTTTGCTGTCCGAGAAAATACTTGATCTACCGATTACAGGTGTTGTAATTAATCGCGATAAAACGATAAATACGGAGCCTGATCTGTTCATCAATGAACTTACAGGTAATCGCATCATATTTGTTGAGCGCCGAGCGAAGCATTTGATTTTCCACTTGGCTAATGGTAAACGTCTGGTGCTGCACCTCATGTTGGGTGGTATGATTTTCTGGGGCACGGAAGAGGAACGCCCTGATCGTTCCACGCAAGTGGAAATCCAGTTTGGCGATCACATTTTATTCTTTATTGGACTGCGCTTGGGTTATTTACATCTGCTTACTTCGAAAGAAACCGAAGAGGCGATGTCTGATCTTGGGCCTGAACCATTGGATCGACGGATGAACGTGGAACGTTTTGCTTCTCTGTTGAAAGGTCGTCGGGGTACACTTAAGACAACATTGGTAAACCAGCATATCATTGCAGGGATTGGCAACTGTTATTCGGATGAGATTGCTTTTGCTGCTGGTCTGAGACCAAGCTCCAAAACGCAGAACATCGCGACTTCACCTGAGCTGACGGAGCGCTTGTTCCATTCGATGCAGTCCGTGTTGCGTGAAGCAGCTTCTGAGGGTGGCTATATGGAAATGCCACTGATGCAAGGGGATACGAAGACAGGAAGTTTTGACGAGCAATGTCGAGTGTACGATCGGGAAGGCGAGACTTGTCCGCGCTGCGGGGGAACAATTGAACGAGTGGAAATTACGGGCAAGAAGGCGTTCTTCTGTCCGAAATGCCAGCATGAGGCCTAAAACTGGTATCGGGGCACATGTCAGCACCAGAGGTGGATTTCTTCAGGCTGCCAAGAGAGCGTATGAGATGGGGGCAACGGCGTTTCAGTATTTTCCGAAGAACCCGCGTAGTCTCAGCCTGAAAAGTCTGGACCTCAAGGATGCTGAGAAGTGCAGGGATTGGTGTGAACAGCATGGACTTGCTTCGATTGCGCATTCACCCTATCCTACGAATCCGGCGTTGGGCATGACCCGTGGAGAGGCGGGGTTTCATGCTACAATAGCTTCTATTCGCAATGATCTTGAAATTTCAAATGCTTGCGGTTCTGTTGGGACGGTGGTCCATTTTGGACATATCAAAACAAACGATCCGCTGGAGGGTTATCAGAACCTCATTCATTGTTTGGATACCGCCTTGGAGAATTGGAATGGACATTCGAAGGTGCTGATTGAAAATCAGGCAGGTGATCATGGCCCGATGGGCACGACAATGGAAGAAATGATACAGATTCGCAAATTAAGCCGATATCCGGAGCATATTGCTTTTTGTTTTGACACATGCCATGCTTTTGCTTCAGGTTTGTGGTCGTCAGGCAACGAAGCGGCGATGCTTGATAAGGGCAGGATGCTTGGATATTGGGATAATGTTGCTGCTATACATTTTAATGATTCCAAATATGCGTCTGGTTCGTGTAAGGATAGACATGCGAGGATCGGACAGGGATATATCGGAGATGAATCAATGAAAGCATTGTTAACTGCGCCTGAGTTCCAAAAAGCGGTTGTTGTGCTCGAGACAGAAACGGGCGAAGATGGAACGCACCATGATGATATAGCGCTCATGCGTTCCTGGTTATAATGGGGAGAGGAGCGATTGTATGCATGTTTTTTTGGATGACTATCGGGCCTGTCCGAAAGGATTTGTTCTGGCAACGAATGCAGAAGAGTGCCTGATGCTGCTAAGAGATGGTGATGTGGACATTTTGTCTCTGGATTATGAGCTTGGTCCGGATTCTCCCAATGGCGGTGAGGTCGCGGCATCCATTGTACGAGAAGGTTTATTTCCACGTGAGATCTATTTGCATACGTCCAGTATGTTTGGAAAACGCCAAATGTACGAGATGTTATACAGCAATAAACCGGATTCGGTAACCATTCATAATGGTCCAATGACGGGTGAGGTCATGCTGCGTGTTGCTGCGGGAGAAGAAAGTTAATGAAGCCAATTACATCCAAAATGTTAATGCGCGGCGTATGGGAAGGCATGCCACAGGCTGTATTTATATATACCCCTTTATGTGGGACATGTGCGGCAGCACGCCGTATGTTAGAGGTAGTAGAGCACATGCTGCCAGAAGGTATTTTATCTGAAATGAACATTCATGATATTCCTGAACTTGTACAACAATTTCAAATTTCAAGCGTTCCAGCAGTGATGCTTTTTGATGGCCAACAAGATGTTCCAAAAATGGTTTATCGGATGAGCTCTGTGGAGCATTTGCTCTCGGAGATCCGGAAGGTGGTGCTGAAATGAGTATAATCTCGATGGAACATGTCTCACTTAGACGAGAAGAGAATCAGATTTTGGATAACGTACATTTGCACATTGAACAAGGCGAACATTGGGTTATTCTGGGCCGGAATGGTTCTGGCAAAACAACGTTGTTGGAAATGATGAACGGATATATGTTTCCAAGCCAGGGACGTATTGAAGTACTCGGTAATCTGTATGGACAATGTGACGTCAGGGAAGTACGTAAGGAAATCGGTTATATCAGCCAAACGTTGATTGAGAAACTCACACCCAGAGATCCGGTATGGGAGGTCGTCGCTACAGGAGCGTACGCTTTTTTGCGTTTTTATCAGACGATTCCTGATGAAGTGAAAGCCAAGGCGATGAGTTTGTTGGATGATATGGGCTTTGCCAACCTGGCTAACAACCCGCTTGGAACGTTATCCCAGGGAGAGCGCAAAAAAGTCATGCTTGCTCGTTCATTAATGGCTGAGCCAAAATTGTTGATTATGGACGAGCCTTGTGCCGGGCTAGACTTATATGAACGTGAGAAAATGCTGGCTGAGATTGATCGTCTGCGCCAGCATAACATTACAGTTGTGTATGTAACACATCATGTTGAAGAGATCGTACCTTTGTTTACGCATGTGGCCTTGATCCGCGATGGACGTATTGCTGCGGCAGGCCCTAAGCATGAAGTTTTGACACAAGATACAATTAAGCATACGTACGATGTCCCTGTCGATATCCAGTGGGATGACGGTCGTCCTTGGATACGCGTACGTTCTGGAGGGTAACACAATTTGAGTACACAATCGTCTTGGGAAGAAGGCAACTTCTCCCGTTTTATATGCACAGCCAATCATGGCTTTGCCCCTTATGCTCAGGAAGAGTTGCGCCGTACGTTTGGTGCGGTCAAGAGCACAGTACTTGTACCAGGAGAAATTTTGCTTGCGGGTCTGCCTGTAGCGGAGGAAGAAGTTGCAGGTAAGCTGTGGGAAGAGTATCCAATTTTTTTACGTCATATTCAGCCTGTTCAGTTTCAGGAGAATACAGAAGATTCGGAACAGTCTATTGAGAAATTGATAGCATTCGTCCTAAATCATAAGGAATTGTCCGGCACCCCTGTCGTATTGCAGGTAAGGAAGACAGAAGGGTCCTTTTGGCAAGAAAACGCAGCCTCATTGAAGCAACTGCTAACTGAAAAGCTGGATGAGCTAGGCTGTGAATGGGTTGTACGTGATGCTGAATATGTCATTTCTGTATTTGCTGCGAATGATATGTTGTATGCTGGCGTATCCAGACCTGAACAGAACCTGTCAGACTGGAGCGGGGGGGCCGTACGTTTTCAAAAAGAAGATGGGCAGATCTCGCGTGCTAAGTTCAAATTGCTTGAAGCCGAGCAAACGTTTGGCATTGACTTTACTTCATTTCATAAAGCACTTGATATCGGTGCAGCACCAGGTGGATGGACCTCCTTCCTGCTTGAACGTGGGCTTGAAGTTACCGCGGTAGATCCGGCGAAGATGGATGCAACGCTGCTGGCATCACCCAAACTGACTTTCTTGAAAAAGAATGCAGGGGATGTTCGTTTCCGCGAAGGAGAATTCGACCTGCTCGTATGTGATATGAGTTGGAGTCCGAAGCTGATGAGCCGACTTGTATCAGACCTTCTATACAGTCTGCAACCTGGGGGAACAGCGATTGTTACCGTGAAGTTATTGCATAAAAAGCCGCTCGCACTCATTAAAGATGTGATTGATACGTTTGAGCGTTCGCGGATGCAGATTCAACGTTCCAAGCAGTTGTTCCATAACCGGGAAGAGATTACACTTTATATGGTCAAATATTAAGAGATTAAGCACATTAAATTTTGTGCTTTACAATCTATTCCTGCCTGTACTATAATGATACCAATATTAACCATAACAAACCTGAGGGAAAGCATCCCGAAGTGAACAAAACCGGATATCCGGTCTGTTCTACTTCGGTGAAGCTTTCCCTTTTTTGTTGTGTAATGAAGGAGGAATTGGTATGAGACAACCGGCCAGGCTGGAACGCGGAAGCCTGCTGGGAGGTAGATATCGTATCGTATCCATTCTGGGAACAGGCGGAATGAGCCATGTATACGAGGCGGAGGATCTGAAGTTGCCGGGCAAGATATGGGCAATTAAAGAAAGCGTAACGATTATGCCATATGAAGGCAGTATGGAGACGGAGGCCGCTCTTCTGACATCACTTCGCCATCCAAGATTGCCGCAAATTGTTGATTTTTTTGTCCCGGATGAAGATGGGTACACGTACTTGGTGATGGAATACATCGACGGGTTAACGCTCAGTGAGTATTTCAAGCAGTGTCGTGGGAAGATCCCGATGGAGCAGTTGACGGAGCTTGTACTTCAATTGCTCGATGTGTTGAGTTATTTGCATAATCTGAATCCACCTGTGATCTATAGGGATCTGAAACCATCAAACATCATGATCACTCCGGAACATGAAGTAAGATTAATTGATTTTGGCATCGCCAGAAGTTACAAACCGCAAAGTGCCGAAGATACCGTTAAGTTGGGAACCGCTGGTTTCGCCGCTCCAGAACAATATGGCTCGGGTCAGACCGATGCGCGTTCAGATCTATATGGACTCGGAGCATTGCTGCTGTATCTTATGACAAGAGGGGCCTATACGGAATGGATTCAGGGTGTGGAAAGTTCTATCCGGAGCGATGTTCCACGGACGTACATCCCTGTGGCAAGAAGATTGTTAAGATATAATGCCGAGGAGCGATTCCAATCTGCCGATGAGGTGCGGAAGGAACTGCTCCGAATACCCGGTGGAATAACGCCTGGTGGAGATGCAACCATGACCTTGAATGGCGGAACAAGAGTTATTGCCTTGACTGGGGCTTCATCTGGTGTAGGGGTTACCCACACGGCTATAGCTATCAGTCATTATCTCGAAAGGCAAAACTTCAAAGTAGCTGTGATTGAAATGTCACCTCGTTCTCAATCCTTTGCAAGGATTCAACAAATCGCTCAATCGGGTAAACCGGTGCCAGCAGGCAGACAGTTTGCAGTGGATGGTGTGCATTATTGGAAACAATCCGGGCGAGCGGATATTTTGTCTTTGCTTGGGGGGAGTTATCAGTTCATCGTGATGGATCTTGGTAGTGGTCAGGACCAGAACCGGCTGGAAGAATTCCTGCGTGCAGATCTACCTATTGTTATAGGCTCAGGTGCCGAATGGAGACAGGCGGAGATTGGTGCTTTTGTTCGATCACATCATCGGTATCCACGAGAGAAATGGATATATTGTCTGCCCCTGGCAGCAAGTGAAGCTGTTCAGCGCATTCGTAAAGCTCTGGATACACCGAGTGTATATGGGCTGCCGTTACATATTGATCCTTTTGACAAGAACGCACAGATGGATAAAGTGTTTTCTCATATTTTAACGCATATGATGGCACAACAACCCAAGAAACGTTCGTTCTTTTCACGAAGGAAAGTACATGATTAGAAGAGATTACGAAAGGAGAGCCTCTTTTGTCTAAATTAAGAAAACAAAGCCGTCAACTGATCTATGCCGGACTTATCGGAGCAGGAGCTGTAGGATTGGTGTTCGGAGGATATGTTATTTACAATGTCAAAACGATGGGGGATGTCAGGTCAGCTGTAGAAGCCCGTTATTTATCGGCATATGAGGAAAAGGAAGCTGAGTTAAAGCAACAATGGGATTCGGGAGCACAAGGATGGGTTACGATTCGGGATATTGAAGCAGGTGAACCGATATTACCGGAGGATCTGAAGCTCATTGCTGTTCCGGATGCACAAGCACCGCGAAATCTCTGGTCCAGTACCAAGCAGATCGACGGCCAAGTGGCCAAAATAGAGTTGAAAAAAGGAACAGCCATTACCACCGAGATGGTGTATGAGGATGCACCGGCTCCGCCCGATTTAAGAAATCGAGAGCTGCAAGTTGTATTACTGCCGTCCTCACTTGTTAAGGGAGATATTATTGATGTTCGTATCCAATTCCCTACCGGACATGACTATGTTCTCTTATCGAAGAAAAAAGTGGAACGACTCAATGCAGCTACCTTATGGATTACGATGACGGAGGAAGAGATTCTGTCACTCTCAAGTGCAATTGTAGATGCCTATTTACATAAAGCTTCAATCTATGCCTTAACCTATGTAGAACCACAGTTTCAGACACCTGCAATAGCGACGTATCCCGCCAATTCAGAAGTGTTAAAACTGCTGGAGAGTGATCCGAATATTGTTCGACGAGCCGAACAGGAGTTATCCAGACAGGTGCGAAGTTCGCTTGAAAGTTCACTGGCCGCCTCCGTGACAGCACCGTCAAAAGGGGTTGAACAGGATGTGGCACAATCCTCAGTTACCTATAACAGTCGTCCATCAGCCAATAATCCGGCAACGTCGGATGGAGTGATGTGGAATGATGGTTCAGGAAACGGAGCAGGAGCTAATTCTGGAAGCGTGAATGATCCTGCTGAAGCTTCACAAACAGAACAACAGAGCTTGCTAACGGGTGGAGAATAGAGCGAAATCCGAGGTTTATTTTAGAATAATTCAGATAACAAGGATTTTTAGAAAAAGAAAGGAGTTGTAACATCTATGCATACATGGATCTTTGCGGGTTTATGTGAGAAAAATGATCTGATGTTATATCTATGCAAGATATTGGCTTCGACAGGCAACAAGGTTTTGCTCGTAGATGGAACCTTACAACAGAAGTATGGATACGGTGTGGGTGACAGTAAGCAGTCTTTGCGAATTACGGAATTTGAAGGATTTGATATCGCTTGTCATTTTGTCACTTCAGCAGCTGTAGAGAATCATCTTGAAGTAAATGGAGAGCGATTAGACAGTTATGACTATGTGTTATATGACATGGAGACCTCACACTTTGCTTCCCGTAATCTCTGGCTGAATGCTGATGTAAGAGTCTGGGTGAGTGATTATGAGCGTTACAATCTGGAACGTGGCAAGGGCTGGTTGAAGCGGTTGCTTGAAGAACAATCATTACCTGGTGAGCTGTCATTTCAGCGGATCTTAATTAACGGGGTTGACTGCAAGCTTGAAGCTCGTTATCTGTGGGCGTATCTGGAGGGCAGTCCGTTTGCATGGACAGGAGAATCCTTAGTGCTTCCGTGGGATGAGTTAACAGCTGCGGTTAAGCTTGAGAATGAGCATCATCGCCGAGTTCATCTTGGACCTTTGTCACGAAATTACAAAAAATCGTTGTGTCGCGTGGTCGAGCAGTTAACAGGTTGGGAAAGTGTTCGTAGTCGTCGTGCGATGAAAGAAGCAGAGAGGATGAGAGCATGAGCACCATTACCTTTTGGAGCCCTTTTGCAGGAACAGGTTGCACTTCGAGCACATTAATTAGTGCTTATGCGATGTCGCTTCACTACAGGACAAGAGTGTTACTTGTTAATGCAGGCATTGCCGGTACTGGCACAGAAGCTGCTCTACCGTCCAAAGATACGGATTCAGCGGATTTTATGTTCTCCTTCGAAGAGGGTGGCTGGGATGCGATTGAACGGCTGCATTCGAGCGGAAGCCTGAATAAGCACAATCTCAGGGATTATACCAAGCCACTTCTGAAGGAAAGACTTGATTTCCTAACCGGAAGAACTGATGAGATGGAACGTTCCCCGCAGGAACATGATGAGACTGTGAAAAAGCTGCTGAAAGTAGCTAACGAGTATTATGATCTGGTTCTTCTGGATGCGCATCATGCTGGTGTCGATTCACAGCTCAAGCTGCAACAGGCGGACTATGTTGTAATTAATCTCGATCAAAATATGCGAAATCTGGAGTTTTTCTTTGAAGAGATCCTGCCAGAACGAATGAACAATAAGAATATACATGTTGTAATTAACAAATACGATTTGCATTCCCGTGCAACGCTTTCCAATATTCGGCGCCAGTTCAAATACAAAGGTACGATATCTGCGATACCGTACACAACCGGATACCTGGATGCAATGAATCGGCGAGATGTCGCTAGATACTTGCAGTTGGAAAGTTTGACTGAGGATAAGGATATTCGTAAAGGGAGCTTTGCTGCAAGTATGAGCGAACTCGCTCGCCTGATTATGGACGGTGCAGGTATGCGCACAGTTCTGAAGAGGCTGGAAAGGGGAGCCTGAACCTCCGATGCTCTGGAATACCATATGGATAAGTTTGATTTTAATTCTGTGCCTGACTTATATCTGGTTCAAGTATAAAACGTTTCTTCGTGAAAAGAATGCTCGTGTTCCTGAACAGGAATCATTCACAATTGATATGTTGATTGAGAAGGTGAAGAACTCACTTCATGAGCTTAGTCATAGTCAGCTCGCGGATGCGGGTCTGCATGAAGAAGAATATCGACGAAGAATCAATCAACGTGCCGAAATGAGAAAAGCGCTGAAGGGCTGTGTCTCAGGCAGTATCAGCGACAAAACGTATGTCAAAAATCTGATAGGGGATCTGCTGACTCGAAGCATAGGGCTGAACAAGTCAAATGTAGATGAAGTTATTTTGTTTGCAGAACCAGATTTGTTGACGATCCAGGACCGATTCGAAATTGTGTTTTATCTGTACCGACAGCAATTCGGTATGGATGCACTCTCCCGAATGATTGATACCTACGATCTTGGCAGACTGAGAATGGAGGAAGGTACGGACGATGGAGGAAGTTATTATATCTCTGAGGAGGATATTCAGTATGTTTTCGAGTGCGAATATCGAGAGCTTGGATTCAGAGAAAAGACGGATATCATCGTGCAACGTATCTACCAGCATTATAAAGGTTTCTCGGTTGTTGATGAGATAAGGGACCAGCGTATTGACGGTGTTAGTGGTGGTGTCAGCGGTATGCTTGATGCTGTTCATAATATGGGACTTCGAAAACCGGCATCATGGAATGATTTGCTGGATCAAGGACTGGAGGATGATGCACATGAAGAACCGCTTAGCGGCATGGAAAGTGTCTGGATTTTCTATAAAGGTAAGTCCATTCATCTATCCTTTCTGTCCTTCGGCAGTATTCGTGAACTGAAAAGGGTATGCCAGAATATATACAAATACAATTATCCTGGACAATTGTCGGAAGCAAGTGGCTACAAGGTGAACGAGATGAAAGACGGCTCCCGTGTCGTAGTTGTTAGACCTCCTTTTGCAGAATCGTGGGCGTTCTTCGTCCGGAAGTTCGATATTCCGAATGCTTCACTTGAACAATTGATTACGGGTAACAATGCAGATCTGCCAATCACATTACTTCAATTCCTGATGAAAGGAAGCCGGATCACAGCTGTAACCGGGGCCCAAGGTTCTGGTAAAACGACGTTGCTTATGGCTATGGTCAAACACATCTATGCATCTTACACCCTTCGGGTGCAGGAGATGGCGTTTGAACTTCAATTAAGACGGATCTATAGCCGACGTAATATTTTGAGTTTCCGAGAGACTGAACACATTTCAGGTCAACAAGGGCTTGATTTGCAGAAAAAAACGGATGGTACCGTCAATATTCTCGGTGAGGTTGCGAGTGATGAGGTGGCCGCATGGATGATTCAAATGTCTCAGGTTGCCAGTCTGTTCACCCTGTTTACCCACCATGCCAAAACGTTTCGTGATCTGGTCTTCTCCCTCCGTAATTCCTTGCTCAAGACAGGTATGTTCCAGCATGAGCATATTGCT
The DNA here is from genome assembly GCF_031455635.1 of Paenibacillus sp. 2003. NCBI lineage: Bacteria > Bacillati > Bacillota > Bacilli > Caryophanales > Paenibacillaceae > Paenibacillus > Paenibacillus sp. 2003. The sequence continues at coordinate 2,431,397 of NZ_JAVDTB010000001.1, read as the reverse complement.
GAGGAGCAGGTTGTGAGTGTAATTAACTTCGATGTTCATATGAAGAAAGATGCTGAGGGACGAAGATATATCGAACGAATTACGGAGTGTCTTCCTCGTGCGAATCAAGGTGATAGCGTGGAAGAGAGAGCAGGATTTACATTTCATAATGTTGTGGAGTACAGAGATGGAGCGTATGTCGCAACATCTCCAATCTCCTCTGGATGCATGATGGATATGCGAGAACAGATGACATTACAGGATGCTGAGAGATTTGAACAGTTTATGAAGCAACACTGGGGTGATCAGCATGACAATTAAATGGATTTTGCTCCTCGTATTAAGTATTTGTGCAGGAGGTTTGCTGATCACACTTCTGGTTTTAAGTATGTTACGTCACAGAGGAGGTGGTTCAACAAGTCAATCCGGCGTGATTTTTGCTCCTAACGGGAAGGGATTCAAGGGACTGGGATCAATCTTGTTGCAGTCCTACCGTCTTGGAATGAAAGTCCCACTGCTATCAGCTTATATTCTACAGGTGCAGAAACGTATTTCATTCCGCCATGTTGGGGATGAGCCTTCACTTCGCAGGCTGACGATGACAGTGGTTCTGATTATTCTTGGAGGTTATGGAGGCATAAGTGTCATTCTGTTTCTTCTGCAGCCGGGTATCGCTTTTGTAATACTTTCCGTACTCTGTGCTGTGGTACTAAACAGCCTGGTATTGGATATGTGCCTCAGTCGTATGGAAAAAAGGTTGCTGGTGCAGATGTTGGATCTCTTTGCAGATGTAAGGCATCGGTATCATCAGCATGGCATGGTCGAAGAAGCGCTATATGAAGCCGCTGAAGCAGGTACAGGAGAAGCAGCAGAACAAGTAAGACTGATCTACGAAGCTCTAACTTCTCCAGATCCGAATGAAGCACTTGAGCGTTATTATGAAGGGGCTCCCAACCGTTTTCTCAAAGGATTTGCCGGCGTTTCCTACATGGTTATGGAGTTTGGGGATAAGGACAGAGCACAAGGCTCTATTTATCTTAAAGGACTTGGTAACCTGACTCAGGAGATTCATCTGGAGATTTTGCGGCGTGATAAATTGGATTACCTGCTTAAAGGACTTAATATCATCGCGCTAGCTCCGGTATTATTCACCGCTCCAATCGAACGCTGGGCCAGAGTCAGTTTCCCAACGATGGATGAATTTTATCGCAGCAAAATCGGTTTTGTTACCAAAATATCGATCTATGTCATCATTATTCTTGCTTATTTGCTTCTGCAAAGGCTCCAGCAATACGATGAGACACGTTACCGGTCAGGGCATAAGCATTCATGGTTGGATCAGTTTCTGTACAGGCAGACCTTCATACGAAAATTGGTGATGTTGTTTGCAGCAAAACCTGGCAGTTCACAGTACAGTCAAACGATACGGCTCATGAGGGAGAGCAGTTCAGAGTTGAAATACGAATGGCTTGCCATTCGACGAGTGATGTTATTCGCAGGTTGTTTGGTCCTTACAATGGGTTGCATCTTGCTGTTGCACCAGGTTGAACGTAACCACATCTTGTATGATCCAATCCGCGATGATCGAATGTTTGGTGCAATGGCTGAAGCGGATCTCAGGAAAGCTGAGGAAAAAACAGCGTTGGATCAATCCGTGTTGGCAAGTGTAGAAATGAACCGAGGAGCTACATACGAAGAAGTCTCCAAAGTGTTACAGCAGTTATCTCCAGTTCAGTTAGACCATGATGCCCAGAATGAGACCATCACGCGCATTATGCAGAAACTTGAGGTGTACAACAAGCAATATGTACGCTGGTGGGAAATGATTATAGCCATTCTTATGGGTGTAGCAGGGTATTACATGCCGGTATGGCTCATGTTATTTCAACGGAAAATGCGAAGATTGGATATGCGACATGAAATCTATCAATTCCAGACAGTGATATCCATTTTGCGTGAGATGGACAGGATGTCAGTCGAGGAGATATTGGAATGGCTTAATCGATTTGCCGTCATTTTCAAGCGTCCGCTGCAAAAATGTTTGTTGCATTTTGAACATGGTCCAGAGCTTGCACTTGAACAATTAAAGGAAGAGGCGGGCTTGCCCGAGTTCCAGCGACTGGTTGATAAATTGCAGCTTGCCCTTGGCAAAATCTCAATACGTGAAGCCTTCGATGATCTTGAGAGTATGATGGCATTTTATTTTGAACAACGCAAGCAAGAGTACAGCAAAATGATTGATGTCAAAGCATCATGGGGGAGAACCATCGGATTTACTCCTATGTATGCCCTAATTTTTTTGTACCTGGTCATACCATTGGTCGGTATGAGCTTCTTGCAGATGAACATTTATTATGAACAAATTCAGAAACTGTAGCACAATTCATCTGTGTGACAGTCTGAAATAGTTTAATAACTTATAACATGGGAGGATTTATCATGAATAATGCATCAAGTGCTTTAAAGGTGGCAGCAGGGATATTCTTAACAATCGCTTTAATCACAATTGTAGTTCTGTTGTTTATATCGGCTCAGGAGGCAACCAAGACGGCCCAGAACAATTTTGCTGATATCCAAACCGAGTTGTCCCAGGCTGCATTTACGGTATATGACGGAACAACCATCAGTGGATCACAGGTAACGAATGCGCTGCGTAAATATGCGGACAAGGATCAGTTCGGTATTCAAGTTATTACAGGTAAAAATAAAGCGGGTCAATGGTACGGCAATCAATTAAACATTTCACAGGATCTCAATAATGCGGACTACGGCTCGGTTATTGCACCTGACGATAAAGTGGGGATTATTAACCAGACCATGAGTGAAAAAGACAATCAATACGTCAATCCAAGTGGTAAATTCAAAGCCATTATCGTAAAAGACCGATCCAACGTGGTAAGAGGGTTGATCTTCCAGCAATCCTGACAGGAGTTGGTTTAACATGTCCCGGAATACACAGCATCTCATGTTGTTTTGTACGGCGGTTGTCCTGTTTGTGACAGCCTGCCTGTACGGGCAACAGAATGTTAAGATTTTATCAGCGGCCTTGAACGACAGAGTACAGACAACCGCAGGCATGGAAGGTCGGCTGGCAACAACACTGCATACCACCAATCCGTATCAGTATAGTGGTGTGGAAGTGTTGCATACTGTGAGACAGATGACAGGCACTAGCATTCCTGTGGAGGTAGATGGGACATCGTATGTGATCGATCCACTTGTCAGCAAAACAGCGACTATTCCTGTCCAACTCGATGCTACCTACAGACCAGAGTTTATACGAAATGAAACTGGAGAACTGCTCAAGATTGTTTTTTGGAAGGAGGCCAGTATGAATTGATTAATGCCGCATCCAAGCTGCTTGCCGTATTGCTCGCAGTCCTTCTGCTCTATGTGTATCCAGCTGCTGAAACAGCTGATCGGCAGGATGATATATCACGTATGACGGCTGTTCAGAATGTAACACGTTTAGTTGATGCTGTCCGAACGAAAGGATATATTTCACCTCGAATGTTGGCTGAGTTTGAGGAGCAACTGGCCCAGACGGGCAATCTGTATGAGGTGTCGATGGAACATTTACATAAAAAATATGTACCTCATTATACAGACCCGATGGACAATAACAGTTTTAACGGGACCTATGAGGTAGTGCAGGATGGATATTATGCAGCACAGATTCGAGAAAGACTATTCCCATCCTCAGGTGTGATACCGGTTGATGATCCTGGCCGAAGATATACGATGACGACAGGGGATTTTTTCACCGTGACACTCCAAAATACAAATCGTACACCTTCCATGCTCATTCGTGAATGGTTGAGTGGTACGGCTCAGGCTTCAGCAGTATTTGTAACATACGGAGGTATGGTCCTCAATGAAGATTACGTGTGACTTGTTCCGCTATAACCGAACAATTCGGGAAAAGCGGGGACTTAATTAAATAAGTCCAACTTTGCGACCGAGAATTGGAAAGAGGGAACCACGTATCCTGAAACAATTCCGTTAATCTCCTGCGTGCGTGACACGGACAGCGTGTCGGGTATGAAGCACAGGTGAAGTCGGCAGAAGGGAAGCTGAAGCCACTCTATTGAGAAGGTATGCTAACTGATATGCCGGATGGCTGAAAAGCGGGCTATGGTGAGAATGGTTGTAAAAGCCTGACGAACCTCCGAATGTACGGGTCTAAATTCATAACATATGGAAACATATGTACTGACATAAGTCAGGGTGGATAGCGTAGAGTACGATTGTAGTCTAGGAAACACGCTATATCGAACAATGGCGATATCAAGTCCACAGGCTCAAAGGAGGCACCTAAGGTCTAGCAAGCATAGCTAGGTCACAAGGTACAAGGAAAGCAAGGAACGTCGATTTAAAGGACTGTCATCCTAGACGTCTACTATAAGGCAGAAATTTGCTGAAATGTACTAATCCTTGTGAGAGTAGAGGCACGACCAATGAAGTGGCTGTAATGGCTGCGGAGGAACAGCCTCAAGTCTTTTTAGATAATACACAATTTTTCCGAAAAGTGAATTGCACCGATCAGGTAGGAACGTGGGGAATCACCGTAAGGAGGTGAAGCCACAGTGCAAACTCTTCGATACTGGGACTACTACGACATGACGAGTACTTTTACTGATTTACACGAAAAAGCACTAGGAAGAAAAAAGTTCGATAATTTATACGGGTTAATAAACTTTAATCAGAACATCCTCCTAGCCTTTCGAACAATTAAATCAAACAAAGGCTCACTTACACCAGGAACAGATGGCAAAACCATCGAGGATATAAAGACACTAACAGAAGAAGAGAGTGTGAGCCTCGTAAGAAACAAGCTTTTGAATTATCAACCCAAAAAGGTTAGGCGAGTCCTTATACCAAAACCTAATGGCAAAAAAAGACCGTTAGGTATTCCATGCATAGTTGACAGAATCATTCAACAATGTTTTAAACAAATCATTGAACCCATTGCGGAAGCTTACTTTTATAAACATAGTTACGGGTTTAGACCGGTAAGATCTACACACAACGCTCTAGCGAGAGTACAACATCTTATAAATACAACCAATCTTCATTATGTTGTTGATGTTGATATTCAGGGATTCTTTGATAATGTGAACCACACATTGCTTTTGAAACAACTATGGAATATGGGTATTAGGGATAAAAGAGTTCTTCGAATTATCAGCAAGATGCTTAAAGCTGAAATAGAAGATGAAGGGATACCGTTGAAAGGCACACCACAAGGTGGAATCTTATCCCCTCTCCTATCAAATGTAGTATTAAATGACTTGGATCAGTGGGTTGCAGGACAATGGACAAACTTCGAAACTCAATACGCCTATGCAGGAGACTACCATAGGATTAGAGCACTAAAGAAAACCAATCTTAAAGAAGGATATATTGTGCGGTACGCCGATGATTTTAAAATTCTTTGTCGGGATTGGAAATCAGCTCAGAAGTGGTATCACGCTGTAAAACTCTATCTTAGAGACCGTCTTAAACTGGACATCTCACCCGAAAAATCACAGATTGTGAACCTTAGAAAACGTAAATCCGATTTCCTGGGATTCACAATATGGGCTGAGAAAAAAGGGAAAAGAAGAGTTGCCTATACGGGTATAAATGAAAAGAAGAGAGCAGAAATCAAGAAGCAAACAAGAGAGCGCATTAAGAATCTGCACAAAGCACCAATTACTCAAAACGCTCTTCTCTTCAATAGCTTTGTACTTGGGTTACACAATTACTTTTCACGTGCAACACATGTTAGTGTAGAATTCTCACGACTTGCCTATGATCTGAAAGCATTCACATACAATCGTCTCAAAGTTATTGGTAAATACCAATATCCTGATAATGCCCCACCAACCTTCAAGAAGTTCTACAGGAACAGGTATAGAACCTTCAAGGTCGCCGGAGTATATCTCTTTCCGTTCAGAGATGTAAAAACGGTTAATAACCTATGCTTTCAGCAGACGTTAAATCCGTATACATCAGAAGGAAGAAAGAGACTCCATAGGGATTTAAAGACGGATATTAGATATGAACTAATTAAACTAATGCAGTCAAACATACCAAACCGTAGCATTGAGTACCTGGATAACAGACTGAGTAGGTATAGTATGCAGGGTGGCAAATGCGAGATATCTGGCATTTTACTAACTGCTGATTACGTGCATTGCCATCATCTTTTGCCAATCTTCTTAGGTGGGACAGACGATTTTAGCAATCTACGTATTCTACACAAAGATATCCATAAACTCGTTCATGCTACAAAATTAGAGACGATTGTCAAACTCATGTCACCGTTTGGATTTTCAGACTCTACGATTCAGAAAATCAACCTGTACCGAAAAATGAGTAACTTGGAACCTATTGTAATAAAAATCTAAAAAGATGGAGCGCCGTGTGCGATGAAAGTCGCACGCACGGTGCGGAGAAGGGGAAAAGGCGGTGATTATATCAAATCCTTACCTATTTCTATTGAGCTATCCATTGTATTTGTGATGATCTTCTTCCCGCTCTTCTGGATCATCTCACTCCATACCCAAGATGCCGAAGAGGCTCAATATCTTGGCCAACGATACAGATCTGCACTTCAAACTGCAGTCATGGATGCAGGTGCAGTGATGCATCAGAATGAGAAACAAAATGATGAAGCAGGTTATGATTCAACCAAGTTTGTTAAAGCGGACAAAGAGCTTGCCTTGTTAACATTTACGCAGACGATGGCTTTGAATATGGGGATTCAGGATGATCCCGCAGCTATTCGAAACATGTTTAATTACATTCCTGCCGTGGTTATTCTGGATTATGATGGCTATTATATGTTGTCCACAGAAACAGAGATGACGGGTAACCGTGAAGATTCTTTCAGGCAAGTGTGGAGCCCCAAGAAACCTTATACATATTCAGATTCTAATGGTAACAGTATTAACTTCACACTGGACGACTACGTATATGCCTATGACGCAAACGCAGGGAAATGGATTGAAGGGTTTCAAAAAGAACTGGCCTCAAGCACACAGATTCCTTTACTTCAGAATACCAGCGTATTTGAGCAAGTTAGACAAAGCCGGATTGTGACTACTGTGCAGGATGATCTGGCTGATGTGATTAACCGCCATAATGAGTTTGCCAGAAAGAACGGTATTTCCTATACGTTTACGATCCCCCTGATTGCGCAGGAAGATTGGTACAACTCCATTAACGATACAGGGATTATGGCCTTTATCCAAGGTATAGGTGTGGGTGACCAAAAGATCAACAATTATGCGATCGGTGGAGGCAGACTTGTGAAGAAAACGGCCATCGTAGGTGGGGTAGATCCTTTAACGGGTATCAGGTACTATTATCCCTCCACATGTGGTAATGGTTACCGTGCTGAAGAGGTGTTTACAGACGCAAGACAAGCAGCTGCACAAGGCTATTTCGAATATAAATGCTCTAATCGTTAGGGTAGCCTGTATGACAAAATTATGTAAGAGGTTCTTGAACTGTTTACATTACTTTCAGAAAAGACGGGACCTGTGCTAGAATAGGGTTTCGGAACAATAACAAAAGTAATGTCTAATAGATAGGAGCAACCTCATCTTATGAGTTTATTGTCAGTAGAGAACGTAAGTCACAATTTTGGAGATCGCACGTTATTTAAAAATGTATCGTTTCGTTTACTTGCCGGAGAGCGCGTAGGACTTGTTGGTGCCAATGGTGTGGGTAAATCCACATTAATGAATATCCTTACTGGTAAATTGCTTAAAGATAGTGGAAAAGTGGAATGGACACCTAAGGTCCGTTATGGATATCTGGATCAGCACACGAAGCTTACGCCAGGCAAAACCATTCGTGACGTCCTTAAGGATGCATTCCTTCCGTTGCTTGAATTGGAAAAAGAAATGATGAATATTACGGACCAGATGGCAGATGCAGATCCAGATAAGCTGGAGCAGTTGCTGGAAGAGATGGGCGATATTCAGGAACAACTGGAACAGGGCGACTTTTATCTGATTGACGTAAAAGTGGAAGAAATGGCCAATGGTCTTGGTTTGTCCGCAATTGGTCTTGATCGAGATGTCGCAGCTCTAAGTGGTGGACAACGTACCAAGGTGCTTCTTGCCAAGCTTCTGCTTGAGAAACCTACAGCTCTTTTGCTGGATGAGCCGACCAACTATCTGGATGTAGAGCACATTGAATGGCTGTCACGGTACCTGAAGGACTACCCGCATGCGTTTCTCTTAATCTCCCATGACACGGAATTCATGAATGAAGTCGTAAATGTCATTTATCATTTGGAATTTGCCAAATTAACGAGATATGCAGCGAACTATAACAAGTTCCTTGAGATGGCTGATATGAATAAAGCCCAGCATATTGACGCATACGAGAAGCAGCAAGAGTACATCAAGAAGCAGGAAGATTTCATTCAGCGTAACAAGGCACGTGCTTCAACTTCAGGTCGAGCGAAGAGCCGGGAGAAACAGCTGGACAGAATTGAACGTATTGATCGTCCGGATGAAGCAGCTAAACCAACGTTCAAATTCAAGGATGCCCGCGCGAGCAGCAAAACGGTCTTTGAGGGCATTGATTTTGAAATTGGATATACGTATCCTTTGCTGCCCAAAATGACGATGACAATTGAACGTGGTGAGAAAATTGCCATCGTAGGTTGTAATGGTGTGGGTAAATCGACACTGCTGAAAACCATTCTGGGCAAAATATCTCCACTCAGTGGAAAGACCTTTTTGGGAGATTATCTCGAAACGGCCTATTTTGAGCAGGAAGTTCGTGCTGGAAATATCACGCCTATCGAGGATGTCTGGAATGAGTTTTCACATTTGACCCAGAATGAGGTCCGGGGTCATCTCGCTCGCTGTGGGTTGAAAAATGAGCACATTACCCGTCCGCTTAACATGCTGAGTGGTGGAGAGCAAGCCAAGGTTCGTTTATGCAAACTCTTGATGCGTGAAAGCAACTGGATTTTATTCGATGAGCCGACAAACCATCTCGATGTCACAGCCAAAGCGGAGTTGCAGCGTGCTTTGCAAGAATTCAAGGGAACGGTGTTACTGGTATCTCATGAACCTGATTTCTACGAGGGTTGGGTTACCAAAACATGGAATGTCGAAGAGTGGTCTGAGAAAAACTAGACGATTCAAGACAATGTTTAACAGAAATGACGGTGACAAAAAAATCCGTCTATGGTAACATAGGCTACAACTTCATATGAACACTAGGGGGGCCGCACGATGCGGCTGAGATGGAAGAATGCGATTCCGGACCCTTTGCACCTGATCTGGATCATACCAGCGTAGGGAAGTGGCGAGCGCGTTTCAGTGAATGACGTGAGCAACGGCAATTCGAAAGGATTTCAACCGTCTGCTTAACGAATTGAAACATGCAGTTGCGTGTATAACGTTAAGGCTATAAGGTTTATAGCTTTATTGCACGAAATGAACTGTATGCTTCAGTCAGTCATCTGGTCCTATAATTAATACGCAGCCACTCCCCTACGGGAGTGGCTTTTTTGTATTTTTCATAGCATTCACGCCTGGAAGGAGATGAACAGTACGGTAATTTCTCATGAACATGTTCACGAATCATTTGAATTGCATGTTGTATCTACGGGTGCAGGGGATCAAGCATCTTTTGTAAAAGCTGCAAAGGACGTTTGGTCTTGGGTGGACTATATTCACATACGAGAAAAACAACTCACATGGCAAGACAAGATTGGTTGGGCTGAAAGTCTGCGTAGCGTTGGCGTTCCATCTTGTCGCATCGTTATCAATGGTTCAGAGCTGCCTTCACAGAATGACATCTATGGCGGTGTACATTGGGGGCAAGATGCGATACGAAATTATAACCCTGCTGTTATAGGCAATGTGCAGCGCTTTCGTCTGGGTGTATCTGTTCATTCAATCGATGAGGCAAAAATCGCTGAAGAACGGGGAGCCGATTACCTTTTCTTCGGGCATGTCTACTCAACCAACAGTAAGCCTGGTCTTGACCCAAGAGGATTACATGCTCTTGCTGAAGTGTGCAGGCGTGTCTCCATTCCTGTCATTGCGATCGGGGGCATCGAACCGGGAAACATTCACGCTATTCGCTCTGCAGGCGCACAGGGAGTCGCTGTGATCTCGAATGTATGGGCGAGCGATTCCCCGGATCGGGCGGCTGCATTATTAAGGCAGGCTATAGTTGCTACAGAAATTCTGAGGCGCTGAATCAAGGAGATGAGAGGATGAAAGAGATCTTTACTGATAAACCGGATAAAATTCATGCAGAAACGATTATTGTAGGGGGAGGCGTTGTTGGATGTGCCATTGCGTATGAGCTTGCTTCCCGTGGACAGGATGTGCTGTTGCTGGAGCGTTCGGCGATTGCAGGAGGCACGTCTTGCGCGGCGGCTGGAATGCTGGCGGCAGATAGTGAGGGTTTTGCTCATCCTTTGATGGCTAAGCTTGCCAGGCAGAGCAGGCGGTTACTTCATGAGCAAGAGTTGCTAATGGCTACACTCAGTGAGCTAGAGACTGGTCTGCAACGCCAGGGATTCCTAACTCCTTTTCGTTCATACAGTGAATTAAGTAGTTATAAGGACAATCGGAAGTTTGCTTTGTCTGCTTCTGCTGATGAGGTGTGGTGGGATCGTTCCGTTGTACAACATGAGGCATCATGGCTCAACAGAGATACGTATGGAGCCTATTACAGACCTTACGAGAGTGAAATTCTTCCAGTCCATCTAACGAAGGCATACGCCGAATCCGCTCAAGCATTGGGAGCACGGGTTATGGAGGACATACAGGATATACGTGTGCAAGCAAACGAACACGGCGTGCAGGGGATCTCCACATCGATCGGTGAGATGAAATGCAAACATGTCATTATAGCGGCTGGATTACAGAGTGAAGAGTTGATGAGACATGTAAATCTGAGCTTGCCTGTGTGGTCGGTGAAAGGTGAAATAGCCGCCGTTCAGTTCTCAGATGAACATGCAGGGTACAGACCTGACAGAACGGTGTATGCAGAGGATATCTATATTGTTCCCAAAGCCAATGGCGAAGTTTGGCTTGGGGCAACCAGTCTGCCAGGCAGAACGGATTTGAACGTTTCTGTACAGGGTGTTCAAAAGCTGCTAACAGCGGCTACCCACTGGGTGCCTGGGATGAAAGAAGCACAATTTATACGAGCGTGGGCAGGCGTAAGACCAGCAACTCCAGATGGATTGCCTTATATAGGTGCTTGCAAGAGTATACCCGGGCTGTTCGCCGCCTTTGGGCATTACCGCAACGGTATCTTGCTTAGTGCGATAACAGGCAGGCTTATCGCTGAGTTGCTCGCTGGCAAAAGCTCAGAAGAACTCGGAATTGAGGCGCTGAGTCCGGAGCGATTGAACAGAAAGGGAGTGGTGCAGTGAATATCATCGTTAATGGTCAACGGATGGAGATTGAAGACAGATTGAATCGTGTGGATAAACTGCTTAAATCTTTTGATCTGCAAGTCAAGACTGTAGTTGTAGAGCTGAACAAGCATATTTTAACCCGTGAGTATCATGAAACGACTGCATTAAGAGAAGGCGATCGAATTGAGATTGTACATTTTGTAGGAGGCGGTTGATGATGTTGAACATTGGCAAATATACGTTTGAGTCCAGATTGTTGCTCGGAACAGGCAAGTTTTCGGATCTGGAAGTGCAAAGTCAGGCTGTGGAAGCATCTGAAACGGAAGTTTTAACCTTTGCTGTTCGTCGTCTGAATCTGGAGGAACGTAACCAGAAGCATTTCCTGGATACGTTGGATCTGGACAAATACACTCTTCTTCCGAATACGGCTGGAGCTTCAAATGCGGAAGAGGCGGTGCGGATTGCCGAGCTTGCGCGGGCTTCAGGACTTTGTGATATGATAAAAGTCGAAGTCATCGGAGATGGAATTACGTTACTCCCAGATCCGATTGAAACGTACAAGGCTTGCGAAATTTTGCTTGAAAAGGGCTTCACAGTATTGCCTTATATTTCAGATGATGTCATTCTGGCGAAAAGGCTACAATTGCTTGGCGTACATGCTGTAATGCCTGGCGCTTCTCCCATCGGAGCGGGCAGAGGCATCATCAATCCCTATAACCTTGAGATCATCATTGAGCAGGCCGTTGTACCTGTAATTGTGGATGCAGGATTGCGCTCCCCAAAAGATGCTGCTTATGCGATGGAACTTGGTGCCGATGGCGTATTGTTAAATACAGCCGTATCCGGATCAGGGGATCCAGTGAGCATGGCTAAAGCGATGCGATTGGGGGTAGAAGCGGGTAGATTGGCATATGAGGCAGGCATGATTCCCGTAAAGCGTTATGCAGCAGCCAGTAGTCCGGTGGAAGGAATGGTTCATACATGACAGATCAAATAACATCTTCCGAGCAGGCCGATCGTTATTCCAGACAGGAACGGTACGCGCCACTTGGCAAGGAAGGCCAGGCCAGATTAAAGGGCAGCAGAGTTTTAATTGTAGGTGCTGGCGCACTCGGAACAGGAATTGCAGAAACGTTAGTTCGTTCAGGAGTCGGACACTTAACGATTGTGGATCGTGATTATGTGGAGTGGAGTAACCTGCAGCGGCAGCAATTATATGTAGAACAGGACGCGATGGAGCGGATACCGAAGGCAATGGCGGCGGAAAAACGTTTATCTGCCATTAATTCCACGGTCCATGTGGAAGGGAAAGTGTTGGATGTCAGAGTAAATGAATTGGAAGAACTCGTTCAGCATACCGACTTGATCATGGATGCAACGGATAACTTTGATACACGACTACTCATTAACGATATGGCACAGAAACACCGTATTCCCTGGATTTATGGTGGATGCGTAGGTAGTTACGGTATTACCTATACATTTATGCCTGGTGATACGCCATGTTTAAATTGTTTGCTGGGTGAAGTCCCTCTGGGTGGAGATACCTGTGATACGTCTGGCATCATACCTCAAGCGGTACAGATGGTAACAGCGAATCAGACCGCAGAAGCGATGAAGTTACTTAGCGGCAATGCAAATGCATTGAGACGTAAGTTATTGTCATTTGACGTGTGGAGGAACGAATACATATCCATCAATGTGGATGGTGCGAAAAAGCAAGACTGTCCTTCCTGCGGTACTTCGGCAACCTATCCATATCTTTCTGCGTCCAATCTGGAGAAAACCGATGTGTTGTGTGGCAGGGACACCGTTCAGATCCGACCTGCACGGCGAATGAATCTGGATCTTAAACATACGGCGGAACGTTTGGATAGACTTCAAGAAGGAAAAGTGGAATCCAATCCGTTTCTGGTTTCTTTTACAACAGGAGTCCATAGAATGGTCATTTTCCAAGATGGACGTGTACTCGTACACGGAACAAAAGACACAGCTGAAGCACGTACGCTCGTCCATCGCTACTTTGGTTAAAGCAAGAAAGAAGCAAAGTCTGTTCCCTTGAGGGAATGGACTTTTTCTTTTTACGGCATGCTATCTGTACCAACCATTGCTGCGAGCAGTGGGGATAGAGACAGGCCGGGTGAAAAAGAGTGAAAACAGCCATTTTGCTGATTGGAGCAGGAGAACAGGTCAGCCTAATTCAGGATATTTTATGTAGCGAAGGGTATGAGGTGCAACGAATGGAGTGGTCTGAACTAAACCAATCCGTCGAGCCTTCGTTGCTGCATATTAACCTGATCATCCTGGTAGACCGGGAAGAGGGGAAGGAACATTGTGGCCAGGCTCAGAAATTAGAGTTAAAACGATGGATAGATAAAGGTCAGGTTATACCTCTACTGGTTATCACGTCTAACGCATCTCCTCAATTCATCGTGGAGTGGCTGGATTACGGAGCTAATGACGTGATGGAGGAACCCATTCACTTGAACGTGATGCTTGCCAGAATAAGAAACTTATTGCGTGTTTTTGCGAATGCAACACCAGAGGGTGAAGAAGTAATTGTAGTCCATGATCTTAAAGTGAATTTGCGTTCGAGGCGGGTAAATCGTGCGGGTGAATACCTGACATTAACGCCAAAAGAATACGAATTGCTGGAATATCTGGCCCTGCATGTGAATGAAGCATGTACCCGGAGTGATATTTTGCGGGAAGTATGGGGATATGAGTATGCGATGGATACCAACGTTGTGGATGTGTATATCAAACATCTAAGGGTTAAGGTGGATAAGGGAAGAAGTGTGAAACTTATTCATACTGTGCGTGGGATCGGTTATATGCTGCATGATAAAAAATAGATTACGATGTTAGTTCCATGAATCACCAGTTTAGAGTGTGGCAAAAAGAGGGTAAAAATAAAAGACCGGATAGTAACCTCCGGTCCTTACTGATTAGCTATGATAAGTTCTAGAGTACACGGCGAGCTTTAACATACGTTCTCTTCCAAGTACCGGAGTTTAGATCTGAGATGGTTACGCCTGGAGATCCATACGTATGCAGAATCTTGCCGTTCCCGGCATATACGCCTACGTGAGTGACATTGGAACCAGTAGAACGGCTGCCACTGGAGAAGAACACCAGATCTCCAACACGCAGATTAGCTTTAGACACAGCTTTACCTTCTTTGGATTGTTTCACGGAAGTGCGCGGCAAATCTACACCATACTTTTTGAAAATATATTTCATAAAAGAAGAACAGTCAAAAACCTTGGTTGTTGAAGTTGAAGCACCAAATTTATATGGAGTTCCAGTGAATTTTTTGCCATAGTTAACAATTTGTTGACCTGTGGATACAGAAGCAGTTGCTGCCTGTGCAACAGGTGCGTTAGTCATTAATACAGCTCCAAAACCTAGTGTAGCGCACAACCCGACGGTTACGGCCTTTTGGACAAAGATGTTTGTTTTCATGTTAGTTAGTACCTCCAAAATTCGTTTTCGTTAAGTTGCTAGAGCGAGTATAACAGCTTTGTAACAGCCTAGAAATTGGATAGGGAAGTGTAATCCCTTGCGCCACAATGGTTTGGGTATGTTTATTAAAATATGATTAAAAATGTCAAAAAATTAATCATTGACGGATGAAGAATAATGATGAAACAACAAAGACCCTTGAAGATCAAGGGTCTTTATTATGTGTGAACCTATTTTTTTCATTGAATCACTGGTTACAAAAACGTAATAAATAACTATGAAGCATACGAATAGATTCAATCTTTGCTCTGAATAATCAGTAATAAGCCACTATCAATAGTGACTGTACCGGAGGAACCTAAGAGCTTGTTGCTTACACCCAGGGATTGTCCCATACGAATGGTGGCTTGATCTAGCGGATACATAAAACCATCTAGAGTTATTCCTGTAACTTCATGAGTCAAGGGCAGCAGAGAAACATATTTATAGTCTCGGTGCTCAACCACAGCGTTGGATGTTGTCAGTGTCATGTAGTTGTGCTTGTCTTGAATGGCACAGGAGATATGATGTTGCATCGCGCGAACCATGATATGTACATTAGCGAGAGTGTGATCCATACGTGTACCTGTAGCACCTAACATTAAGATGTGAGAAGGTTCGTAATCTAGCGCTGTCTCAAAAGCCATTTCTGTATCAGTAAGATCCTTATGAACAGGGTCACATGTAATGAACCGAATGCTATTGTTGCTTACAATGATACGTTCCTCTTCAGTAATGGAGTCGAAGTCTCCAACTGCAATGTGAGGCTTAATGCCGTGTTCAATTAAAAATAATGCACCGCGATCGGCCGCGATGATCATATCATCTTCACGTATTTCCTGAAGTAATTCTACAGATAAGTTTCCGCCTGTAAAAATAACTATCCGTTTCACCGTCATTTTATTTCATCCTTCCTAATTCAGAGAAAAATAGTTCATTGTTCAAATATAATGTTGGAACCTGTACAAATATATTCACCAAACCAGTATAATCCACAAAATGTGGTTGCACAATTTCAGTGCTCGCGGATACAATGGGTAGAGCGACATGGAGATGACTTGAAAAGTGAGGTTTGAACAGGTTGGACTTACACATTTTTGAAGTATTCAGCATTATAGGCACTATCGCATTTGCAATGTCCGGTGCCTTTGTAGCAATGGAAGAGGAGTATGACATTCTGGGTGTACTAGTGCTTGGACTTGTCACGGCATTCGGAGGCGGGATTATCCGGAATGTACTTATAGGTATACCTGTAACGACACTGTGGAGTCAGGGATCACTTATTATGTTAGCCTTAGTATCTGTAGCAATTGCGTTTATATTACCTCTCAAGTGGATTAGTCACTGGAAGCGAACAGAGGCGTTGTTTGATGCAATCGGACTCGCAGCATTTGCAATTCAAGGGGCGCTGTATGCGGCGAACATGGGACATCCCATTAGCGCAGTTATCGTTGCAGCAGTAATGACCGGTATTGGTGGGGGCGTTATTCGTGATGTGCTTGCTGGACGTAAACCGCTTGTATTGCGTGACGAAATTTATGCTGTATGGGCAATGACAGCCGGTTTTGTCATAGGTATGGGCTGGTTAACAACGAATGCTGGATTATTATTTTGTTTTGCGGCCGTTGTGTTCTTCCGGATGTGTTCTGTACATTATAAATGGAAACTGCCACGTCGTTCGCTCGTACCATCTGAGACCGGGAACGTCAGTCCTCAGTCGGAGAGCATTGTGGCACAGCCAACATCGTCGGTACTTCAAGGTACGTTAAGCAAGGGGGATTAATATGATTAATGTTTTGTTTGTATGTTTGGGCAATATATGTAGATCACCAATGGCTGAAGCCGTTTTGCGTCACAAAGTCCTGGAGAAGGGGCTTGAACACCAGATTCGTGTGGACTCAGCGGGTACAGGGGACTGGCATGTTGGTAAACCTCCGCATGAAGGGACTCGAAAATTGCTGGATTCGTACCAGATTTCTTATGCCAACATGGCAGCGAGACAATTCGCCAGCGAAGACTTTACTCAATTTGATTACATTGTGTGTATGGACAATTCCAATGCAGATAATGTGCGTAACGTTCCAGGCGGAGCTGAGGCGGACATCATCAAGTTCATGGACATGCTTCCCGAGGAAAAACTCAGAGAAGTACCTGACCCGTATTACACAGGCAATTTTGAAGAGGTGTACGAGCTGGTTAACGCAGGCTGCGATGTTCTGTTGAAAAAGATTGAAGCCGAACATTCCTTAGCTTAAAAAGTAAACGAAATTCATGCTTAATTTGTAATTCGACAAAGAAGCAGGATTAGAGCACTTAAAGCAAGCAGGATATCCTGCTTCTTTTTCAGATTGCAATTGTAAGCGGTATCATTGAGTTGGAAAACAATAGCGGCATTTCAGCCGCCTGTTAAAGTGATCCTTTTATCTTTCCTGGAGAAAATAAAGTAATGCTTCGGGCAATTCCTTCTGCCAAAAACCCCATTGGTGTTTTCCGTCTTTCTCTTGATAGGAGACGAGGGCACCACGTTTTTCCAGCAATTCTCGAGTATTCCGGTTTAATTGAACAAAATCATACGTACCCGTGTCTGCCTCAAAATCAGTTTCCTGCAAACCAACAATCATCCAGATCGAGAGCCAGGACAGATCTTCAGCTGCGGCATAGATTTCCTGAGAAGCAGAGTAGAAGGCGCCAGACATGCTGATCACACGAGTGAACAGATCCGGATATAACAGAGCAAGATGAAGCGAAACACTGCCACCGAGCGAGTCTCCGGCAAGAATGCGTTCCTGCGGAGAACGGCGCACAGGATATTTCTCTTCTATATAGGGAATAATCTCTTCAGCGAAGCAAGCGGTATATGCCTTGAACCGATCTCCAAATGGAGCATATTCCTGCGTTCTCACAGACACATCGACCTGAACCCCTACAATAATAAAAGGTTCTGCTCCTTCGTCCAGAATAATTTGGTTAGCTGTTGTAGCAATTCGTCCGAAATTAAAAAATTCTTCGCCATCCTGACAATAAACGACAGGGTAGCTAAGCAATTCGTTATAGCCCGGAGGAAGGTAAATACGGAGCGTTCGCTTCTCTCCGAGATAGCGACTTTCAATCTCTTCCTTCACAATCGTGCGTTTCAAATAGCGGGAATCCGTCATAAAACGTCACCTTTCTCGGTTAATTTTTTGCATTCGACCGCGCAATACGGTAAGATTACCCTTGTGCGGGGTTAGGTCAAACACGCAATCATGTATTATGCTGTTATACCAATATTAAGCCCCTGTTATACATACAATCCGGCGGGAAACATAAAAAAATTACGGATTTCTTTGACGTATGGAGTGAAACAGGTGTATAATAATATTATAACAGCGGAACTTGATATTCAAATTTTTTGTTGAGGTGAAGAAAAAAATGAGCAAGGTTCCTTATGAAGTGTATACAGAGGATGTAGAAGCTTTGTCCGTGCTGTCTCCTGACGGCGAAATTGTTAACAAAGACATGATGCCTACACTTTCCGATGATCAATTAAAAGAAATTATGTACCGCATGGTATTTACCCGTACTTGGGATGACCGTGCAGTAAACCTGGGCCGTCAAGGTCGTCTTGGTTTCTATGCTCCAGTATCTGGTCAAGAAGCTACAATGGTTGGTAGTGAATTTGCAATTGAAAAAGAAGACTTTGTATGTCCTGGCTATCGTGACATTCCGCAACTCGTATGGCATGGACTTCCTCTTTATCAAGCATTCTTGTACTCCCGTGGACACCAACATGGTGGACAAATTCCAGATGGCGTTAATGTATTGATGCCACAAATCATCATTGGTGCACAAATTCTGCATGCAATGGGTATCGCTATGGGTTACAAATTGAAGAAACAAAAACAAGTTGTTATCACGTACACAGGTGATGGCGGTTCTTCTGAAGGTGACTTCTACGAAGGTCTGAACTACGCTGGTGTATACAAACTGCCTGTTATCTTCTTCGTACAAAACAATGGTTATGCCATCACAACTCCTTTTGCTAAACAAACAGCAGCTCTGTCCATCGCTCACAAAGCGGTAGCAGCAGGTATCAAAGGTGTTAAAGTTGACGGTATGGACATCTTCGCTGTTATCAAAGCTGTTCAGGAAGCTGCTGAGCGTGGACGTAACGGAGAAGGCGCAACATTGATCGAAGCAGTAACATATCGTTTCCGTCCTCACTCCCTTTCGGATGATGCTTCCAAGTATCGTACAAAAGAAGAAGAGGCAGAATGGTCTGCTAAAGATCCTATCGCACGTTTCGCTAAATATCTTGAGAAAAAAGGTCTTTGGACTGAAGAAGATACAGCACGTGTGAAAGAAGAAGCAAAAGCTAAAGTAAATGAAGAGATCAAAAAAGCGGAAAAAACCGAGAAAATGACGATTTCAGGCTTGATCGACAGCATGTTCGAACAAACGCCTAAGCACTTGGAAGAGCAAAAAGCTGATTTCCAATAAGTTTTTTCCGATAAAGCATAAACATCCGCGACTTTAATGTCCCGGTATACATGTACGAATTCAAATGTGAACTGTCAATGTTTAAGGAGGAAATGAAGCAAATGGCACAAATGAACATGAAAGAAGCAATCCGTGATGCGCTTCGCGTGGAGTTGAAACGTGATCCTAACGTTCTGCTTTTCGGTGAAGACGTAGGTAATGTAGGCGGCGTTTTCCGTGTAACGGAAGGTCTGCAAAAAGAGTTTGGCGAAGAGCGTGTATTTGATACACCACTGGCTGAGTCCGCTATTGGTGGTCTGGCTGTAGGTCTGGGTGTTCAAGGCTTCCGTCCGGTTGCTGAGATCCAATTCGTTGGTTTTATCTTCGAAGCCCTTGACCAAATGGTAGTGCAAGCTGCTCGTATGCGTTTCCGCTCCGGTGGAAAATACAATTCTCCAATCGTATTCCGTACACCATTCGGTGGCGGTGTAAAAGCGGCAGAATTGCATACAGATTCCCTGGAAGGTCTGCTCACGCAAACACCAGGTATCAAAGTCGTTGTTCCGTCTAACCCTTACGATGCAAAAGGTCTGATGATCGCTTCTATTCGCGATAACGATCCTGTATTCTTCATGGAGCACTTGAACTTGTACCATGCTTTCCGTGCAGAAGTGCCTGAAGAAGATTACGTTGTTGAGTTGGGTAAAGCGAACGTTGTTCGTGAAGGTTCTGATGTAACAATCATTACTTACGGTATGATGGTTCACACTTCTGTGAAAGCAGCGGATGAACTCGAAAAACAAGGAATCAAAGTTGAAGTTATCGACCTTCGTACGGTTAGCCCGATCGACATCGATACTATCGTTGCTTCCGTTAAGAAAACAAACCGTGCAATTGTTGTACAGGAAGCTCAAAAGAGCGCAGGTGTTGCAGCTGAAGTCATTGCCCAAATCAATGAAAAAGCAATCCTGCACTTGGAAGCACCGGTTCTGCGTGTAGCTGGTCCGGACACTGTATATCCATTTGCACAAATCGAAGATACATGGCTGCCTAACCCGGCGCGTATCGTTGCTGCGGTTAACAAAGTCGTAAATTTCTAATTTAATCATCTGACATGCCGCAAGGCGCAGTATGGTGATTCACACCGCAGCGCAAGCTGCACTGTAAACAGCCATTAGCCCCTTGAGTAACAGTTATTTGCATTAGCAGTAACAGTTGTTTCTTGGAGTTAAGGGTTGTTTTCAGGATTGAGCACATAATCAAGGAGGTTTTTCAGTTGGCTAAATTTGAATATAAATTCCCTGAATTGGGCGAAGGCCTGCACGAAGGCGAAATCATCAAGATGCACATCAAAGTCGGTGACAAAGTAACTGACGACGACATCATCATGGAAGTACAGAACGACAAAGCGGTTGTAGAAGTACCTTGTCCGGTTAACGGAACAGTTACAGAAGTATTCGCTAAAGACGGTCAAGTCTGCCACGTTGGTGAAGTTGTAGCGATCATCGATGCAGAAGGCGAACTTCCTGAGCAAGACGACGCTCCTGCTGGCGATCAAGGCGAGCAAGAGAAAGATGCAGCTCAAGGCGGAGCTGACACAAGCGGTTCTTCTGCAGCAGCTTCCAGCTCGGATGCAGCTAAAGAAGGCGGCAACAACAGCGTTCCGGCAGTACCTGCCAAAGACGTTCTGGCAACACCAAGCGTGCGTAAATTTGCTCGCGAACAAGGTGTAGACATCGCTCAGGTTAACGGCACTGGAAACAACGGTAAAGTAACCAAAGAAGATGTTGAATCCTTCAAAAACGGTGGCGTTTCTTCCGCAGCGGCATCTTCCGAAGCTCCGGCTCAAGAAGAGAAAAAATCCGCAGCACCAGCAGCGGCTGCAGCTGATCAACACCTTGAAGAAGAGCGCGTACCATTCAAAGGTATCCGTAAAGCAATCTCTAATGCAATGGTTAAATCGGCTTACACAGCACCTCACGTTACAATCATGGACGAAGTGGACGTAACTGAATTGGTTGCTTTCCGTACTCGCATGAAACCAATTGCAGAGAAAAAAGGAACAAAAGTTACTTATCTGCCATTCATCGTTAAAGCACTGGTTGCGGCTTCCCGCCAATTCCCGGCTCTGAACGCTATGATTGATGAAGAAGCTAACGAAATTGTTTACAAAAAATACTACAACATCGGTATCGCTACAGATACAGACAACGGCTTGATCGTTCCTGTTATCAAAGATGCTGATCGTAAATCCATCTGGATGATTGCTGATTCTATCCGTGATTTGGCTGCTCGTGGTCGTGAGGGTAAATTGAGCGCGAATGAAATGAGAGGAAGCACAATCTCCATCAGTAACATTGGTTCTGCTGGCGGTATGTTCTTCACTCCAATCATCAACTTCCCTGAAGTTGCTATTCTTGGAACAGGACGCATCAGCGAAAAAGCAGTGATCAAAAACGGCGAAGTAGTTGCAGCACCTGTAATGGCTCTTTCCCTGAGCTTTGACCACCGTATCATCGATGGCGCAACAGCACAAAACTTTATGAATTACATTAAACAGCTGCTCGCTAACCCTGAGCTGCTTGTTATGGAGGTGTAAGATATGGTAGTAGGCGACGCTTCTCTCAATATCGACACATTAGTAATTGGTGCGGGTCCTGGCGGCTATGTAGCTGCCATCCGCGCTGCTCAACTGGGCCAAAGCGTATTGATCGTAGACAAATCCGAACTGGGCGGTGTTTGTTTGAACCGTGGATGTATTCCATCCAAAGCCCTGATCTCTGCTGCACACCAATATGAGTCTGCACTTCACGGTGAAGCTTTTGGTATCTCTGCTGAGAACGTAAAAGTGGATTTCAGCAAAACTCAAGAGTTCAAAAACGGCGTTGTTAAGAAAATGACTGGCGGCGTAGCTGGTTTGCTCAAAGGCAACAAAGTTGAAGTTTTCAACGGTGAGTGCATGTTCATCAACGAAAACGAAGCTCGTGTATTCAATGACCACGAGTCTCCACGTTACAAATTTAAAAATGCAATTATTGCAACAGGTTCCCGTCCAATCGAACTGAAACCTTTCCCGTTTGGCGGACGCATTCTGTCTTCGACAGAAGCTCTGAACTTGCCTGAAGTACCAAAAAGCATGATCGTTATCGGTGGCGGATATATCGGTGCTGAGCTTGGTCAAATGTACTCCAAATTCGGTGCAAAAGTAACAATCATCGAAGGTTTGGATACAGTACTGCCAGGTTTCGATAAAGACATGACTAGCCTCGTGGCTAAAAACATGAAGAAAACAGGCATCGAAATCGTAACGGGTGCAAAAGCTGAAAGTGCTGAGCAAACGGATAAAGATGTAACTGTTAAGTACTCTGTAAATGGTGAGTCCAAAGAAGTAACTGCAGATTACCTGCTGGTAACTGTTGGACGTCGTCCAAACACAGATGGAGAACTGGGTCTCGATATGATTGGTGTTGACGTTGACGAGCGTGGATTTGTCAAAGTTGACCACCAAGGTCGTACCAGCATTCCTCACATCTTCGCTATCGGTGACATCGTATCTGGCTTGGCTCTGGCACACAAAGCTTCTTATGAAGGTAAAGTGGCTGCTGAAGCAATCGCAGGACAACCATCTGTAGTTGACTACAAATGTATGCCAGCTGTTGTATTCACAGATCCAGAGTGTTCCAGCGTAGGTTACACTGAGAAAGAAGCTAAAGAAAAAGGTTACAAAGTAAAAGCTGGCAAATTCCCTTATGCGGGTAACGGCCGTGCTGTATCTTTGAACCACGCTGAAGGCTTCGTGAAAATCGTAGCTGACGAAGAAAGCGGCCTTGTATTGGGTTGCCAAATCGTAGGTCTGGAAGCTTCCAACCTGATTGCTGAGCTTGGTTTGGCAATTGAGATGGGCGCTACTTTGGAAGATCTGGCTCTCACAATTCACGCTCACCCAACTTTGGGCGAAATCGTGATGGAAGCTGCGGAATTGGTTATGGGTCACCCGATCCACATCATCTCCCGTTAAGATCATCTAAGCTTCGGATCCGTCCGGCATTATACGTATATCAGAAGAGACGAATGACGTTAACGCGTTATTCGTCTCTTTTTTTGATTGAAATAAGAGCAAAGTTTAAAAAGGTTATGCCTTGATCTGTATAGCTGATTACAATACAACGAATTCCTCATTTGTGGTACACTGTAATAATGATTAGAGTAGTATAACAGTGAGGAGATATCAACATGAAAAACTATCTCGATTTATTGCAGGATATTCTGAACAACGGCGTGCATAAAGGAGACCGTACAGGAACAGGAACACAATCTGTATTTGGCAGACAGCTCCGTTATGATCTCTCCGAAGGATTTCCGCTGGTAACAACCAAACGAATTCATCTCAAATCGGTTATTCATGAACTGTTGTGGTTTTTGAGTGGCGATACCAATATATCTTATTTGAAAGAAAACGGTGTGAAGATCTGGGACGATTGGGCGGACGAAAACGGGGATCTCGGTCCGGTATACGGCTCGCAGTGGCGTACATGGGAAGCACCCAACGGAGAAAAAATTGATCAGATCTCTGCAGTCATTGATTCGATCAAAAATAATCCGGATTCACGCCGTCACCTTGTCAGCGCATGGAATGTGGCTGAGATCAATAATATGAAGCTTCCACCTTGTCATTTTGCGTTTCAGTTTTACGTTGCAGAGGGTAAATTATCATGTATGCTTACGATGCGTTCCGTGGATACGTTCCTCGGATTGCCGTTTAACATCGCGAGTTATGCGCTTTTGACTCATATGATTGCCCAGCAATGTGATCTTGAGGTGGGTGATTTCGTCTGGTCTGGAGGGGATGTCCACATCTACTCCAATCACGTAGATCAGGTTAAAACTCAGCTGGAGCGTGAACCGTATGCTTTACCTAAGCTGGTAATCAAACGTAAGCCGGATTCTATTTTTGATTATAAGTTTGAAGATTTCGAGTTTGAGAACTACCAGCATCATCCGGGCATTAAAGCTCCAATTGCAGTCTAATTATGTGTTCAATCTCGACAAGAGACTTGGATTGAAGGAGTGTATTACCCTTGAGTATTGAATTGGTATGGGCAATGGGGGAGAACGGTGTGATCGGATTAAATAATTCGATTCCATGGCGTTTACCCAAGGATATGGCCTTTTTCAAACAACGTACATTAAACAAAACGATTATCATGGGACGTAACACATGGGAATCTTTTGGCGGTAAGCCGCTTCCTCAGCGTCGAAATATCGTAGTGACAAGAGATCTGAACTACAAGGTGGAACAGGCTGAAATCGTACATTCGATTGAAGAGGGTCTGAGTGTAACCAAAGGTGAGGAACTGTGCGTAATTGGGGGTTCCCAAGTGTATCGTGAATTCCTGCCACTTGCAGATCGTCTTGTGGTGACCAAAATTCATGAGAATTTTGAGGGAGATACGTTTTTCCCTGAAGTGGATTGGTCCGAATGGGAACTGATTGAACAGATTGAAGGCGAACAGGATGAAAAAAATGTTCATGCGTACACATTTGAATTTTACGAACGTAAACGGTAAATGTGGCATAAGAAATTCCTGACTTCGGTCGTATTTGTATGATGAGAGGCGCTGATTGCGAAATATTCGTGAACAGCGTCTTTTCTTTTATAAAAAAAGAGTCACTTGTTTAAATTGGAATACATATAACATTAATGTAACATGATTAATTGGTATTTATGTATAATATACATACGACCAAGCATTAAACAGTAAAAAAGTGTAAAAGTTTTGGGGTTTTAACGTTGTGAAGTCCTAAAACAGGTCTGATATTCGGAATCGAGAACGATTTATAGCAAAATATGTTGGATTTGATGACAAATTATCTGACATTCACTTAACGTTTCGACCTTTTATTTCTTTAACACACACCAGATTTCGCAGTTCAAAACCACATTTAACACCAAAATAAGGGTATTGACCATGGGTAGACTTGAAAGATATGATGTATAAAATACAAATAATTATGCGGATAATCCATTTAATATTCAGCACAGTAAATGCTACTATAATTGAAATATCTTCGAGAAGATTTTGTGATACAATAGACAAAAACTCAAGTAATGAGTAATCCATTTCATATAGAACCATGCACATGAAGGGATTAAGACAAGAACGGATGGGGGAAAACGTAAGATGTCTACACCTACTGGATTTATGGAATACAAACGTCAACTGCCAGCAGATCGTGAGCCAGCGGAGCGGATTAAGGATTGGGAAGAGTTTCATAAACACATGGCTGAAGAAGAGCTCAGAACACAAGGTGCACGATGCATGGATTGTGGTACCCCGTATTGCCATACAGGTATAGATATGATTGGTGGCACGTCAGGTTGCCCCGTGCATAACCTGATTCCGGAATGGAATAATCTTGTATATCGCGGACTGTGGAGAGAAGCACTTGAGCGCCTTCACAAAACGAATAATTTCCCAGAGTTTACAGGTCGCGTCTGTCCAGCTCCTTGCGAAGGATCATGTACAGTTGGCTTAATTGGTCAGCCTGTAACCATCAAAACGATTGAAGAAGCAATTATTGAAAAAGGTTTCGAAGAAGGATGGGTCGTTCCCCAACCTCCTGAAAAACGTACGGGTAAACGTGTAGCTGTAGTAGGCTCAGGTCCAGCGGGATTAGCTACTGCGGCTCAGTTAAATAAAGCAGGACACTCGGTAACCGTATATGAGCGTTCGGACCGTGTCGGCGGATTGCTGATGTACGGTATCCCAACGATGAAATTGGATAAAAAGGTAGTTCAACGTCGTGTTGATCTGCTCGAAGCAGAAGGCATTCAATTCATTACGAACACCGAGATCGGTAAAGATATTGCAGCACAACAACTGGTGGATGAATATGACGCTGTTGTATTGTGCGGTGGTGCAACGAAGCCGCGTGAATTCAATATTGAAGGCAGCGACTTGAAAGGCGTTCATTACGCAATGGATTTCCTGAATGGCAGCATTAAGAGTTATCTGGACTCCAACCTGGAAGATGGTCAATATCTGTCGGCTAAAGATAAAGATATTATTGTAATTGGTGGCGGTGATACAGGATCTGACTGTGTAGCTACATCGCTGCGTCATGGTTGTCGTACCATAACTCAATTCGGTACGCATACACAAGCGCCTATGGAGCGTGATCGCATTAACAACCCTTGGCCGCAATTCCCGAACGTATACACACTTGATTATGCGCAAGAGGAAGCCAAAGCGTTGTTTGGTCAAGATCCGCGTGAGTTCTCCATCATGACAACGAAATTTGTCGGAGACGATGAGGGGAACCTCAAAGAATTGCATACAGTACAGATCGAGCGTATTGTGGATGAGACTGGTCGCAAGATTTATCAGCCGATTCCAGGTACAGAGCGTGTATTCCCGGCTCAGATGGCCATGATTGCCATTGGTTTTGATGGACCGGAACAAACGTTGGTAGAGCAACTGGGACTTGCAACAGATCGTCGTACAAACGTTAAGGCACGTTACGGCAAATACAACACCAATGTGGATAAAGTATTTGCAGCAGGTGACATGCGTCGTGGTCAAAGCTTGGTTGTATGGGCAATTAATGAAGGCCGTGAGGCTGCTCGTGAAGTGGACAAATACTTGATGGGTGCTTCGGTTCTGGTGTAAAAGTATAGAACAAGATATCAATGACAACCTTCGCGATCAGCGAGGGTTGTTTACTGTTATTTTAACCAATTTGACTACATATTTCATGCAAGTGTGAGCAATATCATTGCTTTTCAAGTGAGAAAGATTTATTATTATATTATAATTATTATAAATAAGGATTCAGTGAAACCGAGAATCAGTAAGATAAAAGTAAAATCTAATGAATATAAACCGGAGGTGCGACCTGCTATGGCAAGTAACCGGGACAAGTCCATTTCAGAACAGATCTTTCACATTAAAAATCAATTGGTTGAAAAAGGATATAAGTTAACACAACAACGGGAAGTTACTGTACGAGTGTTGCTTGAACATGAAAAGGATCATTTCAGCGCAGAGGAAGTTTTTCTCCTGGTTAAGGAACAGTTCCCTGAGATTGGATTGGCTACCGTATACCGAACTCTCGAACTGCTGAGTGACCTTCAGGTCGTTGAAAAGATTAATTTTGGTGACGGCGCTGCGCGCTTTGATCTGCGAAGTACAGACGGTTCCCATCACCACCATCATTTGATCTGTACAGAATGTGGTAAAGTGGAAGAGATTATGGAAGATGGGCTGCTTCGTTTGGAACAACAAATCGAGCGTCAGTATGGCTTTGCTGTTACAGATCATCGTCTGGATTTCCAGGGTGTATGCAAAGAGTGCAGACAAAAACATGTATTAAAAGAACAAGCAGCAGGATAATTCATTTCGGGAAGGTGCTCCCGAATCCAAAATCTGATATAATGAGTTTCAGAAGCAAGGGGCTTCCGTCGGCGGAATGCCCCTTTTTGCCGTCATGCGGACGGTGAAGGAGGAGAGATGGACGGATGAAGACACTGGTTATAGCGGAAAAACCCGACATGGGTCGAACCATTGCCGCCGTCATAGAACCAAAGGCCAAGAACAATCGCACGTATCTGGAGGGTGAGCATTACATCATCACTTGGGCGATAGGGCATTTGCTTGGACTGGCTGAACCGGATGCCTATGATACAAAGTACAAACGCTGGAATATAGCGGACCTGCCAATCATACCCGATCAGTTCAAGATTGTACCCAATCCGAGAACAAAAGATCAGCTCAAAATGATTGGAGAACTGGCAAAACGGGCTTCAGCGATCGTTAATGCTTGCGATGCAGGGAGAGAAGGTCAGTACATCTTCGCCCTCATACAACAGCAATTGAAGCTGCGTCAGCCTGTAAAGCGTTTATGGATATCGGATTTGACGGCAGAGAGCATCAGACGTGGTTTTGATGGTCTGAAGGATGCCTCTGAATTTGAAAATTTGACCCATGCTGCTCGTGCAAGAAGTGAAGCCGATTGGCTGATCGGAATGAATGCCTCACGGGCGTTTACAACCCGCCATAATGCATTGTTGTCTGTAGGTCGTGTTCAGACGCCGGTACTCGCGCTAATCTACGATCGTGAAATAGAGATTGAAGCGTTCCAGTCACAGACCTTTTATGAAGTAGCCGCCTGGTTTCGGCAGGAAGGTGTCGAGTACCGGGGACTGCGTCAGGGAGATAAGTTGACCGATGCGGAGGCAGCAGAGGCCATTGCAGCCAGTGTGAAGGGCAAGACAGGGCAGATTACCAAATACGAAGCAAAGCAGACGAAGGAGTATCCGTATCGTTTGTATGACCTGACCCTTTTACAGCGTGAAGCCAATGCCAAGTTCGGATATGGTGCAAAAAAAACACTGGATATTGCACAGGCCTTGTATGAAAAACACAAGGTAATTTCGTATCCGCGGACAAACTCTAACTATGTTACTGAACAGAATATCGAAGGTATGCACAAAACCCTAAACCTGCTTAAAAATGGTACCTATAGTGAGCTTGCGCAAGGGGCCAAGCCAGAGCTTGTTCATAAGAATAATAAAGGGGTATGTAATCCGAGCAGGGTTGAGGATCACCATGCGATCCTACCTACTTTGAAGCGACCAGGTACCTTATCCAAGGATGAGCAGAACATCTATGATTTGATTGTCAGACGATTCTTGTCTCACTTTTATCCTCCGGCGGAGTATAAGCAACATACCGTGCTCACCGAAGTGGAGAAACATCAGTTTAAGACATCTGTCAAAGAGCTGCTGTCCCTCGGATGGAAAGTGGTTCTCGGTTCTGGAGATCAGGAACAGGGCGGTGCAGGCAAGAAGAAGACTAAGAAAAACGGCAATGAGGAAGAGGAAGCTGAAGAGTGGACGGACAAGGCTTTTGCTGTACAACCTGAATTGCCTGTTCAATGTACGAAGAGTGAGTTTAAGGAGAAGGCGACCCAGCCTCCCAAAAGTTATACCGAGGGAACATTGCTGAAAGCGATGGAGAGTGCAGGCAAGCAGATCGAGAATGAAGAGCTGCGAGATGCGATGAAAGATAGTGGTCTGGGTACTCCGGCTACACGTGCGGCTACAATTGAACGCCTCAAAAACGTGGGTTACATTACGCTGCAAGGGAAGAAAATGCAGTTAACGCTCAAAGGCAGAACAGCTATTGAGTTGATTCGCCGTGCGGGTGTAGATCTGTTAACTTCACCTGAGATGACTGGGCAATGGGAAAGAAGATTATATCAGATTTCCAAAGGTGAGGCGGGTCAGGACAAGTTCATGGAGAACGTTAAGAAATTCACCTTGTCCATCATTGAGAAAGTGCGTGTGCAAGCTCCTGCTCCAGCAGATGCTTTTGGAGAAGATTCACGGGCTGGCAGGGGGAAAGGAAAGGGAGCCAGAACCCAGGCCGGGAATACAAGGACATCTGCCAAAACGGTTAGTGGCGGTTCAACTGTAAAAACGTCCCGTCAGACTTCGGCATCTTCATCGAGAGCCGGCAGTGGGAAAAATGCGACCACCAAGGCGCCGTCCTCAAGTGCGAGCCCATCGGGAGTGAGAGAGTTACTGGCACCTTGCCCTTCTCCCGGCTGCACGGGTCAGATTATAGAGGGCAAGAAGGGTTATGGATGCTCACGTTTCAAGGAAGGCTGTTCATTTGTAGTCTGGAAAGAGTATGCGGGCAAAAAAATCACCAGTACGATGTTAAAATCGCTGATTGAGAAGGGGAGTACCCAGGTACTGTCTTTCAAACGAAAAGACGGGAGTACGGTGAAGGCACGGATTATTTTGCAAGATGTGGTAACAGGCAAGTTATCTGGTGAGAAACAGGATGCTTGATCTTAGTCATGATAAAGTAAAAGGACCCTTATCCAAGGGTCCTTTTTTGTTGCTGCTGTTGTATATTTTCGTGTATGACTTTTGGTACCTCTTCCAGTGCAGTGATGGTATACATCGATGTTTCCGGATTAGGTTGAAGTTCTACGATGTTGTATTGCCATTCATTTGGTTGTTTGATATATATGCTGTGAATTCCGGCTTTTACCGCGGGCATAATGTCTGTCCGCAGTGAGTTACCGATCATCCAAGTTGCACGACGATCAAACGGACCGTTAGACAGAATGCCTTCCAGTGCCTCGACGTTTTTGTGTTGTCGGATATAGATCCGATCATCAAAATAAGCCGAGAGTTTCATCTGATCAATCTTGCGCTGCTGAATCACGGTTTCGCCGCCGGTATATAAGTAGAGGGAATGTCCAGCACCTTTGAGGTTCTCAAGCGTTTCAACCATATGAGGGTAGGGTTCAACCTCCTGGTCGTACACACTCATGCCCAACTTGCTCAGATAGGACTCTTCTCTGGGAGAAGTTAATCTGTTGAACTTTCCGGAGAAGTAACGATAGGTATCAATCAGGGATTGCGGGAAATGATGACTTGCAAAACCAAGCTTGTTCACTCCAGTTACATCGATCTCCAGCTGTTTTTCCCGAATCTCTTGCGTTGTCAGAGAATGTCCATCAAACCACTCTTGCATATTCTCAAAGAATTCTCCCAAAATCAGGTTGAAGTACTTGTTGCAATATACGAGTGTATCATCAAGGTCAAACAAAATATGTTGTTTCATTATTTTCATGATCTAACTCACTCCTTGTAGCCAGTAACTCCACAATGGTTCAACTAAATTAAATGCGAATGTAGGATTCCAGGAACATATTCAATTCAGATACGCCATCCGGCCGAATACTGTATTTCTCTTTGCGGTTACTTCCGAGCAGATGGGTCCGTAGCAGACCTGCGATGCGTAGCGCCATCACCTGGTCTTTGACCGTGTCTTCGTCTTTATCCAATTCTTCACACATCTCAGCGAGGGATTTGGGTTCATCCGATACGTAACGAAGCAGGCGAAGTCTTTCGGGATCAGCCAGTGCATGGGTAAAACGTAAAAGGCATGTTGGCGGCTGGTCTTCGTTCTCTTCAGGTGCATCTACGGGATACTGCATAATCATCATCCCCTCATAGAAGCAGTACATATTAATAGGGCGATTGTGCACCGTTGGAAACAGGATAACTTCGTTCAATCCAGGCATTGGTTCAACAAGAACTCCTGCTGTAGCATATTCAATTAGCAGTTCAGGGCCCATTTTGTCAAGCAAAATGCGTTTTTCTTCGGCATCTTCTTCCAGCCACACACGCTGATCTTCGCTCATATTCTGACAGTAGTGTTCATCCCATAGTCGCAATAATGGGACATAACTGTTCCGAATGCGCGTAGACTCTTCTAATGTAAGAGCGGGCAGAAGAGGAGACACACGTGCAAACAGGTCTTCCGCTGTCATTCCGGCAAGCATGTCCAGAAATTCACGATTTTCCTTCGTATCATTTTGATAAGCAGCCCATGCAAACAGGACATCAAAATCATCAAAAGGCCAAGTGGCAGCAGGTGCGAGCGCAGCTCGTACATTGGAACTTAGTTTGCCTTCCACTTCCAGAATCCATTCAGGACCTATATCCAGATGCTGAATCCATTTTTTCGTGACATAAACCAGAAAGCTGTTGAGCATTTCATATATCGGTGAAACATCAATTTTAACATGATAAGCCATATTGTTGCAGAATCCTCCCGTCACATCTAAGTGTACGCAGCGACTTAAGTACTATTATGGCTTGTTTTGCAGGGCGTTGTCCACTATAATGTTCAAGTCCGGGGCAAAGCCCTGATTCAAGAATAGCAGTTTAAAACCATATGTATACCATACAAAAGTCGTCAGCGATGGCGATTTTTCTTTGTGTGCTCGCAGGAGGAATGAATTCGTGTCATCGATTACTCGCCCCAAACTATCACACTCGACAGCCAACTATCTGATTTTGATTACGGTTATTGTGGTAGCTGGAATTAGTCAGGGGCTTTTGCTGCCTGTGCTTTCGATTTTTTTGGAGCAAAAAGGGGTTTCACCAGGTTTAAACGGATTAAACGCTGCTGCATTGTACATTGGCTCTTTTGCCATGACTCTAGTTGCGGAACGACTATTAGGAGCACTCGGGTTCAAAAAACTGATTGTGGGTGGCCTGATATTGGTCATGGTCCCTTTAATACTATTTCCGTATTTACCAGATATTAAAATATGGTTCATATTGCGCCTGATCGTTGGAATAGGAGACAGCGCACTGCATTATGCGGCTCAGCTCTGGGTGCTGCTTGTTACGGCACCTGAAAAGCGTGGTCGCTACATATCGCTATATGGCATGTCCTACGGTCTGGGATTCAGCATTGGTCCGCTGGGAATCAAGCTGCTTGGCTTCGGTGATGCTGTCCCTTTCTGGGTATTGTTCGTATGTATAGCAGCAGTACTTATACTGGTATTAATGAAGCTTCCGAATACGAAACCGGAAAAAGCAGAGCATGGCCAGCTCCCTGAACGGCGCTTCCGTCGTAGTCTGGCATGGGCTTGGTACGCACTGTTACCTGCTCTTTTATACGGATATATGGAGGCTGGCATGAATAGTAACTTCCCCGTGTATGGCCTGCGTATTGGGTTCGACACCGATCAGATTTCGTCGTTGCTTCCCTTTATCGGGATTGGAGGTTTGTTCCTTCAATTGCCTCTGGGGATGTTGAGTGACCGATACGGGCGTAAAAAGATATTGATGTTTGCGGGCATCAGCGGGGGAATCATCTTCATGCTGGTTCCAGTCGCAGGTACGCATTTCTGGTGGACGCTTGTATTGTTAACAATCGCAGGTGGCCTGGTCGGTTCCTTTTTCTCACTGGGCCTGGCCTATGCCGCAGACATTTTGCCTAAAGTGTTGCTGCCTGCAGCTAACGTTGTGGCTTCCTTTCATTTCACGATTGGAAGTATTATTGGACCGAATCTGGGTGGTCAGATGATCAACTGGATTTCACCCGGAAGCATGTTCACCTTGCTCGGAATCATGTATCTTCTTTTCGGCTTGGCAGGTATATTATTTCGTCGTAAACCAGAGTTCGAATCTGTGTTAAAATAGAAGCTGGTGTTCGCATGGAAATTGATGTCCATTTCCGAGTACACTAGTGGTAGGGAAAAACATGGACAAGAGGAGACATCGCGATGATCAGAGTAGAGAACTTGAGTAAATCCGTTGGCGTGGACCGCGTTCCCGTTCTACGGGATATTCGATTTGATATGCAACAAGGTGAGATGATAGCTGTAGTTGGCTCAAGCGGTAGCGGAAAAAGCATGCTGCTCAAATGTCTGGCTATGATGGAGAAATGGGATTCAGGCCGATTTACGGTGGATGGCGCCGAGATTTTGAAAGAAGGCTGGTCCGGAAAACGGAAAATCAAACGGGAATGGGCATACTTGGAACAAAATCCAGAACTATTTCCCAGACGTACGGCTCTTAAAAATGTGTTAATCGGACGATCGGGTCAGACTCCTGTATGGAGAATGGTAACCGGTATGGTACGTTCAGATGATTATATGGGTGCTATGGATTATCTCGAAGGATTGGGATTACTTGATAAAGCACATCAAATAGCAGAGAAGCTCAGTGGTGGCGAGAAGCAGCGTGTTGCTATTGCAAGAGCACTTGCTCATGGTGCCAAAGTGGTTTTGGCCGACGAACCTGTGATTGGTCTTGACCCGCACACAGCAGATTCGGTGCTGGAAACGCTGCGCAAATTATGTGAAGAAGAACGTGCAACAGTCATTGCAGTATTGCCAATTGAACTTGCTGAGAAACATGCCACACGGATCTGGGGATTGGCAGACGGCAAGATTGCTTTTGATATTCGTGGACGAAGACTGACACAGCAAGAAAAAAACCAGATTTAAACTATTGAAAAGAGTGATGAGATTGTTTAATTCACGGTGGGGACGCTTCATTGCAGCAGGAACAATGGCAATTATGCTTGGTTCTGTTCTAAGCGGATGCACAGTCATAAGTGACCCCAAGGGTTTGATGAGAAAACCAATGATGTCCACCGATAAGGAGAAACTGTACAACGTGGTTCAGGTTAAATTGCCGCCAGAGAGTACATTGATTCGTCCCAAGGATATGAATAATACCAGCATGATTCGGGTGGAAGACCTGAATGGGGATGGAACTCGGGAAGCGATTGTTTTTTATGAGACACCAAATGAGAATGTGCGAATCCATGGCATGATTTTGGAAGAGCAGGGAGGCACTTGGGTTAAAAAGCTTACATTTGATGTGCCGGGAAATGAGCTGCAATCCTTTAAAGTATTGGATATTACGAATGACGGAAATCCGGATATTATTCTTGGTGTAAGTCTGCAGGAGCAGAAGGCCCTGACTGCATATTCGTACAAGGGCGGGGCACTGGAGCAGGTCTTGGGTGGAGTTCCGTATAATCAATATATCATTGATGATGCGCAGGGGAACACGCTGGATTTGAGCGGAGATGGTAAGAGTGATTTTGTTATCATTTCGCTGAACAACAGCGGTTTTGCAACGATTGCGTTATATCAGTACGAAGATGGCAGCTTCAAGGAAGTTGATCGGGTGCAGACCGATTATACCGTTAAAGAAGTTTATAATGCTCTGGGCGGAGAGATCGCCAAAGGACAGATGGGCATTGTACTGGATGCCGAGCTGGATGATCGGAGTTCCTTCTCGCAAATTATGTATGTTAAAGATAACAAGTTAGTCAATGCTTTCAAATCACCGGATCAAACGTATAGAGATGACAAAATTTTAAGCGGTGATGTCGATAATGATGGTATTATTGAGTTTGGACTTAAAGAGACTCCAAAAGGTTGGGAGCATTACGTATTTGACTCTCGGTTGTGGTTTTACACCTATTATCAGTGGGATGGCAAAGACAGCAAGAAATTTGTCTCATTCCAATTCCGGGATGATGCTGATTTATTCCATCTAAATCTCAAACCAGAGTGGTACGGTAAGATCACTATTGACACCAAATCGGAGAAGGAAAAATATATTCGATTTAAAATGATTGATACGGACGAAACCGTGGCAGAGATCAAATATTTCACCCTTTCCAAGTGGGAACAGGAGAAGGGTAAAAGCTGGAAGGAAATTACGCGCACCAAAGATCGGGTTATTGCTTCACGGGTAGCACAATCAGAGGCGGGTAAAGATGCACTGAGCAATACTTCTCAGCTGAATAGAAAGGGAGAACTTAATGAGTAAAGTACTTATTCTTGAGGATGAAGAATCCATCCGCAGTTTTATAGTGATTAATTTAAAGAGAAACGGATTCGAAGTGCTTGAAGCGGGTGACGGTCATGAAGCGCTTCGCATACTGCAGACGGTACCGGATATTGATCTGGCTCTGCTGGATGTCATGGTACCAGGTATTGATGGATTCGAGGTGTGTCGACGGATCCGTGAAACCAATGAACGTCTGGGCATCATCTTTTTGACCGCGAAAGTTCAGGAACAGGATAAAGTGTACGCACTCTCCGTTGGTGCAGATGATCACGTTAGCAAGCCTTTCAGCCCAACAGAGTTGATTGCACGTATTCAGTCATTGTTGCGTCGTGTGAACGTGCATCGGGAAACTGCGGCGAAGGTTACGTTCCAGTCTGGGCCATTTTCACTGGACCTGATCTCGAAGCAATTCAAGAAACAAAATGAAGCTATTGAGTTAACTCCAACGGAGTTTTCCTTGATTCAATTTTTCCTGGAAAAAGAAAATACACCGCTCAGCCGCGATGTATTGTTAGATCATGTATGGGGAAAAGAGTACATGGGTGATCCAAAAATTGTGGATGTCAACATTCGTCGTCTACGTCAGAAAATTGAGAACAATCCTTCCGAGCCCGAATACCTGCAGACAGTATGGGGTCACGGGTACAAATGGAAGGGCCGGGAGCAATGATTAAAAAAGGCATTACACGGCAGATCGTACTACATTATTTCTTTGTAGTTTTTCTTGCTCTGCTGTTGGTCGAATTCGTATTTATGTTGGCAGTGCAAAGGTACTATTATGAAAGTATCTACAATACGATTAGTAC
Organism: Paenibacillus sp. 2003; assembly: GCF_031455635.1. Lineage (NCBI taxonomy): Bacteria > Bacillati > Bacillota > Bacilli > Caryophanales > Paenibacillaceae > Paenibacillus > Paenibacillus sp. 2003. The sequence goes on along the minus strand of NZ_JAVDTB010000001.1, from coordinate 2,395,063 downwards.
CCACATTTCCAATTCAAAGGACTTTTTCGAGCCGATCGCTCGTGAGAATAACACGGAAGACGGCAATAATCTGTCCAGATTGATTGTGAATTTGGCATTGTCCAATACTGAACTGGAAATTTTGGATCTGAACGGGCGCGTATTGGCGAGTTCGACTGCTTTTGAATCTGACCGTGCTGTGCTGCAAACCAGTGATATTATGCAAGCTCTGAATGGGGATATGGGACGCTGGATTGGAAGACAACCAGGTACTGGAGAATCCGTCATGGCCGTTTCACACAAGTTTGATCTGGGCGGCGAAAATACTTATGTTATTCGATATCTGACTTCACTCGAAGATGTGAATTCAAAGCTGTTGAATATGGGACTACTCGCCGCTGCGGTCGGTGTTGGCGTGCTTGCCATAGTGTTGATCATCAGTATTGGGATGGCAAATTCCATTGTACGTCCAATCAACAACATCACCGCAGTATCTGCCCAAATGGCCAGAGGACGGCTGGATGTCAGGGTTAAGGGGAATTATAAGCACGAACTGGGCGAATTGGCATCAACACTTAACTTCATGGCGCATGAGATTGTGCGCAGTAATCAGATCAAAGATGATTTTATCTCTTCGATATCACATGAATTAAGAACACCTTTGACCAGTATCAAAGGCTGGAGCGAGACACTGGATTCAGGCGGTTATGATCCGGAAGAAACCCGTATCGGTATGGGTATTATCTCCAAGGAAACCGAACGACTGATTGGACTTGTTGAAGAGATGCTGGATTTCTCCAAATTACAACAGAATCAGATGAAGCTGGTCAAAGGAACAGTCAACATTCGTGAAATTGTACAGGAAACGATGTTGAATGTCTGGGCCAAAGCGGAACAAAAACAGGTCCATCTCAAGTTGGAAACGGACGAGACTCGCGCTTATAATGTCCATGGAGACGGCAACAGACTGAAACAAGTGTTCTTAAACATTGTTGATAATGCGATCAAATTTTCACATGAGAATTCCTGGATCTTCTTGTCGGTCAAAGAGGAGAATGGTCAGATTATTGCAGCTGTTCAGGACACCGGTATCGGAATTAGTGAAGAACACCTAATCAAAGTACGGGACCGCTTCTTCCAGGTAAATCATCAAAATGGGGGAACGGGACTGGGTCTTGCGATTACGCAAGAACTGGTAGAACTGCATGAGGGGACGATCACGATGCAGAGTGAACTTGGATCCGGTACAACCGTTACTGTTACATTACCGGCTGTGTCTGAGGATATGGGTACAGAAGAATCTTTAACTGCGTCTGGTGATGCTGAATTCACAGATGAGCGAACAGCAAGCGATACAAAATCAGATATAGAAAAGTCATAAGATTTTAAAAGATAAGAGACTTTTCTACCTGACGATCGAGCATGTACGCTTTATAACATCGTATCAACAGAAAAAAAGGTGAGCCATCCAAGGCTCACCTTTTTTGCATATTATTATGAAGAAAGTTCACCAGTGCGCAGGCGCCCACTTTTTTCATATACTTCTTTCAACATACGAACAGGTTGTGTACGGACAGCAGGTTTGGCAGAGACGATCTCGTTAGGTCCAACGACCACAATTTCATCCGCCGTACCTTTAACGATTGCACCGTCCTTGATTATTGCCCCTTCACCAATGATGGCGCGTTCGATGTGAACCCCACGGCCTATGCGTGCGTTAGGCATAACGACACTGTCTTTAACCTCAGAGCCTTTACCTACTTCTGCACCGCAGAAGATAACGGAACGTTCTGAACGACCTTCGATTGCACAAGAGTCGTGAATCATGGAAGTAACATGTTCGATCTTTGTATGTCTTGCTTTGTGAGCACTTGGTTTGGAGCGCCAGTCGCGAGTAAACATCGGCCAGTTTTCTTTTTGCAGACTCCAGTCTTCCTCGTTGTGTAACAGATCCATATGTGCATCCCAAAGGCTCTTAACCGTACCTACGTCTTTCCAATAACCATTAAAGTTATAGACAAAGAGGGGATTATTTTCGTTCAACATCTGAGGAATAACATCTTTACCGAAGTCATGGCTGGATTCAGGGTTAGCGGCATCTTCCAAGAGATGGCGTTTCAGATAATCCCATTTGAACATGTAGATGCCCATTGAAGCCAGATTACTCTTTGGTTCAGCCGGTTTCTCGGCAAACTCGGTTACACGCAAATCCGCATCGGCAGCCATAATCCCAAAGCGATGTGCTTCATCCCATGGAACTTCCATAACTGAAATCGTTGCTGAGGCATTATTGGCTTGATGAGCCTCCAACATATCACGATAATTCATATGATAAATATGGTCACCCGACAAAATTAGAACATTTTCGGGGTTTTGTTGGTCAATATATTCGATATTTTTATAAATAGCATCCGCCGTTCCCAAGTATTCGTCATTTCCTGTATGATAAGATGGAAGCAAGGAGATTCCTGCTTCACTAGAGTTGCCATGTCCCCATGGTTCTCCTCCACCGATATGATCGTGTAAAGATTCCGCTTGGTACTGCGTCAATACTCCTACAGTATCGATCCCTGAGTTTACGCAGTTACTGAGAGGAAAATCGATGATCCGGTAGTGCCCGCCAAACGGTACAGCGGGTTTTGCGATACTTGAGGTTAAAGGGGCTAATCGCTTCCCTTCTCCTCCCGCCAACAGCATAGCGATGCAATCTTTATTAAACATAATCGTTTCCCTCCCAAAATATTGTGCATTGTAGTACATCATTAACGCAAAGTAGAGCAAATGAAACGATTGTTACTGTAAAAATTCTGAAAATGTACAACATTTTCTAATTCACCGCATTTTTCTTTTCAACTTGGCTAGAATGGGGTAATGGTTACTGTTATATCTATTTTCTTGAGAAGAAGGTGATCTCTTGGCCATTCAACCGTTAGCACACCCGGACATATTGCCGGAGCATATTTATTTATTTCATGAAGGTAACCTTCATCACAGTTATCGAATGTTGGGCGCGCAGCCTGAGACTTGCGATGGCCTTCAGGGGTATCGCTTTACCGTGTGGGCACCAAATGCCGTAGAAGTGGGACTGGCTCTGGACCGCAATGAATGGAAAGGCGAAAAGGAACCTTTATATAAGATACCCGAATCAGGATTTTGGAGTCGTTTTTTTCCGGAAATAAGCGAAGGAACTTTATACAAGTTCCGTATATTAACGGAAGATGGAACAGAATTACTCAAAGCGGACCCATATGCGTTTCAAGCAGAGGTTCGACCTCAGACAGCCTCTGTCACCAGTTCACTCGAAGGGTACAAATGGAATGATGGAGCCTGGAGACGCAAACAACGTGCCATGTATAACAAACCTCTACATATTTACGAAATGCACATGGGAACCTGGAAGCGCAAAGAAGACGGAAGCCTCTATAGTTATCGAGAGATGGCTGATTTGCTTGTTCCTTACTTATTAGAAATGAAATATACACATGTTGAAATGATGCCCCTCAGTGAGCATCCATATGACCTTTCGTGGGGCTACCAAAACACAGGGTTTTATGCGCCGACCAGTCGTTATGGGCATCCAAAAGATCTGATGTATCTAGTGGATACACTACATCAGGCTGGGATTGGCGTATTGCTGGATTGGGTACCTGCACATTTTGCCAAGGACGCTCATGGGTTGCGTATGTTTGATGGTACGCCTTTGTATGAGTATGCAGATCCGATGTTAGCAGAGAAGCCGGGCTGGGGCACACTTAGCTTTGACTACTCGAAACCTGAGATTCGTTCATTTCTGATCTCCAATGCATTATATTGGATGGAGATGTATCATTTTGACGGACTCCGTGTTGATGCGGTTACGAGTATGCTTCGGCTTGATTTTGAGAAGCAGCCAGGACAATATCGTACCAATGATGAAGGTGGTCTTGAGAACAAGGAAGCTGTAGCCTTTTTGCAGCAGCTGAATAAGGCGGTGTTCAAGTATTTCCCTTATGCGTTGATGATGGCTGAAGAATCTAGTGCATGGCCAATGGTGACTTTACCTGTAGATGAAGGTGGTCTGGGTTTCAACTACAAATGGAACATGGGCTGGATGAACGATACGCTTGATTACATGGAATCTGATTTTCATGAGCGTCCTTCCAAACATCATTTGCTGACTTTCCCGGTCGTATACTCCTTTGCTGAAAATTATGTGCTACCTCTGTCGCATGACGAGGTTGTTCATGGCAAAAAGTCGCTCCTCGACAAGATGCCAGGAACCTATGAGCAAAAATTTGCCGGCATGCGTGCTTTTCTGGGCTATTTTATGACTTTCCCAGGGAAAAAGCTGTTGTTTATGGGTGGAGACTTTGGCCAGTTCATCGAATGGAAAGATGAGGATCAACTGGACTGGTTCTTGCTGGATTATGACAGTCACCGCAATTTGCATAAGTTTGAGCGTGAGCTGTCTAACCTGTACTTGAGTGAAAAAGCTTTGTGGGAGCTTGATCATTCCTTGGACGGTTATGAATGGATCACTCCGGATGATCAGGACCAGAGTGTCATTTCATACGTACGCAAAGGAAAAAAACCTGCGGATACACTCCTTGTGCTCATTAACTTTCAGCCGGTCAAGCGGGAGCGTTACCGGATTGGTGTCATGCGTCCCGGTATGTATACCGAAGTACTGAACAGTGACCATTCCGTTTACGGCGGTTCAGGCATTACTAATGATATGCAACTGCCTACCGAAAAGATTCCTTTTCATGGGCATCCGCATAGTCTCGAATTGGTATTGCCTCCGCTGAGCATCGTGATTCTAAAAAAGAACACGCGTCGGAAAACGGATGAATCACCTGCGAGCATAACTTCCGTCAGTTCAAAAACGAAGAATAAAAATGAAAGCAACACGCTCAAACCGAAGAGGAGGACAAAGGCATGAATATTCTATTTGCTGCTGCTGAAGTACATCCATTTATCAAAACAGGAGGCCTTGCTGACGTAATCGGTGCTCTCCCGTTTGCATTGAAGAAGAACGGGGCAGATGTGCGGGTGATTATGCCTAAGTACAAGGGAATTCCCGATGAATATAAAGACGCATTACAGCCCGTAATTACAACGGATGTGCCTCTTGGCTGGCGCAGACCCTATTGTGGAATAGAAATGCTGGTTCATGATGGGATTCCAGTATATTTTGTGGATAATGAGTATTATTTTGGGCGTGATGGAGTGTACGGTTATATGGATGATGGCGAGCGTTTCGCCTTCTTCAACCGTGCAGTTCTTGAAGTGTTGCCACAGATTGAGTTCAAGCCTGATGTGCTGCACAGTCATGACTGGCATGCAGGAATGATCCCTTTGGTGCTTGAAGCCCATTACAGACACGATTCATTCTACAGTGGTATTCGTACGGTATTCACCATACATAACTTGTTGTACCAAGGGGTATTCCCGCATGAGTTATTCAGTGAAATCCTGGAGCTGGACGATCGATATTTCACCGTGGATGGAGCCGAATATTACGGTAACGTCAATTTTTTGAAAGCAGGAATTGTGTATGCTGACCATGTGACAACCGTAAGCCCAACATACGCACAGGAAGTGCAAACGTCTTATTATGGATATGGCCTGGACGGACTGCTCAGTTCACTTGGAGATCGTTTCAGCGGGATTGTGAACGGGATTGATACCAAGAGTTACAACCCGGCAACGGACAACAAAATTCCAGTGAAATACAGAACCAGTCTGTCCAAGAAAACGGAGAACAAAATTGAGCTGCAAAAGGAACTTGGACTTCCTGTTCGTCCTGATGTACCACTTATGGTGATGGTGACAAGGCTCGTCGACTCTAAGGGGCTTGATCTGGTCTGCCGTATTCTTGATGAATTGCTGTACTATGATGATATTCAATTCGCGGTACTGGGAACAGGAGAGCCTATGTATGAACACTGGTTCCGTGAAGCTGCTAATCGTTATCCGCTCAAAATGTCTGCCCAGATCACGTTTAATGATGGGTTATCCCGACGTTTCTATGCAGGCAGTGATATCTTCCTGATGCCATCGAGGTTCGAACCATGTGGTATTAGTCAGCTACTGGCTCTGCGGTACGGTAGTGTGCCACTCGTAAGGGAAACAGGCGGTCTGAACGACACTGTGCAGGCATACAATGAGTTTACTGGAGAAGGGAATGGTTTCTCATTCACAAGCTTTAACGCACATGACATGATGAATACCATTCGGCGTGCTGAGGAGATCTACAAACAGCCAGAACACTGGAAGAAAATTGTGAAAAATGCAATGGGCGGAGAATACAGCTGGAATGTCTCAGCTGAGGAATATATGGACATTTATCGTCGGATCACACTTGATCCAGTAAACTGATGCAATCCTGAATGAGTCAGAGTCACAGCATTCCTGCTGTGGCTCTTTTTAATCAAATAAACAAAAAACTTCCAAAAGTTCAGAATGAAAGTCATCATCTGAGCGGTGGAAGTGTTTTTCTTTTATATGAGTGTCTGAATTTAAACCTCAGTAGTGTTGGATGGTTGCCGGATCAAGCTGCCTGTACAAAATGCGGTACCCATAGGGGTCAAGCTTAATATTCATCATTCCATCGGTTGGAAACACGGGCTCTTCAGTTAATGCATCCTTCCAGTCTTTTGTTTCCATAGGATGAGAAAGCGTTCGATCTTGAGGTGTATTATTCATCCATACGGTAAAGTGAAGGTTGTCATCCACACGCTCGTACACGATACAGGGATCATTGTGATCAGCCTTGAGGAATCGGAAGCGTCCTTTGCGCAGGGCTTCATTGCTTTTGCGTAAATCGATCATCAGACGATAGAAATCATACAATTCTCTGTCTTGCTTGGCGGGGTCCCATTCCATACATTTTCGACAATCCGGGTCAGCATCACCACTAATCCCAACTTCGTCGCCGTAGAAGATACAAGGTGTACCGATATAGGTGAAAAGAAATACAACCGACAACTTTAATCGGCGTTTGTCTTCTCCTAACCGGGTGAGCAGTCGTGGGGTATCATGGCTGCACAGCATATTAAAGATCACTTCGTTGGTTTGTTGCGGATAGCGCATAATCAGTGAACCCATCTCATTGGCAAAGTTATAACCGTCCATTGAACCACAGAAGAACTGAAGCACTTTGTCGGCAAATGGATAATTCATGACGGAATCGAATTGATCTCCCATAAGCCAGGTCAAGGAGTCGCTCCATACTTCACCAACAATATAGGCTTCAGGGTTCGCTGCTTTAACAACCTTGCGAAAATCACGCCAGAAATGGTTGTCCACCTCATTCGCTACATCCAGACGCCACCCATCCAGCTTAATTTCCTTGATCCAGTACTCAGCTACATCCAATAGATATGCCTTAACCTCAGGGTTGGCTGTGTTGAACTTGGGCATGTTGCCATAGAACCCAAATGTATCGTAGGTTGGTATACCATCCTTGATCTGAACCGGATACTCATTGATGTGGAACCAATCGGCATACTTAGAGTTTTTTCCATTCTGGAGAACGTCTTGAAAAGGAGGGAAGTATTCGCTGCAATGGTTAAACACCGCGTCAAGCATGACACGTATACCCAGGCGATGACATTCTTCTGTCAATTGTTTGAGCAGGGCATTATCGCCGAAATGAGGGTCGACTTTTTTATAATCAATCGTGTCATATTTGTGGTAAGAATTGGCCTGGAATAACGGGGTAAAGTAAATGGCGTTCACGCCAAGTTCAGTTAAGTCATACAGGTGATCCAGCACACCTTGCAGATCTCCACCAAAATAATTGTCCAACTCAGGTTTGCCACCCCAGTCATGAGTTTCTTTTGGATTCAGCTTTGGATCTCCATTAGCAAACCGTTCCGTCATGATCTGATAAAAGACAGCTTCTTTGGCCCACTCGGGCACCTTAAACACATCAATTTCATGTATATACGAGAATTCATAATATCCTCCAGTTGGATAGGGGGTTTCATAATGAATTCCATTATCCGCAAGAAAAACATCTTCTGAACCGGCAGTTATCCGAAATATATAGGTGAGACGTTTGAATTGTGGCTTGACGGCAGCCTCCCAATAATCAAACATGTTATCAGAAGCAGCCTTCTCCAATTGAATTTCCTTGTACGTTCCATTCCAATCGTACTTATCTCCGGTCAGTGCAGTCACGTATTGCACATCATTTCGTTTGGTTCGTACGCGCAGATGTATGGTAGACGAATTATAGGCATAAGCCCACTTGTCACGAGGAACATGATACATGGCTTCGAGCAGCATGACAGCACCTCCTGAATATAGGATAAGTTATGAAAACCGGTCTTTTGAACACGCACTTATAGTTATAATTAACCAAGTTAGCCAGCAAATGAATCATATTTACTGTAATAAAATGTATTATTTTCGTCGTTTTCAAAGGTTTCTTTCACAGCATTTCCAGCTTCGTGCTGAATATACTTACAGCTAATATAGAAAAGGGTGCCCTGAACAGCTTGGAATTCAAGATTGTTCAGGGCACCCCTATATAACATGTTGAAAGTGAATTTTAGCGAATAGCTTGCTCAAACTCCGTGCGGATGGTTTGAAGCAGCTCTGGCTGGCTCAGTACGTCATAGGCTGTTGTAGCAAGTGCCTTTGCTCCCAGAATCATGCCATCCAGCGCGCGCTCCTGAAGTGCAAGGTCACGGAAGGCTATGGAGTGCAGGGTATGAACCTCATCCACAACACGAATGTAGGGATGGATTGCAGGACATTTCAGGGAAACGTTACCGATGTCCATAGAGCCGTGATCATTACCACTCACAATCTCTTCTTGCGGGATACCAAGTTCCATCAGATTTTGACTAAACGCAGCTGAGAATGCTTCATTGGTAACCATCTCGTCATAGGACGTTTCATAATTGGATGTCACCAGCTTGCATCCTGTCTGGAGAGCAGAACCTTCAGCGATCTGAATCACACGTTCTGTGAGGATATTCAATTCTTTGCGAGTTGCTGCCCGTACATAAAATTGCGCAGAAGCATAGTCAGGAATGATATTAGCTGCCTGACCTCCGTTGTTGATCACACCATGAATGCGAACGGTGCTTTTCACTTGTTGCCTGAATGCATTGATTCCGTTGAACGTTTGAATGACGGCATCAAGTGCATTAATACCTTCGTGTGGACTTGCAGCAGCATGTGAAGATCGGCCATGGAATTCAAATTGCACAGCATCAATGGCCAGCGAGCTGCCTGACTTTTCGTAGGCATAATATGGATGCGCCATGAGAGCGACATCACAGTCATCGAACAAACCTGCTTCTGCCATCGGAACTTTGGCACCACGTGTCTCTTCAGCGGGTGTGCCAAACACTTTAATCGTTCCACCTACTTCATCCAGAATGGATTTCAGCCCAACAGCAGCTCCAAGACTCATCATGCAGATCAGATGGTGTCCACAAGCATGACCAATCTCCGGCAAGGCGTCATATTCACACAATAATGCAATGGTAGGGCCGGGTTTGGCGGCTGAATAGGTTCCGATAAAGGCTGTCTCCAGTCCAAGGATTGGAGCTTCTACAGTGAAACCGTGGTAGACCAGTTCTTCTTTCAAACGGGCAGAAGCGAGATACTCTTCATTTCCCAATTCGGGGTTGGCACCGATATATGATGAAATGGCTTTAAAACGGGAAGCATATTGATCAATAACCGTCAGAATTTGTGATTTGTTAGCTGTCATTAGTAAACTCCTTATGCAAAAATGAAAATAATTCATTGATTATATCATGTTTGCTTCAATTTTTCAGAAACAAGTCAAGATTTGTAATGTCAAAATGCATTGCATAATCATGCATTGTACTTTATAATGACTCAGTCATCAACATGAGAAGCATACAAAGTATTGTAAGGGGAGAGAAAAAGGTTGAAATTAATAAGTCGTTACACCATGATGCTGTTGACCTTTGTCGTTCTGCTGACAACTGCCGTTCCTGTGGCACTTGCAAGTGGGACTACAGACAATTCAAGCAGTAAAAAGCTGGTGCTCGGTACAAGTGCCGATTTTGCACCCTATGAATTCCATAAAGTGATTAATGGCAAAGATGAAATCGTCGGTTTTGATATTGAGATCGCCAAAGAGATTGCCAAAGATCTTGGCGCTGAGCTTGTGATTGAGGATATGGGCTTCGACGGTCTTCTGCCTTCATTGCAGAGCGGGCGTGTTGATCTGGTAATTTCAGGTATGACGCCGACGGATGAGCGGAAGAAAAGTATCGATTTTTCCGACACCTATTATAAATCAAAACAAGTGATTATGGTTCGCAATGTGGATAAAGACAAATATCCAACCATGGCAGAACTTGAAAATGCGAAAATTGGCGTTCAGAAAGGCTCCATTCAGGAAACGATCGGACAGAGTATTCCAGGAGCGAAGCTTACTGCGCTTGATAAAATCTCGGATATCGTGCTTCAACTGCAAACAAAACGCATTGACGCGGCAATCGTTGAAGATACCGTTGCTGCAGGTTATCTGGACGATATCATTGGACTTGCTGCTGCTGTTCCGGACGAAGAGCAAGCAGAAGCGGCAATCGGGATTCGCAAAGGTAATACCGAGCTGCTAGCTGCAGTAAATGGAACACTGGAGCGATTGAAAAGTGAAGATAAAATCAATCAGATGGTGACGGACGCCAGCCTCTTGATGGCGGATAAAGCGAACAAATCGCAAAATATTTTCCAAGTATTCTGGGAATATAAAAGTTTCTATGCTACAGGTGTAGGATACACACTTCTGTTGTCTGCACTTGGGGTTATCTTCGGGGTAATTATTGGATTGATCATCTGTTTGTTCCGTTTGCATGACGCTGCAATCTTGCGCTGGATCGGTACTGCTTACGTTGAAGTGATCCGTGGCACACCGATGCTGGTACAATTGATGATTATTTACTATGGTTTTTCCCTGAGCTTTGGCATTAACTTCACTGCACTTCAGGCAGGTATCATTACACTTTCAATCAATAGTGGTGCCTATCTGGCGGAGATTTTCCGTGCGGGTATCCAAGGTGTGGATCGTGGTCAGTTGGAGGCAGCGCGTTCATTAGGTATGGGAAGAGGCGCCGCGATGCGTTATATCATATTGCCACAAGCCTTCAAAGCTGTATTACCAGCGATCGGTAATGAATTCATAACTATCATTAAAGAATCCTCCATTATCTCCGTTATCGGTATGGTGGATATTATGTATCAGGCAAGTGTAGTCAAAAACATTACGTACCAAGGATTGAGTCCATTTTTGATTGCAGCAGCCATCTACTTTGTAATGACGTTCATTTTGTCCAAGCTGCTGGGACGACTGGAAAGGAAGTTGAGTGCAAGTGATAGACGTTAGACAATTACACAAATCTTATGGTAATAACGATGTGCTTAAGGGCATTAACGTGACGATTGGCAAAGGTGAGGTTGTTGTGGTCATCGGCCCTTCCGGTTCAGGTAAAAGTACTTTTTTACGTTGTCTGAACCTGTTGGAACAGCCTACCTCGGGTGAGATTGATTTTGAAGGCGTGTCAATCACCGATCCGAAGCACAACATTAATGCAACTCGGGAAAAAATGGGCATGGTGTTCCAGCATTTCAACCTGTTCCCACACAAAACGGTACAGCAAAACATCACGATTGCTCCGATTAAAGTGAAGAAACAATCCACTCAGGAAGCGGAGAAAATTGCCGCTGATCTGCTTAACACCGTGGGCTTGTACGATAAAAAAGATACATTCCCGAATCAGCTGTCCGGTGGACAGAAGCAGCGGATCGCCATTGCAAGAGCATTGGCCATGCAGCCGCATGTGATGCTGTTTGACGAGCCTACTTCGGCACTGGACCCCGAGATGGTCGGTGAAGTGCTGGATGTCATGAAACGTCTTGCAGAAGGCGGGATGACCATGGTCATCGTAACGCATGAGATGGGTTTTGCACGTGAAGTGGGAGACCGGATCCTGTTCATGGATGGCGGGGTTATTGTAGAAGAGGGAACACCAGATGAGGTGTTTGGAGCACCGAAAAATTCACGTACACGTGATTTTCTTGCCAAAGTACTCTAAACGAAGTAATCAAATAGCGTTACTGACTTCGAGTCGGTAACGCTATTTTTTATGCGCATTAATCACTTAAAGATTCGAAATGTAACTTTTCTGTTACCAAATATAAAGAAGTCGGTTCGCCCAAATTTTCTGAATTATCCAGTATTCTTACAGTTGATGACATGCTAAAAACCATTTGGCAAGAATTACTACAAGTTCAGGTTACAAAATTGTGATATATTGAACTCTGCCGAAACTTCCGGACAGGGAGTGCGGGGGATGTAACGATGCAGATTGTGCAGGGGGAAGATCTACAGCACACTGCTTGGGGTGAATTAGGGGTACATAACGTTTCAAATGTAATGAAGAACCTATAGGGTGGGCTCCTCATCCGAATCCGACAACTAACTTCGCAGGCATAATGAGGGAGGAAGACCATGATTAACAAGAAACGTATAGCCAAAACAGCAGTAGCATTATTGACAACAGCAATGCTCATTCAAGCCGTTCCGGCTCACGCCGATTCAGTTCATGTGGCCAAAGAAGGGGATACCTTCTACACCTTATCAAAACAATATGGAGTAGCAATGAACACGTTGGTTAAAGCAAACAACGACATTTCACCTTACAACATTTATGGTGGTTTGAAAATTACGATTCCCGGTAAGGCAAACAATGTAGCTGCCGCGGCGACGGAGAGCAAGACCCAAGCCAAAACAGTTACCACAGCGAGCTTGGACGTTAATGCAGATAACAAAGTGGTTCAGGCCTGGGGTAAAACATTCGATTACAGCAAAGCTGTGAACGTGAAAGCAACGGCATACTCTGCAGATCCGTCTGAAAATGGAGGCTGGGGTGCAGTCGATTATTTCGGAAATGACCTTGAATTGGGTACGATTGCAGTTGATCCAAGTGTAATTCCACTCGGAACCAAAGTACTGGTAACTGGTCATAGCCATCCAGGATTGCCAAAACAGGCTTTTGTAGCCACAGCGCGTGATGTGGGCGGTGCAATCAAAGGTCATCGGATTGATATCTTTATCCCGGGTAGCAAACAGTCCGTAAGCACATTTGGTTTCCAGGATATCGAGCTGTATATTCTTAAGTAGAAAGTAAATTACATCTAACAAATTCAAACAGGGTGTCTGCTTGTCGCTAATTGGCGATTGAACAGCACCCTTTTAATATTCTCATTTATTTGCTATCACGGTCATCTTAATCTTTGGCCTTTGGCAATCTCAGCATTTCGTCCAAGGTGACGAGTTCATATCCGCGCTTTCGCAATTCCTCAATGATTTCAGGCAAAGCCTCAATCGTGCCGTTCAGGTTTGATCCTACACCGCCTCCAGCATGTTGCAGAACGATGGAGCCAGGTTTTACGGCAGACAGGATGTTATCTTTCACCTGTTCCTTTGAAAGGCCTTTCCAGTCCAGGGAGTCTACGTTCCAGTTCACAATGCTATAGTGTTGTTTGGCAGCCCATCTCAGCTGTTCTTCATTAATGTCTCCATAAGGTGGCCGAATCATCTTGGGCGTATATCCCGCCAAACGTCGAATAATATCTCCGGTATGTAAAATTTGTTTGCGAAAGGCATTCATCGACAGCTTACTGAATTCAGGATGATTGTAGCTGTGATTACCAACCATATGCCCTTCCTTAACGATGCGTTTCACCAGATCCGGATGTTTCTCAGCACGACTACCCACGATGAAGAATGTAGCTCTGACATTGTATTTCTTCAATACATCTAGCACTTGTGGAGTAAACCGTGGATCAGGTACATCATCAAAAGTCAGTGCAACCTTCTTGGTTGAAGGACCATTCGTTTTGAACGTATCGGCATATTTTTGACGTAACTGTCCCAATGTCAGTTGTTCTTCTTCCGCAGAATCCGAACCTGATACTGATTCACTTGACGGGCTTGAAACATCCCGTGATGAAACTGGAGCATGATATCCCCCGAGAAAAATAACGATAACCATCAGCATAATGAGGCGTACACGCATAATAACGGCCTCCTTTTCCAAAATGACGTTCTCCTTGGTATGCCCGGGGGTCTCATAAAATATGCGTAGTGTGAGAAGTTTCATTGCGGATTTAGCTTATGACAGCCATAATTCCTCCATATAAAACATATAGAAAAGGATAGGTGGATAGGATATGAGTACATATGATTTGAAATCCATACGTTTACAGGTGATTGAAGCAGGAGAGGATAAGGTTTTTCTCGTTACCGGAGGAAAGGCGCATATTGGTGCCGTAGCCACGTTCTACGTGGATCATGAGCGCGTCAGCGGGACGACGGTACATATTCCGGGGCATAAGGAACAAGAGCTGTGTGAGCGGCTTGCCCGAAAGGCTGCCCTGCAGCTGAAAGTAACCGTTACGGTGATCATGGGTATTCATTTTGATTCCATCACGCGGATGCAGATCGACGAAATCGTGCAGACTGCAGAGAGGTTGATGGAGGATCATCTGAACAAAGATAAGCGGTCTTCCTGACATAAGAGCCATCGAATGTTTTGATTTTATTTGCTAAAATTGAAACGAGTTGTAGATTGTTACGTATGTATGGTTATATACGATGTAATATCGACTAGGAGGAATAACATAATGTCCATTTTCAAACGTTTGCGTGATCTAACCATGTCTAACATCAACGCCATTATTGACAAAGCGGAAGATCCAATCAAGATGACGGACCAATATATCCGTGACATGCAAGAGGATCTGGAAGATGCGGAGAAAGCAGTAGCTCAACAGATCGCCATTGAGAAGAAATTCAAGCAATTGTTCGAAGAGCAGGAAGCTCTTGTGAAGAAACGTGAAGAGCAGGCGCATACGGCGGCACGTGCTCAGAATATGGATTTGGCTCGACGTGCCCTGGAAGAGAAAAAGGCTGCTGAAGAGAAGATGGCTGAGTACAAAACCAGCTATGATCAAAACAAGGCTTCTGCAGATAACCTGCGTGGCAAGCTCGATGAGATGCGTAAGCAACTGACTCAAATGAAGAACAAACGCGAAACACTGGTAGCACGTTACAATGCAGCAAAAGCCCAAACGGAAATCAACAAAGCGTTGAATGGGTTTGGTTCTGATACTGCAAGTGCTGGTATGAAGCGTATGGAAGAGAAAATGATGCAGATGGAAGCACAGGCGGAAGCAAGTAACGAAATGTCTTCCAAAGGCAAGTCTTTGGATGAAGAGTTCGAGAAGTTGGGTAAAGATCAGGCTGTTGAAGACGAACTCGCAGCATTGATGAAACAGTACCATAATAAGAACTAATACCTTGGTTGTCAGCAGGGTTAACCAGCGGAGGAGAAGAGTATTTCTCCTTCGCTTTTAAATGCGGTTCATGTTGATATGTGGGGGCTGTGTAAATGGATTTGAATATTTTGGCGATGCTGGTCTGGACCGGATCTGGTTCGGTTTTGCTGTTTGTCTTGATGTATGTAGATTCACTGTTCACGAAATATAAGGATTTTGCTGAAGTTAAGGCTGGCAATATGGCCGTTACTACACGGATGGTTATGAAATTATTTGCACAAGGGTATGTACTCGCTACGTCCATTTCTACGGCTGGTCATCTTGGAGAAGCATTGTTGGTCTCCGTTGTATCCTTTATCATTTTGTTGATTCTGGAGAGTGTTGTACACTTTATGATTCGCAAATGGGCCAATCTGGATCTGGATACAGGAATTCAGCAAGGGAAGACAGGATACGGGTTGTTCTCTGGCGCTTTACATATCGTGGGCGCACTGATTATTGCAGCTTGTTTATAAGATAAGGAACAGGAGTAATTCTCATGAGTGTATGGAAACGAATTAAAGGAATACTAACAAAACCTGAACCACCGCAGGCAGAGAAAACGATGCTTCAGCTTGCACCTGGTGATATCTGTGAGGTTTCTCTGGTCACTTATGAAGTCGTTGGTCGGGTACAAAATCGCGCTCGAAATGCAGTTGTGCTCACGCTGCAGGATGGTACCGCATTTCGATATTTGCATATCGAAGAACGGGAACTCACACGTTACGCTCTATATACACCAATTGATGGCAGGCTTGATGCACCTGATGAGGTGCCTACATTGCTGGACCTGGATGGACGCGCATTTCATCTGGAGGAAGAGTATGGAGGCATGGTATCAACGGCAGGTAGAACTCCATATGGCCAGGCTGGAGAACAATTGGTATGGCAGTATCAGTCGGATGATAATATGCTTCTTCGGGTGGAGTGGCAAGACAGAAGGTTTACACTGTATGAGGGTGAGTCCATTCTTCCTGCGGATATCAAAGTAATTCGTTCGAGCTAGGAGAGGTTCCCAATGAAAAAACGCTTGGCACATGGATTAAAATTAATGCTGGTCCTCAGCCTTGTGATGTCTCTGTTGTCCGCGTGCGGAGCACCTTCTGTTCAGGACACATATCCGCTTGAATCGGTTAACGGCAGTGGTAACTCAACGTCCTATGTGTACCGGGCTTCAGACCGTACCGTTCCGGAAGTGGCTCAGGAATTGTCTGACCAAAGGCAACCGGATCAGATCTCGGCAGAGAACACAGAGCGTATGTTCCTCGTGTATCAGGACGAGTATTATCATCTGCAACAAGACCCGAACAAGCCGGAGGATACCTTGGTTGAGGTGGACTCCAAGGAATATGTTCGGCAGAACTACGATTCATCTTTTTTACAAGGGTACCTTACCGCTACATTAATTGGTAATCTGTTCGATTCTTTTGGCGGGCGAGGTTATGGCAACTATCGAGGATATACCAATAAAGATACGTATAAACCGAGTGCAGGATCTTATCGTGCACCAACAAGTAATGACAAGAAGCTTGCTCCACCTATTACTGTTGATCGGAAAGGTACGATTACAAGGCGCGGAAGCGATAAAGATTCAAGCGTGGGATCTGGCGGAGGATTATTCAACCGCAACAAAGATCAGAGCAAGGGAACCATTGATCGCAACAAGAGCAGTGGTGGGTTGTTTGATTCACCTAAGAAATCCTACAAAAAACCAAAAACCAGAGTGGGCGGCGGCCGAATTAAGAGGCGAAGATAATAAACATCTAATCATAAGGATGGCTGCCAATCGCATAATTCATTTAAGAACAGTGAAAAGGGAAGGCGGATTCACCTCGCCGGCACATGACCTTGGAGCTGTTCTTTTTGGTTTACGATTTGCGAACATGATTGGATTTGCGTACACGGGGAATCGTTGTAGCAGGCTGTTTGCGAATCCAGCGGATAAATGGAATCATTCGTTCATCCTGTCTCAGGGATTGCAAGTCCGTGAGACCAAGGGTTACAATGTCGCGATTCGTGTATATCGAATGAATCTGTTTGTGACAGGGGATGCACAGGTTGGCCGTTGGCAGAAATGTTCCTCCCATTTCTTTGGGTGTCAAATGATGAACGGTCGTGTTCACAGGTTCTCTTCCGCATAATTCACATCGTTTACTCATGATCATCGCCTCCCTTTGTCAATTATATTATGGGCAGACAAAATGCCTTTCATGTTGAATATAGATCGTGGAATGTTACACCTGTAAGAAATAAGGTTTTGTCACAGGATTCAATAAGTAATGTACTTGTTATCTTACAGTATCCGGGCTACACTTTCTTAAAAGATGAATGTCTCTAGGAGGTAAGAATACTTTTGAAAATGAACTCACATTCACAAGATATGACAACTGCCAAATTCAATCGTACAGCTGTACAGGTACCGGATGCCCAGGCCAAAATAGCTGCAAGAGTTACTGTAGGCTCCATAGAGAAAGTTCACCTTGAATCTGCTCATGGCCGCACACTTGCAAAGACGATTCAGGCGCCTCATCCGTATCCATTCTTCCGGAGATCGGGTATGGATGGATTCGCGATTATAAGTACAGATACCATAGATGCATCGAGTGATCATCAAGTTTGGTTTCGAGTAATTGATGAAATTCCTTGCGGTTACACCTCGGATCACACCATTGTTTCGGGTACGACGGCTCGAATCATGACGGGTGCACAAGTTCCGGAAGGTGCAGATGCGGTAGTCATGATGGAGATGACCGAGAGCAAGGTAGAGAACGGAGAACAATGGATTGCATTGAAACGGCACATATTATCGGGTGCTAACATCACCCCAATCGGACTGGAAGTCCAAGAGGGACAGCAACTGCTCGAAGCTGGAACGATTATCAGGGCAGGAGAGCAGTCCGTGTTAGCTACTTTTGGCATAGCAGAAGTTCCCGTATTTCAACGTCCAAAAGTAGCGATATTCGCAACCGGCACGGAATTGCTTGAAGTAGATGAGCCATTACAACCAGGTCGGATTCGGAACAGCAACAGTTACATGCTGCGCTCTCTGGTTGTTGAAGCAGGTGGAGAGCCTGTGATGTACGGCTCTATTGCAGACGATGTGAATACGGCAAGAGCCAAATTGGAAGAAGCCATTCAAGATAATGATATCGTGGTGACCACAGGTGGTGTATCCGTCGGGGATTATGATATTATGGGCGAACTTGTGCTGGAAGAACATGTGGAGATGTTGTTTAACAAAGTGACGATGCGACCAGGCAGTGTGACCACAGCTGCTGTATATAAAGATAAATTGCTTTTTGCACTTTCGGGTAATCCAGGGGCTTGTTTTGTGGGTTTTGGTCTCTTTGTTCGTCCAACCATTCGGTCCATGCAGGCAGATGCTCATCCTTACCTGGAAGAATGGACTGCAATTTTGGAAGAAGAATACACGAAAGTGAACAATTTTACACGGTTCGTACGTGGACGCACAAAGATCCGCAACGGCATGGTGTACGCGATGCCGGCTGCTGCCCGTGTAGATGAATCCAGCGTGATGATCACCATTAAGGACAGTGATTGCCTGATTGTTGTTCCACCTGAGAAAAAAGGCATTCCTGCGGGTGAGCAGGTACGCATTCTCAAACTGCCCTCAGGTCATGTGAGGTAGTGGTAGATGACTACAATGAGTGATACAAAGCCACATATCATACAGATTGTTGGATACAAAAACACGGGCAAGACAACCCTGACAGCCGCGCTGATCGGGCACTTTTCTTCCATGGGACTTAAAGTAGCAGCGATTAAGCATGATGGACATGATCATTTTGAGATGGATCAAGAAGGAACGGATTCGTATCAATTTGGGGAGTCGGGGGCCTCGGCGGTGGTTGTCATGTCCGAGAAACGTACTGCGATTATGGAGCGACAGGCAACCAAGCTGGAGGATATGCTGAGCTATCTGTCCGGTTATGATTGGATTGTCATTGAAGGATTCAAGGATGCTTCTTATCCCAAATTCGTGATGGTTCGAGAAGAGAAAGATCTGACCTTGGTTGATCAACTTGAAGGGGTACTGGGGATGATCTCATGGCTACCTTCAGAGCAGTTTATAGAGCGGAGCACTTTTAGCAGAAATATAACATGTTACTCGGTTCATGAAACGGAGGATATAGCCAAAGCGTTGTTAGCGATGGTTGAGAGCGAGTGTAGACAGAATGGTGAAGTCGAATCGTAGAAACGTCAAGAAGTGGGAAATTATAATCGCTGGATATGATTGAATGTACAGAGAGCGTGATTGATCGCTCGCGAGTATAACGTAACATTTATTATGTAAACCAAGTTATTTCTACTTGTGCTTTTCTTCTTGAATGATGCAAAAAAATAATAAAAGCAGCAGACCTTTCTCGGATCAGAATCCTTGATGCGGTTTGCTGCTTTTATTATGTTCGGGATGTTACATCCCGTCGTCAGTACGGCGTTCGATGGCTTCGGACATCGTTTTGTCGGTAAGGTGAGCATAGATCTCGGTCGTTTCCGTAGAAGCGTGTCCGAGCTGCTCCTTCGTTTTGTAAATATCATTTTGCAAATAATAGTCCGTTGCGAATGAATGGCGTAATTTGTGCACAGTCAAGTATGGTTTGCCAAAGCGCTTGGCGTATTTCATAATCATGGCCTGGATCGCTCTTTTGGTCATTCGACTTCCTTCTGAATCTCCGTTACGCAAAGCAATGAACAGACCTTTCTCCCGTTTGGGCGTACGGTAACGTGATTGCCGCAGGTTCATATAAGTCGCGAGTTCGTCCTTGGCCTGTTCCCTGAAATAAACGGGTGTTTTGTACGTCTCATCATTGTTACCTTTGCGATAAACATACAGGAGTTTGTTGTTCAGATCGAGATCATCGACGTTCAGGTTCACGACCTCCGACACCCGTAAACCTGAATTGAGGATCAGGCTGGCAATGCAGGCGTCCCGTTCTTTGTTGAGCTCATGGGAATACAGTGCCTGTTTGTTCTTCTCCATATCAACAGCGTAACCTTCAAGGATATAGCCGATAAATTCCAGCAGTTCCTCTTCCTCCAGAATTTTACCTTTGAGTTTGGCAGCGGTGTCCTTGGGTTTATGGGTACGCTTGATCTCGATTTTGGCCATAATGTTCCGCTTCAGCAAAGGATAAAAGTCTTCATCCTCCGCAATCTGGCTCAGGTAATGGAAAAGGGAGCGAAGGGAAGAGAGTTTGCGAGAGACGGTAATTCTGGAATTGGTTCCTTCCCGTTTGGTTGTGAGAAATAACCGATAGGCGGTAACCGAATCCATGCGAAGGACTTCCAGTTCAGTCAACGTTACTTCTTTATTAGAGCTTGCTTCGGACAGCCCTTCTGCTCGCAACCATCCGAAGAAAGCTTCGTAATCTCTCAGATATTCGAGCAGGGTAGAGGGGGACAGGTCAGGCAGCTTGTAGTCCATGAATTGCTGAACGAACCAAGGCATGGAAGGTAGTTTGTCATCCAGCTTGCGTCGATCAATCTCTTTTTGCACGTTGGTCAAGTTCGACACCTCCATGTGAAAAACATATAAAATGAATATTCAATTTAATAGTATTCTATGCTCTAGTGTACCATAATTTACATGCTCACAGCTTGTTCACTAAAGCAGGCAGTAAGTAGGGGATGCTTCCTTGCCCTTCGGCGCGTAAACCTTTAAAGTAATTAGTATACGTAAAGCAGAGGAGGTGAACCGGATGAATATGAAAATAGAACTGGTTCCCCGGGAGCGCAGTCAGGTGATTCGGCATTTAATGCAATTTTATCTATATGATTTTACCAAATATCTGAATATTGATGTAGACAGTAACGGCATTTTTCCGGAATATCCGGGTCTGGAGGCATTCTGGGAAGAAAAGGACCGCAAGTTTCCTTTTTTGATTACAAGTGACGGGGCACCTGCAGGGTTTGCTCTGGTGGAGAAATTGGAACCTGGAAGTAAGGATAACGACTACTATTTGACTGAGTTTTTTGTGATGCAAAAATATCGGCGCAGTGGGGTGGGCACCAGGGCAGCCTATGAGCTGTTCAAACGTTTTCCAGGAAGATGGAAAGTGACCCAGGTTCGTAACAATGTCATTGCGCAGGCGTTCTGGCGAAAAATTATAGGGGATTATACGGGAGGCCGTTTTCGAGAGAAGTTCCATCCGGAACTGGGTAATCCAAGCCAGTATTTTGTAACCTGATTCCCATCGGGGTTTACCTACATATCAAGTATTTGCATGAATGCGATATAAGTTGAACTAATGATTTACACGATAACGGAGAGGACAGAAAAAACCTGAAAAAGCGAAGCGTTCGCCTAAAAGCTTTCAGAAAGAAAGCTGCATCGGAAGCATAAGCTATCCCCGGATTTTCCCCTTCGGAAAAGGGAATCAAAAAATCTGGGGATAACAGCGATTGGAAGGTTATTCTGTCATCGTAGTGTCAGTGTAAATAGTCTTTAGTTCAACTTATAAATCTGATGAAGGAGTGAGTGACATGAATGTACCCACATTCCATCTTGATGGACAGACAGCACTGGTGACAGGCGCGGGGAGAGGGATCGGAAAAGCAATTGCGATTGGACTTGCCCAGTCAGGCAGTGACGTTGTACTTGTATCCCGAACAATGAAAGAAATTGAGGAGACAGCCGCCTACATCTATGAACAGACAGGGCGTAAAGCGCTCGCTCTAACTGCGGATGTGACATCAAGAGAACAACTGGAAGAGACGTTTCGAGAGGCAATCTCGGAGATGGGCAGTCTGGACATTTTGGTGAATAACGCAGGTATGAACATACGGACTCCAGCACTTGAAGTCACGGACGAGCAGTGGGAGACCATCATGCAGACAAACTTAAAATCGGCTTTCTTTGCTTCGCAATTAGCGGGTCAGCATATGAAAGAACGTGGGACTGGGAAGATCATTAACATCTCTTCGGTAGGTGGGCATACGGCTTTGCGGACAGGCGTCGTATATGGCGCGACCAAAGCTGCGTTAATTCATATGACCAAAGTGCTCGCACTGGAATGGGGAAAGTATGGAATCCGTGTCAATTCAGTAGGGCCATGGTATTTCCGAACACCTTTGACTGAAAAGCTGCTGGATGATCCCCAGTATTTGCAGGAAATTGTAAGCCGCACACCGCTACAGCGAGTGGGAGAACTGGAAGAAGTGGTAGGGCCAGTTGTATTCCTGGCATCAGATGCAGCGGGATATATAACGGGTCAAACGTTGTTGGTTGACGGTGGGATGTCGATCTACGGATTCTAGATGAGTAGAGTTGATAGCAATCTGGAAAAGTGGGTGGCATAACCAACGCATGGGTAATAACATATGGGAAGTTATCTGTATTTCTATTTATCTGTACCCAATTCACTGAACTTGGAGGAAGATAACCATGGAAACGCGCAAGTACGGTAATACTGGCATGAATGTAAGTACACTTGGATTTGGTGGAGCGGAAATAGGCAAAGATGTATCCAAAACGGATGTAGCGACATTGTTGAATAGTGCCCTCGATGCTGGATTAAACGTGATTGACACGGCTGAATGTTACGGTGACAGCGAGGAATTAATCGGTGAGGTGCTGTCACATCGGCGTGATGACTACTATTTGTTCACCAAATGTGGACATGCTGCCGGGATCGAAGGTCCGGATTGGGATGCCAAAGTACTGGAGCAAACGATTGACCGTAGTTTGAAACGGTTGAAAACGGACTATGTGGATGTTATCCATTTGCATAGCTGCTCCGAAGAAGTACTTCGACAAGGAGCAGTAATCGAAGTACTGCAACGTGCCAAGGAAGCAGGAAAGACCAGGTTTATCGGATACAGTGGGGATACAACGGATGCGCTATATGCGATTCAGACCGGAGTATTTGACAGTCTGGAGACGTCACTAAATATCGCAGATCAGGAAGCGATTGAACTGACTTTGCCTGAGGCAAGAAAAAGAAACATGGGAGTAATCGCTAAAAGACCTATTGCCAATGCGGCCTGGACATATGAAACACTTTCGGAAGAGGCTTATCCATTTATATACTGGAAGCGCTTAAATGAACTTAACTATGGTTTTCTGGGTGAAGATGCCCAGGCAGCTGTAGAAACTGCACTGCGATTTACGCTAAGTACTGAAGGCGTAGATACGGCTATTGTAGGAACAGCCAAGCCCAATCGCTGGCAGCAAAATGCCGACCTTGTGGCTAAAGGGCCACTACCACAGGAATTATATGATGAGATTAGAGCACGATGGAAAGAAATCGCCGGAGCAGATTGGACAGGCCGGACCTGATTCTTTGCACTTGCCAAATGGATTTTAATTTTTCGAAGCTGCCCATAGGCAGCTTTCTTTTTGTCATAAACATTATATTTTCAACATATGAAAAATTCACAATAACTAAACATTCTAACTATTTTGTAAAATGTCCAAATCATCTTAAGCATACTACTTTAATTTTGAGACAACGATAAACGATAACTGTGTTTGCACTAAAAGCTAGTTTGTCATCAATATAATATTTCAACATATGAAAAATTCACAATAGAAAAGAACGTACACCGCTGTTACTACATATCTTTTAGATACAATTCAGCACGCCCCACGACTAAATGAACTGCCATCCTTCACGGTGAAAGTCAAATTATTTCTGATTAATAAAATAATTATTATTTTAGGAAAGTACCTGCAGCAGCGTATGGATAAGGAATCAAGGAATCAAAGAAAAGGTTGTCCCTTTTTCAGAAGGGACAACCTTAATTTCTCGAAAAAATCTACTGAAATAGAAGCCACAGGGCCAATACAAATTTATATAAAAAGTAGAAGGAGAAACCCAGCAAAAGGACTCCAGCCATGGCAGAGACTGCTTGTATCATTTTTTTGCTCATTACTTTTCGTGTCACAGATACAATGGAGAGCAGACCCAGGTCATGAATGAGAATTCCACACAGTACGCCAAATGCTGCAATGATAAAACTCAGCTTACCGGTAGATTGGTATGAATCGGACAATACAACACCAAAAACAGATATCCAAAAAATAAGATTACCAGGGGAGACAGCTACCAATAAGCCATTGCGGTATGTCCTCCAGAACGATTTTTTGATTTTTCCGTTCGTATGATCTGATGTTGCCATATCCAGATCTGAGTTCCGGATCGAATCGTATCCCAGAAAGGCCAGAAATCCAGCTCCCGCAAGCCATAGTGGAATTTGTACATAAGGAAGAGATAAGACGGAAGCAAATCCGAAGTACATGGCCAGGATCAAACCAGCATCAATTGTCATGCCTCCAAGACCCACGGCCCAGCCATGGATAAACCCATTTCTCAATCCCTGCTTGACCATCTCTACCGTAATTGCTCCCACTGGCATGGCAATAGCGAGACCAATCAGGACGAACTTAATATAGATTTCCATTGTCATTTCCTTTCCGTCTGTAATGAATTCTTATTTCGATAGGGCTTGTCCGTTGCTTATGTAGTTGTAGCGAGTATAGAGCACAGGGCTCTCCTCCTATTAACGGGTGGTATAGAGTTTATTCGGAGGAGAGTATTTTTAGAATCGACTTAAGCTATTCCTTTACTTTGTCCTGCTGAAGGGATCGAAGAAACGGGCATTTGGAAGGAGCGGTATCGTCATCACGCAAAAAATATTGTTTATACTCCAGGTTGCCTTGTGATCCGTATTGCTTTAATTCAGGATGTGCCGGTATGGTGTCGTAGGCAGCCAAGCGTGCGCGGATTCTTGGAGCAATCGCTGCAGCTTTCAGAGGTTGTGCGTTCCACGTATCGAGCACCCATCGCGGTGTTAGAGCTAACATGAAATAAGGAAAGTTGCGACTTTGTCGTGACATATGAGCTGGCGTCCCGCAATAGACAAAATACCGTTCGTCATTGTAACAAAACTCCCACATGGGATGCTCCGGGTCTTCTGGAATATCTTTTGGCCAAGGCTTGTTATCCAAGTGCCTAATCTGGCTTAATAAATCCCAGAAGGCTTTTTCATAGGCCAATACATCCCGTATCTCTTTTTCCTTTTCAAAAAATAAAATCAATGAAGAATATTCTCCGAATGAACGAGAGCATTCTCCATATTCCTTGAGTATGTCTGATACATTACGTTCTGCAGACTCGTCTCCGAAATTAGAAACAAAGCCGTATCGGAGGTGACCCAGGGCAAAGGCCTGTGTAGCCGGAATACAGGGGAATCGAGCCTCCCGGTCACTCATTTTGAAAGAGAATAAACGGTGAGCATCTCTTTTCCAGGTTTCGAGAGGGATCTCCTCATTCTCAATCTCAGAAGATGAAAACAACAACGACATGAACAGTCCTCCTTTTACCTATAGGATATAACCCAAGGAAAAAATGGTGACAGTCCAACATATTTTTGTTAAGGAGATAAGCAGAAATAGTTCTAACCAAGGTTTGACAGCCAAGCGATTACATAATAACAGGAAGAACGTTAAAACTAGAATAGTATGTTAATTCAGAATGGAGGACAACCATGTTTTTTTATCGTGAAGATCTAATCAATATGATCGTACCAGACAAGCCTGATCCCGCGGCAGCAAAAGTATTACAAGAGACGCTTGGCGGGCAATTTGGTGAAATGCGGACGATGATGCAATTTTTCTTTCAAAGCAGTAATTTTCGGGGCAACGCCACGCAGTATAGAGATCTGATCCGTGGTGTATTTCTTGAGGAATTAAGCCATATTGAACTGGTGCAACAAACCATTAATCAGTTATTAACGGGGGCCGGTGCAGAGGGCGCGGGAGATGCAGGGATCGACGGTGCTCCATTGGATGAAGCGATTAAACATGCCAACCCTCATCATTACATCATGGGGGCTCAGAGCTCATTGCCTGTTGATGCTGCAGGTAATCCATGGCTAGGGAATTATGTGTACGATCATGGGAATTTGGTAAGCAACTTACTTGATAATATTGTGTTGGAGTCTACGGGTGTGTTACAAAAATCAAGAATATATGAAATGAGTACCAACAAAGCATTTCGTGAAACGCTGGGTTTCCTGATTGTTCGTGATAATGCGCATCAAAATGCATTTGCCAAAGCACTGGAGACCCTTGGTGTGAATTGGGGCAAAATATTCCCGATTCCCAACTATGATATTAATAAATATCCCGAATGTCGGAAATACGTAGATATGGGCTTCCACAATGCGCAGTTTAATTTCCGTTTAGACAATACGCGCATCGCTGAGATTTTCAGTGGTCAAACGCCAAGTCGTAATGGTGGCGAACTGCAGGTAATCGATCCCCCACAAGGATATCCACTTCCTTATATGCCTGAACTTCCAAATGAACATAGCCCAGGAATACATGATCTTAATGCCTAAAGTATGAACAAGCCTCCTATAGTATAGGACCAGATTTGAAACTTAAGGTAGAACCTATAAAGAGACAACTGCAGTCTCTTTTTTACAATGAACACACAAAAAAGGAACCCAATGCTGGGTTCCTTTATGTGTTTCATGAAGATGTTACTGCGGGCGTTGTTGATTCGAATACGTGCCATAAGATTGACCATTAGTTGAGATATTAGGAGTGTTATATGGCTGCTCCAGGTAAGATACATGTTGTGAAGATGAGTGTGCAAGTTGTTGTGCAAGATTGGAGATTTGTTGTAATTGCTGGATGGCGGTTTGATGTCCTTGTAGTGCGGTCTGGATCATATGTGCAGCTTGTTGCTCGCGTTGTGCCAATTGCTCCAGTTGTTGAGCGTTGCTTTGTTCTTGTCTAAGTAATTGTTGGTATTGCATCGAAGCCTGTTGTGTTTGTTGTGTAAGTTGTTGAGCCAACTGCGTAATTTGCTGCGATTGAGAGAACTGATTCATGTGTAAAACCCTCCTGTGTGTTTTGATGTACCTGTGTATTATGTAATACGGTTCTGAGAAATATTCAATCTATCCTGTTCCATTCAAATGAGGATTATTTTATGAACATGATTCGCTGTGGATTGGGAAGGCTACCTTTAGTGACCTAAAATGATACAGAAAAGGAATGACAACATGAGTAAAGCATCGACTAACACTACAGAAGAAAAGAAACTGAAATGGTGGCAATTGAGTCTGCTAGGTGTGGCAGGAACAATTGGTACAGGGTATTTCCTGGGTTCCAGCCTTGCGATATCGATTGGTGGTCCAGCTGTGCTGCTGGCCTATATCTTGGCCGCTTTAGGTACATATGTAGTTTTTGACGCGCTCGCGAGAATGACAGCGGACCATCCGGAACAAGGATCTTTTCGTTCATATGCTAAGAAAGCCTTTGGAAGTTGGGCAGGCTTTGCGAGCGGATGGTTCTATTGGTTTTCGGAGTTGCTCATTATGGGGAGTCAGCTAACCGCATTGTCCATTTTCTCCAGGTTTTGGTTTCCGGCTGTTCCGCTCTGGATATTTGCTGCAGGGTTCGGAATTTTGGGTCTTTGTATTGTATTCTTCGGTAATAAAGGATTTGATCGGGTTGAAAATGTACTGGCTATCATTAAAATTGCAGCGATCATCATGTTTTTGGTGCTTGCCATCGCTCTTCTCGCAGGATGGATTGGGGGAACCAAGTATGAACACAAAATACCGCTGGATATGGCAGCGATTTTTCCAAAGGGTGGCATCGGATTGTGGTCTGCGTTTCTTTTTGCGTTCTATGCTTATGGAGGTATTGAAGTGCTTGGCATTATGTCATATCGGCTTCAAAAACCGGAAGATGCCCCAAAGGCAGGAAAAGTCATGCTCATTGCGCTATCCACCGTATATGTTGTATCCATTGGACTCGCTTTAATTATGGTTCCCTTAAATGCATTCAATCCCAAGGAGAGTCCATTTGTACTGGCACTCAGTAGTGATCACCTTGCTTTTGTCCCACATTTGTTCAACGGGGTACTCATTGTAGCCGGATTTTCAACGATGACTGCTTCGCTCTATGCGGTGACGTCTATGATTATTACCCTAGCTCAGGAGGGAGACGCCCCGCAGTTATTTTCTCGAAAGTGGAAAACGAAGTATCCGTTATTTGCCTTGTCCCTCATTGGTTGTGGGTTAGTTGGTACGATCATCATGTCTCTCTTACTCCCAGGCAAAGTATATGAATACATCACGACTGCAGCTGGTCTGATGCTTTTGTACAACTGGTCGTTTATTTTGTTATCCTCCGGTAAATTGTTGAAATCAGGCAAGTTCGATGTGATCAAACGCTGGATTGGCCTATTGTTGATCGCTACTGCAGTCACAGGAACGCTTTTTCATGCACTCAGCAGACCAGGGTTCTATATTAGCTTATTGCTTGTCTCTCTCATTGCCATTAGTGACGTTATTGTACAACGGATTCGCAAGAAGAAGCCTGCGACCAATACATCATCAAATGACGAGAAGGATGAAAGTGAAGAAAATGAGCAGCGTTCTACGGGTATAAGCAGTTATCACATCACGGGTATTCGGCTACGCAAAAAAAACAAACTCAAATAAAGAAGAGAAATTGTATGGCTTTATATCCAAAGTAACAGCCAAAACCGACTAAAGACAGTCCGGAAATGAGAGCAATTCCTTTAAGCACAGTAGAAGTGAGGTATTTGCGAAAAAAACTTACGGCAGTCGCCATGAATAGATCCCATAAAAGTACGCCAAAGATGATAGCTCCACTATAAATCAACAATTGATCCATAGGGGAGTCATTTACGGCCTTAGCCAGAACAGAGCCGTAAATGCCTAGCCAGAACATGATGGAAAGAGGGTTAAACAGAGACATCAGGAATCCTTGAAGAAATGACTTGGCAAGCTCCGAATCATCTCCTCTCATTTGAGAAGGGGCAAGGGTTCCTGCATTTTTAATACTTTCCACACCCGTATAGATCAATACAAAACAACCAAACATCCAGAGGAATACCCTTACAAACGGAAGCTCAAGCAGATGTACGATACCAAAATACACAAGCAGCATGTAGATAATATCCGCTGCGATGGCTCCTAGCCCAACAAACCAGGCTGGCATAAACCCACCTCGAATACCCTTGTCCAATTGCGCAGCATTAATGGGTCCAATAGGGGCTGAAAGTGATAATCCCAGAATCACATAACCTAACATGATATAAATAAGATGTCCTCCTTTCCATACAGTACAGCATATTCTTCAAGGTGTTTTTGTAGGACAAGATTATTGAGGGCGATGTATACTTTGTGCACGATTAATCCATATTAGTCGAAAATAGGGGGTGATTTTGTGCTTATGCGTTGGATAAAGGAGGTATTTACATCACAAAAAAAAGGAGAAATATCCAATAAACGAATACAACATTCACAAAGTTTGGATATTTCGCTAGAAGATAAACTTGACAGTATTATCAAGGCATTTGAATATAGTCCTGATTTTGTAGTTCGGGAGTTCCCTATGTTAGAGGGGAAGGGCACTACTCTAGCTGTATGTTACATGGAAGGATTGACAGATTCTACGCTGTTGGTTGAACTTATGGACAATATCATTCAATGGATGAATACGGATCTGCTTCCGGGAGATCAGCCTAGAGATGTGTTAGTGAAAAGCATACTACCCTCCGGGAATATCCGAAATTTGGATTCGTCGCAACTTATCTATGAAGCTTTATTAACAGGCCATGTCGTTATACTTATTGATGGTGTAAAGAATGTTCTTGCAGTGCCGATCGCCGGAGGAGCCAGAAGATCAGTGGAGGAACCCACGTCCCAAACGGTGGTCAGAGGGCCAAAGGAAGGATTCACAGAGGAACTAACGACCAACATTACTCTTGTTCGACGGAAAATACGGACTCCTGATTTGAAATTCCAGATGCATACCATTGGAGAGTACACCCAAACTGTAGTTGCACTGGCTTACATCCAGGGCATTGCCAAGCGAGATGTCATTGAAGAAGTTACCAAGCGTCTAAATGCCATCAACACAGATAGTATACTCGAAAGTGGTTACATAGAAGAATTTATTCAGGATGCACCACTTACGCCTTTCCCGACCATGATCAATACGGAGCGTCCAGATACGGTTGCAGGCAGTCTACTGGATGGTCAAGTAGCCATTATGGTAGATGGTACGCCATTTGCCTTAATAGCACCTGTTACTTTTTTTAATTTCTTTCAAACGCCTGAGGATTATTATCAGCGTTATGATATCTCTACCTTTCTGCGGATTATACGGTTAATCTGTTTCCTCGTATCTTTGTTGCTGCCTTCGACTTTCATCGCACTAACCACATTTCAGCAGGAGATGATACCTACAACGTTATTGGTCACCCTGGCTGCACAACGGGAAGGGGTCCCTTTCCCGGCATTACTTGAAGCTATGCTTATGGAAATTACGTTCGAGGTCATTCGTGAAGCTGGAGTGCGAATGCCGCGAGCCATTGGACCTGCAATCTCTATTGTTGGTGCATTGGTCATCGGTCAAGCTGCGGTAGAGGCGGGATTGGTCTCAGGCGCGATGGTCATTGTGGTTTCTTTTACAGCAATAGCGAATTTTGCTATACCCTATTTCAGTATGGCCACAGCAGTAAGGCTATTGCGTTTTCCGTTTATGTTACTGGCAGGTACGCTAGGATTATATGGCATATTGGCCGGAGCAGTGCCATTACTTGCACACCTGGTATCGCTGAAGTCATTTGGTGTTGACTACCTGATGCCATACAGTCCGTTTTTCAAGTCAAATATGAAGGATCTGTGGTTGAGAGTACCCTGGTGGGCTATGAAGACTAGACCTGATGAAAAGTCGAATACGAATAAGACGAGACAAGCCCCTCATCAATACCCGTCAGGATCGGATAACATTGTAGACCGTATTAATGAAGCTGAGAACGAATAAGGAGCGATTTATATGATTCGTTTGCAGTCCATATTAATCTTTCTCATGGTTGGACTGATTACTGCTGGTTGTGGAAATCGCACAGAATTAAATGATCTGGGCATCACAACGGCAACAGGGTTTGACCGAAAAAACGGAAAGTGGATCATTACCTATCAGATTATTGTACCGCCAGCGAGCAGTTCAATTGGGTCCTCGTCTGGTGGATCTCAAGCGCCTGTGAACACCTTTTCGTCAGAAGGTAGAACGATTCGAGAAGCCGTTGCCCAAAGCAGTATTGAAAATCCCAAAAGATTATATTTTGCTCATACCAATGTCGTCCTGATCGGGGAAGAAGCGGCGAGATACGGGATTGCTGAGATCATGGATCACTATTATCGAAATATTGGTTCCAGGGAATCTGCCAAGCTTATTATTGCAGATGGTCAGGCAAGAGAATATCTCGAAAAATTGATTCCTCCCGAGAAACAGCCTGGCCGTGCTTTATCCGAGATTTTGGAACGTAATAATGAAAAAGGGTCGTACTATCCCGTGATGAACATACATGAGGTTGGTCTGAAGATCACTTCAGACAGTGGAACCGCCGGAATTCCTGGTGTTACAGCAGATACACTGGGCAATAATAAACAGAATTCAATTGATATTTTTAAGGAGACATCAATACCCGGGAATTTAAGACTTCAAGGATTAAGTGTATTTCTTAAAGACAAAAAGATCGGAGTACTGAACGAAAAAGAAAGTATGGGGATCACCTGGCTAACAGACAGGGTGAACTGGACCAACTTGACCTATACAGGCGCAAAGGGTGAGGTTAACTCTTTTCTTGTGCGCAAAGCAAAAGTTAAGGTCGTTCCTGTGAAAAAGGGGATTCATTATGCTGTTCAGGTAGATGCAAAGGTCAATGCTGAGCTGGATGAGAGCACATCCGGGGAGGATATCGTTAGAACACATACCATTCATGAATTGCAGCGGCAGGCTGAACAAGTCATTAAAGCACAGATATTGAACGGATGGAGAGGGAACCAACGGCTTCATGTCGATATGTTGGGGATCGCGAACAAAATACATCAAAGACATCCCAAAGAGTGGAAAGTTCTAAAAGACAACTGGTCTAGTGAATTGGCACAGATGGATATTAACATAAATGTAAACGTAACTTTGGAACGAGTAGGTCTGCTTCAAGATTCTTTCAGCAAGATGCTTGGCGAACAGAAAGACTAACACCAAGGAGAGGTTCAATCATGAAATTGGCTAGGGAGCTTCGCGTATCCGAATTGGCTGTTTGTCTTTCCTTATTTGAAGTTGGCAGTACAACCTTGTTTCTGATTGGTGGAGATGCCAAACAGGATGCATGGTTAGCCATGCTCGCCGGGGCTGCTGGTGGCTTGGTGTTACTAATCCTACATCTGGCTATTCATCATCAGGAACCTGAATTGGATTTGTTTCTACTGTGTCGCCGCTATATGGGGAAAATATTAGGGACAATCGTAAGCCTTTCATTTGTAGGTTATTTTGCTTATGAAGCTTCACGAAATCTACGTGACATCAGTGAAGTCACTGAATTGACCTTACTAAACAGAACGTCGATGTGGATCATCAGCATGATCACCATTATCGTTGTATCCAACACCGTACGGTATGGATATCGTGTACTATTTCTCATGTGTATGATTCTGTTTCCACTCATGGCACTAGGCTATACATTAATCAGCCTCTTAATCCCAACGACAGGTCTTTTTCACTCCGATCTGGCCTTGCCTGTGTTGGAGAATGGGTGGAAGCCGATTTTTCAAGCTGCTTTTCCGGAGATCGTATCCTTTCCATTTGGGCAGGTTGTCTTATTTCTGGTCTTTTATCCCTATGCCCGGAAAGGAAGGAATCTTAACAGAGCGGTGATCATCGCCTATATTCTAACGGCTCTCGCTTTAACATTTATCAATCAACTTATCATTTTTGTCTTGGGCCCTCATATTGCTGCCTATAGTACACTTCCGCTTTTGGAGACAGTACAATTAATCAATTTGACTGAAGTGTTTGAACGGATGGATGCCTTGTTCACTTTACTCCTGTTCCTCGGATTGGGTATCAAAATGGCTGCATTTTTCCATGGAGCCGTGATTGGACTCGAAAGAATAACTGGAGCGAACTATAGGAATTGGGTGTTTCCAGTAGGTCTTATTCTATATGGGTTGTCTTTTTTATCACCGACATTCACAGAACACATTGAGATAGGGCGAGGATACACATTGAATTATACTTCACCTGTATTTCAGATTTTTTTACCTGTACTACTATTGGTTGTCATTCTCCTGAGAAAGAAAGGTATGCAGAAAAGTGAAAACAACTAGCTGGAAATATGCACTGGAATTAAAAAACGACCCAGTCGTAACTGAGTCGCTTTAGGCGTTAACCATT
The DNA here is from genome assembly GCF_031455635.1 of Paenibacillus sp. 2003. NCBI lineage: Bacteria > Bacillati > Bacillota > Bacilli > Caryophanales > Paenibacillaceae > Paenibacillus > Paenibacillus sp. 2003. The sequence continues at coordinate 2,361,471 of NZ_JAVDTB010000001.1, read as the reverse complement.
AATTATCATCCAACAATTTCAACGCCATGTCTGATTTTTCCATATCGTGTTCAACTTGCTCTTCTATACTATAGGGATGATACATCTCATTTTTGATCATATAGTCTGCGATCTTTTGGTGGGTTTCGATTGCAGTATCCAATTGAGCCTTAAGGACTTTCCGAACTCGGGGGGTTGCAGTTTCTGTAAGAGCTATTGCATAGGTACGTACCGCTGACTTAGCAGAGAGGAGCATATCGGTGGCAATGGCCAAATCATCCATGGGAGCAACCGCTTTGACGAGCATTTCTTTCGTTTTGGTTGTAGTCATAAGAGCAACCTCCTTATTTTAATAGGGATTTTAATTCTTCAATAGCTTTGGAAGAGTTGTCCAAATCTTCTTCGATTAAGGATTTTAGTGTGTCGTCTTTTACGAGTTCCAGCATCGTTACGGCTTTGGTGGCACACGAAGTTTTGAGGGTTAGCAGCTCATGTACTTCGAGTTTCTCATGTAATGCAAGTTCCTTAGTTGCCATCATTAAGCACCTCCAAGAATTGATTATTCTATAATGTTTGTACCCTGCTATAAAGCATATAAACAGAATGAACCCAAATATTTTTAAAAATAGAATTTAATGTTTTATTTATCTGTTGATTTCATATCCAGGTCATGGTGAAGTTCTGTGGCAGGGATGACGGGCTCATGTATCTGTCCCTTTGGAACAGGGCTCGAGATATATACATAGTCTCCGCTTCCATCAGGTGCACTTCCTGTAGCCCATAATCCTTCGGCGGATTCAGTTCCCTCGGAGAGATTCCAGAATTCATAGGCCTGCGGCTGAGATTCTTGCTCGGCTTCTGGAGGGAAAGAAGCTGGAACAACGACTCCGTTTTTTTCCTCCAGTTCCTGAATAGCTGCCATCCATTGATACTGGTGATAACGGTCACGTGCTAACATTTTACGAAAAGTAGCCCGTACGCCTTCATCTGTTGTCATATGGTACAGTCTTGCTACCTGAAGGCGACCCTGACTCTCGGCATGCAAATTAGAACGCATGTCTGCAAGCAAGTTACCGCTTGCCACGATATAAGAACCATTCCACGGAACACCGTTTGAGTTGGTTGGTAGGCCACCCAGACCACTGACGAGCAGATGTTGCGGATTGATACCGCCCATAATTGCAGCTGTCACAGGATCCTCTGCGGCTTGTTGTTGTGCCTGAGGAGTAGCACCATCCAGCAACTGACTGATTAATGAGCAGAGCATCTCGACATGTCCAATTTCTTCGGTGCCAATATCCATGAGCATATCTTTATATTTCTCTTCACCTCGGCAATTGAATCCCTGAAAAAGGTACTGCATCATGACGGTCATTTCGCCAAATTGTCCTCCCAGCACTTCTTGAACCTGACGTGCAAGCATGGGATCGGGACGATCTACTTTGACTTCAAATTGCAATTCTTTCTGATGTCGAAACATGTGAATCCCTCCAATAAAGATGTCTTAAAATTCTGATAAATTCTAAAATTTTATTAACCTGTCTATGGGGAATTAAACAACAAAATAACAAAAAGACAAGGCAGGAGAATGGAAGCTTCTCCTGCCTTGTCTCATCATTTCACTACAACATATGGTTAGACGTCGTCCAATGAACTCTATTCTGAATCCGGTCTTTTGACTTGAAGCGGTGGGGGAATGAGCCAACCTTTTTCTTTGTTCATTTGAAGAATTCGTAAGCCTAAAGCGGTCTTGGTCGCATGATATTTGGCGAATAGCGCCCCAATATCTTCTCTGATCGATTGCCCAATCGTTTGGCTTGCAGCAACCAGACCCATGGCTGTATCAGCTGTTACTTTTGCAGCAATCTCAGGATCTGTGAATCTTGCGCCAGCCGGGATATCCTCAAACTCTACATGTGGTCTTTCCGGCAGTGTTGGTGCAGGAGCAATACCATTTTCAGTCAATAGTGTATCGCATTCTTTAATTTCGAGTTTGGCTTGGTCCAGCAGATCTTCCAAGATTTTCTTTAAATCTTTATCTCCTGCATGACTCATATAAGCTTGATAGCAAGAAACAGCCCCCTTAGCTATCGTGGAACATTGCCATACACTAAAGATTTCACCATAATGCATCGGCTCGTTCTTGGGGTTGCCACTTAGAATACCCATGATTTGATTTCCCTCCAGTAGGTTAATTTACCACCAACTTATGATCGCCTGTATTCTATAAAATTATGCACAGAACAGGGAATGGAGAATGTTACATAGATTAACATCATATTTATTATGTAAAAAAACACCAAATCTAAACTATTTTATCTTGTATATTAAAAAGAAAAAACCAGCAGAACAAATCTGCTGGTAGGAGTGTAACGTGTATTTTTAAACTGGAAAAAGTGGGTTACCATTCATCCCGATCCATAATTCTGACTTTTCAAGCTGACCAGCGAGATGCAGCAACCAATCTTCACGTCCTTTGGTTGCCATCACCTGAACACCCATTGGCAAACCTTCTGGTGTCATATGCAAAGGCACACTTATCGCAGGCTGGCCTGTTAAATTCGCAAGCTGGGTGAACGGAGTATACGTAAGACTTGGCTCAAACATTTCATAGATGAGTTGTTGCTGCTGGGTCTTGTCCAGTTCGCTGATCCGCATCAGGTTACGGATCTGTTCATCATGCGGTGTTAACTCTCCAATTTTGGGCGCAGAAAATGCATTAACGGGTGTGACGTAGAAGTCGTAACGCTCAAACAAAGTGGACATCTGAGCAGCGGCTACATCCCATTCAGCCAGACTATGTACAAACTCGGCAGCAGAGACTTTTTTGCCAGCTTCGGCCAGAACCCAGGATTCAATCTCCATATCGTCAGAGGTCAGAGCCCGGCCCATGGATCGTTCCATGGAAGAGATCATCGCGGCCATCTCTCCACTGTTCATCATGTAATAGTTCTCCATCAGCCTGACTCCGTTGACTGGACTCAGCTTTTCTTCAACAAGATGACCTTGGTCTTCCAACCAGTGAACGAGCTTGTATACAGCTTCTTTGGCTTCACCACTGACGGGTGTACCCACGGGCGAATCCGTTGTGTATGCAATTTTCAGTTTGCGTTGATGTGGATAGCTTATATCTGCCAAGTAACTGCCTGGGAATAGTGGTGCATGAAACGCAGCTTCAGGCTGAATGACTTGCAATGTATCGAGCAGGGCGGCACTGTCCCGAACCGAGCGGGATAGGGCAAAATCAATGGATGCGCCTTGCCATTGACGACCAACTCCAGGTCCCACAGGTGTCCGTCCGCGGGTTGGCTTTAATCCAAACAATCCGCTAAAGGAAGCCGGGATACGAATCGAACCACCTCCGTCACTGGCTCCAGCCAGGGGAACAATACCCGAAGCTACAGCGGCTGCGGCACCACCGCTTGATCCACCTGGAGAGTGATTAATATTCCAGGGATTGCGAGTTGGACCATGAAGACGGGGCTCGGTAATATTTTTCAAACCAAATTCAGGCGTATTGGTATGTCCTATGAAGATAAAGCCTGCATCACGGAGTCGAGTGACAAAATTGGAATTGCGTAATGCCCGATGCTCGCTGAACAGACGAGAGCCTGAAGTCAGAAATTCACCTTCCAAGGATTGTGAGATATCCTTCAGGAGCAGGGGCACACCTGCAAAAGGTTGTTCTCCAGGGCGAACCAAACCGGCTGCCTCCCGTGCGCGATTTTCATATGTACGAATAACCGCATTAAGTTGCGGATTCACTTCTTCAAGGCGTGCAAACGCCGCTTCCAGCATTTCAACCGGGGATACTTCCCGGGATCGGATCAGTTCAGCCAAACTTACGGCGTCGTAGGAGGTATATGAGAATGAAGACATCATGATCGTTCCTCTCTGAATATAATTCATCTGTTTATTCCATATGTCATCGTACCACCGGATTGGATAAAAGACAAAACATAGAAGAGACTTATCGAGTAATGGAAATAAAAAAACCACTGCTCATCTAATTTGATGTGCAATGGTTTTATTTTTATATTTGACTATTTGTTTATATGAGAACCTCGGATATATCCACTTACTCTGTACGCAGCTTCGGTGCCGCATCGGCCGCAGTTGATGATCTTTCCTGCTGTCTGGAAATGGCGAAGAGGGCTACCCAGATCAGGATAAAACCAAGCAGCTGTTCCCATGTAATCAGTGTACGGAAAGCAATCCAGTTCACCAACACACCCGCCATCGGGAAGCTAAGTTCCGCGAGTGTTGCAACAGAGGCTTTGGTTGACGACAGACCTTTGTAATACAACAGAAGACTTAGCAAACCTGGTAACAATGCCTGACCGAGAATATTGAGGATAACAGCAGTCTGTTCACCCGTTCCGGATGGAAACGTCCATGCTGCACCTTCGTTCCACGTCATAAAGATCAGGAGCGGGAGAGCAACGACAAAGCGCAGGGAGGTGACCGTTTCATAACGCGCCTGCCCCAGCATCAATCGGCCCATAACGGTTGAACCTCCCCATAAGGCAGCAGCCCCAAGGGATAACAAGCTTCCAGCATGAATCCAGTTGTCCCAGTTACCTAATGGCAATGTGAAGCCAAATGTAAGCAGGTAGGTTCCTGCTAATGCAATGAAGAACAATCCACCGAAGCGCCGTGGTAACGTTTCTTTCAATAACAATTTAGCCAGCACGATAGCGAAGAGCGGTTGCATTTTTTGCAATAAAAGCACCGTATTCGGATCGTTATGTGTAAGCGCCATAGTGAACAATACCGTTGCGAGTGCTGATCCTCCCCATGAAATAAAAATCACGGCTATCCAGTGGCGAGCGCGCAGGTTCTTCAGGTCAGACCGGAATTTCCACAGCACGGGAATGGCAATAAGACTGACGATGATATGTTCCACCAGTACAATCTGCGTGGATGTCATCGTGTTTAGCAAAATAATGCGGAAGAGTGGGTCGACACCCCATAAGGCGGCGCCGAGAACTACAAGCCAGAATCCGGTATTACTTCGTTCCTTGCGGTAAACAGGTGATGCTGCTGATGCCTTTTCCATATTCAGGACTCCTTCGTCAGAACACGGAATCTTCAGTTGGCAAAATCGACAAAAGCCCCCGTTTTGGTATATACCAAATAAACGGGGGCTCATCCAAGGACATGCCTCAGGAAAGAGGCCTTCCCGTGAACGGCATGTCAATGTGTTGATCTTCTCTCATCCGGACTGTACCGTCGGCCTTGGATTCACACCAAGTCAGTCGCTAAATGTCCTTTGTTAAGAACAAATAGCGAGTCGCGGGCTGGTTCCGAAGAACATCACCGCCGGTTGGGAATTGCACCCTACCCCGAAGATCCTATTCAATTATATAGTGTGTTGAACAAGCTGTAACATTAATAATTTCATCTTATTCCTGTAAGCGCTAGCAGTTCAAGCATTTTTTTTAGAAAACGATTTTCCAGCTTCCTTGTTGTCTGCGAAGAAGCACGATCTGACCTGTGTGATACGCATCATGAAGTATCCAGCGGGCAAGTTCGTGTGCCCATTTCTCTTCGGAGTCCATATAAGCAGCTTCAAGTTCTGACTCTTCGAGTGCAGCCAATTGATCTCGCAACTGTTGGGCTAATCGAGTTGTACTCTTCATCAGTGTATTCCATCCGGCTTCATCCGTTGCATCTCCAGAATTGCCAAACGTGTATTCATTGGAGTCTACAGCAGGAAGAGTAGGTTCTTTACCCTGAATACGAAATAATAAGCGATGATTGTAATAATACATATGGTTAACCAACTGCCAGATGCTTAATCCTCCTGAGGGTGGAATCCAAGCTGCTTGCTCTGCTGTAAGACCTTCCAAAGACTTCGACAAAGGTACAATCCAATTGCATTGATCCCATGTATCATCCTTTTGAATAAGTAACACATCTAATGCTGTTGTTTTTGTCATTGTCGTTTCCTCCTTGAGTATCATGGTGATTTGTGATGTAACTAGCTAAAACTGATTAATGAGGTTACACTTAATATAACACATCAAAGACAGAGTGTAACCATCTTTATTAAATTAAGGTAGTTACACTAAACGGAGGTAGACATGGACAGACTTTGGACCGATTTTGTAAACAGCGATTATCATGATTGGCGTGGGGGAGATCGATCGGAGGACAGGCTCGGTGAGGCGAACTGGCAGCAAGAATTTTTGGATCGATGGCAACTCCAGGCTTCTGTACCTGCATCTCCAGAAGATGAGTTATCGATGAGAAATTTCAGGAATGATTTGTTGGCCCTTGGAGCCCGCTTGTCTTCTGGAGCATCATTAACGGATAAAGAAAAACAATGGTTGAATGGTGTTATGGAAGCAGGGCATGTGAGAAGAACATTGACTACAATTGATCAGGGATTGAAACTCCAACTAATAGCTGTAGAAGCTCACTGGCAACAGGTTATGGCTGAGGTAGCTGCTGATTTTGCTTTGACTCTGGTGGAGGGAGAAGGGGGAAGGATTCGGATCTGTGATAATTCGGATTGTCGCTGGATGTTCTATGATGATACCCGAAGCAGAACACAGAAGTACTGTGATGATAAGATGTGCGGGAACCTGATGAAAGTCAGAAGATTTCGAGCGAAACGAAAAACCCAAAATTGATAAATATTAACAATAACTATATAATGTATATATACTAGCGAAAAAACAGTCAGAAGCCGTTCGGATTCGTATGCAGGATATGTTCGTCTTTCAAACCAATAAGATGGGAGATGTGTCTTGTGCGGACAAGTTATCTGTTGAAAAATGGCTGCGTGTTGTCGATGGATGCTCGAATTGGACAGTATAAAAGGGCGGACGTCCTGATCCAGGATTCACTGATCACGGCGGTCCAGCCCGACCTGGATATTCCGGATGTGGAGGTCATCGATGCTTCATCCATGATTATTATGCCTGGGCTGGTGGATACACATCGGCATATGTGGGAATCACTGGTCAAAACAGCGGGAACCAATTGGTCATTGCCTGTTTATTTGCAGAATCTCTATTATGGTGCGATGGGAAGTAAGCTCCGCCCACAGGATAGTTATATTGCTAACCTGCTCGGTTCCTTGGAAGCGCTTAATGCAGGTGTTACGACAGTGTTGGATTGGAGTATGCCATATTCCCCTGACCATACGGATGAACTGATTCGTGGTCTTCAGGATGCGGGGATTCGGGCAGTATTTGCTCACGGAGTGCCTGGTGAGACGAACTACTGGAACCGGGATAGTCAACTGACATATTCAAATGATGTGCGAAGAGTCAAAGAACGTTATTTTTCATCACGGGATCAATTGCTTACTTATGGGCTTGCCATTCGTGGTCCAGAGTTCAGTCATTGGGATACAACCGTAAAAGAGATCGAGCTGGCCCAAGAACTGGATGCCATCTGTTCCATGCACGCCGGATTTGGCAGCTGGGGATCGATAGATCGCTCAATTAGTCACATGTATGAAGCGGGGGTGTTAAGTCCTCGAGTAAATATTGTTCATGGTAACACCATGGGGATGGATGAATATAAAATGTTGGCGGATAGCGGTGCTTCCCTGTCGGTCACACCTGAGGTTGAAATGATGATGGGGCATGGATACCCGGCCACCGGCTATTTTCTTGAACATGGTGGAACCCCTACACTTGGTGTAGATGTTGTAACCTCCACAGGCGGAGATATGTTCTCGCAGATGAAGTTTGCACTTCAGGCTGAACGATCCAGAGCCAACGAAGAACTTCTGCAGCAGGGTGAGATGCCAGGTGAATTAAACTTGCAGTCCAGCCAAGTACTGAGATTTGCAACTTCGGCTGGTGCACAAGCATTGGGATTAGAGCAGAAGGTCGGTACGTTGACCCCAGGAAAGGAAGCAGATCTGATCATGATTCGTACTACCGATCTGAATCTGTTCCCCGTCCATGATCCAATCGGCGCTGTCGTACAATTTGCCAATCCATCCAATGTGGATATGGTTTTTGTAGCAGGTAGACTCGTGAAGCGAGAGGGTAAGCTGTTGCATGTTGATTTGGACGCCATTCGTCATGCAGCGATGCAGAGTCAAGAATATTTGTTATCCCAATACCGGATGTCGGACGCGGAGAGAATTGCTTTCTCGTGATTCGCTTTTTCATATAAGCTAAGAAATATTTACTTCGTATTTTCATATACACCTCAAGCTGTATAAAGAGGAAAGGAAGAGCCATATCATGTGATGTGGCTCTTTTACATGCTAGCATATCGTCGAATTAGACAGGATAACGGAGGAAGGGACAGCGGAAAAAGACGAAAAGAGCTCTCATTCTTGCAACTTCAGATAACAAAGAATATAAGATGTTTTTCACGAAAATTAAGACTCATAAAAACTGCGCATAATATAAATTATACGCAGTTTTGTTTTAAATCGATTTTCATATTCATCCACGTGCAACATATCATGATAATTTTCGCGGAAAAAGAACAAAATATGTGATCTCCAAAAATAAATTTAACCAAGCAACGCGATAACGTGTAGAATTCGATAGGTTTTTATAGGTGATCGATAAGATAGAACAAATGACTTTTTCATAGAACAGATGGGAAGCCATCCAATCTCTGCTACATCCATAGACATTCAAGATTCATGATGAGAGGAACATGACTATGCGTGAGAACGAACATCGATCTTCATTATTTCGTAAAAAACCAATTGCCTCAGCGGGTGATAACAGCAGTGCATTGAAAAGGGCGCTCGGTCCGTTGGACTTAACCACACTTGGGGTGGGTGCCATTATTGGTACCGGGATTTTTGTGCTGACCGGTGTAGCTGCCGCAACGTATGCTGGCCCGGGCCTTGTACTGTCATTTTTGCTGGCAGGTATCATATGTGCATTCGCAGCATTATGTTACTCGGAATTTGCCTCAAGCATACCGGCATCGGGTAGTGCGTACACATATAGTTATACGGCTTTTGGCGAAGTGATTGCATGGATTCTGGGATGGGATCTGATATTGGAGTATGGATTCGCAAGTGCGGCGGTAGCCAGCGGGTGGTCGGGATATTTCCAGACGTTATTGTCCGGATTCGGATTGGAGTTACCACATGCGCTTACGAGTGCGTTCAGCCCGGAAAAGGGAACCTTTTTTGACATCACAGCTGCGGTCATTACGTTAATTATCACTTTCCTCCTTACTCGAGGGGTGAAGGAAGCTGCTCGTGCGAACGGCATCATGGTAGCGATTAAAATTATCGTGGTGCTGATCTTCATTGGTGTAGGTGTTTTCTATGTAGAGCCAACCAACTGGCAGCCATTTTTGCCTTTTGGTATCTCAGGTGTAACAGCTGGAGCAGCAACCGTATTCTTTGCTTACATCGGATTTGATGCGGTCTCCACAGCTGCAGAAGAGGTCAAGCGGCCTCAACGGGATTTGCCGATTGGAATTATTGCGTCACTGGCGATCTGTACCGTTCTCTACATCGTTGTATCATTGATTCTCACAGGGATCGTGCCGTATAACATGTTGAATGTAAGTGATCCGGTGGCGTTTGCATTTGAATTTGTTCAATTAAAGGGATTATCCTGGATTGTATCTCTTGGAGCGATTGCGGGGATTACGACGGTATTGCTGGTCATGATGTATGGTCAGACACGATTGCTCTATTCCATGTCTCGTGACGGACTACTGTCACCTGTCTTCTCCAAGGTTAGTGGTAAAAGTCAGACACCAGCTGTAGGGACATGGGTTGCAGGCATTATCGTGGCTCTGTTCTCCGGGTTCATCTCGTTGGGACATTTGGCGGAGCTTACGAACATCGGAACATTGTTTGCTTTTGCAGTTGTAAGTCTGGGCATTATTGTGTTGCGTAAAAATAACCCTGATCTCAAACGCGGCTTCCGCGTTCCACTTGTGCCACTCATTCCGATTCTGAGTGCCTTGGGTTGTGTATACTTGATGACACGCCTTGCAGCGCTGACATGGATTACGTTTTTTGCTTGGTTGATCATCGGATTGATTATCTACTTTGCGTATGGACGCCATTATAGTCATCTGAATCCGGCACGCCGGATCTCCAGTGTTTTCAGAGCGAAGGATAAATAGATTAGTTGAGAACGTCTTTAACCGAGAACATCTTCATTTTTCCTCATTTCGTATCGCTTAGGCGAAGCGCGATGGGGAATTTTTTTATATAGAAAGATAAAGGGTGATAACAGCAGGGAAGGTTGGAATTTTCTTCATATATGGGTAAGTAATAAGGGACGTAACCAACTTAATCACGGGGGCGGGGTTGCGGCTGAGCCAAATATGAAATATATTTGGGGATGTGACATGCCATCAGACATAAGAGAGGGGATGTATCATGAACACACCATTACATACGAATTCAGATCATCAAAATGCAGCTTTTGGATTTGCACTAGCTGACTCATCCGTACTTGCAGAGGCGCAGTTAATTGTTTCACAATTAGGACGTGAAGACGGATTGCAGTTGGATATTGATCCGCAGCGTCTTCTGAAGGATGGACGTAAGGTATCTGTCATTGCACAACAGTTGGAATCACCCGTTGATCGTCAAGATGCCAATATCATCTATGGTCAGGAGTTAGCATACGTGCAGTATGCTGTTAACCTGAAACCGGATAGCTCGATCTCCATTGCTTCTATTGAAGGCGTTGAACATTCTGTTGATTTTGGTTGGTCAGCATTTACAGCAGGGGAATACGAACTTCGAATCTCCCTGCATATGAAAACACCACGTATTGCTGAAGGTGCACTCGAACCTGAGCAGATTGCAATGGTTAAGTACGCGCAGGTGATTACCGCATTTATATCGCTTTTCCCGGCAGAAGCAGCGTCGTTGAGTTCACCATCTCAAGCTGTGTGGAGCAGAAACCATCATGTGTTTGACTCCTACGGCAGAGGAGGATTCATCCTCGCTGACCTGCCTCGACTCGCTGAACGTGTAGAGGAACTGATGGGACTGGGTAACCATAATCTGATCGAACAATTTGCAGAAGGAAACCTGTCGGATACTTTGCTGGAAGAGGGGCTGATGGCGATCGCCTGGGGCGTGACTCCGTGGTGTTATTCACTCTATTCTGCACCAGATGAGCAGTCTGCTCGAATACTTGCCGTGGACAAGTTGGGCGATGAACCTGAACGGCAAGGGATCTACCGTATTGATCCGTCCATTCAACAATTAAGTATCGTACCTGCGAATGAGCTGGCTTACTGGCCTGCCTGCGTTCAGAATGATTGGCCTGTCATTGATGTGGCGGGTGAAGGCGAGACTTTGCACATGGATTTATATACTCAGATCTGTGAATCCGTGAATGGGCTGCACGAGAATCCATTGCCATCGTTTGTACTTACTCGCAGTCAAGGCAAACCCGAAACGATCATTCCGCTGATTGACATTGTCATTGTGGATGAAGCGTAGAGCACTGTTCAACTTAGGAAGGTTGTTCTGTCATCGCAGTGCCCGTGTAAATAATCATAGTCAATTTTAACCGAATCGAGGTGACGTAGACAGATGATGACCGAGGAGATTCAGGAGCAATATGCGGACGAGCTAGAAGCTTTTCACATATGGATGAAGGACGCCGGATATACAGGCCATACGGTAAAATCATACACGGGTGACGTGGTGGAATTCCTGGTCTCCATTCAAGGAAAGTCACTGGAGCAGGTCAAAAAGCTGCATGTATTGTCTTTTCTGTCCCGTGCGCGGGAGCGTGGGGTTAGTGATGCCACGAGAAATCGCAAACATGCGGCGGTGAACTGTTTTTACAAGTCCCTCATTGAACTCGAATTGTTAACCAATAATCCGGCGTTTGGGATCAAAAAATCCAAAACCGAGAAAAACCGTGCGCCCGTTTTCCTTGATGAAAGTGGGCTGACACGTTTCCTGGAGTCGGTAGAAGGCAAGTATCGCACACGTAATCTGGCTGTTTTTCTACTGATGGGATATATGGGATTACGGGTCGGAGAAGTGCATGCGTTGGATTGCAAAGACTATAATGCGGAGCGGCGTACATTGGATGTATTTGGTAAAGGTCGTAAATGGCGCTCGCTCCCTGTACCGGAGACCGTGGCAAAAGTATTATCTCAAGCAATGGCTGAGCGTCTCGATCCTTGGAGGCCAAAAGAGGAAGCTTTATTTGTCTCGCAAAAAGGAAAAAGACTGTCTATTCGCAGTATCCAGCTCATATCTACGGAAACGTTTGAACGCTTCCAGCAGGAATCACCAGCTAATCAACGTCAAAACTACTCCAGTCATAAGCTGCGTCACTCCTTCGCTACCATGATGTTACGGCGTGGAGCCGACTTGCGTACGGTTCAGGAACTGCTTGGTCACGCGTCGATTCAAACAACAACCGTGTACACACACGTCACCAGTAGGGAGAAAGAAGAGGCTATGGCTCTGCTGGACGTTAAACTTCCGTCATATTAGAAGTGAAAAGCTAATCTTTAATCCGAAAAGGAGTCTGTCCAAGTGACAGGCTTTTTTGTTATTGATTTGATGGTGGAGATTTAAACATAATTAATATTATGTAAACTTATTACCTGATAACTAAATAGGTATATAAATAGAAGCCAAACCAAAGAACCATTCGCTTCTTCTCTCTGGAAGAACAAATGGTCCTTTTGGCTAGCGCGGATATCTTAATTCACAACGTTTAACATGCTAAATCGTTCACACCATGAATGGTTGCGTGTTTTGTGGCAGGATTATTCCAAACCAGCGATCTGTTCTTTTAATTTGTTAGCAGATGCCTGGAAAGCCACTTTCTCGGATTCATTCAGCGGTAGAGGCAGAATCTCGCGCACACCGTTGCGATCGACAACACATGGAACACCCAGATAAACATCCGATACACCATTGTAGTCTTCAAGGTAAGTGGATACGTTCAGAACGGAGCCTTCGTTGCCGAGAATTGCAGCTACAATGCGGTCCAGAGCAAGGGCGATTGCATAGGAAGTCGCTCCTTTGGCATTAATAATCTCATACGCTGCATTTTTGGTGCGGTCGAAAATATCCTGTTGTGTTTCTTCATCCAATTCCAGATCTGTTCCTGCAACGTTAGCCAGGCTCCATACCGGTACTTCGGAATCTCCATGCTCACCAATAATGTGTGCGTGAATACTACGAGGGTCGATCCCTTTATTCTTACCAATCAGGTAACGGAAACGTGCGCTATCGAGCAATGTACCTGAACCGATGACACGGGAAGCAGGCCATCCGCTTTGTTTCCACGAAGTATAGGACAAAATATCTACAGGATTGGTTGCAATCAGTAAAATTCCATGAGAGTTCACTTCAGTAATGCGCTCGATAATATCTTTGAAAATGCTTGCATTTTTCTTCAGCAGATCAATCCGGGTTTCACCCGGTTTCTGGGAAGCACCCGCTGTAATAATAATGATATCTGCATCTTTGCAGTCGGAATAATCGCCAGCCCATACTTTCACGCCTCCCGTAAATGGAAGACCGTGGTTCATATCCAGCATTTCGCCGGTTGCTTTATCATGATTCACATCCACAAATACCAACTCGGATGAACGCTGTCTCAACATTAGCGTGTATCCCGTTGTTGTTCCCACCGCACCCATGCCTACAATCACGACACGACTTGGTTTCAGAGCTGCACTATTTGTCATGTTCATATCCTCTCCTTTTTGGGTTATACTCCCATCCATATTAAGGGATTAGAGAATATAAAGCGAGTGTTGTCTATAAAATAGTTCACATTTCATGTCTTTTTACCAATTATTCCGTCGAAAAACAGTTTAGGATGAAATTAATGGTAATAAATGTGTGGCATATAGCCCAGAGCATCAGCTTGAAAAAGGGAGCGGGCCAACCATGAGTGGGCAATGAGCCTTTTACATAAGGTTTGTGGTAGAATAGGAGCAGTGGATTCTGATGAATCGTAAATAAAACGCCATAGGACAGGCATGCGCGCCTGTATATTGGATGAGAGAGGTGGAACCCACTTGCGTTTGCAATGGATCAAAATCGCGCAGACAGCATTGCTGTCTATAGGTATAGCAGCCTTATTGGCTGCATGCACTGACTCAGATCAACCTCCGGAAGCAGAACCTCCGCAGCAGCAGGAGGACGCCGGAAATACAGGGCAGACATTAACTGTCGTTCCCCCTGTGAACAGTACAGAATCTGCAGATATGGCCAAGTACCAAATACAGACCCGTTTGACTGACTTTCAGTTGCTCAATGACAACGGAGGATTGGCGTGGGGTGTGACGCGGAATGCGCTGCGCCTGTACTACACTCAGGATCAGGGAAAGACCTGGACCAATATCTCACCTTCGGAAAATGTACAGTTTCCGGCTAACCCTAAATATGGACAAAGCATTTATTTTGTAGATCGTGCACATGGTTGGATTGTTCGTGAAGGTATGGGTGGAACAGATACCATGGTGCTTCGCACTAATAATGGGGGCGTAACTTGGAGTCTGTCTTCTCTGTCCAAGACGGATAAAGTGACTGCGATCTCATTTGTATCTCCTGAAAAAGGCTGGATTCTCACTACGGTCGATACCGCTATTGGTAAACAGGACAAGAAACTTTACTTCACCGAGGACGGTGGAATCACCTGGAATCGGATGTCATCCAGTGATGAAGATGGCAAACAGGAAGCAGAAGAGATTTCCAAACGTGGATACACCACAGGGATGACTTTTTCGGATCCAAAGCATGGTTTCTTAATAGCGCTAGAGTTCGGCACACCGAAGTTGTATGTAACATCAGACGGCGGAGAGAACTGGAATACTGGACAAACCTTCTTTGATCGAAACAAATTCAACGGGTGTGGTAATTTCAGTGTTAGTTCACCACAATTTTTTGGACGTGAAGCGCAATCAGCCTGGATGTCAATGTCCTGTTCTCAAGGGGAGAGCACGACATTTAATGGATTCTTTACCACCGATGGCGGGAAGAGCTGGAAGCTGTCCAATTTCACTTTAAACAAACAAACGGGTCCGAATCGTAACCTTTCACCGGTATTTCTAAACGCATCGGAAGGTTGGGCGATGCAAAAGGGCATAACCTATCACACCAAGGATGCGGGCAAAACGTGGAGCGCTCTTCCTGCAAGCAGTGTACTGGAGAAAATTCTCGAAGACTATCCGGAGATTGTGAAGATTCAGATGGTTAACCCCAAGCTTGGCTGGATATTGGTTGAAAATACAGATGCCAAAAGATCGTTGTTATTGCAAACGGTAGATGGCGGTGTACATTGGAAAGTACTATAAACGTAGAGTGTTATCGATGTGAATAGATAGGAGAAAGAAGAGGAGCCTAAGGGTTCCTTTTCTTTTTTTGTTTAGTTTGTGAAATAAATCACAAATAAATCCACTAGAAGGTGATATATTTAACTCAACAAGAGAAGGAGTGATGAAGATGAGAACCAACGGTCAAACTCAATTCACGCAGGCGGATGAATTAACCAGATACATGCTTCAATTATGCTACACATGTGACGATGCCAATCGTTGTACAACAGAGGATGCAGTAAAGGCTTGCATGGCAGAACACGCACAGGCAGACCAACCCGAACCAGCTGAAGGTGGAGATGTAACTCGCGGGTTTATGGACTTGATGTACGCATAGTAATCGAAACTAATCAAAAAAAGCTGATATATCAACGTTTTTCCAATATTCAGAGACCGCAGTGACTAATGAAATGGTTTGAGCATAGGTGTTGCTGCGTTAGTAGAAGCGGGTTGGAATGATTCTCACGAATCATTTAAATGGGAATATTAGAGAGGCACTGCTGGCAGAACGCTGGTAGTGCCTTTTTTTTGTTTTGTGTTAAGATGTCCATGGCCACAAGGCTGTGCGTCCAAGAATAATTAGTAGGTGTAATGGATAAACTTAAACTTGATCATTAAATAGATGGTCAGATGCAACACACACAACAACACATATTGTTTATAGACACCTCTCTCTAACTGCTCGATGCTTCCTCCCGCTGCCCAGGGCAGGGAGGAAGCATAATATGATTTTTTGTAATGTATAAATGATACATTCTATAATTAAAACTCAGATGGGAAGCAATAAATCAGCTTGTGCAACTACAAACGTATGTGAGCGAAAAGTATAGTAAGATGGATCTGATATACGCTAAGCCTATGATTCACGGAGAACGCTCCTGCGGGAGGGTTCTTTTTGATTTGGAGTGAAATGTATGCGCTTTTAAATGTACTTCGCAAATATTGCAGCATGGGTTATTATAGAAATAATTAAGGTAATTTTCTCAAAATGTGGAATTGATTTATTGGTTCCAAGAAAGGATGGGTATTATCTTTAGTTGGTCTCGCCCTATCCACAAATGTGTTGCTACAGAAGAGGATAGACTGGTTTTTTTAAAATGTTAGGTTGATGAATCTTAGTATTCGGTAACTCTTTGCGAAAGTAAGTTAGCATTATTGGATCGTAAACTATCAACCTATGTGAATGCGTTGGCCAAAGCTGGATTTGCCATTGAGCAATTGATTGAGGAATCTGATGAAGAATTAAGGCAACTGCAAAACGATGATTTTGCCAATAAAGCAAAGATGCTCCCTATAACCTTTGTGGTAAAGGCAAGAAAACTATTGTAGATAATAAGGGGTAGCCAATGAAGATTAATCAAAAATATTACTATGTTAATAAAGTAATTACTTGTGTTTTTGTACTTGCATTCATCATAATGACATGTGCGGTATCTGTGCGTGCTGAGGTAGAGCAAGAGGAGACAACACCCTCCAGAATTACGTTTTCTTCGCTAGAGGAAACGATTGATTCATATGTGGCCATGAATCAGAAGAATACCGCTGCCGTTTCGGTTGTAGCTATCAAGAACGGTGAGACCATTGTGAATAAGGCCTATGGATACGCAGATCTTGAGCAACAGAGAAAGGCAGACACCTCTACTGTATTTGAATGGGGTTCAACTTCTAAACTATTGGTCTGGACGAGTGTTATGCAGCTTGTAGAACAGGGAAAGCTTGATTTGGATACCGATATTCAGGGATATTTGCCGGAAGGATTTCTAAAGAAGCTTGAATACGATGCTCCCATTACCCTAATGAACCTTATGCATCATAACGCAGGATGGGAGGATAGATTGATCGATTTATGGTATTCATCCGAGAGTGATATTGTGGAATTAGGTGAAGCTTTACAAAAATTTGAGCCGAGGCAGATCGATAAACCTGGGAGTGTCGTTGCTTATTCAAACTATGGTACGGCTATGGCTGCTTACATCGTTGAAGTGCAAAGCGGACAACCCTTTTACAAATATGTCAACGAACATATATTTAAACCACTGAACATGAAAGACACATCGATTCACCCATCACAATACGATAATCTAAACGTCTTGAAACGAAGAAATGAGATTCAGGGTTACACTACGAATCTGAAACTAATTCCTAAGAACAGAGCATACATAAGCTTATACCCTGCGGGGGGCGCCATTGGCACAGCAGAGGATGCAGCTAAATTTCTCGCAGCCTTGATGCCTGTGGATCGTAGCAATTTAATATTCGCGAACAAGGATACGTTAGACGAGATGCTGTCAACCAGTCTATATTATGATGGAACTTCTAATCCTCGAATTGCACATGGCTTCTTTGAAGTGGAGTACTGGGTGCCTGCACTGGAACACGCTGGAAGTACGGCGGGATTTACAAGTAAATTTGTTATTGACCCGGAGTCTAATTTTGGGTTAGTGGTCATGACAAACCAGTCAAATGAAATGGCTTATAACGTTGGTCTTGTCCAGAAGGTGTTTGGAAGTAGCTTCAGTACAAATTCGGTTACATCTGAGAGTGGGGGATATTATCTGCCTGCGCGACGGGTCGTTTCCGGTTTTACGAAGGCATATTCGATGTTAAGTCTGCAGAAGTATACCACATTTGACCTTAGTAACTTTGCAAATATTGTTGAGCGTAACGGGACTATTGAGAAGGCCTCCATTCCTTATAATGACTTTTTGCCCATGTCCAATTTAACGATAAACTTGATCAAAGCATCTTTTATTGCTCTTGCAGTAGCCATCCTGCTCAGTTTGAGAGCTATAATTGGCTATTTTATTCGGTTATCCAAATATAAATTAAAAAACGGGGAAAGACCCGGCACAGGATTTGATAAATATCATATTGCCATTAATATTGCCAGTCTGGCATTCATTTTGAATACGATCCTATTGTTCATGCGCGCCTTAGGCTTTGCCCCTTATTCTTCATTACGCATACATCTCATTTTAAACCTGCTTTATGTAATTCTAGCTGTGGCGTACCTTATCTTGATGTTCTACAAACTGCTGAAGAGAAGTTACAGTAACAAGCAAAAGGCGGTATACATCATGTCTGGCATGTCGGCTTTCCTATTTGCTGCTTTTATTATGGGATGGGATTTGTACTTTTAGAGCGGAATTATCGACGAGAACATGATCAGAAAGAGCATGAGATAGTAGAAAGGATAAAACTATGAACATTCAAGATCTCCCAATTGAAATAAAAGAACATATAGGGGAAGTCCAGAAAATCACTTTTCCTAAGCAGGGTCATACTTCTACTGTGGCTATACTGGATACGTTTGATCAAAAGTACATCATCAAGAAGACAGAAAACGATCTTTATAATGAATGGTTATCCGATGAATATAAGGTGCTCCAATACCTTTACCATACGGGACTCCCTGTTCCAAAGGTATATTCATTTCATATGGAGGACACATCGAGATGGCTTCTGATGGATTATATTGATGGAATAAGTTTAAGAGAATTTCTCTCTAAGATGCCTGACCTCCAAAGTAAAGAAAAAACGATTTTTAACTTTGGGCTTTGTCTAAAGAAAATACATGAATGCTCTTGTCCTGTTGAATTATTGAACAATGACAGTCCTTGGTTAGATACAATGCTTAATAAAGCAGAATATAATCTAAATCATTTTGCTGTAGACGGATCAGCAGAACTACTGCAACAGTTGAAAGAAGCAAGACCAAAACCAATAGAGAACACTTTCATTCATGGAGATTTTACTATAGATAATGTGCTAGTTAATGATTGCAATATTGTTGGAGTTATTGACTGGGCAGGAGCAGCTTATGGCGATCCAAGATATGATGTAGCATTAGCCATTCGACCAAAACCTAATGCGTTTGATAATGAAAGAGATAAAGAAATATTTTATAAGGGGTATGGAAAGTTAAGAGTCACGGATGAAGAATACAATTACTTTGAAGATGGGATATATAACTTCTTTTAGTCTGGCTATAATTTGTTCTTCAAACGTATATTAATCTCTTTAGAAGGAGTCGAAAAAATGAGCCCTCCAAAACACATCTTATCTGCCGCTGCAATCGTGATAAACGACAAAAATGAATTATTACTTATTAGAGGACCGCGAAGAGGATGGGAAATGCCAGGTGGTCAAGTAGAAGAAGGAGAATCTCTTAGTCAAGCTGCAATTAGAGAGACGAAAGAAGAATCTGGCATCGACATTGAAATCATCAAGTTTTGTGGAATATTTCAGAATATCGAAAATTCAATATGTAACACATTATTTCTAGCAAGACCGATAGGTGGGGAATTAACGACATCATCGGAGAGTTTAGACTCTGGTTTCTTTCCAATTGAAGAAGCCATTTTAAAAGTCGAATGGAAAAACTTCAGAGAAAGAATAGAGTATTGTTTAAACCCTGAGATGCAACCTTTTTGCATTGAGTTCAGTGATAAGAATAATATTTAAAAGTTTCCCAGAAGCGTGGTACATATTACAGTGTATTCTCTAATATTACCTTTAATTGCAGATTCATCATAGATATGGGTCTAGGAATAAAGCCGAATATGACCCAGTCAAGAAAGGTAGGGAGGCCAAAGTTTGAGTTCGGGAAATAAATCTAAACGGCTGGACACTGTTCGTAGTCTCGTTCATGAAATGCTTCTTGAGGAAAGTATTAACAAGGAAGGTATGTTGGTCCATCTTTATGGGGTTTCTAATTTAGCTTCCATGCTTGCTATGAAAAGAGTACAGGATTCGGAAATTACTGCGATTGCAGGGTTACTCCACGGTTTTTATTTCTACAAAACAGGAATCGAAGACTTTCCTGGTTCTAATAGTGCGGATGCTGTTAGACCGATATTACGCAGTGCTGAAATCTTTACGACAGATGAACTGTCTATCATTCTTAAATCAATCTTTTATCAGGAAGATACACATCTAGTTCATGGCCCATATGAAGAAATTATTAAAGATGCCATACTGTTTCAGATGTACTTCCAGAATCCAGGTAGAAGCTTATCAAAGATAGAGATAAGTAGATTAGAGAATGTATTTACTGAATTGGGGATATCGAAGGAGAAAATAAAAGCAGACGTTAATGTTAATGTGCAAACAGTTAACATAAATACTGAAGACCGGCGTTCCAAGTTAGCTGATCTAGCAGAAACGCTGGCAAGGCAAAATATTATTGGTACTCCAGGGGATCAACGATATCAGGAAATTTGCAGGTATTGGCCGGATTCTGATATCTATAAAATACTTGAAGCCAATTGGTGTGCTGCATTTGTATATCATTGTTGTATGGAAGTTGGAATAAAACTCCCTATTCGATATCCTAATCGAATGTATCGATTAGCTGGGGTGGGTGCTTGGTTGGACTGGGCTAAGCTAGCTGAAACAGGATTCTTTTATCGGGATATGCAAGAAGGTTTTGAACCAGAGCGTGGTGATATAGTCATTTATGAGAAGCTCTTAAGGGATAATTCTCACGATCACATTGGAATTGTTTTGACCTGTGACGGTGATCAATTATTGGTTGCAGAGGGGAACACAGACAATAAAAACTACTCTAGCGTTTTATACAGAGAAAGAGGATATTGTATTCTCGGATATATCCGTGTAAGTGACAGCTATCAATTTAATTTTCAAGGAGAGTATAGACCAATTTGAACTATCTGAGATTGCGTGGCTGGAAGTAGCACACGCAGATGTGTTAATGAATTATTACAAGTAAACTTTAAAAGCTGACTTCTATCTATTGGAGGAACTGACATGAACAAACTATCTTTATTTGTAGTGACAGGCGCGAGTGGAACAGGAAAAACAACGATCTCTTCGCATGTTCGGGAGCAACTTCCCGAATTTGACGTCTTTGATATGGATATCATCGATAACGTGGATTGGCAGATTGCCAAAGAGAATTGGTTGAGGATTGCGTATAACATATCGCTAAGTGGACGAGGGACTGTTTTATGCGGAACGATGGTGCCGGAAAACATTGCATCGTCCGATTACATAGATCGATTTGATCGAATTCTATATATGAATTTGCATTGTGACGATGTTACTCGCGAGACGCGTTTAAGAGCTCGTGGGTGGGACGAGAACTCGATCGAAGATCACAAGAATTTTGCAAATTGGTTACTACAGAATTCGGAAAATGCGTTTGACCCGCCAATGCAAACAATTGATACGACAGAACTTACAGCAGAGGGAGTAGCTGAACAAATTAAAGAATGGGTATTAAAGAACTGGTGCGAGGAATGAACACCTAAAATAACCTTATAGTTAGATTGAGTGGGAGGAACGGGATGCTACCTTTTCAAGTGAATGAATCTATTGTATTAAAGCTGATCCAATCTCAAGATAAAGATCATTTGTATGCGTTAATTGATGAGAACAGAAAGTACTTGAGAGAGTGGTTACTCTGGGTTGATAAACGACAATCGCCCAGCGATTTAGATTCTGTAATAGATGTATGGACACATAATTATGAAGAGAAGAACGGTTTTGATTCCGGAATATGGTTCAATGAACAATTGGTCGGGATGTTAGGATTGCATTATATTGATTGGAATAATCGAACAACGAGCATTGGATATTTTTTAGCTGAGTCAGCACAGGGTAAAGGAATCATTACCAAATCAATAGAGCAATTGCTTAAATACCTTTTTAACGAGTTGAAGTTAAATCGTGTGATCATTCAATGTGCAGAAAATAATTTAAAAAGCAGAGCTATACCTGAGAAAATCGGATTTTCAAATGAGGGAACATCCAGAGAAGCTCAATGGGTCTACGATCATTATGAGAATATTGTGACGTATAGTCTGCTGTCTAGTGAATGGCTTACTTAAACGTTAGAGTACATCGTCTGATGAGACGAAGGAGGTCACGAATTGCTTCTCAATGTATTACTTTGGTTGATTATTCTCTGGGTGATCTCCCTTTATTTCAGTTTTCCTAAGAAAGATCGCATGTACACGGTTAATGTGCCACGCACATATTACATTCAATCTTTAAATCGGTTGGATATTCAGAAAAACTACGAATGCGCTGCATTTTCCAGTGCGTTCGTCTTGAGACATTTCGGTTTGGAGTCCAACGGAACAAAGCTTTATGAAACCTATCCTCGAAAATTACTGGATGGGACGGTATATCCCAAAGCAGTCGTTGTTTTTTTCAGAAAACTAGGATATCAGGCAATGTACTTACGAGGAAATGTGAATACGTTGAAGAAACAGATCAGCAAGGGTGTGCCTGTTATATTATTTATTAGAGTACATGCCAAACAACGTTATTTGCATTTTGTTCCCGTCGTTGGCTATGATGAAACACATTTTTACTTGGCAGAATCGTTAGACCACAAGATTAATTGTGATGAAGAATATTACAATCGAAAAATCAGCATAAGTGAACTCAACATGTTATGGAGGTCGTGGTTACCTTTTTCTCAAAACTCCTATATCGTCGTACACCCGATGCAGATTTAAGACGGCCCTCTTTTAAGGGACAGGATATATTTGCTTTGAACGAACTAATCGGTTTTATTCGGATTGTCTGCGTGGTTAAACCAAGCAACTCATGCCCAAATGGCATGAGTTTTTTTGAACAAATCTCCTCACATAAAGCAGTTCGCTTTAATCGATGGTTATGAACAAAATAGATCAAACGTATAGGCAGTTGCTACTGATTTTATTGTTTTACCTAGTAATCAGCGGAGTTTTTAATTAAATTGGTTGTTCGTCCACGCATCTATTTATCTACATACGTACGTTAAACTATGTCTATAGGGAGGTGTCGATACTGTGAGTCATTCAGAAGTGAAGAAACGTATGAAGAGAAAAAAGGCAACATTACATCCATGTAAAGTTAAAAGAAAAGACCGCCGATTGAAAGTGGTTAAAAAGTTCGTTCAAGTAAAATGTCCGCCTCCAGAGGTGAACATATCTACCCCTACTGTCGTTGGCCCAACAGGACCACAAGGTATACAAGGCGTACAGGGCGTACAGGGTATTCCAGGTAAACAAGGGGCAGAAGGGCCACCTGGAGCTCAAGGACCAGCGGGGGGGCCACCTGGACCACAAGGACCTCAGGGACAGCCTGGTCCTGCTGGAGCGGTAGGCTCTCAAGGTCCGGTCGGACCTGCTGGACCCATGGGAGCACAGGGGATTCCGGGAGAAGCGGGGGCTGTAGGGCCACAAGGTCCGCAAGGTAATCCCGGACCTGCCGGAGCAATTGGACCTCAAGGTTTTCCTGGGGCTGTTGGGCCGACGGGTGCGACAGGCCCAGCAGGCCCAGCCGGTGCAGCAGGAGCGGTAGGTCCTGCTGGAGCAGTAGGCCCGGCAGGCCCAGCTGGTGCAACAGGAGCGGTAGGTCCTGCTGGAGCAGTAGGCCTTGCAGGCCCAGCTGGTGCAACAGGAGCAGTGGGTCCTGCTGGAGCAGCAGGTCCGACAGGTGCAACGGGAGTAGCGGGTCCCGCTGGGGCAACAGGATCTACAGGTGCGACAGGAGCAGCCGGAAGCGTGCTGGGATTTGCTGACTTTTTCGCGCTGATGCCACCTGATAATGCTGCAACGGTTGCTCCCGGTACAGATGTAAGCTTTCCTCAGAATGGGCCGACAAGTGGAACAACTATCGCCCGCACGGGGCCTAGTTCATTCAATCTGGCAGCCATTGGTACGTATCAGATTTTGTTCCAAGTAAGCATCAATGAAGCGGGTCAATTAATCTTAACTCTCAATGGGGCAGATTTGGCTCCTACTGTAGTTGGGCGAGCAACGGGAACGTCTCAGATTGTGGGTATGGCTTTAGTGCAGACAACCGTGATTAATTCTATTCTGACTGTGCGGAACCCGGCTGGTAATGCTACAGCATTAACAATCACGCCACTTGCGGGTGGAACTAGACCTGTATCCGCACATCTTGTGATCACACAATTAGCATGAGTCCGTTAACAGGCTAGCAACTTTCCTCAACTTTATTAAATATGCATCCACAACGGTAACATGGGTTTGCTTGAACTGAGATAGCAGTGCTTTACCTGAGGCTGTTATCTCAGTTGGAGCGGATAATGGTACAGAAGTAACTACATATCGGATACTCTTTTTGTTTTGTGAGGAATGGTGAAAAGTCACTACTAATTATTTTTCAGTAGTTAATATGATAAAATATTGGATAAACATCAGAGGTGAGTACATGAAGAATGGACACTGGAGAAAAATAACATGGGTTGTTGCGGCATTATTATTAATCATGATCACGGCTTGCAGCAATAGCAAATTCAATCCAAACGAATTTTCAGAACAGGATCTGGCTGTGACGAAGACCGACAGTGAGGATAAGATTACGTATGGAATGAGTCAGGAAGAGGCTGAGAAAATCCTCGGTGAGGGAACATCAACCGCTGTGGGTCAATCCTATCAATACAATAACGGGATCACGATTGGCTACAGGGATGCCAAAGTCGTCAGTATCATCTTGAATAAGGACTCGAAAGGGTACTTTAAGACGGCTCGCGGGGCAAAGGCGGGGATGACACATCAAGAGATTCTTGATCTGTATGGCAAGCAATATGTTTTAGTCGAATCTGAACGTAATATCGATTATGCCTATCATATTCAGAAGGAAACATTCCTGGATGAGAAAGCGCTGCAAGCGGAAAAAGATGATCTGGCTATCTATCGTGCATCGTTTATGCTGACAAAAGAGGGACAGGTCAATCAGGTTATATTGTTGGATCATCGATTTGCAACAACCTTTAAGTAAAATAGGGCTGCTAGGCAGCAGGGTATTAGATAATGAAATAGTACTTATTTTCGTATAAAGCAACCCTTTGGTATTCTGCCGGAGGGTTTTCCCTTCGAACCGTTCGATTTCAATCCCGATAACAAGTTCCTTGTTTACGTGCATATACATTACAGGAGACGGGTCAAGACTCCGGCTGTCCTAAGTTGTATGAACGGAGGGAGAGACATGGGCATTGAATCATCCTGGATGTTTGATTTGTTTGGAACCGTCTTTCCGGTTGTATTTGTTCTGATTATAGGTATAGTCCTTCTGTCGATGGGAAAGGAGGTATGGAAGTGGGGACGCAACAACTCGGAGCCGCTATTGACCGTGCCTTCACGAATCACCAGCAGACGGATGAAGATGAGTCAGTCGCAATCTGAACCGGGCAGTACAGCACGAACGCTATACTACGTCACCTTTGAAGTAGAAAGTGGAGATCGGCTCGAATTCAAAGTCAATGGCGAAGAGTATGGTTTGTGCGCTGAGGGGGATGAAGGACGACTCTCGTTCAAAGGAACACGTTATGTAGGCTTCGAGCGATATAATCGCGTATATTCTGAACGCCTACGTGGTTAAACTGAGCAGCTTGCGCCAGGATGGCGTGAGCTTTTTTTGATTAATTGCTGGACAAGCGTTTCTTAATGGGCCTAACGTGTTTTTATATAAGAAGAGGCTTAATAAGATTATGATCGAAGGATCATTACCATAGAGGAGGCAAACCATATGTCATTTACAGATCAGGTCGTTGTTGTAACCGGTGCCGCTCAAGGGATAGGACGAAGTGTGGCCGAGGCTTATGCGGTCGCTGGAGCCAAAGTTGTACTTGCCGATCACAAGGAAGCCGAGGGTGCGGCAGCCGCAGCTTCCATTCGTAATGAAGGCGGAGAAGCCATCTTTGTTCAATGTGATGTTCGGAGCGAGCAGGATATTACGAATCTTTTTCGTACAACCGTGGAAGAATTCAAGCAAATTGATGTTTTGGTGAATAATGCGGGACTCGCCAAGTGGAAGTCACCCTATGAGCTGACGCTGGAAGAATGGGACGATGTACTCAATACAAATGTGAGAAGTTGCTTTTTGGCAAGTCGGGAAGCAGCCAAACATATGAAAAGCAATGAACACGGGGGTGCCATTATCAACATGGCTTCTACCCGTGCGCTGATGTCTGAGCCGGATACTGAAGCTTATGCCGCATCCAAAGGAGCCATTGTAGCTCTGACACATGCGCTGGCGGTCTCACTGGGCAAGGACCAAATTCGGGTCAATTGTATCAGTCCGGGATGGATTGAGACAGGTGACGTGGAGAAATTGAAAAAGGAGGATCATGAACAGCATCCATCCGGTCGTGTGGGTGTTCCTTCGGATATCTCCCGTGCTTGTCTATATTTGTCTGATCCAAGCAATACCTTTGTCACAGGGACCAACCTCGTTATTGATGGAGGCATGACCCGAAAAATGATATATGAGGACTAGAACCGGGATTGAGCCGGGCGAGCCCTAAGCTGTCCCAACTTAAGAGTAATAAGCCCAAGTTAAGCACTTGGGCTTATTTGTTTTTAATAACTCGGTTGCTATAATAAATGTGATTTTACAACAGTAGAAGAATGGAGGGAGTATATGTTCGGGAAACAATCCCGGAAGGTATTTTGGCTGTTACTGCTGATCGGAGGGATGATAATGATAGGGAATGAGTCACCTGCTGAAGCTGACGGCGCAGATATACGGGCGGCCTGGGTATGGCAGGCACAGTCTGTTAGCAACGGAGATGAGCTGTTGGCCAATGCAGCTAAACATAAGATAAACAGGCTATACGTGAATGTAGACATGACGGTGTCAAAGGAGGTATACCAGACGTTTATAGCCAAAGCAAGCCGTGCGGGTATTGCGGTTGAAGCGCTGGGAGGCGATCCATCCTGGGCGCTCAGTGGCCGTGAAGGTCCCATGCTCAGATTAGCGTCGTGGGTAAGTGATTACAATCAAGCTGCTGAGCCCAACGAGCAATTTGATGCCATACATCTGGATATCAAGCCCTATGTGTTACCAGCCTGGAAAGAAGATGCCAAGCCACTGGTACAATCCTGGGTAGCCAATATGAATCTGTTATTTGAGCAAGTGAGACAGGATGGCGCAGTTGCAGTGAATATTGACCTGCCATTTTGGCTGGATTCCTATACAATCACAGGAAATAGAGTTTCTGAGGATGCAGATAACGAACCATTGTCACGTTGGTTCATTGAACGAGTGGAGCATGTCACTTTACTCGCTTACCGTGATAACGCGCAAGGGAACAATGGTATTATACGTTTAATTGAACAGGAAATGAACTGGGCCGATACCAGCAATGTGAGCGTTACGGTTGGGTTGAACACCAAGCCAATGCCTGGCGAGGAGTTCACGACGTTTGCCGGTAAAGGTGCAGCACAACTGGAAAGCGTTATTGAAGAAGTTGCCTCCGCATTCAGCGAGCATAGTTCCTACGCAGGTTCTGCTGTACATGACATCGTATACTGGGGACAACTGGAGCCGTCAGAACTGCCATCACCGGAGATTCCATCCAATCAGCCAGAGATTCGGGGAACGTATATCTGGGAGGCCTCTCAGGTGACGAATGACGGGGGAGATCACATACTAGCGTTTGCTAGAGAGCAGAATATTAACTGGTTGTATGTGCGGTTAGATCTGGACCAACCCTATTCCAGTTACCGCAGTTTTGTGAAACGGGCACAAGCGCAGGGCATTGAGATCCATGCGATGGGTGGACACCCGATCTGGGGCAAGAAGGAGAATCGTCCACGTATTAAGCGCTTGATTGATTATGTAAAAAACTATAATACGGAATCCGAGCCGGATGAACGATTTGAAGGCATCCATCTGGATATTGAGCCTTACACCTTGCCGGATTGGGAGAATAGTCGGGACACCCTGCTGACCGAATGGGCTGCCAACATTACATTTTTCCAGGAAGAAACGAAGAAGGACAGTGATCTCGAAACAAGTGCAGACCTTGCTGTATGGCTGGATACCTTCCCGTTGCCGGGAAAAGACATGTCTGTGACAGAGTTTATGATTGATACACTTGATCATGTGTCGATGATGGCATTCCGTAATCAGGCAGAAGGGTCCAATGGTATTGCTGCTGTTGTGAGTCAGGAGATGGAGATTGCAGATCGTCTGGGCAAAAGGTTGATGATTTCGGTTGAGATGAAGCAGAATCATGAAGGTCCTCATATTTCTTTTTATGAAAAAGGGGCAGCGGAGATGGAACTTCAGCTTGCCAAGCTTCCGGATCTGCTGGCCGAACATCAGGCTTACCAAGGCAACATTGTTCATGCCTATGATTATTGGATTGAAGCCAAGCCTTAAACAGGCGAGTATTATAAGAAACGAGTTGCTTCGGGACTTCACCTTGGGTGAGGTTCCGGGTTTTTTTTTATGGAAAAAAGATGGAATCGTGTCACCGAATGGGCTCCTGCACAATACGATGTACGGTGATGAACAGCTGAAACAAAGGAGGAAACAGACTATGGCTGTTATTAAAGCCAACTCAGAGGACGTCAAGCTGCTGGCTAGGCTCATGAGGGCAGAGGCTGAAGGTGACGGCGAACAGGGTATGTTGCTTGTGGGCAATGTAGGTGTGAACCGGGTGCTGGTGGATTGTCTGGACTTTAAGGATATTCGCGATATCAATCGTATGGTATTCCAGAATCCAGGAGGCTACGAGTCAACACAGAAGGGGTACTTTTACCAACGGGCAAGACAGTCCGAGATTCGTCTTGCACAACGGGTGATCAATGGAGAGCGCATCTGGCCAGCGAGCAATTCATTGTGGTTTTTCCGACCTGTGGGCGACTGCCCACCAACGTGGTATGACCAGCCAAATACAGGACGTTTCAAAGCGCATTGTTTCTTCAGTCCGACAGGCGATGACTGTCCGGAAGTATATTAAATTTTGGGAGGAATCACTATGATTAATCAGCCTTATCAACCAACGACTCAAACACTGGGTCAGCAAGCGAATTCTGTGTTGGGTCAACAAGCCAATTCTCAGGTTCAAGGTACGTCTTACAAAATTGGTAACGGAATGCCTGGCATGTTACCAACGCCAGGGATGGTATCACCAAGCTCGACAAGTGTACCCCCACTCGTATCCAGTGGAAGCCCAATGACACCAACGGGTGCAGTGATTACAACAACGGCTCCACAGTTTGAGCAGTCATACATTGAGAATATTTTACGTCTGAACCTTGGTAAATTCGGTACGTTCTACATGACATATGAAGGCAATAAAGAATGGAACGCTCGCATATTCCAAGGTATTATTGAAGCAGCGGGCCGTGACCATATTATCATTAGTGACCCGAAGACAGGAAGACGGATCATGCTGTTGATGGTCAACTTTGACTATGCTACATTTGATGAGCCGTTGTTGTACCAATATCCAGGAGTGGTAGGCAATTACCCGCAAGCTCCAAGCAGATAATCATTGGCCCTCATCATTTTGAATGATAATTAACATGTCTAACACATACTGATTTACTTCGCTGTCCTGAATGTGGAGGTAATCCGCAGACAGGACAGCTTTTTACATAAACATATATACGAAGGTTACTATAGGGTTAGAGTCATACGTAACCTTTTGGCGATAACATGGCACTTATACATGAATAGAACAAGCAGCATGCTTATATGAAGGGAGTCCATAGCATTGAATTCATGGATTGAAGGAGCGATGAAGGGCGAACCCGAAGCTTACGCACAACTGATGTCTCAATATCGCGGGATGGCACTTGCTGTTGCCTACCACCGACTGGGGGATACATTTTGGGCAGAAGATGTCGTGCAGGAGGCGTTTACTGAAGCCTTTGGCAATCTGTCCAAGCTGGAAGCACCTGAGGCTTTTCCCGGGTGGTTCAAGGTGATCGTGGAGAGGCAGTGTTATCGCTGGCTAAGACGCAAGCAGCATACGATGATTCCAGTTCAGGAGCTGGAGCATGTATTCCATGAAGAGGATCAGGCGCATGATCCGGAAAAACAAGCGGTGCAAAATGAAATGCATCGTACGCTTCGTAATTCCATTGCAATACTGCCATCATCGATGCGGATTGCTGTTGAACTGTTTTATTTGGAAGGATACTCGCTCAAGGAAATATCGGATTTCCTCGGGGTCAAGGTACCTGCATTAAAGAAAAGATTGTTCGATGCCCGATCCAAACTCAAGCGCTCTATGCCTGTAAGGGATCTGGTCTCTGTATTCAGTGAATTGTATGAAGGGGGAAAAGGATTGTTACACATTATGAATGGGGATCACGCTGCAAATCGTTTAAGAGAGAGTGGGATTCAGGGAGACATCCTGGTATGGAGAGAGTTGTATACGTTCGGCCCGGTAGCCAAAGAGATGGGAGATACGAAGGAGCGGCAGAATCGGGCATTCGTGTTAGAGCAGCAGTTGGGCATTCCACAGGTGGAATACTTGAAGATTGAGGAGCTTGAACGCAAGTTGCATTCATTTCAACAATACAAGGAAATTGTCTTATGGTTCGAATACGATCTCTATGATCAGACGATGTTATCTTACCTATTGCATTATTTCAGAGGACAAGCACTCCAGAATACGAAATTGAATCTGCTCTGCATTGACTCGTATCCAGAGATTGAGCACTTTAGAGGACTGGGACAGCTTACTTCCACACAGATTAAACGTCTGTCCGGCAGTTGGCATGTGATTGAGAAAAACGAGTTACAGGCCGGTGCACAGTTCTGGGAAGCCTATACGTCAACTGATTTCCGGCATCATCTGGATTACTTGCAGGCAGACACTTCTGCGCTACCCTTTGCGAAAGCTGCCTTTAAGGCACATTTGTCCCGTCTGCCATCTGTATCGAACGGTCTGGGGCTCATTGAGCAGACAACACTAGAGACCATTAGAGCAGGTGTGGAGCGTCCGTATCCATTATTTCGCGAGGTAGGGGACAAGCTGCATATTCTCGGGATGGGTGATCTTGAATACTGGGCACATCTGAGGCGGATGACAGAAGGACCTCATGCCCTTCTTCAGATGAGCGGTGCAACCACTTTTCCTAATTTCAAGCAGCATGATGAAAAATTCCGTGACGGAGTCCTGTCACTAACGGAACTCGGAATTAAGGTGTTGAATGGAGAAGTCGATTGGGCACTGCTGAAGCAGGATGAATTCTGGATCGGTGGATTGCATAACCCAAGCGGGAAACAAGCCAAGTGGCGCTGGAAACCCGCTTCGGAAACCGTAGTGGAGATTGAGTCGACATCGTAATTAGCGGATAGAATTTAAGAAATTAACAGTATTGCAAAAAGAGAGTATCCAGTCATGCGGAAGCATGAGCGAGGATGCTCTCTTTAGTTTCCTTAAACCAATGTTTGTGAAATGTAAATAAAACAGCGTAATCGAGACTTTTGTTAAAGAAAAAAGGCGTTTGTGCCATTTCGTTGTCATAGGACACGGATTGACTGTGTAGTGTAGAATTATATAATAAAAGAAGCATATCTTTGTTATTCGACAGAACAAGGTGGAGGTGGAAGCATTGGGAAGTTGAAATTGCATATGAACGGCAGAATGGCAAATATCCTACATTTCCGAAGGAGGTGGACCTATTTGCCGAAGAATGACGGCGAATAGGATGAAAATTTGAGTGACCCCTTACCGAGTATTTTAAATTTAGTATTAATTGGTTTACTTGTATTAATGAATGGTTTCTTTGTGTCGGCGGAATTCGCGATGGTGAAGGTTCGTGGAAGTCGGATCGAGGCTTTGGTGGAAACAGGCAACAAAAATGCCATATATGCTTCCAATATCGTACGTAATCTGGATGCATATCTGTCAGCTTGCCAACTAGGTATAACTTTGGCTTCACTGGGACTCGGGTGGCTGGGAGAACCGGCAATTGCACATCTGTTAGAGCCCGTGTTTACCGCATTTGGACTGGGACCAGTCTACGTTCATGGAATCTCTATTGCCATTGCATTTGTGATTATTACGATCTTGCACATTGTACTGGGAGAACTTGCTCCCAAAACGATGGCGATTCGAAAGTCTGAGACGATCACCCTGTGGTCTGCGGCTTTGCTAACGTTCTTCTACAAGTTAATGTATCCATTCATATGGGCACTGAACGGTATGGCTAACGGCTTGTTGAGACTTTTCCGAATGGCACCAGCTTCGGAGATTGACTCCGCACATAGCGAAGATGAAATACGTATTCTGATGAAAGAAAGCAATAAGAGCGGTTTAATTGATAACACTGAATTAGCACTTGTTGATAATATATTTGATTTTACGGATACAACCGCCCGTGAAATTATGATTCCGCGGACGGAGATGATCTGTCTGAATGCCAATGAGTCCATGCTGGAAAATCTGGAGATTGCCAGTGAAAGTATGCGAACAAGGTATCCGGTATATAACGGAGACAAGGATCATATTATCGGCTTTATTCACATTAAGGATCTAATGCGATCCCAACTCACGGATACTATTTCCGTAATCCGGCCCATCCTGGCTGTGCCAGATACCACGCTGATCAGTGATCTGCTCAAGCGTATGCAGCGTAGCAAGACACAGATTGCTATACTGATTGATGAATACGGAGGAACCTCCGGGCTTGTCACACTTGAAGATATCATGGAAGAGATCGTAGGCGAGATTCAGGATGAATTCGACCAGGAGCGTCCTGCCATTGAGCAAGTGGATGAGATGGAATATTCCATTGATGGATTGATGCTGATTGAAGAAGTCAGCGAACGATTTGGACTGGAGATGGATCGTGCCGATTACGATACCATCGGGGGTTGGTTATACTCCAGAGTAGATGCCATTCCACCTGAGGTCGGTCAATCGGTTGAGTATGGAGGTTATGTATTTGTCATTCAAGAGACAGAGCATAAGCGGATTTCCCGAGTAAATGTGATTAAGCTGGAACTGTTGGTTGAAGAAGAAGGCGCGTAGCCAGATCGAAATTGTAACATATGAAGCTGTATGGTGACGTAATGGTCATCGTACAGCTTCTTTGCATGCTTATGATTCTTTGGGTGCATGAATGACAACATCAGCGTAACGGTTCTCCGTGACCAAGCTATTTTTGATATAAATTCGCTTATAAGTGACGTAAACATTTTCTTCAGGAGCGAGATCATGCTGGATATTTAGCTTTTTTCGAGTGGATTGGGTTGTTGTCGGTGTTTTAATGGTGATGATGTCGTACATATCGACGAAAGTAACCTCGTAAGAATTGTAGTCGCCCACCTTAGTGGTGGATAACACCGGGTTTTGCTTATATTGGGTTAGGTGATCATTCACCATGCCAAGTGTTACGGGTAACACATAAAACAGAAGAGCCAGAGGCAGAAGGCAGAAAGCAATCCCGAAAACTCGTAAAAATTTGACATGGGAAAGGGTTCGGCCGCTCTGCTTGAGGAAAAGAAAAGCAAGGATGGGAGACAGTACAAGTCCCCAGATCATAAAGGGCAATACATAGCGGTCTATCCCCATGCTTATCCAGCTTTCACGGGCTGTAGCCAATAAATATATTATGGTCCCCGCAGTAAGCGTAATCACCAAGATAACAAGCCAACGTTTGAACGAGCCGGAAACTTCGATGTGAAGTTCATTCGGATTGGAGCTGTGACGATGCCTTCTGGATTTGGATTGAAGTTTACTCAAGTTATACACCTCATTTGCAAATCTTGTTGGTTAATATGATTTCGCGTATCCATTTCCCAATACATACGGGCTGGAATAATTTAGGTTTCAATCATGCTGGAGATGCATGCAAAGATAAAAGACGCTGCCGACAGAAACATCGGAGCGTCTAATTTTTTTTGAAACCTGTCACCCGATCCGTCCGTTTATACCCTTACACAAAATCAAGTATGGAAGCGGAGGATGGATCAATATGCGGAAAATGAAAACGAAGAGTGAAGCATCTATGCTAAAAATAACCCTTGTTGCCTTGTTAATGGTGCCAACAATCCTGGCTATACCTACGTCCGAATCAGCCGTTGCAAGCCCGATGATCAACGTGTCCTCTGGTGCCCTTACACCCCCACCGCCGCCGGAACCATCCATCCATT
Source organism: Paenibacillus sp. 2003 (assembly GCF_031455635.1). Taxonomy (NCBI): domain Bacteria; kingdom Bacillati; phylum Bacillota; class Bacilli; order Caryophanales; family Paenibacillaceae; genus Paenibacillus; species Paenibacillus sp. 2003. Next base: position 2,327,325 of record NZ_JAVDTB010000001.1, on the reverse strand, counting down.
CGTTTACTAACACTCGAGAAATTGGACATATCTATCAAGCGGTCGGTGCAGTCATTCCTGGGGGTGGACTATCGGCTATCGTCAATACCAAGACCATGACATATACAGCAATGAAGACACTTTCCGTAGATTATCGACTTGAGCGCTGGACAGGAACAGCATGGGTAACTTTCAAAACCAACTCCAACAACGCAACGAATACAAACTTACTGAATGCCGTATCGGATTGGACCGTTATGCCAGGATATTATTATCGCGTTACCAGTATTCATACAGCGTATGATGGAAGTACCACGGATACAAGCAAACATGTCTCTGGCACCGTGTTATTCTGATCTTATCAACGGGTGCTGCCGGGAAACTTCTGCTCTTGAAAGTCGTTGGCAATAGCAGTCATTTCTTCTTCCGAAAGGGTGCCAAACAGACTCATATTGTTGGAACCCATCATCCACTGAAAGGAGTTATAGGGTGGGCCGATATACATCAGTGCTTCCGAGCCATCCGCCAGCTTTACGGTGCTCATATCACGAAGCATGGCCCCTTCAATTTTCTCCCCAGGCATGACATAGACATAATCAAACTGGATAATCTCATCCTCTATGCTCTTGCCTTCACTGGTATATTGAACTCTCATTTGTGTGGACTCATAATAATCGTCTGGATTCACAGGGTTTTCAGTATCGAGCACGAGTTCGAATTTGACCTTGTTGAATCGCTCGGGAATGGCCTTGGATAACAGAAAGTCACCCATGAACCCTTCGCGTGCGATCTCTTCCGTAACAAGTACTGGACGAAGCAGGTGGCTCGATAACTCATACGAAGGTGTATTAAGAGCTTCTTCTTCTTGTACTTTAAGAATGTCGTCCAAGCTGGTTTCCGGTGGTGGAGGCGTTTTGGCTGTTGACGGATCAGCCCCCAGATGGGTCGTGCGATCCTCGATGATAATGGATTTCATGCCATTACCCCAATCTTTGATGGATTGCACAAAAGGGGATACCGCTTGCGTACCGGATGGCAGGCTGAAAATAACGGCTCCGATGGTCACGGACGCAGCTACGACAACTGAAAGTCGCAAGGTACGTATTCTTTTTTTACGTAAACCAATTCTGTTAATTTCCCTGTGTACCTTCTGCCAGGATTGCTGCATGGATTCGGTATGGGAGGCGGAAGGGGCAGAGACGGCCTGATGGAAAGCTTCATCAAAAGCCAGGTCAAACGCAGCGTCGAAATATTCGTCTTCCAGCTCTGAATCGAATCGCTCCACGTTTTTATCGGACTTGCCTTTGCTCAATGCTTCCACCCCATTCCTTATGTAATTTCTTCTTGATACTGCCACGGGCTCTGAACAAACGTTGCTTCACAATGTCTTCGGAGGTATCCAGCAGTTCGGCCATCTCTCGGTAGGAGAGACCTTTTTTCCACCGTAACTCAACAAGTACACGATATTCCGGTTTGAGCTGTCCGAGATAATATTCAATGGACTCTTCCATCATCTGCGTTTCTACCATGCTTTCCACGGAAGCTGCCGTCTGATTCATCGTCTCCATATCTATAAAAACACTATCCGTATCCACTTGGTTACGGTTATTTTTATTTTTTCTCAGATAATTAATAGCTGTGTTCCGTGTGACAACCTTGAGCCAGGCTTTCAGTTTGACCTCGTCTTCAAAGATGGGTTTGTTTTTAATGATTTTGATAAAAGCTTCCTGAATAATATCTTCTGCTGCAGCACGCTCCTTGATGATATAAACGATAAGACCATGTACCATATTATAATATTCATAATACACTTCTTCCTGAAGTGCAGAGCCTAAATTATGGAAATCTGAGGCTAGTAATAACTGGAGCCGATTGGCCATGATGTTCTCCTTTCTGGTGAACAATCCACAAACATTGGTATCATTACATTTTACAACATAATATGGAAACGATACAATGGGAGGTTGGTCCGGGAAAAACCAGATGAAGTGAGCGTGTGCAGCCTCCAGGACAGTTTGCTGAAAATTAATAAAAAGGCTGTCTTGCAACCATGAACAAATGGTTGCAAGACAGCCTGGATGACTGTTTCAGTGAAAATACAGTACAGGAGATAACTCTCCGTAATCAGTTAGAATGCCCAGTCTCCCTTAAGGAAGATGGCTTCACGTTCACCATTTGCTGTAATACCGTAGATGTCCGTCTCGGGAGAGCCCATCATGAAGTCCACATGGGTGATGCTGGTGTTCATGCCACGGGCTGCAAGCTCTTCAGGAGACATTGTTTTGCCCCCTTCAATATTAAATGCATAGGAACTGCCAATCGCAAGATGGCACGATGCATTCTCATCATACAATGTAGTGTAATACAGGATACCACTCTCAGAGATCGGTGAATGGAAGGGAACCAAAGCGACTTCGCCGAGGTAATGAGATCCTTCATCCATGGAAATGAGTCTTTCCAGAGTATCCTGACCTTCTTCGGCATGAAAATCAATGATACGTCCGTTCTCAAATGTGAGTGAAAAACGATCAATGATACTGCCGCCATAACTGAGTGGTTTGGTGCTGGACACCTTGCCGTTAACACCGTGCTTGGCTGGAGCAGTGAATACTTCCTCTGTCGGAATATTGGCAACAAAAGGGGTGCCTTGCTCATTCACGCTACCTGCCTGCGCCCAGATATGACCTTCTGGAAGCTCGACAGTAAGATCCGTCCCCGGTGAGAGGAAATGCAATGCTTGATACTTCTTGTTGTTCAGGGCAACGGCTTTGGTCTCAGTCGTTCAATATGCTGTTCCCAAGCCGCTACAGGGTCCTCCAGATCGGCTCTCACCGCAGCAAAAATGGCTTCCCACAGCTGGCTAACCTGCTCAACTGCCGGGAGATTCGGGAATACTTTGGCTGCCCAATCGGGGGAAGGACAAGCCACACCCGTCCAGCTCATTTTATCCGCCTGTTGATACTGACGGTACTTGGCCATCGCCCGACCAAATGTACGCTGATGGGTAGAAATCCGCTCCGGGTCAATACCTTTCATCAGGTCTGGGCTGGATGACAATACGGTCAGAAAGGCTGCGTTATTGGCTGCCAGTTCTTCAAGCTCCGCTGCATGCCATTTCGGCGGCTCCTGGAAGGATTCCTCAGGGGCCATCTCAAACCGCAATCGATTGACGGTTTCATCTCCGTATTTTACAATCACCTGCTTGGCGCCAGCTTCATACCCCTTGCGTACCAGCAAACGTACGAATTCAGCGGTATCAATCATCGCAGAGATGACAAATACTTGTCCTGGTTGCACGTTAGCACCTACTCTTACAGCCAGTTCAGCGTAACGATCCAGTTTTTGTTCAAAACTTAACATATGAGTTCCCTCCAATTGTTGAATTTTTGACCTGTTAACGCAGGAAAAGAGAGGAGTAATCTCCTCTCTCCTAAATCACATCAAACAGGATTAAAATGCCCAGTTTCCTTGCAGGAAGATCGGCTCTTCCGCACCTTCGGAGGTCACACCGTGAATGTTCATTTCTCCGGATCCAATCATGAAGTCTACATGAGTGAGACTGGAGTTCATGCCACGTTCGATCAACTCTTCTTTGGACATCGTTTTACCACCTTCCAGACAGAAGGCATAGGCATTACCAATCGCCAAATGGTTGGAGGCATTTTCATCAAACAAAGTATTGTAGAACAAAATATTCGTATCGGAAATTGGTGACTGATGTGGAACGAGGGCTACTTCACCCAGATAGTGTGCACCTTCATCCATCTCGATCAGGTTTTTGAGTGCATCCAGTCCTTGTTCAGCGGTGTAATCTACGATTCGACCGTTCTCAAATGTAAGGGAGAATCCGTCAATCAGGTTGCCGCCGTAGCTCAGTGGTTTCGTGCTGCGCACTGTACCGTTAACACCCGTTTTCAGCGGAGCCGTGAATACTTCTTCGGTAGGCATATTGGCAATAAAGACATGTCCTTGCTCATTCACACTTCCACCGGATACCCAGATATGGCCTTCTGGAAGTTCAATGGTCAAGTCTGTGCCTGGAGCTGTATAGTGAAGCTTCTTGTATTTTTTGTTGTTCAACAGATCAGCGCGGGAATCGAGGTTTTGCAAATGGGTTTTCCATTCGGCAACAGCATCCTGTTCACCGATCCGTACTGTTTTGAAAATGACGTCCCACAGGCGATCCACTTGCTGTGCTTCTGGAAGATCCGGGAACACTTTAGCTGCCCATTCCGGAGAAGGAACGGCCACGATAGACCAGCTGAATTTGTCAGCCATCTGATAAGAACGATATTTTTCGAGCGCTTTGCCGCGCACTTTTTGGCTGGTAACAATCCGTTCCTGAGCTACACCGTTCAGCAGATCCGGATTTTCAGCGATGACGTGCAGAATAGCGGCACCTTCTTCAACGAGTTCAGTCATTTCAGCTGCAAACCATTTCGGTTCAATGGAGAAGGCTTCATCAGGTGCAAGATCGTAATGAAGACGTGTAACGGTTTCATCGCTCCAGTTTACTTTGACCAATTTCGCACCTTTACCGTAAGCTGCTTTGACAATCAGTCGTACAAAATGTGCTGCCGAGATTGGAGCGTTAACCACGAGTGTCTGTCCAGGATGGACATTGACACCGACTTGTACAGCCAGTTCAGCATATTGCTGCAGATTCGTTTCAAAAGTATTCATGCTATTTTTTCCTCCAATGTGATAATAATATCGTAGCTTGTTGGCTAATATAGATGTTGTTCAAACACGTATTATAATCCTCATTACAACTATGTAAGGACTCAGAATGGTTCCTTCATTGAATAAGGTATACGTTGCTACGTTATATATTGTACAATTAACCAATAATAATTACCAAACTAGGTTTACCAGAAATGTTGGAGACCGACTGTAGATGAAAGATTAAAGGAGAGAATGATTGTGAATATTGAAATTATAAGTGCTGAAATGCGCCGTGAAGGTGAAAAAGGATACGTGGGAAATACCGTTTACCGCACAGAAGGCGAAAAGTCAGTATATGAGATTACCTTCATGAGCAAGAACGGAAAAGATTGGGACTATAGCTTGCATTTCACGGAGCAATCCGGTGATGAAGAAGAGTTACTGCGTATGGACGAGTTGCTTGAAAATGATGACGATCTGTACAATCAATTGCTCGATGCTGCTTTGGAGGCATTTCCGGCTTAACTAGCCGAGATGTTCTTGTTCTATTGTGTTGTGTCGATGACTATACTAGACGGTGTATGCCCGAAACAGGGTGTATACCGTCTATTTTATTGGAAATGTTGAATAGATGATCCAGAAAAGGGAAGTCTACGAGATGAATGGAACCAGAGAGACAATCCGCCTAATGGGAGGTAACCGTGAATGGCATCTGACAATCTGATTACAGAAGGGTTGACGGGACTTGAAGAAGTCGCGCCCGATATTCTCAGTCTACGTACACTATTCGTTAATGTCGTGTTCATCGGAGAGCCAGGAAGCAGGAACTGGGTCCTCGTGGACACCGGAATGGCGAGGTTCACAGATCATATTGTTCAGGTTGCAACAGAACGATTTCAAGGTCCGCCATCTGCGATCATATTGACGCATGGTCACTTCGACCATGTAGGAACCGTTATTGAGCTGGAACAATTCTGGGGTGTGCCAGTGTATGCTCATCCGCTTGAAATTCCGTATTTAACGGGATTAAAAGATTACCCGCCAGCGGACCCTTCTGTAGGTGGAGGTTTAATGTCCAGGTTGTCATTCGCTTATCCTAATGAGGCAATCAATTTGGATGATCGGATATTCAGTTTACCCAAAGATCATTCTGTTCCAGGTCTATCAGGATGGGAGTGGGTGCACACGCCAGGTCATACGCCTGGACATGTGTCGCTGTTTCGGGAAGCAGACCGTTTGTTAATTGCGGGAGACGCGATCATCACGGTGAAGCAAGAATCACTGTGGAGTGTGTTGCTTCAGGACAAACAGTTGCATGGCCCGCCTTCCTATTTTACAACCGATTGGCAGGCTGCTCATCAATCTGTACAGCATATAAGGCATCTGGAGCCGAAACTTGCGATTACCGGGCATGGGCATGCCTTGAGCGGAGATATGCTGAGTGAATCCTTGAAGCGGCTTGATCTGGACTTTGAAGAGAGCGCTGTGCCGGATCACGGCAAATATGTGGATTAATTGAACCATCATATGAGAGACAGCAGAGACAGCCGTAACGTATTGCAGCTGTCTTTTTCCTGTCTTTTTTGTTTTTCTATTATGAATTTGTTCTCTATCATAGATTGGTATTTTGCGCTCGGGCATGATATAGTCGAGCCGTATAATATAACCTTAGTATGCAGGAGGTACATATAACGATGACACAGCAAAATGCAGCATTTGAAGAACAATTTGGAGGGATTCCGGCCGTTTGGCTTCGTTTTAATCAGTTTGAAGCGGCAGTTATTCCAAGCGTGGGTGCCAACCTCGTTGCTTTCCGTGATACAGAAAAGGGTTTCCGTTATTTGAGAGAGCCGAATCAGGATCAGATGGATGAATTTATGGCTGCACCTGCGGTCTATGGAATTCCGATTCTTTCTCCACCAAACCGTTATGAGGATGGACGTTTCCCCTGGAATGGTAAAGTTTATCAGTTGCCTGTGAACGAACCGGCTACAGGTAACCATTTGCATGGATTTTTGCATGATGCCGAGTGGAAGGTTGAGGGATACGGTTCGGATCAGCTGGAGAGTTATGTGTTGCTTAGCCAGGACGTGAAAGAAGGGCATGCATTCCATCAGTACCTGCCGTTTACGTTCACGGTGACACTCCGTTACTCTTTGAGTAGCCAAGGACTTCAGCAACAATTGATCGTCCGCAACAACGGGACTGAATATATGCCGAATTTGTTTGCATTTCACACGGCGATTGCTGTACCTTTTGCACCGGACAGTCAGGCCTCGGATTACACGGCCAAAGTTACGATTGGACAACGTCGTGAATTGAATGAGCGTTCTCTGCCAACAGGACAATTTCAACCGCTTACACCCGAGGAAGAACAATTGAAAAAAGACGGGGTTAGTCCGTTCTTTGCTGCCATGGATAATCATTACACTGCGGAGCCGCAGAATGGACGTAACTATATGGAACTTACGGATCACCGTACTGGAGACAAACTGGTATACGATGTGGGTACCTCCTACAAGCACTGGATGATCTGGAACAATAACATGGGTGGCGAATTCTTCTGTCCTGAACCACAGATGAACCTGGTTAACGCTCCTAATGTTGAAGGCATTCCGGCAGAAGAAATCGGATTGGTCGGTCTGAAACCAGGTGAACTATTCGAACAGAGCAGCCGATTGTATCCAATTGCGTCACAAAAATAATTCAAGCTCATTTTGCGCTACGCTTACAATTTTGTCGAAAAGGTGAAAACCTGCTCGTAAATCATGTATAATATGACGAGATACACAAGCTTTGTAGAGACCCAAACCATCTTTTTGGAGGAGGACAAGCAAGTGGAATACCGCATTGAGAGAGATACGTTAGGCGAAATGAAAGTACCAGCCGACAGGCTGTGGGGAGCTCAGACGCAGCGCAGCAAGGAGAACTTCCCAATTGGCAGTGAACATATGCCGATGGAAGTTATCCGAGCACTTGCCATTTTGAAAAAAAGTGCTGCGGCCAGTAACCATAAATTAGGTAAATTATCTGCGGCTAAGTCCGATGCTATTGCTTATGCAGCAGACGAGATTATTGCAGGCCGGATTGATGACCATTTCCCATTGGTAGTGTGGCAGACTGGTAGCGGAACACAATCCAATATGAACGTGAACGAAGTGATTGCGAATCTGGGGAACCAACTGCTTGAGCAAAAGGGCAAGGAAGAGCGTCTGCATCCGAATGATGACGTGAATATGTCCCAGAGCTCCAACGATACATTCCCAACGGCTCTGCATGTTGCAGGTGTTCTGGCTGTTGAGGATCAACTCTTGCCGGCAATTGCGGTATTAAAAGCCACTTTTGCAGACAAGTCGGAGGCATTCAAGGATATTATCAAGATTGGACGTACCCACCTTCAGGATGCAACACCAATTACGCTTGGCCAGGAGATCAGTGGTTGGGAAGCCATGCTGGGCAAGAGTGAGCGTATGATCCGTGAAAGTGTACAGTACCTGAAGGAGCTTGCGATCGGCGGTACAGCTGTCGGAACGGGCATTAATGCGCATCCGGACTTTGGTGACTTCACTGCCAAGGAGATTGGCAAGCATACGGGGAAAGATTTTATATCTGCACCAAACAAATTCCATGCACTTACAAGTCATGATGAAGTTGTATATGCGCACGGTGCGGTTAAAGCGCTTGCAGCTGATTTGATGAAAATTGCCAATGATGTCCGCTGGTTGGCCAGTGGTCCTCGTAGTGGATTGGGCGAGATCCGTATTCCTGAGAATGAGCCAGGCAGCTCCATTATGCCAGGTAAAGTCAACCCAACTCAGAGCGAGGCCATTACTATGGTGGTTACGCAGGTCATGGGTAATGATGCAGCGATTGGTTTCGCGGCAAGTCAGGGTAATTTTGAACTGAATGTATTCAAACCGGTTATCATCTATAACTTCTTGCAATCCGTGCAACTGCTGGCGGACTCCATTATTGCGTTTAATGACAAGTGTGCCGTAGGCATCGAACCTAACCTGGATCAGATTGAACATAATCTGAACAACTCGCTTATGCTGGTTACAGCGCTCAACCCGCATATTGGTTATGAGAATGCAGCCAAAATCGCGAAGCTTGCACATAAAGAAGGCTTATCTTTGAAACAGGCGACGTTACAAACGGGCCTGCTTACCGAAGAGCAATTTGATCAATATGTCGATCCAGCCAAAATGATCGCTCCAAAGGCCTAAAATCAGCCCAAATGAGCAATATAGATCAATGAAGAGGACGACCTGCAGAAGCAGGTCGTTTTTCTTATGCTTACCGATGAACTTAAAGCTTGTCAGGCTATACGTATACATATAAACTACATATGCACCAGTTTTAATATAATTGAATGGGATACGTATATATTTGGAGGTTTCCGCGTTGTCAAAAACGAGAAGATTTACGATACGCTCGAAAATTCTATTGGGCTATCTTGTGGTTGTGCTTTTGTTTGGAGCTGTTCTGCTAGTGCTTACGGCCCAAATTAATGTGTTACAGAAGGAAAATGATTTTATCTCCCATCATGATCTGGAAGTACATAATCTGACCAACGCGATTGAAAAAAATGTCTTGAACATGGAGACAGGACAGCGTGGATTCATGATTACAGGCAATGAAAGTTACTTGGAGCCTTATTCCCAAGGCCTATCCCAGTGGAGTTCCAACTATGATCAGATGAATGCTCTCATTAGCGATAATCCTTCACAGCAGCAGAGTCTGCAAAGCATCAAATCTCATATTACACGCTGGATTGAGATTGCTGGGGAGCCGTCGGTGGACTTGAAAAAGCAAGGGGATCAAGCGAAAGTTGTTGCATTCTTTGAATCTGATCCGGGTAAAACTGAAATTGATCTACTGCGCTCTCAACTTACAACCTTCCGTAACACAGAGATTGCTCTGACCGAGGCGAGGGTTACTGAACTTGCCAGACGCAGCTCCACGCTGTTGACCATTATGTATACGCTGTGGGGGATTATTGCAGCGTTATCAATTGCAGCGGCTCTTGTGATATCGGGAAATATCGTCAAAACGTTGCGAGATGTTATGCAGACGATCAGTGATATCTCCAAAGGTGGAAACCTGAAGCAGCGAATTCAGGTGCGGACACATGATGAAGTGGGGGACCTGGGTCACGAAACCAACAAATTACTGGATGAAGTACAGGAACAGAATCGGGTCAAGGACCAGATCACAGGCATTGCGACACTCTTACAGAACCCGACCAATCTGGAGGGATTGTCCCGCTTGTTCCTGAGCGAGCTTGCCATGTTGTTTGAAGTTCCCTATAGCGTCTTATATTACTGGAAAGACAATCGACTGCTGCGCGTGGCTGCATATGCTGCGGATGGAGAGAAAGAACGTTCGCTCGGTAAAGTGTCGCTTGCCCCGGGTGAGGGGCTGGTAGGTCAAAGTGCTGTGGAGAAGCGAGTCTTGCGCATGAATGATTTGCCACAGAACTATATTCGAATCTCTTCGGGTCTCGGATATACATCTGCCACATCACTTACCGTAGTACCGGTCCTCTTCGAAGGCAGAACGATTGCGGTCATTGAGCTTGCTTCAATGAAGCCATTGCAAGAGAATGATATGAGGCTGATGCAAGAACTGACGGACATTTTTGGTGTTTCTTTACACTCGACTGTCACTCGCATGGAATTACAGCAGTTATATGATGAGTCACAAGTTTTGAATGAAGAGTTACAGGCACAATCGGAGAAACTTCAGTCTCAGACCGAAGAAATGCTGTCTCAAACTGAGGAACTGCAAATGCAGACCGAAGAACTTCATATGCTTAATGAACGCTTGGAAATACAGAAGAGCGCTGCTGAGACATCAGCCGATGAACTTGCAGTTGTGGCAGATCAGTTACGAACAAGCTCGGGGTACAAATCCGAATTCTTGGCGAACATGTCCCATGAATTGCGGACACCGCTTAACAGCATGTTGATTTTGTCTGAGATATTGTCTGAAAATAAAAATCAACACTTGAATAGTGAAGAGCAGAACTATGCTTCAGTCATTCACAAATCAGGAAAAGACCTACTGAATCTGATCAATGATATTCTGGATCTATCGAAGGTGGAGGCCGGGCAGATGGAAGTGGATTTTGATGATGTCTATCTGGGTAGTCTGCCTGAAGTCATGAACCAGTATTTCCTGAAAACAGCGGAACAGAAAAAAATAGATTTCCGGATTCAGCTCCAAAGTCCTTTACCGGAAACCATCGTGACGGATGAGATGAGATTGCACCAGATTCTCCGAAATCTGCTTTCGAACGCATTCAAGTTCACGAGTGAGGGGGAAGTTGCCTTAACCATCTCCAAAATGAGTCTGGCTCATCCTGAATTGAAAGACCAAGAGACCGACGTGATTGCTTTCTCCGTCAGTGATACAGGGATTGGCATTGCGGAAAACAAACTTCTACAGATCTTTGATGCATTCAAACAGGCGGATGGGGCTACGGCACGTAAATATGGCGGAACGGGACTTGGGCTGTCGATCTCTCAATCGCTTGCGACTTTGCTGGGTGGTTCAATCTCGGCAACAAGTCGTGAAGGACATGGCAGTGTGTTCACGCTGTTCCTGCCACTGCGAAGAGATGAACCTGAGACTATGAATGCATCGCGGTTGTTCCTGAATGAGGTGGCTACCACTACACCTGAGGTCAATAAGCTTCCTTCAATAACTTCCGAACAATCGGATGTTTTATTGACACCTCTGGAAGAAGCGTTGCTCAGCGGACGCCAAGTACTTGTCGTTGATGATGATATACGAAATGTATATGCGCTGGCTAACGCTCTTGAGCAATACGGTATGAATGTCATTTCAGCGCAGAACGGGTACGAGTGTCTGGAATTGTTGGAGCGTGGAGGCGTCAAGCCTGATATCATCATGATGGATATTATGATGCCGGAACTGGATGGTTATGAGACAACTCGCCAGATCCGTGAACGACTTGGTCTGACTCAGCTTCCGATTATTGCGCTGACAGCCAAGGCCATGAAAGAGGATCGGGAGAAATGTATTGCAGCAGGTGCTTCGGACTATCTCAGCAAACCACTGAATATCAAAGATGTATTATCCCGTATGAAATTATGGATGAATCACGAAACCATGGAAATCTGATCGTAGTTGAACTAAAAGTTATTTACACTGACACTACGATGACAGAACAACCCTCCAATCGCTGTTATCCCCAGATTTTTTCGATTCCCTTTTTTAAAGGGGAAAATCCGAGGATAAAGGCGAGCGCTTCGCTTTTTCAGGTTTTTTCTGCCCTCTCCGTTATCGTGTAAATGGATTACTTCAACTTATGTGGATCATAATAATTTTAATAAAACCTATGCCCATTACAGGGAAGTGCGCTGTAATTAGGTCATAGGTTTTATTTTTTTGCCGTGTAAGCTTTATTCAGAAAATTGATGTTATAATACTTAACAACAAATAAAAGTTGAATGCATAAAAATGGATTTAATTAGAAGTATAATCCAAAATAGAGTCTACGGAAACGACAATAACACAATTTTGTGTTATATATATGGGAGGTAGTGTCCATGCAACTTACGGTTAAAGAGGCTTTACAGGTATACCCGTTGTCCGAGGCCAAACTGGTTGCGGGTGGAGAAGGGACTTCACGGATGATGAAATCCGTTAACGTCATGGACGCTCCTGATATCGCGGATTGGATCAAATCCGGAGAAATGTTGTTCACCACTGCTTTTATTATGAAAGACAGTGAGACAGATGCACTACGTTTGATGCGGCGCTTGAACGAACGTGGCTGTGCAGGACTCGGCATCAAGCTGGGACGTTTCTGGCAGTCTATTCCCCAAGGCATTGTCGAGGAAGCGGATCGACTTCGGTTACCATTGCTTGAGCTCCCTTTTCAATTCACTTTCTCGGACCAGATGAATGCCTTGTTCAAGGCTGAACATGAACGTAGCAACCGATTGCTGCATGAGGTTGTGCAGAAACAGAAAAAATTAATGCAGTTTGCACTGCAACAGCAGCCACATCGGAATGTGTTTGCCGAACTTGCCACGGTGCTGAACTATCCGCTTGCCGTCATTGGTTCTCGTGGGCATGTGCTTTATGGTAGTGAAGGCATTGCGGGAGATGCTGTAACACAGGGCTGGCCTTGGAAATCCGTCATGCACCGAGTGAAATGGAATCAGGGAAGCTGTCATCGCGTACCGATTAAGCAAAATGATGAAGAATACGGTTCGTTGCTGGTGTTTACCGATTCAGCTTTATCCCTTCGAGCGGAGGAAGAGTTGTTTCAGCAGGCTGCCGATGTACTGGCATTTTATATGGATATGACTTATCGCGAGCATATTAATCCGACTGTACAAGATGAGATGCGTACACTGCTTTCACAGTATCTGGATAACAAAATGACCATCCAGGAATTGACCACTTTGAGTGAAAACAAAGGTATACATTTATTCCAGGGAACTTATCAGTGCGTACTGATTACGCTTGAGCCGACTCTGTTTGCCGAGGGGAAGCTGCTTAAACAGATTCATCGCGAATTGCAGTACAATCCGCTGATGCAATTCACGGCCTCACAGCATTTTCAGATTGAGGATGGCATTCTGTCCATCTACACCTGCCCAACAGGGCGAGATTATGGAGAGGAGCTGTCAAGTTTTCTCTTGAGCCGTTTCGGTGATGTACTGGCAGCACAAGAAGCGAAAGGGGCACCAGCTCCGCGTTTCTGGATCAGCAAGATGAAACATGAACCTAAATCGCTCCGTGAAGCATACCAGGAGTGTCTGGATACACGACAACTGGCTCGGCGGTTCGGCATGAAAGACCGTGCGTTGCAATTTGAAATGCTCGAATTTGCCTATGTGTTCCAACACGTACCGGATAACATCATGGAGAACTACTGCAATAAAGTACTTGAACCGTTACTTGCCAGGGACGGTGACCCCAATCAGGTATTGATGAATACATTGGAGTCCTTTATCGAGAATGACGGACTCATCAATGAAGCTGCCAAGCAGCTGTTTGTGCATCGCAACACGGTCACCTATCGTATGGAGAAAGTCGGCAGCTTGCTGCAAATGGACTTTAAGAAAACGAATGATCTGCTTAAATTAAAGCTGGTATTTACCTTCCGCAAGTTCGTGCGGGACAAAGCAGCTGCAAGACCGCACAATGTCCAACTCTAGACCGCACATTGTGCAACATGACAATGCCTGGTTAGATCCCCAAGAACCGCATTCCCTTGATGGAGTGCGGTTTATTCATGTTTAAGGACCACAAAAGCTGATCTTCCCGTGCACAGCAAACAAATCACAACTCCGATGTTATGTTATATTACAAAATAGCGTAAATATTGTTGTCGCGACATTGAACGGCACTTAGAATGAAGAACAATAATCCACCACAGACCGGAGGTTCTAACATGAGCGATTTAATTAAACTTGTTAACAACTGGTCTATCACACAGTTTGTGCATACGTTTGGCGGCTTATTTGAGGAATCACCATGGGTGGCTGAGCGTGCCGGGCTTTTACGACCTTTTGATTCATTTGAACAGATGATGAAAGTGATGAAAAACGCGGTTCAGGCATCGGATGACCAGGTGAAGTTGCAGTTGCTTCGTAATCACCCGGATCTTGGAGCCCGAATCAGCATGAGCAGCAACTCCGTTCAGGAGCAAGCTGGTGCAGGGCTTGATTCACTCTCACAAGAACAATATAACGAACTTCAACAACTAAACAAAGCATACACAAGCCAATTTGGCTTTCCTTTCATATTGGCCGTAAAAGGCCATACCGCAAGCTCCATCCTCGAATCCATGAGGCAACGTCATCGCCGAGGCAGGGAAGAAGAATTCGAGACTGCATTGAAGGAAGTATTCAAGATAGCCGGCATTCGTTTGGAGCAGTGGCTCGCACAGATCGGCCATGAACATGAGTTCGTGAGCAAGCCAGCCGCAGTGCAGCAGCGGACGATGTATTACGGCAAAGGGGATGTGTGGATGTACCGTTCCTACGCCAAACCGTTGACCGGTATACAGTCCATTCCGGAATCTCCTTTTATGGGACGCAGCAATATTCTGTTTGGATTAAACATTAAGGTCGCTGTGCAGGGTGATGAATTCTTGCCTTCTTTTGCAGAAGGGGACAATTCGCTGGTGGTCGCAACCGATTCGATGAAAAATTTCATTCTCAAACATGCGGCGGATTACACAGGGGCGACGGTGGAAGGATTCCTTGCGTTGGTAAGTCGGCGTTTTCTGGAGACGTATCCGCAGATGAGCAAGGTTCAGATGACAGCGGACCAGATTCCGTTTGAAGATATACCCATTGGGTTGGAAGGGAGTTATCGACCGAGTGCGCTCGTATTTCGTTATTCGCAGAATGATCGTGCGACAGCTGCCGTGGAAGCAGAACGATCAGGAGACTCGATTGAACTCAGCAACCATTTCAGTGGAGTAGCCGATCTCAGACTGATCAAGGTCAAAGGCAGTGAATTTGCCGGATTTATGCAGGATGAATATACCACTCTTCCAGAGACATGGGATCGACCGTTATTTATTTTCCTGAACATCAATTGGCGTTATGAAGATCCGAGAGATGGCATGGACGATCAGCGTGGACGGTATGTAGCGGCGGAACAGGTCAGAGATTTGGCTGCTGCGGTATTTCATGAGTGTCGATCCGCTTCCATTCAACATCTGATCTACCAGATTGGACGAAGGTTGTTAAGTCGATTTGAGCAACTGAGTGAGGTTGCATTTGAATCCAACAATCGGACATGGGAGACAGTGCTGGAGGAAGTGAAAGAGGGAGAAGGCAAAGTATTTACCGAGCCGAGGCCACCATATGGATTCCAGGGTTTCTCGATGACAAGGGATGATCTGGGAACAGACGGCCATGACTCCGGGAAAGAAGGTGACGTCTGATGTCGATATCTGGTGGACGAATTACAACACATGTGCTGGATACATCCAAAGGCGTGCCTGCTACGGGTGTTCGGATCGAGCTGTATATCCTGAAGAGGGATGGAGAACAGGAAAGCAAGACAAAAGTGGCTGAGTCGGTGACCAACGCGGATGGGCGTTTGGATGCACCGCTGCTGGATGGAGGCAAGTTGGAGCCAGCCATATATGAGCTTCAATTCCATGTCGAGAGTTATTACGCACAGCGTTCGTTGGAGGAGTTGGGGAAGGCATTATGGACGATTGTTCCGATTCGTTTTGCTGTATCTGATGCCTCAAGCCATTACCATATTCCGTTATTGATTGCTCCAGGAGGTTACAGTACATACCGGGGAAGCTGAATATGCACACATCCGGTTCTGATTCAGGGGGAGGGTCATCCACATGACAATATTTGATACCATCATCCGGGGGGCCCGGGTGGTGCTGAGAGATCGGGTAGAACAACTGGATATTGGCATAACTGGTGAAAAAATAACAGATATATCCACACGGCTGACCGCTGGCGAAGCGACTTGGGTCATAGAAGCTGAGGGCCTTACAGTGATGCCGGGTGTCGTGGACATTCATGTACACTTCAATGAACCTGGACTCGCCAGTTGGGAGGGATTTAGGTCTGGATCGGCATCTCTTGCCGCTGGGGGAATCACGACCTATGTCGATATGCCGCTTAACGGCGTACCTCCAACCACAAGGCCGGAAGCATGGGAGATGAAAAAGAAAGCAGCCGTAGACCAATCCTATGTTGATTATGCCTTCTGGGGAGGTTTGGTTCCCGGCAACCGTGAGGAACTTGCTCCACTCTCACGGCTGGGTGCTGCCGGATTCAAGGCATTTATGTCTGAGCCGGGTGGAGATGGGGAAGATATCTTTGCCAGAGCCGATGATCATACGCTATTGGACGGGATGCATGAAATAGCCAAATTAAACCGTGTGCTGGCACTTCATGCAGAGGACGAAGGCATGATTGCCGAACTCGGTGCAAAAAGCATTGCAGAGGGAAGGACTGAACCGATGGATTATGTTAGGTCCCGTCCTGAGGAAGCCGAAGTCGTTGCGGTTGCGCGAGCGTTGAAATACGGTGAACAGACCGGGTGTGCGCTGCATTTTGTGCATATTAGCACCCGGGAAGCACTGGACTTAATTGCAGCGGCTAAACGGCGTGGGCAGGATGTCACTTCGGAGACATGCCCTCATTATCTGACGCTGACCGATCAGGATGTGGTTCGATTGGGTGCTGTAGCAAAATGTGCTCCACCGCTTCGCAGCTCTTCCGAACAGGAGCAGTTATGGGATGCACTGACTTCGGGATTGATTGATGTTATTGCCTCAGACCATTCTCCATGTCCGCCATCCATGAAACAATCTGATAACTTCTTCGAAATCTGGGGCGGTATATCCGGGGCACAAAGCACATTATTAATCATGCTGGAGGACGGACATCTTCAGCGTAATATCGACCTCCCGTTGCTCGGAAGAGTGCTCTCCCTGCAACCTGCCAGAAGACTTGGTCTGGAGAACAAAGGAGAGATTGCGATTGGCAAGGATGCCGATCTGGTCCTGATTGACTGGGAGAACAGCACAACCCTGGACACGGAGGATCTGCTCTATACGCATAAACAGAGCCCCTATGTGGGACGTACATTTAACTGTCAGATTGCAGACGTATTCTGTCGTGGGCAGCGCGTCTACAACTCGGAATCCGGGTTATCTCCTGTGCCTGTCGGGCAACACATTGCGGCTTATTCTTCCAGTCCCATCGAGGCGGGAACGGGGGAGACGCCATGACGGAGTCTGGAGTATACCGGTCATCCGGTACCAATAACGCACCGCTTCCTTTGCCAGATGTGGAACAGGTGGAGCTGCAAGCCATGCTTGACTGGCTGTCGACATATGGTGCGGATACACAAGGTGGCGTCACACGACTGTTGTATGACTCGGCTTGGTGTGAAGCACAACACGCCCTCGCAGCCAAGATGCAGGAGAAAGGGCTGTCTCCCGAGTTTGACCAGTCTGGTAATCTGTATGGCACATTGAAGAGCGAAATGGATGAAACAACAACAACTGGTGCTGAAGAATTACCGATTGTGACCGGATCACATATGGATACTGTGGTGCACGGTGGCAAATATGATGGTGCTTTCGGTGTTGTGGCGGGTGTCCTTGCTTTGGAGTATTTGCAGAAGCATTTTGGAGCACCAAAGCGCACACTTCAAGTGGTATCGTTATGCGAAGAAGAGGGAAGTCGATTCCCTTTTGCATATTGGGGTTCACGCAGTATAACAGGAATAACGTCTCTGGAAGATGTAGAGCATCTGAAGGATCAACACGGCGTTACATTTGCACAAGCGATCCGGGATGCGGGTTTTGGAACTGATAGTGCATATAGACCTGCCGCGAAAAATTACGGTGCCTTTATTGAGCTTCACATTGAGCAAGGTCAGGTCCTGGAACGTCTTGGACATTCGATTGGAGTTGTATCCGACATTGTAGGTCAGAAGCGGTTCAGTATTACCGTAAGCGGGGAAGCGAATCACGCAGGAACGACGCCGATGTCTTGGCGCAAAGACGCACTTGCCGGAGCAGCCGAGATGATTGCTGCGGTAAGGAATATCGCATTGGAAGCTGGAGAACCACTGGTAGCCACGGTTGGGCGAATCACAGCCGATCCGGGTGTTGGGAATGTGGTTGCAGCCCGGGCGGTGTTTTCACTGGATATCCGCCATATCCGGCAGGAAAGTATTGATCGTTGCTGGCAGGATATACTTCAGGCTTTTAGTCGGATCGCAGCCGAGCAGCAGCTCGGATTGGATTGGGAAGAGCATCTATCCGTCACACCCATTCCCATGAACGCGCAGATGATCTCAGACATCCAAGATACCTGTGAGCAGGAGCAGTTGTCCTATTGGCTAATGCCAAGTGGTGCGGGACATGATTCGCAGATTTTTCAGCCGGCTTGTCCGACAGCCATGATTTTTGTGCCGAGTCAGGACGGTATCAGTCATAATCCACTTGAATATACAGCTGAAGCAAACCTGATGCACGGTTTTCGGGTTCTGGTCCGGCTACTCTATAAATACGGTTACGGGAGTTGAATGAAGATGTCCAACTATAAAGAGTTATCTCCGTCCTTGCGGACCATTATGACCCCGGGCCCCGTTGAGGTTGATCCACGCGTACTCAGAGCATTATCCTTTCCGATCCTGGGGCAGTTTGACCCGGAGTTCACATCTTTGATGAACGAGACAATGGCAATGCTGCGAGAGTTATATATGACAGATAACGAGTGGTGTTATCCAGTCGATGGCACATCGCGTTCAGGCATTGAAGCTGTGCTGGTCAGTCTGATCCAGCCCGGTGACAAAGTTCTCGTCCCGATCTACGGACGATTTGGACATCTGCTGGTTGAAATCTCGGAACGCTGTGGTGCAGAGGTTGTTTTTTTTGAAACGGAATGGGGAACGGTATTTGATCCGGAAGAAGTGATCAAGGCGATTCATACCCATAAACCGAGTCTGGTTGCGATGGTTCATGGTGAGACTTCCACCGGTCAGATGCAGCCTCTTGCCGAGATCGGCAAAGCCTGTCGCGACCTTGATATTTTACTCGTCGTGGATGCTGTAGCAACCATTGGCGGGACGCCGGTGGAGACGGATGCCTGGTATCTGGATGCGGTGATGGGCGGGACGCAGAAATGCCTGTCCGTTCCTTCAGGGATGGCACCTCTCACGTACAACAGTCGTGTGGAACAGAAGCTGATGAGCCGCAAAACCGTTGAACGCGGACTCCGAGACGCAACCAGTGCGCGGGCAGAAGGCCGCACCATTGCCAGCAATTATTTTGACCTGAGCCAATTGCAGGATTACTGGAGTTCGGCCAGGCTGAACCACCATACAGAAGCCACCTCCATGCTTTACGGTCTTCATGAAGGATTACGTATTCTGCTGCAAGAAGGATTGGAGGCCAGGTTCCAGAGACATCTGGTGAATGAACGTGCGTTGGTCGCCGGAATTCAGGGAATGGGACTGCAACTGTACGGGGATATGTCCAGTAAACTTCCGGTGGTCACCTGTATTACTATCCCGGAAGGAATTGATGGTGAGTCGGTGCGCAGCATGTTGCTGAACGATTTCAGCATTGAGATTGCCAGTTCATTTGGACCGTTGAAAGGGCAGATCTGGCGGATCGGTACAATGGGATTCAGCTGCCAACGCAAGAATGTACTTCATGTGCTGGGAGCGCTGGAAGCTGTTCTTCTCCGTCATCGTCACGTATTACCTGCCGGTGAAGCAGTGCAGGCGGCATTGGATGTGTATGCAGGGAAGGAGGGCGCTTTATGTTAAATCAGATGCCAATCTCCAGAGAGGTCATGGTTACTACTCCTCATTATCTGGCGAGTGCAGTGGGAAGCTCCATCCTCCAGCAGGGTGGGAATGCTTATGACGCTGCTGTTGCGGTCAGTGCAGCACTGGGTGTGGTATATCCGCATATGACCGGACTTGGAGGGGATGCCTTCTTCCTGATTCATGACGGAGCCAGCGGTGAGATTACCGCCTATAACGGAAGTGGCCGCTCAGCCGCGGGCATTCATGCGGAAACGTTCAAAGCGATGGGTATGAATGCCATCCCTCAGCGCGGTGTACTTAGTGCCATCACAGTTCCGGGAATGGTGGATGCCTGGTGGGAAGTCTGGTCCCGGTACGGAAAGTTACCTTGGGAGCAATTGCTTGAACCTGCCGCGCAGTATGCGGAAAAAGGATGCCCTGTATCCCGGAATCTCCGCCTGTGGATGGAAAGGGATGAAGATTTCATTATGGGGCATACACCGCTGCGAGCGGTATTTGCGCCTTTGGGTACACTTTTGCAGGAAGGTGAGCTGCTGATCCAGCCTGATCTTGCTGCCTCCATTCGTCTGATTCAGACGGAAGGGCGAGATACTTTTTATACAGGAGAACTTGCGGATCGTCTGACTTCGGCTATTCGTGAGGACGGGGGCATGCTCGCACCAGCGGACTTTGCGGGTCATCAGGGAGATTGGGTGAAACCGGTCAGCACGGGTTATCGTGGCTACGAAGTTCATCAGATGCCGCCCAATTCGCAGGGTTTCTCCATGCTAATGATGTTAAATATGCTGGAGCATATTGATCTGTCCTCGGTAGCGCGCACATCACCGGAATTCTATCATCTGATGGCGGAAGTGGTGAAAAAGGCGTTTCGTGATCGTGATCGTTATCTGACAGACCCGGATTTCAGGGACATTCCGCTGGATCACTTGTTATCCAAGAGTTACGGAGACCAATTGTGGAATGAAATTCAGGCTGCTCCACCTGTGGCACAGCCTTTTTTGTCCAAAACGATAGGTCAGGACACGGCGTATGCAGCGGTTGTTGATAGCGAAGGCAATGCCGTTTCGTTCATTCAAAGCCTGTATTTTGACTTCGGTGCAGCGTATGTCCCAGGGGATACGGGGGTTATCATGCAGAACCGGGGGGCGTTTTTCTCCCTAGATCCGAGAGATGCCAACGTACTGGAACCGAACAAACGCTCATTCCATACCCTCATGCCGGGCCTTGTTACACGAGATGGCAAACCTTATATGCTCGTGGGTACACAGGGAGGAGAAGGCCAGCCGCAGACACAATTATCGGTGCTCACCGGAGTGCTTGATTACGGGCTCAACATTCAGGAAGCGATCAGCCTGCCGCGTTGGGTGTACGGACGTACCTGGGGCGAAGAAGGTGATACGATGCGTGTGGAGAACCGATACCATGATGACGTATGTGCAACCCTTGCCCAGTGGGGACATAACGTTGAAGCCAGAGCGCCATGGGATGGTATTATGGGACAGTCGCAAGGTATTGTCATTCGTGAGGACGGCATGATTAGTGGCGCAGCAGACCCTAGAGGCGATGGTATGGCTATTGGATGGTAACAGACAGCGATCGGAAGGTTAGTATTTCATCGGAGTGCAAGTGTAAGTATGTATGAGTTGTACAATATAGATAGACACAGATAGGGGAGATTGGCATGGGAACGATCCTGCTGAAAGGCGCACAGCTTGTGACGATGAAAGCAGAAGAGGAAGTGTTCATCGGAGATCTGTTGATCGAGGATAATAAAATCAAGGAGATTGCAGATCACATCGACGTGCAAGCTGACCAAATCATTGATGCTCGTGGCAAAGTGCTGTTGCCAGGTTTCATCCAGACGCATATTCATCTGTGTCAGACCTTGTTCCGTGGACGTGCGGACGATCTGGAACTGATGGATTGGCTCCGTCAACGTATCTGGCCGCTGGAAGCAGCGCATGATGAGGAGTCCGTCTATTATTCGGCAATGCTCGGATTGGGCGAATTGATCTCCAGCGGAACCACGACCATTCTGGATATGGAGACGGTACATCACACGGACTCTGCGTTTCAGGCGATGGCACAGAGCGGCATCCGGGTCATTTCGGGCAAAGTGATGATGGATCATGGGGACGAGGTTCCGGAACCCCTGCGTGAGGATACAGCAACTTCGCTGCAACAGAGTGTGGATCTGTTGGAGAAATGGAACGGGTTTGGCGGAGGTCGCATTCAATATGCTTTCTGTCCACGCTTCGTTGTATCGTGTACCGAAGAGTTGCTGGTAGAGGTACGTGATCTGTCCAATAAATATCATGTCAAAGTCCACACCCATGCCTCCGAGAATCGCGGAGAGATCGAACTGGTAGAACACGAACGCGGAATGCGGAACATCGTATACCTCGATCATATCGGTCTGGCGACCCCAAGATTGGTGCTGGCCCACTGTGTATGGCTGAGTGAGGAAGAGAAGGAGATCATCCGCAAGCGCGGTGTCAAAGTCACTCACTGTCCTGGATCAAATATGAAACTTTCCTCCGGGGTAGCGGATATTCCGGATCTGCTGAATCGACAGATCGCGGTTGGGATTGGGGCAGATGGTGCCGCATGCAACAACAATCTGGATATGTTTCAGGAAATGCGCCTCACAGCGCTGATGCAGAAGATTCCTCATGGTCCAACAGTGATGGATGCCCGGACTGTATTGCGTATGGCTACCATGGGTGGTGCAGAGGTGCTTGGCTTGTCGAAGGAAATTGGCAGCCTCGAAGTGGGCAAAAAGGCAGATATGCTGCTGCTGGATCTGGATGATTTCCACACGTATCCTTCCTATGAGACGGATGTCTATTCCCGAGTCGTCTATTCCGCAACACGAAGCTGTGTAGATACCGTTATTATTGACGGAAGTATCGTGCTCAAGCATCGTAAGATTCAGACGATTGATCGTGGCATTGTGCTGCGTGAGTCGGATAAGAGCATTGCAAGATTGATGAAACGCATCTGATCGAAGGCAGCTTATGCGATTCCAGAAAGGATGGAGACTGATATGGAAATGCATGATCTGTGTGCAATTACAGCCCGTGAAACGCGCTGTGTGCTCGCAACAGCGATCAAGGTAGAGGGTCATGCTTACCGTAAGCAGGGAGTCTCTATGCTGTTGACCGAGGATGGCAAAATGTATGGCAGTATCAGTCCGGGATGTCTGGAGAGTGATCTTCAGGCCCGGGTGAGCCATGTGCTGGATACGAAGCAGATGGAATTCGCGGAATACGACATGCGTCCCGAGGATGATCTGTCCTGGGGTGAGACGATTGGCTGCGGCGGACTCGTTGTTGTGTTGCTTGAACCTGTGTGTGGTGAACTCCGATATACGTTGCAGAAGATGCAAGAGTGTTTTCAATCCGGCGCTGCAACAGCGTTAACCCGAACGTTCCAAGATGATTACACAAGGGTTCAATATGGCTGGAGACGGATTGAACCAACGGGTACCCGGCGCCAGCCAATCTTGCGTCCTTCGCTCGTCCCACCTCATGATCGCGTGACGAACAATAATCCAGCTTCATTTCAGGTTGATGTACAACACAGCAGTGGTAATCTCAAGCATGAACATACGGCATCAACACAACATTCTCCCGATATACCTCGCCTTACGCTTGTGCCTGAAATGGTATCTGCTACGTCAAACGGATCTCACTCTTCCGATCTATCCGGTGATTCACAACATATCTCTGATGTTGATGCTGAAATAGCGACAAACAACACGGTTTCAACGAATCCCTGGGGCCTTCCGCAACAACTCACTTCGCTGTACACGCCTAAACCTCGCCTGATTATCATCGGAGCCGGGAATGATGTTATTCCTGTTGCCAGACTCGCCCAATCCGCAGGATTCCGAGTAGTTGTAGCCGATTGGCGAGAGTCCTTATGCACCTCGGAAAGGTTCCCTGAAGCTGAACTAGTATTGGGTTTCCCACGTGAGATTATGCCACTGTTAAACGTAAACAACGGAGATTATTTGATTTTGATGAGTCACAATTTTCCCCGCGAACGTGAACTGTTGGAGATGGTAGTGGATTGTGAGTACGCGTATCTTGGCATCATGGGTTCCAAAACACGAACAGCCCGTCTGCTGGATGGTTTATCACCGTTGAAATATGTGCATTCTCCCGTTGGTTTGAGCATCGGAGCAGACGGTCCCGAACAGATCGCCATCAGCATTGCAGCGGAATTGATCGCATGTAAACATAAGGTCTCTTCCTTGAGTTCCGAGGTGCAGAAGGGGAGCGTTGCACATGCGAATGACGGGCATAGTTCTGGCAGCGGGTAAGAGTTGTCGCCTTGGTCGGGATAAACTCTCGGTTGTCATGCCAGACGGGAGGTCACTGGCTGCATGGTCACTGGAAGCTGCGCTGAATTCGGAGCTGGATCAAGTGATCTGTGTGGTCAAACCGGAAGATTCGTTGGCATGGCTGCCTGTAAAATGGATTGATTCAGCCACGTATGCTTATCATCCCACAGCGAGACTTCGAATTGTGGTCTGTGCTGACTATGCCTGCGGCATGGCCAATTCTCTTCATTCTGGCGTATTGTCGGCCATGGAGTACAAACCGGAGGGCATTCTCATGCTTTTGGGGGATCAGCCTTTATTACAAGCACAGGATATCAATCTAGTGACCACAGCACTGGCTACCCACAAGCTGAGTGACTATGTAGCAGCTACCGACGGAGAGGGTGGCAAACCGCCCGTTGCTTTTCGCTCCCATATGTTTGGCCCTCTGTTGTCTTTGCATGGAGATGAGGGGGCACGCAAGATTATGCGCAGCGCTAACTATTCAGGTGTACATGTACCTCTGTCTGAGACTAGTTTCTGGGATGCGGATACAGAACCAGAATTGGAACGTATTCTGAGTTATGTTTATGAATCGCAGCAGACAGACTAAATAACAGGAGAAGATTAATGACTATGAATATTTTAATTACATGATCAGGTCAGCCAGGCAGTCTGGTTGGCCTGTTTGTCTTCTTTTCACCATGGGGAAAGAGAGTTTATGTTAGTTTTCGATAGATCATGATGCATCAAGCACAAATGGAACGCAGGTTTTATACATTTATCCAAAACGATGTGAAGGTAATTGACGTTGCTGCTGAACTCTCATATGATTTGAAGAATTATCTGATCAGACGGTTGAATTTCCTGCCCAAGGAAGAGAGAGAAAGGGGATGCAGCGATGGTAACACCGGCATACGGTTCTGGAGCCATTCCATCGGTATGGCAGCCTGAGAATCTGCAAGAACTGCAAACGTTAAGAAGTAGACTGAAGGGAATTTGTTGTTTCACGGCAGGCGGAACATTGCTGCGAACCCAGTGGGAGGGCGGCTTGGTTCCCGCGCCTGAACACATGATTAGCCTGGCTCGTATTCCTGAAATGAGTGGTATATCTACTCGTGGAGATGAGATCGTCATTGGCGCAATGACCCGATTAAAGGAATGTGCTGCACAAACGTTGCTGCGTCAACTGCCGATTCTGCAAGAAGCGGTGAATGCAATTGCTGCCCCTTCCATTCGAAATGTGGCAACCATTGGCGGGAACATTGTGTCCGGAGTGGGTGATACACTGACTGCTTTGCTTGTATATGATGCAAAGCTGCACTGGTTGACGGATAGCGGAATCGAGACCCGGAGTGTGTCTTCCTGGCTACAGGGTGAACGGGATGGCAGCCGTAATCCAGGGGATGTATTAATCTCGATTCATATCCTGATGAGACCTCCATCTATGTTTGATGTGGACAGTGATCAGAGATTTGCAGCACGAGAAGTTTCCTTTTACCGCAAGCTGGGTCGACGGGAGACGTTCAGTGCTTCGCTGGTGACTGTTGCGTTATACGGTGAGATTGATTTGGATAACCGCTGGACCAAGATTGCGATTGCGGCTGGTGGAGGCTCAGGCATGGCGATGCGACTTCTAGAGTCGGAACAACAGCTTCTTGGTAGCGAAGCTTCTGTCATGCAAGCGGCGACTCTCGCAACTGCTGTGGCTGATGAATTTACGACGTCTGGCGATGCATTTGCAACGGAACATTATCGTAAGCAGACCGCAGGCAACATGCTGGGCGCCGGGCTATGGCAGGTACTTCACAAATAGATAAATGGGAGCAAATAAAGGGGGAGAGGGATTATGCTGCTGAATCGGAAACAGAGCGGGAAACGTTGGCACATGAGGCCAGATGGGGCACCCAAAGTAACAGGCCAGCTTCAATATCTTACGGATATGACGCTACCTGATATGATTCATGGCAGAGTATTGCGAAGCGAATATCCTTATGCTCGCATATTGTCTGTAGATACTTCGGAAGCTGAGGCGTTGGAAGGTGTCTATGCGGTTTTGACCTCCAAAGATGTGCCTGGTCTGAATCGTTTTGGCATAGCGACCCCGGATCAGCCTGTGTTTTGCGAGGATATTGTACGTTATGTCGGTGACGCCATTGCAGCGGTTGCTGCGGACTCCCCGGAACGTGCGGCGCTTGCACTGGATGCGATCCGTGTAGTGTATGAGGAACTCACACCTCTGAATAGTACAGACGCTGCCTTGGCTCCCGGAGCACCAGAGCTGCATGAGCATGGACCAGGTAATGTGCTGCATCGGACGGAAATCAAACGTGGAGATGCCGAGCAAGCTTTTGCGACTTGTGATCATATCGTAACAGAGACGTATTATACGCCTCGTCAGATGCATGCTTACATGGAGACCGAAGGTGGCCTGTTTGTCCCAGATGAAGAGGGAAGGCTGAATGTATACGCGGCAACGCAACATGGTTATAAAGACCGGATGCAGCTTGCGCGCATTATTGGCTGTCCTGAAGAAGACATTCGGGTGGTGTCTTCACCGATTGGTGGTTCATTTGGCGGAAAAGATGAACTAAATGTACAGCCTTATGGTGCACTACTGGCCTTGAAATGCGGACGTCCTGTGAAAATGCATAATTCTCGTAAAGAATCCGTACGTGCAGGGCTGAAACGCCACCCAATGAAGATTGAAATGCAAACTGGCATGAGTCGAGAAGGCATCATCCAGGCGCATCGTGTCCGCATTACAGCGGATACGGGAGCCTACGCCACACTTGGCGCACCGGTGCTGAACTTCTGTACCGAGCATTGCCTTGGACCATACGCCATTCCAAACGTGGATGTGGAAGGTGTGTCTGTGTATACGAATAACGGGCTGTCAGGTGAGTTTCGTGGATTTGGCGGGAACCAGGCGATTTTTGCCATGGAAGGCCAGATGGATCGGCTTGCAGCAATCTTGAACATGGACCCTTGGGAGTTCCGCAGGCGTAATATGAGGGAAAAAAATGATCCTGGACCACTGAATCAACGCATTCTGGTCACGGACGGGCTGTCCCAAGTATGGGAGGCATTGGATCGCTCCGAACTGTGGCAAAAACATCAGAGTCCCCCCGCAGATCCTACTCTGCCGCCGTGGATCAAACGAGGTGTCGGAGCGGCCATCGCCATGCACGGTGCAGGGCTGGGTTATGGCATTCCAGATCCTGCAGGAGGCCGTCTGTCCCTGAATAACGAAGGCAAGATTGAGGTGGCGTTCAGCTACGAGGAATTTGGTCAGGGGCTCGTTGCAACGCTGGAAATTATGTTATGTGATCTATTCCAATGCAGTACATCGGATCTCAGTATCATCATTGGAGATACGGATCGTGTGCCACACAGCGGATCAAGCACAGCTTCACGTTCAACAACGATGGCCTGGATGGCTCTTCAACGCTTGCAGACTCCATTTCGTTCCCGTGTTCTCGATGTCGCGTCTGAAATGTCCGGCGTTCCGGCAGATGAACTGGTGACAGGGCCTGGGGGAATATGGCGCAAAGGCCAGCTTCCTGCCGAAACTTCAGAAGTAGAAACAGATGTGCAAGGGACAGGAAAGAGTGAGAAGGAAGTAACATTGGCCCTGGAAGGCGTGAAACAAACGTCTGCTATAGGGAATGAAAGTGATCAAACTGCTGAAAGTTATTTAGGTTTATCTCAACACCTGGTGAAAGAGAGTGTTTCATCAGGCTTTGTGGTTTCGTATGCTGAACTCGCAACGCAGGGCGAAGCCGATGAATGGATTTTCGATACAAAGTTTGATTACCCAACTACGCCAGACAACGTGGTAGGCGGGCATTATTTGTATACGTATGCGGCGGTTGCGGCAGAGGTGGAAGTAAATACATTGACCGGAGAAACCAAGCTGCTGGATACGCGCCATGTTGTTGCGGCAGGTCCAGTTATCAACCCTATGGGCTATATCGGACAGATTGAAGGCGGGAGTGTCATGGCGCTTGGATTCACGTTGACCGAGGATGTGGTCATGCAGGACAGCCGTTATGTAACCACTAACCTCGACACGTATCTGATCCCAACCATTCAGGATATTCATACCAACCTGGAGGTTGAGGCTATTGAAGACTTACCAGAAGGTGATGCGTTTGGCCCTAGGGGGATCGGTGAGATTGGCTCCGTTGCGCTTGCGCCAGCCATAACAGCTGCAATTCATCAGGCAACAGGCGTATGGGTTAACCGTCTTCCTGTACCGAGGGAACAACTGGTCAGACCTTTAAATGTACCTTTGGAGGAAGGAGTGAGCCCGTCATGAGTAAACCACTTGAGAGTCACTGGACAGCCGTTGTGAACGGCGAACAGAAACATCTGGAGATCGCGCAAACGACCCGACTTGTCGATGTGCTACGGACTCATTTGCAACTAACGGGTACCAAAGTATCCTGCGAAGTCGGTCGATGCGGCGCATGTATGGTTCTGATGGATGGAGAGCCCGTGAACTCCTGTCTTGTCATGGCTTATCAATGTGAGGGAAGTGACATTATGACGATTGAAGGTCTGCAAGGGGATGAGAAAGGCACTCTGCATCCGATTCAACAGGCTTTTGTGGAGGAAGGTGGCTTCCAGTGTGGCTACTGCACTCCGGGCATGGTGATCTCAACCAAGGCATTACTGGATGCACATCCTGAGCCTTCTCAAGAACAGATTGAAACGGGATTGTGCGGGAATCTGTGTCGTTGTACCGGCTACGGTGGCATTATTCGGGCGGTACGCAAGGCAGGGGAACGCTGTGTGGTAAAGGAAACGTCTGCCGAGGAAACCGTTAGTTGAGCCGGGACGCAGGACGTAGATATAAGCAAGGGCAATTGAAGAAACGTTCTTTGAAAAAGCATCCGATCCAGGAATGCTTTTTTTTTTTGTTTTTATAGGTTTTCTGCCAAGTACATTCATCTAACGGAAGATGAAGTTTAGGCCCGAAGCTGGTTAGATAATGAATCGTTTTCGAATTGTCTTCAATATTGGTGAGACGATGGAGTAATGTTGTTCAAAGTACTGGTACAAAAGAATTTCAAACATTCTGATTCACCATATATTTACAAATATTGGTGTGCGTGCTATGTTTGAAATGAAAGCGCCATCATGAATGGGTTCATTGACATTTCATTATCATATTTCACTTGGGAAGGAAGATGGAATTGATGAAAAATTTGCTCAAAAAGGCAACCGCAATGATGCTGGCATTGGTCCTACTGCTTGGATTAATGATAGCACCCGTTCATGCAGACACACCATTGTTCACCATCGAAAGCGAAAATGCGCAGCTCACCCCGGATCTTCAAGTGGTTACTTCAATCTATGGACAACCCAAGCCCGGATTCTCAGGGGCCGGATTTGTCTGGATGCAGAACTCTGGCACATTAACCTTCACAGTTACTGTCCCGGAAACCGGCATGTACGCAATCTCCACACGATATATGCAGGAGCTCAGTGCAGATGGCAGGTCACAAAATTTAATTGTGAATGGTGTTACGAAAGGTGCGTACATGCTGCCTTACACGACAACATGGTCAGACTTCGATTTTGGCTTTCACAAGCTGAATCAGGGTGCCAACACGATTGAGCTGAAGGCTGGCTGGGGCTTCGCGTATTTTGATACTTTTACAGTGGATCATGCTGATCTGGATCCCCTTAATGTGCAGCCAGTTCTCACTGATCCTGAAGCTACACCGGAAACTCAAATTTTGATGAATTATTTAACGGAGGTATACGGAAACAACATTATTTCTGGTCAGCAAGAGATCTACGGAGGAGGGAATGACGGAGATACAGAGCTTGAATTCGAGTGGATTCATGATTTGACCGGAAAGTATCCGGCTATCCGTGGCTTTGATTTGATGAACTATAATCCGTTGTATGGTTGGGAGGACGGCACAACCGATCGCATGATTGATTGGGTGAATAACCGTGAAGGTATTGCAACAGCTTCCTGGCATATCAATGTGCCTCGTAATTTCAATACGTATGAGCTTGGGGACTTTGTGGATTGGAAAGAAGCTACGTACAAGCCAACCGAAACGAATTTTAATACAGCAAATGCGGTAATTCCCGGTACGAAAGAGTATCAATACGTGATGATGACCATCGAGGATCTGGCCGAACAATTGCTGATTTTGCAAGATAACGATGTGCCAGTGCTTTTCCGTCCGTATCATGAAGCAGAAGGCAACGGCGGGCTGAACGGGGAAGGTGCATGGTTCTGGTGGGCTTCGGCAGGCGCAGAAGTGTACAAAGAGCTATGGGATCTGCTTTATACCGAATTGACCGAGACGTATGGCTTGCACAATCTGATCTGGACCTACAACAGCTACGTATACAGCACTTCTCCTGCCTGGTATCCGGGCGATGATCAGGTAGATCTTGTCGGATATGATAAATACAATACGATCTACAACCGTTATGACGGTTTGTCCGGCGTACCGAATGAGGATGCAATTACCTCGATTTTCTATAAGCTTGTTGAGTTGACAAACGGTACGAAAATGGTAGCCATGACGGAGAACGACACGATTCCAAGCGTGAAAAATCTGACCGAGGAGAAATCAGGATGGCTGTACTTCTGTCCTTGGTATGGCGAGCATCTGATGAGTTCTGCATTTAATTACCCGGCAACACTGAAAACGCTTTACCAAAGTGATTATGTCATTACGTTGGATGAGCTGCCGAATTTAAAGGTTAACAATCCCAACCCCAGCGCATCCATTACACCTGCAAACTTCGAATTTGACAAATATGCACCCAATCAAGCCGACAAAGCCGTAACGGTGAATGCAAATGGTAATACGCTGATCGCTCTTCGGGCAGGCAACAATGTGTTGACCGCAAATACGGACTATACATTGAGCGGAAGCACATTGCTGCTGAAAAAAGCTTACCTGGCGACACTGCCGGTTGGCGAACACTCGATTGTTCTGGATTTTAACCAAGGCCAGGACCCTGTGTTAAAAGTCAAAATCGTGGATTCAACACCGGGCACCAATGCTGTGATTTCACCTGTGAATGAAACTTTTGATAAAGCGACGAATTCCGCGCAGGATATTAATGTATCTCTCACCTTGAATGGCCATCAGCTTACAAGCATCACCAAGGGGAATATTACTCTTGTAGAGGGTCAGGATTATACAGCATCCAGCTCTGCTGTTGTTCTGAACAAATCCTATCTTGCCATGCTACCCCTTGGCCAGAATGAGTTGATTTTTCACTTCAATGGAGGAAATGACGCTGTGCTAACGGTGAACGTCGTAGATAGCACCGTTACTGTGCCAGCAGGGGATTTGACGATTCAAGCTTTTAACGGCAATACAAGTGCATCCACCAACGGAATTTCACCCAAATTCAAATTGGTCAACTCTGGTGATACGGCCATTCCGTTAAATGATGTCAAACTCCGGTATTACTATACAATTGACGGGGAAGAAGCTCAGAGTTTCTGGTCTGACTGGGCCAGTATGGGCAGCACAAATGTAACGAGTCAATTCGTTAAACTGGCGACTCCAGTTGCCGGAGCGGATCATTATCTTGAAGTGGGCTTTACAAGTGCGGCGGGATCACTGAATGTGGGCCAGAGCGCAGAGGTTCAAGCACGCTTTTCCAAAAACAATTGGACGAATTACACTCAGACTAACGATTACTCGTTCAAGGCAACCGGTAGTCAGTTTGCAAACCATGATAAGGTTACCGGGTATGTGAATGGTCAGCTGGTATGGGGAATTGAGCCGTAAGGAATAATGAACGGTTGATGGGCTGGATCAGGGTTGAACCTCTGATTCAGCCTTTTTATGGTGTAGAAGGTGTATACCGATTAGACGGAATGTTCTTTTTCACTTTTAGTATGTGACGATGTATCCATGTCTGTTAATATGCGATCTATTATCCTTTTCGTATGGCCCATGATGAACTGAAGAAGCACACCTGCACAACATACGGTTATCAACGTTCCAAGCCCGATCGGTCCACTGAGCAGAAACGCCAGAATTAAAAATACAAGGTAAATGAATGTTCTAGATACAAATAAGGGCGTTCGAGTGATTTCATGCAGGATTAATGTTAAGCGGTCAATCGGAATGGGTGCAAAATTGGTCTGTAAATAGATGGCCGTGCCGATACTTATGATCACTATACCAATGACAAAAGTCATTAATTTGCTGTACCAAACTTCGGGTGTGATCAAGGAATCAGATACATAAAGCCATATATCAATCCCCACACCAGTAATGAATGCGGTGACGAGCCCCAGAAACTCAGGTTTTTGCTGCTGCAAAAGCGAATTGCATCCAATTAATAGGAAAGCAATGATGACCTCCCAGCTTCCTACGCTTAGCCCTACATGATGTGACAGCCCTACCAGAAGTGCATCAAACGGTGAGGTACCCAATTCAGATTGGATGGTAAGGGAAATGCCAAGCGTTAAGATTAGAATACCTGCGACAAAAAGCACATATTTCACTTTATTCAACCTCTTTTTAATATTATGTTGCAAATACAACAAAATTGAGCTAAATTCAATGTAACCCTTTTTTATTGCATTTGCAACAAATAATTAACTTGTTAAAGGAATGTGAATATAGATGACCATTCGTATAGAGATATGTACCATTGAACATGTATGTGAACTGCAGGAGATTAGTTATGAGACGTTTAATGAAACGTTTAAAGCGCAAAATTCACCCGAAAATATGAAAGCTTATCTGGAAAAGGCGTTTAATCGGGAGCAATTAAAAACGGAACTGTCCATTGCAGACTCACAATTTCTTTTTATTTACGTAAACAATAAAGTGGCTGGGTACATGAAGGTAAATATGAATGATGCCCAGTCTGAGAAGATGGGCGTGGAATCCCTTGAGATCGAGCGGGTATACATCAAGAAAGAGTTCCAAAAACATGGCCTTGGTAGAGTATTGCTTCATAAAGCCATAGAGATGGCAATAGCACATCACAAAAAGAGTATCTGGTTAGGGGTATGGGAGAAAAACGAAAATGCCATCGCTTTTTATGAAAAGATGGGGTTTGTAAAGACTGGAGCCCATGCTTTTTACATGGGAGATGAGGAACAGATTGACTTTATAATGACCAAAACGCTACTGTAACTGGTTCATTGAGGTGAAAAGCTTGGGAGAAAAAATGCAATTATGCAGAATTCTTTCGGGCTTTTTTATGATTTGCCAGAACCGTTGAATAATGAAATGAAGAAATGGACGAGAGTTATTACATAATAAATACTATGTAAACTTATTATTTTCGATGCCCCTCATAAGCTGCATCTATGGCTTTAGCAAAAGTTAAAGGCCTGATTAATACATAATTGACTGTAGAAATTAGCTCAATAACCGTCAAGGGAGCAGGCTGATCTCAAGGATTATCATTGCAGTTTATTAGATTATTTCTGCGTTTGGGCAGCCAGTCGAAAATCGTTTTCGTTTGTAGGCTATTAGATAGCGTTACGTTCTTAATAATCAGTGTATAAGTTGTATATACCTCATGTTAAAAGAACTCTTTGCACATGAAACGGACGTGTTAATCCACCATGATGAATTATTTAGTTTTAGAGCGGAAAATGGAAAAAAAAATTAATATTTCAAGTAATAAATCAGGAGGATTGGACTCTTGAAACGAGCCAAAAAAGGAGCGAAATCAATCAAAATATTAATTGGATAAATAAGGTATACATTGTTAAAAAGGCGCTACTACGCCGGATTATAGATCAATTTCATATGGATTTGCGATGGATTTAGTGCCGCTTTCACGTTATGCTTTTGGAAATTGGAAAGGAAGTGGGAAAAATGGAACGCGAACTGGCGTTGGAAATTGTCAGAGTAACAGAATTGGCTGCGTTAGCTTCAGCACCCTGGATGGGACGAGGCGACAAGAACAGTGCAGATGAAGCGGCTACTTTGGCCATGCGCGCCATGTTCGATTCCGTGTCCATTCGCGGCACGGTGGTAATCGGTGAAGGAGAAATGGATGAAGCACCCATGTTGTACATTGGCGAGGAAGTGGGCAACGCTGAGGGGCCTGAGGTTGACGTGGCTGTAGACCCGCTCGAAGGTACAGAAATCGTGGCCAAAGGACTAAACAACGCTCTATCGGTTATTGCAGTGGCGGGAAAAGGTAACCTGCTCCACGCACCGGACATGTATATGGAGAAACTGGCGGTCGGCCCTGCGCTTGTAGGCAAGGTAAGCATTGAAGACCCGGTTGAGG
Source organism: Paenibacillus sp. 2003 (assembly GCF_031455635.1). Taxonomy (NCBI): domain Bacteria; kingdom Bacillati; phylum Bacillota; class Bacilli; order Caryophanales; family Paenibacillaceae; genus Paenibacillus; species Paenibacillus sp. 2003. Next base: position 2,292,767 of record NZ_JAVDTB010000001.1, on the reverse strand, counting down.
TCACACTGGAGAAAGCCGCTGCCGCATTGAACAAAAACATCTCGGATCTGACGGTGATGATTCTGGATCGTGTACGACATGAGGGCACGATTAAGACACTACGCAAGGTCGGCGTGCGGATTAAGTTCCTCAGTGACGGTGATGTTGCGGGTGCAATGGCACCGGCTTTTCCGGAGGCGGGCATAGATCTGTATGTCGGATCTGGAGGAGCGCCAGAAGGTGTGCTGGCTGCCGCAGCGCTATCTTGCCTTGGGGGTGAGATTCAAGGTCGTCTGATGCCTGCCAACGCAGACGAATTCCAGCGTTGCCTTCAGATGGGGATTGATAATCCTTACAAAGTGTTAACGATGCAGGATATGATCGGTACGGAGGACGTCATTTTTGCAGCAACAGGTGTGACGCCAGGTGAGATCTTGGGAGGGGTGCGGTATCTTGCGGATGATCGCGCCGAGACGGATTCGATTGTCATGCGTGCCAAAACCAAAACAATTCGGTTCATTCGTTCCCAACACTTCCTGCCGAATAAAGAAGTGCTGCACAAAGTAAGACAGCTCCAATCCATGCCAGAACCATCGGACCGCATTCCGAGTCATGTGAAAACAATGGAACAGGCTGAGTTTAGTCAATCCTCCGTTGATCTTGGCGTTACAACCACGTTGTGAGCTGGACTCTCCATAATTGAACAAATAGGATCAACTGAAATCGTTGTATTGAGTTTGATAAGTAACTTGAACCCCTAAGATTACAGGTGCTTGAATCATTGAAAGTACCATCTCTGGTAAGATAATAATGAGGGCTTGGATTAATCCAAACCCTCATTATTTTTTGTGTTAAAAGCATTGACAACGGTTACATGACATGAGAAAATGTACGCGCGTACATAAATATTTATTTTTAACCATTATATGATTTAATGATGAGCTATATAAGTTGAACTAATCATTTACACGATAACGGAGAGGACAGAAAAAACTGGAAAAGCGAAGCGTTCGCCTAAAAGCTTTCTGAAAGAAAGCTGCATCGGAAGCATACGCTATCCCCGGATTTTCCCTTAAGAAAAGGGAATCAAAAAAATCTGGGGATAACAGCGATTGGAAGGTTATTCTGTCATCGTAGTGTCAGTGTAAATAACCTTTAGTTCAACTTATATAAAAGGGGGTGAAATTCATGGCATCTCGTAAAGAAGTGGCTGATCTTGCGGGTGTTTCCGAGGCAACGGTCTCCCGGGTGCTTAATGGGGTAGGTCCTATTAAAGAAGAGACACGCCGCAAGGTTCTTGAAGCTTCTGAACAGTTAGGCTATGTGCCCAGCGCTCTTGCTCGCAGTTTTGCCAGAAGTAAAAGCGGGAACCTTGGCGTGGTATTACCTTATGTTCCGAAGGCGCATCTGTTCTCGGCGTATTTTTTCTCGGAAATGCTGAGTGGGATTGGAAGCAAAGCCAGAGACAATGGCATGGACCTGTTGGTTATGTTCCGGACACCTGGTGAAGTAATGAATTATACGGATCTGTTCCGGCGTCAGAAAGTGGACGCTTGCATTATCCTAGGTGCCAGAGACGATCATGAAGAACTGGCGGCCATGCAGCAGCTTCACCAGGAAGGACACCCATTCTGTGTCATGAATCAGCATTTTGAGGGCCAATCATTCACGGAAGTGGATGCGGATCATGTGGAAGGAAGCAGGCTTGCCATACGTCATCTTACGGATCAGGGATATCGCAAAGTCGCTTTTCTCAATGGTCCGGACAGCTACTCCAACAGCCAGGAGCGAATGAAAGGTGTCCGTCTTGGCCTGCAAGAAGCAGGTATGGAGCTGGACCCGAGTCTATTGCTTGAGGGGAATTATAGTAGACGAAGTGGCATTGAGGCGGCAGCGATTGTAGCAGATCGCCTACATGAGATTGATGCTGTATTTGCGGCCAATGACCGGATGGCCATTGGTGTCATGCATGGTTTGCGTGAGCGGGGAATAGGGCCTGCGGATTTTCCGGCATTTGTGGGTTATGACGACTCCGATGCCGCCGAGATGGCGGTTCCGCCGCTGAGCAGCGTCAGGGTTCCATTTTTTGAAATGGGTGAACTTGCAGCATCGAAGGTTATGCATGGGTCTGTGGGTGACACACATCAAGCGAATAACTCTGTTGTAGCGGTAACCGAATCAGCGAGAGCGTTGTTGCCTACCGAACTGATCATTCGTGCTTCTTCTATCCGTCAATAGTTTATTGGTACACATATTGAAAGACTTTTTATTATTCCAAAGGAGGAAATGACCATGTCAAATCGTCTTCGTGTCGGAATGGTTGGATACAAGTTTATGGGGAAGGCCCACAGTAATGCCTATCGCAGTCTGCCGATGTTTTTCCCGTCTGCTCCGCTGCAGCCTGAGATGTCTGTGATCTGTGGACGTAACGAGCAGGGAGTGCAGGAGGCAGCGAATCAGTTCGGCTGGTCCGAAAGTGTAACGGATTGGCGCGAACTGGTGAAGCGGGATGATATCGATCTGATTGATATTAACGCACCAAGTGATGCCCATAAAGAAATTGCGTTGGAAGCGGCTCGTCAGGGCAAACATCTGTTTTGTGAGAAACCATTGGCCCTGTCCCTTGCGGATTCACGTGAGATGCTTCAGGCAGCAGAGGATGCTGGAGTCGCCCATATGGTCGGGTTCAACTACCGTTTCTCACCAGCGGTGCAATTGGCGAAGGATCTGGTGGAGAGCGGACGACTGGGTAAGATCTATCATTTCCGTGCTTTTTTCTTGCAGGACTGGATCATGGACCCTTCGTTCCCGCTGGTATGGCGTTTGCAAAAAGAAGTGGCTGGCTCTGGTTCCCATGGTGATCTGGGCGCGCACTTAATCGATCTGGCTCGTTTCCTTGTTGGTGAATTCCAGGAAGTCATCGGCATGAGCGAAACATTCATCAAAGAAAGACCACTTGCAGCAGAGATGACCGGGCTGAGTGCAAAGGGCAGTTCGAATGCGGATGCACCGAAAGGAGAAGTGACCGTCGACGACGCTACGTTGTTCCTGGCACGATTCGCAGGAGGGGCGCTGGGCAGCTTCGAGGCTACACGTTTTGCAGCGGGGCATCGGAGTACAAACTCGTTTGAGATTAACGGTAGTCTCGGCAGTGTACGATTTGATTTTGAACGGATGAATGAACTGGAAGTGTATTTTACAAAGGATGAAGAGGACGTACAGGGATTCCGCCGTGTACTGGCAACCGATCCGGCACATAAATATGCTGAAGCCTGGTGGCCTGCCGGACATACGATTGGATTCGAGCACACGTTCACCCATGAAATGCTGGAGCTGGTGACAGCAATCTCTGAAGGACGCCAACCATCACCGAGTTTCCACGATGGGGTCGCTTGTCAGGCTGTACTGGAAGCGGTAGAACGTTCGGTGACGGAGCGACGCTGGGTGACACTTGAAGAGATGTAAGTGAGCAATCAAGGCGGAGAAGTCATGATTGGCGTTGAGCACAACTAAACTAGTTGAAAGCGAGTGGATAAACGATGAGTAAAGCACTGATTGTATGGGGCGGCTGGGATGGACATGAACCGGAGCAGGTAGCAGCGATTTTTGAGCGTATTTTGAAGGAAGAGCAGTTTGAGGTTGAAGTCTCGAATACGTTGGAGTCTTATGCGGATGCAGAGAAGCTGATGGGTCTGGATCTGATCGTGCCATTGTGGACGATGGGACAGATTGAGCAGGAATTGGTCAATAACGTATCAGCGGCTGTTCAGAGCGGTGTGGGCTTGGCTGGTCTTCATGGCGGGATGTGTGATGCCTTCCGAAATAACGTAGACTGGCAGTTTATGACGGGTGGACAATGGGTTGCTCATCCAGGCAATGATGGTGTGGAGTATATGGTTAACATGAAGCGTGGCTCTAGCCCGTTATTGGATCATATTGAAGATTTTCAGGTGAAAAGTGAACAGTACTACCTGCACGTAGACCCGGCAGTGGAAGTGCTGGCAACAACTCGTTTCCCAGTGGTGACTGGTCCGCATGCGGCGAATGGACCGGTAGATATGCCTGTTGTCTGGACGAAACGCTGGGGCGCAGGGCGGGTATTCTACAACTCACTGGGACACCATGCAGACATTGTAGACATGAAACCCGTGACTGAAATGATGCGCAGTGGATTCAAATGGACAGCAGCAGGCAAAGAGCTTGCCAAGAGTCGAGTAAGTGCATCAACCGAAGTGTACACAGGTATGGCGGACAACCAGAACTAATGAGATTGTAGTTTGATTGCAAACGTAACTTCAGTGTTAACCATTCATCCTTAACGGATAAACCATTTCTGATCCACGGCGAAGGGAGCCCCAGGTATGAAAACAATGAAAGTAGGCATTATTGGCTGCGGTAAAATCAGCGGAATTTATATGGAAAACTGTCACCGGTTCGAGGTGCTGGAACTTGTTGCTGTTGCGGATCTCGACCGGAAACGTGCCGAGGAGCAGGCAGCAGCCTATAACGTGCCTAACGTATACAGCGTCGACGAAATCTTGGCTGATCCCGAGATTGAGCTGATCATCAACCTGACGATTCCTTCCGTTCATGCGGATGTATGCTTGCGTGCGCTTGAATCTGGCAAACATGTTTATGTAGAAAAACCGCTCGCTGTTACCCGTGAAGAAGGGCAGGCCGTGCTCGAAACAGCAAAGAGTAAAGGATTGCTCGTGGGCTGCGCGCCAGAGACTTTCTTTGGTTCAGGCATCCAGACTTCACTTCAATTGGTGGAGGAAGGAGTAATCGGCAAGCCGGTTGCGGCGACCGCATTTATGATGAGCCGTGGTCATGAGCACTGGCATCCCGATCCGGAGTTTTATTATGCCTCTGGCGGTGGGCCAATGTTTGACATGGGTCCGTACTACCTCACGGCATTGATCCAACTGATGGGACCGATCAAATCGATTGCAGGCATGACGGGTAAAGCCATGGAAGAGCGGACGATTACCAGTGAGAAAAAGAGAGGTCAGACGGTTCCCGTTGAAATTCCTACTCACGTTACCGGTCTGTTACAGTTTGAACAGGGAGCCATTGGCACACTGATTACAAGTTTTGACGTATTTGGCGGAAGTGCATTGCCACCGATTGAGATATATGGCACACACGGTACATTGCAGGTACCTGACCCCAATACTTTCGGTGGTCCGGTTCGTTACCGCTTGCTGGGTGAACAGGAATGGACGGAAGTTCCGCTTCTCCCAGGCTATCAGGAGAATACACGCGGCATCGGTGTGGCCGATATGGCCTATGCAGCACATAGTGGACGTGCACACCGTGCGAGCGGGGAACTGGCATACCACGTACTTGAGGCCATGTGGGCATTCCACGATTCATCAGATGAGCAGACGTTTTACCAGATGAAAAGCTCGTGTCAGCGCCCGGCTGCATTGCCGGTGGATCTGCCATTGTATACATTGGATAAATAAGATAGCCATTATGGCTTATGTCATAATGAATAGCCCCTTTTCCTTCAAACAAGGAAAGGGGCTATTTTTAATTAAATCAAAAAAATTGGAGATAACAGCGATCGGAAGGTTGTTCGGTCATTGGAGTGTCCAGTGTAAATATTCTTTAGTTCAACTTATATAGCTATTTAGGGCTCAAATCCCGCCTGACTGATCCAAATCTCATCTTCGGCAAAAACGTTTTTCATCCGCTGAACAACAGTCTGATACGCATCTGGATGATACCAGTGCTCCATCCCCACTTCTTGATAGAGCGACTCCATACCGAGTCGACGGGTGCGCTTGCCCTCACTGCCATCGCCCATGAAATAATCGTCAATGCATACACGCTGAACCAGAGGTCTCAAGATGGCTGCAAACTGTTCACTGCTGGGTAATACGGGAGCAATCGCAACCTGTGTCGGTATTCCGGCATCCCGCAACTGTTCCAGTGCACGTAATCGGCCTGCAATTGGGGGAGCGGAAGGACTGAAATGCTTGCGCATATCGTCCAGATCCGTCTCCACCGTCATGCTGACCCGAACCCGGTCACCTAACTGCTGTAGCAGATCTATATCCCGGGTAACGAGTGGACTGCGGGTTTGGACTAATACAAAATCGGGCGGATGCTGTACCATCGTTTCAAGTAATGAACGCGTGATACACTCCTTGTATTCGGCGGGTTGATACGGGTCGGTACTGGAGGACATGAACAGAGTGACCTTCCCTTTCTGTAAGGCACGCTGCAATTCTTTGGCGAACACTCGAGAAGCCTCCTGTTTCACATCCACCCAGCTCCCCCAATCCTCTTTGCGAAATAAGGAGACAGGCATCTGTCTGACATAACAATAGGAACAACCGAAGGCGCAGCCTGTGTAAGGATTCAGCGTATGTGTATATCCATTAAGGAACCCTGTCCCCTTGTTGAGTAACGTTTTGGGTACTTTGTAAGAAAGATTCGTCTTCATAAGTTCTCATGCCTTTCGCGGTAGTGTGCAGGTGTGAGACCTGTGTGTTTGCGAAATACAGTGATGAAATAAGCTGAGTTAGGTATACCGACATGGCGGCCAATATCGGTGACGGTAAGTCCGGTATGTTCAAGCAACTTCCGGGCTTCGGTAATTCGTTTATCCTGAATATATTGAACCGGTGTGCGGCCTGTAATCCGCTTGAACACACGATGCAGATGATAAGGACTGCCATGACTTACAGTGGCAAGGACATCCAAGGTTAGAGGTTCGGCGTAATGATGTTCGATGTAATCCGTGATCCCGTATATCCACTCCTGATCAGGTACACGCTCGCCTGTTGGTTTACAACGTTTGCAGGGTCTGAACTTTCGTGCCAACGCTTCTTCGACATGTTGAAATATCAGCACATTTTCAGCTTTGGGTGCTCTGGACTTACAGGAAGGTCGGCAGAAAATGCCCGTTGTTTGCACACCGTAAAAGAACGTTCCATCATAAGAATTATCGTTGTTGATGATGGCATGCCAGTATTTTTCATCTATAGATTCGGGCAGCATGCGATCTTGATCTGGACTTTCCACGGTGATCACCTCATCTCTAATTATACCCCTGATTCCAAGGGATTGACGAAGTTTCAACTTAAAAAGCAAGATATCAATATCTGGGATAAAGTACCTTCCTTCAATCTGAACGAAATATGAGCTACAATATACAGGATGGAAGTGGTTTATATCTCAAATGAAATTTATAGATGAAAGAGGTAGGTAAGCATGGTTCGTTTTGGAGTAGTGGGTACCAACTGGATTACAGAAAGGCTTCTTGAAGCCGCAGCACAGGTTGAAGGTTTCAAATTAACCGCCGTGTATTCAAGAACTGAAGATAAGGCTAACGCATTTGCAGATAAATATGATGTTGAACACCGCTTCACCGATCTGGAAGAGTTGGCGGCAAGTGATGTGATTGATGCAGTCTACATTGCAACACCGAATACGGTTCATGCAGAGCAGGCTGAGCTTTTTCTGAGAAACGGTAAACATGTATTGTGCGAGAAACCTCTGGCTGCAAATAGCGCCGAAGTTCGGAGTGTGATTGATACAGCACGAAAACATCAGGTTCTGCTCATGGAAGCGATGAAATCGACCCTTGTCCCCCAGTTCAAAATGGTGCAGAAGAGCCTGTATAAAATCGGTCCTGTCCGAAAATATGTAGCAGGATACTCTCAGTATTCTTCGCGTTACGACAAGTACAAAGAGGGTATTGTCCTGAACGCGTTCAAGCCTGAACTCGCTAATGGGGCGTTAATGGATCTCGGTGTGTATTGTCTCTACCCATTGATTACGTTGTTCGGTGCACCTAACCGGGTTCAATCCCAAGCGATGATGCTGGAATCTGGCGTGGATGGACAAGGCAGTGTGCTGCTGGATTATGATGGGATGGATGCGGTTGTTACATACTCCAAAATCTCCAACTCTCATGTGCCAAGCGAAATTATGGGGGAACTGGGCAGCATCATCATTGACAAGATTGGCTCACCGGAACATGCAGAGGTACGTTACAATGACGGTACAGTGGAGCAGCTCACAGTCGAACAAAACCATCCGGCGATGTATTATGAAGTGGAGGAGTTCGTGAATCTGGTTCAGGAAGGCAAAAAGGAGTCTGACATGAACACGTATGAACGCTCCTATGTTACGATGCAGGTTATGGATCAGATTCGGAAGCAGATTGGGCTTGTATTCCCTAACGATTGATTCAAGCGCAGGAAAGGTAGCTGAGACGAGATGAGCAGAGATGAGCAGAGCAACATTAGAGATGATCAGAAGAACAGCCGAGAAGATCAGCAGTCCAATGAATCTGTTGGTTTGGAACTGACACAGATCGTTTTCATAGGAAGAACCTTCGATGAATATATGAAGATGTTCAACCTGAATGTGGAGGAGATTAATGGCAAGTCCATTCTGGATTGTCCAGGTGGAGCGTGTTCATTCAGTAGCCAGGCGCGCAAGTTGGGTGCAGACCCCATGGCCGTGGATATTGCCTACGAATATGAGATCGACGAGCTTGAAGTAAAGGGATTTCAGGACATTGAGCATACGATGAAACAGATGGAATCGGTGCAAAGCATATATGTGTGGGATCAATTTGGATCAATCCAGGGGTTAAAGGAAGAACGAACTCGTGCCATCACAGATTGCATCGCAGATATGAGAATGTTTCCTGACCGTTATGTGGCGTCTGTGCTCCCGGATCTACCCTTTGCGGATGAACAATTCGATCTGACGTTATCCGCCCATTTCCTGTTTACGTATGCGGATCGATTGGATGTTGATTTTCATGTTGCAACCGTAATGGAGCTGCTGCGTGTGACCAAACGAGAGGTTCGCATTTTTCCAACAGTGGATCTGTCTGGCCAACATTACAAGCACATGGATGAGTTAAAATTAATACTCGAAGAGCGTGGGTGCACGGTATCCGAAGAACCAACTTCATATGAGTTTCAACGGAACGCTCACACCATGCTTCACATTGTTAAACATAATCGAACAAGATAGGAGGTTTTTTGGATGAATAAAGTACTTATACTTGGGGGTACACGTTTTTTTGGTAAACGTCTGGTGGATCACTTGCTGTGGGAAGGGAAGTCTCAGATCACAGTCGCCACTCGTGGTAAAACGGATGTTGACTTCGGACCCGAAGTAAACCGAATCAAGATGGATCGTGAAGACCCGGAATCTCTGGCAGAGGTTGCGCAGACAGACATGTGGGATATTGTGTACGACAATATCTGTTATTCCCCAGATGCGGCGAAAGCGGCATGTGAAGCTTTTGCAGGACGCACCAAAAGATACGTCCTGACATCCACACTCTCGGTGTACGGTGATCCCAGACCTGGATTCAAGGAAACGGATTTTGACCCGTATACATATCCATTACAGTATGGGAGTGCGGCGGATTTTTCGTATGGAGAAGGCAAACGGCTTGCGGAGGCTGTATTTTTCCAGGAAGCGGATTTCCCGGTTGTGGCGATGCGCATTCCCATTGTACTCGGAATAGATGATTATACGAGAAGACTCCATTTTCATATTGAACATGTGCAAAAAGGAAAACCGATCGGCATGCCAAATCCGGATGCGGAGATTGGATTTATCAATTCCACCGAAGCGGCAAGATTTCTTGCTTGGCTTGGACACTCGTCCATTACGGGTCCGGTGAATGCAGCTTCCAAGGGTGCGATTACGCTGTCAGCCATGATACATCTGATCGAGACGGTCACGGGCATGCAGTCCCAGATCCTCACGGAAACGGTGAAAGAAGATATGTCACCCTTCGGCGTTGAGCAATCATGGACGATGGTGACGACCAAGGCAGAACAAGCGGGATATACGTTCGAACCTCTGATGGACTGGTTCCCGGGACTCGTTCGTGAGGTCGCTCTCGCATTACAGTCGGAGCGGTAGAATATCGGCTCGGATGGAACCAAAATGAAACTGAATGAATCTGACGAACCAACCGGTTCGGACGAATTGGGTCATTCCAACGTATGAACATCAAACAGGGTGCAACCAGAGTGAAATCTCCGGTGCACCCTGTTCATTTTGTATATTTTTTCGAATTGGAACGGGACTTAATCAGATAGGTGGGACTAATCATTTACACGATAATATTTTGTCAACTCACGCGCTTAACTCTATTTTTGCTCACGTGGAGCAGCAGCTGAGACACGTATGCGCAGTTCTGACGGTAGAATGACGGTTTGGGCTTCGGAAGGGGCCTTGCCCTCAATTCGGTCAATCAGCATCTGTACACCCTGAAACCCAAAGTCATATGCTGGCTGTGCAGCTACAGTTAGGAAAGGATCAAAAGCAGAAGCCAGATCCAGATCGTCGAAGCATACGACAGAGATGTCTTCTGGCACACGTAGTCCTCGTTTGCGCAAAAGCCGGATGACCCCAATCGCCAGCATGTTGTTGGCTGCAAAAATGGCTGTTGGTTGCTCCGGTTGTGAGAGTAGTCGATCCAGTCCCTCTTCATCGGTGAAATTCCGGTACCCGGTTCGAAGCACAAGCTCGGGATCGATCTCAGCTCCGGCCTCACGCATACCCTCTATATAACCTTCCTCCCGCAGTCTGGCGGTAGAGACTTCGGAAGAACCATTGACCAGAGCAATGCGCCGGTGCCCCAATTGCACCAGATAACGGGTTAGCTCAATTGCACCTTCCCGGCTATCTCCGGCAATGATATCTGACGTAATGCCAGGGACGGTTCGGTCCAGAAAGACAAAAGGAATGTGACGTTCCTGCAACTGTTTCAGATGAGTTAGAGAACGATCTCCTGCCGGGGCAAAGAGTACACCATCGACGCGAGTTGACAGAATTGCATCTACGTAGTCCTTTTCCTTATGGTAGTCCTCGTCACTATTGCCGAATAAAAGACGGTACCCACGAAGATGGGCTGCATCTTCAGCGCCACGGGCGAGTGTTGTATAAAAAGGGTTGGTAATATCCGTAATAAGCAGCGAGAGCATCTGGGTTCGCTGAAGCACAAGGCTGCGTGCATTGGAGTTCGGGATGTAACCCAGTTCGTCGATCACCTGTTGAACACGTTCGCGTGTCGCGGAACTTATGCGGCCTGTATGATTAATGACCTTGGAGACCGTCATGGCGGAGACGTTGGCTTTTTTGGCAATATCGTAAATGGTAATCATTAGAATCTAACCTTTCCGCAACATAGTCTTACCATTCTATAGGATAATGCCAATTGACAGCAAGATAGGCTCATGCTATGTTAGGGTTACCGATAACCCTAAAGGGTTCTGAACGTTTTTACTACATAAACTATTTCGTTGAATTCGCTCATGCACGTTCCATTTTCTTGAATAGAGGAACTACATACATAGCTAATTAATGAAGTGGTTTATTGTTATTTTTTAAAATATGTAAACGCATTCAACACTCAAGTAGTGCTCTTGATAATCTGTGTATGCAGCTCTTGTGTGCCACTCGGGTATCGGTTGTATTTCCGTCATTATCCCATTCCAATCAATGCATATGGATCAGACAGAAGGTTTCTCAATTCAACCCAAATTCTATGAAACGAATTGAAGGAGGACATTCCAGTATGACACATCAGGATTATCGTTATAAGCAGGCTTTCCCCAAGATTGGTATTCGTCCCACGATTGATGGAAGACGCAAGGGTGTTCGGGAGTCACTGGAAGAGCAAACGATGCGGATGGCGACATCTGTTGCGGAACTGCTTGCAGCCGAACTGCGTTATCCTGACGGGTCCGCGGTGGAATGTGTTGTGGCCGAGACTTGTATTGGCGGAGTGGCCGAAGCGGCCGCAGCATCAGAACTATTCAGCCGTTCCAACGTGGGCGTAACGATCACCGTGACACCGTGCTGGTGTTATGGTACGGAAACGATGGATATGTCACCATCCACTCCAACAGCTATCTGGGGTTTTAACGGAACTGAACGTCCGGGTGCTGTATATCTGGCGGCAGTTCTCTCTGCCCATGCTCAGAAGGGGATTCCGGCCTTTGGGATCTATGGAGAGGATGTTCAGGACGGCGGGGATACAACAATTCCCGATGACGTGCGTGACAAATTACTCCGGTTCAGCCGTGCGGGTCTGGCAGCCGCGACCTTGAAAGGGCAAGCGTATCTGTCCATTGGATCGGTATCCATGGGGATTGCAGGCTCAATTGTGAACGATTCATTTTTCCAAGAGTATCTGGGCATGCGCAACGAATATGTGGATATGAGCGAGCTCACTCGTCGTATTGAAGAAGAAATCTACGATCCTGAGGAGTATAAGCTCGCACTGGCCTGGGTGAAGGAGAATTGTAACGAAGGTCCGGACAACAACGCTGCCCATCTGCAATCGGATCGCAAACGCAAAGAGTACGAATGGGAGACCGTTGTGAAAATGACCCAAATTGTGCGTGACTTGATGGCGGGCAATCCAAGATTGGCAGAGCTTGGTTTTACAGAGGAATCGATGGGTCACCACGCGATTGTATCCGGCTTCCAGGGACAACGGCAGTGGACGGATCATTCTCCGAACGGAGATTTTCTGGAGTCGATATTAAATTCTTCCTTTGACTGGAATGGCAAACGTGCGCCTTATCTGGTTGCAACGGAGAATGACAGCCTGAACGGGGTATCGATGTTATTCGGTTCGCTGCTGACACATACGGCACAGATCTTTGCTGATGTGCGTACGTATTGGAGTCCAGATTCAGTACAGCGTGTGACGGGGCACCAGTTGGAAGGAAACGCGAAGGATGGCATCCTGCATCTGATTAACTCCGGTTCCGCAGCTTTGGATGGCACTGGACAACAGTCCAGAGATGGTAAGCCTGTACTCAAGCCATTCTGGGAAATTACAGATGAGGAAGTACAGGACTGCCTAAAAGCAACATCCTGGAGACCGGCATCCGTAGAATATTTCCGCGGGGGCGGCTATTCAGCGGATTTCCTGACCAAAGGTGGCATGCCTGTAACGATGACACGTCTGAATCTGGTCAAAGGACTGGGACCAGTGTTGCAAATCGCTCAGGGTTACACGGTCGATCTGCCTGAAGATGTGCATGATACGCTGGATCAGCGGACAGATCCAACCTGGCCATCCACCTGGTTTGCTCCTGTTCTAACCGGATCGGGAGCGTTTACTTCCGTATACGAGGTTATGAATCAATGGGGCGCCAACCATGGCTCCATCTCGTATGGACACATCGGTGCTGATCTGATTACACTCGCTTCCATGCTTCGCATTCCGGTAAATATGCATAATGTACCTGAAACGGAAATTTTCCGTCCGCGTGCATGGGGATTGTTCGGCACAAGTGAGCCGGAAAGCGCAGACTACCGTGCTTGCAGTGTATTTGGCCCGTTATATCGTTAAAATAAAGTTCCATTCCTGTCAAACGCCATGTTCCTTATGAAATGAAGGTAACATGGCGTTCTCTTGAAAGCTGCGTTCAGAACTCGAATACGGCTTATCGCGTAGAGTTAAGGAGGCTTGAAAAAATGGGCGATCAAGCAACACATGTGCTTGCTGCCGATTACGGCGCTGGGAGTGGACGCGTAGTCCGGGGTTCTTTTGATGGAAGCAGACTCTCGTTACAAGAAGTTCATCGATTCAACAACGAACCCGTGCAGCTGGGCGATGGATTGTATTGGGATTTCTTGCGACTTTTTCATGAATTAAAACAAGGCATTGTGAAAGGGACGCAAGGCGTCTATCCATCGGTCCGTTCTATAGCAGTGGATACGTGGGGAGTGGACTATGGACTGGTGGATGGGGCGGGAAGATTATGCTCGAATCCGCGGCACTACCGGGAAGCACGCAATGAGCAGTGGATGGAAGAAGTTCTGCACCTTGTGAAAGAAGAAGACCTGTACGCCATGTCCGGCGTTCTGCCGCAGCAAATCAATACGGTATTCCAATTGCTAGGCAGTGTACGAGAGCAGGCCGAAGGTTTGCGTCCGGATGTGCGCATGTTGTTTATGCCAGATTTATTTCACTATTATCTATCTGGTCAGCAAGCTTGTGAGTATACGATTGCAAGTACCAGCGGGCTGTTGCATGCAGGCGAGGCGCGTTGGAATGAACATCTGATCGGGCGTCTCGGTATACCGGAAACATTATTTCCAAAACTCGTTCAACCGGGTACCGTGCTGGGTGATTTAACAAATGAGTTGTGCGCCGAGTTACGGACTGGACCGATGCAGGTAGTCTCTGTGGGCTCACATGATACGGCATCTGCCTTGGCAGCAATCCCTGTGAATGATTCAGATTTCGCTTTTATCAGCTGTGGCACCTGGTCTCTGATGGGGGTGGAGCGTGATACACCTGTATTGGATGACCGAAGTCGTGCATTGGGATTCACCAATGAAGGGACGGTAAGTGGAAAAGTACGCACCCTGAAAAATCGTTCAGGCTTGTGGCTGCTACAGGAATGCAAACGGCAATGGGAGCGGGAGAATCAACTTTTTACACATGAAGAACTGATTCAATTGGCTACCTTGGCAACGCCGCATCAAAGTTATGTATCGCCGGGAGATGGCGTGTATTTGGCGCCAGGGAATATGGCTGAACGAATACGGCAACAATGCAGTCTCACCGGACAGACAGTGCCCGAAACGACTGGAGCGATTGTACGCTGCATTCTGGAAAGTCTTGCACTGGAATTCAGACAGACGCTGGATGAACTGCAGTTGATTACAGGTACAAGACCTCGTGTCATTCATATGGTTGGTGGTGGTGTACACAATCGCCTATTATGCCAGTTTACAGCCAATGCAGCCGGTGTCCCGGTGGTGGCAGGCCCGGCAGAGGCGACTTCAGCCGGGAATTGCATGCTGCAATTCCTTGCGCATGGAGAAGTGAGTAGCTTGGCCGAGGTACGGGAGGTCATGGCTGCTTCCTTTTCCCCCGAGACCTATGAGCCTGAGGATACAGAGCTGTGGCAGGAAGCTTATGAAAGCTACCAAAGTCTGAATCAAATCAAAAGGTAATGAACAGATTTAATGCAATGAGCATTGACGCAAAATGCTAAAAAGAAAAGTATGAGGAGTGGAGAAAACATGTCTGAACAGCAAGTAAGGGAAGAGTTGACGAAATATGCCCGCAGAGCAGTTGCCCAAGGACTGGTCGTAGGCCCAGGTGGTAATCTGAGCGCCCGTTCGGAGGGGACGATGTTGTTGTCTCCGAGTGGTTACGCGCTTGAAGATCTGGAGCCTGAAGAATGGATTGCAATTGATATTGAGACAGGAGAGACTCGGGCCGGAGCAACACGCCCTTCCTCTGAAGTATTGATGCATCTGTACAGCTATCGTGTGAATCCTGATATTCAAGCCATTGTGCATACGCATCCGGCATATACGATCGCACTTAGTCTCGTTTTTGATGAATTGCCTCACTTGTTCCCTGATCAGTCCGCTTTGGTAGGTGATATCGGATTTGTTCCATATGTTCTGCCAACGACGAAACAACTTGCCGATGCAGTCTCAGCAAAGGTAGAAGAACATACGGCACTCATTCTCATCAATCACGGATTGGTTACGACCGGTAAAAACCTCCGCGAAGCCTATTATCGCACCCAGGTAGTGGAAGAAAGTGCGAAGGTGTATATGATTGCCAAGGCAGCCGGGGAACCTAAAGTGCTCACTGCCGAAGAATACAAGGAAATCCAATCCCTTGAAAGTGAAGCATACCGTGTGCAGTTGCTGCAACAACTCAAGTCCTGAGACCTTATTTGTTCATTCGTGATTGTGTTCATGATTCAAAATATTACTACCTTAAGGGCAGTTTGCATCCTCCAGCTAAACGTTGGAATATAGGATGTGAAATGCTCTTTTTTACTGTTGAATTAGAAAGCGTAGTAATAAAGCGGAAGTGAATAATTCGTACTAATTTGATGAGATTTGTTGAAACTGAGATGGCTTGAAGTTATACTATCGTTAATCATCAATGAGTAACTACTAAAAGCACAATAAATAACAATTAAGTATTTAAGAGGGGGGTGAATGCAGTGGGTCCTGAGCTAAACGAAATGGAGTTGGAATACGAACTGCTGAAGCAGCTTCGAGACGCCAGCGCTCCCATCGGGGCCAGTACGTTGGTTCATACTTTGGGCAAAACGTATGGTCTGAGTCAGGCAACCATCGGAAGAAGACTTATGGAGATGGATGTTGAAGGTTTTACAGTTCTGGAAGGCCGCAAGGGAAGGACTTTGACCGAACAGGGTCTGGATCGAATAAAGATATTAGAAAGAGAGTTGCAGCAACAAAGCGTGAACTCACAGTTAATTCAGATGCTGAACCATTCCGGGGAAAAGGCTCTGCTAGATGTTCTCGTTGCCAGGAGGGCACTTGAGCGGGAGATCGCTTCCCTGGTAGCACAACGTGCCTCGAAAGAATACATAGTACTGTTGCAAGCATCTATAGCCAACCAGCATGAATTGCTTTCCAAGAATATTATACCATACGAGGAGGACCGGGAGTTTCACAGATTGCTGGCTTATGCTGCTCAAAACCAAATTCTTCTGCATGCGGTTGAACTGGTATGGGAAACAAGTCGCGATTTTCTGGAAACCGCGTATATTCGTAGGAGAGTAGGAAGTGAATTAGTTGTGGATCATCAGCAGATTCTGGATGCTATAATAGCGGGCTCTCCGGAGCAGGCTGAAGCGGCAATGGTGAATCATATCAACCAAATGATCGATGATGTCAAACGTTATTTCGCCATGCAAAACCAATAACATTCCTTAGAAACAGACCCGGTGATAAAGGAGTTGAGCTTGTGGACACAATCTACCGTTTAGGCATAGATATCGGAGGTACATTCACTGATGCGCTGGTGATGGACCATCAGGGCAGGGTGATTGCGGCGCTGAAAACGCCATCGATTGCAGCAGCTCCAGAACAGGCAATTTTTAACGTACTTGATCAACTCAAGGCGAATGGCGTGAACATTCGTGAGATTGATCTATTTGTGCATGGAACAACACTTGGCGTCAACACGTTAATTGAACGAAGTGGTGCTGTTACAGGCCTTCTGGTCACTAAAGGATTCCGCGATATTCTTGAGATCCGGCGGTTGCGACTTGAGGATACAACCAATCTGTACGGTGACAAGACAGATGCGTTAGTACCGAGACATCGCGTGAAGGAAGTTGATGAACGTGTGATTGCGAGTGGGGGGATACTCCGGCCACTGAATCAAGAACAGCTGTTGCAAGCGGTACATGAGCTGGTCGAGGATGGTGTTACAGCTTTGGCAATTAGTTTTTTGCATGCTTATGTAAATCCTGCTCATGAACAGCTTGCGGAAAATCTGATCAAGGAGCGTTATCCGCAACTGTTCATCTGCCGAAGCAGCGCCATCTGGCCACAGCAGCGTGAGTTCGAACGAACACTCGCAACGGCGATGAACGCTTATGTAGGTGAACGGATGGGGTCTTACTTCCTGCGTCTGCAAGAAGGGATTCAGGCGTATGGCCTCAAAGCCAACTTGCTGTCCACCATGTCCAACGGTGGAATCATGACAGCTGCCAGAGCGGCTAATGAGCCGGTACGCACGCTTCTGTCCGGGCCTGCTTCTGGTGTAATCGCCGCGACCCATATCGCTGAACGAGCTGGGATTCATCAGGTCATCACATTTGACATGGGCGGGACAAGCGTTGATGTTGCTCTCATTGACAAAGAACCAACCTATTCATCCGAGAACAAGGTTGGTGATTTTCCTGTCATCATTCCTGCTGTTGATGTAACGGCTATAGGAGCAGGTGGTGGTTCAATTGCCTGGCTTGATTCCGTAGGCGTACTCAAGGTGGGGCCACGCAGCGCGGGAGCCAACCCCGGTCCGGCCTGTTATCGGCGCGGGGGAGAAGAGCCGACAACCACAGATGCCTATCTACAGCTCGGTATCCTGCATGCTGACCGTTTCCTTGGCGGACAAATGCGTCTGTATCCCGAACTTGCAGAGCGTGCTCTATCCAATCTGGGAGAGAAGCTTGGACTGAATGCCGAACAGACTGCGCAAGCTATTCTCGATGTGGCAACCGCCAATATGTATGCCCAGTTTTCTCCCCTCATGGCTCGCAAGGGCGTTGACCCCCGCGATTTTACGTTGCTCGCATACGGTGGAGCAGGCCCGATGCATGCTTTTCTGATGGCACGTGAGGTAGGTATCGGCAGAGTGCTGATCCCGCCATCTCCGGGAACACTGTGTGCCATGGGCTGCACGGTCGCCAATCTCCGCAATGATTTCGTTCATACGTTACACAAAAGTACTCAGACTCTGGAGTCTGGTGAATTAAGCTCTCTTTTCACTGAATTGGAAAACCAGGGACGTAGCTGGGTCGATGAGGAAGCCCGTGGTGGTGTCAAGCTGGACAATATTTATTGCCTATACAGTGCGGATATGCGATATGAGGGACAGGCCTTTGATCTCGAGGTCACGCTGACATTGGAAGAAATTGAAGATCCCAAGAAGGCAGGGATTAAATTCCATATGTCTTACCAAAACGTGTTTGGCATCAGTCAGCCAGAGGCAGAGGTTATGTTTGTAAGTCTCAGAGCAACCATTGTTGGTGTTTTACCTACCCATAACACGGTAGATCCGTCAGATTTGCCATTCGATGAGAGTGCAGCGGAAGAAAGGATCATCACTTTTGACCATGTACAGCAGACAGCCAAGGTACTGAAAAGGGGACAGATTCCATCGGTGGATGCTCCCATCCCCGGGCCCATTATTGTGGAGGAATATGATACAACGATCTTTATCCCGCCTGGATATAAGGTATACCGGGATGTCCACAGGAACGTGATTGGGGAGGTGGAAGCATGATCGGCGACAAGGTCTTTCTTGAGATTTTTAACAACCGAATTCAAGCTGCCGTGGAAGAAATGGCGAATGTTGTTCTGCGCACAGGATTCACCGCTTTTGTCAAAGAAACGGGCGATTTTGGAACCTACCTCTTATCTCCATCCGGGGAAACGTTTGGGTCACCGCTGGAGACGGGTTACAACCTGTCCCTGGGCATCCCTGCTGCTGCGACCATTAACAGTATAGAAGACTGGAAAGAAGGGGATCTCGTCATATGTAATGATCCTTATTCCACTAAAGGCATGGTCACACACCTTCCAGACATTCATCTCATCAAGCCTTATTTTCACGAAGGGCGAATCATCGCTTACGGCATGTGCTTTGTTCATTCATCCGATGTGGGCGGCAAGGTACCGGGGAGTGTATCTCCCAGCGCCTACGATATTCATATGGAAGGCATTCGAATCGCACCAGTCAAGCTGTATGAAGCTGGTGTTCTGAACGAGCAGATCCTGCGCATGTTTCTGGACAACAGCCGAATTCCAGAGCAAAATCTCGGTGATCTCAAAGCGCTTATGGCGGCATTGAATCGGGGAGAGCAGCGGCTTGAGGAACTCATTGCACGTTATGGCGTGGAAAAAATTCAGCAGGGCATCGAACAATTGCTGGAATACGCCGAGTTGAAGGCACGTGCTATCGTGCAGGATATCCCGGACGGTTCCTATGACTTCTGGGACTATCTGGAGAAAGGACCAGGGGGATATCCTATCCGGTTGCGCTGCAAAATGACGATTGCAGGTAGTGACATTCATCTGGACTTTAGCGGCACCGATCCTCAGGTCAGGGCTTCATTCAACATTCCTACCCACAACCAACAGGGGCATTACATGCTGGTGCCCGCACTTATTCGTTATTTCCGTACACTCGATCCGACGGTTCCTTGGAATTCGGGCATGATTCGCATGGTGCGAAATTACGCGCCGCCTGCTTCCGTACTTAACCCGGAGCCGATGGCAGCAGTTGGGGCACGTGCTGCGACCTTTATCCGGCTGATGGACGTTATCACGGGAGCTCTGGGGAAAGCTCAGGGCAGTATGGTTCCCGCAGCAGGAGCTGGACAAGCCTGCATCGTCATGATGGCGATGACAGATGCATCCGATGGCAAGAAAAAGGTGGGCGTAATTCAGCCGATCTGCGGAGGTTCGGGAGCTAGGCCGATGAAAGACGGGATTGACGGCATGGATTTTGCGGTCGGTCATCTTCGGAATATTCCTGCGGAAACGGTGGAATCCGAGATGCCTGTGTTGATTGAACATTATGGTCTTCGTGCCGACTCAGCAGGTGCAGGAACCTTCCGCGGTGGAAGCGGGATTGATTTATGTGTCAGAATTCTAACACCGGATACGGTGATGACGGCCAGAAACATGGAACGTATGGAGTTTCAGCCTTGGGGTAGGCTCGGTGGCGGCGTAGGTTCACATGGAGAAGCGATTCTTAATGCTGGACGTGCAAGTGAGGATCATCTGGGAAGAATTGATGAGCTGTTGCTTCAACCTGGAGAAACGGTTACGTTCTTGTCGCAAGGCGGAGGCGGATATGGTGATCCACTTGAACGTGACCCACGCCTAGTTCTGGAGGATGTAAGAAGGGGGCTAGTATCCCCGGAGAAAGCCCTTGAGTTATACGGTGTTGTGATTGACGGCCTGGAGCTGAACGAGAGCGATACCGAACAATTGCGAGCCAAGCGACCACAGCAGCAGGAGGAATTCGCCTATGGCAAGGCGCGGGAGCAATTTGAAGACATATGGAGCGATGAGATCCAGGTAACGCTGAATCAGGCCTTGCTAAATGCTCCGCTTGCACTAAGAGACTACCTGAAGCGTCAGACCATGGGCATTGTAGAGGAGAAATATAGGGATTCCCTATCTGTAGATCCACGGGAGATATCAGACATTATGGAAGGGCTACGCCAGCAAATAGGGTTGCATTGATCAAGAGTATGGAGACTATCTAGTTCTGTCTTATCGATAAAACCGTAAAACCAACTACATGGATGGGGGAAATTGCATGTTTAACTCAAACAAAAAACGCTTTCTTAGCCTCGCCTCACTGACACTGGCCGGTACATTGGTGCTTTCCGCTTGTGGTGGAGCCGGTAACTCAAGTAATACTGCCGGAGAGAGCGATTCTTCAGGAGCAGGCGCAGACAAAGTTAAGCTGACGATGTTTATCTGGGCTGGCTCCAATCAGGATGTCGTTCCGAAAGAAGTGGTTGCCGAGTATGTGAAAGAACATCCCAACGTTGAAGTCATCTTTGAGGAATCCTCCAATTCGGTAATGTACCCAAAGATGGTCGCAGGCAAGCAGGCTGATGCCAACAATCCGGTGGTTAACTTCGGTTACTTCAATGCAGATGCGACGGCAAAAGGATTGAATGATGACATGTGGGAGCCACTGGATACCAGCATCGTGACCAATATCAAGGATATTCCGGAGTCCTTCCACAAGCCAGACAATAAAGGTGTGGTCTGGGGCGTTTCAAGCTTCGCCCTGGTGTATAACAAAGACTTGGTGAAAACGCCGCCTACCAGTTGGAACGATCTGTGGGACAACGAGGAGTTCAAAGGAAAAACTGCGCTCTGGGACTACATGTTCTATTCCTATATCTCCCCACTTATTGCTGCCAAAGGTCAAGAGATTGGCGCATCCTACGAAAATCCCGAGCCAGCCTTCCAGTTCTGGGCAGATCGTAGTGACCAGATTGGCACATTGGTTTCATCCAATGATCAGCTGAAGGCACTTCTGGAGTCAGGTGATGCTCTCATTGCCCCATTCAGTGCACAGGTTGCACAGACATGGATTGATGGCGGTTCTCCACTGGCCGTAGCATATCCGAGCGAAGGTGCCATCTCCTTCCCGTACACACTTCAGGTAGTGAAAGGCTCAACACCGGAGCAGGCACGTGTTGCAAACGAAATTATTAACGAATTGTTGAGCGCAGAGGCGTTGTCACAATACGCGGAAGCAACGGGTACGCCGGTAACCAGTACGACAGCTGCAGTTCCCGACAAGTACAAGGATGATCCTTCCTTCCCCGTCGAAACGCAAAGTAACGGCATTAATCCAGACTGGGATGTGCTTGCACAGAACAGTTCTTCCTGGAAAGAACTATGGGATCGAATCGTGAAAACAAAGCTTCAATAAAAGGATTGTTGCCAGGTACACAACAATTCCGGGTTCTGTTCTGAACCCGGAATGGATGGGAGGGAATCAGAGATGAGCAGCGGACAAGAGACCATATCCATTGAAACAAGGGAAGTCACGAAGACTTATGGTGAACGAGCCGCCGTTGATCAAGTAACATTCCAAGTGAAAAAGGGAGAATTCGTTTCCTTGCTTGGTCCGAGTGGCTGTGGCAAAACCACACTGCTACGCATGCTTGGCGGACTTGAGCAGCCGGATCAGGGCACCATTATGCTGGGAGGCCGGGATGTTACCGGCATCCCGGCTTATGGACGCAATAGCAATATGATTTTTCAGCAGCTTGCGCTGTTCCCTCATATGGACGTATTCAACAACATTGCTTATGGACTAAAGGTGAAGAAGTTACCAAAAGCTGATATCCAACGGCAGGTAGGTGAAATGCTTGATCTGGTCCAGCTCGGAGACTATGGCAGGCGTGCTGTATCCGAGCTGTCCGGGGGGCAGGCCCAACGTGTCGCCATTGCTCGCGCACTGATCAACAGACCCGAAGTGCTGCTGCTTGACGAACCTCTCTCGGCATTGGACATGCAGCTGCGTCTAGATATGCAGCGTGAACTGAAACGCATCCAGCGCGAGTTCGGCGGAACGTTTATCTTTGTAACGCATGATCAGAGCGAAGCCATGAACATGTCTGACCGGATTGGGGTCATGCGCGCCGGAAAGCTGCTGCAATATGCAACCCCTGATGAAATCTATGAAAGACCGGCCGATAGTTTCGTAGCCAAGTTCATTGGAGATACCAACCTCTTAGAGACAGAAGTGTTAGGACATGATGTCAATGGAATTCGGGTAGAATGTTTCGGCAATTCATTGCTGGTGAAATTCAGTGGTGGCAATGCTGTACCGAAAGTGGGAGCACGACATTCCTTATCGATCCGCAATGAGCATATTCGACTTGGAGAAGATGCAACTCATTGCCTGAACAAGCTGGATGGACACGTGATTGAAGCGGTCTATGGCGGAGCAAATACTCGATACAGTGTGCAGATTACTGAAGGTTTTCTAGTTCAGGCCAGTGTGCTGCATCAGCGGGGAGCTTCACGTTATAGTCCAGGTGAGCCAATACAAATTGGCTTTGAACCAGAGGACGCACTCTTGTTATCCGAACCCATTGATGAACGTGTACAGGGGGCAAGAATATGAACCGGATCGCGGAACGGATCGTGAATCTGTATTCCTTTGAAAACCGCACATGGGTAACCCGGTTGCTGCTTCTGTTGCCTGCGCTTGCTCTGATGGGCATCGTGTATCTGGGCGGGTTGCTGATCTTTGGCAGATATAGCTTTGATATGTATGAGAATGGAAAGCTTATTCGGGGCTGGGATTTAGGAGCTTATCGTGCTTTTCTGTCCGACCCTTATTATTGGAAGCTGATTGGCACAACGTTTCGAATTGCCTTCAAGGTTACGCTATGGAGTCTTCTGCTTGCATATCCGCTGGCCTATTGCATTGCAGGTTTAAAGAAACCTGGCATGAAGCAATTGTTGCTGCTGCTCACGTTCCTACCGCTACTGGTCAGCGCGGTTGTACGTTCTTATGGATGGCAGATGTTGCTGTCCAAACAGGGTTTCATGAACTGGCTGTTCATCCGTCTGGGGCTAACCGAGGAAGGATTCAGCATGATATACAACGAGACAGGTGTTGTCGTGGCCCTTGTCCATATTTTCCTGCCATTTATGGTCTTCCCGATTCTGAATGTGTTGTCCCAAAGTGACGCTTCCCTAAAGGCAGCTGCTCAGGATCTGGGGGCGGGCAGCTGGAGAACATTCCTGACCATTACCCTGCCTTTATCGGCAAGAGGTATAGCAAGCGGGGTACAGATTGTGTTCACGTTATGCCTCACCGCGTTCACCACACCTCAACTGATCGGTGGGGGAAGAGTCATGACACTTCCGGTGTTTATATACCAGCGAACCTTGGACACGAACTGGCCGATGGCTGCGGTTGCTAGCCTGTTCTTACTTGTGTCTTCCATTGTTGTCTCGTTACTTGTTAATAAAGGAGCAGAAACGTTGATGTTCCGTCGTTCCCGTAAGGGAGGTCAGGCATATGGTTAAGTCGAACAGGGGCACCAAGCTGTTCCTCTACATCTTTGTGGGCGCCGTAGCGATTTATTTGCTGCTGCCACTGCTGATGATTATGTTGACATCTGTAGGCTCAGGTTCAGCCAGCAAATTTCCGCCAGAAGGTCTAACCTTGAAATGGTATGCCAATCTGAGTGAGCAGACCCAATTTCTCGCTGCATTCAAGAACAGCCTTATTGCTTCTACAGGGGCGGTTCTGCTGGCTTTGATTACAGGTACGCTTGCTGCGTTAGCGATCGTGCAATACCCTTTCCCGGGCTCTGGTATCTTACGGGCATTTTTTGTATCTCCGATGGTTATGCCGAAAATTACGCTGGGTATCGCCTACCTGATTTTATTCTCAAAAATGCATATTGCAGGCGGACTGTTTGCACTTATTTTGGGTGAAGCGGTCATTGTGCTTCCATTCGTGCTCACTATTGTGGGCAGTGCGTTAGCCAATCTGCACCCGGCTCATCGGGAAGCTGCCGCGGACCTTGGTGCAGGACCGATGCGTATTTTTTTCACGATTACACTTCCACAGCTCCGACTATCCCTGCTTCTGTCAGGGTCAATCGCTTTTGTCTTCACTTTCGATCAGGTTGAGGCTGCACTGCTGTTGCTCCGTCAGGATAGCTACACGTTGCCAATACAGCTATTCCTGTATATGGAGAAATGGCAGGACCCAACAATTGCTGTTGTGTCTGTCGTTCTGATCGCTTTTGCGCTGGCTCTGTTTATGACGATTAAACTAGTGCTGCGCTCTATACCAGGACTTGAAAGTTTGTTTGGTCGCAGGAAAACAAAAGGAGGTCTGGATCAAAATGAATAATTCACAGCATCTATCCCATAGCTCAGGTCTGAATCGGGATCGGGCGGAAGAAGTGATGAAAGCGCAGGGACTAAGTGCCCTGATTGCAACTACTCCGGAGAACATTCACTATGTCATCGGGTCCCAGCTGCGTGCAAGCAACTGGACGATGCAGATTTATGCGGTTCTGCCTGCCGACAGATCTGCTAAGCCGTGTATCGTCATTCCAACGAATCGGTTAGGCGTTGTGGCCCAGTTCGGTATTACGGGGGTAGATATATTTGCCTACAGTGATTTCTTCGTGGAAGGTTCGATTGAAGGCAAACCTTCCACTGACGACATTGATCTGTTCTATTCTCTCCTGCAAACGACGGTTATTCATCCAAGTCCTGTTGAAGCACTCAAGGCAGCATTAAAACAGCTTGAGATCGAAGATCAGCCGCTTGGAATCGATGAGATGCGGATCGCTCCCGATATTCTGACGAGAATCAAGGAGGAGGTTCCTGACAGACCGGTAATTCCCGCATATAAGTTGTTCCGAGAAATCCGTCTGGTCAAGACACCTTTTGAAATCGAGCAACTGCGTCAGGCTGCCCAATTAAATGAACGGATTGAGCAGGAACTCATTGACCTGATTGCCGCAGGTGTTCATGAGAAGCAACTTGCCGATCATTATCGTCTGGCTGTGATGCGAGCAGGTGGAACTCCGGCAATGACAGCGGTAGGGGCAGGGCCACGCAGTGCGTTGCCACTCATCGAAAATTATTTTCATACGATTGAGGTTGGAGATCAGGTCCGTTTCGACCTCTGCCTGCAGCTGGAAGGATACTGGGGAGATACGGGCCGCACGGTTGTTGCAGGGGAGCCTACCGCCTGGATGAAAAAGCATTTTGATGCAGTCAAAAGTGGATGGGAGACGGCACTTGAAACCGTGCGCCCTGGCGTCAAGGCGTCGGAAGTATTCCATGCGGCAGTATCTCGCGTACAGCGTGAGGGGATTCCGCATTACCGACGTCAGCATGTCGGACATGCCATCGGGTTGGAACTGTACGACGATATAACCCTCTCCCCGGGTGACCAGCGGATACTGGAGCCCGGTATGGTGTTATGTGTTGAGGTACCATATTACGAGCTCGGTGCTGGTGGATTTCAAATCGAGGATACAATAGTCGTAACGCCAGATGGTTATGAGTTTCTGACCCATATGGAGCGGAAACTGTTCACTAAATAACGATAAATGGAAGGCTTCACTGACCGGCGATCAGGCCACAGTCGATCCAAGAAGCTTTCTTACTGAGAAAGTTGGAACATCCATGATTCAGCAGGGAACTAAGACGTTTCGTAACATTAGCCTTGCACTGTTCGCCGGAGGTTTTGTCACTTTTGCTTTGCTCTACAGCCTCCAGCCCCTGATGCCTGAGATTAGCGACGCATTCTCCATTACGCCGGCACACGCCAGTCTTACGTTATCGGTAACAACGATCGCTATGGCACTGACGATGCTGTTCATCGGGTCTTTATCTGATTCTGTGGGCCGACGCTTTATTATGACAGCGGCACTGGTGATATCTTCTGTCATTGCTTTGCTGAGCGCATTCAGCCCAGGATATACGGAGCTTCTTCTGCTTCGTATTCTTCAAGGGGGGGCACTCGCAGGGTTGCCAGCGATAGCCATGACATATCTGTCAGAAGAAATTGAACCTAGGAGTCTTGGTTATGCCATGGGCCTATATATCAGCGGCAATTCGATAGGAGGCATGGCTGGACGTTTCATCAGTGGTGTGGTGACAGATTGGTTCAGTTGGCGCGCTGCTGTGGGTTTCATTGGTATTCTTGGACTGTGTGCAGCCGTTATTTTTTGGCTTGTCATCCCGCCATCCCGTCATTTTGTCAAAGCTGCACCTGGATTCAAAAATCCAATACCTCTTTTGTGGTCACAATGTCGCAATCCAAGGCTGTTATGCCTGTATGGACTCGGTTTTCTCCTGATGGGGGGATTCGTGACCCTGTTCAACTATATCGGTTTTGAATTAACGGGTGAACCCTATCATCTTAGCCAGTCTATCGTTGGAAGTCTTTTTGTGGTATATCTGATGGGCACGGTAAGCAGCACCTGGATGGGCAGGCTGGCAGATCGGTACGGCAGGTCACATGTGCTTGGAATCGCGCTGGGAATTATTCTGGCTGGTGCAGTCTGTACCGTTCATCCAGTGCTTTGGGTCAAAATTATCGGACTCGCCCTGTTTGCCTTTGGTTTCTTTGGCGGTCATTCCATCGCAAGTAGCTGGGTTGGACTCGTGGCTAATCAGCACAAATCCCAGGCCAATGCGTTGTATTTATTTTTCTACTATCTTGGTTCAAGCGTAAGTGGAACAGGAGGTGGACTGCTTTACAGTCATCTTGGATGGATAGGCATTGTGGGTTTGATCGGTGTGTATGTTTTGATCGGTTTTGTCTTGTGTAATTTGCTTGTTCACAGGTTGAAGGGACAGGCTACATAAATCAACTTTTTCCGACAGCTATTGCATATCCTGAAATACCGAGTATAATACTTGGTAAATAGACGAAAAGGGGATGCAATAAACGATGAAAACACATGCTGAATTGAACTCACTTCTTGTTGACGATTATCTGGATCTCCTGAACATTGCGAAACAGCTAGGTGATGACGAATGGAAAGATGCTATTCTGCAAGCATTGAAGGAAGAAGTCGATGCGAATCATCATCTGGATTCAAAAGAGGTAAGACAGGATTTATGGATTCAATTTGAAGGCATTAATGAACAAATGCATGATCTGTTAATGCAACTGAAGCATGCCGACAGTCCTGAGGAGAAAGAGCAGATTATTGAAATGATCTGGGGATTGAAAGTAGACCGTCATGCGATCACACGTAAACTTGAAACCATGAGCCGTGCCAGCGCTGGATATCAATAAGCTCTAGGTTGATTATACATTGAAAACCCGCGTGTTTCCTGGGAATATCCCTGGGACGCACGTGGGTTTTATTTTTGTTTTAATTGTTTACTACACTTTAAGTGAGTGTTCAAAAAGGTCGGTTTTCAGTACCGAGAAGATGGGATGAAGCTACCTCTCTTTAAAACTGTTTTGCGAAAGTGCGTGCTTGCTCTATAGCTTGTTGCTTAATCTCATCTGCACGGTCTTTATATTGATTGTGCCCCTCAACAAAAATGCCATCAAGCTTCGGCACGCCGAGGAATGACATGATAATGCTTAAGTAACGATGACCGGATTCCATCTGAGCCGCGGGACCTTCGGAATAAATACCACCGCGAGCCTGAATATGCAACGCTTTTTTGTCAGACAACAGTCCAACAGGACCTTGTTCGGTATAACGAAATGTTTTGCCAGCTACGCAGATCGAGTCCACATAAGCCTTCAGAATTGGAGGAAACGAGAAGTTCCACATCGGGGTTACAAAAACATATTTATCTGCTGAGGCAAATTGATCCGACAGTTCATTCAAACGGCTTACTTTGTTCTGCTCTTCGGCAGTCAGATCACTACCCGATTGCAGTTTGCCCCAACCACTGAAGACATCCGCATCGATATGGGGGATATCCGAACGATACAGATCGAGGTGAACAACCTCATCGGAAGGGTGACTTTCACGATACGCATCAATAAATGCTTTGCCCGTAGCCATGCTGAAGGAGGTTTCATGATCATGAGGATGGGCAGTAATATACAATAAGGTAGACATGTAGTTCTTCCTCTCTGTGCGATTAATGGGGTGAAGCGATTGGCAATGATGAAGCGACCGCAGTAGTATGCATCGTTTCCCCTGTTTTATACGTCAGAAAGGGATATGAATGGATTGATCATGATACTAAATTGGATGCTATATAGTGACCAGATACTCAATCCATGTATAATATACAGGACGAGTATTTATTTTCCAAAGACAATAGGATGAGTGAGATGAGCGCACATGGGAATGGACCTGGAGAAGCAACGATTAAGCATTGAAGCAGCGAAATTGTATTATCAGTCCGATTATAGCCAGCAGGATATTGCCGCAAGGTTGGGTGTGTCGCGTCCAACCGTATCAAGGTTACTTCAGTACGCCAAAGATCGTGGATATGTCCGGATTGAAATTATGGACCCGCTGGAGGATATCGACATCATTGCCGGAGAACTTAAGTCAAAATATGATCTGGATACGGCACTTGTGTGTTTTGCCCCGTTGAAGAGTGATGAGGAAATACAGAAGCATATCAGCAAACGAGCAGCGGATTATCTTCAAGAGACGGTTCAGGATGCAGATATTATCGGGGTGACTTGGGGAACAACCATGCATGCTGTAGCACGCCAACTTCGTCCCAAGCAGGTCAAGGGTGTCGAAGTCGTGCAATTGAAGGGGGGCGTAAGCCACTCCCATGTCAATACGTATGCCGCTGAGATTGTTCATTTGTTCGCTGAGGCATTCCATACGGTACCAAGGTATCTGCCGCTGCCTGTTATTTTCGACAACATTGAAGTGAAAAACATGGTGGAAGCGGATCGGCATATAGGTAGAATCGTGGAACTTGGCAGACAGGCCAACATTGCTTTGTTTACTGTGGGTACTGTGAAAGAAGATGCATTATTGTTCAGGCTCGGTTACTTCAATGAAGAAGAGCAACAATTGCTGATGAACTCCGGTGCAGGTGACATTTGTTCACGCTTTTTCGACGCGGAAGGTCAGTTGATTAGTGAAGAGATTAACAGCAGAACCGTTGGAATTGATCTAGCCGAGTTGAGAAATAAGGAAAAATCAATTCTTGTTGCCGGGGGACAACGCAAAATTGAAGCCATTCACGCCGCGCTCAAAGGTCATTACGCAAATATTCTGGTCACGGACCAGTACACAGCGCAGGCATTACTTCGATTTTAATCTCAAATTTAATTTCAATTGGATATGGTTGACAACATCTGCCACGCAAAAGGGGCGGATGTTTTGCTTTTTTAGGAAGAAAATATAACGAAGAAAGAAATACAAGTGTAACTGTGAACAAAAGTTCAAGTTGATTTTTACATATGTTCATGTTAGTGTAAGGGTATAGAAAATAACTAGTTCAGATAAGGGAGAGATTCAATTGACTACACCACAATTAGCTAAAATGATCGACCATACGTTGCTTCGTGCGGACGCAACGCAAAGTGAAATGGCCAAGTTAACCGAAGAAGCAAAGCAATATCAGTTTGCTTCCGTATGTGTTAACCCAGGCTGGGTTGCTTATGCTGCTGAGCAGTTGCAGGGTTCTGGCGTAGATATCTGCACCGTTATTGGTTTCCCTCTGGGAGCATCTACATCGGAGACAAAAGCTTTCGAAACGAAAGATGCGATTGCTAAAGGTGCAACTGAAGTCGATATGGTCATCAACATCAGTGCTTTGAAAGATGGCAAAGATGATTTCGTTGAACGAGATATTCGTGCTGTTGTTGAAGCGGCTGCGGGTAAAGCTTTGGTGAAAGTTATTATTGAAACTTGTCTGTTGACGGATGAAGAGAAAGTACGTGCTTGTCAGGCAGCTGTGCGAGCTGGAGCTGATTTTGTTAAAACTTCTACAGGTTTCTCCACAGGTGGAGCAACGCCAGAAGATATCGCTTTGATGCGCCGTACTGTAGGTCCTGATGTTGGCGTTAAAGCTTCCGGTGGCGTACGTAGTCTAGAAGATATGCAAAAAATGATCGAAGCGGGTGCGACTCGTATCGGTGCAAGCTCTGGCGTGAAGATTATGCAGGGCGAACAGTCTTCATCGTCTTATTAAGCAAAAGATCTTATCAAGAAAAAGCTTAATAAATAAAAGTAATATTATATTCTCTGTACTTGGGCGTTCGACTCAGGTACAGGGAATACAAATTACACTTAATTCTAATTAACGGAACTTATTGTAAGCGCTTCATAAGTTTTCTGAAAGATTACTGATAAGAATGCTTAAGAGCCCTTTGAGCTGAATTTCCACATCCGGCTTAACTACCTTCAAAGGAGAGATCAAATGAAATTTCTAATTGCCATTATCGGCTTACTCGTTGTTTTTGGACTGGCTTATATCGCAAGCAACGGTAAAAAACAGATACGTTACCGGCCACTGGCTATCATGATTGTTTTGCAAGTTATACTAGCTTATGCTCTGTTGAATACAGGAGTGGGTACTTTTTTAATTGGCGGTTTCGCGACCGTATTTAAAAGTTTACTCGACTATGCGAATGAAGGTATCGCATTTGTATTTGGGGGTTTAACTACCGTAGGTGCAGAGAGCGGGGGGGCGCCGTTTTTCCTCAGCGTATTGATGCCGATTGTTGTCATCTCGGCACTCATTGGGATATTGCAGTATATCCGAATCTTGCCTTTTGTTATAAAATATATTGGTCTGGTATTAAGCAAAATCAACGGAATGGGCAAACTGGAATCATATAACGCGGTTGCTTCGGCTGTATTGGGGCAATCTGAAGTGTTCATTTCTGTGAAAAAACAAATTGGGTTGTTGCCAAAACATCGGCTGTACACCTTGTGTGCCTCGGCGATGTCCACGGTCTCGATGTCCATTGTTGGTGCTTATATGACCATGATCGAGCCCAAATATGTGGTTACAGCTCTTGTACTGAACCTGTTTGGCGGTTTTATCATTGCTTCGATCGTTAACCCTTATCGGGTGACGGAAGAAGAAGATATATTGGAAGTGCAGGATGAAGAGAAACAATCGTTCTTCGAAATGCTCGGCGAGTACATCCTGGATGGATTCAAAGTTGCTATCATCGTAGCTGCGATGTTAATCGGTTTTGTTGCCTTGATTGCACTTGTTAACGGAGTTTTCAGCTCGGTGCTTGGCATTTCGTTCCAAGAGCTACTCGGTTATGTGTTTGCACCATTTGCCTTCATCATGGGTGTTCCATGGAAAGAAGCGATTCAGGCAGGAAGTATTATGGCAACCAAAATGGTATCCAACGAATTCGTCGCTATGCTTAATCTGAAGGAGACTGCAATGTCTGCCAGAACAACGGGTATCGTATCCGTCTTCCTCGTGTCGTTCGCCAACTTCTCCTCCATCGGTATCATTGCTGGTGCGGTGAAGGGACTCCATGAGAAGCAAGGTAATGTGGTCGCCCGCTTCGGTCTGAAGCTGCTTTACGGTGCATCGCTCGTCAGCGTGCTGTCAGCGATTATTACTGGACTGTTCTTGTAAGCTGGATTATTTGGAAGGAGTGCTTAAAGTTATGTCAACATTCAAAAGAGTACATCTGATCGTTATGGATTCTGTAGGGATCGGCGAAGCGCCGGATGCAGCAGAATTTGATGATTTTGATGTAGATACCTTTGGTCACATTGCACGTGAACGCGGAGGTCTGAAAATGCCTCACATGGCCAGTCTCGGACTATCCAACATCAAAGAAATCGAGGGTGTCCCTGTAGCAGATGCACCTAAAGCGTATTACACCAAGATGCAGGAAGCATCTAGAGGCAAAGACACCATGACAGGTCACTGGGAGCTGATGGGTCTTTACATTGATACACCTTTCCGTGTGTTCGAGAATGGTTTCCCCGATGAGTTGATTCAGCGCATTGAAGAGAAAACGGGCCGGAAGGTCATTGGTAACAAACCGGCCAGCGGCACGGAAATTCTGGATGAGCTGGGTGCGGAGCATGTTGAAACTGGCGCGCTCATCGTATATACATCCGCGGATTCGGTTCTGCAAATTGCAGCACATGAGGATGTTGTACCATTGAAAGAACTGTATGAGATCTGTGAGTTCTGCCGTGAAATTACACTTGAAGATCCGTACATGCTCGGCCGCATTATTGCACGTCCATTCGTAGGTGAGAACGGTGACTGGAAACGTACTGCGAATCGTCATGACTATGCACTTAAACCTTTTGGTCGTACGGTGATGAATGAACTGCAAGATGGCGGATTTGATGTGATTGCTTTGGGTAAAATCGCAGATATCTATGATGGCGAAGGTGTAACCAAGGCTGTTCGTACCGTTTCTAACATGGATGGCATGGACAAGTTGTCTGAAACGATGGATGAAGAGTTCACTGGACTCAGCTTCCTGAACCTGGTTGATTTTGATGCCCTGTACGGTCACCGTCGTGATCCGCAAGGATATGCTCAGGCACTTGAAGACTATGATGCACGGCTGCCAGAGATTTTTGCCAAAATGACCAACGATGATCTGCTGCTGATCACAGCTGACCATGGTAACGATCCAACATACCGTGGTACAGACCATACACGTGAATATGTACCACTGCTTGCCTACTCTCCGCGCTTCAGCGAGGGCAAAAAGCTTGACCTGCGCAGCACATTTGCTGACCTTGGCGCAACCGTAGCCGAGAACTTTGGAGTGAAAATGCCGGAACACGGTACCAGCTTCCTGAAGGATTTGAAATAAGTTTTCAAAAACTGGATAGGGGAGGTCGGAGTAGCTTGGGCTGCTCCGGTCCTGCCATCATAATAGACTAATTGTATAACTGGAGGAGATTCATTCATGAGTACACATATTGGAGCAAAACCCGGGGATATCGCAGAAACGATCCTATTGCCAGGAGACCCTTTGCGCGCGAAATATATTGCAGATACGTACCTTGAAGATGTTGTGTGTTACAACGAAGTTCGTGGAATGCTCGGTTACACAGGTACATATCAAGGACACCGGATTTCGGTGCAAGGTTCAGGGATGGGAATTCCATCCTTCGCAATCTATGCTAACGAATTGATCAGCGAATATGGCGTAAAAAACCTGATTCGTGTTGGTACTTGTGGCGGTATGCAGGAGCATGTACGTGTACGTGACGTTATCCTTGCACAAGCAGCATGTACAGATTCCAGCATGAACAAACACGTATTCGGTGGTTATGACTTCTCGCCAATCGCTACGTTCTCCCTGTTGAAAGAAGCATATGACCGTGCAACAGCTAAAGGTATGAAGATTCACGTCGGTAACGTGTTCAGCTCCGATTCTTTCTACCGCGATGACCGTTCCGTAACCGAGAAGTTGATGAAACACGGCGTACTCGGCGTAGAGATGGAAACAACAGCATTGTACACTATCGCTGCCAAGTTTGGTGTTAACGCACTGACCATCCTGACGGTAAGTGACCACTTACTGACAGGCGAAGAAACATCTGCCGAAGAGCGTCAAAAAACGTTTAACGACATGATGGTAGTTGCCCTGGACACAGCAATCACACTGTAATTGTTGTATTTTATATTCAAACATCATTTGATTTTAATCGAAACTTTTGTTTTAAGCACGGAGTGAAGGAACCGGAATCGATTCTGAAGAAGCAAAGCGATCACAGGAACGATCCGGAGCCGGAACGGACTAACAACAAAGTGTTCTATACAATCAATACACACACACAAGGAGAGATCATCATGAGAATGGTAGACATTATTGCCAAGAAACGCGACGGAAAAGAACTGACAACAGCTGAGATTGATTTTGTTGTTCAAGGATACACAAAAGGAGAAATCCCAGACTATCAAGTCAGCGCTTGGGCGATGGCAGTATTTTTCAAAGATATGACAGACAAAGAACGTGCCGACCTGACGATGTCGATGGTGAATTCAGGTGAAACGATCGACCTTTCAGCTATCGAAGGTATCAAAGTAGATAAGCACTCCACAGGAGGAGTGGGCGATACAACAACACTGGTACTCGCTCCGCTTGTTGCTGCGCTGGATGTTCCTGTTGCCAAAATGTCCGGACGTGGACTTGGTCACACGGGTGGTACAACAGACAAGCTGGAATCCGTTGCTGGTTTCCACGTAGAGCTTGAAAAAGAAGAATTCATTCGTCTCGTAAACGAACATAAGGTTGCAGTTATTGGACAAAGTGGTAATCTTACGCCTGCAGACAAAAAGCTCTATGCACTGCGTGACGTAACAGCTACCGTTAACTCCATTCCACTGATCGCCAGCTCCATCATGAGTAAGAAAATTGCAGCAGGTGCTGATGCAATCGTATTGGATGTTAAAACGGGTGCTGGTGCATTCATGAAAACAACGGAAGATGCTAAAGAATTGGCACATGCCATGGTAAGCATCGGTAACAATGTTGGCCGTAAAACGATGGCTGTTATCTCCGATATGTCCCAACCACTGGGTCTGGCGATTGGTAACGCGCTTGAAGTGAAAGAAGCCATCCTCACACTGCAAGGTAAAGGTCCAAAAGATTTGGAAGAACTGTGTCTGGCACTTGGACGTCAGATGGTATTCCTTGCTGGCAAGGCAGATTCCTTGGAGCACGCTGAGGAGAAATTGAAAGAAGTGATTCAGAACGGTAAAGCACTGGAGAAATTCAAAGATTTCTTGGCAAACCAAGGCGGAGACGCTTCGGTTGTGGATCATCCAGATCGTTTGCCACAAGCACAATATCTGGTTGAAGTTCCAGCAGACAAAGACGGCTACGTTGCCGGAATCGTCGCTGACGAAATCGGAACTGCAGCAATGCTGCTCGGCGCAGGCCGTGCAACAAAAGAGTCCGAGATCGATCTCGCGGTTGGTCTGATGCTGAACAAAAAAGTCGGTGACCCAGTCAAAGCTGGTGAGTCACTGGTAACGATCCATGCCAATCGTGAAGACGTAGCTGACGTCATTGCGAAGATCAAAGAAAACATTACGATTGCGGATCATGCTGATGCTCCTGTATTGGTTCATGATATCGTAACGGAATAATACAATCAGAGAAGACGAGATTTAATCTCATGTCTGACTGAATATGAAAGCCCCAAAGCGATGTAATCCATCGCTTTGGGGCTTTTTGTCGTTGAGGTTCCAGTAGTTACTACTACTAGCAACTACTGGCTCTTGATTTTCTCATACGCCATCACCGAATCTGCACTTGTGTAAATGTAAGGCGTGGATGGCTCAGCTACAGTTGTCACCTTTGTGGCCCGAATCTCAATTGTGTCCTTACCGTTTACCTGTGCAGACCCAATGCTGCCATCGATTTGCACCCAGCTGTCTGTAGGGAAGCTATCCGCTTCTGGGATGTGAATCATCACGCCAAAGGGAGCTGCATCCGCGGGGCAACACATGACGAGAAATCGTCCCAGCGCAAAATGTGATTCATGATCCATGCTTTTGTCCCGATAAACGAATCCGGTTAAGGAGATATCTTTGCCTGCAAATTGTCGCTGGAACATATCAATCGTGCCGAGGGTTTCAGAGAAGATCTCGGGATAGACTCGGATGACCTGTTCTGCATACAACTTCTCCGCCAGTTCAGCGAATTCGCGGCTATACTCGTCTGGGGGAATGAATTGTACTTTGGTAGCCGATGCAGGCTGAACGGTCGTTGGTTGTTGTGTACGATCTTGTACATTCAATTGCGTTGCTGGATCAGGTAAAGGCTCTTTTCGACGAATCTCGGGAGGGGCATAGGTGAGAGACATTCCTTTCTGACTGGCCATGGAGCTGCCGAGCGCCCGATCAGGTAACAGAAACCCCAGCAACAAGGGTATGGCAATCAGACCATATACCAACGAGCTGCGTAGGAAACCGGAAGGAGGTGGATGTTCACAATCGCAATGAACTTCGTTACTACTGAACAGTCCATGCCAGGCCATGATAACTGCAATAAACATTAAGGGAACAGGGCAGCATAATAGCAGTTTTTGCATGGTAGGAGCCAAATAATAATGAAGCGAGTCACTTGAATTCAAATGTATAATGTATACCGCAAGACCGCCGATCCAGACCGCACGGATCAAGTTGTGCCATTGGATGACGTGTGACCTTGGAACAGGAGGTTTGGTCATCGTATAGATAGTGTGGTTCATAACATCACCTCATTTCTATTAATCGTCAGGATGAAAGTTCATGAGATTAATCATTTAGGTCATGAAGTATGTTGCTCAACCTTTAGACCAGCAGATTAATCAACCACGAGCCGGCGAAGACGAGCGTGATAATGGCTAGACTTAGACCAATAACAAACCGGGTACGGAAGGTCGAGAGCAGCATCAGGGTGCTTTTGAAATCCAGCATTGGACCAAGCACAAGGAAGGATACCAGCGGCCCAAGTGCAAACGTATGTGAGAACGCAGAAGCCACAAACGCATCAGACGTGGAGCAGAGAGACAATACATATGCAAATCCCATCATGAACACATAGGAGGCAACAGGACCATTGCCAAGTGAGATGAGATCGCTGCGGCTAATGAATGTCTGGATGCAGGCTGTAATCAGGGCACCGATCACCAGATATTTGCTCATATCGACGAATTCGTCTCCGGCGTGAATGAAGAAGCTGCGCCAGTTTTTTACATGTTTATGATCATGTGCATTTGCGTGCGCGTGAGGTTGCGCCATTTTAAACCCAGGATGTGTCTTGACCTCTGTCACTGCGACTTTTGGCAACCGAAGGGGATTTCGACGAACAAACACATACACAAGCATGCCTATGGAAGCTGCTACGGCAAAGGCCAGTCCCATGCGGGCAATGGTAATCTCAGGATGGGAGGGAAAGGCGAGCAAGGTTGCGGTAAATACGATGGGATTGACTACGGGACCACTCAAGATGAACGTAACTGCGATATAGGCTGGCATGCCTTTGTGCATCAACCTTCTCACTACAGGGATCATGCCACATTCGCAGATGGGAAAAATAATACCGAGCAACCCTGCGACCAGCACACCGCCGATCGGATTCTTGGGCGTGAGTTTGCGGACCATTTCTTCGGATACAAACCACTGCATGAGCGAAGACAATAACACACCCATGAGCAGAAAAGGTGCAGCTTCAAGAAAGATACCTATGAATACGGTTTTCATATTTTGCAAAGCTTCACTGTTCCATGCTTCCTTCAGGTCTGGAGCCATTGTGATCAACACGGGAACAAGAAATGCACAAGGAATTAGCAAGGACAGGAGCTTCAAATTGGCTGCCATTTTCATGAAACAGACCTCCATTACTAGGACTTTGCTAAAATATATGCTTGTACGTGCGGCAACATACATCATTCCTATGTTCTAATCAACATTTTTACGATTAATCGAGATCTTCATCATATTAGAGTTGACAACCTAAAGAAAATTGCGGTATAGTTCGGATTGATCATCCTTAATAGTAATAATTACGATTAAAGTCACGACTTAAACAGAGTGGAGGAAGCAGAAATGTCAGATCAACAGGTTCAACAGCGGGTTCCAGTAACCGTACTTAGTGGATATTTGGGTGCAGGCAAAACGACACTTCTCAATCATGTGCTTCATAACCGCGAGGGGATGCGGGTTGCTGTTATCGTCAATGATCTCAGTGAGGTTAACATCGATGCAGGTTTAATACGAGATGGTGGAGGGTTATCGCGTATTGATGAGAAGCTTGTAGAGATGTCCAATGGTTGCATCTGCTGCACATTGCGGGAGGATCTGCTGAAAGAAGTTGAGCGGCTGGCGCTTGATGGTTCTTTTGACTACATATTGATCGAATCCACTGGGATTGGTGAACCGGTACCTGTCGCGCAGACGTTTACGTATATCGACGAGGAACTTGGCATTGATTTGACGAAATTCACTCGTCTGGACACTATGGTTACGGTTGTTGATGCTGCCCAGTTCTGGCGTGATTTTTATTCCAAAGAAACATTGAAGGACCGTGGACAGCAAGCGGGGGAAGACGATGTTCGCGGAATCGTTCATCTGCTGACGGATCAGGTGGAATTCTGTGATGTGCTGATTCTGAACAAATGTGATTTGGTATCGGAGAAAGAACTTTCGAAGCTTGAGAAGGCACTACATGCCATGCAACCGGAAGCCAAGCTCATTCGAACAACACATGGGCAGATTGATCCGAGAGAGATAATGAATACGGGACGTTTTGATTTTGAAAAAGCAAGCCAGTCCGCGGGTTGGATCCGCGAATTAATGAAAGAGGAACATACCCCGGAGACTGAAGAATATGGAATTCATTCATTTGTCTATCATCGTAAACGTCCATTCCACCCGGAACGATTGCTGCGTTGGATTGCGAAATGGCCAGATAATATCGTGCGATCCAAAGGCCTGATGTGGCTGGCAACAAGGAACCATATGGCGATCTCTTTCAGTCATGCAGGCACATCGAAGCAGCTTGCGCCAGCAGGAATATGGGTAGGTGCGATGAGTGAGGAGGAAAGGCAACTTCATTTTGGCGACACGCTGCCAAGCATACCAGACTGGGATGATAAGTGGGGTGACCGGGTAACCAAATTAGTATTTATCGGCATTGATATGGATCGGGTAGAGATTGAACGTACATTGGATGAGACTTTTCTTACGGAGGAGGAAATGGGGATGAACTGGCGTGAACTGAAAGATCCTTTTCCAGCGTGGAGTTGAAGTGAAAGGAAAAGATCTTCAAGTGCAATAGTGCCCCTGAAGATCAATGATTATATTGTATTAAGGACTTTAGCTAAAGTACAAATCGCCAAGATAAAAATCACCGTTGCCGCTTTTTTGCGGACTAAACACAAAGGTAAGGTACACTCCATAGGAACCCGTCCATCCTTGTGGATAATAAATGGCTTTGTAACTGTGTCTTGTTTTGGTTTTATCGTTCATTGCAATCACTTTAAAATCAGCTGATTTGATGTTAATCAACTGATCTGCATATTTAGTCAGCGTTTTTTTATCATTTGCTGCAATGATACCTTTGACTGTAGTCTTAAATTTATCTTTCTGGGATTGCTTACCCAGATCAAAAATGTCGATCTCGGGATTTTCAATAACTTTAGCATCTATGTATTTATCAAATTCACTAGTGCTACCTGTTTTAAGTGCTTTACCATACATTTTGATCAATGTTAAAGATTCTTTTTGCAATTTGACTATCATCTGAGCGTCAGTTCCAGTCATCTTGATTGAGCCTGAAGTGCTTGAGTTATTTGAACTACTTGGTTTACTTGAATCTTCAGAACCTTTGGCACCTGTACTGTTGTTACTACTACTCGAACTGCTTGGCTTACTGCTTCCTGAATTAGTTATACTTACAACTTTGTTGCTAACATTCAGAGATACGTTGGCTCCGAGTGCTTCTGCTGTGGTACTTACAGGCAAGTATACATCACCGTCATATACCAGTGCATTCAGTTTGTCTCCAGCTTCATTCTTGGGTGTCCAAGACAAACCGTTTACTTTAAAGCTAATGTTGCTGTCGAGTGCTGCTTCAATATCTTGAATTCCGTTTGAAGCTGCTACACCCAGGGCACCGAAAGCCAAACTGCATGCTACCAATGACCCGATAAAAGTTGATTTTTTGATTTTCATCTAGTTCCTCCGTAGGTAAAGTATAATGATACCAAAGCAGTATATCATATGAAATTATATTGTGCATACAAAATTTTACTGTAACAGATATGGAGTTGACAAACGAAAAAGCATAGGCTAATATCATTAAATAGTAATAATTACGATTAAACAAGAGGAGGCAACAACCATGAGAGTCATTGTAACTTTAGCCTGCACCGAGTGTGGGGACCGTAACTATACAACAACCAAGAACAAACGTAACCATCCAGAGAGACTTGAGATGAAGAAGTATTCCCCACGTTTGAAGAAAATGACGATCCACCGGGAAACCAGATAAAATTTTTTTGTTGTTTTTAAATCGTAATACTTACGAAAAGAGGGAAAGGCATGATACTATCCTCCATGCGTGATGTTGTATTTGGATATGGCAAAGAGCCGGTCATTGATCAACTGTCGCTGGATATCCATGTGGGAGAGTTCATAGGCATCACAGGTCCCAATGGTTCTGCCAAAACAACCCTGTTAAAGCTGCTGCTGGGGCTGCTCAAGCCCTGGAGCGGTACGATACATATGAATCCGCAGTTGAAACGTGGGAACAACTCGAATATCGGTTATGTGCCCCAGCAGGTGGCATCGTTTAATAGTGGATTTCCCAGTACGGTGATTGAACTTGTTCGGTCAGGATGTTACACCAGGCTGGGACTATTCCGCAGATTCACAGTAGAGCAGGATGTCATAGTTGAACGCAGTTTGCGTGAAGTTGGCATGTGGGAATATCGGAATACACGAGTCGGTGAGCTGTCTGGTGGACAGAAGCAACGGATCTGTATTGCAAGAGCTATGGCTGGGCAACCGCAGGTTCTGGTACTGGATGAGCCAACAACGGGAATGGACCGCCACAGCCGTGAAGGATTTTACAATCTGATGCGCCATTATGCGGATGTTCATGGATTAACGATTATTATGGTTACTCACGGGCTGGAAGAAATGGGAGATCGATTGGACCGCACCATTACCCTGGAGCGGCAAGAAAGTGAGGAATGGCAGTGTTTGAGTACGAATTCATGCAACGTGCCTTCTGGGCAGGTGGACTGATTGGAGTCATCGCTCCAATTCTCGGGGTTTATCTGATGCTCAGGCGGCAGGTCCTTATGGCAGACACGTTATCCCATGTCTCACTCGCAGGGGTTGCGCTCGGTTCGGTCATGAATCTTAACCCGGTGATCTGCGGATTCGCTATTGCAATTATCGGTGCATTACTGGTTGAACAACTGCGGCGAAGTTACCGAACCTACAGCGAGGTACCTGTGGCGATCATCATGACTTCGGGGCTGGCTCTTGCTGTGGTATTAATGAGTCTCAAAACCAATTTGTCCAAGACCTTCAGCTCATACTTATTTGGATCTATTGTCGCGGTTAGCGATATACAATTGTGGATGATGGCAGGAGTATGTGTCATAGGTTTACTTTTTTTCATCCTGC
Organism: Paenibacillus sp. 2003; assembly: GCF_031455635.1. Lineage (NCBI taxonomy): Bacteria > Bacillati > Bacillota > Bacilli > Caryophanales > Paenibacillaceae > Paenibacillus > Paenibacillus sp. 2003. The sequence goes on along the minus strand of NZ_JAVDTB010000001.1, from coordinate 2,251,133 downwards.
TCCGGAGACCGTTGTATAGCTTTACGTTTGATGAAGAGACAGCTTCCATTGGAGGCGTTCAGGTGAGAGGTTTATCGTTTGCATTTGCCATTCTGACAGGAATGACTGTAGCTTCAGCGATGCCGATTGTCGGTGTGTTGCTGGTGTCTGCTCTCATTGTATTACCTGCTGCCTTGGCACTGAGAGTGTCTCGCAGTTTTACAGCAGCGATTATTGTCGCGGTAATTACAGGATTAATCGGTATTTTTAGCGGGCTCACAACATCTTACCATCTAAATACACCACCGGGAGGAACAATTGCACTCATCCTGTTGGTCATCCTATTGACTGGAATATCAGCGCAAAAGCTGATTGCACGATATAACCGCAAGCGTCACCGTAAACAAACGAAATCACAGCACGTCATTCTGGTCAACCATTATAGGAGGAATACACCACATGAAATTCAGTAAAAAAGCTACGCTCGGATTGTTGTTTAGTCTTACACTTATCGTCGCAGGCTGCGGACAAAAATCCGCTTCTGATGCAAATACAGCTTCGACAGGCACTTCCGTTCCAGTCGAGACGGAAACCGCAAAATTAAACGTGCAGGTCAGCTTCTACCCGATGTACGAGTTCACCAAAAATGTGGCAGGTGATCTGGCAGAGGTGCATACCCTCGTTCCAGCAGGAATGGAGCCTCATGATTGGGAGCCCACACCACAAGATATTGCCAGCATTGAAAAAGCGGATGTGCTTGTATACAACGGTGCGGGTATGGAATCATGGATGGATCAGGTCACCGGAAGTCTAAGCAACGCTTCGCTCATTCAGGTGGAAGCAAGCAAGGGCATCAACCTGCTTGAAGGTGGAGAGCATGATCACCATCATGAAGATTCAGAGGCAACAGAAAATGACCACGATCATGACCATGCGAATGAAGCGACTACAGAAAAACACGACCACGATCATGCAGATGAAGCAACTGCTGAAGAACACGACCACGATCATGACGCCGAGGCAGAAGAAGGACATGATCACGATCACGGTGGACTTGATCCCCACGTATGGCTGTCACCTGCATTGGCTGTAAAAGAAGTGCGCAGTATTGAAGCAGGACTGGCGCAGGCTGCCCCGGAACATGTTGAACAGTTCAAGCAGAATGCAGATGCTTACATTGCTCAACTGGAGTCACTGGATCAGGACTTCAAGGCGGCTGTGACGGATAGCAAACGCAAGGATTTCATCACACAACACGCTGCATTTGGCTACCTTGCCAAGGAATATGGATTGCAACAGGTGCCCATCGCAGGGTTGTCTCCTGAGCAAGAACCTTCAGCAGCGCAGATGGCATCTGTCATTGATTTTGCAAAAGAGCATCAGGTGAAGACCATTTTCTTCGAAACACTGGTTTCATCCAAAGTGTCTGAGACGATCGCGAGTGAAGTGGGAGCCAAAACGGCTGTATTGAACCCGATTGAGGGACTTACCGAGGAAGAGATAGCGGCGGGAATGGACTACATCAGCGTGATGAGACAAAATTTGGAGGCTCTGAAACTGGCGCTGAACGAATAATAAAAGATCGATTTGATGCCTCTCACCGAAAAAGGTACAATAATACAACATGCTGAGGAATGGATCGCCATCCCTTTGCCTTTTTGCAAAGCAGAGAGCACAGGGATGTGCTCTCTCTTTGTTGAATAAGGTGACCGGATCGAGGAGAACAGGAGGACGCATTGCATGAATTTAAATGAGGAACATGAAGTGCTGTTAAGTGAACAGCCTGCCCATCTGTGGAGACGGCGGAAGCTGGAGCTGATGCACTGGACGGAACGTGACAAACATACAGTATCCGCGAAGAAAATAGAGATTTGGAACGGTGTTGAAGTTGATGCCGAACTCGTGAAGGCATTGTCCATACTTCAGAGTGCGGGCGTGAGGACGGAATTTTCATGTGCAGGGGTGAGTCCGCTTGATGAACCTGTCGATCATTCCCTTTATGCTTATGTTACCCTGATACAAAGTGAGGTTGCAGATCAATTCGTACATTATGCTCTCCGTCGGATGCGGAATCGACTGCTCGTTACGCTAGAGGCCGAAAAGGGCCGCTATGATCTTTCTTCTTTTTTCATTGGACACAATCGAAGCTTCTGTTGGTGGATGGAGCACTGCGCACTACAGTTCGGAAGCCGAAACGAATCGAATGAAAAAAGCGTAGTATAATTGCGTGTTCAAAAAGATCGGTTTTCAGTACCGAGAAGATGGAATGAAGCTAGACTTTTTGAACAACCTCTATAAAGGATAGGCTTGTTTACTTGAAGATGAAGGAGGTATGACACGATTGAATAAGTGGGTCAAAACGATACTTTTTCTGATAGGCTCCGTCTTTCTAACACGATTTATTCCATTCTCGTCCTTGTTCCGTAACCTGGATACAATGATTCATGAATTTGGTCATGCACTAATGACACTGGTATTATCAGGTAAAGTGCTGCGGATTGAATTGTACGCTGATCATAGCGGTGTGACCTATTCGTCCATGCTAACACCAGGCAGATCGATCCTGGTTTCTCTGGCGGGATATATCAGTGCATCACTGTTCGCCTTGCTGTTGTTTTACTTATACCGCAAAGGCTTGCACATGTGGGGACTCGGTATTATGACGGCTGTCGCTCTGGTGTCACTCCTGTTATATGTAAGAGGGGAGTTCGGGATGTTATGGCTGACCGGGTTCATCGTGCTGAATGTTGTCATTATGATTTTTGGCGCCAAGATCGTGAAGTTCTATTATCTGTTACTGGCGTTTCTTACGCTGGAAGAGTCGGTTGTTAGTGCCGTATACGTTGGACTGATGTCCTGGACTCAACCTTCACGGGCAGGGGATGCAGCGAATCTCGCTCAGCAGACATTCCTTCCGGCGCTGTTCTGGGGCACGCTGTTCGCTTTGTTTGCACTGTGGTGTGCCAAGGGAGCACTCGGTCTCTTTTTCCGCAAAGAAGGCACTTCGCGATCGACACGGTCTCGTGGATTACGAAGAGCGTAACGGATATAAGTTATATAAAAGCAAAGAAGGCACTTCCTTTCTTCATAAAAGGATAGTGCCTTTTGTTTTTGGACTTACATCTGATATTAAAGATATTGAACCTAATCTCCAAGATTATCCCATAACACATAAAAGTAATAAATCTCTTCCATAATCGCCTTATCATCCTCTGCCGCAACGCCGCCCTTGATCCGAGCAAGGGTGCCCAGAATATCATATATTGTTTCACGCTCCACACTGAACTGAATGCGGTCGACGATTTTTTCCCAAGCCTGCATCGCATATTCAATCTGTGACTTGGCTGCGGTCCACTGTTTGCCCTCCACTTGCTTTTCCAGCGTTTGGACTGATTCGAGTAAACGATCTTGGGTACCAAATGGTTTTTTGAGATATGTTCCGCTAGCCATGATCGCTACGAATAGCAAGATCAAAAAGATCGGAAGTACATATAGCAACCAGAAACGTGTTTTCATTCAACCACCTCCCGCAATGTGAACATTTAGAATGGTCCTTCATAGTCACCCATATCCACTTTTTCGTTAAAACGATCATCGAAGAGATCAATGTACAATTTGTCATTGGGTAGAATGGCAGCAAATGCAATGTCCTGAATCGTCACTTTTTTCTTTTTCAGTTGTTCGGTAAGCCACTGGATATCCTTATGTCTCTCATAAAGGTTCTGTTTGATCAGAACACCATCAATGATCAGTTCGGTCATCAGCTTGCTTTTCGGGGGATGCATATGCATATCTTTGGCGGTAACAGGCTGATGCTCAGGTTTTAACACCACGGAAAGACTGCCATCGGGCTCCATGATTGCATAGTCGAGTGTAGTGATATCAAATACATCCTTTTGCCGCAACATGACGGTCAGTTCGTCAAATTTCACACGCATTTTATGCAGATTCTGTTCCAAAATTTTGCCGTTCTGAATCACTAGGGTAGGATCGGAATCCATCAATTTGGAGAGGGTGCGACTTTTCATCGTAATGAACTGAAAAATGATCGTGATCAGTGTGAAAATGGTCAATGCCACAAAATGAATCCACGCCTTGGAAGAAAGATCGGTTGCAAACGTACCTGCAATGGAACCGATTGTGATGCCGTTAATGTAATCAAAATACGTCAAGTTACCCATCTGCTGTTTGCCCAGCACCCTTGTGTAGATGATCAGGGTCAGGAAGGCAATAATAGACCTTACTGCAACAACCCATGTTTCTTCCATCATATATGTATCACCTTCCTTTACTTCACTTCTCCAATGCTCTATAACAAGCTTTTCCTACGCTGGATGATCTTATGCTTGAAAGCAAAAAACCGAAACCTGGGTATGTATCCCAGGCTTCGGTCTCTATAAATTCTCTATAGTATGATGAACTGATTCATTTACACGTTAATCGTTAAACACCGGAATACGCCATAAATCCGCCATCTACCGGAATGACTGTGCCAGTGACAAAGCCGGATTGTCTTTCATCCGCAAGCCACATCAATGTGCCAAGCAGGTCTTCCGGTTTGCCAAAGCGGCGCATGGGTGTATGAGCAATAATTTTACTGGAACGTTCCGTAGGTGAGCCGTCTGGTTGCAGTAATAGATTACGGTTTTGCTCAGTCAGGAAGAACCCGGGTGCAATAGCATTGACACGAATACCCGATTCGGCCAGATGAACGGCGAGCCACTGCGTGAAGTTGTTAATGGCTGCCTTCGCAGCGCTGTAAGCTGGAACTTTCGTCATGGGCGATGGGGCGCTCATGGAAGAAATGTTAATGACAGTAGCAGGGACATCGCGCTCTATCATATGTTTTGCAAAGATCTGAGTAGGGATGAGAGAACCGACAAAATTCAGATCCATCACCTGACGAAATCCCTCTACACTTACATCGAAAAATGTAGTGACATCGCTCTTTTCCAGATCTTCCAATCTGAAAATTTCATTCGTGGTGTTGGCACTGGCGTTATTGCCACCCGCGCCATTGATCAGAATATCACATGGTCCGAGCTGTTCCAGTACCGCATCTGCCGCTGCCTGCACACTATTGGCCTGGGTTACGTCACAGGCAATAGCAATCGCTCTGCCACCTGCAGCTTCAATCGCAGCTACAACTTCCTGCCCCTTGGACACAGTACGGTTCAAGATGGCTACACTTGCACCGTGCCGAGCGAGTTCTTCCGCCATGGAGCGGCATAGCACTCCGGCACCTCCAGTGATTACAGCCGTTCTGCCATTGAGACGAGATGAGCGTTCATATTGGTGTTCACTCATGCTTTTGCCCTCCTTTGCAGGGAATCCCAGACACCCCAGAGATACATGATCCCCAAAGCCCGGTCATACAGTCCATAACCAGGTCGGCACTGTTCTCCCCAGAGATGACGACCGTGGTCGGGTCTTGCATAACCTTCATAACCGATGTCGTGATAAGCCTCAACAACCCCCGCAATATCAACACTGCCATCCTGACTGCGATGTGAGGTTTCGATAAAGTCGCCGTTATCGTAGATTTTGACATTACGAATGTGGGCAAATGGAATCCGATCCTTGAACTCGTGTATCATCCCGATAATGTCATTATCAGCATTCGCTCCCAAAGAGCCACTGCATAGTGTAACGCTGTTGTAAGTGCTATCATAAAGATTCAAATATTTCCGAACATTCTCCTGACTTGTAATAATCTTTGGTAATCCAAAAATTGGCCATGGCGGGTCATCCGGATGGATGGCCATTCGAATCCCCAGCCGTTCGGCTGTAGGCATAATCTCTTGCAGGAAATAACGTGCGTGCTCCCACATATGATCCTCGGTTACATCCTTGTAGGCTTCGAACAGACCTGTTAAATACTGCAATCGTTCCGGTTCCCAACCTGGCATGGTGAGTGCGGAGTTTTCCGTAATGCGTCGAACGAGTTCTAGAGGTTCTATATCTGCGAGTTTACTGTGCTCATAGAAGAGGGCAGTTGAGCCATCCTCCATTTCCTTATGCATATCCGTGCGAAGCCAGTCGAAGATTGGCATAAAGTTGTAACAGATGACCTTCACACCCACCTGAGCCAGTTTCTCCATCGTTTTAATATAGTTCGCAATGTATTTATCCCTTGATGGCAGGCCCAACTTGATATCCTCATGGATGTTCACACTCTCAACAACATCCAGATGTAACCCGGCCTTGTCCGCTGCTGTTTTGACAGCGAGTATTTTGTCCATCGGCCATTCCTCGCCAGCAGGAACATCGTGCAGTGCCCACACAATACCTTCAACACCCGGAATCTGCCGGATATGATCCAGCGTTACCGTATCATTGCCTTCGCCGAACCAGCGAAAAACCATTCTCATCACGTTCACCTCATCATGAATAGTAGGAAGAAAAATTCAGTCATTGAAAATAGGACGGATATGTATCCTGCAGGACAGCCAAATCGGTGACAGTTAAATGCAAGTGTTCCTGCATCAGTCGCTCTGCTGTGTCGGCATCATGCTGCTGAATGGCCTTGACCATAGACCGGTGCTGTTCAATCAGGTGATCCCACTGGTGGTCCGAGGACAGGCGCAACATGCGACTTCGATTCAAATGTACATTCATCTGCTGGATAACAGTCCAAGTGTTGCTTTTGTTGCAGCCTGCAAAAAGAGTGCTATGGAATTCCTCATCCAATTGGAACATTCGTTCATCATCCGGTTTGACCCTGCATTCCTGTTGCCACGCAAGGTTCTGTTCAAGTGCCATCATCTGTTCGTTCGGAAAGTTCTCGCAGGCGAGCCTGATTACGGCTCGTTCGAGCTGTTCACGCATGAACCGTGCTTCCTCAACGAGATCGACCTGAATCAGAGAGACGTATGTGCCACGCTGTGGATACACTTCCAGCAGACCTTCCTGTGCAAGTCTTACAAAACTTTCTCGAACAGGTGTCCGGCTTACCTGGAACTCCAGCGAAATTTCCTTCTCAGAAATAGCTGTTCCCGGAGGCATTTTCAGACTCAAAATGAGTTGTTTCAGCGTGAAGTAAACGACATCTCGCGTTGAGTAAGATTGCTTATTATTCATGAAAGACATATTGCTCGCAACAGGCAACAAACCGGCTTTGGATGATAACTTTGGGGTATATTCCACAACTTCAACTCCTTCAATGACATACTACCATACTTGTATGGTAGTATGGAAGCGCTTTATCGGTATTGTTTTAAATTTAGTTGATGGTTTACTTGCAGTTCCAGTGATTAAAGAGTACAATTCAGCCATTGGGTTCGAATGTTTAAACCAACAGACATCTAACAGAGAAAATATACGTAGAAATAATGAAGAAGAAATTGTATTGAGGTGAAACTATGGGACAAAAAGCAATTAGCGTTTTTCAAACCTGTATTCCGTTATTTCAGGTGTTAAGTGACAACCATCGTCAATCCATTTTGCTGACACTCACCGAGAAGGGCAGAATGACGGTGAATGAAATTACCGAACAATCCAGCCTATCCCGGCCAGCCATATCGCATCATCTCAAGCTGTTGTTAGAGAAAGGGCTTATATCAGTGGAACAGAAGGGCACACAGCGCTATTATTCGGCTTCATTGAATTCATCGGTGGAACTGCTGAAGGAACTGGTAGCTGCTTTGGAAGAAGAGTGTCTGTAGATTAATAGTGATAAAACATGCTTTTGCATGTGTCTTATAGGTTCGTAAGTTTAAACGCTTGATCAATAATAAGTAGAGGAGTATGTATATATGACAACGACTATACAGGAAGTAACCAGTCAGGAAGTTGAACAGATTTTGGAGCAGCAACGACAGTTCTTTCGTTCCGGGGCCACAAGATCGGCAGAAGCTCGAATTGCCCGTCTGACCCAACTGAAGCAGGCCATTCAAAAGTACGAATCCAGACTGACAGAAGCTCTCTATCAGGATTTGGGCAAAAGTGAGTTCGAATCCTACACAACCGAGATCGGATTTATGATGGACAGCATCACACACACCATTCGTAAAGTGAATAAATGGGTGAAACCCGTGAAAGTGAAAACGCAAATGGCACTCCTGGGTTCGAAAAGTTATATCATACCCGAACCCTATGGGGCGGTTCTGATCATCGGACCGTTTAATTATCCATTTCAACTCTTAATCGAACCATTGGTAGGTGCTATTGCGGCAGGCAACACAGCCGTGCTCAAAGCGTCAGAGAATACACCTGCGGTGTCCGCTGTTGTACGTGAGATGATTGCGAGCGTGTTCGAACCGGCATACGTACAAGTGCTTGATGGTGCAAAAGATACAACGTCAGCGCTGATTAACGCGCCATTCGACTATATCTTTTTTACAGGCAGTGTACCGGTAGGCAAGATTGTGATGGAGGCAGCTGCCAAAAATCTCGTTCCCGTTACGTTAGAACTGGGAGGCAAAAGCCCTGTCATCGTGGATGAACAGGCGGATATCGAAGTAGCAGCTGAGCGTATTATATGGGGCAAACTGCTCAATACAGGACAGACCTGTATTGCACCCGATTATTTACTAGTGCATGAGCGCGTGAAGGAACCGTTAATTACGGAGATGAAAGCAGCGATTGTGTCCTTCTTTGGTTCGGATATCCAGCACAACAAGGACTATGGGCGAATCGTGAACAAGGGACATTTTAAACGTCTGACGACTTTGATTGAGCGGGATCAGGCCAAAGTAATATATGGGGGAGCTTCGGATGAGGAAGATCGCTTTATAGAACCGACGCTGATTGATGCAGAATCCTGGGATGCAGCGACGATGGAAGATGAGATTTTTGGACCGATTCTGCCGATCATCAGCTACCGTAACCTCGATGAAGCCATTGTAGAAATCGTAAAGCGGCCGAAACCACTCGCTTTGTATCTGTTTACTTCCGACACCCGGGTTCAGGATAAAGTGCTGCGCGAAGTTTCTTTTGGAGGCGGCTGCATCAACGATACCATCACGCATGTAGCGAATCCACGTCTGCCGTTTGGCGGTGTTGGTCATTCTGGCGTTGGCTCATATCATGGGCAGTACAGCTTCGAAACGTTCTCCCATCTGAAAAGTGTACTGAAAAAAAGCACCAAACTGAATCTGCCGATTCTGTATCCCCCGTATGATAACAAGCTGAAGTTGATTAAACGTTTGTTGAAATAAATAAGAAAGACGAAAGCCTGCTACTGGACCTTATTCCAGAGCAGGCTTTTCCTGTCGGTAACGGGATGGTGACATACCGGACCAGCGCTTGAATTGACGACTGAAATGGGCAATATCCTTGTAACCAAGCATGACGGCAATATTCTGAACGGACAGCTTCGGATTGCCCAGAAGAAGCTTCGCTTCATGCAAAACCAACTGGGACAATACAGCACGGGGAGACTGACCGAATACCTGCTTGAACACGCGATTACAGTGAGAAGAACTGATGCCCAGCTCTGCTGCAATATCATCAATGCCATAGTGACCGTTTGATTCGTGTCCCTGTTTGAATTGCTGACTCATCAGGCCTTGCAATCGATTACGAATCTGGTAGGCGAGTTCGATCTTTTCATGTCCGTCGGTAACCCATTGTGCTGCCTCTTGCGAGACCGCCTCCCACAGATGGCCAAATAGTTCGAATACTGCAGATTGCAACTGCATACGCTGCACCATCGTATTTGCTGTTTCATCATCCGCAGATGACATCAATTTGCGTAAAACCGGCTCAATTTGCTGTGTAACCGGACTATCCGCGCTGAATCGTACTTGTTTGATGCGTGCCAGCAACGATAGGAACAACTGATCATCAATATCAAAATGCATGCAAAAATACGTGAATCCCTTGCCGTTATGGCTCTGACTGGAATGAATGCTTCCGGGTGGAATCAGGAGCAGTTCACCCGCCTTTTGAATATATAGGGTACCGTTCACCATCATGCGTTGCTCGCCTTCGGTAACATAATTCAGTTCATATTGAGGGTGCTCATGCGCTGGATAATCCCAGTCCGTACCAACACTTCGTAAATGAATGGCGAACAGATTGACGGTTGTTTGCACATCTGGGTAAAAAACTTCATGGACACTTTCTCCCAAAGTAGGAGGCAAATACGTTGAAGACATGGAAGATCCCCCTTTATTTAGAGGTTGTTCAAAAAATAAGATTTTGAACATGCGCTTATATCAAATGGAATGATTTTTTGTAACCGCTTTAATCCATTATAGTCTATCAGCTTGATTTGGGTAAATATCCGATTGATTTGATCATGGTCTGAGGTGGAACCACGTGTTAGGATGGGGCTAATGAAAACGTATGCAAACTATTTTGAGAGGGGTTATGATTCGTGAGCACATCGAAATCCATCTTTTATAATGCACATCACGCACCGATTGGTGCTTTTGCGAGTTTTACACTGGGTTATAAAGGAGCCAAAGGCGGGCTGGGTCTTGAACTCGGCAAGCCGGCTGACCAGAATGTATATATTGGATTACAATCTCGCGATGGCGACAATTATCAGGCGCTTCCTTTTTATGAAGCTTCTGAGGATGAGAGCAGCCGCTATGATGTAGAGAAGTTGGAGAATGGGGACCCGGCGTCGACAAACGGGACCAAAGTTCCACAACCTCTTATTACGGCTTTTCGCGATGAAGATATTACACGTGAATTTACCTCAGGTACGGATACGTGGACTGCTGGAGATCTGACGTTCCGTATCTACTCGCCTGTACGTCCAGTACCTGATCCAACGAATGGGGATCGTGAAGAATTAATGGATGCACTCGTACCTGCCGTATTGGTTGAGATGACGATTGACAATACGGAAGGTCAACAACCCCGCAAAGCCTACTTTGGCTATCAGGGCAATGATCCGTACTCTGCGATGCGTCTGATTGGGGGACCGGAAGGTGGCTCCATCACAGGTGTGGGACAAGGTCGACTTACAGCGATTATGTCGGCAGATGACGGACTGTGGCCCGCACGCGGATTCACGCTGGAGAAGCTCTTGCAGGAGAAACATCGGGATAATCTGGCATTTGGACTTGGCTCAACCGCTGCACTACTGACGGAGGTACCGGCTGGAGAGAAACGTACGTATCAATTCGCAGTATGTTTCTATCGTGGGGGCATTGTGACAACCGGAATGGACACAACGTATTGGTATACGCGGTACTTCTCCGATATTCAGGCAGCAGGAGAGTATGCACTGCAACGCTTCAGTGAGTTGACCGCATCCTGTGGAGAGGTTGAACAGCGCCTCGGATCGGCTGCTTTGACCGAAGATCAATCATTCATGCTTGCTCATTCCATTCACAGCTATTATGCCAGTACTCAACTGCTGGATGCCGATGGTGAGCCACTATGGGTGGTGAACGAAGGGGAGTATCGGATGATGAACACACTTGATCTGACGGCTGATCAGTTGTACTTCGAGCTTGCCTTGAATCCATGGACGGTGCGTAATGAGCTGGAGTGGTTTGTGAAACGATACAGTTATACGGATCAGGTTCGTTTCCCGGGGGAAGAGAAGTTATATCCGGGTGGAATTACCTTTACCCATGATATTGGTGTTGCCAATGTGTTCTCACGCCCGGGACACTCGGCATACGAGCTGGTTGGCATTGACGACTGTTTCTCACAGATGAGCCACGAGGAGCTGGTGAACTGGCTCTGCTGCGCGACAGTATACATTGAACAGACACAGGATCAGGCTTTTGTGAAAAACATGTTGCCTGTTATCCAGGATTGCTTCGAAAGCATGCTTAATCGTGATCATCCCGACGCAGAGCAGCGTAACGGTCTGATGGGTCTGGATAGCAGCCGTACCCAAGGTGGAGCGGAGATTACAACCTACGACAGCCTGGATGTGTCACTTGGACAGTCTCGCAATAATATCTATCTGGCGGGTAAATGTTGGGCGGTTTATGTTGCATTGGAGAAGCTTTTTGCAACTGAGAAGTTGGCGGATCTGTCCCATCAAGCAGGGCTTCAAGCGGATCGCTGCGCTGCCAGTATTGCTGCACAGTTGACTGATGGCGGCTACATTCCAGCTGTTATTGCAGAAAATAATGATTCTCGAATCATTCCGGCGATTGAAGGTTTGGTGTTCCCGTACTTTACAGGCTGTGAAGCAGCACTGGATGTCAATGGTCGCTTTGGACCTTATCTGAAAGCACTCCAAACTCATCTGAAGACGGTTCTTGTACCGGGAACATGTCTGTTCGAAGATGGAGGCTGGAAACTGTCCTCAACTAGCAATAACTCGTGGTTGAGCAAAATCTACCTGTCCCAGTTTATCGCTAGAGAGCTGCTGGGTGTGGAATGGAATGAGACAGGCAAAGCTGCAGACGCGGCTCATGTCAACTGGCTGCTGCATCCAGAGGAATCGTACTGGTGCTGGAGTGACCAGATCCTGTCTGGTGTAGCGGTTGGCAGCAAGTACTATCCGCGTGGTGTAACGTCGATTCTATGGCTACTCGAAGGAAAAGGGAATCACCTCGCGCAAATCTATGCTACTAAGGAGGCGGTACAATGAACCAATCCGTCGTTCAATCTGCCTTGTCAGGTCCACAGTATGATGCGTGGCTGGGGTATCACTCCGAATTGCCTAAAGCGAATGGCCTTGCCCAAAATACGGCTCCTGCATGGAGCAAACTGATACTGGCTGAAGAGAACCATGGAGTAATCACAACAGCGCTGACCGAACTTTCACGGGGACTGGAGAGGTTATATGGCGTGAAACCGTCGGTCAGTCATCTGTCTAATGCTCAGGAAAGTGAACGGGACAGTCATGCTTCCGCTCCCGCAATACGAATCGGCACTTGGACAGGGAGCGATTCCGTGGCTGGGTTGTTCAGCGAGACAGAGCGTTCAACTGTTCAAGGAGAAGGATACATCATTCGTGAGACCGAGACCGAGGGTGTACTGGTCATTGGATCAGAGACTCCCCAAGGTGTGCTGTATGGTGCATTCCATCTGCTTCGAGAGCTGACAATGGATCAAGGAAGTGCACATGAGGCGGATGGCGCTGTGAATAGGTGGAGCTTCATTACAGAGCAGCCAACCAATGCGCTACGGATGATTAATCAGTGGGATAACGTGGACGGCAGCATTGAGCGAGGTTACGCAGGAGAATCCATTTTCTATGATAACGGGGAATTCACGCTGGACTTGGGACGCATCCGGGATTACGCACGTTTGCTCGCTTCCACAGGGATCAATGCCATATCGATCAATAACGTCAATGTACACCGCCGTGAGAGTCTGTTTCTGACTGAACGTTATCTTAGTGATGTGGCGAAGGTTGCCGCTGAATTCAGAGCGTATGGTATTCGATTGTTCCTGAGCGCCAACTACGCGAGTCCGATTGAGATTGGCGGATTGCGTACGGCTGATCCGCTGGATGCGCAGGTACGGGAATGGTGGAACATGCAAACGGCCAAGGTGTACGCAGCGATTCCGGATTTTGGCGGTTACCTGATCAAGGCAGACTCAGAGAATCGTCCGGGACCGTTCACGTATAACCGTGATCATGCCGATGGTGCGAACATGCTGGCTGAAGCCCTTCGGCCATTCGGTGGATTGGTCATCTGGCGTTGCTTTGTCTATAACTGCAAGCAGGACTGGCGGGACCGTTCCACTGACCGTGCACGTGCAGCCTATGACCACTTTACGCCGCTGGACGGGCGTTTTGCCGAAAATGTCATTTTGCAGATCAAAAACGGGCCGATGGACTTTCAGGTGAGAGAGGCGGTATCCCCGCTGTTCGGCGCCATGGAAAATACAAATCAGGTGATTGAATTTCAGATTACACAGGAGTATACCGGGCAACAACGTCATCTCTGTTATCTGGTTCCCCAGTGGAAAGAAGTATTGGACTTTGACACATACGCCAAAGGCGAAGGTTCAGAGATCAAGCGAATTGCGGACGGTTCTCTGTATAAAAGACCATACAGTGGCTTCGCCGCAGTATCCAATATTGGTGCAGATGCCTGTTGGACAGGGCATCCACTCGCGCAGGCGAATCTATATGGATACGGAAGACTTGCGTGGAACCCGGAGCTGTCGGCGGAAGAGATTGCCGATGAGTGGGTGAGACTCACATTTGGACATGAAGACGAAGTTGTGCGGCAGATTACGGGCATGCTTTTGACTTCACTAGATATCTATGAGAATTATACGGCGCCTCTCGGTGTGGGTTGGATGGTTAACCCGGAACATCATTACGGGCCGAATGTAGATGGATATGAGTATTCCAAATGGGGGACGTATCACTTTGCCGATTGTCATGGCATTGGTGTAGATCGAACCGTGAACAGCGGTACAGGATACACTTCACAGTATCACCCTGAGAACGCTGATCGTTATGAGTCCGTAGACACCTGTCCGGATGAGTTGATCTTGTTTTTCCATCACGTGCCGTACACCCATGTTCTGCATTCGGGTAAAACGGTCATTCAGCATATTTATGATACACACTTTGAAGGTGTTGCGCAGGCGGAGGCGTTAGCCGAGACATGGAGAGGGCTGGAGGGCAAAATCGACCCGGTCATTTTCAGTAAAGTTGCTTCATTACAGGACAACCAGGCCGAACATGCGAAGGAATGGCGGGACATGATCAATACGTACTTTTATCGCAAGAGCGGCATTGCGGATGAACAAGGTCGAACAATCTATTGATTGGTGATGTGAAGAAAGAAGATACCTTGTTAGCTTTGATGTACAATAGACAGCATGGACATACATGAGGAGGAGATACGTATGGGACAACATCAACTGCCCGAGACCATGAAGGCCGCTGTCATGACAGAGCCAGGACACATTATTATTGAGGAACAACCCGTCCCGCAACCGGCAGCGGATGAGGTGTTAATCCAGGTGATGGCTGTCGGGGTGTGTGGCTCGGATGTGCATTATTTTGAACATGGACGCATTGGCAGATTTGTGGTTGAGAAACCGATCATTTTGGGACATGAGTGTGCGGGGATCATTGCTGCTGTTGGCTCGAACGTATCACGTCTGAAAACAGGGGATCGGGTTGCTATTGAGCCTGGGGTGACTTGCGGACGCTGCACGGCATGTAAGGAAGGTCGTTATAACCTGTGTCCGGATGTACAATTTCTGGCGACCCCTCCGGTGGATGGGGCATTTGTACAATACATGGTGATGCGTGAAGATATGGTATTCCCGATCCCGGATCATCTATCTTATGAGGAAGCAGCTATGAACGAGCCATTCTCCGTTGGTATTCACGCTGCACGCCGCAGCAAACTGGCTCCGGGTACAACCCTGGCGATTATGGGCATGGGTCCCGTTGGACTCATGGCCGTGGCTGCTGCCAAATCTTTCGGTGTAGAGAAGATCATAGTAACGGATCTGGAGGAAGTTAGGCTGGAAGCAGCTCGCCGCATGGGTGCCACGCATACCATTAATGTACGGAATGAAGATGCGCTGGCTGTGATTCGCGGGTTAACAGGTGGTGTGGGTGTGGATACCGCATGGGAAACAGCGGGGAATCCAAAGGCGCTACAATCTGCTCTGTATTCACTTCGACGTGGAGGGAAACTTGCGATTGTGGGCCTGCCTGCACAGGACGAGATCGCACTCAATGTTCCATTTATTGCGGACAATGAAGTTGATATCTATGGCATATTCCGTTATGCCAATACGTATCCGGCAGGAATTGAATTTCTGAGCTCCGGCCAGCATGACGTGATGTCCCTGATTACAGATCGTTATTCACTCGAAGAGACACAGCAAGCGATGGAGCGCGCATTACACAATAAAAGCGGCAGTCTGAAGGTCATGGTATATCCGAACGGTATGTAAGAACAACCTGGAAGAGTCCTGCGGTATAGGACTCTTTTTTTGTTTTTTTTGCAAAAAAGTATGTGTCAAGCTCCCATAACATGGTATAATTCATGAAGATTTTAATATATAAATGGATACACACCATATTGGTGAATAAGTACTTAGCGAAAGGAACTGAAGGTTGTGAGAGTACATGAATTTATGATACACGCTGATTTTCATCGGGATGATCTGATGTCGGTATCTTCTCAAGCGTCACGTTTTTCCTCGGATATTATTTTGTCGTATATGGAGTCTGAGCATGAGCATCGTGTAGATGTCAAAAGCCTGCTTGGAATGGCGTTACTACCCATACGTTATGGTAGTGTTGTCAGATTACAGACAAGAGGCAGGGATGAACTGGAGGCTTTGGAGTACATGTTGAATGTACTGGAGAAAGGGACGGCTTGACACCCGATTAGGTGTAAAATCACAGATGTCATAATTTTTTTAGCTATTCCTCAAAACCTGCTGGTACTTTGTCCAAAAAAAGAGTATAATAAAATTTAGTTTGATTCTAAAGAAGTACCCATATTAAAGGAGTGTAAATAGATTATGCCAAAAGTTGACATCCATCCAAAGACACAACTCGTAATTTTTTACGATGCAAGTGCTGATTTCAAATTCCTGAGTTCTTCCACGAAGTTCTCTAACGAAACTATGGAATGGGAAGACGGTAACTCTTACCCAGTAATCCGTGTGGACACTAGTTCCGCATCCCACCCGTTCTTCACTGGTAAACAAAGAAACGTGGATATCGGTGGTCGTGTTGATAAATTTAACCGTAAATACAACATCAACAAATAAGTTTGTCCATACATTACAAAAAACCTCGGGATTTGTCCTGAGGTTTTTTTGTGTACATTAAAAATTAATTCAACCAATTATTGCGCTTACAACACATTCGGATGTACACTAGGAAACGAGTACGAACATATTGGAGGAGGAAATAGAGATGAGCAGCATCACACATATGGTAACGTTTACACTTTACGCGGGTAAAGATACACCGGAGGCCGAAGCCTTTTTGAAGGAAAGTTCGGATGCACTGGCTGTCATACCTGGCGTAGAGCAATTTCAGGTTCTGAAACAGGTAAGTGAGAAGAATGAGTTTGACTACAGCTTCTCGATGGTCTTTGCAGATCAGGCTGCGTATGATGCATACAACAATCACCCGGTTCACCGTCAATATGTAGAAGAGCGTTGGGAAAAGGAAGTCAGTCGCTTCCAGGAAATTGATCTTATTCAACATCATAATTAATAGTCTCCACATAGAGGAAAAAAGTTGAATTACCATATACAGCATTGAACAATGCTGTATATATCTCTGAATAATGCGTAATTAATGAACAAAAACACCATGTTTTCGAAATCGTTTTCGGTAGAATGAAATTCAAGGAGGTTTTCGCTGTTATGCAATTGGATCTCTCAGGAAAAACGGCTCTGGTTACAGGCGCAACCGGACAACTGGGTAGAGTAATCGCCCGCACATTGGCAGCCTGTGGCGCCAATCTGGCTCTACATTACATAAATAATGATACCAAGGCTCGGGAGCTTCAAGGTGAGATTGAAGCACTTGGTCGTAAGGCTGTAATTGTACAGGGGGATATTACCAGACAGGATACAGCATTTCGGATGCGTGATGAAATTCAGCCTGTCCTCGGCGGAGTGGATATCGTTGTTGCCAATGCAGTCATTCAATATGAATGGACAACGGTGTTGGAACAGTCTCCTGAAGATTACTTGAGCCAGTTTGAATCCTGTGTCATGCAGAGTGTGTATCTGGCCAAAGCTTTCATTCCACATATGCAAGATATCAGAGCCGGGCGGTTCATTGGCATTAATACCGAATGTGCGATGCAAAACTTCGCTCACCAATCGGCCTACACCGCTGGTAAACGTGGAATGGATGGCGTATATCGCGTGCTGGCCAAGGAAGTTGGCGAGTATCAGATTACCGTAAACCAGGTTGCACCTGGATGGACAATTAGTGAACGTGATCGTTCCAGTGAGCCTGGACATGATGAGGCATATACGCGTACTGTGCCGCTGAAGCGCAGGGGTGAGGATCAGGAGATCGCCAATGCGGTAGCTTTTCTCGCTTCGGATCTGTCCTCATTTATCACGGGTGCCTATATCCCGGTAAGTGGCGGCAATGTGATGCCTGCTATCTAGTGTCTGATTTGGATTTGGGAATTCACATGAAATAACAATAAACCTAGTTTAACCGTAATCCGTTTGTCATTCGACAAGCGGATTTCTTTGCATTTTGCTAACAATGAAATAACGGTTCAAGGGGCAGGTTTTTGTTTCATATATCCAGACATACATATGAGTTGGTTCGGTTTTCGAAAGATTGGGGTATAAGAATAGGTATATTAACAGAGTGGAAACATAATCAAAATGAGCAATTAAAGGAGACCCATCACTTATGAAAAAAACAGTCGCGGACGTTCTGGTTGAATCCTTATTGAACTCTGGCATCAAACGCATATATGGCATTGTTGGAGACTCCTTGAATGCGGTACTCGACTCCATTCGTCGTTCGGGCAAGATCGAATGGATTCATGTACGTCATGAAGAAGTAGCTGCATTTGCTGCTGGGGCGGACGCTCAGGTCAGTGGAAGTATCGCTGTCTGCGCAGGTAGCAGTGGTCCTGGTAATATGCATCTGATTAATGGTCTGTACGACTGTCACCGCAATCGTGTTCCTGTACTCGCTATCGCTGCACATATCCCAAGTGACGAGATTGGCAGTGAATATTTTCAGGCGACCCATCCGGAGTATCTGTTCCAGGAATGTAGCGATTATTGTGAAGTCATTACAACAGCAAAACAGATGCCGCGTTCTCTGACGATGGCCATTCAGACAGCAGTTGCACGTTCAGGTGTGTCCGTCGTTGTATTGCCGGGGGATGTAGCAGGACTTGAAGCAGCGGATCTGCCTGTGCCTGAGCACGTGTATCATGCGACCAATCCCGTGGTACATCCTTCTGAGCCGGAACTCGTGAAACTGGCGGAGTATCTGAATCAAGGCAAAAAAATTACGTTATTGTGCGGTGCAGGCTGCGCGGGCGCTCGGGAACCCCTTATGCAGCTCTGTGATCGCTTGAAATCCCCGATGGTTATTGCGCTACGAGGCAAGGAATATTTGGAGTATGACAACCCCTATTCCGTAGGTCTTACGGGTCTAATTGGATATTCATCCGGTTATCATGCCATGATGGACTGTGATGTACTATTAATGCTGGGAACGGATTTCCCATATCGTCAATTCTATCCCGAAGATGCAAAAGTCCTTCAGGTCGACATTCAATCTTCCCATCTGGGTCGGCGCACGAAGCTGGATTACGGCGTATGTGGGGACGTAAAAGCGACCATTGAAACTTTGCTTCCTTATCTAACAGAAGAACACAGTGACAAACATCTGCGTAAAAGTATGGATCGTTATGTGAAAGTACGTAAAGATCTGGACGAGCTGGCCGTTGGAAAACCGGGTAAAAAGCCCATCCATCCGCAGTACCTGACCAAGGTCATTAGTGATGCCGCAGCTGAAAATGCCATCTTCACCTGTGATGTCGGTACTCCGACAGTATGGGCAGCCCGTTATATCGAGATGAGCCGCAACCGCAGGCTGCTCGGTTCATTCAGTCATGGTACGATGGCAAACGCTTTGCCACAGGCAATTGGCGCTCAGGTCGCTGATCCGGGCAGACAAGTCATCTCTTTGTCGGGTGATGGTGGTATTACGATGCTGATGGGTGATCTGTTGACACTGAACCAGCATAATCTGCCGATCAAAGTTGTGGTGTTTAATAATGGAGCACTCGGTTTTGTTGAGCTGGAGATGAAAGCTGCCGGATTCCTGGAATCGGGAACAGAGCTTGTCAATCCCAACTTTGCGATGGTTGCTCAAGCCATGGGCATGGAAGGCATTCGGGTTGAGGATCCGGATGAACTGGAAGGAGCTGTACAGCGTGCGCTTCAGCATGATGGTCCTGTGTTGATTGACGTGGTGGTTAATCGTCAGGAATTGTCCTTACCTCCGAAGATTGATATCAAACAGGCGGAAGGATTCACCTTATGGATGATGAAAGCCGTGCTTAACGGACGCGGTGACGAAATTATTGAATTGGCAAAAACGAATTTGCTACGTTAAAGTGTTTTGATAAGCGGATATGCACCGTTTGAAGTTGTAGAGATACCGACTTAAAAAGTGTTGTATATGTAAAAGAGGAGCATGCAACAAGACGTTATAGTTGTGTGCTCCTTCAATATAAATGCTGAAAATGTGACAGGGAATATAGTATGAATGCATATTATATGATTTGTTTTTATGCCGAAAGTCTATTAGAATAGGTAAAGTCAAGAAGGTTTTAAGCCATTTTTGACCTACATATTGCATCATTGCATGTAAGTACGTTTCATATCGTATTCATCGATCCAATCACAAGATGACACACACACATGGAGGAGATCAACATGAGTCACGCAGGAAAAGTAGCCATTATTACTGGAGCAGGAAGTGGATTGGGCCAAGCAGCAGCACTGAAGCTGGCTGAGAAGGGTGCATCCATTGTCGTTGTGGATCTTGTCGAAGAGACAGGTCTTGAAACGGTTAAGCAGATTGAGAAGCTGGGAAGTAAAGCAATTTTTGTACAAGCAGATGTGAGTAAAGCACCTGAAGTTGAGAATTATGTGAAAAAAACAGTCGAAGAGTTCGGACGAATCGACATGTTCTTTAATAATGCAGGTATTGCAGGTCCTGGGATCAAGTTGATCGAACATACGATTGAGCAGTTTGACCAGATCATTGATATTAACCTGAGAAGTGTATTTTACGGATTGAAGTATGTAATTACGGAAATGCTCAAAACAGGTGGAGGTTCCATTCTGAACACGGCCTCCACAGCCGGTATTGTTGGTGTACCCGCAGTTGCACCATACGCAGCAACCAAACATGGCGTAGTGGGCTTGACCCGCACAGCTGCGATTGAATATGGCAAGGACAACATTCGTGTAAATGCGATTGCCCCAGGTACAATTGAGACGCCGATGGTCATTCAGTTCGGTAAAGACAACCCTGAAGTGTTCAAGGCAACCGTTGATAGCATTCCATCTGGACGTCTGGGCAGACCGGAAGAGATTGCTAACCTGGTTTCCTTCCTGCTTGGAGATGAAGCGCCGTATATCAATGGTGCAGTATATCCGATCGATGGTGCAGTTACGGCCCAATAAGAGTTCTGCTTAACCTTAATAGAGTAGTCGTTAAAATGTTTAAAGAGAGGCCTCTGTATGCATACAGTGACCTCTCTTTTTGGTTTGTCTGTTGTACTACGAATTCATATCATGCACTGTTGTGCGATGTATTGGTTTGTGTACTTTTGAAAGGCGCTGAACGATACGAGCTT
This sequence comes from Paenibacillus sp. 2003, assembly GCF_031455635.1. Taxonomy (NCBI): domain Bacteria; kingdom Bacillati; phylum Bacillota; class Bacilli; order Caryophanales; family Paenibacillaceae; genus Paenibacillus; species Paenibacillus sp. 2003. The sequence goes on along the minus strand of NZ_JAVDTB010000001.1, from coordinate 2,229,918 downwards.
ATAACGATGATGATGGCAACAGCAACCCCGACAGCGCCAATCCAGGTGATGGATGACAATGAAACGCTGCTGACAGCAATTCCACCAATACCTGCGCCGGAAGCCATCGCCAGTTGCATCACCGAACTGTTCAGGCTTAGCATAATGCCAGAGGATTCCGGAGCCATGGTGACCAGGTTATATTGCTGAGTTGGACCCGAAGACCAGGCGGCAAAAGACCACAAAATCAGAACAAGGAAGACAGCGAGATGAGAGCTTGCTGTTATATTCAACAGGACCAGACTCACGATATGCAATGTCATGCCTGTGAACAGCGTTCGTTTGACACCCAATCGGTCAGCACTGAATCCTCCAACTTTTGAACCGATCAGACTAGCTATGCCAAATGCGAGTAAAGCTGAACTGAGTAGTGCTTCGCTCATTCCTGAAACGGATACAAGATAAGGTGAAATGTACGTGTAGGCAATGGAATAACCACCTAACCAGAAAAAGGTCACCAGCAGTGCAAGTACAATTCGTGGCTGTTTGAGCAAAGACAGTTGTTTCTTCAGTGGAACAGGGGCTTCTGCTTTGGAAGGCGGAATGGCGGCCGCAATTACCAGCATGGCGAGGACTCCAAGAACGGCTATGCCGGCAAAAACGAGTTTCCAATCCCAAGATGCAGCAACGAGCCTTCCGAGCGGAACACCAACAATCAGAGAAGCCGTAAATCCAGTGATTACTGTGGCGATTGCACTAGCTTGTTTGCCCTCAGCCGCTATTTGGGAAGCGACCGTTAATGCCGTGACAACAACAACGCCCGCGCCCAAAGCCATCAACACGCGTGCTGTGACGAACAGTCCATAACCCGGCAACAGATAGGCAAGAACATTAGCCGCAACGAATAGACCGAGGAAGTATAGCAACAGCTTGCGACGGTCCCAGCGCGAAGTCAGTGCAATAATGACAGGTGTACCTAGCGCATATACGAGTGAAAAAATCGTAATGAGCTGTCCGGCAGCGATTAAAGAGATATTCATGGTATCTGCAATGCGATCCAAAATGCCGGCAATGACATATTCGGACGTTCCTACAAGGAAACTGACCAAGGCAAGAACATAGATTTTGAGCGTAGAAGACATGGAAACATAACCTCTTTCTGATTATAATTATTATATTTTTAGAAATATAAAAATAAAGACGATAGAACAAGACATGAATGCTCTGAATGCAACCGATCTACGAACGGTGATGTTACAACCTAGATAATGAATAATGGTATAAGCGTAGACTTAAGTGACCTAGTTCTACTAATAAATATCGTGCGTTGTTTCTATATTTCTAATTATATAGAAATATAACTCAAATTTTTTTTATTTATTTAGCAGATAGGGAACAAACTTTTGTGCGGTCTCCGTGTTCAGGCTGTAGTAGATATAAGTACCTTTCTTCTGCGATGTAAGCAGGCCGCAATCGGACAGCTGTTTCAGATGATGAGACAGAGTCGATAGGGCAACCGTAACAAGGCGGCTCTCCAGATCGGCAGGACACAGGTTGCTTTCGCCCGATAAGATCTGAATGATTTTGTACCGTGTTTGCTCGCCCAGTGCTTTATGAATTTTGACGACTTGTTCAATCTCATTCGAGTTTGATTGCATAATGATCCGTCCTTTCGTCTTTATTTCTTATTTCTAGTAATATAGAAATACAGTAGCATATGTCATTTGAAAAGTAAACTCTCGGACGAAGATTCCATAATTTCTACTGCGTCTGTGTTAACAGCCGAAAGTCTGGAGTAACTTCCCCCGAGAGTTATGTGAGTTGTATATTACCGATCCAGGGAATCAACATAGTCTTTGGCTTCCTTCAACGAAAGACCTCTGGCTTCACGCAGTCGTTTGATCGCCATAATTTTTTTCCCTTGTTGTATAAGTGTAAGCAGTTCCTGATCCAGATCCGTTTGACCCGGTGGGCTTGATTGGGAAGGAGATGCTTCCTTCGGCGACAAGGTGTAATTGAAATTGGAGCGTGGGCTAGCAATTGCGGTGGAACCATTCTCCAGACGCTCCACATCTCTTTTCAATTCATTTAATTGGCGTTGCAGGCTGGTGACTCGGACCAACAATACAAGGATCAGAAGCGACAGAACGATCCATACCAAGGTGTTCATTTCCATGATGTCATGTGCCTCGCTCTCATTTGGTCATATTTGGCCATTATTTAAGTTGAACCGGGATTTCCTTGACACCACGAACAATCATGCCAGGTCTCCATTCCAGTTCATTCACATTCGCCTGAAGCTGTATATTTGGAAAACGATTCAGAAGTGTGCTGACTGCAATCTCACCTTCCAGACGAGCAAGCGGGGCTCCGAGGCAAAGATGAATGCCTTTGCCAAAAGCCAGGTGTGAACTTTTCTCGCGGGTAATGTCGAAGATATCAGCATCCTTAAACTGCTGTTCGTCCCGGTTGGCGGAATCAAGCGCAACGATGACAAGTTCACCTTGAGCAATATGCTGTCCACGGAATTCAATATCTTCCAGAGCCCACCGGGATGTGCTGAACTCCACCGGTCCGTTATAACGCAGCATCTCTTCAATGGCATTGTGAATAAGCTCGGGTTGCTTGATAAGAAGTTCGCGTTGCTCCGGATGCTCCAGCAGGGCGAGAATGCCGTTGCCGATGAGATTAACGGTTGTTTCATGACCGGCAATGATTAATAAAGAGACCACGCCAAGCAGTTCTTGTTCAGTTAACTGCTGCCCGGATTCTTCTGCAATGACGAGCTGGCTGATCAGATCTGTGCCCGGGTCTTGACGTACTTTTGCGAACCAGGCCGTAAGGTAATCCGTAAACTCCTTGGAATGCTGCTCAAACAGCTCAGCGCTCTCGGCTGTGGAAGCATCAATTACCGTATTGGACCATATGCGGAATTGATCACGATCCTGGGCAGGGACCCCCAGAATTTCACTAATAACAATGATGGGAAGCGGGAAGGCAAAGTCATCGATCAGATTCATTTTTTCCTGTGACGGGAGGTTGTCCAGCAGATCATCAGCAATGTCCTGAATATGGCTTCGCATGTTTGCGACCAGTTTGGGCGTGAACGCTTTCTGCACCAGTCCGCGAAGACGTTTATGATCTGGCGGATCGGAGAACAACATATTATTCGAGAAAATGCTTTGATTGTCAGCACCGTAACGTCGGACCATGTCTTTGCTGAAGCGAGGATCTTTCAGAATCTGTACTGCATCCTCGTATCGAGTAATCATCCAGCCGAATTCTCCTTGAGGAAACATGACTCGGAAAACGGGCTCTTCTTTTCTTAACTTTTCATATACCGGGTAAGGGTTATGCGTGAATTCTTTCGTGAAAAACGCTGGCTTTGAGGACTCGTTGGGTTCATTCGGGTTCAAATGCAAAATCTCCTCTCATATTCCTGCATAATACCTGCACCTTCTATATATTCAATACACAAGCTTTTGAAACCTTGTTTTTTCTTCATATGGATGATAGAGCAGGAAAATAGAGGAAGATGGAAGAAGACATGAGTAGAGAGAATCGTTTATTATGCTTGGTAAAAATGAAAATGAGGTGAACGCTGACATGTCTTACGCACAACTTCCTTTGCATCACCACCAGATTCCGGCAAGTCGAATGGTTCTTGGCTGTATGCGGTTTGGAGGTGAATGGGATGGGCTCCCCATTACTTCAGATCTTGTCGTAGAAGGTCATCGAGCGGTAGAAGCAGCTATCGAAATCGGCATTAATCACTTTGATCTGGCGGATATTTACACACGTGGTAAGGCAGAGCATGTCTTGGGGCGAGTTTTATCCGAAACTCCCGGCTTGCGTGAGCAGATCATTATACAGTCGAAGTGTGGTATACGTCTTGTAGGTGATGATGAAGGACCGCAGCGTTATGACACCTCAGGTGCACATATTCTGGCGAGTGTGGACGGTATCCTGGAACGGCTCGGGATCGATTATCTGGATATTTTGCTGTTACACCGTCCTGATCCGCTCGCCCATCCGCAAGAAATTGGAGACGCACTGGCTGAGCTGCATCATTCCGGTAAAGTGCGCCATTTTGGTGTGTCCAATATGGGTTCTGAACAGATTCGCCTTCTTCAGCTTCATAGTAAAGTACCCCTGATTGTGAACCAGCTGGAGATGAGTCTGGATAAAATCGGATTCGTAGAAGCCGGTGTGACAGTTAATCGGCCCCAAGCCAGAGACAACGTGTTTCCCTATGGCACGATGGAATATTGTCAGGCAGAGCATATTCAACTGCAAGCTTGGGGTCCCCTTGCTCAGGGGCGATTTACTGGCAGGGTAGTTGAGGGACAGCGCGCGGAGATTGAGCATACGGCTCAACTAGTTGATCGAATGGCCAAGGAGTATGGGGTGACACCGGAGTCTATTGTACTGGCTTGGTTAATGAAGCATCCAGCAGGGATACAACCTGTCATTGGTTCGATTCGACCAGAACGAATTCTGGCCTGTCGTGATGCAACGAATATTGAGCTTACCCGTTATGAGTGGTACGAGCTGTATTCCGCGTCATGCGGACGTAGATTGTAAGTAGAGACTTCTGAGAGATTGGTTAGTTTCGATTAAAATTCATAGAGGTTGGATGAAATTTGAACATATAAGAAGACACAGGCTGCTGATGGCCTGTGTCCTCTTTGTAATAATCGGCTTCATTTGGTTGAAACACATTATCGAAAGTGTAATGAATCCTGAGGTCATATGGCCTACAATGCGTTTACATGGGTAATAAGCATGCTGATTCGGATCCGAAACCAGTGTGTTGGCACGGTTGTAAGGATATTTCACCTGCATATTTGCGCTAGAGGCTATGTCCATGGACTTAGGGAGAGTGCTGATAAGAAGGACGTTTCAACCATTTTTATCGTTTTACGGGGTAGTTGTTCGAGGGCTGTGATAAAATGATAGGAATAAGAACATACGATCTGTTTAAGTGAGAGGAGACACCTTGACGATGGAGATGCTTAAGCCACCCGCCGAGACATTATACGAGGTTGAATTACGCGCGCTGCGAGAGGAAGATCAGGGGAAATGCCCCCCGAACTGGTTGTTATCTCCCGCCTATGTGCGCGATTTTATTATAGGCAGGGATAAGCCTGCATTATTGAATGGAGAAGAGATCCAGATTACCCGCAAATTCTATGGCAATGACGTGTTAATTGAACGTGCAGTGGTTACTCTGGCAGGCAATCGAGGATTAATGCTCGTGGGAGAACCCGGGACAGCCAAGACCATGCTTAGCGAACTGCTGACCGCAGCAATCTCCGGAACCAGTCTGAATACGATTCAGGGTACGGCAGGCACGACGGAAGATATGATCAAGTATTCCTGGAATTACGCCATGTTGCTTGATAAAGGCCCTTCGGAAGCTGCGCTTGTGCCATCACCGTTATATAACGGAATGAAGAAAGGCATTCTTACCCGTTTTGAAGAGATTACACGTTGTCCCGCCGAAGCGCAGGATAGTCTGATCAGTATTCTCAGTGACAAGGTCATGAGCATTCCTGAACTGGATGGTGGTGTACTGTTTGCCCAACCTGGATTTAACGTCATTGCTACAGCCAATATTCGGGATAAAGGTGTTAACGAAATGAGTGGTGCATTGAAACGTCGGTTCAATTTTGAAACGATCAAGCCCATTCATAACGTGAAGATGGAAGCCAAAATCATTGAGTCCCAGGCACGAAGCCTGTTATTACATAGTGGAATTGATATTGAAATTAACCCGGATGTGGTTGAATTGCTGGCTACAACATTTATGGAACTGCGCACCGGCATGACACGGGAAGGATACAAGCTCGATACCCCTCAAGCATCCATGAGTACGGCGGAAGCGGTGTCAGTCTATGTTCAGAGTGCGATGACTTCCTATTATTACGAAGATAAAGCTATTGCACTGGATCGGTTGGTACAGAACATGCTGGGGACCATTGCAAAGGAAAACGACAAGGATCTGTCCATTCTCAAAACCTATTTCTCTAAGGTCGTAAAAGAGCGTTCCAGAGAAGAGGGAATGTGGAAGGACTATTATGAGGAGAGAAAATGGATCGGTTAGCAGCAGTACTGGACCCTGATGTTGATCAGTTACAATCCTTGTTCGAATCCCAGGTATATAACCTGAGTAATCATACGGTCTATTATCCAATACGACACCATAGCCCTGCATGTTCATATCACTTGTTACGATTAATTGGGGAGTACAAGCCGGATATTATTCTGATCGAAGGACCAGAGAGTGGTAATCCATTAATTTCGGTTCTGAGTGATGAGGCAACGATACCTCCTGTCAGTCTGTACTATACCTATGAGAGTGAATTGGAGAGAGAAGCCTGCTATTATCCGATGCTTCGTTATTCGCCTGAATATGTAGCTTTGAAAGAAGCAAAACGGCTGGACATTCCGGCAAAGTTTATTGATCTGGACTATCAACACTTCTCCACTCGTGCATCCAAATCCGGCCAGACAGAGCAAAAGGAGATCTCCATTCAGGACGAAACCTTGCTTGCGGGGTCTGATTTCATTAACCGATTATGCCAAAAAACAAACTGCCGCAGTTTTGATGAATTGTGGGAAAAGGTGTTTGAAATTGGCGGTCTGGAAAAATCCACTCAGGCATTCGTGCAGGATGTATTCACGTATTGTACTTTATCCCGAATGTGTTATTCCACGGAACGATTACAGTCTTCAGGTGATCTGGCAAGAGAAGCACATATGAAACAAAATATTAAACAAGCGGTGCAGGAGCATGACCGTGTGCTTGTCATTACCGGTGGATTTCATACGTATGGACTGTTGATGTCAGAGAAACATGAATCTGAATTGGAACAGCCAGAAATGGATAAACAGCATGCAGACCAACGTTCGGATGGGCAAGGTAAACCAATTACGTCTCAACAAAGTGCGGTTGATCCAGATACGGTTCACCAACAAATGTACCCGATGGTCTATACCTTTGCTGAAGCGGATCGGCTCAATGGATATGCGAGCGGTATGCCTTATGTAAATTATTACGATCAGATCTGGAACCAGCTGCTTCGCAAAAAGAGTACACCGTATAATCTAACGGCTCTGGACTTGTTATCCCGGCTGATGCGCCAATTACGGGATGGTCACGAACATGTATCAACCAGTGATGCAATTGAGGCATACAGTATGATTCAGGGTCTTGCCGGGCTTCGGGGTAAAAGGGAAGGCGGCGTCTATGAGTTGATGGATGCAGCCCTCTCTTCCTTTGTGAAGGGGGAGCTTACCTTGGCGACCGATAAACCGCTGCAAGAGCTGCAGCAGTTATTGACAGGAGACGTCATTGGAAGCGTGGCTCCCAATTCATTCAGTATTCCCATCGTGGAGGACTTCAAGGCGCGTTGTACAGAGTACAAACTGCAGATTCGCACAACAGGTCAACACAAGAAAGTGCTGGATCTGTATGCAAAACCGGAGCATCGTCAGATAAGCCAATTGATTCAATGCATCACCTTTCTGGTTCCGGAATTCGCGAAACGGCAATCGGGGCCGGACTGGATCGCAGAGCGTGATATGAATCTTGTGCGCGAAACCTGGGTTTATATGTATTCATCCCGTATTGAAGCCAGATTGATAGAGAACTCTCTCTATGGTGGAACGCTTGCCGGGGCGGCTACACGCAAAATGGAAGAACAGATGCAAGAAATACCGGATCATCATAGCGGTGAACTTGCCCGACTCATGCTTGAAGCGTTGCTCATGGGACTTCAGAACACAGCGATGAAACTTTATGAACAGGTTCGCTCGGCGCTGAGAACCGACGGGAATTTTCTATCCTTATGTAACAGTCTGCATGTCTTGAACCGAATTCATCAACACCGCAGATTGCTGGGATTATCTGATGAGCAACATCTCCCAGACTTGGTCTCCGAAGCTTACAGGAATGCCGTAGACAAGCTGTTACAGCTCTCCAGAGCTAACCCGGATGAACATGAAGCCATTATTCAGGGTTTGAAGCTGCTAGCCATGCTCGCAGAGTCATCAGAGGAGCATTTTCAGGATGAGACATTCCGAATACATCTGAATGAGCTTCTGTCGGATCACCAGCTTCCGGCTCAGCTGGAGGGTGTGTGTGTGGCTATTTCCTCAGGGCTCGGTGACAGGCCCAGGGATGAGATTGTTGATCGTGCTCGCGGGTATATCCATGGTACACCGGATCAGACCCGTCAAACGGCACTTTTTTTACAGGGAGTATTCACTGTAGCACGTGATGCTTTTTTATATGAGGATCAGCTCTTATCTGAGTTGAATTATCTGATTGAACAGCTGTCATACGACGACTTCATCAGTATGGTACCGGAATTGCGGCTGGCATTCACCTACTTTACACCAATGGAGACGGGCTTGATTGCTGAACGGGTGGCGAGTCTGCATCAGGTTGAACCAGAGGAGATGTTGAGGCCTGCGGTGGATGAGCAGATGCTGATCCAGTCCAAAGCATGGGACGAAGCGCTTCGAAAGGAGTTTGCCGCATGGAAGCTAATATGAATGAAGCGAATCGGAGAACGGACGAAACCAGAGAAATCAATGAAAGTTCCAATCCGGATGGAAGCAACCGAGGGGATCAACAATCTGTTGAAACCTTGAATCGATGGCGTCTGATTCTCGGTGAATCCGCTGAAGAAGGGTTGAGTAATACAGACCAATATACTTCGGCTGAATTTCAATATACGGAAATCGATGAGATTCTGGGGTATCTGTATAACCGTGAATACGGTGAAGAACAAGGTTACCGAAAAGAGGGAGGACGCGGTGCGTCTAACCTGACTGTACCAAAATGGTTACACAAAGTCAGGGACCTATTCCCCAAACCAACGGTAGAAATATTGGAGAAACAGGCGCTTGATCGTTATGGGCTGACAGAATTGTTAACAGACAAAAAGCTGCTTGAATCCCTTGAACCAAACATGAATCTGCTCAAGAACATTATGCAGTTCAAAGGACGGATGAAAGGTGAGGTGTTAAAGAGCGCCAAGGATATCGTTCGAACCGTGGTTGAAGAGCTCCGCAGCAAGCTGGAATCTCAGACCCGAGCCAGTATCATGGGCAAGCGCAGTCGCTATACCTCGAGTTCAGTACGATCCTTGAGAAATCTGAATTTCAAGCGAACCATCACCAAGAATTTGAAGAATTACGATAAAAACAAGCGCAGATTTGTGATTGATCGCCTCTATTTCGACGGAAATATACAGCCTCATAACAAGTGGAACATCATCATTGGTGTGGACGAGAGTGGCAGTATGCTGGATTCAGTCATCTACAGTTCGGTGATGGCCAGTATTTTCTACCGTTTGAATGCGTTGCGCACCCAATTATTCATATTTGATACGCAGGTTGTTGATCTGAGCGACAGACTGGAAGACCCCGTAGACGTGCTCATGAATGTACAGCTCGGCGGGGGGACACATATTACGAAAGCGTTGCGTTATGGCGAGACGTTAATCGATAATCCAGGCAAAACCATCTTTATTCTGGTCAGTGATCTGGAGGAAGGGTACCCGATCGCGCAAATGTACAAAGCCTGTAAAGATATCATCGATGCAGGATGCAAATTGCTGGTTCTCACCGCGCTCGATTTTAACGGGGATTCAGTCTATAACAAACATGCCGCCCAGACATTAACCAATATGGGGGCTCATGTAGCAGCAATTACGCCTAACGAACTCGCGGATTGGATTGGCGAGATCATCACTTAAATTCAAGGAGGAATGTGTAATGCTTACCGCAGACCGCGCAGTTGAAACTTTGGTGGAGAAATTCGCAGTAACTTGTTCAAACGAGTATTCATTAAAAACAGATCGCAGCTCCGAAATTATCGATTACGTCTTGGGAACGACTGACAAGTTCCCGGATATGATGGGAAATTCGAGTCATTATGTGTATCAAACGATTGATCTGCTCATGAAGCTTGCCAAAAAAGACGATGGCGATATCTTTTATCGTGCCGGGGCTATTGTGATATATCTGGAATCCAATTATTCCAAAAGAAATTCATGGAGAACGGATGCCTTTACTGTCTGTATGGGAAATGACTCCGAAGCCTACGGATTAAGCGGGAAGAGCAAAAGCGCTAATCGCATGGATGGATTGTTGTCCCGGTTGGAGAAGATCAAACAGTTTGCAGGCGAGAACGAAATTCTGACTGAATTAAAGAGTAAATTAAAGCGTGCCCAGTGGCTTTTTGATTCCAAAAAAGCAGACAGTCAAGGGGATTACCGGGATGTAATTAATGCATTAATGCTGCTGCAACTATATTCAAGACTCAGTGACACGGCTTCTCATCTTGCAGAGGTTCAATCTTCTGTTCAATCGTTACCAGTGTTGTTTCAACATGTAATGGCTAATGATGCAGATAAGTTGCGGGGCGAGCTACATACGTTGATTGAACCTGTAGTGGTCAGTAATATTCAAGGAAAGCATAACGGATCTTCCCAAGAATTGAAGGATGAATTCCTCAAGGAGAAGCGTAGTCAGCTCATAGCTGAGCTGTATCCCAATACGTCTTTCTCTTCAAAAGAGCAATGTTCACACACTGTATTCCATCAAACTATGATGCTTGTGAGTGGTGCCTTGTTGTACCTGATTAACATTAGTGGGGGTAAACAACGGTTCCTTGATACAAATAGTGAGATTGGGCATGTTTTGCTTCACACAATACATCAATTACATGAAATTTATCCACTTGAAGTTCGCCGTTACTTGCTGAGTATGGACCCTAGAGCAAAAAGTCCAAATGATCTGCTTGCTGGACTTGTGCCTCTGGATGAGCCTTATCAGTTGGTTGAAATGTTGCGGGACGAGCTTAATTCGTACACGGTATCTTGGAACATGCTACAATCCGCGATCGCGAATCGTCCTGAACAAGCGATTCGAGCATACGAGATTATGAAACCGCCATTCCTCAAACTCTGCATTCAGAAATTCATGGAGGATCAGGGTTTGGAGCTGCCCAATGCGGAGGGGTCCTTGGAGCAAGCGGTATTCAACGCTCTTCGGCATCCATTGGATGGGGGACGTCAAGGACTTGCGATTGCAAGATACTTAAGTGGGGAAAACACCCTTGAGGAATATTGGGAGGACCCGAATAGTCGCGGTTTGTTTAATCAACTGAATCGGGATAAGAAGCGTGTTCACAACCTCATTAGTATTAGTTTTCTGCCCTTGGACTCGGAGGCGATGCGCAGGTTCGCAATCCTGACCACTCATCCCGATTGGACACTGGATATTATCTCGGACATGTACCATTCATACGCGTTTAGTGGAGAGCAGCTGCTTCAACGTTATGGGCAAGAGCCTGAGGTGAAACGTGAGAAATTGCTAACCAGCCTGATCTCACTCAATGGCATGACCGACTACAGATATAAATCCATGCCGCATGAGGAATACCGCCGAATCATTCAGCAGAATCTGGACTATGCACTGACACAGTACAAGAAACTGCCAACAGATACACGCATTTTAATTCTGGAGATTACCTTTGAACAGCGTGATGAGTTATCGAAGAAAATATTGGCTGAAGCGATTCGTGCCGGATTGCAGGATTCTTCCAAAAAGGCCAACGGCGTGGCGTTAGCGGAATTCAACCGAATTCCTGATCAGGACTTGTATACGCTCGTATACCTCTCGGAGAAAAAAGTGGGAATCAAAGAGATGGCTCTTACCGCAATCCGCAGTCTGGAAAACAGCAAGGAGCTGTACGGTGAGCTTTTGAAGAAAGAGAAGGCAGAGGATTGGAAGAACCTGATTCAAATTCTGCTGGATACCGCAGATCTGAGCCCGGAGTATGCTCATGCTGCGCTCGCTGATCAGGCAGATAACAAAAAGCTGTCCAGATTAAGCTGGTTGTCCCTGAAAGACCTTCCTTCCCTGATGCGAACAGAGGACAATCAGCCGTTAGATGACCGAATTAAGCTTTATATTTTGATGCAATCGCTGGATCACACGTCTGGACCCAATGAAAGATTAAATGAATTACGGGATTACGTAAGTGAGGCATCGCTCGCTCGTTTTGCAAGTGAATTGCTTCAGGTCTGGATTCAAGAAGGTGCCCCCGCGAAAGAAAAGTGGGTGATGTATGTTTCAGCACTCTTTGGCGATATTCAGATTGTGAATATTCTGGCTCCGCAAATTAAGGAATGGACAGAAAACAGTCGTGGCGCGATTGCAGCAGACGCTGTAAAAGTGCTCGCTTATCTGAAAGATCCATCCGCTCTTATGGCGATTGATAAAATCAAACGTGGCGTGAAGAACCGTCAGGTGAAAGGTGCTGCAGAAGAAGCATTGCAGCTTGCAGCCGATAATATGGGACTTACCTCGGAACAACTGGAAGATCGACTTGTCACTACACTTGGTTTTGATGAAAAAGGAACCATGCAGCTGAGTTACGGAGAGCGCTCCTTCCTGGTTAAGGTCAATGGAGACTTGCAAGTGGTTGTTCTCAATGAAGAAACGGGCAAATCCGTGAAGAGTCTGCCTGCTCCTGCACAGAAAGATGATGCTGATCTGGCAGCACAGTCCAAGGCACGTTTTACACAGCTGAAAAAAGATCTCAAATCCATGGTTAACATTCAGGCGCAGCGTCTGGAAGAGTCATTGTCCAAGCAACGTCTGTGGTCTGCCGATGAGTGGAAAGCACTGTTTGTACAAAATGTAATCATGCAAAAATTTGCTGTTGGTCTGATCTGGGGAACATATGAGGATGGCGCACTAATCAGCACCTTCCGTTATATGGAGGACGGCACCTTCAATTCCGTGGATGAAGACGAGGTTGATCTGCCTTCAGGTGCACAAGTGGGACTTATACACCCGTTGGAGCTGGATCAGGCGACGCTTGAAGGTTGGACAACGCAGTTGGAGGATTACGAGATCAAGCAGCCATTCGAGCAATTGAATCGTGAGATTCACCAGCCGGAAGATGAGGATATAATGAAGAATGAATACGATCATCTGCCCGAGTCTGATTTCTCACCAACGGCTTTCCCCAAAGCACTGGAGAAATATGGCTGGATCAAAGGGCCGGCACAGGACGGCGGCTGGTATCATGAATTTTATAAAGAGTACGGAGATCTTGTTGCAGAATTACAATTCAGCGGTACGAGCATCACGTATTACGAGGGATTGGATGACATTACCCTGGAATCCTTACATTTCTTCAAACCGAATAATAAGCAATATTATTACTATGGGGACAACAAACCCATTGCTCTAGGCAACGTTTCAGGTCGCGTGTTCAGTGAAACGATCTACGATATTCTGAGAGCAACGGGGCGTTGATGACGTGAGTGGATTCAAAGAGAAATTCCGAAGTTTTTCGAAGCTGTGTACAGAGGATTATCTGATTCGGTATGCCAACAAAGGGTTGTACAAAAGGTCTTTGAAAGAGTTGGACAATGGTGTGAGTGTAACGTACACATGGAATGAATCATCTGTGAGTTGTCAGCTCAGTGACGGGACTCAATGTACGCTTGAAAATACGCTGGATCGTTGGGAATGCTCCTGCCCGGCCGATCATATTTGCAAGCATGTGCTGATTGCCATACTATATGATCAACGGGAATATAAGGCAGAGGATTCAATGAATGCAGACGAGAAGCATTCGCTGGATAAGGATTCAGGGATATCGGATAATTATCCGTTGGACGTACCAAAAGACGTATCCGTAACAGAATCAGCATCAAATTTAGTATCAAACGTGGATGATCCAAGCGAAATTCCGCATACGGTATCACGTGAGATCGAGTCTCGCTTCCGCTGGATGACGGAGTCTGACCTTACTGTGTTAATTAAATCGTATAGTTCTTCCATGATTGAGGAAGTTGTTTTCCGACTGAGGTACCCCGAGGAAATTAATATCATTGAAGATTCACTTCTTACGGTTCATCTGACCACCCAGAATATCGAGGTGTCTTTTACGGAGGAACCGAACCTTGCAAAAGCACTATGTAAGGTGCAGCAGACTGCTGGGAAAATGGCCAAGCTTGAAGCTTTGCTACGATATCGGAACCTAAAAGGGCTGGATGATACGGATGCATTAAGTGGACGGGTGTACGAAGCCAAGTTCTCTTTGCAGACGGTGCAGGAATGTCGGGTTATGCTGGCAGGATTGTTGAAGACGGGACTGGCCCGCCTTCCTCAGTCCTATATGGCACAACTGGAGACTTTGGCAATTGCAGCTCATAGTGGCAACCTGCCTGACATAGAACGCAGTTTGCGAGGGATTCAAGGGGAACTACAGTTGTTTTTTAACAGACATATACGTTTCTCCATGCAATCCATGTTGGATCGGATAAGTAAGCTGTATCTTGCACTCCAGGTTCTTGAAGAAGAAAAGGTACCTGTCATTCAGCAGAGTCAGCTCATTGGCAGTTTTCGAAGTAAATACTTTACGGTGCCTTCACTTCACCTGTATGGACTGGGAGCTGATGCGTGGGAGACACGATCCGGTTTCCGTGGAATCACCTATTACTTCTATTGCTTCGATGATGAGGAAATCTACACCTATAGCGATGTACGTGCTGTATATTATGATGATCAGCAGTTCTCATATACAGAGCATTATGGTGCATTCACACCATGGCTGCCTAATCTGACCTTTCGCCAGTTTGTTGGTGAAGAAGTTCAATTCCATTCAGTTAAAGTGAATGAAGAACGCCGGATCTCTTCCGGGGAAGGTGCCAAACTTGCGATTTTGCCACGAACGAGTGTGGAAACGTTGAATATGGGCAAAACCATGCAAAATGTATCGTCTGTACTTCAAGAGGAATCGCGATCGTTCGACTTGTTTGCTACTCCCAAAGAACGATTGGCTGTGATCAAAGTGGCTCGAATTGTGGACCATAGCTTTATCAAACAAACGCAGGAGCTTGTCCTGACGGTTGAGAATACCGAAGGGGAAAGACTGGCACTCACTCTCCCGTATTCATCTGACTGGCAGGCGATGATCCAAAGACTGGAGTCAGGATATGGTTCCCAATCGCTTGAACACTTCTATGTCTTTGTGCGTGTGGAACCCAAACGGATTAGCCCGATCAGTTTCCTGAAGGGTCAAACGGTGCTCAGTCTGAAACTGGATATCGGTAATGGGAGGATGGGCAGACTTGGAAGAATATAATCAGTTCATGCAGAGAATTAACGGCTGGTCAGAAGAGTTGCTGCTGCGCGGGTTATCCCAGTTTGCGATCCGTGATATCGAGGTGCTTGAGCAGCTCGCAGCGGAATCCTCGCGGTTGCAGATGAGTTTCCTGCATGAGTTGTTGAATCACCTCATCAAGGAAGGGCGTAGCGTGGCTCTTGGACAAGGTAATGAAGAGTTGCTGTTATTTCAGTATTGTCGTCTCACCCAATATGTACAGCTCAGTGTGCAAGAAGAGGCGTAATATTGGTTAGGATTCCAAGCGAAGGCCCATGAAGCGATATGATGTAATAAATAAGATATAGTATAGAATATAGAAGATTTGCAGAAGGCCTCTAGGTCACTGCAAATCTTTTTTTATCGTGGAGTAAGTAAAAGTCATTTGCCAAACGAATATAGGTAGGAAGCACGGATCAACATGAGCATTCGTGATATGAGCATGGAAGGGAGGGATACATAATCGTGGAAGATGAACAAATGCGGAAGGCAGTAGTGAATCGTGATCCTGAAGCCATGGAATGGGTGATGAATCACTACGCAGGTTTGTTATGGAAGATTGCTCATTCCATCCTACATCATGCATCGGCAGAAGAGATTGAAGAATGCGTAGCAGATACATTTTTTGCTTTTTGGCAGAATCCGGATGCATTCCAATCTGGGCGAAGTAGCTTGAAAAATTACCTTGCAACAATCACAAAACATAAAGCGATTGATCGCTACCGGAAACTTAATCGAAGAACTGAGCTTACATATGAAGAGGAGATTCATTCGGTGCAAACGGATGATTTGTTGGTTCAGATGATCAGTAAAGAGACATATACGGAACTTAATCAAATGATTGACTCTTTTCCAGAACCGGAACGGGAGATTATGAAACGTCGGTTTTACGAAGGACAGAGACCCCATGAGATATCGGAAGCGTTGTCCCTACACGTTAGACAAGTCCATAACAAGCTTTATCGCTCCAGGCAACGATTGAGGACATGGTGGATGAACAGGAAATAAAGGAGGCGATCAAATGCGAAAATCCGACAAAGAATTCACTGAGCAGAACCTCTTTAATATTAAAAAGTTGTTCTATGATAAATTGGCGATGAATGAACCACCAACCGTTACGAGATCAGATTCATCATTTTATCCACCTGTATTATATCCATCCGCACAGACCAAGAAGTCCATGAATAAAAGAAAAAGGTATCGCAAAGCCATCTATATTCCTGTAACCGCTGCGTTATCGTTATGTCTTGTTACAGGGGCAGCTGCATCCATGGGCATCATTGACCTGCCTTCTATTCTTCATTTTCTAGGTGCAGATCGGATTGGCATTCTTCAGCCTGTTCATCAGGTGAGTGAAGATCAAGGGATTCGAATGGAGGTTATAGGTGCTGTCAGGGACGGAGATACAACGGAAATCTATGTTTCTTTGTCAGATCTGACGGGTCAACGTATTGACGAGACGCTGGATGTATATGATTACAGGGTCACCGGAGGTAATGCAAACAACGCTCAAATTATTCATTATGATGAAGCTAATAAAACGGCTATTGTTCGATTCCTCATTCAAGGAAAAGTCAGCAAAAATCGAATTACCGTTCAGATTAATACGCTGATGTCAGGTACATCTCTTCAAGATGGTTACAACGTACAAGTGGACTGGGAGAAGTTGCTACAAGAAAAGCAAAACAATAGTTATGAAATCCTGGAGCGAGATCGTATAAGTGGCTTGGGAGGTAAAACCGATATTCAATTGGAAACCGATCCAATTCCGGTACTGCATCAGGATGTAATGAATATCCCTGTTGAGGGTATTGATTGGATGCATATTTCCAATATGGGTTTTGTGGATGGCAAGTTACACATTCAGATTAATCCGGATAATGAGATTGGCGAGTATAATCATGGATATTTCTACTTCACGGATGAGCAAGGTCAAAAGCTCGATATACCTGAATATTCCGTTAGCTATGGACATTATATGAAAGATGGGGTCGGGTATGGAGGAGATTATGAGGAGTTTGTGTATGATCTGTCTGCTGTTGACGAATTAGATAAGCAGAGACTTCAAGGCAGCTTTACGAGTATTAGTGAAGTTGTAAAGGGGAATTGGAAAACTACTTTTAATTTGAGTCAAAATGCTTTGAGTAAAACAGGAAACATTCAGCTTGATGCAAATGGAGCCTCACTGGCAAATGTAACTCTTTCCTCGGTTGGAGTCACACTTACAGGTGAGGCCCTTAGCAAGATTCGGGTGGAGGACTTGAGTATTGAAGTTCACCTGAAGGATGGTACCAAGTTGTCTGGCGCATCCGGTTTCCTTCAGTTGGATCAGGATCTCATTAAGTGGATATCCCCTAAGACCATTCCGGTGAACGATGTGAGCTACCTGCTAATCAATGGAGAAAAAGTAACTTTACAAGATGAATAATTAAAAAGTGAATTAAAAATCGGTGGATAAGTGCGATCGGAAGTTTGTTCTGTCATCAGAAATGAATTACATGTCATATCCCGATTTATGAAGCATACCATTAGGCGAATGCGGTCATAAGGGAGGAAACTGATATGTCCATGAGCGAACCGCTGTTAACGCAAATTGTGAATCAACATATTCCGGCTGGTGCAACGGTCGTCACTATTGATAAACCTGTTCAACATCCAGCGATTTATGCGGCAGATCTTACCGGTGACGGTATGCCGGAGATTGCTGCAGTCTATCAGTTGAATGGTGAGCTGTATTTGCTCATTCTGAAATTTGTTCAAGGACATTGGATCAAGATGGCACTAATTAAGGGATTGGGGTATGGGGTGACTTTAATGACTGCTGCCCCTGTAACTTCAACGGCAAGGAACAATCTCATTATCGGTTGGCGGATTGGTTCTATTTGGTCTAAGCTTGCCGTATATGAGTGGACGGAATCAGGGCTCAAAGATCTGGCGCCTGACGATCTATACTATAGCTATGCAGAGATTATAGATATGCCTGGTCCACATGGTCGAGATGGGAAAGTGGAGATTGCACTCTGGATACATGACACAGGTGAAGCCTATCGTGTGGAGATTATCCGATGGCAGAATGGGAAATGGGTTCCTGCACCGGATGTATATGCAACCTATTATCCAAAAGTGGTGCAGTATTACGAGCAACTAACCCAGCAATATCCTGATTATATCTTTTACTGGTATTACCTTGCGGATGCTCAGTACCATGCCGGCCAGTATCCGGCAGCACTCGCTTCCGTTCAGAAGGCACTCAGTTTCCCGGAAGCTTATCCTTCCAGAGAAGTACTACAAGAGCTGGAAAAGAAAATTAAGCAGGCGATGGTCCCTGTAAGCCATGCCCGGGTAACGACGTGGTTATATCCAATCTCCGTTCGAACTACGAGTGGGACGCGTTGGGGGTATATGGATGCACAAGGCCACATTCGGCTTGAGCCGGTATTGAATGACGCGCAAGAGTTTCAGCCCAATGGGTTGGCTGTGGTTGTGAAGGATGGTCGAGCCGGTGTGATTAACCTTCAGGGGCAGTATGTCGTTCAACCTGTATACGATTCCATCAATTCCTTTTCCGAAGAACGGGCGATAACAATTGATTCTCAAGGATTTAAGATGATTAATGAACAAGGTACAGTCCTGACCAAACGGGCGTACCCGTATATCTCGAATATGAACGACGGTCGAGCTTTATTTTACGATTCAAACCCTGGTCAGGCAGATGGTTCGGTGAGTCGGTATGGTTATCTGGATGCGTCGGGCAATGAGGTGATACCTGCACAGTTCGCTTCGGCGAATGATTTTCAAGATGGCAAAGCGGTTGTGCAGATTAAGGACAATGAATATGCGCTCATTAATCGCAATGGACATCGGCTCGCAACGTATCCATATGCCTATGTGGGACCACTGGGGGATGGACTGCTTGCTTTTCAAAAAGAAAACTCGGGCAAATATGGGTACATCGACGAACGGGGTAATATTCGCATTCAGCCCAAGTTTTCATCGGCATTTCCTTTTAGCGACGGGCAAGCGATTGTTAATACAGCAGAGGATTACAAATCGAACTATGGTGTCATTAATACGGAGGGATCGTTTATCATTCAACCCGCCTATAATGACATCCGCGAACTAGGCGAGCATCGTTATGCGTTGGGGCAAGCAATTAATCCGGAGGAGCCTTATATTGGCTCTGTATACGCGATTGCAGATACTAACGGTAGAAGGCTTACGGAGTTCCTATATCGCGAAGTAGGTAATTACAAAAACGGCCTTGCTTCCGCATCGGATGGAAGACAAACCTATCTGCTGGATCTGAGTGGAAGACCTGCCGCTGGGTATCCGCATGTAGAAGGTTCGGGTATGCTGGAGGTCGTGGCATCAGATCTGATTAAGGCCTATGTAGACCAGCGCTTATCGTATGTGAATCGGGCCGGACAGATCATCTGGCGGCAAAATACAATCGTTCCGCTTCATCCGCCGTACCGTGTACGCGAAGAGAAGTACAAACCAAACAGGGACTACCTCGTATATTATCCGCAGGTGGAGGGATTAACGAACCAAGCGGAGCAGCTTGCGCTGAATGCCAAGTTGAAGCAACTCTCCCAGGTTAAACCGATCCCTGCGGATCAGCAGCTGGATTATACGTATACAGGTGATTTTGATATTACGTTTTATCAGCAGCAACTGCTGCAACTGCAACTCACAGGTTATAACTACCCGGCTGGTGCAGCGCATGGTATGCCTACGATGATCTATGCGATTATTAATCTGACTAATGGTCAGTTGTATGAGCTGAAGGATTTATTTAAGCCGAATAGTGACTACGTAAAAGTGTTAAGCCAGATTGTGGGGGATCAGATCAAAAATGATCCTCAATACTCGTATGTGTTTCCGGACACCTATACGGGGATTAGTGCGGATCAGCCGTTTTTTGTCACAGCTGATGCGTTGCATCTCTATTTCAATCCATATGATATCGCACCCTATGCAGCAGGATTTCCAACGTTTACGATTCCTTTTGTCCAGATCAAGGATATCATTAATACAGAAGGTTCGTTCTGGAAAGATTTTCATGGTTGATTGAGGGTACAGCCAACATTTTAACGAAAATATACGCTAAGGTCGTTCAGACACAAAGACAGCGGATTTTTCCTGCTTTAAGTAAATGTCCGCTAATACTTAGCGTATAAAACAGTCAAAATGTTGGCGCTACCCCATATAGAACTACTATAAATCAATCATTCCATCCTTTACATACATCAATCCACTCTGAATAACCAGAGTATTTTTCTAATTGTTTTATTGTAAGTTCAATAGCACTATTGCTACTCTTTGAATTTTTTGTTATCCACTTTTGCATCCCCGGCAGCAACTACTAAAACAGCTTGTCCATTCACCATAAAAGAAAGTGTTTTTGCGATTCTCTCTGGCTCACAACCTAATGCAGATGCAGCCAAATCCACGGTTGCACTTGATACTTCAAATTCGATAATTTGAGAATCCATACCATATTGTTTAAAAAAATCTTTTACTTTTTCAATTGCCATAATCAGCACACCTCATTTTAAAATATTTTCTAGAAGATCATAGATGAAACTTGCCTATGTTCTTGGGTAAAAAATCATGTTGTAAATGATACATGGTTCTTGATAGAGATTATTATAGGAATGAAAAACATTAGCACGAAAGCGGAGTGCTTGATTTTCTTTTAAAACAATTTTTTTTGTGTTGACTACCATTTCTAACATACCTTGTACCACAAAAACATATTCTTCCACACCATCAAGGTGCCTTTCAGATGGATGGTGACATCCAGGATCAAATTCGATATAAAATATTTCAACGTTACGGGTAGGGTAGCTCTTCCAATAATAAAGATAAAGGGACTTTTAGCCCGCTGCGATTTTCCAAAGAGTTGTAATCGTTGGTGAAGACTATTCTCTTTCATTTTGTCCAAGCATAGGCTTACTTACATCAGTATAGGCGACAGTTTAATGATGTAAGTAACTCCTTCACATATTTATCCATACTAAATGGAAAATATTACGGGAGTTACAGATCAAAGAAGTCATATTTGTCTATACAAGAAAAAAACGAAAACTTTCTCCAACAACACTTCTTTTGCTTGGCGAGAATGTAAATACTTCACCATTCATTCTCAAGTTAAGCGACGAGGTCATATGTCCAATAGGGCTTATAATCTTGTTTGTGTGGCTTCTGGTGGAATATGCGGCTTACGCCTCACTCTATGATAAGACCTATCGGGCAGCATACAGCCTCGCGGCCTCAGGAAGGTTGAAGTTGGCCGAACATATTCGTCATCTGTCGCTAGGATTTTTCGGAAAACGTGATCCTGGGGATCTGACGAATCTGATCTTGAGTGATTACGGCCAGGTTGAGCATACGATCTCTCACAATCTGTCGCAGCTAATCAGTGCAATTGTGCTTGCTTTTGGCGGACTTCTGTTGGTGGATTGGAGAATGGCCGTAGCTATGTTTATTGCGGTTCCCTTAGGTATGGTTCTGTTCTGTTATGGCTTACGGATTCCATTCAGGCACGACTGAGTGAGAACCATGTTCGGGCCAAAAACGAAGCCGCCAGCCGGCTGCAGGAATACCTGAGCGGTATTCGTGAGATCAAGACCCACAATATGGGGGGGCAAACGTTTTGAACGGCTGCGTCGTTCTTTTGATGAATTGAAGTCAGCTTCCATTGGGTTGGAAGGCATCATGGGACCTACAATTGCATTGCCTTACTCTTACTATGATTGGAGAGCTCACCTGACATTCTTGGCAGATACGTTTGGAGAAGAAAGCAAGAAAGATGAATATCTGGCCAAGTATGATGCGAAATCTGCAGAGTGGAAACAAAAGCTGGAGGCGGCTGTACATGGTGAATCCTTTGCCGTAATTGAGACATATCCAAACAACCTGGTCATCTATTCCAATAATGGGGCAGCTGAGATGTTATACGGTGAATGGGGCCTGAAATCTCTAATGTCGATAATTACAATTATTCGTACACAGCGATGGGGAGAATGGAGCTAATGGACCGCCTGGGTACGATGATTCTGGAAGGTCAGAAGTAGTCGTTGGATTAGAGCAATTTACGATGGATTAACTTTAACATTTAACAGAACCTAATAACGCCTATGTGTAATTGTGTAATTTGTTCGAAATCATGTAACTTGAACGGTTCTGGCTGCGTTTAGACATTGGGGTGATCTGATGTTGGTGAACGCGGTTCAACGTTACATGGTATTAGGACTGATATTTATCGGGATCTTCTTTACAGCACTCATCGTTCTTGAGAGGATTGAAGGGTACCATATTACAACGGCAGAGTATTACGGCTTACGTAATCTAGGGGGCTTGATATATATTTTGTCGCTTATCCTGGGATTCGGTCACTATTTAGTCGCTTTTTATGTTGTTATTCTTATCCCGATCTCATGGCTGCTGCGGAAATATGTATGCTTTCCTATGATGAGAACTTTCATCTATATGATTGGGTTAGGATGGGGCGGGCTGTGGGTTTTTGATCTCATGTACAATCCATATTTCGTGAATGGATACCATCTGAACCGAATGACATCGATATGGATATTTGCCATCGCCGGTTTAGTCTATGCCATTGTGGAGAATAAGATTTGGCGAAGAGGGAAGATGCAGAACGAACAGAAGGCTACTTAACAAATGTTGAGTAGCTTTCTTGGTTTACATAATTATTATGGTGTTTTCATGAAGACTCAGAAGCTAAATACAATATTAGAAAGGATTATGTAAGAGTAAGTAGTGAACATGAACAGCAGTTAAGTTAATTCGATAGTTTGTTATAAAATTCACAAAGAATGCAATTAAAATGAGATAGGAGTTTTATCGTAAAAAGGTAAAATTTTCTGTTATACTATTTGAGTTGTGTACATAAAGTTAGATATTTTAATGAAGGGAGTTCATGAAGTAAATTAGCCGTTTAGTTTAAAATTGTAGTTTGGAGGAAAGCATTTTGTATAAAGCAGGTTTTTGGATTAGATTAGGAGCAAGTGTGTTGGATAGTCTTATTATTTCAATTCCGTTAGTGATTATTGCAGGTGTGCTTACAGGTAACTTTGATGCGGATGAGCCGATTGCCAAACTACTTAGTGCGTTATATTCAATTTTATTACCAGTTTACTGGTATGGTCGAACCATCGGAAAACGTATATGTGGAATTCGAATCCGCCAATACGATACACACGAACCGCCAAAAATTGGTACGATGCTGATGCGAGTTGTTGTGGCTGGACTTGTGTACGTATTAACTTTGGGTATTGGAGTTATTGTGAGTGCTTTTATGGTCGGTATGCGTGAAGATCGACGTGCGATTCATGACTTTGTAGCAGGAACAGAAGTAGTTTGGGATTAACTCGAAGAATATAAAAGAACTGGCTGTGCAGGGGTAAAAATCACTGCTTTTAAATCATTTGTACTGTTTCACAAAACTCGTATTTCTTTTAGTTTGTTATTATCATTGTTAAATCTTGATAATATAATGTTTTTATATGTTGTGACACATAATATTAACTGATATAAGTAGTAAATCTGGAATATAGATTATGTCTTAGTCGTCGCTTTTTTAAAAGAACAACTAATGAGACATAAAGGTATAGGAAACTGTTTCAGAACCTATACCAATACTTAGATCTTCTAACTCTCTTTTTCCAAATTCATAATATCGAATAATTCTGAAGCTAAAGTCTTAGAACTTGAAATACCTTTTAAATATTTAAAAGGACCATCTGTAGACCAATCAATCCTCTTCAAGCGTGTTACTGACTTGATAAACTTTTGATGGTCTATTTTTGTTGAGTTTTCTTTCTTACAGTTAGACAAAGCTTTGGATGCAGCCATGGCTAGGGCGTCTAAACATACAATATGCGTAAGTTTGTATTCTTTATAGTTCATCCATTCATGAGGATATTCTTGTCGCATTAAATTGAAAAACTCAAGTACAAGATCTACCTTTTCATGTTTTGATAAATTTGTAGTCTCGGTGTCTTTGAAAAAATACTTTAGCATGCGATGGAGATTCTGAAGAGTAATATGTCTTCCTTTACTCCGTTTCCCTGTAATACTACCTATATGATAAAAAGGACTATCGTTAAATATCAACAGTTCAGTTGACATCCAGCTCAATTCATCGTGTTCTCTCTTCAAATATTTACTTAGAGAAGTCCCGAGTCCCTTTGCTTTTGTATTAATAGTATCGAAAAATTCGATTTCTTCATCGTCATCTAAATAGTGAAAAACCATGAAGGGAACATTAATTTCAGAATGCGTTTCCTGAGTATAACGTTTAATACCTCCTAGTCGATGCTGTCCGTCCAGTACAGAAGCTTTACTCTTGCAAAGTAATCTTCCAAACATAGGTCTACTAGAGTCATACGCTGTAAATTCCCACATACCAGATGCATTCAAGAGAATTGGTGTAAATAATGCATTATCACCTTTGGAAAGGTATAGTGCAAATTCATCGACACGTTTCGGATCAACTGGCCGTTGATATCCTTTTCCAGTTGGGTCGTTATATGGTTTAACATAGGTTGAATGCATAGCAATTGAGGATGGAAACGCACTTTGGTATGCAATTTTCCCCCTCATTTTAGTTTGGAGAACATTTTCTATAACTATTTGATGAGGTAATTGTCTCATGAAGTACACTCCTATAGAAATTTTATTTTTTCTAAGTAAAATATATATCTTAAATTATATAATTACTAATGGTAATATATAGTTTGAGTATATTTATTTCATACATAAGTACACCTACTCTTAAGGGAGAGGTGATTGTACTTATGATAAAAATTAATGCTTTTGTAGGCGAGCGAATAAAATCTCTAAGAAAGTCAAAGGGATTAACTCAGGCTAATTTAGGAGAACAAGTAGATCTACCACAGCCTTATATTGGTGGGATCGAAAAAGGGGAGAGAAACATTTCTTTGGATACCCTGCAAAAACTAATAGAAGCTTTAGATATAACACCAGAAGAATTATTCCGTAATTATGACAATGATTTGTCCAATAAAGAAGCGCACGAAATTCTAGATCGAATCAATGCACTTCTCGTAAAGAGAGATATTGAGGAAATTAAAATAGTTGAGAGTTTTGTGAATGACATACTCAAAACAATTGATAATTTAAACAATCTAAAGAAATAGAGGATCAAATGAAAAGCAGATTACTTGATTATTACACGAATAAAGTAAGGGCACGTGTGCTTATTTATCAGAATATGCCGTTTCTATTCTGGGGATATATGATCACATGTATATTAACCCTGCCAATCTCAATTTTTCTACTAATACTGTTATCAACAGAAAATTGGACTTTGATTACGATTCCATCTGCGACTGTTTTCTTTGTGTTCTTTGTTTATATACATAAACAGTTCAATAATAAAGCTCGGATTATACTTAATAGAGAGTTTTCAGTTAAGACTGAAAAAGGTAAGTGGATTGACGGTTTTCATGAAGTCCAGGTTCACCTTATAACAGAATATCTAATAGAGCATAACCTCTATTCAAAATGGAAAATTGAACGTCTGATGGACTCATATAAGGCAGACAATAGCAAAGACAAAATGCCGCCACTTATTGCACCAAGTATATTAATAGCAGTTCTTGCTCCAAACTTAAATTATCTTCTCAAACATATTTATGAGATGAGTATCTATCAATCTACCGAGGGGCAATTTGCTATATTCTTTGGTGTTTTATTTATATCCATATTTTTAGTGACAGTCATAACATTTTGGAAAAACCTTTTTGAAGAGTTCACTGAAATTGTTGTTTATAAGAAAGTAGGGCAGCGTAACAATCTGATTTCTATTTTGGACGATATTCTAATTACAATAGAAAGTTAGCAACAAATAGGGGGCATGATTATGCTTGAAATAACGGGTGATGAGATCGCTCAACTTAATGATTCTGATTTGAGATCCTTAATTGGACTACTTTGTGAAGCTGACTTATCATCAATGCAACTCCAGACCGCAGGTGTGACCTGGGGAGGTAATCAAAATGCCAAAGATGGTGGAATAGATGTACGCGTTGAGGCAAATTCTTTACTAATGAATGATGGCTTTATTCCCAGACAACATACAGCATTTCAAGTGAAGAAACCTGATATGCCTCGGAGTGAGATTCTACTAGAAATGCGTCCTAACAAGTTACTAAGACAAGTGATAAAAGATTTGGCCGATAATAACGGTGCTTACATAATAATCAGTAGCCAGGGATCAACTTCAGACTCTTCATTAAAAAGTAGAAAATTAGCTATGCTGGAAGCCATATCGGATTACAATAATGCTTCTCAATTGAAAGTGGATTTTTATGATCGTGAGCGGGTTGCAAGTTGGGTGAGAAGTCACCCTGCTATAGTTCTATGGGTTAGAGACAAGATTGGTCAACCAATACAAGGATGGCAAGCATTCAGTAACTGGGCAAACCATACTGAGAGCACAGAAGAAGAATATTTATTGGATGGTACGTCTCGTCTGTCTAACTCTTCAAGTGTTTCTACAGAGAGTATGGATCTGCTACAAGGTATTCATGAATTGAGAACCATATTAGGGCGACCTGGTTCTTTTGTTCGTCTAATCGGATTATCAGGAGTGGGAAAAACACGCTTAGTTCAAGCGTTATTTGATAAACGAATTGGTGAAGAAGCTCTTAATAATTCGTTGGCTTTTTACACTGATCTAGGTGATGCTCCGATTCCCGACCCTAGATCTTTTGCTGCAAGACTTAAAACACTTAGAAAAAGAGGAATACTGATCGTAGATAATTGTCCTCCTGATCTTCATAATCATTTAACTAAGTTATATGCCAATGATAATTACATAAGTTTACTCACAATTGAGTATGATGTCAGGGATGATCAACCCGAACAAACAGCGGTTTTCCGATTAGAACCTTCATCAACTGAGCTAATTGAGAAAGTAATCAGTAGAAGATTTAAACACATAAATAGCGTTACCGTAAGACAGATAGCAAAAATTTCTGGTGGAAATGCACGTGTTGCCATTGCAATAGCTAGAACAATCAGTATAGGAGATAATATCTCTCATCTCAGGGATGCAGAATTGTTCAATAGATTATTCATACAACGAAATAATACTGACTCCAAATTACTTAAAGCAGCTGAAATCTGTTCACTTGTATATTCGTTCAGTATTGATACTGTTGGGCCAAACAGTATCGAAATAACCTTACTAGCCGAGTTATCTGGAATGAGTGTATTAGAGCTTTATCAGAACATAGCTGAACTAAAGAGGAGAGATCTTGTACAGCAACGAAGCTCTTGGAGAGCTGTATTACCACATGCCATAGCTAACAAACTGGCTCAAAATGCGCTGGAGAATCTTCCTAAACAATTGATTAGAAGTACATTTGAAATACATGCTAATCCGAGATTATTACAATCGTTTTCAAGAAGGCTTGGATATCTCCACAATAGTCAATTAGCTCAAGAGGTATCTAAGGATTGGCTTTCAAGGGGTGGTCTATTAAAGGATTTTCGAAAGCTCAATAAGGATGCTCTTAATATCCTTCGAAATGTAGCTCCTCTTCATCCTCAGTTAGTACTTTCACGGTTGGAGGAAATTAATGAGCAAGATAATGAATCGATATTTTTCTCGCGTGAAAATTCTGATTTCTATTACTACACAAATTTATTGAGATCCCTAGCATATGACAGCGACTTATTTGAAAGATCTACTAGGTTGCTCTGTAACTTTGCTCTAACAGAAAATGTTAACGAAAACCACAATTCAATACGTACTACACTAAAATCTCTTTTCTATATCTATCTTTCAGGAACGCACGCTTCTGTTGAGCAAAGGCTTGGGATTATATCCTGCCTCATAGAATCAGATCTTGATAATGAAGTTAAACTTGGAATATACCTCTTAGATGCATCACTAGAAGCCTTAAATTTTTCAGCTATTAATAGCTTGAACTTCGGTGCTCACGTGCGAGATTACGGGTACTATCCAAAATCCAAAGAAGAAATCCAAACTTGGTATGGAACGTTTATTGAATATGCTGTGACAATTGGTATATCGGATAAGCCAATTGCAAATGAGATAAAGGTAGTTTTATGTAACAAATTCAGAGGGCTTTGGACTAGAGCAAAAGTCTATGAGGTGTTAGAATCTGCTGTAAAACGAATTTTGGCTGCTAAAGAAACATGGTATGAAGCTTGGTATGCAGTTAAAAAAACTAAAAGGTATGATTCTGATAAAATGTCCGATGAAGTTTCGACTCGACTTGACTCGTTAAACACGTTGTTAGGACCTAAATCATTATATGATGAAGTAATGCTGTTAACCTTACAGGGTCAGGGATACCCCTATGATATATTCGAAACTGAAGAAGCATTTACTAAGGTTAGGTCTCTTTCAAATGAGCTCGGACATAAGCTTTGTTACCAAGAAGATATCCTTAACTCTTTGTTAATTCATCTCCTGAGTACTAATAACAGAAATATATATGAGTTAGGACAAGGATTGTCCCAAGGAACCAGTGATGCAAAAAGATTATGGACTCACATGGTAGAGAAACTGAGTGAAATTACGCCCTCAAACCGAAAGTATCATCTACTACAAGGGTTCTTATACTATCTTGCATTAACTGATAAAAGTTCTGCTGAAGAAATCTTGGATGAAGCAATCGATCACGAATTGCTTTCAGAAGTCTTTCCATCGCTTCAGTCCGTTGTAATAGATACTGATGGTCTAGATCGTCTGAAGAGGTCGCTTCAACTCGGAAAAGCACCGATTTCGTCTTTCGCAAGTTTAGCTCTAATACAAACTCATGATATAGACTTTAATGAAAAGTTCTTCGAATTAATACGTCTTATAAGTTCAAAAGAAGATGGATTAGCTGTAGCTGTAGAATTATTTTATATGCGAATTTCCGGAGATAATAAAGGCTTAAGCCAAGACATTATCAGTTTAGGCCAAGAATTGGTTTTAAATTATGATTTTTCTCAACATTCATTTGATAATCATCATTTTGTGTCTGAAATAATCAAGATCTGTTTTACAGATGTGGAATCTACCCGTAACGCTAAACGTATTGCTACTAAGCTATATTCTTCAATAACAGAAGATAATGTGTTTTTTTCTGATCTTGATCATGTTTTTTTGTCTTTGGTGGAGGTTCAACCACTTGAGTTTTTAGAAGTGTTTGTAAGGGATACAGAAGAGATGGATTATAGAACTGCTCAGATATTTAGCGGGCAACTAAACCTTAACCCACTAAATTTGATATCTGATGAGCTGATAATCAATTGGTGTGATGTAAAGAAAACAGAGCGATACCCCTTAATGGCATCCATTATTGATGCTTATCAAAACACATCGCCATCGCAGCAAATAGAATGGACCTCCTTAGCAAAGTATTTGATAGATAATTATTTTGAACCGACTGTTATTCTGGAACATTTAATGCATGTTTTTCATCCAAATCATTGGTCAGACTCACTGGCTGATTTAATGTTAAAACGTCTTCCCTTATTAGAAAGCTTAATGAAATACGAGAATCCAATTGTTGTAGAGTGGGCTAAGAATAAAGAGCCAATTTTGAAAAAAGAAATTAATCGGATTCGTAATTGGGAGCAAGCTCAAGAACAGAATCAAAATGAGCGTTTTGAGTGAAAATTAGAAACCATTCGGAATATCAAAGATACAGTAACCAATCTAACGATTCAAAAAAAATAAAATTTTGAAATTGACCTGACTCAGATCTCTATATGTAGTGGAAATATTATTTTTGATAAGGATTGATCTTTATGAAAGATAAGCAACTGAGTAATCCATTTTCAACAGGTGGCGGAGGGTTACATTTTGAAGCTCACGTCCAAGCTTCTTTTGTAACATTGATGCTTACTGGGGGAATAGTACCTTGTTTACCGCAATGGCCGGTAATCGGAATAAAGCTTCAAGGTAAAATTGATGGATTTAATACGGATGACTTAATTGTAACTGTTGAAGAACCTTTTTCAAAGAGAAAAGCTAAGATGCTTGCACAGATTAAACATAAAATTGGAATTACCCAAGGAGACAGTATACTCTCAGAAGTAATGCAAGCTGCTTGGAATGATTTTAATAATTCCAATATCTTTACCAAAGAAAAGGATGTTATTGTTCTTATTACTGGTCCATTAAATGCTACTGATTCACATAATGTTCGATGGATATTAAATCAGGCAAAACACACCAAAGACTTAGAGGAGTTTAAAAGGAACGTAACTCAATCTAATTTCAGTCCGTCTAAAAGCAAAATCAAGTTAGATGTTCTGAGGCACCATTTGAAGTTGGCGAATGATAACACTGATATTTCAGATGATGATTTTTATTCATTCTTAAATCATTTTTATGTTTTATCTTATGATCTCGGAGAAGAAGAGGGAATTGTTTTATCACTTTTGCATTCACACATCGCACAATTTGACAAACAATACCCGCATTGGGTTTGGCCTCGCATTGTTGATATTGTACAAACATGGAATCAGAATGCTGGAACCATTACATTTGAAAAACTTCCAGATGATTTAAAAGAACTATTTCAACTCTCAAATGTGTCTCATATACCTGACAAGCTATTGATAAAAACAGAAAAAATAAAAACAGATTGGTCTAATTTTAAAGAAGCACCCACACTTGCTTTAATTAACTTAATAGGGATGTGGGAAGAAAACAATGAAACTGACATGAGAATATTAAATAGTTTATTAGAGAAAGATCATCCAAATTGGCTACTTCAGGCAAGAGAGATGCTTTTGCAAAATGAGAGTCCTCTTTCACTCAGTAATGGGGTTTGGAAAACAAAAAATCGAACTGATCTATGGTCGATACTAAGTCCTCGTATTTTTGACCAGAATCTGAACCATCTAAAAGATTTAATCATATCAGTACTCTCTGAACCAGATCTTTCTTTTGAACTTCCTCCAGAAGAACGATTTGCAGCTGGAGTTTATGGGAAAAAGTTAACATATTCTTCATATATCAGAAATGGATTAGCTCAATCTTTAGCACTCTTAGGTACCCGTGGAGAAGATTTAATAAATTGTTCTGATGGTTTTCCTGAAACAGTAACCATACTTGCTATCCGCGGAATATTTGAGGGAGCAGACTGGAAGCTTTGGGGGAGCTTGAATAAATTACTTCCAGTTTTAGCAGAGGCTGCTCCAGAAGAGTTCTTGTTTGCAGTTGAACAAGCACTGCACTCAGAATATTGCCCATTTGTTGAACTTTTTTCCCAAGAGGGTAGTGGAGTTACCGGTGGGAATTATTTGACTGGATTGTTGTGGGCGCTTGAATCTTTAGCTTGGGAAGAACAATATTTAGTGAGGGTATGTATAATCCTTGGTGAACTAGCTAGCCTTGACCCTGGTGGTACATGGTCTAATCGTCCAGCCAATTCACTTACAACAATTTTACTGCCTTGGCTTCCACAGACTGTAGCACCGATACAAAAACGTAAGGTTGCTGTTAAAACGTTAACTAAAGAGCTGCCCAATGTTGCATGGGAATTACTAATCAGCCTGCTTCCCAATCAGAATCAGACTTCAATAGGGTCGCACAAACCGTTGTGGCGTGACAGTATACCTGAGCAATGGAGAGAAGAAACTTCCCAAAGTGAATATTGGGAACAGGTAGAATTTTATTCAGATCTGGCTATCTCTCTTGCTAGTAAGAACACAACATTTTTAAATCAGCTCATTGACCACATAGATGAACTTCCACGTACTTCATTCAATTTGCTACTTGAAATATTGTCTTCCGAGAAAGTTATTGGACAGCCTGAAGAAGAAAGATTTTTTCTGTGGAATAAACTTATGAATCTCATCTCAAAACATCGTAGTTTCTCTGAAGCAGAATGGGCTTTAGATGATGAACTGATAAAGATTCTTGAAAAAGCTACAACAAATATGATTCCTAAAAATCCAATACTCTTACATCAGAGACTATTCGGTGAATATGATCCTGATTTATATGATGATCTGGAGAATTGGGAAGAAAACAGCAAACAACTTGAAGTGAAGCGTCAACAAGCAATAATACAAATCTTAGAAATGACTGACATTTATGGAGTAATTGAATTTTCATATAGGGTGCAATCTCCCTATTACGTAGGTATAAGCCTTGGGGCGGTAGCAAGTGAAAACAATGATGAAATTTTATTCTCAAACTATTTAGAATCTGAAGATGAAAATCATATATCTTTGATGAGAGGTTACATCTGGTCACGTTATGCTAGAAACGGTTGGTCTTGGGTAGACCAGATGCACAAAGCAAACTGGAGTGTAGAAAAAATCAATCGATTTCTTTGTTATCTACCTTTCAGTAATGAGACTTGGGATCGTGTTGCCAAGTGGTTAATGGAAAACGAGTATGAATATTGGACAAAAACAGATGTGAATCCCCATCAGAAAGAATGCGATCTAACATTTGCAATAAACAAACTAATTGAATATGGAAGGCCTTTTGCTGCAATTCATTGTCTTAACGTGGTCCAACACCGGAAGCATAATTTGAATATCAAACAATGCTTGCAAGCACTGGAAGCAGGTTTATCCTCATCTGAGCCAAGCTATGTCATAAAGCCTAGTATGATCGTAGGACTAATTAAAATACTGCATCAATCTCCAGAAGTTAAGTTCGAGGATCTTTTTCACATTGAATGGGGTTATTTGCCTCTACTGAATCGAGGCGGTAATAAAGTTGCTCCCAAACTACTGGAGTATCATATTTCAGAAGATCCTGAGTTCTTTTGTGAGCTTATCCGTAAGATATATCGTTCTAAAAAGAGTGAATCATTAGTCGATTCAAATGAAGAATCACAATCAACTGCTTCGAATGCTTGGAAATTGCTTCATGGTTGGCGAATACCTCCAGGCAGTCGCGAAAATGGAGATTTCGACGATGAATTCTTCTTAAAATGGCTTCAGCGAGTCAAAGAGATTTGTTCAGACTCGGGACACTTGGAAGTTGCACTAATTAATGTTGGTCACGTTCTTGTCCATTCTCCACCCGACGCAGGAGGTCTATGGATAAATGAATCTGTGGCTACTGCATTGAATGATAAGGATGCAGATCCTATTCGTAGGGGATTTAGATCTGGGGTACTTAACTCGCGAGGTGCACATTGGATAGATCCGACTGCACAACCTGAACTCAAACTTTCAGATGAGTATATGCTTAAAGCCGAAGATACTGAAAATGCAGGATTTCAACGGTTTGCAGTCACTCTAAAAAGTATTGCAGAATTTTATGATCGTGAAGCAAAACGGATTATCGACAGAGAGATAAGTGAAGATAATGAACGATAGATGGCTATGGCTTATAGTTTTCTAATTAGTAACGGTGTTCTGTATGCGAACTTCTTCGGAGAAGGCAATTTTCAATTGGAATAAATCCGTTATTGATACACCACTTTTGAATCAATTCAGTTGCATATATGCCAGCTTTCTCAAAAGGGCTGGTCTCTTTGTTGTAAATAAACATTAGTAAAAGGATAAGTAACCTACAGACGCTGATCGAAGCATGTCACGACTTCGAATTGGTGGTCGACCTAGAGGAGCTTTTCCGATAACATAAAAAGAAGCAAGGCAGGGCACCGGCTCCTAAGTTAGGGGGAAATATTAGATTTCCAACTCATCCAGGTAAGACTCTGTGTTTGGCATGTTTACGCTCAATAATATCCAAATTAACTTCTCTTGATTCCACAGAGTTAATTCCATTTGCTTATTATGACATAGATTTAGTGTGATAAGAAAATATAGATGAGTCTTCAGTGACAGTCTGGACATAGGCTACGTACAGTGAGGGTTAGCATAATTGGATGTTAAATTTTTTAGGTTGATGAAGGTCGGATTCTTCAACCTTCTTTCTGATTGAGAATCATGGGTAGCTAAATAAACTATACAATTAAGTTTGAATAAGGAGAGAAAATTCTGATGGATCTAGTATTTAATATGAATAATGGAGAAGTATGTAAGGCTTGCGGATTTTTAATCTTTGATCTGTTCAAGACTCATGGAAAACCGATCGCGGATTACGAGAAGTACGTGAAGGACCTTAAAGCCACATCCACTGATAACTTTACGTGTATTTTATGTGAAGAAGACATAATATCGCGTCAGGAATACCATAAACTAACGGTCCCTCACGAAGTAACACTCAGTTTAGCTGATGTCTTAGGAGAAGATATTAAGCAATGTGAGTACTGTTTACAACACGAGATCCCCTTTATGGGCGAATTAGGACTTAGTGGAAGATCAGTTTCGGAACATCTAAGCTCATCAAAAGTACCGGATGAACTTCTTCCGGCATTAGCTGAATTAGTACGCTGTTCAAGTTGTGGTTATGGACGAGAAGCAGCATCCAGTGATGATCCTATGTCAGGTGTTTTCAAACTCACTGATGATATCTACACTGAGAGCGACATACTTTGGGGATTTGATGATGAACAGTTCTCCAAATTTGCAGAACAATATGGAGAATATATTAATGAAAAAGGTTTATTAGATTTAAAGAACCATCTCAAATCTTCACCTTTATTTGCATTTGAACACCCTGTAGGTAAATCAATTTATAAGGTATTACAAGATCACTTTGAACTTGAAGAATATACGGTCGTAAAACAAGGAGAACAGATACTGTATAGAGGACGTACCAGAGAGAAGCAGGGAGAACAACTCAAATATCATCAACTTGGGGCAGCGCCTTTAGGTAAGCCTTCTCATGGACGCTACAATGCTATCGGGGTTCCCGTATTCTATGCTACGGATAATATCGATATGATTCCTTATGAATTACGGCCACAATATCATCAGGTAATTGATGTCGGCACGTTCGAAATCACTAAGAAAGAGTTTAAACTTTTTGATATTGGTCATTTTGATTCGTATTTTGCGGGCTTTTTTAATGAGATTAATGAGGATGATAGCACACTAAAAGAATCGTACTTACTCCCAAATTTCATTGGAGCATGCTGCAATAAGATTGGATATGATGGTGTGGTGTACTTAGGCGTTCATCAAGACGATTCCTCATTAAGTTACACGAACTATGCTCTCTTTAATATGGAAATAGATTTGGATCTTACCCCTTCAACAGATGTGGAGTCTTACGACCTTTTATTTAATATTTCGATGAAAGGACGAGAGGAGAAAAAAATCTCTTTTGATTTACCATTTTAATTAGATCTGCTTGTTCGGAGTTAACACCATGTACAAATAGATGCCACCAACTAAGACATATTCATATTTTGTTGAGTGTTTTTTATAAAAAAACAAGGAGAATACAATGTATAAAAAAATAAAAACTTGGAATTTTGATTCTAACAACCCTTTTGATGAAATGTTATCTAAATATATGACAGCTATCTTTGATAAAATAGAACTTGCTTTATGGAAAATATATCTTAAAAACACTCCAGTCGAAAAGGTTCATGGCAATCAAATTATTCAGTATTATTTAGATAATCATTTACAATTACAGTGGGACACAGACCTATTTAATGAAGAAGCGACATTACCCATTGTTATTGAATTATTGGATTATTTGCTTACTTCAAAAATGGAGGACTTTTTGAGAGAAGATCTTAGGACTGAAGAGAAGTTGGAAGAACCGAATACAATAAATCTAACATTTTCTCAATTTCTTGAGCAATATAAAAAATCTGAATCAAATCTGGTAGATTACACTAATGAACTACTTTACAAGAACATAAGACAAGAATCTGGTGAAAAACCACTTTATTTTCTTTTGTATCGTCTTCGTAATAATCTATTAATTGGATATGAGAGCCGGAATTATTCAATAAAACATATACGTAAATCACTTGAATACTTGTACAAGAAAATAGAAGATTTATTAAGAGAACATATTCTTTATACTCATTGTGACAGGCTAACTAAAGATTCTATAACACAATTAACTAATCAATTTCAATTATTGATAATCTCAAGGTATGCTAATGAGCTGAGGATTGGTAAAAATGCTGACGAAGGTGAGAGGATTTATAGTGAGGCAATTAGTCAGTTCAAAGATTTAGATGAAATTAAGGAGTTAGCATCAAGTTATAGTCAGAAACTTGAGGATCTTATAAAAGGCGATATGAATGTTTCTATACTATTAGACTGGTATGACTCCTATAGTGAGGACATTCGTGAGGCTGCTTCGTGTATTCAAGAGATACCGTTAAAGGTATTAAGCAATCAACGGGTAAGTATGACGAATACTCTTCGTAATATGATTGTTAATAGAATTATTGTCCATACAGATTTTGGAGTTGTTCTCGAACAGGCATTTAATGCACTTGATAATGAACAAATTAAGCATCTAGTAAATCAAATGTGTTTAGAAAGGCTAAATGATGTAGTTTATACAGTTGCTTTGCATGTAAAGCATCTGAAAGCTGATAATAGCTTCTCAAGACTTGAATTCAGAGATTATGTATTCTTATCGGATGCACTTTTTGAAGGTTGGCAGAGTGAAATAACAAAAGGGTTTGATATACCTCATCGCATTAGTGCCCCTGACGAACCTCAAAAAGAATATACATGGGTGCTTGTAAATAACACCAAAGCAGCTAATGGTGATCTCGAAATGGCTATAACGAGAGCTGAAAATAAACTGAAGAGCAGAATAAGCTTAATGTATTTCTTCGCTACACGTGAAGAAGAACACGAATTTACGATTAGTGACAGATATGTTGCATATAATAACGACATTAATAGCGTTTCATTTGGGTCATCATCAAAGAAAACAATCCCTTATAGTCCCAAATCAATTGATGATTTTGACTCGACATTAATTGACCTCTTATTAAATTTTGATCTTAAAGAAAGTCAGTGGAGGCAATCAATTTTAAAAGCTTCAGAAAATTTTGATCACTTTTGTCGGACATTTGATGTTAACGATCAATTAAAATATCTAAAAGCTATGCTTACAAGTTTGTTTGAGCCTGTGGAGCATCCTTCTAAGCTTGCTGCGGCATGTTCAATATTTATCTCAGGGACTAATTACAATCAATCTAACGTAACTTACGGTGATATGAGAGTTTGGCTATTCGAAGACTTCTTAGAGTTTTTTAATATTGCTGATGTCTCCGGGAAAGAGGCTTTAAAAGAGCGTATAGTTGAGCGGTTTAAAGTTTTTTGCAAAAGTATCTTCTTTACTACCCTCATCAATTTCGATTCAATCAAATTAGATCTTAAAGAATCAATTTTTGATATCATTGACTGGCTACTCTACATCTTTCCAAATGATCAATTTATAAATGGAAAGGAGCTGGGACAGTGAGTTTAGAAAGAGCAACCATCTTAGATGAAATGCAAGGAGAAAAGTGCTTTATATATAATCAAGAAGGGTTAACTCTTTTAGGCCAAGGAACATTTTCATATGTTAGGCCAACAGTACCATCAATGATGCAAGGTTTACCAGTTCCAATTCATTCATTCAAAGACGAAACTTATCTAATGAAAATTAAGCAGATCACGAATGAACTTACGGATGCTTTATATATAGTCAAGGTCTTGTGCAAATATGACGATAAGTTCTTCGCACTTGAATTAAAGGACATACGGTGGATAAACAAGGCGGGCAATCTTGAAACACAAATTTCAACTGAACGAATATTGTTGACCGAGATAGATGAAGAAGATTATTCAAAGATTTCTAATGATAGGTATGAGTTTAATTGGTCGGAACTAATTGTTCCTG
Source organism: Paenibacillus sp. 2003 (assembly GCF_031455635.1). Lineage (NCBI taxonomy): Bacteria > Bacillati > Bacillota > Bacilli > Caryophanales > Paenibacillaceae > Paenibacillus > Paenibacillus sp. 2003. The sequence goes on along the minus strand of NZ_JAVDTB010000001.1, from coordinate 2,191,972 downwards.
ATGACTGTTCGGGTGCAAAGCAATCTGATGCTTTTGAGGATCTCATTAACACATTAATACTGCACGCCCAAACAGAGAATTTTAGTCGAATCGGAGTAGGTGTAGATCGAGCGCGTGACGGTCAATTCGAAATAAACATGACTTCGTGGTTGCCAAAAACAAATGTATCAACAAAATGGATACTTCAATGTAAATACTCAGTAAATAAAAACACTAGTTTAACTATTGAGGAAATATATACAGAAATGATTAAAGTTCTTATGCATCAACCTGATTACTATCTAGTTGTAACTAATCGTAAAATTACTAGTGATTTTTTAGATTGGTTCAATAGTGATCTTATGCAAGGTACAAATTATTTTATTCCATTCAAAAAAGTACTAATTCAACGTGAAGAAATAGAAGCAATGCTTTCAACACCAGGAAATCTACCTCTTAAGAAAAAATACTTTGGTTGATCTGCATTTCATCCCTGGTGCTGTGTCCTTTCAATCCCGACGTTTTAACCTCGTACTACCGACTATGCGAGTCGAATAACGAATAAGGCAGGGATAGTATAATTTGATTAATATCTTTTGATGGCTGTATGAAAACTATCCTCAAAATGCTCTCAAAGAATGTTCTTAAGATGATTTTTTCACATATGGAATTGATAAGATAGGAGCTGAGCAATTGAAAAGCGGAGATAGTAAGGTAACGGAAAATGATTTTCATAACAAACTAGGTGATATCTATCCGTATTCCCTAATAAGGTACCTTTCAGGAACAGGAAATCTTATGACTGCTTCGACATCTTTACCTGTTTCATGGGAGTTTTGTTTAGACATCACGGGGACTAGCCACTTTATTCTAAAATACCAAGGGCCCCCTTACTATAAACGTGAAGAACACAGTTTTTCAGGATACTGCAAAGAAATGGATGGTTGGTCTATTAATATTGAAAAATTGTGGGTCGCATCCATTGTTTATAAGTCAGACGGTTTGACACAAGTACTTTACTGTAAGTCACCAGAGTTTATTTTCGAAAAAACAGGAGAAGAAGTTTGTCGCCCTTCAAAAGCAAAGGTCTATATAACAAATTTTGATTTTTTAGGTCTTGAATATTCTCGAATCAACGAACATATGGTGCTCGATAAGTTCTTGGTTGACCTGAAGCGCTTAACTATAGAATTTAAACTAATGGAGAAAACTAAGGAAATTAAGGATCTCATTAATATTGATAGGATTAATTATGGAATATTATCCTATTTTATGGTGTCACCTTACGAAAGCCAAACCATAGAGGAACTAAAAGATGAGATTCAAAGTATAACTACTTTTCTCAGTTCATTAACTTTAACAACTAATCATCCACAAAAGGTCGAATACTACAATGATAATAATGAAATAGTAAGAATCGATGTTATGGACACTATAAAATCAAGATTTAATAGTAATGCTATCATTGATAACCTTATGATTAGGGGCGGGCTTAAGAATCTATTTGAATCTTCATATCAAAAGTATAGAGAACTCGAAGATCCCTTGAAATTACTTGGGTATGTCAACAGAACCGTTGACTTACAAAATCAAAAATTCATTGACAACAAACTTGCCCACTTAATTATGGCGTATGAATTCCTGATTTCAAACTATCTAGTCAGCCTCGGTTTAAGTAGAGACAAATTAGAGGAAATGAACATTCAACAGAAAATGACATTACTTAATAAACGGCTGCAATTTATACCCAAAAAATTATTGAATGATGATTTGAGAAAGGTCAGGAACCCATTATTCCATACAGGCACAATCCCATTTATGGAGAGCGGAGAACTCTACAACTTTTATACTGAGTATAATGATTTGCTTATGAGAGTTTACCTCAGGATCGTTGGTTATAATGGGGAATATATTTCTAGGAAAGATTATAAGCCTACACAAGTGTAATATTGAAATGTAGATTTCTCTAACATTTCATCTAATCTTACATTCATAATTGAGTCTCAAAAAAATCTCATAGTATGAAATCAACTCAAGGACTAGCAATAAACCTCATTTAATACGTCTAAATTCTCTGAACGCACCACAAGGAGGGAGAAAATGGCCTTAAAGGTTGTTAATTTCCTTAGTAGATAATTTTTGAAAAGTTTGTAGATTGGGCTGAAAAATCAGGTGAATTCAAAATTGGATAATAAGGCATAAGCAGTATTATCATTAAGGGATAATCGTACAAGAATTTGATTAATTCGGAAATCAGATCAGTCTAACGGCCGAGAATGCCCGAGAAACGATTGGATTAGCAGTTGAACTCTTGTTCATTCTGCTAAAACAAAAGCCCGTACAACGGCTATTAAAGAGAATACGGCCTATTGGAAAGGGGAGACCGAGAAGATTCATGAGTTTGGCGCTCCTCCCAGGGCCCAGCTATCTAAGATCCAAAAGGGTTCCTTTATTGGTGAATTTGATAAAAACGATCAGCCTGTAAATACACTAACCGTTGAACTTGAAGTTAATTATTACTTGAAGTTGCTATTTTAGCGGCTTTTTTATTTTATCGTGAAAGTAGGTACTTAGCAACGAAAGAGAGCGTTCAACTCGGTACAACAACCACATAATTACGTAAAATAATAATTTGACGAATAAATAAAGATGAGATATATTAAAAACACGGAGGTACGTATACATATATGGATAAACAAATGAAAATGCACTATATGCAACGAATTGATGATAAACTATCTGATTTGCCTTGGTACGTTACAGAATTTATCGATAGTAAAAAACGAAAGTTATCTCCAACGACACTTCTTAATTATTGCCATGATTACATTATCTTTTTTGATTGGCTTATCACTGAGGATATAACTTCATCAACCCGGAAAGAAATACATTTAGAAACATTAGAACGATTAACCATTCGTGAGGCGGAAAACTTTATGTCATTCCTGGATTATCAGTTGGGAAACAAAAAGCTGACGATTAATCGGAAATTGTCCTCACTAAAATCTTTGTTCGATTACCTGCAGAATAAGGCTGAAACCCGCGACCTAAAGCCTTATATCCAACGAAATGTTATGGCCAAGATGGATTTGAATACTATAAAAGAAAGCCAGGAAACTATCGCAAATCGTATTGAAGGAAAAATTCTAAGAGAAGACGATTTTGAATTGTTCAGACAATTTGTAGCCTATGATTTTGGCGAAAAGCATAAAGACAATAAACGGATCTTTTCGTTTCATCAATTTAACCGTGAACGTGACACCGCAATTATTTCGTTGATATTGGGTTCTGGGCTTAGATTATCCGAGGTTTCAGGCATTAATACGGATGATCTAGATATGAATAAAGCTTTAGTCCGAGTAATACGTAAAGGTGATAAAGAACAATATGTTTACTTTAGCAGGCAGGCATTAGTGGATTTAGAAAGTTATCTGAGTATTAGAGAAACAAGATATGGAACAGAACAATCCGATAACTATTTGTTCGTAGCAGCGCCTGTAGGTCGTAAAGGAAAAAGTCGACGTTTGACACAACGATCTATCGAAAAACTCGTTGAAAAGTATGCTACAGCCTTTGGAAAGCCTTCGTTAACAGTGCATTCTCTCAGACACTCCTTTGCAACACGATATCATCTGGAAAATAACGATGTACCCAGGTTAAAGAATCAATTAGGACATTCATCTATTCAAACGACAATGATATACACACACCTAACTGACGAAGAGATGCGTAATGCAGTAAATAACATGGATCGATAAACCCGCGTCGCTATGCGGTTTTTCTAAGACTATTACACAAAATCCGTATTTTGACTAATAGTCTTGCGAAATTGAAGTCAAGATAATTCCTCAAAACAAAAAGCCGCTACTTTATTTACCATTTAATTAATTCAGCTTGCTTTAATTCTCCATTCTCATCTAAGAATTTCTGTGCATCATTAGAATTCAATAATATTTTTGTCGACTGATAAATTCCTTCCTCACTGGATGGTCGCACAAGCATTTGTAAACTGTTCTCTTTTGAATCTATGATTTCATGAACAATTAAGTTATAGTAACCAACAACAGTATATAACTGGAAGGTTTGTCCCATTAGCCTGTTATACTAAGATACGATATATCTTCTTCATAATATCGAGGAATTAAAGCTTTCTTCTGTAAAGTTTTTTTTAGATATTGTAATTCAGTCATAAAATTAAAAAGTACATTAGCACTTTGTAAAGACTTCTGGTGAGGCTCCTTATCAACGACCACACGGGATCCATGAGGTATGATTTCGTCATTTCCATTCGAAATTTTAATGTCCAAAACTCCTCTCGATTTCAAATTTGAATGTACTCTACACGCTGAGTTTTACCACTAAATCCTCTACATTCCAATCTGATAATTTTATCAAGAAATACCTAACTGAGGGTTTTCTAGATAATTGTAAACTTCTCTGTAGTGCCTCTCTGCGGACCTTTCATTTTTACACGAATCCTACCATGGCGCTCTTTTTATTTCCAGCAGGTCTCGCCCTTCATTGTCATGAACTCCTTAGAAACTAGTATACCGTTTTTAAAATGAAGCTATACTGTGGGAGCAAATGGCACAGCCTCCTTCAATAATGAACACCTCACGAATATGTGTATCAGCCATGTAAATCGGAATCTTAATATAAAGCATTAAGCCAACTCGTGTGGAATATTTCTCCATACTTTATTTCTGATAAGAATGAATCAAGGAATCCTATAGATACCCCATAAGAGCATTTCCCATTCTATTTCGAGCGCCCTACCAATGTTGTACTCCAAAGTAAAGAAATCGTGATCTCGTTCATCGCAAAATCTCTTAACGTTAGAATTACATAACTCCTTAATCTCCACGGCGCTACCGAACTTATCAAAAGATTTGTTAATACGCTTGATTTCCTTGCAATCCTTACTGAAAACAGTATATTTATCAGGAATTCTGCTCATAGGATTTACACCAATCAAAATATTGTAACAAGGGATTTTCTCTGAATATGTAGCCTGTTTATTGATATCCTGTATTACACCATTTTTTACACCATAATCGCCGTAAAATACCTTATCATATCCACTTTCCCCATTACTTTTCCCTCGTTCAGTACTAGCAATAAACCAAGCATGTCGTGCCTTGAATTCAAACAAAGCGACCGGCTCTGTCTGCTTATATTGATACCTAATTATTGCCAAGTCTCTTCTTTTCCACTCACGCTGAATAAAGTATGTGTCATTGTCTTTGAGAGCTTTAGCAAATTGGATGTTGAATTTATCACGGATGTTCATTTCCGTTCGGGAATTGCTGTAAAGAGTAGCTAATTCATTTGGAATCCATGTTTCGCTTAAAGTGCTTAGTAAGTTTTCAATATAATCTGGTGTAAACAACATTATTGAACAACACTCCTAATACCACAATTTCTTGAATAATCTTCTTTTACGGTTATTCCATGATGTCAGTTCTTTACATCTTTAGCTGTAATAATTCGACAAATTATCTGACAAACCCTCCCTTTTACAGCAAAATAACAATTAGATATACGCCAATCTACATTAGGAACATGTTCTTGTCCAATACGGAAATCGGTGAGGTTCTTGTCCCGCGACACACTTGTACCGATAACATAAAAAAGCCGCTAAAATAGCGACTCTTCAATGCGATCATGTTCTTGTCCCTCGACCGTAAGGTCGTCAACCTTATGGTGGGTTTTCTCGTTCTGCGAAATGCCCCTTCTTGATCATTTATTAATTTGATTTACAATTAACTAACTCGACAATTTGTGTGATCCAAATTCACAAAACAATTCTCTCTTTTAGTTTTCATATTTTGATTTCCATTAGTAGTACTATCATAAATCAATCTCCAAAATCACCTGTTGGTTTCCTGCAACTTCCTTGTACGCTTCCTGCAGTTTCTACCGTACCATGTTTGGCGTTATCATGAGCTGTCCTTGCCGCATATGCCTCCACACTGGTCTTATAACATTTCCCCCATGATGTCCCAAAGTGACTTGGATCATTACAGAATACCTGCCATCCAGTTTCTAAAAAATGATCGTGAGCCTTTTGTGATTCTTTTGATCCCTTCAATTCCATTGTTCATCCTCCTAATCGTTTTAAGTTTTTGTAACTGTTTTATTAATCTTGAAGTTAAAACTTTTTATAAAATCTTTGAGATATCTTTTGCATCTTTTATACATAAAACACCCTTATTTTGTGGAAATTTTTGCAGATAAGCTCATTGCGGATGTACTAGGTCGATATTCTCGGTACATTATAAATAAATTTTGTAGTATTTTTGAAGCCTTTATTTATACAAAACGGATTAGATTTACACCTGATAGGCCATTAGAAAAAGTTCTTACAATACGGTAATCATTGACTCAAGTTCTTGTCCCTAATATGAATTTTTTAATTTTGTATTAATAAAGAGACACATGGATAACCTAATTTTTGTTAAGACAAAGTGGTTAGTACGATTAAGGGAGTGATTATGCTTCATGCTCACAATCGTGCCACTACCTATGGCTTTGACTCCTAAATGAAAGAAGGACAAATCAATGACAACTGGAATTATTGCGCATAACAACATTTGTGCTATAGGTAATGCAAACGCTAACGCAGCCTTTACTACCACATGGCAGACTTCATATAGATTGAACGATGTACATGAGATGGTTTCAGTCCTAAAGGAAAATCTGCAGGAGTACCGTGCTACTTTCGGTGCATCAGAAGAAGCAGCTTGGGGAGACATCCCCAAAATCGATAATACAAGCACAACGTTTGACGCCAACACAGAAGCAAATGTAAAGCAGTTTCAGGCCTTGGTCGGTCTTGATGCTGATGGAATTTTCGGTGCAAGGTCCCGAAACTACATGGCAGCTGCGATTGGTATATCTCCCATGGGGTGGGTACGAGTCCTTAGTCAGACTGAATCCCTTATCAATTATAATGATACCCCTGATGGAGCACGTGCAGATGGTGTAGAAGAAAGTTGCCAGTTGGATCACTCTTGGGTTACAACGACTACAAGTCAGACCCTTAATGAAATTGCAAATAAATTTTTTCAGCAAACAAATTATAGATTGCAAATCAACGATTGTTCACTTATTGATGGTCATGATACACCAGAACATAGTAAGCATGATGATGGTAGAACGATCGACATCCGCAATCGCGACAACCAAAATACTACTATGTCGATTGAAATCCAGAAATTTTTCATGCAAATTTGTCAAGATCATACAAATGTCAAAGAAATTCGTTACCATACTCAACATGGCTTGTCGTTAAGTAAGTTCGTTGAAGATGTAAATCATAAAGATCACTTTCATATTGGAACCTACAATTAAAAATATATGAAATTGGGAGACAATTCAGTTGACCAATCCCCCATTTCTCTCCGATCTTCAGTTTTGTCTAAAGTATAGTTCGGCCCACAGGTTTATTGACTGAATTATTTCTTGGGGTTAACTTTTAATCTCCGTGTGATTGTTAAAGACCTTAATGGCTACACTCAAATAAGATACCGCAATAAATTGATAAAGAGTAATGACAAAGGAGGCTAAGTAAATGAGCATAGAACTGAATACGACATTCCTGAAACAACAGCGATATCCAAACATGTTGGTCCCCTCTCCGTTGTCAGAGGAGATTCCGGAAGTTAGAATTGAATCGCCAAAACGGGTTGTATTTCTACTCGGAGGTCAAGAGCGATGGGTGATTGACGAATCACATTTTGACGGAACTCCTAATCTTGTGGTGGATGATTCTACCCCAAACAGGATCCGTGTGGAACTTAAGAACGCATTTTTCCCTGGAACCGGTCTTTCGGCAAATCTAATTTGTGAGGTTAACTCTGAGAACGATATTCATTTAATGGACCTTAAGCTTGATTTTGGGGAAATCCACAGTCATGTCTCGTTGGCTAAATGGTTAACAGGAGAACATCCAATTATTAGTGAATGGGTTGATTTTGATAAAGATTTGATCTGTAAGCTTGGAAAGCACGGTGAAGTGTTCCTTGATGGGTACACAGATATGATGGAGTTTTTCCCTGGTTGGATCTTCCGCCTGAAAGGTCAGACTATAGCTTGGTTACACTATTTGGGCGCATCTGTCCATTCAGATGAAATTGTTTTTGGGATGGCAGATCAACATCACGATAGCCTATTTGCAGTGACACCAGCTCGGCGCACCATATTCTCTTTTCACCGATTATGGGGAACCTCATCGTTATCCCCTGCAATCACGCTACCAGAAGGTTGGCAAGTGGAACCGCCTGAATTTCCGGATTATCTATATGATGAATTACATTTAGAAACAGCGGTCAATGGAAATGGGAGTAAGGAACAAGCATTTGTTGCCCAGCCAGCTCAAGAAGATAAGAGAATCTGGAAACTTAGACTTCACGGTATGCCAAATCCATTCCCACTTTACAAGGTACGCTATGCCATGGGTTTTGACGAGAACACGATGCAATCTGCACAATTTGGAAGCTTCAGCTCAGAGCCCATCTGGTACCATCTGAGAGGTTGTAGCCTGCTCTTAGGTGACGGACACGATGCCAGTTTTGAGTTAGTTGCCAGGGACAAGCGTATTGAGTCCGCCATTGTTGCACCTGCCTTGTTATCCTTTGCCGCCCCCCTTAATGGGATCATTGTAGAGGCAATTCCAACCAAGCCTTTCAGTGTATTAGGCATATATCCGGCAGGAGCAGAGCGGCATCCAGGTTTTGCACACACAGAAGCATTAGGGCTGCCTGCTTTGCTGATCGACCCGGACCTCCCTTCTCCGATTTTAGCTATGTCGGATCTTGCGATTTCATTGCTTCGCCCAAAAGACTTGCTGTCACTCCAGATCGCTTTTGTGAATCTTGCCTTTCGAACCGGCGGAGGCCAACATGCACATTTGGAACAGGTGTCGGCTGATACACCTGCTTACCTTATTGTCTATTTCCCCCCTCAACACATCGTGGAGGAGGCATTCAATGAGCACTCGACTCCAAACCTACCAGTCTCTACACGCATGGCCGGACCTAGCCGATTAGCCTTCCGTATTCCAAAAAAAGTGAAAAAACTTCCGTATGCATTGGAGACGTTTCTCAACTGGTCCAACTATCAACAGAGCGTCGTTCCATCGGCCATGCCGTCACCAGTCGCCCCAAACCTCTTACTTAGTCACGTAACAGGATATAACGTAGACGAGTCTAGACCTTTGTTATTGCCAGAACTACCAGCGCAAGAAACAGAGGCTCCAGGCGTACAGCATACTGCAATTGAGGCTCCATACCGGCTTATCCTCTCCCCTAACTGGTTTGCAGGATGGGAACATGCAGCTAAACCAATAACTCATGAAGGGATGACAGAGCTCTGGCACACTCGCCTAGGGGTACGAACAAAGGATGGTATCAATGAACAGGAAGCCTCTTTACGGACCGTGCGTGCAGTCTGGTGCAAGAACAAGGACGAAGGAAATCCTTTCACGATGATGTCGCTGAAAAAAGAGGATCGAAAAGATATTGTTATTAATTCATCAAACCATCTTGAGGCTATCAAGGTCAACAACATGATGCTTTCTTCTCTGGGAGCTTGGTTAGACATCGAGGGGAATTGGCCATATGATCCGACTTCTTCACTCCCTAATTTAAGCAATTGGACCCACAGAGCTACTATGGGTCGCGACTGCTATGTCAAAATTGTTCGTGAGGGGTATCTATTCCCTACCGGCCATCGTGCGTCCAAGATCACTTTGACCGAGCGCAGATGCCAGCTCTCTCCTTCACAAGAAATGGTAGCCTATCTCATCTCTTGGGATATTGTGGTCGTTCGTGAACCTGAACGGTTCTATCCAGCACCTGGCATGCCGGATGAAGGCCGTAATTTCCCATTTACGCAAGTTAGGGTAAAGACTCTCCAAACACCTCCTATTGAAGTAACACCATGGATACAGGTTTATAACAATGAGTTGGGTAACGAAGACTTTTTATTCCAAATGGAGGGAAAAGACTACGATGGAAAATGGAAATCATTTACACACGCACTTGCTTTTGTAGAAAAAAAGAACAATCCTAACGATCCTAACGATCCTACAGAAGATGAAAGAATGGTTGACCAACTTATTACAGAATACAGTCCAGAAAGAAAAAAAAGGTCACTGGATGGGCAAAAAGTATCCTTTGCACCTACGAGCAAACCTGGGGACACTGAGTTTGTAGTGAATTCCATAACATTTGGAGCAGAGAAAACAAAAGTGTTACCAGGATTTTACCCCATTATGGAACTTGCAGACGTCAAAATTCCCGCAGTTGAGCAAATCGTAGGTGCGGATAGTAACAATCTCGACAGTAATGAAGGTTTACTTTTTCAATATGATAGAAATTACCTTCAATGGGGGCTCGAAAATAAGTTAGAAAACCCGGGAGAAGTGTTTTTATGTCTGCCGCTCTTAACTGATCCAAAGACTTTTCCTTTTTCAGGAGATAAGGCAGGCGGTATTATTAAGCCTTGTCTATCCATCAAAGGTCTGTCACGCACATATGGCCCAGTAGCGGAAAATGCTATTAAGGAATGTTTAGATGAGAAACTTATTGGCAGTATTCTTGGAGAAGCCAAATTACTGGGAGGAATACTACTAACAGATATTGTATCAAACGTAAATCTTTCTGAATCTCCGGGCAGTATACCACAATTGACCAACCGAGTGATTTATCCAAAGGTTAATGGACACGAAGACAAAAATAGAGCGCCTGAAGCCATTGAGACCCTCTATAAGTTGGAGCCACAAATGAAGTCCGATTCGAAACATATCTTTGAGGTAACCAAAGATACCTCAATGAAACTTTCTGCTTTGATTTACACGAAACACTCCCCTCCGGAATCTACATATGAGGTCACCGGAGAGTTGCGTAATTTCAAGGTTAATCTGATAGGGACTGACCAGACAACTCAATTCCTGACTCTGCATTTCAGCGAATTGACCTTTAAAGCAAGAAACGGCCAAAAGCCTGTAGTTACCCCTAAGATCGAAAATGTTGAATTTGGTGGCGCACTGCAATTTGTATCAAGCCTTCAGAATTTCCTGAAGTCTGTTGGGGAGGATTCAGGGATTGATGTTACACCATCAGGGGTTTCTGTAAGTTCCAGTATGGCACTTCCTAATGTGACCCTGGGCATTCTGGCTCTTCAGAACCTGACATTTTTCACCAGGTTTGATCTTCCCTTTGATGGTTCTCCCGCCACTTTTTACTTTGCTTTCGCTTCAAGGGAGAATCCTTTTGTGCTTACGGTTGGAACATTTGGAGGCGGCGGCTTCTTCGGCATAATGTTGTCGCTCGACAAAGAAAACCCTGTCAAATTACTTGAAGCCTCCCTGGAATTCGGCGGTAATCAAGCGCTTGATCTAGGAGTGGCTAGTGGCGGAATTTACCTAATGGCGGGAATATACTACAGGATGGAGAATGTCGCCCCAGATAAGCAAATTTGCCAACTCACGGGCTATGTGCGCTGCGGCGGAGTGCTACAAGTACTCGGGTTAGTCACAGTTTCTGCTGAGTTCTATCTTAGTCTAAATTATCGTGACCCTGGTAAAGCATGGGGACAAGCGACATTGACGGTGAAGATACATTTGCTTTTAACAACCAAGAGTGTGGACCTGACAGTGGAAAAGCAGTTCTCGGGCTCTGATGGAGACCCACTCATCGAAGAGATGATTAATGAAGATGACTGGTACTCATATTGTAGTGCCTTTACTTAATAAAGGAGGATTTCATATGCTTAAACAGACTGTGCTGTGGACAGCTCATCCGAACGGGATAATAGCTGGCCATCAGCCGAAACTACGACTTTCAGCCGTGGTCTCACCGAGGTTGATGGGTGATGCTGCAGAACCAACTCGCCCAGATGGAACTTTGGAGCTTCAGCAATTTCCCGACTTCCTTACTTGGCCGAAAAAAAATCGAGAATTCTCAATTCGTTTTACTAAAGGCCCTACACTGAAGGCAACTGTTGCGAGTATAAATACACCTCGATTGGATTTATGGAGAGATTTGTTTCCAGCAGAAACATCTGTGCTGCCCTATGAATTTAACCCTGACAATTTTCACAAGAGGCAGATCCGATCTTATCCTGTTGGCAATATCCTTTGGTTGATCAAACGTTTTTACCAAGATGTGGCTCAGAAACATCCAACTGAGCACCCACGCTTTGATGAAGAACGATGGGGTTATCTAAATGATCTCATTCCCACCGATCAGGACAAAGTTGATATAAACAACATGCTTAGGGAACGATTTGCCCTTCCACGAGAATCAATAAAGGACCGGGATGATGCTGGTCAATGGCGTAAAGATCTAGTTCAGTTGCAGCAATTCTATCCGCAACGTGATCCTTTTACCAGAGTAGAGCCTCAAATCCCGAGACTCGATTTTCACCAAGTCATCTCGAGTCTCGGAGATTATCCACTATTGCTTCGTGAATTGGGATTGGCATTCGATCTAGTAGTGGATCTCGAAGCAGGTATTCCTCTGATCGGAAGTGTAGCTATCCTTCCCAGTTGGTCATCGACATTTGACGATAGCATAGATCGGTGCCCTGAGACCCAATATTCGATAGACCTTACTCATAACAGCTTTACAGCAACTCCGGCCAGTTCGGGGATATCAGAAGGATATGTTCAATTGGTTGATACACGAATTAACCATGTAGAGGACGTTGATCCCTATTCGGTCATTCAGGTAGATGCGGACAGCACTTCACTTAAGTTTCTGGAATTTATCCGGAACGTTGCGAAGAATCAACAGTGGGATCACTCGACAGGAAGTGCCCTCCCTTCATTCCGTTCAAATGGTATCTCAATTGTGCACGGAAATCGAGCAAGAGAGCTATTCCTATCCCTTAATGATAGCGTTGGACTAAACGCCGACATCGAAAGTGGAGGAGGTTTACTGTTTGCGGAGCAATTGGTTCGCGGGTATCGCGTCGACGTATGGGATTCTGAGTCTAAAACTTGGCATTCTTTGTGCCACAGGGAGGGCAAATACGACTTCGGTAATCATAGAATTAGGCTCACCGATGAGGGATTTATTTCCATGGGCTTAACAACGGCCGCAGACAAAACTCCCCAAGATCTTCCTGATCTTCATCTCCACCAGTCACTCTTTACTTGGGGAGGATGGAGTTTGGTAGCGCCGCGACCTGGCAAGGTCATCGACCCACAGGATTCTGTCGCATCGGCGAGCAACAACGCAAGCACCAATTTTCAATTGGAGACCCACTTCAAACCTGTTGCTGGCTCTCTCCCTAGACTGCGATTCGGCCGCGCATATCGATTTCGGATGAGGGCTGTAGATCTTGCCGGTAACAGTCGAAAATGGAATGAATCGCTACCGAAGTCAGTTGAGAACACCTCTCAGACCCGAGAATTGTTCTATAACCGCTTTGAACCTGTGGAATCTCCCGTTGTCGTTTTAAGAAAGAACACTGGGCCAGGTGAGTCGGTACACCATCTGATCATAAGAAGTAATTTTAACTCGTCTGCTGAGGACTATAATGAGCGCCACATTGCACCACCTAAAGTATCACAAATGATGGCGGAACAACATGGATGTTTTGATATTTCGTCAGGCTTGGATCCAAATGCATACCAGATTATGATCAATAAAGACGGCAATTTTTCAACAGAACCACACGAAGAGTCGCAGCTCCGTTTACCCTATTTGCCTGATCCAATTTCACGTGGGGCCGCGTTTCTAGGACTACCTGGGTCGAGAGTTGACAAGACAATGATGTTGCCATTTACCACTGAAGGTGATTGGTTCGAGGCACTGCCTTTCCGCCTGAGGCTTGAGGAGGGTAACGGAAAGCCTAACTGGGATCCGCATCGTCGATTATTAAAGGTTTATTTGCCAAAGGCCGAAACGGCGACCATTCGACTAAGCTCCTACTTGTCAGAAGAGGACTGGGACTTGATGGGGATTCGTCAAATAATAGAAGAAAAAGGTCCCTCGCTTCCTTCAGCGGCTACTCGTGATTATTTAAGAAGGTTAGCACTCGAAGGCCGACTTTGGATGTTAACACCTAGCCGAGAACTAACCCTCGTGCATGCTGTTAGGCAGCCACTTATTGAGCCAGTCTTTCAAGAAACTGTAGCAAATCGAGAAAAGAGTCAGACCTATGTAAATTTAAAGGGCTCCATTGGGATGGATGGTAAATCAACCGTAAAACTCGATATTAACGCTTGCTGGCAGGAGCCTGTAGATGCTTTATCCGAGCCCCAATGTATAACGATTTCTCACCAAGCTCATGTCTGTGAAATTAAAGTAGATGCTTCTGAAAACGAAGTTCCCTTGGTCTACCGACATGAATTTGGCGACACCAAATACCGCCAGGTGACCTATACTGCCGATGCCACCAGCCGGTTTAGTGAGTACTTTCACACTCCTTATGAAGATTGGTGTACGCTAAGTCGTTCTCGAGATGTAAAGCTGAGACACACGCATATCGTTGAGAACACGGAGATCGTGCTTAGCAAAGACAAGAAAATAAAATACGAGAGAAAAATAGATTATACAATTGATTACAGCAGTGGAACTATTACCCGAACAACTACTGGCGCTATACGAAAAGGGGAGTCGGTTCATGTTCTGTATTCGTATTTCCCCGGTGAAATCACTCGATCGTCAGAAAGTGTGACTTTGGATATTTGTAATTCTGCCCCTCCTGCTGCTCCTAGAGTTCTATATGCTGTTCCCGGGTTTGAATGGCAGCGTGAACAAGACATGAGTGAAACAAAAATTCATCGAAAGGGTGGCAGGCTGCGAATATATCTGGACCGGCCATGGTTCTCATCTGGTGAAGGAGAATTACTTGGAGTCATTCTCTGGCCCGACCTTCCAGGCAACGAAATTCCACCGCAAGCAAAACCTTATATTACGCAGTGGGGTAAAGATTGTATCCGAAGCGGCGGAGCACGAGCACTCCCTCCCCTGCCCCAACTTAAAGATTTCAAGCGAGCAGCTCTAAGGGATACTGTGAATGATCTACAAGAATTACCAGGTAAGGACATCCATGTGGCGGGCCATACTGTACAATATGACCAAGATTACAAACGCTGGTACTGCGATGTGGATATTAACACTTACGATGAGTATGATCTTTTTGTTCGTTTGGCTCTGACACGCTATCAACCAATGTCTTTAAATGGAGCTCACCTTTCACCTGTGGTGTTGTTGGATTTTATGCAGACACCCTCCCACCGACTAGTCACTTTCCAGGAGGATCCAAACGACTCGCGCAAGTTTAATATTAGTTTGTCTGGTACTGCTCCTGGTGGCCCATTAATCGGGGCAGTTGTGGTAAAGCTCCAAACCATGGATCCACATAAACCTGAGCAGGGATGGCTGCCGGTTCCCAACTTTACTTATTATCTAGCGCCAATTGAGAATCCAGAAACATGGGCTGGCCAAATTACATTGCCTAGTCCTCGCGGGGATAAACCGTACAACTTGATCGTATGCGAGTATGAGCGCCACGAAGTCGATGGGGATGCTCCTAATAACATTGAAACGCGTCTTGTCTGTTCGGTTGAATATGAGATCTAAAGGCAAAGGCAAGCTACGATCACGGTTTTCTTCATAAAATGGGATATAACGATGAATTCGGTTGTGGATTGACACCCCTTAGAATGGACATTGGAAAAGCCTACGTGTTTAACCGATGAAATTCTATGGGGTGGTATTTTTATTGAACAGAAGTTTAAGACGTATTCTATCTCATTGAAATAAATAAATGTATATTTCGGGTGATTTTAGATGGGATTATAGTTCCAGTGGAAATACTTTCAAGCGCTGAAGCTGGTCTATTGATCATAATCCATCCTTTAGCCTATTAGTCGCTCAAAAGAGACTCACACTCACTACTCACACTTTGCTCTGGCCCTTTCCTCTCCTCTGTGGCCACTATTAGCTCTGATCGGAGAAAATCTGAAGTTTTGGTTGCCAGCTGTACAAAATTTATGTTTTATTCAAAGTAAAGAGTAGAGCGTATAAGAAGTTGGTCGCATTATATGGATAAATGTGTCTATTATCATCTATGTTCCTCGTATTTACTCTCATTTCATATGGTTTAATATACTAACTGTGTGAAGATATTTCTACTATGGAGTACTGGCTGATAACCCCCCCCCCCATTATTGAGCAGAACATCCAATCCAAGATTTTTAAGAGTACTAAATTATTCATTTTAACTTGTATAGAATTCAATTCAACTAGAAATTCCTTTAACCTAATTTCATCAAGCTAAATGAGATCTGAAAATAAGTGATCCACACTTGCTTGAACGGTAAAATCTCATTCAAAACTTCTAATTTGTTACGTTCTATACTAATTTACCATGTATTAAACTATTATTACGCAATTAAGAATTATTTTGTTGAAAAGCTTTCTATTTCAAAATAAATTGATTGAGGCAAACATCAACATGACTTGATAAATTCATTATCACATATAAAGAAAAAGCCAGCATTTAAACACTGGCTTTTCAATAAAAATCGCTTATTTATCTTTGAGGAATGACGGCGTACCATAGTTTGCCTTTCGCTGGTAAACAACGGTCACTTCGCGATCAGGACCACCCTCTGACGAAGGAGCCATGAGTTTCACTTTCGGGAGGTCGCCAACTCTCTGTTGTTTAATAAACTCTTCATTCGTTTTACTCATTTTAATCCCCCATAGAGAACTTAATGTGGTGAGCAGTTATGATTTTCATCTAAAGTAGCAAACTCTTCAATCGAACCTCTTCCTGACCTCGGATAGAAGAGTGACACAAATTAGATATATTTACATATAACTGCTACAATGAACTTGTCTAATTGTATCATCCATATGGGGGAGATAATAGTTGAATGATAACTTCAATGATTTCAGTGAGGTTTGGGAATCGGATCCGTTGATCGTACTTGATACAAACGTTCTCCTACGTTTGTATAAACACCCTCCGGAAGTAATTATTCAGTATATTGAGGTACTGAATTCAGTTAAAGATAAACTCTGGTTACCCGCACAAGTGTTTAAAGAGTTTGAAAAAAACCACAAAAAAGCACATGGTCGTAATTTTAACAAGTATCGGTTGTTTCTGCAACAAATTCAAAGTTCAATTGAGAAAAACAAGAATACAATCGAAGGTGAATTCATTAAATATTTGGAGTTAAGATATCCACTTATTGATGAGCTCAAAGGTCAAATCACTGGCCTTATTGATCAAATGCATAGGGCTACAATCGATTATGAAGAAAGTATTAAGCATCAGATTGATGATAATAAAGAGGTTTTGAAAGAAGATGCTGTAAAGAAATTCGTACATGAACTAGCAAAGTCTGGTTCAATAGGGAAAAATTTCTCCATTGCAGAAACTATTTCATTGTATCAAGAAGGAGAGATCCGTTTTAAATATTCAATTCCACCAGGGTACATTGATACAGAAAAAGATGTGAAAGATTCAACTAAAGAAGATAAATTTGGAGATCTGATTATATGGAAACAAACTCTTAATAAGGCTAAGTCAGAGAACAAAAGTGTAATATTGGTCACTGATGAGACAAAAGAAGACTGGTGGGTGAAAGAAGATAAACAATTAGTGTGTGCACGTTATGAACTTTCGCAAGAATTCAGTGAAACTGTTGGGGAAAAATTCATACTGTTAACCGGTCAGAACCTTTTGAGATATGTTTCTAACTTACACCAAATCGAAATTGATAACCATTTGATGTTTCTCGAACAATACTCAGCAAGCTTAATTGAAGAACTGTTTTATGGAGAAGATTGGAGTGAGATTCTGAATGGCAACTATGATTTAGAAACCTATCTGATCCATAGTGGAGATCTTCAACCTTTCATCGATGACGCTATTACAGATGTACAAATTACCGGGTACCCGGCAGATGTTACTAATGTAAATCTCACTGTAGAATCGATCGATTATCATCATGATCAAGCATTTATTCACGGAAATTTTGCGACTAAAGTTGATATTGCAGTTAGTTCGTATTTCTATGGTGAGGAAATCACATTAACTGAAGGTGAATGTTATATTAATGGTAACTATTCAGTGGAATTCTCTTTAGAAAATAATGATGATGAGATTTCAATCAAGGCTAAAACTTCGAAGTTTACCGTTGGTGGATTCGGTATTAGCCGTTACAAGGAAACAAGTAGCCACCTGGACGGCTATTACGATAGCTGCTCCCACTGTAATTCAGATGTGGTCTATCAAACAAAATCCGGAGATGGAGTATGTGAAGATCATAAGAACTTGTATGACTATTGTCCTGGATGTAATACCTTATACGATAAAGGTACACTGAATGGCGCACTGTGCAATGACTGTGATTGATTTATAAAATTAATTGAAAAAGCCACGACATGCTCAATGAACTGCTCCCTGTCAAGTAGACAGTAAAAAAAACAAAAAAATGGTCGTTTAGATACCTTAGCTCGGATGACGTGCTAAGGTATTTTGTTATGCTGCTCTGCGGTATTCACCCGGAGACAGGCCGTCCAAACATTCTGTGTAACGGTAGTTGTTGTAGTAACACATGTAACGACGAACTGCGCTATACAGACCTTCATAGGTGTCATATTTCGTAAGGTAATAATTTTTCTGACTTGTACGTACCCCAAAATCGTTCGATTGGCTGGTTGTCCAAACAGCGACTTACACGAGACATGATCTTTGTAAATCCATACTTCTACTGGAGCTTTTATACTCATGAGACGTGTACTGAAACCCTCTGTCGCTCTGGATCATAGGGGACACATCTGGATTCTTGATGTATGCTTTTGTCAGCGTATCCATCACGAGTTTATTGTTGTTGGAATGACCAAGTACCCATGAAACAATCGAGTTATCTTATACATCAATCAAGGCACTTAAATACGCTTTACGCCCATTTCCATACTTCAGTTCTGTCACTTCGGTAGACCATTGGAGTAATGCGCACAATGCCGCAACAGCATATCCCTTTTCACCATGTAGTTCTTGTATTATGCCAAGTTCTCGATTCCACTAATCCGTGCAAGCCCTCTTCTTTATATTTCCATATCCATTGTCTGATCGTATACGCACTACATCTTAATTGCTTGGCTTCCTGGTTTGGCCAGACTCCAACGCAAGGCACTGCTTCACCGCGCGTAGCTTCGCTTCAATAGACACCTGACTTCGGTTTGACATTAGAAATACTCCTCTCCATAGTAGAAGTAGAAAGTTTTGTTTTTTCTACTGTCTACTATGGAGAGGAGTATTTCACAAGATAAGTCGTGGCTTTTTCATATTACAACACTTATGCTTCAATATATACCGGACGACAAGCGTCGGTGCGAGCATTAAAGTTAGCGTTATGTAACTAGATTGAATGATTACTAAACAAGTCATTTAGTATTGTTGAGATATGAAAAGCCGCAAATTCATTTGCGCCTCAACTTAGGATCGAGGGATATTCACGGGCATGATCCAAGGGTACATTAACGTTTTGGATAGATCCCCCAACCAGAATCGCCTTGTCCAACTACATTTTGAAAGTTCCGCTTGAGGTTTTAAGTGCATGTTCTCATTATTTAGATATGCATCTAATCGGTAAGAGGCTCATGTTCTTGTCCATTCCGGCAATCGGAACAAGCGTATTCAAGTCTTGTGGAATATTGATTCCATTCATTTCTCATACCGAATTTGTCATAACTTTACCAGATCATCTAATCCCCCCTCTTATGTTCTATAAATCTTGTTAACATGGTTTAGTTAATTTCCTCTCTTTTCAAAGATTAAGGGAGGATAATAAAATCTGTTCATCCTTTTTTGCCGGTTTTTCATCATAACCACTTTTCACTAAACTTAAAGATTCAAAAATGTTGCTTTCTTGTAGGAAATTATAATATTTGGATGTATACCTACTCCTTCTGGATTAATTTCTTTTGTTTATACAGAAATTGTCCTGTAGGAAACTTTTTTTCTCCTTGATCACAAGCTTCAGTCAGTAACATTAAACTGAAGCTTAACATTTCTCCATACATTCACAAGAAGTTCTTCATATGGTTTAAAACCCATGGGTTTCTGTAGAAGTCTATACAAGATTCCATTCATCATATTGTTTTTCCTAACTAGATCCAAAAAACTCTTATATAAAAAAGCGTGGTAATCTTTTGATTGTTCACCAAATAAATTCTCAAAGAGTTTACTTACTTTTTCATACAAGTCATCAAATTCTTGTGTCCCTTGAGTTCTACATAGATGAATATAAATATCAAATAGCATTTTATGATTAATACAATTTAGATACTTCTTTTCAGTCAATTCTATGACAAGTTTAATTAGTTCATTTTCATCAATTAGTCTCTCTTCATAAAGAAGTGAAATAGCATTCACTACAGGTATAATATTGTTGACATTATTACATATCTTAGCTATGAATAAATCATCACATACTAAGACAGCACTCTCTTCTGTAGATATTGCGATAGCTTCAAACTCACTTATATCCACAATCTCGTGTATTTTATCATATATAGATGTGTTCAATAATTCTGGTCTTATCTCATTGCATTCATTTAGTAAAGTTAACACTTGTGTCCAGAACGTTTTCTTGAAGACTTTAGTACCCTCACTAGACTCTTCCATTATGAAGTTATTGTTCTCATCTAAAAAGGCTGTTGAGACTACCGCATCATATTTTATAGCATCTGATATGCCTTTTCTTACAAAAGGCTTTATGCTTGGTGTTACATATAATCTATCAGAAATTGATTTGATTCTATCCAAAAATCCAAGTGCATTTAAAATCACTAATGAGCTTATTGTTAAAACATATTTTGAACCTTTAGGAGCAATACTGCTGTAGACGGAGTAGAATCCCTGATCCTCATTATTCATTAGAAAATAAATAGTCTCTAAATATTTATCAACATTTTTTCCTGATAGATATGTTATTGGTACTCCAGTTTCAACCTCAGAATTATACAGATTGAGTTTGCTCTTTGTTACCTCATTTCCAGCTCTCATGTATACCATTGTTTTCTCTATCATTTCTTCTGTAGTCTCACCTGAGATTGGTATAATGGTTTTGTTCTCTGGATATTCATCTTGTATCTTTTGTAGAAAGTATCTAAAGAAATAGGTGTCTATGTCTAATACTTCTAGAACAGTATATTCTTGACCATTGAATTTAATTAAACTTCCTCTTTTACCCGTTGCCTTGAGTATAAAGCTTTCATCGCTAGTGCTTTTTAGATTAACACAGCCAAACTTTTTTTCTCCATCTTCAGTTATTATTCCATCGTTTGAATGGATAATTACATTTAGTATCTTTTTTTCTGAATCCTCAAGCAATACCACTGAATCATCACAAACTTGAGAGTAATCCACCACACTATTATCTTGGTGAATATTACTGAGGTAAATTCTTACAAATCCTGCGATCTCATCTTCTTTAATTTGCTCAGTATAGGTATAATATGAATTTCTCAACACTGACTTTGCATCTTTCCAACGCCCTTTATATGCATAATATTGTGCTACAATTATATGATTCCATAGCTCAACAGTATTAAGAAGCTCCTTTGCTTCCTTTGTTGCATCATTATTTAAAGCTCCGAGTGTTATACATTGAATCAAATTAACCTGATAGAATGAATCCTCTTTGTGCAAATTTCTATATTCTGATAAGGATTCCATTGCTAATACGTATCTCTCTGTTAATAATTCAATATAAAACTTAACCTGAAGTAGATATTTTATGCGATTGCCGTTCAGATAAAATGTCATAACTAATTGCTTTAATTCGGAAAATATTTCACTTTTAGGATTTACTTCCCCATATGAATATAAATATAGTTCCAATGCTTCATTATCAACTAAAATTGATCTTCCCAAAACTTCTCTAACCATCTCAAATTGACCATGATTATTTAATGTTTTTGCAAGATTAAGTTTTTCATTTAATTCTATTTTCTCTGACAGACCTGTAACATATCCCAATAATTCTGTGTATTCATCCAGGAATTCGTATTTATATAGAAACTCGAGTCCCTTTTCGATTAACCATGGACTATCTTTATATTTCTCAATATTTCTAAATATTAAATGCTTGGCTTCCTCGGGTTCACTTTTCTTCTCAAATAACTGTACTTTGTAATTTAATATTACACCTTGTGAATCATATAAAGGCTCAATATTTTGCTCAAATATCTTCTCTATCAATTCCCATTTATCAAGTTTTGAGTAACAATAAAGAAGCCTTACTAAAAATAATGACTGTTTACTCCAAAAGTTTTCATAAAAATTAGCTGCATTTTCATAGTCTTCGAATAAAAAGAATATCTCGGACATTACTATACAAATCTGTTCATCGTTAATGAGATCTTTGTCGATATCCTTATATTTTTCAATGGCTATTTTTAGGTTGTCTACTCCCATCAGACTTAAATAATGCATCCAATGTTGTAAACGCATTTCTTTTGATCTGTTTTTAACAAAGTAATATGTACGTTCTAAATCATTATAGATATCTCTAGCTGTTTCTTTGTTTTCTTCATTAATTTCATACCTCCCACTCAGACTCTTTCCAAATATATTAGCCTTAGCGATTATCTTATGATAGTCGTAAGAGATATTATATTTAATTTCAAGAGCTTTGCTGAAGTATGATACAGAATCCTCAAACTGATTTCTAAACAGTGAAACAAATCCTAGTTGTGAATACGCATTTGCTTCATTATGAAGTATCGGTTTGATATTCTTTTCATCATCCATAAGCAACTGAATAACAGAGTCAAAGTCACCAGTTTGCAAGTGATAATTTGATTCTTTTAATATCAGCTTGTTTTCCTCAGTTCCCTTGTTTCTTAAGTTTTGAATTGCAGCTGATACTAAATTATAATTTTGATTGTTACATTCAAGCCAGTAGTCGATCTCATTAATAAAATCACTTTCAGGATAAATATGTTCAATACTTTTTCGAATTGAAATAGATTTTTCTATCGCACCAGTTTCAATGTAAATCCGAGCTTTCTGGTAAAGAAGTTTTGCTCTTTGCTCTTTACTAACATTCCCTATCGTATCTAATATCTCGGTGATAGCTTCAATTGCAGTATCATACAATCCTTTATCAATTAAAAATCCAATCTCATTGATTTTTTGTTCTAATAAATAGTCGTCGCCTAATTGTTCCTTAATATTTTTGATAATGTTTTCTTCTGATTTAACAATCGATTCATCAATAATAGATATTACAGCCTTTTCTTTAATACTTAATATTGATTCTCTAAAATCGACCAGTACGCTAAATAACTTTGTAAAATAGTCTTCAAAATCATCTGGTCTTTTTATATGTGGATGTTTGTGTTTGTCTTTCTTCAAATTAACAAATTCAATTGTCTCTTTTGCCAGGCCTTTTGATAATGAGTTATATTCCTTTTTCGATGTTTTGTATGCATGAAAAACCCGATCGATTATAGAATCTCTAACATTACCCTGTTCAAGAAATTCAACAAAGTAATTACTATCAACTTCAGTATCATCAAACTTTCTATTAAATGCTGATACTTTTTCATCAATTTCTTGAATTAGCTTCTTTTCTTCGCGATTAGTTAAACCTTCTGAAATTAGATACCCTGCAAAATTAGGAGCTATTAATGTTCCGGCTATGTAACTTAAAAAACTCATACAGTTCCCCCTTATAATAAATAATTAACGATATATACCTCCATTATACTTCTGATAACCTTAATTTTCATCTCCTCAAGTATAGTTTCTCACCTTATTGAGAAAGCATTCTACTAAACTGACCGAATCAAAGCCAAATGAAGATGATCTCACGGAAGCTATTGTGGAGATATTTCACATCAATCGAAAAGTCTACGGTACACGAAAGATAAAAGCTAAGCTTCAGGAACGAGGACTCATCGCCTCCAGACGTCGCATTGGTCGAATCATGAAAGAGCAGAGTCTCGTCTCCACGTACACTGTTACGCAATTTAAGCCTCATAAAACGGCCTGTAATGAGGAGAAAACAGCGAATAAACTCGAAAGAGAGTTTGATCAGGCGGAAGCAAAGCGCTTCGTGGTAAGCGATCTCACGTATGTGAAGGTCGGCCATCGATGGCATTACATTTGTGTGCTCATTGACCTGTTCGATCGAGAAATTATTGGCCACAG
Organism: Paenibacillus sp. 2003; assembly: GCF_031455635.1. NCBI lineage: Bacteria > Bacillati > Bacillota > Bacilli > Caryophanales > Paenibacillaceae > Paenibacillus > Paenibacillus sp. 2003. The sequence continues at coordinate 2,167,795 of NZ_JAVDTB010000001.1, read as the reverse complement.
TGTAGGTCCACATAAGGACACTGCTCTGGTTTCGCGTGCCTTTGCAACGGTAGAAGGCGACTTGAGCCAAATCCAGTGGTTTCATACGGAGCGTGAGAGTGAGTTTAAGAACCACACGATGGACCAGCTTCTAGGCACGTTTGGTATTGGCCGATCAATCAGCAAGAAAGGATGTCCCTACGATAACGCCGTGGCCGAAGCCACCTACAAGGTTATGAAAACGGAGTTTATTTACCAGATGGAATTCCGAAACCTCCGTCATTTGGAATTGGAATTATACGACTACGTCAACTGGTTTAACAGGTACCGAGTTCATGGATCACTGGGGTATTTGACGCCTGTTCAGTATCGCCAAGAAGCCCTTAAAAAGTTGTCTGATTTAATGTTGACAATCCAAACTCACAATAAAAAATCTAGGATTGTATGGGAGTCCCTTTTGGTATTAAAAACCTTATACGTTCTCTTCTTGTCGTACTCCTTACCGATCTTGGTCAAAAACAATGGAGATGCCGGATTCCCTACCTTAGATAGTGTCGCCATAATATACTCTCTTCCTTTATTGTTATTTCATTTCGTTGTAGGTGAGCCTAGCTAAAAGCGGGAGCTGCAAGTCGAGCTTGTCCGTCTGCCGACTAACGTAAGGCGGTAGAACCCCCTCAATGATAAGACTTCTTAGGTGATAGTCGACCCGATCAGCCCTGAAATACGGATTGTTCAAATACTCGAACACTTTCTCCAGATCGTAATGTAGTCCGTTAAACTTAGGGGATCTCGAATGTAGTAGGTGTCCATGAGCCATACCATCTTCACTATATGTCATGCTCTGGAACGCTTCGTATAGCTCATCGACCAATACATGCAGTGATTTCAGGTATTGCGCTACTTTTTGCCGTTCCTGCTCGGGGAAGTCCTGCGGAGCAGTGAAGAGCTCGATCAGCGTCTGGATGTCATAATGATACCCATCACCCTCACGAATTCGAGTACTGTTCTCCTTCAAAAGAATTTGGAGCTGCTCGACAATATCGGAACGGCGTCTGATCTCTTGTTGCCGCTGCTCCTCGATAAACATACCATCCTTTTTCTCAATTACGTTTATCATGCTCGATAAGAGGGAGTATCGTTTAACTGTATACTCATGAATTTTGGCGAAGCTCATTGAGAAGCGAATAGGTTGAACCACGTCAGGATTGTTGCTGTAAAGATAAACTGAATAATCTCCGTTATCACCGAAATTGCTAATATCGCTAGACCAAGAAGCGAAGTACTTATTCGTACTCTTCGTTCCATCAGCGCTTCTTAAGTCGACTGGATGTGCTCCGAAGCATGCCCGGATCTGCGCGAAATACGCATCGTCGGGAACAGCCGCATTAAATACTGAATAGTCCTTCTTGAGCGGGTATTCCATCTCAAAAACACGATGGAGCTGCTCAATGGATTGAAGGACAATATCGTATGTTGTAATCAACTGTAGAACATTCAATGAACGGACGTCATCATGAGAGTGGGTCAAATCGATGTACGGCAAACCGTTAACGCTGACGGAAAGCCAGTCCTTCGCAGAGCAAATTAAGCTCCAAAGGTTCTTTCCATTGTAATTGCTGTATGTATTAATCAGGAAATCGTCATGATCGCTTACGGCTTGCTTAAACTTCTCAAGCAAGGAGCTATCAAGAATATATGTGTTCATAAAATTGAACCTCTTTCTTGCTTATTCAGGTGACCTTTTTACCTTTACAATATGCATAAGGTGATCAATAACTTGATTGTTGAGAAACAGTTGAGAACATACTGAATCTGATGCTGATTTAATTGAAATAGATACCCCGTCATCACGAACTTCAATTTGATAATCGTCATTTGGTAAAGTTAGAGATTTCTCGTATTTCATTTCAACTAACTCAGGGTATCTCCGGTAATGTTCACTAAGTGCATCTCTATGATCAAATTCAATACATTCATCATCAAGAATTAGAGCAACTCTACCTGGAATAAAATCGCCACGCATCCATGAATCAAGAATCTCCTGATGGAAGGAGATATCCTTGTAACTCCTTGTGTAAGGAATTTTGTTTTCTTTTACCATTTTGCGAATTAAGTATTTAGAGAGCCCTAGATACTCGGCAGCTTCCTTAACATACATATGTTTGTCATACCACTTCTTCGCTTCCTCTTCACCCCAGATAACATAACCAATCATTTGAGTTCCCTCCGTTGAGCTTTGGCAAATTCACGATCAATTTCATCAAGAGCAAGAATTAAAGCGTGGTATCTACGTTGAGCATACAATCTTCGCTTTTCTAGATCCTGTGGTCTATCTTTATAATAAACGCTTTTTGTTGCACTTTCTTCGAATACTTCGTCTAAATGCTTTTTGATATCAGCTTCTTGAATTTCTAAGACTGTTTGGATAAAGCGAATAGTCTCACTCGATAAATGCATTTCATATCGCGTTTTAGATAGCTGATCATCTGAATCACATCGATCAGAAGATAGGGGTGTTAACAGTGGTCCTTTTGGAGAGACAGTCGCTGCTCCCATCCACTCACGTAGCACGTCCTCATGGAAAACAACTCGACTCCCTACCTTGATACACGGAATTTGTTTTGTTCTTACCATTTCATAAATTTTTGCGCTTGATATTCCCAGCATCTCGGAGACTTCTTTTACAGTTAGCGTTACTTTTCTAACCGACATGCGTATTACCTCCGTCAGTTTTTAACTTTTCTAGATAGGTAATCACAAGCTGTGAAATACCGAGCAGTAACTCTGTTTCATATTGGTCAACAGCCACTGGTGAAAGATTTCCGTTTTCACTGAGTGCTGAGTTACGGTGGTGTCCAATTTTATTGAGGTAAGTAGCTACCCCTGTTAGCAATCCAATAATTCCGCTTTTCTTTTGATCCGTAACATCTTGTAAAAACGTTTCCCATGACTTAGCCATATAGGGGCCACCTCGTCCGTTTCCTGCATCCGTATATGATTCTATAATTGAGAGACATTGACGAAGAGCATCATAAGTATATCCTCTGTGCATATGTTCTCTTGCTAAATTAAGATTCTCATATGCGTGTAACCAACTAGCATCACTGAGCAATGTTGATGAGAGTGTCATAGCATACTTTGTTGAGTAGCCAAATTGTCTAATGAACTGAATCCAGTCGGATTCTGGTATCTTTATTTGTTGGCTACCAGATATCGGAATGACTTTATTACCGTTCTCCCGGATTTCTACAATCGCTTTTATTTCAATTGTAAAATATAGGTCGCCAGAACGAACACCTTCTAAGGCAGATATATCATTTGAGTCAAATACCCAATCCCATTCTCTGTAACCGGAGCCTTGATTGAACACTCGAAGATTGGACTGGATTTCACCAACAGCTTTCTTCAAGAAAGTGGTATTAGCCCTTGCTGATACCTGAATGTCCAAAATGTTTATCAGCCTCTGTGTTTGATCCGACAAAAAGATGTTATGAAACTGGATGTTTTCAGAGACTCTCAAATCAAACTCAAACTTTAAATTTATATCGTTAATCAAATGACTAGAGTTCATAGATGATTCAAACAGATTTATTGTATACATTGGATTGATTCTCCCCATCCATTAATAAATTTTGATAGCATGGAAACCCTACTTTAAACAAAAACGACAATTCAAATGATCAAGGAACCCAAATGTGTGTTCTGCCAGTCTTACCAACCACTTTTAGTGGAATTAATTGAGCTGTTGCTTTGAATTCTACTTCTATGGTTGATCTTTAAAACTTTCAAACTGTGCGACTATCCATTTCTGATTATTTTCAGCAATATATTGTTCCGCATTGATTAGTAACTCAACAAGTTCATTTTTCTCGAGTTTCATGTATCTATTTTTTAAAGAATTAAGATCTCTATTGATTTTAATTGAAGTATATTTTTTTAAACTTAACTCGTTTTTAAAAGAAGCTGAAAGTGACTTTTTTGTTTTTCTTTTTAATTGAGTGTTTTCTTCATAATAATTGTAAAGTGCACTATTACTCTTAATAGAATTGGGATGTATTCCTTTTTTCTCTTTATCTAACTCTTTTGACATTTCAGAAATCTTTCTATAAGAGATTTTGATTCCCTGGTCTAATAATTCGTCTATAGCTGCTTTCCCAAGTTCAAAAGTTCTGTTTTTCCGTAAAGTGTAAAGTTCATTCAACCAAGGTTTTTGAATTTTTTTCCTAGAATTGAATTTTTGGCTCATACGATTCATCCTTAATGTACTCTTCCATACTTTCAATTTCTCTAATTTCTAGCTGTGCTCTTTTCATTGCTAGCTTCATTTTTTTCGCTTCTACTTCTAATCCATGTTTTTCAAAATGATTTTTACTATCTTTCGCCCAGTTATAATATTGTTCAATTTCACTCTTGAACTCAGGCTGAGGTACTTTTGCTGCACATCCCATACATGCCATTTTTGTTGGGCATACCGCATCAATAGTACAGATACCACCTACGACTTTTGAAACAGTACCTACTTTTTCTTTGTACTCATCATAGGCATTTTTGAGTTCTTCTGGACTCCTCAGAATGCCTTGGTGAATATCAATATAAGATAACCAATTATCTTGTATATCTTCAATAGTATCTGATATTTGTATTTGAGTTGGCGCGGCATAATAACCGGTTACACTTTCGTCTTTCTGGTGTAATAATTGTCTAACTATATCTATTGGGAGTTTTTCCGTTTGAGCCATATGAGTAGCGAAGGCATGTCTCAAAAGATGCGTTTTAAGAATTACTTGATTTCCTTCTTCAGTTTGTATAATTAATCCATGTGTTAGAAACCTAATAACAGAATTAAGTGTGAACTGATTAATATGTTGGTTGTGGTACTGAAAAACATATTTCTTGTCTTTCATGATATGTTGACGAGACGTTATGCTATATTTTACAGTTGGAAGACTGTCAGAATTATAGTGATCCTTTAATTCTCGTAATATCATTATTAATGATTTAAATACTCTTTCAGGCATATAGTAATTTTCTTCAATATCTCTTCCTTTTGGTATTAAACGAAATATATAATTTTTTTTAGGAGGAGATTGTTTCTTATCTTCAATGATGACGCAACAATCCGAATCATGGCTTACTTGTAAAATTTCATTCATTCTAGCTCCAGAGAATGATTGAATATCTAATGCAAATACAGCAAACATACATGCTATATACAATGGCTCTACATTGATAAATAGTTTAGACTTATTTAAGTTCTGACTTTTGGTCAATGAGAACCCTTGAGTCAAAACCCCATTATTTCTTGATTGAAAAGGGTGTCTATTTTCTTGAGTATCATGCCCCCAATTTTCTAGAAATTCCACTCCTTCTTTTAGTCTCTCAGTCGATGCTTGGTTAGACCATGCCCCTAATAGACGATTTTTAAGTAATTCGAAAAACCATAGTCCTTCTCCTGGGGCGCCATCGGAGAGATCTATTGATTTCACAAATTCCAAAAAATACTCCCCTTGATTATCTCTATTTAATTCGAAATAGAGGCATTCATTCAAATATTCAGATTCCTCATAGTTAAATGAGTATGGTAAAGGTAACTTTTCGTCTTCTACTTTTGCAATTGCTTTGTTAGTAATTTCACGTAAACGTTTGATTTGATTCCACCTAATGTGGCATTGAGCGCGAATCGAAGGTAACAAAGGTGCTACAGCTGAAGACTCATCTTTACGCTTCTTTTGTGCTGAATTAATTGCTCGGTTTCGGAATGAATAATCTCTATTGTCAAAAGGAAATTCTGGAAAGAAAAACTTAGAAAAATGATTCTGTTTATCCATTGGAATTCTACTCTTAGTCCATTTTAATACATTGAATAAAAGCGATTTGTAATAAGAAATGAAAGCTTTTCGTTGACTGTCTGTATGCTCTTCACAGATTGATCCAGACAAATAATTATGAATGTGTGAGTAATTTAATTCTGCCGCTTCCGTAAGTTTAAAGGCATTGAAGATATCCCTAAAACGTACATTTAAGCTAGCTAACATATTGTTAATTGATGCAGGTGACAACTTTCGATCTGTGGCACACAACACAGCTAAGGAGAAATGATTTGCCAGAGGGCTACCTAGACAGTATTTATAAATATAATTGAAGCTTTGTTTGTTGAGCAAATCCCATAAAAAATCATTCTCTATATTTTTCAGAGTAAGGATTTCTTCGTCAATCACTCCATTTAATTTGTTGTACCATTCTTTTGTTACAAGCAACTCCTGTGTCACTAGTCATCCATCCCTTTGTATAATTCTTGAATCCATTCATCTTCCACTGAAACTGGAGTAATTTCTTCTTTTTCTCTTTTACTCTTAGTGATTCGAGTTTTCACCAAATGTTCTTTTTCGAGTTCGTTCATTTTTTTCGCCATCGTCTCATGAATATCTCTGAATGCTGCTTCACTGAAATAGTGCTCATATACTTTAATTGTGTCGGAAGACTTCCATTTCATATAATTTATTAATTCATTTTTTTTGATTTCTATTTCACTGCTATCTTTAGACATCTCGTATATACTTTTAATCATATTGGTAACAAACCAGTGCCTAGTCTTATGAATATTTATTTTAATGTTAGCCTTTGCAGTGATTTTAATCCATTGTGAATAAAAAGCATTGTAGTTATACGGTGTTCCATGTCTAGTTAAAAAAATCTCATCATTATCTGAAAGTTTGTGAAAATTTTGTTTACAGTGTGAGTATAATTTCCGTTCTCCATTTACATATCTAATGAACAACTTCAAAGTATCCTTTGAGAACCTCAAAAATTTTATTCTCTTATTTTCGCTGCCTTTATTTTGTGCAGCAATTTCATATTGATTTCTTCGCCTTCTGTAATCGCCCATTGTTAATGAAAGAACTTCATTAATTCGAGCTCCTGTTTCAAAAAGCATTCTAATTATTACTTCATCCCGAAGAGACCAATTTAGCAAAGAACCAGCCCTATAGATGATATAGGGAAGATCCTCATCAGCGATAATAATAGGCTTCCATTCATCTGCAACTAATTTAAAATACGATTCAGACTGTCTTCTATATGAAGACTGATATGGTGTTTCTGTCCCAGCTATTTTAGGTAACCGTGGTTTATCAATACGTATACTAGGAGCATTGTTATCTGCAATTGAAATGCTGTAATTTACATCAATGAGAGGATTCTGAAAAGAATATGATTTTAAATGCAACGCGGTTCTATAGAATGCTTTAAGTGCAGCTAAGAAATGATTGATAGTTTGAGGACTTTTTTTTGTTTTAATAACGAAGTTATAGTCGTCTGTTGACCTCAACTTACAACCTAGCTCGTAGATTAAGTAATCTTCAATAGATGCCCTTAAAGCATGATGGCTGTCATACCAGTTAACCCTTTTCCCTTGGAAATTACTATTTCTGCAAAGCCATGTGAAGAACCTTTCCAATGATACAAGATAAGATAATGCAGAACTCTCACTAATTCTTTTTTGTTGATAGAAATAAAAGTCTGTTAGAGGCATAAAAGGTTCATTTTTATCGTTAAATACTAATATAGAATATTTACTTTCAACTCCTTGAGGGCATTTGATGTGGTAATACATACTCACAGTTAAAATCCTTTCTTATTTGTGACACATTATTTAAGTCCTTAATAATATTAAAACAAATTGAGACTATATTCTACTAAATATTACATTGTATTTTGTACATATGTAACGATTCGTTGCTTGATTTCCTGGATGCTTTTAGAAATGATATCTATCTACTTTTTTAATCAGTACGATACGTCAACATTCTGCTTTCAGTCAACAAAACTCCCTACGAAACTAAAAAAGGCACTTAATGGTTTTGTCGTACCTTTTTATAGTCAAATCTTCAATAAAACAGGTTTTGACCAGATCGGAACGTTTTCCAAGAATCCTTTTAACCGCTCCTATTTCTTTGAAGGTTACCAGCTTGAAAATGTAAATGTTAAATTATGTCCTGCTTGTCTTTGTGAAATAGATATTTCGCAAAGTATGATTGCAGATTTAGACCACTATTTTCCAAAACATGAATATCCGGCTATAGCGATGCTCCCAGATAATCTCATTCCAGTTTGTTTAGCTTGTAACGAAAGGATCAAAATACAACAAGATCCACTTGATACTTCCACTCTTCCGGGAGCAATTCAAAGAGCATTCATCCCATACAAACATGAAGCCATTGACGAGATGGAGATAGATATTGAATTCGGTACACGTGATAAATTCCTTATTCAACTAAGATCCTTATCACAAGAAGAGACGGCTATTGCCAGAGTTAAAAACTTTAATCGTATATACAATTTAAGCGGTAGGTGGCCAGGTAGGCTTGAAAATTTATATGATTCTATATTAAGTGATCTAGCAGAAGATAACCCTGAACGGGAGCATTTAGACCAATGGTTACGAAACAAATTGACTAAAATATGCATAAGCTCTGGTAAAGGGAAAAGAAAACTGCCTTTATATTATTTAAGACTAAGGTTAATTGAGATTCTATTAAACGATCCTCTAAAATTTAAAGCAGCCTTAAGAGATTTAGAAATGCCTATGTTACCAGAGGATTAATGTTAGAGAGTATCTATGGTGATTTGATAATATTGCTCACTTCTCCTGCCTATATCAAAGGTTTATCGAAGCTTGTAGCTTGATCTCTCCTCTAACAATTCAAATTTTATCTACAAGGTTCTCCTCTTAGTATCCCGATAAATACTTTATAGAAGGAAGTATCTCAGATAAACGTGACAAGGGGGATTTAAAGTTGAATATAATCATTTTGGGTATAAGTCTGCTTGTGTAGTTCATTAATTAACACAAAAAATCATCGCCTGTAGTTAGCATTAAGGTAACGCTAACCAGTCCGTTAGTTTAATGAAACAGATTCAATATTCTACTCGACATTTACACATAATGGAACAGAGTTTATGCCTACAGAGAACGATTTGAGCCTTATCTTACCAAAGTAGCGTTTAGTCTTGATAACATTTAGATAATAATCTAATCCGCAATGACACAATGATCTTGTCCTTTTCGGCAATGGAACCAAGTTCTTGTCCTTAGCTTGGGACAAGAACTTGGTTCCATAAAACAAAAAAAGCCGCTATAATAGCGACTTTGAATGGAACAATGTTTTTGTCCCGCGACAATCCTGCGCTAAATATCGTGATTCAGTACCTTATTCCATAGGTACTTTAATTGCTTGCCTATGCCTATACATCATTTTGTTCTTATCCTTAGCATGGGATAAGAACTTGTACCAGTAAAATAAACGAATTTCAATGTTCCTTCATCGGTATTTGTAGTTATGTTACCCAAAAGTATCGTTTCGCATACATACCTTAAATTTATTATTGTTTTCTTTTAATTCGGCGTTCTCTAAGCAAAATGATTCCCATTGCAAGGCCTGTTACAAAAATTGAATAAATCAAAGAATTAACCATCTGATGAAAGGTATATCAGGGTTTCTTCCTACCTAAACACTAAATCCTAATACTACTGAATGCCCGAAAATATTCTTCTGTACCCAGGCATTCGTTTTGAGAACCGTGGTGATTTACGTGCTTTCTTAAGACCTGGTTTTTTACGCTCATAAAGAAGCACAGGCCATTATCAGCCTGTGCTCTATATTACTTCTATTAAGATAATCGTTTATCTACACCATATTGATAGGGCACACCAAGATTTTCTCTTAATGTCTCTCCATCATAATCTTCATGGAATACACCACGTTCCTGTAAGATAGGGACCACTTCTTCTACAAAACGTTTTAAGTCGGTTTCATAAGCATCTGGTAGTATCCAAAAGCCATCTGCTGCGCCACTTTCAAACATTTCAGTTAGGTAATCCGCAGTTTCTTTTGCATCACCTAATGTTGCAGGATGGTAATCAATCACAGAATGATAAATGATATCGCGTAATGTCCAACCTTCACGCGCCACCTTTAAAACATTCTCAGCACGAGGATCAGAGTAACGGTCGATTTTTACCTTGTCTAAAAGTTCTGGTGCGATCGGGCGTTCTAAATCTTCAGGAGTGAAGCTGATTCCTAATATCATTCCGATATGAAATGCACGTTGTTGTACTATATTTTCATCCATAAAACTTGCGTGACGATCTATTGCTTCACGTTTAGAATTTGCAACAACCGGCATGAGTCCTGCGATAAATTTAATCTCATCTGGATTTCGACCCGCGTCTATCGCAACCTGGCGTAGTGCATTTCTTGTAGCAATACCTTGTTCTATCGTCCACACTTCACCAATCATTGCACTCGCATAGCGTCCTGCAAACGCAATACTATTTGGAGATCCACCAGAGTGAAAGATGACCGGTTGTCCTTGTGGTGAAGGTGGAATTGGCAAGGCTCCATTAGCCTGTATATGTTTACCAGATATATGAACAGGTTTTACTTGGTTATAATCCGCAAATACACCGGTTTCTTTATCAGCTTTTAGAGCATCTTTTCCCCATGTTGCCCATAAGTGCTGTACAGTTTCTACGAACTCATAATGACTTTCATAACGTGATCTACTATCCATTAGTTTTACACCAAAGTTTTCTGCTACCTTTGGACTTGATCCCGTAACAGCATTCCAAGCAATACGTCCACCACTCATTAAATCCATCCCTTTAAATTGACGTGCTAAAGTAAAAGGATTATTCCACTGAGTATGTACAGTTGACGCCACACCAATGTGTTTTGTTTGTTGTAATATTGCAGTGGCAGTAATGATAGGTTCAAGCGTCATCGATGGCACCTCCCTGTTATCATCGGGTATTGCTCCAGGGAAATCACCTACAAATATAAATTGAAATTTACCTTTTTCAGCAAGTTGAGCATAGCGAATATCTGCATTAATATCTGGATAAGTAGTCACATTGACACCCTCACTTTTCCAAGCTTTAGCATTTGCACCGTATGCCCCTGTAAATCCTAAACCAAGCAACATTTGTTTTTTTTCAGACATAAATAAATCCCCCTAATTTATTTTCATATGGTATCTACTTGCTAATATGACTCAAAAATAAATAGACAATAACGAGTCAAACGTTCTATAAATATCTACAATCTTTAATCTTATATTTCCTAATCATTTAATCTGATCTGATTCATTTAAAATACGTGGGTCAACGCCTAGCTGATAATCTAGATTGTTGGTATGTTTAACGAGACAGCTTTAAACATAGCATTGACTAATTTAATGAATTTCAGTAGATCGATCAAAACGAAAATAATACTTAGCCTGCTAACTTATTTTTCGGTGGTTACCAAGGTTCCCCGCTTCAAGAGAGGAGTTCCTTGCTAAAGAAGGTTATAATTTATTTAGCATGCTAAATATCAGCATAGAGAAAACTTAAAACAAGTTCCTCTCCATTCGCTTCATAAGTTCCCTTAAGATTAAGCGTTCTTCCGGTAAAATTGAATGGAGTAATTTTTCTTGCTGCTCTCTCCATTTGGATTCAACCGGTTTCTCTAATTCTCTGCCTTTGTCTGTTAGAAAAATCCGCATAACCCTTGCATCATGTTCATCACGTTTACGATAAATAAATCCGTTTTGCTCCAATGATTTAACCATATTGGTTACCGTAGGTGGTTCGCATTTTAAATATTCACAGAGTTGCATTTGTGTTACCCCATCGCCTAACCACAAACGAGAAAGCAAATTATCTTGACCTACATAAAGGTTAAGTTCCCTCAATGAATCGCTATAATCTCGACGCATTTGGGAAGAAACTCTATCTAACGACTGACGAATATCACAGCCCACTGTATCTGTCATTAATACATCTCCTCAGCCAGTCAACCAGCAATAGTTAGCCCACTAAATATATCGCGGTGATATCTTTGTGTCAACAGGGGGCAATTACCTTAATTCAACTAGGGATCTGATGCCATCATCGTGATATTATAATTATCTGTTGCATCGTAGGCAGATATTCACATGGCTACAACGTTCCCCCTTCTTTTTCACCACCCACGTTATCCTGCCCGTTAGTTGAATAAAAGCAGCCGATCACGTTGGTCAGCTGCTTTGTTGGTTTTATTGAGCTATCGTTTCCCGTTAGTTGAATGAATTAACGGGGAGGATACCACCGATTAATATATGCCTAATCGGTAATAGAAACAAGTTCTTGTCCTTGGCTGAGGATAAGAACTTGTACCGATCACATAAAAAAGCCGCTAAAATAGCGACTTCAATGGGAATATATTCTTGTCCCTCGACATTTTGGTTTTTTTTTCATATATAATTTATATAATAAGGGAATCGTTTGTTAAGTTTGAAGAAGGGATCTGTTGGTTATATAACCAATTTATAGAGTTTGTTTAACGATGGAATGTCACACTGTTCTCGATTGAGTCACGACCCATCCGAAAACTATTTACTGGTGCTTCTTTGTCTGGGTAACCAAATGATATTCCAAATAATAATTTTAGTTCGCCCGATACTCCAAGAACTTCGCGGACAGTATCAGCAGAAAAGCCTAATGCTGTCTGGGGAATACCGCCTATCCCACGTGCCTCGAGCGCTAGTAGAAATGACTGACCATACATGCCAATATCAGATGCGACACGCACATTATCTCCAAATGAAGGCATAAATAAGAAAGCAACATGGGGTGCATTGAAAAAATTATAATTTTGTGCTGCTGCCTGCTTGCGACCTTTGTAATCTTCTCGTGCTATTCCTTGTGATTCATAATAAGCTTTTCCATGCGCATTCTTGCGTTCGCCGTATCGGCCGTAAAAGGCGTTCATATCAAATGTAAAATCTGGTTTATGATTCCCTTCCTCATTCGCAAGTAACAAAGCTTTACTCAATTCATCCTTCTTATCACCTGAAACAATATGAACATTCCAAGGCTGCGTATTGCAATTAGACGGTGTATATTGAGCATCTTCGAGAACCTCACGAATCACTTCTTCCTTAACGGGTGTAGAGAGAAATTGACGCACAGATTGTCGAGAGCGTACAATTTCTTGAAAAGATTTAGTAGTCATTAGTATAACCTCCTCTTGTGTTTCGATGTTTCTTCACATAATGCTTTTGAAAAAATCCATACTTATTTGGATATGATTGAATTACATTGAATATTTTTGTTGCATCTCCTAGAATAAAATCATTGCTCATCTTTTGGAAGAGGGCAATTTAAATTGCCTTAGTACACTTTTTTGTACTTATGGATAGATAAAAGAGGTGTAAGGGATGACGAGAATTTGTAAAGATGATTACTAACGCACCCCATTAGCTTAAGTACATTGTTTCACAAACTTTTCTTTGTTACAGGAATGTAGCCCTTTAGCTAAACAAACGGGGCCATGATCCTTCTTAGATCAATGCCCTCGTTTGTTTAAAGTAATTCTTCACAATGGGCATATCCGGATGACACCAGCTCATAAAATTCCAGCCGGCCCCCAATTCTCCTACCATTTTAATGTGAACGTAGACACCGATAAGGGATTCGCAGACCAAATATTAATGCTGCGTACGCACCTCTTTGTGTTTGACTATGCCACGACGAATGAACAACGCTGTGACCAATCCAATTAGGGCCAGGATAATCATGTACACGAATACGTTGTGTGCTCCTGCCGACATCGCGTTTGCCATCTCGACCTGTTTGGCAAGAGCGGAGAAGCCGTGCAGGTAGTTATCCATACCGCCCATAAGGATACTGACAGCTACAGCAATTCCGATCGCCCCCGTAACCTGCGGCAATGTGTTTATGACTGCCGTACCGTGCGGGTACAATTCTGGCGGCAATTGATTTAGCGCGTGCGTTTGAGCAGGCATTAAGATCAAGGCTGTCCCAATAGAGAGCCCTATATGCACAGCCACCATAAAGGCGATTGAAGAAGCAGGAGATAGCGTAGTGAAGAACCATAACATGACTGAAACGATCACGAATCCGGGGATAACGAGCCATTTTGGCCCATGTTTATCGAACAAGTGCCCTATGCGCGGGGAGAGGAGACCGAAAAGCGCACTACCCGGCAAAAGCATGAGCCCCGCAATGAACTGAGACAATCCGGCGCCCGTCTGCAGAAACATCGGCAGGATAATCAGGCTCGTCATAAAAATCATCGGGCATAACGCTACCAGAATCAGCCCAACAACGTACATCGGATACTTGAACACGCTCAGGTTCATCATCGGACTACTCATAACGTTCTGACGCAGCACGAACAGCACCAGTGAGATGAGGCCGACAATGATTGAAGTGATCACAACCGGATTCCCCCAGCCTTCAGATCCTTCGCCTACCTGACTAAAGCCAAAAACAACTCCGCCGAATCCAATCGTTGACAACAACACAGACAGTAAATCAATCCGCTGCTTTTTGACATCGGTAACGTTCTCCAAATACTTCAACCCCATCAACAATCCTACGACTAAAAATGGAAGTGAGAACCAGAAAATATACTGCCATGTTAAATATCCGACTACCAGCCCCCCAAAGGTCGGTCCGAGCGCTGGGGCAAACATGGTAACAAGCCCGACTAACCCCATCGCCGCGCCCCGTTTATTCTGCGGATAGATGACGAGAACTGTATTGAACAACAGGGGGATCAAGGTGCTCATGCCTACTGCCTGTAAAATTCGACTGAACATCAACATTTCAAAATTTAACGCCAACGCCGCGATCAATGTACCCACGATTAAACTGATGAGCGAAACTGTGAAGAGCTTTCTTGTAGTAAACATCTGCAACAACATTGCGCTTATTGGCGTTAAAATGCCTATGGTCAACATGTACCCCGTCGTTAACCACTGTACCGTCGCAGCCGAGATTTGGAATACTTCCATCAAATTAGTCATTGCAATATTGATGGCCGTTTCGCTTAGATAGCCGAAAAAACCACATATCAGCAAAGCTGCCATAATCGCACTCGTATTGTATTTTTTCATCTCCAAAGATTTCAACCTTTATTCCTCCATCATCTATAAAGTATAATTACCATATTGTTTCGCTTCGTAATCTTATTAAAGTATCTTACTTTAAACAAGTACGATCTTTTTTAGAACATACTATAAAAAACAATACTAACGAGTTTTTACACGCTTCTAAGAGCCTGTATATTTATTTTGGAGGGGAAAATATGTATCACAACAACAAGTATTCGTCTGATTGCGGACTAAACAAAGTACAAAAAATAGTTGCAGGGAAGTGGAAATTATCGATCTTATGGTATATTGCCGAGGAAACTAGAAGGTTTGGGGAGATAAACCGTGTTTTTCCGGATATTACGCAATCGATGCTAACGAAGCAGCTCAGAGAGTTAGAAAGTGACGGACTCCTGCATCGTGAAATTTATAAAGAGGTCCCACCAAGAGTCGAATATTGTCTAACCCCTCTTGGTAAGCAATTTTTACCAATCCTTCAAACTATGTGCGAGTGGGGAGATAACAATTTAGAATAAGAATCGATAACTTTTTATGAAAAAAAAGATTAAGGATTTTTTAACAAATAACCTAATCAATTTTAGCAGATTTTTTATTCACTCTTGTTCAACTAACCTGCCCGTTAGCTTAATTAAACAAATAAAATATTCTAATCGATATTGATACCATGTTCCCAATTTTTTCAGCAATGGAACTGAGTTCTTGCCTTCAGAAAGCGAATTGTGCTTTTAGCTCGTCACATTAGTTCTGTCATGATAACATTTAGATAACAATCTAATCCGAAATGACACAATGTTCTTGTCCTTTTCGGCAAAGGAACCAAGTTCTTGTCCTTAGCTTGGGACAAGAACTTGGTTCCTTAAATCAAAAAAGCCGCTATATAAGCGACTTTGAATGGAACAATGTTTTTGTCCCGCGACACCATTAGGTTATACCCTCTTTAAATTGACTGAGATGCTACACTGTCATTAAACAAAGCTGCCCGTTAGTTTAAGTATAATATCTAGTCGCCTGTGTTGCCTCTCTTCGTGTCTGTTGTTCCATAACACTGTGAACACATTCATGTATTATGGTACTTAATGAGATTTTAAGTGCATGTACTCATCGTTAGATATACATCTAATCGGCAATCGGACTATGTTCTTGTCCATTCCGGCAATCGGTACAAGTTCTTGTCCTTGGCTCGGGACACGAACTTGTACCGATAACATAAAAAAGCCGCTAAAATAGCGACTTCAATGGGACCATGTTCTTGTCCCTCGACATTACTTGTTATATGAAGTTTCTGGACGAAATTCTGTTAATTTGCACAAATTTATTTTAAAGATTCTTCTCAAAGAATTCTGTTAACTTGGTTACTGCTTGGGCTACATATTCCGGTATGTCATACATGGCGATATGCGTTGCACCATCAACCCAAAACAATTCTTTTGGTCCATTCGACAATGCATAAACTTGTTCGCTGAAACCACGTGTGTTGGCTTCGGTTCCTGCAATCATTAAAAGAGGTTGAGTTAGATAGGTACTTAATTGGCTTAATGCCGAAAATGCCATGATTCTGTCAACGCTTCTAAATAGGAATCGATTAGTAGAATTTGGATGCTGTGCTCTAGGAGTTCTATAGTATTCATAGCCTTCACGCATAAGCGCAGGTGTATTTTCATCAAATTCTTCAGGAGAATCAGGTACATAAGTAAGGAACATAGCCTCTGCTCCATTTGCTTCTGCTGTACGCTGCTTAGCAACCGCCTCAAGTGTTTGCAATTGTGTTGAAACGGTACCTCCTGTATTTTCTCCTCGGAACATAGCACCTATATCAATTGCACTGACTCCTCCTACTGCTTTGATGCGACGTTCGGCTTGTGCTGCAGTTATTGCATAACCACCACCGGCACAAATACCAAGGGCTCCAATCTTTTCTTCATCGACAAATGGAAGAGTAGACAGATAATCTACTGCACAACGCACATCTTCCACTCTTGCAACCGGATCTTCGAGTAAACGCGGCTCACCTTCACTCTCTCCCTGATGCGAGGCATCAAAGGATAATGCAACAAATCCCTGGATGGAGAGTTTCTGTGCATACAACCCGGAAGTCTGTTCCTTTACTCCTCCGCCAGGATGAACGCTAACAATCGCAGGATAATTTTTATGTTCATCAAATCCGTCTGGCAAATATAGATCTCCTGCTATTGTTAAATTACCGTTTTTAAATGTTACTGATTTTTTCATGATTTTTCCCCTTTTTGATTTTATTATAAGTGCACATTTATGCGATATCGCACTTCGTGTATAATATAAAATTAAACTAGGATGTCTGCAATAATCAGATGAACACCGTTTGTGCTCTATTGCACAAGTTAATTAAAATTGTGCAATTATTTTTAAGAAAGTTTGGTGACTCTCTCACAATGTCTATAGTGGATAGAAGAATATTCAAATCACTAGAAGCAATAAAAAAGGCTTTTATTGAACTAATGTCCGAAAAGAATTTTGATCAAATTACCATACAAGAAATCTCTGACAGAGCAAATGTTGGTCGAAGAACTTTTTACCATCATTACTTGGATAAATATGATCTACTAGATAAACTTACTGAAAAACATTTTAATGAACTAAGGGAACTCTGCGAATCCGCATTTGATTTGGATTTTGTAGAAGCGACTTTAATCTGGACCGAATACTTTGAAAATAATTATTCATTCTTTTCGTTGATGTTAACGAGTAAAGGAGCCCCATATTTTCGTAATCGATTTCTTGATTTCCTGATCGAAGAGTTGAAGAAAGAAGCAGACGTTACCAGAGGCAAAAACCTAGGATTAAATGAAGATGTTGTTGTACTATTTGTTGCATCAGCTCAAGTAGGAGTCGTGGAATGGTGGTTTACGAATGAAAGACCAATCCCGCATCAGGTCTTGGCAAAGCAACTCGGGATATTGTTAGAGAGAAACTTATAATCGATATCTGACAATTTAGCAGCTTGCCAACCACTCTGAGAGATGTTAAAGTGTCACGTTTAATTTGAACTAACCCCGCGAGTGAATATACCTTTTACAGGATTCCTCGAATCTCTCCTTGTTCGAATCCTCCCCATCGAAGAAAGGAATTATTAGATATTTATCTAATCGTCAATAGTGCCATGTTCTTGTCCATTTTCGGCAATGGGATCAAGTTCTTGTCCCGAGAAAAGGACAAGAATTTGATCCCATAAAACAGAAAATCCGCGCTGGGCGCGGGCTCTAATGGGACTATGTTCTTGTACTCCGACAGATCGTAGCGATAAACAGCATGGAACCTGAGTCTTCCGGTGACCAGCGGCGCCAGGACCAAATGACATAAGACCCTCCATCGACTTCCAAGTACGTCATATCGAGTGTAATATCCAATGCCTCGCCGTCCTCGCGAACCGACCCCAGATACACACCATCCTTATTAACCATGCGAATGGGAAGTTCCCAGTCAGATGCATTGAGGATTCGTCCTTGATTCTTCAGCTTCATAATGTGAGCCTGCGACCCCCATACCGAACTGCTGACCGCAAAGAAAATGTATAGGTCGTTGCCTACGACATGAAACTCCGGTGCCCAGAAGATCTGGGTATACCCTCTGGAATCAACTTTATCCAAAACGACATGCTCAATGATATCGGGCGCAAACAGGCCTTGAATGATATCGGCTTCACGTACATACAGTCCGATATTGTCATTATCATCATTCGTTGCGATAAAATAGTACTTATCCTGCCATCTCAATCACCCTCCACCTCGATCACGTTTGCCTCCACTGCGCCTTCTATATCCGTCCGAACCATATCATGCGCTAACAACCTTCCCGGAACAGGTTCAGAGACGGTTTGTACATCATACAGATCTTCCATGTCATCTCTGTAATAATTGCCGCTATAGTCACACCAATGAATTTCATATTTACCCTTGCAGGAATTATATTCGCACGTCACTTCGCGACCACTCCGAGATGAACCTGACCAATCTCGGTGAACGAGATCAAATCACTCGTTTTCCATAACAAAATGCAGCCTCTACTCTCATGATCAGCACTGCCATCAGCGTTGATACGAACGGCCACTACACCAAAAGTTCGATCAGCGGCGGCGTACCTTCATTTTTCAGTGTAACAATGGTCGGATATATTAATGCACCCGCGCTCGTAAGCGCAACGTTTTATAACGATCATGCATGTTGTCGATCCACTCATAAGCCGATCCAAGTCAGTCCTTGAAGATGATCAATAGCTTGTTTGCTTGATGCACCAAAAATTGCTGAGTTACGGTCAAGTTGAAGAAATTTATAATAGATTGTCGTACCGACAGCATCTCTCAATTGTGCCCCGTTTTCAAACTCAGTTTCGTCGATAGGGATAATTCCTTTGATATGACCTACGAATACAGTACCGCACACCTTGCCGGCGTGAGTTTCAACACTCATACTGCGTAGAAGCTGCCGGGATTTTTGGTGAGAAGCGGGGAAATCCTACAATTCTTCAGAATAAAAAGCTTTAGATACGGATTCCGTAGCTTTATCAATAAAAGCTGCAATTTTACTGGGGCTTTCCTTCAGACCACTACTCACCCACTTTTTAATAATAGCTATACTGCCATGAGCGGTGAACGTATACCAGGACTCAAATAATTGTGGATCAAAATATTTTAATTCCGTCTTCCATCGTTCAATAGTTAAATCGTGACTGATATAAAGGATTCGTTCTAATAATTCTTTATCGCCGTGCTCTGAGAACAGAACCTCACATATCGTTTTATTCGCTTTTATATACTTACATAATTCATAAGATAGCGTTTGAGGATTTGAAGAATTCATCCCAACTTGCTTAATGTCTTCGTAAAGATCATTTTCAATCGTTGAAAGAAGCTCAAACTGATTAGCGTAGTGTGTATAAAAGGTGTTGCGATTAATCCCTGCTTCTCTGCAAATGTCGGTCACTGTAACTTTATTGATAGACCGTTCTGTCAAAAGCTTCAACAGGCTTTCTTTTATAACCATTTTTGTATATCTCACTCTGTGATCTGTTTTTTTGTCTGCCATAATATCCTCCCAATTTAAAATAATGAACAAATCTAAGGTAGTTTGTATGATAACTAACATATTTCAATCGAACAGCCTGTTGTTTAAGTAACACAGTGAAATTATAATTTATTTGAACTTTCAATTCTACTTTTAAACTTAAATGGAGGTGAAATATGGGTGATATAACTGTAGTACCTGTATGGATAATTCAAGATCTTATAGTCTTAATTGCTGCTGTTCTAATGGTTTTCTATATCCTTGACAAGGAAACGCATCCCAAAACGGTTCTGTTGCAATTTATAGGTTTTGTGTTTTTTTACGCAGCCGTTTTTGAAATTACTGCTTCATCGCTTGGGGAAGGTTTTTACGCCTATGGGCGGAGTATTTTAATGTTATTTAATATACCGATTACTGTCCCTATTATTGAGTTTCTGATCATTTATTCAACTTTGCGTGTTCTAAAGTCTGTAAATATACCGTCCTGGACTAAACCATTTATTACGGGATTGAGCGCTATGGTTTTTGACTTTTCATTGGACCCGGTGGCTGTTAAACAGATATTTCAGACTACAGATGGACTCATGGCAAGATGGACTTATTATCCGCTGGCCGGTGAGCCTCAAATCTATGGGGAACCTGTGATGAATTTTACAGGATGGATTTATATAGCGGGATATTGGACCATCTTTATTCTAATTGGTGAATGGTGGCATAAAAAGAAAGGCTACAGTAAATCAATTGGTTATATCTATCCGTTTCTGGCGGCCATTCTGTCATTAGCGTGTATGTTCTCACCTTTATCTAACTTCTTTAATTATATGGGGCCGTTCTTCGAAAGAACCTCTAATATGCAATGGGTGATGTTGATTACACTTTCTGTAATTACAATCGGAATTTTAGCATTAGCTTTTATAAAGTTTTGGGACCGGAAGGTTAATTATTCAATCACTCCCAAAAAAGATTTTCCTATCATGTTTACTTTTGTTGGGTTCCCCCTAGTCAATACTATATTTTGCATTATAGGAGGTTACACGGAAGTGTTGTGGCTGGTCGCTCTGGCTCAGATCTTATTATTGCTAGGCTGGATTGGAATTTACATTATGGGTAAAAAAGCACGTCCAATCACGAAATAACCATAAACCCAAGCATTGAGGCAAAGACACACTTTCATTAATATTCCTTTTCGGCATTTTTATTTTGGTGCTTCTTGCTTACATGAAAAGAAATAGACCGCCCACCCTAAGGTAACAGTCTATTCCGACCACCACCTAGCGGCCGACTGCTCTTTATGTAGTTTCAATTGAATAACTTCCTGTTTCTACCATAATAAACGTATTAACAAGCTAAAGACCCGCCTGATCCGCGAGGATCCGGCAGGTCTTTTATTGGCCGAATGATATTTGAATATCTATAAATCGCTTTGCGAGATTCGAACTTCCGATTGCTTTGAAGACGGCCCAAAGGTCCTTAAGCTCACTTTGACATCTTACTTGGACAAGCCGTACGCTTTTCGGATCAGCGAGAAATATTCGTCCGCCTTAACCACCTGGAACTCGGCTCCAAGAGATTCCGTAATCGCCAGCACATCCGATGGGGTCATGCTCCATGCATTAATCCCAACCGAAATAAACGTTGGAGATTTGCCATCCCATTCGGTCTTGGTACGATTCAAAATATCTTTACCATCCTGCACCGTTGAGATGCCTCGCAGAATGGAAACCGGAAAGCTGCCATTCATGATTTGAACATTGGCTTTGTCCTCGCCTGCGAGGAACAGGCCTGGAAGTTTATAGTTCTTCTCATACGCAGCTGCAATCGAATCACTCAGCGGAACGTCTTTTCCAAGTTCACGATTGAGCACAAAAGGGTACGACATGTTTGTTTTCTTCAGATAAGAGAAGGTTTGTTTCAGATACTCCGGGAATGTGCCTGTCGGCCAAACATGCGGATTGAAGTAACCCACTCCAGATGGGCCTGCAACTAGCTGATCATTTGGCGTCGCCGTTGAACGGTAATAGTTTAGAATGGCAGGCGCTGCATCGTAGAGTAACGGACTGGAAGTCCAGTTGATAGGCACTTTACCCCGAGCGGGATCAGCCCACAGGTTGCGCATATGATTCTGATCGTATTGCATGTTGTCACCTTCGCCAAAGGTATAGGTTACATAGATTTTGTTCTCCAGCTTGGATTTTACCGGTTTGGGAGCAGGTTGTTGTTTTACGTTTGTTCCTGAAAATACGGTCATGTTATGGAACCAGTCGGAAGGAACAACATAGACACCATGACGAGATGTGAGTTCTATGCCAGCAACTTCGCCTTCAAAATCATTGTCGAACCATCCCAGATAAGGTGTCCCTGTCTTTACATCAGACAGAATCTTCTCGAACAGCGCCTTTTCCTCAGGCACGCCGGTAGACAGCCAGAAGACCATGGCTTTGTTCGCTACGGCATAATCGCGGAGATAGCCATAAGGTTCCTTTTCTTCAGACGAGAGTGGTTGAACATTGCTCGCAGATACCTTGTATTGGTTCCACATCTCGATTGATACGGTTAGTTGCTTTATGTCCGCTGCAGGCTTAAATTCGTATACAAAGTAGTTTCCATTATCTGCGAAGCGATGATCGCTTCCAGGCAAAAATTTGGAGTTGTTTCGGTCATAGAGAAACGCTTCTTCCTCAGAAGAACCCGTTTTGAAATCCGCAATAATCTGTCCATCTGCTTTCACCGTCACTTGATGAACGGCAGGTCCCCAGCCATCCTGAGGAAAGGCATCATTAAAGCGGAGGTAGACCGCTTCTTTTCCCAAATAGGATGACAAGTCATAGTCATAGGTCTTCCTGTTGCTTGCATCACGAATCTGTTCCTTCTCGACTCCAACCGTTTGGAATGAATCAAAATTTCCGGACGGAATCGGGATGGAGGTGTCTGGACTCAATCCGACCAACATTCGTTGAGTCGTCTGGCTCCAGAGATGCTCATACTGCCAGTTGTATGCATCCATACGATTCTTGAACTTGTCCTGCAAGTCTTCGATTACCGACAGGTGATACGGTGCAGCAGTCAATTGTTGAGCCAGTTCAGGACTGGCAACAACAGCATTTTTGAGTCCGGCAAGTGTCGTTGCCACGTTAATGGAGTCCGGCAGCTGCGGATCATATACGATAATGCCTTTGATCTCTTTTGTATATTTCTTGAGAACATCCAATACGTTGTCATGCTGCTTATAAGGGACGTTCAAGTCCTGCAGCCAAGGGTCCACTTTATTCTGTTGAATGTAAATTCGTGGTTTTTCCCGATTGATAACCCCTTCAAGCGTCGTCAAAAGCAATTTGATATCGCCAGATTCCTCATAAACATTTGCCACATCCAAACGTTCGACTTTATTGAAAGTTGGAAGCGCTTGATTTTGAGGCCACTTCAAAGAGTTTGTATGTTTCAACTCATCTGTGGCAGCAAATGCGCTAGCCGATAACACGGTTGTACAGACCAGGGCAACACACAAAACAGTTAATTTACGAATCATAAAGTTCATATCTCCTTTTAATGTTTTTTATGATTTGTTGTCATGTTGCGTCTGTGATGTTCTTCGCGTTCGTCGGATTAACCTCACCTGTCCATTAATTCCTGATGTCAGCGCTGACTTTCCATACAAATTCTCCAGTGTATTTGCGGCATGTAAGTTCATTTCATTCAATCCTTCTTGAATATATGGCGTTATGTTCCATTGGTAAGGCGGCCATAAACGAATACCTACTTCAATATCATTTACATATAGGCTTGCTGTCTCCCTTATATCTTCGGCTACCAGCCATAGCTCCTCATTTGCAGCTAAGTTTACGTTAGACAGATCCACCTGCTGCGAGTAGACACCCGTACCTGAATAATAAGGATAGCCAGCAGTATTCCAACATCCACCCCATTGTTCCACATCGGTATTTAACGTCGTATCGTTTTCTATCGCGAACGGACCAATCAGAAATGCTGGGAATAAAATAGCAGGCATCGGCTCCAATAACGAAACCGTCAGAATTTCCAGCTCATTCTCGCCAGCCAACAAATGTGGAGTGAGATCTACACTGTCATAATCACCATCCTGCCACGAAGAGCGTCTTAACGCTTCCTGACGTACCCCATTGACGAATATTTCCAGATTACGCCTACGCTGCAAAAATCCGATATGGGATGGAATGTTCTGATCTACATCATCCAGAATCAATTCCATCCTTCCCCATGATTCTTCTCCCGCCTTACCGGAACGATCCGTACCACGCCGGGATTGAAGCCGTTCAATCAATTTTGGCGTCATGCCAAACGTCGTGCGATACGTATTTACTTGCCCGGGCATGGTCGCGTTCATCCTGGAATGTCGGTCATTCAACGTGACATGCCATTGATCTAGCAGAAGAACGTTGGGGCCTGCGGTCCTGAACCGCCACTGCTCATCCAGAATGACCTCTACCACATTCGTGGAAAAAGATTTATCTCCCAGGCAGGCTTGCTCTGTATGCTCCGCATGATCCGTACGTTCTTGCGGAAAAGAGGAGCTCTCTTGAGGGCTTACCGACAGCACACGCAGCTCTCCGGGTACGAACGAAAGGAACGATTCAGCGTCAATGCTGCATACTCTTCCACTCTCCAACTCCCACTCTTCCAAGTGACCTTTCTTTTCATCGCAAATGAGCCTAATGGTCACGGAGTGCTCTGACCAATTCATCAGCCATACATACACCAGATTTCCAATTCTGCGTTCGACGCTAATCAAATCGTCAGACCGACCTTCAATCCAATCCCATCGTATTACCGGTGGTTCTCTAATCAACTCCCCTAATTGAATACAAAACGCTTCGAGTTGATCCAGACGCTGACTCTGACCGCCTTGATGAACAGCGTCATCCATGGAATAAAAGAGGCTGTGCCCCTTGCCAACAGCACGTAATTTTCCGTGCGGCGGATCGGAACCAAACAGCTGCTGGATATCCTTCAACAACACCGGATCATGCCGCAAAGATTCACTATGCTGCGGAATCGTACCTATCGCAATTAACGTGCCGCCCTGGTTAACAAAGGATACAAGCCTGGCTGCAACATCCCTTGACATCACCTCTATTTCCGGCATAACGAGGATCGAATATCCATGGCCATGGCCATCAAATTGCAAACCCTCTCCTTCAACAAGGAGCGCTTCGCGAAGCTGGCATTCATCCACATAGTCGTAGTCGATAGATGATCGCAGCAAGCGATCTGACAAAAGCGAGAACAGCACATCTGATGAAGGATGCATATCCGCTTCGCCTGATGTGAACATGTTTTCATATACCGTATGGATAGGCGATAACAGCAGAACTTCCGGCGTTCGTTTTCCTTTTGCTCCAAGCAGACTCAATCGCCCTATATAATCGGCAAAAGCACGATAATGCAGCCAATGGGGTGCATGTTTGAATTCAGTCGGTGGAAAGTCGGTCTTCCGATACCCGGCAAACGAATAATAGAATGCATGCGGAATAAACAGATTAACTCCCAAGAAAGCCATAAAATTGGCATCAAGTCGCCGCTGGCGCATGGAATAACCATGACCACTTGCACCAAAGGCTTCACAGATCACCCGTTCCTTCCTGTTCAGCTGCGCGACAGAAGCCGCCGTCTTGACGGAAACAATGCGATGCGGATTCGCCTTTGACCCGATGCCGGGAGTGAGATAATCCACGCCTGCATAGTGGAATTGCTGCAATACCCGGGTCTGATTGCCTTGAGATCGAGCCTGCCCCCAGACAGGCTCCTCCAGCGTATGACCGATATAGAGCAGACCGGATTGTTCACACCATGTACGAATCGCTGCATGATATCCATCCACGTACCAACGGGTGATCGTATCATAATATTGCTGCCTTGTGGATCGGCTGCCGTCTGCCATGGGATACAACAATGCCCCCAACCGCGGGATTAGATCATACCCATTCTCTTGCTGATATCGTTCGGCCATTCCCTCGGTCCAAGCGAAGACGAGCCCAGGCAAAGTAGCCTCCACATCATGAACAGCGGTTCGGATGGCCTCCACCCCGACGAAGCCATCGTGAATCATAAGACCCGGCTCGTCAGTAAACACCCCTTGAATGGTTGATCCGTAATAGGGCTTTAATGCCAGAAACGGTTCATAAGACATCCCAATGAAAGACTGAACCGCTTCCGGATTCAATGTATCCAGGTAATACCCTTTAGCGAAGGTGATTCCCTCGGCAATCTCACATGACCAGCAAGCGAGAACAATATAAGAATCATGGGCGTGACCCGGACTCCACTCCTCTCCCCAACAATGCGTGATATTTTCCGGTTCATCATGAAGCAACCACTCTCCATCGCGGTTAACCGCGCGATAGGCCAGGATGGCAATCAGCTCATTGTGATCATAGGAGGCGAAGTCAAGCTTCATGCCTTCCTGCGATGTACCTGGCAAATACCGTTTTTCCTCTATTCTCAAATAACGCATGCGATATTCCGGGTGCTCCCGTGTCAGTTTTCCACCCAATGTTCCGCTCGGCCAATTCTCCTCATCGTACAGCCAAACAACCATATTCCGTTTCTTGCATTCTGCTGTGCAGAACTCCAGCACTTCCATGAATTCCGGCGAAAGATATGGCATTTGCATCCCATGCCGAGCATGCAGAACCACGCCACCAACTCCCGCTTCAAACATGGATTGAATCTGGCTCTCCAGTTCCGTCTTCTCCAGCTCATGATTTAGAAACCAAAAAGGCTGTGGACGATATGTTTCATCCGGATTCGCAAATTGCTGTTTGAGTTGTATGGAAGGGTTACAGATTTCTTCTGCGTCTGCCTTCATACTCACCACCTGCCTTCACACCCATTCGTCTGTAGACTGTTGCATGAGTAATTGGATAAAGAACCCGCCAACCACAGAACGATTCTGAAAATTCATCTGCTTAGCGGTGATCGTGTCATACCAATCCGTTACGGGAACACGAGACGAAGTTTCATTCATGAAATCCCACAGCGGTGAAATGAAAGACTCAAACTGCGCTTGCGTTGAACTCATGGAGGCACACCATACCATCCAATCTGATTTGGTATACGTTTCACGGCTATCCAGCGGCAGGCCATAGCGGTTTTGTTTGTGCATGTAATATTCAAGTTCTTTGGCGGCGATCTCTTTCGGGAACAGGTGCAGGTCGAGCAGATGATCCCACACCAGATTGTACTTCATGCTCCATGACTCGGTTGGACTGTCAAACGTCAGCTTATAATGGTCCCCGGCATCTGCCATGGACACCCACTCCTGAGCCATGTTCCGAGCTTCCTCCAGGTACTTCGCCCCTTCCTTCAAACCGAGCTTTTCACACAGGTAGGAATACGCAGCAATACCCAATATGGCCTTGATCGATAAATTGGTATTGTGCGCCAGATGCCCGGCGAAGTCATCCGTGCACAGCTGGTTTACAGGATCGAGTCCATTGTGCAGCAAATAATCTGCCCATCGCGTAAGAGGTTCCCAATGCTGCCGAGCAAATTCGATATCTCCCTCATATTTGCTGACCGCCGCAGCCATCAGCAGCATATTGCCGCATTCCTCAATCGGCATCTGGTATTCCAGCTTATTCTCTCCATACACCTGACCGTTGGCCCTAGGGTATGTTCCTACATCATGAGGTGCAAAATCAAACGTCCAATCATGGCTCATCGCATACCTGTAAATCGGACGCATCATGCCCTTGATCAGTTCAGGGTTGTACCTGAGGAAAAGTGGGATCGAAGGGTAGCTGACATCCACCGTAGCGATACATCCATTGCTGAAATTCTCTTTGGAGAAAAATAGAACATTCCCCTCCTCATCAGCAACCAGCTTATGCGCTGCAATCGCCTGTCTGTAGGTTAGCGCCACAATATCCCGGTATTTCTCACCGCCTGCGGCCTGACTCTCTGCCATGAGTTCAAGATTAAAGCTGTCACAGCGCCGCTGAATCTCTTCGTATTGTTGAGCTGCCAGTAACAGCATCTCCTGAAACGTTAATCCATTTCTTTTCCAATACGCAGTCAGCGGTTGATGAAAATATTCAATCGCATGAATATCGTCATATGCAAGCATGAGAAATTCGGATATCGGTTCGTCCCGGACAGCCCCCAGATCGATCTCGGCTGCCATAACCGGCATGTTGTCCGATACAGCTCGCGGCTGGTGCTGATCATCTTCTGTCGGCAATTGACGGGAGCGTACATACTGTTCGCGGCCTGTAACTGAGTGAATGGCCGTCTGGATATGAGAGGATTGAGGAACAGCGAGAACCATATATCCCCAATCGATTCGTGTATCATCACCGGCAAGTTTCAATACGGGCTGATCCACAGTACCCATGGACATGGCATTCCATTGTTCCTCAATGACATGGCGTTCCCAGGTTACGTGCTGATCGGTTGTGTTTACACACCATTCGCCTGTTACATCGACGTAAATTTTGACTTGGTGGGAGGCCCCATCGATCGATTTGACCTGAAAATTCAAATAGGTCACCGGCCTGGATAACAGGTCCAAATCATCCAGCAATAAAGGTGTGGTGAACTGAACATGAAGCTCTATTCCTTCGCCTTGAAAGGTATATCGAGTCGTTACGGGCTGGACAGTCAGGTTGGTCTGCACCAGCACTTCAGGTTCCTGGACAGCTGTACGCTCCTCCGATCCCACTTTCCCCATAAATCGTCGAAGCTTTCCATCGATCACCGCCAAGCCCACCATGCCATTCGTTTTGTTCGTCCAATGCCGGGTATGATCTTCATACAGATGGTCCGCAGCCGACCATACGCTAAAATAAGGGTCCACAGTAACCAGAGGTACGGAAGGCGGTCTGAACTCAGTCGTCATATGAATGCAACTCCTTCAAATTAAAAGTAAGAATATGGAGGTGATCAGTTCGGCATCTGAACGGTAACTACGTCTTTCCCTTTCAAGTTTTCG
Source organism: Paenibacillus sp. 2003 (assembly GCF_031455635.1). NCBI lineage: Bacteria > Bacillati > Bacillota > Bacilli > Caryophanales > Paenibacillaceae > Paenibacillus > Paenibacillus sp. 2003. The sequence continues at coordinate 2,138,872 of NZ_JAVDTB010000001.1, read as the reverse complement.
TTCGTAAACTGCATGGCTTGATCATATCCGGTCTTTCGAAGCTGCTCGCGAAGCTCGTTGATAATGCCCAACGCCGCTTCATCCGATTTCGCAAAGATTGCTTCCTTCCAGGCATCACCCATCCGGTCCATGGAAGGCTTCAGCATCTCCCATTCCGGTGCTTTGGTAATCACATCGCCCGGGTTATAGGCTGTAATGACATGAATGCCATTAGGACGCAGAATTTTTCTGGCTTGTTCCATGGCATCAAGCCGTTTCTGATCGGCCCAGATATCTCCGCCTGCGACCGAATTGATTCGATCAGGCCCCGTGATGGATTCCAGACCAATGGAAATGCCTTCGTTCTTGCGAACTTTACCCGATTGATCTGCCGTAAATTCATCGAACCACTCCTTATTGGCAACAGGTTTACCCTCCTTCAAATCCCAATGAACGCCCTGCACTCCGTATCTTGCCAGCATAAATCCTTCATCGGAAGCCATGTAATCGAGGAACTTCAGCGCCGCATCTACACATGCGCCCTTGCAGTTTTTGGTGATCGCTGTTACGTTGTTGCCCTGAATGCCCAGATCCGCAGGGCGATTCGGTTCAACATCTGCACGCTCCAAAGGGCCGATCGGGATGTAATCGCTTCCAGGGTGTGAAGTAACATATTCTTTGGAGGCATCCAGAATGGCCGGATAGTGTGCGGCCAGAATGGCGATGCGGCCCTGATTGATTTTCTCCTTGGCGATCGGGTCAGTCTGGGTAAATGCTTCCGGGTCCATTAACCCTTCCTGAACCAACTTCCGATAGAATAACGTGTACTCTTCATAGCCTTTCGTGAAAAAGTTATGCTCTACCGTTCCGTCACCTTTGTCAACATAACTGCCACCCGAATTGAACATGGTATTGCCGATGCCGACGGACCAGCCGTTGCTGAAGCCACCCAGTGGAAAGACCGGCTGCCCGTTCTCTTGCAGATTGGCATCCTTGATTGCTTTGAGGAAGTTATAGAATTCCTCCTTTGTCACGACCGATTGAGGGTCTATACCCACCTTATCTGCGATATCCTTGCGAACATAAAAGCCGTACAGCCAATCCATGCCATCTTCATTCTGGGCAGGCTGGTTTTGCAGGAGCAGATATTTTTTGCCGTCATAGGCATTAATCGCTTTTTCGTAGAGCGCTGGGGGTACATTTTCTTCAGCAATGGATTTCGCGAGGTTAGGATAGTCCCCCAATTTGTCGGAAATATCGACGAGCTGCCCTTCTTTGGCCGCCTTGATAATGCCATCCAGCTCACCTCCCCATGCAGGTCCGGTATAGATATCCGGCAGATCCTGCGTGGCAAATATCTGGTTTACCTTCTCGGTCTCACTGCCTTTGGTATACTCCCAATCCAGCGTGACGCCAGTCTTCTCCTTGATGACTTCTTCCACAGGCGTTATTCCGTTATCCGAACCACCCGAACCGTTCCAGTTGTGCAATATTTTGAGCTTGTATGAACCATCAGCTGCTTCTCCGCTATTCCCGTTTCCTGATGAATCCGTGCATCCGCTCAACGATCCTCCAACCAAGATGGACACGAGTAATATGGATACGCCTTTCGACCAAATTCGGTTCAAACCAATCGCCTCCTGAAATATGATGTTGAATGATCTGGGTCATGCCTGGTAAAACTCAGCAAATTCCGGGTCAGGATCACCTAACCTTTCACCGAACCGATCATCACTCCTTTTACGAAATATCGTTGCAGGAACGGGTAGATACACAGGATCGGGAAGACCGTAATGACAAGCAAAGCCATACGCAGGGATTCGGGTGTCGCACCCGCTCCGCCTGAACCGCCAATCGTCTGCCCGCCCTGTTGTGCTGCGCGCTGCATCGAATTGGACAGCGACTCCGCTTCGGTCAGCATCTCCTGCAAGAGGGTTTGCACCGGAATCAGATCCTTGTTGGATACATAGTAGGCACCCGAGAACCAGTCATTCCAGTGGGCGACCCCAATAAAGAGGGAGATCGTTGCCAGTACGGGTCCCGAGAGAGGCAGAATGATGCGAATGAAGATTTGAAAATCCCCATACCCGTCAATGTGGGCTGATTCCTCCAGCTCTTCCGGAATTCCTTGCAGAAAGGTCCGGATAATGATGATATGCATGAAGTTGAATAACAGCGGCAAGACGTACACCCAGAAGGTATTGATCAGATGCAGCTTCTGAAGCGTAATGAAGAACGGGATGAATCCGGCACTGAAAATCGTAGGCAAAAAGATGTAAAAGGTGAAAAATGAGCGGCCCGGCAATGATTTCTTCGAGAGCGCGTAAGCCATCAGTGTACACAGAATCACATGAAGGAACGTACCCAGCACGGTTCGCATGATGGTGATCTGATACGCCTTCCAGATGCGCGCGTTATCAAATACCTGGGCATAGTTCTCCAGTGTAAATTGTCGTGGAAGGAAATAGATCGCGCCCTGCATGGAATCCTTGCCGTCATTCAGCGAGTACGCCAGGATGTAAATAAACGGGTAGATCATGGAGAATCCGACCAAAGCGAGAATGGTATAGTTTATAACGGAAAATAAGGACCATTTACGTGTCATCACATCACCTCCTTAGAACAGGGATACATCACTGACTTTGCGGGCAATCCGGTTGACCGTTAGCACCAAAATCAGCCCAATTACACTCTGGAACAGCCCCACAGCTGCCGCGTAACTCAGACGCCCTTCCCGGATACCCGAGTTAATGGCGTGCACGTCGAGTACACTGCCCATGCCAGCGGTCGCAGGTCCATTCAGGAGAAGCAGCTGCTCATAACCCGCGCTCATCAAGTTACCCACGGCGAGAATAAATAATATAATGGCGACATTACGGATACCCGGCAGGGTCACATGCCACATCTGTTGGAAACGTCCTGCACCATCGATCTTGGCAGCTTCATATTGCTGCTGGTCAATTCCGGCAATCGCAGCCATGAATATGATGGAGTTCCAGCCGATGTTCTTCCAAATATCCGATCCAACAATCATCTGATAGAACCAGGTGGGATTGTTCAGGAATTGGATTGGATCAGTTCCGAACGACCCCAGCAAATCATTAACTGGCCCGCCGTATGGCGTGAGCAATCTCTGCATCAGGGTGACAACCACAATCCAGGATACAAAGTAGGGTAAATAGGAAAGTGTCTGAACGGTTTTCTTGAACCTGATCATGCGTATTTCGTTTAAAAGAATGGCAAGAATGATTGGCATCGGAAAGCCGATTAACAGCTTCATCAGACTGATAATCACCGTGTTGCGGATGATATCACCGGACTGATAATAGTTAAAGAACTGTTGAAAATACTTGAAGCCTGCCCACGGACTTCCGGTAAAACCGCCAACGAAGGTATAGTCCCTAAAGGCAACCTGAATTCCATATAAGGGAACATAAGAGAATAGGAAGAACCAGATGATGCCAGGTAACATGAACAAGTAAAAGAGCTTATGCTTCCAGATTCGCTTCATTAACACACTGTTCTTAATCACATTCCCAACGCTCCTTTCCCTTAACCTAACCTTTCAATCGCAGCGAGATGATCTCGAATGGTGTAAAGGACAAAACTACGTCGGCTTGATCCTGAAGCTCCAGCGATGAAATGTTATTCTCCATGAGATCCACTTCCCAGACTTCTTCAGCATTCCAACCGATTGACAGTTTCGTTTTGACCCGAGTTCCCGAGGTCTCATACAGACGGACGATAATGTCATTGCTGTCCTCGGCTTTTTTGATTGATTCCACCATGATGTGCGGATGATCCGGCTGCAGGAATGCTTTCGTGTAAGGCAGCTTTTCCTCTTCTACATCCATTGAAGGTGCAGACAAGGAACTCAGGCGCAGCGGAATATTGAGCTCATTGCCTCTTCGATAGATTTCAGCCTGAACATGGTTCCCCTGATGCGGATATAACGAATAGGTGAATTGGTGCTCTGCACGATCCGCCACTGGATCCGGGTAGGAACTGCTGCGCAGCAAATGAAGGTCAAGCACATTGTTAATGGCTCGATGCCCGTATTTGCAATCGTTGAGTAAGGCGACTCCGTAATCCGGTTCTGATATATCCACCCATTGGTGAGCGCAAATCTCATCCTTGGCAAAGTCCCACATCGTATTGCGGTGAGTCGGCCTGCTCAGGCTGCCAAACTGGATTTCACAGTGAACCTGATCGGTACGAATCTGCACCGGGAACGAAGTGCGTAACATTTTACCGTATTCCTGCCAATCCACGACCGTTTCAAAATCAATACGCCGACTGCCCTCCGTTAAAATAACGGTTTGGGTTAGAGACGACTCGCCGTAGCTGTAATCAAAAACCAACCCAACTCTTGGACCATCCCGAAACTCATGGATATCATTCAGAATTAATGGCATCCCCACTTGCGCTGAATAATCATGGCGGAAATCCCAGGCATCGCCTTCGTCATGATATACACGAAGATCGTTCCCCCGCTGTCCTTGCAGGATGATTTCACGGGACTCCAGTTTATCCAGGATCGAGGTAATGCCGCCATTGGGGTCAAATTTCACGATGAGAATGTCATTCTCCACACTGTACTCCTTGGCTGTGTCACGGAAATCTGTTTCCAGCGCAGCAACATCCGTTTCAATACCAGTTGCGATCTCCCCCATGACCTCCTGATCTTCATGATCAGATACCACGGTGTAGCCCATGGATGGAACCTGCACCTTATGCCATCGTCCGTGGAGGTGCAGCCACTCCTGACGTTCCCACGGCAGTGAGTTGAATACCACAGTTGAATTGGAGCTTTCCTCTTGGGAAGAGATATAATCTGTAATATAACTGTAGGTTTCGGTGATCATGCCTTCCGTCTGCTGGAGCAATGCTTCATACCGTATTAACGACTCATCATATACTCGCTTAATCGAAGATCCGGGGAGGATATCATGGAACTGGTACAGAAGCACTTCCTTCCAGATCGTCTCCAATGCTTCGGCCGGATAAGACTTGCCCATGCGGGCAGCCAGTACAGCAGCAAATTCCAGCTCGCGCAGAGCTTTCTCCATCTTGCGGTTATACCACTTGCTCCGTGCCTGACTGGTCAGGGTTCCTTGGTGCTTTTCGAGATACAACTCCCCACGCCAGGTTTGGAATCGCTCTCTTTCTTCATTCAATCGTTCAAAAAATTTCCAGGAAGGTTCCTGCACAACAGGCGCCAGACCGAGCAGGTTCTTCTCCCGCTCCAACCGTTCCAAATGCTCTTCTCCCGGCCCGCCGCCGCCGTCTCCAATGCCAAAGAGCATCAATGCGTGGCTGGAAACATTTTTGTCCAGATACTCCCGCTCTGCTTTGGCAATGGAACGTGGGGCGGCCGGACTGTTGTACGTATCCTCAGGTGGCATATGTGTTAACACCGAGGAACCGTCGATCCCTTCCCACAGAAAGGAATGGTGAGGATGGCGGTTGTACTCACTCCAGGAGAGCTTCTGGGTCATCATGTAATCTACACCGGATTTCTTCAACAACTGCGGCAAGCTTGCGGAGTAGCCAAATACATCTGGCATCCACAGCGACTTCATCTCCATTCCAAATTCCTGTTGGAAATAACGTTTGCCGTACAGAATCTGGCGTACAAGAGATTCGCCACCCGGCACATTGGTATCCGATTCCACCCACATGGCCCCTTGCGGTTCCCATCTGCCTTCCTGCACCCGTTCCTTGATCTGGTCATACAGCTTGGGATAGTGCTGCTTCATCCAATCGTATAGCTGAGGCTGACTCGCTCCGAATACATAATCGGGATAACGCTCCATCATGCGAAGCACCGTGGAGAATGTTCTTGCGCCCTTTCGGATCGTCTCACGGATCGGCCATAACCAGGCCAAATCAATATGAGCATGCCCAACCGCACTTATGTTCAGCACAGGATCGCCGCCACGACGTGATAATTGTTCGTTCAATAATAGCTTGGCGCGATGTATGCGGTCAGGCGTTAATTCCGTCAATACTATGGAAGCGTCATACAGGGATTGAAGAATCCTTTCTCTGCGAGCCGTGTTGACAGGAAGGTGTTCCGCCGTCTCCAGAAGCACTTCGGTGTCGTAATACAAGCTTCGTATATCTTCACGACAATGTGCCAAAATCGCTTCTTTTACCGTACCGCCTTGGTATTTGCCAAATAAGTCGTTATTGCCAGCATCAGCCCACAGTTCGAATGCCCCGTCTGTCACTGTTATCGACGCATGGTCCAGTTCAACCACTCTTTTCCCGGGCAGACCCAATGTGAATTCAAACTCCGAGTTGATGGTTGTCAAACCCTGTACAGGTGTTCCTTCCTGATCTACCAGACAGAGTTCTCCGTTCACGTCCAGCAGGAGAACAGCCTTGGCGTCACTACCGGACGGTGGAATGCTCCCTGTAAAACAAAACCAGGCACAATCCCATAACTTCCCCCAACGCTCGCCCTGTGAAAGGGTGATTTTCTGACCTGACATTCTTTCCTCGAATGGAACAGGCTCCGGGGTAACCCATGCCGTCACATTCAACTTGGTAATGGGCTCATATATGGCTTCACGGAGTTTGGACAGCATTTGATTCAAATGTCCGAGTCTAATCGGTTCATATGGCATAATTGTTTTGTTCTCTCCTCTCGTTCATCAAGCTTTTGCTTTTGCATTCTCACGATCCCACCTTACTTGAATCTCCACCTTGTTCTTGCTGCCATGCTCATATTTCAGCAGTACGGTTTTCGATTCTGAATCCCATTTCCATTCGGCAGGTACAGTCTGGTGTTGATCTATACTGCAAACGGATATGGGTTCAAACGGGCAATAGAATCTGGCGGTGGCCTGCATGTTGGTCGGACCCTTGGCTACACATTGAAAACCGTTATTCGTTATCGTCAGATCTTCAATTCTGGAAGAGGCAGAGATCAGGCTCACCTTGTCTTGCTGTGGCCTTCCGGCCGTAATGTCGTATAACAGTGCTTGCTCACCAGGAGCCAACCTTACTTCTTGCCGAACATGCAGGTCAGGATCGAACAAGTCCACCACCGGACCTGGGATAACCAGTGGTTCTTCGGATATGGACTCTTCCAGGACAGAGGCTATGATGTAGGGCCCACGTTTAATTTTAAAATAATGCTTGGCTTCCCAACGGAAGTTGTAATCCTGTAGTCTCTCCCATGTTTCTTTCACAGTCTGGCGAAGTTGATCTGCACTCGCTTTACTTGACGTACATGCAGCCGGATGTACAGGAAGCCAATGCACCGCCCCTTTGCCCACAGGATGAATCCCTTCCTGTTCTACCTTAAGCCCAAGCTGTTCAAACAAGTGCTCGCGTGGTGAGGTATATATGGTATTCGTGCTTTCCCTGCGCTGGTCATCATTCCACCATTCCCGGATGTTGTGATAGGGGTCGCTGTCGTCTCCCACATAGATCAACGCACCACCGTCCTGTACCCATTGGGCCAGTGCATAATGGATATCGGAGTGCTCCGGCTTCATGTACTCATAACTCAACAGCAGGACACGATATGGAGCCAGGTAATGTGGATAGCGCCTCACATTATCAAGCTGGACGGGTCTCACAGGTATTCCGTGTTTAAGCAAAGGCAGAGCAAGACCATAGAATGAAGAGAAATCCAGCAGCTCCGTGTCGCCATCCGCTTGGAATCCTTCCGGATCTGTACCGTCATATTTTCCAGCATTCGGTGCCTCCGGCTCAGGCTTCATGCGTTGAAACATGGCCGAGTCGGCGATCAATGCACCAATGCGGGGAGATTCACCATCCATTTCAATCCGGTCCTGATCCATGTTGCCAAGCGTGTGCATGACATGCAGCAATGTCGTTGCATAGTCAGGTGGAATCCGCTCTTTATTCGTGCCTTCATCGGAAGGATAAGTTCCTTTGAAAATTCTTCGCGGCCAAGGTGCGACCTCGTAATGGGAAACCCCGGGATGAAGCAGGGAAGCAGCAACGGTCTTCAGGTAGTTCTGTTTATAGTCGGCCCATGTATAATTCGGATTGTCCTCGATAGGGTCATGCAGAAACCACATTCGTCTGTCTGTACCCCGCACAAGCTCTTGCATGACACCATATTCCAGGTAAGCGGTTTCAAAAGTGCGTTCTTTGCGCACCCCTTCATACACGTTCGGTGTTCGTGATGTCCCGGTCCAGATTTGTGCAATATATCCATCTACGGAGGGAAGCTCTATCAATCGAGACTGCGGGCTAACAATTCGCCACTGCGTATAATTGATTAGGCTGTGGGTCGGAACGTAGAATCGCAAGATGCGATTGTAACGTTTCAGAGCGTAATCTTTCATCTCGGTACACAATCGGTCTAACACACGTGTGTATAAATACGCTTTCAATTTGGAAGCCCGAAACTGTGCATCGGGTGAGGAGTGAGGCGGACTCCAGGGTTCTTTGTAATACAACTGCCATTCTCTCTTAAACGATTCCGAGTACCCCCCGTTTACCCAGAATTCAGGCTCCTCCAGATGGATCGCCTCCACGCCAGAATCAACAGCTGCACGTATGCGTTCAGCGATATATTTACCAAAGGAAACCGTTGGGACCATGTAAGGAATAATGGGTTCCTTCCCATGGACAATCATCTCGCCATCGCGATCCATCTGGGCTTCATCCCAGTGCGTTTCCCCGTCTACTTCCCCGTCCAGATAGTCGTTATAGGTCCCCCATGCTATCCCTGTCATTAAATGGACCACGTACCCTTTATCCTTCCATTCCTGAATACGTTGCGGCATCGTATCGTCAATTCCATAGACCATGACAAAATCCGTTTGCAGATCATAATCAGGATCATAGGGTGCTGATTCCTGAAATCCGGTTCGTTCTTCTTTCCGATCTCTAACCACAGCTATGACCTCCCTGCCCATGTTGGATTGGTCTTTCGTTGTAAATATTCACCATTTCACAAAATATAATATACATTAAGAATATATTCAATATGTTTTTTTTGAAAAAAATAAAAAAAAGCCCTTTCCGTACATCTACGGAAAAGACTTGAATTTAAGCATTGAAATGATGATTAGGGACAGCTTCCAGTCGTTTGACGAACGACAAGTTCAGGTTCAATCAGAATTTTGCTGAAGCCCGTAATCTCGTGGCTATTCCGAATGACTTCGAGAAGCTGGTTGGCTGCGCGGATTCCCATGTCTCTCTCAAATTGTTTTACATGCGTAAAAATACTGAATTCCTCCACGATGGAAGTGGGGTCATCAAAGCTTACAATCGATACATCTTCGGGAATGCGAAGACCGGCTTGCTTAGCCATTTGATAGATCTGAACCCCCAGCCTTCCGTTAAGCGATATATAAGCAGTCACCATCTTGTTGCTGATATATCGGTACAATGGATGGGCTTCTGCATCCTTCAGAACAGACAGCGGTTTGAAATCTGTAATCATATGTGCAGGGTTAATCAATGCTCCTTTATCCTTCAGTGCTTCAATATAACCATCAATCCGCTCCTGGACCGTGACGGTTTGCAATGGAGAATCCGAGCAGATCGCTATATCACGATGTCCAAGCTCCCATAGATGTTCAACGGCCAGCCTCACGCCCAACCTTCCATCAGCAGCAATGTAATGGGTTTCGACACCAGGCAAATATCGGTCAATCAGCAAAAAAGGGAAACCGGATAACTTCATGCCGAGAATCTCCTCGTTATAGTTACCTTCATCCACAGGAAAGATTAACAGCCCCTCAGCTCCAAGTGCCTTTAACTCCCTGATCGCATCCTTTTCTTTCTCGATGTTGCCATGCGTTAGCATGATCATGCTGCGATAGCCTTCCTGATTGAGTGACTGCTCGATCCCTTCGATGAGTCGAATCGCAAAGTAGTCGTGAATCGTAGGCATGATCACCCCAATCATTCTTGTACTCGATCTGCCTCCCTTTACTGCCGGAGATTCAGAAAATGCGGTGTCTGCTGCATCTGTGCCTTCCGCGACAAAGCTTCCTTTCCCCGGGACGCGTGCAATCAATTTCTCGTTAGCCAAGCCTGTCAGGGCATTCACAACTGTAATCTTGCTAACGTTAAATCGATCCATGAGTTCCTTCTCTGTCGGTATTCGATCACCCGGCTTCATATTTTCGGAAGCAATGAATTTGCGGATGTAGTCTTGAATTTGTTGGTACAACGGTATTCGATCATTCGTACTCATGATAATCACATCCACCAATTCATTCATTATATTTTTATATATAAAATATATTTTTACACATATAAGTACAATAAACAACCGTATAATGCCTGTCAATCCTTCATTCCTTGACTCACCTTCTTTATTTGGGAGACAAACAATTTTTCTGGGCGCAGGATCATCAGGTGTTGATCCCCTACTCTCGTGTGCGCCATAAACTAATCGTGCTTGGTGATCCCTTAGGGAAGTTGATTTCATGACTAATCTAAAACCCTCCTATAGATCAGAATGGTTGTCACTGCTATGGCTTTAGCAGTCCCCATTCTAAATATTTTTTATGGGGTCTTGAACCGGGCGGGAGATCGAGTGTTTAGTCTTCAGACAAACTTGGACGTTCCAATTCCCTTTATCCCAGGCTTTATCGTCACCTATTTAATTTGGTATCCTTTCATCACGGGGGTATTGATTGCTCTTGCATTCCGGAACAGAATGGTCTATTTTCAAACATTAATTGCATTATGTAGCGGATTGATAATCTCTTATATTTTCTTCGCTCTATTCCAAACTTCTATTCAACGCCCGGAGATGCACAACCAAACCGGATTAAATGCTCAATTGGTTCGATTCGTTTATACGACGGATCAACCTTATAATTAGGTGGTATTTTAGTTGGGGAGTTATGTTTTCGGTTGGCAAAAATGGTTGTCATACGAAAAAAGGTAATTCTTCTTAACCCAGAATAATGTTAAATCATATTCAGAGATGTGTTTACTTGATTTGAGTTCTTGCTTGAGAGTGTAAAAAACCTAGGTTGCGAACTGGCACCGGTACTCTAGCCATTGGAAAAGAGTCTACAACCCGGGAATTCGGCAGCGCCCTTGGCGTCGCGATCGTCGGAACCGTGAAGACCCCAAGCTTCACTGGGCATTTGCCAACAGGTCTTCAGCACGCAAGTGCCCGCCGAAGCGGTTGCTGCGGCTACCACCTGCCGACACATGATCTCTTAAAGGACCTATAGGTGTAGGGACTGTGCTGGCTAGCTGCTTCAGCGGTGCATTTCTTAGTTGTATCTACTCATTATTCAGGTTTTTGTCTAATCGGAAATGGGAACAAGTTCGTGTCCATTTTGGCAAAGGAACCAAGTTCTTGTCCCGCGACATCCTCGAATCTTCTTTCGATGAAATGTTGAATAACCGCCCCGTAAAGGGGCGGTTTTCTTAGGCTTGCATAAATGCTTCTAACGGTTCCAGAATCGCGAACGTCTTCTTTGCATCCTTCTTCCGTTGCTCATCATAGAGTTTAGTCAACTCTTCGAATGATTTAGCTTTAATCTTCGTATAACTCGATTTGGTGTATCTGATAATGTACGTCTTTACCCCTTCCTCTTCACTCCACTCGTAAACGACATCATATTTGTCCCTCAAATTCTTTAAATGAAGTGACCGGCGCAACACTGCAAAGTGTTCTTCAATGGCTTCATCGCATTCCTCCATAATCTTCTCGTATGTGCAGCCAACTCGCATCAGAATCTCTGATGCCCGTTCATCGCCGTATCTCGCGAGAAATTCCTTCAACGAAACCAGCGCATATAGCAATATTTGTTCCTTGTCATTCGGATTCCTGTATTCATAACAGCCTACAACCAAATTGCGGTCGGTCATCTCCTCCTTACTGAATTGCATGTTAAACAAATACTCGAGTGTCTTTTGCTTCATAACGGTTTCCAACATCTGTTCTTTATCAATCCTGATGCCCGTTGTCACCCACGGAAATGATAGTTGGCCGGTACCTTCACGCGGTATGCTACCCCTAAGATTCAAAATCGGCATACCCGTAGCAATTGCGTACGACCTGTTATATCCTTCGCCCGCGAATATTTCCTGTTCTTCTAGCATGTGTTCTGCCTCCTTATAGTACCAAGTTCCATTCGGCGACTATTGCATATCCATAAAACTACCACTTTATTGTGCTGGTCCTTATTAGTTCATCAGCGCTTTTCATTAACCCACGAAGATATTTCATTGGTCAGCTGCTTCATTGGTTTTATTGGGCTAACGTTTCCCTTCAGCGTAATCGTTTATGTTATCAACGCCTCGTTTTGTAGTCGCATGATTATTTCTTTAACCGTCTCTTCAGGGGACAAATCGGATGAATCCAACCAAAGCCCCGAGCGTGGAGTTTCATTTCGCAATACGCGATCCAACTCATCTACGCTCCAAATCCCATAACCCTTCTTTGCCCGCATAGCCTCTCTCGTTGCAACCACTGTAGAGTTTGGACAAAGCACGACTAAGTAAAATGGGCGGCTCTTAATAAACGAGATGAAATCAGTAAGTAATGGTCCGATGACAACATCTTGAACAACGACTGTATATCCCGCCTTATAATACATCTCCGCTGATTGGGCGGCGAGCTTGTATCGTAACCTCAATTGATTAAACTCGTCACTTCCTGAATCTGGACGAACCTCTTTGCGGTTATTTACAATCATTCTTCGAAAAATGTCACCTCGTAAATGCACCGATTTATCAAATTGTTCAGACAGTAATTGTGCTACGGTAGATTTTCCACTGGCCATTATTCCTGTAATGAGTAAGATGCTTGGATTTTCCACTAACGTAAAACCACCATCCTTTAAGTTATTATATAAACATAATAGTTGATAAGAAAAATCGAAAAAAGGTCGATTATAGATATATTCATTTATTACGTTCTACTGCCTGTTAGTTGAATAAAAGCAGCCGATCACATGGTCAGCTGCTTCCTTGTTTTTTTATTGAACTATCGTTCCCCGTTTGCTTAATACACTTTACCCTAGTACAACTAAACACTCCTTTGAAGCTTGACATCAAATTCTGTCGTTGACGCAGTTACATACTCCATATAATTCACAGATCCATTAAAGTTCAAATAAGCTTCATAACGCATGCGGATTCCCGGTAAAGTAATCAAATCCAGAACACTTTCCTTTGGTACCCACCTACATTCGCTCGTTTCATTAGAAGTCGCTAACTCCCCACCCACAGCTTTACACACGAAATCAAACATGACCTTCGTAGGGACATCAGTCACACCGTCATACCACTTATGGATTGCTGTATTCGAAACAACACTAATCAAATGGCTAACCGTGGCATCTATTCCACTTTCCTCTTTGATTTCACGAATGACGCCATCAATTAGGTTTTCTCCTACTTCAGTTATCCCACCAGGATACACCCAACCATCGTCATGAGCTTTTACTAAAAGGATATTTCCAGTTCCATCTTCTACAATTCCGCCTGCAGATACAATATGTGTCGGGAACGCCATTTTACAACCTCCAAATAAGATAAAGTTGTATATTTATTCCGCACAATTCCTACATTTTCCTGCCTTTTTGAATTTCTAAAAGATACTGTCGACATGAACGAACTAATCTGCCCGTTAGTTTAATGAATTGACGAGGAAAAGAACAGTTTAGTTTTATGCCTAATCGGTAATCGGACTATGTTCTTGTCAATTCCGGCAATTGGTACAAGTTCTTGTCCTTGGCTCGGGACACGAACTTGTACCGATAAATAAAAAAAGCCGCTAAAATAGCGACTTCAATGGGAACATGTTCTTGTGCCTCGACATTATTGCATACTTTTAGTACCGTTAAAGGACAAGAACCTGTACCGATTATCGTTCACTTTCCTCTTTTCCATTCAAATTATCCTGAGTTGGTTTAAACATAATATTGAACGTTTAAGCCGCGTTAATCAACCTTCCCCAAAAACACTATTGAGAATAACTGAATTATTTGTGATTTATAAATTGGGTTCCCGTTTTGCAAACTCTTGTAACATCCCTCTTATTTGTTCTACCAATAAAGCAGGAGCTTTCTTTGGGGAACCCGTGTCAAACGGAGGCTGAGGATCGTATTCCAAAATCAGCTGGACTCCTTTACTCATATCTTCTCCCAATTCCCATGCTATTAATTGAAGTGCCATATCGATACCAGAGGAAACACCGGCTGCTGTAACGATTTTGCCCTGACGAACCACTCTTTCATCTGTTGGAATTGTTCCAAGAGATTGAAGCAGGTCGAAGGATCCCCAATGACTGGTGGCTACAGTTCCTTTTAACAAGCTTGCGGCGCTCAAAATCAGAGAGCCGTTACAAACCGACGTGGTCCATTTCGTAGTTTCATGCATTTGGCGAATCCAATTTAACGTTTCTTGGTCATTCATTGGAGTTTTATAATTTGGCGGACTGCAACCTGGAACAACGAGAATATCAGCTGAAGTAACTTCAGAAAAACTATAATCGGCATGCAAATAACCCATATTTGAATCCAGTTTGATTAACCCTTTTTTCTTAGCGACAAACTTTACTTCACATCTCAGTGTAGCAGCAAAAACATCGTATGGACCTATTGCATCTAATGCTGTGATTCCATCGAAAAGCATAATTGCGATTTTCAAGAGGATCTCTCCTTTGGAGTAGAATTTTATTCTTACAAACTATAACATACCTATACGGGGTATGGGTATGTATATGTTGTGAAATCACTTCTCGGCATTCTGGTCATGAAGGGTATCGCTTACAACCATAATTGAGCCCCTCTATTACATTCTCACCCTCCAAAGAACCATACGTATAATCTATTACACAAAATAGCTTTCTCGTTTATATCCATAACTAATGCTTCTTCTAGTAGCTCTGCCAAATCTTTAGCAGCTTCCATATGACCCTCCTTGGAGAGTTTAGCAGCGGAAGATAAAACTACTCGTTTTAAAATATCTGAAACAGTTGATGCGTAAACGCCCTGCTTATTAACCTTGCCAGAAAGACCGCAGGCAGGATATGTACCGTATCGGGATCCTCGACATTGAGCGCAGCCAGGAGTCTGACATCAAGCTTGAGCCGTGGCAGACCGATACTTGTGTCGGGGATTGGTTCTACCATGTAAAAACTGAATACAAGAAACCAGGGCACGTCATTGAGATTCTGATCGATATCATCGCCAAGAACGGCAACCTGCTCCTCACTATTCCGCAGAAGTCGGACGTTACGATTGATGACGAATGCAAGTATATCCTGCAAGAGATGGCCAAATGGATTCGGGTTTGCGAGGAAGGCGTATATGGCACAAGGCCTTTCCGCGTGTCGGGCGAAGGCCTTTTCCGCGTCGTCATTGACCATTTCACGGAGGATAGGGTAGCTTGGAATGCCAGCGACTTCCGTTTCACACAAAAGGGAAATACGCTGTACGCTTTCCAAATGCGGTGGCCGGAGGATCATCGTGCCGTCATTCGTTCCTTGACTCCGGCAGATCAAGTGAAGTCCGTCCGGCTGCTTGGAGCGGGCGAAGTTCCATTCGAACAGTTGTACGGAGCACTGGTCGTTTCGCTGCCAGACAGACGTCCAACGCCTTACGTCAACTGCCTGGCGATTGAGCTATAAACTAACCTGCCCGTTAGTTGAACAAAAGCAGCCGATGACATTGGTCAGCTGCTTTGTTGGTTTTATGAGCTATCGTTTCCCGTTAATTTAGTGAATTATTACATAAGCCTGCCTCCACAAGCTTCTCGTCCAGTCTTGCCTTTTGGCGCAAATGATGCCTGCTGTGCATGCCAATCATCTCAAACCAATCACACGCGTTAAGCCAGCCAAACCAGCCATGACGCACCTTGCAAGCCTGATTCGTTCCGCGAACGTGTTCCTCCCAGTATCTCATTTTTTTTAACACCTGCTCTAGACCGGCTATGATCTCTTCCTTACTATTGGGGTTACGGGTCCTGTTGACTGGTTCCTCAAGTTTCACACGGACATCGGGCCACACTTTTTCGATAAACGCCTTCGTTCCGACTTCAGTCTTGCCTCCATGTTTTTCTTGAGTCTCCATCGTACAAGTTTGAATATGATCGATGTACTCTTCTGCCACATCGATCACGTGAATATACATTTGTCCAATCGACCAGACGTCTTCCTGGAATTTATATCGCAACTGGTCTATCGTATATCCAGCCAGGTTTCGCTTATATTGCTCTATAATAGCCACGGAATCATTTTTTAACATAAGGTTTTCACCCCATCACATAATAGTCGTTAAAGCACCTGCGCTATCTCCCAAATATGCCCGTCAGGGTCGGCAAAACAAGCCGTCCGCCGCCCCCAAGGACGCGTTATTGGCCCATTTAACAATGTAACGCCCCGTATTTCCAACTCGTTGCATACCCGGTCAACGTCGGGCACTTGGATTGTAAACAGGAACCTTGCACCATCCTCGACACGACCAAACTGAGCCGGATCAATCAATTCTCGTGCATTTGATTGATTTAAGAGGTTTATGCATGTATTTCCGTAATCAAATACTGCACAGTTTTCGTCTTCGTATTGGATTAATAGTTGAAACGACTCTTGGTAAAACGTCTTCGACCGCTGCAGATCTTCCACAAATAATGTGATTTCGGTAATTTTATTCACCCAGCCAGTTATCCCCATCTACATCCGCTCCTATCATTTATTAGAAAACTCTCGAATCATTCCGGTCGTTTGCTTGTTCGTTCCTTCTACTCTACATCCAGTAACTCAATTTCGCTTGGTTGGAACTTTCTGTATGCAATATGTGTTTCGACGTTCTTATTCAACTAACCTGCCTCATGATGGTACTCGACGTAAGTTCTTTGCTTACTATCAATACTACACTTGAGGGCAATAATCGGAAACTCTCGATCTCTCATTTTAATGACTTCTTTCCAGGGAGGAACACTGATTTCTTCACATCCCTTCCCTGCTATATCAAACCATGCACTGAAGAAATTTTCACTAAATTGTGTGACTAATTTTTCAAGAACCCGCAATATAATTCTTCCATCAATAATGATTTTCTCCAAAAAACATAGGCATATGCATAGAGGCAAATTGCTGGGAAGTTAGACATGCATCCTCTTTTCTTAGCTCCATTAATTGAGTGATGCAGTCCTGATGGTTCCCAAGGAATTCTTGGAATAATCTTTCTTCTACTATTTGAAACGCATTTGAGCAAATTTTTTGCTGTTCTTTTCGAAACAAGTTTGAAAAAAATAATCTTGCTGAATAGATTCTATTGGATCAAAATATTTAATTTCTTTTGGCTCATTTTGAAGTAACAATTTTAAATTACAATGCTGTTCATGAACAATCCATTTCGTTTAGTTGAAGCCAGCTGAGAATGGACTGATTTATTTGAGGGGGCTCCTTTCCAATCGTTCCAATTTGAAAAACGAAGGGTAGCAAGGCTATGTCCACACTTACATTGAAAAGCATTTTCCAGTTGTTTGTTAGACAATAAGAAGGTTATTGTCTGCAAACAATTTGGGCAGGTATCAATAAGTTTATCTTCATGAAATGCACATGTACCGAAGAGCTTAAACTGATGTAACCTAGAATGGAACCCTCCCTCCATGCACTGCGAACACCACTGCAAATCATGGTGAAACCAAATCCCCGTTAGCTTAATGTAACAGGGATCATAAATAGACAGTGACACAATGTTCTTGCCCTTTTCAGCAATGGAACCAAGCTCTTGGCAAAAGCGTCAACAACCGAACGGTTAAGGAAAATAAGGAACGCACAGTTAGAAAAAGCGGTTCAGGATCTGTTTGATCTCATTTGGCTCTGTGATCTCAGGACCGAAAGCAGCTTTAGGTTGTTTATTGTTATTCCAAGGCTCCAACGTACAAGCATCATGAACATTTGCTATTTTCCAGGTCAGTGCATTGGCAAAAGTTGTACCTGTGTTCTGTCCATGAATATGATTAATCCATATTGGTTCGTTGATATGAATGAATTCCCTGGGAACCTTAAATGCATCGCGCCAGGTATAACGGGCCGCTTGTCCTCTCAAATACTCATCCACTTTGATAATAGTTACACCGTAGCTGGGAAGCCAGAAAAAAAATTTTCCCAGCCGCTTTTGTACCGAGTCGTAGATGTAACCATATTGCGGTATTAAGGCAACCGTATCTTTGTGAGGTTTATAGGCGTGCAGCTTTTTGATAAAATCTTGGTGATACATATCGTCACTGGACAGATACACGCGGTACAAATACTTGAACTTTTCAATATCTCGAATAATATGAGACTGGTAATCTTTAGGTGTTACAAAACAGATATTGGAAGGCAGGGAAGGATACTTTTTTAGTATCTCATTTATAAGCTTCTCTGACTTCGGATCATACAGCACATAGCAGGTAAAATCCTGAGAAGATTGAAGGAGTAGGCTTTTGAGTGCATATTTCATGAATAAATCTATTCTGTATTCTATCCATCGCATAGTCAGTCGATCCGCTGTCGCTCCCCAGTTATTAAAGAGCATTTCTACAATGAGTTTTTTTTCCTTAGACACGCGCTTAGCCCCCCTTTGATTTTCAGGAATGATCTAGGATGTGGAGAGCGGATATTTCCGCTCTCTTTGAATTCAATCAAGCACACCTTTGGTCAGACCATGAATTCCCGTAATACCTGTTCAATCTCGCTTCCATTCAGGCGATCTTTAAGTGGAACCTTTTTTACCGAGGTATTACTGGAATGAACGACATTGATATAATTGCGTGGAGCCAGCAACTCATGTGGCAGATCGATGACATTCCCATGAGTGCCTCTGCCCGGTAACTTGATGCGGTATCCTGAGGCGTATTGCTCCGTTTTATACAGATACACATAGAACTGCGGTGAACGATAGAACGTCGGTGCCCTCTCATTATTGACGCTGTCCCACAGATATCCGTTCTGGTTGATTAGTGCTATCGTCTCTGGCTTTGGCTGCACGCTATAAAGCTGCTGGACAAACGTTCTGTGGTACAGGTCATCCGAATCTAGTGGCGCGAACACTCTCGATATGCGTACCGAAACGGATATTGGCCGGCAATGGTTCCTGCTCTGCCAAAATTTCCTGCATCAACTCTCCTGATTCCTTCGAGAGCTTTACTACGGTCAGGAAATCCTGATTCGTCTGTGCCTTGAGACAGTTCAGCGTATATCTGCGAAAAATGTCCATTCTCCGCTCCAACCATTCCTCGTCAGACGCTGCGGGTCAAAACCGTAGTTGTTGAAGTTAATCTCAATCACGGCTTTTCTTGTCATATTTCCGCCTCCTCTTAAAATCTTGCAACCCTTCCTTTCTAAACGAACTTACTGTCTTCATCCAATTCTGCCACTCTATAAGTTATGAAAAACTAAACAAGACGTAACGGACACTTGAACTGATCTTGATGAAGGTATGGGGTAAATACCCCACAAGTTTAGACCGAGTGTAAAAAATTGCATGAAAGCTTCCAATTTTACAGCACTAAAATCGAAACGGGTCACCATATGCACCTACTTTCCAATTGGCTCTCTCTTTCTGTACATGTTAGTAAGATTCTCATATTCAATGTAACAACATGGTAATTAAATCATAGTACATGAAAAACTTTTGCATAAGCTCCTACTGTTTGGTGCAATGTAGTGATACAGAGATTATAAAGATCTTATTACAAACATGGAGGGATCGTTTTGACTAAGAGCAAACAGCAACAAGAGGCGCATGGAATCGGACAGATCGAACATCAGCTGAATCATCAGATGGAGGCGGCTGCAGAAATTCAAGGACAATCGAAACTCGACCAAGAAATTAAAAAAGCCACGCACCGTCATCTTGATCAATCGAACAAGCTTTCAGAATAAGGAGAATTCTCATGAACAAACAAAGAGCGATTGAAATTTCGGAATCGGCCATTATGAAAAATGTAACTTACCAGGATGCCCCTATCGTAATCCAGCATGTGAATGAGGATGAAACGGCTCGAATCTATCCGATCGGAAACTCGGAGCAGGAAATGACCGTTCCTTTGTCCAGTCTGACTGAGTATCCTTAGAATGCGACGGATTAGGAACGCTATCACCTTTCAACACACCCTTAAAACTTATTGGTGTACAATAAAACCGGAGCGTTTAAGCTCCGGTTTACAAAACATCAGATAAATTTATTTCATAATTAAAATGAATGTGAAGTCATCGATTTTTATATTGTGCTATTCATAGTCTATTTTAAGAAGAACATACTCTTTCTTTGCGTTTAACTTTGTAGGAACCTACACTGGAAGAGAAAAGGACGCCCCATGATTGCTTGCCGATTTTTCCTTCCGATGTGCCAGAATCACCCAGCTTATTTCGTGTCTTTAAATGCGGGACAGCATACAGCCGTGTTCGACCCGAATTTCCCTTCTGCAACAAGCGCTTTTCCCTCATCCCCTGTGTAGCCTAGATGGTTAATCAAGGAAACGGATCCATCCTGTTCCTGGCGATAATCCAAATTACCTAGAGTTAAGGCAAAGGAATAAATCACTGACTTTTTGCCTGTCGGTTTTTTGCTGAGTTTAAGCTCTTCTTTGAGTCTGTCGTTTCCCAGTGTATAGATTAAATCAGTATCGGGATAAAGCCCTTTATACGTCATTACATTATTCTTAACAATCCCTGCAGGCTTTGTACTAGACATGCTTTGCGTGGTTTTTACCGAATTTGTTTCCGATATGGGGTTTAAGCCAATGCTGAATTTATCCTCTTTGATCTCTACCAAATTATCAGAAACAGAATGTTTCTTGTTCATTTCTACTTTGAATTCATGATATTATTGTAGCCGTTTGACTCGTCGTGTTTAAACGGTTATCAATCGGCTTCCACTCTTGATTTGAGGGATCTTGATAGTGAATGGGAGTTTCAGAAATTTGAGTTGTGTACGTTCCATTCTCATTTGCGAATGTCTTCGATTTTTCACTTCGGAGTGAAGCGATCTCTTTTGGGGTGTTGTTGGGCGACAAGTTAGAATCGTCGGAAATGTTGCTTTCTTGAAGCGTTGGGAACCAGCAATAATTAAGCTAATTACCTTATTCCAAAACTTGTGTTTATTTTGCTTATTGTATCCCTTCTCTACCTTTTTACATAAAGAAGAGTTATACCATATACTTGGATATTTATTAAATAAAAAAAATTTGTTAAAGGTTATCCGTTCCCAAAATACTTATTGTATTTATAGGAATAGAAGAGCGTAATAACAGCAATAAAAAACAAGTAATGTTCCAATCGTTAATGAGGATAAAAATACCGTTTTTCTCATCATGAATCCAGCTCATTTTCCATTTTATCATCTATACATAGTAGTATTGGTCTAACGCTACTTCTTATTTTCATAATCCCACCCGGCTGCAGGAGCAGTTGGGGGAATACGATAATTAGATTACGCTACCACCATATCTCAACGTATTTACTCCATTTGAAATATCCTCAAAGCCAAGCTTTTTATAAAACTCAATATTTTTATCTTTGCAATATAATTCAATTCTCTCTACGCCAATAAAATCTTTATTAGTTAATATGCTATTGATGATCTGTTTTCCAAACTTTAACCCTCTATATTCCTTTGCAACTATTACGTCATAGATAAAGGCTCTGTAAATAAAGTCTGATAATACCCTTGCAAAAGCTATTATATTACCATTCTTTGAATCTATCATTGCAATTATCCAACTTTTTTCAAGCATCTTCTTTATACCCTCTATTTGCATATTTTTAGTCCACGTTTCTCCTTTGAAAATTTCAAGCAAGTCCAATATCTGCTTTTCAGAAAGATCGTAGATACATTCATATTTAATTGTTTCCAAAGTATGATACCCCCATTAACATTATTATTCTTATCTATTTTCGAGCATTTTTATGGTGCGGAAATCAAGAGAGATGTGCAGCAACCTGAACCGGAAGTAGGCGGATTACTATTGTATCGCTGGCTTCATCGTAATGACTCGCTCCCTTCTTTATATTATGATAGTGAAGTTCCAAATCAACGTAAAATGATGATTCATCATATCAGCATGAAGAGAAATTCATTTGATCGAGGAGCTAAAACATGACACTATATCAATTGGAAGTATTTCTTGCAGTCGTGCAAACGGGCAGTTTCACCAGAGCAGGGGAGCTTTTGCATGCAAGCCAATCGGGCGTTAGCCACACTATCGGCGATTTGGAGAAGGAATTAGGGATTATTCTTTTCACGCGCAGCCGCAGTGGCGTTACCTTAACGGATACGGGGGCACAAATTCTAGTCCATGTTCGCGAGATTGTTAATCATTCGGATCAAATCAATCAAGTTGCCGCAGTTTCAAGAAACGTGAATGGCGGGACTATACGGATCGGAGCATTTGCTAGTTTCTCGGCCCATGTATTACCCGGTATTAACCAAGCATTCCGCAATCATTATCCAGGTGTAGAGCTGCTTCACTTTGAAGGTAACTACGAAGAGGTCTCAGCATGGATCAAGGCAGGCGCAGTAGATCTTGGCTTTTTAGCCGATCCAAGTGATGATGGTTTAGACATCGTGCATCTGCTTACCGACCCGTATGCTGCAATTCTGCCGGCAAATCATCGGTTGAAAGAACATGACCTTATTTCCATCGAGCAGCTTACGCATGACCCGTTTTTGTCACTTAAATCGGGGTGTGAACGTCCTGTAATGCGTGCGTTTCAGGAGAATGGACTTACGCTAAATAAGCAGTTCGAGGTGACAGAGCATTCGACTATTCTCTCCATGGTTGAAGCAGGAATTGGAGTGGCAGTCATCCCTTCCATGATCCTGACGGCAGTTCCATTAAAGATAATGATTAAACCATTAAGTCCTCCAATTAATCGAGACATCGGTTTAGCGGTACTCTCCATGCAAAATGTCTCTCCAGCTGTATCTGAATTTATTAAATTTGCTCAAATGCAGATCTCATCATAATGTTATTCTGCCCGTTAGCTTAATGAAACAGATATTGTATTACAATTAGAGGTTTGTCTCATCATCGACGACACAATGTTCATGGCCTTTTCAGCAATGGAACCAAGTTCTTGTCCTCAGATCGAAAAAAATTGGTTCCATAAACATAAAAAAACGTTATTTAAGCGACAAGGGTCTTCAGAATAATATTCAAAATTTCGGCCGCATAGCGGGGAACGCTTCATATTCACACCTGGACCCAAAACAATGGAAATATCCGCTGCCGCTGCTTCTTGTCCGATTGCTTTCCCCATCATATGGGCAAGTTCACAATTCCACGATGAGTCAACTCCACTTCCGGATGGGAAGCAGGTAGCTGGTAGACTTTTGTTTAAGCCTAAGTGGTCCGCGCTCCCCTCTTGTTTTCTAAGTCCGTGAGGGCCATCTGTCATCATAATAGAGGGAACCCCAAGGCGGTCAATGGATTTGGTGTTCCAGAAATCTTTACCTGAGCAGAGTTCTGCTTTTTCTTTCAATGTCATTTGACTGATCAATTCTTTCAAATTAGGATTTATTCGCTCTCCTCCGTTGGTAAACATAAATAATGAAATCGGTTACTTCATAAGAGTAGATTAAATGATCCTAAATATATGGTAAAATGGTTTCCTTTTTGGAAAAATGATATGTTATTTATGATGTGTGAACGACGTAAGTGCACACACTATTTCTTATTCTTTTCGTCGACCCTGCTGATCCATCAGGCCGAACTCACCTTGTTCCCGATATTTTCGCATCCATCTCTTCATTTCCGGATCATGAATCCCCATACGTTTTAAACTTTTGTCCCTTCATAGCCCTACAAAAATGCACCCCCTAGAATTTCATCGGTTAAACCCAGGGGTTTTTCCAATGTCTATTCTAAGGGGCGCACTTCAATGCAAGAAAACAGGATCAAGGTCGGTTCTTTTATTATAACTGCAAGAAAATCTTATACAGAACCTGAGCAGCTTCTGCTCTAGTTGTCGTTCCGGTAGGACTCAAAGTGGCATTGCTTCGCCCATTTATGAAACCCATTTTAACCATTGCAGACATATCATCAGCTGCGTACTTTGCTACATTTACGGCATCTGTAAATCTCTTGAGATCCTCAGCTGTACTGGTCTGATGGATTTTGTCCACTGTCCGCAAAGCCCGCATGGTCAGCACAGCCAAATCTTGTCTAGCAATTTCCGTTTCCGGATAGAAGCTGCCGTTCGTGCCCAGGGCGATCCCGAGTGCTTTGGCGATTCCGATTTCCTCATAATAGAGGTCTGTTTGCTTCATATCACCGAAGGTGGTGTTGAACTCTGCTTTGAGATCCAGTGTCCTTACCAACCAAGCTAGATACTCACCTCTTGTGACCTTTTGGCCAGGACTAAAGCTTGTTGCTGATGTCCCGTCGATGAATCCTTTGGACGCCATTGTTTCAACCGCTGGTGCGTACCACGAATCCTTGATGACATCATTGAAGAACTTCTTCGTATAAACAACTGCATATTGGCCTGTGTTTGCCGCTGGAAAAACCATGGCTTGTAGAGCACTGTCGTATTTGCCATTCAGTAGCTGAACAAATGTACTATTTGCAGCCACGTGCGCAACTGTAAGGTATTTGGAATTGGCCAATTCTTCAACATCAGGAGTATAAGGCAGTCTGATTTCAGCCGGTGCATTCAAGGCTACCATATCTTCTCCATCTAGTTGAACAGCGAATGCAATAACAGGTCTGCTGGCTGTTACGGATTTTACTTCTGAATGTAGCTTTGCCGTATCTAGCCAGCTCAGTGTCAGTTCCACACTTTTGGCACCTGATACATACTTTAGCAAATTAGAAGGTACGGTAACGGTTCCAAATTCCGTATTAATCTCGATCTTGATGTTGGCATGCGCTGCGGTTAGTGCAGCTGCAGGAAGCTCAACCGCATAGGAATTGGCTCCCTCTGCTTTCGGTATGTCCACCATAAGCGTTTTAACATTACTGCTATTTGCCTTTACATGCTCCAGAGCCTTATTAAGGTCTTCCTGGCGGATGGGTGCTCCTTTAGCTTTACCGGTTTTGGTATCCGTCTGTGGTGCCACAATCTTAATCCAATTCCCTTCGACTTTGATGTTTTCAGGAGTCGGTGAAGGTGTGGTCACTGACACAGGTGCATCCGTTGACGGCGGTGTTTCCGTAGGCTTCGGATTGATGACTGGATTGCTGATAACGACAGTAAGGGATTGGCTCGCATGATGAATTGCCGTTTCTTTATATCTTACTTCGTAGATTCCGTTACCAAGACCTGTAACCTCTGTGCCTGTGATCGCATTCCAGCTGCCAGCGTCCACTCCCACTTGCCGATATTCCATTACAGGACTTACACCAGTGATCTTGCCATCCTTGGCCCCAGCTGCACTGACATTTACAGCCTTGACCTCTGCACTGGACGGCGGACTTTGCTCCTGCTTGGTTCCGTCAGGAACGACGATCAGGATAGCAAGACTTGGATTGCTCAAATCCGTTCCGGCGTACCGGAGCTCGTAGCTGCCGGCCTTTAGGCCTTCAATGCTGGTTCCACTAACCGGCATGTAACCACCTTGATCCGCCTTTCGGTACTCCATATCGACAGTCACATTTTCAATTCTGCCATCATTCCCGCCTGCCGCTGTAGGCGGTGTAATGACGAGTCCTTCCGCTGTTGGTGCCTCTCTGTCTACCTTGGCTTCATTGCGAATGTCCACGGTTACCGACGGACTTGCCTTTAGGCTGTCTGTGGCTGCATACCGGATCTGATAACTGCCAGGCTCCAGATCGTTGATACTTGAACCTGGAACAGGCGTGTAGTCCTCTTCGCCCAGCTTCCGGTATTCCATCGTATCATTCAAGCCCTCAATTATGCCTTTTATGTCGGTATCCGAATTGGCGTGTGAGATCACCCATCCACTCGCATCTGGTGCAGCCTGCTCCTGTGTCTGCCCTTCCGGAATAACGACTTCCTTATCCAGGCTGGCGCTCAGCGAACCGGTCTTCATATACCGGACATAATATTTACCGGCGGTGAGACCTGTGACCTCAATTCCTGCAATTGCAATATATTCTTCTTCGCCTTCCTTCTTATACTCCATTTCTGTTGTCACACCGATCAGTTTGCCGTCATCTCCATCAGGAATGGACGGTGCCACACCGGCCGGTGTTACTGGAGCCTCACGATCAGGACTGGATATGGCCTGGTGAACTTCCCATTCCCATAGGCCTACACCGTTATCTCCTGCCTGTGATTGCTTGGTCAGGGTGGCTCGCAGCGCCTTGACCTCAAGTACTGGATCAAATGTGTACGGATTGGAAGATTCCGTCGGAGAATGATCAACCACTTTGATTCCCTCCGTAACCGTTCCCGCTGTTACCCATTCATCAGTTGCGCTATCCGCCGGAATATAGGAATATACAATTTGGGTAGGCGGCTTGATCCCGCCGGCATCTGACCATAGCACCAGATTCGAACTCCGGATGGAGACACCCTGCGGCCATTCATATTGCACCCACTCCTCTGCGCCTTCATGGCCCCAGGTTCCCCAATGCGCAATGTTGTTGCCATCCTTCTTTCCGTCATTCACTGCCGCCAGATTCTCCCAAGGGGAAGTGTAGCTGGAAGAAGCATTTGCGAGGAAGGCCATATTGCCGTCTCTCGGATTGAGCAGACGCAAATCCGTAAGCAGCTTCTCTAGCGCCAGGGTAATTTCTCCAACTGTGGCATTCATATTCTTGATTACAGCAGAAGCTTCTGTCTTTGCCGCTTCAATTGGCGCAAGGCCAGGATCTGCAAAGTTCGAAGCATTTAATGTATTTACATAGTTATAGACCTTGATCAATTCTGACTTATCAACCGCGCCGGTATAGCCGTTTACCTTCCATTCCAGAATACCGCTGCCATTAACCGAAGGCTTCATGTCAATACGGACACCTGTAATAAATGCGGGCTCAAAGGTAGTTGTATTGTATTTATTCAGTTCATTGCCCAGTCCCTTTATGGCCCGCGGGGTGTACCATTTCCCATCTTCGCCGCGGAGCATAAGTTGCATATCTTTCGGTCGGAAGTTCCCGCCGTTGTCCTGAAATACATATACATCCATGGAAGCGGCCAGGAATGGCTGATCCCATTCATATGTCACCCATGCCGGATCTCCTTCTCTCCCCCAGTTATGCCATGCACTGTTGGTGGCCCCGCGGTTCGGCGAGAAATCTGCCGAGCTCTTAGGTTCAAAGCCGTTATTCATCGCTTCGGGATATCCGTCGCCACCAGAGAAGCTAGCGGAGGCCTTGGCTGTCAGCGCCGCATTTTGCAGCTCAGAATTCACGACATGTACGGTAGCCCAAACCTCCAAAACACTGCCATCGACATTACCTCTGGCTTCAAATTGACCTGCACTAGCATAACTGCTGGGATCAATAGCATCCCAAGTGATTTCCTGTTCTAGATACCCGTCCTCTGACAGAATATAGATTTGTCTGGGGAGTTCTGGTTCAATATCCTTCTTGGTCACTACACTGAGTGCACGGTAAGCATCAACGGTATCTTCCTTGATCTCGATCGTTACATCCTTGCTGGCCTTCTTGTCTCCGTCTGCCGCACTGAAGGTAAACATGTAGGTGCCTGCCTTGTCTACACGTGCATAGGCCGCTGCTTTGTCACCATCCACAAATGAAATGTTCGCTGAACCTTCAGGCTTTTGCTTGATGGCCCAAGAGTACTTCAACTGGGATTCTTCTGCCTCGCTATGCACAGGGTCAGGAATGGCTTCCCCGGACAATACCACGATACTGTTATTGGCAACATCCTGAACAGCAGTCACTTGGCCAATTGCTGGAGGCTGTTTATCCGGCGGTGAAGCCAGTTCGAAGATTATCTGGCTGGAGCCAGTCAGTTGTCCATCACTTGTGCTAAGCTTAACGGTATAGGAGCCTTCTTTGGTACCCGTAGCCTGTGTAATACTTGCTTTCGGATGATTAAAGGTTAACTTGCCACCTTCCGGGGCGCTGACCACTTCCCATTGATAGGACAGAGTGCCTTCTGGAGCGCCATCATCGGTCACAATCCCATTAAGCATAAATGGAATTAACGCTTGTGGATGTTGTGTCGCCACTTCTACAGTAATTTGGGGAGCTTCATTTTCACCGCCGGCCGATCTTTCAATGGTCAATTCGGCACGCTGCACGCTGCCCATCTGAAACATGGCAACGCCTTCATTGTTCTGAACATAGAACTGTCCGGCAGCTGCACCATTCAGCTTCATGGTATAGTAGCCATTCTCCATCCCCACTCCATCGAACAAAATCCGTGAAGTATGCTCTTTCCCTGAGGGATTTAGGAGCTGGAGAGTAAAACCCTTACCATCTTTTTGAATTTTCGCGCTTTCTATTTTATCGCTTTCCAGCTCCAAGTAGATTTTCTCGTTGATCAGATTGATCCGCTTGCCGAAACCGTCTTTTGGCATAATGTTATAGCTGTTTCCTTCGTCAGTGACCAGCGCGCCATATCCGAACAGCCCGAATATCGGATCTGTAACAATATCAGAGCTGATGCTGAGAAGGGAACCATAGAGGCCTTCTTCCGATTCGCCCGAAAAATCATTCCAGCCGTTACTCATGACGCGTGAGCCGCCATCGTATACGTCCTTAGTGCCCGTGCCTCCTTTATACATCGAATATCTCCAAGAGGTGCTGCCAACTGAATTCGCCGAAATCTGACCCATATTGACGGCGTTGAAGTTCGAAATCTTCCCCGCATAATTGCGCTGCTGTGCAATTGCGGTCTGCTCCATCGATCTGCCGTCATTCTCATATCGGAGCCAGTCATCCATAATATATCCTGCTAAAGACGCAGTATATTGAAAATTCCACCAGCCTTCACCACCGCGGAAGACGGGCACTGAATAATGGAACCAGGTAGGTTGAATCCCGCGCATGGCGCGTGTTTTCCAGTCAGCCATTTCCATACTTTTCTCAGCTGCGCCTGCAAGCGTGTCTGTAGGATAGTAAGTGCGCAGCGCCTTCGCTGCTGCATAGGCTCCTTCTTCACCAGTGTTATCATATTCAAATTCCGAGCCGTAAGGATAAGTGGCCCTAGTCATATTCCGTCCTTTGTCGAAGGCGAACTTCTTCTGTAGATTGGCCGACTCGGTCTGCATTCCCTCTTCCTTCAGAGCTTCAATCATATCCGGGATCTGCTGCTCACCATAGAATCCGATGGCTTCGGTGGAAACACGCTTATCGTAGATGTTATATGCTTTTTCCAGATAATACTGAGGCGATTCACGGTACTCGATCAGATTGGGATAAGCCTTTTGAATCCGGTACATGTTGAAAAATCCGGTAGCTTCCATGATTTCGGAGAAGGTACGTGTATAAGGTTTATCTTTGTCGGTGTACGCTCCAGAATCTTTCAGCCAGTTTGCAACGATATAGCTGTCCTGAGTATTCTTCATATATCGTTCCCACATGAAGTCGATCAGGTATGTCTCGATTGAGCGAATTTCATCAGGGTTGGGTGCCAGATAGTTCTTCATCGTCATGAAGTTGATGTTATCATGGCTCCAGTCATCTCCCCAATGGCTTGTGTTGAGATCCATGCCGCTTGAAAGATACCAGTCGATATAGTTACCGTAAGTCGGACTTTCCGGGTTTTTATCCTGTGTTTTCTGGACCATGAAATCGGAATGGGCATCCGAGATTGCATCCAGCTCGGCTAGAACATTGAATTCAAATTGAGTGAATTTATCCACCCATTCGTTGCCTTCCTTCAGCTTATATTCGATACGCACGCTGTTATTGCCGATCGAATCAAACTGAAGCGAATAGATATGATGCTGTTCACCATTTACGATCTTGGTCTCCACAAACTCAACCGACTCATTGTAGCCAGGGTTCCCGTCAGGCAGTCCACGTCCGGCCCGCGAGTTGTCAACCATTTCCTTCCTGCTCTTTCCAGGCTTGATATCTGGAATATGCGCTTCGTCAAACGGATCATTCTCTTCCACATTTTGAATGTCGATGGACTGTACATCAATGATACTGTCGTCATAGTGCAGGTCTAGCTTGACAGGCATATTGATCGCTGTCTGGAAGCCCGGCACCGCTACGGCATCAATCATGCCTGATTTATATAGGATGGACCGGAGATTGGCTTCGCGATCCTCCATCGAAGTTGAACTGTTATTTGGGCTTTGGGCGCTTTCCTGCGGCGTATTGTCACCTCCACGGACTGCTGAGAATTTAAACTTATATGTCTTGGACTCATCCGGTCCTAGGACGAGGCTGGAAGCATCAGTAAAGTATCCGCGTCCCGTTTTCTGGATTTCTTTGGAGTGGATATAGAGCACGTTCAGTCCCGGATACCAACCGCCACTGTCCCCTGTCCAGTTCTTAAAGGTATCTGCAGCACGCCGCTCTCCTGCTTCATGCATCCAATAATCTACATACTCGATCCGAGCTCCGCTTTCCGGCACTGGGGTGAAGAGCATGAAGTTCCCCTCACCACTGGTGCGGATGGCATATGAATATCCACTATCAGCACCTGCGAAATTATGCACCGTCACACGGTCATCATAGGTATCGGATAAGGTCTGGTATTTGTTGTTCCAAGGCATCGGCAAGCCGATATCCCCGAATTCGATATACTGATTGCTCTTGTTCTTCAGCGTAATTTCCCAAAGCAGTGAACCGTCATCGGTCTCCATATCAAAAACGGATTTCACATCAAAGCCCTTCATTACCCGCTGGTCTGTAGAATTTAGGTTCTGTCCAATAAAGTTGACTTCTACCTTCTTGCCGTCTGCTGATGCGGTCTTGTTCAAATAGGGGTTATCCGGATTAATGGTCGAAACTTGTGTAGATCCCCCCGCAGCCAATGTTTTATTGGTATCAACTTCTACAAAGCCGTCCCTGTTGTCAGGGAATTGTCCATTGGCACCCGTACGGTAAGAGAAGATCATTTCACCCATCCACTGGTGCTGTGTACCATTCTGCGGTGATGTAGTGTTAGGCAAGACGAAATTGATTGGCTTCCCCTGTTTATTGGCAGGATTGTTGTTGATATAGAGCTCCTCAATCTGACCTAAATCGCCGACTTTGGCCGACAGGCTGGCATTGGAGATACCGGTCTTTACTGCAGCCGCCGCGACCTCAGGCAAAGCGCTAACCTGCAACGGCAGACTTGGAAATGCCAGTAGCAGCGCGATCATAAGCGGTTTCCACTTCTTCGAAATCATTGTCATTATAACCTCCTGTATACCTGTGATCATATCCATTAGGGGATTAATTCTCTTAAACCGGTAAGTAAAGTCTTTCTACGAAATACCTTTGACCGATCAATAGAAAATGACGTTCATGCTTTCTGTTAAAATAGAACCGCGAAATAATGCGCCAACACCGGATTGTAAGGCAAGCAATAGCTTGGTATGCATATCGTCATATGGAATCGTGGTTGCTTCGAGTGCGATCTGTCGTTCAGGATGGTCTTGATTCCACTGCTCAGCCATGCTCTCATAAAACTTCTGATGGGCATCCACAAAAGTCCAGAAGACCAAGTGGGTCGCTCCTGTGTTTTCTCCCCCTCCAGATGTCCCTCCTGATGCTTCCTTTGTTGTACTGCAACCACTCAGAGCCATCACTATTACAAGAAGACATACCCCTAACCATACCTGCATTTTCTTCATGTGCAATCCCCTTTCCAAGGTTGTAATCTGAATCTGTTTAAGAATAATAAGCCAAAATTCGTAAGCGCTTTATTTTATATGTTACTTGCTGTATCATGAAAAATAAATGCTCTATGCCAACATGAATTTTAAATATTTCAACCTGTTCGGAGGTGCCGGATTGGACTCGCCCATCCTTCATTTCATCACCCCGCCCATTCCCTATTTTATTGATTGCGGACGTGCTTATTACGAAGAAGGTGAATATCACATCAGCCGCAGTGACATCGGTGTCTTTGACCTGATTGTTGTTACTCGCGGTTCACTCGCCATTAGTGAAAACGGGACGAAATGGCTTTTGAAGCAAGGAGAAGCGCTGATCCTTAAGCCGGATGGACACCATTACGGCAGCGCAGCCTGTGAGACGGAAACGGAAATGATCTGGATTCATTTTCAAACCTATGGCAGCTGGAGAGAGTCTGCGACCATGGACGAATGCCTTGCCAATCAGGCCGAACTAATCGAGACACATAAGGTAAGCGCGTATCTGAACCACTGTGATGTCTGTTCCATCTTCATCCCGAAACATATGCACATTACAACCAAAGACATGGAGCTGCTGGAGCATTTCTCTCAGCTTGATCAGGAGCCTCAATCCATGCGCAACTGGAAACGACAGGCGACATTCCAGAAGTTTATGCAGCATCTGGACCTTGGGCTGTCCTCACTGTCCGATGTTGCCGCCATCCGGATTGCCGAGAAAATTGAACTCTACATTCGTCACAATTACCCTCTACCGATATCTAATCCCTTGCTGCAAAAGGAACTCAATTACCATCCAAACTATCTGGCACGTAGCATGCTGAAAGTGTATGGGATGACGCCCATGGAATATCTGCTGCATTACAGAATCGAGCAGGCCAAAAAGATGCTGCTGCAAACCGCCTGGTCCGTTGCTCGCATCGCCGAAGAGATCGGCTTCAATCATGTATCCTACTTCTCTTCCTGTTTCTCCAAAAAAGAGGGCATCTCTCCTTCCAACTTCCGCAGCAAGTTTACCAACATAGAAAATAAACCGGCTCGTCCAGAACTGATACCCTGAAAAATAAAAAGCGTCCGCTTACCAGAGATCGCGTTATCTTACAACGCATCCCGGATATATCGGACGCTTTCTCTCTTTGTCTACCTTTTTGAAGAAGCGCTTTTCAGCCCAAGCTTTAGCCCTCCTTTTGGTTCTTGTTCCATAGGATGGGTAATCATCCGTTGTGGCAACAGCATTTTACTCGTTCAGTTCCACTGTTCCTTGAACGGTAATCGTACCGTCTACATTCGCTCACCACTTTCTCTCCTGGTAAGACACTCCCTTATTCGCACTCCCGAATCCAAACGCTCATTGCTCCTTCATCCCGATTGGCCCAAGTGAAATAGGGAATAAAGCAAAGCTCGGCAGGCTGGGCATCCCAGTGGACATCACTGCGATACAGATGTGTTCCCCAGTCTTCATGGGATACCACTCGGTGCCCAATGGTTGTAAGTGCCGGCACCCCAAGAGGCATTTGATCCCCGCTAACGATATGAAACTCAGCGTCCCGGGGCAGTTGAATGCGATGCAATCCACGGCCATTGTCGACTTCTTCGAGACAGTACATAAACGGTCCCCGCTGTATGGCTACTTTTCCGAAAGTGGCTCTGATCTGATCGTGCCCTTTCATCCGCAGCAACTCCATAGGGAAGCGAAGCCTGATCTCATCACCGGCTTTCCACGTACGGGTCACCTTCATGTAACCGTACTCAAAAGTAAACCCATTCTGTTCCGTCTTCTCCCCATTAATCCACAGCTCGGGAATCTCGCACCAGTCCGGCTTTCTCAGAGCTATCGTAAACTGCATTCCCTCCGAGGAATCGGGTCGAACGATCAGCTTCACTTCTCCGGTGGAGGTATAGTCAGAGGCCATGGTTAGCGCTGCTCTCCTGCCCTTTAGTGTGAATTCCCCTTCTCCGCCGATGTACAATTGCACATATAACGTAGCTTGTTCCTCAACTGGGGTATACACATATTGATCCAATGAGGCAAGTAATCGTGCAATGTTCGGCGGACAGCAGGCACAGCCAAACCACCCTTGCCGGCGTGTTCGCACGTGGGCATAATTAGGATTCACACGTTGAATCTCCGGATCGACTTCAAGCGGATTCACATAGAAGAAGCGTTGACCATCCAGGGACATTCCACTAATCACCGTATTGTACAGGGCCCGCTCCATAACGTCTGCGTACCGACTAACCTGCTTCATCTGAAGCATGCGCTTCGCCCAAAATATTAGTCCAATCGAGGCACAAGTCTCTGCGTAGGCCGTATCTCCCGGCAGATCATAATCTCCTGTAAAAGCTTCTTCTTTGGCTGATGAACCAATGCTGCCCGTAATGTACATTCGCTTACTCACGGTGTTACTCCATAACCGTTCACAGGCTTCTTTCAGCGATGTATCCCCCGTCTCAGCAGCTACATCTGCCATAGCCGCACACATGTACACCAGTCGAACTGCATGGCCTTCTGCTGTCGACTGCTCCCTAATGGGGAGATGGGACTGGGAGTAGGTGTGCCGGTGAACCATATCCAACTCGCCAAAATGTAGGGTACGGCCCCTTTGTTCCCATTCCTCTACAAAAAAATGCGGTCTCGCTCCCCGCTGATCCAGAAAATAACGGCTCAGTTCGAGATACTTCTCTTCCTTTGTCGTCTCATACAGCTTGAAGAGTGCAAGTTCAATCTCCTGATGCCCATCATAACCAGGCAATTGTCCAGGCTCTGTACCAAACACGGTGCCTATATGATCCGCCAGACGAATAACCACATCCAGCAGCATGCGCTTGCCTGTGGCATGATAATACGCGACACCAGCCTCAATCATATGTCCTGCACAATAGAGTTCATGACATTCGGCGAGATTCGTCCAGCGCGCCCCAGGTTCACGCAAGGTAAAGTATGTGTTGAGGTAACCATCGTGTTGCTGTGCCCGTGCAATGGTTTCAACAACGGAATCCACGAGGACTTCCAGTTCCGGATCGGGCTTCGCGGAGAGCAGGTACGAAGCTGCCTCAATCCATTTCGCAACATCGCTGTCCTGAAATACCATCCCATAATGAACGCCCTCTTCTTCCCCTGCAGCGATGCGGAAATTCCGAATGGCCCGGCTTGGTTCAGCTCCTTCGATACGATCATTTAGCGCCTCCCATTGATAGGGAACAACGACGTTGCGGACCAATTCGATATAATGCGACCAGAATGGATCATTGATTGTATGGCTATACACTGGATATGGATGGTGTGGTACATCTGGTTTTGTCATGGGAACCTCTCCTTGTTCTATTTTAATATCCTTATTTTACAAATCATTACATCAGGACGAAATCATCATTTCCAACTGAAATTTACATGATTACAACCTTTCACGACCGCCTTCCTTGCTACATTTGTTCTTATTCGGGCTTCGTTCCCCACAGCCTTCGTCTCTTCAACAGTTTGGTCTGGTAGAACAAGACCACCCGTACCATATACCTCGCTGAGTAGTTCTGTATCCCATTACAATGATCATTCATAATGTGTGGAACAAACTGGTCAGTACAACAACTCCCTATTCTTATGATGAATAGAGTAAATAATGGTTGCCCCTCAAAAATATGTTGGGCAACCATTATTTTTGTCACATGTTGATTTTGGAGTTGTCCTGATTCTACTTTTCTAGGTTTGTAAGCAATCGGTAAATAACCGTCACCGCTTGCGCACGTGTGGTCTGGCCATTAGGGATAAAGCGGCCATCCGGCATGCCTGTAATTAAACCACCCTGGCGAACAGCCTCTACTGCTGATGAAGATTCAGAAGAAAGATTCTCCAAATCAACAAACTTCACAGAATCATCTTCCCCTTCGGTTGATAATGTCACATTTAAATTTTCTGCAAGCCGATAAATCATTACAGCCATTTCCTCACGGGTGATGGGTTCATTGGGACCAAAAGTGCCATTTGCTTTGCCTTTGACAATGCCCAGCTTATGCGCACTTGCGATTGGTGTGCTATACCAGGTCCCTTCTTTGACATCGCTAAATGTGGTTGTTGCTGTTTTATCCAATAAATCGAATGTAGTCATTAACGTTTTAAGGAATTCTGCACGGGTTACTTGAGATGACGGATTAAAATCTCCAGCTCCCGTTCCCTCAACAGCTCCTCTGGCTGCAAGTGCTTCAATACCTTCCACAGCCCAGTTCACATTGATCAAGTCCTTAAAGGCAGCGTTTACGCCAAGTACTCCGAACATGCCGTTCTGCGCCATGTTAAACTCAAACATTTTTGTGGATTCATCATATTTACCGCCGACAATAGCTTGGGCCACTCCGGCATCGTTCAGCTTGAAGGCCACAACCTGATGCCCTTTTATCCCTTCCTTCAACTGATAAGGCATGGCTAGTCTAAGTCCTTTTCCATGTAGTTCTTTAGATGAAATACTTTTCCCATCTGCATTCACCGTGATGTTGCTGACCAAGTCTGCTTCAAGAAGTTTTCCAGCTTGTTCTGGCAACTGGCTTGGTTCGACGGCTTCAAAGACCACTCCCAGATTAGTGATGTCCTTAAACGTAGTCAGGAATTGATGAGGTATCGTCAACACGGCTGATCCCATTTCAATCCTTACACTGGTCAAAGACTTCGTAGTACTAAGCGTTTTCCACGGAAGCACGGCTTCGACTTGTTGTGTTTCCAAGTCCTTTTGGATGACAATGGTTAACTTCCCGTCCTTCATATCTTCCAGCGCTGCTTTAATATCGCTGTCTGTGACCTGAACTTTGACCTTACCATCTTTGCCGGTGGTAGCTGCCTTTACTTCGATTCTACCTTGGCTCACGGTAACTGGCGTAAGCTCTTTCGGATCCGAAGGCGTAGGAGCTGGTGCTGGAACTGGTGTTGGAGCCGATGGTGATGGGCTTGGAGTCGGTGTAGGTGTTGGCAACAGTTTTAATCCCGCAATAGCAGAATCCAGCGCAATAACCGCAGCATCAATGTCAGCCTGTGAAGCTGATCCGCTCGTCAACAATTGTTCGGCAGTGGAGATCTTTTCCGCTAAGTTCTGCCAGCTTGCCGCAGTGTAGCGTTCTTGCTTCAACGCCCTTACTTCATTCAGCTTTGCTTGAAGCGCAGCTGTATTCACTGGCGGATTTTCTGTAACCTTCAGGACAGTGTACGTCTTCGTCGTGATTTGATCAGAACCTGTTAACGTCACTTTGTATCCTGTCTTCAAATCAATAGCTGGCGTCAACCCATCAGATTCGTAAACCGCAAATGTCACACTTGCGGGAACGTTTAAGCCCGTTGTAAGTTCCTCCAGCGTTGTCGTTTCAGAAATAACAATTTCCTTGGCCAATTGATCCACAGAACCGCCTGGAATGTTAATATCAATAATAGTTACATTGTGTTCTTCTACGGGCTCTAGGGCTTCAAAAGCTTCGAGCAACGTTTTGTATGCCGCATCGATATCTCCTTCGGTTGAAGCGTCATTATTATATACGTCACTAGCCATCTGCAAAGCTGCTTGCAACGTTTGCCATTGTTCGGGTGTGCCACTATAGTTCTCTTCGTTCACGGAAGGATCTGATGCAGCATCAATTGCCGCTTTCAGGCGGGACTTATCGTATTTGACATAAATACGCAGGCTTGCTCTCAGGTCGGTTCCTTCCACGCTACCAAGCACAACAAAATCGGTTGCGATGGAAAGCTTATTTTCGGGAATTTCATCCCACACGACATTAGCCAGCCCTTTCGTTTTGTCTTCATAGATCACCGTGACTTGTGAAGGCAACTCAGGCATGACGTTGATGGTCGTATTAACTGATGCTGGCTCAATGGCTGTTATCGCTCCATGGTCCGTTTGAGGTGGTTCTTCCCCGTCAGGTTTGGCCGATATAGCCCGCCATTCTTTTAAACCGGTATACACCGAACTGCTTTGGTTTTCCATCGTTAAACGCAATTTGTCGGTCGTGACTTCATTAAAGGTGACTTGGTTGAATTTACCCTTTTCCATTTTCTTGTCACTAAGTCCGCTAACCGCCACATACTCGCCCGCCTCCTGATCCCAATACTCAAAGTCGTAATCGGCAGGAACCTGTACGCCGCCTCCATCATCATAAAAATACATTGAACTGCCAGACAGGGTCACAGGCGTTTTCCATGTATACTCCACCCAATGACTCTGGTTAGGCGATCCCCAGTTTCCATACTGCGTTTCGATCTCTGGGCTACCCATGCTCCCAGGGACTAAAGGAATATACCCGTCATTCACCGATTTCAAAGATTCCCATGCTGATGTATAGGAGGCGTTTGGTGTAGCCAACAGAGCAGCATTACGATAACGAAGACTCTCTTCAGCAAGGCGCACTCGATTCGTCATGGACTGCACTTCATCCAGCGAATAATCATCTCGCGCAAGCAGTTCCTTGGCTTCAATCAACGCGGCTTGCAATGCCTGCCACGACTCCGGCGTGAAATCATCGGCATTGCGGACAAGTTTGCCCTGCGGCGATACCCGATCTGCAAACTTGGCAATGATATTAGACAATTCGGCTGTAGCTACGTATACCGTGATGGGCACTTCTACCTTCGTGACTTCTTCCCCATCACTAATGCTCAGCTCGTAGACGTATTCGCCTACCGCGTCAAATGTCACATTCAATGTCGCCTGATCCAGTGCCTCTGCCTGCACCGCACCAGCGTCGCCTGATACTAGATTCCATGCATACGTCAAACGCCCGCTTGGCAGACCATCATCTGTAATTACTGGCGCCAACTTCAATGGAGCTCCTTGCTCCACGTTCACCGGCAGGTCTAGTTGCACTTTTGGTGCAAGATTCTCCGAAGGCGTAACGTTCAGGTCATTATTGTAGATTTGAATTTCCTTAATTCCTGTTGAATAGCCCGATGCATGCGTAAAATGGACTCGGATAGCCTTTGTGTTCACCGCATTAAATTCAACATTATTGTAATTCGCGGCCACATAATTCGGATAACGGAATTGCCCTTCTACAGGCTTCCATGTGGTGCCGTCCGCATCCAAGTATTCCACACCAAACGTTTGTGGAGCTGCATAGCCGTTTGGCCGCCGGTCGTTATAAAAGTAAACTTTTACATTATCCACCGTTTGGGCTCCATCAAATTGAAACGTAACTGAATCAGATGGGTTCGGCGAGCCGCCGAACAACGCAGTATTCGAGGTATGGTTAATGGATGCAATCGTAGAACCGTCTGCCAGTCTGTTCACATTGGAATTGCTATGGATATAGCTGGATTCAACCGTAGTACCAGATGCCGTTGCCAGATTTACGCCGTTATGCTCCACATCAACTCCAGCTTTATTGAACATATCAACTGTTTTTTCATTGCCTCCCAGTGAAGTATCGTCTGCAGAAGCCAGATTAACAGCGCTGCCAATTTCATAAATAACGTTGGTGTTTGTGTTGTCTCCAACCGCCCCTGGCACGTCTCCGTCCGGTTTTTCCACCTTGCCCGTGGCTGTATCAAAAATGATATGTGACATTTCATCCGTCGTCATGACACGTTCGCCATTGATGAACAATGAGTATCCCACGGGGATATCCTTGTAATATGGATCGCTATCGCTATACTTGGCCGGGTCTTGCCACACAATGGACAGATTGGCATCATGATAACGCACATTGTCCACGGCGAAATGGTCATATTTGATATCAAGTGGCCATAGCTCGATTTTATCGTCCGCTCTTGGCTGAAGGCCTGCCATATCTTCCATGACGGAATAATTCATCATGCCCAGCGTATCGTGGTGAATCCAGGCACGAACCATTTTGCCACTTGGGTTTGGCGGATTTTGCGGTGTCCAAGGCGTACCGAAGAAATAATCCTCAAGCCAGAAAAACTCATTGGAATCCAGGTGATCGGTATTGCCTGGTTCAACCGTATGTAACCAAGCGCCCCAGTCAAACAATGTTTTGTAGGTGTCGCTGTTGATATTCTCCACCGGATAATGACGTAAGGAAGCACGAATTGTATTGATGTAATTTCCAAAGTTGCACCAAGCGAACTGATCCGTTCCGAATGCGCTGGTCTCTCCATTCTGGAATGCTTCCACACGTTTCATGATACTGTGCTGATCTGCCGTAAAGAATGGGAAAATCGGATAATAGTTTGGATCACCGTAATCGGATAACTGGGTCAAGTATTTGGATTCGTATCCTGCCTCCCCTTCTTTCGGCACTACACCGAAGTTAAACACAAACATATTGTTGTCACGCCATGGATTGAATACGTCTTGTTGGTTGATGACTTTTTTGTGCAAAAAGCTGCCTTCGCCGTTCGTATCAGCTTCGCCATCATCGTCAAAATCCGCTTCGTCGTACCACATGTTGTTCAGAATGGCGTTCCGAATGCGCTGCGCAACCTCATCCATGCGTTTCGCGTTTGCGTCATCCCCGAGTTGTTCGTACATTTGTTGCGTGGCTACTGCGTTTGCATAAGCTGTGGAAGAACCGTCCAAACGCGCATAGTTTCCATTTCCTTTCCAGTGCATGGACACCGTGTCTCCATCATTGCCGGTAATTGGTCCGTGATTGTAATAAACCAAATCTGGATTGGTTCCCCGGAAATGATTTAGTGTACCCGTCACATCGCTTGCCGAGAAATCAGCGAATTTTTTCAATACCTTTTCTCCGCCACCATAAATCTTGTACGCTTCCCAACCGACTTGCGAGGTATTTTGCATCATATCCCATGTCCAGATATTCGGTCTTCCCGGATTGTTTTTGTAGTTGGCGTTTTCAGAATATTCGCCTTGGGCTAGCCAAGTCCCGTATGCATAAGATGGGTCTCGCAGCCACTTCAAATCTTGCAACACCCACGGAACACTTACTGTGATGCCGTTGTTATAACCCAGCACCCCTTCCATGTTCATCGGGAATTGCCAGTCGTTTCCGGGAATGTTTGCTTCCAGCAAGTTGAAGCGGTTGGACCACCAACGATAATACAGAACCTTCTTCACATTTTCGTCTGGAATATCAATGTAGGGGATATTTTGTGCCCACCATTCGTTGTATTCCTTTACTTGATCATTGAAAGCCTTTTCATTATTACTTGCTTTAAATTCAGCATACTGTGTTTTCGAGGCCGGGATTTCTTCCGCCAACCACCCCATGACCACTTTTTCATCCACCGAGGTACCTGCAGGGACCGTAATTTCTTTCACCAAATCATTGCCAACAGGCGTCATGCCATCCCCGCTGAGATGAACGTCAACATGGGACATCGCTTCCACATACTTTTCTCCGGCACGTCCAACCATAATCGGGGCAGCCACCCGTTTACCGATCAATTCATCTCCCTCGGTTTCGGTTACAAATGGCGATTTGACGGTCATGGTTAACGTAATTGGCGCATTACCGTTATTGGTTAACTTCAGTAAAGTAACAGCACTGTTAGAGGAGGTAATAAATTTACGCTGGCTGATGTCCAAACCGCCACTCTTGTAGGTTTGGTCAGCATGGCTAGGGTAGTTTTTACGAGCAGCCTTGTCTTCCACTACGGCTCCCGTAGAAAGAGTTATGTTGTACATCGTATCCTTGTTGAGAGTATCCGCATAGTGTACCGTCCCAACAAAACCGAGCTGCCGATTGTCCTGCGTTTTCATGTACAGCGCGCTCCCCCGGCTGAAGAGCGTGTTGGCACTGCCATCATCATTGTTATCGTCTGGGATGACACCCTCGTTAACCAGCAACTTATCGAGCCATGGCAAATCGACATGATCTGCAGCGAATTGGTCAAAATCAAAATCTTCGATTGCTTTCATCATTTGACCGACAGTTTCCTGACTGAAATCCACGGGCTCGCTTACGATCTGATTGTTCTTCCACGTTGCATCGCCATAATCGGTACCTACGCCTTCATGCACAAAGTCTGTCGTATAGTTCGCCGATGCAGGTATGATGCCTGTATTCAAAGTTACTACGGTAGCCAAAGCGGCCACCCACATTTTTGTTGCCCATTTCCTCTTCTTTGTCGCCATTGCTTCGTCTCCTCCTTATTAACCTTTAATTCCCGTCAACGTAATGCCTTCTACGAAATATTTGTTGCCGATCAGGAAAAACACCAGGCAGGGAAGTGTTACGATCAGTGCAAGCGCCATGACCTGCTCATAGTTTGGAATACGCATTCCGTTCACCATGTACAAGCCCATAGGCAAGGTATAATCGGCCTCGGTTTTCAGATAAATCATGGTGTAGAAAAATTCATTCCAACAATTGATGAAACTGAATAGTGCAACAACGATCATGGCAGGACGAATGAGAGGCAGCATGATCCGGTAATAGATTCGAAAATAACCCGCGCCGTCGATTTTGGCTGCCTCACTCAGTTCAGCAGGAATTGTCATAAAAAATTGTCTGAGCAGAAAAACGAAATATGCATTGCCGCCTGCGCAAAAAAAGGCTGGAATAATGAGGGCAGGTTTGCCTGCAAGCCCAAGCGATGTATATAACGAAAATTGTGGAAGTAGTGTAACTGCACTAGGCAGCATCATACTGCTGATAACGAGCACAAACCAGGTGCCGCGCATGGGAAAACGTAATTTGGCAAATGCGTATGCTGCAAAGCTGGTCGTAATGACGGTGCCAATGACATACGGAACAACGATGGAGACCGAATTCCATAACTGCCGCCAGAACTGAATTCGTTCCAGTCCTAGCCTGAAATTCTCAAACCCAAGCTCCTTCGGAAAAAATACAGGCGGCCTGGCCAAAATTTCCGAATGACTCACCATTGCACCGCGTAACAGCCAGTACAATGGAAAAGCAAAAATGAATGCAAGCAGGAGAGATAACACAATCAAGCCGAAATGAATTGCCCTTCTTCGGTTTTTAGCCTGCTTGATGCTTGTATATTTCATCGGTGCAGGTGCTGTCTCCATTATCTCACCCACTTTCGTTTGCCCATGGCATCATCACGTTTGAGCGCGCCCTGAAAGTAAAACAATACGCCCGTAATCACCAACGTGATGAGAAATACGATCCAGGCTTCCGCCGATGCCAAACCTCGCATGCCCACCTGTACAAAGGAATGGTCGTAGATCATGACGTTGATAAAGTATGTCATTCGGTCAGGCGCGCCATTTCTCGACAACACCACGCTTTGGGTGTAAATCTGGATCGACGTCATCATACACATGATGAGCTGAAAAAAGAGTACAGGTTTAATCGTTGGATAAGTCACCTTTAAAAACTTGTGCCAGGCATTGCCTCCATCCATCTCAACGGCCTCCAGCAATTCTCCGGGGACATCCTGCAACGTGGCGATAAATACAACAATCGTCCCGCCGCATGTCCACAGACTCATGATAAACAAGGTGTAAAAGATCCGAAGTGGATCGTTGAGAAAATCCCATGGCGCAATGCCCATTTGTAGTAGAACCCAGTTGACGAGCCCGCCTTTGGCCTGATTTTGCAATAACATCTGCCATACGATCGTTGTCGCAAGCATCGGTATGACAGATGGCAGAAAGAAGATAGCTCTTAGCAAATTTCTCCCAATAAACTTTCGGTTCAGTAGCAAAGCAACGATCAGGCAGAACACGATAACAAGCGTAACGTTGACAAAGGCGTAAACCAGCGTAACCGTAATCGATTTTTTAAATTCAGAGCTTGGATTGCTGAAAATATACCTGAAGTTATCTAGCCCAATCCATTCCATGACCTGGCTGCCGCTCATAATCGTAATTTTATGAAAACTGTAATATAAACTGGCGAGCATTGGGTACATCGTCAGCACCAAAAATCCGATAATGGCTGGGGCAGCAAATAGATATCCGGCAATGGCCTCTTTGGTGTCACCTTTTGCAATTCTTCTGGCAGAAACGGATTTCGAACCGATTTTGCGTTCTGGATTCATAAGCATAGCCTCTCTTTTCGAATTCAAACTTCCTTCCTATGATTAGGAAACCTTGCCGCTTTCCCACAGCGACTTGATTGCCGGCATAATTGCATCATAAATTTCTTTGACACTTTTCTGGCCGGATAATGCCTGGTCAATAGACTTTTCGTATTCCGTGTTCATTTTTAAATAAGCCGGAACATAATACGCTGGCCATTGGACAATGGCACCCTCGGTCGTAGCATAGCTAAGGATGGTTTCCTTTGCGCTAGCTGGCAGATCAGCAGTCCATTGATCAATTAAAGCTGGATCTGTATACCAGTCCGCCTGATTGGGTAGCCATGCTCCGCTTTTCAGCAAGTCTAGGCTGTTTTCTGGGTTAACCATATAGGCGTAGAATTTCTTAGCCTCTTCGATATGTTTGGAGGTATTGTACACAACGAGTGGAGCTCCAGCATTCATGGTTACTGCTTTCTCCATTTTTGGGAGCACACCTACACCAATGTCCTCATTGCCTTTGATATTCGCTAAATCCCAAGATCCGCTCACAGCCATGGCATAACCCCCGCTTAAAGCATCCACAGCGGAGCCAATTCCAGAACTCCAGGTATAGCTAAAGGCCGAAGCAACTTTGTCTTTGTTCACAAGATCAG
Organism: Paenibacillus sp. 2003; assembly: GCF_031455635.1. NCBI lineage: Bacteria > Bacillati > Bacillota > Bacilli > Caryophanales > Paenibacillaceae > Paenibacillus > Paenibacillus sp. 2003. Next base: position 2,094,689 of record NZ_JAVDTB010000001.1, on the reverse strand, counting down.
CCAGTTTTTGAATACCTTCTGTCGTTTGGGGCGAATCCCATTGAAACTCTTTTCCATCCGGGGATACAATGCCTCCTCCATTGGCGTTCGCTGCCCAGAAATGGTGAAATTCACGACCTGCCGTAAAACCAAGACCATAGTTTTCAGTCAATGCAGCATCGAATCCAGCATCGGCAGCTGTCTTACCACTCGAATCCTTGGTTAGCTTTTTAGCATTGGCAACAAAGGTAACCCAATCCCAGGCTTCTTCAACCTTAGTAGGTGGGTATGGGACGCCTGCTTCATCAAATTTCGATTTGCTATAGAACAGCAGTTCCATTTGGTTGGACAAGCCTACACCGATAACTTTCTGTTCTGGAGTATGGATGGTGATTGCAGGAAGTTTCTCCGGAATGGTTCCATCCGCAAGCAGGTCGGAAATGTCCTCTAAAATGCCCATCTCATTATACTTTTGAATGTCAGCTTCCCCCATGTAACTGATGTCCGGCAGTTCTCCGGATTGAAGCCTCGTCTGGATGAAGGTGTCAAATGTGCCGTCTGCCGGCAACACCTGCGCATTAATTTTCACCCCGGTGTCCGCTGTATATTTTTCTGCAGCGGATTCCACCAGTTGCTTCTGTACATCATCCCCCCAATACAACAACTCAAGGGTGATGCCCCCAGCGGACGGATCCCCGTTACCTGCTGCTGCATTTTTGGCATTGCCGGAAGTGTCCGAATTGCCGGAACAACCTGCTAACGTGGAGAAAGCCAAGGTTAATGCGAGAGACAGAACCAACTTGCGCTTACCAAACCTCATGTTTGTTTCCTCCCTTTTTCAATGCTATTTATTTCAAGTCAACGAATTTAATCGTTTAACTTAAAAACATGGTCTTGTTTCATACCCGGATGATTATATGGTGCTGATTTTGACCAAGCCTGTACTTCCCTTTATAGAACAAGTAGAAACTGCCAAGTTAGAAGACTCGTCATAGGCAAACTCTGAACTTTCCATTTTCCAGGCGAATGCTCTTTTGCAATGTTCCTAGAGGAGCTCGGAATTCTAAGTGTTCTTCACGGAATACGTACCTGGACGGATACGCCGCATAACTTTTCACGGTCCAACCGTCATGCTCTTCTGTCACGAATCCGTTGACACATCTTAATCTGCCTTCTTCATCTCGATAGAGGTACGTCGTAGTTCCAAACCCCAGCAAATACGCCACTAATTCTTCACCCATATCCCAGTCATCCCCCGATACATCGGAGAACAAAGCGGCAAACAGCGGATCATCTGCTTCCACGAACACCGATTGCCCAAAACGATTACGCGACAATTCCGGCATGTTCAAGTTGGGTGCAGATACACTATACGTCGATGCGGCTTCACCTTGCGCCAGCCTTCGCGGAGTGGATTTTACATTCCAGTCATAGCAATGAAAGATTGCCATTGTAGAGCGATAAGCTGCTTCCAGATATTCTGTATTACCGAGATGTTCATACGCAACCAATGCCGACGATGCCGCTAGTCCGCCCCATAAGGAATGAATCATTGGAGATAGTGCTTCCCACCATCGATCCGGATTCTGCAGCCTATAGTCGTTGCTGAATCCGATATTTGCCAAAATAAGCTGACCATATTGTGAAGCCTTGTCGGTATGCCCAAGGAAACATAATGCTGTGCACGTTGGACCAAATCCGGCATTATCATAAAAGTGCTCTGTAACGGCTCCGCCGTAGTGCCGAACACCAATTTCCATTTCCCGACCAAAGCGATCCCATAGCTGTCGTAGTTGATTATGTAATTCAGCATATCCCTTGTCTTTCAACGCTTGTAGCAGTTCACGTATGTAAAGGATAAACACACCATTTAGACGTGATTCGTCCTTTTCTCGCTGACCTGAATGGCAATCTGGATCAAGTCGCAAACACATAACTTCGGCGGCCCACTTCAAATACTCGGAAGGAGAATGCAAATGAAGCAGCTCTTCATCCATTTGTGATAATAGATAAAAAACGTGCGCAATATAATCGAAATCGTAGATACGATAAAAGTTACCGTACAAAGCTTGCGGCCGGGACAAATCACCTTCAATGAACCAGTGCACCTTCATATCCAGCACCGCTGCTGCTTCCGCCCTCATAACCTGCTCGGGAATAGGTGAAGACATCCCATTTTTCATCAATAAGAATGCCAATTTCCCCAGTGACTCACCTTGGTTAGATAACGGACGGAACGCATGGGGCCGAACCGCTGCCTCCCCGCCTTCATAGCTATTTACTGCCAGCCATTCTGCTCGCTTTTCAAGCAATGTATGAACGGGTTCAAGGACATTCCAAACCAGCATGTCACGACGTCCGTCCTTGAGTATCAACTCCAGCTTACGTTCTCCTGGTACGTCAGCGGGTAGGGTTACTATGAACTCCTGTTCAACGACGAGGTTGCTAATTTGATCAGAGCCTACGTCTAGTGATATAGACTTTTCTGAAGGAACCAGTAGTGCGGAGATATCCTGCTCTTCAATGCCATTCTGGTGTCCAGGCGCACTGTATAGCTTTAACGACCTTATTTCAAGATCCCTAGGCAAACGGACTGAGGCTGTGAATTGTCCTCCTTCAGGCACAACGGGTGTAAAGCTCCAGTGAGGATGTCCGAGGACCTTGCCTTGGTGGTAGAAATCCGTCAGATTCTGGAATGACACAAATCCGTACTCCCAATTTTCCGCTTGCCCGGGTATTAACGTTAAAGAGTTGTAAGCGTCATCATAGATCCAATCGGTAAGTACCAAATCTTTCAATGAGGTCCCATCCTCCACTAAAGAAAGTCTGTGGAATAACAAGCCGTCCAAAGATGGAGAAACTTGCTCTAGAAAGCGGTTACAATAACGACAATGAGAACCCATGGTGGATGTATTCCCTCTGAGCGTGTAGATTCCCAGATGAGGTCCGTCGTTACTTCGTCGTACAGCAGCAAACTTGGCAAAGTTCCCACCGATGTGCGTAAATACAGCGCAGGATTCATGCATGTTACGGTAAACATCTTGCGTCCGAAACATAATGTAGGCGAGAGAAAACCACACATGCAACCCTTGAATTTTAATGTTCGTATCCGATTCATTGGTCAGTTTGATACCCCAGCGGAATTGATCGCCTTCCAGCAAATATGAAAACAAGATCTTGACCTGTACATCTTTGAACTCAACAGTAACATGGTTCGTGCTATGTTTCGTTATATTTGGCTCAAACATCGAGCTTTGAACAAACCTATCATTCAACTGCATACTCCATTCGCCAAAGAGCTTATCCTCATCCTCTTGGAATCCAACCTCTTGCAAATAATGAGGATCTACGACCCAATTCATCTCATGCGGATCATCTTTCATCACCAATGACTGAACGGCACCACGTTCACCAAACTCGATCCTGAATTTTTCATTACTAAGAATGGTCACTCAGATCTCCCTTTCATTGATCAGAATTAAGTTAAACGTTTAAATTAATTCAAAAAGAGAAACTTAAATTCCTCTTTGGTATTGCAAAGCCTACCTGCGTTGGTTCTATATATGGAAATTGGCATGCGCCTTTTTAGCTTTTAAGCTTCCGAACGGAATCGCGCTCGATCAAGCGACATTCCGGCATGGTTAGGTTTTGAATATCTTCTCCATGGATTAGGCGGTAAAGGGTTTCTATCGCTAAATATCCCATCTCATGAAGCGGTAATCCCATTGTTGTCAGACGTGGGCTCAGGTAATCGCTGAATTCCCGATCATCAAAACCAACTACAGAAATATCTTCAGGAACGCTTAGCCCCTTTTCCTTCGTGGCCTGAAGAACCCCGACGCCCATAACATCGTTCATTGACAGGATCGCAGTCGGCGGATTGTCCATGTCGAGTAGCTCGTTAGCGTACCTATAGCCCGAATCTCTTTCCCAATCCCCCATCTTTATTAAGGAAGGATCAAACGGCAATTCAAAATCGGTGACTGCTTTGTAATAACCGTTTAATCGGCGTCTTGAAGGGATTGAATCCATTAAACCACTAATAATGGCGATGCGACTGTGTCCCATTTGTACCAAGTACGACATCGCTTCATAAGATGCCTGTTCATCATTATACTGAATTGAAATATCGTCTTGTGTGTAACCGTAGGTGTATATAATCGGTTTACCTTCAACATTGATTAGACCTGTCAAGTCGCGAGTGTGAACTCCGATGTAAATGATACCATCCACCTGTTTACCAAGCAGTTCAGATACAGCACTGCCTGCATACTTACGGTAAGCTTCGACGTCTTGAAAATTACGGCCAATTCGTTTGTCGAGCCTAAGGTTAACTAGCAGGATATGAAGGTCGTGACGGTCTCCAAAGTCGTTAATACCATCGATAATATTCGGAGCGTTAAAAACAGTCACATCCTCCGTAATAACACCAATTGTGTTGGTACGGTTACGTTGGAGGCTTTTAGCAATCTCGTTCGGTTTGTAATTCAATGCTTCGATGGCCTCCTGGACCCTTCTGCGCGTTTCGGGACGCACATTGCGAGTGCCGTTGAGTACATAGGAGACTGTAGCAATAGAAACATTAGCCCTAAGTGCGATGTCCTTTATGCTAGTTTTTCTCATAGGTCTCTCCTGTCTAAGCATACGAACCATCGTTCATTAGCTGTTTAAACGTTTAGATTTTTTTGATAGTTGAATCTTACCTTACAATCACTGATTAAGCAATCTTTATTTTGGGTTTTACTTCCACTTTTTTTTACTGAGACACTTGCGTTGATTATGACTAATACTCTCTTTTATTAGACTTTATAGTATCCTTAAAATTCAATACCTACTGAGCTTAACAGCTCATTTAGCATATTAAAAACAGCCGCTCGCCAGCTGGTCTGTTATGTTTAAACTTAACGCTCCCCGCTAGCGTAACACCAATTAGGATTAAATCAAAAGTAAAACTACACAAGCAGAAAAACAGCTTATTATTGCAATGAAAATATGAAGACAACTAAATGAGGTTTTTTTCAGAAAAATTCTTTGTTTTCTTTGAATGAAGCACGAGTAAATAAACACAGTTAACACAAGGGGTAAATATAGTTGAAGATCCGGCCCATTTCCACCCGGAACGAATTTATTAATATATCCACCTATGTTTCGCGCAGATAGCATCATTCCAGCCATTCCTCGTGAAAATGCCACTAGTCGGATTAGCTTAATGAAAAGATAAATATTCTAATCGACATTGGTACCATGTTCTTAACCTTTTCAGCAATGGCACTAATTTCTTGCCTTAGGTCTGAAAAAACCTAGTTCCTGATACAAAAAAATCATTATTCAAGCGAAGTCTTACATTAATGTGCTTAAATCTTGCACAGGAGTTCCATCATGATGATATTTAGATAACTACCTAATCCGAGATGACACAATGTTCTTGTCCTCCGACAACATGTATTTCTTCTAACTTGATGAGCTTTTCTCTATAAAATTATATTTAAAAGCTATTTTTGGAAAAGATCGATCTCGCATCTTATTCACTTCGTTCCAAGAAGGTGCGCTAATTTTCTTACTTCTCTCCCCTGCTATCTCTAGCCAAGCATTAAAAAAATTATCGCTAAACCAGGATTGTTGTTTGAAAGCTGCTTCCGAATTTTCAACATTTCACAAATTTGTTCGTCATAAAGCTCCGTTGGGCGCTCAAAAGGCATTCGTTTCAATATTGATCTCCCATTACAACAGTAAAATTATAAAATTACCTTGGCTTTGTTATAGAGTCCTATCAGAAGGTTATTCTCCACCTTCACTAAACCACCCTGCCCGTTAGCTTAATGAAACACAATGTTCTTGTCCTTGGCTCAGGACACGAACTTGTACCGATAACAAAAAAAAGCCGCTAAAATAGCGACTTCAATGGGAATATGTTCTTGTCTTCCGGCATTAACTGAAATTATACCAATAGCATAACAGATTTAATTTAATACTTAGTAGTGCTATAGGCGTATGCAGGTTCATTTATTTGTTTAGCATACTCTTCTAGTGCTGTTCTTTTTTACTGTCTATATAACAGGGCAGGCTATAGCTTAAACCAATTCATCCTAAAGAAGCTGTTGGCCAAGTCAATCTATCACTCCATTGTTTGACTTTCTTGAGAGAGTAGCCTCTTAACCATACTCAAAACAGAACAGAAATGTCTATTCTAACAAATCTGTTACTGCACCTTTTGAGGCAGAAGAAACTAATCTAGCATACTTACTTAGTACTCCCGAACTTACTTTAAGCGGAGGTTGTACCCAGGCTTTCGCTCGAGCCGCCAACTCTTCTTCTGTCACATGAACCTTTATTTCTTGAATATCGCTGTCAATGGTGATAATGTCCCCATTTTTCAGCAAAGAGATCGGTCCACCTACTTGTGCCTCAGGTGATACATGGCCGACTACAAATCCATGCGAGCCACCAGAGAACCTACCATCTGTTATGAGAGCAACTTTCCCCCCGAGACCTTTTCCTACAATTAGTGCTGTAACGGAAAGCATTTCAGGCATACCTGGTCCACCCTTGGGACCACAATAGCGTATGACCAATACGTCCCCTTGCTGAATTTCATCATTCATAATCGCTTCCGTCGCGTCTTCCTCGCTATCGTACACCTTTGTCGGACCGGAAAACTGCTGTATCTTCATGCCTGACATTTTGGCAACAGCGCCTTCAGGAGCGAGGTTTCCTCGAAGCACAACCAGTGGCCCATCTGGCTTAAGCGGATTATCTAGTGGACGTATAATCTCTTGATTATTCTGAAGTGGAGCAGCTTCAGCTAAATTTTCCGCCAAAGTTTTACCAGTTACGGTGAGGCAATCACCATGAAGTAATCCCTCAGAGAGCAATAGCTTCATTACCCCTGAAACACCACCAATATCATTCAAATCCTGCATGACATATTGGCCACTTGGCTTCAGATCCGCCAAATGGGGAACACGCAAGCGAATTCGCTCAAAATCGTCTAATGTTAAATCAACTTCTACGGAATGAGCAATGGCGAGCAAATGAAGGAACGCATTTGTAGAACCTCCCAAAGCCATTACGACAGTAATTGCATTCTCAAATGCCTTTTTCGTCATAATGTCTCTTGGATAGATCTCCTGTTCAAGAAGTGATATGACCTGTTTACCGGCTGCTGCGCATTCCAATGCTTTATTCGTTGAAATGGCTGATGTAGAAGAAGAACCAGGTAAACACATTCCCATTGCTTCTGCAGCTGCGGCCATCGTATTAGCGGTATACATCCCCCCGCAAGACCCTGGGCCTGGGCAAACACTACATTCTACCTTATGCAGCTGCTCATCTGTCATTTTTCCATCTTGATATTGACCAACTGCTTCAAAAGCTGAAACGATATCTACTTTTTTACCGTCGAGATTACCAGGTTGAATGGTTCCTCCATAAACATAAACGGAAGGAATGTTCATCCGTCCAATAGCCATCAAACATGCAGGCGTATTCTTGTCACAACCACCGATTGCAACAATGCCGTCAAAACGCTCGGCTCCGGTCACTATTTCAATCGAATCAGCTATAGCTTCCCTACTTGGTAGCGAGAACAACATCCCTCCATGACCCATCGAGATCCCATCAGAAACGGTAATTGTATTGAAAATTAATGGAGCACCGCCATGATTACGTGCTCCCATCTTGGCTTGAATCGCTAAATCATTGATGTGCATATTGCACGGTGTTACCTCACTCCAAGTACTCGCTATTCCAATCATTGGCTTTTTAAAATCATCATCCTGAAAACCAACTGCACGTAGCATTGCTCTGTTCGGTACCCGGTTAACACCTTCACTGATCACTTTGCTTCGAATACGAAGATCTTTTTTATTTTCCATGTTCTTTTACCCCTCACTTCAAAGTATTTCGTTCAGCTCCTGCATCGGACGAATAAAATTTTGTTTCATTAGTACTTGAGCATCATCGCTATTCTTGCCTTCAAAAGCTTTAATGATCAAATCATGTTCTTCGACTGAAGCGAATGTAGCCGTAATAGGTTGTTTTAAAAACACATATTTAAATCTCCTAATGTGAATCTGAAGAGATGTATTAAATGTGGCCACATAAGGATTATCTGAGAGCTCCACAATATAATTATGAAATAGCTCATCCACCTCCATGGCCTGATAAACTTGGCCATTCTTAATGGAACTTGCAAATTGCAAATTTATGGATCTTAGTTTCTCGATCTGTTCTGGAACAATAATTTTGGCAGTAATTTCAGCAGCCAAGGCCTGAAGAGCAGCCATGGTTGAATACATCTTAAAAATATCGTTTTTCTCAATATTCGTTACTTTTGTTTCTTTTCCTGGATGCATAGACACGAGCCCTTGAACTTCGAGTAACTGAAATGCCTCCCGAATCGGTGTCCGGCTGACTCCAAGCGATTCAGCCATTTCCGCATCAATAAGCTTTTCACCTGGTTGCAGTGTTCCATCAATAATCCACCGCTGAATCTGAGAAAACGCTCTTTCTTTTGCGGACATGCGAACTGGTAATGAAAAATCTTTAGGAATTGGCATTGTTTTTCATCCTCTTTACTATTATTCTTATATGCAATATATCGCATACGAGATTGAGAAGCAATTATTATTTCATTTTTTTACTCGCTCAATTAATGTATACATCTAATCGGCAATCGGACGATGTTCTTGTCCCTCGACAAATCTTCTTTTTGATACCGTACTCTCTGCATTAATCGGCTTATCGTGATTCTTTCTCTAAGTAAGGAAATTCCAAAGATCGCCACCAGTCAAAGTCTTTAACGTATCCATCAACATCCTAGGATCAACTGGAGCAGGGTCTCCCCCTGCCACTCCATAAAATACAACAATCCCCTAGGAGCCTTTACATCGTCAAATGCAACAAGCGCCAACGCTGGTTTCTTGGACATTAGCTCCCGTTTATTCAACGACTCCTGCCCTTTCATAACTAAAACCGGGGAATTCCCAGTAAGATGATAGTTTCCTTTCCTTCTATAAATATCTGTAAAATTCAGTCCGATTACTTTCATCCTTATTAATATTTCGTCAGGCCCGATAACCGGATCCGAAATTTCAAGATATTTAGTACTTACGGTCCTCCGAATTTATTAAATACAAGTGCTTTTAAATGAGCGGCCTGCTCTTATATATTTTTCAAGAGTCACTTATTTATGATATGATTCTCCGGGTTAACTGGAGCGGCAAGTTTTAAGGCAATTTACCACTTTATGGTACGGTTCAGCGTATTATCTGTAGAGCGAAATCGAAGGCACCCAGTAGAGTGCCTTCGATGTTCTTACTGTCTCTCTTTGGTAAGTTGGATAAACGAACTCAAATCCATCAACCAACCTTGTTGGGACACTCGTTCACTTTACAGAACGTGCAAGTGCTGCAACAGAGCCGCGGAAATCGGGTCTGCCGTCAGCCGTCCACAAAAGCTCCGTCACAAATGTATGGCGATTCGGATCGTACAGCGGATCTCCTATAATATTCTTGTACGTTCTTGCGTGGAACACAAATAGCGTCTTTTCGTCGGCCTCTGACACCGTGAAGGAATTATGACCGGGACCATACATCGAGATGCTCTCATCTGTCGAGAGAACCGCTGTTTGTGACTTGCGCCATGAGGCGGCATCGAGCAAATCCGCATCCGCATCGGCTTCAAGCAGGCCCATGCAATAATTGAAATCGGTGGCGCTAGCCGAGTAAGAGAGGAATACCAGATTACCCTTTCGAAGAAAAGCCGCGCCTTCGTTCACTTTATAACCAATGATCTCCCAGTCATACTCCGGCATCGAGATCATCGTTTGCGGCCCAGTCAGCGTCCACGGATTGCTCATTTGGGATATATACAGATTAGAGTTACCTTCGATATTCGGATCCTTTTGTGCCCATACGTAATAACGGCTGCCATTATGCTCAAAGGTAGTGGCATCGAGGGCGAAGCTTTCCCACGCGGTACGAACCTGTCCTCGTTCCGTCCAACTGCCTTCGAGCGGATTGGCATTTTCATTCTCTAGCACGTACATCCGATGGTCGAACAAGCCTTCATTCGTTTCCGTCGTGTGTGCGGCAGCGAAATACACGTACCATTTGTCATCAATAAAATGCAGTTCAGGTGCCCAAATATTGGCACTAAGGATACCCGTCTCGCGCTTTCTCCAGATCACTACAGGAGTTGATGTAACAAGCCCCTCAAGGTTCTGGGCTCTACGGATTTCAATCCGGTCATACTCCGGAACGGATGCTACGAAGTAATAATAACCGTCTGAATGTCGGTAAATAAAAGGATCAGCTTTCTGCTCAATCAATGGTTGTACGTCGTGTAACACTCTTTTTTGGACTGCCATCTTATCACCTGTTTCATCATAATATTACTACCCTTTAACAGCACCTGCAGTCATACCGTCTATGAAGTATTTCTGGAAAGCAATGAACAGTATAAAAATTGGAATGATGGAGAAGAAGGAGCCCACGATCAATAGATCATAGTTATTGCCATAAGGAGTTAATAAAGTTTTCAAACCGATTGGAAGTGTATATTTACTCTGATCTCCTAACACCATGAATGGCCACAACAGATTATTCCAGCTATTCATACCATTCAGAATGGCCATTGCCGCAAAGGATGGCTTCATAATCGGCATAATTAGTCTGAAATATATCGCATACTCGTTTGCCCCATCAACCCGCCCAGATTGAATAATCTCTTTGGGTATGCTTCTTAGATATTGCCTGAAGAAAAATATTGTCGCGGCATTGGCTATACCCGGCAAAATGATTGCCGAATAGCTATTCACCATTCCCAAATCATTAATTAGGCTATACAAAGGAACCAGCAGTATTTCGAAAGGCACCATCATAATGAGCAAAACACATATAAAGAGGAAGTTCTTACCTTTAAAATCATATGCTGCAAAACCATAAGCAACAAATGCGCTTACAAAAAGTGTTAAAACCACTTGAACGATTGTTAAAATCATACTGTTCCAAAACCACACAAAATAATCATGTTGTCCAGTAAACAGATAGATGAAATTATCAAAACTCATGATTTCAAAATCCAAACTTAGGTTAAGACCATATCTAACTAATGATTCACCTGGTTTAAAGGAAGAGAGGGCCACTGCATAGAATGGAATCATAATTAAAACGAATAGTATAATGAATAAACAAATAATTACTATTCTAGAGATGAAATCACTCCTCGTCTGACTTTTGCCCACGTTAATCCTCCTCCTTTTTGAACATTCCACTAAATTTCAACTGCGTTAAATTGATAACCATAGCAATGACTAACAGAATGATACCAACTGCAGCTGCGTAACCCAGCTTATTCTGCTCAATCCCTTGTCTATACAGGTATCCAACAATGGTTAAGCCAATATTTTTGGGTGAATTGTTACCGTTAAACATCATCAGGCTCTCGGTAAACATGGCTAAACCTGCATAAACACTAATTGTCGTGACATATACCGTGGTCGGCTTCAATAATGGCATTGTGATCGTTCTAAACTTCTGCCAAGCAGATGCCCCGTCAATTGAAGCAGCCTCATAATATTCATTGTCAATGCTTTTCAAACCGGATAGATAGTAAAGCATATTAACACCTGTCCATCTCCAACATGCGAGGATTAACAGTGCTGCCATACTCCAATTTCCGTCTTTCAAAAATTTAATAGGCTCTATACCAAATAGACCCAGCAAACTATTCATTAATGAACCTTCCATTTCACCGAATGTAAGGCGGAAAATGGTACCCGCAACTGCGACAGATGTCAACGCAGGTAGAAAGAACGAAGATTTAAAAAACTCTCTTCCCTTCATTAACTTACTGTTGATCATAACGGCGAATAACATTGGAAAAGGAATTAACAGCACTAAGGTTCCCAACATGTACACAACGCTATTTTTAATAGATGTCAAAAACACTTTATCGGTAAGTAATTTCGAATAATTTGCTTCACCAATCCATTTAGGATCCTGTCCCAACATCCGATCTTGAAAGCTCATTACGAATGAATTTACAAGTGGAAAAAACCAGAATATCAAAAATATGAGTATAAATGGCAACACAAAAACATAAGGTGCAACTTTTTGAGAGTATACAAATTTCTTTATCATATTCTCAATCTCCCTTGACTAAGGTTAAACCTGCCGACTACTATACCTGCCGACAGGTTTAACCAAATCATTTACTTATTATATTTATTTCAATTCTTGTTCAATTGCTGCTTGTGCTTCATCCAACGCTTCCTTCACGTCTTGACCATCTTCAAAGATGGCGTTCAAAGTAACTGTATTGAAGATATTGCCGATGGTCGGTGAAGCTTTAACGGATTTGATCGCTTGAATTTCGTCTTTGATTTCATTCAAAGTATCAAATGCATTTGTTTTAAAGTATTGGACGTATTCATTATCAGGGTTTTTCGTTACTGCATCATCTTTCCATACTTCCATGTTGATTGGGTCAAATCCAAGTGTATTCCAGATTTCAGTAGTAGCTTCTTTCGAAAGCTTAGCAAAGGCTACAAATTCTTTGGCCAATTGAACGTTTTTACCACTCTTAGTAACAACTGTGCCAGTACCGCCTAAGCCAACGGAACGAGGATTACCTTCTTCAAATACAGGCAATGGAGCAATTGCATACTTACCTTTAAGGTCCTTCATTTCGTTTACAAAGCGGGACATGTACCACTCAGGCATCAATGCGCTTGCGTAGTTGCCTTTGTTGTATTCGCCTTTTGCTTCTTCTGTGTCGGGTTGTCCGCCTGGGATCGTATGAATAACATTGTTCTTCTGCAGATCAACTAACATTTCATACGCTTTAATCATTTCAGGCGAGTTAACTTTTGGATTACCATTTTCATCTGTAAAATCAGTGTTTTGCTGAGCTAACAGCAACGATGCTTGCCACGTAGCAGATGTATCAGCAGTACCTAAGTACTTGCCAGTCTTTTCATAAACCTTGATACCTGCTTGTTTGTAATCTTCCCACGTTATGATTTTCTTGTAGTCAACACCTGCTTGTTCGAGAATTTCAGTGTTGTAGAAAGCAAGTGTTGCACCTACGTGATAATCAAAGCCATAAACCTGATCGGCTTTGGAGTAAATCTCGACACGCGAAGGAACAACAACGTCTTTGTATGGTGCAAATACATCATTCAAAGATTCCAGTGGAACGTTGTCACCTTCCAGGAATTTAGGGAATTGACCAAGCTCGATATCCGCGATATCAGGAGCACCTTTTCCGCTTGTAACTGCCAATAAAAGCTTGTTGTGCATATCATCGTAAGGCATAACCGTTACATTCAACTTAATCTGTTTGTCTGGGTTCTCTTGGTTCCATAAACCCAGCATTTTATCCAAATGCTTGCCGTGCAAATCTACGAATGTCCAAAATGACAATTCTGTTGCATTCTCACCGGCATTAGCGCCTAATTGCTGTGTTTCCGTTTTTGAATCAGAAGGATTACCACATGCTGTGAAAAAAAGAGACATAATAAGGACTGTAACGATGGAGATTAACGTACTGCGTTTCTTCATTTCTTCGTCATCCTCTCTTTTTGTGTTATGCATTTGAAAAGTCGGCTGACTAGTTAGTTCTGTTAATTTAAGCGGTTTCAATCTACCTTGGCACCACCATCCTTAACATAATTCTAACCGTTCAAAGAAAAGACTCCTTCGCAAAAATTTCTTAGATTCCATATTGTAAGCGCTTTACATGCCGTATTATAATATATATGAAATAAGCTTTATATAACCAATTGATTATAAAATCATAAAGTTTATGGGGAGATGCTACTCTTTGAAAAAGCTGGCGCTCTACAAACAAATTCAAGAAAATATTATACAGAAAATTAAATCAGGGCAGCTTCGGCCCACAGACCGCATTCCTTCTGAGCAAGAACTAATGGACGAATTCAGAGTAAGTAAAATAACCGTCAAGAACGCCCTAACCCTACTCGCTGACGAAGGATTAATTATACGCGTACAAGGCAAAGGCTCATTTGTCTCTTCAAGTCTTGTTGTTTCTAGCATCCATTCTCCCCCATCCCAAGGCAGCGCGTCCTCCATACCACTCATCGGCTTCATCATTCCGACGATGAGAACCCGTGTCATTCAAAAGCTCGTTGACTACACAGAACAATTCCTGCAAGAAGCCGGCCTCAACATGGTACTTAGCATCACGCGAGAGTCCTCCTCTATCGAAACAAACGTCATCCGTACACTAACGGAACTCGGTGTGAAGGGGCTGATCGTTTTTCCGACGGAAGATGAGAAGTACAACGAATCATTACTGCGTCTGTCGCTCGACAAATTTCCGTGTGTGTTCATCGACCGCTATCTGCGCAACATTGAGACGTACACCATTACATCCGATAATTACGGCGGTGCGTATAAGGCTGTATCCCATTTGTTATCCAAGAGTCATCAGCAGATTGCGCTCATCTCACCTGAAAATGCCAATACAGCCGTCGAGGATCGCACGCTTGGCTTCGAGCAGGCATATACAGATCAAGGTATCTCAATTGACAAGAGCTTGTGGTGTCACATCCCTCTCAACATTCTACGCAGCGAGCATGCATTGGACTATGTAAGCGAATTCTTGCAGAACCACAGTGAAATTTCGGCAGCTTTCTCCTTGACTGAAGAAACAGCACGCCTTACATCATCCGCTATCCGTCGTCTGAACGATCACTCCAATATCGATTTGCTATCTTTCGATAATCCACATCTTTCAGGCGTAGCTTATGTGCAGCAGAATGAACAGGAAATGGCACGAACAGCCGTAAGGCTGTTACGTGAACAGATGGAAGATACTTATTCTCCTAAGAATGCCATTATTCCCGTGCAACTCATCTTCCCTTGACACGACAAAAGTTGTAGCCAGGTGATCGATGAACTGGGTATATTGATTGGTTTTACCGGCGATGTTGATCATGATTGTCTGCCCAGATATTTTAAGACTCACTACCAATTTGGACTTGCCCCTTGCAACGCGCATCTCCTACGTGAATGCTAAGGAATCTCAGAGCATAACTGGCGGAGCTGTTGCGGGAAGGATGGCAGTTGGCTCTAGTTTCCCTCCACAACAACACGCCCATCTGTTGTCTTAAGGTTATTCCAGGTCTTTTCATTCGTGTGGGATATAAGTGAGAATCATCAAAACACAACAAGATTTGCACGTACTTCACCGTGCCAAAGCACTTCCGGCGGCAATCCTCATTCAGTTCGATGACTACTTTCGACCACTGAAGGAACTCAACGGCGCTGGGAAACGTCATAGACCATGAATAGCGAAAAAGCGAAAGTGCCGTCAAAAGCACGTTCGCTGCCAGCATCTTCTCCATTCACGAAGCCCTCTTCCCTCTGTGGGATGTGACGAGGATGCTCCACTCCAAAAGCGATAGCCATATGTACCTTTTCAGCGTTACCATGGCCCGAAACCTGCACACATATATACAAATCCATGCCCCGCAAGGAACCCCTCAAAAAAACTTACCCTTATTTATGATACGGTTCACCGTAATGCATCTAAGCACAAAGTACAGTTTGACCACAAAATATACATTAGTTTATAGACGAAAACCACTCCCGATTCTTAAGGAGTGGTTTCTTTGCGTAGAACTTCTCTTTTGCTACCACTAACGTTTCCCGTTAGCTTAATGGTTCTACTTTAACACTACCCAAGTATCCTGTCTTCGTTTCTAGTCATTGAATTGCTTGAAGAACGAGTGGTGAAGAATTGTCAGCAGTTATTTCTTTTCTCGGTAGCCATAATGCACCAAGTGAATCCTGCCCTTCGAACTTTCCAGGAGTCTGCGTAGGAGTACCACCGATTATTTGAACTAAATAAAAGATGGCAATATGATGAATATGAGAAGTGCCCTTTTTGTGTAATTTATAAGGAATCAAATAATCCAAACGCCAACATTTTCTTTTACTTATACGTTGATACCAGCTTCCTCAAGGAATTCTCTTTGCACCGCCGCTGCTAAAGATTCATTTGCTTCAACCGTTCCGCCAGGTAGGCTCATTTTCACTCAATACACACACCCCGCAGAATATATTTCATCACCTTTAATTTCTTTAAACGATTTCCAGTATCCTGCCCGTTAGTTGAACAAAAGCAGCCAATCACATTGATCGGCTGCTTTCTTTGTATTATTAAGCTAACGTTTCCCGTTAGCGTAATGATGTATGTTCATATTTCCCCAATGATTCAAAGTCAATTCTATCCCTAATTAATCCCCTTAAGTCGTGACCTAATTTCCCTAATCGTCAAAACACCAGATATGAGGTACATAAAAGAAGTAACTCCAAACAACTTAAAAATACTCGGAGTCATCGTCAAATATAGACTGATAGGAAGTGACCAGACAAATGCAACAAACATAAGTGATGGTTTTTTGATAACGGATGATAACAATGCTAAACAAGCTGGAACCAAAAGCGAAAATAATGTGCTTATGATAACATCATTCTCAGCACGTTCATGAGTGTAAGGATTTAATAAAGCTAATATAATCCATAGTATCATGGTGCAAATTGAAGATAATACCCCAATACTTTTTGCTATTCTCATTTCCATCCCCCTATTTTACTTTATCATAATTATGTTGAAAACAAAGAAATCATTAAACTAACCTGCCCGTTAGCTTAATGAATTAACGGCAAATAACGATTAGATATACGACTAATCGGCAATCGGTACAAGTTCTTGTCCTCGACTTGGGACAAGAACTTGTACCGATAAAATAAAATAGCCGCTAAAATAGCGACTTCAATGGAACCATGTTCTTGTCCCTCGACAAGTGATTACTTGCGCAACGAATGACTATTGGGCTTCATTACCTGCCGTATCAAGCGTTATGACCACTCTCCACAATCAGAGACTATCGACGGTAACATCCGTTTCTTCTATGCTATGGCTATGTAAATCAATTCCAAATTGACTCAAATCAGAAAGGAAAAGATGACATGCAAAAAAAATTGAATGCCCACTCCCTTCCATACTCTACAACACGAGCACCAACGTTGTTCGGAAGGATCGTTAAGAATCGCTGGTTATATTTCATGCTTTTTCCTGGGCTATTGTATTTTCTCCTCTTTAAATATTGGCCCATGTACGGAGTTCTAATCGCTTTTAAAGATTATCAACCATTCCTAGGTTTTTTGGACAGCCCCTTTGTAGGACTCAAGCACTTCGAACGTTTTTTTAACGATCCCAATTTTGTTGTTCTATTCCGCAATACGCTTGTGCTTGCTTTCCTTAATATTTTGTTTTTCTTTCCGCTTCCCATTATCATTGCACTGATGTTGAACGAGCTGAGGCATCACGTATTCAAGCGAACCATTCAAACGTTGGTGTATATTCCCCATTTTATGTCTTGGGTCGTTGTCGTGGGAATTGCTTATATTTTTTTGACCACAGAAGGCGGTATCGTGAATGATCTCCTAGCATACTTCGGTAGGGAAAAAATAAATTTTCTGGCCAGCAACGAGTGGTTCCGGACGATCGTTACGGCCGAAGTCATCTGGAAAGAAACAGGTTGGGGCACGATTATTTTTCTTGCTGCGTTGTCAGGCGTCGATCCACAATTGTACGAAGCGGCAAGGATGGATGGAGCGAATCGACTACGACAGTTATGGCATATTACATTGCCAGCAATTCGCAGCACCATCATTATCCTGTTGATTCTCCGTTTGGGAAACTTTTTGGATACGGGCTTTGAACAGATTTTCCTGATGCTTAACGCAATGAATCGCGAGGTTGGAGAAGTTTTCGATACGTATGTATACTCGGTCGGAATTAGCCAAGGTCAGTATAGTTTCAGTACAGCCGTCGGATTATTCAAATCGTTTATTGGTCTGATTCTTGTTGTGGTGGCCAATCATTTAGCCAAGAGGTTTGGTGAAGAAGGGATTTACTAAAGAAAGGAGGAATTACAGAATGAACATATCGCCAAGCCGAGGAAGCCGGATTTTCGATTGCTTGAACATAACACTGTTGACTATTTTCGCACTACTCACGGTTCTACCTTTTGTATATGTTATTGCCGGCTCCTTTGCCACTCAGAAAGAATTATTGCTTCGCGGATTCATCTTATTTCCAACGGAGTTTTCATTGGACGCCTATAAGTATATATTTTCTACCCCCGCCCTTATCAAAAGTTTGTTGGTCACCATATTCATTACGGTATTCGGTACGCTTATTAACATATTTTTAACATGCTTGATGGCCTATCCACTAGCCCGTAAAGACATGGACTTTCGCAAACCGATCCTAATGCTGATTGTATTCACAATGTTGTTCAGCGGCGGAATGATTCCAACATTTCTCGTGGTTAAACAACTGGGTATGATCAATACGTATTGGTCCTTGCTCATTCCTGGAGCGATCAGCGCATTTAATCTGATTATTATTCGCAATTTTTTTCAACAGCTTCCTGAAAGCTTGGAGGAATCTGCCAAAATCGATGGTTGCAATGATCTGAGCGTTTTTTTCAGAATTGTTCTCCCGCTCTCTATGCCGGCTATCGCCACATTTTCCTTGTTCTATGCCGTAGGTCACTGGAATACGTACTTTAGCGCCGTTCTCTATATCAACGATAACACCAAATGGCCAATCCAGGTTCTATTGAGGCAATTCGTTATTTTGGCATCGGGCGGAATCGGAGATTCCACTGCCATGGATGCGGACTATGTATCTCCACCGGAACAATCCATTAAAATGGCTGTAATCGTTGTTTCTACACTGCCCATATTACTCGTATATCCTTTTTTGCAAAAGCATTTCGCCAAAGGGGTATTGTTGGGTTCGGTTAAAGGGTGAACACTTTACTTAAGCAATGAATTTACGATGAGGAGGACTTATATATGAAAAAGCAGCATCGCAAGTCACTGTTTAGCACGGCCGCATTAGTCGCTTCATTCACTTTGGTAATTACTGCTTGCGGAGGGAGTGATGTCAACTCTCCCCAGGGAGCAAGCGCTGGGGATTCCCAAGGTAAACTCTCTCTAACGATGATGTTGCCAACATATAGCGCTGAGCAGATGAGTGGGAACAGCTCCATTCTTGCATTACTGGAGGAGAAAACGAACACGGATCTATCGGTGTCGTGGGTACCTTCTTCATCTTACACAGACAAGTTAAGCGCGACCGTTGCATCAGGAGAACTTCCGAAAACCTTTGTTGCACTGGAACCCAAAGCCTCTTTTATCATTAATGCGGCTCGATCCGGCATGTTCTGGGAGTTGGGACCCTACCTTCAAAGCTATCCGAACCTTAACAAGATGTCCGACATCGTATTAAGGAATGCATCAATTGACGACAAGATTTATGGTCTCTATCGTGAGCGGGATATCGCTCGCTTCGGTTTGATGATACGTCAAGATTGGTTAACCAACCTTGGATTAAAATCTCCCCAAAATGTGGATGAACTTTATACTGTTTTGAAAGCGTTTGCCACAGAAGATCCGGATCAAAACGGCAGACAGGATACCGTTGGACTCGCAGTCGGTATGCAAGGTAATAATATTGCCGGATTTAAAGATATGCTAGTTTATTTGGGAGGAGCGAACGAATGGGAAGTGAAAGACGGCCAACTCATTCCTGCCCATATGACGGAGCCTTACATGGACACCCTGAAGTTTTATAGGAAACTATATGACGAAAAACTCATTAATCAAGATTTTGCGCTGGTCCAGGACGGTCGAACCGTAATGTATAAAGGTAAGGCGGGATTATGGATTGACAATATGGTAGACGGTAAAAATATTGAAGACAACATCAAAAAGGTTTCTCCTGATGCGGAAATTAATCTGATTAACCGAATCTCTGGCCCGAAGGGAGAAGCAACTCGAGCAGGTACTGGGTTCCTAGGGATGTACATGATTCCAAAAACGAGCGTAAAGACTGAAGATGAATTAAAACAGATTCTCGCCTACTTTGACAAGGTATCGGAGAAGGACATTCAGAATCTCTTGAAATACGGTGTTGAAGGGAAACAATATTCGATTGAGAACGGGAGTTACCAGCTAAATTCCGATCCGAAGTTGCGGGCTGAGATGACGGACAGCAATCAATTCATGATTTTACAGGATCAAATTGAAAACTATGGTACCGAACTGGAGAAACTTAGCACGGAACTGTTTGGAGATAACGCGACGTTTGCCATAAACAATCCTGCGGCTCCATTTATCTCGAATACCGCCATAGAGCTGGGTAATGAACTTAATAAAATCATTCAGGATGCAACGGTCAAATTTATCATGGGAAAAGCTTCAGAGGCAGACTGGGATCAAGCTGTTAATCAGTGGCTGCAAGGTGGCGGAAGCAAGATTATCGAAGAAATAAATGCCGAATACAACAAGTCTGCGAATAAATAAAAGGAAGCTCAACCGTGCATTTTGAAGAAAACACCCCACTTTAGGAGCGCTCTCAGCAGCGTAACCTGTGGGGTGTTTTCTGTATAAATTAAGATTGACCTCTATGTTGATCCCTGTATTTTCCAGGCGTGGTGCCTAGTGTTTTACGAAAAGAGCGGATAAAATTCGCGGAGTTATTGTATTGCAGGCGTCCCGCAATTTCAGCAATCTTCATATTCGTATCTATCAACCACTTCCTGGCGATATCCATACGATACTGCGTGAGATATTCCCCGAAATTGACTCCCGTCTCCTGACGAAAAACACGGCTCACATAATGGGGGTGATAGTTTATCCGTGCAGAACAATTTTCTAGCGTCAGCTCTGAATCGAACTCTCGTTGAATGATGTCAATAATGGCTTCAGATATATGCTTGAACTGGGTTTCACGACGATTTTCGAGTTTTTCTGTATAAGGCTTCACAAATAATGTCCAAAACCAGTTCTCCATCTCACTGACATTACGAAGTTTGAACAATGACTGGATCAGGGATGATTCATCTCCTGCTATTCGATCCGACAGAATGGATAACTCTTGTCCGAATTTGAGAACATTGACCAGAAGTCGTAACAATGATAAATGGTAGTCCTGAAACGGTGTATTGGAAGCAAACAGTTCCGCGATGAAATTTTTCAGTTCCATTTCTGACTGCGCAAGGTTCCCTGCACGGATGGCATCAAACAAGGCTTGCTCCTTGTCATGAGGAAAGATACTTAGATCATTCTGTTGGGGCTGCACATCTTCAATAAATAAAATCGACTCTTGCCCAAGCCCCACACTGAATTTTAATGCCGTCATAGATTCGTGCATTGCTCGTCTGGTGTGGCTAAAAGTGTTGAACGGACGACTAATTCCAATACTCACTCGGATTCCAAGATATTGGGCAATGGCTTTTTGGATGTCCAAAGACAATGTGAACAGCTCCTGCTTCAACACTGAACCTTGTTCGGAGGCCCCTATCAAAGTCACTTGAGAATCGTTTGTCACTACCGGCACAAGCCTATGCTCCCCTGGCACAAGTTCCCCGACCATGTTACTAATGGCAAACATGAGCAAATCCCGATTTTTCTCTTCATAGCGTGTATTCTGCAATGTATCGATTTGAACGGCAACCAGGCTCATGGACGGCCATGTACACTCCACACCATACAACTCTAATTTCTCCTCAAAATCTGTATGACTGATCTCGCCAGCGAGCAATTTATGCATAAAAAACTCTCTTAGCTGCGTCTGTTGGCCTCGAAGTTCGCTGAGGATCTGTGAATGATTGCGAATCAAGTTGTCCACGCGTTCTCCGATAATTTGCAGCTCGCTGGTAGCCTTCTCTTTTTCCTTAGGAGAAGCAACTGTTGCAAGGACAGCATATAAGGACTGAATGGGGCTGTACATTCTTTTTGATCCAATCCAGGCAATGATTAAAGTAATAATCAAAATAAGAAAACAAACGAGTAAGGTGATCCAGCCAATAATTCGGTTCTGTTCGTTCAATTGCTCGTTAGAAGCTACAGACACATAAATCCAGCCATTATAGGAAGACTTGCGGTACGTGACAGTTACCGTTTTCCCTTCCACCTTGGATACATATTGCCCCGCATTCGCCTGCGTCTCCATTAATGGTTGCAGATGAGATTGCCCAGACATGTCACTTCCCGGCAGAATACCCCCATCCGTACGATGAATCATATTCAAGTTGTGATTCATTATGAAAGCGTTTCCCAATTTTCCGTTTTGAATAGCCATACTTCGTTGTATCACATCGGTAGAAAGCGCAACACAGATGATGCCTTTCGGATTGACAGCGTTAAACGGAACTTTTTTCACGAAATATACCGTCTCCGAAGAATTTGGCATGTCATTCGGTCCTCTAGTCCAGAAAGAACCTACTTGCTCGCGAGAGAATATTTCCAATTGAGGTATGAAATTGGGAGAACTATATTCATTGACCCCTACGCTTGTAACAACCCACTTCTTGCTAAGACTGAATAAGTATATTTCCTTAATACCTAGCTCGTAGGTTTGAATGGTTGCGATCCCTTTATACAGCTCATGTACCATTTCAAAATCTTGATTTGTGATTGGTTTGGAGAAGGCCTTACTTACAATCGGTGATTGCAAAAATTGTGTTGCCGAGTTATCCACAGTCCGAAGGATTTGCTCCACGCCCATTTGAGTTTGTTGGAGAAGTACTTTGTTGCTCTCATTGACCTTTTCTTGTACATTCAAGGAGGAATTATAGTAGGAAAATGTGCCTAGCACAATTACAGGTAGTGTCCCTATGAGAATTGAGAATAGTAACAGCTTCCATAGGTAAGATGGGGAACGTAGTTTCATAGGGGCCTCCTCTATTCTCCATTATCTACAATATTATATTATTTCTTGATCACTATGCCTTAATCCTTTTATTACATAATTTTTCAATACAGCATTTCTTATATAGTGCCCATGACTCTTTTTACTTTTAAAAAAAACTTAGCCACCTTGAGAGAATAGCATCTTGATTGGATGTTACTCACTACAAAAAACCATCGATCTTTTCATCAAGATCGACGGTCTGAAATAAAGTTTACTTATCAGCAAGATACCCTAAATTGTATTGGTAAAGAGGACTGGAATCCACAGGAAGCATAAATGTAACATCAGGCAAGCTGCCGTCTTGTTTTCTTGGTGCAGATAGTTGAGCCGTATCCAGGCTTACAAAATCTTTGGCCGTGATCTCCAACCCTCCATCGATCGTCCAAGAATTATTAGTCACATTCTCCGGTAAATTGTTGTCATTAATAATTGTAGTGCCCATAAACGCGATATTATTATGTAAAACTTCTCTGTAACCGGGGATATTGGTTATGTCTGTTTGACTAGCGCGTTCTAGCATATCGAAATTGGCTCTACTATTTTGAAAGGCCGTATTATTGATCCAAGTAGCTGATTGTCCGGGCTGATGATTCGCATAAAAGCCATTAGCTCCATTATTCGCAGCTAAGGAATATTTTACAGTATGAACGGGTATGGGGTCTGGAAAGCCGGTTGTTCTATATGCATAACCACCCACTTTGAAACCATTTTTGTCGCCGATACCGTTTTGATTACCTCTATGGTCAAACGACCAGCAATGGTCATATATTACGGTTCCTGTTGAACTGATACTGTCGAATCCATCATCGCTGTTATTCCATGCACGGGAGTTAATGAATGAAACATCTCCTCCATGCGCACCAAATCCGTCAATATTTCCAGCAGATAACGGTGTTGGCCCAATGTTGTTATATGCATCTGAATTCATAACGGTTCCGGTCCCATTAGCAGTATAGTAAAACCCTATGGCTTCATTATCATAAGCTGCCATATTCATGAAATCGGCTTGCCCCCTAATTCGAAAAGCTTCTGATTGCGCTTGATCCCCTACTTTAATACCAGTCACATCAAATCCTTTGAACGTGATGCCAGTTACTTTATCACCAATCAGAAAAGCAGCTACACGCAAATTAGTGGGTACATTTTCGAAATTAAACACAGGTCTTTCTCCAGGATAAGCCTCATAGGTAATCCCGCTCTTCGTCATATCATGTACATAATTATAATTGCTATCGGTTCTTGCAATTTCAAAATCGTCATACACTCCTCCACGAATATATACGATATCACCAGAAGAAGCTATTGACTGTGCCTTCATTATACTTTTAAATGGTTTGCTTGCTGTTCCTGAATTACTGTCACTACCCGTTGGGGCAACGTAATAAGTGTTTGTGCTGCCAGCTGCATATGCAGAAAAAGTCATAAACAAGGTTGCAAACATACAACCGATTACCAATAAAGTGGTCACTTTTTTCATTGAAAGTTGCTCCTCACGCCAAATGAATTTTTGGTTACAGATTCTAATCTAGACATTTTCAGTTACCTAAGATGTAATTGATCAATCCATAATTAACACCTCTCTCCAAATATGTTCTAAAATTTTATCACTATTCTTATATCGTTTTTATTACAAAATTCTTATATAGGTAATATTTTCTAAATTTATCGTATTATTAGTTTGACATGACTTCTTAAGTTATTCCACCATCAGATACCACTCTAATTTAGCCAAAAATTCGACTAAATTCTTGTGCTTTAATAATTTTCAGCATAAAGAGAGCCGCTATATAATAGCGGCCTTCAGTGGGAATGAGTTTGGATTTGAATTTCCGGGTTGTAGAGAAATTCACACAGTACTTTCTTGAAACAAATGGATACTGTCAATTCAATAGCTGCATTACTGCTTAATTATGTAGAGTTATCTCCACACTTGATCAACGTTGATATATCAACAAATATATAACAAGATGGGATCAGTTGCAAGAGAAATAAGTTTATGTGTAATACAAAAAAAATACACCCCATAGAATCGTGGATAAACCCAAGAAGGTTCCAAAAACTATTCTAAGAGAGTGTATTTTATCTAGATCAATCATCATGATTTAAGAATGATAATACTATCTTTACACCACTGGATTAAACTGGTGAAGTGATTCTTTCCATATTGATTTGTAATCATCCAATATTTGTAGTTATTATCCTTATGCTCCATATTAAGAAGCCATTTTTCCAGTTCTTCAAATACTTTTAAACTCTCTTCAAGTTTACGTTGATATGCCTCTATGTGCATGATGATTTTCTCAGATGAAACATTATTGCCAAAAAAAACTCGTAATAATAACTCGTTTTTTTTGAGATCTACCACATAATCTGTTGGCTGAGATAGCCATTGAGACAATGTCTCTCTTCCCTGATCTGTTATTCTGTAAAGTTTTTTATCAGGTTTTCCGTCTTGACGAATCACTTCCAAATTAATATCAGAGTTGTCTAGTAGTTCCGCCAAACTGGGATATATTTGCCCATAATTCTCATTCCAAAAATAACTCGTGCTTTGTTCCATATGCTGTTTAATATCATAACCGGTATGTGGTCCAAGGGCGAGAATGCCTAACACAGCAAACTTGGTGTTGGCTCTCCCCGGTCGATTTGCCATTTCAGTTTCCTCCTAAATCCAGTAACTGCACTTCTTCTAAATCAGATTATATTATATCTTATCCCAGGTGGTTTAGCATTATTACTTTATATATTATTATAATATATATTAATTAAATAACTATGATTGACAAGGTTTTTGAAAGAGTTTATAGTTGATTTGCCGGCAAAATGTAAACGTGTCTGACTCATTTTATTTTCTGAACACATTGAAGGAGTGTATTTGTGACAATTATTAATGTGAATTTCCCTACTGGACGGATATCCGAAAAACAACGTGTTCTTTTGGCTGAAGCTCTAACTGATGCCGTATTAGTCCCTGAAGTTGGACAATTTTGTCCCCCTGCAAGAGAAGGCTTTCAAGTCCATTTCACAGAGCGTGCAAAAGATTACATGGCTATCGGAGGTAAGCTTTTGTCGGATCAGCCTGAGCGTGATGTCATTACGATCAATGTGTTGGTAATGGATGGAGATTGGCCAAACGAGGTGCGTAAAGAAGTCATTGAAAATATTCTACGTAGTCTCACCACTATTCTTGAGGTTCCGGAACCTTCTCCTAGCTGGTGGGTAAGTTTTCAAGTCATTGAAGATGGAAGCTGGGGTTCTAGTGGCGGTGTTCTTTCTATTTTAGATTTACTTAAATCAGGCGTGTTTACTGACGAGAAGATAAAAGCGATCCAAAAAAACATTTTAGGGTAGAAATTTGATGAATCATCTTTTAAATACGATGAGGTTATTGGAAGGGTCAAATATTGAAACACTGATTTATAATAAAAACACCGTCCATCTTGTCATCAAGATGGCGGTGTTTTTATTAAATATGAAAATTACTTTTCCTTCATTTGTTCAACATTCTTATTTAATTGACCTAATATTTTTCGTAGTAAAGTAAGCTCTGTATCACTAATATCAGTTAATAGTTCCTGTGCAAAATGTTCTTTTTCCTTTTGTGAAGTTTCAATTAATTCTCTTCCGTAATCAGTTAATTGAACTAAAATAATACGGTTATCCTCATCTTTTTTTCTTCTAGACACGATTTTATGGTCTTCAAGCTGTTTGAGATGTCTAGCGACGGCAGCCTTGTCAAGTGTCACTTTTTTTTGTAAGTCACCTTGACTGATTTCGATTTCTTTATATATCAATGCGAGTATTTCAAAGCGAGATTGGCTAATGCTGATGTAGCTATCAAATGTAGTATTTATAGCGTTATTTACACGATACATCTCGTATAATAACGTGGACTCCTGTGACCAATCTTTACTCAAAACCATCACATCTTTCTTAATCATATTTATTGCTAACGGCTTGCAATGTATTGTCAATATACAACTTAAATTCTCATTTTACAAGCAATTCGGCTCTTTAGACACAACGTTTTGTTAAGTTAGAGGCTTCGCAAAAGTTCATTAAGTTATAGTTCTTCCATTGTATCATCCAAACCTAAAAGCCCTCTCTCCAGTGGAGAAGGGCTTTAAATTTGAAATTAGAACATCGATAAGTAAACTCAGTATACTGATAAAGTACCGTCGTAATTAATAACCTGTCCATTGTGATTTTCTTCATCCAGTACAAAGTTAACGATTAATTCAGCAGCTTGAACAGGTGTTTTCACATAATCTCCTGTCATACGCCCATTTAAATCTGTTGAAACCGCCCCTGGCATCACCGTAAAAATTTCTACAGGTATATTTTCCTTCTCAAAACTCATTCCCCAAGACTTTGTCATGACATTCAAAGGAGCCTTAGATGTTGTATAGGCAAATGCATTGAAGTAAGGTAATGGCTCAATTGGTATACTGATATTTTGAATCGTGCCTTTATTGGCAATCAATAGGGGAAGCAAGCCTTTTGAAAGTGCAAAAGGACCAATAAAGTTAACTTGATGAGTTGCTTGCAGATCCTCTACCGCAAACTCCCATCCAACTTTATGCATATCTCCTGGAATACCAGCATTGTTTACCAAGAGCGACAACTCTGGATGATTTTCAGTAATCGTTTTTACTGCATTATCAACACTGTGTAAGTCAGCAACGTCTAACAATACCAAATGTGCATCCCCAAATGCTTGGAGCGCAGTTACTGCCGTTTCTCCTCGCTCCTGATCGCGTGCCCCAACTAAAACACGAAACCCCGATTCTAACAACCGCTTTGCAATCTCATATCCAATACCTTTATTCGCACCAGTTACTAATGCTGTCTTAGTCATCTGTAATTCTCCTTTTCTAACGGGCAATCTCTAGTTCACTGCTCCGTAACTTTCGTTTATTTCGTTGATATATCAACGTTGATATGTCAACATTTTATGACAAAACATTTATTATGGCAAGCTTTTTTTATAAAGGAATTTTAAGGACTAAATTAAACTGTCATTAAACAAAGCTGCTCGTTAGTTAAACAAAAGCAGCCGATCACGCTGTGAACTGCACCCCAATTGTTGGACACCATCTAACAATCGGAGGTGCAGTTTTTTTGTCAAAATTTAATTTTGACTTGAAGATAGAGGCTATTCATCAATACTTATCAAGAAATGAAGGGATTAAAAGCATTGCGAAATCCTTAGGAATTACCATGAAATCCTGCGTATGTGGATCAAGCAATACGAATATCACGGTTTAAAAGCTTTTGAAAAAACCTATACAGCTTACTCCCTAACCTATAAACTAGGCGTACTCAACTACATAACGAAAATGGGACGTCTCCAAATGAAGCAGCTGTCATTTTCAATATCTCTTCCCCAGGGGTTATTCGAAGGTGGCGTAGTTAAGGCTTGAATTCCCGGTGGTTGCATTGCTAGCGTTCGCTGAAGTCCCACGAAGTACCTTCTATTACTGGGTGAAACAGTTTGACAAGCCCGATCTAGACGCAGACCTGAAATTCCTTATTCAATCCATTTATGAGGAACATCAGGGGCGCTATGGATATCGTCTTATCCGTGATGAACTATTTAATCGTGGACACCGAATTAACCACAAAAAAGTACAGCGTATCATGAAAGAATTAGGCCTGAAATCCGTGGTGCGTATGAAGAAATATCGTTCCTATAAAGGAACAATAGGTAAGATTGCACCCAACGTACTAGATTGTAATTTTCTAGCAAAAAAACCAAATGAGAAATGGGTTACCGATATTACAGAATTCAAGGTGTTTGGAGAAAAGATGTATTTATTACCTATTCTGGACTTATATAACGGTGAAATTATTACTTACACAGTAGGCATGAATTTGAAAGTGTAGACCACTTCCACTTCAAGAAAGAACTAGCACGATACATGGATTACTACAATCACAAACGCATCAAGTCATAATTAAAAGGCATGAGCCCGGTACAATACCGAGCTCATGCCCAACAAGTTGCATAAAATTATTTGTCTAACTTTAAGGGGTCACTTCAAATGGTCAGCTGCCTTCGGGTCATCAGTAAGCTATAGTTTCCCGATAGTTGAACACCTACCGTCAGCTCAACGACTTGAGCATACTCGATGTGTCGTTTTCTCAAGGATTTGTAAGTGCTATTCTAAAACCAAGATCATCTATTTTGAAATTGGGCATGCTTTTCCTTCTACTCGTAGAACCACAATTGTTCTCCACTTCAGCCCAACTGCCTCCCCTGAAAACTCTATAGTTCCCATATCGTTCAGCATCATATAGATCCCAGCACCATTCCCAGACGTTACCGATCAAGTCATAAAGTCCCCATGGATTAGGAAGCAACTGTCCTACTTTATGAACAGATCCATTGGAATTTCCTTGATACCATGCAATTTGATCAATTCTTGCATACCGATATCCCGTTGATCCTGCTTTGCACGCATACTGCCATTCAGCGTCTGACAGTAATCGAAATCCATTCGCTATTTTGTTATATATTGTGTTCTCACTTTCGTTTGTAACTGTATAACATTCCATCCTGCCAAGCTTTCTCGATAACTCATTACAGAAAGCAATAGCATCCATCCACGAAACTTCCGTAATTGGCAGCTTACTCACAATCGGCTCTATTTCTTCTTCATGCATGACAAAATGATATAACTGCTGTGTTACTGGATACTTCATTACATGAAATGGCTCTATAGCTTCAGTCCACGTTATAGCCTTTTTACTACTTCCTGGGTTAGATAAAGTGTAATCAGTACTAAGCCATTTATTTGTATTAAGAAAATCGCGTAGTTCAATTGATCCACCTTCTATGGGTACCATCAAATCCATTATTTCTTTTAGAAAACGTACCTTGTCACTTCCGTACTTTTCCATATCTTATCCCCCCCATTCTAACTTACCGCCAACCAAATTCGACCCAGATGAGCTAACGTTTCCCGTTAGCTTAGTCCACAATAGCTAAAGGTGTTTGGTACAGTTATATAATTGGCATGTCCACTTGTTGTTAGTGTGTGTAAGAATGGTTATAGAAGTATTATCTATATACGTTTTTTGGAAATGTTGTGGCAAAAGATGTTGTAATGACAGCCCAATCAATGCTCCATGACTTATAACTAATATTCTTTTATCAACATATTCTTTAATCAGTTTTTCGAGAAAAGTTAGACCTCGCTTTGCGACCTTTTGAAATCTTCCATACCAAGATTTTGCTCACGCCAATTTGCTCCCCAACGAGTGATACGCTCTTCCTCGGTGGTGCCCTCAATTAGGCCGCAATTAATCTCTCTAATACGTTCATCAGTGGATACGGGTACTCCTAAACATTGCTGAATGATTTCGGCAGTTTGCCTAGCTCTCGTTAGATTACTGGAGAATATAACATCCCATTCTTCGCTTGAAAGTCTTTTTGCCAGTGCCATACCTGCCCCCTTAATGACTACACAAATAGTACCACATATTGGAACTATACTGCCCGTTAGTTTAATGAATTGAAGGGCAAGATGATGATTAGTTATGCGTCTAACCGGAAACAGGAACATGTTCTTGTTTCAACAGCTAGTTTCAGTCTGATATTTCGCTTTTTTAATACCCATCCAACCATGTTTAACCTCTCTTTGATTCTTGTCCATTCCGGCAATCGGTACAAGTTCTTGTACCGATAAAATAAAAAAAGCCGCTAAAATAGCGACTTCAATGGGACCATGTTCTTGTCCAAAAATTAGATAATCCAAATTTGCTAAGATTAATATAAGTTTTTTGAAATTTTTTGTGCCATGCACTCAATTCTAGGGATCATCAAGTTGTCATCCATCATTTTAATTTTATCAGGTTTAAACAACTGAATTTTCTTTAGATTGTAATAGTCAAATAGCACCTGATACACTGTCAAATGGTTCTCCATCAGGTACTTTACATCTAAAACGTTACTTAGGATCTCATCTTGCATAATGATAAGCCTACCATCAATCTTATTAAAAAACCCCTCTTTTATTCCTTCATCATAAAAAGCCAATTCCTGATATTCTCGTTGCTTCATGGCTTCTTTTAGTCGCTCATAGTTCTCAGGATAACTATTTTCAAGTTCCCTTAAGAAAATGTCTGTGATGAACTCTTTTAATAAGATTGTTTGTTCAAATGTTTGCTGAAATCGCTGAACAAAAACTTGATCAGCATCAGAATCTTCAATAATTTCGTGGATATATTCGACAAATGTACTCACAATAAACGAAATAATATCTTCTTTGGTAGAGAAATATTTATATAAAGTCGCCCTGCTTATATCCATAATCTTTGAGATTTCATCCATTTTCAAACCTTGAAACCCATTTTTTCTAACGTGAAATAACAATTTATTAGTAAGCTTTTGCCTCATCTGATGTTGTTTTTCAATCTGCCGTTCCATCTAACTGCCCCCTTATAAATTTTATTATAGCTCATAAACACCATTTTAAACAAACTATACTAAATAGACACTTTAAATGCTTTTTGTTTACTTTATTCAACTCCCATGATATTATGTTTTTTGTTCCTATGAATAACAGTGAGGAAAATTCATATTGAACGAGCTAAGATTGGATAACTTTTTATCTAGGCTTTAAACACTTAGGTGATAGAATTATTTAAGGAGGAACAAAAATGCAAACCCGAAGTCTTGGTCAACATGGTTTAAAAGTCTCTTCTATTGGTTTGGGTACGATGGGGATGACAATGGCATACGGTCCTTCAAATGAAGATGAAGCAATAGCAACTATTCGTCGAGCTTATGAGCTTGGAGTTAACTTTTTTGATACGGCAGAATTATATGGATATGGAAATGGTCACAATGAACAGTTGCTGGGTAAAGCTGTAAAGGATTTTCGTGACAAGGTAGTACTGGCTACCAAGTTTGGCTTTGATATGACAGCCGAGCAGATTGGAACACGTTTTAACAGCCGGCCAGAAAATATTCGTAAGGTAGCCGAGAACAGTCTTCGCTATCTGCAGACTGATTACATTGATGTGTTCTATCAGCATATCCCAGATCCCGATGTTCCTATCGAAGAAGTAGCAGGGGTCGTCGGAGATCTTATCAAAGAAGGCAAAGTTAAATATTTCGGTCTGAGCAATACCGGTTCAAACACAATTCGTAAAGCTCACGCGGTTACACCGGTCTCTATGCTTCAGACTGAATACTCGATATTCGAACGCGAGATTGAGGACAACAATATACGAAAGACATTGAATGAACTCGGTATAGGTTTAGTACCTTACGCTCCTTTAGGCAGAGGGTTCCTGACAGGTGCTGTTAAACCAGCCCAAGAGTACGCGGAAGACGATATGCGCCGTTACGACGAACGCTGGCAAGGCGAAAATTATATCTACAATTTACGAGCAACGGAACAACTTAATGAACTGGCTTCTAACAAAGGTATTTCTGTAGCCGAATTGGCACTGGCTTGGCTTCTCGCCCAGGGAGAAGATATCGTTCCGATCCCGGGTACACGAAGTGTTAAGCGGGTTGAGCAAAACGTTGCTGCTGCTAACGCTAAACTTACAGAAGCTGATCTTCAACGTATTAAAGAGATCCTTCCACACGGATCAGCCGGTAGCCGTTATCCAGCTGGAATGATGGAGAATTTCACAAGAGATTCATAACTTTTATAGAAAATTAAAAAGAATAGAAAATAGCTAACTAAGGACATAGTCATAGTTAGCTGTTTTTTATCATTTTTTATTCAACCTGTCGAAAAATCAAGTATTCGAGGTTAATAACACCATAAGTTATTCCACGTCATGGGATGTTTAATCTGTCAGCAATTGACCATCCATGATACACAGTCCCGATCTCAGTTCTTTTCTACAACAATAAAGACACGATCCTCCCCTTCCGGGTTATCAAGCGAAGCTGATAAATCCTTCAATTTGGAAAAGCGGATTTTTTTCCATCCTACTTCTAAAAGAGAGGCCTTCACTGCATCTAATCTAAAACAGGTATTAACTATCGAATGTACGAATCTTTCATAATACCCATTTGGGTTTTTCGAGAAACCCGTCATATGAGTAACGGCTCTTGAATTCATCTCATCATAGAAGCTTCTAGATACAATCATCGATTCCTCATTGTCCTCAATTACGATATTCGTCCATCCTTGAAGACCTTTATTCGTATTTAAATCAAAAATAAAGATCCCATGATCATCCGTCACGTTATAAACCGCACGAAAACATCTTTTTAAGGCTTCAATATCAGGTAAATGGTTAAGGGCATCGAATGTTGAAACAACCAGACCCAATTTCACTTCCAAAGTAAAATTCGTTGCATCGCCTTGTACAAATCTAGCCTGTCCCGTCTCTACATACTTCGAATTGTTGCGGTTCGCGTAATTCAACATCCCCGAAGACAGATCGATCCCCGTCACTTTATATTCTTTTTTTAGGAAATAATGAGCCAGGTGTCCTGTTCCACAACATAAGTCAAGAACATGGTTGTTATTACGGCTAATGTCCTGCTGTTCATAGTATTTTAGAATTCTTGGTGCTGCTTGCAGAGCAAAATTAGACCATTTTTTATTATATAATCCGGCAAATACATTACCATACGTTTCCATTTCATCACACTCACGATCTATTTTGGAATCGATACGAAACCTCTTGCAACAAACCTAAGAGAACACTTTTAAACTGTGATTGAGCTTCTTCACTAAATTCGTTATTCTCTAATAACTCTTTCTCACACACAGAGACTTGTTGAGGGATAACATGGGCGTGCAATGACCGAAATATCAAGCGCATCGAGTTAAGCGTATTAATGCCTGACTTCATTCCACCTGAAGTTGACATCAGTGCAATCGGTTTATTTTTAAATCCTGATCCATCTTGGTAGTCGAGTAAGTTTTTGAGTGCTCCAGAGTACCCACCATGATACTCCGGAGAAGAAATAATAAATGCATCAGCTGACTTTATTTTTTCCGAAACCGTGATCATTTCTTCTGTTAGGGGTGCTACCGGACTGTACAACGGAAAATTGGTATCACATACACAAATGATCTCTGTATCGTGCCCTTTCTTCTCCAGCATTCTACTTGCCATATTTAATAGCTTTTTACCTAACGAGTTGGGATTCATACTTCCATTAATTAGAACAATTTTAGCCACTTCGCTCCCCCTCTTTCTTCTCCACAAGTTTTATCCGTACGATCCAGGACTTCACTTCGTTGTCGGCATGCAAGCGATAAGATTCTTGTAAGGCTTCCAAAGCCAACGGATAGTTTTTCACCTTCATATGACTCATACCGAGCAATCGCCAGCCATATGCATCCTGGGGATGATCTTTTACATATGAAGTAAGCAAGGTGCATGCTTCTTTTTCTTGATGTGTACGGATGTAAAGCAGCGCAAGTTCTGTTGTTGCCCATTTTTTATGAACGCTATCAACATAATTTAGATACAGCTCCTTAAGATCATTCGTCCTATTTTGCTTTTTAAGAATTTGTGAAAAGAGAGTGGCGTATTCTAGATGATCAGGGTGCATTCGGCAAAGAGCTGACAAACCAGTGGCTGCTAGTGTCCATTCTTCTTTCGAAACTGCTGCTTGTACTAAATTATGCCAGGCCTTCGAATGACTCTGATCCTTTACAACGGCGTTGTTCCACAATTGCATTGCTTTTATTTGATGTCCATGAGCAAAATATACATTTCCAAGATGATATAGGGAGCTGGCATCTCTTCTCAGAAGGTAAATAAAGCGCCAAAAGAAAGTTAAGATATAAAATCTCGCCTGGAATCCGTTATGAGGAGATTGTTGCTCCAGTTTCTTCAACTAATATTCCCCCCGTATATAACTTGAGTAGCAACTTTCGTACGGAGGCCTCCTGCTTTTCTGGAAACTTTTTCAGCAAATCACGTAAAGTGATTGAATTTTTGCATTGTGCCAGAACTGCTCCGATGGCAGGAGAGATTACCATACAGCTATCTTTTTTACAGTCATATAAGACACGTGTGTCTTTTCT
Source organism: Paenibacillus sp. 2003 (assembly GCF_031455635.1). Classification (NCBI taxonomy): domain Bacteria; kingdom Bacillati; phylum Bacillota; class Bacilli; order Caryophanales; family Paenibacillaceae; genus Paenibacillus; species Paenibacillus sp. 2003. Next base: position 2,059,887 of record NZ_JAVDTB010000001.1, on the reverse strand, counting down.
TAGAATAACTTCGAACGGGTACTCTTTTTCTTGGCCTGGAACGGTGGGGTGCATATTCTTTTCTAATTCAGATAGTGAGTAAGGCAAAGTGTACATTTTACATGAAGGAGAAAGCGACAATTGCAAATCTTCCTTCAGTACAGGTTGAGCTTCTGAATCTGCTAACCTAGGTGTTTCAATGAAAAGTTCCGTATCATCAACAGCCAGCACATCACGAGGAAAGTCGTATCTTTCCTTTTGCTGAAGCTCACCCACAAGCGAAGAGGCAAAGGGAAGAAAACGTTCACTGTCCCAACCCGTTTCAGTGAGGAAATGATAACTGCGTTGAATGTCTTTCTCTGGGTTTTTCTCAGCTATCCATTCAATTCCATAGTCTTTAGATTCGTTCCAAAAGTTGCTTCCTTCATAAAGACGGAAAATTTTGAAACGAATATAACGAGTTGTGCATTCCGAATGCTCTTTTAAAAAAGATATGAATTCCGTAAACCCTTGCGGAGAAGTGAGCGGATAACCCAGGACGACGGAATGGTACATCGGTATTTGTTCCGACCTACATGCGCTCCAGGATTGAAGCATCTTCTGCTTGATCTGATCAACATGATCTCTAACGAGCCAACCTTTCAACTCCCAGTGAATCCATGTTAGCCCCCTACTCTTAAGCCACCTCACCTCATCCTCATTCAAGGATTGATCAAACTTTAAATATATCCCCCAAGAGATCTTAATATGAGATTTTTCCAAGCGTTCTCCAAAATATAGGGCTTCTTTTACGGTGGTAGGTTCGTACAAGTAAAGACGTTTATTCTCGATGTGCTTGCTGTCGGATAACCAAGAAAAAAGTGAATCTTCGTGCATCCAGTTCTTCTGCACCCGAATATCTAGATAGGGAGTCCAATATTCATCTGCTTCTAACTCTCCGAATCCCCAGCTGATGGTTTGCTTGGAGCTCCTATCCTGGATGAAATCTTGAGGATGTCTAACAGCTATAACCTGGTTTATGTTCATAGGAGGATGGTTTACTACGTTTTTACCAAAATCTGAAAAGAACGGACCTGCCCATGAAATACGCGCATCTTTATTCTTCTCACGAATAAAATCAGTTAATGTATAGGCCGGAACTAATTGTTGATCTGATTCAATCCATATGACCCATTCCCTCTCTTCCTGTTCTACTATCGATTCCAAGAAGGGTTTAAACGGATTCGTTTTGTTGTCCTGTACACTCTTCTCCAGTTGTTCTGTACTCTCGGTGGAATACAGTAAATTAACATCGTTCATTGCTAATTGAGTAGGAAGAAAAGGGAGTTGAAATAGCTCTATTGCATAACGGATAAGATTCCTTGCCTCTTCTCGTTCACGCACATCGCATTTCGTCTTCATCGTTTGAATAGCTTCTTGAAGATTCTTCTCTACGCTTTCCCTTCTCAAAAAGGCTCTAAGCAGGCCTCTCACATACTCTTGATCCTTTGCTTGAATTTCATTTTGAGTATGCAAGCTGTTCCATTCATTTTCAAGATGTTGGTATCGTTTTGTTACAGCATGCGAGTCTAACATATGGTTCCAAAACAGAAGATTTGCATCTACTAATTCAATCTCCATATGAGAAGCTCGTACAGAAGAGATACAGGACGTTAACAGAAAAGGAATCTCGGAGGGATCTTTTAAAGGTGGATAGATTACTTTAATCGGAAGAGTCATGTCCATTTCCCCTTTCAACAAAGTAGCTTAATCTCAATTCGGCCGTGTGGCGTTGCTTATTACCTTTAGTCAGCCATGTCTCGCTCAGACCAGGTAACATTTCACTTAAAGTACATTCCTCTTCAGTCCAAAAAGCATTCCACATCTCAAGAAGAAAGTAGTTATCAAAATGAACATAAAAGGGTTTCGGTTGATTGGCTATTTTAACGAATGCTTCGTTGGGAAGTCTGTTTTCCACGTGATATTTGAATGCATCATAAAAAAGTTCGATGGAAGAGCCTGGATATACACCATTCCAGAAGGTCTCTTTTGTGATCCGCCATGTAGCTCTTTGCACGACCACATCCCCCATCATCATTCTTGGCGTAAATGCGCCTGTATTGACAACAAAAGGCACCGCCTTAGGTAAAGAAAAGAAAGAATGCACCATGGTATGAAGCTCACCGTTGTAAGTACGATAAACTCCATCATCATCAGGTAGGGATAAAACAACGCCGTCCTCCAAACACTGGACCATCGCATGAGCCAGGGGGATCTTTTGGTTTGAACTATTCGATATACTACTCATTTGTGCGGTTATGCCAGGATACTCGAAGGGAACAATTTTAAACCTTTTATTGGATAGTAAATTCAACATATGTTGATTTGTTGTACTGTTTTTGATTTTCTCTTTTATTTGTGCTGTAAGCTGTTCTTCATCACGATGAAATTGCAATGCCCATCCCCATAGCATAACGGTATCGTGAATTTCCCCAAGGATAACTTGATACGTGCCATCGTTCCTTTTGGCTAGCATAAGATCGGGAGAGTTAATCCAGCCGAGGTCTGGATCAAACTCGTAGGATGTATCATCGGGAAGAGCAACAACAAATTCATCGCTTTTTTTCACAAAGGCTTCCACTTGTTGCTCTATATCCGTTCGTATGTTACGCCATCGATTTTCCCAGTGCTGGGTTTCAGGATGCTGTGTGACATCATATATAAATTTCAGGTACGGCACCTCTTCTGTTGACGGATACAAGGTGGTGAATATCTCTTTCGCGAGCCTTTGCTGCATTTCATCCTTTTCTTGTCCATGTTTAGCGCAGAGGTTTAGCCATTTAGGCACACTTTCTCGGATCACACCTTCAATGCTCCCACCGATTTGAACCTCGTCTAATGGACCATGGCACTCCTCATATAAAAGAGTGCGGTCAGCATATATAGCTCCACCACTTCTTCTAGGATTTTCCCCTGTCCATTCCATGAAAGACGTCTCAAGTCGTGTTAATTCATGTATTTTGTCTTCCAACACCAACGAGGGATATGAACTTTTTAAGTCCCATAGCCAATTGATCCTTTGTCTCCATAAGATCACGTCCGGGTGAGGCGGTAAGGTTGGGTTATTGATCCACTCTCTTAGACTTCGTAAGGCATCCGGTTCGGTGACGGGAATTGGTATTTCAATATCAACCAACTTTTTGCTCTCGAGCAGAGACAGCAGTGGTTCTGTTTCTTCAATCGTCCAATTTAAATGATTTGCCAGCTCGGATATGGTTTGAAAATCATGAGACAATCCCGCAATTAAGGGATGATAACGCTCCGGAAGTACAATTCGTTTCCCTGAATGAGGAAAATAAAGTGTGGAGCCCTCCTTCTTGAGCAGGTAAGATAATTTCACGCTACAATAGGGTCTGAGCTCTTTTTTGATTTTTAATACATTTATTAAACTGGAAACTGCCCAGTACGGCAGAAAAGCTCTCCGTTCCCTTTCTTGATCCAAAACTTTATATTTCACATCTTCGTTTATCTCTCCTAATCTGCCGTATTGAATAGGACCAAAATAACTTGTGGTTTCATTCTTCGTGCAAAACCTCTGAAGATAGGAGATTAATTGCCTCTCTGTTCGCTTAACATCTGCATTTCTTTTCACTAAAGCATTCTGCAAATAGGGAAGTAATGCATTCTTATACATGGATGGACTTTGTTGAAAAACAGCTTCTTGTAATCGCACGTCCTTATAGATATCCTGTAGTTCACATTGTTTTAAAGCGAGCTCCTCTCTGAATACTTGAGCACTTACTTCACGGATGAATTCCAAACGTTCCACGTTCATTTGATAATGCTTTAATTCATGTAATACGTTTGTGTCTAATCCCTCAGTCTCCAGGCTCGAAATGAGTTCTGAATTTATTGGTTTTCTTTTGGCAATCGTTTTACGTGCTTTTTTCCAAAAAGGAAGTGCTGCGTCTGAGATGCAGTTAACTCGTTCTAATTCCTTCATATGAGTGATACGCTGCTCTATATTTCTCTCAATCTCATATCGTTGATGAAACGTTTTAACCGTCTTCTCAAAACGAAGTCTTTCAATCCATTCCGCTGGAAATCCGGTAGAGCGTAGAATAAACTCAGGAAAGTGCTCCCACTTTGGAGTCGCGATATCGCCCACCTCCTAATCGTTCTGATGCGGATGCCCCTTTTTGAAAAACAGTTCCCCTCATTTCGAAACAGTACTTGCCCTCCTCATCCTTAAGCCATAAATGATCGGGTGAGGGCTCCATTTCAATAAAAGTCACAGTTTCATTTTTTTTAAGTAAACTATGGAGCAATTCGATCGCGAAGCAATTTTCAAAATCAAAGAAAAACGGCTTTTTCTCCGAGTTCACCTTGAAAAACACATATCGCGGAAGCTGATATTTATCCCGGAGACGCTGCATTTCAATAAAAATCTCAAACAAATTTTTTCCGTTACGTAAGCCTTCTAATTGTTCGTCTCCAAACTCCCAACGTTCGCGCTGAAAAATGACACCGTTAATTTCAATCCTTGGCGTATGTTTGGAAGTGCGAATAACTGGTGAACTCACACGCGAGGGAGCAAAAGCCCATAGATGAATGTTCTCGTCTCCGCTGTTGTATAAGTGGTGCTGTCTTTTATCTTGATCTATTAATTTCACTTCCTGATTTTCATACATCACATATAAATCACGAATCGACACCACGCCTTGCGCTCTTGTTGAAGGCGTGCCAAATAGTTTGATAATCGTACCCGGGAAAGTTTCATGGATAAGCCCTTTGTGCCTTCTTGTATTCAATATGACAGAGAGATTTTGGTACATGGGCATATCGGAGAGCATGTCATTAATCTCCTCATTCACCTGCTCTCTTCTAGCATCAAAGAGAAGTTGTGAGCCCCACATCGCAATAAATTGGTGGACCTCACCCAATATGACTTGGTAATCCCCTCTCGATAGTGCATCTAGATCCTTAGCTGAAAACATCACATCTGGAGAAGTATGACACTCTTCATATTTCCTGAAGCGATTAAATTGCTCGACATCCTCAGAGGTTATATGGGCGATTGAACCTTCCTGACGCTTCTGAACCAACTCATCCAGTAGCTCATTAAATTGAGTTAATGCAGGAAAAGAAAGGTCAACCTTTGCTTCAGCTAATAAGGTCTGGGATTTATATATAAATTCTGAATATGGAATATGGTTTCGATGGTCCTTTATATGCTCATAGATACGATGTGCAATGGTTTGATAATAATCTCTCATGACATCGCCGAAGGCGGCGCTTAGATCGAGCACTGGTTTGAGCTTTTTCATAAAATCATCATAAAAAGTCTTGCCAAAAGAAAGTTTCTCAATGGTTCCCTTACATTCCTCGTAGTATAACGTTCGATCCGCATACATTTGCCCTTGGCTTCGCCGTGCAGACGAATGAGTTACTTCTTCAAATAATTGTTCCATGCGCCGGGTGACATCTTGCCGATGGTTTAAATCTTTTGCCAATGCCTCTTCTTTCAATTGTTTAAACTGTTCCAAAATCTCAAGCCATGTTCTCTTCCTCTCTTCGTTTAACGGAAGCTCCTCTAACCACGAGAGCAAATAGCTAAATGGATCAAAAATAGTGGAAGGGATTTCGATTTCAAATAGAACTATATTTTTATCGGCCAGTTGTTTAATGTACCGACGAAGTTCAGAAATACTGAGATCCAATTTTTCTGACAATTGATGAAGATTTAGCTCTTCCCTCGATATTTCTTGTATGATCGCATCGTATTTATTGGGAAGTGAAATTTCTTTATTCAGGTGTAAAAAAAACAGTTTATTTTGTTGCAGTGCACACATCGGGTGCAGTCTAGGGATCAGAAAGTTGCTGATCTCCTGCTCTTCGGCTATACGTTTGGCAAGCTCTTTAACCATCCAGAAGGAATAATGGATGACACGTTCTTCAAATTTACCCGACTTCGCTTCAAAATGCATGGACTTGTCCAAATCCATATCCCATTCTGCATAATTCATTGGCCCAAAAAAACTGGCCGTATCATTTTTTGAACAAAAACGCTGCAAATAGGAGTAAAAACGCATTTCCAGTGTTCTGATTTTTGAAGGGCGACTCTCATACTCCTGATGGGATATAAAACGGGAATAGGATATATTAAATACATCCGGATTAGAAATATAAACAGCCTCCGCCAGATAAGGATCTTTGAATATCTCTTGAAGTTGTCGCCTTTTCATTTTGAGTTCTTCATAAAATATTGCCTCAGTCCGTCTCATGCTTTCTTGGATATGCAGATCCATATCAAGCCATTGGTGCAAACCTTTACGCAAAGGATGATCCATAGTAAAGAATTGGTTCACTTCCTCTAATTCACGTGTTCGTATCGTATGTTTAGCTAGATATTTTCTAACTCGGGATAATACGTGTAAAATCGATTTCTGATTCTGTTCTGCATGCAGGTTGACCGTCTGAGGAATGATGTCATGCAATAAATGTTCCGTGAGAGATTGCTTGTCCTTCTCTAAGGTAGTAATCTCAGATAGCTGCTGAATGGTTTCGTTCCAGTGGAGCTGCTCTAGTGTTTCAAAAGGGAACCCCGTTTTTCTGACGACAAGTTTGGATACAAACGTCCAGTCCACACTCTTTTTGATATTCATCCTGTTCATACCTCCAAACATCATATTCTAATTACTGTTGGATTAACGGATTAGGAATATGGATCGGATAAAAGGGACGGCCGATTTTCGTCAACGGTGAACCCAGATCCAATTCTTGCTTTATTATCAAGGATTCATTTTGTTGGACTAACTTGATTCTTCTCACCTGAAGAGAAGCAAAGGCCTCATCACCAAACTCTAAAGCCATAGAAGCCGAATGTTCCAGCCAGTGCACAGTTTGGGCAAAATCATCGTCATTGTATGAATAAATGGCTAGCTCTTGTGCGATAAAGGCGGCATGAAAAACGTCATCAATTCTTTTGGCAATTTCATAAGCTCGCGTGATATAAGCAATACCCTCTTTTTGTTGGCCGCTGGCTACTTGAAGTGCCCCCAAGCGGAAGTAATAGGTTTTGCTAAATGCTGCAGTCGTGCCGTGTGTTATAAATTGTTCGAATTTTTGCCAGGTTGTCAGCGCTTTTTCGCTCAAACCCATCTTTTCAAAAAGTACGCTCAAATTGGAAATGACATTAATTTTTAAATGAAGTGCATCTCCTGCCTGATGATTCATAATTCGTTTTAAGGCAGCTTGACTGTATTGTAAAGCCTCACGATAGTTCTTCTCCCGGAAAGCAGACAAAGCCCGAACATTATAAAGCCAACCTTTTTCAATATCTGCTTCTTTCCCTTCCAACAGTACAGCTTCTTGCAGCCCTTTTTCAATCCAAGACTGAGCCTCATCTTCCTGATCTAGTCGTTTGCTAGAGAGCAGAGCCAGGTACATACAGGTTGCAGTTCGCTTTTGAGGACTCGTTGAAAGTGAAAATAGATGCTTATAACAAACGATTGCTTTGCTGTAGTTTCCGCAGAAGGCATATACTAGTCCTTTTTTCATCCATAAGGTTGCTAGTCGTTCCTTATCGCAAACCGTATGGATTCCTCCTTGAATCAACGTTAGAGCAGCCTCATAATTCCCGCCCATAACAAACCGTTGGATGATTTCCTCCATATCGTATGCGTGCATGGATTCCCTATTTTGAAACCACGATAATGCAGTTTTCTCATCAAAGGACAATGACCGGTTTTTGTTCACTGGCTTCTTTCTCTCTTCATTTTCTTCGGTCTCATGAAGGTTCTTCTTCCACATCTGTAGAAGTTCATCGCGCAAAAGTTTGCATTCTTCATCCCAGCTTGTTGGAACCTCGCCAACGTGTACCTGCAGATCTATATTTCCCTTCTGAGAAGAGAGATAACTGATAAATTGAAGGCTCACCCTGTCTGCCTCGGCTACGTTATAAAAACGGATTTGAAGAGGTCTATGATAACTCACAAGCTGAATTAACTTGGATATGCCCCAAACTAGGCGAAAGATCTGTTCAGATTCTTTGGATAATCTTCTTTCGGAAGAACCTGCAGCCAGCGCTTCTAGGGGTTCTGTATGCTTATTTAAAGATGTCTCCGGGAACAAAAATTGTAACTCAGCTGAAAATTGTTGCTTTAACTCTGGATAATGTCTCTCAATAACATCTTGAAGCTGCCACCAGCATTCCTTTAACCCGTAAAATGAATGGAACAGTTTGTCTTCAAAGGAAATACCAAGCCTGATTTCATCATGTGTAACAAGGGCAGAAGGTTCCTTATGCATGGCCTTCCACCTCCTTTGTTCCAATTTTGTATACGCCCATTCTGAGCTCACAAGAATGGCTTCCTTTGGTAGAGCTTAACCACAGATGATCAGGATCGGGAAGCATCTCTTCTATCATCACATTTGCATTTTCCATTACAATTTGTTGCATGAGTTCAAGGGAAAAATAATTTTTAAAATCAATCCAATAGGGTTTTCTAACCTCAGATCCTTTCATATAAATGATGTCCGGAAGCCCCTCACTTGTTCTCCATCCCTCTACCTTTTTCATCAACTCAACGCTATGCAAGCCTTTGAATGCTAGATGTAAGGGGGCTGCTTCAAAGCTCCAACGCTCCCTTTGATAAACAACACCATCGATAACAATTCTAGGCGTATGTTTTCCCGTAGATATAGGAACATGGAGCAGCATCGGTTTACTAAACATGGCAAAAGGCAAATAAAATACTTGGTCAGCTAGGGGGACATAGAGCTCGATTTGTTCGAAAGTGCCTTTTCTCAGAAGCACAAGGTTTTCCTCATCATTCTTTGCTACAACCAATTCGGACAATTTGATGGACTCCTTGCCCTGTGCAGGCTTCTCCGCAATTTCAACGACTTTGGATGGATAGTCATAAAAGGCTTTATTTCTTCTCATCACTTCGATTCCGGCCAGCGTAGTCCCATCAGCCAGATCGACCTTTCTTAATAGTTGGAGCAGCTCCGTCTCAAGACTTTCTTTGTCTTGATAAAAATGGGTCATCCAGTTATTCATCAATAAATGATGATGCAGCTTGGCCAGAATGATTTCTACGTTGCCCGTTTGTAAATCTTCAATATTACTGGCCTGAAGGAACAAATCCGGTAAAGCATATAACGAACGATTGGAGTGTTGTATTGGCAACAGTTTGGAAGAAATCTCAACTTTCTTCAATTCTGATCCGTTCTCTTCAACCATTTCTTCTAGCTGTTGCGTAAACGAAAATGACGGCAGAGCTGGTATATCTGGATAGTGTTCTCTTAATTGCTCTATAAATTTGGAAAAAGGAATTTCTTGATGATGTACAGTTTGCATTTTTTCGAACACATTTTTTCCAAGCAGTTGATAGTGGTTCCATACTTCTTCTCCATATGCTGCGCTGAGATTCAGAGCACCAGAGAGTTTGGATTCTAAATCTTGAATAAAGGGTTCTCCTAAAGTAAATTGTTTAATATGCCCGTGGGCGTCTTCATAATAAACAAACCGGTCTGCATACAAAGATGCTTTGCCGCGTCGGCTTGGCTTGCCAGTCAGCTGCTCAAATTTTTCTTCAAGTTTTCTGACGAGTTCAATCTTTGACGTTATTTTTTGTTCGGCCAAACGCTCCGTAATCTTAGATAGCTCCTCCAATTCACGGCACCATTTTTCTTTTACTTTATGATCTGGCAGTGATCGAATCTGTTCTAAAAAAACAGATAGTGGATGAACCAATGTGGATGGAATTACCCATTCCTTACGTAAAACACCTTTTGAAACCAGTTGATTGATCCAGTTTTCAATTTGTGCAGGTGAAATATCGATATGAGCCTCAATTACTTGCGCAAGACATGGTGAATGCTGCTGAATATAGCGCAAAATAGACATTAACCGTTCGGGTAGTTTGATTCGATTCTCTGATGAGGTTAAAATGTGTTCTTCCTCTAAAATAGTCCAAGCAGAGATGTGCAACGGGACATAGGGACTAAGTTCCTTCTCAGCCCCCGCGGCTTTCATGAGTTCCTTAACAGCCCAATAGGCTATAAAGGACTCTCTATCTTGTAAATAGCTATTCTGATCCCATTCTCCAGTCCAGTAGCGAGGTTCTTCACGATTTACCTTTCCATAATTCAGTGGACCAAAAAAGCTAGCCGATTCATTTTTAGCGCAAAATCGCTGAAGATAAGTGAACAGTTTTTTTTCAATCCTTTTCACCTTGGAAGGTCTTTGGGAAGGTGAAAAGTGATGCATATATCGATCAATATGTGGATACATGTCCGGATTCGATATAAAAATAGCCTGCCGAAAGTCTTCCGTATCAAACTTGTCTTTAAGTTTTGATCTTTTTTCAGCGAGTTCTTTTTCAAAGACCGCTTGTAATCGCTCTTCCTCTGAATCTTGGCTCAACAGAAATAAGGTTTGCTCCATTCTTAAATCAGCCAACCATTCAAAGGGGAAACCTGTGCTTCTCAGAACAAAATGTTCGAACCACTGCCAACCACCGGAATGACTATGCTCACGCAGAGAAGTATTTTTAGAATTATCTGTTAACAGATTCATTAGCTAACACACCCTCTAACTTTGTTGGAAATGGTTGATGGGAGTAAGTAAATCCCATTCTGAATTCACAGGTTTGCTTACCATGTTCACCTTCCCAAAATAGCTGTTCTGCTCCGGGTAAAAATTCGGTGATCTCAATAGAAGACGAATTTTTCATCATACGAAACAACCAATCTAAAGCCCAGTAATTCCGGATATCTACAAATACTGGCTTTTCAGTATTCGACCATTTGACAAAGAACTGCGTTGGAAGGTGATAAGCAGCCTTGAACTTGTACCCTTCTTTTAGAAGCTCATATCCAGAGGGGATCGATGTGCTTTTATAATCCTGTGTGTTTATCCTCCATTTTTTCCGCTGATACACCATTTCTCCAATATAAATTCGAGGTAACGGTGTATGTTCCAGCGTGTCCAAAAGGTCTATCGAAATGATTCTGGGTAAAGAGAATGCCCCATGAGCTATGGTTCTGACATCCCCGGGATACAGGATGATTTCCTTCCCTCGATAATCCAGAGTTAAACGTTCTCCTTGTTTTACAACGTTCACTTCGCCTATAGGAATAACTTGCCTACTGCTTTTGATCGATTTTGAGGCCAGCTCAATGGTCCAACCCGGTAACTCTGGAGTGATGTGTTTATGTCTTCGGTTCGAAACAACGCTAGACATTTGATGTGACAACGGGAAAGCAGAGATAAAATCCTGCATCTCTTTTTTCAGTGCCTCATTTTCAGGATGATAGAAGCCAAATACCCCATCATAAATCGTGCTCCAGTCATCATGAATTTCCCCTAGTACAATCTGATAGGTATCCTCTTCCAAGTCCTTCATTGAATGGGCTGCAATCATGAGATCTGGGCTAGGAAAACTAAACGGTGCATGGGAATATACTTGATCTATCGTATCTTCATATTCTCGAATTAGCTGCGTCACTTGTTGCTCATCAAGAACATACCCCTCCGATGTCTCTGTGAGTAAAGAGCTTGCTTTTTCTTCAAATTCCTTCACTCTCGATGAAACAAAGGGGACTCCAGGATCATCCAATCTATGAATGATCTCGGTGTAAGCTATAGAGCTTCTCTCTTCTTTTAATTCGTCAAAAATACCAAGGGCAGCTTCTTGATAATCTAACCAGCGTAAGGCGGCAGGGATCTTTAGAAATTCCAATACAAGCACACTTTGTTTAGATAGCCGCTCGTAAAGCTTGCCGCCTATCTGTAAATGGTTTACACTGCCAACACAATCTTCGGTAAGAATCAGCCGATCACCATAGAGCGTGCCGCCTTTACGCCGAACCTCATCTGGATGCCAGGACTCAAACCACTGTTCTGCTGCTTCAAAAACACGGGCTTTTTCAGGCCAATCAGAAGCTTCAAATTGATCTCTCAGTGTGACAGCTTCTTTCACAAACGAAACCCAACGATCTCGAGCAGCAGGAGGCAATTGCTCTACGATTCCCTGTAAATCTTCTAATAATGGAACCCTTGTTGCACAAAGTTCAATTTCATGACGAATCACTTCAATTTTTTTAAGTTGTCCTAGCATATACTCTATGTTCTCCGTCGGTACTTCTGTTAAACGAGACAACTCATCGGGCTTTGTTTGGCCGTCTATATGTTGTAACAAAGAGAGATAGACATCTGGAAGCGTCCTTGTTCTGTCTGTGAAATGATATTTCAACCTGTTATCTTCAATAGTTACTAACGGATTTTTCCTAGGGGCAATATGTCTCCGTACAGCCGGATCGCTGCTGATTCTGGAAGTCATTGCACGAATGCACCACTGACTAAAGGAAGCGGCTTTTCTTTGCAATTTTCTTCCTTCCGTATGTTTTATCTCAAGCGAATGGGCATTATTTCGATCAAAGCGTCCATAATTAATCGGACCAAAAAAGCTGGTGGTATCGTTTTTCGTACAAAACCGTTGCAAATATCCAAAGATTAAAGATTCATTTTTTCGAACCTCTTTATTTAGGGCAGGCCCTTCCTCGCCAGATTGTTGCCATAATTTCATATGCCGCTCCAATGCTTGAAATGCAGATGGGCTGCTAAAATATACGGCTTCTTGGAAATGGGGATCTGCTGTAACTTCCATGATTCCTGCTCTTATTTTGCCAAACTCGTTTTCAAATTTTCCCTTTGCCTCTAACAAAACCTCTGATTCTTTATGGAAAAAAGCGTTCCACATAAGAGGAATCTCTTGCCATTCCTTTGGATAATCTCTCGACAACCACCAACGTACCACTTCTTCTGGAATCGGGGTTCTCTTAAGGAAGTGCCTTCTGGCCTTTTTTACCTTGTTATACTGTTGCTCTTCTCCCACCTGGCTCCATTCCCAGCTCATCATCCGATCGTAAATGGTTAGAAGATATGTTTTAGCCAACTCTTCTTTGCGCTGTTGAATATGTTCCCAATGCTCTAATGAGACCGCTGTAGTTTTAGAGTTCAGCTTCTCCACCATCTGAAATGGGAAACCTGTTGTACGAAGGATCATTCTATCCATCAACGTCCACTTCATCTCACGATTGGATAACAGCATGCTGAGGTTCCTCCTTAAGGCTGTTCTGCTTTATTGGAGGGCGAATCATAATGCCCCTGAGTTCACAACAATAACTTCCCTTCTCATTTTGAAACCAATTCGACGTTCGGTTCGGTAGTAATTCACTAAAGGTTACACTTTCCTCTGGAACCAGATGTTTAAGTAGTAGATCAACTAAGTAATAATTTTTAAAATGAATGTAGAACGGCTTTAGCTCGCCCTTCAGACGAACGAACACCTCATCAGGAAGCTGATACTTCTCCTTTAATATCCAAGCTTCGACAAACCGCTTATCCTCGTCCGCCGCCAAAATAGTATGCCACTCCTCGGTTGACATTGTCCAAGTTTCACGTTGCAGGACGATGTCACGAAACAGAATACGTGGTGTATGTTCAGAAAGCATAAATTTGGGCACCACGACGTTCGGTTCGGAGAAAACTAGCGATACCAAATCATCTGGTTCTCCCATATGTGGAATGATTCGCTCATGATGCATATCCCGAATCACTAGCTCTTCGTTCTCTTCTACCACGTATAGTTGACTAAATGACAATACGTTATCTTTGTCCTTCCCCGAATGACCCATGAGTGTAATACTTCGTTCAAATATTTCTAGAAAGAAGTTTTTTCCGGCTCTCTGCTTTAACACCACATTTACGATTTGCTTTCCGTTGGGTAAACGCTCAATCGCCTGTGTGACTTCTTTAATCCATTTATCTCGATTAGGATGATAATACAGCAGATTGCTCATCCCTTGTGTACCCCAATGAACTTCACCGATAATCCACTGGAAATTCCCTTGATTAATCTCATCTATACTTTCGGCTTGAATCATGATATCTGGGGATGTGACACATACATATTGTTCTGCTTCTGGAAGCTCAATTACATTTTCCACCCATTCATCCTTCAATTCGACAACTTTACTTTGTTGCAGGTTTTCTTCGGTAATCCACTTTTGCAAGTGCTCAGAAGGAGATTCACCCTGTAGCTCTAATTGAAATTTTTGCTGCTGTAGAGCAAGTAAAAACACTAAAAAAGGAACGTGTTGTGATCCTGAATCGTTGATTAGTTGTTTGAACAGATGTTTAGCTTGAGATTGTGCCAGCTTTTTTTTCTTATTCGCTAGTGTCCAGCCCCAATCTAATAAAGGAGATAAACGATGTTGTAAATCGTCCTTCGCTCGGTGGGATAGCGTGAAACTGGTCACATCACCCGCACATTCTTCACAATACAAACTGCGGTCCGCGTAATTTTCCCCCGATGATTGATACGGCTCCAGGCCTGTTAATTTGTTGAAAAGTGCTCCTGCTTCTTGAACGATCCTAACTTTGTTCTCTGCGTTCCCGTTACTGTACTCCGATTGCCATCTCTGAAATTGTCCTAAATGTAACAGCCAGGTTTCTCTTAATGGACTCTCGGGTAACTTTTCGACGAACAGGATTAAGTCCTCAAGTAAATGATGCGTGGATGGTGTTAATCTGTACCCTCGAATGACCACACCTTTATGGATCAAAAGTTCCATTTGTTTTACTACAGAAGCTGAACAGTTACCTAATAGATCGTACGCTGATTTCTGTCCATCACACTGCTGTAAAATGCTAATGATTTCCGGTTTGATTCCTATTTTTTTCCCACTCTGAGCGTGCATGATTCCGGTTTCGTCGAGATAAAAACTATTATGCAACGATAGTGGGAAGTAATCGTTCCACAGTTCTTCACGATTGATCTGATGAGATAGAGACTGGACCACCCAGTATGCAAGAAATGTACGTCGCCTAGTAGGGATCTGTCCTGTTCTTGTAAAACACAGATTTTCTTTTTGCTCTGTGAACAGTCCATAATTCAGTGGGCCAAAAAAACTGGTCGTATCATTTTTGAACAAAAAGCGCTGTAAGTAACTAATGTAAGTTCGTTCTTCATATCGCCTTCTGGAAGGTTTCATTGTATTTGTGTCTTTTTGCAGATACCTGTGCAGCGAATTCCATACTTCAGGATTGGAGTGAGCGATGGCTTCTTGGATGTCAGGTTGACTTAAGAGGGATCGTAGCTGAATTGTTTTACTTTTTTTCTCTTCTTGCAGAATGTTTAAGGTGTTCTCTTCTTCCATCACAAGTTCTGCTCTTTGTCTTTCGTATTCTTTAAGCCATGTGTCCCCCGGAGGCAGATGTTGAGGCCACTCGAATGTTAATAAAGGAGCGTTTTTCAACATTCTTGTTTTCACTTTGTATAGCTTTTTAAACACAGGATCTCCCTGAGGATAGATGTTTTGTGCTGCAGTAAGCCATTCATCAAATGTAGTGAGAAACCATTGTCTTTCTTTCTCTAATTTCTCTCTAAGCCGGGTTGTATGTTGAATTTTATTTATCGTCTCTGAAAATAAAAGCGTGTCCATCAGATGTTGAGGAAATCCAGTGCTACGTACAATATAATCGGATAAAAAGGACCACATCGTCGATTTCACCTCATTCCTACTGCTGCAAACCGCTCGAAGCAGAACGCTTTCAGCAGATGGGGAGTTTTGTTATTTTCCAGTTCTTGCGCAACTAATTGTCCCGTTAAACCGCTGAGCAGGACTCCGTGTCGAGTGTGACCTGTCGCTAAATAAAACCCTTCCCATCCCGGAACAACACCGATGATCGGTTGTCCATCTGAGGTAGCTGGACGAAGGCCAGCCCATAATTCCTGTATTTCACATTGTTTAAGTTCCGGTACATAGTCAAATAAGGGGAGCAATTGTTCAAGCCCTTTTGGCGTAATGGCTTTGTTGAATTTTTCTCTCTCGTTGGTTGCTCCTAACACAATGGTGCCATTTGGCTTTGAGAGTATATAGCCTTTAGAAGTGTTAATCATGACGTTCAGATCGACATCTCCCTGTTTTAGAACCATAATCTGTCCTTTCAAAGGATACACAGGAAGCTTTAATTTAGCCCATCTTGCGAGTAAACCAGACCAAGCTCCTGCAGCTAATACGGTAGTTTTAGCTCGGATCTGATCCCCGTGATTCGTTAATATTCCGTACAGACGTTGATTCTGTTGAATCAGTTGAACGGCTTCGGTCTGTTCTTTGATCGCTACACCTAACGTCCTCGCCATTTTTGCTAAGGCATGAGAAAATTGTACCGGGTCTAAATGGTATTCCTCAGGACTATGGACGGCCATTTGAATATGACTAGACAGCAAAGGCTCAATCTCTCTAGCTTTTTCTGCACTCAATATAGTTGTCTTAGAATTAGCTGCGGATTGAATTTGAAAGGTCTCTTCGAGAATCACGGTCTCTTCTTGATTTATTGAAAGTCGCATTAAGTCCTGTTGAACAAGTCCACTACTGATCTGTGTTTTGCTGTGTAGTTCTGGAATCCAATGGAGAAGATATTGGAGTGCTTCTCTGGATAACTTGGAGTAAGGATGTTCCTCACTTGATCCTTCTGAGACCGTGGTTAATAAGCCAGCACGACCTCCTGATGCTTCCTGACCAAGTTTTCCTTTCTCTACGATGACTACTTTTGCTCCCTTTTGCGCTGCATGGATAGCAATAGACAGGCCAATGACCCCGCCTCCTATTACACATATATCAAAGCTCTCTCTCATAAGTTCCTCCTAACATAAACGTCATGCTGCTAGGTCAGATTCTCATATATGACACTGAAACGGAATTCAGAAGTATGCTTACATTCATGACGTTCAAACCATAGCTCATCCGCTGCGGGCAACATCTCCGATATAACTACGATTTCGTTTTTCTTTAGGAGCTGGATCAGCAATTCCAAGGTGAAAAAGTTTTCAAAGTCAACGAAGATGGGTTTAGGTTCGTTATCTCCCCTTACATATACACACCGAGGCATAGAATACTGCTCTTTGAACGCAATGGCCCATTCGATAAGCAACCATTCGTTGATGGCTTTGTCACTAGCACTCTCTAAAATCTCTTGACTGTTTAGTTTCCAGCGTTCACGCTGAAAAACAACTCCGTTTATCTCGATTCGTGGCGTATGTTCACCCATTTGAATAGAAAACGATTTGACGCAAGGAAAACTAAATATCTGATTCAGAGGTTCAACATCCGTCTCTAAGTCCATGATCTTTTTATGCCCGGCCTCTAAAATGTAAAAACGCTGATCATATACTAGATCTAACTCAGAAACCACTCTTACTTCTCCACGGGATTTCATTGAGCGACCTAAGTTTTCTACGGTTATGCCCCCGCTTAGTTCAGGTCTAAAGGTTTTCCCGGGTGCTCTTGGTCCTACATGTTCGAGCCAAAGGGATTGTAAACGGTCACCTAAATGATGATAGATCTCCGCATTGAGTTGATCTTTTTCAGGGTAAACGGAGTCTAACACGCTCCATACCTGAATACCGCTGTGAACCTCGCCTAATACCAGTTGATAATTCCCCTGATTTATCGCATCAGCATGAGGCGCTGCAATCATTACATCCGGACTGAATAAAGCCAACTCTGTTGTAGGATATTGAGAACAAAAAGATTCAATCTCTTCTTCTGTAAGACTAATTTTCCCTCTATCAAGCGAACAGGCTTGAAGTGTTGTGATCAGCTTATGATCAAATGCCTGAAGTGATTTGTTTACATAGTCCAGTGCATGTTGTTTGCGTTGTTGCATATGCAGGGCAAAGGATAAAAAGTTAGGTTTATTCTCAAATTTCTCATATTCCTCATAGGCAAATTGTGTGAATGCCTGGTGTTCAACAGCAGCACGGCAAGTCAACAATCGAAAAATGGGGCTTAATTGTGCTTTCCATTTGTCCTTTAATTGTTGTCCAATCCGACAAGTGGAGACATCTCCGGAAGCCTCTTCATATACAATCATTCTGTCGCTATAATGCTTTCCCTGATCTTTCCTAGAAGATAATCCAATATGTTTTTCGAAGGATGTTTCAAGTGACTTTAACAGCTTGCGGCGTTGTTCAAAGCGGCTGCTTTGATTCCATTCCTTTAAAAGGGTAGACCATTCATCAGCAATTTCTTGCCAGGTTGCCTTTGACGCACAGTCCTTTGGTAGCCGGCTGATCCACTCTTTTAGCTCGTGAAACGTTTCAAATACCGAAGTTGGAAAATCAACTTCCACTACCAGTACACGTTTTTCTTTTAATTTCATCATTCGTGACAGACATTCGGTAACCGGTAAATCCAGAGCATGAGCGATTTCAATAACGTTCTTTACCCCATTGCATTCTTCAATAATTTGATGATATTTATCCGGAAGTCGGATTAATTTGTTGTTCGCTGCTTGTCTAAGCCGAGATCCCTCTCTTATAAGGAATGGGCTGAGTTTAGGTTTAAGATAAGGCTGTACATGTGAATCATGTGCAATTTTGTCGGCTAGGCTTTGTACTGCCCAGTAAGCAAGAAATAATTGACGCTTTATTTTACCGTTAATACGGATCTCCAGTTGGCCAGGCTGAAATGTAAACACGCCGTAGTTAGCAGGGCCATAGAAACTGGCTGTTTCATTCTTGGAAGTGAACCGCTGTAAATATTTCGCTGCCATCTTTTCCTTTTTTCGTTGCCTATGTGTGCGAGATGAATCCAACTCATTTGTTAGAAACAAGTTTAATCCATTATCATATGCATTTGGAGATGAAAGGTAGGTCGCTTCTTGAAGATTTACCTTTTCAATAAATATTTGCTGCAAATGTCTCCTGTTTCTCATTAACTCGTCTTCAAATACCGTGTTTATTTGTTTGTATATTTCCTTTAATGTATTGATTCTTTCCTTTGCTTCTATGAGCTGATGATCGTCTATTCTGCTTAGTAATTCACGACTCCCCTCACCCTCTGGCCATGTATAAAGATCCAGTTGGCGATGCAGTCTCTTTCTTTGTCGATTCGTTAATTCAGGCATGCTCCTTAGTGCGACTTTAAAATCCTGAAGTGCTTCTTTACACTTTGCTTCATGTTTTTTCTTTTCATAAATCAACTCGGATGTGACTGAAAAAGAAAGCTGTTGTAACCAGTGTAAGGGAAACCCTGCACTACGAAGAATAACATGCGGGAAGAAACGCCATTCGCCTTGGTCTAATTGTTTCCGTTGATTATCCGTTGTCATTTCTGACGTCATTGTTGCACCTCCTAATTACTGATGTTCTTCGCCATGCTCTCTGGTTGTTGAATGTTGTCTTGCGTGTATTTCAGCCTGATTCGAGCAAAGATCAACATTCCGATCGCCAGAAGTCCTACGATGAAACCGGAAGTTGCATAGACCATAGTAGGGGTAAAAGCCCCAAACAAATATCCAAATAACGCATAGGCCATGAATTCTCCAATCCAGATGGTTACCGTATGAAATCCAAAAACCTTACCTAAATGTTCATCTGCCACTCTTTGTTGTACTAAAGTAACTAAGGGTACATCGACGAAGGGTTGAGTTAAACCAACCATGAACAACAGAATGAGAGGAAGCCATATAGAATCACTAAACGGCATGAAAAGAAATGCGACTCCGCCGCCTAGCCAAGCGAGCATCATTGTACGATATTTGTTTTTAATCGCAAGACGAGCCAGAATAATTCCTGCAACGAGGTATCCAAATCCATCAGCACTCGAAAGAACACCAAAACCTGACGAGTCCAATCCAATTTCGTTCGATACCATCAGATTACCTAGATGGGCAATCCCTCGACCGAAACATGTAAACGCAGCAAACGTGATAAAAATGGAGAAGATAAGTCGATCCTGAGAAACCAGTTTTAATCCGACACCTAGCTCTTTAAAGAGATTTTTGTTCTTATGCTCCACCTTCACTTGTTTAATCTGCACAGGCATAAGTAAAAAAACAGAAATAATAAATAGGATCGCGTTCATAATCATAATTTGACCGGTACTAAGTAAGGTTAATGAGAATCCAGCAAATAACGGTCCAATCAGCCAAAAGCCCATTCTTACACTGTTGGTGATAGAGTTGGCTTTCATTAATTGCTCTTTATGAACGATACCTGGCATGGCTGCTCTGTAAGCGGTCATTGCAAATAAACGCAAGAAACCCAATATGAACGAAGCCAGCATAAAAATGATTTCATTTAAGAGACTAGAAAAGGCTAAGAGTCCCATCACAACCATGAGGACTGCTCTTATTGCATTACAAAACATCACAATTTTCTTGCGGTTAAACCGATCCGTTGCGACTCCAGCAACCATTCCAAAAATAATTTGTGGGATCGTCGTAAGAATCAGGGTTAAAGCCAGGAGTGTAGTTGAATTGGACTCTTTCCAAATGGTCCATGTAATTAGAATTGTTGAGAAACTTTCCGCTATTGGCGAAACAATTTGGGCGGATACCCAAAAATTAAAACTTCTATTTTTACGTAGAGGTATGATTTCTGACAAATGAGGTTCCTCCCTTAAAACCAAAAATGATGAAAAGGATAAAAAAATCTTGAATTCGGCTTCGGGATGATTTGGTAAACTTCAATCTCCCCTCTTTCGATATGTTCTAATTGCTCTTTTCTAATCCTCAATTCTGAAGGAGATAAACTCTCATCTCGTCTGATTGGTGATTCCGATGGCTCTTCTGATACACCAATCATTTGGTGGACTGCATATAGAGCTGTAGATACACTTATCAACTCAGGCAGGAGATGAATTTTTTTGCATAGATCTGTGCTTCTTTGTAGCCATAATGCTGCTCGATCCATCTCCTTTGACTGAAGTAATATATATGCTGTACTTCTGGCAATCCATTCTTGCATATAAGGGTCAGATATCCGGTTACAAGCTTCGTACGCTTTGTCTAACCAACTTAGCGCCATATGAAGTTCACCTTTTTTTCCAGCTAGAAATCCAATACGGAACCAATGTGCAACTAAAAAACTGTCGTCCTGGCCTGCGTTTTTCTGGATAAATATCTGCTGTGTCTGTATTGCTGCATCTATTTTTCCAATGGCTTCATAAAGGTAGCTTGAGTTCTGAGCATATGCAGATGAAAGCAGAACCGTATCCTCCTTCCCTAGTTGCTTAATGTATACCTTAACTTGTTGTAAGGATTTCGCTGCCTGGGGCAGTTGTTGAAGCCTGTAATAAGTTAAAGCTTTTACATTATGTAACCAAGCCATCTCTCTGACCGCCGACTCATCATTCATTCCACTCAGAAACGTCATCCCTTGATCTACAACGTGAATTGCTTCTTCAGGACGTTTAATATGATTCGCTAATAACAATGCATAGTAGATCGATGCTCTTGCACGAATACTGCTGGAGTATTTATTGGTTTGAATGATTTTTTGCAGTGTTGATTCTGCTGCAGAGAGCTGTCTCTCGAATAGGTACGCACGCATGACAAGAAATAAAAGTTCTGCCTCTTCTTCGTCCTTGCATACCTTAGTAAGCAATTGGTTTGCGTGTGCCAATACTGAGTAGCCGTCACACCAAACAACTGCTTTTTCTAAAGGTGTTTTTAATAGTTGGAACCGTTCATTGCTTAATCTGGTCTTGTCCGTTTGATTTAAGTGGTCTACACCTAATGATTTATAAAAATCCCGTACACGAATATGAATGAGTTGATTTGCATCTAGATCTTTAGATGAGATGTGTTCTTGGTAGAAGTAATACGTATCTATAGCAATCGGAAGTTTTTTCGTCCGATAAATAAGTCGTTGCAAAAATATCAAACTTACCTTATCCAAGTAAGAGACATTTAATGGTAGAATCCAGGGGACTTGTATTTCGGTTGTCTGCTCGCGAATCTCCAGTAAACAGCTCACCGTATCATTAGCTATACGAAGTATTTTCTCCATATTGGTTGAAAATTGCCGATCCATTGGGTGAGCTGGAAGGGGAGTTAACCAGCCTGTCTCATCCTCTTTAAGAGCCTGATGCAAAGCTTTGTAGGCATTTTGAATGGTAATTCTTTTTGCAATATAAGGATCAATTAAAACATCCCACACCTTATAAAGCAGCTTGGCCGGCAGATATGTGTCCTCTTTTAGCTCGATCAGGATGGACTTTCTTTCGTGTAAAGGAGGCAGCTCTTGATGCTCCCGGCCCGTAATACTCGGAGAAGCGGAAAACCACTGATGCTCTGCCCCCTGGTCTATCCAATTGAAAAGGTCGAGTTTATCGGATTTCATTACCTTCATGATCTCACCTCTTTAATAGATTACAGATACGTTTTCTACATACAAAGATGGAGATATAAATCCTCTACCTAATGTATTGCTGTATCCATCTGTTGCAGGATCAATTGAACGTAACATCTGAAATAAAGGCGCTTCAATTTGGACTTGGGTTAATCTCTCTACCAAGGTGTTATTATGAATTCTCCAACCTTCCGCTCCAAAAACGAGCTTGCCACCTCGAATATGTCCACCGTAGCTGCGATTCAATAAGAAACCGGATGGGTTTCTAGTTATCAATTCTTCTGTTGAATGGGAGCCTTCCTCTACCTTCAGGTTCGTATATTGAATTTTAGGCATAGTCTGATAATCTTTACGAAACGCTCGGCCATTAGCCATCTGCTTATGCCTGGTTGAAGAAGAAAGTGAATGCAAGGCTTCGTTAAATACACCATTTTTAATTAATGCAATGTCTTTACACAGGGCTCCTTCATCATCAAAACTTGAGCTTCTCAGCAGCTTAGGGAGGTGAGCGCAATCCGTTAATGTGAGTGCTGGACTTGCAATTCGTTTCCCTTGTTTCTGCCAAAGTACGGGTACATTCGTATCCATATAGTCAGAAATAAAAAGGTTTCCGAGAGCTTTAAGCAGCTCTTCTGTTCCCTGCTCCGTTAATATGATGGATGAATGATTTACACTTCTTTTTGGGCGCTCTGCTTGAGTTTGCAGTTGATTATTTAACTCTCCACATAGTGACTGCCAATCTAAATCTGTCATGGAGCGAAAAGAGAATGTCGTACTGGCTCTATTGGATTTCCCTTGAACCAAAACAGAAACGGTATGTTGAGTCTCTCTTTTCTCGTGTTCTCTTCCCTCCGTATCTTGGTAAAAGGCCGTTTTCTCTTCCGTTTCGAAAAATAGGGTTGGGCTCACGATAAGATCAGCGATAGAAAATATCATTTCTTTTCCTTCACGCAGGATATGATCTACTGTATGGGTTGAGACGGGTTGGTAAATTTCCAAATGAGGTTGATATATATTCTTTGGATCTGACCGGTGTGGTACAACCCCTGAGACTCCTGTATCACAGCTCCACTGACTCCAATTTTGATTTTTCACATTTGTATAATTGGATAAAGGACGAATACATGAATAGAATTGATCATCGTTCCACCTCCGTAACGATGATCCGCATCCTTTTCTCTCCGAATAAAGGGATTCCATTTCGGTCATGATCCATGATTTCTGACATAATTCTGTTCCATAATAATCCGCATATCTTCTCATGAGTCTATGGCCTGCACTTCCCAATCAAGTACTCTTACTGTTGGTGATCCAGCCGAGACGGGTAAAGGAGATTGCCCTAGTTTTCCGCATCCACCTCTTACTTCCGCATGAATCTGAAAATCATTCCCTACCCTATCAATAGAACGAAGCAGCTTGCGCCCATCCCCCTTTAATATGGAGGGCGTTATTGGCGTTGTTAATTTACCGTTTTCTATGAGATAACCTTCGGTAACATGAATCTTAAATTCCCCAGTGATCATATTTACGTCTCCATTAAAAGCATTTTTTATATAAATACCTGATTTCGTTTCTAAAATGATTTCTTCTGGTTCATCTTCCCCGGGCAATACGAACGTATTAGACATTCTTACCAGGGGAGGATGGGCATAATTTATGACACGTCCATGTCCGTTGCTCTGTACTTTACTGTGCAGGTGACTTAAATAATTTGAAATTCTCCCCTCTTCCACTAATGTGGTGCATTTGGCGGTGATTCCTTCGTCATCTATGTTATAGCTCCCGGGCAAACCCAAACTTGTTGGATCATCTACAATGGTAAGTTTGTCGGAGCCAATTCTTTCACCTTTACTGTTATGAAATGCAGCGCCTGTTAGAGCAGCTATATCTGCTTCGAGTCCATGACCCACAACTTCATGAAAGATGCCAGGAGCTGCTAAAGGGCCTAAGACTAACGAGTATGCTCCTGAGTGAAATGGTTTTGCATGGAGCTTGTCCAACGCTGATTCTGCAGCGTACAGAACTAACTTTTCAAGTTCTGCCCGGTTTACATATTTTGGAGAAATCCAGCTCTTCGTCACACTCGACTTCGTTGTTTTCTTATTTTGTCTCGCAAGTACTTCCAACTCCAACATGAAACAAGGCCTGATATCTTCTCGAAGCCCGACTTCTGTCGCAAAAAACCATACATGTTGCTTTACAGATTTCCAGTAAGCTCTTGTTGATATGACCTCTGGTGAAAAATGAAGAGCTAAATGATTCATGTGATGATTCCACTTGTCTATTTCGTCCGTTAAATCATCCTCAAAAGCTTTCTCCTGCTTGGGATCCCAATGTTTAAACAACGGTAATGGGTCTCCTCTTACAAGATGTTTGGAAGCAGAATAAAGTGAATCCGGATTCAAGTCCGAGATCGCGATGACTTGTCGATGAGCCCCATGATTCAATCGAACAGCACTGCCCATCTCGGTCAGGTTCTTAATTTCGCTTTTTTCAAGATTGTAAAATACGCGAAGCTCCGTTTTCTTGTATTCAGCAAATAGGTGAATATTCTGCATGATATCCCCCTTTTTGTTCATTCTTTACTTCATTTTTTGCGTAAAGAATCGGCTGTAAAAGCCGATCCCTATACGCAAAAATTGGTGTGACTAAAGGGCTAGAGGGGCAATCTTATCCTCGATCTCTTCCAATTCGAAATCGATATCATCAAGGTCTTCTAATTCCAGATCCAATTCTTCTAATTCAACTGTGTCAGCCATCTTCATCACCTCCTTTGCAAGGTATAATAAAGACTATCGTTAACGCTAAATGGAGTTTTCTTTTCTATATACAAAAGTACGCAGCTCACAACAGTAGTGCCCCTTCTCATCTTTAATGAATAAATCCTCTGGAGAAGGATCCATTCTCGTGAACATAAAAGAAGTTGCTTTTTTGACTTCGTTAAAAAACATATCCGCACAAAAAGGATTATCAAAATCAAACCACATGGGCTTCTGTTCATGTGAGAAATGAAGAAAACCCTCGGATGGTAAATGAAATCTTTTTTGGATCGTCTGCAGCCGTTCAAACTGTTGAAACCAATCCGATATGTTCTGCTCCCCGACCCAATCTGAAGGTTCAAACCTCCAATGCTCACGCATTATGGTGACCCTCCCTACTTTAAGGGATGGGTGTCTACCTTTTGATGTTGATTTAGGTGGATCAAACATGGGTGAACAGAACAGCGCAAACGGAAAAAAAGTTTCTTCTTTAAATCCAAGAGCAGGAGCATAAAAATGTAAGCAATGATGAGTGTTTTTGATAAAAAGGGCTACTTCATTATTTTTAATTCGTACTTCAAGTTGGTCTAAAGACAAAATGTTATCTTTGCTGGATGCAGAAACACCGGTTAATTCTACGGAAAGACCCGGATATTCCTGTGGTGTGCTTTTCATTGTGCGTTTAAATATCCAATTTCCCCACGATTTTGCACTATTCTCTACATGTAGGGCTTCATGTACGGTTTGTCGTAGTTTTCCTTTTTCCTTATTAAAAAATTGCATCCACCCATCGCCCGTAAAACCATGATGAAGTTCTCCTATAACAATGGATGTGACCTCGATCCCCGCGTCACTTTCACTGCCAGCGATCATAAGGTCAGGAGATAGAAGCCATCTAAATGAATTCAGTTCTGCTTGCCATTCCTGCAACACACTTTGAGGCACCTGAATGTAGGAAGTACCCTGATCTTCGACCAACCAAGTCTCTAGAAATTCCACCATGGACTGATTTTTTAAGGTTGGAGGGTTCCTTAGCCAATACGATATCCATTTCTTTGCTGGTATAGATGAACGGCCATGACTAACTTTTTCAAATTGTTGCATGGCTGTTCTTTGGAATACCTTCCACCGTTCTAATCGAAGTTTTGCTTGGATTAGTATGGCTTGGTCTAATTCCTGCCAAAGATCCTTCGAGATAACGACGGGCATAAACTGCTGATCATAACACTCCTCGTAAACTAAGGTTTTATCCGCAAAATATTGGGTGTTTTTACCTTGATAACGCTCTCCCGTAATTCGAGTATAAATTTCTTCTAGGTTAGCTATGGTTTTACTCTTTTCAGTAGGAGATGAACTATTGACATACTTATCGAGATAGTGCTCGATCTCTGACAAAGTAATGAGCCATTTATGGGAATGGTAATCCCCTGATTGAAGTAGACGTTGCAATTCATCTAAGCCATCTACGGAGGAGGAAGGAAGCCTCCATTCCGCTATTTTTTCTCCCAAGTCTTCCTTTATTGCAGTTAATATTTTTTGCAGCGCTTGATGCGAGATGAATGCTTTTTTCTGTATGATCTTTCTTTCTTTTAGGGGTGATCCTTGATCTAAAATGCCATAACTAATGGGACCGAATTCACCCATCGTATCGTTTTTTGTAGTAACACGTTGAAGATAGGCGAAGAGGGTTCTCCCCATCTGTCTTTTTTGACTAAAGCTCGCCTGATCTTTTTGCTTATAGGTTTGATAAAAGTTCCAAAATGCCGGGTTAATCGTATAAAGCATTCGGTCATAAAGATCAGACTGATACAGTTCAAACAGCTTTTGTTGTAATAACTCGAGTTCTTCCTCAAATGTTTTGCGACTTAACATTTCATATTGAGCGATCTGTTGATGTTTAAGAGAATAATTATGGATATGCTCTTCCATGTGCCAGTCTAGCAGTATAGATTTATCATTGTCTGTTAAGGGATTCTTATGTTCTATTCTTCGGATGATCTTACGTTGATGGGAAAGGACAACATTCTGTTTTGGAATCGATCGGATCTCTTGAATCCAATGATCGCACCAATCTTCATAATCTTTACGTGCCTTTTTCCATTGTTTAAAATGTTCCTTGGTTGTTACTACTCTTAGCTGAAGAATGTTTTCTATAGGGAGAGAGGTGCTACGTAATACATATGGCTTTAGCCATTCCCAGGTAGATGTATTAACCCACACGGATTCTCTCCGGTTTTTCAGAATAAAGATTAGTCAGATCAAACGGTCGATTCAATTTGGTTTCTGGTTTTTGGATTGACCATGTTACGTAACTCTCCCATGTCTCATCTTTCTTTTGATCCCATCTTAGAAGGATTTCACTTGCTTTCTCCGCAGCGCTTCCTTTGGATTGGATTTTTAAGCTGTTCAAAATTTCCTGCTTCCCCTCATCCCCATTTCCTTGCTTTTCTAGACATATCGCTAGTGCCGTTGCGACCCGAGGAAGGTCTTCATCCTGTATAAGCAGTAACTTGGAATCAAGACTTCTTCTGTACCACTGCGTCGCTTTATCATAAAGCCGCTGCTCAAAATATATGGCTCCCAGACTTCTGGCAATGATGTCCATATGAAAAGCATCATTCATGTCTTTTGCAATGCGATAACTATCTTTTAATGATTGGATTGCTTCAGCGTATCGCTGGAGTTTGAAGAGCAGCCCTGCTTTCCTGTATAAATAATGCTTCGTAAAAACCGGGCTTGAATGAGTAACAAACTTTTCGAATTTTGACCAATGTTTGAGTGCTGTGTCCACTTTCTTCATATATTCAAACAAAACAGATATATTGGATATTAAGTTTATTTTTATATGGATGGCATCTTCCTTTCGATTACCTTCCTTTATGTGTTCAAGTCCTTGTTTGCATTCTTTAAATGCTTGAGCTAAATCGCCCGTTTCCACGTAGGTAAGTGCCCTTAGGTTATGTAACCAAGTTCGCTCAACTTCTACTTCGGAACCGGTCGTATCCGCTATGTTTTGGAGTGCTTGATCAATAAATCCCCTTCCTACTAATGGGGTGTTTAACCTTTTTGTACACAGTAATGCGGTATACAAGTGTAATTCGGATTTTTTTAATTTATCTTCTGTGAAGGTAAGCGCATGCTTAAAAAGGTTAAGTGCTTTATCGTATTCAACCATATACGCATAACACAACCCCATATATATCCATAGTTCAACTGTGGTTTGTTTTTTCAGATCATGGATATACCGGGATACTTTATTGGCAAGAAAGAGCGCATGTTCATAATTTTGTGTGAAGACACTGGTCTCCAGAGCTTCAAGTAATATCTCGTCCAGTTGTTCTGTATCCCCACTCTCCATGCAGTCTAGAAGTCTTGTTGTTTTTTGAGTTTCATTGTTCGTAAGCTCCAGCTTTAATGAGTTGCCATATGAGAATTTACTTTCATACCCATCTTTCCAATCGGTTATCTCATGTACAGTAGGGGTGATTTGGTTGTAGAGACTTTCAAGTAGTCGATTCCTGTTTTCGGCCAGATTCACGTGCATACGAATATCACTGTCTGCTGCCATTGGGAAACGGGAATCAAGATCACTAGCTTCGGATACGGTTGCAACGATGACAACGGGCAGATCATCAATACATTTTGACAACCGAGCGAAACATCGAAGAGAATGCTCGTCCATTCTGTCGATCTGATCGAACAGAAATATGGTGTTTGTATGATCCAGATATTTGGTATAGTCTAATAAAACTTTAACAATGGTCTGTGTAACTCTGAACATTTGTTCAGATTCTTTATGCAATCTGCGACGTGATGGAGGAAGTGCAATGTCTTCGAGCTTTTGAGCATTCACAAAAGGAGGCTCGGAACTAAACGCTGGAAAGAGATACAGGATCTCTGGCGCATGATTTTTTAGAAGTTTGTATTCCCCTTTGTGAAGTAGAAAAGAGATAATAGTATAAATTAAAGGAGCGATGGAACTAAAACCTCGAGTCTCCCAAGTACCTCCAATGGTGATCAGATTCGTCCTGTGAGCTAATCGCGTATGCATTTTCTCAGCCAAAGCAGCTTTGTGGAGCATATTTCCGTTGTTAATCCAGATCTTATCATCTATTTTTAAGGGGAGCTGTCCCCTCTTTAATTCCAGGATTCTCAATACATTTGACTCTATTTTTTCATATTCTGACTTTATCTGGCTTTCAAAAAGAAAAGGATCCCCTACTTCGTTTGAACGCATATATAACACCATCCTTTTTAAATAATTCTGACGTGTTATGTTGTCGATGTGTCCAGCAAATATGATGTGAAATGAAAGAGAGTGCATTTTGAGTGTGGTTAATATAAAAGTGCTGTCTTGAGATTTGCATAATGAAAATGTGGACCTACTCTTTAAACATGGAGTAGAACAAGAAGAGTGTCATGTAATTTTACGTTGTGACCTTTTCCAAAGTACCATACGAAAACTAATCTGACTTTTTTTGCGAAGGATAAATAAGTTAGCTAATTGCTAAGTAGAACGATGACAAAATCATCCGATAAACTTCCAAATTTAACTAGAACAATTCTTTGAAATGTGTAATTTTTCTATTATTATACATAATAACACAGAATTTTCATGTGTCAAATTTCGGATAATGGACAAATATTCGTCAACTTTTGTCTTTTATTGCGTTGTTTTCTTCATAAGACATATGAAAACGTTCCTGCTATATTGTCACTTAACAATAATATGTTTTGCGCTGTCATTCCAACAGGTCTGATCCTATTTAAGGGCGGGCTCAGCCCCTTTTGATCCTGTTTATGAAAAAGAACCGTTGATCATTCTCGTAAAAATAAAAGGCATCTGCACCTGTAACTTTCCCCCTATTCTCCTCTATAGAAAGAATCATTTTTTACTGTTCTACTCAAAAAAGCAGCCCCGTCAGGAGCTGCCTCATGTTATGCCTTATCTTGTAATCTTATCTGTTTCCGCTAACCTGCCAGCTTACTCGGCATCCGGATAAGGATTGATCTTCTGGATCGTTCCGTCTTCGTTGTATTTCAGCTCGGAATATTTAACGCAGCGCTTGTGGTTGACGCCTTCCGATAGGGAACTGTCGTGATAGAACAGATACCACTTGTCTTCAACTTGCACTATGGAGTGGTGGGTTGTCCAGCCGATAACCGGAGAGAGAATCTCGCCCTTGAACGTGAATGGTCCCATCGGATTCTTGCCGATCGCATATACGAGCTTATGCGTGGTGCCTGTAGAGTAGGACAGGTAGTAATACCCGTTATATTTATGCATCCATGGTCCTTCAAAATATCTCCGGTCCTCATCCCCGGCCAGAATCGGATTCCCGTCTTCGTCGACAATCGATATCTCGGCTGGCTTGCCCTGGAAGGACAGCATGTCGTCGCTAAGCAGTGCAACTTGCGGTCCAAGCGCCGGCTGGTCAGGAGTCGGTCCTTCTGCATCTGGCACGAAGCTGCCGGTCTGCCATTTCTCCAGCTGGCCACCCCAGAGTCCGCCGAAATAGATGTATGACTGATTGTCGTCATCCACCAGTACGGCTGGATCGATACTGAAGCTGCCTTCCATATAATTCGGTTGCGGCGTGAACGGGCCTGCCGGAGACTCTGATGTTGCCACACCCAGACGGAAGATGCCGTCATAGTCCCGTGCCGGGAAGAACAGGTAATAGGTATTGTTTTTATAAGCGGCATCCGGTGCCCAGAGTTGCTTGGAGGCCCACGGAATATCTCTCAGATGCAGCGCTTCGCCGTGGTCGACCACCGGGGAATCGAAGTTGTTCATCGAGAGGACATGATAGTCTTCCATTTTATACTGGTCGCCGTTATCATTGCTCGGCTCGTCATGATCGAGGTCATGGGAAGGATAGATGTAGATTTTGCCCTCATAGACATGGGCGGACGGGTCAGCAGTGAAGATGTGGGTTACGAGCGGCTGGTGGGGCTTAGGTAGTTGTTGTTGATTCATAAAGCATCTCCTTTGGTATTGGAATTGTTCTCCTTCAGTTTCGGGCGTGAAGCAAGCGTTTACAATATCTAATGTTATTGTACAAGCCCCGCTTGTTCTTTCCTATACACATACTAAAGATCTTCCCCCGAAAAAATGTACATTTCCCGCCTATTCCATTCCATTACACTGAAAATATACACCAATTGCTCGCATTTTGCTTACCTGGGTGGACATTTTTTGGTGAGTTCTATTACAGTCCGAAAATTTTTAACAGATATTCTCCTCACACAAGCTGCATTCGCCTAACAATAACACTACAAGCAGGACCTAGTATTTGTGAATTACAGCAATCGGTACAAGAACTTGAACCGATAAAATAAAAAAGCCGCTAAATAGCGACTTCAATGGGAATAAGTTCTTGTACCTCGACAGTTAACCAAAAGCCACAACTGTTTTACTACATGTGTAATTTTCATTCCATATTTCTTCTGGCAAGATGGAGGATGAAAAAAAGAAGCTGCAACAAAAGGTCCGGGTAACGCCAAACCTCCTCTTGATGCAGATTCTTTTGTATTTCTACTCGGTTTGCACAGTAAATTTATAATAAATTTAAGCTTTGCGAAGCATTTGTCTCTCGCTTAGCTGTGAAAGCATATCCTTCGTCATAGCCTTCAAGTCGTAGCGGGCATGAAATCCCCATTCTGTTTTTGCTGCCGTCGCATCAATGGAATGCGGCCAGCTATCGGCTATCGCCTGTCTCTTCGGATCAACGTCATAATCGAGGATAAAGCCGGGAAACTCCTCTCGAATTGCTGCAGCGATCGCCTCCGGATCCACGCTCATTCCGGTGACATTAAATGAGTTTCGGTGCATCAACCGGGAAGAATCCGCTTCCATTAAATCGATGATAGCGTTTAGGGCATCCGGCATATACATCATGTCCATGTTTGTGTCTTTGGCGATATAAGATGTATACCGGCCAACCGTCACGGCTGCGTAATAAATTTCCACTGCGTAATCGGTCGTTCCTCCGCCGGGAGGCGTCATATAAGATATCAAACCAGGGAATCGTAGCCCCCTAGTATCCAGGCCGTACTTGTGAAAATAATAATCACAAAGCAGTTCGCCGGACACTTTGTTCACGCCGTACATCGTATTGGGCCTCTGGATCGTATCCTGCGGGGTATTGTATTTCGGAGTCGTAGGGCCAAAAGATCCAATGGAGCTTGGAGTGAACAATTGGCAGCCGAGCTCTCTGGATATTTCAAGTGCATTCATCAATCCGCCCATATTCAAATTCCAGGCAAGCAGGGGTTTCTCCTCTGCGGTAGCCGACAGCAGCGCAGCCAAATGGATGATGGTATCCACTTCGTACCGCTTGGCGATTTCGAACATCGCCTTATCATTCGTCACGTCCAGCAGCTCGAATGGTCCGGATCGGGTAATTTCGTGGGCTGATGACCTGAGATCCGTAGCAACGACGTGATCCTCACCATAAATCTCACGTAATTTAACAACTAACTCAGAACCGATTTGGCCCAGTGCCCCGGTCACCAAAATCTTGTTCATAAGACATTCCTCCCGAAATATACTCCCGCGAATGCACTAAATCAGCTTCATTTCCTTGCCAACTTTCTCATAAACAGAGATCACTTGGTCGAGCATCTCCTTGGTATGGGCAGCTGTCGGCATGTTGCGTATTCTTCCAGTTCCTTTCGGGACCGTAGGAAACAGGATTGCCTTGGCGTAAACGCCTTCTTCATAGAGCCGTTGGCTGAACTGTTGGGTGGTTACTTCATCGCCAATGATACAAGGTGTGATCGGAGTTTCGCTTTGGCCTACATCATATCCAAGCCGGCTCAAGCCATTTTTCAAATGATTGCCGTTCTCCCATAGCTTCTCGATCAGTTCTTTGTCATTCATCAAAATGTCGATAGAAGCGCTACAGGAAGCGATTGCAGCCGGAGGTAGCGATGTCGAGAACAGAAACGGACGGCTTCTCAGCTTCAACCATTCGATCAGTTGTTTTTTACCCGCCACATAACCGCCGACAACGCCGATCGCCTTGGAAAGAGTACCGATTTGAAAGTCAATGCGGTCGGACAATTCAAAATGCTTCACGGTTCCTGCACCTGCTCCGAGAACGCCCGAACCGTGGGCATCATCCACATAAGTAATCAGATCGAATTCTTCTGCTATTTTCACGATTTCGGGCAGCTTTGCTATATC
This sequence comes from Paenibacillus sp. 2003, assembly GCF_031455635.1. Lineage (NCBI taxonomy): Bacteria > Bacillati > Bacillota > Bacilli > Caryophanales > Paenibacillaceae > Paenibacillus > Paenibacillus sp. 2003. The sequence continues at coordinate 2,026,765 of NZ_JAVDTB010000001.1, read as the reverse complement.
ACCATCCATGGAGAAAACCCCGTCGGTGATGACCATAATTTTACGGTACTGACCGGATTCCTTGGCCTCTTTTGCCTGCTGTCTTAAATCATTCATATCCGAATGCTTAAAGCGAATCACCTTGGCTCTCGACAGGCGGCAGCCATCAATAATTGAAGCGTGATTCAGCTCATCGGACAAAATCGCATCATGTTGGTCCATTACTGCGGATATAGCAGCCATATTACAGTTGAATCCCGATTGATACACGATAACGGCTTCCGTTTTTTTGAAACGGGCCAGTTTTTCTTCAAGCTCAATATGAAGATCCATCGTGCCATTAATTGTTCTCACAGCCCCTGCCCCTGCCCCGTATGTCTGCGCCGCCTTAACTGAAGCATCAATCAAGCGGTAATCTGTTGCCAAGCCCAGATAGTTATTAGAAGATAAATTGATTAGGGACTTTCCGTCAATACGAATAACAGGACCATTTGCACCCTGCAGTGTATCGATAAAGTTATATAGACCTTTAGTCTTTAGATCTTCGATGTTTGAACTTAAAAATTGGTCCAATGCTTGACTTGACATTCGATTCCCTCCTTGATATACGTTTGTCCTTGTACAGGAGACATGTAATTCTGCGAAAAACCTTGTTATAAAGGGGTTTGGACTAATTTCAATGTAGCATCTTTTTTATTATTTGTACACATGTGGAGGACAAAAAGTAAAAAAATACGCAAATAAACATAGTGATGATTCCCCCTTCCCCGGAAGTAGCGGAAGCGCTTGCCGAAGTTATGCACTCTTAATTAATTAGATATATATCTAATCTGAAAAAGGAACATGTTCTTGTCCCTCGACATCTTTAATCAACCTTACATGGTCTAAAAGTTTCATGTTTAGCTTCATACTCTTCTATTAATCGGATTTTATTTCCATCAAATCTAATCATTGATATACCATCAAATGAATAAAGTTGTTTTTCTTTTGCTTCAAAATACCACTCTACAAAAAATATGGTTTCATTTACTTGATGAATATTTTTTATCTTCCATTCTAAGACAACTTGCTTCAGTAACATTTTTTTGATCCACAAATGGACTTCCTCTATACCCACATACATTGCTCCATAACATTCGCGGTAGATAATATCATCAGAAAAATACGTATCTAAAAACGTAAAATCTCTACTTACCCACATAAAGAAATATTTTTTTATAATTTCTTCTTTCATAAGTACTCCTCTATTTTTTAATTAAGCGCAGTTCTTAACTAGTGTTTTGAATCAATTATATCGAACAGAAAAGAAGAATGTACATAAGTCACACGAGCGCATCTCCACTTCTTCCGTTGGCCTTCAGGTGTTGGGACGTAAACCATGTTACCGTGGATATATTTCTGTATTTCTTTTAATAGTTCTTTTGGAAAAATGGTATCGGCGTTACATACTTCATGATAACTCTGCTCATTCAGTTTAATACCTTTCGATCCAAAAACTCACTAGGACCGTCCATGACTCCTTCCAGATCTGACAATTTCATTTTTACATTCTCCTCTCCTATGTATTGTGCCCACGCGATATGGTCCACTTCTGCTGGGCTGGCGTTCTTTTCCGACTTCTTGGCGCTTTGTCGAAATATCCTATATGTAGAATACCAACAAATCTTTCATGCTCACGTAAGCCAATTCCATTGAAGAACCCTTCATGCTGAATGGACTCTTTATCTCACAACATGCCTAACCCTCGTTCTTAGCCCAACAGCTGGAAGCTCTGCATCACCCCGCAGGCAGCCGCATAATTGCGGTCATTGGTCAGTCGATCCGTACGGACATTGGACATAACAATGACATGCGCGGGAATATCGGTTAATCTCTTTATAAAAACCTCCATTAGTTTTCCAGGGATCAGCTTCCCCAGCTTGCTCTGTGATATCTGTTGCATCATACAGTCCACCAGCCGTTTAGATGTTTCAGGAGTTCCGGCGTATACTACACGCCACGAGCCAGCCTCAACAAATGGTTGAAGCTGAATAGCCTTACGAAGTAATTCAACAACTAACTCCTGGTCCACTGGCGTAGAGTTACATTTACGAATACTCCTGCGCTCCCTGATCAATTGCGCCAGATTAATGACAGTGTCGGCAGAACTCAGAATCCTTTCGCATGCTTCTCCAAATCAGCATCGTAGGAAATCAACCAAACTCCCATTTCACCGTTCGGCCTTCCTACAAAACCGTCAAGCGATGCGTGCAAAAATAAAACGAGTTTTCTCATTTTAATTTCTCTTTTGTTCATCTTGTGAAGTAGGCTGACAATGCTGATAATCTTGGGTGGGATTCGTCATCAACCTTTCGCGCTTTTCAAAGGAATATGTCGATGATTAACTAAGTACCCACGCTAGGATATGAACTTGCAAGTATAAACTGATCGGTTTATACTGATACAAACAGTATAGAGAGTGAGGCGATCCATGAACAAGCCCCCATTCATGTTTCTGAGCTTATAGCTTCTGTCTAAACAAAAATATAATAACTAATGGAGGTATTTTCCATGGCTAAAGTAAATGTAGGCGCTGAGAATGAACAACCAATTGAACTGTATTATGAAGATCATGGTACGGGAAAACCAATTATTCTGATTCATGGCTGGCCTTTGAGTGGGCGATCCTGGGAGAAGCAAGTTCCTGCCCTAATTGAAGCAGGCTACCGTGTTATCACATATGACCGTCGTGGATTCGGTCAGTCTTCTCAACCTTGGGATGGTTATGAGTATGATTCATTTGCTTCGGATTTGCATAAATTGATACTGCACCTTGATCTGCGTGATGCCACATTAGTCGGATTCTCCATGGGTGGCGGAGAAGTTGCACGTTATGTGGGGACCTATGGGACAGAACGCGTTTCTAGAGCCGTATTTGCGGGAGCGGTCCCTCCCTATCTCTATATAACCGAAGACAATCCTCAAGGAGGATTGGATGATGCAACGATTGCAGAATTCCAAAACGGGGTAAAAGCGGATCGGCTAGCATTCCTGGATGGTTTTACAAGCAACTTTTTCGCTGCTGGAGACCGTACAGACCTTGTGAGCGAACCATTCCGCATCTATAATCGGGATATTGCAGCTCTGGCTTCACCTAAAGGCACATTGGATTGTATTGCTGCCTTTGCCCTTACTGATTTCCGTCAGGATCTGGAGAAGTTCAACATCCCAACACTGGTTATCCATGGGGATTCAGATGCCATCGTGCCTTTGGAGGTGAGTGGACAACGTACTCATGAATCCATCCCTGGCAGCCGTCTGGTCGTTGTCGAAGGTGGACCACACGGATTTAATGCGACCCATTCCGAACAATTTAATGCAGCATTGATCGAATTTTTGCAAGGTTAAATTAAGTTCGACTGATGATTTTAGCCAAAAGAATAAAATGAGAGAAAAAGTAGAACGTCTCCTATAGAGGAGACGTTCTGTCTTTCATTGTTTCATAGGATATGCATATGATTGATGGCTACTTGGTACATTATGAATCTGAACCGATTCGATATTTGTATTGAATCTGGGATGTAAACTTGCATTTATAAACCGATCGGTTTATATTAGTTCAAACGGTATAGAAAGTGAGGAAAAATGAATGAACAATCTAACTCCCCCATTTACTCTTGAGACAGCAATCCAAAAAACTCGTATGGCAGAAGACAGCTGGAATAGCCGAGACCCTCAGCGCGTCTCACTTGTGTATACTGAGGATTGTTATTGGAGAAATCGGAGCGAATTTATAACAGGCCGCCAAGAAATTGTCTCTTTACTAACTAGAAAATGGGCTAAAGAGCTGGACTATCGCCTTATTAAGGAACTTTGGTCATATACGGATAATCGTATTGCAGTAAGATTTGCATATGAATGGCATGATGATAGTGGCAATTGGTTCAGATCGTATGGGAACGAGAATTGGGAATTCGCTGATGACGGCTTAATGCAACGTAGATTTGCTTCGATTAATGACATGCCGATTAAGGAAGAAGAACGCAAATTTCATTGGCCTCTCGGTACGCGCCCTACTGAACATCCAAGCCTTAGTGAGTTAAACCTATGACGCGCACTGTTTTTGAAAAATCTGATGTCATCCCTCTCGTTACTGAGGTATTTCGTGAATTAGGTTATGAGGGTGCAACTTTGAGTAAAATTACAGCCCGTACGCGTCTATCTAAAGGAAGCTTATATTATTTCTTTCCGGGTGGAAAAGAAGAGATGGCTGCTGAAATTCTTGCTCATATTGATCAATGGTTTATCAAAAACATTTTTGAACCGCTCGAAAAGAATGAAGCCCGGGTAGCCATTGATCATATGTGGCAAGAGGTCGATACTTATTTTCAATCTGGTCAGCGTATATGCCTTATTGGTGCATTCGCTTTGGACGAGACAAGAGATCGATTCGCTGCTGTTATTCGGCAATATTTTATAAGATGGATTGAAGCCCTAAGCGCGGCACTAGTTCAAACAGGTATCTCTAAAGAGACTGCTGACCAAATTTCAGAGGAAACAATTGCTAGTATTCAAGGGGGATTAATTCTGAGTAGAGCACTTAAAGATGAATCCTATTTTGAACGTACGTTGGCAAATCTGTCACAACGAGTCTCAACTTATGTTTCTAAAAGCAACTCTGGTCATTGACACAAAAGTGTTAAACTGGCGGAATTTCTTCACCCCAAAAAACAAGTGATTTTTTCTTAACGATTTCATTAGCGACTTTATGGGAGGTCAATTACATGAGTAATTTTGTCGCAGATCAATTGGGATTTGTTCGCCGTCAGACAATTGATTATGTGAGGGATATAAATGACTCTGTCTCGGAAATAATTCCAACAGGTTTGAAAAACAATATAAAATGGAATCTAGGCCACATGTATGTTATACATGAGAAGTTCGCTTTCCAACTTACTGGGCAAGAAACCAAATATCCTGCTAATTTTAGTAAGTTGTTTGAACCAGGAACTAAACCGTCTGAATGGAATATAGAGCCTCCAACGTTGTCTCAAATAATCGACTTGTTAACTGAACAAAATGAAAGGGTTGAATCGGTACTTTTAAGCAAATTGAAAGAAGAAATCAATCCTCATTACAAGTCTTCTACAGGACTTATCTTTACAAATGTAGAACAATTACTGGGTTTTCTGATTTACCATGAAGCAATGCACTTTGCAACAATTAAAAATATCAAGAGCATTATTGACAGTTAGGATTAGTAAAGAATTTGTTAAAACCAATGTCTAGCCACGAAATATTGAGTTTTCTTATTACACTATTAGTAGTGCCCCTTCACTAATACGAACAAACCGACCATAAATCCTACTAAAGTTGGAATAAGGTCGGTTTCTATGCTTTTGGAATTGAAGCAAGCCAAGCATATCGGGTTGACCATACTCTTCACTAATTTGGCCATTAGAGATCCGATAAAAATTCATTGCATTTACTTCGATTTTTTTTTGTGTTGGTGGAAAACCGACTGGGACCATTCATTGGTTCTTTTTGCGTAGGTACATAAAAAACAGCATCTGGAGCAATTAATTCTTCAGCAAGTTCTTTGCTTGCCGTATTAATGAAGTTCGTGAAACGATACATCAATTGTTTGTTTTCTGTAATCGTCATATTTAAACCCCTTTCTATTTTCATAAGCATCTGCCCTCAATTAAATTTTATCTCCACTTTGGATTTTCCATCTGATTTGTCGTTCAGACATCCCTACACCTTATGCAGATTCAAGTAGAGACATAAATAATCAGAGCGACAAGGGCCGGCCTAATTCCAGTACCCATGATAGGAAGCAACAGGTACCTAAGTAATTCCGATCAGTGTGGAACCCATCAATGCTAATAAACTGATCTCTACATGCTGTCTCCAAGAATTCAAGAACGTTAACATATGATTCGAAAAATAGTCACTCAACTGCATCCATAAACTTTCTTGCACGGTTATGAGGGATCTCTTGAAGGGAACTCAACGATTCGGAGAACTTCGTAAAAGTATCCCGGAGATCAGTGAATTAGGAAATTCACTTAAGCCAATTATATTCTCTATGGAAACATGGGGACTTGGGTACCAGAAACTCAATGATGAACTTCCAAACGATACTCAGTAGAGTGAATGAGGTCAAAGGTTACTTACGGTCATTTCAAAATAGAATAAACTCTTCTATTACTCCCACGGAATCACAAACCTTGAATTTTCATCTCCAAGTAAATTCAATGGAGGACCCATGTGTCCTCCAATGATTTGTAAGAGAAAGTTGATCTTTGACCACCAGTTTCTGCAATATTACTACTGCATGAAGATAAACCGAAAAGAGAGATTTCCCTTACATAATTCTCTGATTTATTTTTAAATATCTGCCGCCCCCCATCATTTTGATCCCAACAAAAACCCGTTAATCTCATACAGATTAACGGGTTTTTAAAAAATTAGATTTTTGACATAAGTATTTATTTATAAGTTGATATCCAATTATTTCGAAGACCACAGCTCCATACGCTGAGCATATTTCTCGTTGATGATATCTTCCACTTTCTCATCGCCAGCTTTTTTCATATCCTCCAGCATCTTGTCGAACACGGAATTGGCTTCGGTCTCACTTGGGGCAATAATGGCTCTCGTAATACTCTGATCCATAATATCCTTCACTTTCTGGGCCGTCAGAGCTTGAGGTGTTCCCCCATCCGGATTCAGGTTGTCATACTGCGCTGTATCCCATACGGAATCGCCAAGACTCTTAATGGCCAGTTCATCCACTTCACTTCGTTGGAATTTAACCGCCATGTCATATGGCTGTCCGTTCGGGTCCAGACCATTTTTGATAAACCATAACCATTTGCGAACGCCGCTTTTCTTCACCGTATCATCCCAATTATCCTTGAAGCTTTGCAGGAATTCAGCTTTCGGTTGTCGCTTGCCATCCACCATGGTGTACTGTTCGCCTTCCCTGCCCCACAGCAGCAGATGCTGTCCTTCATCACTCGCCAGATAATTAAACAGCTTTATCGTTTCTTCCGGGTGTTTGTTGTTTTTGGTAATGGCGATTGCATCCCATCCAAGCGAACTTCTTGGGCCAAACGTCGTTTGAGCCGGATCTACACCTGGAGCAACAACTTTGTAAGCAAAGAGTTGATTCTTTTCCCCGCCATCCTTCTTCAAGGCCGCATTGCCGTTCCCCGGGTCCCAATATGCACCTGGGGTAGCAAATACCGCACCAGTCGTCAGCTTTTGAATCCAGGTCTGTGTTTTGCTAATCGCAAATTCCTTTTCGATCAGACCTTCTCTATACAAGCGATTCATGTATAACAGCATCTCGCGATATTTGGGGTCCTTGACATCATATTGCAGACGTCCGTTATTGTCATAATACGTCTTTAAGCCCCACATGCCTTTGAATGTGCCCAGATTCGCACCCATGTTCTCCCCGTTCATCGTCATCGGAATGGACTCTTTGCCATCAATCGTATTGTATTTCTCTTTAAAATTTTTCAGGAGTGCTTCGAATTCGTCTGTTGTGAGGGGCTGTGAACCATCTGCTTTGTCCGGAAGAAACTCTTCCAACAAGCTCTGTCTCATCAGCATACCGAAGACCGGATCACTGTCGAGTCCATACCAGTTTGCCAGATAGTAGTTCTTGCCGTCTGTATTACGTGTTTTGGTCAAGGTATCTCCGTACATTTCTTTCAAATCAGAACCATATTTCTCAATTAACTCATCCAGTGGAATGAATGCCCCACTTGAAATGTATTTGTCGAGGGAAGCATCTCCCCGGCTCATGACTACCACATCCGGATAGTCACCACTGGCGAGCATCAGGCTCAGTTTTTCCGTTGGATTACCTGTTGGCTGCTGGATGGAGATCTCTATGCCCGTCTTTTTGGTGATTTCCTGGGCAACTGCATCGGTAAATGGTTCTCCTTTGGTATTGCCATCAAACCAGGTCAGCGTAATCGGCCCTTGTTCCCCGTCTTTACCTGCTGTATTGTTCTCCCCATCATTGGAGGAGCAACCCGCCAGCAAACCAACCGCTAATGCAGCTGTAATCCCCATAGTAATCCATTTTTTTGTCTTTATCATTGACACCCTAATTCCTCCCAATGAATAAATTCCTAAAGTGCATGATCGAGCAATTACAAAACAATCTTGGCCCACCCCCTTTCAGGAGAGGTCGCAGGACGAGCCCGTCCCACAACCGGATCATGGAATCGCTTAACTCTTTACCGCTCCCAAAGTCATACCTTTAACAAAGTACTTTTGCAGGAACGGATACACCATCACGATTGGTAATGTGGCTACCATCGTAGCAGCCATTCGAATGGTATCGCTGGAAACGGCATTTCGTTTGGCCGAGTTGGCCAGCATTTGCGTTTGCGAAATCATGCCACCGGTCTGAAATTGATTCAATATTTTCACGAGCACGGCTTGCAGAGTCTTCAGATCCGAACTATAGGTGAACGCATAGGAATCAAACCACGCATTCCAATGCCCTATCGCTTGAAAAAGTCCCACTGTTGCAAGTACAGGTGTTGTCAGCGGCATCACAATCCGGAAGAAAATAGTCAGATCGTTAGCCCCATCCACCCTGGCCGATTCTTCAATCTCATGGGGCAGCTGCTCCATAAAGGTACGGACAATGATCATATAGAAGACATTCATCAAACTTGGCAAAATGAATACCGAGAATGTATCGATCATGTTGAGTGCCTTAAGCACCATGTAGAACGGAATCAGTCCGCCACTGAAATACATGGTAAAAATAAAGTACAGGTTCCAGCCTTTGCGACCAATTAGATTCCGCCGACTTAGCGGATACGCAAGCATCGTAATGACGAGAACCGATAGCGGTGCGCCAATCAGCGTTCGTTTGACGGTTACCCACAGCCCGTTTAAAATCTCGCTATCTTTCAAAATCTGCTGATAGCTGTCCAAGGTCAGATCTCTGGGCCACAGATAAACGCCGCCTCGCACCGTATCCTCCGCGCTGTTCAATGAAAGAACGAGTATATTCCAAAACGGAAGAAATGTAACCAGTAATACGAGAATAAGAATGAAATATACAATAATTTTGAAAATACGATCCCCGAATCGGTTCAGAATCATTACAAGCGCTCCCCTCTGTCTTCTGTAGTTAGAACAACGCCTGGTCGTTCACTTTTCTGGAAATCCGGTTCACGATAAGGACAAGAATGAAGGCAACAACGGATTTGAACATTCCCACAGCAGCACCATAAGAGAACATGCTGTTTTGTAGTCCGTATTTGTAAGCATAAATATCAATAACTTCGGAGTATTCAAGCACGGTATTATTTTGCAGCAGGTATTGCTGTTCAAATCCTGCATTCAAAATGCCTCCGACCGCGAGAATAGCCAATATGACAATTGTAGGGCGCATGGATGGCAGCGTTATATGCCACATTTGCTTGAATCGGCTGGCTCCGTCCACCCTGGCCGCTTCGTAGAGCTCCGGATTAATGGAAGCGATTGCGGCCAGATACATAATGGCACTGAACCCCATCTCTTTCCACATGTTCGACAATGCGATAATCCACCAGAACAGAGGCCCGTTTTGCAAAAATGCAACGGGTTCTTTGACAATGCCCAGCAGAACCAAAATATTGTTAAGCATTCCATCCGAAGCCAGCAGCGTAATCACAATGTTGGCTGCAATAACCCATGAGATAAAATGCGGCAGATAAGAAACCGTCTGTACAAAACGTTTGAAAAATCCCTGTCTCGCTTCATTCAGTACAAGCGCGAGGATGATTGGCGCAGGAAATCCGAAGAACAGTGTCAGCAAGCTTGTCGCTAGCGTATTACGCATTACCCGATAGAAATCCCCTGTAGTAAAGAAATACTCAAACCACTGGAAACCTACAAATTCGGCATGGAAGAACTGATGTAAGAACGATCCCCCACCCGGCTGATAATTTGTAAACGCCATATATAGTCCAAACATCGGACCATAGGAAAATAGCAATGTCGCAATGAAGGCAGGAAGCATAAGCACGAATAACCATTTTTGCTCTTTTAGTCTGCTTATCAGATTATTGCTCCTGACTGTTTTGATAGCGCTTACCTTATGCATTAAGTACCCTCCCTTTTTCTATACAGCAGCATGGTCGGCCATATCTTGATTCAACTTCTCTCCTATTAATCATAAATTTGACACGGATTACTCGCCATAGTTGAATTCTCCGAAAGATACCGCTTTTTAAAGATGTTTTTGTGCAAAGTGAGGATTGGATTTCCATATTCACTCTGCTATGATGAACTGTGCAACGAATATTCAGTCAAGAGAGGGCTTCCGGATGCGCCAATTTTATAGAAGATATATGTACATGCCTTTTGTAAACCTGAGTTTTCGTTCCAAACTGTTTATGGTATTTGTTCTAGTCACGATCATTCCGATGATGCTGTTGGTTTATTTTTCCTATGAGCTAACCAAAACGAAGCTTACTGAGCAGATCTACATCAACATGACGAACTCAACGGCTCAGATCACTAAAAATCTGGAGAACAAACTGGATAGCTACGAACACATTTCCGCCTCCATTTATTTGGATAACCGCCTTGCCAATTACCTTACAAACGAGTATCAGGATGATCCATCTTATCTGGATGTCTATAATTACATTGGCAATCGAATCGACACTGTGATGGCTGCCTACCCTGATTTTGATAGCGCATTCATTTATTCAGATAATCCGTCGCTGCCCAAAGACAATTATTATATCCGGCCGATCACACCCGAAGTTCAGGACACGGAACTGTTTCACACGCTGCAGCAATCCTATGGGAACATTATTCATCTCTCCACGCCGCAGACAGAGAACGGTCCTGCCATGTTTACACTCGCCCGGCTGTTGAACAACAATAGTAATCAGTACCCCTATGGGATGCTGGTCTTTCAAATTTCCGAGTCAGTCATCTATTCTCTCATGGAAAAAGAAGCAGGTGGCAAAGATATTTTTATTATCAATGACAAGGGTATGATTCTGTCTTCAGCGGACAAACAGTTAATCAATACAAGCCTGCCCGAATTGCTTCATCAGAATTTTGATGAGACGCCTTCAGGCAGATTTGATACAACATATCAAGACGTGAAGGCTCTAGCGGTCTATAACACGCTCAAAAATGGCTGGAGAACGGTGTCCATTTTTCCGTATGACAGTATTATCAAGGATGCCAAATCCCTCTCTCAGCTCATTATCAACATTTCTCTTGGCTTCATCGGCGTGGCGCTGCTGCTCATCTATATTACTGCTTCGCTGTTTAGCAATCGCATCAGGACGTTAATTCGGATGATTCGGCGGATTGAGCGGGGGGATTTCAACCCTACTCATGAGGAGCAAATGGGCAGTGATGAGATCGGACAGCTTCACTTTGCATTCGAACAGATGACAACTCGGTTAAAAAGTCTGGTTACCGAAGTCTACCAGAAAGAGCTGCAGAGCAAGGAAGCCGAACTGGACCTGCTTCAAGCTCAGATCAATCCTCATTTTCTGTATAATACACTCGGTTCGATCTCTTCTCTGGCCGTGAAGCATCAGGATCCACAGATTCAGGATATGGTTCTTCACCTGGCCAAGTTTTATCGGATATCCCTGAACAAAGGAAAGAGCATCCTGACCATCAATGAGGAGCTGAAACTGACCCAGAGTTATAATGCCATTCAACTTATACGGTTTAAGGGCAAGCTGAACATCATCTACACGATAGATCAATCGATCCTGCCCTACTCGACCGTGAAGCTTGCGCTGCAGCCTTTTGTGGAGAATGCAGTGATCCACGCTCTTTGGAATCAGGATCGGCCCCTAAATATCCATATCAAGGGTGTCATCGAGAACAATAGTATCATCTTGTCGGTTATAGACGATGGAATGGGCATGCGGCGAGAGAAGCTTGAGGCTTTGTTTGAAGAGAAAGAAGGACGGGGTTATGGCATTTCAAATGTGGATCGGCGGATTAAGCTGAAATTTGGTGAATACTACGGTGTTAAAGTGTATAGCAAACTTGGTATGGGAACTACCGTACAGATCCGTCTGCCGCAAAAAGAGATCCAATAAAAAAGGAGTGCGATGCAGCCGTTATCGGCCTGCAAAGCACTCCTTTTAAACCGTTCTACAACATCCTATTATACCTGCTCACGAATACGATACACCAGGCTGTCAAAATCGCCGCGCAGAGGCAGCTCCACCCCGATGTTCATCAGCGCACGGCCACTGACCGTTAACCCCAGTTCTTCAACGAGATAGGTCTTGTCAGCCTGAAGGCCTGCCAAACGGAGTCTAGGCAACGGTTCACCCAGCTTCTGCGAGTGAAGAAAAGCGAACAGCACATGGTCACTTGCCGCAGCATCACTGTACTGGACAGCAGTAACCCCCTTATGGCGAAGCGAAGTCAGACGGAATTGTCTGCCGAATTGCACCAGGTGACGAATGGCTTTGTACTGACCGATGAATTCCCCGGACTGTTCAATCCATTCATCCCTCCACTCATTCAGATTGGAGCCGATACCAAGCGTACCCATCATTGCACTGTGGAAACGATACTTCAGCGAGACGTTGCGACCGTTCATTCCTGTAGGTGACTCGGTTACCCAACAGGTCATCATACGTGGTGCGTACGTATACGAGAAGCCTTCCTGAATGCTCAGGCGGTCGAACGCATCCGTATTGTCACTCGGCCAGGACTGATCGGCATAACGGAAGATGCCCAGATCAATCCGCGAGCCACCTCCTGCGCAAGTCTCAAACTCGACATCCGGGAACTTGGCTCGCAGCCGTGCCCAGATATCATACAAGCTCTGGACATGCCTTACCCATACTTCTTTCTGACGGTTAATGGGGTGACCTTTCATGCCCGGCTCCGTAATGGTCCGGTTCATATCCCATTTAATGAATTTAATCTCATGATTGCCAAGCAGTTCGGTCATAAAATCGATAATGTATTGCTTGACCTCCGGCTTGGAAATGTTCAACAGCAGCTGATTACGAAGCTCCGTACGTCCCCGTGTCTCAAAATGATATACCCAGTCTGGATGTTCTCTATAAAGATCACTATCCGGGTTGACCGACTCCGGCTCTACCCATATGCCAAACTCCATCCCAAGTCCGTGAACCCGGTCAATCAGCTCAACAAGTCCGTTCGGGAATTTCTCCTTATTCACGTTCCAGTCGCCCAACCCCGCTCGGTCGGAATGCCGCTGTCCAAACCAGCCGTCATCCACGACGAATAGCTCCACACCCATTTTGGCTGCCCTTTCGGCAAGCTCCATTTGGTCCTGGGCATTAACATCGAAATAGGTAGCTTCCCAGGAGTTGTACAACACTTTACCGATTTCACTGCGCGGCAGTATGTAATTGTATTGGTACTGATGCAAGCGGTGGCTCATTCCGCCAAAGCCTTCTGGGCTGAATCCGCCGACAAAGACAGGCGTCTCAAACGTTTCGCCCGCACCCAGCAACCATTCATTGTCAAAATCATGGATGCCACCTGTTACCCGTACATGCGTGAATGGGGTCTTCTCCGCAACAATCTTCCAGTTGCCGCTCCAGGCAAGAGCACCAAACCATACCCCACCGCCGCTTTCTGTGGAAAGGCCGTCATCTATGGCAAACCATGGATTGGCATGGCCATCGGTAAAACCTCTCCGTGATTCAAGCACCTTTTTCCCCTCTGTCAAAATGGTATTGCGCAGTTGGAATTCACCCGACCATTTCCCCGTAACATGCGTCAGGCGGTAATCCTGGAGATATGGCAAAGTCCAGGCTGCGGATTGCATGCTTTCCAGCACGATTTCCTCCTGTCCCGTATTTACGATATTGGCGTAACGCTCCACCAGATCGAATTCCGGGATGACCCGATATATCAGCTGCGTCTCAAGTGCATACACCTGATCCTTCAACGTGATAATCAGCGTCTGTCTGCCGTCCTTTTCAGTAATTTCGTGATGGTCGTACCGTACCCGGAGATCACGAACCCCATCAGGCATACGAACCTTCAAAGACGGTTCTGTATAAGATGCGCCTCCCCAGAAGCTGTACTCCTCCACTTCTCCTTCCACTTCCGCGTCAAAAGAGCTATGGGATTGTAGTTGGAGCAACGGAGCGCTGTCCTCAATGTCAACGGGGTCACCCCAATACAGATGCTGGAGGTGTTCTCTCTCATTAATTCCGAAAAGGTAGGACGAATTTTGCGTCTGTATTGCAAATATACGTAGCTGCTCATTATATTGAATCGTCAAGTTTATCATCCTTTCGAGTTCCTGTTACCCTCGTGCTGTGTGTTGTGAACATACTTATTATTGTAGGAAGCAGATGTTACATTAGCCATATCGCATTCTTACAATCCATAGGGGAAATCGTCTGTCATTTCAAAGGTATGAAAATAAGGCTGCGATGGAATTCGCAGCCTTAAACCTACTTCAGAATTAAGTTATAGATGACCTGAGCCGCTTCTGCCCGGGAAGCGATCCCTTTAGGCACAAACTGTCCCTGTCTTTGGCCTTGGACCAGTCCCAATCGGGCTGCATCCTTCACCGAAGCCGTTGCCCATGAAGAAACCTGAGCCATATCTGTAAACAAGATGTCTGTAGAACCAACAGGCGGTACTTTCCCAACATTCCGCTCATAGGCTTTCATCAGCATCACCGTGATTTCCTCTCGGGTAATCCGTGCGTCCGGCTGGAAACGGGTTGCGCTTCGGCCGTTTACAATACCGGCTTGCGTCGCAATCGAGATGGGTTCCGCGTACCAGTCATCTGTCGCTACATCTGTAAAGTGTACTTCCCCTGCTACAGTCAGTCCCAGGGAATGAACGAGCATAGTGATGAATTCAGCGCGGGTGACAGCACGTCCTGGCTCAAATTGATCTACATGTGTACCTTCAACATAGCCCTTTGCTGCCAACTCCTTGATTACAGTGCTGGCCCAATGATTGGCCGGAACATCGGTAAACGTCCGATCCAGTTCCAGAACGGCATACTTGCTGAAGTGGCTCACTTTAGTTGTTAATACGCCATTCACGTAATCTGATTTCAGAAATTCCAATGTCTCATTTTTGTTAATATAATATATTCCTCCCTGTGAAGGGTCGAAACCTTCTTCCGCTGCCAGACTCAGCGTAACCGGGTGATCAAACGCAGCGAGTGTTTCGGTTGTACCTGATTTAGTTGTTGCCGAAAGGCTAAATTCATAGATTTCTCCCTTAAGGGTAACCGTTGCCCGGGAAGATGATTCCACTGCGGCAACGACCTCCCTGGCCTTGCTGCCAAGCGGGACCATTTTCAGGGAAATCATACTATCTTCCTGCTGCCCCGCTGGTAGCTTGCTCAGTAGCTGCTGGAACAAACTCGCAGGGATTTGCAAAGTTAACTTGCCTGATTTCACTTTCAGTGTATGGTTGCCGAGTTGGCGTAAGACAGCTGATGACAGTTGCAGCTCCTGAGTACCAGCCTTGATGTCTATGACGACTTTCCCTGCCTCACTGTCCACCTTCAGCATATCGGCTGTGATGACCCGTGTTGCTGTATCGTTCTCCTGAGCCGTGCTGTTTCCAGAGTTCCCGCTCCCGCTAGTATTACTGTTATTACCATTTTTGCCATTGTTGCCAGGAGTGTCTGAATTCCCTGGATTCCCTGGGTTATTTGGGTTGCCTGGATTTTCCGGGGTGACTGCTTTTTCGGTCAATTTAACCAACTTCGATTCAGCCGGCCCCAGCGAGGTGGACCATGAACCCGTGGCTGACGAAGATTCACCTGTCCACAAGTCTTTTAAAGTATAAGTTTTGGAATCATTTAATCCGGCACGGCCCAGATTAATCGTTTTGTTCGCTGAACTATTGGCGCTGTAATTAAATACGGCAAGGTAATAATCATTGCCGTCTTTCAGAAAAAACGAATCTGCGGCATTTGCATTCGTATTTCCTTCAAGCGGCTTGAATACTTTGCCTTTTAGCGCCACCTGAAGAACATCCGTGTTATTGTACAATGATGTCATGTATTCCTGTGCCTTGGGATCGTTCACATCATCGGAATCCATCATCACCGTGCCGGCAATTACACCGGAATTCACCCGGCTGCGGGCTTCCTCCAAGCTTGAAGCACGGCTTAATGCCAAATGATCTGGGTCTGTATAAGAATAGATCGTTCCATTTTGCCAGAAACCATATGTCAATGAATTGAGCATGTACTCCGTCTCATTGATTTTGCCATAGGTGTCACAAGAGATCCGTCTGCTATGCGCATATTGACTTGGAAAGATCGGTGCAATGGACGCACTAATAAACATTTTCCCATCCAATCGCTCTTCGACATAACGCATCCCTTCATTGTAAGCCTGGATTCCTGTCGTCACGGTTGTATCATAATGCTGACCTTCCAGTGAGCCGTGTGTTAGGAAATCCAGTTTGATGAATGTGAATCCAAGTGATTTAAACTTATCCAGAAAATAATTCATGCGCATTTGACTCCCCGGATGTGTCACATCCAGTGCATATGCTCCATCCAGTGTCGGCAGAGGTTCCCCTTCAGCATCCTTAAGCACAATATCACCATACGTATATTGCCCGTTGGTACCATCTACTTTTTGGCTCATATCGTTGCCCCAATACACAAATGGTCCCCAATAGATGCCTGCATGCTGACCATTGTCCTTAATGACAGATACGGCTTGGGTAAGCTCAGCATCACTTAGATTGTCCCAGTAGGAATCCATATTAATGAATACATTGCCGTTATTGTTGAACTTCTTAAGATTGTTCTTGAAATAATTGGATACATCCACTACGTTCTGATACGAAAGCCCGCTATCATAAGCTCCCCAGCTATTCCAACCTACTGGAACACCTTGTGGCAGCTCCGGATTCAACGCCAGCGGAGGTGTGATAATCGCATTGGCTTTACCGTATTCTTCAAGTCCTGTACGGTAGTCACTGAAACCACCTACCATAATCAGTGGTGAGGACAGTTCAGTACCGGACAGGCTGCCATGTGGCTGGGTATCGCGAGTAACGTCACTCGCTGCACCACCATACACAGCAAATTCATTCAGACGATTAGCTGAGCCTTTCCAGTCAATACCGGTCTTCCAAGTATCATGGGTTACTGAACCGATCACCAGACCGTTACGTGTCGAGTTATTGAATACCGTTGTCATCTCATAGCTGGTATCCGCCCGGTTCATCGTTTGAGATTTATAGCGAATCCATGCATCGTTGTCAAAAGGCACCGTAAGCACGCGGTTATCCGAGCTGACGCCGATATCCACACCACCCGTATTTTTCACAGTAATTGGTGACATGTAATTACTCTGGATCTCTGTATCACTGATGGCGTCCAGACGGTTGAGGAAATACGATTGATCTTCATAAAACCGATAGACCTGCTTCAGGGTTGGTTTGCCAGTCGAAGTATGAACAAAGTTCAACTCAACGCCTTTGCCGAATCCATCCTGAATCTCCACCGGTGCTCCACCGCTCGTATGACTCTCATACCCTTTGGTTTCCACAAGGCTCTCACCAAGTTTAATGCTGCTGAAAATCCCCCGCATCTTCTGCCCTTCTGCCCAGCTATAACCGACGAATCCAGTCTGGGTATTATAAGACACTTCGTATTGTCCGTTCGATACCAAGAGACCATGAGTGTAATCAGTCACCGTAATATCCCCGTATCGTTGCGAGTCAACCCGTGTTCCCAGATCGTCATCTCCTTCACCTGGATTTTCGGGTTCTGTCTCTATCGCAGGCTCTACGATAATCCGGTCCAGATCGGGAGAATAGCCATTGTTGTCTGAAAAGGTAATCGTATTCTCGCCTTCAGTTAATGGGAGTGTAAGATCATACGTACCTACCGTATCCCAATCCGGTGTTTTGGGCAGGTCATGAAACTGCTCTTCCCCGTTATTTGCGCGGACATAGAAACTGCGCGGATCACCGGAAAAATAAGCGACCGTAACGCGGTAATTACCTGTCATCGGGGCTATAATCTTATTGAACGTTAAGGAGCTCCTGCCATTCAGATATCCAACCTTTTTGCCACCTGATGCTGTGGGGCTGTCCGTTACACGCGCTTCACCAGTCAGCATATTGTCCGAATCTTCGGCTTCATAACTAATTGTATACGGAATCACTTCAATTCGGTCCAAATCAGGGGAGTACCAGTCGTGATCCGAGAACGTGATGGTATTGACACCCTTATGAAGAGATACCTCCACATCATACATGCCAATCGTGTCCCAGCTTGCCGTTTTGGGCAGATCAATCATCTCGTCCGTGTCATTGTTCACCTGCATATAAACAGGTCGCTGATCACCGGAAATATAAGATATTCGGATCAAATATGTACCATCTGCCGGTACGTTGATATTCGTGAATTGCAGTGAACTGTTTTTGTTCAGATCGGTTACTTTCTTCCCACCCGAACTAATGCTGCTGTCTACCACTTTGGCATTGCCTTTCAAAATGTTGTCGGCCGCTTCTGCCTCAATAATTGCACCATGCAAATTTTTCTTCCAGTCGTCTCCGCCCCCTTCTCCCGGGTGGCCACTGTCCAAACCGCGGATCACGATCTTGTCGATGTCGGGAGAATACCAGTTGTTGTCATCAATCAGGATTGTGTTGGTTCCAGCGTTCAACGGAAGGGTCACATCATATGTTCCCACCGTATCCCAGTCGACTGTCTTGGACGGTTCTTCAAATTGCTTCTCCCCGCCGTTCGAACTAATATTGAATGGCCGCGAATCACCTGAAATGTAGTAAACAGAAATTCTATAATTTCCTGTCTCACTTACAGTGACATTGTTAAATTGCAAGGAACTGCCTTGGTACATGCCTCCGACCTTTTTGCCGCCTGAAGCCGTCGGGCTATCAGAGATCATCGCGTTACCTAGCAAAGTATTCCCTTCCGCTTCGGCTTCATAGGTATTCATATCATCGGCGTGAGCTGTTCGGGCGAACTGGCCCCCGCCAACTACCAAGCAAAAAATGATAAAGAACACAAATCCTTTTTTCATCATCCGTCCCAACATAACATGCCTCCATTTTCTAATGATTGAGTTAGGTCTCCCTATGCCTATTCCTGCAGTGGTTCACAGCTATTGTCTGTAATCGCTTTCATAAAGAGCTGTTAAATCCCCTCTCTCCCCCTTCCTTTCCTATATGCCTAATTGTAAAAAGGAGGAGGGGGATGTTCCATACCACAATGTTATTATTCATACAGGAAAGCCTCTTTCATTTGCCATATCAATACCATCATTACCTGACAGCCTCTATCGTCACATACTTTTCCTGTATTCGTTGGGTGTTACGCCCTGTGTCTTCAGGAATAGAGAAATAAAATAGGATGTACTCTCATAGCCCACGGTCTGCGCGATATCGTGAATCTTGAGCGAGCCGTCTGCCAGCAGTTCCCTGGCTTTATCCAATCTGATGCGTGTCAGATAATCGTGGATCGTCATCCCTGTTTTGTCCTTAAAAATGGATCTCAAATAGTTCGGTGATAAATAGACCTGATCAGACAGACTGTTGATGGTAATCGGCTGATTGTAATTCTGGTCGATGAGGGTGCGGACCTTGTGAATCAGTTTTGCATTTTTGTCCATAAACCGCTCACCCAGCATGCTCACCGCATCCTCCGCAGTACCGAGAATCAGATCCTCGATCTCATGCAGAGTCAGTGCATTATAGATGGAATGATACAGCTCAGCCCGCTTCGGAACAGGTTTATGAAGCTGCTCCAGCAGTTCGTTCACGAGATCTATCGACCAGTCGCAGATGATTTTTTTCTTGACTCTCAGTGTTGCCAATCCCTCAATATACCCGTGCAGCTTCTGTGCCGCCCATTCAAAATCCAGTCGGTTAATGGAATCGAACCATTCCTTTTGATCAAAAGGGGGCATATGCTCTGTATAAAACTGATTCGAAACGGTCCCAGCATGAATAATTGTGCCTGTACCTTCATAGAAACGCTCATTCAAGATGGTTCGTGTCTCTTCGTACAGACAGTGAATATGGGATACCGCGGTCTCTTGTCCGCCTACAGCAGCCGTCACCGTAAAATCCAGGGAACTACGGATAGCCTCAGCCAAATCCTCCCACGCATAATGTCCCGGCTGCTGTGCCGCTTCCATAAATACACCGGTCTCTCCTTCCTTGTAATCCACAAAGATCGCTTTCAGGTTCTTCGCCTTGAAGAAATGATCGAGAAAAGACACCAGCCGCCCTGTACATTCCTCCAGACTTTGCTGTTCTCCTTCGGCCTCCTTGGGATCGATACTAAACAAGGCCATTGCATATCGGGTGGTCTCAGGTTGCCGGGTTAAACGGCTGAAACTAAAAGCGAGATCAATAGCACGATCCTCATTTTTTTCGTAAGATAACTCCTTCAGGATATTGGCTTTGGCCGCCTCAATGGAACGGTTCTTAATTCCAACTTCGTCACAGCGCTGTTTAACTTTACTGACAACGCTTTCAATTTCGTTTAAATCCAGCGGTTTTAGCATATATCCCACGGCCCCTACGTTGATAGCCGATTTTACATATTGAAATTCATCGTGTCCGGTCAGAAACATCACCTGGATCGAGTCGTAGCTTTCATGTATCTTTCTCGCCAAGTCAATACCGTTCATGATCGGCATCTGAACATCGGTAAGAACGATATCAGGTTGGGTGGCCTCAATTTTCTCCAAGGCCTCCCTGCCGTTACTCGCCGTTCCCATGATATAGATACCCATCTCTTCCCAACGGATATAATCCCTCATCATCTCAAGTCCCAGTTCTTCATCGTCTACCAAAAAAATACTGTACATCAACGTCCCCTCCCTTTGTATCTTTCTGTCTCTATTATATGTTTTTCCCTCCGTGGGACCATGGTCCATATAAATGAAAGTTATTTTCAAGTATAGATCGTTATTTTACCAACTGCAGCTCGCTATTGAAATAGTAACTTTCGCCTGCTTTGGCATGAAGGATCGTTCTTTGTGTGCCCCAACAAATGGTGAACGTTCCTGCAGAGAAAGTATGAATGTTTGTAGAAATTAACTGTCCGTTCTCCCAGACGATGTCAACCTCGGCATTCCCTTTTGCTCTCAGCCCTGTTATCGAGCCTGTGCTCCATGCCTGTGGCAGCGCTGGTAGAAGGTGAATCTCGCCCGCATAACTTTGCAGCAGCATCTCCGCTACGACAGCTGTACCGCCGAAATTTCCATCAACGACAAAAATATTACTCTCTGCTCCAGCAATTCCGGATTTGGAATAGGTGAACAGATTATCGAAGCACAGGCCGCCGATCAAATGTGAGAGGTGTTTATATGCCGTCTCCCCATCATGCAATCTCGCAAAACCCAGTCCAAACAAAGCAGCTGTAAATTCAACATCCTCCAACTCTTCCTGGACCATGCGGTTCTCCAACGTTATCCGTACTGCCGCACTGAGTTCCGGTGTACGGTCAGGTGTAATCCGACTGTCCGGATACAGCGCATACATATGAGACAAATGCCGATGCTCCGGCTGCGCCTCCTCATAATCCTCAAGCCACTCCTGTAACTGCCCTTTTTTGCCGATCTGTAGAGGTGGAAGCTTGCCAATTGCTTCTTCCAGCTTGCGTCCGAGTTCTTCGTCTTTGTTCAAAAGTTCAATTGAATGAAGACAAAATTCAAAGAGCCTGCGCACCAGCATCTGGTCCATTGTCGTTCCCATGGACAGCTGTTGTGTCCCTTCTCTCGAATTACCGGGATAGAAATGGTTCTCCGGCGAATTGGAAGGACCCGTCACCAGCCAACCGTTCCGAGGATGCTCACACATGTAATCCAGGTAGAAGGCCGCGGATTCTTTAAGTACAGGATAGGCCACATTCTCTAGGAAAACACGATCCTGACTGTACTCATAATGCTCAATCAGGTGTGCAGCCAGCCATAATCCGCCTGTAACGTTCAGCCCCCACGAGGTTTCCCATCCAGGCAACGTAAAGCCCCATACATTGGAGAAGACATGAGCGACCCATCCGTCGCATCCATACACATGACGAGCCGTTTCCCTGCCCGCCTGTGCCAGATCCTCAATATACCGAAATAACGGAAGATGACTCTTCCTCAGATTTGTAATCTCTGTAGGGTAATAATTCATCTGAGTATTAACGTCAAGGTGATAATCACAGCTCCAGCCCATTCGGCACGCTTCACCATCATTCCAGATTCCCTGGAGATGGAGTGGCAATGGAGAGTTCTCGCGAGATCCCGCGATGGTCAGATACCGTCCATATTGGAAAAACAAGGCGAACAACTGCGGATCTTCATCCCCACCACTCTGTTCCAACAAACGAATACGCTGATCTATAGTGAGGCTGGATTTCCCCTTGCCCCCGAGCTGAATATCTACCTTGTCAAATTGCTCACAGTAATCGCGGATATGATCCTCCCTCAGTGAGGTATAACCTTTATTTAAAGCTTTCACCAGCGTATAATTGCTCTCTGTTTTCCAATCCGAATCTGTACGACGATAATCCGTGCTTACACTAAAATAAATCCAAGCCTCATCCGCTCCGGTCACGGTCAATCGGTTTCCATCTTTCCTAGCGATGGTCCCCCCGGATACAACCAACTTTAACAGGCCCTTGGCCCATACGCCGCAAGTCCCATCACTATGTACATTTTCCGTTGCCTGTCCTTGGAATTCAAGCGTGTTGTCATCTAAGGCTGCAACCTTGAATGATTCCGTTCCCCCTTCCAAACCTAGCGTAAGGGATACGCCACCAGGAGCTTCGCTCCAAATTCGGGAGGCCACTATATCATCGGCGTGAGAAGCGTAAACTTCACGTCGAATCGTGGTATCGTCATCTTTCCAGAACGCCCCAGCCAGTGCATGAGTCAGATCCAGCTCACGTTGGAAGCTTCCAGCTTCATCAGAACCCCGATTCCTCTTCTCAAAATCAATAACAACTTCACATAATCCAAGATGGGTGCCGAAATTACGCTTCTTTGGCTGCAGATGCTGTTTGGCAAGACGATCCCCTTCATCATAATCACCCGAGAAAAAATAGCTGCGCATCTCTTCCAATGCAGCCTTGCCTCCTGCCGGAGGATACTCCGGGTCAATCTGTCCTGACCAGTAGGTAACCTCGCTCATACTCCACACCTCACGATGCGAAGACGCCATAACCACTGCTCCTATCCTACCATTGCCCAGCGGCAGGCCTTGAGACCAATCCGTAGCAGGAGTTGAATACCATAAAGTAAAATCGTTCATATCATGTCCTCCAGTCCAATAATGATTATCTTTAAAAATAGACTCGTTCCCAAAATAGATAAACGCGCGATCTGTGAGATACAAAAGCGCGCGTTTGACTTTGTTTTTATATCCTAAAACCGATACACAGCTCTGGTTTGTCTTTTCGCCCAGTCAGTTTCCCTTCACAGTCAATCTAAAGATTTTGGATTCCGCCGGTTCCAGTGAGACCGTGAGCTCTCCAGACGTTTCCCCTTGTGAGCCTTCCCACAGATCTTGCACATTGTATAGGGCATTGGCGTTTAGCCCGGCCCGTTTCAGCGAGATGGATTTCTCCGCAGCCTGTGCAGCATCAAAGTTGAAGACGGCGAGATAGAAACACTTTTCTTCCGGCGATTCCAGGACAAACACGTCAGAAGACAGCTTCCCCAGATCACCTTCAAGTGGACGGAAGGTTTTGCCCATACGAGCAACGTTCAAAATATCCGTGTTACCAAGCCAAGCTCTTGCCCGTTCGGCAGCTTCCTCTTTGCGGAAGTCATCCCCGAGCAGGAGCACCGTACCGGCAATAACTGAAGCGGTCAGACGGCTACGTCCTTCATGCCAGCCAGTAGTATCCTGGTTGAAGCTCTTGTATAACACCGAATGATCCGGATCATTGTAGCGATAGAGCGTATTGCTCATCCACCAACCGTGTGTCAACGAGTTCAGCATATATTCCGTATCCGCAAGTGTACCGAAGACATCACAGGAAATACGGCGGCTGTGGGCAAATGCATACGGAAATAATGGAGCGATGGACAAGTTTATGAAAAATGGCCGTCCGATTACTTCTGGTGAGATCTTATGCTGCAAATAAGACATGCCATAGTGATAAGCCGCAATCCCTGTTGTAATATCCGGATTGTGGTGCTGTCCTTCCAGCGAGCCATGCGCCAAGAAATCCAGTTTGATATATTCGAAACCTTCCGAGATGAATTTGTCGGTGAACCAGTCGATCCTTTGCAGATTGCCGGGATGTGTCGGATCAATAGCCAGACCACCGTCTACATCCGGCAGGATCTCGCCTCCACTGTCACGCAGCAGAATGTCTCCATAGGTGTATGTGCCGTTCGTTCCTTCGACCACCTGACCGAACTGATCGGGCCCTCCCCAGAAGGCAAATGGGGTCCAGTACGTTCCCGCTCTATGTCCATTTTGCCGTACTCGGTCCAGTGCGATCTTCATCTCTTCCGGTGTAAAGTTGTCCCAGAACGCATCAAAGTTGATATATAAAGTATCTTCATTCTGGAATCCAAGCGGCTGTACTTCTTTTTTTAGAAAATCGCTGGTTGCTGTATACAGATCATAGTCCAGATCACTCATGCCCGCGGACCAGCTGTTCCACCCGATCGGAACGCCGCCCTCCCAAGGCAATTGAGCCTCAATCCAGGTATTCGCCTGACCGTAGGCTTCAAGGCCTTCACGGTAGTCTTCATAGAATCCGATGAATACCAGGGGGGATTCAACTCTCTTTCCCTTCACATAACCATGAGGCTGGGAATCGCGAGTCAGTTCACTCACGGCACCGCCGTACAGATCAAGTCCCTCGATATGTCCACTTTGTTCGCTTTGCATACGGATCCCTGTTTTCCAAACCTTATGCGTAAGGGAACCCATCACAATTCCCCAGCGGCTGTCGGGCGCGAACAAGGCAGTCACCTCGTAACTCTCCACATCCAGTGGCGGTTTGACCACCGTATATCTGACCCATTTGTCGTTATCAAACGGTACGCGCAGAATGCTCGGTTCATCCTGGCCGGATTCTCCACCGATTGATATGGTTTTGGATTGGATCACAGCCATCCGGTTCACCTTAAGCTCTTCATCACTGACTATAGCGGTCTGCACCAGTACAAACGGTGACGATTCATACATATAGAAATGCTGCTCCAGCTGTGGCAGCAACGAAGCTTTATGCAGAACAACCAAGCGGATGCCTTTTCCAAAACCTTCTCGAACAATATCTTCCTGTTCCTTCAGCTCATGGTTCTGATAATGATCCGTGCTGTATTCCCGGCCCTGCCAGCGAAAAGCACTACGAATGCCCTTTACATGGGAAGAATGGTTGCCGATGCAGGACGCTTCACCATTTTCAAGATTGATCTCCAGACTCACGTGCCCGTTTGTAACGCTTACAAGATTAACATTCTGTTGCTGCACTTGTACGGCTGTATCGCTAGTTAGCATCATATGCCTCCTTATTGTTGCATGCTGTGCCCTGAGCGGAGCCGGTTATGTCTCCCCTGCCCAAGTCTGCCCTCATTATAAAGACCGAATAGAGCATTTTCCATGCAACGATCTTCCGATCCATAACGCGATTTAATTCAATTTAACCTTCTAGGTATGGTTGAACCCGGACTGACCGCTGTTACGCCTTCCGCTGTTCGGAATTTATGCTCCGGCGAAGTTGAAGGTGAAGTCACAAGCTCTTAAACTTCACCCAATCGAATAGCAATTAAATCCGAATTGCCTTTTCTTTGAATACCGTGCTCCGGTACCGCCAGCACAAAAGTATAGATCGTCACCTGACTCATCGTATTCAGGTAACCAGCACTTACCTATGTCCTTGTCCTTCGACAAGAGTTGCAGCCGATGAACTAAATTATCAAGTCTAAATATAAACGACCGATTCCCAGGTTGAAATATTGGGAATCGGTCGTAAGCCTTTTTCAGAGTATGCGATTTCAGGTTCTCCGGATTGCACAGCATCTGTTCCATCTGATCTTCATTCGCTGTATCCGAAATCGCAAATTACAGTTCTTTATACACGCGAACATAATCTACTTGCATAGTCGCCGGGATATCGGAGGCGCTTGGAATACGGCCGCCGTCAAAGTTTCCGCCGACTGCCAAGTTCATAATGAGATAGAACGGCTCATCGAAAGGTGCGTTCGGATTATTCGGTGCAGCTGCGGAATACCACTGCTCGTTAGTGACTTTATAGTAAAACTTGCCGTCTACATACCATTTGATATTGTCCTCTTCCCAGACTACCGAGTATACATGATAATCATTGGCAATAGTTTGCCCTTCCGGGAAGTGATAATCGCCGCCCGAATACTGGTTCCCGGGCCATTGTCCACCAAAGTGTATGGTACCGCTTACTGATCCAGGCAGACGGCCTCTCGCTTCCATAACATCAATTTCTCCTGATGCAGCCCAAGTGCCATACACCGAATCTTTTGGAAGCATCCACAGTGCTGGCCATACACCATCACCTGTAGGAAGCTTGGCACGAAAATCGACTCTGCCGTACTTCAAGGACAGTTTATCTTTGGTGTTAATCTTTCCTGAAGAATACTGTGCATACCGATTCGGGTCTTGCGGGAAAGATTTGCTGTCGTTCATGGCTTTGATATTCAGCTTTCCGTCCTGTACATATACATTTTGAGTGCTGTTTGTGTAGTGCTGCAGCTCTGCATTACCCCATCCCCATGTAGCGGGATCGTTGTTGAGATAATATCCTGTTTCATAGTTCCATTTGCTTGTATCCAGCGTAGTTCCGTTAAACTCATCCTGCCAGATGAGGTTCATGCCCGCGATTGCCGGGTTGGTTGGCGTTCCGATGGAGATATCCTCTTGGTCGGATACATCCGGACGCGGAGCATTTGGATTGCCGATGAAGGTATAGTTGACGAAGTTGTTGCCCATATTCCCACCCGCCTGACCGTTCAGCGGATAGCCGATACGAATCTGCATATTCTCTTGGATCGGCTGGAACCAAAGGCCATAGACGTAATCGGCCCAGTATCCCCACTGATTGGCATCGGACATATTGTTGTACCCATTACCGGAGTATGCAAATTTGCTCTGGCTGGAGTTACTCAAATCAACCCATTGCCCATTGATGTTAATTTGGTATACAAAATTGCCCAGTTCCTTGGCGATTGGCGCCCCCCCATCAATTTTCGGAAGTGGAACCCCAATGGAACCATTCGCATCTGCTGTGAAGGTTGTTCCTTCGTATGGCGTAATGACATATGAATTTCTTGTAGGTTCATTAAATGTAATGGTATAAACAAGATTAGCCGAAGAAGTCTTTGATTCCAATTTGACATTGATCGACTCCGTTACGTTAAACCAGTACCCACCGCCGCCATCCGTGAATTGGCCAAAATTTTGATCGTAGATCCAGCCGCTGGCTGCGTTATTGTCAATATCAATCCAGGTGCTGCTGTTTACAGGTTTGACATACACCTTCAAATCATCCGCAACAGCTTCATAAGTGACCGCAGGATTATTGTTGAACGTTGGATATGTAAAGCCTGCACCGCCTGTGAAACTTGCTGTGATCTGTGGACCTTGTGTTGCATTCATCGCTGTAATGGTTGTTTTGTTGATGTTTTGGAATACAAGTTGATACTCGAGCTTAACACCATTCGCTTTGGAGTACAGTTGAATCTCGGTTGTTGCGGAGAGGGTGAACCAATAGCCATTGAAGCCGCCATCGCTCCAGTGCCCCCAGTTTTGGTTATAGATATAACCGCCTGCCTGGTCGATATCAACCCAGTTGTTTCCCACTTTTACATTAACGCCCACATCACTGTGAACATCATTCCATGTCGCGGAGCCACCATTGAACTTAGGCATAACAAATCCGTAGCTGGCCTTGCCAACCCCTGATTTTGAAATAACTGGCCCGTCCGCGGGTGAGAAGTACTCCATTGAGGTTACGGTAGTTCCCGCTGCCTGAACCTTTGAAGCTGGCAGAATGCCAATACTCGCCAGCATCACAACCACAAGGAACATAGCGAGTACCTTTTTCATAAACCGTTTCGCTGTAAAGTGAGATGGTTTCATAATTGTCCTCCTTATAATAGAATAATAGCTTTTCCCAATCCATGTGCATTAAGGAAATCGCTTACATGAAGGGATATCTTTATTCTATCGAATAGGTTAATTTGCTGAAAAGGTACAATTGTTTTTGTGGTATCCCATTTTTTTGGCTTTTGATTCAATCTGCCTTCTGCCGCATCATCTGTCGGTACTCTGTGGGTTGGATCTGCATCACATGTCGGAACGCCCGTGTAAAGCTTTTGTAGCTTTCATATCCAACCATAGCAGCCACCTCAACAATTTTATGATCAGTTTCAGCGAGAAGCCGCCGCGCTTTATCCAGACGCACATCTCGTAGGTATTCAGCAAAACCTTTACCCATATTCTTCTTAAACAGATTTGAAAAATAAGCATAATTAAGCGATACATGATTGGATACCATCGCAAGGTCCAGCGGTTTATGGTAACTCTCGTGTATAAAACGAATGGCTTCATTTAGATCCTGCGAATGGCGATAGCTGCATTTATAGTCATAATATAACTGATTCAGCCGAAGCAGCTGCTGTTGCAGTGCTTGTATATAATCACGCATCCCTTGATAATCAAAGAGATTACGCAATGATTCAAGGTCCAGCACTTCTTTCCCCATATAAGGACGGATAACTCGTTCGTATTCCTCCATCATCTGAACGGTGGCGGCGCAGAGCTGTTGGGTATAGCGAATAGGATAGCGTTGCAGTACCTTTTTGTGAAATATTGCAGAAATACCCTGAGTAATTATTCCACTGTTATCTGTTCCAACTGACTGGAAGAGTTCATATAAGTCTTCATAGGGAAGTTGCCACTGCTGCTCCATATGCTCAATATGTGCTGGAAAGATACTGTACTGATCAGGAAACAGGTAACTGTGGCGATAGAGCTCAAGCACTTGGGTATAGCTGTCTGGTAGTTCTTTTAACCCCTGAATCGGGTTAGTCATGGCCGTTATGGCATCGATCTTTCCTTCCTTGAGCGCTGCAGGCAAAACACTTGGATCTATGGACGCATCCACCGCAAGGATCAGGTATGGGCGATGTTGCAGGCAAATACAACCTTGTCTGCCAATCACACGATAAGCAATGGATTCCATGCTATGGGTGCTGCTGGCTCCGGCCTGGTTAATGCCAACTTCTTCCCTCAGCAGGGCTAGGCGATAATTACGCCATAACGCATCATTTTGTTCCTCAATCTGAAGAATCCATGCGTCATCACTTAACGCACCTTGCATAAACATTCTTACTTCTTTACTCTCGGTCTCTTGGGCGAGACGG
The DNA here is from genome assembly GCF_031455635.1 of Paenibacillus sp. 2003. Classification (NCBI taxonomy): domain Bacteria; kingdom Bacillati; phylum Bacillota; class Bacilli; order Caryophanales; family Paenibacillaceae; genus Paenibacillus; species Paenibacillus sp. 2003. Next base: position 1,997,417 of record NZ_JAVDTB010000001.1, on the reverse strand, counting down.
GATACATGCTGCATATTATGCGTAAGTGCCTGCCGTGTCTGGATCTCTTGCCATATATGCTCCAGGGAATTTTGCAGATCCTCTCGCTTCAAAGGTTTTAGCAAGTAACCCTTTGCCCCAAGTCCGATCGCTTTTTGGGCATATGTAAAATCACTATAACCGCTGATAATGAGGTATTCCACATCCATATATTCCTCTTTGGTTTGAGCCATGAGTGCCAACCCATCCATATCCGGCATCCTAATATCGGTAATAACGATGTGAATGCAATGTTGCCGCAATAGGCACAGCGCCTCAATCCCGCTCGCGGCACAGTATATGTTGTTCAGTTCCAGAGGAAATTGATGCAGCATGGCCTGCAGGCCGTCACGAATGTGTTTTTGATCGTCCACAATCAGGATATTAATCATGCTCTACCACCCTCCAAGATTTACATTTTCCCAAGGCAAGCGTATCGTTACACAGGTATATGCACCTTGCACACTATCAATCCAAAGACCGCAATTCTTGCCATAATGAAGCTGCAACCGCTTATTCACGTTTTCCAAACCAAGTCCGCTCCTGCTAGTAACCATCGGCATATCCGATTCGCTTCGCAGTACTGCCTGAAGACGGTGTAACATCTCAGGCTCTAACCCCTTTCCGTCATCTCTTATGTTAATGAATAGCAGACTGTCATTCTCCACAGAAAAGGTAATCTCTATAGATACCCTGCCACCTGAAGGTGCCCCGTGATGAACGGCATTTTCAACGATGGGCTGCATACACATCTTGGGAATGGCGTAGCGAAGTATCTCCTGAGGAAGATCCGCGGTCATAACGATACTGCCGCCTTCCATAAAGTTGATAAATTCAATATAACTTTGGATATTGGCAAGCTCCTCACGAAAAGCAACGGTATCGCTACGCCACTGCATGCTGTAGCGTAGTTGGGAGCCCAACGACACCAATGAATTGGCTATAGCAGGCTGCCTCTGTACCTCTGCCACCATCCGGATCGATTCCAGGGCGTTATATAAAAAATGGGAGTTAATTTGCGAATGCAGGGAGTGCAACTGTGCGTTTTTGGCAATTAACTGTTTATCCACGACCTGTGTCATTAGGCGTTTGACTTCATGTAACATTTTATTGTAATTCACCGCCACCTCATCGATTTCATCCCCTCTTTCGTTCTCATCCAGGCCTGTATCAATCATTGAATCCAGCTCGCCTTTCCGTACCTGACGCATGGATACCAATACGCTGTCCAACCGCCGGAAAATACGCCGCGTCGTTTGGGATACGAGTAACATAATCAGCAGCAATACACATAATGTAATCGTTACCACAAATGCATACCAACTGCGCGGCCCTTTCATCAATGCCTGATGAGAAGCAATATCGACTACATAAGTGTTCAACGGAGCGATGTATCGATACAATGCATAGTAGCTCTCATCTCCTACCTTAACCTGAAGTGGGCTTTCCTGCGGCGATATATCCAGCTGGCGATGAATACTGCCAAGGATCTTCTCCAGCCCCAGCCCGTACTTCTCAGAAAACTCATGCTGGGGATTGTAAACATACTGGGGAGGATCACTTGCGTTCATCAACACCGAAAAGAAGTCCCCCTTGTTCTCCTGTAGCAGGTCGCTGAAAAACATGCTGTGGGGAACTCGCACTTCCATAATACTAGGGCGTTTTTGTTCCTGCCCTTGAAGGCGAACCAGACGATAGTAGGATAATGTGTGCTCACCATCCCTAAAAGAAAATAAGCGGTAAGCCGCGCCACCTTCATCCCGAAGCTTTACCCAATAATCCTGCGGCGAAAATTTCTTGTAATGATAGATTTCAGGCCAGATTTCATACAAGTTTGGGTTATCGACGTAAAAGCTAAGCTCACTGATCATCGAATTGCTTTGAATGATATTAAGCATTTGCTCAAACTGGTTTTGCTTAAACTTCACCAGACGCAGTCCATCCACAAGCATATTGGAATGAATAAAATCCACAAATGACTTTTGAGTAAGGGCTGTATTGGAAGCGTTCTCAATTGTATCCATTCTTCTGCGCAATTGTTCATTCAGCCATGAAACGTGGCTGTTGCCCGTTGCCATAGCGTCCTTATATAGCTGGGTTTCTTGCATGCGGATATACACAAAGGATATCAAAATAACAGGTATCGCAATCATCAGGCTAAATGCCAGAAACAGCTTTTGGGATATACGGGCATTGCGATAAAGCTTCCTCAATCTCGTCAGCAGGTATTTCATTCTGATGTATTCACCACCTTTGTCATACCATATAATACTAGTTAGCTGATAGGTAACCATGTATTAGGGAATGGTTATCTGGCTATCTTGGCTTTCCGCAGCTCCAGTTCAGCCTGGCGATATTCCATCACCTGGTTAAAGCCGTAGTTCACACGACGTATCAGAAAATTTTCGAAAATCTTGTCAAAGGCAGTTTCATCCTTCGCTGTAATAAGTTCTGGCAGCACTTCTTCCCAATTCTGAGAAATACGTGACCAGGCTAACGCTATATCGGAATCCCCTACAGGATCGAGTCCCTTATAGATGCCGCTGTCCAGATCGGCGTGTTGGTTAGCGAACGCCTCCATTTGCTTAATGGACGGAGTATGCTCTGGTCTCCACGGGTTAACGAAAGCAGGGTTTCGCAGCATCCAGTAGGTATCCATAATGCCATATTCCTTTTCCAGCCGCTCCCGATCCGTGTCATGCAACTGGACCATTGCCGCCGTCAACCGGGGTTTGCCGTTCTCCATCGTCCAGGTTTCACCTTCTTTGCCCAAAAATAAATCCCTTTGGCCTTCTTCGCTGGCCAGATAGGTCAAAAATCGGATGGCACGTTCAGGTTTTTTTGTGGACCTGCTAATCATCGTAACCATCCAGCCATCCATGCTGCCGGGGAACAGTTTGGCGGATTCTCCCCTTCTGCTCCGGGGTCCATCTACAGCAATATAGTATGAACTCTGATTCGTAAGGGCTTCCAATTTCGCATTGAGGTCCGATATGTCTGTCCATTCCCGAATCATCATAAAATATTGGGCATGGTTGGTTTTATCCTGCACCTGTGCACTGGAGTCGACCAGAAAATCAACATTAATCAGGCCCTGCTCGTAAGCGGTACGAAATGTTTTCAGCCACTCGATATAATCGGGATCTGTCATTCGGTCGTATACTTTACCGTTCTGCTCATGGGGGATTGCAAGCAGATTTTGCAAATACTCGGTCATCCCATAGGATGCATTCCCCTGTGCCCAAAATGGACTGATGAGCTGACCTTTATAAACCGAATATTGATTCTTCAGCAAGTGCAGTGCATCTAGAAAACCTTTCGGTGTGCTAAGGTCCGGTTTGCCCATCGACTCATACAGATCTTTACGTACGAGAAAGGTTTGGTTGGCTCCCGTCAAGCCGGTTGAACGCATCTGTTCGGGACTGTACGCATCATTGGGAATGACATAGGTATGACCGTCTTCCTGCCGATACCATTGTAGAACACCATCACCTGCCACCTTGTAAAAGTAAGGATCATACTGGTTGGCTAGCTCATCCAGGGCATAGATGAGATTACTCTCTCGAAGTTTGTTAACCGCACTCTCCCAGGAGCCGATGGTTATCAAATCCGGCAGACTGCCGGTCGTCAACATCCGTGATAACATCTCGCTTGGTTCACCGGTTGATACTTCAAATTCGATATTGACCCCTGTTTTTTTGGTGACATATTTGGAAGTCAGGCTTTCACCCCAAGTGTGCCCGTACCATTCGGCCCCAACGAACCACGTTAGATTCACGGGGGTGGTATCCAGCTTCCATGACGGTTCTTCCACATTCAGATTAAGGCTTTGTGTCTGCTCCGTGAAGTCAGCCTTTGTCGAAGCACCCTTATCTTCCGATTGCTCTGAGTCAGAACAAGCAGCCAAGCCTGACATCAGACACATCATCAACAAGGCTAAAATAAAAGAACTTCGAAACATGAACACCTAAGCACCTCCTTTCTATACTCGCCATCTCCAATCCCCATCTGCACCAGCATTCATACGAGTAGTTGTACAACCGATTTTACTATCATTGGATTAAAATGGAAATGCTTTCATGGTCGATTCTCGGATCATCCGCAACATTCTCTCTAACGAAACATAACTTGTAATAAATCAATGGAAGGGAGACTAATTCATGTATTTAATCTGGATACTTATTGTCGGTGGGCTAATTGGCTGGTTAAGTGGAAATCTGATTGGACGGGACGTGCCGGGAGGCGTACTCGGAAATATCATTGCTGGCTTTGTTGGCTCATGGTTAGGGTATGAACTGTTGGGACCGAGGGGGCCAGTGGTGGGTGGATTTCATATCATACCCGCGATCGTCGGGTCAATCATTGCTCTCTTGATTTTCTATGCTCTGGCACGCGGTGGAGCGTTCCGAAGACGTTAACAGGCGGAGACGTAAACCTGTTGTATATGGGATAATCCTGATCAGAGATGCTGCGACATCAGCAACTTTCATCAAAAAGGCCCGAACCGATAATCTTAGAATGATTAACGATTCGGGCCAGTGTTCTTACATATCATAATGCAAGAGAATGGGGAATGTCATAATAGCGACACTGAAGGGAGCAATGTTCTTGTCCATACTAGTTCGTTTCTCTCAACAATATTTTGTTATCGCTGGCAGTTAAATGGATGGTGCATGGTGATGGCTAAAATCACTTGGAGATTATTACTCTCAGATGCAGTATTACTCTATTAAGCGTCAACTATCTTCATCCTATTATTTCCCTTACATATTCAGAGCACTCTTGGACCAAGTCATGTAACTTATTAAAGTCTACACATCGTTTTTCCATTAGTGGATTATCCCAATCAAAATCTTTAATTATAACCACAGCAAACTCCTTCCTATACCAGCCAACATCAATAATAATCCTTCCATCGTTATAGCTGACTTGAAAAATATCTTCTTGATCCAAGAATTCCGTTCCATTGTAAGCAATAATTCCTGGTGAGAAATCTATGTCATCAAACATTAATTATGCTCCCCTCACGTTTGCTAGCGTATAGAATTCAAGCGCAGAAGTCGTGTTCATGATTACGGCCTCTTCTTTGGATTTCAATTGTTCGATTAATGAAGAAATCATCCGGATCGGTCTGAGTAAATTAGTCGTGAGGGCAGCCGATTAATTTGGTCGGCTGCCTTCTTAGTTTCGTTAAACTATAATTTCGCCGTCAGTTCAATAAAAAATTTTCTCCTTTAAGATATTTCCTAAAATAGTTCTGAATAACTGATGGGAAATTTTCCGCTAAGGATGGTTGTTCATTTGAATTTAGAGAGTGGAATGCAAAAGTCCTAATTATTGACCAAATAAAAAATGCTTCTAATATCTCGAAATAATTCTCTTGTAGTTGATTTACTTTGCTATACGATGAAATAAATACTTTCCTATTCTCAGATGAAAGGTGCATAAATGTTTCAGCCATATCAAATAAATAAAAGCCATAGCCACAATTTGAAAAATCTATAGGTCGAGGAATATCCTCATAAAAAACATAGTTACTCTCATGAAGGTCAGAATGAATAATTCCCCAATTACTTAACAAACGTTTATGACTTTGTATCACATTTGCTATTTTATGGGCTGACTCTTCCACGTAAACAAACACTTCACTTGAGATAAGCTCTAAATTTACTAACTGTTTTAATTGATTAAGTGATGAATATAAATGATCAGAATTGTATATTGGTCTATTAAAGCCTTCAGGTGGAATCCACTGCATAGAATGTTTATGTAGAGCCGCCATTAAGAGAGCCAAATTTTCAGTTTCATTACTTGTTGGCTCTCTTTTAAGCACACTTCCATGAATCCAATGATGAATAGTCACCATGAATGTATTTTCGCTAAGATCAGTTGATATTTCTGTTACCAGATCACCTTGAAAATTTCTGACAGGGGCAGGTACGACGAGATTTGTGTCTTTAACCAAAGCTTCAAGCCAAATAAGCTCTGATGCAACATTCCCTTTTGAGTGAATGGAAATCGTTGAAATATGGATTTTGATAAGATACTTTTGATTATCATCGTTGGTCTGAACTTGAAATGTAACATTATCACTCTTTCCGAGATACACAAGTTTTTCCCAAATGATTGGGTATTGATGTAAAGCTTCTTTCGCTACCTTCGCATAATCTTCCTCAGAAAGCATAGTATCCACTCCAGTTAATGTGATTTTTACTCCACAATTCTACCAAGTAGACTTTATTTTCTGGTGATAAAAATTGATTATAACTAAACTTTACTGCTCAGTAATTGAATAAAGCCGCCGATCCTGTTGATCGGCGGCCTCCTTTGGTTTTATGGAACTATTGTTTCCCGTGCGTTAATGAACTGTCTTCCTAATTAAAACCCACCTCTAGAATGGATGATTTGTCCGGTGATCCATTGGGAATCATCGCTTGCCAGAAAAGCAATCAGACGGGATACATCTTCAGGAAGACCGATCCTGCCCATCGGAAATCCCGGTAGCAAGGCTTTTTTCACTTCTTCTGACATCCAACCCGTATCGGTAGGACCGGGATCAACCGCATTCACAGTAATGTGAAAAGGAGCTAGTTCAGCAGATAGACATTCGGTAAAGGTGGAGACGGCGCCTTTCGTTGCGGCATAAGCGAGATTGCCAGGCATCGGCCCCTTACCCTGACCGGACGTAAGGTTGATGATCCGGCCGCCGTTAAGGGCCTGACGGCCGGCCAGTTCAACCTCCAGCATACGCGCAAATTCGGCCGATAGCATGAACGTACCTCGAATGTTCATGGCGCAGTGCGCATCAATCAGTGATGCATTCAATTGACGGAAATCAGCTGATACGCTGTACGTAGCGTTGTTGACGAGAATGGTCGGCAGCCCGACAGCCGACCGGCACGCATCAAGCACTCGCGCTGGAGAAGTGGGATCGGTAAGATCGACCTCCATATGCGCTGCCTTAATGCCATAGGAGCGAAGTTCTTCAGCGAAGAGATCCGGCCAGTTCTTGTCAGCATCTTCCGGATTCTCTGTCTTATCGTAATCGTACAGATGGGTATAGAACACATTAGCGCCTTCGTGTGCCAACGTGCGGCAGACGGCAGTTCCGATCCCTCCAGGGCGGCTTGTGCCTGTTACGATAGCGGTTTTCCCATGTAGTTTGGTCATTTTATTTCCTCCGTTTAATAAGGGAGGGAGAAATCCATTTTTCATTGGAGATGGAATTATCCTAGGTATAACAAAAACGGATACATCAAGTATCCGCGCCCGGGTTTGATCAAACGGTTCCTCGCGTCCCTTGAATGATTGCAGATCGGCATCACAAACGAGGCGTGTGGTAATAACCAAAACACCAAGTCGAGCGATCCAGTTTAGATAATCATTACAAGGAAGTCCACATTGTCCAGCGAGTCCCCTTTCCTACATCTCCACTTCAAATATTACGAGTCAGACTCAATTACTGTCAAGATAATAAATACATGGGATTACAGTTCCGGTGAATATGGTTGGGTGGTCAAGCATCCAGCTAACCTGCAGACTGTTCACTTTTTTGAATGTAACTTTATATTCGATTTTTACAACTTCAATTCATATCGTATATCAGGTAAATTCTCTTCATTTTCTTGTCCTCTACCAGTGATTTCAAAACCATTATTCTCATAAAATCTTTGGGCATTTTTATTAACTTCAAATGTATATAAAGTTAATTTTCCATTTGCTTGTGCTTTTGCTTTATTAAGCAAGGTTCGCCCTATTCCATTCCCTTGATAATCAATATGAATATAAAGTTGGCTTATCTCAGTTTCACTATAGGCAATCATTCCAACTACTTTTTCATCAATTAACGCTAAATCTATTTGATACTGTTTAGATAGTATATCATTTAAAAAATATAGATGGTTTTCGAAGCTATGGGTTTCACCCTGACCAATTGCCCGTTCCTTACTATCTCTCCACATTTTCACTGTATGTTCAGCATACTTGGGATTATAGTTAGATACTTTAATTTCAAGTTTTTTCATTAATATACCGCCTTAAATAGAAAGATTTTCAAACGATGAAGTATTTACTCTATTAAGTGTCAACTATCTTCATTTTATTATTTCCCTTACATATTTAGAGCACTCTTGGACCAAGTTATGTAAATTATTCGAGGTGTAAGCAATAATTCCTGGTGAGAAATCAATGTCATCAAACATTAATTATGCTCCCCTCACTTTGATTTTTAAATATTGCAGTTTTTGTATGTCTCATAATCCAAACGACCATCCCCCGGTGGAATACCGAGAAACGGTCGTAGCGTAAATTTCGTCTTTTTGTCTACTTGACAGGGTAATGATCATAAATAGTGACTTTTACTGAACTAATGTTCTTGTCCTTATACAATTTTTTCTAAAGACAATATTAAATCAGTGTTCTATGGCCCCCAGTTACCTCTGCATGCTCATCTGTTATATGCGTTCATTAATTCTGATCAGTAATTTCTTTAAGATTTGCTTCTCCTCGTCATTTAGGGCTTGAACGATTTCATCCTCCACTTTTTGAAATGAGTTATTGAAGTCTTCAATCAAGTCAACCGCTTTTGGTAATACATAAATATTTTTTTGCCGTTCATTATTGGCCGGGATTTTACGTTCGATGAAACCTTTTTGCTCTAGACCTTGAAGCATGCTTGTAACGCTTGCCCCACGCAGATGAAACCGATCTGCAAGATCCTTTTGAATAATATGATTATCTTGATTCTCATAAATATAATCAATTACTTTTCCTTGTTGAGAACTTAATCCTAACTCTTTTATACTCTCATCCGCTCTTTTCTTTAACTTAAGACCGATAATTTGAAACAATTCCATATAAGGCGTATCTTCTCGGGAATGCATGACCGTCCATCGTCCCCTCCGTAATTGTTAGGAATCTAATTGTAAGTAGCTAAAATATACAGTGATCCCAGTAGGCTTGTCAAACATTTGTTAGTCTATTGACTGTTAGATACCTAACAGTTATACTCCGAAGTGTTGAATCACAAACACATTAGGAGGATTTTTTATGATGGAGAAATTAAATCAAAATGCTGGGTTAGAAGAAATTACGGCGATTACAAATGTACGGATCTTTGATGGATATCAAATTATTGCTCCCAGACATATTGTCATAAAAGGGGTGTCCATTATCTCAGTGGGCGGAGACATCCCAAGCGATGCAACAATTATCGATGGAGAAAATGCGACATTAATACCTGGTCTCATTGATGCACATGTTCATACCTCAATTGGCGGATTACGAGATGCCTTAAAATTCGGTGTTACAACAGAACTTGAAATGAACGGCGATTTTACTAAAAGAGGGCGCGAAATTCAGCTTAAAAATGTGGATGACATCGCAGACGTCCGATCTGCTGGTACAGCGATTACCGCTCCTGGTGGGCACCCAGATGAATTACTGCCTGATGGAGATGAAATACCTGAATTCGTATTAAAGGAACTAGAGAAGTTATCGGAGGAAGACCGGGAAGCAATGTTGGCCGCCTACGCTCACGATCACGACGAAATACCTCAAGTGACAACGGTTGAAGAAGCGATCAAACATGTGCATACCCAAGTGGAGAATGGATCTGACTATATTAAGATCATGATTGAAGAGGGAACGGTCATGGGTGCACCTGGCCTGCCTGTTCTAAGTGACGAGATTCTAAAAACAGCCGTTACTGAAGCCCACAAATTCGATAAGTTGGTTATTGCCCACGTTTTGACGGCTCTTTCATCGAAGGCAGCTATCGATTATGGAGTCGACGGTTTGGGGCACTTGTTTATCGACAGACCCGAGTACACGTCCGAATTGGTCAAATCCATAGCTGATTCTGGAGCTTTTGTTACACCGTGCTTGGTGTTGAATTCATCGATTATAGGTAATCCGGCATCAGAATTGGCTAATGATCCACGAGTTCATTCCAAATTAAGTCCGGATTGGATCGATATCTTGAACTCAAGCTTCAATACGTTCCCACAAGGCAATATGGAGAACAGCTTTAATAATGTGATGGATCTTCACCATGCCGGAGTTGATATTCTTGTAGGGACGGATGTCGCACCGGTTCCCGTTCCGAACCTTGGTGGCCTTGCTCATGGGGCCAGTGTTCACCACGAAATGCAGCTGCTGGTGAAGGCTGGGTTCACTCCGATCGAAGCTCTTCAGTCGGCTACTTCCAAACCGGCCCGTTGCTTTGGTCTACATGATCGTGGCCGGATTACCGAAGGTGCACGTGCTGATCTTATTCTCATTAACGGTGATCCGATCACTAATATTTCAGATACCTTGTCAATCAAATCTGTGTGGTTCAATGGTTCGCAAAAACTAGGCTAAAACTAGTAGTTTATATTTCCTAATTGTAAAATCACTAAGAAGAGGGAGTGCAAAATGCAGTCCCTCTTCGACTTTAATCAATTTATCCATCTACTAATTTTTTGGAACGATGCCCAGCGAAAATGAGTTGCTATTTGATCCCCTTCTGCTACCAGCTCCTTAACAGTCCATTGTATATCGTAAAAACCAGATCTCATCATATGAATTATAAAGAGATAACCACATCGAAATGTGCTCGGGATAGTTCTTTCCCCCAGTCGGCCTGTGCTTCCTTGTATAAGGGATACTGATATGCCCTGGCATAAAACCCATTTCCAAATAAAGCAAAGATACTGGCGTTTGTCCCCGCTGTCCAACAATATACCGCTTCACCTTTAACTCTTTGTCCGCGATATAACGACGGATCATGGCTATATTTTGAGAACCTGTCTCTAATGAAATCTCCGGAAGAATTTCCGGTTTCTAGTTGAAGTGGAGCAAGAACATTTTGATTAAGCGACGCTTTATCTGTCAATTCTTCCATATAGATTATAGCGGCTAGTTCTCCGGTCTGTTTTATGCTTAACTTTCGGATGATTAAGTCGGGAGTATTCGTAAAGATTTCTTCAATTCTACCCAAGGATTCGTTCAAATTTTCGGTGATATTTTCCTCTTTTGTGTTCATGGCATATACATCGCGCCTTGTTCGCATGTACACTTTGCAATTTGAAGTCAACGTTTCATCGGAAAAGTTTTCTGCCTTTTTATTTATCTTTTTCGTGATTCCCGGTTTGCCAAAAGATCTGCTCGTATTTGTTGCCGCATCCATGAGTTATACTCTTATTTTCTATGTTCATTTGAGCAAATCAGTAATATCAACGTTCATATGTTCGGTAAGCATTAAGGTTACATCCACTTTCACTTTGCTCCATAATAATGTCATTTTATGAATGTAACCTCTCACCGAATAATCTACCGTTAAACTCAGTTCAGATCTCACTTCATCTATGATTTTAATATGATGTTCCTTTAGCCTTTGTTTCGATTTGTACATTTCTAAAGCAATTTTCTTTTGGGTACCGTCCAAGTAGTCAACATACACAGATTTCATTTTGAAGTTTGAAGCGTATATTTTATGCTTATCTACCTCCAGAGCACCTAAAAGATAAGGGAGCTCTACCACCCTCTTCACGAGTGAAAGTTCCTCGAAAGTCTGTCGCACTTTATACGCCTCCTTCTTCAAGTTTTACAGCGACCAATTGATCAAAATCGACCCATTCAAATCCATTCTCCATTTCAATTTTGATTTTCTTTCCAAAGGAACTGACTGAAGTGACGATCCCGTGTATATACCGATTGCCTGACTCAGTAAATATTTCAAAGGTGGCTTGCAATGTATAATTGAGCGACATATCTATATTCTGAGTAATAATCTCCCACTCATCTTCATGGATCAGTGGTTTCGTTTGAACATGAATTTGAGTACGATGCTGTATAATTCGTTCTTTATGTTGTGGAAGCATCATGCGGCTCGATTCCCATAATCCATTGGCCTCCAGTTTCTTGCTCATTTATAATGCCCCCCAATTTTAGATGCTCGATCGATCGCTTGACCCGCAGCCGTAATGGAGCTCGCTCGTAGAATGGCAATGTCGCCAAATCGATCTTTAATGTCGTCCATCACCTGATCAATGGCTCGTTTCTGCTCTTGATCATCAAAGAAAGATAGTTGATATGTATCCGCGTTGGATAATTGAGACAGGGATACGCCTACACGGCGCACAGGTTGCCCATCCCAATGTTGATGGAATATGCGTTTGGCTATCTTGCACACATCAACGGTTATATTTGTAGGATCAGACAGTTTAACCTGCCTGTGAAAACCAGTGGGGTGGTCAAAATCCGCTCCAGATACACTTACGGATACGACACTACCCATCAATCCCTTTTGGCGGGCTCTTCTGCATACTTCTGTGCAGATATCGAGAATAACCACTTCGATCTCCCAAGCCTCTGCGAAATCTCTAGGCAGGGTCATTCCGTTTCCGATATCTTTTTGTGTACTGTGCGTGTTGACGGTTACCGGCGAATTGTCGAGTCCATTTGCGACTCGCCAGATGACTTCTCCATTAACACCCCACTTACTTCTTAATTTGGAAAGAGGCGTATTCGCCAGGTCTCTAATGGTTCGGATGCCCATCTTCCACAGATGTTTTTCCATTCTTGAGCCTATTCCCCACATATCGCGGATGGGCTTATCTCCAATATGGAGGTGTAACTCCTCTTTCTTTAAGTAGAAAATACCCCCCTCTGCTTTTTTAGCAATCATATCGCAGCACAATTTACTGATGACTTTGTTTTCACCAATGCCAGCTCTCGCGTAAACACCTGTTTCATTATAGATTTTGTCTTGAATTTGCTTGGCCAAATCGATTGGATCATTACCGAATAGATGCATAGACCCTGTAAAATCAGCGAATAATTCGTCTATACTGTACGGTTCGACCAGATCGGTGAACTCTTCAATAATGGACATGATTTGAGTGGATACTTCGATATATTCTTGCATGTGTGGTCTCACAATGATCAGTTCAGGGCACTTCTGAAGAGACTGCCAGAGTGGTTCCGCGGTAGACACACCCTTCGCTTTGGCTAGTGGACAAGCGGCAAGGATAATTCCAGAGCGTCTTGCAGGGTCTCCCGCAACAGCTAATGGTCTATTTTTGTATTGAGGCATTTTTGCCTTTTCGACTGAAGCATAAAAGCTCTGCATATCGATGAGCATAATGGTTCGTTGCTTAGCCAACACTGAAATCACTCCTGTACTTTTAAGAACGTATGTTTGTATATTATAAACCGAACACACGTTCTTTATGCAAGAGGTAAATATTTATATTAGGCATACGACGAAGTGATGGATTCAAATCATACTCAGTCACACCAGCTTCTCCATCATTTGAACTCCCACCTGAACCAGAGTTTTCATTCAGAAAAAATGTAAATGTAAGTATTGTATTTTAATTGGTCAATCGTAGTTTTGGTGGTACAAAAAAACCACCTCATGAACGGCGGTCGTATTCCTGTTACTAGTCAATATTAAAATCTTCATCAGTCTCATAAGTTGAAAAACAATGAGGGCATTGATGCCACCAGACTTGCTGCCAATTTGAATATGTACTACGAGCAACAAACTGGTTTCCATTAATGTTGTATATCGTGTTACATAAGGTGCATTTGAACGCTAGCATTGGAAGTGGTTGAACTTTGAGTATCTCCCCATCGATCTGATTAATGTATTTTGCAAGACTAATATCGAAATTTAAATCGATGTTTTCATTACTAATGAGTTCTTTTAGATTGGAATGAAGTGTATTAGTGCCAGCATCACAAAAATCTGTTGAGTTTGCACTTATAAAAACGCAGAGTGATATTGTTTACCCTTGAGAAACTCTAAATAACTCAAGAAAATAATTGCATCTCCCATACTATTTTTTACGGAAGGATCAGCTTTCTTTTCTTTTTTTTCTGGAGCATCAATTGATCCGAAGAAAGGTGACTCTTTGTTTAAAGCCATTTCAGCTGCTTCAATTTTCACCTTATCTGCGATTGCAAAAGATTGAAATTCCTCAAATAACCTTAAAATTAGCTCTAGGCGTAAACCATATGAATCGGAAATGTATGTATCCTTCGCAGATTCGACCTTCTTAAACCACTCGGCAGATGGATTAATGTTTTCAAAACTGGAGCCTGCGTTCGAGTCATTATGTATGATCCAATTGTTATTGTTTAACGAGAAAGGTATTGTTCATCTACAGTTAGGGCATGAATTAATCAACTTACTTTCATGAAATACACATTCATTGAAGAATGGTCCCCTCCCTTTCAAGCAGTCTATACACCAATGAAGATCTTTGTGAAACCAATGTTCCCGGGAACAACATAATACAGTCGAAGTTCTGTAATCGTTGAAAGAGCAGGATACCCCTACTCCAAAAGGGTGTCGAGGAGCAACGATACATACGATCAATAACAGAAGCTGTCCTGCCCAAAAATTTTTCATCGATCGTGCTTGCGACTAAGCATCATCGAGGACAGATTCAGTTGAATATTCATGGTCATGACTGCGATATATGTGATAAAACCCAGGATCATTGGCAGCATACTGAGTGTAAAATTGGTGATATTGTTGGTCTTAACCACATCAGGGAATGAAGAAGAACCGATCACTTCTTCATGGTCGGCTCTTCTTCATTAAAATTTTATAAGTATCACGAAATTATGTCTCTTGTGCAATATGTGCGTTATCTGGCGCTTTTTGGTTCATGATCGGAACCATGACCAGTGCGCCAAGAAGAAATAATAATCCTGCACCGCCATAGATCGTCCCCAGTGAAAAGGCATCCTTTAACGCGCCAGCGAAAGACATGGAAACGACCATCATGCCAACGAACATCGGATTCAGAACCCCATTCACCCGGCCGACAATCGAAGCCTCTGACCATTTTAGAATCATTGTGCTGATCCCAATATGGATGCAAGGGAAAACAAGTCCATTCAGAAATTGAACGGTCAGGGTGAGCGGAACGCTTGTCGAATACCCTACAATGGCTGTGCAGACTGCGCCTGCGATCATACCTATCGCTAGAAGAATCTGCGGCGGAACCCGCTTGGCGAAGACGGCTACGATTCCGCCACCAATCAGCATAGCTGCACCATTTACCATCAGCAGATATTGCAGGAACTCCTCGCTCCTGCCCAGCCGCTCCGTTACGATAAATAGGTTGAGCGCTTGGGCTACACCAACAGCGAGTCCTGCGAGAATAAACGCAAGTCCGAGCATCCGCAGTACTTGGCTTTGCCAAACATAGCGGAAGCCTTCAATGAATTCTTTACGGAACTGCCCTTTTACAGCGACGGTTTGAGCTTGCATATTATCCTCTGGCAGACGAATAAGAACGAGTGCGGAGAGCAGAAAAACCACGCCCATGACAGCGATCGATATTTCAAGGCCAAAAGTGCTGTAAACCAAGGTTCCGAGCATAGGACCAAGCACCATGAAGATGGCCATCAGCGATTGGAATAGAGCCATCCCTTGCTGCAGCTGTTCTTCCGGCACATGATACTTAAACAATCGCATGCTTGAAGGTTGGGAGAACTGCGAAAGAATAGCCGAGATGAATGCGACAAGGTAGACGGAGTGCCAAGAACCGTAATGTATGGTCAGGAGTACTACGAATACCGATACCGCGGATAATAAATCGCACCAGATCATCGTTCGCTTCGGCCGCCAGCGGTCGGCAAATGTACCTCCGATGAACGAAAAAACAAAAATTGGCGCGAATTCTGCTACGCTGATTAGCGAAATGGCGTAAGGATCATTGTTTGTTCTATCCGCAACGTACAGGAGAATAGCGAAATTACGTACCCAGATGCCAACCTGCAGGAGCACGCTTGATAATAAAATCGTCTGCAGGAACCGATTGCGAAACAGGCTTGGCGCATTGGTGCTTTTTTCGTCCCTATTCAATCTTTTCAACCTCCAATTTGTCTATAAAGATGCCCATTTTGAATAAGATATGACTCTCCTTTCAATTCCTAATTATACGGACTTCATCATCGTTCACCTCCTACTAAAGACTGAAATTTCAGAGTCCGGATTGGATCGATATTTTGAATTTTTCAATACGTTCCCGCAAGGCAATATGGAGAACAGCTTTAAGAATGTGATGGATCTTCACCGTGCCGGAGTTGATATTCTGGTAGGGACGGATGTTGCGCCGGTTCCCGTTCAGAACCTTGGCGGCCTTGCTCACGGAGTAAGCGGCCACCACGAAATAGAGCTGCTGGTGAAGGCCGGGTTCACTCCAATTGAAGCTCTTCAGTCGGTTACTTCCAAACCGGCCCGTTGCTTTGGTCTTCACGATCGCGGCCGTATTACCGAAGGTGCGCGCGCTGACCTTATTCTCGTAAACGGTGATCCGACAAGCAATATCTCGATTAGCCTCCAGATTATCCATACCTTGGATTGGTAACACGTGGTGATACTGTCCGTGAAGCGCTACATGCGTCAATATATCACGAACAGACGTGGAATATGATGCCCCGGTGTGATTCTTATAAAAGAGTATTCTAGCCCACCTTAATGGGGTTGCTGATATCGTTCCAGAGCCCCCATAATGAGCAAATTTGTTTTCCTTCACATCATAAAAGCTGCAGTTAATCTTCTGATCAGCTGCCGCTGTGTAGTTCTGAACTATCGTTTCCCTTTAGTTGAATCAATATTTTACTTTTATAATTTCCAAATGCTCTTCTCTAAAAATAATCAAAAGTGGGGCTAGAATATTAATATGTTCTTATTATGTTGCATTAAGAATGAATTGTCCTTCTTCAGCTTTAATTTCAAAGAAGTACTTTGTATCTCTAATCAGGCCATCTAAATGCTTGCTGGTCCTTTCTGGGACAAGGCCATCATTAATGATGCAAATAGTGACCGAAATGTTCCTCTTGTTTTCCTGCTGAAAAACTGTCGATTGACCTGTTCTATAAATGGAACTATACTTTGTAGCAAAGAAGGTGAGTAGATGAAACAAATAAGCAGTCGCTTTTCGATGGCAGTCCATATTCTCTCGATGATTACGTTGGATCCCATATATAGTACAGGTGATCGAATTGCACGTAGCATCAATAGTAACCCTGTTGTAATTAGAAGGATTATGGCCCAGCTCAAAAAAGCAGGGTATATTGAAACAAAACCAGGAGTTGCGGGGGCCTCCCTTCTGGTATCGCCCGAAAGATTAACCCTGCTGGATATCTTTCAAGCGGTCGAATCTGTGGAAGGAAATCAGCTTTTTAATTTTCACAAGAATACTGACCCCAATTGCTCTGTAGGTATGAACATTGAATCGATACTATTACCAAAACTCTCTAATGCGCAGAAGGTCATGGAGCATGAACTGGCTTCTGTTACCCTAGCTCAAATTGTGGAGCAAATACGAACAGAGGCAAATGTAAAATAAAGCTGCTCCTACGGTGTATGGAGTAGCTTTATTTTACATTTTTTAATTTTTCCCAATCAAACAGTAGCTTGCGCAGGCTCTACATATTCAATAAAACTGCCATCGGGATGCTGCACAAAAATGCTTGGACCAATAGGACCACACTGATGCCTTATTATAAGGGTATTTTGTTTTTTTAATTCTTCCTTCAATTCGTTCATGGAATCCACATACACCACGGCACGGAGTGATTTAGCAGGCTCCATGGCATCGGGACTTCCAGATACAATAACGTAAGGATAGACTGTGGCTAAAGATAAGCCAGCTTCAGGAATGTCCCACGTCCGATCCATAGATCGGTTAGCAAGAGATTCATAATAAGCAACGGTTGATTCAAGTTGCTCGGTAAAAACGGGGATAAAATGATTTAAGATTTTCATGTTAGCCTCCTATTTTTTGTTTTTAATTATAACCACAATAGTTATAACTGTTTTAGTTATATAAAAACATCTTGATTCTGTCAATTTTTTTGATGAGTATTCTCATGATTTTGCATACTTGTTTCGTCTACTTGAGATCTGTTTGGTCACTCGATTCCTGGCAATGACATCGTTTTCTGACGCCTTAGCTTGGCATCTCTTTTCCACTACACAAAGGGTTTGATTGCTGAGTTTTTCAAACCAAGCAAAAAACACGGGCATGGTTTCCCCTCTACTTCCTAACTGTGCTGAAGTAAGATTCAACGTTTAGATATACATCTAATCGATAATAGGAACATGTTCTTGTCCATGATCTCCATCATGATGCTATTTAGATAATTACCTAATCCGAAATGACACAATGTTCTTGTCCTTGGCTCGGGACAAAAACTTGTACCGATAAAATAAAAAAGCCGCTAAAATAGCGACTTCAATGGGACGATGTTCTTGCCCCTCGATATATATATATGCCAACTTTTATCGTTAGCAAAACCGCAATCAGTTTGATGGCTGATTTTCGTTTTAAACAGTGCATTTTCCATAAGCGCAAAGAAAGACGCGTACGCCTTCTGAGATGATGCGTTTGGTTTGTTCCTCCTCCAAATTGCCTGCTTTTATCGGTTGATCAAATACCAACAAAAACGTTAAGGCAGCGAAGTGCTTTGTAGCCATTACAGGATCTGGCACATCGAGCAGTCCGGTTTGTCCAAACTCGGTAAACCTCCTGATAATCCCCTCTTCCGTTGCGTTATCCAGCTTTTCTAAAAACGAGCCTGGCAGGTTGGCCGCTTCCATTGTAACCAGACGGATCAAAGCGCTGTAATCTGACGAACCGTTCGCAGAAGCTACGAATTGTTCGCAGAATAAGATGAGCGCCTGCTCCAGATCCTCGAATTCCCAGAGATAGGCTGATATCCCTTTCTTGATCATGTCCAGAACCGCCTCACTGGTTTCTTCCACAACAGCAAGCAGCAAGTTCTGTTTATCGCCATAATAATCATAAACGGTCCGTTTGGAAACTCCCGCTTTCGCTGCGACTGCATCGACGCTGGAACGATCAAACCCATCTGAAAGAAACAGGTCTCGTGCTGCCGCAATAATTTTGGCTCGTTTGTCTGAAGAGCCTTTGCGGATTTTTTTGTTTTCCGTATTATCCATCCTAATGTTTCCCCCCTATAGGTATACTATCAAAAATGAGTTCCACTTTACAAACTACACTGCACGGTGTAGTATAATCAATGCAACATATCACAATCAATGATTAAGGAGGATTTTATCCATGAAAACCGTGCAGTCTTTTGTTGATGTTCTCATTGTCGGGGCCGGACCAACAGGACTTACACTTGCCTGTGACCTTGCCCGTCGAAACGTCGACCATCGTATTATTGAACGAAGCGCCTTATATAACGTAGCGTCTCGCGCCAAAGCAATCCAGCCCCGCTCGCTTGAGGTTGTTGATGATTTGGAGGCCGTTCGTTACATTATGGACACAGGTGTTGTGGATTTGCCTGTTCGTTACTATACCGAAGGTGGCAGCAGTGTGGACAAGCCGGCTATTACCGTTGCAGCCAGCGCCGAACTGGAGACACCCTATCGTGATCCGGTTTGGATTGCTCAGTATGATGTGGAAAAAGCATTGCGCGACCGCTATTCGGCGCTTGGCGGTCAAGTCGAGTTGGGCGTGGAAGCTGTAGGGCTTGAACAGGAATTGGACGGTGTGACGGTAACCGTGAATACACCGCAAGGAGAAGAGCAAATTCGCGCTCGTTATGTCGTCGGCGCTGACGGGGGCAAAAGCAATATCCGCAAGTTTATTCAGTTGCAGCTGGTTGGAGAAACACACGATGATGAGCGATGGTATCTTGGCGATGTACGATTGGAAGGGTTAGATCGTGACCATATCCATATCTGGACATCTTCGGAGGGGATGGTCGGAGTGACACCGCTACCGAAATCCGATATTTGGCAGCTGCAGGCTACAATTCCGGCAGACATTGAAGAACCAGAGCAGCCATCGCTAGTGGCGTATCAAGCCATGTTTGACCGCCGGGCCGGGGCAGGACTTGTTCGGCTCACGGATGCTTCCTGGCTTTCCATCTACCGGGTCAACGTCCGTATGGTTGAATGCTACCGCAATGGCCGGGTCTTCCTTGCCGGCGATGCTGCTCATGTTCATTCGCCGGCCGGCGGTCAAGGCATGAATACGGGGATGCAGGACGCGTACAATCTCGGCTGGAAGCTGGCAACTGTCATACGCGGAGCGGACACCGCCTTGCTCGACACGTACGATGAGGAGCGCCGCCCAGTGGCTCAAGCTGTTCTTGAGGACAGCACGAAGAAGATGGGAGTGGTCATAGGAACGGCGACTGAAGGCGGAGGGTTGTCCCAAACTTTGAGCACCATATCCGACGATCTGACGAGTGGGCTTCTCATTTCCTATCGGTCAAGTTCTCTTACCCGCCCGTCTGCTCGAACGAATGTTACCCGTTCATTGCCCGGGGATCGTGCTCCTAATGCCGGGGGTCTGCAAGGTACAGATTTTACAGAAAGTGTATTTGACCTGTTGCGTGGTCCACACTGGACTCTTTTGGCTTTTGTAAACCGCACAGATCATCTTTCTTTGGAGAACTTCACCTACGACGAACTTCATGTGCATTGCATCCTTCCATCGCATGTGGAAAGAGTGGAAGGCATAATAGACGCAGCAGGGAATGCCTATCGAATTTACGATGTAACAAGTAATGAATTCGTATTGATTCGTCCCGACGGTTACATCGCACTGCGGGCCTCCATTAATGATACCGCAACGATTTCGAATTACTTGAATTCCATTTATCGCGCAAACTGATTTGGACAAGGCCGGCGGAATTCTTTTCAACATCTCATATGGCTGCCGGCTCTTATATTCGTTTAATTTAGGTTATGGAAGGACTGTTACTATGGAAGAAATTATTCGAACCGTTAACTTGACAAAGCAATACGGGAATAAAGTCACTGTAGATCGCGTTTCGATTTCCGTTAAGAAAGGAGAAATCTATGGATTCTTGGGGTTGAACGGTGCAGGAAAAACGACAACCATCCGAGCTCTTCTCGGAATGAGCAAGCCTTCTTCTGGAGAAGTGTATTTGTTTGGTCAGCGCTGGGAGAATGGGAATCCCGATTTGTCAAGACGAGTAGGTTATATGGTGGAAGTTCCCTATGCCTACCCTACCTTTACGGTTAGGGAAAACTTGAGTTTGATGGCCAGGTTGCGAGGATTATCTGTTCCGAGGGCAATTAACGAAATTATGGAGCAATTGAATTTGACCCAATATGCAGATAGTAAGGCAAGAGATTTGTCACTTGGTAACGCGCAGAAACTTGGATTGGCCAAAGCGTTAATTCATAAGCCGGACGTTCTGATTCTCGATGAACCAACCAATGCGCTTGATCCAGCCGGAATTGTCGAGATAAGGGAGATGCTGAAAGCTCTAGCTTCTCAACAAGGAGTTACCGTGTTTATATCGAGCCATATCCTTGAGGAAATGTCTAAAATGGCTTCTCGAATCGGCATTATTCACAAAGGCGTATTACTTGAAGAACTGACGACAAAAGACTTTGAAACCATCCGCCGAAAGAGGTTGATAATCGGAACAAAGGATGATCGGAAGGCTCAAGCTATTCTTTCAGACTCCGGGTATGCGGTACATTCGACTTCGAATAACGGATTTGCGCTACCGGATGATCATGCCGTTAAGCATCCCGAACATATTGCGAGACTGCTTGCTCATCATGAAGTACCACTCACCATGCTTAACATTGAAGAGGAGAATTTGGAGCATTATTTTCTCAATGTAATCGGAGCCGAGGAGGAAAAACGGATTGAGACCATTGTTGACAGCCTGTAGTGTTGAAGTTTACAAATTGCGTCGTTCCTATGTTTTATGGGGCACGCTTCTGTTTATATTGTTTGTCATCACATTGTTCTTAGGACAGCCCAATTGGCCTTCCTTTTTTGAACGGACTGCGTTTTTGTATGCATCTGTGTTTGGGCTGCTGGGGTTTGGATTGGTAACAAGTTGGACATTTGGCCGAGAGTATTCCGATCGAACGCTCAAGGATTTGCTCGTTTTGCCTGTATCACGTGGTAAAATCGCGATTGCCAAATATGTCGCAATTATATTCTGGTGTTTTGTAATGATGTTGATCAGCTTTGCTTATGCCTTAATACTTGGTTTTGCTATTGGACTTCCTGGCTTTTCGTTTGCGATAGTACAACATTATTTGTTCCTAATACTTATCATTGGCGCTCTCCACCTATTATTAAGTGCGCCTCTTGCCCTATTGGCCTGTATATCGCGTGGTTATCTGGTACCGATCGGCTTTGCATTTACAACTTTAATGTTGGCATTGGTGTTCGGGCCTACCGCCATTGGAGCTTATCTGCCTTGGTCTGTACCTGCTTTGCATTTGCAGGAAAGCGGAGTATCTTTATTTCCCTTGTTGGGTACTAGTTATTTACTGGTTTTCTTAATCGGATTCCTAGGTCTCATTGGAACGGTTAAATGGTTACAAAACAGGGAGCAGTGATTGCCAGCCTCTTCATTTTTGCAAAGATCAAGCTTTTGATGCAGGAGCTTTCGTCTTACCTACTTTTCTTTTAATCAGCTAGCTAACTAATTGTTCAGTTGCCCAGCTAATATTACCTGTACCCTTTTGCATTCGCATCCTTCAACATATATCTGAGCTCTGTAGCATAGGAAGGCTCAAGCATATGGTCGATAGGTCCTCCCTCCATTCATCTTCAGCGTCAGCTAAAAGGATATAGAAATAGCGGCATTTTAGGACACAAAATCCCAGAATGCCGCTGTACGTTCCCCGTTAGTATATCAATGCAACAACTCTGCAGTACAGAGGAGTTAACGTACAATGAGAACTGGGCAAATTGATAGCTGTGAAACCTTATGGCTGACATTAATCAAGATAACTTGAGTTGGTTTGTTTCGGGCTATTTCAACGGTTTCCTTTACCTACAATACTTCATATTCTCTTCTACCTTCTTACTTTATATTCCTTGTAACATTGAATACTTTCGATAAGCTTTATAATAACTACTACCATAGAAAATAACCATAATAGCGGGAAGCGACCTTAAAAGAGCAAATGGTGTTTCAAATAAAATTGCTTTCCAAAATAGTGCACCTTCCATACTCCAAAGACCTTCAGCTAAAAATATACCAGAATCCTTGTAAAGCATATAACAAAAAGTCAGTAACAGTATACCTAAACCAGATGAATAACCCATCACTCTTTTATAATAATTAATCTTCGATTGACGATCCGAGAAAATTTCATTCTGGTCAACATCTTCTTTTTGCCAGTATCGAATCCCCCCTAGCAAGGGACCATCGATATACGTCCAACCAAAGTCTTCATATATCCCTTTGTAATCTTTGAACTTTTTCTTTGATAAATAATCTTGATAATCCAGTCGCATCACATATCTCTTGTCTGTTTTTTCGAAAGTGTATATTCCTAATCCACTAATTTTTGTACAGCGATAGCCTTTTTTTGATTGATCGTTCAGCCATTGCTCCTCTTTTTCAATATCAAAAAATATCTTAAATTTCTTCATTCAATCCACTTCCTTCGTACAGGGATAAAATATGCAATAATCTGTTTTGTTCCATTTTCAAAATGGTCCTTCCTTCTGCAGTTATCATATAAACTTTCCTTCGACCTGATTCTCCGACAGGTTCTATCCAACCATGCTTATTTAAATTTTCAATCGCACCATATAACGTACCCGCTGCTAAAATAACTGTACCGTTGCTTGTCTCTTCTATCTTCTGCATAACGGCATAACCATGGAGTGGCTCACGCAATGCTAATAGAATATAATGCATAGTTTCAGACAACGGTAATAATTTATGTTTCATTTCGCACCCTCTATTCAGTTTGACTGTACAGTTCAACTTAGCAATAACATAATACAGTTCAACTGAATAATCAACAACATTTTCAATTATTAAGTAAAAACTCGATAAAAAAGGGGGGAAATCAACCTGCAAAGATGCTTTATACTACGTAAAGAAAAGCAACTTTTTTATGTAGACTTGTTGAAGTTGTCTCATACAATGTGTACATTTTCATGCATTATGGTTCTTAATTAGGTTCACGTGCATGTGATCTTAGATTAGATATATATCTAATCGGTAATCGGACTATCTTCTTGTCCCTCGACAAGAACGCCCCATTAAATTTTGGCCTTTGATGTTGTGGCAAAAAAGTTGTGGTTGTACTTCTATCATACTTGTTAGTTCTCTTATGAGGGATTAAAGCCAAGCAGTTTTCCCAGTACAAGTCCTTAAAGTTTAACTTCTCCACCTCACCTATACCACATGCTGTAGAAAATAGAAATTCTAGAAGACTTCTCTCCCTTATGGTCTGACAAGAGATTCTTAAATGAATCACATCTTCTTCCATCCCGCTTCTTCAATTTTGGCTCACGTAGTTATATGGAAGGATTGCTAGATAGATAGGTTTCTTCGTATGCAAACCGAGAAAGTACAAAACGGATACGGGGCCCTAAGTTGCGTGGCTTTAAACGATCCGATTGCTTGGCTAAGTATTCCTTCAGGAGATTTAGAGTTAACCCTGATATATCTACATCCCCCTCATAATGATTCCAAAGTTCACTTAAAATCATAATAAAACCTCCTATAAGAGCAATTAATTCTAGTTGCTTCAAATAAGATGTTTTAGACTGGGGCTATTAACTAAGGTTCCCATTTTATTTAATGAGTTCCTTAGGCGGCTGAAGTCCTTCGACTTGCTCGCGGGTCTACCGGCTCGTCTACCGCTCCCTACTCCACATCCACATTACACGTTGACAATTTGCTTCAATGATTTTATGATGAATTAAAATTCATTCAATAAAGGAGCTTCCAAAGTGCCCCGTACACCTGAGCAATACGAGGCTATGCGCCTTGCAACCCGCACCAAAATTCAGACAGCGGCGATGCGGCTGTTTGTTCGTCAAGGATACGGCTCCACCAATGTGCAGCATATTGCCGATCAGGCTGGCATTAGCACCGGTCTGCTGTACCGCCATTACAAAACAAAGGATCAGCTATTCGAGGAACTGGTGCAGTTCGCCATGGCCGGACTTGAGACGCTGATCGCGAGATTTCAGACCAGTGATGAGCCTGCTGAGGAACTGGCACGGTTCGCGAACGAGGTGTATCTCGATCTGTCTTCTGGCGATGACTTGGGGCACCTCTTATTGCTGATGTCACAATCCTTCTTCTCCACGGAGACGGACGGTCGGAAAGCGGCTCTCAAGCAGATTAATACCGATCTACTGCAAGCGACTGCCACGCTCATCGTTCAAGGACAGCGGCAGGGCCAGCTCCGTGAAGGGAACGCTTTTGAGATGGCACAATATTTCTTTTCCTCCATTCAGGGGCTGGCGATGATGAAGGTGATGCTGGAGGAAAAATTCACGATGCCGTCGAGATCGCTCTTGACCTTAGTATTCGAAAAGGAAGGTGAAACGTTATGAAGTACTCGGGCGCATTTGAGGTTGTCCGCGCAGACCACGCGGGTGTACAGGTCAGAAACCAGATGGCGGAGATTTTCGCCGACGGCTTCTCGCAGTGGCTCACGTATTTTTCTAAAGACCGAGATGTCACCGCAAAGGCGTTCGCCCATATGTTCGTGCTAGATCAATTTTATGTGGCTCTCGCTGGCGATCGGGTGGCGGCCTTCGGCGCATGCACGGACTGTCAGAGCTTCTCCCTAGAACTTCAGAGCGCACCGCTCCGCAGGCATCTGGGTTGGTTCAAGGGTTCGATGGCGGCACTCATTCTGAAGAGGGAGTTCCAAAAACCGTTTGTCGACCCGCCGGCCGAAACGGGATCGGTCGAGTTTATCGGTACTGCCTTATCCTTCCGCGGCCAAGGAGCGGCTTCGGCAGTTATTAAACATATGCTGGTTCATTTGCCGTACCGTAACTATCTCATAGAAGAGGTTGCCGATACCAATGTCCCGGCCATTCGATTGTATGAGAAGCTGGGGTTCACAGAGTACAAACGCAAGTCCCTATCTCCCAGGCAGGCCCGTATATCAGGTATCAATCACATGGTCTCGTTGTGTTTCGAGAAGGCCTAAGCGCCACAACAAGCTTGAACAACTTGCGCCGACAATATTTATAAGATCTGCGTATCTTTCAGATAAAAGTTATATTTACTAGGTTCTTAAAATTATCCAAACTATAAAATACCCGAGAACCGATTGAACTATTCTGCCCATTAGTTGAACAAAAAGCAGCCGATCACATTGATCATCTGCTTCTTTGTATTATGAGCTATTGTTTCCCGTTAGCTTAATGAATTTATGGGTGAAATACCGATAAAATAAAAGAGTTTATAAATTATAGTTTACAGTTACAGTATGACGATTAAATAGAAAAGGGCTGCTAATCCAAAACGATATAGAGCAAACCACTCCAATCGAAGTCGCTTGATCAGTCTAATAAACGTTACTACCGCAATCATAGCCACAAGAAAGGATGTCATAAAGCCAATTAACATTAGATAAAAATCGTCTAAACTAAGTAAATCGCGGCTATCATATAAGTCCAACAAGGTAGCACCAAACATAACAGGTACAGAAATAATGAACGTAAAATCTGCGGCAGCTTTTTGGCTAGTACCGAGCAAAAGGCCACCTGAAATCGTCGAACCTGATCTCGAAAAACCTGGCCACAAAGCTAGACATTGGAATAAGCCAATCCCAAAAGCTTGTTTGTAACTAATCATATCAATTGTATCAACGCTGGTAGTTCTCTTACTCTGTGCTGCGATGATCATTAACAAACCACCAGCAACTAAACCAATTAAGACAGGTTTAGGGCCGAATAATTGACTTTTTATAGTGTCCTTTAGTAGAAGATATACGATTAATGCTGGTAGCATAGCCAAAATCATATGTATTACGTTTAATTCTTTACTTTTTGAAAAATCCATTTTAATTAAGTTTGACCCAATCTCCATATACCTTTTCCAATAAAGAATTAGAACTGCCATCACTGCACCCAACTGTATAACAATTTTAAAGGTTATTGCCGCGTCTCCCTCAAAGTTAAGTAAATTGCCTGCTAAAATAAGATGTCCAGTAGATGATACTGGTAAGAATTCAGTCAAGCCTTCTATTATGCCAAGTATTATTGCTTTTATTACATCAGTCATTAGAAGATATCCCCTTTACGAAAATAAACTTGCTTAACAAGTTCAAGTATAAGAGTAAATGACTATATTTCCCATCGATTAGCATAACAATATTCATTTCAGTGTGACATTATTGTCACATCATTTAAATGATATACAGATCATATTGATGTATCTTGTAAAACTAACCTGCGCGTTAGCTAAATGAATTAACAAGGAAAAGAATCGATTAGTTATATGTCTAATCGGTAATCGGACCATGTTCTTGTCCCTCGACAACACATGAACATTGTTCCTTAAAAAACAACAACATTGAGGGCGGTCGCTCTTCTGTGAAGACCGAGACATCCATACCTGAATACAAAGAATCCATTGTGGGTCAAATGTTGCAAGGGATTCAACTTGGGGCAGGTCAAAAAGCTGGTGATCCTGTTAAATTAGCTGAGGCACTCATTCAAATTGTTGAAACTCCCGGCCCCTCTCCGTTTGCTTCTTGGGCAACAAGCTTATCAAGCGGCCAAACACAAATTCACAACACTGCTTGAAAGCATGGAAGAATGGAAAGGAACAACACTTGATGCCGATTATCAAGATTAAGACTAAGCGATAAAATAAGATGATAGCAGAATCGAATCCTCTTATCATTTTATAAAGGTCCAACGAATTGAGCATACAATGGAGCTTCAATATTTAAGTTCAAACTTAAAGAAAATATAAAATGCCGCTAATGTTAGCGGCATTTTATATTCATGTTACTCCTTGCTTTCTACTTGTCTACGTTACTTTTTGATCTGTTAATTTCCAACCCTTTGTAATCAAACCAATCAAAATCAACATAAGAAGAATTTTTGATATCGTAGTGTAGTTGATCAACACTGTCTACTGAGTTTAAATCGACTTGTGTGCTTGCATACATGCCGATGTATGTTCCCGTAAATCCCCCAGCACGATCTGTACTGAGCAACCGACCATCAACATATTCGACTAAGACTTCCCATTCATGCATATCGCCTAAACGATAATAAAAACTGTATTGCTGTTGTTGCGCCTCCACTTTCAACTGGATGATACTGGTGTTCCAAGGTATTGAACCCAGCAGCCTTTCCTCACCATCTTCACGCTCCATAAGTTGAATGACAGGCTCTCCTTGTTTTAGTGTTAACTCAAATCGAAAATGATGATTCGCGTTATGAAAAAGAGTAAGACCGGCTGCTTCTCCTTCATGTTGCGGTTTGAATTCCAGTTGTGTTGCTGCGTAAAAGCACAAATGTTGTTGACGGCGTCCCACAAATGCCGGGTTTCCTGAATCCGTCAGTTGGTCGCATTTCAATCTTAATCGCAAATGTCCCGGTCGCTGGGTTAAGCTCCAGAACTCGCCGCGCGGAGTTCGAAGAAAATTCCACTCTGGAGACAGACGGTCCTCGTCGAAATCCTCTCTAACAGGTTTACTTAGCCACTTCATTTCAGGCAAGTCTGGCGATATTGTTTCCAGTTCCAGTCTGCCAACACCCGGACTGACAACCGGCCACTCCTCTTCCCATCGAACAGGAGTCAGGAATGTTTCCCGACCCAGGTTCCGGTAATATCCTCCAGCCGTTCTGGATGCAAGGCAAAACAACCACCAGTCGCCTTGCTGGGTCTCAATTAATTCGGCATGGCCTACATTCACGATTGGATAATCTCTACCGAGATGCCGATGTGTGAGAATTGGATTGGCTCGGTGACCTTCAAAGGGACCTGTGATGTGGCGGCTTCGTGCAATCGTTACCGCATGTGTATGGCCGGTTCCTCCTTCTGCAATTAACAGGTAATACCAGTCATCTTTTCTATAGATATGCGGTCCTTCCTGAGCATGGGCAACTTTGAGCGCCCCCTGCCAGATGCTCACTTTTTCACCAACAAGCTTACCCTGCTTTAAATCAATTTCCTGGAGCCAGATATCCATATGTTTGGGATAGTCTTGACCTGCTGGTGGGATTCGATTCCCGGTGTAGTAGGTTCGCCCGTCTTCGTCAAAGAAAAGCGACGGATCAATACCTGGCGCATCATCCAGCCATACCGGATCAGACCAGTCACCTGACGGATCGGTAGTGGTTACATAGAAGTTATGTTCTTTCTTTTCATTATCAACAAATGTAGTAATCATATAGAATGTGCCGTTATGATAACGAATCGTTGGAGCCCATATGCCCCGAGAAGGCATAATCCCATCCAAATTAAGCTGTGGAGCACGATCAAGAACATGGCCTAGCTGCTGCCAATGAACCAGATCTTTACTATGGAATAACGGTACGCCCGGAAAATATTCAAAACTGGACGTAACGAGATAATAATCTTCTCCTACACGAATGGCCGACGGGTCTGGATGAAATCCCGGCAACACAGGGTTGCGAAATGTTTTCACGTGAAGTTCTCCTTCATTAATATGTTATGGATTATCGATCTCAGCCTTCTCTTGCACGAGTGAAAGTTCTAAAGCCGGATTCCAATCATCCGCTCCTGCAAAGAGCTGGGCAGGCAGATATTTCTCTGCTTCTTCTGCAGTCAACTGAGTCGTCCAGTTAAAACGTGCTTTGGGATTCGCTCCAGGCCCATAACTGGCAAATTCGGCAAAACGTGCCGTCCGTTCATTATCCGAGTTACTCCAGTTATTCCATCCGGATGAGCTGATGTGATTATCCATATAACTGTTGATATAGACTACATTAGCATAAGGTCTCCACGGTCTGCCAAGAGGTATCGTACCAGCAAGACCTGATTCGCCAGTAATGCGGCTATTCAGGAATACATAACCAGACTGCTCTTCCGCAGTGGATGCTGCTGTAACGTAACCATTGCTTAAGCTGTGAATGACACTGTTCTCAAACAATGCAGTTGCATTGCCAAAGATAAAGTCAACATCACCTTCAATATAACTGTCCACATAATATTGTCTTCCATCGTTCACATAGAGTGTGTCCTGCCATCCCTTTAGGCTAACGTCTCGGAATACCAGACGATCACCACGAGCTAACAGAGCAACCGCTTGACCTGCATTGTCGCCAGCATCATTCTGTATTGTCAGATGCTCAGCCGTAAAATCGTTTGTCTGCACCCGAAAACTATAGCTGCCTGAGGTGCCGAGAGGATTGCCGGATGAATCCAATGTGCTGGCAGAATCACCATAGATCAGCACAGTACCCTCCCGGCTCTCGCCAATGATTCGCAGATGTTTTTTGCTGGACGGTACATCCAGCTTCTCACGGTAGACTCCGTCCTTGATTCGTATGATGGTAGGAAGCGTGCTATTGTCAGGAACCGCATGAATGGCTTCCTGAACCTGTTCATATTGTGCACTTCCATCAGATGACACTGTTAGAACGGGTGCAGGAATTTCAGATATTGGAGCGGAAGACATGCTCTCGCCAACTTCATTAAACGAAGTAATGACGTAATAGTAGACAGTGCCATTGATTAACTGTGTATCAGAAAATGAAGTATCATCTACACTGGAAGCTACAGTAACGAACGGCCCTTCGGGTGATTCACTTCGTTTCACTGCATAATACTCAGCTCCCTCGGCTTCTTGCCAAGCAAGAGAGATTTTACTTTCATCTGGCTCTGCACGAATCTCCGACGGAGGCTGAGGCCTACCATCATCCAATGCTGGTCGAGTGCCAGCGGTTGCGGAGTCAAGGCTTCGTGTACCTTGAGCAAGTGCAGTCACCTTGTAATAATAGGGCTTACCGTTCACGAGTCCTGTATCCAGATAGGAAGTTCCAGATTCCTGATCAGCAATGACTTCGTAAGTTCCAGTCACGGACGTTGCACGCTTGATCACGTAAGTCGAAGCTCCTTCTATAGCTTCCCATGCGATAGAAACGGATTCGGGAAGAGGCTCTACTGTGACTTTAGGAGTAGATAGAGCCATGGTCGGTCTTATAGAAACAGGGGCAGAATCTGCTCCCTCTCCTCCAATCCCAGTAGCAGATACGACGTAATAGTAGGTCGTTCCATTATCCAGTCCTCCATCCCGAAACGTAGGAACAGGCGTACGAGATGCCACAGTTGTATACGGGCCTTCAGCCTGCAAACTGCGTTTTACTGTATAGTAGTTAGCTGCTTCGACTTTTTCCCACGTTAAATCTGCTTGTGTATTTCTAGCAACAGCCATCAGACTCTCAGGCACTTCCGGCCGCACAGCATCCTCCGAGGGTGTCACTGAAGACGTATTCGAGTTGCCGCTCTCGCCCAAAGGACCAACGGCCGTCACGACATATGTGTAGGTCGTTCCATTGGTGACCTCTTCGTCAATGTAGGTTGTCTCAGTTAATTCAGAAGCAATCAATTCATAGTCGTTCTCGGACTGGATACTACGCTTTACATTGTACGTAGAAGCTCCATCCGCTTCCTCCCAGTGTAATCTCACCATACCATTGCCTGGCTCCGAGCGTAGCCCTTTAGGAGAACTAACTGGTTCAACATAGAGTTTTACATTGTCATAGAACAACGTTCCTTTACCCGTGCCTGGTGTTCTGGCAAACATTCGTCCAACACCATCGGCAGCCACATCGGCCTGGAACGGCACATCATCTGCGACGCGCACATCATCAACGTATATATCCGCTTTTTGCGAGGCTACATTGCCAACGATCTTTAAGCTGTACCAGCGGTTATTGACCGGTGCATCCATTAATTTGTAATCTTCGCCTTCTTTTTTGTAAATTAGCGTATATTGATCCTCAGCTACCGGAGCAGAAGGTTTGCGTAGCTCGATGGAGAGTGCGGTGCGACTTCCCGTTCCATTTTGCAATTGCAGTACCGTTGATGTGCCAGGCCAGCCTTGAGACATAATATCAGCTTCAAACACAAAGCTGTCCCGTTGTGGTGGGAAGGATCTCACGAATTGAGAAATGCCAACCCCATTGTCGTACAGCATGAGCGCTTTAGAAGATGAGTTCCCCGTTGTTCCTGTAGGAACAGGCGTCACAACGACTTTGAGATCGGCTGTCTGTGGATCAGGTAACACAGTGTAACTTGCTGGGATTGTATTGGTTTCGATATCCTCAAAATCATCATTTATATCATGAATTGTCTCCGGCTCTCCTTCCGCTGATGCACTAGCTTCATTTGAGTAGAAGCTTGTGCCATGATCATTCATAGCCTTTACAGCGTAATAATAGGATTTACCTACAGTGAGATTGGGATCTGTGTAGCTGGTGATCGTGATACCCTCTTGCTGCAAAGTGTATGGCCCACCAGGAATCTCTGATCTATATATCGAATAAGAGTCCGCACTTTGCACTTCATCCCAATGTAAGTGAATGGACTTAAGATCTGGCTCAGCTACAAGTTCAGTGGGTGCTATTGGGAAATCAGCAGGCAACTCCTGAACAGATGCATTGGAGAAAACAGATATATTGAGCTTATCAACTTCATCATCCGGTTTGGAAGCATCGGCTGCCAATCCGATGTAGACCGTTTCGTCTGCTGGGAATGATTGTGAATCGATAACAAACCAGTCGTTACCATCCTTGGATACGAGTGAGTTCACTTGATCCCCAAGTCGCACAAGCTTTACCCAATACGGGAGTGTGACCATACCACCTTTTTCCTGATGTGCAACTTCGTTACCTGCTCCGTCACGAACGAGGCTAACTGCTTGTTGTCCACCCTTTACATAAGTGACCATGGCGGCAATAAACGGGGATGATGCATCCAGACTTTTACGAATCATGACACCTGCTTCCGCACCATCGTCGGTAGCTGTCACCTGATCAACTCTAGCTACAATCTCACCATTTCCTTCTAAGGCTTGGTAAGCATAGTGGAAATGATCCGTCTCTCCACTGATATCTCCAGCTGATTTTACCGTAACTTCAGTATCGCTAGCTCCCAATTGGGTATGACCCTTAATGCCCGGTTCTCCAATATCGGCGGATGACCAAGGGGCAATACTGTTCTGCTTGTGAACATGTACCGTGACATTGTTGGACTGCGTTGAAGTACCTGAGTCATCAATTGCTTGGGCAGTGAGATAATGTGTGCCATCCTGCACATTTTCCCAAGTAAACGTGTAAGGCGCTGTATCATCTTCCCCCAGTTTCACATCGTTTTGGTAAAATTCCACTTTGGCAATGCTACCGTCTACATCAGAGGCAGAAGCAGTGATCCCAACGGAAGAACCTTCAGTCTGAACGGTATGGTTGGCAGGTGATTGAATTTCAACCGTAGGATTAATAGATCCATTGCCAGCAATGCTGTTCAGATAAACTTCCAGATAGGTATAACCTGATTCATGTGTCTCATTGCGGTCAGCAGAATCATTAGGATCGAGTCCCATGCTGATCTCCCATTCATCAGGAATACCGTCATGATCAGAGTCAACCAGAGCTGACGCCGTCTCCTCGAACTCAAGGTAACCCCCGACTTCCTTTTGCGAATTAATATGTTGTCCGGTGCGATTCTTCACATCGTTTACGATTCGTGCATCTATGGCGTCTCGTCTTGGCAGACTTGCACCTGCCTTTGCAAGGACTTGCTTATAGGCTATCTCTGCATCGTCGATGGATGCGGGATTAGCCATCTGCACTGGCGAGAGTAGTTTGGAATCTGGATTCGCAAGTTCACCCACACCTAACCAGTTGTCCGCTGTGACATCGGGATAACCGTCCACGACATTGCCACTCACATGTATACGTGTATCAGGGCCAACATCGAGGAAAATTTGATCCCGGGCGTTGCGATACGTATTCAGTCCATATTTATAATAGTTATTCATGAGGTTATAATTGCCTTCCTCACCGCCATAAGCAGAGAAGAACCCCCAATTATAGACAATATTGTTGTAGGACTCGGTATTAAAACCAGGAGCTCCTGCAAATCTTGGGTTACGGCTTACATTGTGAGCAATGATATTGTGATGGTAAGACGTGTTGTTCCCGCCCCAGATGCCTGCATATCCATGTCGCCCCTTCTGATGCGTGGTCATCAGCATGCTCTCAGCAATGACAGACCACTGCACAGTTGTATTCTCGTTGGCGTACATACTCAGCACTTCATCGACAGACCAGGTAAACGATGAGTGGTCGATCATAATGTTTTTGTGGTATCGCCCGCCAAATACGTCATCCTCACTTGGGTGCTTATCCCCGAGCCGAAAGCGCATATGTCTGACGATAATGTTATCTGCTTGGAATGTAGTCCAATAATCCGATACGGTAATGCCTTCTCCTGGAGCTGTCTGTCCAGCAATCGTGATATTAGAACCGGTAATCGCCAGAGGGGATTCCAGATGAATCGTTCCTCCCACTCTGAATACAACGGTTGTATCGCTGTGACTAACGGCATCTCGAAGAGATCCGGGGCCGGAATCGGAGAGGGTGGTCACTTCATATACCGATCCTCCCCTACCACCTGTCACGTACTTACCGCCACCTTCAGCACCGGGAAATGCGGGTAATAACGGAGTAGCTTCATCTTCTGCAGCAACCATACCTGGTAGCACACTAAATAACATTGCAACGACCAATACGAATGATACAATTTTTTTCAACGAATCTTCCTCCTCCGGTTTACATGTATTTGTGCAGATGTTACCTCACTGAGAACCAGATGCTCATGCAGTAAATCTTTCTGTTACCTGGCATCACCTCCTCAACATAATGTAAGCGTTATCAATTAAAGGTGCGAAAACCGGTTGTAATCCGAAACCTATCCGTATTCTTCCTGCGATCACGTTCTAGGTTTCCGATACACCGGGTCTCGTCATAGGCAATTAAGCTTTGGCATGCATCAGGTACTCGTATTCGGTACATGCGAGCAAGAAGGCACCCAATCCTTTTTGATCATTGGTTTTAATCGGCTCACTTATATAATAAGCGTAACTTCCGTCACGTCGGGTATCTCCACCGAGCCCTGCCACCTGGCAGTTTTTGTAGAGATTCACCCAACCCTGATTGGTTTCCATTACGAATTCAGAGATTAATCCTGCATAAGCATGATTCAATACCGGTTCCCATTCCCGTGGTAACCATCCAAGGCGAATACCTTTGGCCAGGGCGTATACAATCATGCTGGATGCTGACGCTTCCAGGTAATTCCCTTTGCGATCCCCCTCATTCACCACCTGATGCCATACCCCGCTAGTTGTATCCTGATAAGTGCGCAGAGCGGCCATCGTATCCGTGAAAATATCAACCAACTTGCGATAATCGGGATGATGGTTCGGTAATAACTCCAGAACATCCACTAAAGCCATAACAAACCAGCCGATAGATCTGCCCCAAAAGTTAGGCGATTGCCCTGTTACCGAATGGCTCCAAGGCTGAACGCGTTTTTCATCCCAAGCATGATAGAGCAGTCCTGTAGCATCGTCTCGGGTATGTTTGGCACACAATATAAATTGTTTGGTTACATCATTCAATAATTCCTCTTCGGGTTCCCAACGAATCAAATACTCCAGATAGAACGGCGCTCCCATATAGAGACCGTCCAACCAGATCTGGTAAGGATATACTTGCTTGTGCCAGAAAGCTCCCTCTGACGTGCGGGGGTGAGTCACAAGTTGTTCACGTAACAGATCTCCTGCAAGCTTATATTTTACTTTCCCTGTCCTGTCATAAAGGCCGAACATCAGCTTGCCATTATTCAAATGATCGATATTATGTTCTTCCATCCGGTATCCCCGAACAGATCCATCATCTTGAACAAAATAATCCATATTATACTGGATGTATTGCGCATATTGCTCATCACCTGTCGCTTGCCATAACCGTTCAAATCCTTTTAACACTACTCCATAATCATAAGACCACTTGCCGTGGTGCCCGTTTTCTTCATACAGCTTAGGGGTTCGCTCCATGATGGATGCGGCTGTTTTGGCTGCCCATAAATCCTTAACAGATTTCGTTTCAAGCATCTGTAGAGTTCCTCCTCCGCACTATTTGCTGTTTATTTTTTGTTTAATACGGCTTGGTGCGCTGCCTCATATTCGGTAATGATTTTGTCTCCACCTGATTTTTTCCAGGTATCAATTGCATTCTGGAAGCCAGCACGATCCATCTTGCCCAGGATATACTTGTAAGTCGCATCCGTGATGATCTTCTGCAATTCAGAGCCTTGTTCTGAGAACGTTGGTGATTCCAGCGAGTACACCGGGTTCAGCACGGCAAAGGTTGTATTTTCCTCAATTAACCGTGTAGATTCAATACGGAGCGGGTCAGCATCCATAATGGCATACCCGTTCTCGTTGGGGCGCGAGGAAGAAAATGGCTGTACCTCTTGCTCCCATAGCTTGGTATCAATAATTGTGGCACCATTGTTCTCGTCGAGGCTATAATGCACATCTTTGATACCGTAGGTCATCAAGGTAAACACCTCTTCACTCATCAGATCATCCATAAACTTCAGAACCCGTTTCAATTCAGCTTCGTCTTTAACTTCCGATTTTGGGAAAGCAAGCAGTCCTCCTACACCATTGGACGTGGACCATATGGCCCGGTCACTTTCATTTCCCGTTGATGTAATATCATTCACCATGACGAGTTCCATGTCGTCCTGTACGCCATTGGCCAGATTAAACAGGCCTTTGCTGTCAAATAATGCACCCACATATATCCCGGCTTTGCCCTGAGCAAACCCCTCTTGTTGATCCTTCTTGGCGGTTACCGCGAAATCCTGATTAATGTACCCATTCTGGTACAACTCTTTCATATAATCCATGGCCTGGATATAACCCTCCGCTTCGAACTCGGGTGTCACTTTTCCATCCTCGCTAATGGCCCAGCCGCTTGGGGTGCCAAAGTAGGAGCTCAGTGTTTTGAATGCACCGAATACCAAGTCGCTCCGATCAATAAATCCTGTCGTATCGTTGGCTCCATTGCCATCAGGGTCTTGCTCCGTGAAGGCTTTGGCAACTTCCATTAATTCGGCAGTTGTTTTGGGTACAGGTAATCCAACATGATCGAGCCAGTCTTTACGAAGAATGACACCGTTACGTGCAACCTGTTTTTGCATGGGTATACCGTACAACTTCCCCTCAATGGATGCGGAATTACGCATATCCTGAGAGATGCCTTCCAGATTTGGATATTCATCGAGATAAGGTCCAACTTCCCAGAAGACGCCTGCTTTCAGCGCATTTCGGACCGAAGAGTTTTCCAGAATGGTCAGGGAGACGATATCAGCCAGTGAACCTGAAGCAAGTGAGGTATTTAGGCGTTCTTCCTTGGAAGCATCGGGTATCCATGAAAATTGGATATCTACATCTGTGAACTCTTCAATCTTATTAAGTACCGTATCGGTCGGCGGCGAAGCAGTATGCATGATGTTTAACCAACTAATCGTTGTCTTTCCATCGGCATTGATGCCCGTATCGTTGTTCCCCCCGGAACAAGCGGAGAGAAGTAAGGTTCCACATAACGTAAACGCTAACAATTTGAAGGATCTAAATCTCATGTGTAACTCCTCTTTTCATATTTTTTTGTAGAGCCTACATCCTCACGATTCAATTAAGTTTCGACATTGCACTTCGTTCACTAGTAGACCCCGTCCTCACCCAACTTTTTCGCCAACCGGTTAGCGAGCATAACGAGTACCAGTCCAACCAAGCCCTTGAACAACCCTACTGTGGTGCTGAAGCTTAATTGACCGTTCTTTAAGCCGGCGGTGAAGATGTACGTATCGAAAATCTCTCCCACTTCGCGATTTAGCGAATTCAGAAGCAAATACATATGTTCGAATCCGAGTTCAAGCGTGTTGCCGATTTTAAGAATAAGCAATGTAATAATGACGGGACGAATGGCTGGCAAGGTCACATGCCACATTTTACGCAACCGTGATGCACCATCCATGTCTGCGGCCTCATAGAGTTGCGTATCCACCACGGTAATGGCTGCAAGGTAGATGATCGTAGACCAGCCTGCTTCCTTCCATATAATCTGTAAGATGTACATCGGACGAAGCCACTCCGGTGATGTCAAAAAGCTGATTTTGCTTCCTCCAAAGGCTGCAATAATTTCATTGACGACTCCCCCATCTACGCTGAGGAATACATATGTGATGGATACGATGATTACCCAGGACATGAAGTGTGGAATGTACACGATGGTCTGAATGGAATTTCTGAACATCTTGTGCCGTACTTCATTCATCATTAGGGCGAGTATAATGGGAATCGGAAAGAAGATCACCAACTCCAGCGCAAACAAAATCAAAGTGTTGCTAAGCAACATGGCAAAGGTCGGCTCCGTAAACAGACGAATAAAATGCTTGAAACCTACCCATGGGCTGTCCTTGATTCCGAGAAACGGTTGATAATCCTGAAATGAAATGATAAGTCCGCCCATGGGAAAATACTTGAAGATCACAAAGTACACGAAGCCGGGAAGAATCATTAAATAGAGAAGTTTGTTGGATGCAGCCCTTCTCAAATAATGAGTTAGTCCGGTCTTTCCGTATGCGTTGCGTTGCAACGAAACGACTGAGGGTTCTGATTCTCTCACTGCTTGCTAACCTCCTCGATCTGGATTTGCGTTGATTGCTTCCCAAGCATATTTCATGTAAGCGATTACGTACATAATCATTAGCTATTGTGGTTGAACAACTTCGCGTGTACCGGGGCTCTAGTCCATTTTTGTATTGGTTGATTGTAGTTCAGGATTATTATTCGTCCTGCTGATTATCAGGGTTCTCTATCCTCAAAAACCACGATTCTCCCCTCTTCAAGTTCAGTAGGTGAGGATTATATACGTAATAATCTTTGCTTGTTATGGTTAGGGCAGATCATTATCCATCAAGGAGGAACAATCCATATGTCCAAAATCGCTATTCGAAAGGAACGCCTCGGAGGCGTCATATTCAACGTAATGAATTATACGCTGCTGCTTCTTTTCTCTCTGGCTTGTCTGTTGCCCTTCGTAAATGTCGTTGCCAGTTCCTTCGCCTCCACACAAGAGATTGTGCAAAAGAAGTTTATTTTGTTCCCCACGACCTTCTCTCTGGATGCCTACCGTTACATCTTTTCTACACCTACCATCTTCAAAGGACTGGGCGTATCCATATTCATCACGCTGGCAGGAACCATTGTGAGCATGACACTAACAGCGCTCATGGCTTACGGGTTATCCCGGAGATATCTTCTGGGCAGAAACTTTATCAATTTCCTGATCGTTTTCTCCATGTTGTTCAGTGGCGGCATGATTCCTACCTTTTTGGTCGTCAAAGCTGTTGGGTTAATCGACTCGTACTGGTCCATGATCATTCCTACAGCCATCAACGCCTTTAATCTGATCATCATGCGCAATTTCTTTCAGGCTCTCCCCGACAGTCTCGAGGAATCAGCCAAGATCGACGGAGCCAATGATTTTCGTATTCTGCTGCAGATCATGATTCCACTGGCCTTGCCATCGATAGCTACACTGTCCCTGTTTTATGGCGTATCCTATTGGAATACCTATATGAATGCTATTTTGTATCTCAATGAGTCCAGAATGTGGCCTCTTCAGGTACTGCTCCGCCAGATTGTCATTGTCTCCAGTGGTATGGATGGCAATAGCTCCGTTGTAGATGTTGTACCTCCATCGCAAACAATCAAGATGAGTGTGATCGTTGTAGCTACCGTACCGATGCTGATTGCGTACCCATTTGTACAGAAACACTTTACCAAGGGAGCCCTGCTCGGATCGGTGAAAGGGTAAACACTCTACTGAGAACGAACAATCCCCTCGGGTTATTAACCTGAGGGGATTTGAACGTGGACTCATAACATGTGGTATTGAAGTCCACATTTCAGTATGTGATAAATCAGTGAAGATAGATGCGGCTTAATACTCTTTAATCCATTCTCATCCTGCGGTAAGCACCAGGGGTGAGATTCTCTTTTTTACGGAAGGAGCGAATAAAGTTTTGGGAGTTCTGATATCCCAGACGTTCGGCAATGTCTTTAATCGGCATATTAGTGTCCACCAGCCACTTTCTTGCCACGTCCAGTCTGAAATTCATCAGATACTCACTGAAGGTCATGCTGTACTCCTTGCGGAAAATACTGCTTAGATAGTTAGGTGTATAGTGCAAACGTTCACTGATCAATTCGAGCGACAAGTCCTGATCATATTCTGTGCGAACGATGGATGCCATCCGATCTGCAATGGTGCGAAATTGCTGGTTGGCCCTCTCTTGCATGCTCTCAACCATTGGATAGATGACCTCATGCACAAGAATATGCTCAATCTCTTCCGGGTTAAGCGTGTTTAACAGCCTGTGGTACAACGTGGAGTTATACTGGGTTAATAGTACATCTGCACCAATCAATTGTTCCAATTGTATCAGATTGTTCACAAAACGAATCAGCGTAATTTCCAGGTTCATCGGATTAGGACTGTGCTTCATCATATCAGCCAGAAGTGGATATAACGTGCGCGACACTTCTTCTCTGTCCCCAAGGCGAATGGCATCGAATAGTCGGGTTTCAAGCTCTGTTGGATAATGCAATAACGTAGGCCCGCTGCTGCCGCGTGAGATATCCTCGTAGAACACAACAGACTCTTTGCCAAGCTTGAGACGTTGATATAATGCTTCAAGGCTCATATCACAAGCTTCCCGGGTATTCATCAAATCTTCGTATGGGGCACTAATGCCCACGCTGACTGAAGCAGACCAATATTCACGGGACAACATAATGATCTTTTTGGCATAGCGCATAATAACATCTCGAATCTGGGGAGATTCCGATTCAAAGAACAATAAGGTTGCCTGCGTCCGATCATTCAGTACGACAGGCAGCAAGCGCTGTGATGGGGGAATGATCTCCTGCACCAACTGATTCACTGTAAGCAGCAACGTATCTCTGTCCGACAAGGGACCTTCTCCGCACCGATCAATCTGAATCAGCATGGTAGCGAACACACCATCGGACGTATTGAGGTATGCGAACCGTTCAAGGTTGTTTATAATTTCTTCCTGGGTTAAACGATTCTGTAGTACATTAAGAACGAATTGGGTTTCGAGCTTCGGTTTTTCCAGATGAATAAGCTGCTCCAAATGTTCTTTCTCGGATACAATGGAGTGGATGGACTGAATAATCCAATCGACTTCATCTTTGACCGTTCTCTCGGTGTGTCCCCCAAGACTGTGCTGAATTTTGCGAAATGGCTTGGCAAGATGCAAGGAGATAATGTACGCAAGAACAACCATCAGTCCCATAATCACTACAGCCATCACGATTAAGCCAATGCGGGTCGTTGATAAGGCCTGGCTGATTTCCTTCTGATCGAGCAATGTGACGTAAGTCCACCCATTGTAGGTGGAACGGGCATAGAGTCCAATACGAGTATCCCCGGATTCATCAGGAATCTCCATCTTTCCAGTCAGCGGTTCGCTGACTATCTGCTTACTGAGCCAGCTCATTTGCTCGCTCGACATGGCTTTTTGGTCTGTTGGCGTTGCATACAATAATTCGCCCTTTTTATTTAGAATGTAGATGGCGGCTTCCGAGGGGGTCTGCAACGATTGGTTTAGTGTACGCAAAGAAATATCCGACATGGCGATCGCTTGTTTTTCCTTGGAGTAGACAGGTAAGGTATGTAATAACCGGAGGCCATCCTGGGTTTTGCTCCAGTACAATCCATTGCCGTCCGGATCAGCAAACAAATCCTGCATCTCCTGTCTCTCATCATCCGTAATTCGGGTTAACGACCCGTTGGACAGACTCCAATTTTGCCTCAGGCTTACGAGCGTGTATTGCACGCCATCAAGGCCCATCGTCGAGATATAACCGAGCTGTGAATTCAGTTCCCGATAAGCCTCGTAATCCTGACCGGTAAGTGGACTATTAATGACTGTACGAAATGATGGCGTTGTGCTGTACGTGGCAAAAGCATATTCAATCGTTTGAATTTTCTGCTCCAACGTGTTGCGCACTTGCATGATCAGACTTTGCCGGCCTTCCCCAACCCGTTCAATGACGGATTTCGTAGTGGAGACATAGATAT
Organism: Paenibacillus sp. 2003; assembly: GCF_031455635.1. NCBI lineage: Bacteria > Bacillati > Bacillota > Bacilli > Caryophanales > Paenibacillaceae > Paenibacillus > Paenibacillus sp. 2003. The sequence continues at coordinate 1,955,406 of NZ_JAVDTB010000001.1, read as the reverse complement.
AGCTTCCAAAAGCAACAACAATTCCGATACTTAAGAGGAGAACAGGAACAAAGATGTTGGTAAAGGTTTTGCTCTTACGCACAACATGGCCCCCTCCATTATGAAATTCGTCAACAAGCTGTATTCAGTCGTCACGAGACGTATTCACATTTTGTAATCGCTTGCAAATATCAGCACAAAAATATTTCTAATGAATTATATAAACACCACATTCTTGAATTTTAACATGACAATCGACAAGAGTGTGGACATAAAGCATTAGAAACTAGCCAAAAATTGCACAAGGAGGACATGAAAGGTGTTACCATTTTACGAGATTCGCAAAGATGATTTATCTGTAATTCGAAATGCCAAGCAGATATCTTTCCCCGCACATATGCACGGTTACATAGAAATTCTATACGTGTTATCAGGGTCTCAACGGGTTGAGATTAACGAAAAAATGTACGAGTTACATAAGGGTGATGTGGCACTGATCTTTCCAGATATAATTCATCGTTATGAAACAAGCGGGTATCCTGCCACCAACGAAGTATTATTGATTATTCACCCCAAAATTTTTGGTGGCCTGTTTCCTGATCTCACCCGCTTTCAACCGGAGAACCCAATCGTTACCCAACCCTTTGTCCATGAGGACGTCGTTAGCGCTTTTGAAAGAATAAAGCGGGAAGATGATTATGCGATCAAACTAGGCTGGACCCACATCATCATGTCCCATTTATTACGAGAGATTGAATTCAAACAAATACAGCGCTCTCCAATACAAGACTTGTCCAAAAAATTAATGGAGTATTTGTCTAATCATTTTACGGAACCGATTACGTTGGATTCACTCGCTGCCGAATTTAATGTAAGTAAATATTATATTTCTCGGATCTTCTCCAATAAGATCAAAATAAATCTTCGAAACTATCTCTCCATGCTTCGGGTAGAGTATGCTTCCATGCTGATTCGTACAACGGATGCATCTTTAACGACGATATGTGTGAACGCAGGTTTTGATAGCCAGCGTACATTTAATCGTGTATTTCGAGCCATTTATGGAATGACACCGCGAGATTTTAAAAACAATGTCCACAATTATCTAAAATAATGTTCCCACTTTTGGATATATATTTGTGTTCCATTGAGTTGTGAATTTGATATTCCAGTTGTACGGATAGATCTCTAGTAGATCATGTTCTTGTTATAAACTTATGAATTACATCTGAAATGCTTTGTTTAAGTGCCCGCGACACTTCTCCATCATTTGAACTCCCACCTGTAACACAGTTTTCATTCAAAAAGTTAGTTAAACAAAAACAGCCGGTCACGTTGATCGGCTGCCTCCTTGTTTTTGAACTATCGTCTCACGTTGGTATATTTACATTTATTGCAAATATATCTTGATAATCATATCCTTCAAGAGTTCCGGTAATCGTCTTGCCCATAGCAACCAAGCCCTCTTAAACGCTTTTTAAGTCGAATTTTAATACAGTCATCCAATATTATTCTTCTTCATAAACAACGACGGTTTTACTTTCTTCTTCCCATTGCACGGTTGCATCCAAGGCCTCACTTATGAAACGTACGGGTACATAAGTACTGCCTTTTGTAATAGTGGCTGGCGCATCCAAAGAGACGTTTTTGCCATTAACTGTTGCAGTCTTACTGTCAACCACAAGTTTAATGCTCACCCCATCCTTCGTGACAATGATGGAGCGTTCTTCGGGATTCCATGCCACTTCGGCTTTCAAAGACTCAGCTATAACGCGAAAAGGAACAAACGTGTTGCCCTTTTTGACAAAAGGTTCGGAGTCAGAAGCTTCCCCGTTCACATACAGCTTCACCCCATTCTTTTTACCCGCCTTTTCATTGAGTTTTCCCATTGTTTTGTACAGGTCCAGGTTTTTAAAATTGGCTTTAATAGCCTCTTCCTGCAAATACACCGCGTCAGTCACACTACCGTTTTTTTCGAGCATTTCTGCTGCAGTTTCCAACGCCTTGTCCTTTTCAATGATGGCTTCAAGTTCTTTGATTTGTTCGTCCGTCAGCTCAGTCGCATATTTTGTAAGCAAAATATCGGCTAGTACAGCACCTGCCGGTTTATTTTCCACATGTTGAATAGCATTTAGCAAACCTTTGTATCCTTTGGAGCCGTTTTTTTTGGATTCGGTTGGATCGGTTGTATTGTTGGTTGTATTCTCTGTCTCCGATGTTGAGGGATCCTTAACTTTGTCTTCTTCAGTGCTGACCGTGTCAGCAGACTCGACTTTCTCGGTCTGTTTCTCCTCAATTTGAGTTTCTTTGTCTTTGGGTGCTTTTGACGATACCTCTTTACCTGATTGTCCGGCTGGAGTGTTTCCCGGTTTGGCTGAGGTTGTGCCTGCGGCGGTACCAAGCATTAGCGCCAGACTGGTTAGCAAGATGACTGTTTTTTTCATTGACGATTCCTCCTGAGGTAAAAAATATATGCTCCTTCATTATCGGCAGAATAAATACTTTCTGATAGGAATTTTACGAATAATTCGCCTATCTCCTTTTCTTGAATACATTGTAGTGAAATCAAACTTGAAGGGCGGCATCAAATATGAATTTTGCTTATCGTGAAGCGATTCTTTTTACTTCAAATGTTGGGGGTGGTTCGTACGACATTTGGCTTTATCAACCTTTAACAGGTCAGACCATTAAACTAACCCAGGATCTTGGTGAGGCATTTACAATTCCATATTGGTCGCCGGATGTCCGGAACATCGCCTTTATCGGCAAGAAAAATATCGTGTATGTATTCAATCTAAACAGCAGGGTATGGGCACAAATTGATCAAATTGACCCTTATACTTTACTGAGCTGGTCGCCGGATAGTCTATACTTGAGTTATGTGAAAAACGGACGGATTGTGATCTACAATATCAACTCCCATGCCAGCGGTTCAATCGTTCAACAAGGAGCCACCGATGTCCAGTGGTTTCCTTCAGGCGAGGCTCTCCTGTTTGCAGCTCCGGATGAAGCAGGCAATACCCAACTATATAAAATTAACCGAGATGGCATGAACAAACAGCAGTTAACTCAAAATACGGAGGGGCCTCTCCACAATGTCAGAATATCACCTAACGGAGAGTTTGTCCTATATACATCCCCGGGAGCCAGCATTTCGTTGATCACTACGGTGAACCTGACAACAGGAGCGAGCTATCAACTTAATGGTGGCCCTCAGGCGAAAAACTATTTCCCCGAATGGTCCCCGGACTCTTCACTCATCGCATACAGTGCCACCGACTTCGTGGATAATCAATATGTTTCTTTAATCCAGACCGACAGCCGAGTTGGAGGGCAACAAAAAACATGGGCGGTCTCCACCTGCTTCTCTACCCCTTTAAGTTGGTCGCCGGATGGGAACCGAATCGCTTACTTATCAGGATGCAATAATCAAGAACAAGCAACCGAAATTTGGATTATTGATATAAGAAACCCTAATAACCCGATCAAAATTGTTGAAGCAAGGTGGATTACAGCTCTTAGATGGTCACCACGAGTGCATGATGTTCATCCGTATGGAATATATCTCAATCAGGTATACAAGGTATCTTTCTATTATCCGCGAAGCTGGCACAAAGTTACCGAAGAACGATTCGAAGGAGCGGACGGATTTTTTCAGATATCCGCGATCTCCTCTGAGGAGGGAATCCACGAGGTATGCAGAGCGGAAGCTTTTCATATGTTGAAACCCTATGGGGCAACCCCCCGAATTTTCCCTGCTATTATACAAGCACAAGAAGCCTGTTTCATATTTCCTTCGGAAGACCAACCCGTGGAAATGAGAAATCAGGCGGCACTTATTGTAAAATATCCTGCTCCTGTTGTGATTCAAGGAAATACGTATTCATATTTCATCTTATGGGCTGATCAAAATCACTTGATTTCACTGGGAAAGACACTTACTTTTATTTAAGGGGTCTATTCTCTTAATGATCGCTGGGCTAATATTTCTTTAACACCTTGCATTTTTTGACTAATTTCAAGTTTGAAAGAACTATCAGAGTTAATACGTTGGATAGGTCTCCATAAATTATTTTTATTTGGGATATTAGGTCTTTTGTTTTGAGGACTCAATTGAGTTGATTCAGGAGCTGTAACAAAAATAAAGATTTGTTTCTACTATCCCCTCCGGTTGATTGCTTCTTTGCCACGTTGCTTCTAATCGACCCTTTCCAATTCCGTTTTCTGTTGTTACTTTAGGACTGTAACTTCTTTCCAATAAGCGGAAAACTCTTTTGAATCAGTAACATACGATATTTCAGTATAATAGATTGGAGGAATGAAAATGGTTCGTACACTCGACGCTCGTACTTCTCTCGCATCCACAGGGATTACTCCGCTCAACATCCCACTTCCATCAAACACACCTACCTTGCTTGGGATCGTGGGACTCAACATTGTTAATCCAGGACCGCTCATCCGTACTCAGTTTAATGGGACCTATCGATTCTCAGTGGCCAGTTTATCTTCGTTGCCCTCTACTATTCGAATGGAAATCTTCAGGGGGGCCACTAATACAGGCCAACCTATTTATGTCGTTTCCCAGCCTATATTCACTTCCACCAACACTATACTCGCAAGTTTCGAAGGTTCTGATTACAATGTGCCTCCCCCTATTAATGGACAACTAATCTATTCTTGCTATGCAACATTTGTGCCAGCATCCGGAATGGAACAAGCCACCCGCATTGGACCGGAATGCTTCAATGCTGTCACTTACAGCGACGATTAACTTCAACTCTGTATGACTCCTTTACGGAAGGAGGAAATCACATGGTCAAAACTTTAGATGCTCGGACTTCCCAAGGCTCAAACGGACTGAACAATTTAACCCCCAGCTTCACGAATGGAGTCCCACAGTTATTTGCTCAAGTTGGACTACAGGTAAGCAATCCAGGAATGTTCATCCGAACGTTTTTTTCGGGTATTATCGAAGTTACTGCCAATCAGCTGCCTGTTAACGGGAATTTTGTCATAGAAGTGTACCGAGGATTGAGCAGTTCACAGCAGCTTGTTTATCGTGCAGGCACAGTCGTTCTGGCCAATGAATTTTTCAGTCCTTGCGTATTCAGTTTTACTGGTTCGGATTACAATGTGCCTCCCCCTGAAAATGGTCAACTTATTTATTCTGCGTACGCTACATTCACCTATAATCCAAGCTTCAGTGTTAACAACGTTCGCCTGGGACCCGAAAGTTTCAATGCTACAGTTTATTCCGATGATTAATAGCTATGAGTTAATTGAGGATCAACTTTTCTGTTTTGCTTGATTACACGTAATAAAGGGAAAGCTCATTAATTCATGAGCTTTCCCTTTATTTATATGATTGCTTTAAAAATCTCTTCTATCTTAGGCCAACTGTAATCCTTTTCTGCCCGAACAATCTTGATTCTCCTGTTTGTCTTGTCTCAGTACAAGTTCTTGTCCTTGGATCGGTACACTAACTTGTACCGATAAAACAAAAAAGCCGCTAAAATAGCGACTTCAACAGGAACATGTTCTTGTTCCAGACATTTTTTTCATCACTAGCCATAATAAATAACCTTGATGTAACCCTGGATGGGCCATTTGCCTGAATAAAACAAGAGGGTATCTCCCTGATTCTAGCTTATTTAATTAACTTATTTACAGTGATCATCAGTTCGTCCAAAACTTTGTGATCGCCCTCTGAAATCCGTTCAATGACACAGCTTTTCATATGATGTTCCAAAAGCTGCTTTCCTACTCCATTCAACGCGGATTGAATGGAGGCAATTTGGTGCAACACGTCATCACAATACGTATCCTTCTCAATCATTCCTTTTACTCCACGCACTTGCCCTTCAATCCGATTCAACCGGCTAATTAATTTTCGCTTTGTACTCTCCGAATGATGGCTTTTCCGCTCGTTTGAAGATGTATGGTCACATGTGGCGGCCTCAAGTATCGTATCATCCAAGTAGATCAACTCCTTTATTAACACATTACCATCCCCCCCTACCCTATGTAAAGGGAGCAAGAAGTATCCTGGTACGTGCTAAGAGAACGGCTTGTCAGGCGCGGAAGTTGACCGGGGTCATAACAGTTACTTAACTAACTCACTGATTTCAGTGAGATTTTCGGCAAATCCTACAAAGACCTTATCTCCAATGACAATGGTTGGAACAACCTGTTTGCCAGTCAACTTCCAGACTTCCTCAGCGTACTTGGCATCTTCTTCACAATTGTAATCCGTATAGGGAAGTTCATGCTCTGTAAAGTAACGTTTAGCATAATTGCAATCGCTACAGGTTGGGATTGAATAAATCTGAATGGATTCCGTCATGCACAATTACCCTCCCTTGTACTTCATTATATATTACGCTCCGATGTTATATCCTTTTTTACGGATCGCTTCTTCAATTTCAGCGATTTGAACTTTAGATTCGTCAAATCGAACTTCTACTGTTCCCTGTTCAAAATTAACATGGCCTTCAGCGCCAAGAGCGCTAATTGCACCTTCAATTTTAGATACACAAGAACGGCAAGACATACCTTGAATTTTTACAGTTGTTTCTTTCACTTTTTTCACCCCCTTTCAATCGTCATAGTCTTCAAGTTCTCCAGTGTCATTCGATTAACGAATTTGCTGAATTTTTCTTTGCCTTTCGCATGCATCTTATAATAATCAATAATTGCGGTAACGAAGGGAACAAGCTGATCCTCCGTTAGTCCGGAACTTAGCAGCATGGCGAAGGAGGTTTTAAGCCCCTTCGACTCGCCACCAACATAAACATCGAACTTATCGCGCATCTTTACGACCCCAATATCCTTAATCAATGGTTCACTAGTGCCTAAGGCGCATCCTGCATATCCAATCTTGAGTGGTGCAGGCGTATCGATACCGGAAATGGCTTGATTTAAATTTTTGGCTGTTTCCATGCCTGCTTCTTCTGCACCTCTACAAAAATTGCAAGCGATCAGACTTTTGGTTACAAATCCTGCAGGATTTACTTCAAGTCCGTGATTCTCAAGTTCATTTTTGATCTGATCTCGTTGTTCAATCGATACTTCTGCGTAGAGTTGCTTAAAGGGTGTCATTTCCACTTTTGAATCTGGACCAATAATCTCGCCAATTTTAACTAGTTGCTCCGGAGTGAATAAGCTTCCACCAAGTTGGATTGCTGGACTAATCGCTATTTTAATTTTATCTCCCATGCTCATACCTCTCTACTCACTTTACATCTACGACGAAAGGTACTGTAAAGACTTCCCCATCATGTTGGAATTGACCCCAGATTTTATAGGTTCCGCTATGCGGGAAGGAGGTCATAAATTCCGCTTTTGGACCTGTTGCCTTTTCCTCTGTTGGATGAACATGCAGATATTGCTCTGCATCCTCAGAAAGGATAACAACATGACCTACAGCACCGAGGTATTGTTCCAGATTATTGATCCCTTCGTCCGTTTTCGCATCCATGATATTAAAGGTCAGATTTACGTCTTCGTTGGCCTTTTTGGTATTCAATGAAAGTTCGATTTTTTTACCATCCACTTCTTTTATAAGGTTGGAATCCGCTTGAACAGGCTCTTGGGCTTTTTCTGGACCGCCAACGTTCACCCATTCACTGGGTGTAGTGCTCGCTCCACCTTTTGGAACAAAGTCGGCAAGGATTTTGTATTCTCCACCAGCTGGAAATGAAGTTTCAATCACAAACTTTCCATCGCCTTTAAAATCTGGATGAATGTGATTAAAGTAAGAAAGATCTTTACTCACCACGATAAGGTGCATTCGTTTTTCGTGACCCATTTCAAATTCATTAACCGGATTACCATCGACGTCCGTGATTTGGATTGTCAGATGCGAATTTTCATTGGCCTTCACATCTGATGCAAAGGAGAACGAGGTTTCAAGGGCACTTGCTGTTGAATCAGCATGAGGCCCTGCGTGATCATGACTCGCACCTTCAGTTTCAGATTTCATCTCAGTATGATTCATACCACCATGTCCATCTGTATGTGCACTTTCTTTAGGGGTTCCGCAAGCAGACAACACACCGAAAGCTAAAACACCGGTTAACATTAGCATGATTTTTTTACTCCTCATCATCATTATGTTCGCTCCTGTTCTACTACTTGACTAGTGACGTACTTTTACGCGTTGCAATCGCAGGGCGTTTAGAACGACGGATACCGAACTCAAGGCCATCGCTGCGCCTGCAACCCATGGTGCTAACAGACCGATAGCTGCAATAGGAATGCCTAAGGTGTTGTAACCAAGTGCCCAGAACAAGTTTTGCTTAATGTTGCGCATAGTCTTACGACTCATGTAGATAGCATCAGGAATACTGGATAGATCGCCGCGCATGAGTGTTACATCAGCCGCTTCCATCGCTACATCTGTCCCCGTACCAATCGCCATACCAATATCTGCAGTTGCCAAAGCGGGTGCATCATTGATACCATCGCCAACCATGGCCACTTTTTTACCTTGTGATTGCAGTTTTTTCACTTCTTCCGCTTTTCCTTCAGGTAAGACCTCTGCACGAACGTGGTCAATACCTACTTGAGCAGCGATGGCTTTTGCCGTCCGTTCATTGTCACCTGTAATCATAATGACCTTAATGCCCATTTCTTTCAGACGGCTTACTGCAGCTTTCGAAGTTTCTTTAATTGTGTCTGCCACAGCGACCATACCTGCATATTGACCATCAATGGCAACCAGCATCGCAGTTTTGCCCGCTTCTTCCAAACGTGACATCGAATGATAAGCTGCTTTTGCATCGATATTATACTTTTCCATCAGTCGACGTGTACCCACGAGTAGCTGTTTACCTTCAACCATTGCTTGGATTCCGAAACCCGGAAATGCTTCAAAGGATTGAGTTCCTGGTAGTTCGATATTTCGTTCCTGGATGCCTACAACGATGGCTTCTGCAAGTGGATGCTCAGAATTTTTCTCTGCAGCTCCAACAAGTTTCAGGAATTCATTTTCATTGCCAAGAGCGACGACGTCAGTCAATTCAGGTTTACCTTTTGTAACAGTACCGGTTTTATCCAGAAGGATCGCATCAATTTTATGCGTCTGCTCCAGATGTTCCCCGCCTTTGAACAACACCCCTAGTTCAGCCGAACGACCAGACCCCGCCATAATGGATGTTGGGGTTGCAAGTCCAAGTGCACAAGGACATGCGATAACAAGAATCGCAATTGCTTTTTCTAACGAACCTGCAAAATCGCCTGGTGTAACCCAGAAGTACCAAACCACAAAAGCAACTATTGCAATTCCTACAACGATCGGGACGAATATGCCCGAGATCACATCGGCTACCCGCTGGATTGGTGCTTTTGATCCCTGAGCTTCTTCAACAACCTTAATAATTTGTGCAAGAGCGGTTTCTTTACCTACTTTGGTTGCTTTGATCCGAAGAATACCGTTTTTATTAATCGTAGCTCCAATCACAGCATCTCCGACTTTTTTCTCTACTGGAAGGCTTTCACCCGTAAGCATGGATTCATCTACAGATGAGATCCCTTCCAGCACCTCTCCGTCTACGGGAACTTTATCTCCTGGGCGAATAAGGACAACATCTCCTACAATGACTTCGTCCACTGGAATGGTAAGTTCTTTGCCATCCCGAACCACTAATGCCGTCTTCGCCTGCAGACTCATCAGTGATTTAATTGCCTCTGATGTTCGGCCTTTCGCAAGTGATTCAAACAATTTACCCATAAGAACCAATGTAATCAGGACCGCACTCGTTTCATAATAGAGGGATGGACCATGATGCATCCCTTCAACCATACTTGACCATTGAATGGTTAAATATAAACTATAGAAGTAGGCTGCTGAGGTACCAAGTGATACCAACACATCCATGTTGGCACTCCCATTCCGGAGAGCCTTATACGCACCCACATAGAACTGTCTACCAATATAAAATTGTACTGGTGAAGCCAGAATTAGTTGGAACCACGGATTCATAAACAATTCCGGTACATAGATCCATGAAGTGAACGAGAAGTGACCTACCATAGTCCACAACAGCGGCAAGGAAAGAATCGCCGCAATCAGTAATTTCCGTTTTTGATTACTCAGTTCTTTAGCACGATGGTCACTTGCACCATTACTGGTACCGTCTTGCTTGACGATCGCCGTATAACCGAGTTTTTTCACCTTGTTTTTCATGTCTTCGATGGAAACTTCACCAGAGGAAAATTCAACTCGGGCAGTTTCCATGGCGAAGTTTACTGAAGCGTTAGTAACGCCGGGCAGCTTGTTCAGGCCTTTTTCAATTTTGTTCGCACATGCTGCACAGGTCATGCCTTCAAGATTGAATTGCGCAACCTCTGATACGGAACCATATCCAAGTTTTTTGATTTTTTCCTCAAGTTCTTTCATTTCCACTTTCGTGGGATCATACGTTACACTTGCCTTCTCCAAAGCAAAGTTAACATTCGCTGATGTGACCCCGTCCATTTTGCCGAGTCCTTTTTCGATTTTGTTTGCACAAGCTGCACAGGTCATACCTGTAATTTGTATACTCGACTGTTTCGTCTGAGCCTCTGCTGTTGCCAAAATAACTCACTCCCCTCATCGTCCATTACTTACGCTACTTCGTAGCCTTGCTCTTCAATAACTTCTTTAATTTGCTCCAAGGAGACTAGATTTTCATCATACGTCGCTTCAACCGAATCATCACTGAGGTTCACCTTGCCACTCACTCCGATTTCTTTCAGAGCACCTTCGATGGAGTTTACACAATGTTGGCAGCTCATACCTTGTACATTCAAAACAATGTTTTTCATCTTATTTCGTCCCTTCTTGTGGGTGATTTTTTGGTTTAGTTTGACCTAAACGATGGACTAAACTCTCGAGGCCAGTTTTTCAGGTCTCATCAAGCTCTTGTACAATACAATACCCCCCTACCCTATATTAGTCAACATATTTTTATACCCCCTTACCCTATATGGACTATCTTTCTCGTTAGATCAATGAATTTATGGAGAGAAGAACCGATTATTTATACGCTGATTGGTACTCGGTCCATGTTCTTGTCCTTGATTTGGGAATAAAACTTGTACCGATAAAACAAAAAAGCCGCTAAAATAGCGACTTCAATGGGACCATGATCTTGTCCCTCGATATAAAATTCCTTATTTATTGTTGAATGTTACTCCATCCGCTTACATCACATTGTCCATAATCATTATCACCCACAGCAACCATCGTACCATCCGATTTCAGTCCAATCGTATGGGCACACCCCGCCGAAATAGCTCGAATTTCGTGCCAGCCACTTACATCGCATTGGTGATGTTTATTCGAACCCACAGCCACCATCGTACCATCAGACTTAAGAGCAACGGTATGATAACTCCCCGCTGCAACTGCTAGAATATCGCGCCAACCGCTTACGTCGCATTCACCTTCATTATTTCTTCCCACAGCCATTACCGTGCCATCCGATTTGAGCCCAACCGTATGAAGATACCCCGCCGAAACAGCTAATATGTCGCCCCAGTCGTTTACGTTACATTGGTTATACTTATTGTTACCAACCGCTGTTACCGTTCCGTCTATTTTTAGACCGACTGTATGCCAGTCACCCGTCGTGACCGATACAATATCATGCCAGTTGCTCACGTTACATTCCCCTTCATTATTTCGCCCCACCGCAACCACGGTGCCATCTGATTTAACCCCAACGGTACGGCACCAACCTGCCGAAACGGTTACTATATCGCGCCATTCGCTTACATTGCATTGGTCATGCTTATTCCAACCTATAGCTGTTACCGTACCATCAGATTTAAGACCAACGGTATGTGCATTACCGGTGTTCGTAGCCATATGAACATTACCAGCCGCAACTGCGACAATATGGCACCAATCGCTTACCTTACATTGACCGTATTTATTATCACCCACAGCTATTACTGTACCGTCATATTTAAGAGCAACGGTATGACGACGACCTGCCGCTATGGTACAGTTACGGAACCGTTTCGTCTCAAGCACTGCTTCCTTCCGTGAATTGTAGTCCATATCTTCCTCCCCTCCACAAATTGAAAATCCGTCGTTAGTTCAACAGTAAGTCATAAAGTTTGTTGTTAAATCGCACTGTACAAAAGAAATGCTCGCACAGGCAGGGTAGTATTACTTCCCTGCCCAATACGAGCGTCTACGTCCAATTGCACTCAAACGGTTGCTCCGAATGTGTACTTTTAGCAATCGTTTCATTTCATGTGGCGATAGTCTAATAGATCCTTCAAATTCGAGATTTTCTGCAGCAGCTTCTCCCCAACATTGGTTTCCTTCACCAGTTTCCGTTCCAGTTCTTTGTCCACCAGTCTTTTCACAGACAATACGTCCGTTCCGTTGCATAACACATCTTCTTTTGATTTAAATTTCTGGTGGGCGACGAGCTGCATGCCAAAAGAATTGTACAGCAAGGTATATCCGGCAATGCCTGTGGTGGATTGATAGGCTTTGGAAAAACCGCCGTCAATCACGATCATTTTTCCGTTTGCTTTAACAGGGCTCTCTCCACTTATTTCTTTGACTGGCGTGTGCCCGTTAATGACATGTCCATGATCCGGATTCAAATCAAACTCCTGCAAGATTCTTCGACAGATCTCTTCATTTTCACGTAAATGGTAGTAAGGATTTTTTTTCTCCTTATGTGCTTCTTTTTCTTGAATAAAATAACGTTCAAAAGTGGTCATTTCTCTCTTGCCAAAGAGTGAGGAACATTCCCCTGTCCAGATGTACCATACCATATCCGTCGCCAGATCTTCTGTCTCTTCCGGATGTGCAAAGGCGTAACGTAAATAATCCTCAAAAACATCAAGCAATTGACGGCCCGCATATGTCTTGTCTTCAATCTGCATTTCTTCCATATTTCCTTCTTCATCCAAAGGAATACAGCCGTGGATTAACAAATTCCCATTGTATTTTAAATAAAGGCTACCCTTTTTCATGAGGAAATTCATATGTCTGGCCAGCTTTTCGGAATGCTGAACGGAGAACAGCAGTTTTTCCATCACCTGGCGTTCTTCCTCCAGCAATTCTTCAGGCTTCTGCGGATTAACAGTGGTAAAACAGGTGTTTTCCAGCAGGTACGTTTTACCGCAGATGTTGATTTCATTGTTATCATAATCAATCTGCTCCAGCAAAAGTCTTTCAGACATATTAAAGTATGGACGTCTTTTGATAATCGGGATTTCAAGTTTAAACTGAATCATGGCAATGGCTTGGTGAATTTTGGTGATCTGCAGAATTTCCTGCTCCGATACATTATGGCCAGCCTGTAACTTAGGTCTGAAGGACGGATTGTCTTCATAATATTTCTCCGCCAGGTTTAGCAGTGGGCGCAGATTGATTCCGTATACATCTTCAATGATGTCCAGATTGTCATATCTGGCGCAGATCCGAATAATATTCGCAAGGCAGACCAGAGAACCTGCGTAGGCTCCGATCCAGAGGACATCATGGTTCCCCCACTGTATGTCTACAGAATGGTAGTTGATCAACGTATCCATAATTTTATCGGGGTACGGCCCCCGGTCATAGATATCTCCAACCACATGAAGATGGTCAACCACCAGGCGTTGTGTCGTATAAGCAAGGCCGATAATGAGATTGTCCGCCTGGCCCAAGGATATAATTTGCCGATATATTTCCTCGTAATAAGGATCCTTATTGTTGGTCGAATCCGTCTTGTATAAAAGCTCTTCTACAATATATACATATTGCTCCGGCAGAGCTTTACGCAATTTTGAGCGTGTATACTTGGAAGAGGCATAAGAAATAAGCTTAAGCATGTGTTCAATTGTTAGTCTATACCACTGGTTTAAAGCCTGTTTATTGCTCAGTTCCCCTATAACCAGCTGTATTTTTTCCTCCGGGTAATAAACCAATGCCGCAAAATCATGGATTTCTTGATCCGTCCAAACCTCCCGGAATAATTCTTTGATTTTCTCTTTGACGGTACCCGAACCGTTTCGTAGTACATGCTGAAAAGCCTGGAACTCCCCATGCAAATCACTGACAAAATGCTCGGTTCCCTTCGGGAGATTGGAGATCGCTTCAAGGTTGATGATCTCTGTTATGATTTTTTCTTCCGTATCATATTTCTCGGCCAATAAATCTAGAAACTGCTCATCCAAAACAGATGTCCCCCTTCAAGGAAGTATGGTGTTGTATAGCCGGGTCCAAAAGCTTTAGACCTATATAAAATTACACTCTATACTTGGCATTGATTATATGGTAATTATCAGCATCGCCTTCCCCCATCATACTCCAGTTCATCAAATATGAACAAATTTTTAGGAATAAGAATTGTGTTCAATGGGTACTTGTCCCTCGATATTTTTTTTACTAACTGCTATTTTACACAATGAAAAATAAACGATCTATTCTCAGAATTTGCTTGTTTAAATTCCCAGTCACCATATGTTTTAATTATTGAAAAACCGATTTGTTTCAGCGACTCATCGAATTCTTCTTGATTTCGAAACCTCAGCTGCATTTTTTCATGAACTAACACTTTGTCTGTTTTAGTATTTTTTACAATTTCATAGAAAGTGTAAATATCTCCCTCAAACCCTTCATATTCTGTATGAATTTCTAAAGGATCTCCGCTTAGTCTATCTTTAGCGAAGTCAGGAGTTTTGTCCTTCTCCCATTCTTCCCATACTTTTACCAAAGGGTTTCTTGTATCAAAAATAAAGTGCCCCCCCATTTTTAGGGATCGGAATACGTCTGAGATCACTCGCTTCCAACTATCATCTGTAAGAAATACCTGTGCAACATTGGCTGTCATAATTACCGCATCATAGGTATTGGTTTGTAAATCCGCACTATCACCTATAATCCAATTCACATTTCCAGAATAATCTTTACTTCGCGCCATTTCAATCGCTTCTTCATTGGGATCTATAGCGGTGATTTTATAACCGTTCTGAACAAGATGAGTAGTCCATCTTCCTGTTCCACAGCCCAGGTCAGCTATAAATTCTACTTTTTGTCTCTTTAACAATGCAAGGAAAAATTCATCGTCTTTTCCCCAATGGTTAATCTGGTCATATACTAATGGAATCATAAAAATATCTCCCCACTTTCAACAGCGTTTTACTGTGCTCAACAGTTTGATGTCTCGTACATAAGCTATACGGTTTTATTCTCACTCTGTGAACCAAAAACTTCCCTGGTTGCTTCTATAAAAGTTAACAAGATTGGTGAAAGCCATTTGTCTTTATGCCACAACATCTGTGTATATACCTGCAAGTCCGGAATTTGCCATGGGAGGACAACAAGTTCTCCGCGTTCAACTTCAGACTCCACGACGATCTCAGGAAGAAAGGCAATACCGATGCCTGAAATTGCACATTGTTTAATGGCTTCAGCACTTTGAAACTCTAAATATGTAATGCTATCAATCCCCTCTTTCTCAAATGACCGATCAAACATCGTTCGATACGGACAACCCTTCTCATTTGTCAGGAACACTTCTTCATGAAAATCTTCCAAATGCAGTACAGTTCGTTTGGCGAGTGGGTGATCTGGAGCAGCTAACAATCGGAAATGTTCTTCCAGCAAAGGTTCCACGGAAAGTCCACTCGAGCGAATGGGTTCATCCAACATATAAACAATATCCGTGGTTCCCTCAAAGAGCGTTTGCTTGAGTTCTTGATTCGGCACTGAGCGGAAAATTAGGCGAACTCCCGGATGCTGCGAACGAAACCGTTGGAAGACAGGTGGAAGCCGGTAGGAGCAAATAACCTCATTTGCACTTATCGTTAAGGTACCACTTAGTTTTTCATTATCATGGACAGCACTGCGAGCTTCGTCCATTTTTTCAAGAACGCCTTGGGCGTGTGTTAAAAAGCGTTTACCCGCAGTTGTGAGCGCGAGTTGCTTGCCCAACCGATCAAAGAGGCGAACACCTAGCTCATCTTCCAATGCTTTAATTTGCATCGTGACGTTGGAAGGAACGTAGCTCAGCGCTTCTGCTGCCCGCGTGAAATTCAATGTTGTTGCAACCGTACAAAACGTATTCAGTTGACGCAATTCCATCCGATGATCCCCCCTTCATCTTTCAATTTTATTGAATACTATTATGAATTCTATTCACTTTTATTGAGAGTATCACAGCTCTATACTGAGTACAAGAGATCACAGGGAACATGTGGTTTTTCATTTTGAAGGGAGCAATTATACGATGGATTATGAAATTTTTAATTTGGGTGATGTACTCTTACAATCAGGAGTGACGTTACCAAACGCTTTTCTTGCTTACAAAACATACGGAAAATTAAATGAACAGAAGGATAATGTTATTGTCTATCCAACGGCTTTTGGGGATCAGCATGTTCAGAATGAATGGCTTATTGGCAGTGGGATGGCACTCGATCCAGAGAAATATTTTATTATCGTTCCCAATTTGCTGGGCAATGGACTCTCTTCCTCTCCCAGTAACACGCCTCCTCCATTTGATCGGGCTAACTTTCCACAGGTAACCATCTATGACAACGTTCGATTCCAGCACCAACTGCTGACCGAAAAATTCGGTATTCAAAAGATTGCTCTCGTCGTCGGGTGGTCGATGGGTGGCATTCAGGCATTTCAATGGGGGGCAAGTTACCCGGAGATGGTCGAACGAATCGCACCTTTCGGAGGCATCGCCAAACCTTGGCCTCACACATTTGTGGTTCTGGAAGGCGTGAAAGCTTCCCTGCTATCTGCAGTCGGCTTCGACTCAAGTAAATTAAACCAACTAAGTTCGACAGACATGCGTGCCGTTGGTCGGGTCTATGCAGGATGGGGACTATCACATGCGTTTTATAGAGAAGAGCTTTACCGTGAGATGGGATTTGACACATTGGAGGATTTTGTAGCTGGTGTCTGGGAAAATAGCTTTATGAATATGGATCCGCATAATGTTCTGGCCATGTTATGGACAGGTCAACATGCAGATATCAGTGCAAACCCCTCCTATAACGGAGACTTTGATAAAGCACTTCATAGCATAAAAGCTTTTGCCTGTATCATGCCCGGAAGCACGGATCTCTTCTGCACTGCGGCCGATAATGAATACGAAGCTAAGCGTATACCTAATGCTGTCTTGAAACCAATCCAATCGATCTGGGGCCATTTTGCTGGTCGTGGAATCAACAGTGCCGATAATCAATTTATTGATGACAATCTAAAACACTTGTTGTCACTTAGCACTAATGAATAGATCGTCACTTGCATGGGATGTCTGTCGGGCCTAGCAAGATTCCCTGTTCTGCTCTAAGCAGTGCAATTTTCCATTTAGATACCTGTACATCTGCCAGTCTCATTTCTATGGCTTTCATCTTTAGTTCCACCGGATAACTCACTCTGGTTGCTATTACAAATACACCTCCAAGATGATCTCCCTATCTTACGACAAGGTTTCATTCTCTTGAAGGTGTGTTTGATTAATATATTCCTAATGATTATAACTACAATTAAGTAAGTACAGTCATCGCCTCTCTTGTAAATGGAACCAGATCACCAGTACGTCCTTCTTGAATTTTCTTAGCCCATTCAGGGTCGACCAGAATAGCACGTCCAACAGCAACCAGATCAAACTCATCATTCTGAAGTCGTTGTACCAATCCCTCGATACCGACGTTACTTGCGCCTTTACCTTCTGTGAACAGACTTGTAAAGTCACCATCAAGACCAATCGATCCAACAGTAATTGTTGGTTTGCCAGTCAGTTTTTTGGTCCATCCAGCAAAATTCAGATCAGACCCTTCGAATTCCGGTTCCCAGAAACGGCGTGTGGAACAGTGGAAGATATCAACTCCAGCTTGAACCAACGGTGCGAGAAGCTGCTCCAGTAATTCCGGTGTTTCAGCCAATTTAGCCTGATAATCATCTGTCTTCCACTGAGATAAACGCAGTACAATAGGGAATTCCGATCCCACTACTTTACGGCAAGCCTCAATCACTTCAACTGCAAAACGTGTGCGAGCCATCATATCTCCACCATAACGATCCGTACGAGAGTTGGTTTTCTCATACAGGAATTGGTCGATCAGATAGCCGTGTGCTCCATGAATTTCAACACCATCGAACCCAACGCGTTTCGCTTCTGAGGCTGCTTGTGCGAATTCCTGAACGATTGTAGCAATCTCAGCTTCCGAATAATCATTAACATGACCCTTGGCTCCCATATGCCAGATCTGTGGAATAATTCGACCGCCAGCTTCATGTACTTCAGATACAACATGTGCCCAACCATTCATTGCAGCTTCGCCATAAAAGTGCGGCACATTGGCTTGATTGGATGCATCCGGATGATTAATTATTGTCCCTTCTGTCACAATAAGCCCCACTGCGTTCTCTGCTCTGCGGCGGTAATAGCCCGCAACATTCGAACCCGGAATACCGTCCGGAGAAAATTGACGCGTCATCGGCGCCATCACGATCCGATTGGATAACTTCAAGTGACCTAACTCTATAGGTTGGAACAATGCTTCTACGGATTGAGAATAATTCATAATAACCTCCACAAATTTTGTTTTATATAAATTGACCTAGGAGATGTTAAACAGCAACCAGCCTGGTTAACAGCTAGACGTTATTTCCAAATGAATCAATACACGCTTTTTATCGAAAAGCCCCACCTCCTTCAAGGTTTCGTGGTGGTTTAATCCGCCTTCAATTATTTTTGACTTTGTAGTCAAGAATTTCACAAAAAAAAGATCAAGACATGATCATGCCAAATGAAATACGCAGAACCGTCTCGATCTGTTCACGGGATGAACCTGATTTCTCCATAACTCTCACACCAAGAATGGTGTTATTTAGGTAAGATGCAAGCTCTATACTCGTATACCGGGTGGAAATTAATTGTTGTTTCTGGCCACTACATATGATCTTCTCTAATACCAGTTGAACCTCTTCTACCATGAGCTCAGCTTCGCGTGTGACCTGCTCGTCATCTGTTCCGAATTCGAGTGATGCATTCACAATTAGACACCCTTGGCAGCCAGTTTCATCGTCTAGAAGGGAATATCGTAAGGCATCCAGTTTATCAACGGGAGACGAATCCAGGGCTTCAATCTCTTTCAGTTTCGCTATAACCTGTTCACGGTAAAGTGCCAGCGCCTTCAGGAACAACGATCGCTTGTCTTTAAAAACACAGTACAAACTTTGCTTTTTGACTCCTGTAGTACGCGTAAGGTCCTCATAAGAAGTTGCTTTGAAGCCTTGATTCCAGAACACTTCCATAGACTGGTGTAATACACGATCGACATCAAATTCTCTTGGTCTGCTCATGGGATTAATGTATCAGTTATTGACCGCGCAGTCAAGAACTGATCGTTTTACATCCTATTTGAAAGAGGATGGTTACAATGGATAAACATAAATTTTTATATAAATGAACAAAAATCACCGATCCTCCCCAAAGTGGGAAGACAGATGCCTCGATAAATATTCTGATCGACATTGCTACCACTTTCCTAACCTTTTCAATGGAACTAAAATCTCTACGGTGATTTTCTGCAGGTCCATTGAATACGGTCTAACTCTTCCGGTAAGCAACCTTGTGAAAAGCATTGATATAACGAAACAGTGCTTCACCATCATCAGGCACATGCGTACTTGTATCCAGTGGCAGCATCATTGCCTGATACGGCTCTGGCACCATTCTATATTGATGGACATAGGAGGTTAGGATGAACCCGTTACGTTGCCAGAACTGAATGCGTTCCTGATGAGCCACCGTTGTCCCGAACTCCGCCTCGATAATCATACCTTTGATCCGGTGTTCCCTTAACGCCCAGGCTCTGATCTGCTTCAGCATCCAGGTCCCTATGCTCAACCCTCGCAGCTTCTGTTCAACCGCGAGGTAATCGATGATCAGGATGCGGTCCGCAGCCTTCCCCTCCAGTCCAGTAACAGCCATCGCAACCACTTCTCCATGATGCATGCCCGCGTGTAAATAACCAATCTTCCGGTCCAGCATACTGTGCAAAATCGCTTTTGTCTTAGCACCGCTTTGAAAAGCCTCATGATAGATTCGCTCCATCCGCGCCCACAATGCTTCATCCCACTCCTCTATAGTAGTAAACTCTAATTCAAGCATCTCATTCGCCTCCAGCGTTAATTCAGATTTCGTGATCACCCTTCTCTTGCCTGACGATTGGCTAATACACTCATTATACTTTTTATGAATTTTATTACAAAACTTCAACATCAGATAACAATGAATAAAACAAAAAATGCTGTAATAGTGACTTCAATGGCAGTATGTTATCGTCCCGCGACATTTGTGGTGTAACTATCGATTGTCTCGGGTTGGAAACTGACCAAGTCATCAACTGGAAAATGTAGGATAGTTCAGACTTTATTACCCTTTAAGGTTAATGAGTTATGAACTATAACAATAAGAAAGCAGCTGATCACTTGGGTCAGCTGCTTTCTTATTGTTATAGAGGTTTTGTATATCGTTAACCGGCATGTATCAAAGAAAGATAATACAAGTGATTATTTATTGCAAAGATTGTTTCGTTTGTTTTCTTTTAGATAGAGAGTTATCAAGCAGCGTTGTTACGATGCCAATCACAAGGGCAAGCGCACCGATCCATGGAATATAGTTCAACAAGTTGTGGTTGACAGCAATACCCCCGACACCAGCTCCGGCAGCCATTCCAACTTGTCCAATCGCGCTATGCAGACTCAGTACAATGCCAGAAGCGGCAGGAGCGAGACTTATAAGCTGAAATTGGATCGGCGTACCTGAGGACCAGGCTGCTAGTGCCCAGAAAATAAGTAATATATATAGAAGAAATATGGATTGGCCTATAAACGGGAACAACAGTAATACAATGGCATGGAGTATCATTCCCCCAGCTAGGGTACGGAATGTACCACATGTATCTGTACTGAGTCCTCCTATTTTGGAACCAATAGCACTGGCAATACCAAATATAAACAGGGCTACCGTTACACCTTGATCACTCATGCTAAATATATCTAGGAGATACGGCGAAATGTACGTAAATAAAATGGAATATGAACCTAACCACACGAACGTAATCAGTAACGCTGCTGCAATACGGGGTTGCATAATGAATGTAAACTGATCACGCAAAGGAACCGCTTTTTCAGCAACGACTTTAGGTATGATCAGCAGCGCTAGGCATAAGAGAATAAGTCCGGCTACTCCAAGACCAATAAAGATGATGTTCCAATCATAATGGGAAGCTACAACCCTGCCTATAGGTACACCGATAACTAATGCCGTACTATTTCCCATGATAACAGTAGCAATTGAACTGCCTTGTTTGCCTGGAGCAGCCAAAGCTGCAGCAAGAGTAAGGAGCGTAACCTGAATAACACCGGCACTAAGTGCTGAAATAATTCTAGCTACGATAAGCATCTCATATCCTGTGATCGTTGCAATTAAAATGTTAACAACAGAGAATACCGTTAATGCATAAACTAAGAGCTTTTTTCGGTCTAATTTAGATGTAAAAGCAATTAAGAAAGGAGTCCCTGCACCAAAAGCTATAGAGAACACAGTAATAAGCTGTCCAGCAGAAGAAACTGAAATGTTGCTAGATTCAGCTACTTTGTCCAGGATTCCGGCAATAACATATTCTGATGATCCATTAAGAAAACTAATTACAGCTAATAAATATATTTTCCACATATTTTTCAACAATTGCACCTTCTTATTTCTGTATTTCTAGAAAAATAGATGTATTAAATATTCTCAACCAGATACTATTGAATTAGTAGCTAGAGACTTTCCCACAGAAAAACAGCCCCTAAGCGAATGGTTAGATTCATTTGTGTTCCACCTTTCAGTGTTAAATCCATAAGAGATTCTCATTTGCATAACTTATGTTACTTTTATTATTCAAATAAATATATACCTTTCAGCCTTTTAGTTTGAATTAACATGAGATCACATTTGTTACTCAAATGTTACGCAGTGTTTTGTATCAGCTTAATATTATGTAGAAGGAGTTTTTTTGGTTTTGCTATGCAACATCAAGACAAAAACGACAGTATTCCAAAGATGCTTTGGAACACTGTCGCTATGGGTATAACCAGATTAAACTTTGACTGTATACATCCATTCTTTTTCAAGAATATTGGAACGACCAGCTGATTCCACATCGGTATATTGATACATGTTCGTAATAATGACCGGCGTAATCATGTTGTAACCCGCTTTTTCAATCTCTTCACGGTCAAATTCCATCAATAGGTCGCCTACGGATACTTTTGCTCCAGCCTGTACCTTTGGCGAGAAAAATTGGCCTTTCAACTTTACCGTATCAATCCCAATGTGAATGAGCATCTCTGCGCCAAGATCACTTACGAGACCAATAGCGTGACCACTCTTAGAAACAGAGAATATTGTGCCGTTAACTGGGGAAACTGCACGTCCTTCTGAAGGTTGAATGGCAAATCCTTTACCCATCATTTCTTCTGAAAAAGCAGGGTCTGGAACCAGGCTAAGTGGCTTAACTTCCCCACTGATAGGGCTGAATATTTGTTCATCCTGTAATTTAGTGTCTTCAGTTACTACAGATATAGTTGCAGACGCTGCTGATGGTGCAGGTACCTCTTCCTGGAAGCCCAGAATATAAGTAATGACGCTAGCGACAACGAATGCAATCAAAGCAGCAATTAGTGCATAGAGCAGGTTGCTAATGTCTGGACCGACATATGAGGCAGCTCCCGGAAGACCTACAGTGCTAATGAAATAGGCTTTAACCGAAAAGGCTCCTAGAAACGCTCCAGCGACTGCGCCCCCAATGAGCGCTGCAATAAATGGTTTTTTGAATTTCATGTTAATTCCGTACATGGCTGGCTCCGTAATTCCCATAAGAGCGGTCAGTCCTGTAGAATATGAAAGTGATTTGGTTTGGGTATTTTTAGACTTGAAGCCCACACCAAATGCGGCACCACCCTGGGCCATATTAGCTGCGAACATTAACGGAACGATAAAATCGTAACCAAGTGTTGCAATCGAACCAACTGCAAGCGGCAACAGTGCATAATGCATGCCAGTAATAATCAGTACAGACATGGTGCCACCAATTAAAATACTTGCAAAAATGGATGCGTTATCAAATAACCATCTGATACCCCCAGATAAACCGTTTCCAATAATGCCACCCAGTGGCCCGATCGCGATCAAGGTTAGTGGTACCATAATAAGTAACGTTACAGTGGGTACAACAATCATTTTGAGTGAAGCATGCGTAATATGGTCTATAGCTCTCTCCACGTAAGCAGAGATCCAGATTGCAATGACGATGGGAATAACCGATGATGCATAGGATGTAGCAATAACTGTAATGCCTGCAAACGATGTATTACCCTCTTGAAACAAGGCTGTAATGGTTGGGTGCATAAGACCAGCCGCTAATGCAGCTCCCACATAAACATTGCTACCCATTTTCTTCGCAGCACTAACGGCCAGAAGAATAGGCAGGAAGTAGAATGCACCATCGCCAACGGCGGATAAAATGATATGGGTTGAGCTTGTATTCGTCATCCAACCAAGAGCCACCAGAATGGACACGATCCCTTTGATCATACCTGCGCCAGCAATTGCTGGCAGGATTGGCGTGAACATGCCCGAGATGAAGTCAAATAATGCGCTGATCGGATTCCTTTGTTTCTTTCCACCTTTTAGAGCACTCTCTGCGTTAGGCTTCATGCTCATATTGGTCACTAGTGCTTTGAACACTTCGGAAACTTCATTGCCAATAATCACCTGAAACTGTCCACCGTTTTCCGTTACACCCATGACGCCAGGTGTGTTTTTTAACGTTGTTCTGTCTGCTTGATTGTTATCGTTTAGATTGAATCTGAGTCGAGTCATGCAGTGTGTAACTTGATCGATATTCTCTTCCCCACCAACCAGTTTGAGAATATCTTTGGACAATTGTTGTTTATCCATGTTGTAAGGCTCCTTCGACGTATAATAAGGTATTCTCTGACCATGGACGCGTCTAGCCAGTTATAATGGAAGTGCGAAACATATGTTATAACGTCATGTTACTCAGAACAGAAAAGAAAATATATATGATTTAAGTGTTTAGTTTCCTTTGACACGAGATGATTTTTGTTACAAAAATGTAACACGTTGTTTTTTGAGCATAGGTAATGTATACTGCCTAAGCAGGTTACCTATTATTTTTATTATGGTCTAAGGGAGTGCATATCCATGTTCACCAGTGAGCAAATCTCATCTTATAACGAATTGGAACTATCTTTATATAACTATATTTCTCAGAACATGGAAAAAGTGGCGTACATGCGTATCAGAGAACTGGCCGATGAAACTCATGTATCTACAGCCAGCATTCTGCGATTTTGCAGAAAGAATCAATGTGAGGGATTTTCCGAATTTAAAGTAAAACTTAAGATGCTCGTTTCCCAACAAGATAAACTAACGAAGCAGGAGTTGAAAAGTCCACATCATGCAGTGTATGAGTTTTTTGAACGTTCTCAAGCTCCTGAATTGGAGGAGAAAATTCAGACGGCAGCAAAGTTAATTGCTAATGCCAGTAGCGTTATTTTTATTGGTATCGGGAGCTCCGGAATAATAGGAGAGTATGGAGCCCGATTTTTCTCAAATCTAGGGATCTGTTCCGTGTACATAAAAGATCCTCATTACCCCATCCATACCAGAATTCAAAAAGACAGTGTTACGATTGCATTATCTACGCGAGGTGAAAACCCGTTTGTGCTACCTTATCTCCAACGGATCAAGCAGGAGAAAAATAAAATTGTGGCGATAACGAACGATCGCCAATCCACCATGGCTAAAATATCAGATGTGAGTATCCCTTATTATGTAAAAGAAGAGTATTACGAATCCACGAACATCACCACTCAGGTTCCTGTTACTTTCCTGTTGGAATGGCTGGGACGAGAGGTTTTCAAAGAAATGGTAAATACAGAATTGGAGCTATGAGAAAGAACTCGATCTCTCTATAAATAAAGACCAGAAAGAGAGCCTTTTGGGCTCTCTTTTAAGTCACTATGGCTCTCGATGGGATGAGTACGTTAGACGCTTTCCATTACTTTTTTCCTTCGTGTTGCTGCAATTTGTGTCATAATCATTAGAATGATGATCACAATCATTCCAATCATAGCAGGTGTGAAACTATTGGAAGCATCATGAATCCAGCCTAGCAATATTGGACCCAGCGCTCCAATAACATACCCGGCAGATTGCTGCATCGCTGACCAGGAAGTTGCATCGTTCACATTGGTTGTAGAATCAATCGGTAACATCAGGTTTAAGGTGAACAAGCCCCCTGCTCCAACTCCAAAGAGTACAACGGAAACCATCGGTATGAAATTCATCATCAATAAAATCAACCCGACAATCATGAACAGAGATTCACCAACCATCCATACTCTTCTTGAAGGAAAGTTCTTCAATAATACAGGAAGGACAAAGCTAATCGGGATTTGGATGACAACAAATATGGTTAGACAAAGCGTTGCATAGGATTTGCTATACCCCATTTCCTGAATCATTAACGGGAGCCACGCTGTAAAAGAATAAAACAACATAGCCATTAATCCAAATGAAAGCGTAAGCGTCCATGCGCTTCTATTTCCCCAGGGAAGTTTAATTTGCGGACGTTCTTTTATGTCACTCACATTAGCATTAGCAGATTCAGATCGAGGCTTCACCATGATCCACCAAATGATCGCTGCTACAAAGGCAATGACTGCCCACCCTCCTACTGCTATCTGCCAAGAATTGAAGTATGTCTTTAAGGGAATCGATACCATTGAACTGACCGCAGCCCCTACAGTGATTGCAATACTATAGAGTGCAATCATAGATGGAACATGATCGGGAAAATACTTTTTAATAAAACCTGAAGTTAACGGGCCGATCGAAGCGATCCCGATACCTACGATCAATGCTGATAAAAGTAAAACGGACGTAGACTGTGTAAATAGCCGAGTAGCTATTCCGATTCCGACCACAATCAGGGAATATCCAATGATTCGTTCTATTCCCCATCTCCCACTTGCTTTGACGGCAAAAGGTGAAAATACGCCCATACATAGTACAGGTATTGAAGTTAGCAAACTGGCTAGTGCAGCGCTCATCCCCAGATCCTCCCGAATCGTATCTAGCAGCGGAGATATGGAATTAATAGCCGGGCGCAAATTCAGTGTAGCAACAAATAAAGCAATAATTAAAAATGTTTTTTTTCTCATCTTCTACTCCCTAATCGTTCAATATCAATTATTAGACTAAGAAAGAGCCGCTGACTGGCGGCCCTTTCTTAGTTTTTTTTTGTAGGCCTGTAAGCTGATCTGTAATCAACAATGTTCCAACATTAGCACCTGCTACTCACGAAACAAGCTGCTCCCGTTGCTCTGAATGACATCTTTATACCAGTGGAAGGACTTCTTACGATAGCGTTCCAATGTTCCTGAACCATCATCATGACGATCCACATAGATAAATCCGTACCGTTTTTTCATTTCTGCAGTTGTTGCACTAACCAAATCAATACAACCCCATGATGCATATCCCATTAATTCAACACCATCTTGAATGGCTTCAGCGACTTGAAGCAAGTGCTCCTTCAAATATTTAATGCGATAATCATCAATAACGGTTTTATTACCATTTTCGTCAGTGATCAGTTCATCTACGGCTCCTAATCCATTTTCAACGATGAACAATGGCTTCTGATAACGATCATACATTGCATTCATGATGTACCTTAAGCCTTTGGGGTCGATCTGCCAGCCCCAATCACTCGCAGTCAAGAGCGGATTAGGAACACCACCAATCAGGTTTCCTTCTCCTTTAATTTGCTTGGCAGGATCAGCCGTTTCGCAACTACTTTGATAATAGCTAAAGGAAATAAAGTCAACGGTGTTTTTTAAAATTTCTTCGTCGCCAGGCTCGAAATGAATGGTAATCCCGTTATCTTTCAAATAACGTTTCATGTAACCTGGGTAATAACCACGCACGTGAACATCCGTAAAACCTGTGTTCTTATGATCCGCTTCCATCACTTTGATCATATCATTAGGGTCAGGAGTCAATGGGTAAATCGGCATAGCAATGACCATACAACCAATTTTGAAATCCGGGTTAATTTCATGCCCAATTTTAACCGCCATTGCACTTGCAACAAACTCGTGGTGAACCGCTTGGTACAGGGCCTGTTTGCTAAGTTGATCCTTATGCGTGTTAATCCCGCCACTTGCAAACGGGTGTTCAAGAATCGAATTAATCTCGTTAAATGTGAGCCAATACTTCACTTTGCTTTTGTATCTCTCAAAAATGGTTCGCACATATCGTTCATAGAAATCGACCATTTTTCGATTCGCCCAGCCATCGTATTCCCTAACGAGATGTAGAGGAGTCTCATAATGAGAGATCGTAACTAGAGGTTCAATCCCGTATTTCCGGCACTCGTCAAAGAGGTTGTCGTAAAATTGGAGACCTTTTTCGTTTGGCTCAAGTTCATCCCCTTTCGGGAAGATTCTGGACCAAGCTATAGACGTACGAAAAACTTTGAAACCCATTTCTGCAAGGAGTTTAATATCTTCTTTATATCGGTGATAGAAGTCAATCGCAAATAACTTCATATTATCCTCTGTTGGTTCAATCGTCGGAGGTGTCTGAATGCCGTTTGGCATGATATCCTGAATGGAAAGTCCTTTTCCGTCTTCTTGATATGCACCTTCAATTTGGTTTGCAGAGACGGAACCTCCCCACAAAAAACCATTCGGAAATTGAAATGTTTGACTCATTTGGTAAGCCACCTTTCTTTTAAACCTTGAGCGGATCTGGATATAAATGAATCTCACTTTATCGGTTTTTTATCATGTATTTGTTTTCACAACTTATGTTACATAGATTAATGCATAAAATACATGTTATTTCGTATTTAGTACAAGGTATCAGAGATTCACATTTGTAACATAAAAGTAACGTAGTGTTTCATTTTTTTTAGGGGATTGTTGCATGTTAGCTCAAGGGTAACTGTACTTCTAACACGCCATCATAATAGACACAAAATAAAAAAGCCGTCAAAATGACGACTTCATCATGATAAGTTATCCATTAAAAGAGGCAGGCTCAAGTGTTTCCAGCAGTTTCTTAATCTCTTCATCATATTCCGGTTGGAATAATGGAATGATCTCATCTAATTTTTGCTGGAACAAATCCGAATCCTGGACACGAAGCGCTGCTCTTAATTCAATTTCTTCTTCTGAACCATTGTCGTTTAGAATCATGTCCAGGACATCCGCTTTGAAATATTCACTTGGAGGAAGGATCAAAGCATTCATTAGGAATTGCATAAAAAAGAGATGGTTATCTTTTTCCTGATCCGCTTTTTTCATCGCTTGCTTCGTAAATAAGTTGATATATTTCTGAGCAAAATCCACTCCTTTCAGTTCATAAGGCCCACCATGTTCTACCCCTCTCCAACGCAGGTCAGCCACGGAACTAAGCCACCAAGCCGGATCGATGGCCTGCTGCATACGAAGCAATATGTTCCGTTCAAACTGCGGATCGGGATGCAAGCGCTGTGCTTCCAAAGACTTTCCTATAGTCTCAGCTTCGATCGCAGCAACGGTGATACCTTGTCCATGAATAGGATCAAAGCTACAAAATGCATCACCAAGGACGAGTAAACCAGAGGGCCAATCTTCCATGAGTTCAAAATGCTGACGAACAGACTCGGAAATACGGTACCCCCTAGGCCCTTGCAATGGCTCCAACTGCTCCATTAACTTCACAATTTTATCTGAAGCAAATAGATGCTTGATTTGATCTTGAAACTCTTCGGGCTGAGTGGACGGATACTCATCTCCTCCAGCATTGAAAAGAATGAGTCCAGCGATATCATCCTCAATGCGCGTAAATATGCCTGCACGAATACCTTGCTCAGGATCTGAATCAGACATCACCCATTCGTTCGGAATGGAGGATTTAATGTTGTAATAACGGGTGCTATAACCAAGAGATACCTTTAGCACTTCTGGTTCTGGCACATTCAACCCTAATTTATCAAGCCACCTAATCAATTTGGAAGAACGTCCTGAAGCATCAATAACCATATCCGCTGCAAGTTGGTCTTCCCTTTTTTCACCGCTTCTTTCTTTGGTATAAATGCCTGTAACAGCATGCTGGTCTTCAGATACGATGAGTCCAGTAACTTCCATACTTGTTAAGAAGCTTATATGAGGGATATTTTGGATTCGTTTGCGCAGCACCCATTCCAGCAAAGCTCTGCTGCACGATGCAATTTTAAATGAAGAAGGATCCTCCTTGTTAACTAATGTACCGTATCGATTAGTAACTATAAGCTTCTCATCGTGTGAAGAGATCGCTCCCAATGCTATCAATTCGTCATTGTATCCTGGGAAGTAATGTTCCATAATCAGCGCGCCGCGTGGTTGTACGCGGTGTGGATGAAAAGATTGAGGTACACCCTGTCGGTTATTTGGCTCCGAAGGGAATTCATCCCTTTCAATCACACATAGTTCCTCATAATAATCAGCTAACATTCTTGCAGTAATTAATCCAGCAATCCCTGCTCCGATCACCACAGCTTTTTTCATGTCGGACACCGAAGATTCATCCTTTCTAGAAATTAGATTTTAATCTACACTTGTTGAGAAATCAAAATATTACTTATAATACCAATATATAATCAAAATTTCTTTTATAGTAAGAATCAATATAGGGATGGTATATAGTTAAACTACGATATGGAAGTGGTGTAGATGAAAATCAATGAAAAAAAGCTTGATTTAAGAGTTGCCCGGACTCATAAATTGTTAATTACGGCCTTTAGAGATCTGTTATCTGAGCAAGGCAAACTATTCAGCAATATCACGATTAATGAGATATGTGACAAAGCGATGGTTCACCGTACAACGTTTTACAAACATTTTGCGGATAAATTTGCGCTGTTATCCGCTACCCTCACGTGGGTTCTTCAGGATTATTTACAAATGAGTATAGAAGATCGGCTTCGGCAGCCCTTGCAAAGCCTATCTAGATTCATGTTGGAGAATTTACTGGAGCCAATTGTTCAAAACCAGAAGAATGACAAGGGATTTACTGACTTTTTCAAAAACTATATTGGAGATATATCCAGAAGAGATTTTCTGGAACTAAAAAGAAGAGGGAAACCATTTTCACCTCCCATAGAACTTTTAGCGGAATATCATTCAGGGGTCATTAGTTTACTTGTGACGTGGTGGATATATCATCTTGAAGAAGATGTTACGGCGGAACAGATGGATGAGTATTACTATCAAATGGTTAACGAGAAAATCATGTTAGACTAACATGAAGCTCACTCTACGCTACGCACATAGCCAAGTTATCCAGCCTGACCTATTTTCAACAGAATAAGAGTTGAGATAAAATAAAAACCGATGGGCATTTTACTTATGTAAAGTCCCATCGGTTTCTTTGGTTTTAGGATAGTTCGGTTGAAGGCCACAGATGCTGTGAATCTAAAGTATAAGTCGATAAAATTATGCCTACTGATCAAAAAAATGGGTTACTATGTAGCAAATCAGCAATGGTTCTTACCAGAGGCCTATGAAGTAACAACCACCTATATTCATCTTACGAGTTATATTCATTGTAAGCATCTTCAGTCGTCTGCACGTTCTTCAGATACACAATCTGCCCTGACTCGTTCACACGCATAATATCTATACCCGCCTTCGCATACACCGTGCCATCTACTGCTTGCCCGCATACTGCCCAGTTAGTTCGATAACTGCCGTCGGGCTGAAGAACCCATGCATCCCACATATGTTTAATGTCTTTATTGTATTCATAAAAAGTCTTAATAACCACCTCGAATCCTGTACGACTGCTACCGTTTGAAACAATTTCAGCATTCTGCGTGAACAGGGATAACAAATCCTTCATAGCCCGGTCGTCAGTGCGAGATGCATCAAACAAGCGAAAATAATTATTTAACATCGTGATGTTTGCATCGGTGTTCAGAGAGTTGGTAGTATTGCCAGCGGTTGCTGTATTGGACATGTTATTACCTCCTATATTGTCTATACTGTCTTATGCAGTACAGTTTCAGTTCGAATATTTTCGAACTGTTTGGCCTGAAAAGAAATATATCACACTTCCCACATAGCTGCAATACATAATTCGAAAATTTTCGAACAATAAAAAGAGGTTGAAAATGCTAGTATCTATCTTATGAGAACTCTAAGAATTCCCTACAGGTTCGGAGAGAGGTCAATCGAGGGTACCGTTTGTTCGAGGTTGATCTTGTGCAGAAAACGGACGGGAAGCTTGTAGCCAGACATGATTGGTCGCAGAGGCTACAGCCGGATTTAGCCGCTCATCGCGGACGAAACGTAACAAAGTTTCAGTTTGCAAACTCGCTTATCATGGGTTGCATTTGTCCAAGCAGCGCTTCATTTAAAAGTCCTAAAATGAAGTTAACCCTCAATGCTCCTTTTCAGGATGTAAGAGGGTTAACTTTCATTTTATACAGGTGTTAAAGGTGAATCGAATGAATGGCTTGCCAACATCGATCACTAAATATTAGTCCAGAAGGCTGAAGATCTGAATGCTCTCTACCTTGGCATCCTTGATATGAAACGACATCACATCCACATAATTGGATGGCTCGTAACGGAAGTCATCCTCCTCATCGGGGGCTCCATCACCAAGCAGTTTCCCCTCAGGGTAGGCATTTTTGAGTGTATCCAGGCTATCTCCTGCTTTAATGTTTCGCACTGTCGCGTACTTAGGATCTGTGATTTCGATATGAAAGATGGAGTCTTGTTTCCCCTTTGGTATACTGATTGTTTTAATCTCCAGACCAGGATACGTGTACACTTTTTCCGTAAAACCAATTAAGTTATCCATATTTGTTCCATCGTCAGCACTGTACGTATGAGATTTCAGGTTATCCGGTTTGCCCAGCATCTGTTCCATCTGATCTTCATTCGCTGTATCCGAAATCGCAATGGTGTTCTCATTATAGACAAAAGCAAGCTCCTTCAGCACCACATTGCCTTCCTTCTCCATCGAACCTTCTTTAATAGCTTCAGTACCCTTTTCTTCAGAACTTCCGGAAGCAGGCGCAGTAGCATTTGTTGCACCTTCGCCTGTGTTCTGTTCATTTGCAGTGTTCTGTCCGGTTGCTGGCGATGTAGCTTCACTGGATTGACAGCCCGTTAATGCCACCGTTAGTAAAGCACTTAGTACGATAAAACTTGCAGCTTTCTTAGTTAATTTCATCATGATCCCTCCATAAATGTGTGATTTGTTCTTATGAAGTGATTATAAATAAAACATTTGTTAGTCTTATAACAGAAATGTACCAATCTTGTAACGTTAAGATTTAGGCTTGGGTTTTAGATGCATGTCTATGCACGAGGCAAAACAATTGTAACGGTCGTTCCTTTTCCCAGTTGACTTTCGATGTCGATATATCCATTAAACCGCTCTACGATCTCTTTGCATATGGAAAGTCCAAGACCTGAACCATTTGCTGTACTTGCATTTTTCGCCCGGTAAAAGCGTTCCTGCACTCGCTCCAGCTCATCGCCCGCGATGCCTATGCCTTGATCACATATCCGTATAACTACTTCGTTTGGAGTATGTTCCAACCTCAATTCGATCAGCGATGGACTAGCTGAATATTTGATGGCATTGTCCACAAGATTGGCGATCGCATGGGACATCAGCATTGGATTCACATTGGCGTGCACTCTTGTCGCACCCTCATCATCCGGTTCTTCCTCCGCCTGACTAACTCTGATCTCTATCCCTTTATCCTTGGCCTTGGCTCCCATATTCATGACAACTTGCTGAATCAGTTCGTTCATTTCCGTCTTCTCGACTTCCAAATCATTAGAACCCGCCTTATCAAATCGGGATAGTAATAACAGTTCATTAATCAAGCGGGTGAGCCGATCCGATTCCTGCAACAGATGAGCATAGATTTTTTGCAGCTCCTTGTTCTCGGTCTCCCCTTCAACCAAGTATTGAGAGAAACCACGAATGGCTGCCAAGGGTGTTTTTAACTCGTGAGATACGTTGGAGACAAATTGTTTCTGGTACTGAATGTAATCATGAAGCTGCCGCCCCATGGAATCCAGCCCATCTGCCAGCATGCCCAGCTCATCCTTCCGTTTTAGATGAACTCTCCGAAACTCCTGTCTGGAGAAACTTTGCGCAGCGCCAAGTAGTATCTTAATCGGCTTGGTTGTATTGCGCGCAATCCACAGACTGGATAACGTAATCAGCACAATAAATCCGCCTGCACCTGCAAACAGGATATAACGAATTTGATCCATGATCGCATAAAAGTAGGAAATATCCTCCACGAACTCATACACATAAGCGTTTTCGTAGAATTGATCCTGAATGGGCGTCGCAAAATAAAGCAGATGATCTTCCGTGACGGTGTAGGCATAACTGCCGCTCAGTGCTTTCTCAATATTTTTGTCAAAAATAAGCGGTTTGCCATCATTAATGATGATGCCATCCACAGCCAAGCCGAGCAACTGCTTGGAGCTGTCATAGATACGTACTTCCTTGCCTGAAGCTTTCAACTTCTCCAGAGCAAGTCTGACAATTTCATTCGTCTGGGGCTCTCCTGACGATGACCTATGCTGTGCCAACACCTCACGGAAGGACAACTCCGACAGATCTGCCTTCTCCATCATCTGTTTCTCAATGGTAACGAAGCTGTAGTAATCAATAGCTTTATTTACCGCAAAAATGATGATGCCAAAAGACAACACGGAGAAAAATAAATAATTCAGCAGTAACCGGGTTGCATACTTCAGGCCTCGCCACCTCCAAGTTGATAGCCAAATCCATAGATCGTCCTGACGTACTTCGGTTCGTCCGCGTTATCCTCAAGCTTCTTCCGTAATCGCATGATGGTCATATCCACACTGCGACTGTCTCCCATAAAATCGTATCCCCATCCGATCTGCAACAGCTCATCCCGGGTAAAAATTTTGTCTGGCCTTTTGAGTAACGTTTCCAGAATTTTGAACTCTTTGGCCGTTAAAGATACGGGTACACCGTTTTTTAGCACCCTGCGGCTTTCCAGATCAAATGTCAGCTCTTCATGAATGATGCATGTAGATTTAACTTCTATTTCTTCACTTGATTCTTCCTTGCTCTCGTTTCTTCTCAGAATCACCTTGATCCGAGCGAGCAATTCACGATTGTCAAAGGGTTTGGTCATGTAATCTTCCGCCCCTAACTCTAGTCCCAACACCTTGTCGATTACCTCGTTTTTGGCAGAGAGCATGATCACAGGAACGGCACGTTTCCCGGTAATTTCCTTGCACAGGTCATATCCGGAGCAGTCAGGCAGCATCAAGTCAAGTACCACTAAATCGGGTTGAAAAGAGTCGAGCAGCTGCAGGCCCGTTTTGCCGTCCTCTGCGGTCTGCACATCATAGTTTTCTCGCCTTAGCACCAGCTCAATTAAATCTCGAATTGCAACTTCATCGTCAATGACAAGTATTTTCTTCAATGTGCACCCCTTCTAGCCTTGTTCCCCAGCTTGAATCATCATTTATCCTCATCTTAGCACAGACGCTTTAGATTCCTCCACCAACAGGAAGGTGAGGTATATTCCACTCAGCCAACATAACTTGTAATAAACTCGAAGAAAGGAGAACAATACATGGATCTGCTCTGGGTACTCATTGTTGGTGGACTTATTGGTTGGTTAAGCGGCAACATGATTGGCGGATTTCATATTATTCCAGCCATCGTTGGCTCGATTATTGCCCTGCTCATCTTCTTTGCTCTGGCACGCGGCGGAGCCTTCCGAAGACGTTAACCAGGAGAGGCGGAAACCGATACCGTCGTTCATTAGTACAGGATAAACATAAAAGGACCGAAAGCATTCATCGATAGAAGATGAATTTTACAGTCCTTTTTTTATTTTTGAACAAAATCGCATTCAGTATGATGGTTGATTTTCGTTTTAAACGGTACGAGGTGCATAAGCACAAAGAAAGACGCGTACGCCTTCAGTGATGATACGTTTGGTTTGTTCCTCTTCCAATGCCTCTGTTTTTCTAGGTTGATTAAATACCAATAAAAACGTTAATGCAGCGAAGTGCTTTGTAGCCATTTCAGGATCGGGCACATGGAGCAATCCGGTTTGTCCAAACTCTGTAAACCTCTTGATAATCCCCTCTTCAGTTGCGTTATCCAGCCTATCAAAAAACGAGTCTGGCAGGTTGGCGGCTTCCACCATAACCAGACGGATCAAAGCCATGTAATCGGACGAACCGTTCGCAGAAGCTACGATTTGTTCGCAAAATAAGATGAGCGCCTGCTTCAGATCCTCGAATTCCAAGAGGTGATCTGAAATCCCTTGCTCAATCATGTCAAGAACCGCCAAACTGGATTCTTCAACAACGGCAAGCAGTAGATTCTGTTTGTCGCCATAATAATCATAAACTGTCCGTTTGGAAACTCCCGCTTTAGCTGCGACCGCATCGACGCTGGATCGATCAAACCCATCGGAAAGAAACAGGTCTCGTGCTGCCGCAATAATTTTAGCTCTTTTGTCTGAAGAGCCTTTGCGGATTTTCTTGTTTTCCGTATGATCCATTCTTACGTTGCCCCCTTATAGGTATACCATCAGAAATTGATTAGAGTTTTGTTCTGTTTACAAACTACACTGCACGGTGTAGTATAACAAATGTAGCATATCAAATCAATGATCAAGGAGGATTCTATTCATGAATACCAAGCCGTCTTTTGTTGATGTTCTTATTGTCGGGGCCGGTCCTACAGGGCTTACACTTGCCTGTGAGCTGGCCCGTCGAAACATCGACCATCGTATTATTGAACGAAGTTCCTTATTTAACGTTGCTTCTCGCGCCAAAGGAATACAGCCTCGCTCGCTTGAAGTCGCGGATGATTTGGAGGCCGTCCACTACATTATTGACACAGGTGTTGTGGATTTGCCTGTTCGTTATTATACCGCAGATGGCAGGAGTGTGGACAAGCCGTCTATTACCGTTGCAGCCAGCCCCGAACTTGAAACACCCTATCGCGATCCGGTCTGGATTGCTCAATATGATGTAGAAAAAGCATTGCGCGACCGATATGCAGAGCTTGACGGTCAAGTTGAGTTGGGCATGGAAGCCATAAGTCTTGTTCAGGATGTGGATGGTGTAACGATAACCGTGCATTCATCACAAGGAGAAAAGCAAATTCGCGCTCGTTATGTAGTCGGCGCTGACGGAGGCAAAAGCAATATCCGCAAATTTATTCACTTACCGTTGGTTGGGGAAACACGTGATCATGAGCGATGGTATCTTGGCGATGTACGATTGGAAGGGTTAGATCGTGACTTTGGCAACTGCAGGCTACAATTCCGGAAGACATCGAAGAACCAGAGCAGCCGTCGCTAGAGGCGTATCAAGCCATGTTTGACCGTCGCGCAGGGGCCGGACGTGTTCGGCTTACGGCTGCTTCCTGGCTGTCCATCTATCGGGTCAACGTTCGTATGGTTGAATGTTACCGCAACGGCCGGGTCTTCCTTGCCGGCGATGCTGCTCATGTTCATTCGCCGGCCGGTGGTCAAGGCATGAATACGGGGATGCAGGACGCGTACAATCTCGGCTGGAAACTGTTCGGATGTGATACGGGGAGCGGACACCGCCTTACTCGACACGTACGATGAGGAGCGCCGCCCAGTGGCTCAAGCTGTTCTTGAGGACAGCACGAAGAAGATGGGAGTGGTCATAGGAACGGCGACTGAAGGCGGAGGGTTGTCCCAAACTTTGAGCACCATATCCGACGATCTGACGAGTGGGCTACTCATTTCCTATCGCTCAAGTTCGCTTACCCGTCGTTCTGCTCGAACAAATGTTACCCGTTCATTTCCTGGGGATCGTGCTCCTAATGCTACGGGCCTGCAAGGCACCGGATTTGCAGGAAGTCTCTTTGACCTATTGCGAGGCCCACACTGGACGCTTTTGGCTTTTGCAAACAGCGTCGATCCTTCGCTGAAGAACTTCACTAACAACGAACTCCATATACATTATATCCTGCCATCCAACGTGGATGGGGCGGCGGAAGGTTTAATAGACACAGCAGGTAATGCCTATCGAATTTACGATGTTACAAGTAAAGAACTTGTACTGATTCGTCCCGACGGTTACATTGCAATGCGTACCTCCATTGATGATACTTCATCAATTTCGAATTACTTGAATTCCATTTATCGGGCAAACTGATTTGGACAAGACCAGCGGGAAATAAGATAAATACAAGAGGAAATCAAAGAAGGGCAACTTTTGTCACCAAAAGCGGCCCCTCCCCTTTTACTCAATCCATTTTTTTGAATTTTTCCTCTTGAAATACAATCTTTAATCTAATTTGACACTCCGGCTAGCTGTAAAACATCTTCTAATGTCAATTTCCCAATAACCTCATACCCTTTTTGATCTCCCAGTGGTTTTAGAATAACGGTCTCCATACTCGCAAGTTCTCCTACTCCTATCCCAGGAGGAAAAGAGTGAGCTATAATTACTCTGTTAACATGAGTTGGAGGTATTTGTTCAATTTCATTTGTAAATGCTTGCAATGTACTATTTATTTTTTCAGTGCTCGGATTTTGACTGAGATTATATATGTTTAACCAGAAATCATTTACTTTTACCTGTTGTGTACCAAAAGCAATCTGAGCCGTTTGGAGGGTTCTACATAAAGGACTTGCTTCTACAGGTATTTGGAGGGGAATGTTTAATTTACGGATAGCCTCGCCATACTTTTCAGCTTGTTCCTTTCCCAATACACTTAAATTCCGCTGCGTAGTGCAATCTGTTAGACTAAAGTTTTGTTGATCTTCCCCTACAGTTGCGTCTCCATGTCGGATATAAAGGATATATCCGCCTTTTTGAAGATCTTTTATGAGAGAAGATCCGGTAATCTCTGCTCCCCAGGCACTATAAGTTGTTCCAAGCAACAGAAAAAAACAGGGTATCAAAATGAATAATCGGTACATTTCTCTTCCACCTTTTTTCTTCTACACTCCCCCTTATTGCGATAACTTATACAACGCGCTTCATCTATTCTACGGATTCGTTCGAGAAAATCTACGCCATGTTACAATCCAGACTACTGAAAAATCGTTCAACAAAAACATCACCATATATTTTCTTCATATGGGCTGTGTTAAAAATATATTGTTCCATAGGCTCAAGCCTGCGAAGACTGCGTACCAGTACCTTCCGATCATCTTCAGATAGATTAGGGTCATCGTCTATCTTCATCAAAGCATTTTTCACACGTGCGGATACCTGTTCAACATACAGATGGTTTTTGGATTTTGGCGGAATACATTGCGTCAGGTCACAGCTCACAAAACGAACACCGTCAAGGATGCAATTTTCAAAATTGACGATTAACTTTTGTTTGCCATTTCCCTCAAACGTAATATCCACTAGCTTGCCGGTAAAGGAACAATTGACGATACTCGCCGCTTGTAAAATCCGGTCATTGAATCTACATTTATAAAAAGTACAGTCGATAAACGTAGCGTTCTCCAATGTCATCCCTCTCATATCGCAGGAGGAAAATTCGCAATTTGTGAAAACAGCTTCGTCTTTGGCAATGCCAACAGAGCGCAAATCGGAACGAATAAATGTACAATGATCAATCGTACTACCGGCAAAAAATCTCGCATTTGTAAGATCACAGGTATCAAATATAAGATGTTTCAGGTCACAGCTCCAAAATATAGGTGAACCAACATTTGAGTTTATTATGGTCGTTCCGCTTATCGTTTCGTGTTCATACCTGACAATATCAGAAAAAAATTCGTTGTTTACTGACATACCAGACTCAAGTCTTTTCATCCCTATCACCATCATATCTTCAGAATCTTTTTCATTATAATAACCTTATTTTGGAGTTGAATTCTCTCTGGTATCCCCTTCTCATTTTACTCTAAAATTGTTTTGAGCATATTTGGTTACGAGAAGGACAGTAATGGATAGATAGGTTAAAGTCAACACCATGATAACAGCGGTTAGTCCCCATAGTGGAGGACCTAGAAACATCGCCACAACAAAACTCAATGAAATAAGGCCGTTTACGAATGAGAAAAGAGGACTACTGGTTTCCAACTCCGTTGTGTATGGTTGAATTACATAGTATAACAACAGATGATGTACTGAGAAAAATACAGCCAGTGCAATGGTTATAACCCAGATAGGAAGTAGCAAACGTATATCCTGTCCTCCAGTTAATACAAGTATAGATACACTTACTACAGCTACTAAACAAGAACCTAACTTTAGATTTATGCTTAATATACTTCTAAATCGTAACAGAAAATGCTGCTTCGCATGCTGCCGGTAAAATGGATAGCGCATCAACGGCTTATCAACATGGTAGAATAGAGCCTTACAAATCTGGCTACCTACGGTCAGATTTAGCATGAACATAATGATTAAAGGTGAGAATCTTTCAATTGAATCTAGTGAAAGATGATTTTTGAAAATGAGTACCAACAAAGGTAGGAGTATGCCTCGGTTGATCCAATCACAGATCCAAATAGAGGAAGGTTTAGTTTTGTGAAGGGAAGGTAAGCAAAAGTCAGTGCCAGCAACATGCTCAAACTCGTAGCCCATATTTTCTGTACAAGAATAATGCCTTTCCATTTAAATAATGCCAAATGTAGCGACTATAATGATTTTACATAGATAATTATGCTCGGATTCTGAATTAATACAAATATCCTAATTAAATCCTGAATCTTTGTCACTAATTCCTCACTAAAAAGGGAACGAATAAACCGGCGGGTGTTTCATTACATGGCAGTTTGTTTTAAGTTATCAAAAGCTAGCTTTCCGAAATATTACAGGACGGACTAGCACATACTAAGGAACAACAGTTGGCTGAAGCTTACATAACGGAGGTCTCATCATGGTATTTACAATCACAATTATCATCGTTGCACTGTTTGCAATATGGGGAGCCGTCGCTCCTGATCAGCTGGCAGATGTGGCTAATGTTGCCTACAACTTCTCTATTCAGAATTTTGGCTGGTTTTATTTGCTAGCGACACTGTTCTTCCTGGTCTTCGCTTTTTATCTGGCGTTCAGCCGATTTGGCGGTATTAGGCTTGGGGATGACGATGATGAGCCGGAGTATTCTACGCTTTCCTGGCTGTCCATGCTGTTTAGCGCTGGTATGGGCATTGGGCTGGTTTTTTGGGGAGTAGCTGAACCGCTGTCCCACTATTTATCTGCCCCTGAGGGGGCGGTACCCGAAACAACGCAAGCAGCCATACTTTCAATGCGTTATTCCTTTTTCCACTGGGGGCTGCACCCTTGGGCTATCTATACCGTCATCGGCTTAGCGCTTGCTTACTTCCAGTTCCGGAAAGGATACAAAGGGCTGATCAGTTCCACCTTTATTCCTCTGATAGGTGAGCGTCTTGCTGCAGGCTGGCTTGGTAAAGTCATTGATATTCTGGCGGTCATTTCCACCATCTTTGGTGTTGCGACCTCGCTTGGATTGGGTGCACTTCAGATCGGCGGGGGTCTGAATCACTTATTCGGTATTCCTAACTCGACTCTGTCTCAGGTTGTCATTATCATAGTTGTAACCGTACTGTTTTTAATCTCGGCAACCTCCGGTCTGGATAAAGGTATTAAGATTCTGAG
This sequence comes from Paenibacillus sp. 2003, assembly GCF_031455635.1. NCBI lineage: Bacteria > Bacillati > Bacillota > Bacilli > Caryophanales > Paenibacillaceae > Paenibacillus > Paenibacillus sp. 2003. The sequence continues at coordinate 1,914,689 of NZ_JAVDTB010000001.1, read as the reverse complement.
CAACGTTAACCTTGTTATAGCTTTGTTATTGATGGTGTTTGTATTGGTGACTGGACCGACTTCTTTTATATTTGACACATTCACAACAACCTTGGGCAGTTACATGCAGAATATTATTAACATGAGTTTGAGACTGACGCCGTTCTCAAGAGAAACCTGGATTGGAGCATGGACGTTATTTTACTGGGCATGGTGGATCTCGTGGGCTCCTTTTGTCGGCACTTTTATCGCAAGGGTATCCAGAGGAAGAACCATAAAGGAATTTGTAATTTACGTCATGGTTATTCCAAGTCTTTTCGGATTTATCTGGTTCTCCGTCTTTGGCGGAACAGGACTTCACATGGAATTGTTCAATGCCGCTCATCTGGCGGAGGCTGTCAAGGAAGATACAACAACCGCTTTATTCCTTATGCTGGAGCAGCTGCCTTTGGGCACGATCGTGGCATTCATCGCCACAATGCTGATCATGATCTTCTTTATTACGTCGGCTGATTCAGCTACCTTTGTACTGGGTATGCTTACTTCAGATGGCAAGCTGGACCCAAGTGCAAGAGTGAAATTAACCTGGGGAATCATGCAGTCCTCCATCGCGGTAGTACTGCTAATCAGCGGGGGGTTAACTGGCCTCCAGACGGCATCCATTGTAACCGCATTGCCGTTCGCTATTGTCCTTATCGGTATGTGTTTCTCCCTGCTCAAGGCTCTAAAGGCTGAGGACAAAGAGCGCCGTCAGAAGGAAAAACGACAGCGCCAAAAGCTGAAACGACTGCTGGAGGAACAAGAAATCTCGCTGAATGAAATTTCCGGCAGGTAATGTATACTTGATCTCAATAGAGATGGTACCTGCCTTAAGGCGGGTGCCTTTTTATACAGACTGTAGCGTAATTTTTCTACTCTTACATTCACTCAATCGGATTTGACCAAACTAATGACCTTTTTACAAGGACAGCAAACTCTGTTCTCTACCAAGCCGCTAAATTAGGGACTTAAACAATTTATCAGCTTTCATTTATGAAAGGTCTTAGTGGTCAGAGCATTGCTATATTAAGTTATGTAGATCCCATGACCGTATATTAAATAATGGATGCTATACTCCCTAATGGGATCGACATTTGTTAGTGAAATGAGGGAAAGTTCACCCATGTAGTACAAAACGTGGGTGAACTTTTAGTTTGATGAGGTCCACTGTAATAAACTAAAAATATGAAGCCGCCCAAGAGATTGGCTGCCCTATACTATTTTCTACATAATAAGTGCTTACCAAAGATACAAATCTTGCCCCATTAATTTAAAAATAGCTTCAATAAAGTAATAATCTCCATAAATGATGGACTGGTGATGTTCTTTTGCATGATAAGCCGATGATCCATTCATTAAGATGCAGTCACAGTTCTTCGTCCAGTCAGCCCGAGCCTCATCTAATACTTTTAAGAGCTTGATAGCAGCGCTCAGATAAAGTTCCTTCTCATGCAGCCCGACAACCTTGGATATTTCAATGAGTCCACATGCAGCAATCGCTGCGGCCGTGGAGTCTTCATATGCGGGTTCTTTTGGTTGCCTAAAGTCAACAGGAATAATCCCATTTTCTGGAATGTTGGCGATAAAATAATGAGCAATGCGCTTTGCCGTATTTAAGTATTCTTCTTTGCCAGTATGAATATAGCTCATCATAAAACCGTAAAGTCCCCACGTCTGACCTCTGGTCCAGGAAGAGCCGTCCTCATATCCCTGACCGCCATACGTTTTAACGACTCCCCCATTAAATGGGTCGAATTCAACAATGTGATTGACGGATCCGTCTGGACGTACAAATGTTTTCATTACTGTATCTGCATGCTTCATGGCAATCTGCTTGAACCGAGGATCGCCGGTTTCTTCAGTGGCCCAATAAAGAAGCGGAATATTAAACATACAATCAATAATCGCCCAACCTCGACTATCTTCTTCAGGAAGGTCGTTCCATGCTCGTATAAATTCCCCTGCTAGGTTATAGCGACCCGCCAGAAGATTGGCTGCATGTAGCGCCCTTTTTCGGGACTGTGGATTTTGGGTGATCTTATAGTTTGTGACACTGGTTGGCAGCCACATAAACCCCACATCGTGATGCAATCCGTAATACTGCTGCAGCCCGGCATCCAATTTATCTTCTGAGAGGTTCGCATACTTTTTGTATTTCTCCTGACCAGTTAGATGATACATTTGCCACATCATCCCCCCCCAGAACCCATTGGTCCACCAGTTGATTCCGTCAGCGTGCATCCCGCTTGGATTCTGGACTGATCTGTCATCATGTACTCCATTTATGGTCGTATAAGGAATTTTATCCTTCGATTTCTCGCTCACCCAGTCCATTTTTTCGGTTATACGTTGAACGACTTCTTGAAGCCAAATACTCGATTTCCCTATGGTTAACATGGCTATTCTCCTGCTTTCCTTATATAGTTTACTCTTTCTAACCGCTTAGGTTATACGTTTCAATCTTCTAATTTTCTTTCATCTAGGCATATAAAATTGGGGGAAGTTTAGTTGTGTATAATTGCACTTGTGAAAACAGGAGTAGCAATGCTGATTTGGCTCTCGTATAGTTGTCATTAATAACCAGACTTATGAGAGAACGGTCATCCATTTGAGCCATTCTAATATTGACCAATAGAGATTACAAACGAATAGTGCAAACGGACCGAGGAGATTTTCAGGAGGGAATTACTACATTTATGCTCCAGTTCCTCAGCGCAATTCTACTTATACTCGTTGTACTTTTACATTACCGACGTGGGGTCCGAGAATAAGATCTTTGTCTTTAGATAAATGTTCGCCATTCACCACCACATTCTCGAATCTCACGTTCTCTACCTTGCGTGTTTCATCGTAGCCTTCAATATGGGAAGGATTCAGACAACTTCCGTTATACTTAATGTTTTTGAAGAGAACATTGCGGATCTGTTTACCGGGAGCGGGATTGTATTTCGGATTTTGCAGCACTCTCACATTGAACAATTCTCCCAATTCGAAGGGTTCAATACGGATATTCTCATATACCACATTCTGTACTGTATTGTTGTCTCCCGCATTGATTGCCAGACATCCCCAGTAATCCGGCTGTGGTTCATGATGCTCGAGGATATCAATATCGCTGAATACAATATCCTCAATCACATCTCCATCTCCTTCATAGTTGCCATGTGTGCCTATATTGGCTGGGTGCGCCACATCTGCCCACAAGATCGAACGGGTAACACGAACCCTCCGCGTATCGCCTCGATATTCATCCCGTGAAGCATAGATCGCAATACAGTCATCAGAAGTACGCAGAAACACACTGTCGATTGTTACATCTGAACAGGCCATCATATCAATCCCATCTGACCATCCCCGGGTGCTGAAGGTTTTGATGTTACAAATATCTATAGAATTGGATTGTCCGATCAGGACTGTATAATGGGGCGGATCGATGACCGTGATGCCTTCAATGGATATATTTCGGGCATAACTGATTTCCACCCCACGATAAAAGGTCGTTTTCTCAAAATCGGAAAGGTACAGAATTCCTCTGCCACGAATGACCACGTCCTCCACGCGGCTACAAATAAATCCTCCATAGATTACTGCGCCACCGGCGATATAGATCATAGTATTCGAAGGTACCTCTAAACGGGATGTATCAAAATGATGGAGACCGGGTTGAAAGTATATCACTTTGGATCTCACTGTTGAACTCATATCTGCCAAATTCCCCAGAATATCTGCCATGTTATGTAATCCCAGTTCAAGCGGCAGGACACCGTCATCCGAAACTTGCGGGACATCCTGCTCCAGAGCATTAGCAAAAATGTGCAGATTGTGGAATCGATCTCCGTTCACTTCCAAGGATAGCTGCTGCGGACCCTCCAGATGAAGCGACATACGTTTTGCTTCCAACTTACAGCTTAACCCTGTTGAGATTGGGCGGATGATCGCCGCCTGAACACTCCCTTCATTCTTTACAATCTCCAGTTCCACCGGTCCAGAACAATCAAACGTCACCATCGATGCATTGCGGATGTCATGCATATCGACCTTCACATTGTAGCTGAACAAGGGCTGCCACTCCCCATGCGGCTTGCGGACACTCACGGTGAAATCAGGGTTGACTACGGCACCAGCCGGGGCTGGATAAACCACTAAATCGGTATTAACAGTCTGCATATCCGTTCTCCTCCATCCCTAGAGATGAGCCAGTTAGCAAATGAGCACCGTTCCCACGTTCATCTGCTAACGATCTTGTGTTCATCCCTGAAAGTCATTTTTATTTACTGCGCTCCTCGTAAATCTGTTGGGCCTCATCCAGTTCCGACTGTCCTCCCGAGTTCAGCCACTGTGACCGGAAATCATCAAAGTCTTTGTCCGTGTTGGCTTCACCGGAGATTGCTTTAATATAATATTGTGCCTGCAATGTATTTAAGATGGCCTCATACTGGGCTTTGGTCTTCATTACCGTGGACTGCATCAGATCACTCAGGACAGTAACGCCCTCTACATTAGTCAATTTCTCTTTGAAAGCCAGCTTTTCAGGAGAATAGTGATGTTTCATCATGGAACTTACTTTGGCACCGAATGGATTATAGAAACCTGCACCCAGTTCACTCATTAACTCCGTACCCGCCGCGGCTTCCGTAACAACCGCCAATTCGCCCTCCAGATTATAGGAGTTTCCTTTTTCGCCAAACACCGTCGTCAAGTAACCTTCCGTATCCGTTGTGACATACTCAAGAATTTGCAGAATTTTGATTCGTTTGGCTTCATCCTTCTCCAGCTGTGCTCCAAACAACAACGGAGGCTGCAAGGCTCCGTTGGCCATCGCATACTTCTTGCCATCTGGCCCAGAGAACGGAACACCGGGAACAAGTTCAATGCCTTTATCTTTGGAGATCAGGCCAAAATATCCATCATCATACAGATGGTGCCACATTCCCGTCTCGATGATGCCCGTTCGCAGACTGACAAACTTGGTTTGAATCTCGCTATTACCATCGGTGATGAATTCAGGATCAATAATGCCCGCCTTATACCATTCATTTAGCAACTTCAACGCATTGCGAGCTTCCTCTGTAATTGCGCCATAAGTTACTTTGCCATTCGCGTCCAGTTTGAACTGGTACGGAGCTACTCCGTAAGCTGCGAACACCGTATTGAACAGCTGTGCCTGGGCATCTTTGCCTCGTCCGGTCAAGCCGTACGTATCTTTTTTACCGTTGCCGTCCGGATCATTATTCATGAATTTGGTCAGCACATCCTCAAGCTCAGCAAGATCCTTTGGCGGTTCAGTATAGCCAATAGCCTTCAGCCATTGTCCGTTGTATGCGGGAATAAAACCCGTTGCACCTTCCCCCCATACCTTGGGAACACCCCAGTTCTTGCCGTTGTATGTACCTGGGTCCCATGCATTTGGATCAACGCTCTCCACGTCCGCCGTGTATTTAGGCATGTATTGCTTGATCTCCTCTTGGGATACACTCGCAAGGATACCTTGATCCGCCCATTGCACCACATCGCCTACGGTGCCGTCTACGGAAATAATATCCGGGATCTGGCCGGAAGCCAGCATGACGTTGAATTGTTCTTTCCAGGTTGCCGTCTCGAAGGAGATATTCTTGAACTTCACATTAAATTTCTCTTCCAAAAACTTCTGGACGTAATTGTTATCGGCTTTGGGGATATTCCAGTTGTTTGCGATTGAAATCTCAATTGGCTTCTCATTGCCCCCATCGAAAGTTTCACCTGTACTGTTATCAGTAGTCGCACCACCACTGCAACCGCTCACAAGTAATGAAACCGACACCACTAGGCCCAACATACCGGTAATGAATTTCTTTTGTTTCATTTCTGAATTCCTCCCTTTTGATCTAACTATTTGCATATTGAATCAAAACGCCCTGAGACAGCTTGAATGAACCCCTATCAGCCTTTGAGTGAACCTACCATCGTTCCTTTTACGAAGTACTTTTGCAGAAATGGATATACAATAATAATGGGCAATGCCGTGAACATCAGTGTAGCGGCTTTGATCGGTTCCTGATAACCCAATTCTGAGCCCTTAACGTCTGCCGCGAACATGGATAGATTTTCTCCTGTGATTACCACTCGTCTCAAGAACGTCTGAAGCACTTGCTTGGAAGGGTCCTGAATGTATAACACCGCGTCAAACCAAGCATTCCAATGCCCTACCGCAGACCATAGCGACAACGTGGCAATAACAGGCATCGATAACGGGAGAACCAGCTGAAACAGAATACGCAGATCGTTCGCTCCGTCGATTTTGGCCGAATCCTCCAGCTCATCAGGGATGTTCTGAAAGAAATTACGCAGAATCAGCATGGAGAACGTACTGATTAACCCCGGAATAATGTACACCAGCCGCGAATCCAGCAGCCCAAGGGATTTGATCAGGAAGTAGGAAGGAATCATCCCACCGCTAAAGAACATCGTGAACACAATTAACATCGTATACACATTGCGATGCGGCAAGTATTTACGGGATAGCGGATATGCTCCAAACGACATGAACAAGATTGAGCAAACGGTCCCCACTACTGTACGAAAAACGGTGTTTCCGAACCCCATCCAGATATCTTGATTGCCCAGTACCTTCTCCCAGGCAAACAAAGATACCTGCTGTGGATACAAATGGATGCCCAATCTCAATGCTTCTGCCGGTGTACTGAACGAGATCGATAGCATATGGACAAACGGATACAGCATGACAATACACAAAATAATCATGAACGTAATCAAACAAGCCTGAAAAAGGTTACTGCCCCTGCTATGCTTCACTGCCTTGTCCTCCAATCTGGTTATTCTGTTTAGAAGAGCCCCTGCTGTCCAAACCTTTTGGCCATATAGTTCGTTGCCAGTACCAGCGCAAAAGCAATCACATTCTTGAACAGACCGACCGCTGTCGTCAGGCTGAACTGGAAATTCTGCAAGCCTACCCGGTAAACATAGGTGTCCAGAATATCCGCCACACTATAAGTCGCAGGTGAGTAAAGGTTCAAAATCTGATCAAAGCCGGCATCCAGTACATTGCCAATGCGCAGGATAAACATCAGCACAATGACCGGCATAATTGTCGGAAGCGTAATACTGAGGGTCTGCCTCCAGCGACTCGCTCCGTCCATCACAGCAGCCTCATACATTTCGGGTTGTACACCTGCAAGCGCAGCCAAATAGATAATCGTGCCCCAGCCGACTTCTTTCCAGATCGCCGAAATGACCAGTGTTGACCGGAAATGATTCGGATCTCCCAGAAAATAGACCGACTCCAATCCCACAAGCTGGAGCAGATAATTGACCACACCGGACGATGGAGACAACAGTGTGATTAATATCCCCGAAAGAATGACCCAGGAGAAAAAATGCGGTAGATAGGTCAGCGACTGTGCTACCCTTTTGAAGGCACCTGACCGGATCTCATTGATCAGCAGTGCGAGTATAATCGGCGCCGGGAATCCAAACAAAATATGCAAAAAACTGATGACGATCGTATTCTTCAGAATCCGCAAGAAGTCAGGAGATTGAAAGAACAAAAACTCGAAATGTTTGAAGCCCACCCACGGACTTCCCCAGATTCCATCCATAATCCTGAAATCTTTGAAGGCCAGTTGAATACCGTACATTGGGCCGTATGCAAAGACCGCGTACCAAATCATCACCGGGGCAAGCAGCAGAAACAGATATCTGCACTTCTTGTATTCCCTCCATGTTGCTGCCCATTTTGACGGCTGTCCATTAAATATATTTTTTTTGCCGTCCACTTCCGGATTGTGCACCGGGTTCATGATAACTGCTCCTTTCCAACCATCCAAAATTCCTCAAGCCACACTTCAATCTTAGAATTATGTAAGCGCTTTTTCTATTGCAAGTTCATTCGATTCCTTATAAATTCTTTCACGGTTTCTTATAAAATCTATAGAATTCATAAAAAATGACCGCTGCTTGGGTAACATTCGTTAGATGCTCCAAACAACAGTCATATTCACCTTACCTTCTACCTCCATACTTGCTCGTGCTATTCCTTATCCAGAGAGATTGAATCCAGCGCTACCAGCTGGGAATTCCGATACTGTACAGGCGTTACGCCGTAACGTGATTTGAATTTGCTGTGAAAATACTGAGGATTCCGGTATCCGACTTGCGTTGCAATAACCGACACCGAGAGACGTGGCTGATCACGCAGCAGATCCGCAGCTTTTTCCAACCGCAACCGAGTTACATATTCCGTAAAAGATTCTTTAGTCCCTTCACTGAAAAGTGTAGAAATATAAGCAGGGGCGAGTGAAACCTCCTTCGAGAGGATCTGCAGGGATAACTCTTCATGCAGATGATCTGCAATATACACCTTCAACGTACGAATCACATCCATATGTGCGTGGTTACCGGCATACTTTAAATGTTCCGTAATCTGCATGCAGAGTCTACGTATCCCTTCAACCGTATCGATCAGCGTATCCTTTTTCAATTCATCAAAGATATTGGAATGCGGCAGAAAGTGCTGTAACTTCAACTCAAGCACCGATTGATACAATTGCATCATTAATTGCAGCACAGCGAGCTCCGCAGTCTCGATCTGCATATGACCATCCTGAAGAACCTCCAGAAAGTGGTTAATGAACTCAGCAACTGCTTCCTGATCCCCTGCCTGTAGTGCATTTTTGAAATGATCGTATTGAAACAGATAAGGCGCTGTACTCATCGCCAGAACTCTGGAATACGTAACGATGGAATCTTTTCCATATAAAAAATGATATCTGCTTGCCTGCTTGGCCATCTGATAAGAATCGGCGAGCGCTTCTGGATGGTCTACCCTACTCCCAATAGCCGCGCCAAACCGGGAATCCTGCTCAGCAGAATACTGAGCTTCCAGCAAATCGGCCATAATACGGTCTTCTGCGTCCTGCTCATCAGGAGAAATATAATAAATGATAGCTGCCTCATTCTCATTCAATGGAACGAAGATGCTGTGTAAAGACCGATTCATCTTTTCATAACGCATCTTCAGACCTGCACTGCCTTCATTTGGAATCCGGAGATAGACGGTGCAATAGTGATATCCCGGTTGAATGAACTGTTCCGCTTCGATCTCCAGGCTCACGCCAAGCAAAAGGTTTTTCAAATCATTTTTTCTGGCTTGGGTTTCGAGGTTTACGATCTTTTCCTCCATCAGATGAAAGGTGCTTCCGATAAAAGCGTACTCATTACCTAAGGACGTGACAGCACTTGATGTATGTAAACCTTTGATCTGCATCATCAGTCTCTTTACCGGAATGTAGAGTTGTTTGGAGAAAAAGAACGATAGTAGCAAACCAAATAGAACAACTACGCCGCAACTAATTACAAGACTGTTTTTCAACTGTTCAGAGGACAGGACAAACGAGTTCATCGGACGATACATCGCATAAGTCCAATCCTTCTGGGAGTTCGCGGACTCCAGATAAGACAGCACGGCTTTGCCTTCCGCTCCTTCAATAATCTGTTCTCCGCTTTGATAGTTGTGAATGGTATTCTGCAATAGACCACCGAGAGCCTCATTATACTCCCCCGTGTGAAGAAGCTCTTTACCGGAAGAGTCGAAAATATACAACTGATCTGCCGGAGAACTCAAAATTCGGGAAGCCGCCGTCTGCAGATATTCCACCCCTACATCCATAAAGAAATAACCCATGGTTGGCACGCCAGGTGTCTCGTATGGCAGTTTAATCACATAGGTCATCACCTTGCTTCCATCCGCCAAGGTCCGAAACAGCCATTCTTTAGGTTTTACTTCGTTCAGCTTCATAATGAAAGCTGCATCTTCGGATGTATCACTCTTCATATGAAAGTTGCTGGCATCCACGACATAATGATTGGCCGGAAAATAAACGGTAACATTGGTTAGCCCTTCATTTTCAATCCTGTAGAATTCCAGTTCCTGCCGAAAGGATGCAATTCGACTCAAATTCCCCTCCCAACTCTTCGTTAACAGTAGATTCAAGTTGAAGTTATTCTGAATAAACCGAATGGATAGTGCTTTATTCTGCAGGTTGTCTTCATATTTCTTTAATATCGTCTGCTCGATATAATCCTTGGCGGAAACCAGGCGGTTTTTATTGTCTTTGGCAATCTCATCCTCCATCATTTCATTGGCCTGGGTATACCAATACCCACCCATGATACCGATCAGAACCACAGACAGAACAGTATATGACAATATAAATTTGATAAAGATGGTTTTTCTGTATTCAGGCATTTTCATCCATCCCCTTTAGCTTCGCTCATCGTGCACTATCCAGTCCCTACAATAATGTATGCGCTATCATAAATGAGATCAACAATGGTTATTCATATTGCTTAAGCTATCAAAATCATTCTCTAAAATCCAGTATAAAATCTTTAACTTTATTCTAATTTCTTTCAACCCTGTCCCGGACCTGCACTTATCTGGTACAAAACAAAGCAAAAAAAATGCCCCAAAGCCTCCTTGTATAGGAACTTCGGGACATAAACATTGAACACGTGCTTTCTTGCAGACAAGCGGATTCGTCAAAATGCATTATTAGGATGGTTCGAGCTTCCACTGCTGGTTACTACTTAACAAAAATCTCCATTGCTGAATCAGAGCTCCTTCTGCCGAAGATGCATTCACCACGTCAGCGGGTTATTATCGAATGCACAGGAGTGATTCGATAATAACCCTGCCCTGTAGGAATGAAGGCAAACCTCTGATTATCACCGCCATTATTGCTCCACAATTGAAAGTTGGCCCCATGACTCAAGGCACCGCTTGCTACATCCAGCGAAAGCCCGCTCTGTACATTTTTGATACTGTATTGGCCACCGCCAAGATGAGTCACGTTCCACTTTTGATGGGCTCCCCCCGTGTAGGTGGATTTTCGAACTTGTACACCGCTTGAAGTACCCGCTGCTTCCATAGCTTTGCCATCCAGACGCACAACAAATCGGTACGTGCCATTAGCTATATTCCCATTGGGAAGTGTGGCTGAACCACCGCTACCCGCCGGACGAGTATATAGAAGTGTTCCAAATCCAAGCTGATCAAACGTTGAAGGATAAGCGGTGTTCGGGCCTTCCTCTGGTCTCATCAGGTTGGCACGAGCAGCAATGTTGGGTACGGATAGACCCTTACGTTGTGCATAGTGGTTATAGATCATCTCCCAAACCGGACGGTACTCATTACGGCTCGCACTCGAAATCACAGTCTGGGTCTGAACAGCACCGTTTGTTCCAGAGCCCCATTCATAGGTCGCAAAAGGGACATTATCATCTCCATTGTTATACTTGGCAACGTATTCTGCAGCGCGCAGGAAACGATTGTTCGCCCATCCATACAGATCTTCCCCTTGATTCCATGCCATTTCATTGATTGCACCCATCAATCCAATCCCTAATATCGTGTGTGCCTGGTCACGTCCGGATTCCTGCCATTGTGCAAGCCCGTTCGGATGCAGGAAAGGAATTGCGTTATAGATGGAGCCATTTCCATTACCGTGCTTCAAATATTCAATGCCTACTTCATAGATGTCACGGCGGTCACAGAAAATACCAATCGCAATCGTCGCCGCCATGTTGCTCAGATCCCAGTTCGCCCAGTAATTCTGGATGTAGGCGTCGTTGTGGTCACCGCCGAATTCATTGCCAATAAGAAAGCGTTCATTAAGCGGCTTGTAAAATACATTTAACAGCATATTTTGCATCTGGGTCACATTGAACCCAGGGTAATCCCGCATGATCTCCGCTGCGTTAGCCATCTGGTAACCGTATATTCCGGACGCCAAGTAACGGTCGGCATTACCGGTGAGTGTCGTTAGCGTCGATGACCATGCATTCAGAATGTCACGGGCAGTATCACCGTTAGCCGTATTACCACTGATTTTCCATCGCAGAGCATTCTGATATGCACGTGCTATATCGTTATACAGCAAGGCGACATTGTCGCCTGTCCCCCCCCCGGATAATTGTAGACTTCGCACTCGGAGTCCAACCAGACTCTGAAAGCGGACTGTTCAGCAGCTGATTCCATCCATCCAGATAAGGCTGCGCACCTGCGCCTACCATCTGCTGCATGCGGTTGAAATCTGCCTGTGTATGCAGAAGACCAGGGTGCGTAAATTCAGCTGCTGCTTCTGCCTTTGCCGCAAAACCAAATCCGAACATCCCCATACACAGACTGAACACCATGGTAACAATCAAAGTTTTTTTCATCCTGCACCAGCCACTCCTTTCATCCTTCTTCGTTCGTTTCCGTCTTGATAACCAGTGCCTGTATTGCCTGAAGCAACTCATTAGCTGCGGAATCAATCTGTGTTTGGGTGCTATCAGCATCTTCCGCTATTTCCGTGGCCAGTAATTTGGCCGCCAACATGGCGGTAAACCCAGCCTCATCATAGATTTCCGCCTCTAATGTGCCTGCTTGTTCCAGTAGCTTTACCAGCAGGGTTGGGTCTGTGGGCTTGCTGTACAATTCCAGTTCGGCCACATTGGCATAGCCGCCCGGTGAGTAGTACCTCAGATATCGGAACGCTGTATCGTTGGTTATCTGAGCCGTATACCATTGGACGCTGCTAATCCCGCTGATGGTATTCAAATCGGTGTAATGCGTACCATCGTTAGAACCCTGCAGAATAGCTCCGTTAACTCGCGTAATTTCTGAGGCCTTACCGTTTCTCGGATAAAACTTGAAGCTCGATAATGACTCGGCCTGATTTTCTCCCAAATCAATATCAATCCATGATACAGCATCCATTGTATCGGTAAACGTATCGACATTGCTGTCCACGGCACGCCAACCATTCTGCTCTTTGGTCCCCTTATTCTGATAGACTGGCGTGGAAGCCGCCACCATGGAAGGCGTTACGCTAATCTTCTGTGCAGGCAGAGAATCAAGAGAAACCAGCTGCTCTTGAGCTTGGTACAGCTCCTCCAGCAAAGCGGGCCGATCGGATGCAGGATGGTTAAAGAGTGCTCGAATCCGCTCAACCTCTTGCATGTATTTGTAATAGCTTCCCTTGGTATATCCATCCGGGCTGACTACCTTGGAATCGATGCTGCGAATATCATATTGTCCGTACAATTCCACTTCTGCCACATTACCGTTCCAGGCAGCGCTGTTGTAAATTCTCAGGTATCGGTAAGCATCATGATCAATTATTCTGTCCCCGCCAATGTAAGTCCACTTGCCTTCTGCTGTTCCTGTGACGGCTGAAATCAAGTTCGTCCAGCTGTTATTGTCGTTCGATCCTTGCAGGACGACTCCATTCATTCTTGCAGGATAGGAGGCTCTGGGCATCAGCATCATATCGCTCACGGTAACCGATACATCTGGTCCAAAGTCCACCGTATAGTAGGCTCCGGCACCAGTAGCCAGATCGCCATAAGTGCCCGTATTGCCATCGAACAATAGATACCCTACCTGTTCCTTGCTCAGTCCCCCGGTACCATATTGTTTATCCGAAGCTGTTACTGTGGCCAGCCTGGATACATCGAGGAGCTTGGACTGGTTCACCAAATACAGCGAAGATTGATCCGTCGTGAAGAGGGCAGGACCTACCGACAGCCCATTAGCCGTTTTGTAATCGATGGCAAAGCGGATAGGACCTGTAGGCGCAAGATTGTCCATGACTGCCGATGCCGTCCAGTTCAGGTGATCCGTTGAATGCGCCGTTGCTTCCTTACCTTGAATCACAGCCTGCACATCTTGAATCGGTTCGGTGGATTCAAAGGTCAGCACAACCGTATTGCCTGTATCAACCCGGTTCTGTACGCTCTGGGGAGAGTTTATTGAGAGCGATTGAAGTTTATTATTCGTTTCATGGCGTTCACCAAATATTCTGAATTCGGACAACTCCAGCATGGTACTGGATGGCTCAATCATCTGAATCTTAAAGAAACGGAAAGGCGTATTCTTGTGTGCTTCGCTGACCTCCAGTGTCTGCATATCTTCAGACACGACAGTTAACTCTGGAGTTAGTCGTGTCCAGCTTTCATTATCATTGGAGCCAAAAATCGCAGTACCGCCGATCCGCTCGGGAAAGCTCGCCCTTACCTGAAGGGAGAAGGCATCCGCACTCACCTTATAATCCGGTCCAAAATCCATGGTGTGTGTCAAATTGACGGCGTTACCATAAAATGCAAAACTCCCCGCGTAATTATCCAATAAATTCAGCGTTTCATTGTAGAACGTTGCGGCAGTCAGCATACTGGAATAGTCCATACTTCCATCCTGAAGCTGCGGTGTTAACTCCCGGAGATCTGCTACCGCAGATCTCAAATCCACCAGCTTTTGCAAAAACTCGTCATCCGTTGCCGTTGCTATTACGTCCATGATATCAGCATATATGTTATTGTAGTGCGTTAAACTCGCCGATACATAGGTGGTTTCCGGGTTATAGGGAGCAATTACTGCAGCAACGGCAGATGATCGGTCAGCGCTCACAACGACCCTGACTTCTTTGGCTGTGATGGAGGTTCCATCCGTTGCTCCTAACACTATGGAATAGGTCCCGACCTGCTCCGGCCTCCACGAAAAAGCCCCCCTACTTTCGTCAAACACAGCCCCCTCAGGCTTATGATCGATCTGGTAGGTGACGCTGTCGCCTGCGCCTGCGTCCGTTGCAGAAAAATCGTACTGCAATGCAGCATCTGACCCGACATACGAATACAGATCAAGAGAGGTTCCGCTATCGTTAAAGACAGGTGGCGTCAGCTGTTCACCCGCTTTAAGATGGATGTGATCCATATTCACTACAGTACCCGCTCCCTGAATTTTGAAATACGTCAGATCACTTAGACTTCGCAGGTTGTGCATGGTATAGGTTACATATTTCCACTGTCCCTGGGTATTCGGCAAAATCAAAGGAGCATCGTCCCACCCATTGATCACAAGCTTGGCGGTACCATTGGTCCGTATTCGCAGTCCTATGGTTTTGACGGGAGTGCTGGTGCTGACGATGGAGACTCGACTCCCTTCTTCCGTGGCTGTAATCTCTACAAAGGATGTTGCACCCTCTTGTTTGATCTCGGAATGAGAATCCAGACTTGTAGCTCGGTGTTCCATTTCATTCCAATCCGCATTCGTCGATACTTTAGGAAGTGTTGTTGCACCTTCAGTCGCTGCTTCTGCAGGGATAAACATCCAATAATCAGCGCCTCCATCTGGAGATTCCCAATAAAAAGGCAGTCGCTTCTTAAACATATCGGCATAGTAGGGAGCTTCCTCTTCCATATCTACGCCTGCCGCATATTTGTAATAATAGTAGAGACCATAGACGTTGCCGCCAATACGTCCTCTGTACCCTTCAGCCAGCTCCTTATAGATAATGGTCGGATTGCCATCGGCATCCGTATGAGCCGCCACCGGTGTCCATGGCGTATCATGGCCCAGCATGAACTGTGCAAAATAATCGGCCGCCTTCAATATCCTTTGATCCAAATATTCGTAGGCAGTGACCGCATTCTCCGCACTGGACACCGTTCCTGCGACTGGATCGACCTTGGTTCCCTGTGCTTCCAACAGGCGGGCCAAGATCTCCACATTGGTGATATCCCCAGCGCCGTGGGCCTGATCCCTACCCATCTCCACATGCTGAACTCTCGGTGGAACCACCGCTTCACCTGTCAGAATATTAGTATCCACCCATCGAAATAACTGCTTAATCGAGCCATTTTGTCCTTGATCCACAGCGGTCTCATTCACGGTAAACCATTCCACGCCCTCATTGTAACGGTCACGGTTTCCTGTAAAAATATATCCTGACATGGCTCCAAGGAGGGGATACAGATGCTGGTTCATAAAATACCCGTTATGATGCTGGAATGTATCAATGACCGGATAGATGAGATTATTGCTAAAATCTGTTGTGTCCTGATCTGTCCATTCCAGATCTTGCGTTGTGCTGCTCGTATATCTTAAAATCTCTGCTGCTGTCACCATCCGATTCAGTGGAATTCCAGTGTGAATATGCGAATCGGTGAAATAGCTGTATTTTGCCGGGTCCATCTGAGACCAGATTCGGATGATGCCCATCGCATTAGCTCTGTACACCTGTTCCCCTGTTACATAGTACATGATGGCCTGCGTGTAGGCCTTTAAGCTGTCTGCTATAAATTTGGAGTTAAAGGATTGGCTGTTAAAATTCACGCTGCCAGGCTTTGTCGGATCCGAACTGCTCTGATTGCTGGACGTAACGTTTCTGGATGCGGCTCCAGACTCGGTCATTCGATTAAAATAACTGTACCAGGGCTCCTGCTTTGCCAGCACCTGTGTGCGCATATTCTCCAGAATGTCCTTGGTAAGCCCAATTCCCGGATGCTTGAAACCGCTTGCATCAATTTCCTCATAAATCGTTGGCAGATATTCTGCTGCCATATTCTCGTTGAGAGATGCCTCACCAGATACCGGATAAGGATAACCCGCTACAACCAAACTAACGATTAACATAAACATTACAATACACTTGGCCTGGTTTTTTAAGCCGCGCTTTTGCCGAGATGCCATTTACACTCCTCCTTCATGTCGTAGACTTGTGTGCCATTCAATTCGTTATGAATTGATGTTTCGTTATTCTCTATAACATTGCAGGATTTCACAAGCTGCGTCCATTGCAAAATCATTCAATTTGTTAAGATATCTTTCAAATCATCAAGGCAGCGTTAGCTGAAACAGGCTTAAAACAGCTCACATTTCGTTTTATGAGTGCAAAAGAAAAAGCACCCTGAAGGATGCTCGAAAAATGATGTTTGACCAACATCGTTAATGCTTGTGCCTTCTGCCAGTTCAGGAGTTTACAGAGTAAATAAGTCTCTAATGATCTTTGCCTCCGGATCTGTATGTTCTGACGCAATTTAATTCTCATTGACGATTTAATACGCTCATGGTCCACTCCCTGTTTACCTTTCAATGGTGTCCGTTGGCTCATACAATGTGAACATTTTCATGTAATATGGTACTTAGTGAGGTTTTAACTACATCGCTTATTATTTAGATATACACCTAATCGGTAATCGGACCATGTTCTTGTCAATGCTCCCAGGAATATTCCTTCTCTTGGCATATTGTTAATCGCAGCACTGTGATATCCTTTCTAGGTAAAAATATCCATTGGAGCCGTACGAATATTTCCCTCGGTGGCTTGACAAATACGTTCATTCACTTCTTGGGATCCACGGCATTATCGAGCTCTCCCAGTATAAAATGTTGGATGCAATTTGCTAGTTGTTTCGCATGAGTTATTACAAGCATATGATCGGCCCCTTGGATTTCGGCAAACTGAATCGCAGGGACACGCTTAAAGTGCTCGGCGATATTATACATGTCCGGCCATTCTATTGTTCCTTGTATGAATAGAGTACTTACTGCAATTTTCTCTAACCGTTCAATCGTAGGCGGCTCTGGCCACAGGACCTCAAAGCATCTCCACTCGGTAAATACCCTTGCCATGTAGTGAGCATGCATTTCACTCAGAAAACTCCCATGGGGGCTAGCCATCGTAGCCCGATAGATCGGTCCGGCCAAGG
Organism: Paenibacillus sp. 2003; assembly: GCF_031455635.1. NCBI lineage: Bacteria > Bacillati > Bacillota > Bacilli > Caryophanales > Paenibacillaceae > Paenibacillus > Paenibacillus sp. 2003. The sequence goes on along the minus strand of NZ_JAVDTB010000001.1, from coordinate 1,897,145 downwards.
ACAACTCCACAAGTTTAGAAATATCGGGAGCGGCCGCATTCACCGATGTCATATAATTGGTAAATTCCTGCGAATATACATATCCCGTCAATGAAGGGGCAATCACCACAAGTTGTTCAACCATGGAAGGATATGATAACGTAAAATCAGTCGCGACTTGCCCACCCATGGAATGGCCGACAAGTGTGGCACGGTCTAGCCCGAGATGTTCGAGAAGTTTGCGCAAATCCTCCACAAGTGAAGTTGGCTCTTGCATAGCAGGGGAGCGACCCGTTCCTCGACCATCGAAGGTAATGACCTTGAAGGATTGCGCTAGTTCCGGCACCATATACCTCCACATCCTTGAGTCGACACCTCCCGAGTGAATCATGACTATTGGGGATCCATCCCCTTCGATTTCGTAAAAAAGTTCCACTTGTCATCCTCCTCAATAAGATAATAGTATCCTGTTTATCTTCGAATCTAAAGATCCCTCTTACGCGGTGCAATGATTTGACTTGGAATTTTAAAATTGTCTCAGAAGGTATCAAAGTAAGAACGTGCCTGAAGGAATCGGGCAAGATGAGCATGAAGAAGGACTGAGATCCACGCTAGTAGGCCTGGCTGCTCTTCTTGAGTAAGGAGTTTCTCTCAGAATCATGACAGATCTACTTTTTATTTATTTAATTGATGAAGCTAAGTCCTGAATCTCTTGTTCATTAATTATATTTTCCTTCGCGTGGTTAGTCACAATGATAACAATTTTCCAATTATCCTTTTCTAAATAAAGGTATGGGACATGATTTAATTCAGTACTGGTTATAAATTTAGCTGTCCCACCTTGAATTGATAATTCTTTAACGACCACCTCATCAGTAGTTTTTGCAAAAAATTCAGGCTGTCTGTTAATATTATAATTCGCAATGACTTGGTAGTAACGATGCTGCGTACGGATAGAATAATCGTACCCCAGTGGCTTATCACTTTCTTTTCTAATCCAAACTTCTTTTTCACCAGACATTTTTTCCAATTGATGCGGCCATGGAATGGAGATCCCAAGCGACTTCTCTGCCTCTTTTTTATTTGAAACTTTAAACCGAGTATCGCCTGCAGTATCTGTCCAGGAAAATCCGACTTCGGCGTTTTTCCCGTTCTTAATTAGTTTGACTTCTAAAAACTGTTCTATGAATGCTCGCACCGGTGTTTGAAATACTACAAAAAAGAATAGTAACCCCAAAATACATGCAGCAATAACACCTTTTCTATAGATCCTTTTATGTTTATGTCTAATATTTTTATTTGAGTATTGTTCCCATACATTTTCGAATAGAACAGATGAATGGCTAGATTTGATATTGTTATGTATAGCATGTTTGATTTCCGTTTGATTAATTTCGCTCATAGGAAGCTCTCCTTTTTCGAGATTCTATGGTTTCACTTTCAGGATCTGTCTGCGAAGTGTAGTCAATGCAGTATGCAGTCTTGATTTGCAGGTACCTATAGATACACCTAATATTTCAGATACTTCAATTAGCTTTAATTCAGTATAATAATGGAGTATTAAGATTTCTCTGCTCTTTAATGATAACTGGTCAATTTCTTTCCATAGCCGCATAGATTCTTCATTTTGTATAATTATATCCTCAATCAATTCCTTATCAGCTATTTCAGGTGTATACCCAACAAATGTTAACCATTTTTGCTTGCGAAGCATGTTACGCATCGTATTTATAGATATTTTGTAAATCCAAGGCTTTATCGACTTAGTCGAATCAAAAGTATTAAACTTTCTAAAAACTTGAATAAAAGTCTCTTGTGTGATGTCATCAGCGAGTGTCTCTGATCTCGTTAACAGTAATGCGGTTCGATAAATATATTTGGAATAATCGGTAAATAGCTGCCCTGCTTCATCACGTGTGATTTCGAGTGCCATTATTTCTTTCCCCCCTTTTTGATGTTTTTCATCTTATATACACATTCAAATAGGATTTGGTTCGGTATAAATTAATTCCTGTTACGTGAACAAAAAGAGCCAATCAATTGATTGGCTATCTTCAGTTTATTGAGCTAACCTGCCCGTTAGCTTAATAAACTGAAGCAATTCGGTACAGTTCTTATAGAATTCTGTATATGGCTTATGTAAAATTCGTTGGCAGATTGCGATTGCGAACAGCGCCATACAGCATGGGAATAGTAATCAGAAGGCTGATGATAACGGGAACCATAGACCCCTCAAGTCCAAAATCACCTCCAGTGAGAAGTGAAGGACCATGCACTTTCACAATTAACAGACCGGCTGTAGTGTGTCCAGAAACAGGAATACCAAGCAAACCTTCAAGTGCATTCCAGGAAAAGTGCAGACCCATGGCAAACCACAGGTTCCGTCGCCACATAAACGCGGCTCCAAGCAGAACACCTGCTTCTAAGGTTATGGCGAACGCGCTCCATAATGTTGCTCCTGTATTCCCAAGATGGGCTATTCCAAAGAATAGAGAAGTCACAGCGAGTGCGGCCCAGTTTCCCAGCAATTTATTCATGGCTTGAAACATTAGTCCACGAAAGATAAGTTCTTCGACAATGGCTGCGCCTAAAGCGGCTTCAACAGAAGCGATTAGAACAGTAACCGTATCCGCATCATTCGCCCATTGAAAGGAGTAACCTCCCAATGAAACAATAATAATAGCAGATAAGGCAATAAAGATAACCCCGGTTAGTGCTCCCATAACTGCTTCAACCCCTGCGCCCTTTCTGGATAACTCAGGAATGGACCGACGGGCCAAATATTTCATGGTAAGCATATAGACTATGATGGCCAGAAAGCCCAATGTTAGTGTCAACAGAAGAGAAAGCAAGCCCGGTACTTGCTCTGCTAGCGGCCGGATGGACGCATCCACAAGAATTATGCTGATAGCCCCCACAATCATCCAGATAATTGGAAAGCGCCAAAACAAACTCCATTTACTTAATTTCTCATCCATCTGCGAATGTTCTTTGTGTGCATATCTTTTCTTCATGTCTTGAGTCAGCTCCTTTATAGCATGATGATAGTTATGAGTATAGGCTGAAAAAGTCATAAAGTGATAGTGCACTTTGGTCATGATAAAGTCATGTGATTAAACGCCTAAAAAGCCGGTAACTTTAAAAATTACCGGCTTTAGTATGTCGTCTTAGTAATTCATGATTCCCGACTCTCTGGCTTTACGGGCTGCCTCTTGTCTTCCCTTAACATTAAGTTTTGAGTAAATCGTTGAAATGTAATTCTTAACCGTTCCTTCACTAAGAAACAAAACCTCTGCAATATCTCGATTACGCATGCCAGAAGCAAGCTTTTGCAATACTTCAATCTCACGGCTACTAAGTCCGTATTCATTATGTTTAATAGCGGATCCCGTATTCATACTTTTGATCATTTTACTCGCCATCTCCTGCGAAATTAACGTCCCTCCCGCATGAACCACCCGTATGCCTGCAGCTAGATCTCTAGGATGAATGGCTTTGAGAAGATACCCTTCTGCTCCATGGCTTAATGCCGCCATGACGTATTCGACTTCCTGATAGGAGGTCAGCATCATCACTTTGATTATAGGCATTCTCTCTTTGATCAGAGCTGTTGCGTCAACACCATTCATGACTGGCATATTAATATCCATCAGTACCATATCGGGCTGAAACTGATGACAGCATTGGACTGCTTCTTCCCCATTTTTAGCTAATCCAACGATTTCTATATCATCTTCCATGGACAGTACGATATGGAGGCTCTCCAGAATTAATTCCTGATCATCCGCAATTAATACTTTAATTTTCCCCATGTAGCCCCACTCCTTTCAGGGGAATTTCACATCTGACTTCGGTGATCGTTTCAGCTCCTACCTCTGATGATACAAACAGGCTACCCCCCAGGAGCTCAACTCGATGTTTCATCGTAGTCAACCCGAAGCCATATTCCAATTTGTCAATCGGTTTCCCGTTATTTCGAATAACCAGGTGCAGAACAAATTCGGAAAATTGAAGCTCCAAATACAGTTGAGACGCTTTTCCATGTTTTAGTGCGTTCGTAATAGACTCCTGGATGACTCGCAGAATCGCCTGCCGTACTTCAAAATGCGTGTGCTGCTCTGTTCCTAGTACATTTAACGTCAGGAGAATTCCTGTATGTTCCCGAAAATTGGCCACATGGGCCTCAACCTGCCGTATAAGATTCGACTCCTCTTCTTCTCCAATCTCATGAACAATACTTCTCATTTCGTCCAGATTTTGCTCAGCCAGTGCTCTTAAGCGAATTAACCGTTCCTTGACCTCGGCAGGCTTACGATCCATAAGAGCGATGGAAGCATCAAGACTCATAATGATGGAGATAAAGGAATGCCCCAGGGTATCATGAAGTTCCTTGGACATACGATTGCGTTCTTCAAGCAAAGTCATTTTCTCAATTTCAGCAGCGTAGTGGGTTAACAGCTTATTTTGCTGCTCTACTTCGACCACAAGTTCATTTTTCTGGTAATACGCTTTGGCCACGAAGCTTGCCCATATGCCGATGAAGCAGAATAACACATTATCTGTCCCGCTACTAAAGGCTTGTTCCCAAGGTAACTTTAAATAATACTGGAAGATAAAGGGGATGAATAGAATTGCGGGAATGATCCATAGTGTCTGCTTGGTCAATAAGTACCCCATTATTAGACTCGGCAGCAGATAGTCTGCTTTGGAAGTCAGTTCCGGATGGATGACAGAGTTCACATAATAAGAACCTCCCAGTAATAGCTCTGCGATACAAAACCAGACCTTGTTCATCCTTCGTTGAGGAAACCAGAATATCAGTGGAACGAAAAGCGCTGCCATTAGCCAACTGACGTTTAACCATGTGGGGTTCGATAGATCACTTTCTGTAAACAGCCGTGATGACAGCAAAATGTAATGGTACAAACGAAGAGCAAAAATACCCCAATCCATAAAAGATAATATCTTCCTCATGTCATCATCCTACACTATTTTTCAGTAAAACATCAGTATTATTGAAAGAAAGATACTACCGAAAACACCACCCACGCTACCTTCGATAATCGCCATGATAAGCTTTTTTTATTGGGGAGCAGCACCCCATATAATGCTGGTTCGCTCAAACCGAGTAACGCAGAGCCGCCCGTGGAAAAACCAAACCACTCTTTCCGTGCATGATTCTACAGCTTTGCCGTATGGAACGTCTCGTTATCGAAACGCCTGTACCACACTTGAAACTTTGGCCACATCCACGCCTACACATGTTCCAATTCCTCACTCCTCATCTTTGATTTAGCCGGACGAATCCCCGAGGGTTCCAAAGCCATAACTTCGCTTTATTGGTCAAGCCTTTAATGCCGCCACCGTAAAGCGACCACGAAAAAGGCCAACCAGGAATTACAGGCTAACCTGATAATACGAAAAGACGCTAATACCAATTTAGAAACTTTCAATGAAACTATGTTGTTGTCTCTCGATACATTGTTGTCCCAACTAATGATGATTTTTAGACCATGGATTCAATTAGCGTTTCCCGTTAGTGCAATTTAATAGAACACCTGTAGAGAATTTGTGATGTATGAAAGTACAATAATTCAACGGTTAATGCATTCAACGCCGATACCAATAAATATATACTAATCCCACCACGTAATAAGATAATGAATCATCGGAGGTATAAATGACATGAATCAAAATGTTACTTTAATAGGCAAGACAATAAAACTCTTACCCTTAGAATCTAAACATAAAGAAGATTTACTTGAAACACTGATGAATCCAAGTATATGGGAATTTACTTGGAGAAAAAATGCAACTTCTGATGATATTAAACATTTAATCGAACAAGCCATTCAAAACCAGCTTCATGGCACTCAACTCCCTTTTGTCATCGTCGAACTCATGTCGAAAAAAATTATTGGAACCACAAGAATCGGAGATATTGATATGATCAATCAAAATGCGGAAATCGGCTGGACATGGCTTACACCAACTTACTGGCGTACAGGTGTAAATACGGAATGTAAGTTTTTACTGTTAAATTATTGCTTCGAACAATTAGCGCTAGTCCGCGTGCAATTTTCCATCAGCGGCTATAACATAAGGTCACAGCGAGCGATAGAACGGATTGGGGCAACTAAAGAAGGCATATTTAGGAAGCATAGGCGGGACACTCAAGGTAGATTTCATGATAATGTTTTTTATAGCATTACAGATAACGACTGGCCTGAGGTTAAAAGCACTCTTGAGCATATGATCCATATAAAATACTCGCCAAAAAACACGAAATAGATGTTTGTCCGAAAGAAATTAAAAGAAGTACGCGATATTTTCCCGGTGAATGACACAATGTTCTTTTCCTTTTCGGCAATGATAATATGTTCTTGTCCCTCGACATCCCTCCATTCATCTTTAGCGTCAGCATTTGAGCAGCTAATGGGATATAGAAAGAGCGGCATTGTAGGAACACAAATATCCTAGAATGCCGCTGTTTAATTCATACTATAAACGTTCCCCGCCGTATAATAATGCATCATCTAAACAGCTCCCGGAGGAGTTAATGTACAATGAGGACTGGGCAACTTGATAGCTGTGAAACCTTGTGACTGACACTTCCAAGCATCATTTCTTTTACACCTCTTAACCCACGGCTTCCGATAATAATAAGTTGCTGCTCGGTATCCCTTGCGTAATTCAATATTTCATGCCCAGGATCTCCCTTAAGATGAACAGTTTCCGGGTTAATCCCCGCAGACTTTAATTTAGATTTGGCTTGATGCAACTGTTCCAAACTCGCTTTCTCCATTTCGTTCAGTATGTCTTCCAAAAAATTCTCTGGTACATATGTCATTCCATTTGACACATAATCCTGGCTGACATTAACCAAGGTAACTTGAGTTTGTTTATTTTGGGCTATTTCAACGGTTGCATCAAGGAGTTTGTTCATTATTTCAGATTTATCAATGGTCACCATAATTTTGTCAAACATAGTTATCATCCTTTCCGTGGCAGTTCGTAACCATCTCGACTACCTACAACACGATTACTCGCTGCTCCTGTACCAACTAAAAAGAGTAACACCGAAGCCCCAAGAAGAATGAAAAGTGGCAGGTTCCAACTATTTGTTGCATCGTGCAGATATCCTATAAGGGCTGGACCGATTGCGGCAAGAAGATATCCGATCGATTGGGCCATGCCAGATAGTTCCGCTGCTTGATGTGCATTTTCAGTGCGCAATCCGAAAAACATCATGGCCAAACTAAAGGCGAAACCTCCACCAATTCCGAGTATGATGATCCACAACAGAATGACATTGGAACTTCCGTAAAGAAGTCCGAGCGTCCCCGTCAAAAGCAAAATGGTTGTGATGACCACTAACAAACGTTGGCTAGACATACGCCCAGCAATAACAGGGACAATAAAGGTAAATGGAAGCATCGCTAACTGCATGATCGAGAGGAACCATCCAGATTGGTTGGAGTCAATTCCTTGCTGCTTTAAAATTTCAGGCAACCATGCGATCAATACATAGAAAACCATAGACTGTATACCCATAAACAAGGTTACTTGCCAAGCAAGCGGGGATCGCCAAACATTCACATGGTTACTGACCATCTTTTGACTTGTCTTGGCTGTTTGATTCGCTTGATTTCTTAATTGGGGTAACCAACAGAGGATCGATACAAAGCTTAGAATCCCCCATATTCCCAATGCTCCCTGCCATTTTAGCCCAGCGTTCATGGCTAGCGGTACACTGATTCCCGATGCGATTGCTCCACATAAATTCATTGAAATGGAGTAAACTCCTGTCATGGAGCCAATTTTATTTGGGAAATCCCGTTTGATTATACTTGGCAATAATACATTACATATGGCAATGGCGAATCCAAGAACTGCTGTTCCAATAAACAGATTAACTGCGCCAGATAAAGATCGTATTACAATACCAACAGTCAGAAAGATTAGGGCAATCAAAATGATACGCTCAACCCCATATCTTCGTCCTAACTTGGGTACTAGAGGCGATAATAAAGCAAAGGCAAGCAAGGGTACCGTTGTGATCAGGCCTGCTAATGTATTTGAAATATGAACGTCATCCCTTATAAAACTCACTAAAGGACCAACTGAGGTTAAGGGAGTACGTAAATTAGCTGCAATAACAATAATGCCGAGAATGATCAGCCCTATAGAGGATGGCACTAATTTTTTATTTTGCTTATTCGGCATTCTTTATTTCTCCTTCCTGAATTCTTACGTATTATATTTGCTTCCTATTGGTTAAAAAACTTTGCTATAACATTCGCGCGAATAACGAAAGTATATTATAATATACTATTTTAAACAATAATTATTTTATAGCATACTTAAATTATTTAAAAAAATACAACTCTGAATTCCCGTCATGGAATTCGGAGTTGCATTTAATAAGTGGATTTTCGACGACTAGAAACCATATTTTAAGGATATATGGAGCACTGTTTCGTTATTCGTATGATTGGTATAAGCGTGAGGATAATCTGCACGAAAACTGATCGTATCATATTGATTCAATGTGTAAATCTCTCCATTGACTTGTAACTCAATGGAACCAGTCATTACTGTGGCAATTTCAGTTGTATTCACATGATGACCTTCAGGATAATACGAGCTATTTGGCTGTAAGTATGCCCGACACATTTCAATATCGTTGCTTTTAAAGACGGGTTCAATAATCCAATTTTTTTCATCATTAGAAAACCGCAGTCCCTCCCCTGCTCGATACAAACTAACAGGTTTCTCTGATGTGAACAAAGCCAATAGCGGTAAAGATATTCCTTTTGAAATTTTCCATATAATGGCCAAAGTTGGATTTGTCTCGCCACGTTCGATATTACCCAGAGTAAGTTTGCTTACGCCCGTTAATTCTGATAAGTCGTCTAAGGTCATGTTTTTTTCTTTTCTGTACTTTTTTAATGCACCGCCGATTTGTAATACAATTTGTTTTGACTCATCGATTTCATCCATTTGATATTCACCTCAATAAAAAACTATATAGCTAGTATATTGTTTATCTAGATTCTTTTCCATTCCGGTTCAATAGAACGCGATGAGATTTTCTTGATAAAATTGTATTATAAGGATACAATGACGAGCATCAAACGGTTTTATTCGAAGAATGGTATTGCTTATGAAAGGTGGTTTAGCAATGAAGATTCTCATCGTTGGCTATTTTAGCGAGACCTCAAAATCAAATATTGCAAGGAGTTTTCCGCAAGACTGGAACGTTGTAATTGTTCCGCCAGGAAAAGAAATGCTGCATCATATTGAAGATTGCCAGGTAATCATTCCTGAACATATTAAAGTGGATCACAGCCTGCTTTCTAAGGCAAAAAAATTAAAATTGGTACAGACGGGTGCTGGATTTGATAATGTGGATGTCCCTGCCTGTACACAGCTTGGCATTTGGGTGGCCAATGCTGCAGGAGTGAATGCACAGGCAGTCGCCGAGCACGTAATGGCACTGATATTGTCTTATTATAAAAACATACCGTTTCTTGATACTTTCATGAAAAACAAGATGGATGAAAATCAATTGGACTATACAGGGAGTGAATTAAAAGGCAAAACGATTGGGATTATCGGTTTGGGTGCTATTGGAAAAAAAGTAGCTGCGTTTTGCAGGGTTTTTGATATGAATGTGCTGGCGTATGCGAGAAATGCCACTGTACAATCTGATGGTTTTGTGAAAATGACGGATTTTGATACTCTTGTAAGCACATCGGACATAGTCAGTGTACATGTACCCTTGAATGAGCAATCCAAACAGCTGATCAACAAAGCGGCATTCAAAAAAATGAAAAACACTACTCTTTTTATCAATACAGCCCGAGGCGGCATAGTCAACGAAAGAGACTTGATTGATGTATTAAAAAACGGGGATATTTCAGGCGCATGCCTGGATGTGTTTGAATCTGAACCGCTTCCTATTGACAGTGAGCTCCGGAATCTGGGTAATGTAATACTTACTCCCCATACAGCGGGAATGCCTGATGGTCGGAAATTTCATAAAACAAGATATGATTTCTTTATAAAGAATATAAAACGTGTAGAAAATGGTGAGGAGCCTGAAAGCAAGCTCAATCAGTTATGATGTTTTGGTGCAATAAAAATTGATCCCCCCCTACTCCCTTTAATCGCCTACTTCCATTGTTCGAAGCCGGTGGAAATTCACGATAAGAATTGTCTGATCCCCAAGAGAACCACCACCTAAAAAAGCCGCTAAAATAGCGACTTCCTTGGGGATATGTTCTTGTCCCTTGACATATCTGGATTTATTCACATTTTGGAGTCTCATCCCATCGTCTTCACCCCTACAGCAGTTCAAAATGAAGTTGAGTCTCAGGTAACTCCGTATTTCCATTCCACTGATTCGCACCGTATCCCAATTCCAGAACCGCAGCAATGCGCTCGTTACTCAGTACACCAAACATTTCAGTACGGCTCGGGTCGTACATCCAGTTATGCAAGGTACAACGCACGCCCAGACTTTGCTCATGAGCCAGCAAGCGGAAATTCTGAATTAGGCAGCAGACAGCCGCAAAGTCTTCTTCTCGCTTATGTTGATCCGCCTCTTCCTTCACCAAGACCAGAAGATATGCAGGGGCAGGCTCCTGTAATCCCTGCATGATGTCCCCATACCGGTTATCAGCAAAGATGAATCGCCACGGCTCTCGGAGGCCATCATTTGGCGCCCATACGGCATGATTGAGCAATTCAAGGATTAGGTCCTGCGATACCGGTTGATCCAAAAACTCACTCGGACCGTCCATGTCTCCTTCCAAATCTGACAATTTCATTTTCATATCCTCCTCTTCTATGTAGTCTGTCCTCGCAATACGGTCCACTTCTGCTCGGCTGGTGTCCTTTTCCGACTTCTTGGCGCTTTGTCGTAATATCCTATATGAAGAATGCCAACAAATCTTTCATCCTCACGTAAGCCAATACCATTGAAGAACCCTTCATGCTGAATCATGGACTCTGTATCCCACAACATGCCTAACCCTCGTTCCCAGCCCAGCAGTTGGAAGCTCTGCATCACTCCGCAGGCAGCCGAATAATTGCGGTCATTGGTCAGACGATTCGGTCCTACAGTCGACATAACAATGACGTGGGCAGGAATATCGGTAAATCTCTTTTTAAAAACATCCAGAAGTTTCCCGGGAATCAGCTTGCCGAGCTTGCTTTGTGACATCTGTTCCAGCATGCAGTCCACCAACCGTTTGCGTGCTTCTGGCGTTCCGGCATATACTACACGCCATGAGCCAGACTCAACAAATGGTTGAAGCCGTATAGCCTTACGTAGTAATTCAACAATTAACTCCTGGTCCACCGGCGTAGAGTTACATTTACGAATACTCCTGCGCTCCCTGATCAATTCCGCCAGACTCAAATGTTTCACTCTCCTTTGTTTATCTGGATTCAATATTTATACTGCTGTCTTGAAGAAATTGATGGATTACTTTTAGCTCAGTTTCCGAATATTTGTCGAGAGTACGATAGAAGCGCTCTGCCTCATGTATATGCAGACGTTCATGCAGTTCAAAGATTTTTTTGCCTTGCGGTGACAACCGGAAATAGCTCTCCTTTTTGTTGTCATTCATTTTCGTGCGTTTGACGAATCCTTCTTCCAGCAGTTTGTTGCCAATTTTGGTGATACTTGCTTTGGACAAATTCATCGCCTCGGCAATACCTGTGTTGTTAATAGGCTCATGCTTGCCTATGCAATCTATCATATGAACCGCGGTCAAATGCTGAGGGATTTTCTCGATGCTTTCTCGCTGGGCGATACTTAGGAAATGCTCGATTTCTGTATCCTTGTGGTTCTCATACACATGTAAAAAACGGATAAATTGGTCATAAAGCAACTGTTTTGTTCGATCTTTTGAGATCATTCTTTGATCGCTCCTTATTTACTTGTAAACAAAAATAACATTTAAATAATAGGGATTTTCTAAATAATTTCTTATATTTAGTTTACTGGTGAACAATATAACATGAATGATAATGCTTATCAACTATAATCTCTGACAGTACAACATTACTCTATAATCCGGGTCAGAGACCTGCCTTGAACGGTTATCATATAACCTGCTCGTTAGTTAATAAAAAACAGCCGATCACGCTGATCGGCTGCCTTCTTAAACTTGGGTTATTGGACTCAGTATCATTCTCTCTACTTAAATTATACCGTTATTTTTTATTTTTTTATAGACTGTTTTTTTTGAAATTCCTACACTATACTGCTAAATACAATACTAAAAAAGAGGTGGATCAGTATGGATGACAAAAAAGTGATCATAGATCAAGGTCCTTTTTTTCATGGTACAAAAGCAGAACTGCAAATTGGTGATTTATTAGAACCACAGTTCTTATCAAATTACCAAGAGAAAAATTCTAACCATATATACTTTACTGCAACATTAAATGCTGCCAAATGGGGTGCTGAATTGGCAAGATCTAATGCAAAAGAAAGAATCTACATTGTAGAACCATTAGGAGATTTTGAAAGTGATCCAAACGTAACTGATAAAAGGTTTCCTGGAAACCCAACACGTTCATATCGATCTAAATCGCCACTTAAAATAGTAGCTGAATTAGCTTCATGGGAAAGACACACTGAAGAAGAGATTAATCACATGATTACATCTTTGAGAAAACTAAGTGAAGAAGGAAAAAATATAATATATGATTGATTCCTCTCGTTAAAAGAAAAAAGCCGCTATAATAGCGACTTGAATAGAACAATGTTCCTGTCCCGCGGCACTTCTTTATTGGAATATCTATGAGATATGCCATCATGCAATAAATTTTAATTACTTCGTTAATATCCATTTTTGTCGATCAAGTGATGGATTCAGTTCATTTAGGAAGAGTTCGGTCCCATCTTCCGATACTTCTAATGCTTTTTGATGATGAGCTGAAGTAATATGAACTGATCCGTCTTTGTTCTGGTGAAGGACCCAGCGCTGGTTGTTGTACCCTAAGTAATGATATAGCTGAAGTTTGTTTTGCCCTATATCCAGATCAAGCGTCTGACCGGCCGTAGTACGAATTGAATACGAACCTGCTTCGTCGCCTGTCGGAACAAATACCCACTTCTGGACGGAAGCCGCACTTGCATCCTGCAAAGCAACCGGCTCCCCGTTGACAAGGTCAACTGTATAAATGGATTTCTGTGTTGCGGCATTTACAAGGCTGGACTTGGTGATGTTTGCAGGTTCACCGTTGCTGACATTGACGTTCTGATAAGATGCGGAGCCGCCAAATACATGGAGTCCAAAGTGGCCTTCTGCAAAAGTACCATCCATGATATCTATGACTTTTTGACTGTCCACGTGAACGACAATATGCGGACCATTCGCTTCTATTTTCACCTTATACGTTTGACCTGGCTGAATGAAAGTTGGTACTTTTGCAAGAACCTGCCGTTCTTCAAATCCTCCATTGATTTTATAGAACAGACGGATTGCCTTCATGTTAGGGTCTAGATTCAGATAATAACCACTGCGACCATCTTCGCTAGTCCTGAACAAAATAGAACCTGCCCCTCCTGTTTCACTGAGCATCATGTCTGCTTCATACGTAAAATTCCCAGCCTTCTCTTTGGCAATATAATTCGCATCGCTAAAATATTTACCACGAATCCCATGTTCACTAACTAACCATGAAGCAGCAGACAGATCTTTAGTCCATCCACTGAGGTTTGTCCGGAACTCGCCACCTATGACTTTAACGAGCACACTAGTGGAAGTTTTACCATCCGGAGTAGATACAGTGACGGTGGACTCCCCTTCTTTTTTCGCCTTAATAACTGCGTGTGAGTTGTCTGCCAAGTCTATGGCTATTACTTCTTTATTACTGGAATTCCACTTAAGCGGTTGAACGCCTAAACCTGGTCCGTACTCGATCATCGCCTGCAGTGTATCCGACTCGCCTACCCCCAGTTCCCGAACGCTCGTATCCATCTTTATTTGAACTTTTGAAGGAATGTCCTCATTCCAGACAGATTCAAGTTGATGCACTTTCAAGGAAACAACGTTCACATTCCCACCTTTTACGTAAAAACTCATTGCTCTACTAGCAGGATCCGGAAATATAACATCTGAAAAGACAACTTTGCCGTCGTTACCAAAGGTTTCAACAGAAGACTCATCCACAAGAATACGCATCTTGATCCGATTATTCTCCATTTGCGTAGGTGCTTCATGTTTCTTACTGAAAAGGTTAGAAAAATCCGTTTCACCCGATGCAGTTCGGTCCACAAACATACGACTATCGCTTGCCTTATAACCCACGACCGTCTTCTGATCTGCACCCTCACGAATGTTAAAGCCAAACTCGGTCACTGTGCTGGTTTCAGGGATTTCAATTTCAGCTTCAATTTCGTAAGCACCTGAAATAATACCTTTTAGAAGATTCCCGGAAGAAGGGCTCACCGACTTGTTAGAAGCAGAATACAAAGGTTTACGCAGTGATTCCAATTCTTTGATTGGACTTTGCACCATACGAATTCCATCTTCGGTCGTTACCAATGATACTTCTCTCGGAATGGTTAGTTCACCTTTCCAATTGGACGTTGGGAAAGCGAACGGATAGTCCCAATTCGTCATCCACGCCATCATCACTGTGCGATGATCAGGCATATTAGCGAAAGACATTGAAGCGTAAAATTCTTTACCAAAATCTGTTCTTAGCACCTTACCCGCCGGATTATCGTTCACGAATTTACCATCAGCTGTTAAATGACCGATAAAATACTCGGCATCTGATCCGCCTGTTTTGGGATTCGCTCCTGTACTGATCATCATAACCCACTTCTTCTGTGACGTTCCGTCTACCGGAAGCTGGAACAAATCAGGGCATTCCCATACTCCTCCGCGGACGTAATCCCCATATCCCCAATTATCTGTCAATGTCCAGTCAAGTAAATTCGTTGAGGTGTAGAAACGAATATGATCTCCTCCGGACACAACCATAACCCATCGGTTATTCTCGTCATCACGGATCACTTTCGGATCGCGAAAATCCCAATTCCCAACTTCATTTCCGCTCTTACCTGGGTTCTCGATCACAATCGGGCGTTCCTTCGAATACTCCCAAGTACGACCTAGGTCTTTACTGTAAGCCAAACCTATACGCTGGTTCCCATTTGGGCTATCAGGATTAAAGGAAGTGTAGTATGCAATAAGGCCCTTGCCTCCTGAATCTCCGAATAAACCAGATGCATTTGTCATATCCGCAACAGCCGACCCAGACCAGACATGTCCGTGATCATTCCAGGGAAGTGCAATCGGAAGCCGTTTCCAGTTCAGCATATCTTTACTTACCGCATGCGCCCATGTTCCCCCATCCTGATGGAAGAGATGATATTCTCCTTCGAAGTAGACAAGTCCATTCGGATCACTCGCTGAACCACGTATTGGCGTGTAGTGATATTGTGGACGATATATCTCATTGTAATATTGGCTCTGTTCTGTCACATAAGTATCCTGAAAGTAAGCCGTTCCCTTTTTTACGACGATTCCAGTACTTCCACTTCTGTAGGTTGAATCTTCCACGTCAATCGCGGCCGTAGTGTACCCGTTCAGGAAGACCTGAATTCGAGCTCCCTTTGCCTTGATTTCTACATGATGTTTGGCTCCCATCTGACTCGGATAAGTACGTTGCGAACTTGCAATTATTGTTCCTTTTGTATTCGTCAAACTTACACGGACCTGATCTCCTTCCTTCGTAAGAGTAGCTTCATATCCTTCAGCTCCATCGCTTGAAGATCGAAATGCGAGAGCTGCAATAGAATCAGGACGAAGGGTGATATTCCCTTCATAGACCATATCAGTTGCCTCTTTATTATAGATTTGCTGTGCTTTGCTCTCCTGTTCTACCGTCCCTCTTTTTCCGTTGATATCAGGCTGCCATTTTCCCTTGTTAGAAAGCACCGTACCCAAATTACCTTTCAGATCGCTCACCACGATGTTTGAAAACAAGGCGGATCCATCCCATACATGGAGTCCAAGCTTACCGCTTTGATACGAAATGTCTTGAACATCAATTAATGGTTTATATTGATTGCCCCAATATACTTTTAGTGAGGAACCCACTGCCTTTACTTTGAGATGATAGATTTGCCCCATTTCAACAGAAACTTTACGCTCCTCCTTTAATCTCCCATCTCCATTTCTTGCATCTCTTAACCGAATCAGACCTGCGTCCGGAACGATTTGCAGCATGTACGAGCTAAAGCCATCCTCATTAGATCGAAACAACAATGTTGCATCTGCCTTCGTATCCCTGATCATGACATCAGCTTCATAGATAAAATCATCGGACACTGTCTCTGAGATGGCCATTACATTTTCTTTAGGCTGTGAAGTTAGCAAAATTCCTTCTGAAGTATCCTCTAATCCTCCTTTTCCTTTCACTTGCCAGCCTATCAAATTGGTATTTGATTTGGATGCGCTTTCAAAAATATCGAGCTCCTCCTTTGCCTGTTTATTTGTTTCCTGATCAGCGAGTACAGCACTAGACGCAATTGATTTAGATGTAAAAATACCGTTTGAAGTCAGAGTTAATCCCGTTGCCATCAGAAGACATATTGCGAATTTAGATTTATCTTTCATTCCATACCCTCTTTTCTAATAGGATTGTAAAGTCGGTTCAAATTTAATTGGTTTTGGACAACCAGTTCAGTTCGGTTGCCCAAAACCGCGCAGTAACCATTATGGGGAATCAAGCCATTGCTAAATTCTAAACACTCTGATTTTCCCAAATGCTTACGAGATCATTGATTTGAAGCGATATGACCTTTAGTTCTCCGCCAATGGCATAGAGTTCCAGTCCTCTACTTCCCAAGTCGGGGAAAATCGTGTCTGAAATGATAGTTGTTCCATTGTTGCCAAAGATCTCTACACTTGACCAATCAACATAGATGCTCAACTGTATCCGTTTATGCTCTGGCTTCATGGGTGCCTTGTGTTTTGCAGCAAAATCGGGATGAAAAT
Organism: Paenibacillus sp. 2003; assembly: GCF_031455635.1. NCBI lineage: Bacteria > Bacillati > Bacillota > Bacilli > Caryophanales > Paenibacillaceae > Paenibacillus > Paenibacillus sp. 2003. The sequence continues at coordinate 1,880,130 of NZ_JAVDTB010000001.1, read as the reverse complement.
CAACAGTGTTTGACTTCGTCCGATCGACAAACAACTCCTCATCCAAGACATTATATCCGATGACTGTCTCCTGGTTGGAAGAGGAAGATTTTCGCACCTTGAACCCAAATTCTATTGCATTACCGATTTCAAATTCCGCAATAATTTCCATCTTTGCAGCAGAAACAGCAGACAAAACGTTCATATCTGGTTTAATCGTAATGTCTTGTAGAGACAGAATTGAACTTCTAAGTTGATTTAACTCAGTTATGGGTGCTTGAATTAAGCGAAGTCCTTCCGAATACGTCCTAAGCTGAATCTCTCGTGGGATTGACATATGGCCACGCCATTCTTTAGAAGGAAGAGTGGAAGCATAACGCCAATTATTCATCCAGCCGACCCAAATCTTTCGCCCATCCTCATTCGGGATACCATCCCAGGTCACGGCCGCGTAAAAGTCAGATCCGTAATCTATCCATTTGATTGTATCGAATGATTCCAATGTTTCATCTAATGTAAAAAACTTACCATCAAAGTGACCTATAAAATACATCATGCCAGAACCGCCTGCGGGTGGTTCTGAATCGTTGGGATTTACGCCATTTCTATCTCCGACACTTAGTGTCAGAATCCATTTAGTGGTATTAGGGTCCTCATCCACTTGGATTTTAAAAACATCAGGACATTCAAATATTCCACGATGGATGCCCGGAATATCAGAACCGAAACCGCTTGCAAAAGACCAATCCTTAAGATTCGAAGATGTGTAAAATTCTACACGGTTACTTACAGCAAGAACCATTACCCAGTTTGAAGATTCTTCATGCCAGAATACCTTTGGGTCTCGAAAGTCTAGCGTTTCCGTGGGGAATAAAACAGGGTTACCTTCATATTTTGTCCAGGTTCGACCTTTGTCCTTGCTGTAAGCGATGCTTTGAACCTGCGGTTTACCGGGTTGAGCGCTGTTACCATTATTAGTATAAATTGCAACCAATCCTGATCCTGCTTCGTTGAAGAATCCGCTTGTATTGTTCTTATCGACTACCGCACTTCCCGAAAAGATCGCTCCATCTTCCCCAGGTGAGATGGCTGGTGGAAGTTCATCCCAATGAACTAAATCATTACTTACGGCATGCCCCCAATGCATACTGCCGAAATCAGGCTGCGTATCATGAGGAGTATACTGGTAGAAAAGGTGATATTCTCCTTCGTAATAAACCATTCCGTTAGGATCGTTAATCCAATTTCCCTTAGGGGAATAATGTATTTGCGGTCTGTATTCAGTTTTATAAATAAAGTTTTCTGGATCTTTGCTGATACTATTTTCACCTGATAGATGTACTTTTTTAATTTTATTCACGCTCCCTTAAGCTACTTAGAATCTAAAAGAAGAAATATGCATTCCTTATTAACAAAATAATCCACTCGTTTTCATTTGTCAAAGTATTTTTGGGTAAATGAATATTATTCTTTATGTATATATCTGTTTTTGTTTACATTTGCACAATTTATGACTGATTATAGAAAATAACAATTTTAATTTAAGTTGATCTAATCATTTTTTTATTATTTCTAACCTAATAGTTTACAAATGTAAAAAAGGTTACATCTAAACTTCTCTTTACTTGTTCAACAAAATATCGTTAGTAGTAAACCCAATTTGTACCGATAAAACAAAAAAAGCCGCTAAAATAGCGACTTCAATAGGAATATGTTCTTGTCTCTTGACATGTTCTTAATAAATTAACGGCTCGCTTATGCTTTAACAACTTCAACCTTTTTATCCCCTGCTGACTTCGCTATCTCTAACGTTGTGTTACCCTGGATAGTGACTATTAGGCCAGTAGCCAGCATAGAAACGATTAAAGCTGCGCTGAGGGCTGTGGAAATTTTCTTCTTGACCATAACCATACCTCCGTTACTATTATGATGTAATATGCGGCTCAAGAACTATGACGAGCCGAGTGTGACTAGATATTACAATAATTCACTTTTTTGTTGGGTAATCTACCTGGTGATTGTATTATAAACGTACTGACAATCATTGTAAAAGGATTTTTTCCTTGTGTTCAAATACAATAAAGTATGATTGTTTTCTCAGAATTTCTTTTCAAAACTAAAAAATTTGGCGGTCATTCTCCTTGATGTAAAGTATCCACATATTCAATAAACCTTTTCGCTGCTGGGGAAATATTATGATCATCTCTCCACTTTAATCCTATTTCCCAGTACCATCCTTCATCAATGATAGGGATCCAGACCAATTCATCTAACATCAACCCCAGCGTCTTAGGCAGTACTGATACACCTAGACCCGACTTTATAAAACCGGCTACAGTGATCAGGTCCTCCGCTTCATAAGCCGAAGCAAGAAAAAACCCGGTATGTCGGAACCGGGATACGATCGTTGCTTTTAATCCACAGTTGTTTTTCAATCCAATAAATGGCTCGCCAGATAGCTCTGCCAAACTAAGAGCGCTACAATCTGCATAACGATGTTGGGAGGGAACAACAATGTATAAAGGAACATTTTGAATCGTCTTCCAGTGATGATTATCCAAAGTAGATTCCCTCGATGTAATCATAATATCCGAAAATCCTTGCTCCAGATGTTCATCAATATCTCCTAAGTTCCCTTGTGTCAAATCGAACCGAACTTTGGGATAATTCAATTGATAACTTCGAATTAGGCTAGGGATTAATTCAACACCGAGAATGTTTAGATAAGACAACGTAATCACACCAGTATCCGGATTGGACCACTCTTCGATTTCCCTTAGACCATTTTCAATATTATGTAGGGCTCTACCAATCCATTTAGAGAACATAGTACCGTTTCGGTTCAGCTTAATATTTCGTCCATTTCGCTCAAATAAAGGAGCTCCTATCTCGTTTTCAAGCTTGGCAATTGCATGACTTAACGCTGGCTGAGTAATACCGAGTTTTTTGGAGGCTAAGGTCATATGTTCAAGCTGTGCAACGGTCATAAAGTATTCCAATTGTGTAAGTTCCATTAAAACACCCCTCCATATATTAATAATATTCATCATTTTTATTATTATAATAAATTGGACGTTATGAAAGTAGCAAGTGTAGTATTAGTTCTAGCTCCTCTCGAACAACACATTAAGGTTTAGAGACAGAGCAATTTCAAATTAATCATTGAATACCATCACTAGGAGGAATAGTTATGCATAAAGAATTTGAGTTTTCTGTATCAGAATTTAAAGGTAAAAGGGTGCTTGTAACCGGAGGAACAAAGGGAATGGGGCAAGCAGTTGTAAAAAGACTTGCAAACGGCGGAGCTACAGTTCTTACTACTGCCCGTTCCCTATCTGCTGACTTGCCAAATTCGGTCAAATTTGTGCAAGCAGATGTCGCCACACCTGAAGGTGTAGAGCAAATAATTACAGCAGTAAAAGAGCAACTTGGAGGTATCGATATTATTGTCCATTGCGTAGGTGGATCAACGACACCACCAGGAGGTGCACTTGTATTGAGTGATGAGGATTGGCTTCATACATTAAATTGGAATTTACTCGCAGCAGTTCGACTTGATCGTGGCTTAATTCAACTTATGTTAGAAAATAATTCAGGCGTTATTCTTCATTTCACTTCCATCCAGAGACGTTTGCCTTTATATGAAACCACACTGGCTTATGCATCTGCCAAAGCCGCGCTGACTAATTATAGCAAGGGATTATCGAATGAATTTTCCCCTCAAGGAATTCGCATAAATACATTGTCTCCCGGATTTATTCAGACAGAAGCATCTGACGCATTAATTGATCGGATCGCAACGCAAACCGGAAGTCGAGAAAGTGCACTCGAACAACTTATGACTTCACTCGGAGGTATTCCAATTGGTCGGCCAGGATTTCCTGAAGAAGTCGCTGAACTGGTCGCATTTCTGGTCTCAGACCGAGCAGCATCTATTACAGGTAGTGAATATGTCATAGATGGGGGAACTATCCCTACCGTCTAAAAATTAATTAATAAAGGGAGAGAACAATATGGATCTCAATCATTTACCGTCTGTAATTGCCAAATACATTACTGCATCTAACAAGCCAGATCCGGTAGTATTTGTAGATTGTTTCTCAGAAAATGCCGTCGTGTTGGATGAAGGAAAAAAGCGAAATGGCAAACAGGCGATTCGGGAATGGAGTGATCAAAACCATTTCGCGGCGAATGTAACGTTAAAGCCAACATTAGCAAAAAAAATAGGTGATGAAATTGTGCTAACATGCGAGCTGGATGGTACCTACGACAAGACTGGTCTACCCGATCCACTATTATTGAATTATCATTTTGTTATTGTTGACGATAAAATCGTCAGACTTTCCATTTTCTAAAGATATCCAAATGTAAAAACAATGTTTGGTTGACTACCCGGAACGTAAGGTCAATGATTCATATAATGGGCATATAGTTGCTCGAAGGTTGTAAAACGTTCGACTGTTCTGCCGACCTTATCATACTCTTCTCGATAATCATCCATCACTTTAAGGAGCTTCTCTTTCATAACTGGTAAATTACTTGCATCAAAGTACTGCATAAGATCATATTTCTTGGTTCCTTTCTCCATGGCCATTTCATCAAGATACTCATGTGCTCCAAAGGCCGAAAGAAAGACGTAGGAAGCATCGTTCGTTGTAACACTGTTCAAAATTTTATTGCGGTAGTTGCACCACAGTTCTTCATATGTTCCTCTCAGATTATCAAAGGTCGGAGCCGGTTTAACAATGAAGTTATCACACATCGTGCTATGTAACCGCGTAACGCTATTCAACATATTAAAAGATGTTATTCGAATATCTTCAATGGTATGAGCTTCGATGATTGACCTGTATAAGGATTCGAGATCATCCGGAACATAGCGAAACGAGCGTATCTCTTCCAAATATCGCTTGATCCCTCGTTTGATACACGTATTATTCATACTCACCAAGGCATTGACTAGATTGTACAGAACCCCAGCAGATGCATATCGCACTGAACCGATATCTTCACTAAGCATCGTATCGCTGTATGCTTGTTTAGCCAGATCGATCCATTTATTTGCTCGATTAAGACACGCTTCTCCTATCGGGTTTGCAAGTGCATCAAGAGCTTTTTGCCGGAAGTCATTCAATTTCTCCAAATCCTCAGGCTTTGCATAGTAGAGTACTTTGAGCTCGGTTAGGCTCGATACGTTGGGACTCTCCAAGGTGGATTGCTCTTGTATTCTTGAATCCCATGGCGTGCAATAGATGTCATACCCAACGTCATCCAAGATGAAGCAATCGGAAATTTCCCATCCCTTTTCTGTATTATTAATGATAATTAAATCAAGATCACTCTTCTCGTGAAAGTCCCCGGTGCTAAATGAACCAGTAAGCCCAATAATGGCGATATCGTTTAGAAAATCTCTTTTTACGCGTTCGATCACCATGTTAATGAGCAGTTCATTTTTGTCCAGCAGCTTCTTCTTTATGATTTCGTTCATTCGTCACACCTCTTTGTATGATCCGGCCGTCCTTCATCACAACAACCTTAACTTGAGTCTATCGATTTAGAGGTGTGGTTACTATGTATAAGTTGTTTTAAGTTATCTTTGCACAAAATCCGCTAAACCGTCGATGCGACGAGTTAGCGGATTTCATTAGTGCTTTGTATAGACTATTTTCTTTATGCTTTCGCAGGACAAGAAATACCGACCCGCCAACTCATCTATCCTGACTCCATTGCGGAATAAGGATTTAATCTCAGCGTTTCGAGCAGAGACCCTGCTCTTGCTCTCTGTTTTCTCGCCCCATTTTAGGTGCGCCTCTTTGGGTTTGGGGATATAAACCAATTCCCCTTGAACGTATTCTTGAATGATACGTAACAATTCTTCCGGAAAAATAGACTCGGCTTTTGAATATTTCATGGGCCTCACTCCTTATTTAATAGATCAATAAGGTGCAAAGCCAGTTAGTAGAATATTACGATTCGTCGTTGGCAATGTGATTATTCCCAGGCTCTATGCAAAGCATTGCCATATCCTTCACTGGCTTTGCATAGAGCCGTGCATGTAAGAATCCTACCCCGATTGTTTTCAATAGCCTCACCTCCATAGAAAAAAGATAGCTACTATTTGCTTATTATATCAGAGCTTGTTGTTCGAGTGTTTAATCATGTCTTTTGAAGCTAACACGTTCTGATTATTCACACTATGCAAATCTCTCTAATTGAATTAACTACCAGTGAACTCAAGGCTCCAGCCTCCATGACATCTCCCAAAAATCAAGCTCAAAGCGACTGCACATCACGAAAATATCCTCCATCCGTTGGTACGTTTCCTCGCTACAATCTTCTAATAACTTATCCGTTAACGTCACAAGGGATTGATTGCTGTTGTTGTATTCAGAGGAAGCATATCCTGTGATCCACTCACCATAAAAAGGATGATCAGCTGCACCTGGCTTTTGGGAAAGAACTTGACCAATCTCTGCATAGCTCCATGAGCAGGCCAGAATGGATACAAGTACTTCTGCTATGCCACCCGCATGGGAAACAGAGAGCATATAGTTAGTGTAAGCTGCATTTTTCAGTGCAGGTTTTACCTGAAAAACATGATCCTCTGTAATTCCTAATCGCTCCATATAAGAACGATGAATTTTCATTTCGCCATTCAAGATATTATCTACGTTTTTACTAAAAAACTGCATCAATTTGGGGTCGTGCGACTTGACGATACCTAGTGCAAATACACGGGCATAATCATACAGGTACAAGTAGTCTTGCAGCAAATAATAACGAAATTGTTCGACTGGTAAGGAACCATCTCCGATTCCTTTAACAAAGGGATGCTCAAGACATTCCTTCCACACAGGCTGTGCCGCCTGATATAGTCGCTCTGAAATAGTCAACATATGTTCCTCCAATTCATAATGTACGTATTTAAAAACAAAAAAACGAAACATCCGTAGGATGTTTCGCAGACAAATACACTAAAACAAGGGGGGCGCATGAGCTACCCAAGTACAGTGTTTCATCGTTGCATCCCTACGTTGGCATTATCCAAATCAGGTAAGGTCGGTTTAACACCCTCTCAGCCGGTTAAGGCTCCCTTGCAAACGGTTGTATGTAGTTGATTACTTTCTTATCCGCATAAAAAAAACAACATTCATTTAGTATATCAAGGGCTGTTAAATATAGTCAAGGCAGATTGTATCCCCCTCATCAGCTTGAGAGACGTATTTAAAAGACGGAAACCATCACAACAATGGTTGAGTTTTAGCTACTGTTATGATGGTTTCTATTCTTTGAACTACTGCCAATGATTTAATGCCCGAGTTTGTTCTTTCCGACAAAAGTGAGTATTCCGTACTGGGAAGTGTTTCTCCAGCTCTCATTGGTCGTATCATTCCATTTGGCTACGTTCTGTTTACCTCCGCCCTGATTGTCGTTAATTTGAAGATCGAAACCGAGAACATTTCCTGCTTTGGGCGTCAGTGAATGTAACTGGATTCGGGCTTCTACGAGATATCCTTTATTTGTTTTCTTCACAGCACTTACAAGGCGTCCGGGTGAGGCACCCCCTGCAAAGGTTCCTACATTGTCTGCACTGATTCTGAACTGGGCATCATCATATTGAAAATACGGTGTGCGCTGGTGATTCTCATCCAGGAAAATCTCAATCGAATCCTGATCCCATGGGTTGATGCTATCTGTGATGATGTTTGGATCAGTGACGTCAATCAGCAGATATAGATACTCCCCTGACCACATTGCGCGAGCCACTGCCTCTGCACCTTCGGTCTCATTCAACCTTTTTACTTCAAATGGAACAGCCTTATTCCATAGGGCGTCTTTCTTCCCATCAATCTGAACAATCCCTTGCACAGCTTGTGCAGATTTGGGCATAGGGGCAAGCTGAATCACGCCGTATTTGCTTGTATCTTGTTCCTGAGATTGTGTTCGATCATTCCAGTACAGTGGATTATAAGGTTGTGTCCCACTTGCACCGCCATCAGTCACACGGATATCCAAGCCAACTTCATATTCTGAATCGGCTTGGATACCATCCCATGGAATGGACAATTCAACCTGATATCCAGCTTTTGTCTCGCGTACACGATATGAACGCCGCTCCGCGCCCTCAGCTTTGCCTGACCGCTTGATGATTACATGTCGGTCATCTGCTTCATATGTGGAGGTCTTGCCATTATTGAGATCAACAAAGAGTTCTACTCTGTCATTCACATCTGACTTCGCATCCTGAACATCCACAAGGATATACAGGTTACTTTGATCCCATAAGGTTCTGAAACTGGCTGATCCCGAAGAGTCACCCTTCAGTGGAGTAGACACCGCTTTGTTCCAGAGCGGATCTTGTGACTGTTTTTTGATATCCGGTTTACCCGAAAGTGAGACGGCTCTCTGTGTCAACACAGGCAAGCTGGATTCATCCACGAGTCCCCAGTATGCTTTTTTGGCCTTCAGGGCTGAATCAAACAGCATCGCCTGGTTGTTGTAAGACTTCTCATCTTGGAGTCCCCATAAGGTAACTGAAGAAATGTGATCTTTGTGTTTTTTGTACAAATCCAACAGTTCCTTATATCGATACGCCTGTTTTACCGCAACTTCATCCGACATCTCTTCACCAAATGGAATTCCGCTATCCACATCCAGTTCCGTGATCTGAATATCCAATCCAAGTTCGACGAACATGTTGATCGTTTTTTCAATTTCCTCGATGGGCGGGGATTCCAGGTTATAGTGGGATTGCAAACCCACACCATCGATGAGTCCCTTCTCTTTCAGTCGTTTGACCAACTGAAACATATGCTCTCTTTTCTCAGGGATTTCCGTGAAGTATTCGTTGTAGTATAATTTGGCATCCGGATCGGCTGCACGAGCGAATTCATAGGTTTTTTCAATGTAATCCGGACCGATTAGTTCATAAAAGGGACTTTTACGTAAACCGTTGGCATCACCATTGCTATCCGCAATCGCCTCGTTTACCACATCCCAGGCATAGATCTTACCTTTGTATCGGGTCATGACGGTTTCGACATAATCCTGAATCCGGGCAAGCAGTAATTCTCGACTCGCAGGGTTACCCTGAGGATCCTTGAACATCCACTCTGCAGCATCAATATGCCACAACAACGCATGTGCGCGTACGCCCATACCATGCTCCTCAGCGAACTGAACATATTGATCGGCTGCCTCGAACTCATAAACACCTTCGGAAGGAGACATGTACTTCGGTTTCATCTCATAGGTTGCGGTCAAGCTGTTAAAATGCTTTGTGAGCAGTTGTCCGTATGCGCCTTCCAACTGCCAGCGATACACCGCTGCACCAATGGGGAAATCATCTTGATACAGGTCCTCCAGAGACAGAATCCCTGCTTCAATCTCCAGTTGCTCGGCCAGAGTAAATGATACATCATCCACATAGAACGATAACGTATCTACGCTATCTTCAGAGATGTAGGGTGTTTCGATGAACAAATTCAATTCAGTGGGATCATCGCTATACTGAAATTTTCCGGTGATCTTGTGCCATGTGTTCCATTCTGTTTTGGCAATCTTCACGCTACCGATCGGGTTCCAGCTTTCGGCCGTTGTTTTTTTATATGTGGTGAGCTGTAGTGTTTGATCCGTGGTGGGCTCCTGGGTAAGTCTTACATATGCCGTAATTTCATACTCTTGGTTACGCTCAAGCAGATCCTTCATGGATAACATCGGTCCATGGTAGGAACGATCACGGTTGGAAACTAGCATACTAGACTGGCCTTCGTGTGCTTCCTGCTGTGTCACTGTCAGATTTTCACTACCGACACGTGGAGTCCATCCTTGAAGTGTACCGTCTTCAAAGTTTGTGCTTAAATGACTTCCCTCCACTTCCGTAACTGCCTTGGCTGCATGTGAGACATTCGAAAATGGAAGCATGGCGAGTACCAGCACAAGAACCAAGGCTGTTATATTCCATTGACCTAACCGTTTCATACAATTCCTCCTCATGATTTGGTCTAAGTATTTCTGAACGGATTAACATCCAGATAAATAGATTATAGTTCTTTCGATAGCGCTTACATATAACAAATTCCCAATAATTATAATAAAAAGTTATCATTTGGTAATCTCATGTGAGCTTAGGAAGCTGGAGTTCGTTCGCGTGGAATATCAAAAAAGCCGCTACATATTTGCAAAAATAAAAGACCGTTTCCCGATAAAATACGAGAAAACGGTCATAGTTAAAAAGTATCTTTTTTCTGTTCACTAACAGGCATATTAACTTTGTTTTATAATCGTCCCTCGTCACCCTGTTCCTCCTGCACAATTCGTGCAATGTGAATCATCAAATATAATAATTCCTCGTTCGATATGGAGATATCCAGCATATTTTGCACGTAGGTTTTGATCATCTCCGCACACTTGTATTCAATCGGGTGCTCCTTCACCATGTGTTGAAATATAAAATCTTTCGCCGAATTGCCCAGACGCCCTTCTTGTAAACGCTGGATGAAGAATTGCAGATGTGTGACAAGTCTCACATAATGGATGGAATTTTTGTTCAATTGCATATCAAAGGTGTATTGAATCAGGTTAAAAATATCTTTTAACATCTTAACGGATTGCATCGTGCGCTCCATATTCTGTTCATGCGTTTGGGCATTCACAAAATGAAAAGCGATATTCCCTGCTTCTTCTTCCGGCAGTTCAATACCCAATTCTAGATTCAGCATCTGAACAGCTTCAAGGCCCAGTTCGAATTCGAGAGGATGAAACCTCTGGATCTCCCATAACATGCGATTCTGTAATGCTACACCTTTTTTCCATCGTTCAATGGCAAATGACAAGTGATCCATAAGCCTGAAGAAGATTTGATCGTCAAGAGACAGCTTTTCTTTTGCATTGGTAATCAGTTTGTTTATGACATTCACATGTTTTTCGGGCATGTTTTCGATGGTTCTTACGTAAGCCTGGGCAGACGGATTATTTTGCAGAATGAATCGTTTCTGGATATGCTCCTCATCGAGTCGCTCGCCGACTTTGCCTTTGAATGCCAAACCTTTTCCCATGACAATCATCTCTTGTCCCTGTTCATCTTTGGTCAGAAGCAAGCTGTTATTTAGTATTTTGATTACTCTCATGAATTCATCACGATCCTTTATTCTTTCGTGACCGCCTGATCCGAATTTCCGATACATCTGCCATTCTGTTTAATGACCTCTTGATACCACGAGAAGCTTTTCTTCTTCAAACGCTTCAAGTCTTTCAGATCCTGTTCACCGCGGTTTACATAGATCATTCCATAACGTTTCCCATACCCCTGATGTGTGCTTACCACGTCAATAACGGACCAAGGGCAATAACCAATCACATCTACTCCATCCGTTAGAGCCAGTTTGATCTGTTCCAGATGTTTCTCGATAAAATCAATCCGGTACGTATCGTTAATGGTGTGATCTGCCTCCAGTACATCTGGGGCTCCTATACCATTTTCCGTAATTAAAATCGGGAGACCATATCGTTCACATACCTTACGCAATGTCAGCCTTAGGCCAACCGGGTCAATGACCCAGCCATATTTCGTTTTTTCCGTATAAGGATTCTCCGCGGCCCGGTATACTCCCTGCTCGCCAAGCATAATTTGCTGATCCCCTGCACGAGCCGTAACATCCGACGCATCGCCCATACTGGCGGCAATGGTTGCCGTCGAGTAATAATTGATTGCTACCAGATCGGGGCGGCCAGACTGGATATCTTCCATGTCACCCTGCTCAATAACCGGCTCGATGCCACGTTCCTGTAAATAACTCCAGAATAATGGATTATACCGTCCCCACACTGATAAGTCGAGAAAACCCCATCCACGAATCGTCTCCCAGTTATGTGCAGCGATTGCATCTGCTGGTCTGGAGGTTGCCTGGTACATGGAAGTCATGTTCAATGCAGGCCCGATTTTGCCTTGTGGTAGCATAACATGAAATAGTCGCATCGTTCTGCCTTGAGCCACAAACATATGATGATTTTGCTGATACAATTCCTTACTGGAAGGCAGACGTCCGCCTTTTGGTGTACCAATAGCACCTGGATGGAGAATCATCGTATTTTGCTCATTAATGGTCAACCAATATTTCACTTTATGCCCGTATTGCTCAAACAAGATACGCCCGTACTCGACAAAGGCATCGATCGTCCCCCGGTTGTTCCATCCTCCGTTTTTCTCAAGCTCGTAGGGCAGGTCAAAATGGTACATGGTCACAATAGGCTCAATGTTATGGAGCAGCAATTCGTCAATCAATTGGTGATAAAACTGGAGTCCCTTCTCATTAACAGCCCCTGTGCCTGAAGACAAGATTCGAGTCCATGCAATTGAAAAACGATATGCTTTGAGGCCCAGCTCTGCAAAAAGCTTCACGTCTTCTCTGAATCGGTGATAGTGATCACTAGCAACTGTGAAATCGGCGGTTCCAGCCGGATGATCACACATATCGATGACGGACAGGCCTTTGCCATCTTCGTTCCAGGCTCCCTCCACTTGATAGGCCGAGGTAGAGCCTCCCCACAGAAATTCATTGGGGAATGGTTTGATGTGTTGATATAACATCTCAAACACTCCTTCATTTTAATGTTGATTAAGATATATGACGGACCGTATTACGGTTGTTACGAAAGGTGGATAATGGTTGCTCCAACCTCAACAGGACTCTGCTTCTCCAGCTTAATATCCGGGAAACGATCCGAATTGGCGATAATAATCGGGGTTATGACTTCGTAGCCTTCCGCCTTGATGGCTTCGATATCAAAGCTGATCAACAAGTCCCCCCGTTGTACGCGATCCCCTACTTTAATGGAAGAGTCGAAATGTCTCCCCTTCAGGTTGACGGTATCCACTCCAATATGAATGAGCACCTCTTCTCCATCATAACCATTTAATTTGACCGCATGTTTGGAGTCCATGAAAGCCGTAACTTCTCCTGTGATCGGTGCATACAGTTCTCCTTTGGCAGGAATGATGGCAGCGCCTTTACCCAGTAATCCCAAAGAGAAGACATCGTCTGGTACACGGTCTAGATGGACTAATTCCCCTTGCATCGGGCTGGCGATTGTAAGTGGGCGTAATTCATTTTGGCGTGGTACATTTGCATTTGTTTTTGCAGCAGACTTAGTGTCTGGGCTGTTGTCTAGAACAGGCTGCCCGGAAAGTGTCTTGTCATCGTTAACGTTGCTATTGCCTTCTTCTTCATCATCCACTGGATCCTCAAAACCAATAATCCATGTCAGAGCAAAGGTAACAACAAAAGCGATCAGACAAGTCACAATGGCATGAACGATGTTCATCGGATTGCTTCCAATGAAGGCAGGTAACGCGGCAAGACCCGGAGAAACGAAGGCATAACGTACTAATCCAGTCAGACCAGCATATATCCCTGCTACACCACCACCAATCATTGCGGCAATTAAGGGTTTCTTCAGTTTCAGCGTTACACCGTACAAGGATGGTTCCGTGATGCCCAGCACAGCGGTGAAACCGGATGAAGCAGCGAGCTGTTTGAGTTTTTTGTTTTTCGTTTTTAATGCTACAGCAAGCGTGGCCCCACCTTGAGCAATATTGGACGCGAGCATTCCCGGACCGTTGATCATTTCATATCCATTTTTGGTTAGTTGGCTAGTTGCAATCGGCGTCATGGCCCATGCGGTACCTGTTACGATCAGGAATGGTTGCAAAGTTCCCATTAACAAAGGAATCAGCCAACTGGCTCTGGCATTAATCGCTTCTGCACCCATCGCAACCAGATCATTCAGGTACGTTCCGAAAGGCCCGATCGCCACCAATGCAAGTGGTGCTGTAATCAATAGTACAATCATTGGTTTCGTGAAAAATTTGATCATTGAAGGCGATACCCGATCCGCGAAACGTTCAATATAGGACATGAGCCAAACGACGATAATAATCGGCAGCACGGAGCCCGCGTAATCGGTTAGTCGAACTGGAACACCGATGAAAAACACGTCTTTTCCTTCCGCCATCAGGGCGCTCCATCCCGGGTGTAACAACACGCCGGCAACTGTCATCGCCAGAATTGGACTTGTTTCAAACTTAATGGAAGCTCCATAAGCCAGCAGAATAGGCATGAAATAAAAAGCCGCGTCCGCAATGGTATTAAGGATATAGTAGTTTTGGCTTTCCGTCGTTACGAGACCTGTCAGCACAAGTACGGCTAATATCGCTTTGATCATACCCGCGCCAATGATTGCCGGAATGACCGGAGTAAATGTCGTTGAGATCACGCTGATGAATCTGGAAATCCAGCTCTGTTTTTGCTTTGGTCCGTTATTTTTGCCAGAATCCGATTTGGATTCCGCACTTCGGGTAGCCGAACCCATCTGCTGAGTAATAACTCGGTAGACCTGCTGCACCTCATTGCCCACAACAACCTGGTATTGTCCACCATTGTTCACAACGGTAATGACTCCTGGGAGTGCTTTAAGTTTTTCTGTCTCTGCTTTGGAGATGTCGTGCAGTTCGAACCGCAGTCGGGTTGCGCAGTGCGTAAGCCGAGCGATGTTATATTTCTTTCCAACCAATTCCGTAATCTCTTGTCCCAACTTGCGATAATCCATACCATTGCCTCATTTCTGAATTTGGATATAAAAAAAGACCAAAACGATATGCTTTCCCCTACTCACATAAGGAAAATGCAAAATCATTTTGGTCATGCCTGCTTTACCAGTAACAGCCAAACACTGCTAATATTCAATTCGTTATCGATGTAAACGTTTACTGGATCATAATATCACACAATAAATTAGTTAGCAATCACTTTATTCGACATTTTTCTGCAATTTAATTTGCTTGATTCGATTTGATTATTAGCAGCCTTCTATAGGCTTCCACCCATTCCCCTTCTCAATTGCCTACATACAATACATTAGACTAATGAACAGGAGTGATGTGATATGACATTTTTACCTCCTTTTGGACCTGGTGGAGGGTTCGGCGGACCTGGGGGTCCCGGAGGACCCGGTGGAATTCCTGGTCCACCATCGTTCCCCGGGGGTGGAGGCGGCGGACCACAAGGCGTGCAGGCACCTACTGGGCCGCCACCATCATTCATTCCACAGCAACCCGCTTCGTTATATGCGGTAGATCCAAGAGCCATATCCGGCTGTCTGTTTCGCTACACATATATTTGGCCGGATCGTGGTCCCGGCTTCTGGATGTACCCGGTATTTGTAGGTAGAAATTCGGTGGCTGGCTTCCGTTGGAATGGCTTCTTCTGGCTATACACCGGCATTGATCTGCAACGAATCAGCTCGTTTAGCTGTTTCTAGAAGTAAATCCCCCTGTATGCGGATTAATCCACATACAGGGGGATTTAGATTTATGGAAAATTCACTTTGTCTAAAGCAACTTAATCAGCTCTTCTAGCTCATCAACCAAACTCTTTGCAAGTTCAAAATTGGTATCTTTTAACGCCAATTCAATTTTCATTTCAACAGACTTTTTCTTTTGTTCATTTTCTAGATAGTTTTCATCAAAATGACTCGCATAAATCATCTGTCTAAATTCTTCTATACTCATTTTACTAATCGTTTTGTCCTCGATAATTAAAACATAATCCATACCATTTACAACAGAATAGAAATCATGAGAAATCATGATAATCGCACCTTTGTAGTCTTCAATGGCTTTCTCCAATGCGATTTGTGTATAGATGTCTAAATGGCTTGTCGGTTCATCTAGGAGCAATACGTTGGCATGACTGGCAGAAACTTTAGCCAATTGAAGCATGTTTTTTTCTCCGCCAGATAACGATTCAATCTTTTGATCAAGGATTTCTCCTTCAAAGCCATAGTTTGGAAGATACGATCTAATTTCATCATACGTTTGAAAGCCGGAATCAATGAATTCATTTAGTATGGTATTCGAATCTTTTAACATTTCGCCTTGAACCTGAGATAAATAGGCCACTTTAACCTCAGCATTTATTTCAATGGAATCCTGATTGTTTTTAAAGATTTCTCGGAGTAAAGTCGTTTTCCCGGTACCGTTTGGACCGATCAGAGCTACTTTATCTGTTGATTTGATCTCAAAGTTCACATTTTCCAAAAGCAACTCGTCAAAGGAAACGCTATAGTTATTTACGTTAACCACAACGGTGTCTTCCATTTCCTTATCGATCCCAAAACGGATATTCGGCTGTTTGATATCGACAAATGGTTCTTTTATTCGACGTGCTTCCAATCTCTCTTGAAACTTGACTCTGGCTTTTAACGCTCTGCCTCTCGAGGCTTCCGAATTATATGTGGCGATCTCTCTAAGATTGTCGATGATGTGATCGTATCTCTCAATTTCTTCAGCTTCGGCAACCGTGATTTCTTGCAGTTCGATCTTAGACTGAAGCAGTGAGAAGTTATAATCGATATATCGTCCGTCAAACTCCTGGAGCTCTGTGTTTTCGAGGTGTATGATTTTGTTGAAACAATGATTCAACAGATAACGGTTGTGCGTAACGACCAGCAGCATTCCCTTGTGGGAGTTAATCAATTTTTTAAGCGCGTTCAGGTTTTCAAAGTCTAAAAATACATCGGGTTCGTCCATAATCATGAAGTCTGGACGATTCAGCATTTCCTTCATCACTTGAATAAGTTTGAATTCCCCGCCGCTTATGGCGGATATACTAAGATCTTTGAGCTTCATGAGGTTGGCAAGGTTTAACTGTTTATTGATGTTTTTTTCGAAATTGTCCCCATCCATCGCTTCGAAGGCATCCAAAGCCAATTGAAGCTTTTCCATCAGGGAATCCATATCCGATGTGGTGGCCATCTCCGCATAAATCGCTGTAATTTCATCTTGTATCTTGATGAATTCTTCTGCGATATATTCAAAAACGGTCATTTCTTTTGTTTTATCTACTTGCAAAAACTGACTCACATACCCGATTCTGCAATCGGGGTCTATCTCTAACTTGCCCTCGAACAAATATCGTTCCGGATCCATCAGGATATCGATCAATGTACTTTTTCCACTGCCGCTTGTTCCGATAAAAGCACACTGTTGTGCCTCTTCAAACGTAAATGAAATGTTTTTATATAGTTCCTTTTGTGGAAATGAGAAGGATAAGTTTTCAACTTTTATCATAGTGTTACCTTTCTTTATAACTAAATTGGTGGCTAGTATTGAATATATTGTCGAACACAGACTTTTAGAGTAACACTGTTTACCACCAAGTACAATCGATTTTTAGCCCTTACCCTCACTTCGAAATTTGAACACGTTGCTTTCCTAGTGATTAGAGGGATGGATTTTATGAATAAGTAATATTCCATCATACTGATCGCGAGGGATCATCTTTTCGTCTAAAACTCCCCATGCTTTGGCAATTCGAGGTGTATACATCCACTCCGTTGTTGGACTTAACTCCTTGTCCTTCATATTGATGAACCGGGCTGGGCCCATTTCAGTTCCTGTAATATCTTCAAGACTACCTTTTTCATGAGGCAGGACTTGCTCTTCCTCTCCATTGTTTTTATAGGCGCTTCCTTCATATGCATACAAACCTATAACATAACCAGCTTGTTTGAGTGAGTATGGAAGCATCTCACCCATGGTTGGGTATGGACTATTATCATAATCGTACCCGTTATGCTCTTTGATCATTGTGGAATTATTCTTACGTATATGATAATTGTGTCCCCATAATATAATTTTTTCCTCAGGATAAACCGTTTCTGCAAGCCATTCTACATTATCCGCCATCACGCGATCTCGTTCATAACTTCCCAATTTTAAATGCTTCTCGGGGTCTACTCCTGCTAGCAGATTTACAATATGAGGATGGTAGTTATCCAGCATGTCTAACCTATTTTGTAAAACACGATCTACCAGAGATATCAGGTTGAGTTGCTCATACTGAGTCCTACTTAATTCAACGTTGTTGTCCCTTACAAACTTTTGGAGAGCAATGTACTTTTCTTTAATTTTCTTCTTTTGAATATTAAAATCTTCTACTTTGTTAACCATGTTAAGCTTTAAATACCAGCGTTCAGTTTGTGCAAATGCTGTAGCTTTATTCTTGTCGACCTTAGCAAACCACGACTCAACGAATTTAATAAAAGACTCTGACGTGCCTTGTGAATCAAAACCAGTTAATATAAGCGGATGATCTGTGTTGCTTTGTTGTGCAATGTATTCAAATAAAGGCAAGTTCTCTTCAACCTGCCACACGCCATAGACGGAGCTTTTCATCAATTCCTCTGGCGTTGTATTATGTATTTGAGCATATGCGGCAGCAGTATCGGCTAGATTGGATTCAAATGCAATGACACCATATCCCAGTTCTTCATGCAAAAATTTTACAAGTCTTACTTTCATTGAATTGTATTCTGACGTTCCATGCGATGCTTCTCCCAAGCTAACGATTCGTTTATCCGTTAAAATAGACTTTAAAAACATCAAATCAGAGTACTGGTCATTTTTTTCTGCGTTAATGGGTGTAATCGTATTTGCATTTGAGCGAACGCTTTCTTTCCAAATTAAATCTGAAGATATCGTATTCTTCTTGTCTACTAATGTTGATCCAGACATATATGCCACCGGACCAATGGATATCACACTGAAACTGCACAACACTGTAGACACTAACACTTTTTTAACCAACTGATTCATTAGGCTGACACTCCTCTGTTTTTATGTATATCAGCTTAACATCTGGAGTTTAAAACCAATCCACGTTGCGTTTAAGATTTGTTTAATAATATATCAAGTACTATGGGCTTTAGCTCTATAACGTTCAGTAGATGAATACAAAAAAATCGTCTGCATAGCTCAAAGTGAGATAAAATAATTGAAGTAATAACACAAATGACCGTGGCAACCTAAAATTCCAAAAAGACTAAGTAATACACACAACCGTATTTGCTTGAAGCGCTCTGAACCCTTGAGACAGGAAGTGTAGCGCAAAATTTATCCCACTGCGCTGTTTTGTCGCTTTGAATGCTCATTACCGCCATCATTCCAAATGAGATCCCTCCAGGCGTTATCGCTTCTCGTTTGTTCAATACGATCACTCTTATTCTATGATTACTTCATAAAACACTACTGACATACTGTTGTCAGTAGTGTATTTGTATAGTTGGAGTAAGCAATTGTAAAGGAGTAGGAGTAAATGCGAATTGTTTTTGGTCCAAAATGTATTACTTATTATAGGAAGGATGATATCTCGTGAATTTTGCTTCTGTGCGTATCATTACTGATGACGTGAATCGTCTCGTCGCGTTCTATGAGAAAATTACGGGTGTTTCAGCAGAACGCCCTGCACCTGTCTTTGCCGAACTTGTTATGCCATCGTGCACTCTAGCGATCGGCCACTCCCAGACGGTGCAACTGTTTGGCGCTGGTTCTGCTGTGGCGGCCAACAATCGTACTGTCATTATTGAGTTCCACGTCCACGATGTGGATGCCGAATACGAGCGCTTGAAGTCGTTTGTCGATGAGTGGGTAAAGGAACCTACCACAATGCCGTGGGGGAATCGTGCTGTGCTGTTTCGCGATCCTGACGGTAATCTGGTTAATCTCTTCACGCCGGTGACCGAGGAAGCAATCCAACGGTTCAATGGTAGGCTATAAAGGACAGTTGAAATGAGTAAGGCGATTTTTCATTAATTTTTATGACCAGCAGAAAGAGACCATAGCGATGAGCTATAGTCTCTTCATTTTTGTCCAAAGTGGAAGAAGTATTTTAACGAGAAATTAGCAGAAGACACCCTTCTCATTTCCTACCATAGGGAGGCATGCTTTCTAACGATCTCAATAAATGCAATTACCCAGCGGGCCCATTAGGGAAAGCCTCTTTTTCTCCCAACAGGTAGCTCATTATAATGCAAAATATATTGAATCCTATGGAACAGATGGCAAGGTGGCATGCATACTAACTGCCTTTAAATATACTATCCTATGCCACTATAGGACGTAGATTCAATGTCAACGTTTCTTGATGCAAGACGAACTTCTACATTCGGTTTGAGGCACTGGCACCACAAATAATCACATTCTCCGGCGACGATTTTAATATCACTTTTGCGTTTGTAACCTTGTGGTGGCTTGATGCTGGTAGTTTTTTTATCTTATATTGCACAAATTTTGATATGTTCTCACTTTTACACGTTAGTTTATAATCTACGTATATGTATATACAAATTTAGTGTTAGTCTTCATTTCCCCCTTCAATATTACGATAAATAGTATGGGGTTATACGAATACCCATATTTACTTTATTACATCCAAGGGGGAACCGTACGTGAGACAGACTCGCAAAAAAAAGATGGATTTAAGATTCAAACTGTATTTGATTATTCTGGTTCCGCTACTGGCCATGGGCGGTCTAATCATATGGGCCACCATCGACTCCAGTGAAAATGCATCATTAATGACCATGCAGCATAACAATCAGCAGCTGGCTGTGAATACCGCCTCTCAACTAGGTCAGGAATCGGAATTAATTAAGACATTATCTTCTACTGCTTCAGAGGAGAGCAACGAATATAAACGTCTTAGGGACGAACTCGTTAAAGTTAGGCTTCAATCGGGAGCCTTGTATGTTTATATGTATAACAAAACTTCGGACGGGTGGTTCTACACCGTAGATGGAGCGAATTGGGACGATACGGAATATAGCCCTTACGGGACTGCAATGGAATTTAATCCCCAGATTCAGGAACGCTTGTTACGCGGTGAAGTCGTCACAACAGGCATTGTAGATGATCCAACTTGGGGACAGCTATTGTCCTCCTTTACACCAATCAAGGATTCGCAAGGCGTTGTTATTGGCTATCTGGGCATTGATATTTCTGCTGGAGCAGTGAATCAAGTCTCCGCGACATCCGTGAATAATGCTTATCAGACCATTATCCCGATTTTTGTGGTTGTACTGATTCTTTCTTTGGTCATGATGTTATTCGTAGTACGAGGTATTCTTAGACAAGTACGCGATATTAAGTCAAGCCTCGAGCAGGTTGCTGATGGGAATCTCAAAGTCGTATCCACACATATGACCAATGATCAACTCGGTGACATCAGTGATTTGATTAACATCATGGTTGCCCAATTGACGAACATTCTGATGGGAATACAGCAAGGTTCAAATACATTACAGCAGTCATCAAAAGATATTTCGGAAACCGCTCAGACAAACCAGCGTCAGAGCGAAGAACTTTCCAGAGCGATTGAGGAAATTGCCATAGGTTCAATGAAACAGGCTGAAGAGACAGAACACTCCGTCCAGCATTCAGAGAATCTGAGCAAAATAATGGATGAAGTAGGTTCATATGTGAAACAGTTTACTTATACTTCAGAGCAGCTATCTTCTGTTCAAGTACAAGTTACACGTGAACATGAGGTTCTACTTGAGAAGGGCCGAGAGAATGCCAAGCGTGTTGAGCATCAACAGGATATTTCCAGGTCTCTGACGACTCAATCCGAACTCGCTTCCTCTATTAGCGGTCAAATTCACAACATTTTAAAACAAACTCAAATACTATCCCTGAATGCTTCAATTGAAGCAGCCCGAGCTGGAGAAGCGGGTAAAGGCTTTGCAGTCGTTGCAGGTGAAATGGGACAGCTCGCTCAACAATCCGAACGTTCGATCCAGGAGATTGATGAGATCCTGGGTTCATTTGTTCAAGAGATACATCGGATGGGCAGTCATTTTGATGCGAATATGGTAGCTGTTAAGGAACAGGAGAAACAGATCGCTGATTGCCTCCAGGCATTTGGACAGGTTAGCCGCTTATCAACCGAAGTGCATGAGTTGGCTCAGAGTTTAGACAGCCGGACGATGGATATGCACTCTATTCGTCAGGAGCTGGAACAAAACCTCAGTTATATTGCTTCCGCAACCGAGGAAACTTCAGCCATGGCCGAAGAAGTCACGGCTAGTGCTGTGGAACAGCAACGGTCGGCAAGCGAACTGTCGAACATCTCCGGGGAACTCGCCGGTCTTGCAGGCAACCTCAAATCATATTCCGATCAATTTCAGATCGAAGTCACTAAATAAGTTCCCAATCTCATTAAGGGTATTATTAGATGACAACTTAGAATCGCCGGAAACATAACTTTCTTGGAGCGTTAATGTTTTCGGAGGACTCAGGGTTATAATCAGCACATAGAATGACCGTGTTCTTGTTCTGTGTCACGTTGACTTATTAACGATTCCTCATTTATAATTCGGACATTAAGGGCTTGGCAGACATGGCTTACCATGGATGCCTGGGATATCGATCTTTAACAAACTCAACAGTGAAAGATGTGAATGCATTATGGTTAAAGAGAAATTATATTACGGTAAAGATATCGAGGTTATGTTTAATTCGGATGTCTGCATTCATTCCGGTATTTGCGTAAAAGGTCTCCCTGCTGTTTTTGATTTAAGCAAGCGTCCTTGGGTTGATCCTGATGGTGACACTTCGGAGGCCATTGCCCGGCATATTGACACATGTCCAAGCGGAGCTTTGACGTATAAGCTTCTGGACGGTGAATATTCAACAAAGAAAGAGGATGAACATGCATAACGTAGAACATGAACCTGCCAATAAAAGATTCCTTATTCAAGATAACGGTGACATTGCTGCGGTGATGACCTATGTAATCTCGAGTCCAGAGCTATACATAATTGATCACACTTTGGTGGAAAATGCTTACCGAGGACAAGGGCTTGGCGATGAACTTATCAAAGCTATGGTGGAATACGCGCGGGAAAACGGTATTAAGATTTTACCTTTATGCCCGTTTGCCAAGGGACGTTTCGAACGTATCTCTGAATACGCGGATGTTCTCCATCAATAAAACGAATATTCGCAGCTGATTTCATGTGGTTACACAACAATAAAAGGCGTCTATATCATTTTCTGAATGATATAGGCGCCTTTTTCCTTTTCCGTATCCTACTCTACTTTACTTTACTTTATTGCTTAATCCAACAATGGTTTCAAACGGTCGCAACACCAGTGGCAGTAAACTTTTCTCATAGTTGGTAAGCCAGATCTCTGAAAAGTTGAGGCCAAGCTCATTTTCCTCAAGCTCCACCATGTGTTCAGAAAGATTGATTACTACCAGCACCTGTTCGTCTGCCAGTGTACGTGTATATGCATATACACTCGGATGATCCGGCAAAAAAAGCTCATAAATACCATAAGTCAACGTATCGTGCTCTTTTCGCAGCTGAATCATTTGTTTATAAAATTGAAGAATAGAACGTGGCTCCTGGAGTTGTTTCTCTACATTAATATTGATGTAATTGTCATTCACTTTTAGCCATGGCGTACCGCTGGTAAACCCGGCCTCTTTGGCCGAAGACCATTGCATCGGCGTTCTGGAATTATCGCGACTCGAAGCCCAGATGATGTTCATGATCTCCTCATGCGACATCCCCTCTTCGCGTTTGATCTGATATAAATTCCGATCGGCTATGTCGTTATAATCCGCAATGGAAGTGAAAGCCACATTTGTCATGCCTATCTCTTGCCCCTGGTAGATGAATGGGGTGCCTTGCATGAAAAAGTACATGGCTCCAAGTGCAGTGGCACTTTCATACCAATACTCCGTATCATTTCCCCAAGTTGAGACTTTACGGGGCTGATCATGATTTTCTATAAACAAAGCATTCCAGCCGACGCCTTCCAGTGATTTTTGCCACTTGGTCAAGACGTTTTTCAATTTGGGAACATCCAGTTGCCTGTCTGTACTGTTTTTCCAGAGGTCCAGGTGTTCGAATTGAAAGACCATATTAAATTTCCCTCTGACTTCACAGATCCAATCCAGCAGATCTTCTTGGTCCTCAACCTTAACTCCATTTGCTTCCCCAACAGTCACGACGTCATATCTGGATAATGTATTCTCTTTCATTTCTTGCAGATAACTCTGGATTCCCTTGACATTCATATGCTTTTCAAAAGAAGAGATATACTTGACGCCTTCTCGGATAGGCATATCCAAGA
The DNA here is from genome assembly GCF_031455635.1 of Paenibacillus sp. 2003. NCBI lineage: Bacteria > Bacillati > Bacillota > Bacilli > Caryophanales > Paenibacillaceae > Paenibacillus > Paenibacillus sp. 2003. Next base: position 1,856,171 of record NZ_JAVDTB010000001.1, on the reverse strand, counting down.
GGCCCTCTTCTTTGTGAATATGGCTGATTGCATCCACACGGAAACCATCAATCCCTTTATCCAGCCACCAATTCATCATTTCATATATGGATTTCCGAACTTCTTTATTTGCCCAATTCAAATCCGGTTGTTTTTTGGAGAACAGATGGAGATAGTACTGTCCGGAGACTTCATCATATTCCCAAGCAGAACCGCCAAAGATGCTCTCCCAGTTGTTCGGTTCGTCCCCATTCTTCCCATCTCTCCAGATGTACCAATCTCGTTTGGGATTATCCAGTGAAGCTCTGGATTCAATAAACCACGGGTGTTCGTCACTTGTATGATTGATCACCAAGTCCATAATGAGTTTCATGCCGCGGTGATGCACTTCATGCAGTAATTGATCAAAGTCCGCCATCGTGCCGAATTCATCCATAATGGAACAGTAATCGCTGATGTCATAACCATTATCATCGTTAGGTGACTTATACATCGGACAGATCCATATCAGATCAATACCGAGATCTTGAATATAATCCAGTTTGGATATGATCCCCTTGATGTCACCAACCCCATCTCCGTTGGAATCCATAAAACTTCTCGGATAGATTTGATAAGCTACTGCTTCTTTCCACCATACTCTTTTCATTGAATACAATCCTTCTTTCTTGAGAACTGAACATTATATAACGTATTATGCTTTAATCATGGATAAGGTACATTCTGGCTTCATATGGACGTAATTCGCTCTCCGAGAGTTCACCTGTATAGTTAGCTATCAAAAGCTGATAGTACCCTGTTAATTGCTCCTGAAGCGGAAGCTCCGTCGTATACCCCTGGAAATTGCACACCACCAAAATCGTAGTACCATTCAGCGTTCGGGTATATGCAAACACGTCTGGGTTCTCTGGAAAGATCAGCTCATAATCACCATATACAATGACTCCATGATCTTTTCGTAATTGAATTAACTTCCGGTAATAATGGAATATGGATTCGGGATTATTCAAACTTTCCTCGGCATGGATATGCTTATAATTTGGATTCACCTTAATCCAAGGTTCCCCTTGTGTAAAACCCGCGTTATCGGAAGTATCCCATTGCATAGGTGTGCGTGCATTATCACGTCCCTTGGCGTAGATCGACTCCATCACGCTTTGTTCAGGATAACCTCTCCCCATTCTTTCCTTATAAAAGTTGAGCAATTCAATATCCCGATAATCCTCGATCGCATATTGAACATTCGTCATACCCAACTCTTCACCTTGATATATGTAAGGCGTACCTTGCATGCCATGAAGAAGGGTAGCCAACATTTTAGCCGATTCAACTCTGAATTCTCCATCATTCCCCCAACGCGATACGATTCGAGGCAAGTCATGGTTGTTCCAGAACAGACTGTTCCAGGCATCACCCTTGAGCTCCGTTTGCCACTTGGACAGCACTTTTTTTAATGCCATCACATCCAAAGGTTTAAGATCCCACTTTCCTTTGCCTTCTTGTTCATCCAAACTGATGTGTTCAAATTGGAAGACCATTGAAAACTCACTGCCGTCTGGATTGCTGTACAGCTTGGCGATTTCCGGAGTGGCGCCCCATGTTTCTCCAACCGTTAGCAGGTCTTCCGCTTTTTGAAACGTCTCCTTGCTCAGTTCCCTGATATATTGATGCAGATTGGGTCCATTTCCCGTAATCTTCAAATCCGGTTCTTTACCGATTAAGTCGATCACGTCAAGTCGAAAACCACCCACACCCTTGTCGATCCACCAATTGATCATGTTGTATATTTCCTGCCGGACTTTGGGGTTTTCCCAGTTGAGATCTGGCTGTTTGACGGAAAATAGATGCAAATAATATTGCCCGATCTCAGGCACCCATTCCCAAGCTGAACCACCAAAGGTGGACCCCAAGTCGTTCGGAGGTGCTCCTTCCACGCCATCTCTCCAGACGTAGTAGTCATGGTATGGATTGTCTTTGCCTTTTTTGGCTTCTTGGAACCAGGGGTGTTCATCCGAGGTATGGTTCAACACCAAATCCATGATGATTCGAATGTCACGTTTCTTGGCTTCAAGAATTAACGTTTCCATATCTTCCAAAGACCCAAACATCGGATCAATGTCCTGATAATCTGAAATATCATATCCGTAATCATCTTGAGGAGACTTGCAAACGGGTGATAACCAGATCGCACCAATGCCGAGTTGCTGCAAATAATCCAATCGGGACACAATGCCCTTCAAGTCGCCAATTCCATCACCGTTACGATCTTGAAAGCTGCGTGGATATATTTGATATACAACGGTTTCTTTCCACCATTTTTTATTTTCCATGTTCCATTCAACCTTTCTAAGGTTATTCTTTGACCGATCCTACGACAATGCCAGTCACAAAGTATTTTTGCAGCAGCGGATAAATCAGCAATAGCGGGATAACAGCAACTACGATTTTGGCTGCGTTCAGGTTTTTGTTCGAAATTTCAGTCAGGTTGCTGAGTTCATTGGAATTGGTGCCGGCTTGAAGCAAATCGGCAATATTCACGTTAAGGGACTGAATATAGGTCATTAGCGGGTAATTGCTAACTTTGGTCATATAGATTAAACCGTTGAAGAAGTCATTCCATGTCCCCACAATACTGAACAAGGCAACTGTCGCCAGCGCAGGAATGGACACAGGGACATATACTTTAAACAAGACCTGCAGCGGATTCGCCCCATCGATAAACGCGGCTTCTTCAAGCGCTTTAGGTACAGCGGAGAAGAAATTCATCACGAGAATGACACTGAATATGGGGACAGCGCCTGGCAGAACGAGTGCCCATATCGTATTCAGCATGTCCAGGTTTTTGATCAGCAGGTAACTCGGAATCATGCCTCCGCTAAACAACATGGCAAAAATCATGATATTCATATAAATGTTTCTGCCTTTGAAATCCCTCTTCGATTTGGATAGCGGATAAGCCATTAAAATAATCAAAATCATGTTAAGCACAAGGGTAAGCGCGACACGTAGAACAGATATGCCAAAGGAACGCCAGAACTGTGCATCATCAATAATTTTGGTATAAGCCGCTGTTGTAAAATTGACCGGAACGAGACCTACTGCATTTGCGGATACCGCCTCGCTGCTGCTGAATGAAATGGCGACGATATTCCATAACGGAAGAAGGCAGACCAATGCCAGCATGATGACGATGGCATAGATGACAAACCGGCCAATTCGATCTTTGAAGTTTGCAGAATAGGACACAGGTTTGGCCTCCTTAGAATATTTTTCGGTCCGTATATTTTTTGGCCAACTGGTTGGCAGACAAGAGCAACACAATACCGATTACGGACTTGAACAAACCAACAGCTGTACCGAAGCTATACTGTCGTCCAACGAGACCGATCCGATAGACATAGGTATCCAGAATGTCGCCTGACTCATAGACAACCGGGTTATACAGATTATAGACTTGATCGAAACCGGCGCTCAAAATGTTGGTCAAGCTCATTACGCCCATGAGCAGAATAATAGGCAGCATGCCTGGCAATGTAATATGCCATACTTTTCTCCACCAACTGGCTCCATCCATTCCTGCTGCTTCATACAGACCGGGATCAATCGACGTAATCGCAGCAAGATAGACGATGGAACTGTAACCAAACTCTTTCCATACGTCTGTACCGATAATCAGTGGCTGGAACCAGGTGTTGCTGCCAAGGAAATTAATATTTTCGAGGCCAAAGAAAGCCAACATTTGATTCACAATACCATCTAGACTGAACATGTTGACAACGACCGATGCCAGTACAACCCAGGATAGAAAGTGCGGCAGATAAACGATCGTCTGCACCGATTTTTTAACGTATTTGACACGAATTTCATTTAACAAAACGGAAAAAATGATGGCCATCATCGTTCCAAGCAAAATCTTGCCAATCGCTATCACCAACGTATTGCTGACGACCTGCGCGATATCCGGCAGCTTGAACATATAAGTGAAATGTTTCAACCCTACAAATTCAGAGCCAAACATGCCTTTGGCCGGTATATAGTCCTGAAAAGCCGTAATGATACCGACCATTGGAACATAGCTGAATACCAGCAAAAACAAAATGCCTGGTAGCATCATCATATGGTACATGGCACCTGGGCCAAGCCGGCCTCTCGCTTTCAATTTCCCCTGTTTCATGGATGAACCCCTTTCCTTGAAGAAAGGCTGCTTATCGCAGCCCTGCTACTGTGCATGGATATTATTGTTTGGATGCGATCTCATCTTCAATTTCCTGAATGACTTGATCACCGCCTTGTTTTTTCCAGTTATTCACGAATGTATCGAAGTAATCCAAAGGTTCTGAACCCGTTATAATTTTGATAAACGATTCCTGCTCCAACTTCGTCAGATTGGCCCACGTCTGTTTCATGCTTGGTGTAGTGCCAGAGAAAGCAGGTGTCATCCAGACAAATTTGTTTTCCTGAGTCAGTTTGTCGATTAGTCCCACTCCGTTGATCCGCGAATGATATTTTGACCAAGCAGTCACATCATCCGTATCCATGTCACTCAAATAGGTTTTGATGCTTCCGATATTGTTTTTCGATTCGGTTGTGCGAACCTCATCCAGGCCGATCTCTCCTTTAATCCCGCGAACAACGTCAGAGTAATCATCCAGCAGCGATGTAGCCGAATTGACTTCGATATTAAAAGGTCTCGTAGATCCGTCTACCCCGGTCTCCTGATATTTGGCAGCTTCCGGCATGGTTGTTGCGGCATCTTTATCATTGGCCAGTTTATCGTAGAACAGGTTAAGAATCTTAACGGCCAGTTCAGGGTGTTCATATCCTTTTCTCACCACGATAAACTGATTGGATGGATTGGCATGCGCCACGTTGACCTTGCCGTTTGCATCTTCCAGCGTATAAGCCGAGAATTTCGCATTTTTATCCATCTGTTTTGCACTGATCAGTCCCCAGTCAGGGATATGCCACGGTCCAAAGGCAATACCGCTTTGGCCATTGGCGTAGAGTGCGGTAATATCGTCAAACGTGCGGGTTCCAAATTGCGGGTCGATGATACCATTCTTGAACCAATCCGCCATGATGCCCAGCATCTGCTTCGTTTCTTCTGTCGTGGAACCATACACGATTTTGCCGTCTTCACCATTCATCCAATATTGCGGGAAGGCTCCCTCGGTTGAGGCCACACCCAGCATCGTATAAGCAGAGCCATTATAATCTGTTGTATTCATCGTGTTCACAAATGGAATACCTACCGGGTTTCCGGATTGGCCAGGGTCTCTTTCTAGGAATTCCTGTGCCGTTTTCTCCACTTCATCCAGTGAAAGGGCGCCGTCACCGTCTGCATCCAGTTGAATCCCCAGTAGATCCAGCCAATCTTGACGGACCCAAACCATCGTTGGTGCGGAATCCAGAGAAGTCGCCGGGAGGCCCATCAAACGTCCGTCAATCGTCGCATTTTCTAATGCACGGCCATCATAGGAATCGTATATCTGCTTGATATTATCCGTAGCATATTGATCATAAATGGTTGTCAGATCCTCAATCAGATCATTATCCACCAGCTCTTTCAATTCATCTTTGGAATCAACACGCATCATGTCTGGCAATTCCCCGGATGCGATGGCGAGCGAAACCTGACGGCTATAATCTTCGCCATTGGCTTCAAATTGATCTGTAATCTGAGCGTTAAACGTGTCTTTGACCAGCCGAGTATATGCGTTGTTCTCATAGGTATCACCAGCCGGCAGTTTTGGGTTGGCTGTGGTTACCCGTCCCATGGTTACGGTTATTTCGTCTTTATAGGCACTAAACGGATCTCCTGGCGTTACCTCATATTTGCCTGCTTCCTCTGCAGTAGGAGGATTGGAAGAGTCTCCACATGCCGCTAGGGCTGCAACCATCAAGGCGGACATGGACAGCACGGCCAGACGCTTTGTCACCCGTTTGCTTTTAATAGACCATTTTGTTCTCATCTAGTTCGATTCCCCTTTATCTGATGTTTAATATATTTGTTTGCGCTTTCATTATAAAATGAAGTGAAGGCCAATCGAGATAGGGATCACACGTCCATTTGGATAGAGAAATGGTTACAGTTTTCAGTCTGTATTATGAAGTATGGTTAACTTGTGATCATTTACCCTACCTACTGACCAACATTCGTCTATCTACTTCTATTCTCGATCAAAAACAAAAGCCGGCAGCTCCTAAAACAGGAAGCTGTCGGCTATTTATTTCCTCTACCTAGCTGCCGATATTCGCTTGGCAGAAGACCTGTCAGTTCGCGGAAAATCCGGCTGAAATATTTTTCATCCGTATAACCTACTCGCTCCGCAATCCAGAAAATCGTATTATTCGTACTGAGCAAGTACTCTTTGGATTTCTCTACCCGGATGAAGCGGGAGTACTCATTAAAGGTTTTCCCCATCAGATCTTTGAAACATTGACTGAAATAACTTCGGCTGATGTTGAGTTGTTGGGAGAGACCTGAAGCTGTATAGGCCTGCTCCAAATCATGCTGCACGATCATCACTGCTTTTTTCACGGCATCGATGATTTCCTGTGAATATGAAGTCTGTTCATCAGCCTTTCGAATGCTTGCAGCAGTCTGTTTGATCCATTCTTCAACCTCGTACCAAGACTCGAAAGAATGGATCATCGAGATTCTTCCAAGCGTAGTTTGGGCAAAAATACGGTTCCACTCCATTACGATCGAGTACAGCAATCCCATCAACTGACCTTTATGTAATCGTAATGATTTGAACTGGTCAACAAGTTGGTTGTAGTAACTATCGTGGTGGGTCCATGGTGTTTGGAACCAAGTTTGCTTAATTCGATCAAGGTCCTCATCCTGCGGTTCTTTTGAAAATGTATCTTCCTCATTCATGGAAATGGTAATGACTTGGTTATTGGGATTGTACGCATAGAATAAAGTCGTCTCTGTATAATTCCTAATCCAGTTCTTGATTTGCGACCATGTTCGCTCTTGTACATCAGACAAAACCAACAACGTACTATGGGGAACTTGATGCAGGCCTTCCTTCAATTGATGAAAAAGTTGATCCTCTTTGGACGGGGGTGCAGCCCACATGCAGCTATTACGCTCAACCTCCCACCTTATCAGATCTTCATGCGCAGTTAACTCTCTTGGCCACTTCTGCTCTGATTTACGATCCTGTGAAACAAGTGCATACACATTTGGATAATGGACATTGATTTCATCCTGCGATGGCATCTTTCTTGTCGTGTTTGTCAACCCGCTAATTCGGGTATGTATTCGATCCAGAACATGTTCGAATTGCTCTTTCTCCAGCTGCACTTTGGCTATATAATCGATGGCTCCAAGTCTTAGCGCTTCCTGGATATAATCGAAATCCTGATGCAGTGTTAACACAACGATATGAAGTTCCGGATAGAGCTGCCTCGCAGCTCGCATCAGTTCGATCCCTGACATGACGGGCATCGCAAGATCCGTTAACATCAGATCGACCGGTTGGGTTTTCAGGAAATCCAGCGCTTTCGCCCCGTTGCTGGCCTCTCCTACAACCTCCATGTTGAACTCGTTCCATGGCATCGCAGAGCTAATGCCTTTGCGTACCAACTTATCATCATCTACAATCAATACCTTAATCATGCCGAGATATCTTCTCCTTTAATAGGCAATACAAGCAGTATCCTTGTGCCTGTTCCCAATTCACTCTCAATCACCAGTTGTGCTTGGTCCCCGTACTGTGCTTTCAACATGCGGTGAACGTAATTGAGTCCGATGCCCATCCCTACTTTTTGTTGTTCAGCTTCACGATTGTTCAGCAGATTATGAATGGTATCCTCAGTCATACCTGCACCATTATCTTGTATCATAATGTTCAACGTTGAAGTGCATGTCACTTCAATCTGAATAAAACCTTCGTCACTCAATCCATGATATAACGAATTTTCAACCAGCGGTTGCAGAATGAAGCGGGGCACAGGAATTTGAAGCACTTGTTCATCTGCAGTAATACGGACGTCAAATTCAAAATCATAGCGAATTTGCTGCAAAATCAGATACTGTCTTAGGGCATCGAGCTCCTCTTCCATGGTGGATACTTGCCCTAATTTGCCCAAATTGTAATACAGTAGCTTGTTTAATGACTGCACCAGCTTGTCGATCTCTCCTTGTCCGTTCATGACGGCCAGCCAGTGCACCGTATCGAGCGTATTCATCAGAAAGTGCGGGTTGATCTGATAGAGCAGTTTTTCCACTTCCAGGTCTGCACGTATCTTCTCTTTCTGCTGAACTTCCTTGAAGAGGTCACCAATCTGATGCTGCATATTCGAAAATTCACCCAACAGAAAATCAAATTCAGGAATCTGAGTGCGAGCTCGGTTCCCTTTCGTTTGTGGATTTTTGGACATCCCATTGATCTCCGAATGGAACAGACCGAGTGGTTTGTAGACCATCTTCCACAGGAGCCAAGCGAGAAACACGGTAAAGCCGAGGAAAAATAAAGCGACCAGCAAAATTTGAAGCAACCACTGGTTTTTCTCCTGTTGATATTGAGACTGCGAAATGACCGATACGACACTCCATTTCTGTGAGGAATCCTCCTTGAACCAGTGATACCCGCGGGATATCCCGTCCTTGGCAGGATCTACTGTTAAGCTGGAGAAATTCTCCCCTACCTTCATGGCTTCCGGTATTTCGCTGTACACAATGTTGCCTTCACCATCCAGGATGAGATGAGATAATGCGCCGTTGTATTGATTGTAGCCCAAGATATCCTGTGTGAGGCGAAAGCCTGATTCTACGTAAATGAACACGTCGTTCCTCTCGGAAAGTTGTACTTTACGCATAGCAGACAGAACAAGTTGATCATCAAATCGGTTCATACTCATATGGGGGCCATAGTACTTAATGCCATAGGTTTGGAAGAGCACAGGCAGAGACTCAGGAGAGAAACGATCCTTAATTGGAAAGTTTCCGAACTGAGTAGTACCTTCTTTTTCAAAGTAATATAACGTCAGTCCGATGTTGGGATTGGTAAATGTGACCACACTTAACTCGCTCTTTAATTCGTCCCTGGCCTCAATTAATTCGAAGATATCAGAGGACGGATTCAAGAATTCATCCATGCTTTTGCCTAAAGTACCCCTGTAAGATAATTGTTGCGTAACATGATTCAGATTGGTGATGGAGTTCTCAAATGAGGATGTCACCTGTTGTAAATTGCTACGGATGCCATCATCGATCTTATTTGCGAAAATGGAGTCGATCGTATAATAAGAAATCGCAAATATACTGATAAAGGGGATAAACGCACTGAGAAAGAACAGTAAAAAGATTCTTTTTTTAAGTGTCATGGGAACTTATTCTCCTTCTGAAAATGAAACAGCAAGCCTCCTGCGTATGGAAGCTTGCTCCAAGTCCAATTTCCTTTCATCATTATAGATTGATATTCAAATAAGTCAAACGCTTTCATACTGTGCACATATAAAAAGTGCTACTCCTCAAAATGATGAGGAATAACACTTTTATATGCGTACCTTACTTCAGTTGTAATCACTTCTTGTTAATGGAATGCTCAAACATTTAAGTCTACTCTCGTACCGTCACATTTAATTTGTGTGATCTGGTTTCCCCTGAAGAATTACGAAGTACAGCTTCATACTCGTAGATTCCGGGTACCCTTCCAGAGATTGAGGTAACCGCAGACTGTGCACCAGGCGAATGAGATTCCAGTGATTGTGTGTCAATCAATACACCATTTTCGTAAAGTTCGTATTCGGTTGCGTTTGTTCCCCACCACAGATTCATGGTGACATTATAGTTGCCGTCACCATCCCAGTTGTCGTTCGACAGAACAGCTTGCCCCGGGGAAGCATCCGTGACGATGACTGTCAGTGGAACACTCATGGTTGAACCCAGTGCATTGATCAATTCTCCAGTATAGATATAGGTGCCATTTTTCTTTCCAGTAATATCAACTTGAACAGATTGGGCGGACGGGGATTGATCGACTAGAGAAATTTCTTTAATCAATTCACCATTCTCATACAGCTTGAACTGATTGCCGTTATTCCCCCACCACAGATTCATCGTGATTGTATAGTCTCCGTCTTTGAGCCCCGTGTCGTAACCATTATTGTCAGATAACACCGGAGTGCCAGGGGCACCGTTTGCTAGTGGCGTTGTCTGATGGAGCCATTCCTCCCACTTAATCAGCACACTTGCCTGCTCATCCGTAAATACGGTTCCTCTAGCTGATTGAACGTCATTACCGTAGGATGCAAGCAATTGACGCGCTTTTGCTCCTTCACGATTGTTTGCTGCCTGTTTGGCCTGCTGTAACGTGTTTGTAAGCTGATCAGCAAGAACACCAGCATTAGGATCGATCGATTCATCAGCAAAGGTGTTGGTCAGATTAATTAGGCTGTCGAATGTAGCAATAACGCCAAAACGATATTCTACCGTCTGTTCCCAGCCAGCCAAATCAGAGACCGTTGCCGTAACCTGGTTCAGGCCGGGTTCCAGTGTATACGCAGGAGTGTCGAGAAGCACACCCTCCGGTTCTTCCACACCGGATACCGAATCGGAGGCTGTATAGCCAATTTCCACATGCTGATCAATGGTGTACTCGGTTTGACCATGAATTTCAATGGTTGGAAGTACGAGATCAATGGATATGGACAAAGACTGTTCACTCTCTTTGTTGCCGTCAACATCGACACTCCAGTAGGTGATGGTATGTGTACCTTCTTCAGTTAGGGTCAACTGTGTGCCACTCACCGTTTCGCCTCCATTGATTTGATAATAGGTCCCTTCGATATCGGAATCTTCATCACTTGCTGTGAAGGTTACTTGTGCCGGAGAAGTATACCAGTCGTTCTGCAATTCTCCTTCCACAGTTGCCGTAGTATACGGGGCCTTCTGCTCCGGAGATTCCCCTTCCAACGTAACAAAATCAGATAAAGGTATATTCAATTCCTTCACAAGACGTGCCACGAGTTCAGAAACCTTGATTGCACCGTTCATTTGCAAATGTGTATTGTCCTCGGTTGTACCTACCCACATGAATAACGATTTGGTTCCTTCTGTGCCAAGCTCCTGGAAATGCTCCCAACTGGCTTGGTTCAGATCAATGATGAGTGTTTCCGTCTCCTGCGCTGTTTCTTTCATCGCCTGTACGTATTCCGGGAAGCTCTTGTTCAGCACTTCGCTGGTAAAATCACGACGATTCACTGGCGTGACCAGAACTGGAATCGCACCTCTCTGCAGAGCACCGTTAATGTATTCTTTTAGATATACCTTGAACTGCTCGGGCGTAAGATAACGCTCTGGACGTGAAGGTGTGGAATCGTTATGAGACCACTGCATGAACAGATAATCGCCTTCTTGAATGTCGAGCAGAATATCATTGAGATATCCACCGACCAGGAAGGTCTTGCTGCTCAATCCTCCAACTGCCCGGTTATCAATACTGACTTCATTTGGATCAAAAAATCCACCCAACGTTTCGCCCCAACCTGCTTGCGGACGGTAGTTCTCCGCGTAATTGGCCACAGTGGAATCGCTGGCCAAATAAATAACCGGTTTATCGCTTGCGCTGTGATCTGGCAGACGCTCCAGCTTCAGCGCATTGATCTTCGGTGCATTTCCGGTGAAGTTGAAGTTAAATACCCCATCAATCAGAGCAATGTCGTACGTAATTTCTTTGAATTCGCCCTTGGCAACGGTTGTGAGCGGCAACTTGGTCATTTGCTCCACAACAACATTTGCGCTAGTTGATTCCTCCGCATCCCCGATGGTCATCGTTACCCGGTAATTCGCCGGCTCCATTTCTGCCAGGAAAGAGGTACCGTTTACTCGTGTGAAATCTTCCTTGAGCAAATCTCCGGTTTCCCGGTTCTCATCTTTGGTCAGCGCAGTATCAGCAAAGCCGTACCCATTGCCTTCAATGTACGCTCTTTTGGCATCTACCTTGATGTATCCGTCGGCTGCGTCGCCAGAACCAAAGTCAAATTTGTATTCACTTATCTCTTCGCTTGGTGCACTTGTCAATGAATCCTTCGCAACAGTTAACATGTTAAACGTATGGTCAACTTTAGCCTGCGTGGCTTCCGTATTGAATATAGCTTCCGCAGCTGCCAAAGCCCGGTTCACGACTGCTTTGGATGATTCCGTATAATTCGACAGATCAAGTGCTTTGATCTCATCGTACAGAGCGATTAAGGCAGTCTGATCGCCGCCCTCCAAAGAGAGCTGAGTGCCTTCAATTCGCACGTTGTCGATCTGGGTAGTCCAGTTCAACGTGCCTCCACCGCCTTTTCTCGTTCCCAGGAACCGCATGGATCTGACGTTGTCCGCATATGCGGCGGAACTCAGCGAGATATCTGCAATCGTTTGTGTAACTGTCGGATCGGCTATGTTCGTTAATGTCAGATCCAATGTTTTCTCGGAAAAATTAACGGTTGCATCCACATTGACCCACTGGTTCTTGGAAATATCTGTAGCCGTTCCCCCTTCGGGTATGGCTGTATCCCCTGTGCCGTAGTCTGGGTTATATGCACCGACAAAATAATGAATTTTGGTGCTTCCGGTTTTGGTATACAGCGTGAACAGGGCATTTTCGTTAGAATCCTGTATTGTGAGGTGACCTTCTGATGGATAGGCACTCACATTACCGGATTGCCAGTCAAAGTTCACGTTCACCTGATCGCCGTTTACGGCATCGAACAGACGGAATACTTTGGCCCGATTGCCCGATCCGGAACCCGCGACGGACAGTACTTTATTTCCAGACTGTTCAACAACGGTTCCCGTCATGGTCCCTGCAATACCCGTGGCATTGACCATCGCATATTGGTAGTTGGCAGCGTCGCCTTCAAAATTCTCCTCATATAGCTGGGCTTCCGGCTCTGGCTCTGGCTCGGAAATATCCGGGTCAATGACCAGTGATGAAATGCTCAGCTCCATGTCTTTGACTGCACCAGCAACGAGTCCGGCAATTTTCCGTGCACCATAGCTGCTGAAATGCGTATTATCGTTGATCCCATTTGGGTATTTTGGATATTCACCCGGATTAGCATATAAGAACACTTTTTCCGTAGCTGTGTTACCAATTTTGTCGTAGTAAGCAATACTCAACTTGCTCAGATCAATCAGTGGCACGTCCTGCTCTTCAGCTACTTCTTTGGCAGCCTGAACATATGCCGGGAAGCTAACGTTGAATTCTTGAGTCACTGTATTAAAATCTCTGCGTCCAACCGGAGTCAGTAATACCGGTGTAGCGCCCCGCTGTTTGGCACCGTTTACATAACGAGCCAAATAAATTTTATAGTCCTCCGGTGATGCGTACCGGTCCGGTATCCCTGCACTGGCGTCGTTATGACCAAAGGAAATGAAGAAGAAGTCCCCCGGCTTAATTCGCTGCAGGATCGTATCGAGACGACCGTCTACCATAAAGGATTTACTGCTTCGGCCACCGATCGCATCGTTCACGACGACTGCCCCATTGGAGAAATAACGTCCGAACTGCTGGCCCCATCCTTCTTGAGGAGCCTGCGCTTCACTGTAAGATTGCATGGTTGAATCACCAGCCATATAGATCGTTGTTGCCGCACCAGCCGCTTTCTCTGGATATTTCTCGATGATGACGTCTTGGATGTCTATGGCTGTACCCGTGAAGAGAAGATCGAGCTGGCCATCCACCACAGCAATATCATAGGAATACTCCAGTGGTGCTCCTGCTGTCACATTGGTTACGGCGAGCTTCTGGACGAATTCGGATTTGACTCCAACGTTCGAGTCATTTGCATCATTGCCCAATCGCAGCGTCACCTTATAGTTCGCATTGGGCAGATCAACGGCAAATGTCGTGCCCGCCGGGACCGAAACCTGTTTTGCCCCTACCGTAACACCATTTGTATCCTTGAAGCCGTATCCCGGATCTTGTGCGTAGAGCGTATCCTGTATGTTCGTACTTCCTGACGCAGTCTCTGTACCGAAATTAAAGCGGTAGACCGGCTCCGGCATTTCTGCTTCGCGAGTCAGCGCCAGATCAGCTTTAGGGAATGCTGTAGCTTCCGCTCCAAGATAAAAGCCGGTATGAGGCGGCTGGTTGTAGGCTACATTTTGCCAGGCTATGCCAAGTCGATACACAGGGTCCTGCATCAGCGTAGGGATGCGATAGTCTGAAGGAATGGTCGTTGTGTAGAGACGATACTCCGAACTATCTTCGCTCCGCAGCAGAAGCTCCTCACGCCAGTCGCCCAGAATGTCCGCCTGAAGTGCCGGATTGCCTTTGGTATGGTTGTTCGTTAACGTACCGGTTGCCCGGAAGATTTCATTCAGCTTTTTGTTTTGGTAGTCCCACTTATAGATGAGCGGAATTCCTTTGGCTGTGCCATTATCCCACTCATGGTCCAACAGCTCCCGCTGAAGATCTCCATCCCACCAGATGGCAAAGCTGGCGGTTTTGGGCCCTTCGTCCACAGTGTAGATAGCCTCTCCGGCTGCAGAATAGGTATTGGTTACAGGTACACTTTGCCCATTGGTAACGGTCGTGGCCCATGATTCGTAACCCGGATAGTTTGGATCAATGTCCGCCGACATCCCGCGACCGGTGTCAAAACCTGTTTTCTCACCCCAGAGGATTTCACCTGTTGCCGCATCGCGCATCTCCAGTCCGTATGCCGCATCCGAATGCTCATGCACGCTTACGACCTGATAGCCCGCCCGGTTCGGATCGAGCTGGCCGGCATGCATAGCATCACCGTGGCCGAGTCCGGTGCTGTACAGCAAGCTGCCGTCATCATCAATGGCCAAAGCGCCAAACATAATTTCGTCCTTGCCGTCCTTGTCAACATCCAGCACACTTAGATTATGGTTGCCCTGTGATTGATATTGTGATCCTGCTTCGTTTGTGTCGAACGTCCAGCGCTTGACGAGTTCCCCGCCAACATAATCATAAGCAACAAGCACTGTGCGGGTATAATAACCCCGGCTCATCACGACACTTGGCTTCGTACCATCCAGATAAGCAATCGCACCAAGAAAACGGTCTACACGGTTGCCATAGCCGTCACCCCAATCACTGACATTGCCTCTTGGTGGATCATAATTCACGGTGGATACAGCCGCGCCAGTCTCACCGTTAAACAGCGTGAGATATTCCGGTCCTGACAGTATGTATCCGCCATCGTTGCGATAATCCTTCGTGCCGTCACCAATGACCGTGCCTTGGCCATCCTTTGTGCCGTCCGCCGTCTTGACAACAACCTCGGCCTTTCCGTTGCCATCGAGGTCATACACCATTAACTGCGTATAATGCGCTCCGGCGCGGATGTTGACTCCCAGGTCAATCCTCCACAGCTTAGTGCCGTCCAGTTTGATGGCATCGATATACACATTGCCTGTATAACCGGCCTGCGAATTATCTTTGGAATTGCTCGGACTCCACAAGAAAACAATTTCATATTCGCCATCCCCGTCCAAGTCAGCTACGGAAGCATCTCCTGCATAGTAGGAGTAGGTCCCACCATCCTTAGTCCGGCCATCGGCCGGTTTATCGAGCGGAATAGGCAGATAATCGTTATGCCAGACCGATACAACCTCCGGTTGCATTTGCTCTTTGCCTGCAATAACGGTCGAGATCTGATATTGCGAGCTGTCGAAACCCGTGGTGTCCACATAGTTCGTCACATCGCTTATGGGCGATGCGTTCACTTTGGTTCCATTTTTATATATATTGAAAGCGATATCATCTGGATCGTTGTTTAAATACCTCCAGCTCAGAAAAACGCCGTTGTCTAAAAGAACCGCAACCAACCCCCGGTTAAGATACTCTGCTTGGCGACCCGGCAGGCTGCTTGATGACTCTGCACGTATCGGCGCCGGAGGGACAGCCAGTGAAATAACCATAAGGAGTGCTAAAAAAGATACAAACATCGATTTCTGGATGGAAACAGTTCTTCGGATCATTCGATTAACTCCTCCTTATCTAAAAATTCATTTTTAGAATCATCAGTTCGATCCTGCCCAGCTTGTTGTCATATGAACACAATTTACAGCCACCTCCTTTTTATGTTACCGCTTACATTAATCTTACAGGTCTAAAAAAAGACAGACAATCTAAAAAATGTGACGTATTATATAAGATAATTGACTTTTTTAGGAAGGAGACGAAACGATGGTTCATACGGTTTCTTATGCTTTTCGTAATGACGATACATCAATCATGACACTGGACTCTATTGGATGGCAGATCGTTTCTAGCGAAGAGTATCGTTGTCCAAGTGATGATAGACCGGACCCGGGGCACGTCGTTTTTCAATACACACTTAATGGTCAGGGTTATCTGGATATTGAAAATCAAACGATTCCTTTACCAAAGGGACATGCCCTACTTGTTAAAATCTCCGGAGAACATTGCTATTACTATAAACAAGAGAACCATGAACCATGGGAATTTATATGGATCAACATTCGCGGGGATGAAGCCAACCGAATTTGGGATATGATTCATGATAATGAGGGACATGTCATTCGACGAAACGCGGACTCTCCCTTGATTCAAGAGTTATGGCAAATTATCCATTTGATTCATCAAGAGAAAGTTACGGACAAATATCGTTTGTCTATGCAAATCTATCGTTGGTTACTCATCTTGGTGCAGACGAGTCGGGATGCAGAGAGGGATATCGGTGCCCTATCCATAACAACGATTGAGAAATGTAAAAAGTTCATCCGAGAGAATTATGCATCTCCATTGACGTTGGATCTTCTAGCCAGCCATTGTGATATCAATAAACACTACTTGTGCAGGTTATTTCAGAGATCCGAGAAAACATCACCGCTAGCCTATCTCAAAGACAGACGTATTGAGGTGGCAGTTCGACTTCTCCGCACAACGGAACTTCCGATTTCCCAAATCGGTCAACAATGCGGCTTTGAGAGTCCCAGCTATTTCGGCAAAGTTTTTCGGCAATATATGTCCATGTCGCCCAAAGAATATCGCTTGAATAAGTTGGAGTTTCCTTATGAGGCCATCTATTATGAATAGCTAAACTTGCTGTTTGCTAGTCGTCTTTGGCTCATGAGTTTTCCCATAAAATAAAAAAGCCGCTATAATAATAGCGACTTTTAATGGAGCTATGTTCTTTGTGTGCTTCGATAATTGCTGTACTTATTGTGCGGTGTATCCTCCGTCTATGATCAGGCTATTTCCTGTCATATATGAAGAATCGTCACTAGCTAGGAACAGAACGGCTTTCGCCATCTCTTCTGCTTGACCCAGACGTTTCATTGGCGTTGCCGCAGAAAGTGCTTGTTTGCTCTCTTCCGGAATAATCGGTGTATCGATGAAACCTGGGCAAAGGGAGTTCACCCGAATATTCTGCTCAGCATACTCCAGCGCGAGGGAACGAGTCAGATTCACAACGCCACCTTTAGCTGCATTGTATGCTGCTGAACCAGGCGAACCAACCCATCCGTACATGGATGCCGTGTTGACGATTGTGCCTCCGCCGATTTTCAGCATTTCGCGTATCGACTCACGAGCGACCAAGAAAACGCCGTCCAGATCAACATTGACCGTATTGCGCCATTCGGCATAATCAAGCTCATGTGTAGGATGAACACGTCCAATTCCCGCATTGTTGAATACGATATCCACTTGACCAAATGCTTCTACGGTTTGTTTGAAAATCTCAGAAACCTCTTCTTCACTTGTTATGTTTGCTTTAATAAAAAGAGCCTCTGCTTTAAGCGCTTTCAGTTCCTGCTCAAACGCTTTGCCTTTTTCTTCATTCAGATCCACCAAGACCACTTTAGCTCCTTCGGAAACGAATAAGCGAGCTGTCGCTGCACCAATCCCGGATGCTCCTCCTGTGATGACTGCAACTTTATCTTGAAGTTTGCCCATGAATAAATCCCCCAGTATAATATTTTGAATAGCGCCTATATAAATAGTGCTATATGATGTTTACAAAACTAATTCTATGCTTAAAATTGTAACAATCCAATCATTAAGATATGACCAAGTGTCTACCTCGTAGACACTTTATAAAACTATGTCTATATTTATAGGAGTTTTTTTGAATGAATAATGAACTTACTGTGACATCTCAACATCGTAATCGAACCAAGGAGCACCTAAAAACCGCTCTGATTCAGCTCATTAAGAAAAAAGGATTTCATGGTGTTTCTGTCAAAGACATCGTTGATCAGGCCGGTTATAATCGCAGCACGTTTTATTTACACTACCAGGATAAATATATTCTCGCCGAAGAGTTGTTGAGTATGACACTCGAAGGATTGAGGGGCGCAGTAGGCAAACCCTATTGGCACGGTCAAAAGGTTTCAACAAACAAGCTTGATGCTGAATCTTTTCAAATCGTGGATTATATCTACGAACACCGTGACTTCTTCGAACTGATTCAATACGATGATACGTTACCCGGTCTACATACAGGCTTTCCACAAACCATACTCAAAATCTATCAGGAGCAATTTGTCTTTGAGACGATCAACAATTCCCCAGTCAACATGGACTATTTCAAGTACTACACCGCTTACGGTTTTTTTGGACTGTTGAACAATTGGATATTAAGCGGATATCGTGAATCACGTGAGGCATTTATTAAAAACGTGATTGAACTCACCAAAACGCATATTCACTCTTTTCATTATGTGGGTGGCAAGTTTGAGGCGTGATCTCGAATAAGTTGATTTGAAAATCACGATGAACGATATGTCTGCCTTAGATAACAGCTGAATTAGTTATCAGCGGCAAAAAGTTGGAGAGGTCGATGTTTTTTATCGTGAAGCGGGTCCCAAGGATGGTCCAATTATGTTGTTATTACATGGGTTCCCCTCTTCGAGTCATATGTTTCGCGACCTGATTCCCAAACTGGCAGTACATTACCGTGTCATTGCCCCGGATCTCGCTGGATTTGGTCAAACAAAAACGCCGTCCCGCAGTCAATTCAACTTCACATTTGAGAACCTGTTCCAGGTTATTGAAGGTTTTACTCAAGCACTATCTCTCAATAAGTATGTACTATATGTATTTGATTACGGTGCACCTGTGGGGTATAGATTGGCCGTTGCTCATCCGGAAAAGGTTCAAGCTATCATTAGTCAGAATGGGAATGCATATATGGAGGGATTTAGTGACGCATGGGGAGCCTGGGAGACGTACTGGCAGTTACCGACACCGGAGAACCGTGAAGCATGTCGTGATTCCTTGAGCCCTGAAACCATTCGTGATTTTCAGTATCTGCACGGTGCCGATGCCAGCCTGGTTTCACCTGATGGGTATACACTGGATATCGCGTACATGTCACGACTGGAAGCGGAAGAAATTCAACTGGACCTGATTCTGGATTATCGGACCAATGTGGATCGTTATCCGGACTTTCAGGCATATTTTCGTAAGTATCAACCTGCACTTTTAGCTGTATGGGGCAAAAATGATCCTGCCTTCCTCCCTGCTGGTGCAAAGGCATACAAGCGTGATATTCCATCGGCGCAAATCCATTTGCTGGATACGGGACATTTTGCTCTCGAAACACATGCTGACGAGATTAGTGAGCTCATTCAGCAGTTTTTGGCACCCCTCTCCGCCTATTAGGAAGTTAATACAGTCGTACACGCAGACCATGGAATTCTCTTTGTCCAGATGTGCTCATTGATTCTGTTTCAATTTCTTTATTTTAATCCGATGGAGTCAATACCTTATTTGGCACCCAGCCCTTTTCACCCTCTGCGGTATGAACAAAACTCCAATCATTTAGTTCAAATTCTTTTGTAACGATGATACCGGGTTTTACGGTTAATTCGTGTGCAGAATAATTTGATAATGCAGTCGCGATCTGTTCTTCATTGGGAGTGCTTAATATTTGCTTCGGTACCCAGCCACATTTTTTTGAATGGATGGATTCACAGAAAATCCAGTTGGGGAATTCAGTATCTTCTCTCCCATATAGGATCGTATCTCCTTTAACTAAAACGATGGGATCAGGATAGTTTGAATTGTGGGGTTGAACAACTTTATATAATTTCATAATACGCCTCCAACTATTATATTCGACCTGTTACCGACAAACATAATATCATATTATTATGTAGTTATTCATCCCTATTTTATAAAGCAGCGCCCCCTTCACAAGGGAGCGCTGCTTTATCCGAATAGAAATATTTTATCACGAGTCCATCTTATAACGTTTTGGGCAATATTACACAATATTCTAATTTCTTGATAACTCTCCAGACACACCATCCGCAGAATCTATATGGCCTAATGCATTCACTTCATGCTTTGTTTCTCTATACATAAAGTAATCAAAATCGGCATGTTTTCGGGTTCCGCCGAGATCCTGCACACAAAGTCCGATGTAGGTTCCCGTAAACCGAATATACTCCGGAGATTCATCGGACAGATGTGTGATATCAACCCACTCGCCTGCTGTATTCCAGGATGAATCACTATTTATCGCATAGTAAAAGCGGGCTCGATCTTGATCCACCACAGCCTTTAAACGGAGCGTGCTCACCGACTCTAGCGGAATATCCTCCAGCAGTTCGTCGTATACCCCGTATTTGGACTGAATGATCCCCAGGCAGAGCCCTTTATCCTCATGATAAGTTACACGTAAGTAGAGATAGTCCTGGGTATCGTAGTACAAAATCAATCCTGCCATTTGCTGTGGATGGTCCGGCGCAAATTCCAGACACGTCTCGGCTTCACACTCCAAGGCCTGAAGTCTCCGTGCGATCATGCTTTGTCTGTGCGTTGAACTCATCGACTCCATGCCGTGTAAGCGCAAGTAACCGGGACGTTCCGTCAAGCTGAGCCAAGTCGGGTCGGGTGGAATGCGAAGAGTATTCCAGTCATTCCGAAGCTCGAATTGATCGAAATGATCCATTTCAGCAATCGGCTCAAACGGATGGGACGGGATCATCGGTGCAGGCACCTGAACCTCCGGATATCGTTCACTGCTCGCAAGTCTCAGCCAGCCGTCCTCGCTCCACGTACAGGGCTGAAGTGCGGTCTCACGTCCAAGAATGCAATATTTGTGATGAACGGGTCGTCCGACCAAATGAGCCATGTACCATTCGCCAGTATGCGTTTCGACTAGACTACCGTGGCCTGCCTTTTGCAGAGCTAAATCCGGTCTGCCGTATGAAGTGAGGATCGGATTGGCAGGATCGACCTCGTAAGGGCCTTGTAACGTATGGGAACGTGCTGCGGTAACCGCATGCTCATAACCGGTTCCACCTTCAGCCGTAATGAGATAATAATAGTCGTTGTGTTTATACAGGTGGGGTGCTTCGGTCAGGCCTAATTCTGTTCCCTTAAATATGTTCATGGCCGGTCCGATCAGCTTATGTTCCTGGACGGAATATTCCTGAAGAACGATGCCTGCAAACCGATTTTTGCCCTTACGGTGATCCCATATCATATTGACCAGCCATTTGCGTCCGTCTTCATCATGAAACAGGGAAGGATCAAAACCGCTGCTGTTCAGATACACCGGATCGGACCAAGGGCCCTCGATATCCGTTGCTGTCACAAGGTAATTGTGGGTATCTTTAAAAGCGCCTACCCGGCTTTTGACATCGGTGTAAATTAGGTAAAACACACCGTTGTCGTAACTAAGACAGGGTGCCCATACGCCTCCAGAATTAATGTTGCCCTCCATGTTCAACTGCGTTACACGAGTCAGTGGAGAAGCGATTGGCCGCCAATGAACCAGATCCCGGGAATGGTGAATCCGTACACCAGGGAACCATTCAAAGGTGGAAGTGGCAATATAATAATCCTCCCCCGCTCGGCATATGGACGGATCGGGATGGAAACCGGGAAGAATGGGATTGGTGATCATTTTCTTGATCTTATTCATGGAAGAAACCTCCGGTATGAAAGTAATGATCTGTACAATAGCAGATTCACGAAAGTTAGATATCAGTACCAGCCTAGCGCTTTTTTGCCGGCTTCCAGGGCGGTTACGATCCGCTCTACATCATATACATTCCCTCTCCAAGTCCCACCACTGACCGATTGCAATGCAGCCCAGAGCTTTGTATCATCCGGCAAAGCTTCATCAGGCCTCATATCCGGATGGAAGGACCTTTGTGCCAGGATGAGAGCACCTTCTTCCGGCGAAAACTCCAGATCTCCTTCTCCGACAAAGTTAATGCTGCCCTCCAGCGTGTTACGATCAACCGCGATGTCAATCAGGTCTCCGTTCCGCAGCTTGCCAATCGGTCCGCCTGCCAGCGCTTCGGGGCCAACATGACCAATACACGCTCCGGTGGAAACACCGGAGAACCGGGCATCCGTAATCAGTGACACGTATTTGCCGAAAGCCAAATGCTTAAGCGCAGATGTAAGCTGGTATGTCTCCTCCATTCCGGTTCCCGATGGACCTCTCCCGAGAAGCACAACAACGTCACCAGCCAGAATACCTCCGGTCTTAATCGCATGGATCGCCTCACGTTCAGTGGTAAACACCTTTGCTCGGCCACAATGGCGGTATACGCCATGCTCATCCAGCACAGCAGGATCAATAGAGGTGGACTTGATGACAGAACCTTCCGGAGCGATATTCCCGGTTGGAAATGTTACGGTCGAAGAGATGCCAAGTCGCTGGGCGTGTTCTACACTCATGATGACACTGTCCGGATCAATGCCGTCCTGCTCTTTCAACTGCTTCCGCATGAGATGACGGCGTTCCGACGATTCCCACCAATCCAGCACCTGCCCCAATGACGTACCTGTAACCGTTGGTACAGACTCATCCAACAGACCAAGTTGTCTGAGGTGAAGCATGACCTCTGGTACACCTCCGGCCTGAAAGACGCGAATAGTCGGGTAAAAGATCGGTCCGTTTGGCAGGGCACTAACCAGTCTTGGAACATTCTTGTTGACCTGTATCCAGTCCTGTACCGTAGGTACGGTTAAACCGGCGGCATGGGCAATGGCCGGTATGTGAAGAAGCAGATTGGTCGATCCGCCAAACGCAGCATGCACGGTCATCGCATTGCGAATGGATGCATCCGTGACAATGTCTGCCATCCTCATCCCCTGAGACTCCATATGGATGAGTGCACGTGACGATTGGCGCGCCATTTCAAACCAGATGGGCTGCCCGGAAGGTGCAAGCGCGGCATGTGGCACTGTCATACCCAATGCCTCTGCTACAACCTGGGCTGTAGCCGCGGTACCCAGAAACTGACAGCCTCCTCCCGGTGTAGCACAAGCTCGGCATCCTAAATCGGACGCCATTTCCAGAGAAAGTTCCCCGTTGACATACCGTGCACCGATGGTCTGAATTTTACCGGCGTCCTCTCCATCGGTAGGCGGAAGTGTGACGCCACCGGGAACGATTACACCAGGCAATTGAGGCATGCCGGCAAGCGCGAGCATCATCGCTGGAAGACCTTTGTCACAAGTGGCGACACCAAGCACGCCTTTACGCGTTGGCAGCGAGCGAATCAGTCTGCGAAATACCATAGCGGCATCATTCCGGTACGGAAGCGAGTCAAACATCCCGGTTGTCCCCTGTGATCTGCCGTCACACGGATCGCTGACATATCCGGCAAACGGGATTCCGCCACGGCTTGACAGTTCTTCTGCGGCAGCCTTCATCAGCAGGCCGACCTCCCAGTGGCCCGTATGGTAACCGAGTGCTGCCGGGCTGCCGTCTTCATTGCGTATGCCACCTTGTGTACTCAAGATCAGAAATTGTTTTCCGTTCAATTCCCCAGGCTTCCAGCCCATTCCAACATTCTGGGACATGCCAAACAAGTCGCCGCTTGGAGCATTCCGCAGCAAATCATCCGTTAAAGGAAGACGTCCGGCAGCCCCTGGAGCATGGGCTATGATATCAAAGCAGTTGGATGCGGTCTCTCCCATAATCGACGTAATCTGTTCGTACATGGTAGCCTCCCACAGTTTATGACTTCACGAAGACCGTTTTGATGGCTGTGAAAAATTCGATAGCCGCTTGCCCCTGTTCTCTTGAATGTGAACTTGACATCTTCATTCCGCCGAACGGAGCCTGCAGCTCTACGCCGGCCGTTTCTGCATTAATTCTGACCAGTCCTGCATCCATATCCCGGATGAAAGACAACATGTCTCCGACGTTCTGTGTATAGATGGAAGCACTCAAGCCATAATCGCTATCATTAGCCGCTTCGATGGCTTCCTCCAGGGAATCTACCGCAATCAAGGCCAGAACCGGGCCAAAGATTTCTTCCCGAGCGATGGACATATGGGATTCGACCCCTTCAAATACGGTCGGCTGCACATAGAATCCCTCTTCCAGTCCAGGACCGTCCCCTCTTTTTCCGCCAGCGAGCAGAACGGCACCTTCATCCTGGCCTTTTTGAATATAACTCAACACGGTATTGAGCTGTCCTTCACTTGCACATGGACCCATCCAGCTTCCAGAAGACATGCCGTCACCCAGCCGGATTTCCTGGATTTGCGAGAGCAGCTTTTCTTTGAAAGCATCGTATACTTTTCGTTCAATAATGACCTTGCTGGTGGCCGTACATTTTTGCCCGGTCGATTTCAACCCACCGCTGATGGTGGCTTCCACAGCCAAATCCAGGTCAGCGTCAGCCGCGATAATAATCGGGTTTTTCCCACCCATTTCAAGTTGATACTTGGCCCCACGTGCCAGTGCTGCGCCGCCGACCCGTTTGCCCACTTCATTGGAGCCTGTGAACGTTATTCCGCCCACATCCGGATGCTCAGCAAGTGCAGATCCAATCACTGAGCCTCTACCGCATACCAGATTAAGAACGCCTGCCGGAATGCCCGCCTCTTCGAAACACTCCATTACTTTAGCTGCCGTGACCGCAGTTTCCTGAGCAGGCTTCAACACAACCGTATTGCCGTAAATCAAGGCCGGAGCCGTTTTCCAAATCGGAATGGCTACCGGGAAATTCCAAGGAGCAATAACCCCTACAACGCCAAGGGGTACGCGAGTCGTAAACATCAGCGCTTCGCTGTCCGTTGATGGAATGACATCACCGGTTTTTCGCATGCCTTCTCCGGCGTAATACCTTAAGATCGCGACACCGCGCAGTGTCTCTCCTTTGGCTTCTGGGAGTGTTTTGCCCATTTCCCTGGTCATCGCCTCTGCAACTTCATCGGCCCGGCGTTCCAGCACATTGGCTGCTTGAAATAGATAGTTGCCGCGTTCCGCACCCGATAACCTCCGCCAATCTTTTGCTGCTTCCTTCGCCGCTGCGACAGCCCGGTTCAGATCCTCTACGCCGGAGGTTGGTACGTAGCCAACTACCTCCTTCCGATTCGCCGGATTGATGCTCGGTTCGGTTTCACCGGACGTCGCCTTCACCCATTCTCCGTTAATGTAATTGCTGTATGTCTGCTCTACCTGAAATGTGGTCATCGCATTCATCCTCCTTGTACATTAGTTTGAAATGACTGGATTAATAAGTGTCCCGATATCGCTAATGGATATTTCAATGCGGTCCCCGGGTACAAGTGTAAAATCATTAGGTGGCACGATGCTTGTGCCTGTCAATAACACCGTACCGTCAAACAGATCGTTATCTCTGGCCAGAAAGGAGACCAGCTCATCGAGTTTTCGGTTTAACTCACTTGTGCTTGCCTCGCTTTTGACAACCACTTCACCTTCGCGATATATCTCGCAGACGATGTTGAACGCATATGGATTCTGCACCGTTTCCGCCAGACGAATGGCTGGCCCTATGGAGCAAGAATTGCGCCACATTTTTGCTTGTGGCAGATACAGCGGGTTTTCCCCTTCAATATCGCGGCAGCTCATGTCATTGCCAACGATGTATCCCACAATGCTGCCATCCGCGGCAAGCACCAACCCCAGCTCAGGCTCCGGGATCTGCCAATTGGAATCGCTGCGAAGTGTGACAGCCTCATTGGGTCCGACGGTGCGGGCTGCTGTAGATTTAAAAAAGATCTCCGGTCTTTCGGCATCGTAAACTTTATCGTAAAAGGTCTTTGCATCCAGCTTGCCTTCCGTTGCTTCATAATTTCGGGCTTCCCGGCTGCGCTGATAAGTCACACCCGCCGCCCATACTTCCGGAGCTTCCAATGGAGTGATTAGATGCAAGGAAGTCCAATCGTCAGTTAACTTGTTTAACGGTTTAAAAGCGCTTTCAATAAGTTGAACTGGGGAAACCCCCTGCTTTCTTGCTTGATAGATCAAAGTCATAAAATCTGCTTGCGGCAAACGATACGCTTGTTCATCATCCGTAACGGCTGCCAGCCATTTCTGTTGTCCGTCCAGAAATCGAATAATTCTCATTCAAGCTTGCCTCCATTTTTCCCCATCGGGTTGATAATACTACCATAGCACCCGCTATGGTTCATGACGATGTTCTAATCACTCCGACGATTTACCCTTTTCACGCATTTTTTTTCTGTTAAGATGAGGTTAGATCCGTTGAACTAAAGATGATTTACGAGGATACTCCGATGACAGGATGTTGGAATATAGAATAGTACAAGGGGGTTGGCTTGTTGTGACCAAGCTTTCGGATGCTGTGTATTTAGGTCGTCTGCCCGATGTTCGCATGTCTTTTCAATTATTGGGGCTGCATGCAAGAAAAGTAGATTCCAGCTGGACTTATCCGTCTCACGAACATTCAATGTATGAAGTCCACTGGATGATGGACGGGCAAATGAACATGGTTGTCAACGGGCAGTCTTACCGTCAGTCGGTTGGCGACCTTCTGTTCATCCGGCCTGGTATGACCCACTCTTGCACGGGAGCCGGACCGGAGGGGTTCACTTATTTTTCCGTCCATTTCAGCATACACGATACATCCTTTTGCAGAGAACTTAACCGTTGCAAAGACATCTATTATCCGGCAAATTCGAATTTGGCTCTGGGGCTCTCTTCTTCCCTGTCTACCTTGTATGGTCTGGCCACAGAGCATTTGTCTAGCTCGCTATCTTCCTCCAAACAAATGAAGGTACATGCCGCTGTGTTTGAACTGCTTGGTTCCCTGGTCGGCCAGTTATCTCAGCAAGCATCCGTTACGTTGTCTAGAAAAGAAACCATTGCCCATCAGATTGCTGAGCACATTGAGGATTCGGTGAGATATATCCATCTTCATGGGGAGATTCAGGAGAGCGAGCGAACCTGGATTCAGGACATTGCCAAATCGCTGAGCATTAGCCCGTCACAGGTTAATCGTATTTTTCGGCAGGTATACGGTATCGCTCCGCGCAAGTTTCTATCGGAAACCCTTCTGAACGAAGCGCAGCGCTTGTTAAAACAAACCGACCTGAACATAGACCATATTGCGATGATGCTGGGGTATAAGACCAATGCGCATTTCAGCCGCCAGTTCAAGCGGTGGACAGGCATCGCGCCAAGTGAATTTCGCAGTCATTCGCAGCAGGCCGGAGAATCCAACGATGCGGATAACTAAAAGTTTAATGATAAAAAACTTCAATTGTCTGAGTCGCAGAGCCTGATCGGTCAACAAAGCAGCCACTGAATGACCAGCAGCTGCTTTGTTTTGCCTGGATTGCTCAGATCATGTTTGGAGGATTACGCTAAAATAAATGATGCAAGGCTGGCACTTCCTGAACCTCTGTACGTAAAATACAAAGCCTGTATACCATCCGGAATCGTTATCTCGGCTGAATAGGGTTTCCAATGATTTGTGAAATGTACCGGGATTGTACCCAGGACAGGACCGTCCCATGCGGTTTTGACCTCAAATACCCCGTGACAATATCCCCGTACCTTGATCGAGACCTGGCGAATTCCTCGGCAATCAAAGAATTTGAAACCTGCCGTTGCGGATTCAACCATATTGGCGATATATCCGACCTCTTCATCACCGTCTCTACCATCCTGTGTGATCTTCGGAAAGCGGCTGTCCAGCCAGACTCCTGCCCCGAAACCTCCGGTGTACTTCTGATCATCTCCGGTCAAAAGATTACATGCAAGATATGCGGGGTACTCGCCTTTACCTTCAAGCGGTCTCCCGCTCGGACCACAGGAGGTCATTTCCACCTGAGGAATGCTGCCGTCCTCTTCAAATGATATCTTCTCAATACAGCCCTGGCGGTTGAATGCATCCCCATTGGTATGACGGTGATAGAAGACATACCAGTCTCCGCTGATCTCCACAATGCTGCCATGGTTATTGCCTCCATAATACATGGGTTTGTCAGCAGGTTTGTAGGAGTCGATATGGAGATCGCAGTTGCTTACGATGACGCCCTGATATGTAAATCCTCTATTTGGGAATAGGCTGGTGGCATAACATAATTCATGCATAACGATGGAGGAATACACCAGGTAGTAGGTATCCCCTCTCTTCCGGATGGAGGACGCTTCAAAAAATTCATGGCCCTCATAACCACTGCCCTGACTATAAGGTTCACTCGGTGCTACGAATACCGGTTCTTCCACAATCGTCAGCATATCCGGACCTAACATCGTGGCCATCGCGCCATGTCTTGATTGATCTCCGGCCGCACAGAAGCCGGTATACAGATAAGTGTGCTGTCCTTCAGTCATCACACCTGGATCGAACTGGGGCTCGTCCCCTTCTCTTTCACCCAGACGAGTGCCGTCGCCATATTGTACATAACCATAGAATTCATATTTGCCGGCAGGTGTATCACATACAGCCACCGAAACAACGGGTACCTTATCCAGCACATAATACAGATAATACCGCCCATCGGGACCCACTGTTACATCTGGAGCATACAGGCACATATGTCCATTGGGATTCAGCGGGTCATCTGTTTTTTGGTAAATTACCCCTTCATTTCTCCAATCTCCAAGGTCATTCACGGGTGCAGACCAGCATACATAATCGTTCAGACAGAAGGCATGTCCGTTAAAACGGTCATGTGAACCATACACATACACTCGTTCATTGAATACATAAGGCTCACTATCAGGTACGTACTCCCAAGATGGAAGATAAGGGTTGAACCCCTGCTTGTTCATTCCAACTACACTCCTCATATAATCGTAATAGTACATTTGTTCTATGAAATGAAGATAACTCTCGTATAATAGAAAATAGCTTAAGTAGTGTATTGACTATTCTTATATACAACTTAAAGAGAAAGGGGGAAGAACCATGACCTCTATTTTTTATGTGGAATGTGACGCGGTACATCAAAACCATTTTGTTTTTGATATCCCTGAAGGGCATGATGCCTGGCTATTGGTTATTACACAGACCCCTGCACAGTTCTGGGTTGATGGACAACTCAAGGAATACCCGGCTCATTGTGCTGTGCTTTTCAAACCGTATCAGAAAATATATTATCGGGCTTGTTCAGAGCGCTATATTAATGATTGGATTCGTTTTGAAAGTGATGAACCGTTTGTAACCGATACCTCCCTTCCGTCAGGCACACCTTTCCCGCTGGATGATCCGGAATACTGTCATAAGCTGTTCCAACTGCTTGTTGCAGAGCATTCCTTTCAGAACGATTACCGGGAATCGTCCATCAATTGCCTGCTGCGAACCTTGTTCAATAAATTGCTTGAGTCTTGTGTCCAAGAGGATATTAGTCCTCAGCACTATCCTCTGTTGAAGCTTCGAACGGCAATTCATAACCATCCCAGTCATCCGTGGACAATATCAGAAATGGCGAAGATCATAAACGTCAGTCCGGGGTACCTGCAGTTGATGTACAAGAAATCGTTTGGCCTCTCGTGTATGGAGGATGTTATTCATAGCCGAATACGTTTGGCCAAAGAATATCTCACACATCATCTGTATACGGTTGCAGAGATTGCTGATCGATGCGGTTACCGTAATGTCGAGCATTTTTGCAGGCAGTTCAAACAAATGACCGGTTCCTCACCTAAACAGTTTCATAAACGACGTGAAGGTGTCGCGGCTGACATAACAGAGTTGGGAGATAAATCTCACTTTTAAGCGGGATGTACGTAGATCAATGGGAAAATTCCCACGCTGTCGAATGGGTGTTTATACATAACTTAGCCATCCAACCGGTAGAAACGTCATCGAGATTGTTAGCGTTCTCTGCTGTCATTTTAAGTTAAGGTTTTAGACTGTATGATGCAATGACATATTCTCAAGCATAATTGATCAATTATCATATTGTGATACCTTATAATGGCAACTTATTTTTTGCATATGCAGCTGCGCCAATCATTCCTGCTTGCCCACCTAACTTTGCTTGTACGATATGACAAACACCCGATGAGAGATGCAATGCATGATTTTTAACCGTGTCTCGCACTGTATTCAGTAAGCGATCACCCGCTGCCGACATTCCTCCACCAACGATAATCACTTCCGGATTGAATAGATTAATTACATTGGAAAGACCAAATCCAAGAATCTCTCCGGTCTCATGCATAACCTCAACAGCAAGTGAATCTCCAAGATCGTATGCTTCCGAGATCATACGGGCAGTAATTGCCGTCAAATTCCCTTCCACCCACTTCAAAATCATGCTTGAGCGCCCTTCCTCAAGCTTGTCTGTGAGTGTTTTGACGATTCCTATTGCGGACACGTATCTTCCCAGACAGCCCGAGCTTCCACAACGACATGGGCGCCCCTCTCGGTACATATTCATATGGCCTATTTCACCCGCACTCGATGTAGTACCGTAAAGAACTTTTCCGTCATTGACAATACCAGATCCAAGACCGGTGCCTAACGTTATCAATATCAGGTTTTTATATCCGCTGCCTGCACCGAACAGCCATTCACCATAGAGATTTACCCGAACATCATTGTCGATATAAGCAGGAAATTCAAAATGATTTTTCATATGATTCACGACATGAATGTTTTCCCAGTCTGGAAAATTAGGTGAAAATAGAGATAGCCCCTGCTCAGGATCTAATAATCCAGGAATGCCCATACCCATGCATAGAATAGATTTTGGCTGGATTCCCTCATACGTCAGCATCTCTTGAATAATGCCTACCATTCGGTTTAATACATGAGATGGTCCCTTTGCCGCTTCCGTAGGGTCAGATCTTTCGTGAATTTTTTGAAACTCCAGGTTGAAAATGGCGGACTTAATATTGGTTCCACCCAGGTCAATTCCGATGATGTATTTTCGCATAATGATCTCCGCTCTTATTTATTTTGATATCTCATGCTCTATTCTGCCATGATGATGTAATGCGATTCTCATTATAACTTTGTTATACACCAAAAAGATCTCTTTTGCAGTGAATGCTGAAGAGATCTTTTTTATTTTACATATAACGGATGATTGCATCTCAACAAAGCCAAGTACTTTAGAAGCAAGAATTAACATCACTGAAATTACACTGGATCTGTCGTTCCAGTCCTGCTTCTCGATTTCTTAAATAGCAGTATGGCAAGAAGTAAAGCAATTCCTACAGCTCCAAAACCCAACCAATTTAAATACAGGACAGATGTACGACTGATCACAAGCCCACCTAATCCAGATCCCAGTGCAAAACCAAATTGGATAAACGACGTATTTACGCTAAGGGCAATGTCAGGATTACGAGGTGCCAGTGTAACCAGATATAGTTGCTGGGCCGGAGATATGCTCCACGTTGCCAACATAAAGATCATTAAAACCAAGATTAACATCACAAGATTAACTCCAGCTAGAGCAAACAAAAGAAGAGTTACGCCTTGTAACAGAAGGCCTAGACAAATTGTAAACTTTGATCCCTTTGCATCTGCCAATTGACCGCCCAATTTTGATCCGACAAAGCTGCAAATTCCCGCGAGAAACAGAACACCGCTGATCTCGGTCATGGTAAGTGTGGATGTAGCTTGCAAGAACGGCGTAATATACGTGAACAGTGTTGAATAGCCGCCGATATACAATAACGTAATAAGCAAGGCAG
Source organism: Paenibacillus sp. 2003 (assembly GCF_031455635.1). Lineage (NCBI taxonomy): Bacteria > Bacillati > Bacillota > Bacilli > Caryophanales > Paenibacillaceae > Paenibacillus > Paenibacillus sp. 2003. The sequence continues at coordinate 1,824,338 of NZ_JAVDTB010000001.1, read as the reverse complement.
TCAGAATGAGTGGATTTTTTAAAATGGAGAGCTGCATTCTGAGGGTAATTTTTTCTTCCTCTTTGATTGCCGGAACCATTTTGTAGATAATAAGTAATGGAAGAACACTTAACAAACCGACTAAAACAAATAGAACTCTCCATCCAAACATTTCACTAAAAAATGTGCCTAAAGGGACACCGAGTACTAGCGAACTGCTTAGCCCCATCAAAATGATGCCGATGGCATTGCCCCTTTTTTCTTTTTCAACCAGTCGTGTCGATACGGCCATTGCTACTACGGTAGCCATGCCTCCGCTAGCCCCTTGAATAATTCGTACCCATAGTAAAGTTTCGTAAGAAAGGTTAACAAGCATAAGTCCGTTACTGGCAATAAACACACTGAGGGTGGCCAACAGTAACTTCTTGCGATCCATATTTATTGTAATTGCAATGAGAATCGGAGCGATAATAGCCGCTGCCAGAGCGAATACAGTCACCAGTAAACCCACTTCGGAAGTAGATACGCTTAAGTCTGATGCGATCATTTCAATTACTCCTGTAATAATGTATTCAAGAGTTCCGATCAGAAAAACAGCCAATGCCAAGATGTATATGATCCATTTATTTTTCACTTTACTCCACTCCATCTTCTTCAGTTATCTATTTAATATTGGAATTTGTATTTCTATAAACTGTACATCTTGTTCTTGAGATAAGGGTAAATATAATTCCCTACCAGCTCCGTTCTCCTTGATCTGATAGTTATTATTCTCAATCCATGTAGCTAAATGAACACAGGCTTTGCAGGCAAAGGTGGCATTGGAACGATAAGCTATGGTGGCCATCATGGGCTCAGCAGGAAGAGTCCGCAGTTGAAATGGGTCGGGAGGTGATCGCAGCTCACAAGTTAAGAAGTAACCTATTTCAAACTCGAACTCTTCCTCTTGTCCTGCGATTTCTTTCCACAAAACAACCTGAGGTCCGTTGATCAGTTGGCGCATTTCTTTTGTTAATGACTGATCAAACTGACGAAATAAACTCGGAATCTCCTCTTCCCTCCCGCACCCTGTCTGAAAAAGAAACTGCCGAGCACCTTCCTCTTTGATTCGGATTTCTTGCCCAGTTTCGACGTGCCCCCCTTCCTCTATAAGCTGCATGCGTTCCTCAATCCGGACAAGTTTGGCTTGTTCCGTCTCAATAATCTGCTGAATTTCGCTTCTTTTTAGCTTAAACATGCCTTGAATATTCTCCAATGTAATATGTTCCTGTAACAGCTGTGTGATTTGTGGCAACGTGAAGCCCAATTCTTTATAAATGAAGATTCGGTTGAGCTCGAGGAGCTGATCTGCGGAATAGTAACGGTAACCCGTATCGTGATCTACCTTTCTCGGTTTAAGTATGCCAATCTGGTCATAATAACGCAGTGTTTTTAATGAGACCCTACTTAACCTGGAAAACGCACTGATTTTGAACAACATATCATCTCCAATCTTTTAAGATAATGCGAGTATATAGTTTCCCGTACAGGGGAAAGTCAAGGGTATATATGCTTTTCATTTGCTAGCTACAATCAACCACCGCCCTTGTCCTCACTCTATGTTGCTGTTATGGGTAAGTCAAAGAACCGTTTCTGAATGAAACGTTCATTTTTTTTGAACAAAAAAATGCCACTCATCGTGGCATTCTCTCGGTACTCATTCAATTATCCCTGCTCAGGCAGGTCTATATTATTTTCCGGTTTCAGCAAATGTTTTAATACGCTCCCCGATCTGGTCACGAACCCTTTGGAATACGGCCCATTTCTCTTCATCTGTACCTTGCGCTTTGGCAGGATCATCAAATCCCCAGTGTTCTCGCTTCACATGTGGAGGCGTCATTGGACATTTATCTGCTGCATCCCCACACAACGTGACTACGAAATCAGCGTTGTTCAACAACTCTGAATCAATGATGTCCGAGGTTTGAGTTGAAATATCCAGATCAACTTCGTTCATGGCTTCAACCGCTTTTGGATTCAGACCGTGGGCCTCAATTCCTGCGCTATAGATATTCCAGTCCTCACTCAGATATTTCTTGGCCCAGCCTTCGGCCATTTGACTCCGGCAAGAGTTGCCTGTGCACAGGAAGTACAGTGTTTTTTTACTCATGTTCATCGTCTCCTCGTTACTTGAATTATAGATTGCTTTTATAGAATGCTTAACCACAGATACAGACCCACTAGCGTAATAAACAGAGTCGGAATGGTGATTATGATACCCGTCTTGAAGTAAGTGCCCCATGAGATTTTGACACCTTTGGTGCTAAGTACATGAAGCCAAAGCAGGGTCGCAAGTGAACCAATCGGGGTAATCTTGGGACCTAAGTCCGAGCCAATAATATTGGCATAGATGAGCGCCTCCCGAATAGTCCCTGTAGCTGTGGTTGCATCAATGGCAAGCGCATCAATCAACACGGTAGGCATATTGTTCATCAGGGATGAGATGATTGCCGCGATAAAGCCCATACCCATTGTTGCAGCAAACAATCCTTGATCAGCCACAGCCTGAATGACTACAGCCAACAGATCGGTCAAACCTACGTTACGTAGACCATAAACCACGACATACATGCCGATGGAGAAAAATACGATGGCCCACGGCGCTTCTTTGACAACCAATGTAGCTAGTACAGCTGAACTGCGGGAAGCCATGATCAGAAAGAATATCGCGACAATACCTGCCACAAGAGATACGGGAATTCCGATAAATTCACTGGTAAAGTATCCAATGAGAAGAACCGCTAACACCACCCACGACAACCGAAACATCTTCATATCCTTAATGGCAGTTACCGGAGGTTTCAATTCACTGGCATCAAATCGTTTGGGAATACTCTTGCGGAAAAAGAGATACAGTACACCTATACTCGCCGCCAGTGAGAACAGATTTGGAACAAACATCCTTCCTGCGTACTCCATAAACGTAATACCAAAGAAATCTGCAGACACTATGTTGACCAGGTTACTTACAACCAATGGCAAGGAAGTTGTATCCGCAATAAATCCACTGGCGATAATAAACGGAAATACTTTTTTCTCATCGAAATTCAATGCACGTACCATGGCTAGAACAATCGGCGTCAGAATCAGTGCGCCACCATCGTTGGCAAAGAAAGCAGAAACCACCGCTCCCAGGATGGAGACGTAAACAAACATACGTACACCATTGCCATGAGCGGCTTTGGCCATATGTAAGGCAGCCCATTCAAAAAAACCAATACGATCCAGAATTAATGAGATCAGAATGATTGCGACAAAAGCAAGCGTGGCGTTCCATACGATTCGTGTTACATCCCATACATCTTCCAAATTGACCACACCCACAAGTAAAGCAAGGATTGCTCCGCCGCAAGCAGACCAACCAATGGACAGGTTTTTAGGCTGCCAAATAACGAGTACAAGTGTAATCAAAAAGATTATGCAGGCTAACAGCGTAGAAAACAAAACGATACACCCCCTTTCAGTTCATCTTAATTTACATTTGTATATAATGATATGCTTATATATTGATCAAAATTAATTACATACTGATGTAAAGTTTTCTTTATTTAACGATTTAAGAATAGTTGCTGTATCCGGCATCAATTCCAGGACAGATGAAATATAGGGTGTATTCTCTACATTTAAAGAGTAGTATACCCACTGACCACGCTTACTTTCTTTAACCAAGCCTTGATCCTTCAGTTTGCGCAAATGTTGACTAATTCCAGGTTGTGACATGTCTAAAATCTCTACAAATTCACACACGCACCATTCACGTTCTTTGAGGAGTGTAAGGATCGTAAGGCGTGTTTTATCACCGAGCAATTTAAGCTTATCCGCTACCTCTTGCATAGAATCCATAGCACTTCCTCCTTCAATCACATATAAGTGTATGCTTATATTATAATATCAAAAAAATGAAGTCAATGTTTACTTGATGATTAAGTCCAAAAAAGCGTTGGTTCGAATTCGAATCAACGCTTTTTTGAGTTTGTGATAAGTTTTTAAATAAACAGATTATGATTTGCTTGTGAGGCTTGTCCAAGATAGTAACCTACACCACCAATTTTAACTTGGTCTATTAATTCTTCACGCTGAATTCCCATTAAATCCATGGACATTTGGCAGGCAACGATCTCTGCTCCTTGTGCAATTACACTCTCTATCAATTCTTCCAACGAAGGCACATGATGTTTTTTCATCAAACCCCGGATCATTTTCGGGCCTGCTCCGAGCATATTCATTTTGGACATGCCAAGCTTCTGGCTGCCGCGAGGTAACATCATATCAAACATACGGCCGATCATGGTTTTGGATAACTCTTGCGGTTGCGGCTTACGAATAATACTCAATCCCCAAAATGTGAAAAATAGAGTTACTTTCCGTCCACTGGCTGCGGCCCCATTTGCAATAATGAGTGAGGCAATCGCTTTATCCAGATCGCCACTGAAGACAACCATTGTGCTGGCAGGATCGCTGATGAGGGAATCCGACACGGGTTGTGCTGTATTTTTAACAAGGACAGACTCAATTGTACCGCCCTTCATTCTTTCCAACTGCAAGATGGTGGAACCTGACATCGTGGCCCATGCTTTAACATCTTCATAGAAGCCTGGATCGGAAGCTTTCACGCGAAGGGTTTCTCCGTTCGAGAGTTGATCCATTTTTTGCTTCACTTGTATTAACGGCCCAGGACAACTTAATCCGCATACGTTCAAGTCATGATCAATACGCTGCGGCTGTGTCGAGTCAGCTGGAATAGACTCCTTTTCCTTAGCATCCAGCGCAGGAACATGATGATCTTGTTTTCCAGCAGTAAATGGAGCAGGTTTAAACTGGGCTTGACGGTATGTTTTATAACCACCACTCAAGTTTTTTACACTAAAACCATGCTGACGCAAAATTTGCGAAGCTGTATAGCCACGTAAGCCGACTTGACAGTATAGCCAAATTTCTTTGGATCGGTCTAATTCATCTAACCGCTCACGAAGCTCATCAACTGGAATAGAGAGTGAATCCGGAATATGACCATTTTGATGCTCAATTTCACTGCGAACATCCAGAAGTATCGACAGCCCCGGCTGACGATCAGCCAGTTGATTATAGGTGAACGTCTGAACACGTCCAGTGATCATATTCTCTGCTGCATATCCAGCCATATTCACGGGATCTTTGGCAGAAGAATATGGTGGCGCGTAACTCAGTTCAAGCTCTGTCAAATCCCGGACATGTCCTCCGAAATGAATGGCTACAGCAATATCATCAATTCGTTTATCCACTCCATCATAACCGACTGCTTGTGCGCCCAAAATTTTACCTTCCGGAGTAAACAGCAGTTTAAGAGTAATTGCGCTTGAACCCGGATAATACGATGCATGAGAAGCAGGGTGTACGATAACGGTTTGATATTCCACGCCGAGACGCTGTAGTGTTTTTTCATTACTGCCTGTTGTGGCTGCGGTCATTCCAAATACTTTGATAATGGATGTACCTTGTGTTCCTTTATAGGTAGAATGAAGCCCTGCGATACGGTCAGCAACAATCCGGCCTTGTTTGTTGGCAGGTCCGGCAAGTGGTATCGTTGCCTTCGTACCATGAATGGTTTCCGTTACTTCGATGGCATCCCCAACAGCATATATATGTGGCGCACTACTTTCTAAGGCTTCATTTACGATAATATGTCCACGTGCACCCAGCGAAATGCCGCTATTTTTCAAGAAATAGGTGTCCGGCGTTACGCCTATCGCAAGAATAACCATGTCAGCTGTTAGCGTATGACCATCCGCAAGTTCAACCCCTATACCCTGCTCCAGGGAATGGAATCCCTGAACACGTTTGGAAAACAGCAGGTTCACACCGTGATTCTCCATTTCCTGTGCTAATGCGGCTGCTAACTCGGGATCATATGGTGTGAGTACTTGTGCGTTCCCCTCAACCAATGTTACATCCAGACCAGCTTCCTTTAAATTCTCAGCCATTTCCACACCTATAAATCCACCACCTATGACGATCGCAGACTTGTTGTTAGAAGAACTTACCTGGTCTTTGATCCGATCAATATCGGGAATATTACGTACGGTATAAATTAGTGGATTATCCTTACCTGGCAGATCGGGAATGATCGGTTTTGCACCTGGTGACAATATCAACTCGTCATAGCTTTCTTCATATGCACCGCGCTCCTGTGACTGTATCTGAACCACTCGCTTCTGCGAATCGATAGCTACAACCTCACTTCTTGTGCGCACATCGATACGAAAACGATCTGCCATCCCTTTTGGCGTTTGCACCAGCAGACGCTCTCGATCATCGATTGAGCCACCTATATAATAAGGTAAGCCACAATTGGCAAATGAGATATAAGGCCCCTTCTCAAAGATAATAATTTCGGCATGTTCATCCAGACGGCGAAGACGTGCAGCTGAAGATGCACCTCCAGCTACCCCGCCAACAATCAGTACTTTTTTACTCATGATTCACAATCATCCTTTTCAAATAAAGTATTTATAATCTGTTCAACCCGTGGATCAGCAAGCACATAGTTCACTTCAAGACCATTGCGCTCTGTAGCAACAATACCTGCACTACGAAGCTTTTGGAGATGTTGTGACACTGTAGATTGGGGAAGATCCAGACATTCCTGCATATAAGAAACATTACATTTTTTTTTCATCATCAGTCCCCGCACAATGCATAAACGAATGGGGTGAGATAAAGCTTTCAGCAGATTAGCAGGTTCATCGAACTGCTTAATGTTATTGCTGTCAAAAGCGGGAGTGTTCAAAAGTATTCCTCCTAAATCGTTATATCGTAATAATACGATTTATTGATTCGCATGTCAAACGTATTCTGGACTGAATGCGTTTAATAAGTTACATACCCTCTCAACCCTACGGTTCCGGCTTGTTCCAGCTGGATGATAAAAATGCCTGCCAAAACCGCTAAAAGCGATATTTGACAGGCAATCATGCTGTATCAGGTCTTTATAAATAGCGATTTAATTAAACGCCTTATATTAGAGTATAACCGGCTGAATCAGTCCGTCCTTACCAAATAGAAGCGGGTCCATACATATTTCGCGGTGATACCCCTTTCCAGAGGAAAATCTGGATAGTGGGGTGACAAAACGGTGATAGGCAATCTGGTATTGACCCGTTTCGGAATCATTAAAGATACAGTGATGACCTGTACCCAGCAAGCCCTTCTCCACATTTTTGCTCAGGATTGGGTATCGATAGGTGATTGGACCATATAGCTGCTCTGCCGTACCGTAATTCACATGATAGTCTTCGCTGCCTGTGTCATCACAGGACCACGTAAAATGGTATAGTCCACCCTGCTTCAAAACGGTTACCGCCTCACGAAAATCATGCAAGCCCGCCAGATTGCTCATTGTGTCCTCAACGACACTTATCATGTCTTCATTAAGCTCCACAATGGCAGCATGTCCATTGCCAAATAGCAGATACGGTTTTCCATCATCTTCAATATAGATGGAGGGATCAATAGCCTGGCCCATGGTAATGCCCAGACGTTTCAACTGCTCCATGCTGATCAAAGGTTGCGACTCGGCCAGGAATGGACCAATCGGTGTATCTGCTACAGCAACGCCAATGGCACTCTCGCCGTTCAGCATTTTGCCACAGAAATAAAAATAGAACTTTCCGTTACGACTGGCAATTGCCGGTGCCCAAGCATTACCGGTTGTCCAGGCCACATCCTCTGTTCCCAGATCAAGGATAACACCTTCGTCTTGCCAATGCTTCAGGTCTGAAGAAGAAAACACCTTGAACTGTGTCCCCGACCACCCCTCGAAGCCATCTGTTGTTGGATACATATAGTAACGATCCTCAAACTTGGCGACATCAGGATCGGCATATTGTCCGGGAAGCACCTGATGACCATCCCCGAAAGCCGCTAGAAGCCGGCTGCACTCTTCAGCTGTGATTTGCAGGACACTTCCATGCCGCTTTTGAGTTGTTCCCATATCGAATTCACCATCAGGGACGATTCGGAATTCTCCGCTTCCCAGATCTGTTGTCAGCAGAGGAAGATACCCCTTGCCTTCAGCAAATCGATCAACAATCAGGCACCATTCCTCCCGGTCATTGGATTTAAAGATTTGAGGTCCCTCCACACCTGCCAAAGCCTCCAGTACCGGGGCTTGCAGCGTAACAAACGCCTCTTTGTCGAGAGAGTCTCCTTTTTCTACCCGTATGTTTTTGGTTGTTTCATCCTTGGAGTATCGATAATAAGAGCCATCCGCAGGAAGAATCGTTGTATCAATAATATGATTATCCCGCTCAATGTATTTTTCCGATGCCGAGAACGAACGAAAGTCTTTTGTACGAGCGCTGTATATTTTTTGTTTTCGTTCTTGCTCCTGAGGTTCTTGCGTCGCAGAAGCCCAAAATACAAGAAACTCATCTGTTATTTCATCATACACAGCTTCGGGTGCCCAGACACATCCAGCGCCCTCAACACCCAGTGTAACGTTCCATGGGGATGACCAGTTCACGAGATTGCTGGATTCCCATATAATTACGTCCCGGCTCCCGGCATTAACGGCATGAGTCCATCCTTTGCCGCTTGCGATGCGGAGATCCGTAGCAATCAGATAAAATTTATTATCCTTGACTGAACGAACCAAAAATGGGTCCCGCACCCCCTTTTCTCCAAGGCCGGAAAACAGCACAGGTGATCCGCCATTAAGGTCCTTCCAGTGAAGACCATCCTCGCTATAGGAGAAATAAACCTGCTCTCCGTCTGGTTGTTCGCCAATAAAATGTACAAAGAGATACCCATCATAAGTTGGAGTTGTTTTGGTCAATGGTAAAGAGCCTCCTGAAATGAAATTGACTTTATATTAACAGTAATACAAAAATGAAAGCGTTCTACTTATGTTGTATCATACTTCAAAAACAGCGGAATGAGTATGTTTTTATAATCTCGTATGTTGCAGATCATGTGAATCTTTCGGCGGAAACATATTGCCCTGATTGAGATGTTTGACTTGCTCCTCATGCAAAGAATTACCACATCGCCTTATTTTGTTTATTTTACCTCAGGCATACAAAATTCTTGGTTTTCATTTACAAATAAATGCTAATCTTCTTAATGATGAACAAATGAATATAGATTCATGCATTCATTTTTGTTTTCGAGATACGTTGAGGAGGAATCATTGTGAAATTATCCAAAAGAGTATTACCAGCGGTAGCGCTGACTCTGGCTGTCTTCGCTTCCACTCTCTTGTCTGCCGGACAAGCAAGTGCCGTTCAAGCTGTGAGTGTGGAGAAAAAACAAATCAAGAACATCATCTTCCTCATTGGGGATGGCATGGGGACCTCTTATACTTCAGCTTACCGTTATATGAAAGATGACCCTTCGATTAAGGGCATGGATAAAACCGTATTCGACCCTTATCTTGTTGGTGCACAAATGACTTATCCGGATGATGATAAACAAAATGTAACGGATTCCGCTTCCGCAGCAACGGCCATGTCGGCAGGCGTTAAAACCTACAATGCGGCCATTGCGGTTGACCCTGAGCAGAAGGAAGTCAAAACCGTACTTGAGCAGGCCAAAGAAAACGGCAAAGCCACCGGACTCGTGGCTACGTCGGAGATCACTCATGCCACACCAGCTGCATTTGGTGCCCATGATATCAGTCGAAAAAACATGGATGCCATTGCGGACGATTATTATGATGAGTTGATTAATGGCAAGCATAAGGTTGATGTCCTCCTGGGTGGAGGGAAATCCAATTTTGTGCGCGAGGGTCGTGATCTGACGAAGGAGTTCCAAAAGGCCGGATTCAGCTATGTGACGGATCGTTCCGCTCTCCTTGCCGATAAGAATCAACAAGTGCTGGGACTGTTTGCGGAGGGAGGATTGGACAAGATGATCGATCGTACTGCTGAAACGCCATCATTGGCTGAGATGACCAATACTGCGATTGATCGCCTCAGTTCGAACGACAAAGGGTTCTTTCTAATGGTCGAAGGCAGCCAGATCGACTGGGCAGGGCATGATAATGATATCGTTGGCGCAATGAGTGAAATGGAAGATTTCGCAGCAGCATTTCAGGCAGCTATTGATTTTGCCAAAAAAGATGGTGAAACCCTTGTCGTAGCTACTGCCGATCACTCCACGGGCGGACTTACGCTTGGAAAAGACGGAGAATACAACTTCTTCGTAGACCCGATCAAAGCTGCACTGCGAACACCAGACTTCATGGCAGCACAAATTGCGAAAGGTGCTTCGGTTGAAGAAACACTGAAAAGTTATCTGAAACTGGAGTTGAAACCTGAAGAGATTCAATCGGTGAAAGAAGCAGCCCAAACTGCGGATGTAACAAAGATTGATAATACCATTGAAGCGATTATTGATAACCGTTCATTTACGGGCTGGACAACAGGTGGACATACAGGTGAAGATGTTCCTGTCTATGCCTACGGACCCGCAAGTCATCGCTTCGCCGGTTTGATCGACAACACAGATAATGCCAAGATCATATTTGATATCCTCAGCAAGCACCAATAATTTGACAATAATACGGTAGTTATGATTATCCCTTCTCTTCTTTCATCTGAAGAGAAGGGAATTTTTTTCATTTCTGATGGTGTCACTCGACATCAATGGGATGCTTGATTTGATCCTCATAATAATCAATATAGATCCTGCCGTCGCTTCCTTTTACAGCATAGAATACATCGTTTATGTTCTTGCTTTTCGATTCAAGCTGTTGCATTAATTCCTTATCTGATATGCCATTTAGTTCTAGATTCTTGCTTAACATCGTTCCGTCCATAATTAACTCCACAGGCATGCGTTCAGGTTTGGACTCTACCTTCCTACGAACATCCTCAACCGTAGCCGTTCTATATTTATTTTTTTCATGACTGAAACTTGTCCATTCACTTCGAGTAAGGCGTACTCAACTTCCTCCATGTTGAAAATGTCTTTCTGTCTTAACATTTGGTTTAAGGAATCCAATGTCAGTTTATTCTTGGTGAGATTATTTTCAAGGATTTTGCCGCCTTCAATTAATACAGTAGGTGAACCTTCTGCCAGTAGACGGATTTTTCTGCTTTTCAGATTTAATTTAGATAACAGATAAGAGGTTCCGGTAAAAACAATTAGAGAAATAATCAGATGTGTAACTTCTATTTTTTCGTTAAAAGCTAGATTGGCAGCTATGGCTCCCATGATCACTGCGGTCACAAATTCATGGAAATTCATATTAGACAACGTTTGTTTTCCCAATATACGTGCAATACCCAATAATATCAAAAAGGCAAAGATACTTCGGAGGAAGATGATAAGATGTTCGTACAATACAAGCACCCTTTCACTCGTTAGATAATTATGGAACTCTTTTGAGTATTCACCTAATCGTCCTTAAATATGTTCGGTTGTTGGAACAAAACGTGGAGCCATTTTATAGGAGAATGGCGATTTTATTTCCGTTTGTGTTCGTTCTCGCTGCCGTATAGCCATGCATTATTTCCCATGAAGATGGGTACTCTAACTTAACCAACTATGTGTTTAAGGAGAGAAATTCGATGAATGCGGTTAACGACTGGTTGAGGCAGATTGCCCACAATTATATATTGATTGTTATTGCCGCGATACTCTTTTTTACGGTCAAAGCAATCATTGGATACTATACGTACAAGCATTATGATAAAAAATTGGATGCACTTACAGATAAGGTGGATCGCCTTCTGGAAGAGAAGACAACGGAGTGATGCGGCTTATAGTTAAACTACAGAAGTAACAAAGCTTTGGAGGAAAATTGCATGTTAGGAAACATTCTGTTGGGTATGGTCATTCCCATTATATTGGGTGTATGGATTCTGCGTCGGAACTTTACAATCCTTATTCTATATTATCCACTCGGTGTGGCTATTTCAGCATCCATCAACAATATCGGGTTTAATTACTTCTGGAATATTCTTCCGAATACTCATAATCAATCCTTGGCTGCTCTTCCAATGGACCTTGGAATCTATCCGATCGCTGGTTGCCTGATGATGTATACGATTTTAGTAAAAGGCGCCAAGCCATGGTTGGCGATCCTTGTTGCATCATTGTCGCTGACAGTAATCGAATGGCTTGCCAAAATGATGAGGCATGTCATTTATTTTAATGGATGGAACCTTCTTTGGACCTTTTTGTCATACCTCCTGCCATTTGTTCTTGCTTATGGTTACAGTAAAATATTGAGGTATACCAAGTGAAGTTTCACTGAAACTTTCGACTAATAAGGCCGGACATATGATATGGGTTAACGCTGATGGGCATACGTGCATATCTTAACTCATATTTGTCTTGGAGGGATTCGTAATGTATGTGGCATATCCTTATGGTTACAGGTACACTTTTACTCCGGTATGGGCAACATCATCAGCCGAAGCACTTGAATTAATCAAATCGGCTGTACAGGGAGAACGAAACGATGAAATTTTCTATGATTCACTGATTCAGTTGTCACCTGATGCCAATCAGGCTGCCATCATCACGAGCATCCGTAATGATGAACGCGGACATAATCAAATGTTTCGGCAAATGTACAAAGATCTAACGGGTCAGGAGATTTCGGGCGTAAGTAGTGAGCCGGTTGAGACGGTCACCTCTTATCTTGCTGGGCTGCAACAGGCGTTTCAAGGTGAATTGGCGGCCGTGGAAAAGTATCGGAAAATATGGTTTGGTCTCCCTTATGGCATATATAAAGACACGGTGTGGGGGATCATTCTGGATGAACAGAAACATGCGGATAAATATAACAATCTGATTACCTACAATTTGCCGAGATAGTCATGTAGAGGATAAATAACGCGTGGATTCGTTTCCAGAATAACAATTGGAATCAGCAAAAAACCAGTGAATGAGTTAAGTTCACTGGTTTTGCTTTGCGCAATCAATCTTTCAAAATCTTGATATTAAATCCACTCTTTCAACATATCAGGTTCCACATGAACGTGAACGGTGTATACGTCATGCTCCTCCATTAACTCGTTCTCCACGTCTGTACAGATATCGTGTGCTTGTTGAAGATCCAGCTCAGCATGGACTGTTATGACAACGTCTACTACAACGTTATTGCCATAGTTCCGCGCTCTCACGTCTTTAACTGTCTCTACGCTGTCAATTCCGGCAATCGTCTTTCTGTACTCCTGAATCAATTCAACATCAAAACCATCCGTCAGATGATGTGTGGCTTCCTTGAAAATGTCCCAAGCGGTCTTGCAGATCAGGAAACCTACGATGACAGCCGTTACAGGGTCCAGCCATGGGAGGCCGAACTGGGAACCCACGATCCCAATGACCGTACCGGTGCTCACCCAGGCATCTGAAATGTTATCACGAGCTGCAGCCATGACCGCCTGACTTTGAATACGTGTAGCAAGTCTCTTGTTATAGCGATAGACCACATACATGACAACCGCGCAGAAGATACCTGTGTACGCAGCGATGATATCCGGAGATTCATGTGTACCCCTGAACACAGAACCGATGGCTTCAAACAGTACTTGTAAACCTACCGCCATCATAATGAAAGAAGCAACTAGTGACGCAACAGTCTCTGCTCTCCAGTGACCATATGTATGATCTTTGTCGGCTGGGCGTTGGGCAAGCTTCAAACCGATCAGTACAGCTATGGAGGCCACAATATCGGTGGCATTGTTTAATCCATCCGCCTTTAGGGCTTCGGATCCGGCCATATTGCCAACGATCAGTTTTATTAAGGTCAAACATATGTAGGCGATAATGCTTATGATAGCTCCGCGCTCCCCCAGCTTTAGATTATCGTATTTTAGTTGATCCAAAAAGATATCCTCCTGCAATCTTCATTTCTAGCACGTGTATGATGGTACCATTGAAGATTTGTGTGGGTCTAGAGAAACGTTTTGAGTGTGACGAAACATAATCTGAAAGCGGCAATTTTTTTACGAGCATCCAAAAAAGTTGGATTTGGCAAACTTAAGTGCTTAATGGGTGGTAAGAGGAAGTTGGCCGACTGCCTTTCCTTGTAACCACACTTTCTTGCACTTAGATATAAAGAGCCGAATGGATCGTTTTGATCCACTCGGCCTCTTAGCGTTATTTTGCAATAATTTGTATAACATCACTTACAGTTGTTCCACTTCCATTCATAAATCACTGCACTTATTCAGAAAGTGTCGGTTCACCTTGCACCTCATTGGTAAGCAGCTCCGAATCATCGGAATGCCGTTCGAACATAACAGCGTCAACTCTCGTATAGATCATATCCGCAGGAAGCGTTGGTGGGTCTACCGTTGTAGGCGTAACTCTGGTTAACCGGACATACTCGCTGCCGTCACCTGTAAAGTCGAACGTCCCCAGATTAACCCAACCCGATGAGCCGGCCGTTGCATCGATATAGGTGACCTCGGTACCCGTTTTATGTTTCACTTCCACTTTGACATTGTTATCGTTTGCGGTCGTATGGACAAGTTTGTAGATCGAGACCGTATATTTCCCCTCTGGAAACTCGCCTTTCCACGTTGCTGATGATCCTTGAACTGTTGAATAGCGGGATTTAACCCCAATTTTGTATCCAGCTAAATTGCTTTGGCTCCAAGACCCTTCTGTCGTGTATAACCCTGTTGTATTTGTACTGTCCACGATAACCGTTAGGTCCCTGATCGTGATGTTCAAAGGCGGTGTGGTTAAGGTCACTCCGTCAATCGTGACAGTAGCCCATACCTCAATGTGATCCGTGTTCCCATCAAGATTAAGAAGAGTCAACAACCCACTGCTATTCACTTCAGCCAGATCCGTACGATCAACGAAATACTGCACATCGGCCTGTGTAAGATCACCGATCAAACCGTTATCCAAGTAGCCGGTTATGCTCAGTTGTGCGGTTTGAGTCATCTGCAACTCGTTCCGATCGGACATGATCACAGCAGACTCCAATTGCGGTATCCTGTTTGGGTCCACCCACATGATTGCATCGGCAACGACTCTGGACTTGTTGGCCTTATTGGTTAATTCCACGTACCCGCTATCGCCTGCAGCAAAAGGATAATCACCTAGGTGCACCCAAGTACCATTCGCTGTTGTCTCATCAACTGTCACCGTCTCGGAGCCGCCGCTATGATAAACGGTAAATGAGGCATTTGTTGCCCAATTTTCACTCGCAGCCGTGATTTGCGGAATCTTGTAATACACACTATAAGTGACACTTTCCGGCAGCTCAGGCCGCCATCTCATTTTGCTTGTCGCTGTGCCGGTCGTAGATTTGGCATACACATAGTTATCATAATAATAATCGTTAGCCGTCGTATCCCTTATCCAGACACCTTCTGTCTCCGCCTCCGTATTATCCACAATGATGGTTGAACTATCCTGCCCATCGGGTTGAACTGGAGTTTCCGATACCTGATTAGGCAGATAGAGTGTCCGCTTGCGGGTCTGCTTCCCCTCCGATTCCACATAATAAGTGAAGGTCTGGGATAAATCATCCACCCGTATCGACCATTCCATTGGGTATATCGTATCTGGCACGGTTGTGTACGTGGCCCCGCCATCCAGGGAATAATGGATTGTCGCTGGTTTCGTTGTTTTGGCCTGCACATAAGCATCATAAACCGTTTCGTCAGGCTTAACGATCAGCATGCCTTTAACCGCGTCAATTGGACTGTGGGTATCAAAGAAATAACTTGCATCCGATGTATCTGCCGTTCTGACCTGATGCAGCGGTACATCAATATCGAGTCCCTCTACAATTATCGCGGTGATGCCCTTGCCTGAAACCGTGGCTTGAATGATTCCACCACTCATAACCGTTTGCTCTGGTGTACCATTGTCACGGATGATCGTTACGGTGTAATCTTGTGCCGGGTTGAATCCAATGATTTGTTCATTTAATTCAATTGGAGTCTGAACTTCTTCTGAAGATGCGTTGCTTAACCCGATGTAGAATTTATCGCCGCTCTCACCCGTTATCCAATTCAATTGAGGATGGTTGGTTTTAATAATCCCCTTGGGCATCCAAAGCCAGACGTCCGAATTACCATAAAATTGACCTGGTTTATTCCCATAGAGGTGATATTTGAACCATAAAAAATTCGTTTCAAAAACGGAAGGAAACGTAATACTGCCGTTCGATTTCAATGATTGTTCGCTGATCAAATAATCCATCGTTTGCCCGAGTTGCCCCGGAATATGGTGATAATAGATGGATGTAGCCCCGCTTGGGCCTTCCAGAGGAAAGTCCGGTTCAAGTTGGCTAACGGCGAAGCCTTTATAATAATAACCTGGATAACTGGAATATCGGCCAATAACCGCATTATGAGCAATGTCCTGTAGCAGTTCATCCCCTGTATAAAGCGACAATCTTAGCATGAATGGAGCTTCCTGAGCATTCATTCGATAATAGCCGGTTGTACTTCCTGCTTCAAACGTCAATCCGCTTGGTGAAACAAGCCAACGCTCCGCTTGAACGCCTCCGGCAATATCTTCGGGAAGCTTAAGCCTAGGATATTGAAATTTACCACTCTCCGGCCAATGGAACGACTCCGCGTAATTATATGTCTCCGGCTGAGGAATCGTAACGTTACCTTCAGGAACTGGACGAGCAACAAACATGGTTGCATACCGTTTGGCTTCCTTATAAGCGGCATCCAAGTATTTGGGATCCTGAGTCTCCTCATATAGCTCCAAAATCTCCATCCATAGCTTGCTATAATAATAAATGAACTCATTTTTACTCACATCGACAGATGCAGGCGTATCGATATGTTGCGTGATATAACTGTCGGCTGCATCCTTTGCAGCTTGCAAATACTGCGCATCTCCCGTCATCCGATACATCATCAGGGGCTGAATGACAGGACCCCTGTCTTTCTGATCCGGGTCACGCACAAGGTACTCTTCCTGTGCCAGTGCCCCAATCCCTGCCGAAGTGCCCATCATCTGATTGACAGCGGCTACACTTGAAACATCGAACGGCAGAGTAGCCATTTTCCATAACGAAGGCACACCGTATACTTTCTTCTGCGTTGGCGACCAACCGATACCATTTCGCGATACGCCATACTGGACGGACGGCAGTGCTCTCGTATCGTATAGCTGGTCATCCCCAGTTAAATAGTAAGCTCCCAAAAGAACCGCATTTGAGCTTGTTCGGACGCTATCCTCGTTTTCGATATCGATAAAACCCTTGGCACGGCTCCACCACCCGCTGGGTGATGGGACATAATTCACAGAGTCGTCCCCTTGCGGCTCAACCTTAAGCAAATCGATCATATTAAACATCGCATCAGTAAGCGACTGATCTGACACATTTTCCCGATAAGCTGAATAACCATAATCATTGCGAAGAATATCCGCGTAGGACTCATACAGATTGCTTTTTTGAGCGATTAGCCCAATATGAAATTGATACGTGCTTTCTGCGGTCATTTGGGAATAAGTCCCTAATTGAGGCGCATACAGGATTGGCTGCACGCTGCCTTCGTTGTTGACCAGGCTCATGCCAAGCCGTTGTTTCGTAACGCCTCCCGTCGGTTCAAATTCAACCGGAAGCTCTGCCGAAGGTACAAATACGCCATACGTCAATGGATTTCCCGCACCATCATTTTTCTCAACCAGGCTCATCGGAGCGCTCAGCTCTCTTAAACTTGTTGATTCCACCGTACCTACCATTTTGGCATGTGACCTAAATCCATTTAACACTTCATTAATGCCCGAGACTGCCTCTGTTGTGAAGGACTGATATCCAATCACATAATTGCCGTCGCGGCGAGGCGTAAAGGCAAAAGAGACATCTGGTTTATCCCCTGCCATGGACCAGTTCACTTCAAAATCGTAATCACTGCCATGCGTAGAGTCGGTTAGTACCGCCGTCTGGCTGTCGGGAAAATGGACCCCGTCGAATGTAATCCAGCGTTTGTTCATCGTATCATAGTAATTGGTTCGGCTCCCCGCATTCCCGTCCAATAAAACCCATTGTTCCTCAAGTCTTTCCGATTCATTATTGATTGGAACCCAGTTCCCTGTCTCCGTGTTTTTGTAGAACATGTCACGAACGATGGATTTACCTTCATCCCATGCTGCCTCATAGAAGGTTGCCTTGTAATTAGCATTTTCGATGCTGCCTTTCTCTGTGTAACTGAGATTCGCTAAGGTACGGCTTCTTAGGGGGGGAAGCGGTGGTGCTTGTTGACGGATATTCCCCTCGAACTTGACTGCATCAGCCCGCGTTATAATTGTACCCGTAGAAGGCTGCGTTCGAGTCAGCCTGACAAATTCGCTATCATCACCACTAAACTCATACTCCCCCAGATCCACCCATCCAACCGATGGACCTGACGAAGGTCTAAGATCCATAAACTTAACATCCGTAATCCCGTTATGAACAATCTCAATTTTCACATTACTGTCTGCTTTATCCGCCCAATCCAGCTTATAGAACGATATTCTCGCCGTCCCTGCTTCCAAGCGTGGATTCCAGGTGATGCTTCTACCTACAGCGTCTGTAAATTTGGAACTGGAATTATTGTATCCCTTCACTCCTGCACTGGTCGTCCAATAAGGAGCGGAGAACCCGTTACTGACGTTGCCTGAATCAACAGTGATGACATGATCAATTGTGAGGCTCCCATCATCAATGATGATTGTCTTATGTGGCTCTTTCTGCCTTATATTCCCTTCGAACTTGACCGCATCAGCACGTGTAAGGATCGTGTTTGTGGTGCTGGTAGACCGGGTCAATTGAACGTACTCTTCACCAACCCCGGAAAAATAGTACTCTCCCAAATCAACCCAACCCGCCGGCTCGCCAGATGAGGGTCTTAGATCCATATAGACTACATCCGTAGTTCCATTATGAACGATCTCAATTTTCACATTGCTATCTGCTTTATCTGCCCAATCCAACTTATAGAACGATACTTTCGCCGTTCCTGCTTCCAAGCGTGGATTCCATGTTATCGTTCTGCCTGCTGTACTCGTATATTTGGTGCTGGAAAGATCATACCCCTTTACCCCTGTGCTTGTAGTCCAATTTGGAGCCGCATATCCATTGTTCTCGTTACCCGCATCAGGTGTCACAACATCATTGATCTTGATACTCCCGTCATCGATGATAATCGTCTGATAAGGTAAGGTCTCCGCATAAGCGGACCTTATTCCGATCAGGCTGAAAGGAACTACGATCATCAACATGAAAACGATGAAGAAAAACAGCTTCCTTTTGACCATACAATTCACAGCCTCTCCTTAAAATGATAACGCTTCCATAAGTGCATTGCCTTTTGCTCAAATGATTGTAAAAAAGCAATTAACCTTCCCCTTCTGCCTAATCCCGCTCTGTCGTTTTTATCTTAGCATGTTAGATTACGGTGAAATTTCTTTCATTTTAAGAATTTCTTATACGATTTTAAGTAAAAAAGAAACCTACATCCTAATTGATTGCTCAGTAGCAGTCAGATAGAATATAGGTCTTCCAAGTGTTCCAAGTGAACCCATCAATTATAATGGCGGCTGCACCAATAACAACTTTCCAAGCTGAATGACGGTTTGATCATACCAAGCAGGATGTTGCCGAACATGTTCCATACTTCGTTCATTGCCACTTGCCTCAAACATGGCTGCTTTGTCAGTTTTCTCGTGATCGATCTCGAAGCAAACTGTATGTTTCCCATTTGGTAGCTCCGGCAAGAAAACATATTGATTTCGATTATGATCGTTATAGAGTGTGAATCGATCAATAAGGAATGGTTCCCCTCCATCCACCGACACTTTCAAT
This sequence comes from Paenibacillus sp. 2003, assembly GCF_031455635.1. Taxonomy (NCBI): domain Bacteria; kingdom Bacillati; phylum Bacillota; class Bacilli; order Caryophanales; family Paenibacillaceae; genus Paenibacillus; species Paenibacillus sp. 2003. Next base: position 1,804,552 of record NZ_JAVDTB010000001.1, on the reverse strand, counting down.
CGGCCAGAATCCGGCCCCCCGATATCAAATAGCCCGATGTGGGTACCCTCAAACTCCACTGTGATCGCCTCTCCGGGATCAACTGCTCGCCATAGACCGGGGAACAACCAATCATACTCACGCACTAAAGGAAAGTCATCAGAGGTCACGTAAGACCACCCTGCGGAAAAATGAGTAAGACGATCCAGTGGCAGCATGGTTGCATATTCCCAAGGATTGGACGGGACCAAGGGGTCCTGCGGCAAGTGATGTTCGACTTTTCCCACGTGATCTCGAAGTTTGCTCATTTTCTCAAACGACCGAATGATGGTGTCTGTGTAAATCTGGTGTCCTTCGGGAATCGTTGGATGGATCGAATCATGCGTAAAAATAACGGCTCCGGGAATGGCCACGTCTGCCCTTGAGGTGAAAATAAGCTTTCCGTCCGAAACCAATTGACTGACCGCTACGCCCAGATGAATGGAAGGAATGTCGTAATAGTCGGCGACTTCCTCTTGCATAAGAGCGCCCTTCTGGTATTCGCCGGATTGAAATGAGGTCAAATCCCGCTCCTTAACCGTATATACAAACAGGATATCGGTGAACCGGCTACACTTGCGAATCTGTCGGACAATCCCTTCGATCCGTGCCTTGGATTCGGGAACTCCGCCGTCGTTTCCAACAAATTCAACAAATACGAGATCAGGCTGATGACGAAGCACATCTGTCCCCAAACGGGCGCAGCCGAGGTCCGATCCTGTCCCATCAATGCCTGCATTCACAGCGCGGATATCGGCATGGGGATATTGCCCTCGTAGCCAATCCGCCGTCATGACCCTGTATCCTTCCGAACGTGTATTACTGCCGCCAAAATAAACGATGGTCACGGTTTCTCCATTTTCTAACTTCTGAATGACATTAGGCAGCCCACTTCGTGGGAAAAATTCCTTCATCGTGACTTCACCCGCCCTCAAGTAGCATTTTTAGGAGCAAAAAGTTTTACAGCAAACACTTCATAATAAGGCGAACCATACGTTGCACAGAAATCAAACCGGATTTGGGTTACACCTTGTGCATGCACCTGATGTTTGTTCAACGAAAGGTAATTCCCGCGGATATTAATTTCACTCTTGGTTCCATCTTCTAAAGTTAAAGTCACATCATAATCCTGGATCAGTGGTTCGATCGGATCGTCGAAATGCTCCAAATTCAGTTCTGAATTGAAAATAAGATGGATTTCATCCAGATTCTTGGGGCTTGCAAAACCAAATTCCAACCATTCCTGTCCTTCCGTACTTTCCGATATCCAGCCGTTAGGCAGACCATAAGGTCTGGAGAAACCGTTGACGACATTCGTGGGATTATACATATTTTGAGATGGTATCAGGTCTTTGAAGCAAATGCTCTTATTAAGTTTCTTCAGCCTGGATGGCTCTTCCGGTCTATAAAGGAAGCTAACCGCTCCAGTCATTTTCTCTTCATTGCTGTGTACAGTAAGGCCCGCCGTACCTTCCAATACAATGTAGATTTTGTCGTCTTCTGGCTTCTTGCAGCTGAGGTCCAGTGTAATCCAGTCATCGTGACCCGCTGAAATCACCAAGTTGTATCCCTTCAGCTCGCTGGTGGGAATATAGCTTTCCTTCCGCTCCCCGCCAAACAGCTTCACTTGCAACGTTTCCGAATGCTCGGATCTATTTTTAATTTTGATCTGCACACTTTCAACCAGAGATGTCTGGATCGGCAAGACCAAACATAACGCTCTTTCCAAGGAGATCTCTTCGGTTGGATGAAGTTGTTCATAGCTTCGCTGAGAAGAGGCACGAATCGTTAATCCGTCTGCGAAATAAGGATCCAACGGCTCTTGAAACCCTACAATCGTTTGCCCGTCTCGAAGCAGCTGCGCCTGAAGCTCACCCATATGGGCTTTGACGATGGCCGCGGGGTCTGTATCATATTTTACGCATAACGCAGCAGCCGTTCCTACCGCCTGCCCCATACAACCACAGGTTGCCATCACCCTTGTAGACCCAAAAGCCACGTGGGTAGCGCTTATATTACGGCCAGCGAACATGAGATTAGGGATATTGCGTGAAAATAAGCTGCGGAAAGGGATATTATACAATCCCGGCACAAAATTCCAGGCGGTAGCCGGCCCCTCATCGTAGATGCCTTTATTTGCATGCAGATCCATATACCACCCTCCGACGGATACCGCATCTTCGAAATGAGACTTTGCTGTAAGATCGTTCTGAGACAGCATGTGTTCCCCTATAAACCGTCTCGACTCCCGCTTTCCCGGAATCGGGCATACATAATCCAGGATAAGATTGTCTACATCATCAAATTCACCGCTATTTTTGATATAATCCCATATCCCATACACCAATTTCCGCAGTTCCAAGGCAATGTCTTCATTATTCTTGATAATATCCATATGTCCGCCGTATTCCAGCCACCACAATCCGCCAAGCCCGTTGATTTTTCTTGGAAAAGACCGATGGTTTAATCCTTTTCTGATACTATCAAAAAACTCCAGCTTCGTAATATCATACGCAAAGCCTGGCCTTTTGTAAGGAACGGGATAGTCTACGTCACGGGCTTGAAACAGAATCGTATCACCCATCGTGTAATGATCTGCCACTTCTGGAGCGAGCTCCTCCTGGTATTCATGCTTCGCCTCTCTTCCCCATCGGAAGTGAGCACCTGCTTGGTACCCAACAATTCCATCGCCGGAGCAATCGATATAGGTAGGGCTTTCAAAACGAAATTTTCTTTCGGAAGCCAATTGAAGGCCCTCCACCCACTTGATTCTGCCGTTCTCCACGCCTGTTTCATGCACACATGTGTTAAGGAATAGAGAAATGTTGGGCTCATCATAAACCATGTCAAGCAAGACTGTATCCGAAAGCGAAAGCATAAGCTTTTTGTTGTATAACGGATTATAATGAAAGATCTTCAGTTTGAGTTCTTCCACCAACCCGCCTTCGCGAGCATAATAGGATGGACTGTTTCCGAGATATGCCGACCCGTTGATATGAACCCTGACCTCACTGCTCGCATTTCCCCCCAGAACTGGCCGATCATTGATAAGTGAAACCTGCAGCCCTTGGCGTGCGGCAGCAATGGCAGCGCATATCCCGGCAATTCCTCCACCTATGACGGTTACATCTGCTTTCATAAGCTCCATTTTGATAACCTCCATGATTAGATGCTCCTATCATGGTAATGGTTTTGGCACCTTTTTTTTTACAGGATTTCGCGAAAAAATCATACATTTTTTTGCATCCTTATTAGGATTTCTACCGTGTCATTTTTATCCGATATTGCTTAGGTGTATCCCCCGTATATTCTTTAAAAAGTTTGCAAAAGTACCCTTCATTGACGATGCCTACTTCCTCGCACAATTCCAATAATGAATAATCCCGAACGTTTAACAACTCGAGGGCGAGATGGATTTTTTTACGGTTGATGTAGCTGATCACGCCTTCGTTCATTGTTTTTTTGAATAAGCTGCTAAAATACGATGGTGCTAAATTCACTTCCTCGGCAATTGCCTCCAACGTTAAACGTTGTTTCAGGTTTGTCTCTATATAATGCATTGCACTCATAATTTCTGCACGATGTAATAGTTGGCCCGCATGCACGTATTCGAATGTGAAGTCGCCAATATAGGCGAGTTGCTCCTGAAAAGCCATAAATTCCATGGGGAAGTCTGGAACTTCCGTGGCCATCTTATTCCCCGATTTAAATTTCACGGTAATGTCTCTGTACAAATCTCTAATCATTGGCGCCATGATGGACTTGTGGATTTTATGGTCCGTAACAAATTGCGACAGATCGGCAAGTGCATTGTCCAACTCTTCCTTGGAAATCTTCCTCTTCAGGCGTATAAGAAAATCAGCCAGCTTCTGTTGGAAATCTGCTTTTTTGTCATTATGGTATTGGAACCGATGCATCGGCGTTTTTACGACTTTCTCGGTATGATAATAGAAATCCTCACTCACATTTTTAGCTTCCGTATAAGCCTGTTTGATCGATTCCCAGCCTCGGTGTGGACTTCCAAAAGCGACAGATACTCTTTTATTCAAATATTGATGCAAATGAGAGATGATCTGCCCTCCCAAGGATAGGCAAGCATATTCCGTTTCCATATCACTGCGGTTATTTTCCCAGGATAAAAAACCAATAAAACGATTATCGGACAGATCCGCAGCTACCCCACTGCTACCATTCATAACTGTTTCTTCGATGATATTTGTTATCGCATACTTCAAGATGTTTTGATCTGCGGCCGCGTATTCGTTTCGGAAACTTTCATACGTATTCATCTCAACAATGAAACAGCAATAGTTGGCTTGAAAGAAATGAAACTGCATGCGATTGGCAAAATCCGATGCCCGATGAGAAGGAATTTCACCTCGGATCAATTCGTTAAAAAATTGCTTGCGGACTCTGTATTTATTTTCAAGCACGGATACGTTTAACGAGTGGAATTCCGCTTCTTTTTTCTCAAACTCATTTAAAATTACTGCTGCCTTATCCAACGCTCGATTCAAATCGGCTTCCCTTAGCGGAACCTTTACAATGTACTCCAATACGTTGGCTTGAATAGCCCGCTGGGCGTATTCAAAGGATGAATAGGCGGTCAGAAGTATGTATTGGGTATGGGGGAGCTCCACTTTTAACTGCTCAATCATGGAGATTCCGTCCATTCGCGGCATGACAATATCGGATATGACGATATCCGGCTTAAGTTTGATGATCTCCTCGATCCCATTCAGCCCATTATTCGCTTTTCCCACCAGAACAAATCGTCTATCCCTAAGAGAGAGCTCGCTAAAAAACAATTCCAATCGTTGAATGATCAGGTCTTCATCGTCAACAATGAAGCAGGTATAGTCTCTCCCCATTATGCATCTCCTTTTGGCAATTCTGCCGGGAATACAGCGCGTATACGGGTTATTTCCTTAGGTATGCTAATGATATCCAGTCCGAATTGATCTCCGTAGTGAAGTCTTATTCGACCATGAATATTATTCAGCCCGATTCGTTTTCTTTTTACTTCCTCTTCACTTGGTTCCGAGATTAAAATATGCTTTAATTTGTCGGCCGGAATTCCCTCACCTTGATCAACAACTTCGATGATGACGATGCCGTCCTCCCTGTATGCATGAATCGTAATAGGGCCCTCAATTCCCCCTCCGTTATAACCATGGAAGATACTATTCTCCACAAGGGGCTGCAGCAGCATTCGGAAAACCGGAAAATCCATTAACCCTGCTTCGATATTTTCAATCAAGTTGAAGTTTCGGTTATACCGAATGTTCTGGATCTCGATATAGTCCGCTACATTGCGTAATTCCTGGCTTAGGGAAACCTTCTCTGAAGCATCGTCTATCCCGTATTCCAATAATGAAATAAGCGACCCGATCACCACATCTACTTTCTCTATTTGTCCGAGACGTATCACATTGCTGATCGAACCAAGTGTGTTATACAGAAAATGAGGGTTAATTTGAGACTGTAACACCTGGATTTCCAACTTCCGCTCAAGTTCATTATGAAGCTCGGCTCGGCGAATCAGTTCAACAATCTGCTGAAGCATACGATCGAATGCTCGTGAAAGATCGCCAAACTCATCGTTTCGATTAATCGTTATTGTCGTTGTGAGGATACCTTGTTCCACCTGCTTCATTTTTGTTTTGAGCGTATAGAGTGGTTTTCTTATATATTTGGCAACCAAAAAAGAAATGAACAAACTTAAAAGAAGACCTGCAGCAAGAAGCTCGAGATAATAGGTTTCCAATCTGGATAACGCTGCTTTTAAGCGTGATTCATCGTTGATCGAGATGATGGTCCAGTTGAATTTCTCCGTTGGTTTTTTCAAAAGGGAGACCGGAGTGCCATCGTTGGTATACAGTTGAAGGTTTGTTTCTGTTGTATCCAGAATTTCTTCCGCTGACGTCTCTCCGATCGAAAAAGAATGATCTTGGATATTCAGAGGTCCTTTATTTTCAGAAAATCCGGCAATGATCTTACCTGACGCAGTGATCAGAGCCAGATTCATTTGTTCCTGTTTATTAATCTTGAACAAGGTTTCTTCAATGGCATTTAGATCCAGATCAACCGCAATGGCCATAGGAAACGGAGCACCGTTCAGATAACGAACCATCGTAACAGTCCAGCCGGAGTACTTCGATTTGTAAGGTTCACTAACAAAGGTAGTCCTTCTATTCTTGTCAGCCGCATCAAATAAAGGGGCTCTTTCCGACAAAGGTTCATCGAATATTCGAGTAGGTGTACTTCCGCCCAGAATGGATAAATCGCTTTTGATCAAATAAATATTACTGACATAAATACTGTTGAGTTCATACAGCTCCCTTAATTGCTTTTTAATCACTTCGGTATTGTTAATGTTGGCTTTCACCGAAGTTTCAACTGAGAAGAGAATCGTCTGGAAGGAGGAAAAATTAACGGTGAAATACTGGTCTACCTTGTCTAGTATTTGATTGGTGTAAAAAATGTCATTGGTTCTTATTTCCTTTTGAACATAGCGATAAGACAATTGGCTTATCAAGATGATGCAGCCTAATACAAAGGCAAACACGATAAAAAATAATTTTAAAGGCAAGCTGATTCTTCTTCGCATCCATCATCTTCCTTTTAGTTCTGTCTTAAACTAAGAATAGCATATGCGAATAAAGAGAGGGGCTACGAATAGCCACTCTCTCTTCGTTTATTTTTACTTGATAAGGCCGGCTTCTTTAAATTGCTGGATTGCTGTTTCCTTATATTTCTGCATGTCAAACTTGGTATCCAGCGTCTGGAGGAAATTGTCCCAGTTGGAAAGAGGCTCTTTGCCCGTCATAAATTTAACCAAGCTTTCATTAATGAAGCGCGTGCGGTCAGCATCCAAGGTATCGCTTGGGTCAGGGGTCAATAAATTTCCGGGTAACGTTGGCCCCACATATTGCTGATTGTCCTTGAAAGCTTCCGCCGTCTTCGGATTCTGGAAGCTGAAGTACTCCGCATCATCACCACGGCGTGGCATTCTATAATGATCAACCCACAGGTACTTTTCTTTCATTTCCTTTGATAACTCGGAGGTTTTATTTTTGATCTTGCCCTCTACGACATCCCAATGGATGCCTTTGATTCCGTATGCAAAGTTTGGATAGGCTTCTTCATCCGTAAAGAGATAATTCAGCATGGACAAGATCCGAATGATTTTATCCTCGTCCGCTTTTGCGGATATGGCCCATGAATTGCCCTGGAACGATTTTCTCTCTACAATTTGATCCCCGTAAGGGCCTTTCATCGGAGGAATAACGATCCATTCGGGCACCTCTCCACTAATTTCTTTCATTTTTTGCTGATAATCCGGTTCAAGCCTGCGAGCATCTCTGATCATGAAGCCAACTTTACCCTTAAACATCTTTTGGTCCAACAGATCAGGCGAATTCATCGTCACCCAGTCCGGGTCAACCACCTTGGCTGCCATCATTTTATTAATGTAAGCAAGCGCCTCTTTCATTTTGGGATCGATAAATAGAAATACCGGTTCATTATCTTTTATCTCAACGGCCGAAGGCGGATTGACGCCAAACATCCACATCAAGCTATCAAAGCCGTAGGTTTGTAGATTGCCTTCTTTATTCATACCGCCGATGAATCCGTACGTATCGTTTTTACCATTCCCGTCCGGATCTTTCTCTGTAAAGGCTTTCATAACTTCGAACAACTCATCAGGTGTCGTTGGTACTTCCATATTCAGCTTTTTCAGCCAATCGTTACGGATGAAGAAGCTTCGACTGATACCGTTTACATTATCATAGCCTGGAACTCCAATGGTTTTTCCTTGATAGGACATCGCCTCCCAGGAGTCGGTGCCAAACCGTTTCTGTAGTTCAGGGAATTGGTCCATATACGGTGTCAAATCCGCAAGAACACCTTGGTCGTAATATTGCGCGAGATCAGCACGGCTCTTCAAGAAGATCAAGTCTGGAATGTCCCCGCCTGCAATGAGTGTATTCAGTTTGGTTGTTGCTTGACCCGCTTGAGGAATCATCATCTCCAAGTCGATGTTCATCTCTTCTTCCAACATTTGGCGTTGAATATCTTCATCACGTGGAGGTACGGGAGCAGCAGCATTAAAAGTACCTTGGTTAAACATTGAGATTTTCATTTTGGTTGCAAACTGGCCAGACTGGCCTTGCGAATTACTCGAAGTTGTCGATGTAACTTCTTCATTTCCCCCACATCCTGACAAAAGCGTTCCAAGTCCTAAGATTGCCGACAGAATAGCAAATGAAATCTTTTTACGCTGCATATTGACCTCTCCTTTGCTTGTATATTATCACGGTTTCCCCGTAATAAGTTAGATTGGAACACCTTTTACCCTTTAACGGATCCCAGGAGTACACCTTTGGTAAAATGCTTTTGCAAAAATGGATAAACGATCAATATCGGGACTGTAGTTACAACAACTGTAGCCATCTGCACAGCGAACGTACTGACAGCCCCGGAATTGGCGAGCGAATCAGCGCTTTGAGTTGCGACGTTAAGCAGGATGTTGCGCAGAATCACTTGAAGTGGCATGTAGTTGGAATCATTGATATATACAATGGCATCAAAATAACTGTTCCAATGCCCGACTGCGTAAAATAAGGAAATGGTAGAAAGTACGGGTAAGGACAGGGGTAAAATGATCCGCCATAACGTCTGAAGTTCACTGGCACCGTCTACCCTCGCTGATTCCTCGATTTCACCAGGTAATTGCTCAAAAAAACCTTTGATAATCACCAGATTAAATGCACTAATGAGATTTGGAATAATCAATACCCAAGGACTGTTTAACAATCCCAGAGAGCGGATTAGTAAATATGTCGGAATTAATCCCCCACTGAACATCATGGTAAACACAATGAAGAGTAAAAACGGACTTCTTCCGGGTAAATATTTTTTGGATAACGGGTAGGCCGCAATCACCGTAAAAAACACATTTAACGCAGTGCCTACTATCGTTCGAAACAACGTAATTTTATACGCCTGCCAGATCCCATGCGAGATGAATACTTCTTTATAGGCCAGAAAGGTAAAGGATTCTGGTATAATCACAATCCCTCTTCTTAATACTTCCGATTCTGGCGTTACGGAGACAGCAACCACATATAGAAAGGGTAGCACGCACAGTAGGGATAATAAAATAAGAATTACATAAACGACGGTTTGCCAGACTTTTTCCCCGATTGTCAAATGGATCATACTATAGACCACCTCACCAAATTTGCCCATCGAATTTTTTGGCGAGCTTGTTCGCTGCCAACACTAAAGCAAATCCGATGACAGCTTTAAACAATCCTACAGCAGTAGCCAAGCCAATCTTAAGACGCTCCAACCCTTCACGGTATACCCATGTGTCGATAATATCGATCTTCTCCTGGTTAAAGGTGTTGGCAAACATGAATATTTGGTCAAAACCCGCATCCAGGATATGGCTTAATTTAAGAATCAGCATCAGAATAATGACTCCTCGAATGCCAGGTAACGTGATATGCCAGAGCTGTCTCCATTTGGATGCGCCATCCATTCGAGCCGCTTCATATAAGCTTGGATCGATTCCTGCCAAGGCGGCAAGGTACAAAATCGCCCCCCATCCAATATCCTTCCATACTTCAGATAAGATGATCAGCATTCTACCCCAGGCAGGTTCCGTTAGAAACGAGATGGGTTCAACACCAAAATCCTTCAAGATCATGTTAAAGAGACCATCGCCTGGGGCTAGTAAGGCTACCATAATTCCATACACAATGACCCATGATAGAAAATGAGGTAAATAAGTGATTGTCTGTACGATTTTCTTAAACCATTGGCTATACACTTCATTGAGGAGTAAAGCAAGTACGATAGGCGCGGAGAAACCGAACAATAGCTTATAAAGCGAAATGATGATCGTATTTTTCATGATGTCCCAGAAATAAACGCCGTTCATAAAATCCGTAAAATTTTTGAATCCCACCCAGGGGCTATCCCATAGTCCCAAAGCCAGGTTGTAGTTTTTAAAAGCAATCATGATTCCCGCCATAGGAATGTATTTGAATACCGCAAAATAAATTAAGGCTGGTAATAAGAGAGCATACATCACTTTGTGCTTTTTTATCGTCCTTATCCATGACTTTCGCTTTGTGGAGATGGGAACGGCGTCCGCTGCCAATTTTGCTTGCATTTCATCACCTCGTCTTTGTTTGTATTTGTATAATAGCACCCGCCTATCGGATAAATTTCTGAAATATCAAGAATTTCTTATAAGATTTTAAGGAAGTGTGCTTTGGCTCGTTCCAACAGCTGATCCCGGCAAGTGAGACAAAAACTTGTTCCACTAAAATAAAAAAAAAGCCGCTATAATAGCGACTTTCAAATGCCTTATTTATACTTCTCCCCAAAAAATCTCAGTTTCATAATCGAATTCAACAAGACCATTTTGATTATTTTTATCAAATAAATTCCGTAGTTCTGTCATCATTGGATCGTAATTTGCATGCCCGGGTACAGGGCTGTAAGAAGATGATAACAACCGGCCTTTCAAGCCCTCAAAATCGAACTCCTGACTCATTTTGAATCGCATTTCATGCATTGAACCTTCCTTGAAAAAAGAGAGCAGTATCGCCTGAGAAATATTTTTATGATTAACTTTATTGTAGTCGGTTCCATATGTATGGAGCAGTTGATTGTACTCTTCACGAAATGCAGTACCGTTAGTAAGACGAGAATTCCAGATCAGTATTACTTTCCCACCCGGCTGTAGAATTCTGCGAAACTCGATCTGGGCTGCGGAGCGATCGAACCAATGAAATGCCTGAGCGCAGACAATAAAATCAACCGACTGATCAGGTAATCCAGTAGATTCAGCAGAACCTGATGTACTCTGAAATTTCGAACTGTTTATTAAAGTTTGCTCGGCGGCTTCCCGCATTGACTGATTTGGCTCGACTGCGACTACATAGCTTCCGCGTTCCAGAAGTAGTTTTGAGATGATGCCAGTACCTGAACCGATGTCTGCTATATTACTGTTCACACGTAAACCAACGATGTCGTACAAATAGTCAATAGCCTCTTTTGGATAACTCGGGCGGTATTTCAAATAAGAATCGACCCGGCTCGAAAACCGTTCTCTATTGTTCATCGATCGTCACGCTCCCATCACTATTTTGACATCCTATATACTGGCTTCAGTAACAGCTTCAAAATCTTACTGCCCCAAAAAGCAAATACCGTCGTTCCGGTCCATGAACTGCGCTTATCTTGGCTGTATTGATCGTTGATCATATAAGTCCGAGTCGAAATAGGACTCTTCAGACCGAACAGTTCCCATTTCTCGGGTTCATTCGAACCTCCGAGTTTTCTAAGCATATTCGCCGATTCATGATCTATTTTAGCCGGAATTTGCTCGAATGCTTGGGTGATTTGCGTATGAAACTCGTCGATTGGGTTGCGACTGGTAATGCTCTCGAGATGGATGCTTTCACGAATGTAAGAAACAAATGCCAGATGGTCAGCCCAGAACTCGTCGATATAAAAAAGCCGTACGCGCTGCTCCGATGGACTCATCAGTCTCTCAGCTTTCAAAATCCCGAGCCTTTCTTCATATAGAATTCGCCTCTGATCCTCCACCATATCCGAATAACAGTTCAATTCCCGCTGAATATCGAAGTTTTGACCTATAATAACGCGCTGAATATGCTCGATTTTGCTGCGGAGCGCCGGATCATCAAGAACCTCGTCTTGATTTGGAGCGCGAAACAGTTTATGAATGCCAAAGCGAAGCATCAACTCGTCTTCCAAGCTAATATAAAATACGGAAGACCCAGGGTCACCTTGGCGGCCGGAACGCCCGCGCAGCTGGTCATCTATCCGCATGCTTTCGTTTACATATGTACCTATCACGTATAATCCGCCCAGTTTGGCAACCACTTCTGCCTGAGCGGGATTACCACCGCCGAGACGAATGTCGACGCCTCGCCCTGCCATATTCGTAGATACCGTTACCGCGCCTATTTCTCCCGCTTTAGCGATGATTTCGGCTTCTCTCGCATCATTTTTTGCATTCAGAACCTGGCAAGGTACGCCAGCAGCGGCAAGCGCCTCCGCCAGCATATCAGACTCCTCAACGCTTGACGTACCAATAAGAATGGGACGTCCCACCCTATGAACGGAAGAGATTTCTTGTACAAGTGCCTTATATTTGGCTTCCTTATTGGTGTATATTCGGTGCTTGTGGTCGATCCGTATGTTTGGCTGGTTCGGCGGTATTTGCACGACCTGTAACGCATAGATATCCTCAAATTCCAGTGCTGAAGCGTGCGCCGTAGCCGTCATTCCGCAGATTCCCGAATACAGGCTAATAAAGTGCTGAATCGTGATCGTGCCGAGAATTCTCCCGCCAGCCTTCCACTGCAATCCTTCTTTCGCCACCAGCGCAGCTTGCAGCCCGTCCGGCAAATACCTGTTCTCAGCCACACGGCCAGTATGTTCTTCGATTAGTTCAATTGCACCATCCCGGACGATGTAATCGACGTCTTTTTTTAATAACGATTCCACATGCAGCGCACAATTCAATGACGTTAACCAATGACTGTTATGGCTATCGTACAAATTGCCACATCCCAGCAGCAACTCCGCTTTCGCAGCACCCGCTTCATTCAAGTAAACGTTCCGCTGGAACTCGTCAAAATCGTAGTGTTCTCCTGGCTGCAGCTGCCGGGCCACTTCTGCGAAAAGATTGCCATCACTCTTGGAAGCACTCGAATCGCCACTAATGACTAGCGGCACCCGCGCTTCATCAAGAAGCAATGAATCCGCTTCGTCGACGATGACGTAATGGAAAGGACGGTGTACGGTATCGGCTTCATTGAATGCTATTGTGTCGCGCAAATAATCAAACCCTGCTTCTTTAGCCGTAACATAGGTTATGTCCTTGGCGTAAGCTTCCCGTTTCTCTAACAGGCTCATGCCCGCTTGAACCGAGCTTACCGTTAACCCGAGGAAACGGTAGATCGGGCCCATCCACGCTGCATCTCGATTTGCCAAGTAGTCGTTAAATGTGAGTACATGAACGCCTTTGCCTGTCAATGCGTTGAGATAAACAGGCATAACAGCAGAGAGTGTTTTTCCTTCACCGGTATGCTGCTCGATCAAAAATCTTTCGTGCAAAGCAATAGCAGCCATAATCTGCACATCGTAAGGCTGTAATCCGAGTGTTCTCTTCGCAACCTCGCAGACTAAAGCATAAGCATCAACAAGCAGCTCATCCAAAGGCATGCCTGATCTTGCTTCTTCTTGCAGCCGAAGAGATTCTGCTTGCAGGTGCTGATCGTCCCAAGCTTCCAAATTCCGTTTCCTTATAAGCTCCACTCTGTCTCGATAATCTTTCAACAAACGCCGGGTATCGCGCTCTTTGAATTCACGTATCAACTTGACGACTACATTCATCGGAATTTGATTCCTCCTTAGTAGAAATAAGTTGTGAAAAGAAAAGACTCCATATGGAGTCTTTTCTTTCGATGATTAACGTGCCACCAAACCATTCGTTATAAGAGACAACTACATTACTTCTCCGATGGGAGCGGTGTGAAGAGCAGATTGACCGGCAGGTTGCTTCCTGGCGCGGCAGAGAATAGAATCGTTACGCTCTCTCCAGTTAACCCTGTGCGGTAAAGAACGCTTTGTTCACTTGAATTGGCAACGGCAACGTTACCTTCAGCAATCGATACCAACTGGTTGTTCACCAGCGCTACTCCGGAGTACTTTCCTCCACGAGGGTTAAAGGAGATAAGTGTACGCGGTGCAACATTGGTCAGCGTGATTTTGTACAATACGCCGAAATTACCCGCATTGGATGCGTCTGTGTAAGCCATCGGATCTGTTCCTACCAGATTGGGATCGCTTGAATTGTCACCAAGTGGCAGACGGGCCGATTTGGTTCCCACGTGCTCATCGTACTTTATGACGCGAGTCGCGTTCGGGTACGTACCCCGGTTATGCACGCCGTCACGATCAAGCACGGGAAGCAATGGCAAGGCTTCGAACGGATCTTTATTTTCTTCCACCAGGATAACGTTATAGTCTAGGGAATAATCACTATAAGCGTCCGAATAGAGAGAGATGACTTGTCCTTCTTTCATCGGCGTTTTATTGAGTTCAGTCAAAATCAATTTGCTTTCCCCAGGTTGAAGGTACTCTTTCTTTTGATCCGCTCCAGTCTGAATCGACTTGAACCATTTATCAATAGACAATTTCCCAGCTACGGTAGCATATGGTGTAGGTCCGGCAAAGCCCATATTCTGTTGTTCAAATACTGCCGGATTTGGGTTGTTATTGGTTGCAATCACATACATTTTTACTCTTTTGCCTGTATTGTTCACGTGGTGAATCATGAAACGGGTCTGCCCCGAAGATGATTCTTTATATACAATGCCTTCCGTATTCACAGTTTCCGGACTGTTACTGCGGATCAGCAAACTTGGCTCATCCATGTACGTATAAGGCACTTTCTCCATCGTAGTCACTTCGCCGCCGTTAAAGGTAAATTTCTGTCCTACTGGCGTGAAAAGTAAATTGAAGTCGGTAAATGAATATAAGGTCTCATTGGTTATGGTAATGACTTTGGAGTACGTGTTCGTAGCGCCATGATTGTCAGTAACCGTAAGAGTCACCGTTTTTGGACCCGGTTCAAAGAACGCAAGTGAATTGTTCTCCCATACCGCTTTAACAATATTATTTTCGTCATCTGTACTTTGGTCTGTGTAAGTTATTTTTTCGCCCATTTTATACTGTTCTTTATCCGTGGCGAACATGGCTACAGGAGGAAGATTAGGACTCATAACCTCAATCGTAGTTGAATAGGGATCGCTCCATTGGCCATTGGAATCCTGAACCTGATATGAAATCGTATATGTACCTGCTTGATCAAATGAATCCTGGCGACCAGTCCAGCGTTCGTCAACGATATCCAGTCCATTTGGAGAACTGGAAGAAGTCACGTAGTCCACTTGATCTCCTGCAAAGATTTCCTTTTGAGAAATGATGAAGCTTGCAACAGGTTTTGTATTAAGATTCAACACAACCGTTTTAGCCGACTGATTCACTTTATAGGTGATGTTCAGAGCTTGAGTAATGGAAGTTAACGGCACCATGAATGTACTTTTTTGCTGATAAGCAGGGCCTTTCATCGTTCTGGTCTCTCCATTTACCGTATAGTCCTTGCTGTTAGTCTTGAATCGGAGTTCATCCTCACCACTAATAATGATGGTTTCCTTGGTTTTGTTATCATATTTGACGCCGTATCCCACACGGTCAACCAGCGCACGGATTGCAACATAGGATACACCGTTTTTTACAGCCATTGGCTGGCCAGCAAGATACGTTTTTCCATCCTGCTCCATTTTGTTGCTATTCATGTACAACGTCAGATTCCCACCTGCTGCTACAGGAGACGTTCCATCAATGGATGGTTGCTCTATTTGAGCAGGTGTAGCTGGCGTTTCATCCTCAGGTGTTTCCTCTTGAACTGCAGGTTTTGTACCCGTTTCGTTTGTAGTGGTCTCTCCCCCATCCAATGCAGGTTTCTCACTATCTGTTTTAGGTGTTGCCTCAGTACCGGTCGAGGTTTGAGTGTCCTTGGCTTCAGTGGGCGGAGTATTGGTAGATTTGTTATTGCTCTCCGTCTTCACTTCACGCTCTGCAATCGGCTGCTCTTGCTTTAACACTTCAACTGATTCTACATTGGCCGTGTTTACTGACGCAGTATCCCCTTGTGGTGCTGATTGCGCGTTCACAGAACCAACTGCAAATGCTTGAAAAACGGCTAAAGCGGTAAAAATGGATAATTTCTTCTTCATATTCATGCGTTGTCTTTGGCTCCTTCTACTCTCTAGTAATTTATAACCCCTCAAAAAGTCATAGTATTAGACGCTAGATTTAGGAAAAAGTTTCTAATTGAATTGTAAATTATGGATTTTAGTGCAACTATTTTTTCAATGTTTGGTTATAAGTTCTTTGAATAAGAAACACCTATTGAATAATAGTCTTGCTTTTGCACAAGATAATCCATGTCGCATTTTATAAAGAGGTGGATCAATGACCCCAACCAATCAGGCATTCTCTGAATTAAAAATGAATATTTCTTATGTGGAACAGTCCCTCTACTGTACTGACGATTTGAAACAACAACAGCTTCTACTTAATGGTGTACAAAGTGTGCTTCTCTATATCGATTCACTTGTAGACCAGGAGATCATTCAAACACATGTCTTAACAGCACTGAATAGCCAAGCTCATTCGGAAATCTACCCATCGTTCACCACATTAGAAAGTCGAAAAGATACGGATCTGCAACGTGGAATAGTCTCACTTATTCAAGGGAAATGTCTTTACATAATCGACGGGCACCCGGAGTTTTACATTCTTTCTACCGAGAAAATGTATGTGCGAAGCACAACCGAACCGGAAAATGAAGGCGTTATTCGAGGGCCGCACAATGGATTCGTAGAGCAGCTTTCGGTTAATTTGAATCTGATCCGTAGACAAATTATCAGTCCATCCTTAATCGTTCGATATTTTAACGTCGGTGAGAAGACACATACCAAAATTGCAGTTGTATATCTTCAGGACTTGGCCAATCCGGAGTTGGTGAACGAAGTAAAAGAGCGAATCACGTCCATATCTTCAGATATGGTGCTCGCTCCAGGTTTTATTGAAGAATTTGTGGAGGATAACCCCTTCTCTCTGTTTCCCCAGCAGCTCAGTACAGAAAGACCTGACCGGGTTATTGCCAACTTGATGGAAGGACGTGTCGCCATACTTGCCGAAGGAAGTCCTTCTGCTCTTATCGCTCCAGTTACGTTTTTTGCTTTTTATCAAAGTCCGGATGATTATCATGGTCGCTGGATTGTCAGTTCCTTTTTACGTTTAATTCGCATGATGAGTTTTGTCATTGCTTTTACATTACCTGCTGTTTATATTGCAACCATCTCTTTTCATTCCGCTATTTTACCGATCGAGCTGGCACACACAATCAAGAAATCATTGCAGAACATCCCCTTTCCTGCACTTGTAGAGGCAATGTTGCTTGAATTGATCTTTGAAGTATTAAGAGAAGCCGGGGTCCGACTTCCCAGCCGAGTGGGTCAGACCATCGGCATCGTTGGCGGTTTGGTTATCGGAGATGCTATTGTTCGTGCGGGGCTTGTATCCTATACAATGATTATTGTGGTTTCACTAACCGCTATCTCGTCGTTTTTGGTGCCTTCGCATGAGATGAGTTCGGCAGTACGTATTCTCCGCTTTCCAATGATGATTGGAGCGGCGCTTTTTGGATATATCGGCATCGCTTTTGGTCTGGTGATTCTAACCATTCACCTCTGTAAGATGGAAAACTTCGGATCGCCTTATTTTGCTCCAGTGGCCCCTTTCCGATTAGCTGACATGAAGGATGTATGGATTCGATTTCCCATCTGGGCGCTTCGCGAGCGTCCTCATGATGCCCGCCCGCAGCGGCTGAATCAGCAGAAGTTCTATAGGAGTGGGAAAAAACGTGAATAAGGAAACAACAATCACTCGGGGACAATTATTCTTGCTCATTTTGAAATTTGAAATTGGTATAGATATTTTGTCCCTCCCTTACCGTATACACCTTATCTCTAAAGGAGGTGGGTGGATCTCTGTTTTCCTTGGAGGGTTCCTGATCCAACTTGTCATACTGTTGTGCTGGCTTTTGATGCGAAGATTCCCGAGTTCGTCCATTTATCACATTGTAACGCTGATTACCGGTAAATGGATTGGCAAGTTGCTGATCATTGCCTACGTTGGATATTTCCTATTAATGGGCACTTCTGTTCTGGTGAACGCTTACGGTGTGATTAACCGTTGGATGCTGCAGGATACGCCTCGATGGGCTATATTAGCCCTCTTCTTGTTCAGCAGTATCTATTTGGTTCGGCAAAAATTACGAATCATTGCCCGAGTACTGGTACTCATCTCCTTTTTGGTCTTGCCGATGATGGTATTGATCAGTTATGGACTCAAGGAAATCAATCTGTTATATCTTTTGCCTTTAACCGAAGCGGGATGGCCCAATATCATTAGTGGATCAACCGAAACATTAATGGCTATGTTCGGATTCGAGTTTTTTCTCGTTGTGTTTCCTATGGTTGAAGGTAGCAGCGGGGACAAACTCAAGTCTGTTGCTTCAGCAAGTGCTGTAGTCGTGGTGTTGTATGCATTCACCGTGTTCATTTGTTCAACGGCGTTCAGCCCCCAGCAACTTGACTTAATGCCTGAACCGGTCATATATCTGCTCCGCTCTATCCCACTCGGAACAATGGATCGGGCGGATTTCCTGTTCCTCCCTATCTGGTTAATTTCAATTTTCGGGGCCATATGTGGCTATTACTATACGGCATCCTATGGTATAAGTTATCTCTTCAAACAAAAACACCATAAAAAAGCGGTGCCTTATGTCGTTCTTGCTTCTTGTGTAATTGCCTATCTGCCACAACAGAAGGAAAAACTTGAGTTAATTAGTACGATTGCCAACAGATCGGCATACTTTTTTCTCATGATCCTGCCTCTGTTGTTGTTGGTCCTATCTTATATAATGAAACGGAAAGAGAAGATGATATGAGTAATCGAGGAAAAATCCTTGTCCTCCTGTTCCTGCTCATGGTGATGACGGGATGCTGGGATCAGGATAGTTTAAAAGATGCAAGACTGGCTAATGCTTCGGCGTTTGATATCACCTCAGAGGGTGAAATTAAACAGACGCTTGAAATTGTCGATGATTTTGAGAGTCAACAAGGGAGCAGCGTTAATGAAGTCCATTCAGGCACCGGGAGATCCGTCCGTCAAAGCACGGATAGAATTCGCGCTAAAGTGACTGGTGATATCCGGTTTTTCAAATATGGGATGATCTTATACGGAAACAAACTCGCACAAAATGATATCTACCCATACCTGGACGTCTTATATCGGGAACCGGATTACCCGACCTCACATGTGAAAATTGCGATTGTGGATGGCGATGCCGGAGATTTGTTACACCAAAAAAGAGTTGGCAGCATATTGATTGGTGATTTTATTACGAAAAAAATTAAGAGTCTGGAGGAATTATGTATTTTTCCTGAAATGACGTTAGAGACTCTTCTCCCTCCCATGCTGGATCCGGGACAGGATTTTACACTGCCTTATCTATATAAGGATGGAGAGGAAATTGATGCTCGTGGAATCGCCTTGTTTCATGGGCAAAGGTTCAGTGGCAGTCTCAATACCGAACAGGCTCCTTTATACATTATTATGAGTGGTAAATGGAATGAAGCGGCGCGTTTTGTCAAAAAGATTCACCCTGGGCCTTCCAACAACCCGCGCAACTATGTCACTTACGAAGCGAATATCGAACAAATTAAGCGCAAACTCGCGGTAAAGGTGGCAAATGATAGCCAAATTGATGTGAATCTTCAGATCGAACTTCCAGTAACGGTCGTTGAGTATGCAATGAATCATCTTCAGGAAAAAGACACGATTGAACGTCTGAACAGCGAGTTATCCGATGTCATGACTCAGGACGCAGAACAAATTATCAAGACACTTCAGCAAAGTGGTTGTGATTCCTTCGGTATTGGCAGACATTTAATTGCCCATCACCCGGACTTATGGAAAAGCCTAAACTGGAATAAACAATATGCCCAAGTTCGTTTTCACCCGGAAATAAAGGTTACCATAGTCGGAAGTGGTGTTTTAAATTAATAACATGCTGTCGTGCAATTGGGAAAGCTCTCTTCCATTTGGAAGAGAGCTTTCTCCTTCATATTCAACTCAAAAGTTTTCAGATCTCCACGTCTTATCCATTCCTTACAACAGGAATCCACATTTCACCATATACCAAACCGTTTTTCTCTCCCATTTCAACTGTTGTATTCGGACCGCCAACATAGGCATAATCCTTTTCTACGGGGAGGGCTTGACCAAAGGCAATGCCAGTAAGCATATTACTGAGCGCATCAGCCGTCTCTGCTTCACCCTTCACAACAAGGTATTTTCCCTTAGGAAATTGGATTACTCTCGTTGCTTCTGGCAGAGATTCTTCTGTCATGACCCCAGCATAATGCATCATCTTGTTATTGACTGCTTCGTTTACAGCAAAAATATAGTCATTAGTAGCTAGGGACTTTAATCTGTCCAGGCTTCCATCCTCTTTCACAGTGGACCAAAAATCCGTCTTCTCCTTGCTGATACCAGCATAGTCTGTGTAGTCGCTTTTAAGCTCTGTTCCAATACCTAAAACGATAAAGCTGTCTTTTTCTTCGAAATGATAATTACTCATGGTTTACACCGTCCTCTTTAAATTTTCAATTGATTTGTGTTTTCACTTGATAGGTTTATAATAACCTTAAATCATGTCAGAATATGATACTGTTTAGGGGGCCCAATGAAAAAAGTTGAACGCATAAATATCATCACGCGGTATATCAATAACCGTGCACACTTTACCATCTCTGAAATCATGCGAGAATTTAATATTTCTCGATCAACAGCCATTCGAGATATCAGAGAAATTGAAGCCATGGGAATGCCACTTGTCGCTGAAGTTGGGCGGGACGGAGGTTATTTTGTCATGAACAACTCGCTCCTGCCCACGGTTCGTTTTACCGATAATGAAATCAAAGCGTTATTCATTGCCTTTATGGCGACAAGAAATCAACAGCTTCCTTATCTGAAGAGTCGTCAATCTTTGGCTGAAAAATTATTGGGCCTTATCTCAGAAAATCAGCAAGATGACCTTGTGCATTTGAATCAAATATTGCTTTTTGAAGGGACCAATCCCCATAATCCAGACTTGCTTGATCTGTCAGACCTGCCTCACCCTACCTTGGAAAAACTCATCCAAATTCTGCTTATAGAACGTTATTTGTTAGTTTCTGTCCAAGAAGAGAAGAAAACAAAGTCCTATCCCATCGTTCTCTTGCACCTTCATCATCAAAAAGGCCATTGGATCATTGAAGGTTTTGACTTGGAGGAAGAAAAGAGACGAATCGTATCAGTTGACAACCTCATCCATGTCGAAGCATACCCGGCGAAAAAAAGACTGAGTACAAAAAAGATTGTAGAGCAACTAAAACGAAATACGCAGGAAGAAGTTTTCAACCTTGTCCTGGAACTTGGTCCAAAGGCAATTGCGCAATTCAAAAAATACCATCCTTTAAAATTTTCAATTGCCTATACAAATCCATACCAAACTACGGGCCTCCTAAAGGCATTTATGAATGTTCATAACTTAGAAGAATTAACCGAAATCACCAATTGGTTGCTTTTTCTAGGTGAAGATATCAAGGTCAAGGAGATTCCGGAAGAAGTCCTTAATGCTGTACTAGAGAGATTAAGCTTATACCAAATGAAGCAGTGAGCAGCCCCCTCCTCCCCAGTCTCTCCATTTTCTAACAATGTCTTACCTGAATTCAGGCTGGCGTTCAGTAAGAAAAACCAAAAAAGCCGCTATTGCAGCGACTTGTAATGGATTCATATTCATTCATGTCTCACGCCAATGCTTGGCGAGCTGTTCCTTCTATACTAAAAGTCAGCATTAGACTGGGCATGATTAGGTGTATGCTGCGGGACGTTTTTAACGAGTAGAAAATAAGTAACAATCGCAATGATACTGGTCATTAATAAAGTGAGTCCTAACGGGACGGCAGTGTCCTCACCCGCGATACCGACCAGAGGTGCAACCAGTGCACCCAGAAGAAAAGGCACAACGCCGAGCAGTGCTGCTGCACTTCCGGCCATCTTGGCTTGACTCTCCATGGCAAGCGGGAATGCCGCTGTAGACGTAATGCCGATCGAGCATACGAAGAAGAACAATGGAATCACCAACGCGAAAAGTGGACCATGAGCCAGGGTTACGACCAACGCAGCCACACTTGCTATTATAGCAAGCCATAGTCCCGATAATAGCAGCGTCTGCTCAGGGATACGTTTGGCCAATCGACCCACGATTTGAGATCCGATGATCAAACTGATGCCGTTCGAAGCAAACAATATAGCAAATACCGTGGGTGTAACTCCATATATATTTTGGTAAATAAATGGTGTTCCCGCCACATAAGCAAAGACCCCTGCCGTCATGATTCCCTGTGCCAGCATGTAACCAACAAACTTGCGGTCACGCAGAAGCATTCTGTAATTTCCCAATTGCTGTTTGAAGTCAGGAACCATACGTCTTTCCACGGGGTGTGTTTCTTTTAAGCTCCACTTTGTCATGATTAATAAGAAAATCCCCAAGAATGAAAGGCAGATAAATACGCCAATCCATGTTGTGAAGGAAAGAACCCCACTTCCCGCAATCGGTGCTGCCAGAGGCCCCAAATTCCCTACAAGCAACAGCAAAGAGAAAAATTTAGTGAGTTCATGTCCACTATACAGATCTCTAGCTATCGCACGGGAAATGACAATTCCAGCTGATGCGGCAAATCCTTGCGTGAAACGAAACAAAATCAATAGTCCGATATTCGGAGCAAAAGCACATGCCAAGGAACAAATAATATAAGCTGCCATGCAGATCAATAATGGTCTACGTCTACCGTACGCGTCACTCAAAGGACCCATAACAAGTTGTCCTACACCGAGTCCTAATAAACAAGCAGTAAGGCTAAATTGTACAAGTGATGCCGTTGTATTCATATTTTGTGCAATCTCCGGAAAAGCCGGTAAATACATATCAATCGTAAATGGACCTAATGTAGAAAATAAACCTAGTAGTATTGCCAGTCCAAAAACATTCCAATTCGTGCTCTTCGCCATAATAAATAAAATCTCCAATTCCTCATATAATTTGCAAGCCTAATCGGAGTATAAGACATAGAGTTAACTGTAGGTCAAGTCTTTAGATTATTAAAACCAAAAAAAGCCGCTTATTAAGCGACTTTGCATTGAAAACCATTAAATTATGTAACTTCCCCGGCCTGAACCCATATGACTCATGATCATTTCGGCAGCTCGCTTGTAACCGCCAGCCTGCCTTAAAGATTCACCAATCAGGTAAGCCTGCCGTCTATAAAGCGAATTGTGTAGTACTTCTGTTAATGCCTCTCTCAAATTAGTTGCACTGAGGTTATGTTTATTTAAAGCAATACCCGCGCCCAACTCCTGTACCCGATTGGCGACAAGAGGCTGATCCGATGTTAATGGAATCATCACCATCGGAACGTTGTAATATAACGCCTCACTCGTGCTGTTCATTCCAGCATGTGTAATAAAAACATCGGTATGCTGCAACATGTCCAACTGGGCAATGTATGGCTTGACGATAAAATTAGGAGGAACTTGATCCGCCAGCGGCGTCATGTCCGTGTACTTTCCTGAAGATAGAACAACATTTATGGGTAGATCCCCTAATGCTTCAAAGCAAAGCTGATAGAAATCCAAATTTTTATTTAAAATCGTACCCATAGCAATGTACACGGTTTGCGGGTACCGTTCACGAAGCAACTCAAACGAGAAGGTTGGAGCATCTTGACGTGTTATGATCGAAGGACCCGTGAAAATAAAACGATCATCCAGCTTTTCTGCCTGAGGCTGAAAATAACGGCTGGTGTACACGAGCTTTAACTGACCTGCATGTGCCGGAATCTCTTCCATGGCTGGAATACTCACTTGAAACTCTTCGGCTAACTCCGTTGTGATCTTCATCGTAGCCTCATAAAGCTCCTTCGTCTCCGTCTCATTTAGAACTGAGTTAGACCCTAGAGGCTCCACAAAAGCAAAGGACGCAATCGAGCACACCGCAGGAATTCCCAGTTTTTCTGCAAGAATAGTCCCTCCCCATCCCATCAGGGAATCAAAGATCATATAATCGAACTTTTGATCCTCTATCACCTTTAGCACCTTGGGTATGATCCTCCGAATAATACCGCTTACCATCATATAAATGAACTGATAAGAGTGCGTGTATTCCTGGGGTTTCAACACCGGATCATGAGAGAAGGCATCTTGTGGAAATGGATAGGTAATGATCTGGGCACCGGTTTGTTCAATTCGGGAACGGTACTCCTCCGTGCACACATAGATGACTTCCTCACCATTGTTTGTCAACTGAGTAACTAATCCTAACGACGGATTCACATGTCCTTCAGCTGGAGTAATGACTACTAATACACGTGCCATCTTATCCACCTCCCAATGCAATTAGTCCCCCCGTTCTTCATGATGTATTTAACGACGCGGTCGTCATCCGTTACATGGAGATGTTATCCTTCACTTGGTTGATTGGATGATGTTCTTGATGAACGAGTTTGGTAATTCGTAGTGATGCTAAGAAACTTAACAAGACCCATAGTAATTGTAGTGTTAACACGATCAAAACACCTGTAGATATGCCCCACTGTAAAGTTTCGGACAAAGCAATCAGAGCGCCACCAACTCCAATGCTTACTCCCATATAGAAGGAATCCACAAATTGCAGATTCGCGGACATTTCTCCCTCTTTCCTTGGCAAGGCATGTTGTAAAGCAATGGCTGCCGTTGTAGGGTTGGCCAAGCCAACACCGAACCCTGTAATCATTTGTGAGAGAAGGATGAGTATAATCCCGCCGTCCGTCAAAATAAGAGCCATGATCACAAGTACAGTTCCAACGATCATAATCCCAATGCCCGTCATGACCCTACCCTTTCGGGCACGACCTTGATCTCGTGCATCAAGCTTGGCTTGTAACCACGCTGCGGCGGACCAGCTCAGAGAACCTGCTGCCACAATGAGGCCGGCAAGGTCGGCTGATAACCCCTTCACTTCGGTTAGTGCCAAGATCACAAAACTTTCCGTTGTAAAATAACAAGCAACATATAGCCCTCTCGAAACCAAAGTAGCAGGCAATCCTTTTTTTACTGAAAAAGTGCCCACAGGCAGCAATTTACGCATTGGTGTGATCATGACGACTAATCCACCAAAAGTGAGTACTATACCTTTCCAATCGGTTATCATACCAAGGCCTGTGAGTAACAGCCCCGTTCCAACGGCAAGCAGAATCGCATACATAATCTTTGAGTCGGTTGCTCGCGCTGGACCTGTCAGATCTTGCTGAAGCTGCAAATTACGAAAAGAACGGAATGTGAGACTGAGCGCTATTCCAATCAAGGGTAAAACAATCCAGAAAACATATCGCCACGAGATGTAGGAAGCAATAAGGCCTGCTGCATAAGGTCCGATTAAGGTAGGCAGGACAAATGCCATGGAGAATGCGGCCAGGATTTGAGTACGAAGTGCATCTGGATAATGCAATGTCACACAGGTATAAACGCATGTGATCAGGGCCCCCGCTCCAAAACCTTGAAGGGCTCTTCCTGCAATAAGCATATGCATATCGAAAGAGATAGCGGAGACCACAGTACCTAACACAAAAACACTAAAAGATATCAGCATGGATGTAAAAACACCGCGCTTGTCAATCTGCTGACCCATAACCAAAGTTCCAATAAGCTGAGATAACAAAAATGCGCTGAAGATCCAACCGTATAAATGAATGCCCTCTAAACTTTGTGCCATTTTCGCGGCAATCGTTGTGATAGCCAGTCCTTCGAATGCTACGGTTGAAAGAACCAGCATAATTCCAATTGTAGGCGCCCTGTACTGAGCATCAAAAATCCCAATCTGATTGTTGTTTGTCTTCTACACCTCCGTAATTTGATGGTTATTATGGTAAATTAAACCTTTTTACTTCCTGAATATACATGAAGCGTTATACTTTGTAAAGTTAAATGTTTAAAAAGTAAGATTATGGTCTAGAATAGGGTTCCCATGTTCAATAGGAGATTTTGCTTGAAAATATGCCGTCTTCATTACAGTCAATTTGGAGAAGCTCATCCTCCAGAATCCAGGCATCTGTTTTTTCAACAAAGAAATGAAATCCTCCAATGGATTGAACCAATGCGGGATCGACCGGTGTAGCACTCGCATTTATGCCAACCGTAAAAGCATCTGAGCCTCCTCCGACATATTTTGCATAAATCCTTACATATTGGCCCTCTTCCAAATCCCATTCATTCTTAAATGAATCGATCGCTTGATCAGATATTACAAATGAAATCATTGCTCTGCACTCCTTCCTTCATTAATCACATTTTTTCACTTCGCCACGATAATTGGCCATTCTGAAACTCGCCCCGCATCCACACGAAACTTTGGCATTTGGATTATTCATGGTGAATCCCCCTAACATTCCGCTCTCTTCATAGTCAATCTCAAGACCATCAATATATGGAATACTTTTTGCGTGCACCAATATCCTAAATTGCTTTTTATGTAACACAATGTCTTCTTCTGCCTGCTGTTCATCCACGATAAGGGTATAAGATAAACCACTGCATCCCCCTTCATCAACGCCTACTCTAAGGAAGGCATTTTGTATATCCGCACTTGATAAGATCTCAACGATTTTGTCCGATGCTGAATCACTGACCTCAATGATCATCTTTATTCCTCCCGGTGGTATCATTTTGAAATTTGGTATCCCAGTCCATTAGACAGGGTATGAATGTCGCAAGAGCAGCTCCTTTTGGCGTAAGTTCATAAATAATTTGTGTAGGACGTGTCCGTATTGTTCTTTTGACCAAATGATCATGTTGAAGGCCCTTTAAACGTCTGGAGAGGATCATTTCGGAAATGGAAGGAATGCTATCAAATATTTCACCGAATCTCTTCGGGCCTTGAGACAGAGCACATAAAATATGGATCGTCCATTTCGTTCCGATGATGCGATAAGCTGTAAATATTTTATTCGGATCTTCAGTGAACAATGGTTCGCACACCCACTTTCTTATTCATCCGCGTGGTGAGATCCGAGTGCTGGCAATGATACTCGTGACGATCAACAAGAGATGGAAACCCATGGCTACAATTAAGCCGGATTGAAGTGACATACCGCCAGCCTGACACACGACAAGAATGGAACCACCAATGCCAATCACTACACCAGGTGTAAAAGAATCTGCAAATTGCAGATTTGCTGAGGTTTGGCCCACACCTTCCTCTCCCGTTTGGGAAAATGCGACAACACCGCTAATCGGGTGCGCCAATCCAATACCAACTCCTGCAATGATCTGACCAAGAACTGCGATGGTAACGGTCACAACAGGTACCCAAAATACGATGGCAATCCCTATCGCAAGCAGCATTACCCCAAGAATGATTCTCATATGACGTCCACTGCCCTGATCAGCCGCATCCCATCGTCCTTGCAGATACGCAATGATACACCAACTTAATGCAGCACTCGCGACAATTAATCCGGCCTGTGAAGGTGTAATTCCTTTCACGTCGATTAGAGCTAATACCAAGAAATTCTGTGTGCTGGTATAGGCAGCGAAGAACAACCCACGTGTTGCCAGAATTGCTGGCATACCTCTTCGCAACGTAAGAGTTCCCTTCGGTAGCAATTTACGGAGCGGAAATAACATCAATACTAGGCCAATCACGACTAAAACAAATCCCATAATGCTCGGAAGCATACTTAGACCAACCAGGAAAATCCCTGTACCTAACGTTAAGAGTAACGCCATCCAAGTGGATGAAGATCCGCTATCCCCTCCCGTCTTCTGCACTTTCAATTTCCTAAAGGCAGGTAAACTAAGCAATGCTGAAACCACCAGCACAGGTAATATCCCCCAGAAAACAAAGCGCCAGGACCACTGATCTGCGATAAGACCGGCTACATATGGACCGAGCATGGACGGAAGAACATAGGCTGTACCAAATGCTCCAAGTATTTTGGCACGTAACTCATCCGGGTAACTTAAGGATATAGCTGTATACACACAAGTCATCATAGCTCCGGCACCCAACCCCTGCAGGGCCCGTGATCCTATCATGGTATACATGTCGCCTGCGGTTGCGGCAGCGATCAGCCCTACGATAAACAACAGAAGTGCAAAAGTGAACGGTGCTGCAGGTCCTCTTTTATCAATGATCCGACCGACGACCAGCGTCCCGATAATCTGCGCAAGCAGATATGTACTGAATATCCACCCGAACAGGCTAAGACCGTTCAAGTCTCCAGCAATTGAAGGAGCAATGGTGGTTACGGATAGACCTTCGAATCCAACGGCCATCACTGACAAAATAATTCCTATGGATAATGCAAAATAACGCGGGCTGAAAATACTTTGATGATTAGACGACATGAAATGTGACCTCCAAGAAAATTGGTATGTATACATCGTATCCGGATACTTAGTAAACATTTTTGTTTATAATGTCTAAGCTACAGTTCGGCTTTGACTTTGTCAACATTTTTGTTTAAAATGTAGTTATTCATGTAGATTCAGTAGCGTCACAAGGAGGTGCACCATGAGCGGAAATCAAATTAAAAAGGATGTCTCGACCAGTACCCGGAGAGCAATTATTAATCTGTTAAAAGAGCGCGGGGGAATGGATGTTGTCACTCTCTCCTCTCAGTTTTCGTTATCCGGAATGGCTATTCGTCAACATCTGAATGCGCTAAAAGGAGAAGGATTGGTTACCACTGTGGAAGAGGCCCGTCCCATGGGTCGCCCCACCAAGTTATGGATATTAACTCCCGCAGCTAATCGTTTTTTCCCAAGTGGATATTCCGATTTATCCGTCAGCCTCATCAATTCGATGAAAGAAGCTTTTGGTACTGAAGGGCTGGACAAGCTGCTGGATGTTCGAAATAAAAATATGCAAGAACAATATCTTCAGCATCTTGGCGATGCATCAGGAGTCAGAGAGAAATTGGAGAAATTGGCCGAAATTCGTACCAATGAAGGTTATATGGCCGAAGTTAAGGAGCAGGATGATGGCAGTCTCCTATTCATTGAGAAGCATTGTCCGATCTGTGAAGCGGCCGCGGTATGTACCGGGTTGTGCAAGAATGAGTTACATTTATTCAAAACAGTTCTAGGCGATAATGTTCATATTGAACGGGGAGAATACATTCTAGCCGGAGGAAGAAACTGCGTATACAGCGTTAGGCAAAATAAGCCATGACCAAAAGAGCAACCTCATTGGAGATTGCTCTTTTGGTTTGGAATTTGAATTGATTAGAACGATTCGGATTTCATTTCTCTAAATCATCCTTCATTACACAATTTATTTCTAACTCTTTCATAATCGTATGTACCCGATTATGTAATTTTGAATTGAGGTAGAGTATAGTAAGAGTGTTGAAAATATACTCTAGGAGGCTACAGCCATGTCACAAAAAATCTGGATGAACCTGCCGGTGAAAGATGTTGTGAAATCCACTACCTTTTTCAATGAGATTGGATTCCATGGGGAGAATGTTGGTAGCGAGAGAGCCCAGCTTGTCATAGGCTCAACAACAATTCTCCTGTTTCCGGATGCAACGTTCGAGAAATTTACAGGTGCTAAAACCGCAGATACTTCCCATAGCGCAGAAGTGATATTTTCCATTGGTGCTGACAGCAGAGAAGAAGTTGATGCTTTTATTAAAAAAGTCGAGTTAGCTGGAGGAACCATCTTTGGCAAGCCGGGTGAAACAGACGGCTGGATGTACGGCGCGGGATTTGCCGACCTGGACGGTCACCGCTGGAACCTGTTGTATATGGATGAGAGCAAAATGCCGAAACGGTAATATATAACGTCTATCACTACGTCCGCCTCTTATCCTTCAACTTTGGAACCCTCGAATCGGCCAGTCATGGAGATTCTGAAGTAATTCGTTACGATACTAAAGATAAGGAATACGATTCCTCCAACTACAATATATTGTGTACTTATTCCAGTTACGATTAGTCCACATACACTAGCACCAAGTGTTGTTCCCAGGTTGGAAGAGGTTAGAAAGATCCCATTCGACAATTCGGGTGCCTCTGGTGCTGCCGATACCACCCAATATTGAGTGATATTGCCCCCTATGCCTCCTATGATCCCCCAAATGAAAATAAGGAAGGCTGTTGGCACACTGAATTGTCCGAAGGTGAACAACAAGATGTATATCATTATTAATGCAATGGGATACATCTTGATCGTTCTTAAAGGGAAATTAGCGAGCAGTTTCCCTGCTATCATGTTCCCAACCATATTGGCCAAGCCATATAGAAATAACAACACACTGACGGTGTTCCAGTCATATCTTGTCACGGTTTTCAGAAACTCAGCAAGGTAACTATAGACCCCAAATACAGCTCCGTTCATGAAAATCACGCCAGCAATGGATAGCCACATCACGGATCTTCTCAATACATACAGATGAGTACCCATAGAGATTCTTTTCGTAACTGGCATTGAGGGCACAAAAAGAAGTGTTGCTACAAATGCGACGATCGTTACGGCGGCAAAGAACAACATCGCATAGAACAACGATGTGCTGGTGGCAATCAAGCTCGAAAGGGGTACTCCAAGTACCATGCCTGCCGACACGCCTACAAATACTTTAGCCACTGCCTTCGGCGCTTCTTCCTTGGGGACTGACGCCGCTGCGACCGTAAATGCCAATGAGCAATAGACAGGATGGAAAAAAGCCGGAACGACACGTGCAATGACCAATACCGTAAAGTTCGATGTGATGGCGGAGACCAGGCTGCCCACACTAAAAATCCCAAGTACAAACAACATAACATACTTGCGGTTCATTCCCGAAAATAATAAGGGTAAAGTGGGACCAGATACAGCAACCGCAAGCGCAAAAAGACTCACAATCAAACCAGCGGTTGAGATACTGACCTCGTAATGTTCTGCAATCAAAGGCAAGATTCCGATTACGCCCATCTCCGTATTTAAAATACTGAATACACCAAAGGTCAGAATGAATACAAGCAGGTGATTTCGTTTAGTTGTCATATGCCATGGATTTAGAGAGATCCCGGTAAGCATTGATCTCTGTCTGAAGGTTGGCAATTTTCTGCTCTGCAATGTCTATCGCGTCGGCTCCTGCAATGAAGCGTTGCGGCGGTTGGGCCTCGTTTGCAATTTGAAGGAGAGCATTGGCAAGTTTTTTTGGGTCTCCAGGTTGTTGCCCGTTCTGATTATTAAAAAATTCCAGATGACCAGCTCTCCGATCATCATAGTCCTCAATCGAAGGCTTAGCGAAAGTTGAGGATGCATCGGTAAGAAATTCCGTTCGGAAAAATCCGGGATTGACTATAGTCGTATGAATACCGAAAGGAGCTACCTCAGGAGCCAATGCCTCCATCCATCCCTCAAGCGCAAATTTTGCAGCACTATATGCCGAATTAAATTCAAATCCTGAAATGCCAGCGCCCGAAGAGATCGAGATAACATGTCCTGAACGTTGGGTGCGCATCACAGGTAATATGGCCCGGGTAACGTGCATGGAACCAACCAACGCCACCTGTAGCTGATGTTCAATCTGGTCAGGGGTCAGTTCCTCAAAATACCCTCCACAGAAATGTGCCGCATTATTTACGAGTACATCGATCGCCCCGAACCGTTCAATTGCCGCCTTAACTGCGGCATGTGCATCAGCAGGCTCGCAAACATCTAATGGGACAACCATTACATTCTCGGAATCACCGATCGCACGAACCACTGCATCGGGATTTCGGCCGGTAGCAACAACCTTGTGTCCAGCATTTAAAGCAGCCTTAGCAATAGTTGTGCCCATACCTCGACCAGCGCCAGTGATAAACCATACTTTTGTCTTATCCATATCATTCATTCCTTTCAATTTCTTCTCCAATTGCCTTGCTTTTTAGTTTAGCGTTTATACACCACATAACAAATACTCATATCTTATAACAAGTTATGCTTGAAAGGCATTTCTGTAAGGTTTATTGTAGAATATAAAGGATAAAGGAGGAGTTAAAATGGAGATTAGAGTATTGCGTTATTTTCTTACGGTCGCCAGAGAAGGAAGTATTACACGCGCTGCTGATTTCTTACATGTTACGCAGCCCACCTTGTCCAGACAATTGAAAGACCTTGAACAAGAGTTGGGAAAGAAATTATTTATTCGCAGTAGTTACAGTATTATTCTCACAGATGAAGGTATGCTTTTAAGAAATAGGGCTGAAGAAATTGTGGGTATGGTCGATAAATTAGAGGCAGAATTTGAATCCATGGAAGAAACCATAAGTGGAGATATTTATATTGGCGGTGGAGAAACGGAAGCCATGAAACAGATTGCAAGAGTGGCAAAAGACGTACAGAATAAATATCCCAATATACGCTATCACCTATACAGCGGCAATGAAGATGATGTAACTGAGCGGCTCGACAAAGGGCTCCTTGACTTCGGTATTCTAATCCAGCCAGCGGATGTTTCCAAATATAACTATATCAATTTCT
Source organism: Paenibacillus sp. 2003 (assembly GCF_031455635.1). Lineage (NCBI taxonomy): Bacteria > Bacillati > Bacillota > Bacilli > Caryophanales > Paenibacillaceae > Paenibacillus > Paenibacillus sp. 2003. The sequence goes on along the minus strand of NZ_JAVDTB010000001.1, from coordinate 1,772,247 downwards.
CCGACAAAGATGTTTGGGGAGTGGTTATGAGAAAAGAAAGTCCACTCGCCTCCAAAGATACGATTCGATCCACAGACTTATTTCATGTTCCATTGATCTGTTCACGACAGTCAATGAAGCAGACATTTTCAAAAAATGAGTTTGCGGATTGGTTTGGCGAAGATTTTGACAAATTAAACGTGGTTACTACATACAATCTTGCATATAATGCTGCCATTATGGTTGAAGAAGGTATTGGTTATGCATTAACACTTGATAAAATAGTGAATACGTCTAGTGAAAGCGACCTTTGTTTCAGACCTCTAGAGCCAAGACTTGAATCTGGCTTAAATATCGTTTGGAAAAAACATCAGGTCTTTTCGACTGCTGCGGATTTGTTTTTAAAAGAAATTCAGGCTAAATTTTAGACTGATAAAGGGATTAACGTGAGTACAAGAAGAAACCCACCGGAGTTTAATTCTCGGTGGGTTTCTTTACCACTTGTTCGATCCCGAGCAAAATAAGCTTCAAGCCAAACTCAAAAGCTCCGTCGGTTCCCATCACCTCAAACAGACCATTCTTATACATCCTACTGAAGAGTCCAGCTTCCTTTTCACTCATAGAGTCCAGAAGATGGATCATCTCTTCACCCTCAAGTGCTTCCTTGTCCTTAAGGACAGCAGATATATTGCGCTGATGCTGATAATCGTCCAGTACGAAATAGAATACATAGTTGACTAGTGTAAGAACGGCCTGTAATTTCTGCTCTTGCTCTAGTGGTGTTGATTCCATGCAGAGCAACATGCGGTTGGTGAAGCGGATCATGTCCGGTTCATGAGGCAGCGTCATCATCATGAGCTGTGTGGAGCACGGGTATCTGCTGAGCACACTCCGTACCGTCACGGCAAGCCCCTCCATCTGCTCCTTCCAGTCTCCTTCAGTGTGAAACTCGTCCAGAATAATTTTTGATATCTGGTTGGCCAGACGCTGGTAGAGCGTCTGCTTGCTCTTGAAGTACCAGTATAGAGATGGAGCCTGAATCCCCAGCTTGTCTGCCAATCGTCTCATGCTGAATTTCTCGATGCCCTCTTCTCCGAGAAGCTCCCACGAAATTTCCAAAATCTTATCTTCCGAAATCTGAGGCTGTTGTTTTTTCATCGGTATCCGCCCTTTTATCTAACAGTGTAAGTTTATGCTTTACAGGTCCATAAGTTCATGATAACATCTAACACTGTAAGGTTCAATCTAACGGTGTTAGATTAGATCAATATTAACGAAGAAAGTAGTGACCCACATGGATACAGAAAACCTCCATTACTTTGAAAAAGCACCAATCGCCAAAGCCGTAGCTCACTTTGCTGTCCCAATGATGCTTGGCACGTCAATGAGTGTTATTTACTCCATCTTGAATGCCTATTTCCTTGGCACACTGGGTAATACGGCAATGTTAACTGCACTTGCACTAACTTTACCTTTATTCGCGGTCATCATGGCCCTTGGTAATTTAATTGGTATAGGCAGCGGTACATTCATCTCTCGTTTGCTGGGAGAGAAAAAAGTCGATGATCTGAAGCATGTATCTTCATTCGCCTTTTACAGTAGTTTAGTTCTCGGAATTATTGTGATGGCCGTTGGCCTCCCGCTGATCGAACCAATCGTTCATGGGCTGGGGGCAACCCCAGAGTCCTTCGGATTTACGAAAGAGTATGTCACGATTATGCTTATGGGTTCACCCTTCGTCATCTTATTCTTCACGCTGGAGAATATCGTGCGCTCAGAAGGTTCAGCAATCACCTCAATGACCGGTATGATTCTCAGTGTTGTTATAAATATTGTTCTTGATGCATTATTCATTTTTGTCTTCCATTGGGGCGTGATTGGAGTTGCATCTGCTACCGTCATATCCAACTTGGTTGCGAGTGCATTTTACGCTTACCATATGAGTTATAGAAGTCGATTCTTAACCGTCTCCCTGAAATGGTTCAAGGTGACCAAGGACATCCTGAGCAATGTGTTCAAAATCGGTGTTCCCGTCTTTGTTATGAGTGTCTTCTTGGGTGCAATGTCGCTTATTCTTAACCTTTTTCTTGTTGAATATGGGGATCAGGCCGTTGCGGGGTATGGAATCTCATCACGTTTATTGCAATTTCCTGAGTTTATTCTGATGGGCTTGTGCGAGGGAGTTGTGCCGTTGATTGCCTTCTCATTCACAGCGAACAAATTACGCATGAAACAAACGATTGGATTCACGATCAAATCTATTTTGGCGTTAGCCGTCCTGTTTGGGTTTGTCGTCTATCTGATCTCTGACCACTTGATTGGTTTATTTACGACTGACCCGCAATTAATTGAAATGGGCAGCTACATTCTGCATGTAACCTTCTTATCCTTGTTCATTACAGGAATGACTTCTTTGTTTATGGGGATCTTCCAAGCAACAGCCCAAGGAACCGCGGCGTTTGTTATGTCCATAATTCAAGGAGTTACGTTAATTCCTGTATTGTATATCGCTAATCAAATGAACGGCTTTCATGGAGTGATCTGGTCGCTCGTTATTGCGGATGCCGTCGCGTTCCTAGTTGGGGCCATCATGTTATATGTTTTGCGGACCAAATTGCAGCCCGATCTGGAACATTTGGCACAGTAATTTCGCAAATGTTTTTCAGAAAAATAACACCGCCCCAAGTTTGCTACCTATTTTCCCATCTTCGTCTCCTTTGATCGCTGTTTGCATAAATTAGCATCATAAGTAACAAGGGTCTCGGAGGGATGAACAATGAATGAAATATGCAAAAATGTTAAATCGATAGACGCCAATCCAAATAAGTTCGGTTTTTATAGAGACATTATGGAATGGATGACTTCCGTTTCTCCCGGCGGCGAAGATAAACTTGACCCTTTTGATTTTGGCGGAGCTGCTGAATTCAAGCTCCCCAAAACCCTTGAAACGGAGATTCACCGTTATTTGATGCCATATACCCTGCATCCCCAAGGTGGGTATATGGCATATATATCGAATGGGCGTGTTTGGGGAACATCAGGTGCTATCCTGGCATCCGACGGAAAACTGATCTTCGACCTTTCCCCGGAATACGATGCACGACAAAATAGAATGATGATATTGGAAGAACACCCCGCTTTGCATCGCGAGATATCTCAAGAACCTCGACATATCCAGGGGACTGCTGCCGTTTTAACTTTTTGCGGAAGTCATAATTATTTTCATTGGTTATATGATGTTTTGCCACGACTGGGTATGCTTCGGATGCTGAATATTCCTTTTGAATCTCTGGTCATGAATCCGAATCCTCATGGTTCTTTTGTGAAAGAAACGTTAACAATGTTTGGCGTCTCGGATTCGGCCGTGATTCGTACTAGAGATGATCTGGAAATTCAGGCCGATCAATTGATCGTGCCTTCCATAATGATGAATTCCCACTATCCGCCTTGGGCCACAACTATCCTTCGGACATTTATGCTACCCGGACGTGACACAACACTCCATTCCCCCGTTCGCATTTTCATATCTCGGAGCAAAGCCTCTGCCCGACGAATAGCTAATGAAGATGAAGTCATCCGCCGTTTAGAGGCGTACGGATTTATTCCAGTTTGCCTGGAGGATTGGACCATATCCCAACAAGTCCAGCTTTTTGCTTCCGCAAAAGCAATCGTTTCACCCCATGGAGCCGGACTGGCCAATCTTGCTTTTTGTACTAAGGGAACTCGTGTTATCGAAATTTTTCATATCCGGCATGTTGTACCTACTTACTGGATGATCAGTAACCATAACCAACTTGATTATTACATGATGTATGGGCAAGAAGACGGGACAACACAGGAGCGTTTTCCGGGGTTGGAGGACTTCTACGTGGATCTGGATCGGCTGGAACAGACTCTTCGTTTAGCTGGACTAACTGAACATAGCTAAGTTTCTACACCAAAGCTAAAGTATGATTATATTTGTTTTAACTTGTTGGCCGTTCTGATAACAAAAAAACCACGGCACCAAGTTTGGCACCGCAGTATAAGGATCATTATGCTATTGGATTTCTTTCATGTAAGATTTGAATTCCTCGGCGATTTCTTTGTATTTCGTATGATGCAGGTAATGTGAACCTTCCATTGGGATCATTTTGCCCTGCGCGGATTGTTTGGCTTGTGCTTCATGTAGCGGAATCCACTGCGGGTTTTTCTCGTTATTGGAAAGAACAAAGAGAAGCACTGGCAGATCACGAGGATACGTGAGTTTTTCTCCATTTTTGAAATTGGAACCCAGATGTTTAAGCTCATTTACTAATGTCGGATTTGTCGAAACTTGATTCGAAATCAACTTCATCTGTTCTTTGGTATGTTCATCGTATGCAAGTGATGCATATGAATCACCGCTTACTGCTTGGAGGACTCTCATTAAGCCCGATTTTTGAAGGAATTTCATTAGGTTCAAAGGTAATTTAACATCCATGCCAGGTTGATTCGGAACACTGCTATCGATCCCGACAAAAGCAGAGACTTCATCCGGATACGTGTTCACATAAGTCGCCGCGTACAGTCCCGTGATGGAATGCCCCATCAGAATATAACGATCTATACCGAGCTGCTGTACAGCTTCATGAATTTCACTAACAATATTCTCGGTGGTTCTCTCCGTTTCGGTTTGGTCACTTAACCCATAACCGAAAGGCTCAATCGCCACAACTTTGTAATCAGGCGTCAATTCATCGATTAACAATTTGAAATCAAGTACTGGCGAAGGGGTTCCTTGTCCGGGAAGTAGCACGATGGTTTGTTCGCCGCTGCCTTGAATGGACACATTCATATTCTTCCCATCGACATTGACATATTGGCCGTACGATTCGATTTTCTTTTTCTCGGCCCCATTACTTATCGTATGAACGACAAACGTGATGCCCATGAACAGCACCAGCGCGCCGACAATACCACCTATTATTTTTAACCATAAGTTCTGTTTTTTACGGCCCTTAGTCCCCGTTGTTGTTACATCCACTGTTTCTGCCATATCCATCTTCTCCTGTCCTTTATATCTGTAGAGCCGCTCTTGCGACATAGATATAGTGTAACCATGGAAGATGTCCCCTTCATGACGGGAATATGAACGGAGTATGAACAAGCAAAAATTATGTTGAGGCGCATAGACTACTGTGCATAACACATTTCATGATTTTATAACGATTTACCAGTAAGTGATACTCGAAGTTCCTTCTCCTGTAACCTGGTTGTATAGTTCCAAACGTATAGCTCTAAATCTGATTTCTTAAAATCTTTATACACGTCCATATGCTTGTTCCCTAACTCTGAGAAAAAGTGGGGTACTAAGTAATGTTTTTCTTCTCCTTCAAGGAAGTAGGTTTGGTTAACCCCTCCAAATGTATTATCCGGGCTTTCTGACTCTACGTACAGATTACCGTCCTTGATATAATAGGTCCAGATGATAGGAAACCCTTCGTAATCGCTCGCAATAGTTTTCGGTTCAGTGGATATATCAGTTAGATGAATGGATGCACGACTACCTGCATGTTCATCTACCCTTTTCTTTGCGATTAAAGTCATTGGTTTGTCTACTAATGACTTAACATCCATGAGAAAATTGGATTGTTCAAAGCGCAATTCGGTTTGATTTGCATTCATTGTTCCATCAAGCGATATCAAGCCATCCATGACCTTGCCGTCCACTTGAAGTTGATAAGTCCGGTAAGGCAATCTGAAGTATTCTTCATCATGATCGATCGTTAAGCGAATTTGTGTTGGTGTTACTACCATGCCACTTATGCTTGCCTCATCAGCTAAAGAATGTATTGGAATATTCAGTTCTTTTTTATAGGTGGTCGTTTCCATTTCTTGACGAGATAAGAGTAGATTCAGGTTCCATGTGCCTTCTGTCCGTTGTTTTTCATGAGTGTATGTGAAGGTGAAGCGGTTCCCTTCTTTGAACTGCTGCTCGTTATACATTTGTCTGCTGAAATAGTCACCGGATACTCCCTCCATGCCATACTCAGGATTCTCCGTTTCTTTAATAACCTTCTGTTGACTATCATAAGCTCTGATTCCAGCCCAAGATTGTTCCTTCACCTCTGGATCAGAGAAGGTAACCTCAGAATTAATCATGATTTCGCCTTTAGCATATTTGAAGGACTGTACTTCTATTTTGTCGATCCCATTCTTTTGTATATTAAACTGCTGCGTACTTGAATCTTTAGGGTCAAGACGAATCTCTTGCTCAAGGTCTTCTAAGTAAAGAACATCAGAAATGGAGAACTGAAGATCTGATTGTTTCTCCTGCATAACCCAGTCTGTCTCAAAATACCCTTGATAAACGCCTTGTTCAGCATTCCATTTCTGATAATAGTGCCCTTCAATAGGTTGCCCATTACTGTCTTTTAAGAGCATTTGATTATATCTGATTTCTTGTTTCTCAGTTTCCAATTCTGGCTTGACTGTGTATAGTAACACAGTCCGGTTGTCATCCACAAATGCATTATGCACCGTTAATGTAACTCCGTGGGCTGTTACGCTTTGTTCAATGATCTGGCCATAACCAGCTTTAAGGGCCGACTCAATCCCTGATTTATTGGACAAGACATCGCTCCAATCATATTGTAAGGCTGCATATACAGGAGTGGCCATGACGGCTAAGGAAATACCCAGGACAATAGCTGCCTTCGTTTTCTGCCTTTGGGGTCTGTTATGAACATCATTAACTACTCGCAATTCTCCCGTTTGAATGCTATTGAACATCTTTTCAAAGTCCGGATACTCCACCTGTTCTGAGTGAATCAAATGATTCTTAACCTTGTATTCTACTGACTTCATAAGTGTTATCTCCTCTCATGTTAACTTTTTCGTAGAATTCAATTTTTTTTCGCATTAACTTTAGAGCTTTGTATAATCTCGTTCGCACTGTCCCTTGTCGAATGTTTAAAGTCCCTGCAATCTCAGCCACGGATAGATCACCAATATATCGGAGAGTCACAACACTAAGAAGCTTGTCCGGTAATTTTTGGAGCTGCTGCTCCAGTTCAGCAAAGGAAAGCTTAGCCATAACAGTAGTGTCAACCGGATCATTAGATAACACTTCTTGTTTATGCAGCAACTGCATTTTGTTTTGTTTCTCGCCCTTAACTTTGTTTCTTCTAATAATGTTCAGACATTGATTCATGGCAATACGCATGATCCAGGTCCTTAGATGTGACACATTTCTCCAGTCTTGGCGGAACACGACAACAAAAACATCATGGCATACATCTTCTGCATCCTGCACGTTTTTGAGCATATACAGACATGTGCGATATACGTCTTTGTTGTACGTATGGAATAGTTCATGCTCGGTCACTTCCGGCACTCCTTTCTTGTGGGGATATAATATAGACAAAGTAGAGTCGGAATTTATTCACTTTTTCTTTTGAGTAAGCGTTTTTTTGATACAAAAAAAGGAGAACTGCCATTACACAAGCAGTTCTCCTTAGGATAAGACAGTTTCTTAGTGGTCCAGGAACACAAGCTGAATGAAGAACAATACCGCAAAAATGTAGAAGATTGGATGAACATCTTTACCTTTTCCGCGAAGCAGCTTAAGTACCGGATAAAAGATGAAACCTACTCCGATGCCTGTCGCAATACTGTGTGTCAATGGAGTAAGGATGATAATCAGGAAGGCAGGAAATGCTTCTTCGAGATCATCCCATTTGATTTTGCTGATAACGTTGATCATAAAGTATCCAACAATGATCAATGCCGGAGAAGTGATCGCCGGAATGCTTGATATTACACTTACGATCGGTGTGAAGAACAAGGTTAGCGCAAGCAGCACACTTACCGTTACCGCTGTCAGTCCCGTTCTTCCTCCTGCGGCTACCCCTGTGCTGGACTCGATATAAGCTGATGTTGGGCTTGTTCCGAGCAAAGCGCCACTGGTTGTTCCTACGGCATCTGCCAATAATGCGCCACGCGAGCGTGGGAATTTACCATCCTTAAGCAATCCTGCTTGTTCAGCAACGCCGAGCATCGTGCCTGTCGTATCAAACAGCGTGATCAGCAGGAACGTAAATATGATTGTATACAAACCATTCGAGAATACCCCTGCCAGATCCAGTTGCAAAGCCGTTGAAGCGAGGCCATGCGGCATGGATACAATCGATTCCGGCATTTGGAATAGTCCCATGATCCAGGCAAGTATCGCTGTTACCACCATTCCAATGAACAGGTAACCTTTCACATTGTAAGCCATCAGCACAACGGTAATAATCAATCCGATAATGGTCAGATAAGCCATCGGCTCAGCCAAGTTCCCGATCGTAATCAAATTCGATTCTGAATCGGCAATAATGCCGGCATTTTGCAGACCTACCGTTGTAATAAACAATCCGATCCCTGCGGTTATTGCATGTTTTAAACTTGCGGGAATTGCATCAAGCAACATGTAACGGAATGAAGTAAGCGATAAAATAATAAACAAAATCCCTGCTATAAATACAGCTCCCAGTGCAACCTGCCAAGACACGCCATATCCGGCAACTACACTATAGGCAAAGAATGCATTCAGGCCCATACCCGGCGCGATGACGATTGGATAATTGGACCATATTCCCATAATCAGAGTTCCCACAATACTAGCCAGTACCGTTGCTATGAATACCCCGTTAAAATCCATGCCTGTGCTGCTGAGTATTCCTGGGTTTACGATAACTATGTATACCATTGTGAAAAATGTTGTAACCCCTGCAATAATTTCTGTGGGGATGGTTGTGCCTCGTTCTTTAAGTTTGAACCATTTGTCCATGGTAAAGCCAGCCTCCAACTTTCAAATTATACTCCAAAGCTAAAAACAAAAAATCCTAATCTTCATATAGGATTGTAATATTATCGCTCCTATATTCGTCGTTAGGATTTAAAGATTCAACAGCTAAGCTCTAAACTAAACATAAAGATACTCATATCTGTTTTCAACCTGAAGTCCATTTCGTATTCTAATTAAAATTACATGCAATGTCAATGAATTAACGATTTGTTCACAGTTATTTACGAACTATACTGACATTATATCTTACGTTCATTCGTTTTTAGGATAGAGTATGTACGTATTGCTCAACATCTGCAATATATGAAGAAAGACTGTCAGCAATGTTCACTGACAGCCTCTTGCTTAATTCGTAGTAGGTTTCTCTTCATATTCGCTGGATAATTCTTTAAGCGATTTGATTTTGCCATGGGGATGCTGTTCTTGCTTTCGTGACTTCCAGGCAGCTTCTTTTCTTTTCTTCTGGTCAGCCATAAAAGATATCCTCCTCTGGAAACTGAGATGTATACTACTTCTTTATGATGTCATTCCTGGACAACTTTATTCTGCATGCATAGGTAATAAGAGAATTAGGCAAGCATATAAGACAAATTATTGAGAATTCAGAAGCTAATTGGCAGGACCCAGATTGATCAAGCTGACCTCGGACAATGAGACGGTTGTGTTGCCATCTTGCACACCGTCAATGTTACCCAGATCAAATGAGATTCGAGTATTTGCATAGCCGGCTTCTGTTGCATCAAATATAAACGTGAACTCCTGTTCTTCTGGAGTCAAATCAACTCGTGCCCCAAAGAAACCATGCCATTCATAGTTGGCAGCTACATCCACCCATCCAATCCCCAAACCCAATTTCCTGGACTTCTCCGCTTTGGCTTTAAACGTCAATTTATATTTAAAACCTTGCTGTATGCCGAATCCTTCATTGATGACTTGACGATCCCATGGATTCTGCCCTGCATGACCAATCTTGGCATGAAGCTGTTGATTGTTAACTTGCATCTCAAGGTCCGCTGCATTACCATCCGCGTGGGTAAACCAGCCGTCCTTACCTTTGGAGAAGTCTCCATTGGGAATAAGGTTTACATGAGCTGGCTGACCTCCTTGATCTGCATTCGGATTAACTTCATATAACTGGACGTTATGGATGTGAATCGAGTGTTCACCTGTAGATAGCGGATATCCTAATCCGAATGCAAGCATAGCTGCCGAATCGGAGGTATCCCCCATAGTGAAGGTGTAAGTATACGACTTTTGATCCGCGGTTAATTCCACTTCTTCTTCAAAATACTTCACAAAATCCCCTGCATTCTGAGAAAGAACCGCTTGCATGGATTTAGGACTTGAAGCAGATGCCTCGAAGGTAAGTCGGTACGTTTTGTTTGCATCAAGTTTGATCTGATCTTGTTGCAACAAAGCTTCCCACCACTGTTCACTTGTACCAGGCAATGTAATCGTTAATCCTTCGCCCTCGCCATGTGAGGCTGTCAGATGATTCGGAATCAGTTCCCAATGATTCAGATCAGCTGTTAGCTCACTGTTCTGGACTTTGTTTTGTGAAATATCCACCCAGCGTGTATTATAATCTGCTCCTTCAAAATTCACATAATAGGGTTTGCCTGCTGTCAGGTTGACCCCTGGGAAATACACCGTTTTATATGCTTGCCATCCACCCGTGTCTCCGAGACTCAGGTCTGATTGCGCAACGGTTGTACCTTGTTCATCCTGAATGCTGAACTGAACCTTGGAATCACTTTTTCCACTGGCCATTCGGGCAGACAGAACATAATCTCCGTCGTGAGCTACATCGATTTTATATTGCAGCAGATCTCCTTGATCCATGTAGCTGACATGTTTTCCTCCTTCTACGGAGTCCTCCAGTTGCAACCCCTGCATCATCCAGGCTTCGGTTGCAGGTACATGTGCGTAGCCATTCACTGAGAGAGGTTTTCCGCGTTTCGTCAGACGAACATTGTCCACATATACCTTACCTTTAGAACTGCCGAATAACAGTCGTAGCTCGGATTGTGCGATTGATGCTCCATCTCCAATAATGATTTCTCCGGTAAATGTTTTCATTTCTTGGTCCAAGGAGAAGTTTTGTCCTTGATGAACCTGTACTGTATGCCCATTACTGCTGACAACATCAATGTCGATGTTTCGCGGTGTGTCTGCCTTGGCATCTAAGGAGAAGCCATACGTTGTATTCGCTTCCAGCTTCAGCTCGGGTTGGTTCACCGAAACTTGCTGTGGGTCACCATTCGTTTGAGTAACATCAACAACTAGCTGACGTTCCATAATCGGGAATTTTGAAAAGTTATTTACACTAATATTGGCTGCCGCACTGTCCTGAATGCTGCTTGACCAGAATCCCAGACGTTCCTTACCCTGATCGAATGTGCCATTGTAAATAAAGTTGCCATCAGGTAGCGCGTTACGTTCGACAGTTAGCGGATCAGCCTCACCCATCTCGATCAGTCTAACATTGGCAAACCAAACGGTTGTATCATCCAGCCCCAGATTAAATTCAAATCTGGCATTGTTATCCGTGCCATCCCGCATATTGAAGGTATAATCATAGGATTGCCAATCTGTCGTGAGTGCAAAGGTATTATCTCCCGAATAATTCGTCCAGCTTTTTTCAAATTGGTTCACTTTGGACATGATTGTACGGTTAGCAGATGCTTTCGCATCAAATTGTATCTTGTACTTTTTGTTTTTCTTGATGTACATCGGCATCTGAGTGAGTTGAACCGAGTAGTTTTCAGTACCCGATGCATCAATGGTAACTTGTGCTGCTTTCCCTTTCTGCTCATCCGTTACAACTTTGACACTGCCAGCTCCATCAGCATTTGTGATAAATTTCCACTGAAGAGGAACGCCATTGTCTGCAGCCCCTTCCGAAAAACGATCATTGTAGATTTGATTGCCATCGTCTTGTGGTTCACGCTGTTGTGCAGGCTCGATGGGATTTGTTGTTACATCAGGCCATGTGTCTAGATTTTTGTAAGAATATACACGCACAAAATCAACATTCATCTTTTCGGAAGTGAAGTTGCTTTCAGGTGAGCCCGGCCAGTCTCCTCCAACTGCCAGATTCAGAATCAGATAGAATGGACGATCAAATGGTGCAGGGAACGTATAATACTCGGGTTGGCCCGCAGCCTTCGTTTGCCAGTTGGTCACTTCATGATGCAGCTTTCCATCCACATAGAAGCGAATCATACCCGGCAACCATTCCACCTGGAAATCATGATAATCGTCAGCGAAAGTTTCTCCCTTCGGAAGAGTAAGGCTTCCCTGATCATGTCCATGGGAGCCGTCAGGCTTCACACTGTCATAATGCAATGTGCTATATACCTTGTTATTACTTTCTTTACCACCAATTAGCTCCATAATATCGATTTCTCCAGAGGCAGGCCACCCTCCATAATGCGCTTCATCTGTTGGCATCATCCATATGGCAGGCCACATCCCTTTTTCAATAGGAAGCTTCGCACGTACAACCACTTTACCGTAGGTCCAGTCGCCTTTTCCCATGGAGATCAGTTTGCCAGAGCTGTAATCTTTACCGTTTTTCTGCCCTTTTTTCGCTTCTATCTGCAACACGCTTCGATTCTGATCTTTCGTAATGCGAGTGTTATCCGGGCTGTAATATTGCATTTCATTGTTATAAACGAGTCCTGTATCCTGCACGGTCCATTTGGAAGAATCAATCGCAGGCCCGTTAAACTCATCATTCCAGACCAGCTCCCATTGATCATGCGGAATCGTTGTTGCTGGGACCGGTTTTTCGCCCGCCGAATTGCTTGGTGTCGATGGTGTAGACGGTGATTGCCCGTCTGGAGAAGATGGTGTAGGTGTGCTTGTCACATTTGTTGAACCACCAGGCTGTGATGAAGCAGGTTGTTGGGCTTCACCTACCATGGATGTGCGCAATCCTTGTTTTACTTTTTCTCCGTTGATCACAACATCAATGGCGTCTACACTCAATTTTTGGATCGTACCTTTGGTATCCATTCGAGTCTGACTCGCTTCTGCATGAACATTCATGGAATCAATCAGGCTGTTTGAAGAGATCTCCAGAATGGATTTCTGCATTACATGCATCTCCTGAATGTTACTTTCTTCCGTAATGGCAACTCTGACGGGTTCCCCACGTTTGTCAACGACTACTCGATTCAGCTTGGAGTTGCTAATGTTAATGGAATGACTGCCGCCGCCTTTAATGATGACACTTCCTGTGACGGTTACGCCCTTAAGTACGACAGAACCCTCGCTAATGCCTTCTGCCAGCAGCAGATTTCCATTAACAATCATATTTTTTAACGTGACATCCGTTGTATTAATAATCAAGTTGCCATCTACCCGGGACTCATATATACCAGAAGCACTTTTCACATCTGCAATCATCGCCGACAACATTGTTGCCGTCTCTGCTCGTGTAATCGGGGCTTTGGGATTTAATTTGCCTTGGAAACCTTTAAGAATATTTTCGTTCACCAGATAGGTAAGCGCTTTCTTTGAATAACTGGAAATATCATCTGCATCCTCAAATTTCAATCCTTCACTATCTTCATTTGTAGCACCTGAAAGTTGAAAAGCTCGATCTACCATAACCGCTGCATCTTGGCGTGTAATCGGTTGTTGCGGTGACAGATGTTCACGGTCTGTCCCTTCGATGATGCCAGAACCATTCGCTCGTACCATGACGTCATAGTACCAATCGTCTGAAGTCATATCCGCATATGTACCAGTCGCCGCATTACCGGTGAAACCAAAGGCCCGATCCAGAATCATCACGAATTCAGCTCGGCTAATGACCTGACTGGGCTTGAACGTACCGTCCGTATAACCTTTCAATAAATTCAAGTCTTGCAACCGTGTAACTGCAGATTGTGACCAATGCCCGGTCAGGTCTGTATAGGGAACAGAGAAGTGCAGGCTTTTCGCCTGCACATTTCCTACCTCCGATTGACCCTGTACACTTTCTGCTCCAGCAGTTGCTGGATAAACGAGAGAAGCCATTAAACTCCATGCCACCATACATGCCAGTCCTTTTCTCATCCTTCTTCCTCCCTCAGCTCAGTTATCCTTGCATTTGCATAGCCTATTCCTTGACTGCTCCAATAACGATCCCCTTAACGAAGAAACGTTGTAAAAACGGGTATACCATCAGGATCGGAAGCGCGCCGATAAAAATCTGTGCTGCGCGTACGGTTCGCTGTGAGATATTTTCCAACATGGAAGGATCGACGTTGATTTTGCTGAGATCTTGCTGAACGATAATGGTCTGGAGCAGAGAAGCAAGCGGATAATTTTTAATATCAGACATATAGATCATGCCGTCGAACCAGGAGTTCCACTGGTAAACCATCGTAAATAAGGACAAGGTTGCGATAGCTGGAAGCGACAGTGGTACGTAGACCAGAATCAACGTTTTGATATGACCTGCTCCATCCAAGTAAGCTGCTTCTTCAAGTTCTTTGGGCAGTCCGCGGAAGAAGTTCATCATAAGAATAACGTTCCACACGGACAGTGCTCCAGGCAGAATAAGTGCCCAGATTGTATTCATCAGGCCAAGCTTCTGGATCAGAATGTAACTTGGAATCAAACCGCCGCTGAACAAAATGGTAAATACGAAAAACCACGTATATAAGGAGCGACCTTTAAAACTGATATCTTCCTTCGACAACGGAAATGCGGTTAAGAGCATGATGACCATACCAATGATCGTCGCAATTACAGTCCGTTTAAGTGATACGATCAAGGAGTTGATGAAGTTTGAATTCCCGAATGTTTTCACGTATGCGTCGGTAGTGAACCCGATGGGCCAGAAGGTAACCAGGTTTGATGATGCTGGCGCCATACTGCTGAATGAAACAGCCAATATATGAATAATTGGTAAAATGCAGAGTATCGATAATATCCCAAGAAAAGTATAGTTAGCGATGCTGAATATGCGGTATCCTTTTGTTTTATAATACAAGCCCTTTTCTCCTCTCTAGAAAACTCGATAATTAGCCAGTTTGTAAGCCATTCTGTAAGATATAACAATCAAAATGGTAGCAACCACAGATTTGAACAACCCTACTGCTGTGGCAAAACTCATCTTCCCGTTCAGAATCCCAAGTCGATATACAAAGGTGTCAATGATGTCGCCTTTGTCATACACAAGCGGATTGTACAAGTTGAACACCTGATCAAAACCGGCGTTCAAGATGTTGCCGATAGAGAGCGTCATCAGTACAATTGTGATCGGCATCAATGCCGGAATCGTAATGTGCAGCGTCTGTTTAAATCGGTTGGCCCCATCCACCTCGGCAGCCTCGTAGAGTGCAGGATTAATTCCTGAGAGAGAAGCCAGAAATACAATCGTACCAAAACCAAATTCTTTCCACACATCACTGAGGATCAGCGTTATTCGGAACCATGTACCGTCTCCAAGGAAAAAGATCGGATCTCCTCCGAATGCTACGATAAGTTGGTTGACCATGCCGCCCTGTGGAGACAGAATATCAAGCAGAATCCCCCCGAGAATTACCCATGACAGGAAATGCGGCAGATACACGAGCGTTTGACTTACTCTTTTGAATGCCGTCAAGCGCACTTCATTGAGCAAAATGGCAAACAGGAATGGAGCGAACAGTCCTGCGATGATTTTGAAAAATGCAATGACCAGCGTATTCCAGATCACCTGACCTACGTCGGGATATAAAAATAAATATCGGAAATTGTCCCAACCCACCCATTTGGATTCAGAAAATCCCAAGTATGGCTTGAAATCCTGAAAAGCAATTACAATGCCGCCCATCGGTATGTACTGAAACACCAGTGCCAGCAATACAGCTGGAATGAGCATCATATGCAAGGTCCAGTTCCGTTGCATATTCCAGCGCTGTTTAACCCTGGTGGAGCGCCGTTTATGCGGCGTTTCTAACGTATGTTCCTTCACTCCTGCATCCCCCATGTTCTAAATTTTGTATTTTACAAGTCATCGTGAACTTGTATATTAAAATTATAGCAATGGAAATTTGCGATCTATATCCTAATATTGCAACAACGATATCAATATTTTAATAAGATTAAGGAGGTTGGACTTTGTTTACACGCTTGAATGTCTTTACCAAAATTACCCTGTTGTTTGTGATGCTGCTTATTCTGGTGCTGTTTCTCTATACATATTCGAACCGGGAAAGCGTGCGTGTTATCGAACACGAGATTCAGAACAATACGATGAATCATCTCTCGACATTTGCTGACTCAGTAGAATCCAACATTTACCAATTGTCATTATATGGGATGTCTATCGGACAAGATTCGAGTATTCAGGAATATCAACGTCCCGACTACAAGGACATTCCCTATGAACGTGTGAAAGTTGGAAGCGCCATTCTGGAAAAGATGAATCTGTACAACGCAGCAAGCAAATGGCATTCGACCATCACACTATACTTCCCGCGGATGCAAAAAGTGATATCAACGGATTATTATGCTTACATTCCGTACAGGGATGATGAATTTAAGGAGCCCCTCTCGCAGTCCTGGACCTATGCCGATAATCAATTTATTTGGTACACCACCGATCCAACGACAGCGATGGCGAGACCTGGCAAAGCCAGATTGATTACCAAAATCAGTTTTCCAGTTCATCACTTGACTGCACTCCTTAATCAAAACAAGTTAAACAATAAAGGTGACCCGTTTATGTTCCATCCCGATTATGGACTAATCAGCAATAGTTCTGGAAAGGAAACCTTGAACGCCATCCTGCCTTCCCTGAAAGAAGCAAAGTTGCAGGCCAGCGGTGGATTCAGTACAACGTTAAACAAAACGGAATATTACGTCTCTTACATTCAATCCAAGAGCCTCGGCTGGTATTATGTTGACTATGTGCCTATGCAGCAAATTTTGAAACCGATTACGAGCAGCCGGAATCTCTTTTACGCTTCAATTGCTGTTCTGATCGTGATGAGCGTTGTTGTATTATATACACTCTACCGCAGTGTACAGCTTCCACTCTTACAGTTGGTGAAAGGGACGAATCGCTTGTCCACCGGGGACTTTTCCGTTCGGCTTCATCATTCTGCCCGCAATGAGTTCAGCTTGTTATTTGCACGTTTCAACATCATGGCTCAACGAATTCAAGAATTAATCGAGAATGTATATGAGGAGAAATTACGAAGTCGGGAAGCCACGCTCAAACAGTTGCAGTCGCAGATTAATCCGCATTTTCTATATAACTGCCTGTTCTATATCAAGAACATGGCCCGAATGAAAAATGAAAAGGCCGTGGTAGCCATGGCACTGAATCTGGGGGAGTATTACCGATACATAACCAGGTCCGAAAAGGATCAAGCCACGCTTCGTGAAGAGCTGACGATGGTCAAAAATTATTTGGAAATCCAGT
Organism: Paenibacillus sp. 2003; assembly: GCF_031455635.1. NCBI lineage: Bacteria > Bacillati > Bacillota > Bacilli > Caryophanales > Paenibacillaceae > Paenibacillus > Paenibacillus sp. 2003. The sequence goes on along the minus strand of NZ_JAVDTB010000001.1, from coordinate 1,755,046 downwards.
CACTTCGTCTGGAACGAATGCATTTTACAATCGACGTGCCCCATGATATTTTAGATAAAACAGTTCCCAGACTAACCCTCCAGCCTATTATTGAGAACGCTATTATTCATGGTCTGGAGCCCAAATCGGTAGATGGTGAGATTAAAATCTATGCGGACTGCGAGGATGATGTGTACACGATTATCGTGGAGGACAGCGGGCTTGGCATGTCTGATAAACAGCTTGATCATCTGAGAGATAATCTTCTTAAACCGCTGGATGAGAATATGGGATGTGGTACATGGAATGTCCATCAGCGTTTATCTTTTCTGTACGGTGAAGGATCTGGACTATCTTATGATCATTCTTCAATGGGTGGGATTAAAGTTAACATCACATGGCACGACAATACAGACAAGTAGGTGAACGACCCATGCTGCAAATATTACTAGTTGACGATGAACGTTCTGTCGTGGAAACGCTGGCAGAGACCATTCCGTGGGAAAGCTGCGGTATCGGTACAGTTCATGAAGCCTTATCCGGTGCAGTAGCGCTGGAAATTATGGACAACCACGACATTGACATTGTAATTACGGATATACGTATGCCCGAAATGTCAGGCATTGCACTGATTACAGCGATTCATGAAAAGTGGCCGCATGTGCAGACGATTCTGTTATCAGGTCACGCCGACTTTGAATATGCGAAACAGGCTATTGCTCAGGAAAGCTTTGATTACTTGCTGAAACCTGTTAGCGATGAAGATCTGATCGAATCCGTGCAACGTCTTGTTCATCGAATTAAAGAAAAGTGGGAAACAGCAGCATCTCATCAAAGAGCCTTACACGCCTTTCAGGATCATCTGCCATTGCTTCAATCCACGATGCTGCATGAGTTGCTGACTGGAAAAGTCTATGATCAGAAGACGCTGGCAGACAAGCTTGATCTGCTGGAGCTTCCCTACTCCGTAGGAGAAGATCTCGGCATGTTGATTATCCGTATGGAGAAACATCTATCCGATATGGCGCACGGTGACCTGGCCCTAATGGAATATGCGATATGTAATATCATAAGTGAAGTGATGCATAATCATTTTCATATCTGGCATACACGTGACGTGCACGATTACATTGTTGTTCTGGTAAGCATGAAACATTCCACAACAATGAGTTATAGCCGGAGTGAGACGCCTCAGACATTGCTTGAGCAGTATGCTGCCCAGATTCAAACCAATGTTCAGTTATACCTGAAAGGTGCAATCTCCATTTCCGTCTCCAGTTGGGGCAAGTTCCCCCACGAAATTGGAGAACTCTATGAGCGAACGGTTATGTCCATGCGTAAACGGATGGGTCAGGTGCAAGGTTTGTTTGTCACCGCTTCCGATGAAACGGATGCCAACCCTCTACATACTATCAGGTCACTGTATCAGCCACCAACGTTGATTAGCCTGCTCGAAGCTGGTCGCTTTGAGGATGTGGAACAGAAAATCGGGCACATATTTGAGGAACTATTGCATTCCAATGAACATCATGATATTGCGGAGTCAACCTTTGAGGTGTATTTTGCTATTGCGGGTGCGTTTGCGTACATCATTCATAAAAATGGCAAACAAATCTCTTCTTTGATTCCAGCAGAGTCCTATCGTTACTTTCAAGCTCCCAGCTACTCCACTGCGCAGCAGCTACAGGACTGGTCCTTGCGTACACTCCATTACATACGAGATGATGCTGAACAAGAGCTTAGAGACAATCACAGCACGATTGTGCGCAGCGTCAAAAGTTTTGTCGACCTTCATCTGGCTGGAGATGTATCGCTGCCTGCAATTGCCGACCATGTGCATCTGCATCCAGTGTACTTGTCCAAGGTATACAAGGCGGAGACAGGTGAAGCACTTACTGCCTATGTGTACCGATTAAGAATGGAGAAAGCAGCCTATCATTTGCGAACATCAACCGCCAAAGTGTTTGAGATTGCAGAACTTGTCGGTTATAACAATACCGCATATTTCATTCGAGTTTTTAAGAAATTTTATGATCTTACACCGCAGGAATATCGGGAAAATCTGCCGGTTTAAAAGAGTACTAAAGCCAGACTTGACGTTCTGGCAATCTCTCCGGTTTCCCCTTCTCCATATCAAATACAAAGAGGCATTGCCGGAGATCTTCTCCTGCAATGCCTTTTTGGTGCTTATGTGGCCGCGATGAATCAATTCAGCCAGCCCTGCGTCATCCTATTTTCCGCTTTTCACGGAATCATACCACTCGTTAACTTCTTTCGTGATCTGATCTCCACCTGAAGACTTCCACTTCTCAACAAATGAGTCGAACGCATCAACAGAGGTTTTGCCATATACAATTTGAGAGAAGGTATCCTTCTCCATCTTGGTCAAAATGTCATTGTTCATCTGCATCGTCATTGAAGGTGCACCGGTAAACATTTGATTGAACACGATATCCTTTTGATCCAAAACAATCTTGGCTGCATCAAGCATAGGTGTCGGTACACCTGATTTGATTTTTTTCTCAAATGGTGTTGTTGGTTCTTCACCACTTGCCAGCTTCGCGAGTGTTGTCATGCTCAGATTCGGAATTCGCGCTCCATCAAAAGTCAAAGTGTATTTCTCGGGAGCATAACCACCCGTAAGACTTGCATCGGTTGATGGTTTCCCATCTACCATAACCCAATCGTATCCTTCCGCAAATCCATGCTCAAACTCATCGCCCTCTTTAGGATTCGCATAATGATCAAAGAGATAGTTCTGATAGGTGAAAAAGGCTTCCGGATTTTTCATGTCTTTGTTAATTAGAACTACGCCGTTTCCGTTCGACGTACCATGTCTTCCTGCTTGACCGTTTGGACCGGAAGGAATGGGATACGCCTTGTATTCAGCCTCAGGATTGTTTTTCTTCACATCCTCCAGCGGCCAGGATGGCATCCAGTGAGGACCGACCACAATACCTGCTTTTCCGGCAGTAAATTCTTCAGCAGCTTTTGTCTCGTCATACACACCGGCTTCTTCCGGGATATAACCTTTGCTCATCCAGCTCTGTAATTTGGCCAAAGCCTGTTTTGCACCAGGTGTAACGGAACCGTATTCAAGTTTTCCGTCTGCCGTCAGATTCCATTGGTTTGGCATTGTACCATAAGCGCCAAATACCCACCCAGCTTCAGACATCCATGTGTTCAGCCAGTTCTTGAAGCCAATGGTGAGTCCGTAAGTGTCCTGCTTCCCATTGCCATCCGGATCTTGATTCGTAAACGTTTCCATAATGACTTCAAGATCATCTATAGTTTTAGGTGCTTCCAGATTAAATTTCTTCATCCAGTCTTCCCGGATCCACATGACAGGATCACCATTATAGGAATAGTCCAGAATCGGAATACCGATCTTTTTGCCATCTTGCATGTATGGGTACCATACGGAAGGATCTTCGTTTACGGCTGCTTTCCATGTGTCGCTGGCATATTTGTCAAACAACTCGCCGGCATCGACAAATTTTCCGGACTCAATCAATTCACGCACCAGATTGAATTCGCCGCGATACGAAATAATGTCCGGCATGTCCGCATTGGAAGCCAGTGACAGACGCAGTTTTGTCTCAAATGCATTATTGGTAGAAGGAGATATCCACTGATTTTTCAACTCAATCCCGAGTTTCTCCTTGGCCCATTTTGTATGGACGTTGTTATCCTGATCCTCGCCTGGCTTAAACTTCACATCTGGACCCCATGGTCGTAAATACGTAATGGATACTGGTGGATCATACTTCCCATTTTTGAGTTCCAACGTTGTCGCTGGTGTACTCGATTCTGTTTTCTTGTCGTTCCCGTTACTACACCCACTCAAGGCTGCAGATAGGGCCAATACACCGATCATGACCAAACTGCCTACTCGTCTCTTTTTACTTGTGTCCAACTTCGTTCCCCCAGTCTATGTAATGTTGCCTACAGGTTAATCATAATGAATGTTTGATATTTATGCCCATACTAATATTGCAACATTTATTGCATTAATTTAGGATATTGGATATTGAATACATATATTGAATAAATACAATGCCTGAATATAGAAAAAAGCAGCCGCTAACGGCTGCTTCAGTCTGCTTAATTACTCGTATATTTAACCCAATCGTACTCAGCATAGAGCGGATTGGCCCCGTTATAAGGACCGAGCCAGCTATCTACACCTGTTCCATTCCAGAGGTTCATCATGATTTTTCCAGGTGTTTTAGGAATATTGCTGGTTGCCGTGTGTTTCAATACACCATCAACATACCATTTGATGTGTCCAGGCTGCCAGTCAAATGCATACGTATGGAAGCCCTGGGATGCATCAAAACCTAGATTGATAACCTTCTCATGATTACCAACGCCATTGGTATAATAATTAAACTGCACTTTGGTTGTGTCTTTTCCTAAAAATTCGATATCAATCTCATCCCATTGGGTGCCATGTGCAGGGCCTGTGTATGTGAAAAAAGACGATACTACACCTGTGTTCTTGGCAGGTTTCATACTGACTTCATACATGCCGTACCCATACGTATTTGTGGTACGATACTCTCCGCAATCAAACTTGTTCTGTGCAGAGCTGGTCAAACCAAGCTTAAGCTTGCCGTCACTTGTAAAATTAACATTGTTAGCCCTCCACGTACAGTTAAACATGCTCCCATTGGAATACCCATCCGCTTTTTGCCACGTACTTGCGTTAAAATAGGTTAGAGGTTCCCAGAAAACATACCCCGCGAAAGCGCTTACCGAAAAAAACAAAGAGATGACACCAGTTACCGCCAAAGTATACCAAGACTTCCTTTTCATCATACACCTCCATGAATGATTCCAACATGTACAAGCAGAACAATAATAGATAGCGCTTACATGGTTGGTATTTCCATTTTATCCGGAAGTATAGTGGTACACTATAGCAAACTTCAAAGCAGAGATATTCAATTTTTAAGATCCTCATTCTTGTATCTAATCATGTCATGTTAAGACTATGCCAGTTTCATAAACGTAAGATTGATTGAATGAAGCGCCTGCCCTTCAGCATAGAAGGAATCAGGCGCTCCATGAAAACCATTTTTACATATATCTCAACATGTTTGTTAATTTATTCACCCTAAAAGGGTCTATTTCGCACCAGCTCGTACCAAAATTTCTTCAATTTCCTTAAAATCTTTATTCTTTGCATGACTGAGCGGTGATACCCCATCACGATCCGGTATGTTCACGTCTGCTCCATGATCAATGAGTAATTGTATCGTCTCCTGCTGCTGAGCATTGCCATCGTTAAGAATGATCGCTTCGAGTAGTGCTGTCCATCCCAATTGATTCACATGGTCCACATCCACCGAAGTTTGAGTCAATAATTCTTGCACTACATCCACATATCCATGCTCCGAAGCTGGAATAAGTGCTGTCCCTCCATATCGATTCGTTATCGTTGGGTCCGCTCCGGCCTCGATTGTCAGCTTCAAAATATCCAAGTATCCTTCAGCGCCAGCATACAGAAACGGGGTGTTTTTCATATCGTCCTGTATATTCACGTCTGCCCCCGCTTCAATTAACACTTTAGCCGATGTTGGATCATTATTGTAAGTTGCAATCATTGTAGCGGTTCGTCCAGTCTGATCTTGAGCATTGATATTGGCGCCTGCTTGAATCATTTGTTCGATGCGTTCAGTATCGCTGTCCTCTACTGCCTTGAACAGCTGTTCATCTGCTGAAGTCATGGCCTTCACCTCTTCGTTAGAGTCGTTTCTCATTTCAGGCACGCAGCCTTGGACGATCAACATACTACTTATCAGGACAACGATGATCAGCGATTTACTCATACTGCCTCCTTTACTCCAGTGTCACGGTGACCGAAGAAGCGATACTCCAATCCCCAACTGGGTTTATTGTATACGTAGTACCCGGAGTCAACTTCCCATCATTCATTAGGTCGAATACACCTTTCGCACCTTTTCGACTTGAATATTTATAAGTGGCCGTCAGAACATCCCCGCTAGGTGAAGTTAACGTTACACTTCGACCAGAGAACAGTTCATCCCCAGGATCCTGGTCAAGCGTAACTTCCATGGAGGTTTCGCTCAGTGCTTGAGTACTTGCAACCACTAGTGCATCAAACGATTTCGCCTTAAATGAAGCATTTTCGATGTTGGCCCAATCCGAAGAAACCGTATATGTGACACCTGATTTCAGCGTTTGTCCCTCAGGCAAACGGAACTTCGGTTCTTGTTTGCCATCTGTGGATTGCGTGAACGGAACATATCTGGCAACGATAGGCTCGCCACCTTCTGGCGTAATTACAACTTGTCTTGCCTGCATGGAAGAGATGATTTGAACCGTTTTGCCTCCTGCTTGCTCTTGATCATTCAGCACAAATGCATTAGCTCCTCGACCACCGCTGTAAGCCGAAATAATGTAACCATAATCCACTACACCGTTCATTTGCAGTGCTTCAATCTCGAATGTATCATTCGTTACTTGACTAGCCGTTGTCATGTTTATTTTCGTGGCACTGCCTTCAAAGGAACCAGCATCTTGGCCTTTGTAAGTCAGGTTGTACACTTCACCAGCATCTTGTACGGACGTTGGAACGATGTAAGTCGCAATCGACCCTGTTTTCAAACGGGGCATATTGGTTAACGTCAACCCGCCACTAAATGCAAAGTCCGTTTGTGCCTTGGCAAAAGCTTCATTCGTTGCTGTCAGCGGCTTGTCGAATGTGACAATTAACGTAATGGCGTTCAGCGATCTAACGCTCTTGATTTGAGCTTTCTCCGAAGGAATAGCTTGGTGTGCGGTTTGCAACAACACTGCTGTTTCGCCACGCGTTGCCGAACCGTTCTCGGAGTAAAACTCGCTCATCCAATGGTGAACGGACTTTACATCACGTTGCATCGCTTTGGATACGACCTGTTCGAGTTCAGCATCCGACACTTGAGTCTGCGGATTGAATTGTCCATCGTTAGCTTGCATGATGCCGAGTTCAACAAGCTTTGACGCATATGGCGCATACCATGCATTGGGATTGACATCCGTTAATTCTACGGTTTCTCCCGTCTTGCTCTCCAAATGAAATGTTTTGAAAACCAATGAAGCTAACTCCGCACGGGTAATCGCTCGATGTTCACCCATAGATTGATCTGCATATCCGTTCATGATCCCCAAGCTATTCAGATCCTTGATAGCAGCTTCGATCTGTTGTTGGGTAAGCTGTGCGGTTGTTGCCGCAAGGTTAGTAACGTATGTAGCTGCATGTACGTGATTCGTAGTTAGCGGGAATACTGCTGTACCTAATGCAGTTATGGTTAGAAATGTAGCGATTTTGCGGGTTGTAGAATTCATAGTTGAATTCCTCCTCTATAGGTTGTAGTTGCCTGTATCTATAGAATAGAGGACAAAAAGAAACTCCCAAGGATAAAGTTATTAACAAAATATAAACTGGCTCTAAATTTTCAGGAAACTTATGCAGTAAATCGGTAGCCTGCGCCCCAGACGGTCTCAATATACTCCGGATTTTTGGGGTCTGTCTCCAGCTTCCCACGCAGTTTGCGAATATGGACGGTTACCGTTGCAATATCTCCGGTGGAATCCATGCCCCAGATCCGCTCGAACAGATCAGATTTGCTGAATACACGATTGGGATGACTCGCAAGAAATACAAGTAACTCGAATTCCTTGGTTGTAATCGCCACCTCTTCTCCATTAACAAAAACGCGGCGTGATCCTTTGTCAATGTGAAGCCCCCGAATGTGGATTTCATCCTGCTCAGCTGGTTTGTTTTTGCCAAGAAGTCTCTCGTATCGGGTCAAATGAGCCTTTGCTCGTGCAACCAACTCACTTGGGCTGAACGGTTTTGTAATAAAATCATCCACTCCCAGATTGAACGTCCGGATCTTATCGATTTCTTCCTTTTTTGCGGAAACAACAAGGATGGGCACCTCCTTTACCTCGCGAATGCGCCTGCAACATTCGAAGCCGTCGAGTCCCGGAAGCATCAGATCAACAATGATCAGATTATAGTCCCCCTCCAGTGCCTGCTTCAGGCCTTCATCTCCAGTATGGCAGAGATCCACGGAAAATCCGTTGAGCTCAAAATAATCCCGTTCCAGTTCCGCAATCGTTGTTTCATCTTCAATGATCAAAATGTTTGCCATTACTTATTGGTTCCTCTCTTCACTCAGCCGTTTCAGCTTGATATATATACTCGTGCCATCATTGGGCTGGCTTTTAGCCCAGATGAAGCCCCCATGTCCATCAATGATTTGGCGGGCAATTGCCAGCCCGAGCCCACTTCCGCCCGTTGAGGAATTCCGGGATTGTTCTGCACGATAGAAGCGTTCAAATATATAAGGTAGTGCCTCTTCAGGTATTCCCCTGCCATTATCTTTAAAGCCCATCGTAATCCATTTCTCATCGGCTTGAAGTGTAATCTCGAATCGTTTATGTTCATTCTCCATGTATTTGAGTGCATTATCCACCACATTAACAACGGTACGTTTTAACTTCTCCGGATCCACAGCAGCCATAGCGGGACCAGACACCTGGTTATTCCAATCCAGGGCAACACCTTTATCCTCCAAATCGTATCTCAGCTCTTCAATGCTATCTTCAAGGAAATCAGCGAGATCAACTGTTTTAAACAGGAAAGGTTCTTGGTTCAAATCGAGCTTTGAATACAAAAACAGTTCATCCACCAGCTTATCCATGCTAACTGCTTTGGAGTGAATGATATTAACATAACTCTCCATTTTCTCCGGAGTATTAGCCACTCCATCACGAATGCCCTCAATATAACCTTTGATATTGGTAATCGGCGTACGGAGATCATGCGAAATGTTGGAGATAAGCTCTTTGCGGTTCACTTCGTCCTGCTGACGTAACGCATAAGAGCGCTGCAATTGATTCCGCATGCTCTCAAACGCTTCGCTGAGTTGACCAACCTCGTCATTGGAGTTTAGCTGAAGTTTAAAGGATAGATTGCCATCCTTAATATGTTCGGCTGAACTTCGTAGTTGATTCAATGGCTTAATGAAGCTGCGCGTGATCCAGCGAAACAAGAGCAGATTTGCAATGATGAGGACGCCAATAAGCAGGAATGACATCACAGGCAGCAGCTTGCGAGTAAGCTCCGCAAAGGGGCTTCTCTCGCGAATGACAAAGATACTCCCCCGTTCCCCATCTGAATATTGAAAATCAAATTTCGCATACGCGTAGAATCGCTCACCAATATTAAAGGTGCTTCGAATCTGATAATTGTTAAGATCGTAGGCAGGCAGAGCTTGTTTCAGTTCCGGCTGGTTGAAGGTCAGCGATTCAAAGATCTGACTATTCTCCCGTCTGATGTAGAGCCCTGACTTCTCAGCTCGAAGCTTCATATCGTATTCACGTAGCAAAACCTTGTTTTGCAGGTCGTCCGGGTCATTTTTGGCCAGAAACTTCATCTCTTGAAAGATCGATTCTCCCTGTTCAGTCAGGGGGTTGATCTGATAATGTACCTTGTAAATATCGCGGAAACTCTGTAGATCCCCTGTAGCCGCAATCGTATACAGACTTGCCGTAAGCAGGATGAACAGCAGACTTATAACAAGCATGCCCGTGAAGGACAGCAGCATTTTTATTCGAATTGACATGGGTTCCCCTTCTCAAACAAGCCATTGGATTAGTTAGTGCACATGTTAACACAAGATGGATTCTATTGCCCATATGTAAAAAGAGCTTTCTTTTTCATTATACATGTTGACAATGATAATCGTTATCAATAATGTTGGAGTAAGGTACACAACGATTTATCTTAGAATGACCAGCAAACACTTTTGAAATGAGGTACGAAACGTGAACGTAGACGTTAATCAGTTAGCAGCGCATTTTGCACACATTCCTTTTCAAGTAGAAGGAGTATATCGATATTCTAGAAATCCAGGGGTTCCCCAGGCTGACTATACCGATTCTTTTCCTGGATTTGTATTTCCTCTTACAGGAAAGATTCAATTCCAATTTGAGGGTACGCCCTATATCTTTTCACCAGGAAAAGTTGTACACGGGGGCGCGAAAATGAAACTGGATCAAACCGTGTTTCATAGAACGGACTGGGAATACATCCTCGTTTTATACCGGATATGTAGTTCGGACCTCGAGGAGACAAGCTTTTCCCATCAGCATTTTGAATTATCAACGGGTCAATCCCCACGTCTGATCGAATTAATCACGCGTCTTTGGCATGTGTATAATCAGCACGGAGGTATTTCAAAGTTTCAGACCGAGATGCTGTTTCGCGATGTACTGAATGAGACTTTAATTTGTGTTGATCATAGGCAAAATAGTTGTGAATCAGATGTTTTATTCGAACGGGTCTCTACCTATATCCAAGAATACTATGATCAAAGTCTGACTGTCGCATCGTTGGCAGAACAAAATAACGTTAATCGAAATCGACTTTCCTACGTGTTTAGAAGACATGCAGGTATGGGTCCAGCAGAATATGTATTGAAATATCGTATAAACATGGCACAGCAAATGTTATTGGCAAGTGATGCGTCTGTACAACAGATTGCTGAGACCGTTGGCATTGCTGACCCCTTTTATTTTAGCAGAGTGTTTAAGAAACAATATGGTATTTCTCCTACGGAGTATCGTCTGAAGTTCATCAATAATCCATCCTGATTTCAATAGGTATCCATGTTATACAAAAGCCTAGATCAGTATACTGAACATAAAGGATTAATACACAGGAGGAATGACGATGCACTATCAAGCTATTCAATTAAATGAGGAATTTTCGAAATTAAACGATCTTTGGTCTCCGAAACTCATTGGTGAAATGAATGACTATCAATTTAAGATCGTTAAGATTGCTGGAGATTTTGAGTGGCATGTTCATGAGGAGACCGATAAGTTATTTTTTGTGCTCGAAGGGGAAATGATAATTGATTTTCGTGATGGGCAAGTGAAGATTTCCAAGGGCGAGATGTATATTGTCCCTAAGGGAGTCGAGATCAAGCCTTCCTCCGAAAAGGAATGTCATATCATGTTGATGGAGCCTGGAAGCGAAGTAAACACTGGCGGGACTAAGGCCGAATAAGCGTCAGTTATTGGAGCCAGGATGTCAATTTGCAATATCAGAGTCAGAGAGCCGATAACCGCGTAATAGGGGTTATCGGCTCTGCGTCTGTACGGCTAGCTCTTTGACATGCATTAATCAGCAATCTCTCGGTAATGTCACTTGTTGCTGGTCTTCTTGATCAATTCCACACCATCGTATGCCAGGCTTTCCACACTTGCTGCCTTCTGCAGTATGTAATGATCAAAAAAGTTCTTTGCATAGTCTGTAACAATATTTCGCATCTCCATAGCATCCCGTTCACCTCTGAGTTCCTCATTAACACTGGTAAACACGATGTCACAGTAATCCAAATGTGCAACACGATCAACTGAGAAATAATAGGTTTCCATGCTATTGTTAGCGCCAATAATCGCATTCATATTATAGTTAGGTTCACAAAACAGTAGCAAGAAGGGTTTCTTAAGATCGCTGTCAAGAAGTCCAAACGCACCGCTATCCAAGCCAATCCCGCAGGCGAACCGGTCGTCATCCCGGCAAACCATCGCCGTCGTAGGCCCTCCATAAGAATGTCCGACTATACCCATGCCGATGTCAAGCAGCAATCTGCCCTTAAAGATGGAATTCAGCTCTCCAGAGTCCAGTTTGTAAAGATAATCGGCTACATACCTTACATCTTCTGCCTGTGATTCACTATACTCTGTTATCTTGGAAAGTATCGGTTGTGCAAGCACGTTACGGCACATCTCAATGGCAGTTTCATCGTCAGGACGCAACTCCATCTTACCAGCCAACGCTAGCATCTCCGGATCTTCACCAAACGCTGTAATGACATCCGAAAAATTCTTGGATACATTAAACAGGCGTCCATCTTTACGCTTATACATCGTGCTATTCTGATGGCCGATGCTTACCACAACATACCCCATGCTTGCCAAGTCTGTACAGAGCACTGTACCCCATTCTGGAGAACCGCCTCCACCGCAAACATAGAATAACACTGGATAGCGCTTTTCCTTCCCGGAGAGAGCAAGGTCGTCGTAACACTGGGTCTTGATATCTATAGAGAAAACATCCTTCAACGCAGTGACAAGTGGCTGCTCATTAAACATCCCGTAGACTTCAGGAAACATGTACGTTGATGTAGTCTTACCTTCACTACTGTCAGACGGATAGTACACAAAAGCGGTCAGTTCTCTTTTGGAGTAATCTGATGCCGTGTACTCAAAATCCATCTGGGTTCGACCGACAGTATAGCCGCCAATTGGTTCTGGAAATACGTCATAGGTTTTCATTTTCTTTCCCCCTTGAGATCGCTAACCATTTCAGAATATTTATGATCTTCAAGCAGTCCATGGCCCATAAATTCAGCAAAGTATTTGCTGATCTTATGTTGCAGCTTAGAGTCCTTAATATCGAATTCCCTAAAAAACAAGATTAAATTAAGCTGCATTGACTCAAACATAAAAGAAATCAGGTCGTCGTCAACATCCGGTCGGAGATACCCATCAACTCTCATTCGGCGTAAAATGTCTTTGATCATGGGGAATGACTCGCCCTTTAACACATTCACATATACTTTAAGCAAAATGTCCTCAGGAATATATGAAAATGTTTTAGTCAGTTTGATTTCCAACTCATTCAGTGGCTCGGTCACCATGCCATTAACGTTACCAAATAAGCCAGTAAGGAAATAGCTGTAAAGGGAATCTTCATTACTGTTATTAAAATATGCAGCTCTTTTCTGGGTTACATTACGTATTAAGTGACAATAAAGGTCATCTTTGTCTTCAAAATACCGATAAAATGTTCCGGGGTGCATGGACAAACTATCCAAAACCATCTTCATAGTTATATCCTCGTAGAGATTATCAACAAAAAGATGCATAGCGCTATTCGATATTTCCTCGCGCCTTGCTTCGTCTAAACGAAAGAACGAATTTTTTGGCATAGACTACTCCTTAATGTATAGTGTGAACTGATTCACACTATACAGATAATACATTCACAAGTCAACTAGTCTTGAAAGATTAATATCATTATAAAAATTTAAAACCACTGTATTTAGATTTACAAAAAGATATTTTAACTACTTTTGATTGTGAAAAGATTCGGGAAGAAATATGCAAGAGCAGCTGATCACTCTGATCAGCTGCTCTTTGAGATGTTTGTATTATTATTCAGTTGGTGAGGGGATGTAATTCATGAATATCGGATCAGATGTCTATTCAACGAGAAAGGACTTCAAGCACTTTACCACTTCCATCTTCAATAATACGTATACTGTTGTCATCGATGAGTTGAATGGTACTATCTGAATTCAAAATTTCCTGCTGGCCCGTTACCCCGTGAGCAATGGATTTGCGAATCAGACCTTTATTTTTGAATACCAACGTGTAAAGGTCGTAGTCTTCCGTTTTTCGATTAGTGTGTTCAATGATGACAATAAGTAGATTTTGGGGACTCCTCTTAAAATTTATCTTAAGATCATGAGTGTTCACATTCATGTCCTTGATCCCTAAGGGAATCGAACTCTTTTGTCCAGTAGAAGCATTCGTAATCTCAAGATCTCCTTTTGCAGTGCGAACGACATAGGTGTAACCCATGTTGCTGCCATAAAAAGTATCGGTATAATTGCTCAATCCAGTCACGGTTACCTTGTTCGTTTTCATATCTTGATGAGTCACTTCCCCGTCCAAAGCAGATGCAAGAAATCCTATGGGTACATAAAGGTGACTAATATACCACACCGGTTCTCTGCCCATATCTACTTTTTGACCATCTACTTCGGCAATGCTGCTTCCCAAGTGCACAACAATATGCTTCTGACTGCTCTTCAGTACGGCCGTATTATCATCTTCCATCCCCCACACTAGGCCTGCCTTATTACCCAGTGAGAAAAAACTTCCGTAAGTGACTCCATCCTTGATTAACGTCTGAACATGGTTAATACGACCGTCTGCCCACTGAATTTCCAAATCAACATATTTGGATGCTGCTTCAGATTTTTGAGGCCCCAATGGTAATAACACCGACATCACTAATGCAACGACAACTACTTTTTTCAATTGCTTCATTCTCACAGCGACTCACCCACTTCATGTAATTTTTAATCTTACAATAATAACGTTAGATTCCAATAAAAGTTTGATCAGCTTGAAACAAGAATTGGGTCCCTGATAACAAAAAAAAGCCGCTAAAATAGCGACTTTTAATGGTACTATGTTTTTGTTCTTGGCTTCATTACAACCCGAGATCATCAGCGAGTCCTTCAACTCCTGTGAAGATGGAATCCCCGTAACCCCAGAAGTTGTTGAAATCAATAATGTAGATTTTTTTGTTTTTAACTGCGTTAATGTTTTGTACCTGTTTGTTGGCAAGCAGCTTTTCAATCGTCTGCTCAGGATCAATACCCCCTGCATACCTCGAAATAATCATCGCATCCGGATTAATCTCGATTAACTTCTCGAGACTGAGTGTGCCGGTTTCATTAATCAGCATATTATGCATATTGATCAATGACATTGCATTTTCAATAAACGTATCACCGTTTCCGTTGTAGATTCCAATGGTTCCATCACCATTATCCGAAAATGATGCATAGTTGATCGTTTCAGTGCTAGCTCGAGCCGACAACGCAGTCTCGCGTGCTTTAAGCTTCTCAATATATGCCGCTGCGTTCGCTTGTACGTTGAATATCTCACCTAATTCAGTAATGTCCTGATACAGACTATCTAACGATGCGTCAGGAACACTGGTGCTTTGCACGTAAGTTTTAATCCCCATATCATTCAAGCTGCTTACTGTACCAACACCCCAATCGGCATCCTCAAACAATCCACCACGCCCTACAACCAAGTCAGGCGTAGCCCCTATTGTCACTTCCTTACCGACATAGCCTTCAGCTAGCACAGGAATTTGTTTAAACTCGTCAGCAATATCTTCAGGTACACTACCAAACAACGCAGCTACACCTACAAGTTTGTCTGTCAAACCAAGGCGAATCATCAGCTCGGCTGCACCTTGTGTATTGGCAACTACTCGTTCAGGGGCCTTGTCAAACGTTTGATCCTTCTTCACCCATGTGCCGTTCTCTGTTGTATAATTTGAAACGGTTACCGGGTAAGTTGTTTCAGCAGGTGCTGAAGAGTCTGCGTCGGTTTGTTCCCCATTTGTTGCTGCATTCGTGGCACTGCTCTCCGCAGCTTGCTGTGAGCTGCCATTTGCATCTTTGCTGCCACCATTGTTGCTTGAACACGCTGCGAGCACCAGAATCATTGCAGTAATCAAACAAAGAAACATCCCTTTTTTAACAGATACCAACATGTAAATAATCTCTCCCTTTTGAATTCTCTCTTGTCTTTAAAGCAATATGTAAAATAACTATTGTCAGTATACAGTAAATGTCGAAGCGTGTAAATGAGAACAATAATCAATATCATTTATCTGATAAATAAAAAGAAACCCCCATATGGGTGCCTCATTTCGTCGCATTATCGTAAACTTAATCTGTGACAGGTTCAATGCCCTTCTCCTCTGGTGACTAACATGAGCTGAAATCCGTCACGGTGAATATGACAGTTGTTGCCGCATCCTGGTTCGAAGGTTACGTTCCATAACGATATATCCCGAAACGTTAGAAAAACCAAGTTCATGTCCTTTGTTTAGGATTGAACTTGGTTTCTCTTTTACTTAATTATTCATTACGTGCCTGATTAACCTTGGCGATAAGTTCATTAATAATTTCATCAGGTGAACGCTCATTCATCCATTGTTGACCGAACATTTGGAATACTTTGATCATCGGGAAATCTGCCCAGAATCCCACAAACTCCTCGTTAAGGTATACCTTGTCCGTAACATGCTCGTTCATTTCATTCAGGCGATGCTCCAATTCCTTTTTCGCTACAGGATCACTCATCCACTCACTGAGCAGACTGAATTTGTGGAACGTGATTTCTTCCTTACCAAAGTCACAATGCAGACGTTCCGTAATTCGGAGATCTTTGGACGAGCTGCCAAGTGAAATTTGGAAAAACCCGGTCTCAGCCACCCAACGGTTATACTTGGTGTTGTAATATGAGAAATCTCTCTCTTCCAGTTCAAAGGTAATCTTGCGTTTTTCACCCGGCTCCAATTCAACTTTGGCAAAAGCTTTCAATTCTTTCTCTGGACGGGTCCATGTGCACTCTTCATCGTGAACATACAATTGAACAACTTCTCTCCCCTGGCGCTTTCCGATATTTTTCAATTGGAAAGACACAGTAACACCGGTATGGGTCTGAGACACTTCCAGATCCGTATAGGAGAACGATGTGTAAGACAATCCGTGTCCAAACGGGAATTGAGGTGCCAGTTCTTTCCGGTCATAATATCGATAACCCACGAACAGGCCTTCGCGATAATACAGCTTGCCGTTCTCTCCGCGAATTCGCATATGTGAAGGGTTGTCCGACAGTTTGACAGGGAATGTCTCAGACAGTTTGCCCGAAGGATTCGTCTGTCCGAATAATACATCTGCAATCACTTTACCCATGCCTTGACCCGACAACCAAGCATGAATCACACCAGGTACATGCTGTACCCATGGGCGCATCGCCAGTGCGGAACCGCTGCTCGTTACGACAATACACTTGGGCTGAACTGCGGCTACCGCGAGAATCAATTTCACTTGATGCTCGGGAAGATCAACGCCTTGCAGATCATGCATCTCCGATTCCGCATATTCCGGTTGGCCAACAAACAGTACAGTAACATCGGAATTCATGGCTAATGACACGCTTTCCTTAATTAGTTCATCATTGATGGAGTCATCCTCCGGGTACCCTTCTGCATAATTCATGGTCATGACATCGCCAGCCAGATTTTTTATCTCGTCCCATGGAATATCGACTTTTGTGGGCGTTACCTTCGCACTGCCCGCTCCCTGAATTCTCGGTTTTTTGGCAAAGCGTCCGATCACGGCAATCGACGAAATGGACTCCTGCCCTAGCGGGAGAATCGCGTTCTCATTTTTCAGAAGCACAATACTTTCGGCCGCCGCTTTACGTGCGAGTGCATGATAGTCCGAATCTGGAGAAGAATCCATGTCTTTCTTGCCCGTTACCCGCTCAACCAGTTTCAAAATCCGGCCCACGCTTCGATCCAACTGTTCTTCGGAGAGGCTTCCGTTCTGAACCGCTTCAATGATTGCTTTAGCATTGTAATTGGCGGGACCCGGCATCTCCAGATCAAGCCCAGCCTTCAGACCGCGTATGCGATCATTAACAGCTGTCCAGTCGGATAGAACAACACCTTCATAACCCCACTCTTCTCTCAAAATGTCATGCAGCAAATGTTCGTTCTCACTTGTATACGTTCCATTCAATAAATTATAAGAACACATAACCGTCCAAGGATCGGATTTCTTAATAATCCGTTCAAAGGCGCTCAGGTAAATCTCGCGGAGCGTTCGCTCATCGATTTCCGAACTGGTTACCATCTTCTCGAACTCCTGGTTGTTACCCGCAAAGTGTTTGACAGAAGCGCCCACTCCTTCGCTTTGGATCCCGTTTATAAACGCCGCTCCAAGTTCTCCCGTCAAGTATGGGTCTTCCGAGTAGTATTCGAAGTTTCTTCCGCCAAGTGGCGTTCTTTTCATATTGACACCAGGTCCAAGCAGCAGCTCAACGTCCATGGTTTTTGATTCACGTCCCAGTGCCACGCCAACTTCATACAACAATTCCGTATTCCACGAAGAGCCGATGGCTGAACCCGTAGGGTAACAGGTTGCGGGTACATTTTCCGTTGTAATCCCCATTTCTTCATCGCTGTTCGTTTTACGGATACCGTTTGTCCCATCGTACATATGAACCGGCGGAATGTTTAACCGCTCAATTCCTTTTGTCATCCACATATTCAATCCTGCGCAGAGCGAAGCTTTCTCGGGCAGCGTCAATGCCGACAACAATTCATTGATTGATTTATCCATAGTACTCACCCTTCTGATATCAATTTTGTTCTTGTTCTTTCTTCAGTTCCTGTGCATCATACAGTTTGAAAAACGGAAACCAGACAATAAATACAATGACCAGGACGACCGCCAGCAAGATAAGCCCATTGAGTCCGGACATAATATAGGTGGAGAGGCCGATCGGCGTGTACCATAGCTGGAAGATCTGGCTCGGAATCCGCACCCAACCCCAGTCGAGAGCCAAGTACACAATCACCGGCGTGATAAGTGAGTTAATCCACATCGGCACCATGAGTAATGGATTAAAGGCAATCGGTGCTCCGTATACGACGGGTTCATTGATGTTGAACAAGGATGGGATAATAGTCGCCTTGCCGACAGATTTCAGTTTTTTCGAACGTGCCATCAGGAACCAAACAACTAACGGCAAGGTCGCTCCCATTCCTCCAATACCCAGCCATCCGGAGAAAAAGGTTTCAAACGTGTTGATATTGACGGGATCTTGTCCCGCTGCCACAAGAGCTGCATTTTCTTCGATTGCAGGTATCCAGATCGCGTACCAGATCGGTGTCATGACCCACGGGCTTACGCCGAAAGAATACAGTACAACACCAATGAAATTGAACAATAAAAATCCGGTTAAACTTTGCCCTACGGCATTGATCGGCTCAAATACGTTCACGATCAGTCCAAAAATATCAAAATGAAGCTGATATACAAGCAACCATCCTGTTGTTAATACCAGGGCGATCGGGACGAGAAAATCGAACCAGTCCATAATGAATTCGGGAAGTGAAGATCCCTTTTTGAAGAACGAAAATTTGTTGCACATGATCATTACAAGAGCGACAAATACACCTACCAGGAGTGCTGTAATCATCCCCGAGGGTCCAAATCGTTCAAGGATGAACTGAATGGTACCGTCTTCGTTTACCGTCGGGTTAAGCAGCATAACGAACAGAGATATCCCCGTCATTCCCGCCAGCAACTTGATTTTATGTCGTTCTCTTTTTTCCATCACGACATAAGGTGTCAGAAAAGCAATAAACAACCCGAGCAAACCAAAACTGAATGTTGTGATAGGTGTTAGGTCCGGCATTCCCGGAATGAAATCCTGCAAAATCGAAATCAATGTAATAATCGAACCGATGAAAATCATCGGAATGGCGACCATGATGGCTTCTTGAATCGAAGAAACCCAAATATTGTTCGTAAACGCCTCCAATCTCGGCGCAAACGAATCTGTCATCCATTTCATGAAACGCTTCATCCAAAACTCCCCCTGTCTTCCTCTAAGCTGCCACAACCATAGTATATCGATTTGTGTTAACGCTTTCTTGTTGGAACTTGCCGCATCATGGTTCGTTTTTTGCCCAATCCATCGCTATAGTTCTAGCTTGCCAGCCTGAACAAGAAATAAACAACAAAAAACATCCCTTCAAACTGAAAGGATGTCTTAAGAGCATTTTTTTTAATATTGTCTATCCAAAATGAGCAGCATTACCCCATGCGGTGGAAGAAAAATCTCTCTGCGCCAACTTTCATCTCTTACCATCTCTGTCCCCATCACGGGTCCACTCCTGCCGTTTAGATAGGCGATTTCTTCTTCCGTCAATGAATAGGGCGATCCCATGCGGGTCCACTCATCAAATACCGATCCATGCTCCCGATCCAGTTGATAACTGGTGCATTTATAAGGTCCCTCGAGATTGCTCAAGGTAAGTTCATAAGCTTTGCTGCCTTTTTCCTCAAAGACGTCATAGCGGGTTGAGCTGGATAATTCCGACCAATCTCCACTTGCAAACAGCCGGTCTACGTGAACATAGTGATAGAACAAAAATTGCATGCTTCCATCCCTTTTTCGGGTTCCAACATAACCGTCTCCCTTGACCATCAGCTCATCCCCAAGCTTTTGTATAAGCTCAAATGCATAATAGCTGGGTTTCTTCAGCCCATCGCGGTTAATCAGGCCAAAACCTCCGTAGAAAGGAGAAGCGGGAACGATACTTTCTTCGAATACATCGGTAAAGGACCAGAAAGCCATCGCTTTCACGTCACCAAGTGTGTGCATGGTGTGGTAAATGACAAACGGAGCCATGAACATGGTATCGTGCAGCAAATTCCGGTCATACAGCGAAAAGTTCCACTCAGTGACATGAAGTTCAACATGACCGTACGATGACGCATTCATTTTTTGCCGCATAAGTTCAATACTCTCTTTATAAAAAGCAGGCGGCATGATCTGGGTTAAACGATCCTCTTCAACTTTTAGCTTGGGATACTCCGAATAGATGTGAAACGAGAAAAAGTCGAGAGCCACTTCACGCTTGCGGCAATAGGACAAAAATTCCTCAGCCCAGGTATCGTTCCAGAGAGAACCGTAACCCATAGCTGGCCCCCCCACCTTCAGTTCCGGCAAAATCGATTTGATGGCATGAACGGTCGATTCGTAAAACGCAAAGTATTCTTCTTTACTTCCTGCCCAACAAACACCCGCCAGGTCAGGCTCGTTCCATACTTCGAAATACCACCGTCTCACCTCTTCCACTCCATAACGATTTAAACAATGGCGAACGAATTCGCCAACAAGCGCCTGCCACTTGGCAGGGTCGGATGGCGGGCTAATATTCCCCCTCCACCAAAACAGCGTTTCTTTGGATCTCGCCAGCTGGCTCGGCATAAAGCTTAATTCCACAAATGGCCGAACGCCCTGATCCAGCAGAAAATCATACAACTTGTCCACATAAGACCAATTATAGAGGGGCGTGCCCTGCTCGTTCTCGCTGTAAACCATCATCTCGTCATTGAAGATGCCGTGAAATCGAATATATTCAAAAGGTACTTTTCCCTTCAGCGCGGAGAGCTGCTTCCGCCAATCTTCACGCAAACCTTCAATAGCTCTCCCTGCCGTCATGGTCATATTCCAGTGCTTTTCATAGACAGACGACGTCTGATCCGCACGAATTTCAATATAAGTTTGGTCTGACAGATGTACAGACGGTACAGGAAGCATGTCCTGATCGGCGTCTAACTTAGCATCCAGATATCGATACAGCGAGCCAATCGCATTCAGCGTTTCCATCTCGTAATAATCTCCGCTTGAAGACTCCTCATATGTTTTGGGTTTGCGGTTCACATTCAACTGATGGAGTTCCGTTGTACGAGAAGCTTCCCGATAGGAACCTGGCGTACAGCCGTACTTTTCCTTGAAGTATTTGTTAAACAGCTTCACATTGGCAAATCCGCAATCCAGCGCGAGCTCCGAAATATTTTTGTCGTTTGCTGCCAGCTGAGCCTGAGCCTTTTCCAAGCGAATGAGCGTCAAATACTTTTGGAAAGGTATCCCGATTTTGTCGGTGAAGAAGTGGGAGAAATAATGCAAACTTAAATGTTCGGAATGCGCCATATCCTGCAGTGTAATCTTCTCATTGTAGTGTAAATCAATATATGTGAGGACCCTGTTCAGTCTTTTATAGTCATAATCCCTGCTACCGTCTTCCAATGCGGAATTCGTTCCACTGGAAAAATACCTCTGCAGACATCCGCATAACATCTGTAATCTGCCCATTGTAAAATTTTGATAACCCGGCGTTTTTTTGTTGATCTCCCATACCATTTGCGCAAGATATTGTTTAATACTTTTCAGGCGAGGAGCGTTTTGTTCCACGTTCATAGCAGAGTTACAGGAGATAAACACATTATTGTTCATCAACTCGGGACCGAACTGCAATGTTAATAACACATTGTCCTGATTGGTTCGTTCGATCTTGTGGACGGACATACTGTTAACCACGATCACATCATCTTCATGCAGTGTATATTGCTGCTGGTCCAGATACATGATGATTGAACCGTGGAGAACATATACAACTTCCACTTCCTTGTGCCAATGGAAATCAATATGTTTTACCGAGTTCACGAAGAGTTTCATAGGCAGATCGTCCTGATGTTGAATAAACTCATATAGATAGCGAATTGTCTGCACCTTCCTTCATACCGATTATTATAGGCACAGCATTTTGAAGATATCAACAAACTAAACAGTAATAACAAAAAAGCCGATCAATTAAGGTTCAATTGATCGGCTCTTCTATATAAATGTTCAAACTACCTATTCAACCAGAAGCACTGCTATCTTACCAACCGCGGTTGGACATGCGCTCTTCTGGAGCCAATTTAGAAATTTCGATCCCTTTCATCGGGGCGCCCAAGTTTTTGGATACTTCGGCAATCAATTTGTAATCTGTGTAATGTGTTGTTGCTTCAACGATTGCACGAGCGAACTTCTCAGGGCTATCGGATTTGAAAATACCTGATCCTACAAACACACCGTCTGCTCCCAGGTGCATCATTAATGCTGCGTCCGCCGGAGTAGCTACACCGCCTGCTGCAAAGTTAACGACAGGAAGTTTTCCATTTTCATGAACTTCGCGCAGCAACTCATAAGCTACACCCAGATTTTTGGCTTCAGCGTACAGCTCGTCCTTGGACATGTTTTGCACTTTGCGGAGCTGGCTGTTAATTAGACGCATATGACGAACTGCCTCAACAATGTTACCCGTTCCAGGCTCACCTTTTGTACGAATCATCGATGCACCCTCACCAATACGGCGAAGAGCTTCTCCCAAATCTTTGGCTCCACATACAAATGGTACAGTAAACTCATGTTTATCAATATGGAACACTTCGTCTGCAGGTGTAAGAACTTCACTTTCATCGAGATAGTCCACACCCAGGGATTCAAGCACTTTGGCTTCTATGTAATGACCGATACGTGCTTTGGCCATAACTGGAATAGATACAACCTTCATAACCTCTTCAACGATGGTTGGATCTGCCATACGAGCTACACCGCCGGCTGCGCGAATATCGGAAGGTACCCGTTCAAGAGCCATAACAGCTGTTGCCCCTGCCGCCTCAGCAATTTTAGCTTGCTCTGCATTCATAACGTCCATGATGACGCCACCTTTTTGCATCTCAGCCATTCCTCTTTTTACACGATCTGTACCTGTTTGCATGATTGTAGTCCTCCTAAGTAACTTTTGGGTGATTTTCAATAAAGGCATCGCTCTAATCTATGATTTAGTATAGAATGAGAATGGTCATATAAAAAGATCCAATATTTTTGGTTTTTATTGTACCACTTGAATTATAACTCTGGAGGTCCTATGCAATTTCATGTAGCTTACAGTTCATATTTGAACCGAAAATATACGAAGATGAAGGCTCTCTATAATGCCATTCGTGATGCAATTCATGAAGGTAATCTTATACATGGCGAGAAGTTACCCTCTACTCGAGAGTTAGCTACGACGTATCACATTTCCAGAGGAACTGTGAATCAGGTCTATGATACTTTGACTGCTCAAGGTTACATTCATTCAGAGCATGGAAGAGGAACTTTTGTTGCTTACCAGTTGGATCTGAACAATAATGCGTCCACCGTGAAAGCTTGCACGCATCACTTATCCGCCTGGGGAAATCGTATTCAGCAGTTTGAACAACAGACGACTCAAAGAAATGCACCTGCCAATGCCCATACACATGATTCCAGAATGAATAGCGACGAAGTGATCGACTTTAGCAAATATCAACCTGACTTCTCCAAGTTTCCTTACGATGAATGGAATAATCGATTGTATGCAGAGATAAGGCAGCGTGAGCATCACCTGAAAACAACCTCTGCCATGGTTAGTTCAACGGGGGATCCAAAATTGAGAGAAGCCATTGCTGCCTATCTTCGGAGGATGCGGGGCATTCAAGTCGATCCGGATCATATTGCAGTAACTGCAGGCTCCATGCAAGCTATAGCTCTACTCACTCAATTACTTGCTGATCCTGGGGATTATGTAGTGACAGAAAGTCCTTGTTATGTCGGGATTTCTAAAGCCATATTGGCTGCGGGTGCAAAGTTGATTGAAGCCAATCTCGATGGTCAGGGAGTTGTGCCCCAAGACTGGGAAGCACGAATGTTGTTTGTCACGCCGTCACGACAATTTCCTACTGGTGAAATGCTCAGTCTGGAACGCAGACAAACCTTGCTGGACTGGGCACAGCGAAATGATGCCATGATTGTTGAGGATGATTATGATAGTGAATTCCGATATCGCGGAATGCATGTTGAACCACTGAAAACACTTGATAAAGCAGGACGCGTAATCTATCTGGGCAGCTTTACAAAAACCTTGCCTTTAGAAGTACGACTTGGTTATGTGGTTCTTCCCCCTACCTTGGCTGACACCTTTAGAAAGGCACAGGCTTTATACGAGCCTAGACCCGTCAACCTGATCGAACAACGGGCATTAGCTGCATTCATGACAAGTGGTCAATATGAGCGTCACCTGCGCAGAATGAATCGATTATACAGTCGTAAATTCCATCTGTTACTCAAACTTTTGAACAAGCAACTCTCTACATGGTTTGATTGGGTCGAGAATGAAGCGGGTCTACACGTGTTTGGCTGGTGGCGAGGTAATGTGTCCACTTATGAGGCCTTTCGGGAATCGGCTAGGTCACAAGGTGTGGTATACTCAGAAGTCAGCAGTTCAACGTCTGTTGGTACGAAGTATGGTATCTATTTATCTTTTGCACATTTGTCGGATGAACAATTACAGGAAGGCGTATCCAGATTAAAAAATGCCGTTACAACTGCATTGTGAGGTAAATCGTCTCCAAAGTGAGTACAAGAAGATCATCATTCGGAAGAGGGGCGATCGTTATGAATTGGTTAAATGAACTTTATAAAATTAAAAAGCAGGAACCGGACAAGGAAATCGAACGTTCTTTGGTTAACGCCATCTTCCGAATTTATGACCGGTTCCCCCGAATTGGCCTTAGAGAGCGGATCGGACAGCAAGAAATGTCCCTCGATATAGCCGATGCTTATATCCATGGACATAACGCCATGATTGAAGCTGGTGTCGGAATTGGTAAGTCTTTTGCGTACCTGATCCCAAGTCTGCTCACGAATCAAATGTCTCAGAAACCAGTCATTATAGCTACATCCTCCATTCAGCTTTCGGAACAGATACATAAAGATTTAAGGATCATTGGTAGTCGGTTGGGATTCTCAACGGTTCGATCCGTGGTGGGGAAAGGCATGGGTCAGTACGCCTGTCGAAGTAGAGCAGCGGAATGGATCAGTCTTGATGATGCAAACTCCTCCGTATCTACCCTTGCACAGCGCATATTAGATTATGAAATTGATGAAAGAGCCGATATTAAAGCTGGAATTAGTGATGCCGAATGGTCCCACGTTTCCGTGAATGATTGCAAATTTGAACGTTGTCATCATAAAAATGCATGTTTGTTTTACGATATGAGAGCAAAATTAAATGCAAAGGCTCACGAGATTGATTTTATTATCGTGAACCAGGATTTGCTCATACGGGATTTGATGAAGAAAAAAGAAGGAACCAAGAGCATCATCTCAGAACAGCCTGCTCTGATCGTCATTGATGAAGCGCATAATCTGGAAGCAAAAGTTCGGGATGCCAGAACACTTGAGTTCACTTATCGGGGAATTTGCCGCATTCTGGATACCACGGTGCAGCTTCTCACGAAGCAGTCCGGGGATAAAAGTCTCTTCTCACAATCCAAGTTCATCAAAAACTGGGCTGAGCGCATCTTCAAACAGGTAAACGCAAATTTGCTCGACCATGCCAAGCAGGATAACGACCGAATCAAAGTGTCGGAAATCAAAGGAATACCGTTAAACCAAGTCTTAAACGATTTAAAAGATCTCAGTCTGCGCCTTTCCATTTTGACCTCCCGTCACGAGCGGGAAATAGATGACGCTTTTGAAGCCATCAACGGGCTTATTAGCCTTATTAGTGTCTTATCTGAAATTGAGGACAATTATCTTTTATGGGCAAGCAGTCCTCTTAGAGTAACCACAATCAGCATCTGTCCCAAAGATATAAGCCAATTTCTGAAATACGCTTTATTTAATGGCAAGGTACCTGTAATCCTAACATCAGCAACGCTGTGCCAAGGCGGGGATACGCTGGAGGAACAATATTCTTATATGACGCACTCCCTTGGTTATAAGGGAGATTTCCTAGAGCGCCAACCCTCCCCTTTTGACTACACCAACCATGCCATGATGTATATTTCGAACAAAGTTCCCTATTACCACCACGATCAGCGCGAAAACTATCTTGAAGCAGCGTACAAGGAAGTGGTTCAACTCTGTAATCTAACTCAGGGAAGAACAATCGTCCTTTTTTCAGCAAAAGAGGACATGAAGTACATTCACAAAAAGTTGATCTCAAGGGCTAGTGAATACACATGGGCAGTCCATGTTCAAAAAGAGGGATCATCACAAGACAGTGTCATCGCCGATTTCAGGAAAAGCAAAGGTGTACTCCTGGGTACCGGTGTATTCTGGGAAGGTGTGAATATCGAGGGGTCTGACCTGTCACAGGTCATTATTTTCCGGCTGCCCTTCCCTGTTCCATCGGATCCTGTTTATGAATATAAGGCATCGGTAACGGAGAATCCGTTTATGGAGGTGTTTGTACCGGACATGCTCCTTCGGTTACGGCAAGGAACAGGACGTTTGATCCGTAGTGAAACGGACATTGGCGTACTCAGCATACTTGACTCCCGTCTCAGTAAAGGGGCAAAAAAGAGTTATCGGGAACAGGTGCTGGACACGTTGCCGTTCCAAAAAGTGACGGAGGATTTTGCGGTTATAGAGAAATTTGTCCAAACTAAGGGGATACGACGAACGGATTAGAAGTGGTATAACACGTAACCTTGAAAAACTGCCTAAATTACATGAAACGGCCCATCCGCTCATGAACCGGATGGGCTAATTTCATGTTGCAAGATATATGCTACAATATATTCCAGAGTTATGAATCCTAAAGGAGGCATTTACATGGTTGAAAGACCAACTACTGATGAATATGCAGCTTATTATGCAGGGTACATCCAGCTTGTTCCTGAAGGGAACATCATCGAACGCTTAGAGCTGCAAGCCAACATCGTACCAACTTTGCTCTCTTCATTGACAGAGGAGCAAGCAGATTATCGGTACGCCGAAGGCAAATGGAGCGTGAAAGAGGTCATCGGACACCTTTTGGATAACGAACGCATCATGAGCAGCCGATTGCTTCGCATCGCCAGAGGTGACCAAACAAATCATCCCGGCTACGATCAGGACGTGCTTATGCAGACCAACCCTTTCAATGCGTATACCCTGGCCGATTTGAGCGAAGAATATGCCGTCACACGCCGTTCAACCATTCTTATGCTTCGTCGCCTCACCCCGGAAGCATGGCTCTGTAGAGGGATCGTCAGTGATAATCCTGCTTCAGCTCGATCGATTGCATTTGTTATGGCTGGGCATGAGCTCCACCATTTATCAGTACTTCGCGATCGTTATTCGTTAGATTTGAAATTATAAAATTCATCCAAAAAGACTTTGAACCTGCATTCTCTGTAGGATCAAAGTCTTTTCTCATCAGTCGGTTTATCGTTCAAATTATCGTTCAAAATGAATCAGATGTGCATCCTCTCGCAAAGATAACGTGGAATACTCATCTAGAATCGGAATGTCCCCATTGAATTCAATGGGCAGGACCACATAGCTGGACTGAAAATAATCCGATCCGTTCCAGCGATCTGAAAAGTATAGGTAGTCCTCTTCTGATCGCTTCAGCACAAATGCTGGTTGCGTTCGATACGTCGTTTCATCGCCAAAATCACTGAGCATCCCCCATGGTCCATCCATCGTATCAGCCATCGCGTACTTTCCTTGATTGGGTTCCCAACCGGTGCAAAATGAGGTCACCATATAATACTTCCCTTTCCGTTTGAAGACAGCTGGCGCCTCCCGATATTCCCCCTGCCACAGCTTTCCGACAAGACTTTCCACATTAAGGTAATCTTCCTGCAGGCGATAGATGTGCAGGTCCGCATTGTCTCTGGCAGCCGAAATAAAATATGCCTTCCCGTCATCGTCCTGAAAGAGCGTGCAGTCACGCGACATATACCCGTACGGATTGAAGCTGCCATGATACAGGAAATGGCTATCCGGAGAATCAGATGTGGCAATGGCGCATGCGGCATCGTTGTAATGGTTACCATTCTCATAGTGAACCCAGAGGACAAACTTTTTTGTCAACGCGTTGAACAGCACTTTAGGCCGTTCGAGATTCACCTTTCCACCTTTATCGTTCACTAATGCCAGATTTGTCCGAACTCGAATGGGTGCAGCTGGCGTAGAGGTGGTCAAGATATGGTTCCGAAACTCCCAGTTGAATAGATCTTTGGAACGGTAACAACTCACATATATATCGTCTCTCCGATCTTCGCCATACCAGTAATAATAGTCGTCATGGAATAATATATGTCCACCATGGGCATGGATCAGATTACCACTTGAATCATTCCAGATGCCACCATTGGTTAGTTGATTATTCACACCGTTACCTCTCTTCTTTTAAGAACATCGTTAATTGGTGTCCGATCCAAATACCTTCACTTCCCAAAGTCTTGGCGTGTACCAATTGTTTGGATTGTTATGAAGTGCCGCATTTTGCATATTAATTCGTACATATCTGGCAGCAGTGCTCGATAGCGTATCTGATGTGAAACCGTAAGATGTATTATTGGTTCGATCCAATGCTACAGTCCAGTTTACATTATCCGTACTGGTCTCAATTTTATATTTGTAAAAACCTTCGGAGCCTTTTTGCATCCACCAGGAGATTTGCACATTATTCAACTGTTGAACAGAGCCGAGATCGACCTTCCACCAATGTGGCCAAGAACTGCCTGTGCCGACCCATTCAGTTTGATAGCTACCATCATTAGCATAACTTGCCGGGTTTGTTCCAGTAGCCGTTTGGGCTGTTGCAGGTTTGCCTTGCGACAGCAGTTTTCCGTTCTGAACGGGAACGACAACATCATCTCTTGTGTTGTACAGCACTTGATCAAAATAATCATAAAATGCGTAACCATCGGAGAACCAAACGGGAAGCAAACGTTCCTCCGTTGTTCCATTTTGCGTACCTGCCCAGCCGAACATCCAGCGATACGCAACCATAACCACGTTGTTGCCCGTATCTGGCTTCACCCGCATAACGGAACCTGACTGCGCCGAGAAGGTTGACGTGTTACCAATCGTCCGTAATTCAGACCAATCTCCGTCTATGCTTGTTGCTGATGAATACAAAGGTATACTCGGGTACCAACCTGCCGCTTGGGAAGAGAACAAATAATAAATGCCATCTTTTTTGATCATCTTGGGCAGTTCTCTATGTTGATTTTGATAAATAACTGAAACTTGATGATCTACATCCAACCAATCGAAGGTTAACTTATATAAGATGGTGTCCGAATTATTATTGGCCGTAGAGATCAGATACGCCGAATCATCATCATCTTTGAAAATGGAGATATCCCGGGATTGGTTCCCTTCTGGCCGAAAGCTTTTGTGAAATGTAAAGTCTTCTCCAGGCGTGGCCGAAGCCACCGATACTCTGGCAAGCGTGTAGTCTGTACTGTTTTCATAGTGAGCCCAAAAAACAAATTTGTTCGTAGGCGCATGGTAGAGGATATTAATCCCTTCAAATTTGGAATTCGCCAGATCGGGGTGATCCGTGTAGGAAAGGACCACTTTGTCGTCACCATACGTGATATCATCTGTTGAAGTCTGTTGAATCATTTCGCCAAAACCACCAGTTGGTTTTTGTACAAAATTGAATCTGTAATAGGTATCCCCCACTTTAAGTTCATTCGGGAGCTTCAGAGTGGATTGCGTTGTGTTATCAAAAGTTGTGAGGTCCTCTGGAAGGCTGTAAGGGGTACATTCTGGCGAGACAGCGGAGGTTAACAAGGAAGTTCCGGCATATGCCTTCACTTGATACTTGTATGTGTTACCTATATTGAGTTCATAATCATCCGTCGTTGTACCGGTTAAGGTCTGTAATAACGTATAAGGCGCATTGTTCTCGGATCTGTACAACTCGTATGCAGTCGCTCCCTGGACAGGTGCCCAATGAATTTTGGCATTGGATACTTCGGATTCATTCTTCAGCACAAATAGTGTTGCAGCGATCTTGGTCTCTTCACCAGCAGCAGCATGAACGGTTTGAGCTGAGAACGTTAAATGAACTGTTAACAACATCAATGCAATGACGATAGCCATCCACGATTTACCTTTGATCATGTCTCATCATCTCCTTTTTTTAGGAAACCAACCCCCCTGTTGCAGGAAGGCTGGTCCAGGTGAAACTTGACTTTATTTCAAATTCATCAGTGTCATTACATCCGTCTCGCTGGCTTGGTTGTACCATTCGTTAACTTCTTCGATCACGGTATCTCCGCCTTTTTCATGCCACTGTTTCACAAAGGTATCAAATGCTTCAATCGGCTCATTGCCATATATGATTTTGGTAAACGTCTCTTGTTCCATGGTAGTCAACTGTTCCCACACATTTTGCATCGTTGGCGTTGGTGGACCGTTAAATTCATTTGGCAGTAAAACATCTCTGTTTTCATACGAAATCCGATATCCGTCCTGCGTCGTTTGATCTTTTGAAGCGCTCTGAATGAGGACACCCGTGTCGGCTTTAACTCCATTCGCCAGATCGTAGTACGATTGGCCGGGACCATCCACACTCGGTGTATTTTTGGTGAATGCCATTTTCCCAACGCCTTGCACGGCTTCTAATGGCTTATTGAATTTCGTTGGATCAAAAGTGACTTCGTCGTTAACGATATCGTAATCGTATCCCTGAGCGTAGCCGTATTTGAAGTCCCCCGTGCTGAACGCCGCGTCGTACATTTTATCGTAGTACAAGAAAAAGGCTTCCATGTTCTGAAAATCCTTGTTAAACATGAACACACCATCGTTCAACTGGGCGGATTGATAGGTCTTATCACCGTTCACGCCTTGAATGGTCGGATAAGCACTAATTTTTGCCCCCTCTACATTTTTCTCCACGTCCTTCACACTGTCGTACAGCCAAGGACGACCAATGATGATGCCAGCTTTCCCCTCCGTAAAATCGGACAGAGCATCCCAGGCCCCTTGGGTGGCCAATTCTTTGTTCAAGTACCCTTTTGCATACCAATCGCGTAACTTGGCAAGTGCCTCTTTGTTGCCAGGAGCCACAGATCCATAGGTGAGTTTGCCGTTGTCGTTATGCCATTGCCTTGGAAGATGTTTGCCCGTGTATGCGCTGAATATCATGATCGGATCGCTGACCCATCCCGTATTGTAGGAATCTTTGCCCGAAAAAGTAAAGCCGTATGTGTCTTTCTTGCCGTTCCCATTCGGGTCCTCATCGGTGAACGCCGCGATGACTTGCTCAAACTCATCAATCGTTGTTGGCGCTTCCAAATTCAATCTGTCCAACCAGTCCTGGCGGATCAACATGACTTCGCCTTCCGTCAGATTCGGCGCAATCGCCATCCCGTAGACCTTGCCCTCCCTAACCACTGGATTGAAGGTGGTCGGGTATTGTTTGTATATTTCTTTTATCCGGTCAGGCATGTAGGTTGAGATGTCTTCCGTAATCTCCTTGACCTGCCCCGACTCAATCAGATCATTGACCAGCATGGTGTCATAGACGGGCAGAACGTCGGGCAACTTCTCGGAACCCGTCAACGCCAGCCGCAGCTTGGTATTATATTGTGAAGCATCACCTCCCAGCAGGGTGGTTTGGATTTTGATACCCAGGTTTTGTTCGCCCCAGCGGGTCAACACATTATCATTCAACGTCTCACCATTGATGTACTTTCCAGCATTTTCATCCTGTTGTTTGGCGATAGTGATCGTAAATGGCGGATCATATTTACCGTCCTTAAGCACCGATGCTGGTGCGGTTTCGGAAGCAGTCTCCCCTTTGCTACAGCCAGCCACAAGAATAGCCGACAGCATTACCGTACTTACCATTTTCCATAAATCAGTTCTTTTCTTCATGGAAATATGCCCCCTTCACTCATACTCAATTTGTTTTCTATATAAGTTCAACTAATTGCATATTTACACTGGCACTCCGATGACAGAACAACCTTCCGATCGCTGTTATTACCAGAATTTTTGATTCACTTTTTCAAAGGTGAAATTCTGGTAATAAAGGCGAACGCTCCGCTTCTTCAGGTCTCTTCTGTCCTCTCCGTTATCGTGTAAATGTTTAGATGAACTTATAGTAATCCAATTTATCGTCATCCTGACTATTCTTTGACGGCTCCTAGTACAATCCCCTTTACGAAATATCGTTGTAAAAATGGATATACCAAAATGATCGGGAGCGTGCTGACAAAAATTTGTGCTGCCTTGATGCTCTGTTCAGACATGGCTGCCACCTCAGACTGGCTCATCGCCATATTCTGCATATTGCCCTGCACAACGACCGTCTGTAAAAACGAAGCCAACGGATACTTACTTGCATCCGACATGTACAAAATCCCGTCAAACCAGGAGTTCCAGTGCCCTACCATAATGAACAAGGATACGGTCGCGATGCCAGGCAGAGATAATGGTAAATATATTTTGCTGAGAATTACGAAAAACGACGCTCCGTCAATGAAAGCTGCTTCTTCCAGGGCTTTGGGAATCGTTTTGAAAAAATTGACGAGAAGAATCAAATTATAAGCACCGAAAGCTCCCGGTAGCACAAGAGCCCAAATGGTATCCTTTAGTCCAAGGGCGGTGATCAATATGTAAGAAGGTATCAATCCCCCCGAGAAGAGCATGGTAAAGATAAAAAACCACATGAGCACGTTGCGTCCCCGGAATTCCTTGGACAGGGCATATCCTGCGCAGGTAAGAATAAACATGCTGATGGTTGTACCCAATACGGTTCGAGTGATGGATGTTAACATGGCACCGTTGAAATTGGAATTGTTGAACGTTTTTACATAGGCGTCCACATTGAACCCGACCGGCCAAAATGAAACCATATTACCGCTAATGGCCGCTTTGCTGCTGAGCGATTGTGCCAATAGATGAAGCAGTGGTAGGAAACACGCCAGCCCCGCCAGTATCATGAACGCGTAATTAAAATAGGAGAAAACTCTATAGCCCGTCGTTTTATGGTACATGATCCCTCTCCCTCCTTGTTAGAATATTTTGTAATTGGCGTATTTATAGGCCAGCCTGTAAGAGACAACGATCAAGATCAAGCTAATCCCCGATTTGAACAGTCCTACTGCTGTCCCGAAGCCGTATTGCCCGTTTAACAAGGATGAACGGTAGACATAGGTATCAATGATATCTCCTGTACTATAGACAAGCGGATTGTACAGATTGAAGACCTGATCAAAGCCCGCATCAAGAATATTGCCCAGACTCAGCGTAGAAATGACGATAATCATGGGCAACATGCTAGGCAAGGTAACGTATCGAATTTGCTGCCGGCGTGTGGCACCATCAATCTCGGCCGCTTCGTAATAAGAAGGATTAATTCCCGCAATGGTCGCCAGATAAACAATCATGCCAAAGCCAAAGCTCTTCCACACGTCGCTGATCACAACCGTGAATCGAAACAGATCAGGATCACCCAAGAAGTAAATGGGATCGTTCCCGAAAATACGTGTCAAGATGTGATTGATTCCTCCGTCTAACCCCAGAATGTCGATCATCAACCCCGCGACCGTTACCCAGGACAAGAAGTGCGGCAGATACACCAGTGTCTGAACACTTTTCTTAATGCCCATATTACGGATCTCACTTAGCAGGATAGCCATGACGATTGGAACGATAATACCAACGATAATTTTAGAAACGGCGATAATTAACGTATTAACAATCGCTTGTGTGGCTTCTTTGTACTGAAAAATTCGTTCGAAGTTATCTAACCCGATCCACCGTGAGCCTGTGATGCCCAGCCATGGTTTGTAGTCCTGAAATGCCATGAGCAAACCTACCATCGGGCCATAAGAAAAGATGCAGACAAACACAAATGCGGGAATACACAGTACGTACAAAGGCCAGCTTTTCTTAATTTCCTTTTTGAATGAAGTCCGTTGGGAAAGCTTTGTTTTTGTTTTTTTAGCGGATCTGATGGGCACAATCTCGTTAATGTTGCATACCTCCTCTATGACGGCTTTTCGAAAGCGATCCTTGAAGATAAGCTTAACAAAAGCGCTTTCATTCCAAAATGCCAAAATTTCAAGATCATCACCCCACCCTGAAGCAGTTTAAAACCGCTTTCATTTCTCGCTGTTGCTGCCCTTCCGCTTTTCGAAGGTTTGGCTTATATTAAAGTTAATCCGATCTGGAGTTTAACTTCTGCGTTTAGCGATATGAAAGGAAACACATATGATCAGAAAAATGTATATGAAGCGATTTATCTATTTCTTTGTTTTTTTTCTGCTGCTGACGTTAAGTTTGTTTTTCGTGATGAACCGATTGAGCTCCAAGACACTTGAAGAAAATCTGATTGGCGCTTCCAAAAACCAGCTTGATTATGTGAAAGGCATTCTGGACGGGATTATATATGAGGCTAACATGTATGGAGTTCAATATGCAGCTGACAGTGATGTCCGATTTTATCAGAGGCATGTTATCGAACTGAGCAATTACGATTCCCAAATGAAGAAAAACGATATCGTTGATCGCATGCGGCAAACGCTTCTATCCAGTCGATCGATTGAATCGATCGGCATTTACTGGAAGTCTGAAGAAACGTTTCTGTCCACTAACAGTACGCCGGAGGCGAGACTTCCGTTCAAGGATGTTCATGGGCGGGGATGGCAAATCGTCGGCAATAGCTTGTATTACTTTGCCCTCTACCCTTACATCCAAAAATCCGGACAAAATGAACCGACTCAGTACGTCGTTGGTGTAAAGCTGAATACCGATTATTTGAAAAATCTGCTGAAAAAGGCTGTGAACAACGACAGCTCAAACGCTTTTTTTTGGTTTAATTCCCAGCAGTTATGGAGTGAGAAAGAAGTCGACAACGATCTATTGAAAGCGGTTACTGAAATACTTTCTCCACAGCCGGAGATCACTTTGAAATATGATTATCACACCAATTCAGACGACTATTATGTTCTTGCCCGATATATTGAATCAATTGACGCCTATCTGATTACATATACACAGACGAATGATTTTCTGCAACCGATTGACCGCAACCGTAAAGTTTTTTTTGCCAGCATCTTAGCCGTTTTCACGCTTGGTCTGGTTGTGATCTTTACGTTTTACCGGAACTATTACCGTAATATTCGTTTGTTGGAGCGGAAGTTTTCACAGGTCGAACAAGGCAATCATAATACACGTATTACCGAAAATACGGATAGAGAGTTTTACAGCCTGTTCAGAAGTTTTAATCATATGGTTACCGAGATCCAGGAGCTGTTCGTATCCTTGAAGACTGAAACGGAACTAAGACGAAGTGCGGAACTTCAACAACTCCAAGCTCAGATCAATCCTCATTTTTTGTACAACAGTTTGTTTTTCATCATGTCGGTGGCTCAATTTTCACCTGATTCTGTCATGCGCATGAGCAAACATCTAGCTGAATATTATCGTTATTTAACCAAGTTGGACCGGCATGAAGTCACGCTAGAAAGCGAGCTTCAGTTTGCGGAACATTTCCTGATTATTATGGCTCTCAGCAAAAAAATGGAGTACAGCATTGATCTGCCGCCAGAACTGTCCTCCCTTCCTCTCATGCCGCTGATCATCCAGCCAGTGGTTGAAAATGCGATTCAACATGGAATCGAAGGACAACAAGGTGCCCATCGGGTGACGATTGATGTCAAACAGACGGAGGCTGCGATAACGATCAAGGTCTCCGATGACGGTAAAGGTCTTTCGCTGGATGATATCCGTAGCCTGGAGGCTCGGCTTGAGAGTGATACCCCGCTTGAAGGAATTAAAGGCGTAGGGCTCTGGAATGTAAATCGACGTCTGAAAAATACGTACGGCGAACGTAGCGGGTTACATTTTACTACTAATGATTGGGGCGGCTTGTCCGTCCTGCTGCTCATCAGCATTCCCGAGGTGAAAGGAGATAACTAATGCGATTATTAATTGTGGATGACGGACATTATGTCGTTGAATATATGAAGCACTTGCTCGATTGGAACACCTTTGGCATTGATCAGATCGAGACGATGACCAATTCGATTGAAGCCCGAGACATGTTGACTCAAAACCACATCGATATTCTGATCACTGACATCCGAATGCCTGAGGTGTCTGGTATTGATCTGCTTCAACATATCCACCAACATAACTTGCCAACCAAAGTGATCATCCTTTCCGGCTACTCCGAGTTCGAATACGCGCAACAAGGAATCCGTTTAGGTGCGCTCGACTACTTGCTCAAACCTGTCGACAAAGATGATGTGGAGAAAGCCATGTCCAAAGCCATCAATAATATTACAAAGACACGGCCCGCTCAATCTGTCGCATGGGAGAACTTCAATGGATTGGGGTATTTGCTTTCGCTTCTTGGTCATAACGAGACATTAAGGAAGCAATATGATGCTTATACTGAATTTTTAGGGCGTCGTCGTATGTGCTGCTTCAAGCTGGAGGGTTTTACACAGGAACATGAGGATTTTATAAAACATGCTGTCGGAGACAAATTGGATCGTCTCTTGTGGGCTTCCGGAACACGACTGTTCGGTCTTGTTCCGGAAGCAGCTGCTGCAGAACTGATCATCAAACTAAAGCAATCGTTCGCGTCTCCTCCCTTTTCATTGACTGATCGAAACGTGACCCGACAGATGTTCTACATGTTCTTTCTTAATGAGGACGTACACTCAGAAGACTTCAATGGCATATTCAACCATTCTCCGTCATGCGGTGATTGGGAATCGGCGGGAAATATCATTAAAAAATATGATCAAATCCATCTCCAAAAGCAAAAAGTAATCTTTCTCATGGAGACCATTCTATATGTATATCTGGCGGACAAGGATCGGGATGACTCTGAAACCGTGGATTGGATATTCAACCAGTTACGGCATACTGATGAACTATCTTCAACTCTCATGGATCGGGTCAGTCGGATCAGAAACAACAAACAGATGTCCATTCAAACCATCGTTGACAAAGTGCAAACGTATATCGAAGACCATCTGTCACATGGCCTTAGCCTGGATGAACTAGGGAAAGTTGCACATCTCCATCCCGTCTACTTTTCCAAACTGTTTAAACAGGAGACAGGAGAAAATGTGTCAAACTACATTTCCAGGAAGAGGTTGGAGAAGGCTTCTCAATTGCTTCAAGATTCAGAACTCCGTGTAGCCGATATAGCACAGATGGTTGGTTACCGAAAAAATCAATATTTTATCCAGTTGTTCAAAGTGGAATACGGAGTTACGCCTTACCAGTACCGCAGAAATATGATCCATCAATGAGAGCGAATAAATAACTTCATCAAATTGATATAAAACGGGTTGACCATGTAGCCATTCGGACTTACGGAATATCTCTTACCCGTGTCCAACCGTCGTATTTGTTCCATTTCCTTCTCATTCAACTCAAAGTCGAATATTTCGCTGTTCTCTTTTATCCTTTGAGGATTCGATGATTTGGGGATGACAATAATTCCACGTTGCAGATGCCAGCGCAAAATGACTTGCGCAACCGACTTCTGATGACGAAGGGCAATTACAGCCAGCTCCGGATGCTCCAGCAGCGCTTTGCTACCCTGCCCCAACGGTCCCCAAGCCTCATGCAGAATCCGATGCCGAACCATATAATCATGCAATTCATGTTGCGGAAATTCCGGATGGGTCTCGATCTGATTTACCATCGGCGAAATCCGGGAATGTTTCTTCAGATGCTCCAGATGCCGGATCTCGAAATTGGCTACACCTATAACTTTGATTTTACCTGCGTCGTATAACTCTTCCATCGCCTTCCAAGCATTCACGTATTGAGGACCAGCAAAATGAATCAAATACATATCGAGGTATGTTACGTTCAGCTTCTGGCAAGTCTGCTCGAACGCCCTTTTCGTCGCACGGTAGCCCAGGTCTGTCGTCCATACCTTGGAGGTAATGAAGAACTCCTCCCTGGGAATGCCGCTGTTTTGGATGACCCGACCTAACACCGCTTCATTACCATAAATTTTGGCCGTATCGAAATGGCGATAACCAATTCGAATAGCCTCCCCG
Source organism: Paenibacillus sp. 2003 (assembly GCF_031455635.1). Classification (NCBI taxonomy): domain Bacteria; kingdom Bacillati; phylum Bacillota; class Bacilli; order Caryophanales; family Paenibacillaceae; genus Paenibacillus; species Paenibacillus sp. 2003. The sequence goes on along the minus strand of NZ_JAVDTB010000001.1, from coordinate 1,716,944 downwards.
ACAGTCCTCTCGAAGCTCCCCCCGTCTTTGATCTTATATAGGCCGAACCCTAGTTGAGGAATGCCCACTCCGTTTGCCGCTGCGACTGTCTGATTCATTCGCAACTCCCCCTGTTTCCTATTTGTTGTTCCGATGCTTGTTCTTCGCATAGCGCTAGCAACTTTTCTATTTGGTTCACCAGGTTTTTCAACAATTTCAACTTGCTACCGGAGTCAAGGCTGTAATAGTTGAGAGTTCCTTCTTTACGAACACTTATTATCTGTGATTCTTTCAATATTTTCAGATGATGTGATACGGTCGGTCGGGAAAGGTGAGTCTTCATCCTGATCTCTCCTACGCGCATGCCGGGTTTTTGTGGCCCTTGAATCAAGGCTATGAGGATGGCTTGCCGGGTCTCGTCTCCGATCGCATTCAACACCTTCTGATTGTTCTTAAATTCGATAGCAATCGTGGTCGCAAGTTCCTGATCCAGGTAAATCATCCCCTTCCATTTAGAACGTGTAATACTTTTGTAGATACAGCCTAACACAATCTCGGATTCGGCTGTACATCGGGAAAGAAATTCAAGAACCTATTTTTCCCATGTCTTAAGAATACATTAGCAAAAGAAGAAGCCACCTCTGACGAATGGAGTGGCTTCTATAAATGAACTTATTTATTCTTCTGTGCAGTAATGATATAGACAGGTTGGTTAGCAACTTGCGTCGGTAAGTGGATCGTATTAATAATTAAAAAACATGCCTTAATGATTTCCTCCTCCATGTCCTTCGATGAAACTCTTGAACCAGTAGGCATCACCGACTTCTCTAATTCAATGCACAAAAAGATCCCTGCAACAGCCTTTTCGAATCTTTCGTTCCCAAGTGGCATTTCTTTGAAATTTGCGGCAATGGTTTCAATATTGGATATGCCTTTTCCAATATGCATAATTATCTAATCGACCATCGGAATAAGTTTTTTCCCTCAACCCCTGAGATAGGAAACCTACATGGCTAAAATAAAAAGCCGCTTGAATAGCGACTTTTTATGGTTGTTATTTTTAAAAAAAGGCGTAAAATTCCAATCAGTTGTTGAAGTAATGAGACTGTTTAAGGTCGGGAATCAGTGCAGGTTGCACTGGCCGCCATCCCATAAGTTCCTGAGTTGCAACGCTTGATCTCGGGATATCAAGCGCTGCGAGTGTGCTGAGAAAGCCAAAATGGGCATCTGCCTCTTCGCGTGAAATGCTAACTACAGGTACGTTCAATTGCTTACCAATAGCACTCGCGATATCGCGAAAAGGTACTCCTTCATCTGCGACCCCATCTAGTCGTGAACCAGCAGGGGCCTTTTCTAACGCCAGGCAATATAGATGAGCTGCATCAAGGCGATGCACAGCCGGCCAGCGGTTGCTCCCTCCTTCCACATAGGCGGAGAAGCCTTTAGTCTTGGCAATATTGATGAGGCTTGGTACAAAGCCTGTGTCACCCTCACCGTGTACCGACGGACAAAGCTCTACAATCGATGTACGTACTCCGCGCTCTGCCAGCGCTAACACCATGTTCTCCGTTGCCACTCCATTTACATGCGTGGTAATTACGAACGGCTTACCAGATCCTTCAAGTGCCGCCCCCATCGCTTCTACGGCATGCAGATCTGTTGTGAGTGCTCCAGCGAAGTTCGAGAAGTCGTGATGGAATGCCAGATGAATGACGCCATCCGCAGCAGCTGCACCACTACGGAGGCTGTCAAGATCGTTGATGTCACCGCGGTGTACTTCGGCCCCGGACTCTTCTAGTTTCGCAGCACTACTGTCTGAACGCACGAGACCGACGACCTGATGTCCCCTTTCAATAAGTTCGCGGGTGACAGCGGAACCGATGTAGCCTGTTGCTCCTGTTACGAAAACGCGCATCATGAAATCCTCCTTAAGTTGCTCACCCTTATTATATAACTGTGCTCACCAAGCAATGGGTCCATCCTCATCTGAGAATGTTCCTGTTGGACCGTCCGCTCCAATCAACGCAAGCCGAACTGCTTCACGAGCCCCTTGTTCGACACTACGAGTACCAGCAAAATTATTAAGCGCAGTCGATGTGAAGCCTGGACATGCAGCATTGACCTTGATGTTTGTTGATTCAAGCGCAAATGCAAATGCAAGTGTCACCGCATGAACAGCCGATTTTGATGCCGAATAGGCACCAAACATCGCACGATGCGAGTTTTCCGGAATAGAGTTCCAGCTAAGGGAGCCGCCGGTACTGCCTATGTTGACGATACGTGCTGCCGGGGCCTCTCGCAAAAGTGGCAACATCGCCTGCGTGACAGCAATAACACCAAAAACATTAGTCTCATAAACTGTACGAATATCTTCAAGCGAAGCAACGGTCAAAAGACCACTCGCTGCGCCACCGTTCGGAAACGGTTCACCCGATCTGCCTGCGTGCGAGATCCCCGCATTGTTCACGAGTACATCGAGACGACCAAATTCGTTCCGAATACGTTCTGCAGCAGCAGCGATGGAGTTTTCATCTGTAACGTCGAGCTGGAGAGCGTGTGAATTTGAACCGATGCTTTTTGAGGCGGTTTCTCCATTCTCGAGGCTGCGAGATCCAACGAGCACGGTGAATCCTTGTTCCGTGAGATCCTTCGCAATTTGAAGGCCGATACCTTTATTAGCCCCGGTGACCAGAGCGACAGGTTTATCTTGCATAGTTATAGTCTCCTTTTTTTGTGAGTGGTGGGGCCATATGAACTAAGTTGACGTGTCAACCTTGGATCAAATTTAACACATTGAAGTTGACGCGTCAACCATGTTATTATGCTCCTATGGATAAAAATGAACTTAACGAAGAAGAAATGCGAATATGGCATATGTGGAAAGGTTCCTTTCAGACCATCTTCGGTCGCATCGTCAAAGATATGGCCGATCACTCAGGACTGTCAGAGGGTGATTTTGGAGTATTGGACCGATTAGTCCTTTTTGGGGACGGCAGCCTTCGCCAACAGGAATTAGCTGACTCTATGGACTGGGATAAAAGTCGGTTATCTCATCATCTGAAGCGTATGGAAAAACGTGGACTCGTGATGAAGAAACCATTAGACAACGATCGTGGAGTACAAGTCAGTATCACTTCTTCTGGAAAATCAATGTTAGATGATGCCCGTCCCTTCCTCTCCAAGGCAATACGCAAACATTTTTTTGAACAATTAACCGAACAAGATATCGAGTTGATTACTAAACTGGCGGAAAGGACAAACTCAAGCTCCTAGCGTTTTATCTAGCTCCGCCATCTCGACCACGTTTGTTAAAGACAAGCTTTTAACAAACGTGGTTTCGGTTTACCGAAATGAAAGGTAACTTGCGGACAGTACGTGCTCTTCCCCGCTCAAAACAAAAAAGCCGCTACTTTAGCGACTTTGAATGATGCTATAAAACCTACGATTCAAGCTATTTGATTACTTCGGCAGGTACACCACGAACAACAAAATTATCAGGAACATCTTTGCACAGAACAGCGTCTGCAGCAACAATTACGTTATCTCCTATCGATACGCCTGGTAGAATAACACAATTTGCTCCGATCCAAATATCATCAGCAAATTAAATGTTACACTATACCGCAATTGAACGGCGGCGTTTAACTCAGTTCGTCACTGTTCCTTTCGTTTGAAAAACATCTTGCCAACCATAAGTGCCATAGCAGTTGAACAGATCAGATATCCAAAGAACAAGAAAAGTAAATAAACACCATGAAGATCTGCGGGAATCTGTTTCAAACCTTCAAACCAAGCAAAACGAAAAGGATAAAAGATGACTACCCAAATGATCAGCAAGAAAAGAAGAAAATTAATTATTTTTAGCACAATAATGATCCTTTCAAGCTTGAGTGGAAACAGTTGAATGTATATGCTTCATCTTTCATTTTGCATTACCTTACCACTGCCCGCACTATAATAGTTAGCTTATGTATTTGGGTTGATAATTCGTGTCTTGCTTTAAGTTTAGGAATATGATCGTTACGGCATAAAGAAGCCCTTTCTTTTGGTAGAACGAGCTTCTTTTTGCGTTTCACGATAGCACTTTATGCTTACTGAACACCAGGAGCGTTTTCATTCGTAGTTAAGTTCGATCTTTTCTTCTTTCTTGGCTGCCCTTTCCAGGACAGATATGTCCAAATCCGTAGCAGGTACTCGACAGGACCATTGCTAAATTTCTTGAGATATAGCGGACTGAGCCACAATTGAATGCCGTACACAGCAAGCGCAATAATTGCTCCGATAAACACGCCAGCACTTCCAAACAGTCCCAGGCCATATCCATAGAAAATTGTCGTGCAGATTACGCTCTGCATCAGGTAATTCGTCAACGAGAGACGGCCAACCGCCTCGAACCTGCCCAACAGGCTGGAATGGCGGTTTCCCGCATACAACAGCGCAAATGCGTATATATATCCCAATGCAAGCAACATTCCTCCAAGCGTCCCCCCGATTCCGATACCGAGCCAACCTTCCGCACCCAATTGTGTCGCCAATACGCCGTATGTTTTGAGGATTAAACCTACTGGAATCAATAACGATGCCCGGCGAAGATACATAGTCCGCATCGCTTGCGGATCGTTAAACGTGCCAATTCTGGCAGCGCGCATGCCGAACAGGAACATCGGTACTGTCATGAGTGGGGCTAACAGCAGGATCAATAGGGCGAATGACAGCTCCAAATCCCCGCCGAAGGGATCGCCGTTATTACTGAAATTCCTGATTTCCGCGTATGTGCCGTTGCCGTATACATCCTGACTTTGAATGATGTAGTTCTCCATATGAATGGACTCAATCGCCAGCGGGTTCATCGGATTAGATGCCGGGAGACCAAGTATGCCCGCTCCCACGAGTAGCAGTACCGCCCAAATGAGCAGCGTTTTGGGCTTCCGATTAAGGAACATGAGCAGGAAGAAACCGAGTACGCCATAAAATGCCAGGATATCCCCTTCCCACAGATAGATGATGTGCAGTAATCCGATTCCAAACAGTAGTAGAAAACGGCGTGCCAGATGACACTTTGGTCGTAGATCTCGTGATTTTAGGCTTTCCGAGAGCTTAACCATTCCAAAGCCAAACATAAATGCAAAAATCGGCATAAAACTGCCCACCACAGTGATCAGCAGGAACGAGAGGAAAGCCTGATCTGCTCCGCCAATCCCGAACAGTTGGGGTTTGCTCTGGCCATACATTCCATATTGGAAAGCCAGCATATTCGCCAGCACAATGCCGGCCAGACTGAATCCACGCAGTCCATCAATGACTTGAACGCGCTTTGTTGATGTGCTCAATCAATCACCTCTGTCTATAACATAAAGATCAGATCTAAATATACGTTAAATCCTTCCATAATTTCAACATAAATTAATAAGTGAACATTTAAATTGTGATTTACTTTAACGTACCAATACAACAAAAACAAAAAAAGTCGCTAAATTTAGCGACTTTCAGTTTGAACACCTTAAAGAGTGACAATAATTGGACCATTTTTAGTAAGAATAATGGTATGTTCTATTTGAGCTACATAGCTGTTTTTAGTAACAAAGGTCCAGCCATCTCCAGTTTGGACTACTTCTTCTTCTGAAGTTGAGATAAATGGCTCGAATGCGATAACCATACCTTCTTTTAACAATTCATCATCCGATGGATCATTATAATTGTAGATGTGGTCAGGTGCTTCATGTATTCCACGTCCAACACCATGTCCTGTAAGGTTTTTGATAACCGTTAATTCATGCTGTCTGGCAGTTTGGAATACGGCTTTTCCGATTCCGCTTTTTTTGGAACCCGGTTTTGCTTTTTTAAGACCTGCTTCAAATGCCAGTTTAACAACGTCGCATATTTTCGTTAATACTTCTTCACCTTCGCCTACGACAAACGAGAGTCCCGTATCTGCAAAATAACTGTTCTTGGAGCCAGACACATCAATATTGACGATGTCCCCTTCTTGAATAACCCGGTCTCCCGGAATACCATGTGCCACTTCTTCATTAACACTAATACAAGTAAATCCTGGGAAATTATATTCACTTTTTGGAGCAGAAACTGCGCCAGCTTTCTCAAAAAGCTCTCCTGCCAAATCATCAAGCTCTTTGGTGGTTATGCCTGGGATAGTTCTTTGAACCAATTCATCTCTAATAGAAGCAACAATTTTGCCAATTTCCTTCAAGCCATTAAAATCTTCTTCTGTTCTTGCGATCATTTTTTCTACCTCACTATCTTTTATCACTAATTGATTACATAAGTATTTTTTTGATTGAACATTAGATAATCATATCCAAAGCAGCAAAGCTTCGCAACTTTTTTATCAAGCTCACAGATCAAAATCCGATGAGTTCAAATACTGTCAGTGAAGTTGTTAAAGTTGATAGTATTCCATTAACTCGAATACAACAGCAACAAGTCTGTCCTTCACACGCTGTGGTTCGATGACTTGAATGGATTTCCCATAGGAGAGGAGAAAATAGGGGACGTATGTATCAATTGATTTTTCATCAAATAAAAAGATGGCTTGATTAGAAGTCCGTTCTTTCAGATAATGTCCCATAAACCAATGCAGCCCCAAGTCATCCAATGCCTCTGATCGGCCTTTGATAACCAAGGAAATTACCTCCTCTTTCTCCCCTACATCAGGTAACAAATTTTGCATAAATAATTCACGGGCTGAAAAAGCTTCCGAACGCTTAAAGCGGAGCGGAGTAAGCTTGACTCGAAGAATACGATCTGCCCGAAAGCTGCGGAATTCATTCCTCAAGTGGCAAAACGCAATGGTATACCATTTATTATTCCAGTAAACCATTCCATATGGGTCTATTACTCTATTCTTGGGTTGTTCATCACGGCTTCTGCGATAATCAATTTCGACAGAGCAGTCATTAGCCACGGCTTGCTCCAATTCCGCCAAGATCGGCTGAACCGATGGATCTCCCATGCGATTGATAACGTTAAATCCGGCTAAATGACGACGAAGTGTGTTTTCCTGATCCTGATTTGAATACATTTTCAATTTGGATGTTGCATTGTCCAATGCCTCACTCAAAGGATATCCAGCTTCTTTTGCAAACACAGCAGCTTGGAGAAGTGCCTTTTTTTCATCAATATCAAATAACAGAGGTGCTTTGATATGCTGATTCAGCAAGCTATACCCGCCGTTGTGACCTGTATCGGAAATGATCGGTACTCCACTGGCACATAATGCATCAATATATCGATATACGGTTCTTATATTGATTTCTAACTTTTCGGACATCTGTTTTGCAGTTACTTTGGTGCCTGAATTCAGCATCCATAGAATGGCTAACATATTATCGTTCTTTGGCATAACCTGCATCCTCATCTTCAATTCATTATTGGATATCTCTACATTATATCAGTACATCATATTTTACATAAAACAACTGTGTTGGGCGATACTACCTAGAAATATATTCTCCGGTTTGGAGCGAAGGCCAATGAAGCAATCCACATCTAATATTAATACCTCCGAGGTTATTATTGTAGTTATCAATTCCATACTCGGAGCTGGAATTCTAACACTCCCTCGCACAATTAGTAAAGCAGTAGGGACACCAGATGTATGGATTTCTGTCATTTTATCAGGATTAATTGTAACCACAATCAGCATCCTCCTTGTAACCTTGTGTCGTAGATTCCCCGGTAAAACGGTATTCGAATTTATACCCGAAATTACAGGTCAGTGGATTGCTTATCTATTGGGACTTTTAATTATCGTGTATTTTGTTGTTCTTTGTTCATTCGAAGTTAGAGTCATGGCCGAAATTACAAGTATGTACATCCTTGAGCGCACGCCTACTTGGGTCACCATTATGGTCAGTTTGTGGATTGGGATTTATATGTTAACGGGTGGTCTTAAGGTCATCATCCGGGTCTTTTCAATCGTGTTGCCCGTTACGCTTGTATTGCTAGCGCTGGTTTTCCTTTTAAGCACCAAGATGTTTGAACTTAATAACCTCAGACCACTCCTGGGCGATGGATTCATGCCTGTGTTGAAGGGTCTTAAACCTTCGTGTCTCTCCTATTCCGGATATGAAGTGTTACTCATCATCACAGCTTACATGGTGGACGTGAAAGCGAGCAATAAAGCTGCTATATACAGCATACTTAGTTGTACGATCATATATTTGGTCACGATTGTCACCGTGGTGGGGAATTTATCCTTGCCAGGAATTCAAACACGAATGTGGCCAACGTTCGACATGGTTCGGAGTTTTGAAATTGAGGGATTTCTTTTTGAGCGTTATGAATCACTGTTCATTGTGTTTTGGTTGATGCAGATCTTTGCAACCTATGCTTTTAAACACTATTTTGCGGCAATCGGGATCCGAGATTTGTTTCGTCTCAAAAATATTACGAGCATACAATTCGCGATGTTGCCAGTCTTGTATGTAATTGCTTACTTGCCTAAAAACCTGGAGGAAACGTTAGCTTTGGGTGATTTTCTTGGCAATATATCCATTTTTTTATTTGGCTTGTTACCACTGCTACTGCTGATCATTAGTTTTGTTCGTAAAAAAGGCGGGAAGCAGGCAACTAGTGAAGCCCTTAAGGCAGGCTGAATGTTTGGTTCTTATTGTATGTAGACAGTAAAAAAAAGAAAAAAGCCGCCAAAATAGCGACTTTTAATGGGAGTATATTTTCTTCATTATTTATTAAAAGTAACTTTTTCTGTACCGCCTTCAAAAATGATGGATGTGTCCCGCGGCTTCGATTCCGCAACTTTACGGCCGCCTCTGTAGGAATAAAGTACGCCGGCTTGTTTGCGAACAGCCTCATACTCGTTCTCTGCTTCAAGTACGATGAAGTTAGCAGGTTTACCTTCTTCAATACCGTATACATCCTCAATGTGTAACGTTCTTGCGCTGTTTTTCGTAATGAGGTCAATTGAATTCACGATCTGGTCGTAACCAAGCAACTGCGAAGCATGAATCCCCATGTGCAGTACTTGCAGCATGTTGCCAGTACCGAGCGGATACCATGGATCGAAGATGTCATCGTGACCAAAGCACACATTCAGACCTGCTTCCTGCAACTCTTTGACACGCGTCAGCCCTCTTCTCTTCGGATACGTGTCGAAGCGTCCTTGCAGGTGAATGTTGACCAGCGGATTGGAGACAAAGTTCAGATCAGCCATCTTCAGCAAACGGAACAACTTGTACGTATAAGCGTCATTGTATGAGGCCATTGCTGTCGTGTGGCTTGCCGTTGTGCGTGAACCCAGTCCACGTTCGTAAGCTTCCTTGGCAACAACTTCAACAAAACGGGATTGCTCGTCATCGATTTCATCACAATGGATGTCGATCAGACGGTCGTATTTTTCGGCCAGATCAAACGCAACTTTCATTGAATCAACGCCGTATTCCCTTGTGAATTCGAAGTGTGGAATGCCGCCGACCACGTCAACGCCCATTTTCAGTGACTCTTCCAGCAATTCTGCCCCGTTTGGATAAGAGTGAATGCCTTCCTGTGGGAAAGCAACAAGCTGGATGTCCATATATGGAGCCATTTCTTCTTTTACTTCAAGCATCGCTTTAACGGCGATCAAGCTTGGATCGGTAACGTCCACATGGGTCCGTACATGCTGGATACCTTGTGCCAATTGCCATTTCAGTGCAGTTTTGGACCGTGTTTTGACATCTTCATGTGTCAAGAAAGCCTTGCGCTCCGACCAGCGTTGGATGCCTTCGAACAGCGTTCCGCTTAGATTCCATTCCGGCTCACCTGCTGTGAGCGTTGTATCGAGATGAATATGCGGCTCAATGAACGGCGGCAGCACAAGCGATCCGTTGACATCCAGGATCTCCTCATTTTCGGTCACTTCCAGTGATTGTGTAATTCGTTCAAACTTTCCGTCTTTCACAACGATATTCCATAGTCCTTCTTTACCCCGCAATTTTGCGTTCTGTATAATCATTTATTTTCCCCATTTCTTTGGTTTCTTTGGCAGGAATAATCAGCATCAAGACGATATAGGCCACTGCTGTACCAAGCAGCGCGTTCAATGGTGTTACGCCAGGAGCCAGTTGGGCGAATGCAACGCCGATGGCCCAAGCCACCATCGCTACCCAGTTTACATTTTTGAATGACATGTCGGCAAATGGCTTATAGTTTCTACGTTTCACAATGAAGTAATCTGCGATAATAATAGCCCCGATGGATGGTACCGCCGCACCCAGTACGTTCAGGAAACTGACGAAGTTGTTGTACATCCACATGGCGAATACGGTACCAACGATGCCGTTTACGATGACGAAGAATTTTTTTGAGATTTTGGTGATGTTGGCAAAACCAAGACCTGAAGCGTACAGTGCATTATCGTTGGTCGTCCAGATATTCAAGCCCAGAACGATGATCGCCGGAATGATCAATCCTTGCAGGAACATGACCTCCGAGATATCGGCCAGGTTATAGGCCATCGCACCAACTGCACCGAACAGAAACATGAGTGAGTTACCAAGGAAGAATGCAATCACTGTTGCGGTAACTGCCTGTTTCGATGTCCGGGAAAATCGGGCAAAATCGGGTGTCAGGGTTCCGCCGCTTATGAAGGAGCCGATACAGATCGTTAATGCTGCCGCCGCGGTAAGCGACTGAGTCGGCGTGTAATCAAGCAACCCTTGCAGACCACCCAGCGAACCTGCACCTTCGAACATGGAGTAACCACCGAGAATGGCAATCGCAGGAACCGCGATATAACCAAGAATGACGAGTGACTTCATACCGAAGATGGCTGATGCCGTCATGGCAAGTCCAAACACAATGATCAACAGATACACGTTCCAATCCATGGCTTTGGCGACCGGAATCGCGAACATGGCTACACCGACTCCGAACCATCCAACCTGTGTGAATCCTAGCAGGAACGAAGGCAGATACGACCCTTTTGCACCGAATGCATATTTGGCAAGCAAATGTGTGGACAGGCCCGTTTTGGCAGCGATATGTGCCAGTGCCCCTGTATAGATACCGAGCACCAGATTACCTGCAAGTACGATGCCAATGAACTCCATGAACGTCAGGCTGACGCCCAATGTTCCTCCTGCCAGCATGCTTGCTGAGAAAAATGTAAAACCGAGCATGACGGATAACGTCTTCCAAAATTGGTTTCTTTGCGCTTTCGGCACCGCTTGCCATGAAAACTCTTGATCTTGTTTGCTCATCAGAATACCCCCAACATAAAGTGTATCTGATACCAAAAAAAGCAGAAAAAAGAGGCTACTCGTCAAGTTATACACTGACAAGTAGCCTCTTTTTGCATCATAATCCGCGCGAAGACACAGCGCATCGCATCCTATTACGGAATATGCCCTGATTCTCGCGTGATTATGAAATCCGCTGCCCTTGCCAGCCTCTCTGGACTGAATTAAAGGTACCAGTATTCAATTACATACTATTATTTTGGAAAAACCTGAAGTTGTCAATGTCATTATTATCCAAAGGTTATTAATTCCTTATACAGCAAGCTGTTTTTGAGCATTCCTCCTTAACCAGTGGCTGAAACAAGTTAATAATAATGTCGAGTTTACGATATGTGTCCAACAACCTCTGGTAATACTCTTTCGTATTCCTTATATAAAACATAACGATTAACACCTCTGGAAGAGTTAAGTGCTTCATGCGCGTGCTGAATAGCGGTATCGCGGTTTTCTGCTTTGAGTTCAATACCCGCGAGCAATGTTGATCGCATCCACTGTTTTTTAATGGATTGAAGTCTTTCACGCGCATCTTCACTTTTCCCGTCTTCCAAGAGTAGAATGGTTTCGTAATATGTACGGTAGTCCGATAAGCCGATATGAGGTACAGCTTGCCGAATGGCAAACATATCCTTGCGATATAATCCGTAAGCTGCCTTGAACTGTGCTTGTGTTGTTCTTCGCTTATATTTCTGCATAATTTGCTCCATAACTAGTTCTACCTCATCATCAAGTCTGTTTGCAAGAACATAAATAATGTATGTCCCAGGTGTATTTTGCTGCTTGGATAAAAAGGACTCTAAACGATCTATACGCTTATCAAATACCAAAGGATAAAAAACATGCTTAATAAACGCGATAAGAATGGTAACGACTACACCCCCTATTGTCCAAAATAGTGAATAATCATTCCAGGTCATAAACAAAACAAAAACAAACACCGCCAAATAAAAGACGAATTCCCCCCAAGATTTCCTCATACCTATCTCCTTCTAATAGAAAAATAACCAGCAAGTCTAAATTATATCAAATTTAATTCCCCTTTTTGTATAATCTTAGGAAACAAAAATCACGTAGAATATTCTATCTGTCGCAAAATCAAGCCTGACAGGATTTACCGATACAACAAAAAAAGTCGCTATATAAGCGACTTTCAGTTGAAATAATTGAATTATTATTGTGCACTTAATAGTTCTTCAAAAGCTTTTATATTCGTGTCAAAATCAGGAACGATATGAGTTTCTTCAGCAGATTTGACCAGTTTTACAACTAAATCATTATAAGGTGTCGCAATTCCGGTGCCTTCTGCCCTGCTTGAAACAACTCCGTTAATGTAATCAATCTCCGTTTTGCGCTTCTTCTCCAGATCTTGAAGCATGCTTGCTTTGAGCAATCTGGAGGGCTCCATCACGTAACGTAATGTTTTCACCCGTTCAGGGATATCTTCTTTGCTGTTCAGTTCGAGTGAAGCGATGTCGAATCTATTCATTTTAACTAGGGTGACCCCATTGGCGCGAGCAACTTTAATCGTCTCGTCCGCAATATGAGCTGCACTCACAATGCCGGCTTCGTGATCAATAATGTCCCCATATTCCCCATTCAAAGCAGCGGACAAACCACTGAATGCATTGTTGATCAGCAATTTGGACCATTTGGTTCCAACCAGGTTATCGGAAATATGAGTCCCACCCACAAGGTCCAACACCGATTTCACGTGTTGAATTCGTTCGGTGATTTCACCATTTAATTCACCAATCTGAAAAGCATACTGCTTAAATTGAGTGTACTCGGTAGTCAGACTTGATACACCTGGTTCAATGAACGTAGCGCCAAATTCAACAGAGCCTGCAATGACACGTTTTTCACCCACAATGGACGCCACTTTTTCTTCCGGAATCCCGTTCTGCAAGGAACACACCATACTGTCTTCTTTCAAGAATGGAAGTAATTCCTGAAGAATGGAATCGTTATAAAGTTGTTTGGTTAAAAGTAAGACAAGGTCATATTGTCCTGATTTCTGATCAGGAGTAATGGCTTTTACTTTGGACTGAAACTCTGTGGTACCCGTCACTTTAGCACCCGTCTCATTTAAAGCATCTACATGTTCTTGATATGCATCAATTAACTCAACGTCCAGTCCGCCATCCGCAAGATATGCGCCTACAATGGTTCCCAAAGATCCTGCTCCTACAATTGCAATTCTCATTTTATTTTTCCTCCTTATTTCTCTTCCAGGTAGTTATATACAGGTTGTGCAGCGTTTAAGGTTAGGTTGGTAAGGATATGAGAAGCGGACACCACTTCCAACACAGGCAGATCTGCAAGAGGTGCCAACGCATGTTCGAACAATTGAAGCCGGGCAGGTCCTGTCCAAGCTTCCTTCACTTCGATGTCTGTAATTTGAGTACGGATCAGATCACATATTCTTAAATTCCCGGTATAGTCCGTAGCAATCTTAATCATAAAATTAGGTCGGCATATTTCACGTTTGGCGAGCTCCTTATCCATCTCCACGTGTTTATAGCCAATCGTTGCCGTCGCTACACGCAGCGTTCCATAATCAAGTGTGCCAACTAGTGTATCTGAATCGGTATACAACTTGGGCGCTCCCAGCTTTTTCGGATAGGCGGTGAGCTCTCGACCACTTGTAATCGCGGGGAAATTGTCTACGTACATCGAATGCACATAATCGCCTTCCTCCCCATTAAATTGAACAGGGATAACTTGTCCAGCTTCTGTATAAGCCCCCAGTCCAGAAACATCCGGCATCCACATCACTTCGAATTTAACCAAAGGTTCCGTAATTTCCAGAGGCTCTGGTACGGCTGCCCGCAACGCTTTTTCATCGGTCCGGTAAATAATATTCAAATATTCACGATTCACGAATTTGTACGGTGGCATTGGGTATGCCGGAGCTGTTAGCGGTGTATTCAGATTTTTAGCTATGTTATTCACATCGATTTTCATCAAAGACACCTACCTTATAAATTTAGTTGAATTTGTTATATTAAAATTTGAACTGTATCTCATAAAAAAATTCTACATCAATATTTAAATTTAATATAATACATAATAAGCACTACATATATTTATCAGAATAAATAAGGAGTGTACTTGTATGGAATTGCTTCAACTCAAATACTTTCAGACCGTTGCCTATACTGAACACATCTCCAAGGCAGCTGCACAATTGAATATCGCTCAACCTTCCCTAAGTTTAACGATCAAAAGACTTGAGGATGAACTGGGTACCCCCCTATTTCATAGGAGAGGACGAAACATTCAATTGAACTCCTCAGGTGAAATTTTATTGAAACATGTGAACAGGATTTTTATTGAAATTGAAAATGCAGAGATGGAGATTAAAGCGGAGGAACAGCAAATATCCAATACAATCAGGATCTCAATTACGAATACTCGGTTCCTCACAGGTCTCATTAGTGACTATATCAACGCTTCCCCCGAAACCAAGCTTCATCAAGGCATTGGGACTCGCAGTGAAATTATTACAGGTTTGAAGAAAGGCGACATGCATCTGGGGATTACGGGGCATCCGATTCAGGATGAGGAGATTGAGAGTTTTGTCCTGGTTGAGGAGGATATTGTTCTGGTTGTGCCCACGGATCATACATACGGCGGAGAAACAAGCATTTCATTAAGTGTTGTTGCAAATGAGCCCTTTATTTCCCTTGCCGATAATAAGGAGTACAGCCGGTTTACCTCCATGCTCTGTGAAAAAGCAGGTTTCCTGCCCAAACATGCATTTGAGGTCGATTCTCATACGCTGCTTGAAATTATCAGGCTTAATCAGGGTGTTGCATTACTTCCGATCTCCGTATGTAGAACACTAGGGTTACGTTATGTGAAAATTGCTGATGATTCAGCGATATATCCTATTAGCCTATCCTGGGTCAAACAAAAATGGTTATCTCCTGCTGTAAGAGAATTTCGTGATTTTATTACTTCGTACTATGAAGACCATGCTGGCTTGTTTAAAGTGGAGTAGGATTTTTTTGAAAATAGTAAAGAGCAAAGACCACATTAGCCCTTTGAAGGAGCTGACGTGGTCTATTATCGTTCTCTATTCTCAGCTATACTGCAGTCTATCCTTATACCAAACGTCCGGAATCATCTCACGCTCCAGTTCCAACAATTCATGGATGATCTTGTCCGCGTCACTGATGGAATTCACGAGCGGATCGGTGAGCATCGCCCTTCTCAGCTTCTCGTAGCTCTGTTCCAGAACAGCTTCTACTGTAAGCTCATGGGTATCCAGTACAAGTTCTTGCATCCCTCTTATCCCACGCGGCATCTCGCCTACATGGAGTGGTTTCGCCCCATCCATATCTACATCGCATAGCAGTTCCAGGAACGAATCATTATTCATATTGGTTACGGCGCCTTGATTGAGCGTATTGATGAAGAATTTTTTGCCCAAGTTCCCCACCATATTCTCAATGATGTCGGTCGCATGATCCGGTCCGAAGGTACTCATGTAATCGGCGATGGGGATGTTCCCTGCAAGAAAGTCATCCACCTGACGCCACATTTCGTCATGACGCTCATACCTGTCCTCTGTCTCCCAGATCGATAATGGAGGAATGGCGTCCTCAGTTTTGCCAAGACCTTGCCAATATCGAACGTATTCCTTCGTATGAGCCGTGCAAGTGGGAATGATTCCGAAAATATCATAGAGTTCGTAGGTAATCGCATCGTTATACAGAGCTTTTGCGCCGCGATCGCCGCCGTTATTCTCCTCACCTGCCATCTTGCGCATGGCTTCTGCGATGGTGGGCATCACATTTTTTTCTTCATACTCGGCTTTGAGCAGCCAAGTGAAATGATTAACACCAGCGATGCGAAAATCGAATTTCTGGTTGATCTCTTCAGTGAACTGGCTATTGTCTCCAATGATTCCGGCTCGTACGGCATAATAGGCTTTCTTATGCGGCATATGATGACTATCGCACAGCGCAAACGATTTAAGCTTCGGTGCATATCGATGTAATGCAATGCCATGAACGGTAGACGGGTTAATATAATTGATCACCCAAGCATCCGGACACAACTCCTCAATGTCTTTAGCGCATTCCATAATAACCGGCAGTTCACGCATCGCACGAAAGATCCCGCCCGGGCCAATCGTATCGCCAGAACACATGCGAATCCCATACTTTAGAGAAATCTGGCAGTCGATGCCCCGATATTTTACCGATTCTTCCGCAAAGCTGAGCACAACAAAGTCGGCTCCCGGTAGTACCTGTCTTCGGTCCACTGAACCCTCAATCTTTAGGGATACGTTGTTCTCCTTGGCGACCATTTCCGCTAGTTTTACCATTTTCGAGAGCCGTTCCTCGTCCGTATCCACCAAAGCCAGCGTTCCCTGATTCAGATATGGGGAGTGTACCATCTGCCAGATGGACTGCCGACCAAAAAACAGGCTGCCCGCCCCAATAACAACTACCTTTGGATGCTGTGTACTTGTAGCATTCATCAATAACCCCTCCTCGTAACGATATAAGTTCATTATAGGTGAGTGGGCTGGAATCGGAATGTGTGATAGTTTTCAATACATGTCATATCGTACTGTAGTTAACAAGAGATAATTCCTTTGATATGATAGTGAAAAATAAAGGATGTCATAAAGTAGAGAGGAATGAGTTGGGTTAGATGCATGCAGGAACTGTAAATATGAGTGTAATCGACGAACTTTCGGAGTATATCACACTTCGCATGAGCTCTTATTTGGAACAAACGCACGACAGCAATTGGACGGAGCACAAGTCTCATTCCGATTATGATCTGTGGTTCATTACAGCAGGCTCCGTCCAGATTACCATCAATGGAATTGAGCATATGGCAGAACCGGGTGACGTGGTGTTTTTTTGTCCGGATATGCCCTATATGGCTTCCACGACCGGAGAGCTGTGCCGATTCGTATACATGCACTTTGATTTCAGCATCGCTGAGCAAAAGCGAATTCTCGGCGAGTTTCAACTTCCGGGCATTGTACCTGGCAATCTGATTCAAGAGGAATCAACGCTGTTCACCTCATCCTATCAAAGGTTCAAGCAGAGTAGCGGCGCTTCCGGAAGTCCGCTTTACTTGAAAGCCTCTTTACTTCTCGTCATCGCCAAAATTTTGGAATTACATAGGCAAGGGCTGTATCACGGTGAGTTTCTGAAAAACCGAAAACCGAGGAAGATCGAAGGAAGTCTGGAGGTTCTGCAGAATGTCTTCCCATACGTGGATGCGAACCTGCATCGTGCCATCCGAGTTAACGAACTTGCAGATATTGCCGGCGTCTCTGAGAAATATTTTATTTCTTTGTTCAAAAAAATTCTCGGTATTACACCGGGACAGTACATCAATCAAATCAAAATGAATCGGGCCAGAGACTATCTGTACGAGAAAAAATATACGATTCAACAAATTGCCGGATTTCTGGGTTATCCCGATCCCTTTACGTTTTCCAAAGCATTCAAAAAATTTTACAACGTGCCTCCTTCCAAATTTGAATAACATATGTAGACAAAAAGAAGAGGCAACCTGTCAATCCGGTTGCCTCCATACCTTGGTGAATCATTAGAATCATTGGTTATTGGTTTAATTAGGGTCTAGACCCTTCAGCGCTCCTCATATTCAAAGGGTGCTTCACTCGAATAGATATCATGGAAAAATCCCTTAAATGGTATATCCTCTTCCAGACATTTAATGAGATATAACAGAACCTCGTCATCTTCTTCTGGTTCTTTCCCTTCGCGCTGCGCCACCTCAAAATGATCCACAATATTCTCCAGAAGGCTGACTTGAATAAATAAAGGCAGCTTCTCCAGCATCGCATCAGAAACCTGGGTTTCTGATCTGTATCCGGCGAGCACGGTTTGGAAATACTCATCCATGAACTGTTTACGTTTGTCCGCTTCAGGTTCAAATTGAACCCAACCGACTCCGTTGATCCACATACCTGCGAGGTCAAACATGTACCAGCCATAACAGGAATTGTCGAAATCATATACCGTGATTTGTCCCGTATCAAAATCGATCGAATAATTCCCGTCATTATAATCGAAATGGATCATGCCCAATGTCTCCTGGCTCGACTCCAATTCTTTTACTGCTTGCAGTAGTTCCACCATTTTGCTTCTGAGCAAAGAGAATGATTCAGGGACCAACCTCTCGATATGCTCCGTATTATATTTGTCCAAAAAATGATGCCTGCCATGAACAGGTTCATAGCTTTTGGATAGCTGATGCATTTCCCCCAAAACTTTACCGCTATTATAATAGTATTCGGTAAGTGGGACCCCTTCACGGTACTGATAATGGTTCTCTACCAGCAACTTTCCCTTGGCCTTCACAAACGTACAGATAAAGAATGTATGCTCATCATATGTGACCTCTTCTAGCAGATGGCCCTTTTTCGAGTTGACCACATTCGAGACACTTGCACCGTGCTCAAATAAATACCGAACATACTCCAGTTCGGCAATATAATCTTCCCGCCTTCTGTCAGGCAAAAAAGACACTCTGAGAATTAGCAATTCATGCCCCTCTTGCTCACAAGTGTAAACAACATTACGCCCACCCTCATGAGGCGGAATAAGTTGAATGTTGTAACCCTCCAGGTCAAACAACTCGGATACCAATGCCAATACATGTGTATTGCTGATGTCAACAGCTTTGTTAAAATTAATAATAATCTCCTCCAGTAAACATTGTTTGGACGGTTTCCCGCACTGCAATGTCCACAAAAGGAATCCCTGTAACGCAAATATCCTTCTGTGAACCTAAAGCACAATCACCTTGTTAGACATTGAATTCACTCCTCTTGTTTGAATATCACAAGTTTATATAATTATCCCTGATTTTGCTAGTATAAAATAAAGAACCGCCCATACGGGCGGCGTGTAAGAATTTTGTATAATTACAGGATTTCTCCGTTCGTTTCAATAACTTGTTTGTACCAGTAGAAGGAATCCTTGCGGGTTCTTTCCAATGAACCGTTGCCAGCATTGTCTTGATCTACATAAATGAAACCATAACGTTTGCCCATTTCAGAAGTCGAGCAGCTAATGATATCGATAGGTCCCCAGCTAGTGAAACCCATCAATTCAACGCCGTCAGCGACAGCTTCTTTCATCTGTTCAATGTGGCTGCGCAAGTAATTGATGCGATAAGGGTCATGGACTGCCCCGTCCTCTTCCGGTGTGTCGATAGCACCCAGCCCGTTCTCAACGATGAAGAGCGGCATCCGGTAACGATCATACAATCGGTTCAGCGCGACGCGAAGACCAATTGGATCGATAGGCCATCCCCATTCAGTAGCTTTCAGATGAGGGTTTTTGATCTGACTTACCAGCATACCAGAGTTGCTGTTGTCATTGGGGTCATATTTTCCGATATACGTCATGTAATAACTGAAAGCAATAAAGTCCACGGTATTGTCCCGGATAATGGCATCATCCTCAGGTGCTTTAACCAGTACAATGCCATTTTCCTCAAAATATCTTTGCATATAGGATGGGTATTCGCCCCGTGCCTGTACCTCTGGGTAGAACAGGTTCATCTGATCTTCCTTCATCGTCTGCAACACATCTTCCGGTTTACTAGAAGCAGCATACGTTTCCAGGCGGCAGATCATACAGCCAATCTGAGCATTGGGCATCTTCTCTTTACCACTTTTGACAGCCAGTGAGCTTGCAACAAATTGATGATGAGTTGCCTGATATGCCACCTGTTCCTGTGTACCTTTAATTTTATCTTCCAGAATGCCGCCGCCAGTATACAGACTTGTCAGCATCATATTCATTTCATTAAAGGTGATCCAGTATTTCACTTTGTCTTTGTAACGGTCAAACAGCGTATTGGCAAATTTCAGATACAGATCGATCATCTCGCGGCTTTCCCAGCCGTTGTATTTGCGGGTTAACTCTACGGGCATCTCGTAGTGCGAGATCGTTACGAGCGGTTCAATCCCGTATTTCAACAGCTCGTCCAGCACGTTGTCATAAAACGCCAGACCAGCTTCATTGGGAACAGCCTCTTCTCCTGTCGGGAAGATCCGTGTCCACGCGATCGAAAGACGAAACACTTTGAAACCCATCTCCGCAAACAAGGCAATGTCTTCTTTGTAGCGGTGGTAGAAATCCACGCCGTTCCGTTTCGGGAAATATACGTCTGTGTTACCGCTCAGGTATTCTTCCAATTGAACAGAATCGACGTCGAAGGTGAAATCCTTGCCATTGCGCTCCTCATGAGGAACGAATGGAGCCATGTCTGAGGTAGAGAGTCCTTTGCCGTCTGCATCATATGCACCTTCGAGCTGATTGGCAGCGGTAGCTCCGCCCCATAAAAATCCTTCAGGAAATGAGTGTTTAATTGTTTTTGTCATGTTGTTTCTCTCCTTTTTTTGTATGTGGTATTCATGAAGCTGTCAACGAACGGTGAGGAGAAGCAATTCATTCATTGGAATCACCCCCTTCACCTGAACAGGTACTACATCGAGGTAATCCGGCGTATTGGTTACGATGACTGGTGTCACAAGATCAATACCCGCACCCTGAATGCCATCCATATCAAATTCCAGAAGCAACTCACCCTTCTTCACTTCTTGTCCGGCAACAACCTTCACGTCAAAATATTTCCCTTTGAGCGACACACTGTTTAGTCCAACATGAATGAGAATGTCGATTCCACTGGAGGAGGTCAGCATAATCGCATGTTTACTTTTGGCAACCAACGTGACGGTTCCGTCAAAAGGAGCCGTAACACGTCCATCCTGCGGACGAATGGCAATACCTTTCCCGGTCAATTCCTCGGCAAACGTTTGATCCGGGAGCTCTGAGAGCGGCACCAATTCACCAATGAGCGGGCTGAACACCTCCCCTTTCTTTTCCTCAATGGAATGTACTGTGACAGGTGTTACCATTTCTTGAGAAAAGGAAATGGTTGTATCCTGTTCCTGTTCGGTTAATGTTTGTGTTGAGTCGGACATGGCGGAATTGCGTGTATTTGGCTCATCCCATTTGAGCAGCAAAGTCACCACGAAGGAAACGCTAAAGCTGATGCCGATTCCGATTAATGCATACCAGAAATTGGACATACCACCATTCGGGCCAATGTATAACGGAAGTGAAAGCAATCCTGGTACAGCAAAACCGAAGCATTTCAGACCCACTGCGGTTATAAATCCACCCCCTGCTGCTCCACCGATGAGTGAAGCGTAAAATGGTTTTTTCAGCTTCAAGGTGACACCGTACAGTGCGGGTTCAGTAATGCCAAGCAAGGCGGATATACCACTGGATAAAGCAATGGATTTCATTCTTTTATCTTTGGTCTTGAGGAAAACAGCCGTGACTGCACCAGCCTGGCTCATATTAGTTATCAGGTTGATCGGAAGCAAAAGTACGTCATATCCGAGTTTGCTCAGATTCTGCAATGTGCCTGGGAAGAACGCATAATGCATTCCCGTCATAACAATCAGCGGCATGAAGCCGCCAAGAATAATGCCGGTTAACGGACCCGAATGGGCAAAGAGCCAAGAAGTGCCCATTTCCAGATAGATGCCCATGTAATTCCCTAGGGGGCCAATAGCAATTAATAGAATCGGCACCGTGATGACTAGCACAATCATCGAGGTAAAGATGACTTTGACCGGACCGGGAATAAAACGATCCACCCAGCGATGTACATAACTCAGAAGCCACACACCCAGAATAATGGGAATAACAGACTGGGTGTAATTCACAATGGACACGGGCAGCGAGAGAAAACGAATCGGTTCAAGCTGGTTTGCCAGATACGAGTTCAGAATCGTAGGAAACAATAAAGTACCTGCAAGCGTCAGAGCGATATATTCATTCACTTTGAACTTTCGGGCTGATGATAGGGCCAGAAGAAAAGGCAGGAAATAAAAGGCCGCATTTGCTATTGAAGACAGAACTTGATACTCACCGCTTTTCTCCTGTATCGCGCCAAGTGTAACGAGCAGTGCCAGAATCCCCTTTAACATCCCTGTACCTACGATGGCAGGCAGAATCGGAGTGAAAATGCCGGAGATCGTATCCAAAACAGCATTAATCCCTTTAGAGCGTGGCGCGTCTATTTCGGTCTTCGATATGCTACTCTGCTTCATTTGATCCTCGATCTGCTCATATACGGCTGCAACCTGGTTGCCAATGACCACCTGAAACTGATCGTTCTGAAACTGTGCGCCGAGCACACCATCAAGCGCTTTGATCAGTTCCAATTGAACTTTGTTTTGCTCTCGAACGTTGAAACGAAGCCGTGTGATGCAATGCCAGGCTTGGGTAATATTCTCTTGCCCTCCTGTTAACTGGATAATTTCTTTGGACAACTCCCGATGATTCATGTTGCTTCCTCCTTTTTTGGCGAAAAAAAAACCAAATGTAATACCGGCCCGCCGCAGATGCGGAGTCGGAAACATTTGGTGGTGCCTGATCGAATCAGTAACACTCCATATTCAATTCATTTTGATGATGGTATAACTTCAAACAGGTTGTATGGAGATCAATCCGGATCGGTACGGGATGTCACTCTCTCGATGTGGATCATGAGATATACCATCTCATCGGGAGTAATCACAAATCCGCGTTGCTGCTCCATCGCCTCCTTTATTTTGAGTGCGCATTGGAAACTGACAGGATACCGCTCCGACAATACATCATATAGAAATTGTTGATCTTTGAACGAGAGCACTTCACGGTTCAACTGACGAACAATGAAGTATCTCAGATGGGTGATGAACCTGGAAAAATCAGCAGATTCCTGATTCAGTGCCATTCCAAAATGTTCAGTCATGATACCTAAAATGTCATTAATCATCTGTGTAATTTTAATCGTTTGGTTCATACTGCCCGAGTCGAATTGTGAGTTCACGAAATGAAGGGCAATTGAACTTGATTCACCAGATGGCAGTGAGACTAGAAAAGCATCATTGATTTTTTGAACTGCCCATTCTCCGGCACGGTATTCGGCAGGATATAGATGGCGAATGTCCCAATGAAGCGGATTTTGCACATCCACGCCTTTTTTGAAACGATCCAGCGCAAAATGAATATGGTCCGCCAGTGTTAACAGGATCGAGTCATTCAGCTTTTTTCCAATCATCGTCTTGCCTTCCTCAATAATCTGATCCGTAATGTCGATGACTTGCAGAGGGATATCGTTGAGAAATTGCTCGACTCGCTGATATTTATCATTCGAGCCGATTCGGAACATTTTCTGGATCTGGCTCTGCTCAATCGGCTGTCCTTTTACTTTTTTGAAGCCAACACCCGTTCCGATGACAATGACTTCGCAGCCTTCGGCGTCTTCCGCCAGTGCGATGTTGTTATTTAACGATTTTTTAAACCTCATGATGCAATCACCCCCAGTATGCAAAAAGCACCACCAATGTCCAATACACAAGTAATAAACAAACTTGTGAAATCCAGACTTTGGTGGTGCCTGATCGAATCAGTGACACTCCTTATATAGCTGTATCTTATATCAGCTATGTAATCGTTGTCAATACCATTACTCTGGAATTGTTCTGCGTGTGGTTCATCGTGGAACTTTCCCTCTATAAATTGTTATCAAAACGCATAACCTATTCATCTGGAGTCTTATTTTCCTGAGCATCATAATAGTATCGAATCAGAATATCCTGATCATAGTTGCCAAAACCTTTGCCAAACAGCGTGAGTCCGCCTCGGCCATCTACTCCTTCTTCCGGTCTTAATCCCAAGGTCCAATAGGTGGATGCACCCAGATTCAGGTCTTGAACGCGCACGTCCGAGATGCGCTGACCATCAATAAACGTGCCTTCCCCGTTAATACGCAGCATTTTCAATACACCATATTGGTTGACATCCAGCTTCCACCATAGTGGAGTATGTTTACCTTTCCGATCCCCGAAATCGCCAGGGCTTGTCCAAGTACCGAGATCATTGCCGTTAAGGGTAAAGCGAATATCAGACGGCCAGTTTTCGTTCACCTTTGGCGCTTCCGAGCTTAGTTCAAGGGAAATTTCAATCTCTCGAAGATGCTGATCATTGTACAGATAATTGGGAATCTTATATTCAAGAAAACCTCGTGCCATCCAAAGGATTCCCGCGTTCACCCGATCCGGGTCCATAAAGCAGGCCGGTGTGTCGTACTGTCCAATCATCTGCGTAGTTGTCGCAATCCCGCAGGTCGGCCATGCTTCATAATCTGTATATTGACCTACCGGTATGGATATTTCATGGTAAGGAGCGTCAACAGGCTCTGGTGACAGGTTAATAGTCATGAACTCTCGTACGATAAAACAGTACTTATAGGTTCCGCCGTTCTCCCGTTTCATTCGGCTACCGACAATTCCGGCTTTTTGCAGCTTGCTTACATGTGTACTTACAATAGCTTTGCTCAGAAAAAGCTCTTGGGCAAGCGCATTGATATGCATTTCTCTTTTTTGTAGCAGCAGGCGCACAATGTTTAAACGGGCTTCACTTGCCAGTGCCTCGTAAATTAGTAATGAAGCTGCATCTGTCCCAAGCATCATGATGTTCACTTCCTTTTTGAGTAAAATCGATCTATTTAAATATCAGGATTCGCTATTTTACGAACTCATTAAAATGAACTTGCTCAATATATAAGCATTATGATACATATTAGATAACAAATCAATGATTTGATTTTGCCTTTAAGCGAATTCAATATCACTATTACTTCTTTCAAGAATATGAATTCATCCAATGGAGGTACTTACCATGCTTACATCCAAAATGCTTATCGATAAAGACTTTCAGATTGCTGAAGTAGATCCGCGTGTCTATGGTTCATTTATAGAACATCTGGGGCGGGCCGTATACGGCGGTATTTATGATCCAGGTCATCCTACTGCCGATGCTAAAGGTTTTCGTCAGGACGCCATTGAAGCGATCAAGGCTCTGAACGTACCCATCGTTCGGTATCCGGGCGGAAATTTCGTATCCGGTTACAACTGGGAGGACGGCGTTGGTCCGGTAGCGGAGCGTAAACGCAGACTTGAACTGGCATGGTGGACGATTGAAACGAATGCCGTAGGAACGAACGAATTTGCAGACTGGGCCAAACTGGTTGGAACCGAAGTGATGATGGCTGTAAATCTGGGTACTCGCGGCATCGATGCGGCCAGAAACCTGATCGAATACTGCAACCATCCATCCGGCACATACTGGAGTGATCTGCGGATCTCTCACGGTTACAAGGACCCGCATAAATTCAAAACCTGGTGTCTAGGCAACGAAATGGACGGGCCTTGGCAGATTGGTGCAATGACTGCATATGAATATGGCCGTATTGCCAATGAGACAGCCAAAGCGATGAAATGGGTTGATCCGGATATCGAACTCGTCGCGTGCGGCAGCTCCAGCCGTGACATGAGTACATTTGCAGATTGGGAAGCAACCGTGCTGGATCTCACCTATGAAAATGTGGACTACTTGTCCCTGCATCAGTATTACAACAACAATAAAGACAACACGTATGACTTCCTGGCGACATCGCTGGATCTGGATCAATTTATTGATAGTGTTGCTTCAATCTGTGATTTTGTACAAGCCAAGAAACGCAGCAAAAAGAAATTAATGCTGTCTCTGGATGAATGGAATGTCTGGAAATCCATCGGCACAAGCCGTATGGAAGAACGGTGGCAGATTGCGCCTCCAGAGTTTGAAGATGTGTATACACATGAAGATGCACTTGCTGTGGGCTGTTACCTGATTACCATACTCAAACACGCCGATCGTGTAAAAATGGCTTGCCTTGCTCAGTTGATTAACACCATTGCACCAATCATGACCGAGAATAACGGAGCGATCTGGTTCCAGACGACCTATTTCCCGTTCATGCATGCATCCAACTTCGGACGCGGTACGGTGTTACGGTCCATCACAACTTCACCTAAATATGATTCCAAAGACTTTACAGATGTACCTTATCTCGAAGCGATCAGTGTGCATGATGAAGAGAACGGTACGATCACAATCTTTGCGGTAAACAGACATCTGGATGAGCAGTTGGAACTCAACGTAGACCTGCGCTCCTTCGGAGAAACGACATTCGTGGAGCATATTGTACTGGAGAACAACGATCTGAAAGCAACCAATACGAAAGAAAACCCGCGCAACGTTGTTCCTCACAATGGCGGATATACAACGGTTGACCAGGGTAAAGTGCAAGCAGTCTTGAACAAAGCATCATGGAACGTGATTCGCCTCAAAACCAAACAGGCATAAAGGCTTAATAACAGCGGAATAGAATCGGTTTCCACTCTGCAACATCAGCATTGTTTTTCGCACCGCGTGCAGCTCCCTGCGCGCGGTGCTTTTTGCTGCATGAGGGTAGTCGGCTCAACTACATAGTTCCAAAGTTAGACGTTTGGTGCGTATTGGAAATCTCATATACAGCATAAGCAAATAAGCCACCCTCCGTTTGCCGTACGGAGAGCAGCTTTCAGTTAAGCATCTAGCGGAGAAGATAAGGAATAGAACAGATATCAGAAAGAGATCAAATCACCCAACACACTAGCAATACTTCCTTCCCAAATGAAAAGAAGGTTGTGTTCTATTTCACGATTTTCATTTCAAGTATTATCCTCGTTGTGCTTCCTCTTCACCTTCGGCTTCTGCCGCAGCCTGGCTTGCTGGAGTCATCAGCCCTTGAACCGCCCCCATAAATGGCTGAATCTGCTTAATCATGCCATACCCCATTTTGACCACAGGTGTAAACCGCTGGATCATGCCAAACAACCGCATACCACCGCCTAACATGCCTCCAATCGAGCCTGCACCGCCAAGTCCGCCAAAGCCACCTAACAATGAGCCTAGCATAGGCATGAAAGATGATACCTGGGCTTGCCTAGACGTTGAACGAGACATCGACCGGGATCGTACCTGCGACTTACGAGTACTGTTCACCCGTTTATGGTTTCGAGAGGATGCTGTTTTTCTCGTAGCCCCTGCTTTAGGTTTGGTTTTGCGAGCACTGCCTTCAGATGAGCGTGCTGTGATTGCGGCCTGAGTAAGCTTTCCGCCCCCGGTCAGCACTACGCCTTCGCTGTTAACGCCAGAGATGTACCCGACGTACGTTTCGCCATTATGAAGAGTCACGCAGACTGGGCGATCCTTTAGCCGTTTCACCCGGACGTGTATTTCACTGGTTTTAGCCATGGAATTCACCTCACTTGACTTGATCTACTTCAGTCTACGCAATGGGTGGACGACTTGCCTGTGCGAATAGTACATCCGTGTGCCGAAATTGAAAAATGACCAGCGCTTTATGGGATAGAAATACACAGCAACGAGATAATCTGGAAATTTTCAGATTGGAGTAATTATTGATGGAAAGATTGCTTTGTGGAACCTCTGCCATCTCCTACCTCAACCTCCGCATATGCTCCGTTCTCTCATCATTTCATTTAACTCAGTCGCACGTAATTTAGCCGGTGCAGACTTCGCTTTGTTTTGAGTCCAAATCGTTTCTCCACAAGCCACAAGCGGCGTTATATCTTTCATATTCTTTAACCAGCATATAACGCTCGACGCCGTTTGAGGCATTCACTGCTTCCTGAGCGTACTGAATTGCTCTCTCGGGATGACCCAATCTGCGTTCAATTTCTGCAAGCAGCGCATATCGCATCCATTGCTTTTTAATCGAATGCAGGTGTTCCCTGGCCTATTCACTCACTCTGCCCGTCTTCATTGTGAAATAGTTTGAGGGGGCTAACTCTTCCGGTAAGCAACCTTGTGAAAAGCATTGATATAACGAAACAGTGCCTCACCATCATCAGACACATGCGTGCTTCTGTCCAGTGGCAGCATCATTGCCTGATATGGTTCAGGCACCATTCTATATTGATGGACATAGGAGGTCAAGATGAACCCGTTGCGTTGCCAGAACTGAATACGTTCCTGATGAGCCCCCGTTGTCCCGGATTCCGCCTCGATAAGTATCCCTTTGATCTCATGTTCCCTTAATGCCCAGGCTCTGAGCTGCTCCAGCATCCAGGTTCCTATGCCCAACCCGCGCAGCTTCTGATCAACTGCGAGGTAGTCAATGATCAGAATGCGGTCCACAGCCTTCCCCTCCAGTCCAGTAACAGCCATCGCAAGCACTTTTCCCTGATGCACGCCCGTGTGTAAATAACCAACCCCTCGGTCCAGCATACTGCGCAGAATCACTTTTGTCTTCGCACCGCTTTGAAAGGCCTCATGATAGATCCGCTCCATCCGTGCCCACATTGTTTCATCCCACTCCTCTATAGTAGTAAACTCTAATTCCAGCATCTCGTTCGCCTCCAGAATTTAATTATACCTTCTAATACGATTCAATATAAAATCGGTGCTCAACCTGTTCTCTTTATAACGCCAATTTGGTCAGGAATTGTTCAATCTCGTCCATATACCCAGCGGTGGTAATACTTCTTGGAGCAAAGAGGAATCTCAGCCCTATTCTCCATTCCGAGCCTGCAATGGATGTAGGAAGCATCGAATGCTCCGTGTTTTGAAAAATCTTTTTGTGAAGCAAATACGACGGTTTGACTTCCTGACGATATGCACGCTCGGTATCCTTGATATCGACATTGACGTCATTCGCTCCAAGCAATAGCAGGACTGGTGTTTTAAAATTATGCAAATCCTCCGTTGCATCCACTGTGAAGTTTTTAATCACAAAGTTCCAACGATCCTTGATCATCTGTTCCTCACCTTGACGTGCAAGCCTAATGTATTCCTCATAAGAACCATGACGTTTCAACACATCATTGATCTTGTTATCGTAATCCACCTGTGCTTGTATCTCAGTGGCCGAAAATCCATCCTTGGCCATTTGACTCCGTGTGTTGTATTCTCCCTGTCTCAGCCAATTGATCGCTGGAGAAACGAGAATACTAAATGCGAGATTTTCCTTGCCTGCAAGCTTGGGAATGACCCACCCTGCCTGACTTGCTCCCCATACACCAATTTTGGAACCATCAATCATCGGTTGCTCTTTCGCCCAAGCGATAGCTTGCTCGGCTTCAACTACGCGATCATCGATGCTTTGATTCAGCCAGTTGCCTTCGGAACCACCTATGCCGCGTTTGTCCAGCGACAACGAAGCGTATCCTATGGAAGCAAGACGCTCCCACAATGGCTTATATCCATCACTATGTGTCGAATCAATCGGACCATCACCATGGATGAAAAGCACGAGTCCCAGCTTGCCAGATTCGTTTTCAGGCAGAGACAGTGTACCTGTCAGTTTGCCTTGTGGGGTTTGAATTTCGATGTGTTGTTCGACCATTCTGTAGTCCTGTTGCACAACAATGTACGTTCCTGTACCAACAATTAATAAAATGAAGACGAGTAGTGAAATCCAGATTCTTTTACGTTGAAGCATGATATTCTCCTTTGCGAGTCATATAATTCCATTGTTGTTCACCGAGAAGCATGCCGGTCATCCAGCTTTTTGTACTGTTTTGTGTGTGAAACTGCAGACGTTCGTACATCCGAATGGCTTTCAGGTTGTGACTTACCACATGCAGACTGAGATACGACATCTGCGGGGATTGCAGCATGTATTGCTGCGCCCAGGCGAGTAATTGTCTGCCGATTCCCTTGCTCTGATGTTGTGGATGCACAACGATATCCTCGATGTAACATTCCTGCGTCACAGGTTCGTGTTTCAGCAAATGAATTCCCGTTAACATCAGAAGGCGTCTCCAAGCGCCGATGTGATTGCAAGCGTCCCACACCTGGGAACCTCTCACCTTTCCAGCGATCTGTTCATGAGAGCACGGCTTCCACTTCAACGACATCGTGCCCACAATGACATCGTCTTCTCGTGCGACCACGCGCAGATTTCCAGTATCTTGGGGAACATGATGCAGCATCTGCTCAAAGGCTGTAGCCAAATCTGACAAAGACATTGAAGTGGATCTCTGAAATTTATGTCCAAATCCATAAGCCATCAGTTCGCTGGCTATTTTGTAACGATCAGGCTGGATGCGTTCAATCTGAACGAGATGTGTCATAAGGCAAACTCCTGTTCTGTTATGATCTGTGACAGTAATTCATAATGAAGCTTGTCGCGTGTGAACAACGATAAATACGATTTTTCCACTATGAGTAGTGGCCTCTGACAGACATACCCCACCTCTTCGGCGTTAGCATAAAAATGCTGAATGTGAGCAGCCAGTTGTTCTTCATTTTCCACAAAAAGATGACAGGACAGATATGTTCCCGCTGGCAGCACCAGATGGCCCGTTCCCTCGATGGCGGAAGTGTACAGGCCTACAATACCGGACGAATCGTAGACATAATGGAGATCTGCTTCAAACAGATTGGTGATCTTGTCTTTGTGCTGTACAAGTGTCTGCGCATTCAGCGTGGCAGTAGCCTCCATTTCAAACCATAGCGATAGCGGCGTGGCTTCGCGCTGAATGATTTTACATGCTGTCTCCACCGGATCTGCAAGATGTGCTTTTTCCTCCAATAACTTCTCCATAAAATGCTTGGTCTCCTGAAGTTTCTTAATCTCGGCTTCGGTATCGGTCAGTGCCTGATGAAAGAGCAGTGTGATCTCTTGGGGAGTCAGACGTGTAAGACATTCTTTGATCACTTGAACGGACAGCCCCATCTTACGCAGCAATAAAATATGGGCAAGCCTGTACACTTCATCCATGCCATACATTCGGTACTGATTATCACCTGTGTAAGCCGGATGCAACACTCCCTTTTCCTCAAAATAACGAATTTGATGTACCGATACGTGCATCAGCTTGGCCAATTCGCTAATTGTAATTTCAGCATTCACTGTCATCTCCACCTTCGCTGTTCTTCCTGTACATAGCATAAACCTTAGGTCCGACCTAAGGTCAAGCCTCGTTTTCAATTCAAATCAGTTTTTTTCGCAGATGTACAAAAAAAGCAAGTCATATTGCTGACCTGCTTTGGATTTGATTTCTATTTTCGAGGCTGTATTACAATGAATGTAATCATCTTATTGGGGGGCATACCGATAGAAACCCCAATAAAAATCAGTCCAACAAACGCACCAAAAATGGTCTCGGTTCCTGCCCTTTTTCTATGTATCTCTTCAACGTTGCGCTGACATGCCAGAAATTTCATGATAAGCAAGTATATAGCGATGGAATGAACACCACTTATTTATTACTTAATGATACACAAAACGGACAAGCCACATATGTGACCTGCCCGTTAGGTTCACTCCATTCAATATTGATAATACTCTTTCCGTAAAAATGTGCTAATTCGATTTCTTGCATTTTCTGTCTCAGATATGCTCAACATACATCTCATTCAAAATATAACCCACACGATATGTGTGCTCTGCCAATTCAGATTTCACATATGATTCAATATCAGTCTTTTCGATATTGTACATGACCTCCATTTCTCTAGAGAAAAGAAGGTGTCCCTCATTGATTTTCTGCTCCAACGAGGTTATCTGTTTTGGTTTCAGATCACCACCAAGCACCTGCTGAAGTGCTTGCACATATGTCTCAAGAGAGCGCGCTCCGACAATTTTCATACCCTGGTTCTCTTCATTCACAATGATAATTGATGGGAACCCTCTAACTCCCAAACTAGCGACACTCTCAAAGTCTTCCTCTAATAACTCTTGTGCAGATTGCTGTGCAGCCGCCTCAACCACATCTTTTCCATTCAAGCCCAGTTGATTGACGATATCCGTCAGCACATCATCTTCTCCAATATTTCGATTGAATGCAAACACGGCTTCACGCGCACGTCTTAAGAAGTCCTGCTCTTTACCAGGGTGTGTACTCTGAATGACCTTAAATACGCGAGATGGCGGATAGGAAGAAAGTATTGGATTATCGTGCCATAAGGAACCGTCGATGGGCATGCGTGAATGTTCACCCACTTCCTTCCAATGCTCTGCAACGTCCGAAGGTTTCTGAATCCCGTTAGCGCCATCCGAGAAACCATTCCAGTTAGCCAGTAGCCCTCCCATTTTGATTTGCAGCGTAAAATAATGACCGTATTCCTCAACAAACCGATGAAGCACCGGCTCTAGCGCCCAGCAGTGAGAGCAGATCGGATCTGTTGCGTAATAAAGAGTTATCCTTTTCTCAACGTGATTCAGATTGATTTCTTGCATCGCCTCTTCCTCATTCACACCACATACGCCTGTTTCCAGATCACACATCATTGATTCGTTACTCACGTTTATCCCGCCTTTATATTGTCTTATGAATTGATTTTCTTGTGTTAGTTTGATTATAATGTTTACAATCTTCTGAACAAGTACGATTCTTTTTCTGACTTAGTATCAAAAAGTATACTATTGGAGGGTGTCAAGTGAAGTACGAGTTTAATTTCGATCAGTTATGTCCAGCGACTTATGCATTTCAGGTCATTGGAGGCAAGTGGAATCTTCCGATCCTGGCAATCCTCAGTGAAAATGACTGTATACGTTACAATGAATTAAAAAGAAGACTGCCTGGCATTACCGGAACGATGTTAACGAACTGTTTGAAGGATTTGATTCATTCCGGCATCGTGCATCGGGAGCAATATAACGAGGTGCCACCGAGAGTGGAGTATTCGCTCACAGAATCAGGCAAGGAATTGGTTCCTTTAATTGAATCCATGGTAATATGGGGTCAGAAAAATATGACAGCAGGCGTGAAGGAACAAGAAATATAACATCTGGCCTAATGTAACCCCTCAGCATAGATGTTCATTTTTGAATCGCTCTGTACACTTTGTTCAACGGCAAAAAGGCTATTTCACTGGACCGCACGTCCTTTGAAATAGCCTTTCATTTATAAATGCAAGACAGCCGCTTGTTTACGACGTGTACTCATCTAACTATTCAGGTCGTCATCTTCCTCATTTCCTAAATACATAACCGTTTTTTCTCCCTCAACCAATCTAATGATCTGCTTTCGTAATTTTGAAGGAAATAAAGGTAGTTCGTTTATATTTTTAATTTCGAGCCATTCATATTCCACTTGGTTTTCGTCACTTGGCAGAATAGAACTATCTTGGTCCATCAAACCTATGTACTCGCATAAAAAAACAAAATCTACACGATGAAGAGCTTCACCGTATACCCCTTCAATGACAAATTCCAGTGATAACGGTTCTACATCTATTCCGATTTCTTCCGCAACTTCACGCTTCACAGCATCCGTCAGGGTTTCACCTGCATTCTGGCTCCCACCAGGCAGGATGTAGATGACTTCATCATTATCATCCTGCTTCATTGCAAGCATTCTCCCGTCTTTAATGATCAATGCTTTTGCAGAATTTCTAATCTTTCTCTCCATTACTAATCCCCCATATATATCTGTATCATGTTGTTGAAGGTTGATTCCATTTAACCTCACGATCTCCATGAAGAATATTTTAACACATACATCTAAACAAATTCTGAACAATCAAATCAACTCACTCTTGGCGACCTCCATGAAAGCAGCCATGGACGGAGAGATCCATTTTTCCCGATGCCAGAGCATTTGCGCAGAAAAGGATACATCTGATAAATCCCACGGCAGAGCAACCACTTCCCCATCGCTCAACTCTTTCTTCAAAGCCATTTCAGGTAATAAAGCAATCCCTAGACCAGCCGCAACACATTGTTTAATGGCTTCTACACTATGAAACTCCAGCTCTGTCAGAGCATCTGCACCTTTCTTTGTTATGGATTGGTCAAAATAAGTGCGATACGAACAGTTCTTTTCGGTCAGCAAAAAATGCTGTTTGTGGAAGTCATCGATAACTAACGCGGAACGCGATGCTAACATATGATCGGGAGAAACGACCATTTGAAAGGTCTCATCCTTTAAAAACTCGGAATGAAGGTCTTTGGAATTCATAGGCTCATCCAATACAAAGACGACATCGGCATGCCCTTCTCTCAGACTCGATTTAAGCTCTTGTCCAGACAAGGGGCGGAACAATAACCGCACACCAGGATAGTCCGCTCGGAAGCGTTTGAACAAGGCTGGAAGAAGATATGCAC
Organism: Paenibacillus sp. 2003; assembly: GCF_031455635.1. NCBI lineage: Bacteria > Bacillati > Bacillota > Bacilli > Caryophanales > Paenibacillaceae > Paenibacillus > Paenibacillus sp. 2003. Next base: position 1,682,697 of record NZ_JAVDTB010000001.1, on the reverse strand, counting down.
ACAGCACTTCGTCTGCTCCAATCACAACCGTTCCCGCCAATTCTCCGTGCTGACTGGATATGCATTTTGCTTCCTCTACATCGTTTAATATCTTAGTGGCGTAAGGCAGAAACTGTTGGCCAGCATCCGTTAACACAACCTTTTTGCCTAATCGATCCAGCAATTTCACCCCAAGCTCTTCTTCCAGCGATTTGATTTGCATGGTTATGGTAGACGGTACATAGCTCAATAATTCAGCAGTTTGACTAAAGCTGCAGGTCGATGCAAGCGTCCAAAAGGTTCTTAGCTGGCGTATTTCCATGAGTCAGGCACCTCCTAAGTTCAAAATAAATGAATGATATGTTCGATAACGTTTCGTTGAATTGATAATAGACGTATTGTAGAGTGAAATCAAGTTATTACTATTTTATAAGGAGAATCAATCTATGAACGATTATGAAACATATAACCTTGGAGATACATTACTTCAATCGGGACAACAGCTCCCTCAAGCCTTTATCGCTTACAAGACCTATGGAAACTTAAACGCGGCAAAGGACAATGTTATTGTTGTCCCAACATGGTTTGCTGGAATTCACACAGATAATGAATGGTTAATTGGAACGGACAAAGCACTGGACCCCAGTCGCTATTTTATCGTTGTGCCCAATATGTTGGGTAACGGTTTATCTTCCTCTCCAAGTAATACCCCTGCCCCATATGATAAGAACAACTTCCCCCTCATCTCCATGTATGACAATGTGCATGCCCAACATCAACTCATCACTCAAAAATTCGGTATCTCCAAAATCAAACTTGTTGTGGGCTGGTCTCTGGGAGCCATGCAGGTTTATCAATGGGGAACCAGTTATCCTGAGATGGTCGAGCGTATTGCCCCCTTTGGCGGAACGGCAAAGAGCAGACCCCATACACAGCTGGTATTCGAAGCGATGATCGCGGCGTTACAGGCAGATTCGAATTATAAAAATGGTAGATATGAGCGCCCTCCGGTTGCCGGTCTCGCAGCGATGGGACGAGCTTATGCTCCATGGGGGTTCTCGCAGGCGTACTATTTGGAGAAATTGTATCAATCTGAGGGTTACAACTCCTTGAAATCTTATGTAGAAGATTACTGGGATCAGGTATTTCTTCCCTTCGATGCTAACGACTTGATTACCATGTTGCGTACAGGAATCTATGGAGACATTAGCGATAATCCCGTAGATGACGGCAACTTCGAACAGGCGTTAAGCAAAATCACTGCTCCTGCACTCGTAATGCCAGGATCAAGTGACTTGTTTTTCACGCCAGAAGACAGTGCGTATGATGCTCAGCATATGCCAAATGCTGTGTATCAACCTGTAGAGTCCAAGTGGGGACACTGCTTTGGAATCGGAGCAAACGAAGAGGATTCACTCGTTATCGATCATCATCTAAAGCAATTTTTGGAGACATGAGTAAAAAAAGAAGGAGTACAAAGTAAAAAAAGTGCACAAAGCTCATTTATCTTTTCTCCGCTACAACTCAAAAGTAAAAAAAGATACCGGTTCTCGTCAATAACCTTTATATCCCGTTCCCCCTTTCTCGTTTAGAATATTTTCAAGTAAGCGATATTGAATTACGACTGATAAGGGGGAAAAGAAATGAACAAGAAAACAAAAGCCTTAGTCTTGTCTGTGTGCATGTCAACCTTATTACTCGCAGCCTGTAGCAATGGAAGCGGTGCTGATAAAGGTTCAACGACGGACACGGATTCCAACGAGACTGGAACGACCACCATTCATACCGTAACATCAGAATACACTTCTGCAAAATATCCAAAGGGCGACGATATCACCAACAATGTATGGATTAAGCGATACAAAGAGAAATTTAATATTGATGTCAAAACAGACTGGGTTAGCGATGAGTACGATACAAAACTCAATTTGGCTATCGCATCGAACGATCTTCCTGACGTATTCAGAGTTAATCCATCACAACTGAGACAGTTAGTCGAAGCAGATATGGTCATGGACCTTTCCGAGGTCTTTGATCAACACGCTTCAGATCGTCTCAAAGGTTACATGGAAGCAGATGCGGACAGTTACGAATCTGGAAAGAAGGACGGTAAGCTATACGGGATACCACAGATGCACTGGGGATTAATTGAACAACCAGACTTCATCTGGATCCGGAACGACTGGAAAGAAGAATTGGGAGTCCAAGATCCGAAATCTGTGGAAGACATCAAAAATATCGCACTAAAATTCATGGAAAAGCACGGTGGTTATGGTATAGCGGTAGACCAATCGTTGGATTACCTCAACCTTCTGGCCATTGCATGGAATGCGCATCCGGATATGTGGATGGAGGATAGCACTGGAAAACTCGTGTACGGCTCCGTGCAGCCTGAGATGAAAAATGCGCTGGCTGAGTGGTCAGAATGGTACAAGCGAGGCATCATTGATCCGGAATTTGCAATCAAAGACTTTAATGCGATGAACGCGGATATCGTAGCCGGCAAAGTGGGCATGCAGCCTTATTACCAATGGTGGGGTTATAATCCGGGTGTCGATACGGTATCCAACTTGGGTAAAGACGCTATCTTCTATCCTTATATCATTCCTACCGTCGATGGGAAGGAAGCCAAACAATCCATCTTTTTCGCCAACAACAATTATATTGTCATGAAGAAGGGATTCAAGAACCCCGAGAAAGTGATCCAAATTTTGAACGACTATGCTTATATCGTGGATGAAGGCAATGGCAAGGAATCGACAGAAACGCTATCTGCTTTGCTGGATAACGATATTGCCCATGTTGTTGGAGCGTTCCGTGTACTTAATCCAAATTCCGATTACGAGCAATTTGAGGCGGTCTCCGCTGCCCTTCAATCCAAGGATACCAGTGGACTTACGACTTCGGGTATGTGGCAAAAATATAATAACAGTGTTGAATTCATGGAGAACGCAACCCCAGGAGCAGTTGGTGATTATTTGCAACAAGGGGCTCCCAAAAATGCGTATGGACTTGCCAAAAAAGTACTCGACAGCGAAAACTATACGAAGACAGCCTTATGGGGTGTTACACCAGAGATCCTGTCAAGCTATGGAACAACCTTGGATGATATCCTGACGGAGGGCTTCACCAAGATCATTATGGGTAGCGAAAGTATCGATTATTTCGATGTAATTGTCCAGAACTGGCGAGCAGCCGGAGGTGATGACGCAACCCAGGCCGTCAATGAGGCATACGGAAAATAAAAAGTCTGTTGCCAAGAAGGGATGAGAATGTTCTCGTCTCTTCTTGGTAGCGGTTACAATTTTATCGCGCCAAGAACGGAGGAATACGAATGCTGAGAAAATGGAAGCAACAGCGAGCTTACCATCTCATGTTGATACCAAGCCTGGTCTTGGTCTTCATCTTTAGTTACATCCCATTCTACGGACTTATTATTGCGTTTCAGAAGTACAATCCGGGCCTCGGATTCAACTCGCCATGGGTAGGATGGGATAATTTTACCCACATATTTAATCAGCCGAACTTCGTAAGAACGATCTGGAATACATTGTATATGTCTGTCTTTAAGATTATCGGTGGTATAATCGTGCCCGTAATTTTCGCATTACTGCTTAACGAGGTACTGCACAGTGGAATTAAACGTACATTTCAAACACTGGTCTACATTCCGAACTTCCTCTCTTGGGTCATTATGGCCGGCATCATGCTGGATATCCTTAGTTCCGACGGCATTATCAATACATTTCTAAGTGTATTTGGTATTGCACCGATCTCCTTTCTTGGCACACCCTCTATTTTCCCTTGGACGATGATTGTGAGTGACATATGGAAAGGTTTCGGATTTGGCACGGTTGTTTATTTGGCAGCCCTGACCAGTATTGATCCGGGACTTTATGAGGCTGCAGTGATCGACGGAGCGAAACGGTGGAAGCAGACCATCTACATTACGTTGCCTCTCCTCATGCCAACCATTGTTTTAATGACCGTACTTTCACTTGGAAACGTACTCAATGCTGGCTTTGACCAGATCTATAATCTCTACTCCCCTGTTGTCTATCAGACCGGTGATATTATTGATACCTATGTATATCGGTTGGGAATCCAACAGGCACAGTATTCGATTGGTACCGCTGTCGGGTTATTCAAATCGATCATTTCCAGTGTTCTCGTTGCTGTATCGTACATCCTGGCTTTCAGAGTGGCTGGCTATCGTATCTTCTAAGAAGGAGGAACTTACATTATGATCTATGATAAAAGTATGAGCAGACGTGTATTTCTTATCATAAACTACACCATACTGCTTCTAATCTCTCTCCTATGTATCCTGCCGTTTATCAACCTGCTGGCTGTTTCATTCAGCAGCAGCGCGGCTGTATCTGCGGGGAGTGTTACGTTCTGGCCTGTGGAATTTACGACAAAAGCCTATGAATTTGCATTAACTGGAGGATCATTTTTCTCCTCTCTCTGGGTAGCCATTCAACGAACCGTTATCGGAACGTTGGTGAATCTGGTTCTGATCGTACTCACCGCTTATCCCCTCTCCAAATCCAAACAAAAATTGATGGGGCGTAATATCTATATGGGATTTTTCATAATAACCATGTTATTCAGTGGAGGTCTAATTCCAACCTATCTCGTGGTCGTCAAAATGGGACTGATCGATTCCATATGGTCTCTGATCCTGCCTGGGGCCCTCCCCGTATTCAGTATGATTATCCTCATGAATTTCATTCGGGGGCTGCCCGAGGAGATTGAAGAATCAGCCATTATCGATGGTGCTGGGCCTGTACAGGTATTGCTTCGTATTCTACTCCCACTTCTCAAGCCCGCTCTCGCTACGGTTGGTTTGTTCAGTATCGTTGCCCACTGGAATTCGTGGTTCGATGGCATTATCTATATGAACAATCCAGCTAATTATCCATTACAAAGCTACCTCCAGACCCTCCTGCAAAGTTTTGAGCAAATCATGCTGAAATCCGGGTCAGATTATACGCAGCTGTTGTCCATGATGAACGCCAGAACGGGGCGCGCCGCTCAGATGTTCTTGGGTGCCATTCCGATTTTACTCGTGTATCCGTTTTTACAGAAATATTTCACCAAAGGTTTGGTGCTAGGTAGCGTCAAAGGGTGAACAAAAGGGCTTGCAGTTCATACTGCGAGCCCTTTGTTTATATCTAAACTTATTTTTATGATCGTTGTACCGCATTATGAGATGCATGAATGAAAGCATGAATGACTATTTGGCTTCAATGATGGCAGGCAGCAGAATGGAGAAAATGGTACCTTCACCCATTTTACTCTCCACCTGTATTCCATAGGGTTTCCCAAAATGAAGTTGAATCCGCCGCTGCACATTATGCAATCCAATCCCATTTGTTCCTGTGCCTGCACCGGACTTTTCTTCCATTAGGTTCTGCATCGTATGATGATCCATACCAACGCCATTATCGCAGATTTCGATTACAACTGTATCCACCCGCAGTTGAATCCGAATGGTAATGATTCCGTCTTCCTCAAGCTCGGCCAGACCATGAAAAATAGCGTTCTCTACAATGGGTTGCAGGATCATTTTGGGCATGTGATAATCCAACACTTTATCCTCAATCTCATACCTCATCTGAATACAATCATAGTACCTGACATTCTGGATCGTTACGTAATTCGTTATATTATGAAGTTCCTCACGAATGGTTACGAGGGTTCCATCGGATTTTGTTGCATAGCGGAGCATCGAGATTAAGGCATCGGTCATTTCCACGATTTTATCAGCCTGCTGCATCGAGGCAATCCATTTCACCGACCCAAGGGTGTTATACAGAAAATGAGGCTTGATCTGGTCATGGAGCGCACGCATCTCGGCCTTGGCTTTCTCTATTTCTTCCTGCTGCATCCGTTCGACCATTCGCTTCAATTCGTGTGACATTCTGTTGAATCGAATGGATAAATGTCCAATCTCATCTCTGGAGCCAATAGGTTCAACTTGTTCAAACTGACCTTTCTCGACCAGAGCGATATTCCGTAGCAGTTTTTTAATGGGAGTTGTGATCACGTGAGATAAAAAGATGGATATGACGGCAGCAAAAAGAACAATGACTATGGCAAGCGTCACCAGATTACGGCCCAATATTTTGCCATCAGCAGTCAGCTCATCCAAAGGCATATATAAGTAAGTTGTCCATTTTTGCTGACTAAGGGGACTGGTCACCACGACATTTAGTGATTCAGGCGGACGAACGTTGTCCCGGAACAGTGTCCCGATTAATCGTTCGTTCACGTTATATACGATCTTGTCATCCTCATCAACGATCATGAATCTGGAGCGTAGTCCTTCCTGCAAGTTTCGATTGACGATTTCAATGAATTTGATATCAATGCTGACAACGATAACGCCAAGCAGTTTTCCGCTAGTCACATCATGAATTTTGCGAGCGTGTGACACTGCCAGTATTTTATTCTCCAATTGCTCATCGATTCGTGTTGTGAGGGTAATGGTTCGATCGTTATCATGCATGAACTTTTTAAACCACAATTCGTTTGCTACTTTGAAGTTTGGATCAATGGGTTGATGTGGACTTACAAAAAGGTCTTGACCCCCGTTCATATTGTAGAGGTAAATGGAGAAGACGCGATCTTTCATCATGATGTAATTCATCAGAATATTGTATGCGGCAATCTCATGTTGTTCATCACCCTCTCGGAGGAAATCCTGGATCGGAAAACTCCCTTCATGAGTCGCAGACAGATTGTCACTAAGCCCATTGCTGGCTAGCAACGTGATTTTCTCAATCTCCTTGAGGAATTCATCAATGCGAATATTCGTTTGTTTGGCCAGATCGTTTAATAACGTTGTATAATTCTGTGCCAATAAACGCTCTGAGGAGTAATATGAATTAATTGTCATCACCAATACCGGAAGGATAATGACCGTCATACAGATCACCATAATTTTGTACTTGATTCGGAAGGGCCGAACATGCTTCATTTTCTCGCACCTCTATTCACCGATTACATTCATCCCTGCTGTAATTCTCGATATTCCTCAGGAGTGACCCCTACCGATTTTTTGAAAATCTTACTGAAGTACGTGTAATTATGGTAGCCCACCTTTTCTGCGATTTCATACACTCTCATTCCTCTGCTCAATAGATACGCCTTCGCATGTTCAATTCGAACTCGGGTCAAGTACGTAATAAAGTTCTCTCCTCGTTCCTGTTTGAACACACGGCTGAGATACGACGGATTCACACTGATTTGGCTAGCGATACTTTGCAGTGAGATATCTTCCGCATAATACTTGTCGATCAATTCAGTGGCGAGATCGGTGTAAGTGCTTTCCTGTTTGATTTGGGAATCGGTTTGGAAGTAATACGCAATATGAGCAAGCATATCTTGGTGGATATCCTCCCAATACTCCCCCTTTAGAACGATTTCATAGGGTGATTTCTCTGTTAAAGAAGGTGCACCTCTTTCCGTAGCTCGGGATAGATGGGAATGTATCGTTTCCATTACCATGATATATTGCTTGCGAATGCTATTCTCATCTGCTCGCAGCTGCTCGAGATTGGATCGGATTCCTTCAAGGAACTCTTCCGCCTTTTTGTTGTCTTTGCTTACCCACAACTTCAACAAATCTCTTTCTTGTTGCGGGCTTAAAGCCCCCTTAACTTCATGTCGATCTGGGGATTGAACCATATCATCGTAATACAACACCTGGTTGCTTCCTGTGAAGAAACCCTGTTGTAGAGCCGTTTCTGCCTCTTGGCAGGCCTTCCTGATGTGAAGGAAACCGGAAGTCATTCTACTTACCCCAGCCGTGAGCGATAGATTCATAAAATCCTTGATCGAAGACAGCAATTTATTACATAGTTTATTCAAGTCGGCGTGTACAGATTGGCTCTCAGGAAGTACATTAACGATCACCCAATATTCTGAGGAACTTTCAACAAAAATCTCTTTCTCCCATTTCGAAGGAATAATCTCTTCCATAATATTAAGAATCGAAAATCGTAGCAGCTTCTCCCCCTTCTCTACATATTTCCGCTTTGCATCCTCGTAATAATTCACGATGAACTTAATGACAACCAACTGGTCCGAACGTATACGAAAATGCAGTTCTTCCGCTTTGGTGACGATATCTTCCTCACTAATGAATCCGCTTACAATATCTTGGAAGAAACTATCCTTTAGATATCTTAGGCTTTTGGAATAGTCCTGTGTTATAGAGAGTGTGTTGGTTGGGTGAACATGTTCACTATGCAGTTTCTGTCCAACAGAGCTCAGGAGGTCAATAAGGGCAGTTTCTGTAATCTCACTTTTAATCAAGTAGTCTGAAGCGCCAAGTTTTAGTGCCTCTTTTACATAATGAAATTCGTCAAAGTTACTCAGGATGACATACTTACAGGTTTTCAGTACGCAGGAGGCCTCTTGTATAAGCTGTAGCCCATCCATAATCGGCATCTTAATATCTGTAATAATTAGATCAGGCATCACTTCAAGCGCAAGGCTTAATGCCTCTTTTCCATTTCCCGCCTCACCAACAACATAGAAATTATACTCTTCCCAATTCAGCATGGAACGAATTCCAACCCGCATGAGCAATTCATCATCTACGATCATCAGTTTATACATGATATCCCCCAACATGAACCATTTTTAGATATTTTACCATTAAACGAACTCTTGCAAAGATGTCTAGCGAACCTTATTGCATTGCGGGTATCATAAATAACACTTTTATAGAACATACGTTCCTGTTATAATCAGATTATCGTATATGGTGTAACATAACATGCCCGCCTGGAAAGGATACATATCATGAATTTATACAAGTTTGAATTAACGGTGAACGGATATCTATTACGCGTTCATTTCAGTGCATCTGAAGAAAGTGGCCTGAAATGGTGCAAACGAATTGCTACTGAATTCCAGAGTAACGTTGCCAATCTGGAGATCAAGGTTGATATACATAAAAAGCAGAAACAAAAGCATGCACGGGAATATCACGGTAAACCGTATCTATATGATCGAACTTTGAGGAAAAAACCACTTGCCAAGAAAAATAAGGCATCTGAATCATCTGCTGTTATGTAAAGGTGTTGAAAAGACGTTCTTAAAACCAAAAAAGCCGCAATCTATTTATGCGACTTTTCTAGCAATCATCTGTTGTAATAGTTGTCTATGTTTCCTTTCTCAATGCCTCAACGATGATCGTTTGGTTTAATCGATACATCGGCCAAGCTGTAGCAACGAGTGTTGTTGCTATGGCACCTGCACAAGCAAGAACAATACTAGACCATGGAATGGCCCAACCTACATCGACAGCACCTTTGAAGAGATGATGTATCCCATAGCTCAGTATTGTTCCGAGTATACTACCGTATACTGCAGCGTACAGGCCGTATAAAACACCTTCTAATAGGATCATTTTCCCAACATTACGCTGTGTCATGCCGATAGCTTTGAGCACCGCAAATTCTTTGGTGCGTAGAATGAGATTGGTGCTGACGGTGTTCAGTATATTCAGGAATGCAATAAGGACAATAACACCGATAAAACCATACAAAAAGATGCTTGCTGTGGTGGCGTCGTTTTTGGCCTTTGCTTGCGCCATCACATTATCCATATAGCTGTAACCAGCATCTTTTTCGGTTAGGGACTTGAGGTAATCCGTGATCGGTTTGTTGGAGATATCGGTTTTCGCAAGAATAAAGATCCTTGAATACGCATCGTTACCTGTAACTTTCTCTATGACTTCAGGTGTCGTAATGAGTTCAAGCATCGCGCTCTCATTATAATCTTTCGATAACACCCCTTGTTCAACGATCCCCGTCACCGTCAGTGTCTTGTATTTTTGATTCCCCCCCTCTAAAGTACGTACTTGGATGTGATCCCCAACCTTAAACTGGGTTTGGTCGATGATAATCTGTTTGCCTTCCTCCGTCGTTATAATTCGTATCTTCTGATTGAGAATGACGCCATTCTCCTGGTTCATCTTATCTTTGTCGATCGTACCCGCCGTTAGTTTGGATTTCAGAGCATCGAGTCCGTTATCTCCGTAGGATTCGAGGAAATTGTTGTCTGTTCGATACCCCTCTCCTTCTTCAACCGAATACATTCCCTTCCTGAGTTCATAATATTTGGGATTGACTTTATCCTTCGGAAGAATTGCCATCACTTGATGGCTATATAACTTATAAGCATGTTCTACTGCGTCAATTTTGACAATGTCTGAATATACGGAATCATCGATCCGCTTGGAATCCCCTTCATATTGAACTGAATAGGAATACTCGATCCCCGATTGAGACGTCTGTCCTAAGAATCCGGCCAAGCCGCTAAAGACAATAAATAAAAGCATACTGACAACCATGGAAAAGGCTGTGATGCGGAAGCGTTTTTTATTTCGTCGTATGTTTCGACTAGCAAACTGGCCTTCCATACCAAACAGCTTTTTCACCAGCATTGATTTCCGGATGGACATTACGTTGTCCACCTTTGTACTTCCCGAGCCATTTATTGCTTCAAGTGGGGATACTTTCGCTGCCAGTCTAGCCGGTCCGATGGCAGAAAGATACACAGTCAGCAGTCCAAGTACACCAGCAATAATCAGAATCGGTAGGGAAATGACCATTTGCATATCATTCAGAAAACCTAGTGCCAAAAAGCTAATGTTGTAAAACAGAAGCTTCATAAAGACCGTTCCCGTGAATAGTCCTACGGGAATGCCAATCAGACTGAGAATTGTCGCCTCTTTGAGAACTAATTTGCGTATTTGTGATGGGGTTGCTCCTATGCAACGCAGCATACCGAATTGGGAGGTGCGCTCCAAAACAGAAATATGAAACGTGTTATAAATTACCGCACTCGTACAACCCATAATAATGATGATGATTGCAGCGAATGCGTATAGTAGGCTATGGTTTACACCTTCGTAGGTGCTTTTGCCATATAACTTGAGCAGTTCATTATTGTAATCGATCCGAACATTTTTAATGTCGATATCCCTATCTAGTTTTACGGCAGAACCTTGATCCACTTTCTCAACATTTAATGATGATATGATAGCTTTTGTCTTTGGCTCGATTTGATCCATCGATTTCATTTTGACGTAAATGAAGTATTTTTTATCCGGTTTGATCGTTTGGTTATCATCATAAGTGATGGCCGGTAATATGAAGTTGGCCGACCAGGAACCCTTAGTGCCTGGGTTACTAAACCCGACGACGGTAAATTCCCTCTCTGTTTGGGGGCGAAAATCCTCATCCTGATCCCAGCCGCGATCTCCCAAACCATTAATTTTTTTCATTTCCCCTGTTGATGCAACAATCCGATCTCCCAGATTTAACTTAATCGAATCACCCAGTTTCGGTTTCGTTGGAAAGCTATCCAGACTCAACGTAGGTAGGATAATTTCGTGAGAATTCTTGGGAAGTCTGCCCGCATCCAATTGAATCTGGAGTTTGCTCATTGCATCGATGTTATAATTTTTGAGATTCAAATACCGATAAGGCGCAGCAAATGGATTTTCTCGCTTCTCTTTCTCACTCGTTTTGCTGATGACCGAATAACCTTCTCTGCTAATGATCCCAGCACTCTCTACGGATGCATTATTGACGACTTTTGAGATTGCTTCTCCAGGTAATCCGTTAAAAGAAACATGGTAATCCCCGTACTCTTGAACGGTTTGCCGAACCACCTTGTCTCTGAAGCTAAGGCCAATGGTTCCTATGGCTGTAAGTAGAGTCACAGACAAAATAATGCCAACGATCGTTAGTATTGATCTTTTTTTCTGCCCTAGCAAATATTTTTGGGTAAGACTAGTATACCTATTCACGATCTTTCACCCCTGTTTGTTGCAAGAGTGTGCCATCTTTTATATTTACAACACGGTCCGCTCGCTGGGCCACATTCAAATCATGTGTGATCATAATCAAGGTTTGATTGTACTTTCTGACGGAGAAGGTAAGAAGATCCACGATTTCTTTACTGTTCTTGCTATCCAGATTGCCGGTTGGTTCATCCGCCAGAATAATCGATGGTTTATTGATCAATGCACGTCCAATTGCAGTTCGCTGCTGTTGCCCACCTGATAATTGGGACGGAAGGTGCTGCCTTCGATCGCTGAGTCCCAACACGCTCAATAATTCCTCAAGATAACCCTCGTCCACATGTTTATTCTCAAGGAGCATCGGCAATTTAATGTTCTCTTCCGCAGTTAACACCGGGATCAGATTGTATGATTGGAAAATAAAACCGATTTTGCGTCTTCTGAACACAGCCAGTTCATTTTCACTTTGAGAATACAGGTCCATACCGTCAATAATGACTTGGCCACTTGTCGGTTGATCCACTCCCCCGAGCAGATGCAGCAATGAGCTTTTGCCAGATCCGCTGGCGCCCACGATCGCAACGAATTCTCCTTGATTGACGGACAGATTAACATCTTTCAATGCTTCCACCTTAGCCTCAGCACTTCCGTATATTTTCCATAAATGATCGGTCTTCAAAATTTCCACCCTGTTGTACCTCCAGTTGTATGATTAACATTGCTTGATTGTTATTATAGGTGTGGAAGCTTACGTTGAAGTGAAGAAGAAGCTTACATTATCGTAAGCTTCTTCTTAAGTCCACTCTTTTTTGAAAAACGAAATTCTGAATGTCGTCCCTTCTTGAGGCACACTCTCCACCGTTATGATCCCGTGTTGTTCCTCAATGATCGATTTGGTCAAAGCCAGACCAATGCCGATACTGTTGGGCTTGTTATGGTTCTTGCCTTTATAGAATCGCTTGAAAATGTGAGGCATATCATCGGGATGAATACCTTCGCCGTTGTCCTGAATAATAATTGTATCAAATAGTGCGTTTTCCTCCAAATGGATTCGAACCTCCCCCTCTGGTGGGGTGTGTTCCAGTGCATTTTTTATCAAATTCATGACAGCTTCCTTAAGCCATTCTTCATCTGCTTGTACAAATGCATTCTCACTTCCGAGGATGGTTATGTTTGTCCGCTTCTGGTCTGCTGCCGTCCGGAGTGAATAGACAACGCTCTCCACCATCTCCCTAAGCTCAATCCTTTCTTTTCGAAATCCAATTGCTCCCGCTTCGACTCGTGCCAGCTTGAGCAGGCTGATAATGAGCCATTCCATTCGATCAAGCTGCTGCCGACTTCGTTCCAGAAACGTCATTCTCATTTCTTCTTTCATCCGGGGATCATTCAGCAGATTTTCATTGAACACAATCAGAGAAGCCAGGGGTGTTTTGAGCTGATGGGAAATGTCGGATAACAGATTGCGCAGGAAGGTTTTTTCCTGCCGGAGTAGCTCCAGGCTGTTGGTTAATCTTCCAGCCATTGCATTGAAGCTCCGGCCGAGCGAGCCGAAGTCTCCTTCCTCCGTCTCAGGCAGTTTATTATTGAATTGCTGTTCCACAACCTGCTCCGCCGCATGGGAAATGGTTCTGATTTTCACGAAAACTTTGCGATACTCCCACAGAAGTACAATTAGGAGTGGAATCAGGAACATCAATACTTGAGTCGCTGTTTTCAAGGGTAACGCTCGTCCTGTAAGAGCCGGTTGCTCTTCTAAAGGCATGCCCGCCTGATAACCGTATTGTGCAAGGATACGTTGCCCCTCAGCAATTTCATCGGTCTGAGCTCCTTGGGTAACAAAGTGAATCACCTCATTCTCCAACTGGGGATCTTTCATCAACAAATGCCCGATCAGGGCGCTATTCTGATTCACGATAGTTGTATTAATGCTATCAACTTGATGCTGCATGTATAAGAACATCATAAACGACAAAAGAACTTGCAGAGCAAGTACTTTAATGGCGATGGATTTCCACTCTGGATTTCGCAGGACTTCGATCATGTTCATTTCCCTATAACTTCCATGTTCCATTTATATCCGACCCCTCGGACGGTTACGATATACTGTGGTGCTGCAGGAATATCTTCGACTTTCTCTCTTAACCTGCGGATATGGACAGAGAGCGTATTATCATCAATGAAGTCGCCCGACAGATCCCAGAGATGATTCAGAATTGAACTTCTGCTGCATATCTGCTTCGGATGAGAGATCAACATCAATAGTAGTCGATATTCAAGCGCCGTCAGTGTAATTTCAATATTGTTTTTGAGTACAGTTCCTTCTAAAATACGAACCTGAATGTTATCGGATATCCATAAGCTTACTTCTTGTTTTCCCTTGTTGTTACGTCGCAATACGGCTTTAATTCGTGAAATAAGTTCTTTGGTTCGAACAGGCTTGGTTACATAGTCGTCTGCTCCGAGATCAAGCCCTGCGACCACGTTTGCTTCCTCATCCAAAGCCGTCAAAAAGATAATGGGTACTTGCGACGTTACCCGAATCTCACTGCATAGTTGATATCCCGATCCATCAGGCAAAGTGACATCCAACAAAATCAGATCGATCGACTTTGCTTGCAGTGCCTGTCTGGCTTCTTCCAAGCTACCCACCACAACGACCTCATATCCTTCATTGGACAGTGTATATTGAATACCAAACACCAGATTTTCATCATCTTCTACGAGTAATAAGCGATTCATCGTACACCTCAGATCATGCTATTTTGAATTTGTATTTATTTCATTTTGATTATAGAGTTCCTGCGTCATTATACATCATTTGAGTTCATTCACGTCAATGTTTGCCCACTTAATGGTTTTTCTCAATGGATAGACAAAAAGACTAAAGAATGGATTACTGATAATAACAGATAACATCAGTGACCGTTCTTTAGCCTGTTTTGAAGTACTACTGACACCACGATCAGGACTGATCTTACATTTTTACGCCCCAGCGTCTCCAATCATTTGTCGTTCAATTTGTTTCATCTCATAAAAGTATCCTTTTTGCTTCATCAGCTCGGAGAAAGAGCCCGATTCCACAATCTTGCCTTGGTCCATGACCACAATCCGATCCATCTCTTCCAATCCCGTCAGCCGATGGCAGATCAGGAGAAGTGTATCTTCAGCAGCTTGTGCAAGAAGATGCTGGAGCACATGTTTCTCTGTGACGTAATCCAGCGAAGAAGTTGGTTCGTCCAGCAGCCATAACCGTCCTTTGCACAGCATGGCCCGTGCCAGAGCCAGCCGCTGCTTCTCACCATCCGACAGGTTCTCACCCTTTTCATACACCATATCAGTCAACAACTTATTCGGCAGTTGCACTTTATCCAGCACATCCGACAATTGTTCATCCGAATGTTCTTCTCCATTCAGCAACAGGTTATCACGGATGGTTCCCCGGAAGAAATGACTTTGCTGCAACACAACATTCGCGTTTTGCCAAATGCTCTCTTCATTTATTTCCTGAACGGGAACATTGTTTAACCGGATATTTCCAGACGTTGTTGTACGTAGATTAAGTAACAAATCGATAATCGTTGACTTGCCTGACCCGCTCGGCCCGACAATCGCTGTTTTGGAGCCTGCTGCAAGTTGCAGGGATAGCTCCCTCAGCGCCGGTCTCCATTCCCCTTCATATTGGAAGTTAACACCGGATAGGTCAATCGAAACCGCCTGATCGGCTGAAACTTCACCGCTTGGCTGTACAGGTTGTACATCGGAGGTTGGCACCGTTTCCGCCAGTCGTTGAGCGGCGTGTTCACTGTCCTGCTTATATAGAGGTAATATAGCCATTGCCGCAGCTTCTTCGAACACGGTCTGCGTGGCCAGGATCAGCATGGCGAGGAATACACCGGCAAACGCTCCATTCACAATTAAAAAGGCGCTCAGTGCCAGCACTCCCCATGTAACAAGATACGTCACAAAAACGTGCATGGATTGCCCGCGCAGCAGGTGCGAAGCGGCTTGTTTCTGTTCCGTTGCCAATGCAGAGGAAGCCTGCTGAAGCTGTTGCTCACGCTGTTCCAATTGGCCGTATACTTTCAAATCCCTGAAACCATACAATACTTCGGTTACTTCCGTGGACAGCAAGGCCCGTTGCTGGCGGACACGTCCATGTATTTTTCGCTGACCTAACAAGACAATACCTGGTACAACAAATGCCGTGATCAGCATACCTAGTACTAACAAACACGCAATCCAGATCGAAAAGGCCGAAGTGAACAGCATGGTAGCCAAAAACACCATAACGACCATGATGGGTGGATACGCGACCCGCAAAAAGTAATTTTGCAAACTTTCCACATCACCCACGATCCGCGCAAGCAGATCCCCACTTCGGTTTTTGTTCAATATACCTGGCGTTACCGGGATCAGTTTGGCAAAAAAGGACGTCCGCAAACGGCTCAGCATGGAGAATGTTGCCCTGTGGGAATACAAGCGTTCTCCGTAGCGGCTTGCCGCTCGAAGGAAACCCAGCAGTTTGACCATGGAAGTGAGTACAATTAAGGTGTACAGCGGTGGCGCAAATACCGTTTGAGATATCATATAGCCACTCGCGGAAAAGAGAGCTACCCCTGCTATGCCGGCGCTAAATCCGCCCAATATCGAAAGCAATATATCCTTGCGCTCTTGAATCATCGCTTTTGACAGAATCGTCAGCTCATTCATGCTAACCCTCCTTTCCGTTGTACATCCACCATCTCCGCATATTGAGGCAGGCGCGCCAGTAGCGCTTCATGATGTCCTGAATCCACCAACACCCCATTGTCCATAAACAAAATGTTGTCCGCATGTTGAATTGTATATAAACGGTGTGCCACCGTAATCATCGTTGCCGTTTTGGCTAATGCCGCAATGGATTGTTGCATTACCCGCTCGGTGTGCAAATCCAGTCCTACGGTGGGTTCATCGAACAAAATAACAGCTGGTCGCTTCAGAAAAGCACGTGCCAAAGCAAGTCTTTGCTTTTCCCCACCAGACAGCCCTCTGCCCCCTTCACCAACAAATGTGTCCAGTCCCTGCTCCAATTGAGCGACAACGCCAGCAAGCCCTGCTTCCTCTGCCGCCTGCTCTATTTCAACTCTGGAGACGTTCCGACCAGCGCCAATCGCGATATTTTCGGCAAATGTACCTGCAAAAATATACGGATGCTGTGTAATGTAGCTAACACGTTCAAACCATGCAGCCTCATCATGTTGCGAAAGCTGGCTTCCATTAACCAAAACCGCTCCCGAATCTGGTTTCAGTAAACCGGCAATGAGATGAAGCAGCGTGGTTTTACCTGAGCCACTTTTGCCTACAATAGCAATCTGTTCTCCCGGTCCAATCGAGATCTGTCCTGTCTCAAGTCCAAAGAAATTAGGAGCGTACTTGAACCGGACATGGTCCAGTTCAACGGTTGGTGGCATTGGAATCAACTCTGTACGAGCTGTACGGAGTTCTTCCGTCCTTGCCATTGCATCGACATCGGTTATATTGCTTTGATCCGATCCTTCTTCCTGCTCCGTTTGTGTGCTCTTGACACTTGTATCCGCAAGCATCTGTTCCACCTTGCGAATCGCCCCCATACTGGTTCGCCCACTGTGAAAAGCCGTTCCCGTATTCTTCAACAGACTGTAAAACTCAGGGACGAGCAACAACACAAGAAAGGCCGTGTGGAAGTTCATTGATTTGAAAACCAGTAACTGAATAGCCAGTTCAAGCGCGACAATACCAATGCTTAACATCACGATCGATTCCAGCATAAACGTATTTGTAAATGCAATCTTCAAAATGCTCATGGTGGCATCACGATACCTCAAACTGCTGCGTTCAATTTCCTGTTGCTGACGTTTAGCCCGTCCGAATATTTTCAACGTAACCAGCCCTTGAAGCGAATCCAGAAATGTACCGGAAAACTCAGCCAGTTGCGCGTATTTTTCTTCTGATTTGTTCTTTGTCTTGAGCCCAACCAAGATCATGAACAGCGGGATAAACGGTGCCGTAAACAGCATAATCCAGCCTGTGTTGGAGTGCTGCGTAAACGTAACAACCAGAATCAGAATCGGGATCATCGCGGCTTCCATCATTCGAGGCATATATTGACTGAAATAACTGTCAGCCTCATCCACAGCATCCAAAGCAACGCTGACCTTTCCTCCCGTCTGCCCACTCAGGGTTGAAGGCATGGAAGCGCGGGTCAGGTTCTGCAATACAGATGCTCGCATATTTGTCTTGGCGCGTGCTGCCATATGCAAGCTCACTTTCCCATTACCATACGACAACAGTGAGCGTGCAGCCATAACAACCAGTAATAGGACAAGCAACAGCATCACTGATGAAAAGGAAGCTTTCTCTACAAAGATTCGCTGGACTGCTTCAGCCACCAAGGTGGCCTGGCTTATAATAGCTACACCAAGGGCCAGCGAAATGATCGCAAGGAGAAGTCTGTTTTTTCGTTGTAAAGACATTTGCTGCGAGATCAGATTGGATTTGGCTCTCCTCTTCATTGAAAGCTCCTCCTTTATTTTTTCCCTTTCACATAATCCGCATCAAACAGGAACAGTTTGAAGACCAGAATCAGAGAAGGAATTAACAGGCACAGCCCACCGATAAACACAACCACTAGCGCAAAACCCATTGCTGGCGGTGTGGCACTGCTCTGAATCGTGATGAATGGATCAAGAATATAAGGATACTGCCCAATGCCGTAAGCGAAAAAGGCTGTGAAAAATTGCAGCATGATACATATAAAAGCTAATCCGTAACGACGACCGTTATATAACAGCCACATGGCAATCATGAAAAATGCAACGAATAGCGCCAGCAGCCACCATAAATCCATCATGTTTTGAAAATGACGCTCATTGTGTTGACCCAAATATATAAATGCAGTCAGCGCGAGAATAATGGTCGGTGTACTCCAGAACAAAGCATAATTGCGCATCAGCTTCAATGCCGAATGATCCTCTGCCCGAGAAGCGTAAAATGTGAGAAATGACCCGCTAATGAACAATACCGACACGATGGCTAGACCAACGATGCTCCACGATAATGGATTCGTAAATAGTGCCCAGTAATCCAGGGAAACGGTATCTCCCTGTTTCAAAATAAAGCCACCTTCAGACAGGGTCAGTGCCACTGACAATGACGCTGGAATAAGCAACCCGGTAGCCCCGTATAAAAACAGATATACGATGTTATTTTTGGAACCATAATTCTCAAAGGCGTAGAATGACCCACGAATGGCAAGCAAAATGACGGCAATACTTCCCGGAACAAGCAGCGCGGAGCCATAATAGTAAGCGGTATCCGGGAAAAATCCAACGATGCCAATATAGAAAAAGACAAAAAATACATTGGTGATCTCCCAGACCGGTGATAGATAACGGGAGATCAGACGATTAATCAGGTGATCCTGCTTTGTCAGGCGTGCATAAAAGGCGAAGAAACCTGCTCCAAAATCAATGGAAGCTACAATAAGATAGCCGTACAAGAACAGCCAGAGTACGGATATACCAATCAATTCATAACTCATCAGGCCTGCTCCCCTTTCTTGGCTGATTGATCATGCTTCTCTTTCAACCATTTCTCCATCTCAAGCTCAGCAGGATTATTATTGAACAGACGTCTCAATACGAGAACACAGATGACGCCGAGCACGATGTACAGAAGTAAAAAGACGAAAAACAAAATTCTTACACTCGGTGAAGAAGTAGCGGCCTCTTCCACTCGCATATAACCTCGAATGATCCATGGCTGCCGACCGATCTCTGCATAGAACCAACCCATCTCAACGGCCAGAAAAGCAAGCGGTGCACTGAGCGCAACCATACGAAGCATCCACTTGTTAAACTGATTTCGTTTCTTCCAGAACACAAACAGGAAGTACAGACTGGATATAGCGAGTAGAGCAAAACCTATTCCAGCCATTAGATCGAACAAGTAATGCACAAGTAAGGGTGGATGCTCATCAGATGGAAATTCGTTCAGCCCGGTTACCTCGGCGTTAAAGTCTCCAAAGGCAAGAAAGCTAAGCACTTTCGGCAAATGAAGTGCGCCTATGATTTCATGTTCAGCATTCAGCCATCCTAATAAAATCAGATCCGCGCCGCTTTCCGTCTCGAAATGCCACTCGGCAGCTGCGAGCTTCTCCGGCTGATGTTCAGCCAAAAACTTGGCAGATACATCACCAGCTAAGGAATTTAATAAACTGAATACCAAAACAACGGCCATCATGAGATTCAGGCCTTTCTTGTGGTAGGCAGACACCCCTTTTCTCAACATCGCAAAAGCTGCAATTCCCGCTAACAGAGCAGCTCCTGTCAGATAAGCCGAGCTTAATACATGAAATACTTTGGAGAACGTCGCCGTATTCAGCATCGCTTGTACAGGATTCACTGCCAAGAATTGACCTGCTTCCATGACAAAACCTTCAGGCTGGTTCATGAATCCGTTCACTGTTGTAATAAAAACAGCAGACATGCCTGCCCCGGCGACAATCGGAATGGTCAGCAACCAGTGGATATACGGATTTTTGAACCGATCCCACGTGTACAGATAAATGCCCAGGAAGATGGCTTCAAAAAAGAATGCGAATACTTCCATAAATAGTGGCAGTGCAATGACATTCCCGGCCAGCTTCATAAAATTCGGCCATACCAGGGCCAACTGCAGTGATATCGCTGTACCTGTCACAACACCAACAGCCACAGATATGACAAACCCTCGTGACCACCTCTTTGCCATAAGTATGTAATGGTGATCCTTCTTCCGAATGCCGATGAACTCTGCAATAGCAATCATCAAAGGTACACCGACACCAAGCGTTGCAAAAATCACGTGGAATCCGAGTGTCAAACCAGTCACCAGCCTGCTCCATAACACCGTATCAATAGCCATTCTTTGTGTTGCCTCCTTTCAAACTCTGTTCAATTTAGAAACATTCAATATCAGCTTTGGCTAAACTCAATGCAAAGTTGCGAAAAATTTCACAAAGTTAGGTATAACGATATCTTGCCACACCTATAATGCGTTTACTCCTGTAGGCCCCCGATAATAGCAAGCATTGGATGCCAATTAAAATCTGATATTGATGCACTTAAAGTACTAACCAAGCCTATTAATCAAAATTATTATATCTTTATTTTTACCTAATTCAATCAAAGACACGTCTTCTACCCTAAACGTTCAAGAAAGGATCAACTCTTTCTGACAACTTGGTGAAAAATAAAAAATACACCCAATGGAGCTATTGATTCATTGGGTGTAAACGTGCTATTGCACGGCAGATTCTCTATCTTACTTGCTTACTTGCTCCGGACTCACCGCACTTGCCTCGCGACGTACGCTCATGATGATCAGTGATGCAGCTAATACCGTAAGGATGATTCCAAGCATCTGAAATCCTGTCACATTAAATGTATCTCCCATGACAATCCCAATTAATAACGACGATAAGATGGTCCCCAGGTAGCGTGATGTATTAAAAATACCCGATGCGACTCCGATCATTTCTTTGGGTGTGCTTTTGAACAGAGCAGCTTGCATGCCGACCGCGTTTAGGCCGTTACTTATTCCAAATAAAGCTAAGGCAACAATGATTATGAAGATTGGAGAAGTTTCATTCATAACAACGATCAATATAGAGCCAAATGTCATTAAAGAAGCGGATACAATCAGAGCTGGCCGTGATCCTGATCTGTCAATCCAGCGCCCTGCGATCGGAGCAATAATGACTGAACATAACCCCAAAGCCAGCATGCTCATTCCTGTATGAACTTCGTTGAGATGACGTACCTGCTTCAAATACGTAGGAACTCCAAAAAAAAGAGCGTAAAACAGGATGTTCACCAGCATGTATTGCACATTCACCCAAGTCATCTCGGGATATGAGGCAAACGTTCGCAGAGGGATAAAAGGCGTGGCTGCTTTTAATTCATGTCGGATGAACATGACGAGTGCGATTAACCCGATCGCTCCTGTCAGCAGATGCCATGTTGAAATATCTCCTGTGGATTTTACTGAAAGTAAACCGATAAGCAGAGTCACCAAAGCTACCGTAAACATCAGGATACCTGGTGCGTCAATTAACGCAAGCCATTGCCGAATGGACATGTGACCAGAGATAGACGGAGATTGCTCGTCCTTCGGGATTGTTTTCCAGGCGAACCAAAAGCTTGCCATGACAAACGGAATATTAACGAAGAATATGCTGTGCCAGTCCCACCAATGAATCAATACTCCACCAATAAAAGGTCCAATTGCAGCCGCTCCAGAAAGGAATATAGCCAAGGTGGACAAGGCGGAGGCTTGTTTTTCAGTCACGTTCATTCTGACAATTGCCATTCCGACGGCCACCATCATGCTTGTGCCAATCGATTGAACGATCCGGAATACGATGAGCCACGAAAAACTGGGAGACCACGGTGCAAGCATGGACGATACAAAAACAATAACAAGACCCATGAGGAAGATCTTCCTGCGGCCAAACAAATCACTACACTTGCCCATAACGGGTTGAGCGACAGCACTAGCAATGTAAAATGATAAAATAATCCACGAAACGGCTGTAAAATTAAGTTGATACACTTGTTGTAGTCTGGAGATTGCCACCGAAATCATGGAGGAATTCAACGGATTCAACATAATTCCGAGTCCAACAGCTAACATCAATCCTTTATTTCGAACGTTCATCGGTGCATCACTCCTTCTTCTGTTGTTATCTTACTTGAACTTATTCATTTATTCCAACGCATTATATGTTATGATTTGATGAACTATAAGGAATGAAGGAATGGTACAAATGGAGCTTCTTCAACTAAAATATTTCCTGACAGTGGCCCGATGCGAACATGTTACGGAAGCTGCGGGAAAGCTGCATGTCACGCAATCCTCCCTGAGCAAAACGATACAACGATTAGAGGACGACCTTGGAATCCCTTTATTTGATCGAATCGGGAGAAAGCTGCGATTAAACGACTTTGGAAGAACATTTCTTCAGCGAACTGAAAAAGCCTTATTTGAATTGGAACAAGGAAAGCGGGAAATCGCTGACCTCTCCAATCCGGATCAGGGTACACTGCAATTGGCGGTGACTACGGCAAGCACATTGCCAGGTATACTGCGGGAATTCCGGAAAACCAAGCCGGATATTCAGTTCCATGTGCAAATGGTTTCGTTAGAAAACATGTCCAGACTTCTACATCGGGGCGAGGTGGACTTTTGTCTCTCCTCCCCTCCGATTGAAGGTGACGACATCGAATGTCAGATACTATATGAAGATCCGATCGTAGTCGCTGTTCCTATGGGGCATCGATATGCAGACCGAAGCAGCATTCAGTTAACTGAACTTAAGGACGAGTGGTTTGTTGGGGTGAAACAAGGGTATGGGGTTCGTGATATGGTAGATTCCGTATGTCAATCCGCTGGTTTCCTACCGAAATATGTATATGAAGGTGATGAGCCTGCAAGATTAACAGCCCTTGTTGAAGCGGAGATCGGTCTCGCGTTTATACCTAGCACAGCCAGAAACCCGCATGAGCGCATTAGATATCTTCAGGTAGAGGAACACCAACTCGTTCGTGAGATCGCTCTGCTTTCGCACAAAAACAGGTATATTTCCAAAGCCGCTTTAGAGTTTCGCAGCGTGGTTATGGACTATTTCAGTGCTATGCCATGAGCACAAATTCAATCCCGAGGAGTTGTCATTTTGATATTAAAAGCAGAAAAATTTGATCATATTTCAGAGACAGAACGGCTAGTCATCCGACC
Source organism: Paenibacillus sp. 2003 (assembly GCF_031455635.1). NCBI lineage: Bacteria > Bacillati > Bacillota > Bacilli > Caryophanales > Paenibacillaceae > Paenibacillus > Paenibacillus sp. 2003. The sequence goes on along the minus strand of NZ_JAVDTB010000001.1, from coordinate 1,659,095 downwards.
ATTACAGAAAGACGACTATGAAAATTGGTTGAATGAGTTTGAAAACCGCTTGCCCTCCCAACACCGTCATGATAAAGGGAAAATGGATATGAGTGAATGTACGCTGGATTGGTTTCATGATCTGGTAGATCGACACCAGGAGTTAGCGCGTACAGATGCGGTTTATGTATTTGGTGTGTTTAGAAAGCATGATGGTACACATCTGGGTATGATTGATATTGCGACCTTGGCAAGAGATCATTTTCAATGGGGAAGCTTCGGATACACGATCCATAATCAGTATTGGCGAAAAGGTTATGGGAAAGAAGCAGTGAATGAAGCACTTCATATTGCATTCGAACATCTGAAATTCCACCGCATAGAAGCTCATATTAATGTGGATAATACCCCTTCTGTAAAGTTAGCTGAAAACGTTGGTATGGAATTTGAATGTGTACGTAAAGGTTTCATACATGAAAATGATGAGTGGACCGATCATTTGGTGTATTACAAGAATTCTAATTAAACTAATCTCACCGATAATCAAAAAAGCGAACAAAGCACTTGCGTGCTCTGTTCGCTCTTCTTGTGAAGCCGTATCGCTGTCTTCGCCTTACTCGCCCAAGCTGTTCCAGAATGATTGGAACGCGCCTTTCTCCACTTCCAGGAATGCCGGAACATTACCGTAACGCACCAGACCTTCACCAAACAGAACCAGTGGGACCTGCGTTTTGTCTTCCAGCGTGAGATAGATGATCTTGCGATCTTCCTTGCCGTAGAGGTTCTCTTCCAACTCCGGGCTCGTTGCGATCGGTTTGGCAGCGTTTAGCGATGAGATAAAGCTGTCCAGTGCTTCATCCGCTGCTAACGGCTGAAGCTGCTGCAATCCGTTGTTCCAGCTGTCAAACGTCTCCCATTGCGCCGAGGCGATGTTGCCTTCGAGATGAAGCTTGCCGATCAGGTCGGCACCCGTACCAATGGTGATCCCGTTGTTCTTGTCGAATAGCTGAGCATACACCTGACCATCGATCTCGGTGTAAGACATGATGCGGAAGTCCTTGTCGTAGCCATTGACCGCATAGATGTCTGCTTCGCCAATGTTGGAAGCAAGCTCCGTATATTTATCCTCGCCGCTCAGTTCATTGATGCCACCAGTTGTAGTGCCAAGCTTCTCACCTCGTAGATTGAGTGCATTTACGCCTTCAAGCAATGTTGGGGACTGTGTATATACGTTTCCTCCATACACAACCAGTTGCATCATATCAGCCATCGCGCCTTTGCCCTGTGAACTCGGCAACTCCATCTTCGGAATCACGATTGGGTCAACCGACGCGCCTGGATTCACTGCTGCCACCTGTGGTGTTGGTGCGGCTGGCCCATTGAATTGTTGCCATACACTTGGCGCAGCCAATCCAATACTGGCAGCGATAACAACACTTGCTGCAATGTATAGTGGTTTACGTTGACGTTTTGGTCCCTGTTGTTGCGTGTTTAAGGATTGCTCTACCCGTTTTTTCATTTGTTCGTTTGTTTTCATATGATCCACCGCTTTCTTGTAGTTTTGTTTGAATTGTTCTTCGTTCATTACAGTTCCTCTCCTTCCAGCTCCAGTTTTAACAGCTGTCTTCCTCGTTTTAATCTCATTTTCACTGCTGATTCGCTAATCTCCAGGATTTCGCTGATTTCTCGGATCGGATAATCTTCGTAATAATACAGATGAACCACCGATCTATACTTGACGGGCAGTGACAGCACAAGTTCGATCAGCGCGTGATCTTCAGGGTTGTCAGTTGTAAGAGGATCGACTCCCTCCAGCTTGACCTCCCGTTTGCGCCAGCCTCTGCCTAATAAGGATTTGCAATGATTGGTGATGACCCGAATCAACCATGCTTTTTGATGCTCCGCATCGTTGAACGTAGGGGCTTTTTCTATTAGTTTGATGAAGGTATCCTGAGTGGCTTCCTCCGCGTCTTCTCGTCTGCCGAGGTGCACCATGGCAATCCGGAACAGCGTATCCGCGTATGTCTCATAGACTTTCATCACATGATCGCCCAGCTGGGGCACTGATCGCTGCATGGTTGTTATGCCCTCCTTTATACCTCTAACACTCTTACGGACGGCATTTGGTCACATTTTGTTTTAGGATTTTTTACTGGTCCATTTCATTCAAAATGCAAAAAAAGAAAGCAGCTCCATGAAAAGGAGTTGCTTTCTTCATCTTCGTCTTTATTTTCATATAAAATGCATATCGTTTCACCGATTAGAATTTCTTCTGTAATAGCTCAATGTTGTCTTCCAAACTGCTGTCCAAGCTTACGCCTACCTTCTGCAGTTTGTTTTGGTAATATGTTTTCACATCTTCCCATTTATAGTACGGATAGGTCTTTGTTTCGATTGGGAAGGCGATCTCTTCTTCATTTCTAAGCATTTTCACGAGAACATCCTTACCATTGGAATACAGAATCCATTGGATATTTGCTCCCATCGGTGAGATAACCGAGCCATTCCAGTTTTGGGTCACGTCCTGTGGTTTGTCGATACTCACATTAGCTCCGGCGATATCCAGGAATGAAGATAGTGGAATGATGGTTTCTGCGTGAGCAAAACGAAATATACCAGCCGTGTCTTTCTGCTGAATGGACTGGTCGGTAGACACAATCAATTCTTTGACCAGAGGTGCAATGATATTCTGCGGCAGATCCGTTGACGTTAAGGATGGACCTTTTTCATAGAAATCATTGATATTGTCAATACTCTCGTACCATTTCAACTGATTAGCCGTGAAATACCGCCCGAATTCGAAGTCACCTTCTCCTTTTATATTCGAAGAAATGATGTACAGTTCGTATAAATTAGAAGCAGCCTCGGTTGGGTTGCTGAGCTTCACTTTTCCCTTCTCATCCTTCAGTTCAAACTCTCCAGCGTTCAGCCGTTGATAGAAGTCTTCAGAGAAAAATTGCAAAAGGACCTCTTTTGCATAACGCGTTCCAGTGTTCTGTGTGACATAATCCTCGTATAACTTAACCCAGTCTCCATCTTCTACGTACTCGTTATACTTCGTAGCCAAGTCGTAGGGCCGTAGATAGGGGTCTTTCCCTTCTTCAAAGGCTGAAGCCAGAATGTCTACCTTATTATTTCCCAAGCTTTCCTTTAACCCGTCAATAAACTGATCTCTGCTCTGCGGCGTTCGATCTTTGAAGGTTGCTTGTGCAATCACTTTTTTATCCGATGTAAAAAGTTCTTTGAAATTCTGCCCAACTCTGGCCCCTATTCCTTTCAGTTCTTCTCCACCCGTAGTGGATAACAATCCATAATGATCTTTTTCAACCTTCATCAGATTGCCAATTTCCTTCTTCAGCTCTTTGCCCAGATTAGTGATCTGCCCGTCCTTTTCAGCGATGTCGAGCAGTTCAAATAACGTCTTGTCGTACTTGGAACTGGATAGATGTCTGGAACCATGTCTCCCTATGTAGTTAATAAATATGGGTTCATATCCAATAGGAGCTTTTGTATAACTTGTTTCCTTAAAAGGATATGGTGTTTTGGTACCGCGGTATCCCTGCTGATCGTTCATTTTTTGTCCAACAAACACCGATTGGGTGTTGTTATCCCAGTCTACCTCTTGCCCCAAGGCTTCACCAATCGCTCTTGCAGGTACATAAGTGACCCCATTGTAGAGAAATGATTCGCCTTCCACCCTTTGTCCGTTCACAACCACATTAGCTGATTGTTCGGACACTTCGATCATGCGTTTGGAGCCTGCGCCATATACGTCAAACACACTTATAGACGTTAAGATGGCGAGTGATGCTACTGAAATCCCGATTTTTTTGATCATCATAATGAATAGTTTTCTCCTTATTCCGCCTGATATTGGTTTATTTTCGCTCATCATACTATAGGTGAGAAGTGTCTGCGCCGTATCCATCCTATGTTAATTAATTGTAAAAGAATACATATAAATATTGACGTAAAATCTCATACGACAAAAAGAGCCGCTTATTTAGCGACTCTGAATCAGCATAACAGGCTATCTTGCTCCGAGACACATGAACAAAATAGTTATCACATGTCTCGCATTATCATGGCGCCCTGTATATTTTTATATCTATCCCTGACTCCGTCGGATGACCTTCTCCAACAAGTGTCTCACGGTTCAAGAAGGATAAGGCTTTGCTGTCTGTAATCATTTTGGGGGAAGTACGAAATAAAGCAGTTTTCAGCGTTTTATCAATATTTCCGTTATTTTCGATATAAATTTTGCAGGAATGACCTGTGTTGTCGGTCCCTTGGAGCATGTATCTTGCCGATAGAGTATGCGGACCACCATTCTTCCCGATAATCTGCGTATCCACTCCTCCACCCAGCACAATTCCCTCAAAGTACTTTCCGGTTACGCTGCCTGTAAAAGTAATCATAACAACCGAATCATCTTCGCTATTCTGCAAATCAAATGATTTCTCAATGTTCACATGCACCGTAAACAATTCTTCTAAATTCACGTGTTCCCACCTCCAGTTATTTACGTGTATGACATCAGCGAATCGCTACTCACCGAAGATCCGGTGGGTCTGATGATATCTAAAACAAGTTCGTTCCATCGATTCTCAGGAATGTCGGTAAAGTAAAATACATGCTTCTCCCCAGGTGATAAATCCGGGATGTGTTCAGTAATACAATCACCGAGTTGATCAACCAGTTTAAGTATATACCCAGATATCCGATAACATGGAATGTCATTCCGGTTCTCCACGATAACTACGACTTGGGCCTTCTCCTTTTCCAGCTCCACATTAAGGTTAATTGGTGAAGCTAATTGGCGTAAAGCTTCGTAAGAAGGCTTTGGCGTGCCATCTAAACTGATGGAACCATGAACCCGTTGGCGGAGCCTTCCCTCGCCTTCTTCCCCCATTTGCGTTCGATAATCGTTTAGGCTGAAGTATATGAGCGCTGCAATGGCAGGATGCTTCCGGTATTCCCTTGTGTTGTCCACCAAGATTTGTGTACGACGTTCATCCCCGCCCTCAAAAGCAGGCTCACATAGTCCATATTCAGCTACCACGAGAGGTTTATTTGGTAAACCCCTAGTCATATTTTGGATAACCTCCGGCCTGTCCAACTCCCCGTGCCATGTCCCAATATAATCGTTCCACATGACCATGTCACCTACACCCGTGGCATCTTGGGCGGGACTCTCATGCACTGTGTTAGACACATAGTTAATGAATCTCGTGTCATCCAGTCCGTGTACCAGAGATTTGAGTTCCTCAAAATACCGAACCGTAACAGTGGATTGTCCGTTCACCTCGTTGCCAATACCCCATGCATAGATACAAGGATGATTGTAGTGACGGTGGATCATTTCTTGGGCATGCTGCATTGAAATGTTCAACCATTCATCATCAGGATCTTGTGGGGTCTGCCAATGTGGAATCTCCTCCTGTACCAGTAAACCGTTACGATCACACCACTCCAGCAGCTTGCTATCCTGCTGCCAATGAAAGCGGGTAATAACACAATTCGCGTGTTTCATATGATGAAGCATCTCTTCCAACTGTGCTACCGATTCTGCCATACCGCTCATAGGATTCGATCCGGGCATCCATTCAACCCCCATAAGACGTACCGGCTCACGGTTAAGTAACAATGTATTACCTTCTGTGCGAATCTCTCTAAATCCTACTGCTGTGCATACCTCATCTGTAAGGACACCATCCAAGTATAAAGCAATGGTTACATTGTATAGATGGGGATGATCAAAATGCCACAACTTAAGGTGCTCCACCTTGATGTCTTGAAAGCTTAGAACACCTTCGTCGCCAGACATTTCCCATTCATTCGAAGTCAAAAAATCTTTTTCAGACGAAATCATCACTTTCAGTTTTATAGATTTACACTCAGACTCTCGTGCTTGCTCCCACAAACAAATCTCACCAGATAATATGCCGTATGGAGCTCCAGTTCCAACCATATCGTCTGTGAAATAAGGGACAGCTTGAAGTTTGGAATAGTCAATTGCCGTGCGACCGCTAACCAGCAGCGATACGCCGCGAATGATTCCGCCGTCGTCTGCCCAATCAAAGCTATTGCCCATGGGAAGAGCTGTCTGGCTATTTTCATTATTCACTGATACCACAATTCGGTTGATTGCATCAAAGGTGACTGTGTCGGAGATCTCTATAATAAATGGAGTGTAACCTGATTGAGTATGTTCTCCTACACGTTTTCCGTTTACCCAAACCACTGCATCTCGATAAACTGCATCAAACTGTAAACGCAGTAATTTCCCTTTCCATCCCAAAGGAGCGTAAAAATCATGACTGTACCATCCCGTTCCACGGAACTCCTCTAACCCGTTTTGCACGTTCCACGTGTGGGGAATCTTAACCATTTCGCCCGAGGGTGGACCTTGTTCATACCATAGTAGTTCCATGCCCTGATTCTCGGTATCTGCCTGAAACAACCATGATTCTTCCAATGAAACTACTGTTCTAGCACTCATTCTGATTCCTCTCTTTCTCATGCTGTTTTTTAATATGATATAGAAGACTTCTCTATACGGCCATTCAACATCCGCTGAATGTCATGGACAATCTGGTGACAAAAAAAGATTTACATATTTCCTTCAAATCATTTAAAATGGTTTACATAATGTAAAGGTTAACAAGTTGTAAACGAAGGGGTTAATGACGTACATGAGTACATTACCAAAATCAGTTCGCTTTCCACTGTTTATTCTGATGTTAAATCTGTTTATTGCTTTATTGGGGCAAGGGATGCTCATCCCCATATTGCCGGAGTATTTGAAGCTTTTTCATGCGGGAGGCACAGTAGCAGGATTTTTAGTTGCAGCCTTTGGTGCCGCTCAATTCTTCTTTTCACCTCTTGGGGGACAACTGTCTGATCGATTTGGACGCAAAAAGTTGATCATTGCAGGTATGTTTCTGTCTGTCATTTCAGATATCATATTTGCGCTGTCAACGTCATTGCCGTTCCTCTATGTCGCACGGTTTATCGGTGGAATCAGTCTTGGTTTAATGGTTCCTGCCAACCTCGCATATGTCGCTGATATTACAACACCGGAGACTCGTGCAAAAGGCATGGGCTATTTCGGCGCAGCAATGAATTTGGGAATGGTTCTCGGACCTGGTCTGGGTGGTCTCATCGCCGAGATGGGTATTCGCATGCCCTATTTCTTCGCGGCTGGTCTGGGACTGATTGCGGCATTGATGACGCTACTATTGCCTGAGACACTTCCCCCGGAAAAAAGAACGGTCTCCATCCGACTTCAGAAGGGAGATCACTTGGGCAAGAAAATCTGGAGTTCATTTAAAGTACCCTATTTCAAATACTTGATTGTGCTGCTCGTTATGACCTTTGGCCTTATGAGTTATGAGACCGTATTCGCGCTTTTTGCAGAGCAAAAATATGGATTCAACGCTGCTACGATCTCCATCATTATTACTCTGGGTGCGATTATCGGTATTGTTGTGCAGATCTGGCTTTTGGATTGGTTCGTACAGAGAATCGGTGAAGTTAAGTTGATCCGTCTATCTTTAATAATCACACCCATAGCTTTATTGTTAATGTTAATTAAGGTCAACCTTGTGTTTCTGTTGTTCGCTTCTGCGTTATTCTTTGCATTCAATTCGTTTTTGCGACCTTCGGTCAGCACGTTAATATCCAAGAATGCAGGAGATCGGCAAGGTTATGCATCCGGTCTGAATACGACATTTTCCAGTCTCGGAACGGTGATTGGGCCGCTGATCGCAGGACTATTGTTTGACAAAAACATAAACTTCCCTTATATTTTTGGTGCAATTATGCTGCTCGCTTCACTCGGACTGACCTTGAACGCATTTCGTTCGAAGAAAGGACAATTGTATACAAGTGAATGAAAACTGGCATCAACAATTGGGAAATAAACATCGTGATGATTTGATTGCAGCAGGTAAGGAGCTTTTTTTGAAATATGGATTGCTCCAGGTGAAAATTAAGGATGTTTGTACAAAAGCTGAACTGAGTAGAGTGACCTTTTATAAACATTTTCAGTCTATGGATGAGCTTCTTCTAGCCATTCAGATGCAACTGATCGAACATTTAACGGATGAGGTTAGCCGTGCATCAACGAAGGACTTGAATGGACGAGAACAACTCAAGGTCATGTTGAATGCATGGGTTGTTTATGCCCAGGTTCATCCAGACTACATCAGGTTTATTCAATTGTTTGATATTAACTATGAGATGTATGACTTTAGAGCTGAATTAAGAGAAGAGTATGATAAGTTCAACCAGAACGGGAAAGAAAAACATTTCCTGATGGGCGCTTTATCCCAAGGCGTTGTTGACGGTAGTATTAAGAATCCGTCCCCTCCGCTCGATCTGGCTCAGTTTATCTTCACAACGATGATGGGCATGCTCCAGCGCATGGTAACTATTCGTGCTGCTCATGATCATTCATTGGATATGCGAATGACGGAGCAATTTGTGAAGATGCTGCTTCATTTTGTTTGTAGCGAGGAAATATCCGAGTGATGGCATGGTAGATGGATCGATAAAACAAAAGTTTGAAATAAAAAACGGATTCCGTATATTGGAAACCGTTTTTTTCTTCATTAATAAAGCGTTAATCCGTTAGCACGGGCAACTGTCCTCCAGCTTTTAGTTGACCAAGCAATACTTTGATCCCGGCAGATGTATTTGGCTCCTGCTTTCCATACACAGCAACTCCTGAGCGCACGTTTTGCAAATAGATCGTTTCGTAAGGGTTACCGAGTGAAAACAGCGTGTATCGCTGATTACTCTTGTTCATCGCATTAATCAAGGTTTGATACTCACTCCAACCGAACTGGCTGGCCACATTACGGAATTGGTAAGAAGCAAGAATGACATAATTGGCTTTGCCAATCGCCTGGAGCGTTTCATTCATTTTGCCTTGACCAACAAGTGATATTTCAGTTTTTAACGACAGGTTATTAGCGGCTTGCAACAGTTGCTTCTCAAGCTGTTTCGCCTGTTCCTGCTCGGCTGCGACAATAACAACCCGGTCCCCTTGCTTAATTGGATCAGGAAGCACACCTTCGCGACTGCTGAGTACAGTGACCGCTCGCTCTGCGATTGTCTGCTCCACTGCTCGGTGCGCCTTCGATCCGATGATACCGTTAAGCTGAGTTAGCTTTTGCGCAAGAGTTTGACTGTCTTCAAACAAACCATATTTCGCTTTCATCTCCAAGATTCGTTTCACGGATGCATGTATGGTTTCATCCTTGATCGTTCCATTGTTCACTGCGTTCACCAGCGTTTGATGGGCGGCTGCTGAATCTTTTGGCATAAGGATGATATCAACACCTGCGGAAACAGCGCGTTCTACCGATTGATTCTCCCCAAAATGTTCCGCAATTGCATTCATGGTAAAGGCATCCGACACGATGAGACCTTCGTATCCCAGCTCTCCGCGAAGAAGTCCTGTCAGTACCTTTTTCGATAAGGTGGCAGGAATCGGCACACGTTCACCGTCTTTGAGCGAAGTGACATGTTCGTTGTCTATGGCAGGGAAAGCAATATGCGCGGTCATAATCATCTCTACACCATTTTTGATTGCAGCCCGAAACGGTTTTAATTCTACCGCATCAAGCCGTTCTCGGTTATGGGCAAGCACAGGCATACCAAGATGGGAATCTACCGTTGTATCTCCATGTCCTGGAAAATGCTTAACTGCCGCCATCACCCCTGATTGCTGTAGCCCTTTTATCGTTGCCAGACCAAGCCGTGTCACCAAATCCGCATCCGAGCCAAAAGACCGTATACCAATGATGGGGTTATCTGGATTGCTGTTGATGTCCAGCACTGGCGCAAAATTGATCTGCAATCCCAGTGCCTTCAGCTCCTCCCCTGTCAGCTGACCAGCTGCTTCGGCTAACGTTGCATCTCCAGTTGCGCCAAGCGCCATCTGCCCGGGAAGGTTCGTGCCTCCTGGTATTCGCTTAATAACGCCTCCTTCTTGGTCGATGCTAAGAAATAGAGGAATGTCACCTGCTTCTCTTTGTATATCATGTGTGAACGTTGTAAGCTGCGTCACGTTTACAATATTTTTATCAAAAAGAATAAGTCCGCCCAAGTCCTGATCATGGATAGTGCGTTTCAGCCCCTCATTAACGGTCGTTGTCGCTTTACCATTCCATTGCCTAATGTCGGGCATAAGCATCTGACCAACTTGCTCGCTTACCGTCATATAGGATATCAGCTTATCCCAATCTTGTGTCCGAATGGCCGCTTCACGTTCGAAGCGAATTACTCTCGCCATAAATACGGCATATTCAGCGCGCGTGACAGCTTGATTCGGACGGAAGGTGGCATCTGAATAACCACCGACCAAGCCGTTTGAACTCATAATAAGAATGGGTGCTGCTGCCCAATGCCTGTCCGTATCTGTCCATTCTGCGGGGTTCTTACCTTCCGCGAGTGAATATGCCCGTGTAAGGAAGGCAGCAGTCTCTGCGCGGCTAAGCGGTGCGTCCGGACGGAAGGTTCCGTTAGGAAAACCACTTGCAAGTCCATTTTTAGCAGCTATCATGATTTCTCGATGGAAAGGGTGTGTAGTTGGAACATCCGAATAGGTTGTGCCTTCCACTGCTCTTTGAAGCTGATCCGGATAAAGCTCCCGCACCATAAAAGTGACGGCTTGTGCCCTTGTCACAAGTGCCTCTGGCTTGAAGATCCCATTGCCATATCCGGCTACTGTTCCCCGTTTCGCCATATACGTGATGCCATCCTCTGCCCACTTTGAATACTTTAGATCAACAAACGTTTCTTCCGCAGCTGCCGTTCCCACCCCTATAAGCATAGAGCCAACAACGGCACCAATAATCGTCATCCATTTTACATGCATTTGTTTCACTCCTGTTGTATTCTATGGATGAATAGACGCTACTACGGTATAGTTTGTTGCGTTTTAATCCTTCTATGAAATTATTCAGGTAATGACTAACCCTTTACACCGCCAATTGTCATACCCTGGACAAAGTATTTCTGTAAGAACGGATACACCATCAGAATAGGAACACTTGCAATAATGGTCATGGTCGCTCGAATCGAGGTTGGTGTGACCGCCGTTGCATTGCTCTCGGCCGACTGATAGGCATCACTTGCTGATGAAGTCGCTGAGGTCGTCGAAGTTTGCAGAATCTTCATCAACTCATATTGCAATGTGCTTAATTCTTTATTGGAAGAGTTGTACAGGAATACATCGAACCAGGAATTCCATTGTCCCACAGCTACAAAGAGTGATACGGTTGCCATTGCGGGAATCGTTAGCGGCAGGACAACGCGGATAAATGTCGTGAACTCCCCTGCCCCGTCAATACGGGCTGACTCCAGAATACCTTCAGGAAGACCTTCAATAAATGAACGGATGACAATCATATTGAAGACACCGATTACACCCGGAATGATATATACCCAGAAGGAACCGATCAATCCAAGGTCTCGAATCAGCAGATAACCGGGGATCAACCCCCCGCTGAAATACATGGTGAATACAAAAAACATCGTAACAAACTTGCGAAGCACAAATTCCTGACGACTAACCGTATATGCTAGCATGGCTGTACAGAAAACGGACACCACGGTTCCAATGACCGTACGCAGTGCCGAGATCAGAGTTGCGTGATAAATATCGGATTCGCCAAAAATGTATTTGTAGTTGTCCAGTGTCCATACACGAGGCCATAGATATATTCCACCCCGAATGGCATCATTTGCATTATTGAAGGATACGGCAATCATATTAACAAAGGGATAAATCGTCACAATCATCAGACATACCATGAAGATGATGTTAATGGTGTCAAACGCTCGATCCCCGGTGCTGCTATTCCGCAAGCGGGATGTGTTTCCTTTTCGCATGGCATAGGCCTCCTTTTAGAATAGTCTGCTCTCTCCCATTTTTTTCGCTATATAGTTCGCTGAGAAAAGGAAGATGAAGCTGACCACCGTTTTGAATATGCCGGCTGCTGTACCTAAGGAAAAGTTCCCCATTCCTAATCCATATTTCAGTACAAAGATGTCCAGATTCTCCGAATAGTCCATATTCATCCCGTTACCCAGCAGATATTGCGGTTCGAATCCGGATTCAAGAATACTTCCCATGTTCATGATCAACAAGATCACAATAACCGGTTTCAAGCCAGGCAGGGTGATATATAACATCCGTTTGAAGCGACTGGCTCCATCAATCTCGGCAGCCTCATATTGCGCCGGATCAATTGCCGTAATCGCTGCCAGATAGATAATGGTGTTCCAACCGACATCTTTCCAGACCTCAGTTGCCCCCAGGATACCCCAGAAGTATTCTCCTTTCCCCATCCATAGTACCGGACTGTCAATCAGGTGAAGTTTCATCAGCAGCAGATTGATAATTCCGTCTGGTGACAGGACTGTTAATACAATGCTGGAAGCAACAACCCACGAGATAAAGTGAGGCAGATAACTGACGGTTTGCACAAAGCGTTTAAATATGACATTTTTCAGTTCATTCAACAAGAGGGCCAGTGTAATTGCTGTCACAAATCCCAACACCAGTTTAATGGAACTCATGACAAGCGTATTGCGCAGCACCCGGTAGAAGGTATTGTCTTCAAATAACGTACTAAAATGCTGCCAGCCTACCCACTGCTGATCGGAGAAGGACCTCGCCGGTTTGAAATTCTGAAAAGCCATGGTCCATCCCCATAACGGCAGGTACTTGAAGATAAAAGCCCAGATGACAAAAGGAATACACATCCAGGCAAGTGTTCGTTGCTGCACAAGTCGCTTAAAGAACGAGTGTGCTCTGGTTCCCTTTGGACTCGAGGCTGGAGGCATCGAGTTAAGGGAGACATTAGGTTTCTCCACGGTGAACCTGCTCCCTTCCTGTGCTGTTATTCATGCGAGGAGAAACCGGAGTTTAGGCTCTTTCATCTTCTCCTGCGCATGTAACAGTTTGTTTTAAAGTGTTTGTATTACCATTTTCCTGCTACACGATCCTTCACAACTTTGGTAATGGTCGCTTCATAACCAGCTTTGTCCAATTTGTTCAATTCAGCCATGTAGGCATCCCACAACTTATCAAAATTTGATGGTGCTCCCAAAATCATTTCCGGTAAGTATTTACGTTGCAGATCATCCGATTTGGTGGTGAAGATCTGTTCAGGTGATCCTTGCTCAAGGGCGATGGACCATGCGGGGAACCATGGCCGCTCTTCCGGTTTGTTAAATAATTCACTAAAGGTTTGGATACCGTAGGCTTCAAGGAACTTCTTGTCTCCCTCGGTATAAGATGCAGCGGCTACTTCTGGCTGGTTGCCAGGGCTATAAGCGTTACCATCGGTAAGTGTAGATTCACCGCCATATCGCGGCCAGTCTGATCCGAAGTAGGTGAACCCGAATTTACGGCTCAGCTCCAGATCATCATGGGCTTTGCGTTGATCCTCATTTGCAAAATAAAATCTGCCCGTATCATCCACACTGTACGTCTCGTCCTTGATTCCCCATTGCACCAGAACCTGATTCTCTTCCTTCAGCAAATTATCGAAATATTTGATGATACGAACAGGGTCTTTGGCATTCACTGAGATACCTGTTGCATAGTTGTTGACAAAGCCGGGAGGATCAACATACTGATCCTTAATTCCTTCATCAAACACAATCGGAAGTGGTGCATAACGTTTCTCATCAATGCCTGCCGAGAGCAGGTTTTTCGATGCGTCTCCAACCTGCCAGCCATAATTGAAGTATCCTAATACACGACCCGAAGTCAGCTTGGCCAAATACTGGTCTTTGTTCATCGTAAAGGATTCCGGATCAAGCATGCCTTGAGCATTGATTTCATTTAACTTTTGAATCCATTTTTTCTGAGCATCTGTTCCCGCGACGACTTTTGCCTCATGGGTAGTCATGTCCACCATGACACTGCCATCATTCGGATAACCGGCAAGATGCATCGCTGGATTTTGCAGTGTGAAGAAGTTATTGGCCACACCCGCAAGTGACACAAATCCGATCGTCTCTGCTCCATCAACCGTTGGATGTTTTTCCTTGTAATCCTGAATCAGATCAAAATATTCATCCAGTGTAGTGATCTTGGGATAATTAAACTCTTTGAGCACAGAGCGCTGAATCCAGAAGGCTCCCCCGCCAACATTTGGACTACCTGAATACTCACCCTGGTTAGCTGTATAAGGCAGGGCATAGATTTTTCCGTCTTCTGCATTTTTCATTTTATCGAAATATGGTCCATATACCCTTTTAATATTAGGGCCGTATTCCTCAATAAGATCATCCAACGGAATGTAAGCCCCGGCATCCAGTAACTTGGACATCTCACCACTGGAGCTAATGACATCAGGATAGTCTCCACTGGCAATCATGACACCGGCTTTTGTAGCACTATCACCTACCAGATATTCCATCTTCCAGTCCACACCCGTCTGCTCTTGCAACGCTTTACCGATTGTTGTTTCGCTTGCCAGAACATCCTTCTTGCCTGGAGAGAACATGTAATACGAGAACGTGACTGGACTGTTCTCATCATCACCTGAGGCTGAAGGCGATGATGACGAACTGTTCTGACTGCACCCAGCCAGCAAAACTGTTAGTAATACAGCTAAACCCGCTGTTCTATATTTTGGTTTTAACATGTGAATATTCCCCCGTTCCGTGTGTTTTCTTATGGATTACACTCACCATTTGCCAGCTACACGATCCTTAACGGCCTGTGTTATCGTAGTTTCGTATGTTTTCTTATCCAATTGATTCAATTGACTCATATATTCATTCCATGTGCTCTCGAAAGTGGTAGGTGAATCCATAATCATTTTGGGTAAATATTTCTTCTGGAGGTCTTCTGCCTTGGTGATGAAAATCTGTTCAGGAGAGCCCTGCTCCAATGCAATGGACCAAGCAGGAGACCAAGGACGCTCATCCGGTGTGCTGAATAGTTCTGTGAATGTCTCCACACCATATTTCTCTAACAACAGCTTGTCACCGTCCGTGTAACTAAAGGTAGCCACTTCTGGTTGATTGCCCGGTCCATAGGCGTTGCCATCCTCCAGCACGGAGTTATTGCCGTAACGAGGCCAGCTGTAATTAAAATAGTCAAAGCCGAACTTACGACTTAATTCCGGATCTTCATGTGCCTTGCGTTGGTCATCATTTTCAAAGTAAAAGCGGCCCTCATCATTCACACTATACGTCTCGTCCTCAATACCCCATTGAACCAGAATCTGGTTTTCTTCCTTAAGTAAATTATCAAAATATTTAATAATTCGTACGGGATCTTTGGCATTTACAGTAATGCCGACACCATAGTTATTCACAAAACCTGGCGGGTCTACATACTGGTCTTTGACACTGTCATCAAATACGATCGGTAGAGATACGTAACGTTTATCGTCAATACCAGCCTTCTTGAGGTTGTTCGTTGCGTCTCCAACCTGCCAGGAGTAACTGAAATATCCCAGCACCCGACCGGACGTCAACTTGGCGAGATACTGATCCTGGTTCATTGTGAAGGATTCCGGATCAAACATCCCCTGTGCGTTAACCTCGCTCAGCTTCTGAATCCATTGTTTCTGATAATCAGATCCGGCTACCAGTTTGGCTTCATGGCTCTGCATATCCACCATCACACTGCCATCGTTTGGATAACCTGCCAGATGCATCGCCGGATTTAGCAGGGTGAAGAAGCTACCCGATTCACCCGCAAGTGTGGCGAAGCCGATGGTTTCCTTTCCGTCGATCTGCGGATGCTTTTGCTTGTATTGCTCAATCAAGTCAAAATATTCGTCCAGCGTTTTGATCTTGGGATAGTTAAACTCTTTTAACACAGCACGCTGAATATAAAAGCCGGTCTGGAAGTTAGGCTCTGACACATAACCGATGTTGGCAGTGTATGGCAAGAAATAGATCTTTCCATCCTCCTGTCTGAATTTGTCCATATAAGGCCCGTATACTCGCTTGATGTTAGGCCCGTATTGATCGATCAGTTCATCCAGCGGGATAAAAGATCCTGCATCCATCAACTTGGCCATTTCACCACTGGAGTCGATGATGTCGGGGTAATCCCCACTCGCAATCATTACACCCGCCTTGGTTGCACCGTCGCCGACCAGATATTCCATTTTCCAGTCAACGCCTGTTTGTTCCTGTAACTTCTTGCCAATGGTCGTGCTGCTTGCCAGAATGTCCTTCTTGCCACCGCCAAACGTGAAATATTTAAAGGTGACCGGGGTGTTGTCATTACTGTCAGGATAAGAGGCTTCCGGGCTGGCTTTATTACAACCTGCCAAGGTTACAGCCAGTAAAATTGCCAGACCTGTTATAATGTTTCTTTTTCTAAACATGTAGCAAATGCCCCCTTAAAGTATTATTTGTGTCTTTAAGCCTTCTCAATATATCAAGACAGCGCTTTCAAAGTTACCCATGAAAGTGTACCTCCTACTTTGAAAAGTATATCCTTCATATTTAGTCGCCTGGCATGGCTGATGGATCAAGTGGAAGCTTAATTTGGATATGCGTTCCTTCTCCTTCCCATGTCTGGATGTCGAATGAAAACTGATTTTTATAACAAAGTTTTAAGCGACTATACGCATTTTTCATGCCAACATGCTCTCCCATATCGGTGTTTTGATCCAGGTAACTTAGCAACTCTTCCAATTCTGCTTGTGACATCCCTATACCGTTATCCGTTAGTCTGATATGGAGCTGGTCATTTTCCATTGAAACGAAGAGTTGAATGATACCTACACCCGGAGATGACTCAATTCCATGGATGCTTGCATTCTCAACAAAGGGAAGGATAACCATCTTGGGGATTCGGTACATCAGTACCGCAGGATCTGCCTCAATGGTATATTGGAGTTTTTCTCCAAAGCGGTATTTCTGAATTTGCAAAAAACTCTCGATGAGTTCCAATTCTTCCTTCACTGTCACATCATTCTGATTCCAACTAATCGACTTGCGAAACATCTTGGCCATGTTATGCACGATTTTGGCAGTCTCTTTCTCGCCTTTGATGAGGCTCCGCATACGTACCGACTCCAGGGTATTAAACAAAAAATGTGGGTTGATCTGACTATGGAGCGCATGAAGCTGTGCTTGCTGCTGCTTTAACTCCAGGTCTTTCTTTTGGATGTCGGCGAGATATACCTCATGAATCAGGTTATGGATCGTCTCGGTCATTCGATTAAATTCCATCGTGAGTTGACCTATTTCATCTCTTGCATCTTCAGGCGGAATCGTCTGAAAATTTTGTGTTTTTACTTTTTTCATATGTTTCAGAATGCGTACCAGCCTGACATGGATGGATCTGGACATCGCCGCGATGATAATAGAAGGCAGGACAAAATTAATGCAAGCCAGCCAAACGACGAAGGAACGGGACTTCCGCACCTCCTTCAACACAATTTCTTCATCCATCACCCCTTGCAGGGACCACCCTTCAAGATAGTTAATGCCTGTATACGTAAGTTCAAAGGGAATCATTTTGTTCGGAAACTGGATCTCGCTGTAACGTTTCCCTATCTGAGCTTCTTCTGCTGTAGGATCATTTGAAAATTGGATGTGTCCCCCAGGATCAAGAAGATACACTTTTCCATCAAATCCGCTGTTGTGAAAATACTGCTTGATCATATCCATGTTCAGATCAATTTTAAGTAACTGCTCTCTCCCCCCAGTGTCCAGATTGTCGAGCCGTTGAACCAGACTTAACATCTGATCCGATGAGATCAGTGCCGGATAAGGGGCGGAGTATGCCTGAAATTGAACGTACCAGTCCGAGTTGCGGACATCGTCAGTTAAACGATCAATATAACCTGAAGATAAAATGGTAGAATTATCGGTATACACTTGATACCAGCGAATTCCCTGATTCAATTGACCGGAGAATTGCCCTTTTAGATAGGAATTATAAGCGTCAATGTACTCAAAATGACTTTGAAATGAACGGGAGATGGTGTCGTTGAATACAGGGTCAGTATATAACGAATAAGAGAGGCCGACGCCCTGATCAATGGTTACCCGCAGGTCGTTCTTCAGATTGTTCAAGGCCATGCCGGCATCACGAGTTTTCTGACTACGGATATTGGCAGATGTGACATTGTAGAACACCACATTGGTGACAACGATGGGAATAAACACAGATAAGACATACATCAACAGTAGCTTATCTCGAAGCTTCATGTAATTCAGGTTCCATCTTGGCATTGTGCACCTCGCTGCTCATTTCCCATAAGGAGATTGCGATACTCTGTAGGCGATAACTTAACAAGTTTCTCAAACTGGGTTACAAAATAATCCGCATTCTGAAATCCTACGCGTGCAGCAACCTCGTACATTCTCAGATCCGTCTGGCGCAATAACTTCTTCGCCTCATGAATACGCAGGTTCAGCAGATAGTCATTGAAATATTGATTGTAGCTTTTGCGGAATAATCGCCCTAGATAAACGGGATTCATATAGAAGAGCGCAGCGATGCTTTTTAGATTGATGTTCTCGGTATAATTTGCATCGATATATCGTTTGATCTTGCTGATATCTCCTTTGGATCGCTCCATCCGCAAATGAGAGACATAATCCTCGGCTTCCTCCAGCGCGTTGAGAAAAGCATTCTTCAATAGTCGTAAATTCCAACCTTCATGACTCTGTTGTGCCAGCTCCTTCAGTTGTTGCAACCCTTCATCATTACCACCCATTTCGTGGACCACAGCGAGAATACCCGTTATATAACGCAAAAGAGAACCCAATACAGCCTGAGGGGAAAATCGATTCATATGAAACAATTTGAATTTCTCTTCTACAATCTTGTGGTAAGCAACCCTATTCCCCTCTTCCAGGCTCAAAATTAATTGATCCACCTCGTCCTGGTATACATTGAAAACAAACAGTGGTTTGTCCTTGATCTCTGTATAACTCACAACACCACCAGTTTCAGCATATTTATGCTTGGCTGCTTCTTCAGCCGCCATAAGGGATTGTGGGACATCACCAATTTCTTTGACGAGTGTTCCTGCGTAAAGACCGATATCCAGGCTAAACCTTTTGCTCAGTGTTATATGAATATTATGCAGTTTATCCTGTAACGCCGAGCCCCCTTGATGATGATCTGGCCACAACAGTAATAAAGCAAACGTGCCGCGTTGTTGCTCACTGATGAACATTTTGCATAAATTACTTTCCAGAGAATGTACTGCTTCACGTAGCTGTTCAATGGTGATTTTAATTTCATCTAATCCGGTCTGAAGTTCAATCAAAGTCATGAGCAGACTGGAGTTACGATTGATCCCAAGCATCTTGGCATATCGATGTTCATCCTCCTTCTGTACATGACCTTTGATCAGATCCTCCAGCATGATGTTACTGGCCTGTCCCTCGGCCATGAGGATATGCTTTCTTTTGTTGCAAATGAGATTAGCCGACTTCTGCAATGTCGCCGTCAATTCTTCATCATCAATAGGCTTCAGAATGTAGTCATGAACACCGTAACGGATTGCCTGCTGTGCATATTTGAAGTCATGATAACCACTGATGATAATGAACACAGGTTCCAGATGTGGCATTTTCTCTAAGGCACGTATCAGTTCCAGTCCATCCAGGATTGGCATGCGGATATCTGTTATAATCACGTCTGGTTGCAGGCATTCAATCAGATTTAATGCCTCTGCACCGTTCTCTGCCTCTCCGATAATCTCCATGTTAAGATCCATCCAATTTATGAGTTCATACAGCCCCTTTCGTACATACATCTCGTCATCTACCAGTAATACTTTTAACATCCGTGTGTCTCCTTTCCTCCAACGAAAATAAACCGCCAGAAACTAGTCATCTCCTATCTGGAAGCGATTTCATTAATTATACTCAAATATGTAATATGCTTACATTTTATAGGTTGTGATCTGTAATTTCATTGCATAGATCGTTATATTTATTGCGCGAAAGGACTATTAAAGATATCGATTTCACACCAAAAAGCCATTGATTCAGCTTGAATCAATGGCTTTTTCTTAGCTCACAAAAGAAAAAGAGCGAATTCATCCGGCAATTTTGTCGGATGATATTCGCTCATGCAAATCAGTAACTTATTAATGATTATTCTATTAATTCCAATGATATCCTTTTAATTCAATTATTGCATTTGGGCCAGGAAAGGTTAATTCTATTTTTTGGTCCAGATAGGACATGGTTACTCTTGTTTCTTCAATAGAACGAATTCTGGTATTCAACAGACGACCATTTTCCCATTCCAGATCTATTTCAAATCCGCCACGAGCCCGAATACCACGAATATACCCTTTTGGCCACGCTGCCGGCAAAGCAGGTAACAATCTGATTACTTCGTTATGGCTCTGAAGAAGCATCTCTGCTATACCTGCAGTACCTCCAAAGTTCCCATCAATTTGAAATGGAGGATGGTCACAAAACAGATTGGGTAACGTAGAGGAACGTAGAAGTTCCACGATGTTATCGTGTGCAAGTTCCGACTCCTCTAATCGGGCCCACATATTGAGAATCCACGCCCTGCTCCATCCTGTGTGTCCGCCACCGTGTTCCAGTCTTCTGTCGAGTGTTACACGAGCTGCCTTGGCCAGATCAGGCGTTGATTGCAACGTAATTTGCGTTCCAGGATGCAAAGCGAATAAATGGGAAATATGTCTGTGTCCAGGTTCCATTTCATCATAATCCTTACTCCACTCTTGGATCTGGCCATGTTTGCCAATGGAGGTCTCCGGTATTTTGGTTAAAGCACTACGGAGTACTTCTCCGAATTCCTGATCTTCTTGCAATATCCGGGTACTTTCAATGCAACGCGTGAAGAGTTCTCTAATAATCTGATTGTCCATTGAAGCACCAAAACACAAAGCCCCCGACTCTCCATTATCTAATATATAGCGATTTTCCGGTGAGGACGAAGGACATATCACCCAATTGCCGGAAGGATCCTCTATTAGATAATCCAGAATAAACATAGCCGCATCTTTCATCGTGGAGTAAACCTTTTTGAGAAATTGAACATCCTTATTGTATTCGTAGTGGTCCCATAGATGTAATGAAAGCCATGCTCCTCCCATGGTCCAAAACGTCGATGTCATGCATACATCCTGCGGTGCAGCATCTGCCCAGATATCCGAATTGTGATGAGCAACGAATCCCTTGCATCCGTACATGGTTCTAGCGGTTTCCTTTCCCCGGACTTGCAGTCGATCTATAAAATCAAACAATGGAATGTGACATTCAGACAGATTGCAGCTTTCTGCAGGCCAGTAGTTCATCTGTGTATTAATATTAATCGTATATTTGCTATCCCATACAGGAAGCATGTCTTCATTCCATATCCCTTGAAGGTTTGCAGGTAAAGAACCTGGACGACTGCTTGAGATAAGCAGATAACGACCAAATTGAAAGTATAGACTCATCAGTTCCGGATCATGTTTACCAGCTCTAAGCCGTTCAAGGCGCTGATCGATTGGAAGTTTGGAACATATCACATCTTTATTTTCATCTTCGAGATGTATATCCATCTTTTTGAATAAGGATTGATAATCCGAGACATGATCGGCGAGCAGTTCGTTATATGTCTTTGTTGAAGCGGCCTCAATTCTTCGTAGGCACTCCGCTTCGAGTTGTTCCTTGGGTACTCGAAAATCCGTGCAAGCCGAGATTATAATAGTCGCTGAATTACCATCCTTCAGAGTAAGCTGGCCGCTTGAATAATGAACCTCCCCCCCTTCATGTATAAGGCGAATCCCGCAGCAAAATCGAATTCCTTCTTCTCCCCCGCTTCTTCCTCGGATAATCAAGTTATTCGCTCCACGCTTCTCGATCCGATCCAGATAGGATTGGAAACCAACAGGATGCTTAAGAATATCTGAATAGGATGTTGATTTCAGAACGGTTCCCCTGCCAAAAACAGTGGAGAAAGATAACTTTCCAGGCACACTAGATTTGAGATGAACAACGAGCACTTGATCCGGGTAGCTAGCAAAATAATCACGGCTATAAATGGATTGATCTGCGGTATAATTCACGTTTACCTTGCCTTGTTCCAGATCGAGATGTCTTTGATATTCATTTGGTTCATGTTCACTGTGATCCATAGAAATATAGAAGTCGCCTAATGGCTCATAATGCCTTTGCCCGTCAGGAACACCTACCAGCGTATCTGCAGCCAGTTCTTCTGCTTCCCTAATCTTTCCGTCAAAAATCAGGCTTCTGATCTGAGATAAAGATTCAAGTGCTTGAGGATTATTCCGCTGCATCGGTCCACCATACCACAGACTATCTTCATTAAGCTGAATTCTCTCGATCTGTGTTTTTCCAAAAATCATGCCTCCAAGAGTTCCATTTCCGATAGGCAATGCCTCTTCCCATGTTCCAGCAGGTTGATTAAACCAGATATTTTTGGTCTTCACGTTAAAACCTCCAACGAATTATAATTCCTCACATTTTTCATGTCTAGTGTGTTCCCTTTGTATGTTATTTCAGTGTACTGTAATCTCTTAAGCATCTAAATGAACAAAATTAACTTGAATTATCACAATCTTATCCCAGCATTAGAGGTGTAATCGCGAATTCCGAAACTGACAGTACAATTCTTTGTTCTGGACAAGGAAGTATAGCTGCAATAAAAAAAGCCGCTGTAATAGCGGCTCTGCTTCGTTCATTTCATTTAGCTTACGTGAAGCTTGGCATAAGTTATAAGATATTTCGCTCCATTTGTTGCATGAATTGTCTCAATATCAGCCGATCTTCCGGAGAAATGGATTGAAGTAGTTTCTCTTGCTGCTCTCTCCATTTATGCTCAACCGGTTTTTCTAATTCTTTGCCCTTATCGGTTAGATAGATACGCATGATCCTTGCATCCTGTACATCACGTTTGCGATATATAAAACCGTTCTGCTCCAGTGATTTGACCATGTTTGTAACCGTTGGTGGTTCGCATTTCATATGTTCACTTAGTTGCATCTGTGTTACCCCATCACCCAACCACAGCCGATACAGCAAATTATCTTGTCCTACATAGAGATTAAGTTCACGAAGAGATTCACTATAATTTCGACGCATTTGGGAGGAAATTCGATCTAAAGACTGGCGAATATCACAATCTACTGTTTCTGTCATGAACGATCCCTCCCTAACATCCGAATTATATTTAGCAGACTAAATGTATCATGTGGTTATATAGGTGTCAATTCGCCTTAGTATCGTTATAAGGGCCTTTCCTAACCAAGTTCCACAACAAAAAATGGATTTATCGTAAAGCTTATTTTTTGGCAAAACCTTGCTTGTTCAAATAGGCCATCATTTCCGGCTGAATACTTCTCTCGAGGTGATCCTGGATATGGTCACTCCATCCTTTTACTTTTTTTACGGTGAAAGGAGCTCTCGTCGGACGATTTTCATAATACTTCAGCATGGTCTCATCATAGATTGCTAATTTCTCTTGATCCATTGGTTGGTATTGATTATCAAGCAATACCATGGATTGAGGGAGCCGAGGTTTCAGTTCCGGCTTATCTCCAGCTGGATTCCCGATACATAATCCCACCAGAGGGATAACATATTTAGGTAAATTCAATACGTCGGATAGTTCGCTAATATTGGCTCTGACCCCACCAATGAACACTCCGCCAAGTCCCATCGATTCAGCCGCGGTTAACGCATTTTGTGCCATCAGGCCGGCATCGAATGAACCAATCAACAGAAATTCAATATATTCAATATCCACATCCGGAGCGATTTCATGATTTCGGTTGAAATCTGCACAGAAGACCCAGAATTCTGCCGCTTCTTCAATATAGGGTTGATCGACACAGAGATGTCTGACTTTTTTTCGAAGTACTGGATCTGTGATGCGAATAATGGATACCGCCTGAAGAAGACTGAACGATGAAGTTTGATTCGCTGCCTGAAATATTGCATCTATTTGTTCCTCAGTTAGGGGTTGAGATGTGTAAGAACGAAACGATGTATGGTTATGAAGCAATTCGAGTGTGTTATTCATTAAAAACCTCTCCTTTATTCGTTGATTCCATGTTCCTGCAATCCGTATTCGTAAGGAACGCCCATATTCTCGCGTAGTGTTTTTCCTTCATATTCCTTATGGAACAATCCGCGCTCCTGCAAGATAGGAACTACCTGATTCACAAAATCTGCAACGCCATCAAAAGATACATCGGGCACGACTGAGAATCCGTCACATGCTTCAGCCAGAAACCATTCTTCCAAGAAGTCAGCAACCTGTGTCGGAGTGCCTGCAACGACCGGATGATAGTTGATGACCCCGTGAGCGAGAACATCCCTTACAGAGAGTCCTTCTTTTAATAACTTTAAGGCTCTTGGAGAACGTGGGTCCATGGGGTTGGCATATGCATTTTTCAACAAGTCTGCCGCTAAAGGTTGATCTATATCTACTGAGTTTACCGATAAGGGTAAACCAACCATGGATCCGAGGTAACTTACCCTGCTGGGAATTTCCTGAGGATTAAAGCTCATAAGCTGTTTCCGACGATCCAGAGCTTCTTCCTCCGTTGAAGCCAGAGAAAACATAAAACCTGCAAACATTTTGATATCATCGGGGTTTCGACCGAAACGGGCAGAACTTTGCCTTATCGCTTGTCTGTGTTCACGGGCAGACGTAATATCATAAGGATTGGCGTACACTCCCGAAGCATATTTCCCAGCTAATTCTACTCCTTCACCTCCTCCCCCTGCCTGGAAAATCACTGGCTGGCCTTGCTCAGAGGGCGGAATGGGCAAAGGACCACGAGATGCGTAATATTGACCCTGAAGGTTTATAGGCTGGATTTTGTCCATATCCGCAAATTCCCCTCCTTCTACATCTAACGTCCAAGCGTCTGGTTCCCAACTCCCCCACAAGGCCTGAACAATTTGTATGCTTTCATGTGCCTTGTCATAGCGTTCTTGGCGATTTTCAACCCTGGCACCGAAATTAGCCGCCGCTAGGGGGTCGGATGTGGTAACCGCATTCCATCCCACACGTCCATGACTGATAACATCCAGTGCTTTGAACTGACGTGCAATGTTGTAGGGATAATTAAATGTTGTAGAGAGGGTAGCAACAAGCCCGATGTGTTGTGTCTCTCTTGCTACTGCCATCAGTGCCAACATGGGGTCCATAGGGAACATAGGCGTCTGTGGGCCTAAATTGTTGGATAATCCTGGAGTGTCAGCGATGAAAATCATTTGAAATTTTCCTTGTTCAGCTAATTTAGCCCGTTCTACATAACTATCCATATTGGTGTAAGCTGCAGGATCCGTGCCAGGCATTCTCCATGCGCTAAATTCGGCTCCATAACCCGAAACCATCTGTAAAGCCAGTTGCATTTCACTTCTTTTTTTCATAACGATTTTCTCCTTCGTTCTGGAAAGGCACAGATATGTGTGACCTTTCTATCGTGCGAATATATTTAGCATGCTAAATATATGGATGGATCAGCTTTTGTTCTCTTGAGTGAGGTTATAGATATTGACGTTCACCGGTCTGGGCTGATTTCTCGACGGCATCCAGTAACTGATGAAGTTTCACCGCATCCGCGAAAGTAGGTGCTAAGGTAGTACCTTCTTGAATATCCTTGGCAAACTTACGATAAGCCTGAGCCATGTTCAGAACAAATCCGGAGTCGTTATATAGAGAATGTGGAGCCGAGTAATAGGCATCGGGAATGGTTAGTTCACGAAGCTCGTTGTCCGTAGATCCTGCACCGCGTAATTGATGTGATCCGAATTGAATGGATGCAGGAGCGCTCAGAACAATCGTGCCATTGTCTCCGAAAATTTCAAGTGTGAGTCCTGTCTGATGTTTGACTCCACCTTGAATATGAACACTGGCTGCTGCCCCATTAGTCAATTTCCCTGTAATCATGATCTGATCATCCGTTGTTTTCTTGATGACTTTCTGAATATCTACCAATTCAACTTCTGAAAACTGTTGAGCTGTGGTGGCAGACAATTCTGTAAAGTCCCCAAGCATGTAAGTGAAGGCATCCAGATTATGGCCCCCTACAATGGTCAGCAAGTTCCCTCCAACTTTCCGGTCATACAAGTACGCAGTCGACTTGTCACCAACGCCACCCATGCCATCAATGGAGATCTTCAGGTTGGCAGATAACACTTTACCCACATAACCTTCTGCTAATAAATCTTTTACATATTGAACGGCAGGGGCTTGTCTTGCCTGTAATCCAATCGCATTTGGCAATTGGGCAGAGGATACCCATTCCTGCATTTCAAGCGCTTCCTCTGTATTAGAACCCAAAGGCCATTCACAATAGATTGGTTTGCCCGCAGGAGCGATGGCTTTGACTGCATTATAATGTTCCTTGACGTTAATACTGACAACGACCATATCCACATCAGGATGCTGAGCCAACTCCTCCATATTATCAAAGCCGTGATCTGCATAGAAAGCTTCTGCGCTTTTCTTTGCACTCACCATATTACTTGTCCCAACCGCTGTAAGCTCGAATTCATCCAAATGCTGAATAGCTGGAATATGTGTTCCACTCGCCCACCCGTTATTAGATGCCCCTATGATACCTGTACGAATTTTTTTGCTCATTGTTAAACATCTCCCTTGTTAAAATTTACAGTATGATCGAATATCGGTTTCTCTCCAGCCCTTATCAGTCACTCATTTCTATGATATATTTATTTAGCTTGCTAACTATTCAATCGAGATAAGATTAATTATTCTTTCACACTTTAGGTAAACTAAAATTGTTTTGGTGTTGACACCATCATAAATGTATTTGTTTTGTTAGCAAAGAGGGCAATTTAAATGAACATAGTACATCTTTTTGTACCTTTGGATCAGGAGTGATATGAATGAGAGTTTGCAATGAAGGATTTGAACAAGAGTTTATAGATGGAAAAAGTGACATGTACGCCATAGCTTTTACTCAGAATGTCCTTTCTGGGCGTTGGAAATATTTTATCTTATGGTACCTAAAAGACGAAACACGTCGATATACAGATATCAAAAAATTCCTTGGAGATCTGTCTCAAGGCTCCCTCACAAAGCAGCTTAAAGAGTTGGAGAATGACGGTGTTATTCAACGTGATGTATATCCGGAAGTTCCTCCGCGAGTTGAGTATTCGTTAACAGACAAGGGAATGAAGTTACTACCGATCCTTGAAAAGATGGAGGACTTCGGCAAAGAATACGGCTAAGTAACTTAAACCAGGCTTCCATATTACTTATCTTTGTTAAAGGAGGGATGAATCGTACGAAGGATGAACTTCATGAATACGATATGGTGGATATCAAGTTTAGAGGTGTTTTTCTCCTTGCTTTTGGTACTGTTCTGACTATCGCCTCTTTCAGACTTCTCCTTATTTAATAAAATACAAAAAAAGCCGCTCATCGGCGGCTCTCCATTATCGACCCATCTATTACATTCAATATGTGCACTCCTTTATAAGTATCACTGGCAAATTTCTTACTACATTACTCAATAATTATTTTCTATCTTCACATTTTCAGGTTCATAAATTCCGTAACCATTCTTGCCATTCTTTTTAATCTTGTACATGGCTCCATCCGCATGTCTCAGAAGTTCGGAAGGCTCCTGTCCATGCTTGGGAAATAGGCTGATACCAATACTCATCGAAAGGTTGATATAGTTTCCGGCAATTTTGAAATGGGTACTGAATGCAGCTTCCAATCTTTTGGCGATGACTTCAGCATCGTGATCATCTTTCAGATGGCTTAAAATGATGAATTCGTCCCCGCCAAGTCGAGCTACAGTGTCCGCACTTGGAATTGTTTCGCTTAATCGCTTTGCCATTTCCAGCAACACTTGATCGCCAACATGGTGTCCATATGTATCATTCACTTGTTTAAACCCATCAGCATCCACAAACATGACGGCTAGTTTGTTATGGTTTCTTTGGGCATTACTGATGGCCCAGGCAAGACGGTCATTATAAGCAAGACGATTAGGCAGACCGGTAAGTGGATCATGCAAAGATAAATGCTTGCTGATTTTCTCGGAGATTTTGATTTTGGCGTACTCCGTCTCCAGTTCTTTGATCAGATTTTTAAGTTTATATACCCTTGTATTGGTGTTTGTCATGTCAGTAATCTGAATAAGGGCGTAACTCCGATCTTCATGATAGAGCGGTTCAACATGCATATTTTGTCTGAATAATTGTTCATCCTCTCCTTCATTAGGAAGAATGAATGCCTTATGTAAAGCGCTTGAGCAAAACCTGCTTTGTCCATGATACAGCGCATTTTGCAAAATATTCAGATACATGTTCGACTTAAACCGCGGGCAGACCTCAAGCAGATTCAAGCCAATTACCTCTTCCGCATTCTTGCCTGTAAAGCGTTCCAACCAGGCATTCCACACAACAACTTTCAATTGTCTGTCCACGATCATTATTCCCATATGGGCTTTGTTCAAAGCTTGTGAAATAAGATTATCCATTGTCCGCCTCCAACAAAGCGTCCATTTTGGCCAGCAGGCTCGATATGGAGTTCATACTTAATGCTATAACAATGATCCCCGTCACATCCGTATCGGCAAGTAAAAACGAGGTATGTAAAACCAGGACATAGACTTCATTCTGAAGCAATATTTGTTGATCGGAATTGGTGACATAGATCAGTTCAATATCAGGCAGGACATATTCCAGTTTGATCTCCAGGAAATTACCGAATTCTCCAATAATGGCGTTAAGCAGGACATTGCTAACTTCCTTCAAAACGTCCAAATCCGTGTCCATCAGGTTCGGATCGTTCGGTATAACGCTCTCACCCAGTTCTCCAAGACAGATGTTTGCCAATACTTTAGCCTGCTCAACAGGAAACATCAGAAATGCTTTTCCCTGAAATTCGTAGCCAAACTGTAAAGATGACCTAAACAGGTGACCTTCACTAAAGAAAATGTTGTATCTTCGATCTCCAGGATCAACATCGGATATGGAGATTAGTTCCACTTCCGAAATATTCAAAACGATACGCTTGTCCACAATCTCCGACAACATGTTAGCCGCTTGTCCCACGTAAACGTTTACTAGTTCAGTAAGCAAATCCTTCTGTAAATCATTCAGCATGATAGGCCGCCTGAATCAGTTGAATCATGGTCGTTGCCTTCTCTGCGGTTAACGGTTTATTCAAAAAACCAGAAATGCCTAACATTTCAACTTCATCCCTAGTTGTCTTCTGAATATCTGCAGATAAGATAATAATTTTGACATTGCTATCCGTTTCTCTAATCATTCGAAGCATTTCTTGTCCGTTCAAACCTGGCATCAGCAGGTCGGTGGTTATAAAATCAGGTTGAAATTCCTTAAATAGGTTGTATCCTTGCTCTCCATTGTTAGCAATCTGAATCTCGCATGCTGGAATATGATCAACAATCAGCTTTGTAAGCAATTTCTGTACGAAAATGGAGTCTTCTACGATTAATACTTTCATTTTCTCTTCAGTCTCCTTGATAAAATGGTAAGAGCTCGGGATGGTCAGGCGCTGTGGACAGTTCTTGATATAGGGCTTTCGCGCGCAGTGGCACCCTGAAAAAAGACTGACTGGTGAATCAAGTAAATATAAATTATAGTAACTTTAATTTAATTGTCAACAACATTATTGAATAAGGTAGATTCGTGTGCAATTGACATACTACGGCCCGCCGTTTAAAAAAACATAAAAAAACGGTCACCTAGTGACCGTTTTTGATCGGTTATCTGGAACTGCATTAAGTTTACTCTTTTACCCCTCCAAGCTGCAAGCCATGAACGAAATACTTCTGCAAAAATGGATATACGACTAAGATGGGTAATGCGGCAACAATCGTAATCGCTGCCCGAATTGATACAGGTGTGACCATGTTGCGTGCAGCGCCAAGATCTGCGCCATTGGCAACGGCTGCACTGCTGTTGGAATTCATAGAAGATGATAATAGTTTCATCAACTCATATTGCAGCGTGCTCAAGTTTTGTTTGGAAGATGCATACAGAAACGTATCAAACCAAGAGTTCCATTGACCGACTGCAATGAACAGTGCAACAGTAGCGAGAACCGGTTGGCACAGCGGTAGAATAATGGAAATGAATGTTCTGAAATCTCCAGCACCATCAATTTTGGCGGATTCGATCAATCCCTCAGGTAGTGTCTGGATATAGGTCCGAATAACAATCATATTAAAGGCACTGATCAGCCCAGGAATAATGTACACCAGGAAGTTGTTTAACAAATGCAAATCTTTCATTAGGAAGTAAGTTGGAATAAGACCTGCACTAAAATACATCGTAAGAACAACTGTAATGGTAATGGGCTTTCGTAATATATAATCTTTTCGGCTTAGTGTGTAAGCCAGCATGGAGGTTAAGAATAGACTTAAAACTGTCCCCAAAACCGTTCTCGCCACAGATATACCAAAGGCGCTGAAGATGGTCCCTCCTGCAAATACTGCTCTGTAGTTTTGATCTGTCCATACCCGAGGCCACAGATAAATCCCACCCCGGATGGTGTCATTACCGGCATTGAATGATACGGCGAGTGTATTCACAAACGGATACAGGGTAACAATCGCGATTGCGATCATCAGTATACCATTTAACGTATGGAAGACAATCGGTTCAAGCCGAGATTTATTGATTCCCATCTCTAGTCCCCCTTATATTAATCGGTCTTCCCCGAGCCGTTTGGAAATTGAATTCGCCGCAAAGATCAGCGTGATACTAACTACTGTTTTGAAGATACCTGCCGCAGTAGCCAAAGAATAATTCCCGATCTGTAGTCCGTATTTCAGGACAAATATATCTATCGTCTGTGACCAGTCGACAACCACACCATTACCTAACAGATACTGAACCTCGAATCCAGCTTCCAAAATCCAGCCCATATTCATGATCAGCAAAATGATAACAATGGATTTGATTCCGGGTAAGGTCACATACAGCATTTTCTTATATCGGTTCGCACCATCAATCTCTGCCGCTTCATAGAGGGAAGGATCGATAGACGTGATGGCCGCCAAATAAATAATGGCATTCCAGCCAACTTCTTTCCATACATGGGATGCGCCTACAATGCCCCAGAAGTATTCCGGAACGCTAAGCCACATGATAGGTTCTTGAATGATATGCAGCTTCATGAGCACCACATTCACAATCCCACCATCTACAGACAGTGAACTTGCCACGATGCCTGTCACAATAATCCATGAGAGAAAGTGAGGTAAATACGATATTGTTTGAATGGTTCGTTTATAGAACTTATGTTTGATCTCATTAAGTAAAATGGCAAATATAATTGCTGTCGCAAATCCGAGCACCATATTGATGACGCTCATCGCAATGGTATTACGAAGCACGTTAAGAAATGCATCGTCTGTTAGCAAAAACTTAAAGTGTTTGAGCCCGACCCATTCCTGCTGGGTGAAACTCTTCGCAGGACTGTAATTCTGAAAGGCCATAACCCAGCCCCAAATGGGATAATACGAGAATACGAGAATGTACGCAACGATGGGCAATGACATGAACATGAGTTGTCTTTGTCCGCGCAATCGTTTTAACAGTGGTGCTTTAGTCACGACTGTACGGGTAGTTTGCTCTGGTATGGCTCCAGGCGTGTTCGCCATCTTTCACTCCTCCTATTGGCTTGCAGCGACTTTAAGCATGATGTCCTCGGAAGGCACTCGCCTGAGTAATCCTTTGGTTGATACCTTCCGAGAGAATCATTGCCGCATTTTTTTATTTAACAGACCAGTTCTCGATTCTCCATTTCAGTTGTTCATTAATTCGGTCTTCATAGGATTTAACATCGATCTTCTTGTAAGCGTCTACATATTCAGTCCAAATGTTATCGAACTCATCCGGTTTTGACATGATTGCTTTAGGCAAGAATTTCAATGAAGTGTCTGTCATTTGTTTGTTCGCTACCGCAGCATCAGAGCCTTCTTTCAGATCGACCTGCCATGCTGGATAGTACACAGGATTCTCTGGTGCAGGGGAGAAGAAATCACTCCACGTTTTGAAGCCGTACGCATCCAGAAGTTCTTTATCTTCCGGTTTGAGGTTGTCATAGAATTCCTCAGGTTGGTTGATCGCTCCAATCGCATTGCCATCTTCAAATGTTCCTTCGAGCTTCGGTGCAGCAGCGTAGAAACCTTCTGCTTTGTTGATCAGTCTCCATGCCGGATCATCCTGCTCTTTACGTTGCTCTGGCGTACGATAGAATCTTCCCTCTTCATTCACCTGATAGTCTACACCCTCTTCACCCCATGACAAGAGCTTCTGGTACTTCTCGTCCATAAGTTTATCGAGGAATTTGATGATTGCGACAGGATCTTCAGCATCTTTACTGATACCAAAACCATTGTTCAAGTTGATAACCGGACGATCCAGATAATGATCTGTAATACTTGTATCATAGACTAGCGGGAAGCCCACGTATGTCTGGCCAATTTTCCCCTGTGCTACGAGCGGGTCTTCACCGGCTTGGAAATTCCAGTGCTGGTCGAACATACTAAGCACACGTCCTGAAGAAATTTTGGCTAGATATTGATCATAGTTCTGAACAAAGGCTTCTTTATCCAGCAATCCCTCATTGTACAGATTGTTTAGTTCTTTATAATACCGTTTGGAGATATCTTTGTCGGCAAACACGGTTGCGACTCCACTATCATCTACGACTACACCCCCGTCATTGGGGTGACCCGTAAGATGTTCAGGTGGGTTAAGCAAAGGGAACGTCCGCCAGTCTGAAGCCAATGTAGTGAAACCAATCGTCGGTTGACCATCAATAGTTGGATTCTTGGCTGCATAATCACGGATCAACTTAGTGAAATCATCCAACGTTTTAGGAGTCGGGTACCCGGCATCCTTCAGTATGGACTTTTGGATCCAGAATGCAGGACCAGAATAATAGTTACTAATGAACTCCCCTGTATACACTCCATAGTTAGGCAACCAGTAAATATGTCCGTCACTAGAGTCTTTCATCCGGTTCCAGTCTTTACCGAAATGTTTCTTCAGATTAGGTGCATGCTCTTCAATGAGATCTTCGAGCGGAATAACCGCACCGGCTGATACCAATTTGGTATCTGCTGTGATCAAGTCAGGGAAATCGCCACCGGCAATCATAACGCCGAGCTTCTGTTGAAGATCACCCACAAGAAACTCCATCTCAAGATTGACGCCGAGTTCATCCTGGATCTTCTTGTAGATTCGGTTATCTTTAGCTGGCGCCTGATTTGGCGTTCCGATAAAGGCCGTGATGTTCAGTACCTCTTTCCCATCCTTTGTAGTCGCTTTCTCATTGCCACCGCTGCATCCTGCCAGTGCCAAACTCAAAGCCAGAACGAGTGATACGGAACCCCAAAGCTTCTTTTTCTTAAGTCCCCCCATGTACTTGCCCTCCTTGGAAGTGGTATGTCTTACTGTTTTTAGTATGAAGAAATGTATGCGGTTACAAAATATATACATTTAAGGTCTACCCCCCTGTAATTGTAGGTCTTATTCAGGAGGGGTTCTTCTTTTTCATGGATCAATTCTTATACTTTTGCCTGTATTCTACAGGTTTCATGGCGGTTCGTTTTTCGAAGTGTCTGAGAAAATGCTGGTAACTGCGGTACCCAACTTGCTCCGCAATCGCACTTGATGTTTGATTCGTCTGCTGGAGCAGACGCTTCGCTTCTTCCATTCTTAAATCATGTACTACCTCGATTACACCCTTACCATACTTTCGCAAAAAGGATTGCCCTAAATGGACAGGATTCACGTAGAATCGTTCTGCGAGCTCCTGGATCGTAAATGTCTCTCTGTAATGCATCTGCACATATTCAGCAACCGTCGCCTGGATGCCACCCATTTGCCTCTCCCGGAAAATAGCCAGTTCTGACTTGCATTGCAAACAGAAATGTTCCAGATTGTTAGCAACCTCTTCTATATTTCGATGGCCCTTCTCCAGAATTCCGCTCGCCAATTCGTTCATTAGAGCATTAGGTTCTCCTCCTAATTCTCTACACAGGGACAATCCGCGGAATATAATATGGGTAGAGAAAATATGTACAATCTCTGGCGCAGCCTTCATCTGTACAAACAGTTCAAAAGCACTCCGAATCGCAGACGAGAGTTCCTCTACAGAACCGTTTTCAAGCAAATCGCAAATATGGTCCACCTCTGACAGCGTTTCCGGATCAAACTGCCAATTCTCCAGCTGAATATCTTCGGCAAACAAAAGACGCTCTTGGTTAAAAAACAAATAACGCCCAACTTCCTGAGCGGAGTGGAAGGATTCAGATAAATGCTCCAGTTTGTTGACCGTTAATCCAACCGCGATATGAATTTCTTCGCAGCCGTTATGTTGCATATTGTTCATCAAACGCTGGGTAAAAGTTTTGATTGCTTCAAATGTCTCATTTCTATCATTCGTTTCCTCCCCCCATACAAGTCCCAATGAGTCTCTTGTTCTGTCTATCACATAACAGCAAGTTGTCTCTTCAGCCGTTTGTTCGGCTACTGAACAGACTTCCTGAATATCTCCCTGAAAGGCTATCCGCAGGTATGCCCAATGGGACTTGTTTAAACGAGGAAGGATCTCTGACAACTCCTCCTCCGATATATTTTGCTTATCCTTAATCAGTGCAGACAAAAACGCTTTGATCCTTTGCTCGTTTGCATGTTCCATTATACGCTCCTGGTTTTCACGCTCCTGCAATTGCATACGGAGACGGACCAACATATCCTCTGCTTCTGTACTGTCAACCGGTTTGGTTAGATAGTTGGAGACACCTAATCGAATAGCTTGTCTGGCATAATTAAAGTCACTGTATCCACTCGTGATGACAAACAGCACAGACTCATGTTCCAATCGTCGTGCTTCTTCTACAAGTTCCAGCCCATTCATCACAGGCATACGAATGTCTGTCACCACGAGATCAGGTCGATCTTGTTCCATCATCCGAATGGCTTCCTCACCGTTGGCGCACACACCTCTGATTTCGAAACCATACTTTTCCCAATTGATCAGAAGCTGTAACCCTTCAATGGCATACGGTTCATCATCGACTAACAGTACTTTATACATGAGAGTTTACCTCCTATTTCCTCTGTTCCAGCTTGGAGATCGGTATACGGTACCCTGCAATGGTTTCCTTTCCAGGTACACTGCTTAGATCAAATATCGCATTTCCTTCATAAAAGAGTTCCAACCTGCGGTAGACATTGCGGAGTCCTACATGCTCGCCGTTCCTGGGTCTTTCAGAACGAATATCTCGCAGGAGCTCGGTTAATCTACCTGCATCCATACCGATTCCATTATCGATGACCTGAATAACCAGTTCAGAAGCGTTTCGTCTCGCCGTTATCTTGATCTCTCTTCCATTTTTTCGCGCCTGCAAGCCGTGTTTGCAGGCATTTTCGACGAGCGGTTGAATACTCATGCGGGGAATGAGCAACGAAGCTGCATCAGGATCAACCTCGAAGGTGTAATCAAACAGCTCTCCAAAGCGAAACTTCTCAATCTGGAGATAAAGATTCGTAAATTGCAGCTCTTCTTTCAAAGGAATCAGATTGTCAGAATGACTGAGCAACTGTCTCATCAGTTTGGACAGACTTTTAATAATCTCAATTACTTCCGTATATCCATTCTTTGTACTGACGACCAGCAAGGCATTCAATGTGTTAAATAAAAAATGGGGATTCATTTGACTCTGGAGCATGGACAATTCAGTCCTCACTTGATCCAGCTCCAGATCTTTTTGACGGATTTCCAGTTTATATACGTCATTAATCAGCGTATGAATTTTACCAATCATGATGTTAAATGTACGAATAAGCCCACCAATTTCGTCGCGGCCTTCGTGAATTTCAATCAGATCGAATCGTTCGTTACGAACCTTCTCCATATGTCTGGATAGCTTGCGAATCCGATAGTGATAGGAACGCAAAATAATGTAGATCAATACAGAAGGGACCACGATACTTAATGCGAGCAACCCCAGAATTGATTTAAAGGCTTCTTGCAAAAGGTGGTCAAGGTGACGCGTATCGGCAACTCCAATCAATTTCCAACCCTTTAGGTAGGCTAGATTCCCCAACGATTTTTCGAGCGTGTAAGCAGAATCTCCAGATTCCTTGAGCATTGATTCATTATCAAGGGGGGATAAGTCGGTTTCGCTGAATTCCCCACTTGAAACGACAGT
The DNA here is from genome assembly GCF_031455635.1 of Paenibacillus sp. 2003. Taxonomy (NCBI): domain Bacteria; kingdom Bacillati; phylum Bacillota; class Bacilli; order Caryophanales; family Paenibacillaceae; genus Paenibacillus; species Paenibacillus sp. 2003. The sequence goes on along the minus strand of NZ_JAVDTB010000001.1, from coordinate 1,622,910 downwards.
TCGATTGTTGCTGTCCACCAGACGCAGCTGAAGACTGTCTGATTCACGATTTAAAATGCTATACACCCGGCTAAGTTCCAGATCAATCTTGGAATACTTGTTGTAATTGGCATAGGAAGTATAGGTGTCCATTTTGCCAATCACACTGATTCTTCTTCCCGCGTTAAATCCGGATGGCTCAATATAATCAACGACAAGAATGCCTCCACTGGTGGATTTCAGCTGTTTCAATCCGGGGAGTACATTCTTGTCTTTCATTACAATATAATGACTACCCGTCTGAATGGTATCGTTATCCGTATAGATACGCACCTCCAGAATATTCGCTGACATGTACCGTGTTAATTTATCTCGCAGGAATGCATGGTAGACGTTGTAATAATCCACGGGGGAGTGATAGGTCCGATCCAGTGCCTCATAGAGCGAATCGTCTGCTGCAATAATTCGGCTCAGGGCAACGCTCTCATCAATCATGCCTAGCAGTTCCCCCGCAGCCCTGTCGATGGATTTGCGCAGATTTTCCTGTTCTCTAATCTTGATATCCGCAGAGGTTCGTTGATAAAAGAAGATATTAATCGTTATTACAGGAAGGAGAATACTAAGTACATAAATAAGCAGAAATTTGGATCGGAGAGGAATATCATTAACCTTACGGAACATCCAGAATTTATGATGCATATGATCACCCTTGGTTTTTGTTTTTATAGACTGACGGAAGTTCCCCTGTATGCGCTCTGAACTTTTGGGTGAAATATTCAGCATCATGATATCCTAGCCTGAATGCAATGTCAGTGATCTTCATATTGGTACGTCGCAGGAGTTTACGGGCCTCCTCAACACGTAGCTGGTGCACATAGTCACTGAAACTGACCCCCATCTCCCGCTTGAACTGTTGACCCAGGTAGGCAGAATTCACGTGAATACGATTAGCTACATCTTGTAATTTAATTTTACTTCGATAGTGTTGCTTCAATTCATTCACTGCTTCTGCAACCAGTCCTCCCGTACCCGTCTTTTGCTTCAATTCAGACTGGGAAAGTTGCTTGGACAGTCGAACACACAGGTCTTGCAATGTGCCGGAAGACCAACTCGCAGCCTCATGCCATTCTTTTTCACATAGTATTTCTCTGCAACCCTCTCTTTTTCCATATTTTCGTAGCAACTCCCCATGGATATATCGAATGACATGATGTATCCATTCCAACGAAACCTCTGCTTTCTCACTCTTCTCTAACAGTCCACTCACTGCAATATCGATGGAATACGTGTTTTCTGCTTCAATCAACCCCAAGATCTCTTTGGAGATGTTCATCATTTGCTCTAAATCATATTCTGCGCTTATTCGATATTCATTAAGATGATTTTCATAGGCTTCATCTGTAACCATGACTCCATTTTGCTGTTTTTGCTCATTTCTGCGTTTGTCCAGAGGTTCAATCATTTCCATAAGGATTTGATGAATTTCCTCGGGAACAAGAGGTTTAAGCACATACTGATCGACCTGATACCGTATGGCTTGCTTCGCGTAATTAAAATCGGAGTATCCTGTAACGATAACAATTTTAGAGGTATAAGCGAGATCTTCTCGCAAGGTGTGAATCAAACCGAGACCATCCATAACAGGCATTTGAATATCAGTGACGACAAGATCCGGTTCAACCGAGTTGAACAAAGCAAGTGCTTCCTCCCCATCCGTGGCCGTCCCGCAGAGTTTATATCCACAAGCTCCCCAGTCAATCATCGTTCTCCATCCTTCTAGCATAAACGGCTCATCATCCGCGACAATGACCTTGTACATTAGCTCACCTCTCTTTTATCCTTGATCAGCTGCATGTATTTTATCTATATCTATAGGTAGATTCCAGTTGTTCTGAAAACGCTAAACAGCAGAACAACAGCAGGAATGTTGTCTGCTCGCACAACTTGTAGAATGAGATTTCTACCAGTCTCCTCGTCATTAATCAATAACATAAAAATGTATCTATCAGACCGAACTAACTATAAGAACGCTCCGATTATAACGAAGCGCCGGGATGACAATACAAGTGTAACGCTTACATTTTTGTACAACAACCTGATAAACTATAGGTTTTCACCCGACAAATTATAGGTCGAGTTCAGAAGTAATCCAATAACAAGCAGGGCATTTTATTCTCCACGTACAATACGGAATCCTTGATCGGGACCAAAACCATTTGCATCAAATTTGCCACGGAATGATATCTCATTGTTATTGACACCGCCAATCCAGCCTCCGCCTTTTACAACTCGCCAGGATTGATTGGGACTCTCCGAATCACTGTACCAGTCCCAGCACCATTCTCTCACATTCCCAGACATATCATAGATTCCTAACTCATTCGCCTTCTGAGTTCCGACTTTTTTGGTTTGATTACGGTTGCTCTCAATAGCGGGCCAGCTCCAGTCACCTGTCAAAATGTTGTCCCCGGCATTTACCCAGTACCAAGCAACTTCATCAGGATTATTACTTCCGCTGTATGTGTAATTTAAGCTCTTTTGACCTCCGCTTGCAGCGTATTCCCATTCTGCCTCTGTGGGTAAGCGGTAACCATTGGCGTCCTCGTTGATCGTTACATTCCATTTTATATTGTCGTTTTCATTGTGATTATTCGTGTCCTGATTATCCTTGTCTATATTGTAATAAGGTTTCAGGTTTTCTTTTATACTTTTTTGGTTACAGTATTCCACTGCGTCATACCAGCTGACCATTTCAACAGGCAGGTCATCTCCCTTGAAGCCAGAAGGGTTTTCCCCCATAACCTCCATCCATTCTTTTTGAGTCACTTCGTATTTGCCAATATAGAAGGAATCCAGCGTTTCATTTTTATCAATCTGACTCGGCTTACTGCTCTTGAAGGCTCCCCCTTCGACGAATACCAAGTCATCGTTTAATTTGGTATTACTTGATGAACAAGCACTTAGACTAACAACTATAGCGATTAAAGTTAACCATACCAGCTTCCTCATTCAATTATTCTCCTTTACTAAGCTTAAATCCGGCAACGTCGAGGTCCGTTAGTCTGGAGAATAACGTTACTCAACGCTACCGGAATATTGAATTCCAATTCAGGTGCAGACGTTGAACTGCATCACATCATTTTTACCAAACCGTCACGTTTGCGCTTCCGCTGCTTTGATAACCCTCTGTTGCCATCACCTGATAGGACCAACTATTTCCAAGGTACATCCCTTTGCTCGCCCACGCATTCACATGATTGCTGAACGTAATGGTAGAATTGACACCAGTCGGTCTCTTGGACTGTCTAACACTCCAATACTGAGGGAAAGTCTGCGTACCATCAATGGAAGGTGCATTGTATCTCATCGTTGTATAGATGTCATATGTGCCACCATCACTAGTCATTGTGCCCTTGTATGTGCCAGTCGGACGATATGTTCCCCAGCTATCCACCACGTAGTATTCAATGAGTGCGCCTCTTGTCCAGCCATAGAAGGTCAGATATCCGTTACCTGATGGAGAAAATACACCAGCATTGTAATTGACTACTCGATTAGGTGTACCGTATGTCCACCCTTTCCCGACAACAAAGTTCCCGGTATTTTGCCAATTCACGCTGTAATTCCCGCCCGATCCATTCACGGCGTTGACCGTTCCTCCGCCATCTGTCCAATTTTGCCAATAATCTGTTGCTGCGCTCGATGTTGCTGCGAAGACACCAAAACTCATGGAAGCTGCAAGAACAACGGTTAACAATTTTTTGCTAAATTTGAACATAGATAATACCTCCTGATATTTTAATAGATTTGGTTGATGCTACAATCCGATATGAATGTTCTTCAGCAAATTCACTTGAAAAGACGTTGCGAAAACAGATACAGATCGTTCTTCCATACGGGCCAATCATGTCCTCCACTTTCCTCATGCCAAATGTGAGGTACTCCGTGTTGCGCCAAATATTGGTGAACCCCAAGACTAATCTCTATAAGATTGTCCTGTTCACCGCAAGAGATCCATAACAGCGAGAGTAATGAAGGCGCTTTCGAAAGATCAGGGACAAGCAGCTCCGGACTTCTGGTGTTTGGGGCTGCGGAGAAAGCACCGATCCATGCAAAATGGTCTAGATTACTTAATCCGATATTTAAGGATTGACCTCCACCCATGGATAAACCAGCAATCGCCCTTTTATCCCGGCTTTTATGCAAAGGGTAGTTCAACTCCATGTAAGGTATCAAATCGTTGAGCAGATCGGATTCAAACCGTTTAAATGCTTTGATTTTCTCAGGTTCAAACAGGTCTCCTTCAGCTCGGTCATTCGACATTGCGCGACCGTTGGGGAAAACAATAACCATCGGCTCAAGCAAGTTATCGTTGTACAGATTATCGAGAATAATTTGGGGAGAACCATGAGTATGCCATTCGGTTTCATCTCCACCAATACCATGCAAAAGAAAAAGTACAGGATACATCGTTGTCGAAGAAAATTTTGGTGGGGTGTACACCATCGCTTTACGGGAATTGCCAACCGTGGTGGAAGGATACTCTACCATCTCCATGACTCCACGTGGTATATTCTCCCGATACTGGTCATATCCCGTTACTGCTGGTGAGATCAATTCCATTCTCTTTTCCTCCGAACATATGAGTGACTATCAGTCTTCAGTTAATCCACATAGCCAAACCCCAGAATGGTGAAACATTTATGTTCATGACCTTCCGCCATTTCGATCTCTATGGAGTGCTCCCCCACATGCTCTTCGTTAATCAGAAGTGTGGCATGGCAATGGGTCCAGTTGATTTTACGCGGATCGACTTTTTGGACAATTAGCCCATCAACCTTGATATGTGCGGTTCCGAATTCGTCGTTACCCGAATCCTTGAAGATTAGAATGAGGCGTCTGCACTGCAAACTTATCTTAAAGCTGCTTTGAGCCTCTATTTCCTCTCCTGTACGCTTCCAGTTGTTGGGGAACTGGGGTGTTCCATAGTCATGAGCATCCATCTCAGCCATCTGCAAATCCGTATCCGTTTTGCAAAACGAGCCAGCATCGATACGGGCAATTGTATTGCCGTTTTTTCGATCCAACAGCTTCACATGAACAAATTCATTGCCAATTAGCGGAGCCTTTTCAATATCATGATCTTTCTCATCCCACTCAGAACGATTCGTCACGTCGAACAAATATTCCAAACCATCGGCCATAATCCGATGTCCTGTGTTAGTCGGATGATATATATCATGGAAAAATTGCTTTTTGGAAATAATGTTGCCCTCACCTTTTGTCTTGTTGAACTGATCTACCACAGCATCCTTCACACTAACCATGGGCAGATCATAATGCCAGCCTACCGGAGCGAGACGATCCTGTAGATTCCAGTCATTTTCGAATACACTGAATAACAAGATGACCGCTGGCTTGTTATCGGCAGTAAGTGCTTTGAGTACCAGACTCTCGTAACATTTACCTTGGGTTTCATCATCTGCGTCATTGACTGCGAATTCGATTATGACAATATCCGGCTGAACGGCACCTCCCCTCAGCACATCACGATCATAACGTACAATCCCCAATTCCGAAGGAGTACCTCCCACACCTGCTTTAATAAGATGAATCGGACTATCTTTTGAAAGCGCAAACATAAATTTGAATGACTCATACGACCGGTATGCATAACTTTGGAGATGAATAGGTACTGCACCAGCACCTTGAGTAATGGAGCCTCCAATATAAGCAATAACAACAGGTTCGCCGTTTTTTGCCTTCTCAATGGCTCGTTTTAATCTGACATTTTTCCCTTTGTTCAGAAGAGACCGGCCAATCATATCGCGATATCCATGTGATTCAAAGTCAATAGCGGCTGCTGACGCTGTCACTCCGACTGGATCGCGCGGTGCAGTGAATTCCGTGTTTTCACCTGCATCTTCTGAATCCTGGAGCATAAATCACCATCACATCCTTTCGGCTAGATTCTGATCATCCTCAAACAGCATTTAAAGGATCACAGCTTGACTATGATTGGATCAAGTGTGATCCTTCCCCCAAAGTGTATCCCTTACATAATTTTACAACAACCTGACAAATTATAGGATTTCCACCACTATATCATTTTAATTCGACTACAATCACATGCAAATTAGAACACCTATAATTTTTCATGTAAACGCTTTAATTTGTATACTATTTCCATGTCATAATTTTGAAAAACCGCATTGATGAAGGAGGAGACACATGAATATCACGGGTCAAGGCGCGTGGGATACGGGTACATATACAAATCTGTTTTCGAAGCTAGGTTACGATGAGAATGAGATCACGAACAGATTGGAAGAAACATGGAACGAGCTGTTTTATGGCGATGAAAATACTCGAATATATTACCCCATGGGTGAGGACAAGGGTTATTTGCTGGACACCGGTAATCTCGATGTTCGCTCCGAAGGCATGTCTTATGGCATGATGATGGCTGTTCAGATGGACAAAAAGGAAGAATTTAATCGAATCTGGAATTTCTCCCACACGTTTATGCAGCATACCGAGGGTCGATACAAAGATTACTTCGCTTGGCATTGCAAGCCTGACGGAACCAGACTCTCACAAGGTCCTGCTCCTGATGGTGAGGAGTTTTTTGCCATGGCGCTTTTTTTCGCCTCTAACCGCTGGGGCGATGGCGCTGAACCTTATGATTACAAGGCACAAGCCCGCAAAATCCTTCGTGCATGTATACATCAGGGCGAAGACGGCGAAGGTGACCCCATGTGGGACCCGGAAACAAAACTGATCAAATTCATTCCAGAAACACCGTTTAGCGACCCGTCCTACCATCTGCCTCATTTTTATGAACTATTCGGGAAATATGCGGATGAAGAAGATCAGGCTTTTTGGAATGAAGCGGCGGCCGCTAGTCGGGCTTACCTGCATACAGCTTGCCATCCCGTAACAGGACTTTCACCTGAATATGCGAACTATGACGGCTCTCCGGCTCCAATACAGCCACATGGGGATTTCAGGCATTTTTACAGTGATGCATATCGTACTGCTGCAAATATTGCGCTGGACTGGGAATGGTTCCGCAAGGATCACTGGCAGATCGAGCAATCCAACCGGATTCAATCCTTCTTCAGTGATATTGAAATGTCCGATTATCGTCGTTATACAATAGAAGGTGAACCTTTCGACGAACCTTCACTGCATCCTGTAGGTTTGCTGGCTACCAATGCCATGGCTTCACTTGCTGCGGACGGTCCACATGCTGACACATTCGTTCGTAAGTTCTGGAGCACACCTCTGCGTCAGGGTGAGCGACGTTATTACGACAATTGCCTGTATTTTTTCAGCATGCTGGCTCTAAGCGGAAGATATCGCATGTACTAAGGGAATGTGTACGAGCCGTTGAACCTGTCCTGTGAACGTTTGGCTTGCAGGACAGGTTCAATCACAGAATTCTAAGAAGAATGCAATGATATAACGATTAATCTATATCAATTAAAAAACGTTCCCGGCTCGCATATGTTGACTGCGAACCGGGAACGTTTGGTTGTGCAAATACAGGCAGTACCTTTTCCCGCTCTGACTGGATATAATTCAGATACTTTAATTATTTGGAAACAGAAGAAGTATCATAGGAAGACTGCATAATCTCCAGATATCGATTAATGTTCAGTCCCTCCAGGCCTTTCACATATTCATCCCAATCCTTATCCAGACTTTTGGCGCCTGTAATAAATTGCAGGGCGTTCTGATCGATGTAATCCTTGAGATTGGTCTGCATCATGCTGGCTTCATCAGCTTGGGACGGATCTACCCACAATGCCCAATGAGGGAAAATCTCTTTTGGTTCCTTGCCCTCCATTAACAATGTCGCCTCATAGAGACGTCGCTCACCACCATCATTGGCATAGATGTCTGTCCCCTGTACTTCGGAGTCCCGATATGCCTGATAATGATTGTACTGACTCAATGCAGCCCAACTGTCATTACGAGGTTCTTCTCCAGAAGGAAGAGGAATGGCTTTATATAACGGCTCAATCTGATCATTGAGCGCCACTTCTCCTTCTTGTGGTTTGCGCCAGCTTACGCCCTCTTCTCCCAAATATGATGCCATGGTTCCTTCCTGGGTATAGATATAATCCAGCAGCTTTATGGCCGCGATCTGCGTTTCCTCACTGGCTTTGTTTGTCAGTACAAAGGACGCTCCGGGATCAATCGGATAGTTGTACGTAGCATAAGCAGCATGGGGTCCCTTCAATGGAGGGATGGGATTGTAATCATTTCCGTAAGGAGAACCTTCGGCAGTGGTTACGAATAATGATGGATGCATCGCTGCTCCCGCACCGAGAAGCTGTGCATCAGCGTTATCGCCAATTTTTTTGAAGGCCCCGACGTTTTGGGTAAATGCCCCTGGATCAATCAATCCTTCATCGTACAGGGATTTAATATAGGCAAGCCCTTCTTTCCATTCCGGTTTGTTCACTACGGTCTCCACTTTCCCCTGATTGACAATGAGATAATTCCGATCGTCGTCATAGATAAAACCGTTCATCAAGTACGGAATAATGTGCACACCGAAATTTTCAGTCGAACCGCTTAGCGGTACTTCGTCGGCCTTACCGTTCCCGTTCGGGTCTTTCGTTTTAAATGCCTGAAGCATTTCCTTAAATTCTTCTGTCGTCGCGGGTTCGGTCAAACCCAGTTGTTCCATCCATTTGGTGTTAACCCACATCTTGTTCGGGTACGAACAGTGAAAACATTCATTCAGACCCGTCAGACCATAGATATTTCCGTCGGGAGCAGTGTTCATGGCCCGATAATAGTCATTGCTTTCAAGCACTTTTTTAATATTGGGAGCATGCTCCTCAATCAGATCATTCAGCGGCAAAATAACCCCCTGCTGACCAAACTTCAACAAGTCTGTCTGGGAGAAACGATCTACCCAAGGGATGAGCAGATACAAGTCCGGATAATCACCGGAAGCCAGTGAAATCTGTCTTTTCTCCGCTGCACCGTCGAATGGAACCGTGGTCCAGTTGAACTGAATATCAAACTTCTCTTCCATTTTCTTCGTGAATTTATTAGTGGACAGGTTGGTATCCGAACCTTGGTGGGCAAACACATTAATGGCCGTCTTGCCTGATGGATCGCTGCCTTCCCCGTTCCCCTTATCAGAGCTTGAACATCCGGCAAGTACCAACGAGGTAAACAGCATACAGGCAAGAATGATGAATCCCGCTTTTTTCAATATAATCCTCTCCCTCATGAATAATAGAAAAAATGAACTTATCCTTTGACTGAGCCAATCAACATGCCTTGCACGAAATACCGTTGAACAAAAGGATAGATGATTAGCACAGGCAAACTGGCCATCACAATTAACGAGTACTTCATGAGTTCAGCCATCTGCTGCTGTTTGATCATTTCCGATGCATCCATGTTCCCCGTACTGCTGTTCAGAATAAGAATACTGCGCAATATCAGCTGTAGCGGATAGAGCGACTGTGATTTCAGATAGATGAGGGCGTCAAAGTATGCATTCCACTGACCGACTGCGTACATAAGTGACAACACGGCGATAATCGGTTTGGCGAGTGGCAGGATAATACTGAAGATAAACCGGATGTCACTGCAGCCATCGATGTCTGCTGCTTCGGACAATTCTTCCGGTATCGAATTCTGAAAAAAGGTACGGGCAATGATGACTTGCCATACCCAGACGGCATTGGGAATCAGCAACGCCCAGCGAGTATCAATCAGTCCCATGGTTTTGACCACCAGATAGGTAGGAATCAAACCGCCCGAGAACAGCATGGTGAAGGTAATAAACATCATTAACGAGCTGCGACCAACAAACGTTTTTTTGGATAATGGATAAGCAATCATAATGGTCAGTGCCACGCTGATGAAGGTGCCGCAGGCTGTATAAAAAAGGGAATTAGCATAGCCGGTAAGGACTTGATCATTCCGCAATACAGACTTGTAACCGTCAAACGTCAGGTCAATGGGCCACAACCAGACTTTTCCCGAGGAGACGGCAGCAGGGCTGCTGAGCGAAGAACTCACAATATATATCAAGGGATACAGCACGGCAATCAGCACAACTGTCAGCATGAAATAAACAACCGTTATAAATACGCGGTCTCCCCAGGATTCACGAATCGTACTGCTGCTCTTGATCCGCGAACGTCCTGCATTTGTCTGTGTGTTAGGCATGGGTTGCTTCTCCTCCTTTCGCTCCCGTTACCATAAGCTTGTATTGGACAGTCGCTTGGCGACCGCGTTTACGATTAATAACAGAATCAGGTTAATCACCGAGTTGAACAGGCCAACCGCAGTAGCGAAGCTGTAATTGGCATTCAGCAATCCTATTTTATAGACATACGTGGAGATGATCTCCGAAGCAGACAGGTTGAGCGGATTTTGCAGCAAATATATTTTTTCGAACCCAACAGCCATGATATTCCCTACACTCAGGATCAGAATGATGACGGCTGCCGGAAGTAGTCCAGGCAGATCAACATTAATGATTTTCTGTATTCGGTTGGCTCCGTCCACTTTGGCGGCTTCATACAGGGATGGATCAACACCTGCCAGAGCGGCCAGATATATCACAGCGGAGTACCCCATTCCCTGCCACACATCAGAGAATACATAGATGGATCGAAACAGTCCAGGCTCACCGAGAAAATTCACCCCTTCGAAACCAAGGGCACCTGCAATCGTGTTGACAATACCCAGCCTAGGAGACAGAAAGAGCATAATGATGGAGACCATAACAACGGTAGAGATGAAATATGGAGCATACGTCACCATTTGTACTGTTTTTTTGAATCGTATGTTTTTGATTTCGTTCAGCGCCAGCGCCAGTAATATAGGAATCGGGAAACCAACGATCAGGCTGTAAAACGAAATGTAGAGCGTGTTCTTGATCAGCATGACAAACGCCGGATTCTGAAAAAGTAATTCGAAATACTTGGTTCCGGCCCACGGACTGCCCCAGATCCCCTTGATGACGTTGTAATCTTTAAATGCCAGGACCGCATTCACCATGGGTACATACTTGAAAATAATAAAGTAAGCAATCGGTGGCAGGATCAGCAGATACAGCTGCCAATGTCGCCTCCAGCTTCTGGATAATGCTTGCTTCAAGGCAAACGGTTTACTTGGTTTCTCCACGGACTTTGATTCACTGGTCATTGTGGTTCTCAGAATCATCCCCCCATTCTTGGCTCCAAATCGTGCTGAACTGCAACTCGACTTGGTAGCGCTTACTTTTTGAGTAATCATAAGATTGCGCTGGGGATGCGTAAAGGTACAATTACGCTGAGAAAGTACAAAAAGCGAATATAGTTCCCGAGAAACAGCCTACATTAACTGCTATGAACGTCCATTTTCCGAAACACACTCGGAGAAATGCCGCGTACCCGCTTGAAAGCTCGGCGGAATGAATGTGCACTATTATACCCGGTGGCCTCCGCTATTTCGTCAATGGTCTGACCGGTAGAGTGCAACAAGTTCGAAGCAGCATCAATGCGTACCCGTTCTACATAATCGGAAAGATTCTCTCCTGTATGTTCTTTGAACAGTTGGGATATAAACTTCTCGGACTTGCTCATGTGCTCGGCAATCCGATAGATCGTCAAGTTTGCATCCCCATAATTATGTTGGATAAAACAAATCATTTCGTTTACAGTATCCGCATGTGCTCCTGCTCTTCTTCTCTGGAAATCACCACAGATGTCTTCTGTTAACTGTTTGAATTTTGCACGCAGCGAAGTAATCGTTTCTGTCATCTGAATGGATGTCACTCGAGATTTATATTCCTCAAGCAGGGAGGCATCCAGCTTGAATTTTGGTTCGTCCAGCTTCAGAAAAGTTCCCTTCAGCTCCATGATGAACTGCTGCGTCATCTCGTAGGACAGTTCCCGCTCCTCTAAATTACGAAGAAACAATTGCTCCAGAATGCGTATCGCCTCTTCAGGCTCACCGACTTTGATCGTGTTCAGCAGGCGCTGTTCAGACTCAATCGGATAATAGTACATTTCATTTTCCTTCATCGTATCTTCAAATCTCACCAGATGATCTGTTCCCATATGAATGGCATAATCCAGAGCTTGTTTGGCTTCGTCAAAGGAGCGACCCGCATCATTCCAGACCTCGTAAGCTGCACCTGTGCCAATTGTTGTGGATATCCGATGCTCCCGGTAGATCACTTCCATCAAGGTGTTCAGCTCTTTTTCACATCTCCCCATAGCTTCATTCAGTGAGTTCTCATCCAATGGACAGGCAAAAGCGATCTGGTCTGTTCCCCAATCCGTGATCAGCAGCTGCGCATTCCATTCTGTAAGTACTTGTTTGATAAGCAGCCTTGCAACACCCAGTTCATGGATAGTTTCTTCACTGTCCGGATTGGCATATCCGTTTACCTTCACTAAGCCTGCCAAGCCCTTGCTGCTATGAAGAGAAATGTGCGCCTGGGATGAGATAACCTCCAACTCAAGTGAGGTATAGACTTCTCCGGTTAACAAACGTTTGATAAAACCGTCTCTCAATAACGGAATCTGCTCATTCATGGCGTTTTTAAGTGAGTCATTATTAGCAATCAGATTGTTAATATGGCTTGCCAAAAAATCATATTCATTGCCCCGTCTGCCTGGAGAATCGGTGATTTGTTCCCGAAAAGAGGCCAACAATCTGTAAACGGGTGCACTATTCCGATAGGCCAGAACCAGCCCGAATAACAGTCCCAAGGCAATGGTTGCCAAAGTAAAGACCAGCGTGACTTGTTTGATTTGGTCCGCTTTTGTCATGAGTGCTTTCTCCGGAATCCCTGCCATGTAATTCCATCCATTTTGACTGGACTGTATCGATATCAGCAGCCGACCATCACTTCCAGGCTGTACATTCTGCACGTTCAACTCCGTTTCCCCAGTGTTACCTTCTCTCCGATGATTCTGTGCCATTTGCTCAGCCTCGGCCTGTTCAATGCCAAGGGAGAAAATGATCTGCCCTTCCGCATCGGTGACGAGAGTCCAGCCGCCATATTGATCCACAATATTTTGAGTAAGGCTTGCCATCTGATCCTGATCAATCATGACACCAATCGTCGCTTGCGGTTTGTTGAAGCTGTTCAAAGGCAGAGATTGCAGAAACGTAATGGCGGGAACGTCTGCAAGCACAGTGCCCAGTATTTCACGTTTATAGTTTCGAAGCGGTATGATTTCATTAAAGTGTGGTTGTTTGAGAATTTGGTCATGCCATTGTTCAAACGACATACCGTCCAGCTGATTGGCAGCATAATAATGCTCTGGACGATAATACACAGTTCTTGGTGTGATGATGGCATTGTAGTTCGGAATGTGAATGAAGAAATGAGACAAGTAATCATTGGTACTGCTGTACATGGAGAGGCTCCGCTGCATGCGGTTCATACCGTAGACATTGTAGAGATCATGCGGCTTTGGGCCAGCAATTAAATTTTGCAAATCGGGATTGACGGCAAGTTGTCTGGTAAAAGCTTCGACTTGAAGGAGATTTCGCTCAATGATCTCTTTGCCAAGACTCAGCGACTTCAAACTGTTCTCAATGGAGCTGGAACGGGCTGCTTCAATGGAAGCTCGGTAAGAGGCATATCCCGCAATTTGAGGAATCATTAGAATGACAAGATACGAAATGAGGAATCGGCGGAATACGGGTGAAAATTTGGACCATAGGAGCTGCATATGTACCCTCCCTTTTTTATCAAGCGCTTACATTTCTCTGTGATAAGGTAGCTGTTCAATGATACACCGGGCATTTCTTCCTGGTGAAGGTACAACTTCTTCCTTATGGTACATTTACATACTGCAGCGTACAATGCTTGCATGAAAATAATTGTCACTCTGCGGGTTGACGCACAAATATAGTTGTATTTTACCTTCGCATGGTCTCATTCCCAAAGTATTAAAAATAAACGCAAATAACCTCCCCAAGATATGGAATGACTTGGGGAGGTTTTTGTTTAACATTGTCCTTATTAATTGCTAACGGCAACAAATTTCCATTGTTGGTTTGTAGCACCTGTGTAGGTGTTCTGCTGCAGCTTGGCTCCATCCGAAGTGGAAGCGTTTGCCACTTCAATCGCTTTATTGCTGTTCACGTTAATGATACTCCAGTAACCGTTACCAAGATCGTTGACCTTAAAATGCTGAGCGGTTGTGTTCAGATTGCTCATGAGTTGAACCGCTTCCCCATTGGTGAGGGTACCGTTGCGAATGTCGATGACTTTGTCCGGCGAGTTCACACTTGTCAGTGTATAGTTGCCGTTACCGATCGAAGTCAGAACCCACTTCTGGGGGTTACCGCCCAGATCGCTCCACTGCTGGAGCTGAAGATTATTTTCATTTTGACCACCAGGAACATCAACAACTTTGTTGGAATGCCGGGCTACGATTTTATAAGTTGCACCGGATACAAGACCCGTTGTCGGTCCGCCACCTTGTCCACTGCCCGGATAAGTCTGGGCACGTTCATGGTACCAGTTGAACAGGAATCGTCCCATGGCACTCCGTGAAGCATCTCCATCCCATTTCAGTCCAGCCGTTGGGTCGGCAAAGGAGCTTCGTGGTCCTTCACTTAGAATGAATCCGTTCATATGAGCTGCAATGCTGACATTGCCTGCTGCGTTGAAAATCGTTTTGGTATTGGTGCCAAACCCTTCATTGCTGCCATTAAACAAGTTCCAATAGGCCGAATCGCCAGGTTTGTTTTTGAACCAGGTTACCTCGGTAATGTTAATCGGATATTTGTCAGCAGCTGCCTTCACGTTGGTATTCCACTGGTCTTGCAGGATAGAGAAGTTGTCATATGCGCCATAACCAGGGTACCAGTGAACCGCATATCCATAGTTATTGAGCGGATCAGTCAATGGGTGGCTTGCCGTCAAGCTGTAAAATTGGTTGTATCCCAGACCTGCCGCCCAGATGACATTGTCCGCACCTTTGCTGCGAATTGTTGAAATCATGGAATTTTGGAAATTACGCAGGTCATTCCAGTGATCCACAAAGTCATTTTCCCCGTTGTATCCACCCCAATGTCCATTGGCATAGGATTTCACCGGTTCGTTGATCAGTTCGAAGTGAACGTTGTCTGCACTTTTGATCTCCGGGCGTGAAGCGAGATAACCCCAGATTTCGTTGAATTTTTGCAGGTTGGCAGGTGTTGTTGCCTGATCATCCTTCAATGTGAAGTCCAGTCCCAGGACAACATAGACACCTTTTGTTTTGGCATATTGAATGTACGGAATAATTACATTTTGCGTAACGGTCTGCACACCGGCAAAGTTATATGTACCAGCAGCCACATCTCCCATGTCCTGACGATCGATGAACAGACGTACCTGATTCATATTCCAGCCATGATTGCTTCCGTATTTCGCGCTGGTGTCCGCAAATGTATCAGTAATGTCTTTCAGATAAGCCAGTGTAGCTGCATGACGGTTATTACCGTGCAGGTTGAGATAATAATTGCTGTCCTGATATGTCCAGTAGGCACCTGAGGGTTGATGCCAACCGTTCAGAAGCACAGGCTGGTTGTTGCTGTTCACCAGGTTTTTGCCGTTTACGTGAAGCTTGCCCATCGGCATACCCACCCATGCTTCGGCGCGGCTGCCTCCCCATGGAGCAATTGTAATTAATAAAGCCAGAATGAGTACAAGCTTACAAGATGTCATGAACTTCTTCACTTTAATTCCTCCTGATCTGATATATTGCCTTGCAATATTGCGGGTAAGCTGCGTCAGAGTATCTCTGATCAAACAGATCGCTCAGGTCGGCGCCCGCTCCCGCAGCCCGTTCCACACCAGCAGGGGGATCCTGCGCAGGGAAGGATCGCGGTTCTGCTGTGAGCAGACGTTCATGAGATCGTTACATGCCCCCTTTTCACAGATGGAATGTTGCATGATGTTCCTCCTCCCTCTTCCAGTCTGATCCCACTCCAAACGTACATAAGAACTTAACTTAACCGACGATTCCCGTACGTTCTACACTCTCTACGAAATATCGTTGCACAAACAAATAGATGACGATCAAAGGCAGAATGGCAAGAAGAATTCCTGTATCCTGGATCATGCTCAGATAGAACGGATCGGCCTGGGAAGCTGCACCGTCAGTAACCTGCTGGGCCAGATTATACGGAAGGGACGATAACTGAGTCGACATGACTTTACTTGAAGTCAGATAAGTCGTCGTATAGAAGCTGTCGTTCCACTGCCATACGAAGGAAAACAGCATGACTGTTACCATGGACGGAATGGCATTGGGCAGCATGATTCTTGAAAATGTTCGTCCGATGCCCGCGCCGTCCACATAGGCCGCCTCCTCCACTTCCTTCGGAATACCTCTGAAGAATTGCCGGAAGATAAAGATGTACAAGCCGGCCTTAAGTGAATTGGCCGTAATCGCCGTAAGAATAAACGGCCAATAGGTGTTAAGCAAATTAACAGGTTTGCCGGCTATAAGCGTCATAAGCCCCATCAGGTCAAAGCTTTTCAGATTCAAATATACCGGAATGAGAATGGTCGTTGGCGGTACAAGAATCGTCAGAATTACACCAGCAAACAGCCAGTTGCTTCCCCTGAATTTCAGTCTGGCGAATCCGTATCCTGCAAGTGCACAGGATGCTGTAGTCAGCAGTGTAGTCGTTGCAGACAGGGCAAACGTATTAAACAGCGTTGCCCAGTAATCCATTACACGTATCGCCTCTTTGAAATTGTCGATGGAGAAGTTCTGTGGAATCCACACCACCACTGCCGAATACAGATCACCTTTAGCTTTGATGGATGTGGAAACCTTCTGAAATATGGGAAACAGGATAACGAAGGAAAGCCCGGTAATCAGAACGAATCGGATCATGGCCCACAGCCAGCCTTTCCAATGCTCCAGCGATAATAATCGTGATGTTGTCACGTGGGACACCCTCCTTTCTAATCTTGATAGAAGACTCGCTTCGAGAAAATGATGTTTACGATAACCAGAATGATGGCAATGGCCAAAAAGTAGACCCATGCCATGGCAGAACTTAATCCAAAGTCAAATTTGACGAAGCCGGTATCCCGGATCAGTTCCGTCATGGCGTTATTGGCAAACGAATCAATGATTGTATAGATCGCATTGACAAAAATAAGCGGGCTGACCATCGGAAACGTAATTTTCCAGAAGGCTTCATAACCCGTCGCCCCTTCCATCTTCGAAGCCTCATACAGTTGAGGGGAAATCGTCTGGATCCCTGCCAAAAAGATCAAAATTTGTACACCGGATTGACTGACGATCTGATAGATCCGATCTACGGCGCTGCTCAGATACGTGACGATCCAATCGCTCACTCCGGCGTTAACCATCAGATTTTCGAGTTCAAATGTCCCGAGTGAGCTTCCACCTGTGCTGCTCTGATTAACCGCTTCAATCAGGCTGGTGCTCTCCAGTGTCATAATCACTCCCGATGCCAGAATAACGGGCAGGAAAAAGATCGACCGCGCTACAGCCCGGCCCCTGAACTTCTGATTCAGGATGACGGCAAGGAACAGACTGAATATAACGATAAGCGGTACGTTGATGAGTACGTCTGTGATCGCCTCAATTAACGCACGGTTAAAGCTTGTATTGACGGTCAGCGCCTGAATGTAATTGGCAACACCGTTGAACTGAATCGCTATGCCTTCAGCGTTAGCTTGAATTGTACTCATGCTGTATCGCAGAGAGGCTAACAGCGGAATGAAGAAAAACAACACAAAACCAATGAGCCAGGGAAGCACGTAGATTACGCCCCACATGGCTTTCTGCTGAGCATACGTACGACTTCCCCATTTCCATTTCAGGAGCGTCTTCAGAGCTGCTCACCACCAGTCACATAGCTTTGGGCTTCCACTGTATCGTTGTCAACTTCTACAGGGAAGTCGTTATAATTGACGATTACGAACCCGCCACCTTCATATGTTGTCCGGAAGACGCCCTCCTCCAGGGATTCATGAGATATCATGGAACGTCCGGCAAACGGCTGGTTCACCTGGTTCACCTCGTTGTAGATCTCGGCAGCCAGATCGATCCATTGTTCATAATTCGCCGCGTAGAGATCATCATAATCCGTTTCTTTCACAACATGGTTTGGCGCATTGAACCATGCAAAGTAAGGACTGGCTCCATATTCAATCAGCTTCAGCACATATTGCCTTGCATTCGTATATGTGGAGAGATTGTATGGCGTCCCCGTATAACCGATGCTGCCGTGTACAACGAGCTGATAGAACGGAATCTCTTCATCCTCCAGCTTGAAACGACTGCTGGTCATCGGCGCATCTGTCAGACCAGTTACATACGGCAGGGCATAAGCGTTCCCGCCTTCAGCAACAAGCGAGCCAGCCTGCTGCCCGATCTGTTCAAGTGCCTTCTTCACGGAGCCAAGCGCTTGTGTTCGGTCCACCAGCTTTTTCGGATTCATATCGCTGTTTAACTGAGCTGCCAGATCATTCAGGCTCAGCGACAGTCCATCCTTTTGAAGGGACCTGAGCTCATCTAACATGTCTGCCGTCACGTCCTCCAGCAAGTTGGGCGATAGCACATAGGATGGTGAACGATCCCGGTCCCTCCTCTGGATGGCCTGGTTCATCGGATACAAGACCGCCGGTTCCTGAGTTAATGTGCGTGAAGCTTCTTTGGACGGTTTAAACCCTTTTTTGGATTGCACATTCAGCAGAGCGATATCGGGATAGAAACCGATGCCCGCTTCTTGGGTGTATGCGCTGAATTCCCGCAATCCCTTTTTTCCGCCTACCGCGCCGTCTACTTGAATGGAATCCGGCAGTCGATGATGAAGCCCCCCGTTAAGCCATCCCGCATAGCGCACCTGAATATTGGATACCTTCTTCTCCGTCAAGGCGGAGAGAATGTTTTTGGCTTCATCAAACGTGGTCAAAGCCTCCGTTGAATCATACGGTATGCCCAGCATATGCTGCCTTGTTGTCATGCCGCCGAACAGTTGCAGATAAAAGGGAACGTTACTTTGCTCCTTGCTGGCGTTCAACTCGGGAAGTCCGCCGTTTTGCATCAGATAATCCCGATAGAGAGATGCAAGCCCCGAGTACGAGGCCTTATCCGCCCCGACAAAAGCATATCGAACGACGAAATCAGACGCGGTCGGTTTCTTCTGGAATTTCGGAAGTGTACGAACCATATCACTTGCCTGAAGCGTCACATCGCTCTTGTTCACTACATAGAAGCTGGGATATACGTTGTTGTAACTGTTCAGCTTACCGCTGATATCGGCATTCACAACTGCGACGGCATCCCCTTCTTCAATAATGCCCAGGAAAGCCCCCTCTTTCCGAATCAGTCCAAATACCGGCAACCTGGCTCTGGCTTCATTCGAACTTGCTTCCCGCAGTTTCATGGTCATATCCGGTCCGTATACATCTTGTTGATAGGCAGGATACTGCAGCTTGCCATTGTTAAAATGGATCAGCGCTCCTGAACCGTCCGGCACCAGTATGGAGCCCTCTTCTTCTGTACCCCCGGCCCCGAAGTAATCCATTACAGATATGCTGTTGATCGGATATTCCTCCGGAAAATGTATGCCTGAGGACGGAACACGCACGAGCAGATCCTCTCCATCCAGCTCATATTCCATCGTAAGCATAAATAGCCGTGGTCCACTTCGTTCCTCTTCAATGCCGAACTCGGCATGATCCTGAGCCAGATCCTCCGATGTGTAACCGGCTGTGTCAAAAGCCTTCAAGGCCCGGGACAATTGCAATCCTTGCATCGCCTTATCAATCCGGACGTAAGCGCCTTCATCCTTGTCTTCCGCATAGCCGACCTTCAAGGCCCGCTGCCCGGCCTTGTCTAGCTGTGCAAGCAGCTTTTGTTCAAATCGCTCCTTGCTGATCTTCATCGGCAAGTCTTCTATGGATCGCTCAGTGCTTCCAAACTGGTAGTGGACCCGCACGCCGCTTGGCAGCACCTCATAGCTTATCTGCTTGTGTGCAACACTATCCGTGAAGGAATTCACGGTGCTGCTCTGTCCAAGGCTGTTGAAGAAGCTGAGCTTCGTTTGTGATGACAAAAGGTCTTTGTTTATCCCGGTTGCAACCCCATCCTGCTCACGATCTGCAGGATTGCTGCGCCAGATCTGGCCGCTCTGCGTGTGAATCACTGCAATTTCGGCAGTCTCTTCGTTAATGAACAATTGCAGCGCAGCATTCTGCGCAATGCCTACCATGCCGGGAAGGCGGACATCGCTGAACGATGATTTCAGTTTCTCTCCGGGAGGCAGGGAGGGAAAGTCCGTCGGATCAGCGGCAGTCACTGTCTCGTGAGCGAGCGGTGTTGGCGAGAATTGACAACCGCCAAGAAGCAGACTGCCCGCGAGCAGCATTCCTGTTATTTTTTTGGCTATGGTATAATTCATAACAATTTCCTCCTCCCTTAGCCCCGAAGCACTAATTCCTGATAGATGGTTACGACAAACGATACAATCTGCTGTACAAGACTAAAGAATAACAGGCATAGAAATGCCATAAATGCCATCGCTACAAGTGTCAGCAGCATCGTGAGCACCGTTTTGGCTGGTGTGTACTGATGAACCGTCATATTTCCCACAAATAACAGATATACCGTCCACGCAACGGCGAGTGCATTGGAGAAATAATAAAAGGCAGTTTCCTGCGCAGAGATCACAAGACTCAGCCAGATCCATGGAAAATGAATGAGTAACAACGGTACCAGTGCAAAACACGTTGACATGAAAATTTCGGAGAACTTGCCTTCCCCGTCCATCAATGTGGTTAACGACCAGTTAGCCACACACCAAAACAGTACCGGTATAATGACATATAACATTTCGAGCAGACTGTTCAGGTACTTTGGATTACTGAGATTAATGAGAAAACCGCTGTACTGGGCATGCAAAATTTTGGTGATGACCAGAAGCACCAGGATCATGAAAGCAATCAGCAGTGAGTTTCTCTGGTTCCGTTCATACTTCAATTCCCAGTATCCGTCAAACGGATGAAAAATCAGATGCAGCGGGTACTGGTATAGTTGCTTACTTGATGCCTGCATTCGTAGTCCTCCTTTTCTGCCTGCGAACGATGATGACGGTGACAATCGCAGCGACAGCCAGGAATATACCGGACATCATCCATGAAAAATGCTCACGCATCAGCTCTTTGCGGTACAAAAGAAAAGCTTTGGAATACCCTTTGGGCTCCATGCTGCGCTTGAAATATTTCGCAGACTCGGCGTATTCCTTCTGACGAAGCAGTGCTTTGCCAATTCCCGCATACGCATATTCCAAGTTAGCGTTCATCTCGGCAGCTTGGGCAAACAGCACCGAAGATTGATCTTCATCACCGTTATAATAGCTGCGCACCGCTTCGTGGAGCGTACGTCCGTATTCAGTTGTTTGAAAGACGGTGATTTCACCCAGCGCTTTATCCAGAACTAACATCCGGTCTCCCGCACGTTCCAGAGCAACAGGTGTATTAAACTGGCCCAATCGGTTACCAATGCCGCCATAAATATGGAGCAGGTATCCGTCTCCATTGTAGGTGAAGATTCGGCCCTTGCTGGAGTCCAGTACGGAATACATGTCACTGTCACCCACATCCACATCAATCAGGCGGGATGGTCCTGCTTCCTGGGTATACAGCAAATCCCCCTGCGGAGTCTGATAGCCTTCTCTTCGCAAAATGTCTGTACCCTGGGCATTCAGCTTCTTGACCGGATCTTTACCGCGATCCCCGCTAGTGGCGTAGATAAAGCCCTCTTCATCCATATCCAGATTGGTAAATTCCGTTGGAGTGAACATCACCATCTGACTGCGCTGCTCCCGTGTTGCAAACCGTTTCCACAGATACTCCACCGGGTCCACCTGAACTCTGTTCGCTCCAATGAAGGAAGAGAATGTACCGTCGGCGCTGAACTCCATGAATCCATCAAATACGCCTTCGGCCATGACGTAGATACGCTCCCCTTTGTCCATAACAATGCGCATCGGTTTGAACTGGAAGTCTGCTTTTAACAGATCCGATTTCGGTTCAGACACAATCTTGACCAGCTTCCCCTGTTCATCCAGATGCACCACCCGGTGATTATCCGAATCAGCGACCAGCAGATGACCTTTTTCCGTGACGTACAATCCCTGTGGATTTTTAAAATGATCTTCCTTGCCTTCCTGCTCAAATGAATCAATCGTCCGTACCAGCTTGAAGTTGCGATCCATCTCAATGATGCGGCCGTTACCCGAATCGAGCACAAAGACGTGCTGATTGGCGGTAACATGCATGTCGCTAGGCTCTTTCATAGGAGTTGTGTTCAGCTTCTTACCGGTGATAATGGTTGTTGCCTCATATGCCGCCGGTGCCGGAACTGCGTCACCCCAGAATGAATAATGATACGCATCCGTTTTACCGTCTGCACTCACGTAGGGCGCCTCTTGAACGAACAACAGGAGGCAGATCATGCCCATGATGATCGATTTACGTTTTTTCCATGTGCTTCTCCGCACCTCGCTGCCTCCTTTCTATTCTTTCATGCCCGAAGTGGCCATCGTCTGCATAACACTGCTCTGAGAGATGATAAACAGAGTGATCGGTACGATCATCAGCAGCAAGGCAACAGCCGCACCAACACCGGCTCTTGCAATCCCTCCCTGCACAATCTGACTGAGCGCATAATGCAGTGTTTTGAGATTTTCACTGTAAATGAAACTCCCGCCATCCGTTCCCCATAACGCTGGAAACTGAAGGATCATGAGCGTGAGCCATGCCGGTTTCACATTAGGCATCACGATGCTCCAGAATATCCGGTATTCATTGGCTCCGTCGATTTTGGCTGCCTCCAGCAAAGCATCGGGAATCTGTTCCATGAACTGTTTCATCAGGAAAAGTCCCAGCGAGAACGCAAGTGATGGCACAATAATGGACGCATGAGTGTTAATCCAGCCAAGCCAGGACATGACCATGTAGTTCGGAATCGCCGTAACATGCGGCGAGAACATCAGGGACAGAATGACAATGGTGAACAACACTTTGGAACCCGGAAAACGATATTTCGCCAGCGGATAAGCCGCTGCAGATGCAAGAAGGATATGCCCCGCTGTGCCAAGTATCGTAATGAGCAATGTGTTGGCAATATAGCGGGATAACGGCACCCACGAATTGCCCATGAGGTTGATCAGATCGGCAAAATTCTCCGTTGTCGGATTGTTCACCCAGAAGCGCGGCGGAAAAATAAACAGCTCATCCAGCGGCTTGAATGCATTGTTGACAGCATAGATGAGCGGAAGCACCATAAAGGAGCCGAACACGCCCAGCAATGCAAATAACATCAGGCTGACGGTAAATGACCGATTGAGCCTTTTTGGCATGCCAAACACGGCACGTACTTTGCTGGTCATCGTCATTCACCTATCTTTCTAAGCATTTTTTGCGTGAAAACGTTTGTACCCAGCATCAGGGCAAACAGAACCGTTGCGATGGCCGAGGCATACCCCATCTCGAAACGAATGGTTCCGAAGTCCATCAGATGCGTGACAACTGTGTGTGCCGCATAGTTTACGCTCGGGAAACCTGCCAGTGCGATGGAGATCTCAGCTACGGCGAAGGAAGCAGTAATCTGCATTACCGCACCAAACATCAGCTGCGGTCTCATCGAAGGCAAGGTGATGTACCAGAGCTCCTGCCAGCGGTTTTTGATCCCGTCTACGGTTCCTGCTTCAACCAGAGAACGATCAATGGTTTGCAGTCCTGCAATAAAGGCCAGGAAACTGGTTCCCAGGCTCAGCCACAGCTGTACAATAATGACGATTGCCAGTACATACTTCTCGTCTGCGAGCCATTGGATCGGTTCCAGTACGACGCCAAGGCGCATTAGGAAGCCGTTCATATACCCGTAGCTGTCACCCGAGAAGATGATCAGCCAGATGAAAAAGACGTTGCCCGATATGGATGGGGCATAGAAAACCAACGTCATGACCGCTCGAATTTTAGGAGACAGCTCATTGATGATCCACGCAAACAAAAAGCAGGCAATATAACTGATAGGGCCTGTAATCACGGCAAAAAGCAGCGTGTTTTTGAGCGCGATCAGAAATACGTCATCGTTCAGGAAAAGCCGGGAATAGTTCTGCCAGCCGACAAATCGCGGTAGCTCCAGCATATTGAAGTGAAAAAAGCTGAGCCCGAGTGAAATGCCGACCGGAATGACAGTAAACATGAAAAAAATCAGCATAAACGGTGCCATCAATACATAATAATGCCTGCTAAGATACAGATCCCGCTTCAATAGGGACCACCAGCCGACCTGGCGGGTATGGACGGCAGGAGCGGCGGCTGTCTTGGTAGTTTTAGCTTGCAACCGTTACCCTCCCTTTCCTCTATTTCAGATTAAATTCCTTGCGTTTCAACTCAATTTCATCATCAATGTACAACACATAGTCCGATAAGGCTTCACGCGGATTTTCATTAGCATTGACCACCTTGCGGAAGGCGTTGTCCAGATGTCGTCCCGTGAAATAACCTCCAGGAAGCTGTGGGATTCCCTGTACCCATTCCCATTGTTTCTCTAGATTTTGATAATCCTTCACAGGCCAAGGCAATTGCTTCAAGGCTTCGATATTGGCCGTCGGGTAACGGGCAGCCGCTCCCATAAGACCTTCCATTTCTCTCCCGTATTCAATCTGGGTCTGATCATCAGTCCACCACTTCATGAACTTCCACGCCGCTTCCTTGTTGTCGGCATTTTCGAGCATCATCACCGCGCTCGTAGCGCTGGCCACTTCATGCCGTATGGACCCATCCGGAAGCTGTGTACCCGGAACAATCGTAAAGTCCCAGAGATTGCGGATTTCCGGAGCCATAACCGTCAGCATGTTATACGTGGTGTAATCAGCAATCCCGATCGGCATTTCCCCGGTACGGAAGCGGTTCGGAAAGTCGGCTTTGAGCGGAAACTTGTAATTGGTATAAAATTGCGTCCAGCGTTTGAACGCGTCCATTGAAATCTCCGAATCCAGTGCACTTTTCTTCTGGTCTTCGCTGTAGAACGTTCCGTCATTCTGATATAACAACATCGCAAAGGTTGAATTCGGAACCAGGTTGGCATTGTTCAGCGTATCCTCAATCGGCAGATAAAACTCCATGTTATGCTTCTGCAGCACAGCGATGGCGTTATATACGTCTTGCCACGTTTTCGGTGGTTCGAGGCCCAGTTCATTCAGAATATCTTTGCGGTAAAAGAGCATTGGAAAATGCTGTTGCTCCGGAAGGGCATATACCCCGTCGTTATAGCGGTAAGGCGTCAATCCGCTTTCACGGAACCTGCCCGAAATTTCCTCGAAATCGGGGAACTGGCTCAGATCCGCTGTTGCATTCCTCATCGCATAGTTCACCGGAATGTCTTCGCCCATCTGCATGGCTACATCCGGTCCTTCCCCCGAGAGTGTTGCGGGCAGCAAAATATTAGGCGGAACGAGACGTAACTGCACGGACACATTTGTATCCGGGGTAAACGAATCGTCGATCATGCCTTTCAGTACTTGGGCCTGATCTCGTCCGGTCGTGATCCATACGGTGATGGCATCCTTCTTTTGTTCCACGTTGCCAATGCTGTCGTAATCTTCTGTATACGAGGCAACATATGCACCCAGTTCGTGCTTCACCTGCTGGACGGTGCTCGCTTCCGCTTTTGGCAGCGATTCACCCGGCGGAGATACGACAAGGTAATCCAACGTAATCGGCTGTTCACGTACCGATAGAATCCATGTGCCGAGACCACCTACGTTAATTTTGAACGTATCCAGCCGTTTGGGAACCGTCTCTGGTCTGGCCGCCATATCTTCAAGTTGCAATACCATAGCGTGAAGTACGGCCACTTTGTCACTTTGCTCACCCGTGGCCTTTTCCAGGTAATCTGCAACGGAGCGCAAGGTGTCAGCTTGTCGTTCAAACACCGCCGTCATCTCCGGAATACGCCGTTCCAGCTGGTAATCCCGCAGTGGGTCCGGACTGTTGGAGGTGATCATTAATATTTTGCGATACATCTCATTCAGTTCCAGCACGCTGGATTCCACGGTCCGCAGCAGCGGAGCGATGTCGCCAAGTGTA
Organism: Paenibacillus sp. 2003; assembly: GCF_031455635.1. NCBI lineage: Bacteria > Bacillati > Bacillota > Bacilli > Caryophanales > Paenibacillaceae > Paenibacillus > Paenibacillus sp. 2003. Next base: position 1,596,803 of record NZ_JAVDTB010000001.1, on the reverse strand, counting down.
ACCGTCATTCGGATTCGGTGTTTCCCTTTTTCAAGATGAAACTGATATGGCTTATCCTCTCCCGAACCCAACACCTGAGTTTGCCAAGCCGGGCTGTAATTAAATCGAATGCGTTTCATTTCCTTAAACGGTACTTCGCCGTTAATCGTCAGACTGCGGGTGGCATAGATGCCACGCAATTGATCCTGCTTCACCTTAAGCGCCAGTTGATATAGTCCGTCTTCAGGCACGTCAATTTCCCATTCAATCCATTCGCCCGGCAGTTTCCAGTTAATGCCCCCGATGGCGTTCATCCGAATTTTCGATACATTATAAGGCTCGAGTGAAGGACTTGATCGGTCCGAGATTGGTGCCAGTGTAGGAGATGATTTGCTAACAGCTTCCTCCCCCTGAACTTTCAACATGACAGGAGCCGATTGTTTCAAGCCGAGTGAGGCATAGGTCTGCTCCAGCTCTGCATAGGAAGGAACTTCGCTTTCTTGATATAGCTCAATATAATCGATCGCCATGCTTTCTCTTAATGAAGTGAGCGATAACTTCTGACTGCCTTTTTCAAAATAAAACTGAAACGGTTCCTCGAAGTACCCTGCGCTGTCCTTGAAGGAAGTCAGTTGCCATTCAGGCTGTTCTACTTGTCTTGGTCTAAGCTCGTTGCCACGATCGTCCTGCCGGACGTTATCCTCGCGATTCCCCCATACCCTGTCAAACAGAAGAATATCGGCCCCTCTGAACGGGACCTTACCATTAAGCTCAAGCCTACGTTCGATCCCGGAGCTTTTGCCTTCTACGGGATAATAGTGAATGCGAATGTTGTACAAACCGCTCACTTGAACGGGAACATCCCAACGAATGGTTCCAGTTTCCGGCGTAATTACGGCATTTCCATCTAATCCGGCGTACCCTTGCACAACCTCAAATTCCCCATCCTCTGCCTGAACATAAGATTCGCCTTCGATGCGTACAATTTCACCCGGTTTGGCCGTATTGTCATGAGCAGTCAGATAATGCTCATAACTGAATGAATCCTCGGTTCCCGATACCGCCTCAAAGTCCTCAAGCGCATGTACCGTTCCCGGATTACGATCCCGCGATGGATATAGTGTCCATATGGAGAGCACCAAGGCCAGGACAAGCACCAGGATTAGTCCCTTTTTCTTACGTGACCGCATGTTTGAATGTATCCCCTTTCCTGTAAGCGTTGAGAGAACTGAACGATTGACTAACCCGGACAGACCGCACCTTCACTGGTGCGTTCTGCCCGTGTAACGTAATACTTATTTGTAAACCTCATCAATCGCAGCCTGGAAAGGAGCCTTGTATTTCTCGATCAGCGTAGATACGGATACCCCTTCTTTGAGCTCCCCATCAAAGTCCCAGAACGGCAAGGACGGGAATGTGTTATGGTCGAGAACCAACATACCTTCCGCGACCTCTCTGGCGTTGTTGATATCTGCTTCATCGGTCAGATGTGTCTCCAGTGTGGATTGTCCCGGATACTCATAGATCGAATCGATCTCGTTAATTTTCTCCCAGATGTACATCAATTGTTCCGGATTCTCTACCGCTTTTGGAATCGTTATAGCTTGGTAACGTGACTCACCGGAGTGATACGCTGTTGCACTTGGACCTTTTGGAAACGGTACAAAACCAATATCATAATCCTGCATATCCGTCATAATACCTTCGACTTCGTACATGGCACCTGAATACATCAAGGTGTTGCCTTGACGGAAGAACGTAGATGGCTCTGTCCAATCGCCGCCCTCAGAAGCTCTGCCGACCTTCTCGGTAGCCAGTTTGGACAGGAAGTTCAACGCTTCTTTCGTTTTTGGATCTTCCAGGTTCTGCTTATCATCTTTGGTCAGAGAAGCCTCGTTGGAATACAGAATCGGTTCCAGCAAGCCCGTTTGAGCGAGTCCCCAAGTATCCAGCTTGCCATCATTGTTTCGATCCTTGTTCGCTTGCTTTGCAACGCTGAGGAATGTATCCCAGTTCCATTCATCGGCATCCACATACTCCTGAAGTGGCTTCAAGCCGAGCTCTTGCATGAGTGTACGATTATAGAAAATCCCGTTGATGAACGAGGACTGGTCCTCGGTAAAGCCGTAACCTTTGCCTTCATACTGCATGTATTCCTTGGTTGTTTTTTGGTTGAATACCTTGTCGTTTTTAATATAATCATCCACCGGCCATAACAGATCCTGTTTGGTCAATGCCGGAATGGCATAGTTTTTGCCCAGTCTCACCAGATCGCCAAGCGGTTCACCGGCCATCAGGGAAGCAACTACTTTTTCCTGATATTCACCGAAATCGATGGAAACATATTCAATATTAAAGTTGTGTTTTTTCTTCAGCGCTTCGAGATTCTCCAGGCGTTGAATGTTGTCCGGGTTGTTCCCCTGTATTTCCATGTCCCACCAAGCAACAACCTTGATGGTTCTGCCGCCCATGTCAAAATCCATTTCTGGCGTGGAGTTTTCATTCTTGGGCTCGGTTTCCGCGGGTTTTTGTTCCTCCTGTGGTGTTGTCTTTTCCGGCTCGGGTTGAGCGGTAGGTGCAGAACTGCATGCAGCAATCACCAACAAGACCGCAAATACCAGGCTCAGTAACATGAACTTGTTTTTTCTCATCGTCTTCCCCCCTGATTGTCGTTTGCTATCACAGTGTATCGTCCAAATAAAAGCGCAAACAACCTGCCAGAATACAGATGTTTACCCGGGCTGAATATAGATTTGCGTAATTTTGCTCAAGCAAATTGCATTATAGGTTTTAATTGGTAAAGAAATGCACTGTCTACAAAAATATGCACATTGTATGCGCTTTCTTTTATTACCATAATGAAATTAAGTCAAATTTCAGTTAATCTAGCGCATTACAATTCAGCAGAAGGTGAGGTATTGCTTCATGTATGATATTTTACTTGTGGATTTCAGCCGTCGTTTGTGCGGAGAGTTGCAACAGATGTTGCTACGGAGCAAAGCTCAATATACTATCGCAAATTGTGTGTTCTCATCGGCCGAGGCTTTGACCGCATTGTCAGAACGAGACTTTTCCCTTGTTATGGTACATACAGAGAGGTTTGATACCGCGGGGCTCTGGTTATGCAACGACATTCGAAAAAAAAGTCAGATACCTATCCTCCTTATGGGTGGAAGAGATCACTTCAGGTTCGTACGCAAAGCCCTGACGTATCAGGTAAATGATTATCTCCCGTATCCTGTTAGTCCCTCTTCTTTACTTAACAGTCTGCATGGACTTAGATCCCACCTTGAAACCGACCCTGCACACAAAACGTCGTCGTTCTTCAAAACACCCGTTCAAATGAATGGTAAACCCATGCACTCCAGTCATGTTATTCGTATCGTCAAGGCCTATGTACGGGATCATCTGAGTGATGAAATCACGCTGAAGAAGATCTCTGACATGCTTCATTTTAACTGTGCGTACCTTGGACAGAAGTTCAAGTTGGAAGAGAAGATGTCTTTCAATGATTATATGCTCCAGCAACGTATGGAAAAGGCCCAGCAGTTATTGTCTTCCACGAATCTGCGAATATATGAGATTGCTATTGAGGTAGGCTATAAGGATATTGATTGGTTCTATAAAAAGTTCAAAGCGTATGCCGGATCGAGTCCCAATGCTTATAGAAGACAAAAAATCCACACGGCCTAAAGGTGGATTGCCCAATCGGTTTGTTTATCAATTAGATAATAACCACAAAAAAACGTAGGATGTATTCTTCTTCCTGCGTTTTTTTGTGGTTGTTTGGGTTTGGTCAATTCCAGAGTATTCACCATTAACGTACCAAAAGGGATTCCCGGTATTCTTGGGGAGTCATTCCCGTTATTTTCTTAAAAAGTCGGGTAAACGAATGTGCAGCCTCATACCCCACTTGAAGTGCGACCTCACGTACCATAAGATTTGTGTTCTGAAGCAATTCTTTGGCTTTCCGTATTCGGCAGTCGTCAATGAACTCTGACACGTTTATTCCCATTTCCTGCTTAAAGAATCGCGACAGATAGGATGGATTAAAATGATGAAGTTCTGCCAATCTCACCAGAGAGAGATCTTTCTCCAGGTTCTCCTTGACGTAACTGCATAAGGAATGAATTACAACGTTAGCGCGTTCCTGTTCATTTGATCTTTTGTAGCGGACTAATTCATCGGCAGCACGATATAGAAATTGTACTGCATCCTTCATGCATGTATACTCCCCTAAGTGCAGCAAGCTTCGTTGATCCGGGATCTTCTGTTGAAGACCCCAGCGATTGATCGTTGAATGCAATAATAAGGCCAGATTGTAGTATGTCTCCATGGCACGTTCCATCGTAATTTCCTGTTGCAGCAGTTCGCCTGCAAGCTCCTCAAATATATCGTAAAATGGCTGAATTCTTCCCGTTTCCAAATATCCTGACATAATCTCGATCCGGTTTGAGATCCGCATGGATTCTTTGGGTACATCAGATGAGAGATCATTGCGATGATCCGTGAGTACCATGGATACACCATCCCCAATTTTCATCCACTGGAGTAATCTCAGACGTTCATATTGTTTGGTTAACTCGGACCAATTGCAGCTTCGACTACTTAATGAAAAAGCAATGGATACGCCGAGTGAGACCATGCATGCTTCCTGCACCAGTTCCAGTGTACCTTCTAGAAATCGCACAAGTTTATCATTAGTCATCTCTTCCTCCTGCTTCGGCTGAAGCAGCCAGATCGTATCCCCATAATGGTCCGTTACACTTGCGCACACTGTACGCTCATTCATCAGAGATGAGCCGATAATGCGTACAGATTCCTGAACTTGTGTGAGGTCCGAACCTTTTTCTGGTGGATTATTGAACCGCCCCAATATGAGATAAACAGGCGAGTTGATCTGTAATTTTATATCTCGTTTGGATAATTCGTCCTGCATATCCATAGTAGAATCTATAATTGCTGTACAGTCTTGAAGTAGTTTCCGCAAATACTCTTTTTGCTGTATCAGTGCAAGCTGCGAATTAACTTTATGAGAATGTTCCAACAACTCAACCATGCTGTGACTTCGCCGGATCTCTTCCATCACATCTTCTACAACTGACATTACCTTGTCATAACCTTCCGTTTTGAGCAAGTAACGCACATTCGCCATCTGAAAAGCTTGATAAGCATAATCAAAATCGCTATGTCCTGTCAGAAAAATGACGCGACAATTCGGCCAACTGGCTTGAATCCGCTCTGTCAGTTCCAAGCCACTCATGCCCGGCATGCGGATGTCCGTTAGAACAATGTCAATTCTCGAACGTTGCATCCAGGACAATGCTTCTGTTGCAGAGTAAGCTTTACATACGTCAAGCTGGTCGGGTATATGTCTGGCGAACGTTTCATAGAGACTATCCGTAATAATCTCCTCGTCATCTACAATCAAAAGTCGATACATTCGTTTTCTCCCTCTTTCCACTGGATTCGAATTGTGACTTTTAACCCTTGTAGTTCACTTCTGGATAGGAAAAGGCCACTTCCTTCTCCATACGTCAGGACCAGACGTCGATGAATATTTATTAATGCGGTCATTTCGTCTGTACCTCCGTCCTTATGCAAGCGTTGTTGAAGAGTTTGAATGTGTTGCTCTTCCAACTCATTACCATTATCCTCTACGGTGATCTCGGCATATGAACCTTCCATATTAAACCCAATAATTAGAAGTCCGGAGTCCGTATTCTTTTCAAGGCTGTGTTCGTAGGCATTCTCAATAATGGGTTGAATAATGAGTCTGGGAACTTTAATATGTTCCATCTCAACAGGTAGTGACCCAAAATCAACTTTAATTCGTCTGGAGAATCGTAATTGTTGAATCTCTGTATAGATTCGTGAATGCTCAACTTCCACTTTCAACTTCACATGATCTGTTTCATTCCGGGTAATGAACCTGAAATACTCTCCGAGCATGTTCGTGAATTGCTCAATACGTTCGGTTTCTCCTGTCCTTGCCAGTGAATTCAGAATAAAGAAGCTATTGTACAGAAAATGAGGATTGATCTGCGATTGAAGCTGTTTCAACTCGGCCCGCTGCATCATCAGTGTTTTCTTAAAATCTCGATCGATAAGGGATTGAAGATTTTCAATCATTAGATTGAAACGGGTGTAGAGGAAGCCAAATTCATCCTTTCGGTTATGCGCAATGGGGACATCAAGCATGCCTCCCTCCATTTTTTTGAATCTTTTCACCAACAACAGTAACGGGATATGAATCAACTTGTAACTTGAATAGAGATACGCCGTGATGGCAACAAATGATGTAATTGCAAACAGCCAAGCCCAATGATAGAACTTGCTAAGTGGCTTGGTAACAATTGCCTCAGGTAGATATGTAGCTACGGATAAGCCCAGGGAGTCCATATGCAACTGACTAACATGGTACATGGTGTCCTCGACTTTCATCCGAAAGCCATCAAGTGTACCCTTTACACTGTGCTCACGGTAATTCGCGAGAATAATACTAGCTTGATGTTTATCTGTGATGGCATGCCCCGTTTTGTCCTCAATCAGAAAAGTTGAACTCTCCGGGTACAAATTAAGCCGTGTGAGTTCATTCTGAAAATGGTATGTATCCAACTCCACTTGAATGACAAAAAGCGGGGGTTCTCCTCTCGTGCCTGTCAGCCTGACGGCACTTAAGTTCAAGGCGTCCTCTTTCACAGTGAAACGTGTACCTTTTCCTTGCATGCCTGAACTGAAATATAGATATGAACTTTTATCGAAATCGTCGATGCCTTGGATCGCGGATATACTCTTGCCAACAGAAGGGATATGTACATGAACGTTTTTGATATAAGCAGTGCTATTCTTGAATGAAGCGAGTCGTTCAGTCAGGTAATTTAATGTATCACGCCGCTCAACCTGATCCATCATGTCCCAGAGAATGGCCAGACGATTGAGTTTTCGATCCTCAACGATATCAAACTGCTGTAATTCCATCCATTCTATCTCTCTGTTCAATTCCACCACATATTGGTTCAATCGTCTTTCCGTTGACAACGATATTTCCTGGCTTGCATTGTCATAACTCCAATGATACAGATACACGCCAAGAAGAATAAGGGGGAGTACAAATACCAGATAGGTGATTATTAATCGCGCAAATATACTGTTAAACCATGATTTAGCAGGGATCTTGATCAATACATTCACCTCCAATGCCAAGGGCTGAGTGGGTTCCTTGTAAGAATAAAGTGAACATTAGCGCTCCTTTGGCTTGCTGGTGCGAAACCACGCGTTAACCTCCGATGTGATCTGATCTCCCCCCAGCTTGCGCCAGTTCTCAACGAATTGATCAAACTCATCTATCGACCTGCCTAGAATAATGTTCATATAGGCTTCAAGCTGAAGATCCCGAAGAATAATTTGTCGATCAACCATCGTGTCCGTAATTCCGCCCGTGAATTGATCATAGAGAAGTTGGCCGTTCTTTTCGTAAGAATCTGCAATGCTAAAAGCACCCGAAGGCCCATAGGTTTGTTTCCAACCCCAGCCGCTCTCTACATCTTCCAATTCATAGGCCACAATGCGTTTGTGAATGGCGAGAGCTTCATTCTGCAGAGCCGAGAAGTCTCCTGTACTTCTGGCATCCCGAATTTGTTTGTATGCATCTATATTTTTATTACCAGGAAAAGGAGTTACTGGTGAAAGCATCCACACAGCTCGGGAGTCGTCATTGTAGTATGTTTCATACTCTGCCTGATCCCCCCAGTTAATGTCCAGATGCAGATTCATGAGCTTTACAACTACTTCCGGATTAGAGAAGCCCTTTTTTACAGCAAAGTATTGCCCAGTGTTGGAACGTAGCGGTACGAACAGACTCCGGTCCGACTTGGCAACAATGGGATATGCCTGCCATTCTACATCTGTATCTGTATCACGGGTGCTCTGAAGCATAAAGGATGTCCACTGTTCGCCGTAAAGCATCCCTATTTTTCCATCTTGAACTAGACGAAACGCCTTGTTTCCACTTTTATAACCGAAATCCGGATCAAGTTGGCCTTTACGATACAACGTTTGCAGTACTTTCAGAGCCTCCCGAACTTCAGGCTGTATGCCTCCATAAGTGAGGTTTCCTTCTGCATCTTTAACCCATATATTAGGGTAGGCACCGTAGCCGGACATCAACCCTGCAGCTCCCATAACTGGATCCCATAGATGGTTTGTTAGCGCAAGCCCGTACGTATCCTGCTCTCCGTTCCCGTCGGGGTCCTCCTCTGTAAACGCTTTCGAAATCTGGAGAAGCTCTTCCATCGTTTCAGGCGGCCGTAGCCCCAGTTGCTCCAACCAATCGGTTCTAATCCACAGGTACTGCGCTGTCTCAATGGAGGAAGATGATTCGGGAATAGCCATGAGTTTGCCATCAATGGTTGCCGCATCAAATGCGCCTCTTCCCTCCGCCTCCAATATACTCTTTGTAAGTGGGGAAGCATACTCTTGGTACACATGAGTTAAATCTTCGATCATTCCAGCGTTGCTCAGTTGTCTAAGTTGATATGGATTAACTTTCACCACATCTGGAAAACGTCCTGCAGCGAGGGATACACCCAACTTCTGATTGTATACATCTCCATTAGCAGTCCAGTCATAGTGAATTTGAATACCTAGCTCTTTCTCGTACAAACGAGTCCAGCGATTATCCAGTATCGTCTCACCAGGTAACTGACTAATCATGCGCTCAAGGTCATCTCCAGTTTCCCTGACAAAAGAGACCACGATGGGAGGAGAATACCTCTCAAACGTAGCGGGAAGTTGAATCTGCTGCCCATCTTGCTGCGGATGATGTTGTTTGGTATTACCTTCGGTATGACCTGCTGGTATGGATACAGCAAGGAACAGAATGAAGGTCCATTTTGTTATGTCCAGACATCTCTTATACATGACGACATGCCCCCAGTTCGGTTTGAACAACTCTCTTCTCTCTGTCAACTTTAATCCATATCATTGTACAACAACTTATACTCATTGAATACGAAAAGCCGCCGTTGGGCGGCTTTTACGTGTTTTCATTGTTACTCAACAGGATTAATCACGCGATATTCAAAATTCGAAAAGTCAGCTGTTCCTCCAGCTATTTCAGTTGAATATACAAACAACCCCGTTCGGCAACCCATAAAATGATCCAGTTTATATATCATTTTGTGGACAATCCCTATATCTCTCCATTCAACCCCATCGAAATAGGCAAAAGAGCACTCATCCAGATTGTTCTCAAAATTTCCGAATGCTTTTAGTTTAACTACTGGATCTGATACCGGGATACGTTCATGTTCAGTGGCTGGCTTTTGGTCGATCAGATTGCCAAATATGGTGGAATCCTCACTATCTCTGGCATGCATGACCAAGTAAAACTTGCTATCCTGCTTCGTAAGAGCGATCATACCGTACGAACCGATCAGAAAGCACAACCCGGCATAATCCCCATCATTCAGACGACTGCCGTCAAGCGTAACTATTGCTTCGCAAGCGGGCCCCATTGAACGCTGGGTTAGAGTATTTACCGCGAACGTCAGATTTGGGCTGATCTGTCCCGTTCGAATACGATACACCCCCGGTTTCTCTGTGACGGACCAGAGTTCATGATTAGGTGTATGATTCCATTGCCAAAAATCACGGAGTCGGATGCTTCCATCTTCCGCGGGTTCATAATTGAAACTGTCGCTACCCACTAACGGGTTATAACGGTGCTCTGGTCTCGTGCTTGGGATATCAATCTGCTTCGGCGCTTTGCTTGCAAAGACCGGTATACCTTGATCAAAGTGTAGAGGAACCAAAACAGGAACCCGGCCAACAGCCCCATGATCCTGAAACAGCATTGCATACCAGTCTCCATCCGGCGTATCCACGATACCCCCCTGAGCAATACCTGAATTGAAATAATCCATATCGTCATTGAATACTTCTCCACCAGTGAAGACATCTTCCAGAGAGTCTGCCATATAAAACGCCTGTGTTCTCCGTCCGGAAGCTTTCGTAATATGAATCAGGAATACAACATATTTCCCATTGATCTTGTAGAAATGTGCTCCTTCATAACCAAGGTGATGAGGCTGTTCGTCTTTTACAATCAAGCGATGCACTCCGCCAGGTTTCGGCCCTGACAGATCAGAGCTTAATTCGGTCAGATAGATCTCGGTATTCCCGTACACAAGATATGCTCGTTCATCATCGTCGAAAAATAAGGAGCAATCATGGTAAAACCCTTCGACTACTTGTTTTTTCCACACTCCCGAGATGGTGGGTGACGTGTACAAGTATGTTTTTCGGGTATCATTCGCCACAAAGATCACATAGAACATCCCTTGATGATAGCGGAGCGATGCAGCCCACATGCCTTTGCTATAAATGTGCTGACCATCCACCAGCCGCTGTGCAGGTGTATCGTCCAATGTGTCGTATACATATGTGGCTACTTCCCAATGGATCAGGTCATATGAACGCAGGATGACACATCCCGGCATCATATGCATGGTTGTACTAACCATATAATATGTGTCCTCTACACGAATAACGTCAAGATCCGGGTAATCAGCCCAAATAATCGGATTTGGATACATGTTTCAATTACACCTCATTTTTTCTGTTAAACTTCCATTCTCTTAAAAGGATGATGGAGCTGTCTGTTGAATTCTTAAGCTTAATATACAAATCTTGTACACCTTTTGCACCCGTAACTTTCGTTGTTAGTTCAATCCATTGAAGAGATCCGGTCGCAGGCGGAACAATGATTTCGGCTATTAACGGTCCGTCTGCACGATCAAGCCGAAGTTCCAACGTACCTTCGCTTCCTTGATTCGCAATAATAGCTGTAAAGGTTGTGGATCCTTCACTTTCAAAGTCGACCTTGGATACAGCTATCCAACTGTCATTTTGCAGCTTAGCGGACATGATATTCGAATCGGATCCAGATATCTCAGCAGAGTCAAGATATTGCTCTGTTGTTACTCTGCTGCTCCATCCAATCGTCGAACCGCTTACCCACTCATAAGGATTGAAGCACTTGATTTGATCTACGCCCTGATAATCTGCATGTACCTTCCGGATCTTACCCGTGGCCTCATCATGCTCGACTCGATTCAGATGTGTTGAACGGTAACCATCGGGAATATTCATGGCCTGGCTTAGTGTCTGAGCATGATAGGCAACGTACCACTGATCGGCCAGTTGGAATATAGCATGATGGTTATTGCCGCCAACATCAAAAAAGTGGCCCGGATTCTGGAGCAACGTTCCCTGATATGTCCATGGCCCCATCGGCTGAACACTGGTCATATATGCAATTTCACCGGGGGGTGGACTGCCCTCTGGCCGATCACCCTCAACAAAATTGGAACAATACGTAAAGTAGTAATTATTATTATATTTATGTATCCCTGCATCTTCAAACATATAAGGCGCCTGAATCACCTTCGCTGTGCCTGCAACGCTGATCATATCATCTCCCAATCGCATAACTCTTGCCGTATCAGGTCTTTCTGCTTTCCCCTGCGGAATCCCACCCCCGAAGTATATGTAAGCCTGATGATCATCATCTACTATAACAGCTGGATCGAATAACCAGGTGACTTCTTCCACTCCCGGAGTCTCTCTTGTAATAAGTGCTTTTCCTATAGGGTCTATCCATGGACCTACAGGTGTGGGTGCAGACAGTACACCTATTCCACTGGCATTGTTGGCGAAATAAAGAAAGAAACAGTCCTTTCCATCCAAGATTCGATGAGCAGCTGCCGGGGCCCAGGATTGCGAAGCCCATGTTGCTGCGCCTTGAGGTCCAGCAACTCTGATCTCTCCATGATCGGTCCAGTTGATTAAGTCATCCGAAGAAATGACCGTAATCCGGTTGATTGAACTGTAGCTGTTTTTCTGAGGAAGGCCGTCTTTATCATATTCCAGCTTATCACTAGTCATATATAAGTAGACTCGATTGTTAAATACCAAAGCATAGGGATCGGCTCCGAATTTGTGGGCCACCAGAGGGTTACCGTTGGGACGAAGCTTTCCAATCTCCCCTGGAATACTCTCCAGATTGGCAGATTGATCTTGCTTTTGCTCACCAGCTTGTGGTGTAGAATGATGATTCATCAAAAGAATCCCCCTATAACTGTTTTTAGTTGTGCCTTTTTACGAGAAAGCGTTTGCAATACAAAAGGTATCATGATAGGATGATTACATTTTAAGGTAAGCTGAGTACAATTTCATTGCGTTAACCGCTCTATTTATTGCGTGAAATGACGGGAGGTACTTCATGAGTGGATCCTCTGAGTGTTTTTATGATCCCATCCAGCCTGAGCTCTTATATCTACACAGCGTAACGACGTATAAGCTGGAAACGATCTATCATCGCCATAATGCATACGAGATCTACCTGTTTCTTCGTGGCAACGTTCACTTTTATGTAGAAAATCGATGTTACCATGTACAGCCTGGTGATCTGCTTGTGATGTCACCCGAGGAGATGCACCGAGCCTTTATTCTGGATGAATCTGAGTATGAGCGAATTACAATCAATCTCAAAAAAAAATATCTATTTCAGCTTTCCACACCATCAACCAATCTATCATCATGTTTTGATCATCGCCCCAAAGGAACAGGCAACATCGTGCATTTAGACGACTATAACTTGAAGCAGATGCTGCAATGTACGAACAAACTGGAAAGATTGCTTGCTTCCGATGCTTATGGCACCGATATCAAAATAAATGCAGCCGTAGCCCAATTGTTGGTCATGATTAACGTCTGGTTTCATAACAATTCCTTTGTTCCCAATGACATTATGCCTGAACTGGTTCGTGAAACCATGGATTATATTGAAACACATCTGAATCAAGATATTACACTTCGCAAACTTGCCGAAGTGTTCTACATGAACAGTACTTATATCAGCCGCCAGTTCAAAAAGCATACTGGATTAACAATCCGTTCCTACATTTTGGGTCGTCGTATTGAACGGGCCAAATTCCACCTGTCTGAAGGAATGAGTATTACGGATGCATGCTTTCAATCGGGCTTTAGTGACTATGCCAATTTTATTCGCAGTTTTACCAAAATGGTCGGCATCTCCCCCGGTAGATATATCAAACAAAGACGTGATGCAATGGAAGCACTGCCAAGATAATGATGAGCTCATTCAATGTAAACTAAAAAACATCAAGCCATCCTGCATGGCTCGATGTTTTTTAGTTCTTGATATATTTCGGATCTGCAAACAACTCATTATTGTAATTATACGTTAGTTAATTGATCTCTTTTCCCGTCCACAGTCTAACGCGATCTTTAATCCACTCCGTATACTGCTGTTCCATGGCTACTGCACCTGCATTATCAAGTTCGGTAATCATATTGTCGTATATGCCTTCAAAGGCACTTGGAGAGGATGTAATCGCTTCGGCGATCCGTTTCTGAATAATATCCTGCGTTTTCTGATACACAACATTATAATCCCCGCTATCCGAAGGAATCGGCATATTGTAAGCAGCGCCCCACTCTTTCACCGGAAACTCCTCTTCGGAAGGGAACAAGTCCTTCCATGTAGTGATGCCATAACCTTTCAGAGCTTCTTTCTCCTCATCAGAATAACTTTGCTGAATCTGTTCAGGATAATTCGTTGTATAGTAGTTATCCGTTGAATCTTTGACGCCATCCCCGTAATGAGCACCAAAAATGTAATACAAGCCTACTCCGGTTTCTTTGGTGAATGAGTTATTGTCTTTGTTTTTACGTTCCTGTACATCGGCCGGGATGGTGCGAACACCGTCTTCCACGTTATATTGCTCGCCTTCAACGCCCCAGTTTCTCAATACTTGCCCTTCTTCAGAAGACATCCAATCCAAAAATTTGATGGCACGGACAGGATCTTCACAATCGACTGTAATGCCAATGCCATAACCATCAAAGCCAATATTCTGGAAATCTTTACGCTGAAAACTGTCATCTAACGTTACCGGATAGAATCCGTAGGTCATATCATCTTTTCCTGCACTTTTCAAAGCATTTTCCGCATCACTGAATCCCCAGCTTGGATCAAGCAAGGATAACACGCGACCACTGGCGATTTTGGACTTATACTGGTCATCCTTCTGAACAAAACTGTCCTTGTCCAGCAAGCCTTCATTGTACATCTTGTTCAACCACCGGAAATATTCCTTCTCCTCGGGACGTTTGTAATGCAGAACGGCTTCGTAGGTGTCCGGATTGATGAAATACTCACCATCTCCAGGTCCTCCAGTAGACATTACAGCTGGATCAGTAACAGTGATCATTCGCCGCCATCCATCTGCACTAAGCGTCAGCGGAATTGTGGGTTGGCCATCATCTGTGGTCGGATGTTTCTCGTAATATTCACGTAGCACATTTTCGAAATCGTTTAAGGTTTTGATCTCAGGATACCCGAGTTCCTTGACTACACGATGTTGAATGGCGGTACCATTCGTCGCATCAAAGCTGACCTGATCGATCGCACCATTCGTTGGAATCCAATAGATTGAAGGATCGTCATTACTGTATTTCAACCGATTGAAGTGCTCACCGTAGATCTTTTTCAAGTTGGGGGCGTGTTCTTCGATCAGATCCGTCAAATCAATCATTGCCCCGGCATCAACGAGTCTGGTCAAGTTACCTTTGGGGAAAATCAAATCCGGATAATCGCCGCTGGCAGCCATCAATGAAATGCGGTCGTTTCCGCCTCCGCTCGAAATATCGAATTCTGCATCAATACTTACACCGGTTTCTTCCGTAATTTTCTTCCCTACCGCATCCTGCATTTTGTTCCAGTTGGGACTTGCATCTGCACCGAAGAAGGTAAATGTAATTGGGCTGTTGGGGTCACTCGTATTTGATTCAGAATTCTCTCCAGCGTTTCCGCAACCGGCGGAAACTAACACAACACTTGTTACGAGACATGCTCCTAGCATTTTTGAAATAGCTCTCATTATTTTTCTGCCCCCTAAATGGTGTTAGTCGTAATAACCAATCCAGACATTACGATGGTTCACTTTGAAATAGTATACGCTTACATATTCAATCGTTAGTAAACGATTACAATCCTGCCTACCCTATTCCATGTTTAAAGTATAAGGAAGTCTAATCACCCCAACCTTGATTATTAAGCCATAAAAATAGCATGATCTAGACATGTGTCTCAGTAAAAATGTGAAGACCAAAAAAGCGATGGTTGCCCATCGCCTCATAAAGCCAAATCTGCTTTTCAATAATATAATTCCAACGTAAATCCTAGGATCTCACCTTCCACATCACGCAACAATTCCATGACTTGGTCAGCGTAATCTCCAAGAATCTCTTTGCTTTTCTCAAAACCAATCCATTGAACAGTAAGCGGCATGCTTACAGCCCCAGTTAAGACATCCCATAGAGCGTCCAAATTGCCTCCATAGCTCTCGTCTAACTCAAGCTGGTTCTGCAAAATTTGATGAAGCTCTTCCTTGCTGTGAAAGTCGTTTCCGTTAATCTGAATGATGCTCATATCATTTCCTCCGTTTATTTTAACTGTTCAAATGACTTGTAATGATCTGTCGTCTGGTAGATTAGACCGTCATTCGAGTATAGAATTCGGTCGCTTCCGCGCCGTCCTCCTGAGTAATTTATATCGGCTTCGTACCAGATCCGGCCTTTTTTGTTGGGTAGTAGCCCTTCCCGGTTTCTGAACACGTCACCGCCGATACTTTTGCCTGGAGCGACTTCATGTAAATTCCCTTCACTTGGTTCCCAGCCCAATTCCCTGGCTTCTTTTTTGGTAATGTAATTGGGCGGAAGTTCATGATGTTCCGAGATATAATTGGCAACCTCATCAAATCCCATATCCTCCGGTACTTGAGGTGAGCCGAGATCAAGCAGTGACTGAGAAGTACAACCTGAGAACAATAATGCAGCGAGGATGATCACTAACGTGTAAGCAAATTTTCTGAAAAACATTATCTTTTCTCCTTTTGATGTTCTTGCTCTTGCTGTCTTCCATTTTGGTGCTATTTCGATGACAATGCTTCTAATGTTAACGATTTGTGGTAATTAAAGCAATTCTATAAACCAATCATTGAGACAAATCCAATCGCTAAAAGCAGCTAAGTCTGCTCTGCTCCATTGAAGCATTATTCTTATTCTACAACAAAAAAAGCCGCTAAAATAGCGACTTTAATCGTACCATGATCATTACCATTCAACACATTCAATTAGTACATTATTTTAATTTACCCATCCAGTTCTCTAGGGCTATAACTACCTCTTCCAACTGCTTTTCTTCTGTAATTGCAGGTTGATTATCTCCTTTTTGCATGCCGTATGAGCCAAATTGACCGTGATTTCCTCCCTCAATACTCACATATGTCGTGTCTTCCGGAAGATTTGCTTTGGAGTTCTCCCAGTCTTCTCTATTAAGCACTCCGTCATCCGAGCCTGTAATTTGTAAGATAGACAAATCCGTATTCTTCAAGCTACCTCCTTCATCTGCATAAGAAGCCATGAAAAAGACACCTTCCAACTTCTCATTGTGCTCCGCAGCATACCGTGATGCAAATGACCCTCCCAAAGAATGGCCACCAATAACAAACGCTTCGTCAGGATGTTCCTCGATAAAGGAATCAGCCTTGTTCTGACCGAAAATCGCCAAGTTTATTGGCATGTTCGCGATATATACGCGGTGACCCTGTTCTGCCATTTCTCTGGCAAGTGGAGAATAACTTTCAGGTTCAACCAGACCGCCTGGATAAAAAATAATATTCGGTTTGGTTATCTCTGTACCCACGGGTTCAAATCGGTAACCGTCCTTAATCTTGGCGACATTAACCTGAGCATCACTTGTCATCGCCGTTTCAGCTCGCTCAGAGGGACTATACGTAACCGAATTGAGATATACGTAAACGCCGGCCACGATGACAACGATGGACAAGATGGTCCACATGATTATTTTTTTCCATTTGTTAGTACGTTGTGTCGTTTTCAACCTTAAAACCACCTTAGTATTGAGGATAATGATATGTCTTTTTTAACTCTCCATAATTATACTTACCGGTAAGTATAATTACAAGATGATTTTGCTTACTATCGTTATTTGTCATAAAATATTCATGGAGGGAAGTTCAATGACAGAAAAATCACCCAAACGATTGCCTGGAAGACCCAAACATGGCAACGACGATATCTCAATTCAGCAAACCATTATTCAAACTGCTTCACAGTTATTCATGGAGTATGGCTACGAAACAGTCACGCTTCAGCAAATTGGCAAAACATGTAGCGTATCAAAACCAACCATTTATTATCATTTCACCAGCAAACCAGAGCTTTTTAAGGTTGCCTTTACAACGATGCTACAGAATGTGAGCCGGTTAACCTCGCATATCCTTGATCAAGCCGAGAATCTGGAGTCGGGGCTTGTTCGTCTGGCAGAGGCCAGACTGGGCAATCCACATGCGGAGATTGAAACCATGCTCAGAGAAGCTGAACCTTTTCTTGAACCAGCTCAAATTCAGGATATACGCAACGCGGAACATCAGATTCACGAAGTGTTAGCCTCTCATTTCCAACGGGCAATGGATGAAAACAGACTGCGGACGGACGATCCGTTTTTCCTGGCAGAGACCTTCTCGACATTGATGTTAATGGGTAATCGGGAAGATAACCTGCATAAATATGGTTCCAATTTTTCACTAGGCCAAAGACTAGTAGATATTTTCATTCGCGGAGCGCAGTAAAAATTCAGGGCAACAAGGAGTGCTGACATGAATATCCCTAGAGGAACCTATGGGTTTCGATTTGCGGAAAACAAGGAGCTCCAATTGTGTGTACTGTATGCGGCTGGATGTGATTCAATAACCGATCCTTCTTATCATTGGGATGGACTCGAACGTTCGGACGGGCCTCTCCTGTTATTCCAATATACAATTTCGGGTGAAGGTGTATTTGAGTCGAATAATCGCATTCATCAGGTTACCGCAGGACAAGCTTTTTTAGCGGAAATTCCAGGGTCACATCGCTATTACTATCATTCAGCATCCAAAGAACCTTGGGCGTTTCTGTTCCTGCTGTTCAGGCCCACTCTTATTCTGCCCCATTGGCGAAAATTCCTTCGGGAAGCCGGAGAAGTTCCCTATTTACCCGCTGATTGTACACCCATCCGACTGTTGCGGATGATCGTGACTGATGCGGCGGCAGGCAGAATCACTGATCCTCTGATCGCATCATCGAGCGTATATCAGTTCATGACAGAATTGACTCGATTACAGAAAACAACATTGCGCAACAGGGAAAATTGGTCTAAAAGCATTCAAATAGCCGTGGAATACATAGAAAACAACTACTCCAAGATGATCAGTATGGATCAGCTCGCGGAGCATGTTTCCCTTTCCAAATATCACTTTATACGTCGCTTTTCCTCCAGTACGGGCTTGACGCCAGGTGTTTATCTGACTCGTGTACGTACCGAGAAAGCAATGGAACTGCTGCGTGGAACTACTCTTAGCATAGAAGTCATCGCCGAGCAAGTCGGGTATTCCAGCGGAAGTTATTTTATCAAAGCCTTTCGCAGCATAACAGGCGTTACGCCAGGTGAATTTCGCAGTGGCGGAGAAAGCCTTGTGTACCGTAAATTGTTCTTCGATTAACCGCAATATTTTGCTATTCCACACTCAACATTACTGTAGATATTAATAAAATCCTTTATTATGATGAATTGTGCGAGAGCAATAATTAATCCATAAAGGAGCATTCCCATGAATCATACGCTTGCAGCATCAACTCCACCGCTTGGCTGGAACAGCTGGGATTGTTACGGCGCGGCCGTTACGGAAGACGAAATTCGTGGCAACGCCGAGTACATGGCAGAACATCTTAAAGACTTCGGCTGGAGCTATATTACGGTCGACATTCAATGGTACGAGCCTTTGGCCAATTCTTCGCAATATCGTCCGTTCGTTCCACTCATCATGGATGAATATTCGCGGCTTATGCCTGCCGAGAATCGGTTTCCCTCCGCTGCAGGTGGACAGGGATTTAAGCCATTAGCCGACTACGTCCATAGTCTTGGGCTGCAATTTGGCATTCACATCATGCGCGGTATTCCACGTCAAGCTGCACATGCGGCTACTCCGATCCTGGGTACAACCGCCACTGCGCGCGATATTGCTCATCCGAACTCCATCTGTCCGTGGAATACAGATATGTATGGTGTCGATAGCTCGAAAGAAGGCGCACAAGCCTACTACGATTCCCTTTTTGAACTGTATGCACAATGGGGCGTTGACTTGGTGAAGGTAGACGATATTGCTGCTTCAAGGCTCTATGACACCCATCAGCCCGAGATCGAAATGATATCCAAAGCGATTGAGCGCTCAGGTCGGCCCATGGTACTAAGTCTCTCTCCTGGCCCAGCTCCGGTGGAATACTCAGAATTCTTAGCTGATCATGCCAACATGTGGCGTGTCACGGACGATTTCTGGGACCTTTGGCCGCTGTTATTGGATATGTTCGACCGCTGCCAGACGTGGCAGGGCGTTCCTCAAGCAGGCTGCTGGCCAGACTGTGATATGTTGCCTTTGGGTCATATCGGTATCCGTTCTGTAGACGGTGGTGGAGCAGATCGTTGGACTCGGTTCACGCCTGACGAGCAATTGACGATGATGTCACTGTGGAGTATCTTCCGTTCCCCGCTCATTTTTGGTGGTGAACTGCGAGATAATGATGACTGGACACTATCCCTGTTAACCAATCGTGAGGTTCTGCGAATGCATCGTGAGAGTTACGGAGCCAAAGAAGCCTTACGCAAAGACGATCTTATTGTGTGGACTGCCCAGCATGCGGATGGCTCGTCTTACGTGGCTGTGTTTAACATCGGTGAGAATGCTCTACCTGTGAATCTGTCCATTGATGAGGTCGGACTGTCCGGCATTACCGAAGGTACTGAATTGTGGAGCCAAGAAGCAGCTGAATTTACAAAGAATTCCTTAGTTACGACTGTACCTTCGCACGGTGTGCGTCTCTATCGCTTTTCCTAAGCTTCCAAAAGAAAAAGAGAGGTCTGTCGTTTTAAATAGACAGACCTCTCTCTCATATCTTGTTCATCGTTAAGATGAACTCGAATGATGAACAGTTTTGGACATACGTCCAAACTGAAGCACATATAGCATAGTTATCGCAATAACAAACAAGGCGAGCACAATAAATATATTACTGTACACAAAAGCTGTCTTATCTTGAATCAGAGGGTTAAGTTGAAGCGTGTCTGTTCCCCCGTCAAGCACCTTTCCTAGGGCAGCAGTAGACACAGACACTGCAATGAAGTTAAACATGGATAGCAACCCCATCCCTATTCCAATTTGCTCTTTGGGAAGCGTCTGAGCAATGGTATTTGATACCGCAATTTGCATATAAGACTGACCCAGAACACCAAAAACAAGAAAAAAGGAAATCAAGACCGGTGCAGCACCTACAACGAACGATAAGCTTATAAAACCAACAACAAGTAGTGAAGATGCCGTATACAGTAAAAAAGGATTCCCTTTTTCATCCGCAAGCCTTCCACCTCTGCGTCCGAGAAGTGCAGCTACGAGCGCAGAAGGTAGCATAATGACACCTGTCAATGCTGGAGATAGACCATGTACTTCCGAGAGCAATTGTGGCGTAGTAAATGGAATAGCAGGACTGATAGCGACCAGAAGGAATGCAATTCCCATTCCAGCTGAATATGCCTTGTTTTGAAATACGGCCGGTTTTACAAACGGCACTTCCGCATAACGAATACGCATGATGAACAGTATTAATAAGACCATTCCTGTTAATAGAAACCATGCATTAGATTGGGTTAATGAGAGCAACAGTGTAGCAACTGTTCCTGCTAATAACGCTCCACCCAAATAATCCATTTTTTCACTGCCGCCTTTTTCTTCATCCAGGTATTTTCGATAAAAAGGAAGCGTAGCAAGAGAAAGTAATGGGATTACAAAAAGAAATTCCCAACTCAAAGCGTTCGATACAAATCCGGCCACGATCGGAGCAAGGGCATTTCCAAGAGCTATACCAATGGCAGAGGTACCCAAGGCTTGGCCGCGTTTCTCCGGTGCGAAGTATCGAACGGGAATAATCATGGCCAATGCAGGTATGACCGCTGCACCAGCAGCCTGTACGATCCGTGCGATAATAACCATCCAATACTCTGTTGCCACAATCCCCAGAAGAGAGCCTGCTGCCAATATCCAAAGACCAAACGAAATTAGAACCTTCATGCTGTATTTATCGGTAAGTTTCCCGTAAGTCACTGTACCAATCGCATATACAACTAAATAACCTGTAACGATCCAGCTCGCTTGAGAAGCAGTAAGTTGGAACTCTTCACCAATCACAGGTAATACAACATTAAACATCATTCCATTCATGACTGATATAATCAGTGTGAAAACAAGAACACGGAGTAATAACGCTTCTTTATTGGTGTTCATCATACTCTCCTCAATTCTTTTGAATATATTTAGTCTGTCAGTACTTACTGTCATTAAAAAGCTTAAAAAAACTAGGGAGTTAATGCCCTAGTAAACGTCCATACACTCTCTGTAATGATGCCTTCCAATGAGAGCCCTGGAAAAAGCACTTCTTCTTCGAGATTATTTATGAATACGCCATAATTCAATGACATGAATGAAAAAGCTTGCAGTTCAGGATTGATTTTAGCCAACTTTCCTTTATCATACATGATATTAAAGTAATTGGTTAAAATATCCAAAAGTTGTTGAGGATGCTTTACCGTTCTCTCTCTATAACCGGGTAGATTCTCTACTTCTTTCAGGCTAATCATAAACAATTTTCGATTACGGTTCATGATATTATGATATGTCTTGCTGATTAGCAACAAATCTGTATACAGGTCCCATACGAGTTTTTCATTGAAGATTCTGGTCATCTCTTCTGCATAATGATATTGGTCAAAGGCAGTCTCTAACAAGTTTTGTTTGGTTCCAAAGAGACGAAACAAGGTTTTCTCACTTAGTCCGGCTGTTGTGGCTATTTCCTGTGTCGTCACACTTTTATAGCCTTTTTTTGAAATTAAATCGATAGCCGTCAACATTAATTTTTCTTTACTGCTAAGATTGCTGCTAATGGACATGTCTATATACCTCCTCTCTGGATGTCAGTAATCACAGTCATGGATGAAATAATAATTAATGAGCTTGTTGTTGTCAAGGTATATTTCCAATAATACTTGAACGCACAAAAAAAGCCGCTAACTTAGCGACCTCGAAGGAAATATGATCTTATAATTTTGATATCGAATGACAAGCTACCTTCATGATGCCCTTCTATTCATAAATCTATTTTCTTGATGGAGATGACGGCTTTTCCTTTCACACGACCTTCTCCAATATCTTGGATGGCCTGAGCTGCTTCATTTAATGCGTACTCGCGGTGAACAATCGGCAAGACATGGCCTGATTCAACAAGTTCTCTCCATACCTCTTGATCCTCATGATTCGGTTTATGGATGAGAAGCATTATTTTCTTATGTTCAAATTTGGCAATGAACGGTGCACAGATCAGATTGAGAAGAATTTGCGGCATTGGACCTCCGATCATCACGTACCTGCCTCCGCTAACTAGTGCACGTTTCAAAGCAAAAACCGAATGCTTCCCAATGACATCCAGAATCAGGTCGTATTGTACACCTACTGCAGTGAAATTCGCTTTCCTATAATCCAACACATAGTCAGCCCCCACAGCATGCAACATGTCGAGCTTTTCAGCACTGTCAACGCCAGTCACCTCAGCCCCAAGCAATTTGGCATATTGGATGGCAAATGTCCCGACTCCACCACCTGCGCCATTAATCAGAACACGCTGTCCCTTTTGCAGCTCTCCCCGATCACGTAAACCTTGCAAAGCCAAAACGGCTGCCTGAGGAATAGCTGCCGCTTGCACATAGTTGATACCGGCGGGTTTGGGTGTCAAGGCCTTCTCAGCTGCACATACATATTCCGCGAATCCACCCCACCCGCAACCGGAAAGATCTCCGAACACCTCGTCTCCTGGTTTGAACCGTGTAGCAGAAGCTCCAACGGCGATTACGCGCCCTGCCACATCTGCGCCAAGAATTCGATAACGAGGCTGCCTTGCCGCGCCGATACGGTTAACGAGTGGTTTCCCGCGCAATAGATCCCAATCCCATGAATTTACCGAAGTGGCATAGACCTCAATTAACACTTCGTGATCTTTAGGCACAGGAATGGGCACCTTCTCCAATCGAAGTACGTCTGGGGTTCCGTAAGTATCATACACCATAGCATTCATTGAGTTGATCTGCTCTCCGGGTAATCCTGCTTGATTCGTTTCTTCTTCCATGATCATTCTCCATTCGATAGACATATGTGTATCCATGGTCAATTACGCATACCCAGTCTTCCCGTCAAAACAATGATACGTAAACCATTTTCAGTGGTTTCAATCAAAATAAGCAGAATGTTGGAATACTTAAATTGCGAGATCATCCATGGCTTGAACGGCCAGATGAAATGCTTTAATCCTTCTTTCCAGAAGAGTCTTTTGAGGGCTACCTTCTTTGGACTTGGCATACATGCTCTCAAGGGATGGAAACAATCCAATCAAGACAAGACGGGCTTCTGCTATATCTTCCTTGGTGTATGAATGAGCTTTTTGATTCCACTGTTTATCCAACAGTGCGAGGCCGATGTAAAAAGCTTGGAGACGTTTCTGTAACAATGTCGTGTTATTCCTATTCTGAGTCATATTCACTAAGGCATTTTCCGATTTGCGGATGGTTGATTGAAAGGCTTTGATCGATTCAAGTTGATCTTCTTGTGACACATTATCCATGGAGGACAGACCTCTCTTTCTTGCTAGATTTGGACGGTATTCAAATATATTAAATCACCTCATAAATATAACAAAAAAAGCCGCTTAAATAGCGACTTTCAATGTGATAACTGTATAGTCTTGATCAGTTCTAGAGTACCTTTTCCAAAAAGCTGATCGTCCGTTCATTCTTCGGATTTCCAAATATCTGTTCAGGGGTACCCTGCTCTACAATATAACCACCGTCCATGAAGATGACACGATCAGCTACTTCACGTGCAAAACCCATCTCATGAGTAACAATAATCATCGTCATGCCCTCGCTCGCAAGATCTTTCATAACCCCCAAAACTTCGCCTACCATCTCTGGGTCAAGCGCCGAGGTCGGTTCATCAAATAACATGACATCCGGGTTCATGGCAAGCGCACGAGCGATAGCAACACGTTGTTTTTGCCCACCCGAGAGTTGACTGGGGAAACTATCCGCTTTATCAGACAACCCGACACGATCGAGTAGGCTAAGGCCCGTTTTTCGAGCCTCTTCTGCGTTTAAAACCCCTAATTCTCTTGGCGCAAACGTTATATTTTTCAAGACGTTAAAATGAGGGAATAAGTTAAAATGTTGAAACACCATGCCGATATTTTCACGTGCTTTATTAATGTTGGTTTTAGGATCATTGAGATCCTGATCATCCACGATAACTCGACCAGCTGTGATATCTTCCAATTGGTTGATGCAGCGCAAGAAAGTACTTTTTCCTGAACCGGAAGGCCCGATGACACAGACCACTTCACCTTCGCTGACAGCCACATCAATTCCCTTAAGAACCTGATTGGTGCCGAAACTTTTTTTCAGACCTTCAACTTTAATTTTAGCCACGACGAACCTTCACCTCCAGATAATCAGCAATTTTGGTCAGTGTGATGATAACAATCAGATACATAACAGCAACCGTTAACCAAATGTCAAAAGAGGAGAACGTTCTTGCAATAACAATTTTTCCTGATTGCGTCAACTCTACGAGACCAATGACGGATAAGATTGACGTATCCTTCAACGTAATAACCATTTGGTTAATGAAG
Source organism: Paenibacillus sp. 2003 (assembly GCF_031455635.1). Taxonomy (NCBI): domain Bacteria; kingdom Bacillati; phylum Bacillota; class Bacilli; order Caryophanales; family Paenibacillaceae; genus Paenibacillus; species Paenibacillus sp. 2003. The sequence continues at coordinate 1,571,897 of NZ_JAVDTB010000001.1, read as the reverse complement.
GAAGGTATCATAACCCGCACTGCTTGCGGAATGACAATCTTAATCATTGCTTTGCGATAAGGAAGTCCCAATGAACGGGCAGCTTCCATCTGACCACGATCAATCGATTGAATCCCGCCTCGGATAATCTCAGTTACATATGCTCCTGCGTTCAGACTAAGTGTCAGAATAGCCGCCAAGAACAATGGCATCGTGAAACCCATCGCCTGTGGTATCCCGAAATAGATAAAGAATGCCAGGACAATCAGCGGAATGCCGCGGAAGATATCCACAAATACGGTGGCAACACCACGAAGGAATTTATTCTGTCCCACCTTCATAAATCCGAAAATCAGACCGATGATAAACGCGAAGAACAGGGACACAATTGTGTATATAAGTGTGTTTCCCAGACCTTTAAAAAGTGCAGGAAGAGATTTTTGAATGAGCTCCCAACGACTCTGATTAGCAACAGTCGGAGCGTTCTCACCAAGATATTTCTCGGTAATGCGCTTATATTCACCGTTAGCTTTGATATTGGCTAGACCTGTATTAAACATCTCCAGAAGCTCCTGGTTTTTCCCTTTGCTTACTGCAAATCCATAAGGAGCCCCTTCTTCTTTGTCAGTAACAATTTTCAAGCCGTTTTTCTGATTGACCCCATAGGCCAGTACAGGATAATCTTCAAAACAGGCTACGGAATTACCAGTTTTTACGTCTTCATACATTTGGTATGACTCATCGAACGGAACGATCGTAAATCCGTACTCTGAAGCGATGGACTCTGCAAAACTAAACCCTTCTGTTCCGGTTTTCACGGCTACCTTCTGTCCACGAAGGTCTTCATAACTCTTAATTGTGTCATTGTTGGCACTAACACCCATAACGACACCTGATTCAAAATAAGTATCAGAAAAATCAAATTTCGCTTTTCTTTCATCCGTAATACTCATCCCTGCGATCACACCATCGACTTGATTCGCCTCAAGTGCCTGTACAGCTGCGTTAAATCCCAGAGATTTAATTTGATACTTGAAATTTTGGTCCTTGGCGATGGCATCCAGCAAATCCATATCGATACCAACAAAATTACCATTCTCATCTTCATATTCGAATGGAGCAAATGTGACATCAGTCCCGATAACATAAGTCTTACCGGAATCGGATGCTGCAGCAGTGTTCCCAACCCACCCTGATAGACCGCTCACCAGGAGCAGCATCAGTGAAAGTATAAAAAATGAGATCTTCGTTGTTTTCATGTGTCCTCCCCGTCTCGGTGTTGTCCGAATAATCATTATTTTCTTTGGAATCGGTATTGCTATTAAACTTTTTGTCGATCTTCTGCATATTTGATTGTTATTATTTACTGTATATTAACAATCAATGCTTTGCCTTTCCACTTGCAACATTTTCCTCCATCATTTTTTTCCAACCAGTAAAAGTCCTTTTAATACTTACCCTTTAGGTAAGCTTTACGAAACCCAATATTACATCGCAAATCTGAAAAAGGTACATTTACTTTAAAACGTATTATTTAAAATTTAAAACTCAAAAAAAGCCGCGATTTCCGCGACTTTTTGTTGTACAGTTTTTTTATCATCTATTAATTTGCTCTGGTTGTCAATACAATCTCGAACTTCGAACCAGCTTCACCCGCGAACACAATGGTTCCGTTCTCAGGCAACACAATTTCGTTTTGTCCACTGACCACTGTATGATTAATGCCTACACCCGCTTGGTTATATACAGCAAATCCGCTGTTTGAAGACATCTTGACCGTCATTTTTTTACCTGCAACGGATGCCGGAATTGAAAACCATGTGGCATGGCCATTCGCTTGAATGGTTGTCTTCGATTGTTTTCCCGTATAGATCGGTTTGATAATTTCTTGAGCAGCATAAACGTTGCCACCAGCTGTAACGTATTCCACACCATTTTCCTCATAGAAATTGAACTCCATTGTGTCACGTCCCGCTAATCCAGGAATTTGCAATTGGTTTACGGCTTGGTTAGCTCCAATGATTTTATTGGTGTAGATATAACCAGGCAGCTCATTAAAAGTATGAATGGGAATCATCGGCATAGCTGCATTGTACAATGTTGATGTGTATTTTTCATTAACCAACACGTATGCTTTACCTTCCCGTTTCTGCCATGCTGCTTTTACTTCTGCAGACAATTCATTAGTTTCAAGCTTTTCTGCCCTATATTCCGAGGAAGCAACTTGTCCAAGTCCGGGAACATACTGATATGAGCGAGACCACAAGTATGTGTTCCCATTGACTTCGTGAACGAACTTCAGCTTTTCCGTACCCGCATCATTAACAAATGAGCCATCAATGGTGTACGTATATGTCTGATCAGTGCTGTTAGGAGACGACAGATTAGATATCGTCAATTGTCCGCCATCCTTCACAGTCAAGTTCAATAACATGTTTGCACCACCGCCATACGTACCCGTATGCTGTGTAAGTTCCTTCGGCATGGTTGCTTTTACCGGTGCACCATGTGACTTCTCCGGCTTACGCTCTGAAATAATTTTTTTTTCCTCGAGCGCACCAAGCAACAGTTCAGTTGCCAGCAATTGATCGGTTGAGCTGTGACCACCCGAAGAGGTTACGGCAGCAGCCATGTTATATTCCGGTAATACAATCAATGAGGAGTGATAGGTTATTGTATTGCCGCCTTTGCTTACCGCCTGGATGCCGTAATCATTAAAAGGAAACAGGTTAACGCTGTCCCAGCCCAGACCGTAGCCAATGGACGAATCGCCTTCTTCCGGCCACATGCCTCTCTTGTATTCTTCTTGCTCCATGGCCTCTACAGACTCCTGTGAAAGAACAGTTTCAACCTCACCGGTAAAGATTTTCGAGAACTGAACCAGATCTTCAGCGGTGGAATAGATGCCTCCCGAGGCAATCATATTTGTAGTCTCTAATGGAAGTTGCTCCTCATGCGATGGGGAATATGTTGCTGCCATCTGGCTAAGGTCCACAATATCCTGCGGTGTTTTGGTATGCTCCATACCAAGGGGTTCAGTTATGTACCGGTGCATGAAAGTGGTAAAACTCATGCCGCTGACCCGCTCAACCAGAATCTCAGCTAATGTAAAACCATCATTACTATACACCGAGTATGTGCCAGGATCGGCCTTCAGATGTTGCGTCGCCAATTGTTCCAATAACGTATCATGTGCATAGGTATCATTATCTCCAAACAGTATTGCACTGTTACTTGACGTTCCGAGAAGTCCGGATGAATGATTCAGTAACATGCGCGGGGTGATTTGTTGGTAACGTTTGTCTTTCATTTTAAAGTCTGGAATATACTTCACGACAGGCTCATCAAGATCGATCTTGCCCTGATCAACGAGCTTCATTACGGCGGTGGTGAGCACCATTTTGCTGGTTGAACCAATGCCATACATGGTATCTGAAGAAAGCGGGATGTTGTTTTTCAGATCATTTTTGCCTGCCTGACCGGAGATCACAATCTCGCCATCATCCATCAGTGCGTACTGCACACTTGTCGTAGCGTATGATTCAGTGAGTACCTGGGCCTTTACGCCTACTGCCTTTTTAGTTAGATCATACGTAGGGGTACTACCGTTACTGATAGCGGGTGTGGCCATGGCCGACATTGGGGACATCATTGCAAACACCAAAGTTATGGCGGCGATAGAAGTTCGTTTCTTTCGTGTCAATCTCATCTTCTCCTGTCTAGTCTATGGATTAGGAATCTCTGTGTTAGTACTCCAGCAGTGTAACCGAAGAAGATGAACTGTCTGTGGCTTGAATATGAATCGAGTATGAACCAAGCAGGAATCAACCCAAATAGGTTGGACACACGGTGAAAATCGCTTTAGTCCAGCTTTGTTTTGTTTGCAAATTAAACTTTTGCTATAATGGTATATCAATCAATGGACTTCCAATAACATCCATAACTACATAAGTAACTGCAATCCATAATGTCAGTATGAGCACTGGAGTTGAAGCAATGCTAAAAGTTAATCGGAATGACCAACGCCCGATCTGGCAGCAACTTTTGGATCAAGCGATTCATAATATCACAACCGGGAAATGGCAACCAGGCGAATTGCTGCTTCCATCACGTGAACTTGCTCAATTAATTGGTGTTTCACGCTCAACCATACAAATTGTGTACGAGGAATTATTCAGCCGAGGGTATACGGTAACTTCCCGTCGGGCCGGAACAAGGGTTAGTGATTGGACCTATGCACCTCGTTCATCAGAAGGCATCACGATGCAAGGGCCTATTCCGCCCGAACTGCCTGCACTAAACGAATCGATTGGTCATCTGCATAGTTGGTTTGGCAATAGAGACAATCGCAAAATAGAAATTGATTTTAATCCCCACGAGCCTTATCTGGATGAAAGTTTCACAAAAGCCTGGAGGCAATCCTTTTTACAAGCTTCCACTGAACCCAATCTGGATCTTTGGGCTTATGGTGATGCAAGAGGGTTACTGGCGTTAAGAGAACAGATTCAGCGTTATTTGTCACTTGAACGAGGCATTCATATCGATGTTGATCAAATCTTGTTAACATCAGGTGCTCAACATAGCATTGATTTAATTGCCCAGGCACTCTTAAGTGAGGGAGACAGAGTTTCCGTAGAAGATCCCGGCTTCCCTGCCGCTTGGATGGCGATGAAATACCGCCGGATGCAAGTCGATCCCATTCCAGTCGATGAGTATGGATTAAGTGTAGATCATATTCACCCACAGACGAAACTTGTATTTGTCACACCTTCTCATCAATGCGCAGTTGGCGTTATTATGTCGGAGCCACGCAGGCAACAATTGATGCACTTGGCAGCTCATCATCGATATTGGATTGTTGAGGATGACTACGATAGCGAATTTAGGTACCGTGGAGATCCACTTCCAACTATATTTAGTCAGCAACCTCAGAATACGCTTTATATGATGAGTTTTTCCAAAATGGTTGCACCTGGCATTCGACTATCCGCTATCATTGGTCCCAAAATAGCCATCGATCGCCTTACCCAAGTTCATGAATTAACCTATCGTCATCTGCCGATTATGGAACAATTAACGCTAACTCATTTTATTGAGCGTGGTCATTTTATGCGCCATATGAGAAGAGTTCGGAACATATATCGACGCAGACACGAAGTCATGACCAAAGCCATTGTTGCTTCTGGGCTGGGCTCACGATTTACATTAAGTGGTGTGGAAACGGGATTACATATGCTTCTGGAATCTGAAACGTCATTTGATGAAGAAGCGCTGACGAATGCTGCCCTTAATCAAGGTGTACGCGTGTATCCACTTAGTAGATATTGCCTGGAGAGTCATCGAAAAGGATGGATATTAGGTTTTGCGAAAGTGGACGAGGATCAGATTGAGGAAGGCATAGATCGACTTGCAAAGATTGTACTATGAGGGAGAACATGCTCTCCAATCGGATTTGAAAGGATGTTTTTTGATGAAAATTTTAGTATTAGGAGCGACCGGACGGGTTGGAAGTCATTTCGTCTCTCATGCCCTACGTTCCAATCATCATGTAACTGCACTGGTTAGAAGCCCGGAAAAGCTACAAATCCGCGATGACCATTTGGTTCTGCATCAAGGAAACGCTTTAGTCAAAGAGGATATTCATCACGCCATACAGGGTGTGGATCTCATTGTTAGTTCCTTAAGTACCGATGGAACGACTACATTATCGCAATCCATGGGACATATTATTGAGGCTATGGCTCAGGAGCGTATCAAAAGAATCATTACCATTGGTACAGCAGGAATATTGGAAAGTCGAACGGATCCTGGCTTGCTTCGTTTTCAATCCTCCGAATCCAAACGTAAGTCCACTCGAGCAGCTGAGGAGCATCTGGAGATGTACAACATTCTCAAAGCTTCAAATTTAGAATGGACCATCGTGTGTCCTACCTACTTATTTGATGGAGAATCTCTTGGTAAGTACCGGGTTGAGCGCGACTATCTGCCTGACGGTGGAACTTCTATATCTGTAATCGATACGGCAGAGTTTGCTTATCATCAATTAATCTCTGATGAGTACGTACAGTCTCGTGTAGGTATCTCCTACTAGGGCGTCTCCTATATCTCAAATAAGGTATATCTCTTCGTTCAAAAAAGTAATTTTTCAATATGAGCAAGCCAAATGAGCCTGCAATTGTAATCCCTTAGGAACACAATTGCAGGCTACAGATATGCCTACTGCTAGACTATTTAAGCCCTTCATATAGAGGAAATTGCGAAGTGATTTCATGGACATTTCCTAATATCTGTTTTTTCACATCCGAGTTCTTTGGATTTTTAAAAGCAAGCCCTATCAGCTGAGCAATTTCTTTCATTTCCCTGGCTCCAAGCCCTCTTGAAGTCATAGCCGGAGTTCCAAAACGAATACCGCTTGTAACCAAAGGACTTGCCGTATCGTGAGGGATTGCATTTTTATTCGCCGTAATCCCTACTTCATCCAGTAAAGCTTCGGCTTCTTTGCCTGTAAGGCCCATAGTTCGTAAGTCAACCAACACGATATGATTATCTGTTCCTCCCGATACAAGGGTGAGCCCTTCATACATCAAAGTTTCTGCCAATACGTTGGCGTTATTCAAAACACCTTCAATATATGTTGTGAAATCGGATTGCAATGCCTCACCTAATGCCACCGCTTTCCCCGCGATAACGTGCATGAATGGCCCGCCCTGAGTCCCCGGGAATACAGCTTTGTCAATCGTCTTTGCCCACGACTCCCGGCACAAAATGGCTCCCCCTCGTGGTCCTCGTAAGGTCTTGTGTGTGGTAGTTGAAACAAAATGGGCATGCGGTACCGGGTTAGGATGCAAACCTGCCGCAATAATTCCTGCTATATGCGCCATATCTACAAAGAAAAGAGCTCCCACTTCGGCGGCAATCTGGGCAAATAATTCAAACTCAATGGTCCGCGGGTATGCACTTCCACCTGCAACAATCATGCGTGGACGAAACTTATAAGCAAGTTTACGTACTTCGTCAAAGTCAATGCGGCCCGTCTGTGCATCGACACCATATGGAACAAAATTGTAAAACCTCCCTGAAAAATTAACAGTACTTCCGTGTGTTAGATGACCACCTTGGGATAGATTCATGCCAAGTATTGTGTCCCCAATCTCAACCGAGGCAAAATATACTGCCATGTTAGCCTGAGAACCGGAGTGAGGCTGCACATTCGCATGTTCAGCGCCAAAAAGTGCTTTAAGGCGGCTATTTGCTATCTCTTCGACTGTATCGACATGCTCACATCCGCCATAATATCTTCTGCCCGGATACCCCTCCGCATATTTATTGGTCAATACCGAACCTGTTGCTTCCATCACAGCTAGACTTACAAAATTCTCTTATGCAATCAGTTCTATCGTGTCCTGCTGCCTTCCAAGCTCTTGCTGGACAGCCATTCCTAATACTTTGTCTTGCTTCTCCAAATGTTTCATGAACATCTTCCTCTCAATATTACGGTTATCTATTCGATCCAAATTGTTTTTCCGGAAATTTACTATTCATCAGTAGATGTGCCATCATTCCTGCAAACAGTCCCCAAAATGCACCACCCACACCAAGCAAAGTCACATTCGCTGCTGTCGCCAAAAACGTAATCAATGCAGTTTCACGTCCCTTAGGGTCCGTTAATGCATTGGCAAGACTGCCACCGATGGTTCCAAGTAAGGCCAATCCCGCTAATGTTGCAATAAAAGTAGCAGGAAGAATCAAAAACAGAGCAGCCAATGTTACGCCAAAAATGCCGACAAAAATATAAAAAACACCACAAGCAATACCTGCAATATACCGCTTCGTTGAATCCTCATGTGCATCCTTCCCTGTACAAATCGCTGCTGTAATAGCTGCCACATTAAAAGCATGTGCCCCGAATGGGGCTGCAAGAAGCGAACCCAAACCTGTTACGGCCAAAATGGGATTGGCACTTGTCTTGAAACCATCATTACGCAAAACAAGCATTCCGGGCATATACTGCCCCGTCAAGGTAATAATGAACAGCGGTAACGCAACGCCAAGTAAAGCATTTAACGAAAATGCTGGAACAACAAATACAGGCGATGCTACAGCCAATTGGATCGTACTGAAGTCTGTTTTCCCCATACATATCAAATAAATCAAACCGATTACCAATATGCCAACAATGGCGTAACGGGAAGTAAACCTTCTTAGCACGATATAGCCTGCAAACAGTACAATCACAAGCAAAGGATCTACCTTCGCCCCTCCAAAGGCCGATATTCCAAACTGTAGCAAAATACCTGCTAATAATCCGGAGGCGATGCCTGGGGGAATAAGTCGAACGAAACGTTCAAACATGCCTGACCAACCTAAAATAATAAATCCAACTGCCGAAATCATGTAAGCGCCAATAGCTTCTGGATAAGGCGTTACCGCTAATGCTGAAACGAGAAACGCCACACCCGGTGTCGACCAGGCTGTAATAATCGGCTCCTTGTATCGATAACTAAGCCAAATTCCTGTTACTCCTACCCCAATCGAGATGGACCAAATCCAGGAAGCTGTCATTTCCGGGCTTAAACCAGCCACTTTTGCGGCTTGAAACACAAGAATAAATGTCCCCCCATAATTAACAATTACGGATATTAAAGCGGCGATCACCGGCGATATCAAATCACGGCCACGTAACGAAGCGGATGCTGACTTCATTTTTAACACTACCTCTCACTTAATCATCGATGCGTGTGTTTTCATTCCAGTAATACTCGTCCGGTAAGTAGCGTTGACCAAATACACTTGTCCCTACCCGGATCATTGTAGCTCCTTCTTCAATGGCGACTTGGAAGTCACCAGACATACCCATCGATAAAATATCCATTTCTACGCGTGGAATATTTTTCTCTTTAATCTGTGTACGGATCTGGTTTAACAATCGAAAACAATGTCGTGTTTCTTCGTTCGTCGCATTCAGTTTTCCAATGGTCATTAAACCTTTCACGTTTAATGTCTCGAATTGAGACAACTGTTCTACAAGCTCAACGGCTGTTTCTGGAGAGGCGCCAAATTTACTTTCTTCGTAGGACGTATTAATTTGCACAAGAATGTCTAAGGTCTTATTCTCTTTGACAAGCTGGTTATGTAACGCCTGACCCAGTTTCAGACGATCTACGGAATGGATTAGCGTAACATATTTAACAACGTCTTTTACTTTATTCGTTTGCAGATGTCCGATAAAATGCCATTCCACCTGTTCGTGTTGCTGCATAAGTGGAAATTTGTCCCGAAGTTCCTGAGCTTTGTTTTCTCCGAATAGAACCTCACCTGCTTGAATCGCTACCTCTAGTTTCTCAAGCGGTACCGTTTTGGTCGCGAGCAGCAACTGAATTTCCTCTAAGTTGCGACCGGAAGCCTGGCAGGCCAGTGCCATTTGCTGTCTTACAGTTTGAAGATTTTCTCCTACTAGATGTTTCATGTCAGCTACCTTCTTTCTATTCCAAACAGGAATGAATCAATGAGATTAGCTCCTCCTTATGTATTGTGAAGACTGTGTGGAACGTCATGCTAGTATAGCAACGCATGGATTGGATATACATATCCAAAAAAGCTCTTTTTGAGCAGTCCAAAACGATAAAGTGGACATAAATCAATTGGGTCATCTTTAATATGCTTTCAAAAGTCAATAATGTGATTGATGTGATGCCCGCACGCTTCTTCTGAAATGAGAAAAGCCGCTAATTTAGCGGCTTGGTTTAGTCCTATGTTCATGTCCAAGAAGATACATGTTTTATGATGATTTACTCATTCACATTTTCCTTGGTTACCAGCTTCAATTCAGCGGGAATCGATGACTCCACCTGCTTGCCACTGAGCACATCCAAAGCAGCTTGCAGCGCCAGTTGTCCAATCAGTACAGGCTGCTGAGCGACTGTTGCCGTCAATTTTCCATCTTTAATGGATTTGATTGCATCATCATTTCCGTCGAATCCGATGACCGGAATGTCTTTACCCGAGCTTTGAATCGCTTCAATCGCACCAAGTGCCATCTCGTCATTATGGGCAAATACGGCCTGCACGTCAGGATTACCCTGAAGCAGATTCTCCATGACATTTAATCCTTTGGACCGATCGAAATCAGCAGATTGTTTGGAAACCACATCGAGTTGCTTGTCAGCCACTTCATGGAAGCCTTTACCCCGTTCTCTTGTTGCGGAAGCGCCAGGTACACCCTCAAGTTCAATGACTTTTGCTCCCTCACCCAGTTGTTCAACAAAGTATTCAGCTGCCATGCGACCACCTTTAACGTTATCAGATGCCACTAGTGCCGCCACTTCGCCTTTATCTGCGGAGCGATCCAGCGTGATTACAGGAATGCCCACACTATTAGCGGATTGAACCGCTGTGGAAATCGCTGCAGAGTCCGCGGGGTTAATCAGAAGTGCACTAACGCCTTGCTGAATGAGATCATCCACATCATTGGTTTGTTTGGCCGAATCGTTCTGCGCATCCACCACGATGACCTGTACTCCCTGTTTTTTGGCTTCAGCCATGACTCCATCCTTCAGTGATACAAAGAATGGATTGTTTAGTGTAGATATCGACAAACCTATTTTCTTCTGTCCGTTACTTTTGTTAGGGTCAGGTTTAGCCCATTCCGGTGGCTCCAAAGAGCACCCGGCCAGAACGATGATCATCAGCATACTTACGAGTGTTACAGTCCACTTTTTCATATTCGCTTCTCTCCTTATGCTGTTTTCTTGCGGTCCAGCAGGACAGCAATGGCAATGACGATACCTTTTACAACCATTTGATAAAATGAGTTTACTTCAAGCAAGTTCAATCCATTATTCAACACGCCGATAATCAGAACACCGATCAGTGTACCAACGATGCGTCCTCGTCCTCCAGCCAGGCTTGTACCACCCAATACAACTGCTGCGATTGCATCCAGCTCGTAGGATGTACCTGCCGTTGGTTGCGCTGAATTTAAACGCGATGTCAGAATTGCACCTGCCAGAGCAGCGAGCATACCTGTCAGGGAGTAGATCATAATTTTCACGCGATTAACTTTGATACCCGAGATAATGGAGGCTTTCTCATTACCACCGATGGCGTACGTTTTGCGGCCAAAAGCCGTTTTATGCAAAACAATCCACAGAATCATAAAGGTAATCAGCATCGTGATTGCAGGTACCGGAATGCCCAGCAGGTAACCGCGCCCGAACAATTGGAACAACAGGTTATCCCCCAGGCCTGTAATTGGGTTACCATTTGTGTACACCAACGTTAACCCTCTGAATATCGTCATGGTTGCCAATGTAGCAATAAACGGAGCCATTTTCCCTTTGGTAATCATCAGTCCGTTTACCATACCCATGACACCACCGAGTGCTACACCGATAATGATGGACAAGATCGGATCCAGACCGGACAACATCATATTTGCTACAAAAGCACTGGATAAAGCCAAGATTGAGCCGACCGACAGATCAATTCCACCAGTCAGGATAACAAACGTCATACCGAAGGCAATCAGCGCATTAATCGAGACTTGACGCAATAAATTCAAGATATTAAGCGGTTCCAAGAAACTTGGATTCAACACCGATACGATGAGAATAAGAATGATTAAGCCAAGTAGCGGTCCCAATTTTTGTATCACGTTTGAGAAACGGAATCCGCTTTTAGCCGTTTTGTTTTCCTGCATTGTTGTCATATCACTGTCCCCCTGTGGCCAATGTCATAATGTGTTCTTGTGTTGCTACTTCCCTTGCAACCTCGCCACTGATGTGTCCCTCATGCACAACCGCGATCCGGTCGCTCATGCCGAGCACTTCAGGTAGCTCCGACGATACCATGATGATTGCAACGCCGCGGTCTGTCAGTTCATTCATCAATTCATAGATTTCGCGCTTCGCCCCGACATCCACTCCGCGGGTAGGTTCATCCAGGATAAGAACGCTTGGTCCGATCCCAACCCATTTCGCGATAACCACCTTCTGCTGGTTACCCCCCGATAGATTCCTTGCCGCCGTCTCGGAGGATTGTGTTTTGATCTGTAGACGTTTGATCAGTGTATCTACAAAGTCTTGTTCTTTCGAAGCTGAGATGAAACCTTTGCTTGAGAAACTGAACAGATTTGGCAACGCCATATTCTCGCGAATAGAGAAGTCTAATACCAGCCCTTCATCCTTGCGGTCTTCTGTAATAAACCCGATTCCATGTTTCACTGCATCTGCCGGTTTGCGAATGTTCGCTTTTTTGCCGCGGATGAAGATTTCACCGCTATCCAACGTATCCAAACCAAAGATGGTTCTCATGATCTCTGTTCGTCCAGAACCCATGAGTCCTGAGAAACCGAGTATTTCCCCCGCTCTCACGGTGAAGTTAATATTCTCGAATAGACCTTTGCTGCTTGCATTCCTTACTTCGAGGACAACTTCACCATAAGAAGGATTCCGGACAGGATAACGCTCGGTAAGTTCACGACCTACCATTTTCCTAACCACTTCATCAAAGCTTGTCTGCGGAATAGCCTGTGTGTCTACCGTTCTTCCGTCACGCATGATGGTAATCCGGTCACAGATCGTGAATATCTCCTCCATTCGGTGAGAAATATACACGATGGATACGCCTTCCTTCTTCAGGGAGCTGATTACACCAAACAGCTTCTGGATCTCGCGCTCCGTAAGTGCTGCTGTTGGCTCGTCCATTATGATGACCTTGGCATCTGTCATTAGCGCTTTGGCAATCTCGATCATCTGTTGCTGCCCGACAGAGCACTCTCCCGCAGGACGTTCCAGTGGTATGTCTACGGAAAGCTTGGCGAACTGTTCTTTGGCAAGCGCTCTCATTTGTCTTGTATTAAGCAACCCCATGGATGATGTCAGTTCCTTACCAATAAATAGATTATCCAGCACCGTCATTTCAGGCCATACATTCAGCTCCTGATGGATAAAGGTGATACCCAGTTTCTCTGCTTCTTTCGGACTTGCAAAATAGTTTTCTTCTCCGTCTATGGTAATGGTTCCCTGATCACGCTGATGAAGACCAATCAGAATGTTCATCAGCGTGGATTTGCCGGCTCCATTCTCCCCCATCAGGGCATGAACCTCACCATCTTTTAGTTCAAAATCCACTCCGCTCAGCACCTGATTCGTTCCAAACGCTTTATGAATGTCTTGCATCTGAATGTGCATTACGCAACCTCCTTTTAACCGAAATGGACTCCCGATTGTAAAATGCAATTGGCATAGGGTGTGGCTTCACCTGTGCGGATAACTGCTTTCACCTGCCGAGTTAATGCTTTGAATTGTTCATGGCTGACGGAAGAATCGATTGCTTCTACCCCGAATTTCTCTGTGATGAATTGCATGGCTACCGGATTGCCTTCGAGAATCTCTTCAGCCACAATGACTTTCTCAATGACCATATCTTCTGCGATCGCTTCCACCACTTCGCGAAAACTTGGTGTTCCCAGTTTGAGGGCCAGATCAATTTTGAGCACCCCATCCGGTACCGGCAGACCTGCATCCGCAATCGCAATCATGTCCGTATGGCCCAGATCAGACAAAATCTTGGAAATGTGACTATTCAACATGCCATTTCTTTTCATTACAAACTCTCCTCTACTTCATCACGCGTCGGCATGCCGCCCTGCGCTCCGAACTTGGTAACGGACAACGATGCAGCCCGATTGGCGAAGCGTATACTCTCTTGCAACGCTTTTCCTTCAGCCAAAGCAACTGCAAATGCGGCGTTGAACGTATCCCCTGCCCCAGTAGTATCGATAGCCTCAACTTTATAAGTTGGGACTAGAATTTCCTCAGTGCCATCAAAGTAACGTACACCTTTACTGCCCTCCGTGATGAACAATTTGTTAGGATACTGACGTAATGCCTGTGCCGGACTCATACCCTGAAACAAAATCTCGGCTTCATGCTCGTTCGGCGTGATATATGCGGCATTGTCGATCACTTCTTGCGGCAATGTTCTCGCTGGAGCGGGATTAAGCAGCAGCGGTGTTCCGAATTCTGCACACAATGTGCTTACATGAACAACCGTTTCCTCCGGAATTTCCTGCTGAATCAGCACGATATCTGCGTTTCGAATTACTTCAGCTGCCTCATCAACATATGCAGGAGTGACTTCCCGATTGGCCGCTTCAACCACTACGATACTATTATCACCTTCTGCCAGAATGATATGAGCCGTTCCACTTTCTAAATGTGTAACCGGTTTCACATTTTGCGTATTTACAGCATTTGCTCTAAAGTTCTCTACAATATCTTTGCCAAAAGCATCGTCGCCTACCCGGCCGATCATCGCAACCTCGGCACCCAGTCGTGCAGCGGCAACAGCCTGATTGGCTCCTTTGCCACCCGGAACCGTTTTGAAGCTGTCGCCAAGAACGGTTTCACCCGCCCCCGGCCGTCTTGACGAAGTAACAACCAGATCCATTGAACTGCTTCCTATTACACATATTTTAGCCATCTGATTTCACCTTTCTCGTAGTGCCCCGTTCGATGAAACTTACGGGTAACTGTATGTTTTTGTTATCTACTGCAGCTTGTTCCACAAGCTGGATAAGTAATCCCGCCGCTTCTCTTCCCATCTCGTATGCTGGCTGATGGATAGTCGACAGCGCCGGCGACAACAGGCTGCTCATTGGAATATCATCGAAACCGATCACTTGTACGTCATCGGGAACTTTTCTTCCAACTCGTGCTGCCTCATGCAGTACTGCCATGGCTGCAATGTCATTGCTGGCAATGACCCCGTCTGTGTCCGCATACTTCCTGAATAATTCTTCAGCCCATACACCTGCCTCGTTAATTGAAAATGAGGTTGTCTGGATCACCCGGTAGTCTAACCCAGCATCACGGATGATTTCAATCGCTCCTTCAAAGCGATCTTGAGCGGGTCTGATCTGTGACGGTCCCTGCATAACTGTGATCCGGCGACTGCCGCGTTTGATTATCTCCCTTGCAGCTAGTCTTCCACCTTCCCTGCCGTCCGCATACACGGATGGACGATCGAGTGATGTTCTGTCCAGAAACACAACGGGAATCTTCAGGTTTTCATATATTGAAGAATGAGGGTAGTTCGTTGAAGAGATCACACCGACCACGTTGTTCTGGATAAACGTCTGGATGTAATCCTGCTCCTTCCGTTCATCCTCATCACTATTTCCAAATATCAGTCTATAATCCTGCTCTTGCATCCGGTCCTCTACGCCGCGGGCCAACTGCGGGAAGTAAGGGTTGGCAATATCCGGCAACAACAGGCCAATCAGTTTGGACTTGCGTTTATATAATGAGCGGGCCACTTCATTTGGCGAAAAATTAAGCGCCTTCACAGCATCTTCCACTTTCTTGCGTGTGTCGGCATGAACATAACCTCTATCATTAATGACTCTGGATACGGTGGCAACAGATACGCCAGCCAGTTGAGCTACGTCTTTAATTGTTTTCATAAGTTGCTCTCCTCTATGTGTAACCGGTTACAGACATTAAATTATCATATTATTTTTAATTTGACAAGCGTTTTCATTCTGGAAATTTCTCCAAGTATACATAAATGTGCACTGGAATCCATCTATATCATGGTTTTCACCTGTCAGGGAGATCGATACTTCATAGAAGTAAAGAAGCCATCACTCGATTAAAACTCAAAGTGATGGCACCCAGATCAACATAAAAATCAGCAATCTCGCTGGATTTAATTAGCCTTTAATTTAACAAAATTAGGGAGTATCATTTCCTAATAAATCAATTCACTTTGGGATCAGCAACCAAGGATTGGAAACTCTCTGGAAAGCAAGGTGATTACTATCGTTTCTATCACAGATCGAAGAGTACTTAAGTCTCAGGAAGCGATTAAATCCGCTTTTATCAAACTTATGAACGAGAAACCTTTCGATACCATTACGATGCAAGATATCTCTGATCATGCAAATGTCGGCCGCAGAACGATATACCATCACTATTCTGACAAATTTGACTTGCTGGATAAATTAATTGAAGAACATATCGATGAACTAAGAAGATTGTGCAAGGAAGCATCCGATCTGGATTTTATAGAAAGCAATGTACTTTGGTTCGATTATTTTGAAGTTCACTATTCATTCTTCTCGGCTATGTTACTGAGTAAAGGAGCCCCTTTTTTCCGCAATCGCTTCCTGGCTCTCGTCAATTGGTATCGTGGAATCCTATTTCACGAATGGATTACCCCGACAACCTCACATTGTCGCAGCACAAGTTGGGAATTTATTAGAAAGGAATCTATAACAAAAGCCCCTCATGAACCGTTCCTTCTTTATAATCTTACCAATTGAAGAGCGGTTCATTAATTATCATTACAAACATTAGCGATATGTGATATGTTCAGTGAGGATATTAATAGATTCATACATACATATGTGCATGAAATGTGAGGAGAAGATCGAAAGTGATAGAGAGAAATACCCTTGAAAAACCGAGTAAATTTAGTGATCCCATTTTTGTTATGCTCGTGGCAAGCCTGTGTTGCTTGTTATGGGGAAGTGCGTACCCTTCCATTAAACTTGGATATATCGCATTTAACATTTTACCGGAAGACATTGCTTCCAAGTATGTATTTGCCGGATATCGATTTACACTGGCGGGCTTGCTGCTCTTGCTCCTGTCTCGTATCGTTAGAAAAGAGAAGCTCCAATTGTCTAGGCCGCAGTGGACAGGCCTCATCATGTTAGGTATATTGCAAACCGGTTTGCAATATATGTTTTTCTACGTCGGCGTAGCCAATACAACGGGTGTCAAAGGCTCCATTATGAATGCAACGACAACCTTTTTCAGTGTTGTTCTGGCCCATTTCATCTATAAAAACGACAAATTAAGCAGAAATAAAATTGTTGGCTGCTTGCTCGGATTCGTTGGCGTCATTATCGTAAACTTCCATACGGATCTGCTTGCTTTTTCCTTTTCATTCACAGGTGAAGGCTTCGTTATTATAGCGGCACTTGTTTTTTCCGTTACAGCCCTTTACGCAAAACGTCTCACCGCTACCATCGATGTTCTGATCATAACAGGTGTCAGCTTATTCGTCGGGGGACTGGTACTTACGCTGTTAGGTCTATCACTTGGCGGTCGAGTCACCCATTTCACCCTGGAATCCACCAGTAACTTGATCTACCTGGCTTTGCTGTCCTCCGTCGCATTTTGTCTATGGAATATGCTTCTCAAGTATAACAAGGTCGGAAGAGTGTCTGTATACAACTTCCTAATCCCTGTGTTTGGCGCATTATTATCGGCTTTATTCTTAGGTGAAACGATTCTGGAACTGAAAAATCTGGCCGCATTGCTGTTCGTGTCGGTCGGCATTTATTTAGTCAATCGTGTACGTTCTGTGCAAAGCTCTAATAACACCCCAATAAAATAGACTACGCGTCCACTTCCATGGATAACAAAAAAGCCGCTAATCAGCGGCTTTTTTTGTAAGTTCGTATATGAATACGTTCAGTTTTCGCTATGTTATACCTTAATATATATTCGTAAAGTCAATTAAGTCTTCTTCTTCCAAATAATTAAAAACTATAGTGTGCTTACCCAGCTCATATTCCATCTCATAACCACCCACAACTTCATTATAATATTCCGAGGTGGGTTTTCCCATCCAACGTTTCACATTCCATGGTGAGAGATACTGCTTTTCATTGTACAGCTGGATAACCGCAATACGTGATTTCTTGCTAAGCTCGTGCATGTATGAATCAAACCCGATGCCGAATTTAGAATAATAATAGTACGCTCCCCATTCCCCGTTTGAACGAGAATTGGGTTTTCCCAATTTTTTTTGCATTGCTTGAAGCGTCATACCAATCTTGATGTCCGTCCGACCTGGCAATACACCCTTTAAAGCGGCTTCCTTCAGGCTTTTCAGGTAAGCGCGATCGCCAACACCCGAGTTCGGCCAAGCGTCTGAACGGAGGTTACGCGTATCTTCCAACCGCAATTCCAATTTGTTCACATTCAGCTTAAACGTATCAACCCCATAGACAAATTGAAGGTTGTTGTAATTTTTGAACTGCACTCGGGCACCTGAAAGAGTACGGATTCCATCATCTCTGCTTGCAGAGTAGGAATCGTCGATTTTTTTCCCCTTATTATCGACATATGTTACACGGCGCAATTCCCCGGAACGAACAATATACGTTTTCACCTCATTAAAATTAGAAGTTCCCCAATCGGTGATCATCAGCATGTCTGGTGTACTAGCCTCTTTGCTCTTCACAACGAAGTTCCAGGTTTGAGGCAAGATAATCGTATTCAGATCCAGTTTTGCTGCCTGGACAGTTCCGTATGCTGCACCTTTTTTCAGCAAGGCCGCACGATACGTACCTGAATAGCTCTTATCGCCTTTTTTATTGTTCGTCCAACCATTTTCTTCGGTCAGCGTTCTCTTTTGTTCATCATAAGCGAAAATATAAACGGTGTAAGCCGTTTGTTTGGCATCACGAAGTGTAAATGAAAGCCGACTCATACTTTCGAGCTGTTTGGCGGAGATTTGCTCTCCTTTGGCAGCAGCATTGGGTGGAAGCAGAAGCAATGCGCTCAGAACATAGGCGATTAAGGTAAATAAGGCTAGAGAAGCCCATTTTGCGTTGTGTTTAGGGTATATCATCGATGACTCTCCTTTGAGTGAAAAAATAAAAATCTAACAGCTCTTTTCTAATTTTAAATCGTTCACAATCTCAACATTCAAACAGGTACTTGCTAGAGTGTAGCCTTGATCAAACTATGTAAATAATATAGGTTCATGTTCAATAAGCATATCCTCCTACTAGTACTATTTTCCTAAGAATGATAACATACCCTTTCTAATAAAGAAATATATAACAATCTGAATCAATAGTTTTCGATCCATATAACATAAAAAAAGCCGCTATATAGCGGCTCTTCAAGTAACTTCGAATACGATATGATTTACAGGCAGGAGTACACAACATTTCTCAAGCGTCGTTGAACGTATGGTTCCTGACTGTTCAGCAGGTGCTGTGCATACATGACCGTAAGCTCTGAGTCCGGGTCAATAATGGCCATACAACCCGCAGCGCCGCTCCACCCAAATTCACCAAGGGGGCTAAGTGAACCACTATCTGCTTTGGAGATGTGAGTGCGGACACCCAGTCCATAGCCGTATCCATACATATGATCCCAGGAATAATCACCTCGAGTCATCTCGTTCAGGTGATCCGTTCGCATCAGTTCCACTGAAGCTTGTGACAGAATGCGCACGCCTTCGGGACTCGTACCACGCCCAGTTAGTGCGTTCAAGAAAAGTGCATAATCGCTAACGGTTGATAACAACCCTGCACCGCCGCTCTCCAGCTCGGTACCCACACGGAATCCATTACCATCCATACGTACAGCCTTTTCAAGCTCATCATTGTAAGCATACTGCGGAATCAGGCGCTTCTGCTGCTCATCGTTCAGATTAAACGCTGTATCGTTCATGCCAAGTGGTCCAGTAATTTCGTCCCGCAGATACGTACCAAAGCGTTTGCCACTTACCACTTCCACCAAGGCTCCCAGCACATCATGACACATGCTGTAATTCCAGTGTGTTCCTGGTTCAAACAACAACGGTTCATTGGCAAGCGCTCTCGCGAAATCACGAGTCGGCAATGTTCCATCGGTGCTTTTTACAGCTTCTTGAATACTTGGACAACCAACATCATACGAGAACCCGGCAGTCATGGTGAACAAATCACGTACTGTAATGGCTCTTGTCGCCTTTTCCAGTCGGATCTCCCCGTTCGCCATCGTTTTTTTCACCGTCATCTCAGCATACTCTGGCAGATAATCAGACAAGGGATCGCTTAACAGCATTTCCCCTTTCTCCACCAGTTGCAGCCCTGCCACGCAAGTCATGATTTTGGTCATGGAGTATAGATTGAAGATCGCTCCATCACCGATAGGTGTTTTCTCTTCCAGATTGGCGTATCCATTACGATAATGGAAAACGGTATCATTTCGATGCATCACCAGCACCTCTGCCCACGGTATACGCCAGGATGTAATGCGGTCGATAAATGAAGCAAGCGGTTTAAAATCCATTTTTTCCCGTCCTTCTATGTAAAATTGTTTATCATTTTGCGATGTGGTCCATATTCAATCCCACAATCGACATATTAATAATATACGACCTTTTACAACGATTGACCACCACCTATATGCTCTCCCTATGTGCAACCACAACATATATCTTTCTCTTCAATAAAATGCTTCGCACGAATAAGCCGATCCAATAAAGGATCAGCTTATGTTGTAACGTTTTAGACTTCGCCGCGTCTGTTCTCAACCGATTTCATACGGTTTTGATCATCTGGTACCCGGTCAACACTGAACTCTTGACCAGCTTCAACCTCACCATGACCTGAAATATTCCGCGAAAAATTAGTGAACTGTCTTTTTTGCTCATCCAGTTCATGTTTTTGCTTCAAAAGCTCTTGCGGGTCCTGTTTTGTCACTATGCTAACCTCCCATACATGAAATCATGCATTGTATTCGCACTATAGAAGTTTTCCATAAGAGAGCTGTACTTATGCATGAAGTACCGATTCCTTTCATAATATGAGTCCATACATTCACCAAACATGATATAGAACCTGTGTGACATAAAGGAGAGAACAACAGATGAAGCGGATCCTCTTGTCCTATCCTCTTAGTGTAAATACTCCCGTTTATAAAGATAATCCTTCTGTTGAGATTCAGCAGCAGTCCAGCATACATCAAGGAGATCTGTATAACCAATTTATTATCACATCTCTCAACCATAATGGAACTCATATTGACGGGCCTTGGCATTTCAATCCGCAAGGTCTAAAAATAAGCGAGATTCCCATAGACTACTTTATCTTTACTCATCCAACAATCCTCGATATTCCCAAAGGTGACGATGAACTTATTACAAAAGCTGACCTGGAGCCGTATGAACACCAGATCGCTGGCTCTGATCTACTGCTCATACGTACAGGTTTTGGAAAGTTTCGGTCATCTGACCCTGTTCGTTATAGTGATCATAACCCAGGGTTTGCAGCAGATGCTGCAAGTTACCTGATGGTTTTTGATTCATTGAGAGCAGTTGGAATGGATATGATCTCTTCTGGCTCTGTGATTCATGTGGATGAGGCTATCACTTTTCATCAGATTATGCTTGGGAAAGGTCGGGTTGATGGCAAGTTCATTCTACTTATAGAGGATATGAATTTAAACCATGATTTATCTGGAATTGAAAAGGTATATGCTGTTCCATTGTATATTGAAGGTGTTGACAGTAGCTTCAGTACAGTTTTTACTGAAGCTTGATTTTTTTTATATACATATGGTAAAACAAAAACACGCTGGCAAGAGTATTTCTCCTGTCAGCGCGTTTTATTGTTAGTGAATATCTTTCTTTTTGAAATTGCCGCCTCTTACTTCAGCTACATCGTATACAACTACAAAGGCAGTTGGGTCAATTTCGTGAATGATATCTTTAATTTTACTCTCTTCCATCCGGTTAATGACACAAGTGATTTCCTTGAATTGCTCATTCGAGTAGCCACCGTAAGCCTCGGTATACGTTGCTCCACGGCCTAAGCGGTCCCGAATGGTTTCAACCATAATCTCAGGTTGATTCGTAATAATTTTAAATGTTTTGGAGCCGCTCAAGCCCTCTTCAACAATATGTATTACTTTAGAAGCAATAAAATACGCAAGTCCTGACAAGATCGCCCCTTGCAGTCCAAACACGGTAGAAACGACAATAAAGACAAACATGTTGAGGAACAGGATGAGATCACTGGTTCCAAAAGGTACTTTTCGCGAAAGGAGTACAGCCAGCATATCTATGCCATCCAATGCCCCCCCATTACGCAATGCAAGTCCCATACCAAAACCGATGATAATCCCGCCGACAACCGTAACGAGCAAGGTATCACCTTCAATGATGGTTGGTACATGATGCATCAGACTGGTGCTAATCGCCAGTGAAGCAATACCGATGATCGAATATAACGCAAAGCTTTTACCAATCTGCTTGTACCCGAGCCACACAAATGGAATGTTAATAATCCCGATGAGCATCCCCAGTGGTAATCCAAAAAGCTGCGATCCTACGATACTCAGACCTGTGACACCACCATCTGAGACATTATTCGGGATCAATATGGCTTCGAGACCATATGCCGTTATAAATCCCCCAATGATAATCAATAATACTTTGGAGAGGATCTTTAACTTGTTTGACTTTTGTTTTCTGTTTTGATGCATTGCATTTCCCCCTTGATGAACAACCGATAAAAAACAGTCTATAATAAAAATCACTGTTTTGGCAATAGATCGTCATTTGTGTGTGTTAGTTCATTGTCCGATGAGCGTTCGATACGACGAAATTTTATGCTCAAGCATCTCATCTGCTGTGTTAAGTATGTGCATCTGTTTTTGAATCGACTCTTTATGCTCCTCCAGCAGCTTCAAACGATCCGCCGCCGTATGCTCTCCTTCCTGAAACAAGGACGCATACTTCTTAATGGTAGCAATGGGCATCTGAGTCTCTTTTAATTTAATTGCAAATTGCAGCCATTTCAGGTGTGACTCGTTGTACCGCCTGTCTCCACTCGCATCTCGGAGAGGAGTTACAATCTGTTCCTTCTCATAATAACGCAACGTATGTGCACTGATATGGAGTAATTCTGCCACTTCACCAATGGTATGCATGGTTAACCTCCCCTCCATTTTCCCGCTTGACTTAGAGTAAGCTCTAATCAGTATAATCAACTCGTGGTCACATCACAATAAATAATGAAATCAGATCCAGGAGGAATTCCCATGAAATACACAGTGATTACCGGTGCCAGTTCGGGCATTGGATATGAAGCGGCTTTAGCTTTTGCAGCTCGTGGCAAAAATATGATTCTGGCAGCACGCAGAACCGATGAATTGGACAAATTAAAAGCAAAAGTAGCTGAAATCAATCCTGATCTGGATGTTGTCATTCGTACAGTGGATCTGTCCATTGCCGCTAATGTGCATGAATTCTATGAGAGTCTTCAGGCTTACTCCATTGAGACGTGGATTAACAATGCAGGATTCGGGAATTTTGCTTCCGTTGGCGAACAACACCTGCCCAAGATTGAGCAGATGCTTCATCTTAATATAGAAGCTCTTACGATTCTTTCTTCCCTGTATGTACGTGATTATGCAAACGTTGATGGCACACAGATCATTAATATTTCATCTGGTGGAGGATATACGATTGTAGCCGATGCAGTAACCTACTGCGCAACTAAGTTCTATGTAAGTGCCTTTACGGAAGGGCTTGCGCAAGAGTTGAAGGGCAAGAACGCAGCAATGCAAGCCAAAGTTCTCGCTCCGGCTGCAACGGAGACGGAATTTGCGAAACATTCCTTTAATGTAGACGAGTTTGAGTATGAAGGCAGAGTTCCCAAGTTCCATACAGCGGAACAAATGGCTGGATTTTTACTTGAGTTGTATGACAGTGAGAGTGTAGTCGGCATTGTGGACGGGTTGACGTATGACTTTGAACTAAGAGAACCGATCTTTTCATACGCTTCAAGACGTTAAACATCAGTTAACGTTAAAAAGGGAACCTGTCTCCAGGTTCCCTTCGTTGTATTTATATTCAATGCTTACTATATAATGAAGTAATTATGCCAGCCTCATTTTGAAATCCTGATATCCGAATTCACGGACAACTTCGCAATCGCCATCTTTTCGTTTAACAGCAATCGCTGGAAGCGGCATGCCGTTGAACGTGTTGGTTTTCACCATCGAGTAAATCGCCATGTCTTCGAATACCAGACGGTCGCCTTCTTGCAAAGGCTGATCGAATGAATAATCCCCAATCACGTCACCAGACAGACAGGTTTGTCCACCTAGGCGATACAGATGAGCCTTCTCACCCACTTCTCCCGAACCGATCAGCGGCGGGCGATATGGCATTTCCAGCACATCCGGCATATGACACGTAGCTGAAGTATCCAGAATAGCGATGTCCATACCGTTTTTATGGAAGTCCAGCACAGAGGTCACCAGATAACCCGCGTTCAGCGCAACAGCTTCTCCCGGCTCCAGATATACTTCCAGGGCATAGTCGTTCTGCATACGTTTGATGCATGCTTCCAGTCTTGGAATATCATAATCTTCACGTGTGATATGGTGTCCACCACCGAAGTTGATCCATTCCATTTGTGGCAGCCATTGTCCGAACTTCTCAACAACTGCGTTCAGCGTAGTCTCCAGATCATCTGAATTTTGCTGACACAGTGTGTGGAAGTGTAGTCCGGAGACACCTTCCAACAGATCTGCTTGGAAATCCTCTTGTTTCGCGCCAAAACGCGAACCCGGAGAACACGGATCGTAGATCTCGTGTCCTTCTTGGGTAGAGCATTCAGGATTGACGCGCAAGCCGACCTTACGGCCAGCCTGAAGCGCCTTATCCTTGAATTTTGCAAGCTGTGAAAAAGAATTAAAAATAATATGGTCGCAGATGGAAAGAATCTCGTCGATCTCTTCTGCGCGGTATGCCGGAGCAAAGACATGATTCTCTTTGCCCATTTCCTCGTGGCCCAGGCGTGCTTCATACAAACCACTCGCCGTAGCTCCGCTCAGGTATTCTCCAATCAGCGGATACATCGCAGTCATGGAAAATGCTTTTTGAGCGAGCACGATTTTGGCACCTGTACGCTGCATAACACCGTTCAGGATTTTCAGGTTTCTCTCGATAAGCGCCTCGTCAACAACAAAACATGGTGTCGGTAATTGCTCGAACCGCATTTTAACGAACTAGCTCCGATTCTTTAACTTCTTCTGGCAGCTCATCAACGAGTACCGGGTTGAAGTCTTCTACCCACGGGAGGCCCCATTTGTTCAACTCTTCCATGAATGGATCCGGGTTGAACTCTTCTACATTGTATACGCCTGGTTTGTTCCATTTTCCTGTCATGACCATTGCTGCGCCGATCATAGCTGGAACGCCTGTTGTGTAAGAGATCGCTTGGGAACCTACTTCTTTGTAACACTCTTGGTGATCACAGATATTGTATACATAATATGTTTTGTCTTGACCATCTTTTTTACCTTTGAAAATACAACCGATGTTTGTTTTACCTACAGTTCGTGGTCCAAGGGATGCTGGATCAGGCAGTACTGCTTTCAGGAATTGCAGTGGAATAATTTGTTTACCTTCATATTCAATAGGCTCGATTGAAGTCATGCCTACATTTTCAAGAGCTTTCAAGTGAGTCAGGTAGCTTTGACCAAATGTCATGAAGAAACGGATACGTTTCAGACCTGGCATGTTTTTTGCCAAAGATTCCAATTCCTCATGGTACAACAGGTACATGTCTTTCTCGCCAACTTCTTTAAAGTCGTAGACACGTTTGATTTCCATCGGCTTCGTTTCGATCCATTCACCATTTTCCCAGTATCTTCCGTTCGCAGATACTTCGCGAATGTTGATCTCAGGGTTGAAGTTAGTTGCGAACGGATAGCCGTGGTCGCCGCCATTGCAGTCCAGAATGTCGATGTACTCAATTTCGTCGAAGTAGTGCTTCAGGGCATAAGCGGAGAATACGCCTGTCACGCCTGGATCAAATCCACTACCGAGCAATGCAGTGATGCCTGCTTGTTCAAAACGCTCTTTGTAATCCCATTGCCAGCTGTATTCGAACTTCGCTGTATCATGTGGCTCATAGTTCGCTGTGTCCATGTAATTTGTTTTCGTTGCAAGGCAAGCATCCATGATTGTCAGATCTTGATACGGCAAAGCAAGGTTCATAACGATATCCGGTTTAACTTCGTTGATCAGAGCGATCAGTTCGTCAACATTGTCAGCATCTACTTGTGCTGTTGTAATTTTTGTTTTTCCGCCGTCCAGCTTGGCTTTGAGTTCATCACATTTGGATTTTGTACGACTCGCGATGCAGATTTCCTCAAAAACTTCACTGTTTTGAACGCATTTGTGTACTGCCACGGAAGCAACGCCGCCGGCGCCGATGATTAGTGCTTTTCCCATTTTACATTCTCCTATCCCAATATGTATTTTTTTTAATTGGTTTAATTTGTTTGATACAGTAACGACAACAAGACAACAAAAAAAGCAAGGTGAAAAATGCCCGCAATCGCGCATCATCACACTTGCTTATCGATATACATCATAAAAAAGACGTGAAGTCTCCATGACCAAAAAAGTTCACAAGAACTCCTTTGGCGGAAAGCTCCTTCATGTATATCAATATTGGATCAGAGTCTATATAGCAAATAATTCGCCTTTACCACTCTTATTGACCGTTTCACAAGTTGATGTGCAATTGCACTGGTTGTAAAGTAACCAACTTATAAAATTTGAGCTTTGAACTCAATCAATAAAGCAACGTAAGTTGCCAATCGGCGTTTGACCCGGCTGTCCGTATGGCCTTAACTTCCTGGTGAAGTGGTCAAAATTATCTGCTGGAAAGCTCTAATTCATATTGATAAATTAACTTCCCAAAATCACAGGTCTTACACTATCAGACGTTGAAAAAAAAATCAAGCAATAATTAAAAATTATTTTTTTGTCCGAACGAGGACTAAGAAAGAAATTGATATCCTTCGAATACTTTCAAGCCTTCTGCACTCAGTAATTCCCCCACTACTTCAAGCTTTTGAGGACTTTTCTCATATACTTCTTCACACGCGATCATACTGTTGCTGCCAGCAATTTCCGCTAACTGATCATGGGCCGAATGGTTCGTTTCCTTCTTTGCGAGCTTGCAAAGCAATCTCAATGGCTTTATGCATGAATAGTTCATCTTTATTCATAAAGTTTACCTCCACAACAAAATTTATGTACTCAATTTTATGTTTTTGCATTAGCATGTTCACTCCATTGGAATGCTTCTTGTTCATACCGTTCTATCATCATTATAAATAAAGAGTATGACGACAATTCGTCATACTCCAGTGAGACACACTAAATTTATCTATTAAATTTTACTGGTAATGATGCCAATCCCTCAGATAATAGTGAGTAGTGCCAATGAATCTCTTCCGGAGGAACACTAAGCTGAAGACCAGGAAGTCGACTTAATAGCGTAGTAAACGCTACGTCTCCCTCCACACGGGCAAGTGGAGCACCAAGACACATATGAATACCATGGCCAAAGGCCAAATGCCGTTTTATTTTGCGCTCTAGATCCAGTTCTTCAGGTTGGTTAAACTGTAACTCGTCCCGATTCGCTGATTTCAAGAGAGGAATCACAACATCTCCTTTTTTAATCCGTTGTCCATCCAGTTCCGTGTCCTGCGTTGCATATCGAGGACCTGACGAAGTCGCGGGGCCGTTATATCGTAACAACTCCTCCACCGCAGAAGGAACCAGATTCAAATCTTGTTTAAGTTGTTCCAGTTGTTCGGGATGTGTCAGAAGTAGATAAGAGCCGGTCGCAATCAGATTCGACGTTGTCTCATGTCCAGCAAATATTAATAACGTGATCATGGATATTAATTCATCTTCATTCAGTCGATCCCCCTCCTCCTCGATCACAATTAATTGACTGATGAGGTCATCGGAAGGTTCCACTCGTTTGTTCGCCACAAGCTGAGCCGTGTATTCTGCGAATGATCGCAAATGCTGCGCTACTTCAGGGTCTTGTTTACCAAAACCGAGACCTTTCGCAATAGCTTCAGACCATACATGGATCTGAGGTCGGTCTTCCTGAGGTACACCGAGCATTTCGGATATGACGTTAATTGGGAAAGGGTAGGCATAGTCTTTTACAAGATCCATCTCTCCTTTTCCTTCAAATTGATCAATTAATTCATCGGCAATTTCCTGGACACGCGGACGCAGGCTTTCCATATATCTTGGAGTGAATGCTTTGGACACCAGGCTACGCAGTCTTCGGTGATCCGGTTCATCAACAAAGAGCATCGACTTTCCGGTAAAAAAGGTCTGGGGTTCCGATGAACCAAGATCGTCTGAGAGATTCTTTCGAATATCATTGCCATTATCGATAGAGTTCATATCTACCGTAAATCGAGAGTGGTCTTTCAACACTTCCATGGCGACGTCCATCCGAGTTATAATCCAGGTTTGCTCTGTTCCACCCATTGGATTGGGAACAGGAACAACGGAGCCTCTGGATCGCATCTGTTTAAACATGGCAAATTGATCTTTAACATTTTCTTCACTAAACAAATTGAATTCTGATTTTTCCGATGTTTGGTTATTATTCATTGAAATCTTCCTTTCATAGTGAAGTTATTGAAATCTATGGAAATATATGTTCATTTCAATTATATACTACTCGTATAATTAATTTCAAATTCCGTAGTTTAAACTGCACCATTCAACTGTTATAACAACAATTAATTAATATACTAATAGTATATTAATTATAACTACAAGCATAAAAAAGCAAAAAAAGAGGTCGGCTTTGGGGCCAACCTCCAAATTAATTATGGTGCTTCACAAGTTCCAAATACCACCAACAGGCTTCTGTTAGTCTATTGGCTTCGGAGTGAAACGCACTTGATTTGTACTCTTTGTGAAATGCTTGAAGGACAACTTCGATTACAGGAATATTTAAATCCTCTTTATCCTGTAATAACGCCAAAAGTCCCTTGGAAAGTTGCTTTAATGATGTAGATTCCTTGGATTTTTGAACAATCTTGTTGAACTCATCCAATTCCTCCAACAGCTTGTCGATATCGAGACCATGATCACGGTTACGCTCATCGGCATTCAGAAAATAAAGAGACTGAACGTCAAAAATATGTTCATTTCTTTGGTGCATTGTTCTTAATATCACTTCGATGTACGTTAATACTTTTGGAACAACTTCGCTCCAAACCGGTTTTTGAGTATTTAGACTTCTTGAGGTGTTGGCAATCTGATGTAGTATGCCATAGCACAATATTGCACCTTCGTTGGCATATAAGCTGATGTCTTTTCCATACACCTGAATCAAGCGTGTAGACAGCCAGTTTAGATGCACTTTAGCCAGTTTCGCTGAGTTGATCTCTCCGGCGTAAAAACCAGTCCAATACAATTCCCACACTCGCTCTTTGTCAGGTCCAGACATGGGAATGGCAATCTGATCAACAAGCAGAGCATAATCCGAAGTATAATGATTTTGTTCAAGTTCCTTGCGAATGAAAACATCCTCCTGCATACGCTGATCAATAATCGAATATAAACAGTCTTCTTTCGAACTGAAGAATTTGTAGAATGTACCTTTGGATACACCTGATTGATCCAGGATCATCTGGATTGTTGTATTTGCATAGCTATGCTCTAAAAATAGTGCAAGTGCTGTTTCCAATAAACTTTGTTTACGACTACTCATTTTCCATCATCGCCCCAGGTTTTTATCTGATTTTAACATTCATTCCTCAGGAGTTGAAGCATTGGTTCATAGTATAGCCGTCATATAAAATATTTGCACAATGGGTAAATTTGCACAATGAGCAACTTGTTGTTATGATAAACCTCACAAAGTGCATATTCAGTAAGTGTGCTCTTCTTAAAAAAACAAACCATAGTCATTGGTATTGGAGGTGAACGCATAAGCGGAGAATAATGATCAAACGAAACTTGCGACATTTGAAGAAAGAAGCAACTGAAAAAGCACTTGCTAGTGCTGCATTTGAACTTACCCTTGAACATGGGCTTGATGGCTTTACGGTCGAAGATATTGTGCATCAGGTGGGTTGTTCACGTAGAACATTTGCAAACTACTTCACATGTAAAGAAGAAGCCGTAGCAAGAGGCGCAATATCCGTTCAGAATACAACGGAACTCGAAGAGTTGCTTACCGAAATGCCCGACAACGTCTCCTTGCTTGACGTACTGTATAACCTGATCAAGATGCAGCTTACAACAGAACTAATTGGAAGACTTCATCAGCTGCTCTCGCTATCCCAGACTTATCCCGTGCTTGAACCGCATTACCTTGGAGCCATGCACCGGATGCAGACTCAGGCACAAGATACCTTATTAGACTTATCTAACGGGAAGTATGACGAGATCTATACTTATCTTTTGATCAACGCACTATATGGAACAATACTGCCATTAATTGATGGAAGACTTAATGTGTTACTGCCCGGACAAGTCATTACTGAAGATACCAAGCCCGGCACTTTGACATTCGATCAATTTTTGGAAACCACGTTTAATCATTTACGGGCAGGATTCGAACATGCCAACCATCCACATTCATCATAGAGGAGTGTAAAATAGAGAAATGTCTACATTATTATACAGAGTGGGGAAAACCGCTTTTAGCAAACCTGCCTACTTCATTATTGGCTGGGTATTAATTCTGGGAATTGTCATCTCCATGATCAGCATCAATGGTATTCACATCAGTTCTGAGATGAAGATTGAAGGCACAGAGTCACAGAAGGTTCTGGATCAATTGGCAAAAGAATTGCCAGCCGCCTCCGGCGGTCAAGGAAGTGTTGTGTTCAAAGCACCGGACAACGAGCGTTTGGATACGCCTGAACGTTTGGCTGCCATGATGAAAGGTGTTAATGAAGTTTACGCATTAGAAAAAGTCCTTAACCCTGCGGATTATGCAGCTGAAGCGGGTAATTCAGGGGCTTCTGCTGAGATGGCTCAGAATGCTCAGTCTGCGGGTGCGGCTCAATCCGCAACAACCACACCTCCTCCCTATGGACCTTTGATGGTGGATGGTGTTCCTGTACCTGGTATGCTGATCTCCTCAGACGGCAGTATCGCACTGTTCCAGTTCCAATTTACAATCGAGCAGTCTGCCATAACGCAGGATATATTTGATTCCGTTATTCAATCGGTTATGACGGTAGAGAAAGGAACCAACATTACGGTCTTGCCAGGCGAAACGCTCAAAGCGGTATCGATTGGGGTCGGCTCCGCAGAGATTGTTGGACTGGTCATTGCGGTAATCGTATTGTTGATCACGCTTGGCTCCGTCGTTGCAGCAGGTCTGCCTCTGATCACTGCACTACTGGGTGTTGCGATCGGAGTAGGTGGAGCATTCTCAATCTCCAAATTCATCGAAATGCCAAGTGTCACTTCCGTCCTGGCTCTCATGGTTGGATTGGCTGTTGGAATCGATTACGCTCTCTTCATTGTTAATCGCCAACGTCGAATGATCATTGATCAAGGCTTGAGCGCAAAAGAAGCAACAGCAAGAGCCATTGGCACATCGGGCAGCGCGGTATTTTTTGCCGGATTAACGGTCATTATTGCACTGTGCGGTATGCTTGTCATCGGTCTCACATTCTTGTCTACGATGGCTTTGGTCGCAGCTGCCACCGTGCTCATCAACGTATTCGTTGCTTTAACCCTGTTGCCAGCTTTACTCGGATTGGTAGGAGAACGCATCTGTTCCGCCAAAGCTCGTGAGAAAAGCGCAAAACATCCTAAAGCCACTAGCCACGGAGTCGCGGATAGATGGGTGAAATTCGTTATCAAGAATCGTTGGGCTACCATTATCGCCATCATCGTCATTCTTGGTTTTGCCGCGACGCCGATCACCAAAATGGAAATGGGTATCCCCGGCGCTTCCTCAGCGAATCTGGATACAACTGCAAGACAAAGTTATGATGCCATCTCCGAAGGCTTCGGAGAAGGATTCAACGGACCCCTTATTCTGGTCGCAGAGCCTAATCAATCTTCCGCAAAAGTTACACCGGAACTCTTGGGCGGTCTGGTGATGGAACTCCAAGGTCAGAATAACGTTGCACAAGTCACACCGCTTGGTATGACAGAAGATTTAGCTATTTTCAGTCTCATTCCAAAAACGGGTCCTAACGATAATCTCACTAAAACACTGGTAACTGATCTACGTGCGGCTGATTCCAGCATCGCACAGACCTATGATGTGAAACTCGGAGTTACTGGACTCACAGCTGTTAACATCGATATGTCAGCCAAACTGGCGCAGGTGTTCCCTATTTATGTAGGCATCATAATCCTGCTCTCGCTGATCATCCTGTTACTCGTATTCCGTTCGATCATCGTTCCCATCAAAGCAACGATTGGCTTCCTGCTTAGTATCCTGGCTACATTCGGGATCACAACTGCTGTATTCCAATGGGGCTGGCTGCATTCGCTCTTTGGTTTCGATACCGGCGGCCCGTTGCTGAGCTTTATGCCGATCATCGTGACAGGTATCCTGTATGGCCTCGCGATGGACTATCAAGTTTTCCTTGTTAGCTCCATGCGGGAATCCTATGTGCATGGTCATCGCGGGACTGAATCCGTCGTTCATGGATACAATCAGGTAAGTCGCGTGGTTGTTGCCGCAGCAGTGATTATGGTCTCTGTATTTGCAGGATTTATATTCACCGATGATGTCATGATCAAGCAGATTGGTTTCACTTTGGCTGTAGGCATTCTGATTGATGCTTTTATCATCCGTATGGGCTTGGTCCCTGCCATCATGGCTATTTTCGGAGACAAAGCTTGGGCACTTCCAAAATGGCTGGATCGCATTCTGCCAAACCTGGATGTTGAAGGCGAGAAGCTGATTGCTTCCCTGAATGCTGAAGAGCATGCCAACACGAAGTCTGGATTAAAATAATCCTGCCAATTGAATGGTGATACCATGATTACTTCACGATTCCATTTACCAATACTAGGACCTCCTCTGTTTTTATAAACAGGAGGTCTTTTTTCTTTTTCACATTTTATGCGGTTATGTCTTCAATATGGATATTATATCGTGCGGATCATGTCCCCCGGTGAACAGGAACCCATCGAACTCATTAGCCAACGTTGCAATGATCTCGGTATCCGTTGTCAAAGGCAGCATAATTGGAATCCCACCTGCTCCTTCTATGGCGTTCATATAATCTGGAAGCATCCAGTAACTTTTTTTGTCAGTATCATACAAAGGCAGTACACCGATCATGGGCTTTTTCATGGCTTTACCTCCCAGCTTTTCATTCATTTTATCAGATCTCTTCATATATAAATTCACTGAATTATTGCATTATCCTACCTCTATCATCTACGATCCCGTTTCATCCGGAATGCTGGAAAACTAAAAAAACAAACAAAGCCGCATAACAGCGACTTTGTTTGTTCCAATCCCATATATATGCATTCATCCGTTTAGTTTAAACATCATCTCATCTAGGCTGCTTTTACAGTGGTTGCTTCGTCTGAATTCACTTGGATGGAACGCTGGCATATCAGGGTAACGACAAAAGCCAGCAAGGCAAGCATCACAGCAACTGGAGGCACCCACTGGACACCACCTATATTGACGGCAATTCCACCGACGCCGGAGCCTAACGCTATACCCACATTGGCTGCCACAGGCAGGAGTGTAGATGCAAATGCTTTGGACCCCGGCGCGATCGCTCCAGACACATCAAACAAATATAACTGGGAAGCAGCACTCATGGAGGATGACACACATCCAATCAGAAACAGGAATGCCAAGCCGATCCACAGATTGGAAACGGCAAAACTCATGCCCAGGAAGAGGATTGCTTGGATTACGAAAAGCCCCTTGAGCTTGGGTAGGAAATCACCCTTGGCTATTTTGGCACCAATCCAGTTACTCAGGATGCTGCAGGCTCCATAGATCAGGAGTATGGCACTAATCCATTGTACTGGCACACCCATCGTCTCACTCAGGAGTGGCGTAATGTACGTAAAGACGACGAAAATACAGCTGTTTCCCAGTACAGGGATCAGACAGGCCAGCAATATCCGTGGCTTCACAAAGAGAGACATCTGATCACTGAACGAACCTGCAATCGTTGTTGTTTGGCTTGGCAGAATACGAAACATGAATACCAGCGGCACAACACCTATGCATGCTGTAACAACAAACGTCATGGACCAGCTCAGATGTTGTCCGATAAATGTACCGAGCGGAACACCTAGCACATTTGCGATTGAAAATCCGCCCAAAATCCAGGCGATAGCTTCCCCTCTTCGCTCCCGGTTCACTGCGTCGCTTACAATCGAGATCGAAAGTGATATTGTAAGTCCACAAGCAACGGCCGACACGATGCGAATGGCCATCAGTGAAGAGAACGTTGTTGAGAACACGGTCAATAGATTTAATGCCAACACGATTGCAAATCCAATCAATATGGAACTCCTTCTCGATATTTTGGCCAAGAAGGCCACAGCAAATGGTGTACCCACTGCGTATGCGATCGCAAAACCGGAGACAAGCATACCCGCGGCAGCAAGTGATACTTCCATGTAACTTTCAATTTCCTTCAACACACCCACGATGACATACTCGGTTGTTCCCAGTACAAAGCTAACAAGCGTAAGCGTTAAAATAAGTAGGTTCTCTCTATTTCTAGTCATAAATCAATACTCACTAATCCTTTCTATTGTTGCAAGCGCTTCATTTCTGTCTACGATCATTAGTTCATGTATTTTCTGCTTTCCCATCCCTTCACTTTCGATATATAGTACATTTTGGATAGTGAAATTGTACTGTCAGATACACCATGGCGACAATCAAGGTTGTTGTGGTTTTATTGCAAAACATTATATATGTTGTCATTTCAACACAGACTTTCATTACTGATTCTGAAGGGAAGACATAGATGAATACACACCACGAATTCGGCCAACTGCATCCAAATCGAGATTGCACCATTATTTATGTAGGAAAACTGGCCGACAATCCCCATTGGAGCTTTCCGACGCATAAACATGACGATCTGCATGAGATTATCTACGTAACTGAAGGCAAAGGATTGTTCACCATTGACGGCACCAAACACTGGGCTCAAAAAGGTGACATGCTCATATATAACAAGGGTACTCTTCACGAGGAGAAGTCCAATCCTGAATACCCGTTATCCACCTTTTATTGCGGCTTTCGTTTTACAGAAGGCACCCAGACCCTTGAGGATTGGGTCATTCCTCCCTCTAACAATCCGATCATTCGAGCCAACCGATATTCCGATGAGCTCCATTCGTTAATGCAGACTCTCTTTAATGAATTTTCAATCCGGGAACATGGATACGAGTCGATCTCTGGGCATGTGCTGAAAGCAATACTTCTAATCATCGATCGGCAGTCCCATCAACAGCTTCCTAGTGGGGAGATCGTTGAGAGCAATACCCTTGCTGAGAGCATTAAAGACTATTTGGATACCAACTATCGGCAAAACATTAAACTCAAAGAATTGGCAGATCAATTTCATATCGATTTTTATTACTTAATTCATATGTATAAAAATCACTATGGCACTTCTCCTTATCATTACCTGATTCAACGAAGAATGGGTGAAGCTACCCGATTATTAGTTTCAACCAACAAAAAAATATGGGAAATTGCCAAACTGGTCGGTTACGATAACCCCAATTACTTTACGATTTTATTTACCAAAACGGTTGGTGAATCACCACGAAGTTTCCGAAAAAAGAATCAAAAGGATATGTTCGGGGATGAGGCGTCACATTCTTACTAATCTCACTAAATGCAAAAAGGCCCTCCATTTGGAGAGCGCCTTTTGCTTAACACGTTTCCTTACACATTTACTTACTTCTACTCTAGAGCTTAAACCGGCGAACCAATTCTTGCATGTTCTCAGCTGTTTTGGATAGCTGTGCAGATGATGCCGATATCTCCTGCATTGCCGCCATTTGCTCTTGGGCTGCTGCTGAAGTTGTCTGAGCACTGTCAGCCGACACTTTAGAGATGTGACTCATCGCGGCAACCGTAGCCGAGACTTCTTCCGTACTGGCTGACAACTGTTCTGAGACAGCGGAAATATCCTGAATTTGATCCACGATATGCGTTGTATATTGTTCAATGTTCGATATGGTTGCAGAAGCTTCTTGGCTGATCCGCATTCCTTCACCGACTTGATTACGAACTTTATCATTCATAAGAGATGTGGATTTGGCAATCAGATCAAGCATTTTACCAATGGTAGCGCCAATCTCGTCCGCACTTTGTTTGGATTGCATCGATAACGTTCGTACCTCGCCTGCAACGACAGCAAAACCTTTTCCATGCTCTCCTGCTCTTGATGCTTCAATAGAGGCATTCAGTGATAGAAGATTGGTTTGCCGAGAGATATCCGCGATCGCTTCATTCATTCGATTGGCTTCGGCAGACAGACTGGACAGCTCATTAATCAATGCCGAGGTTTCTTCAACAGCTCCGAGAATATGTTCCATTTGTTCTCCGACCTGGTTTATGGTTTTCCCGCCATTAGCAACAGCGCGCTCCGTCTCTTCAGCCGAATCCACAATCGCACTCGCAGATTCTGCAATTGTACTGATGCCTCTCGCCATTTCTTCTACGGCATTCGCGGTTTGTTCCGAATTTTCCGCCCCAACGATAGCTGATTCCGCAGTCTGGTGCATGGTTTCCGCCACATGTTGAACCGATTGGGTGGTTTGTTCTGTACTTTCCTGAATCATTTGGGAAGAGTGGCTTAACAACGATGACGTCTGATGAAGTTCAGCAACCACTGATTGAAGGGAAATGGTCATCTGGTCAAAATCATTGGCCAATATACCAAATTCGTTTTCAGTTTTAAGATTAACCCGTTCGGACAGATTCCCTTCGCTTACGCTGCGAGTGGCCTTTCGCAGTTTTTGCATGGGTACAATAAAAGATCTCAGAATGAAGAAAATAATTACACCGGCAATCAATACAGATATAGCAATGACAGTTAGACTCGATACCATAATGGGTTTCGCTGCGGCGATAAAATCTTCATGGCCCATCAAAGCAATGACATTCCAACCCGTCAAAGCATTAACACCGTTATATACCTCCAGATCATACGCCAGATCCGTTCTGACAAATTGGGAAAATGCCATCGGTTCATCTGAACTTGAAGCCGTATTCGGATGGACTGGAATTCCCTCGATGAGTGCTCCGCCAAGCTCTCCTCCCCCACCGTTTACAATGGCACCAGACCAAGCCACGATGGTTCGATTGGAGTCCACCACAATCAGACTCCCATTACCTCCGACATCCACAATCGATATTTCATTTGCTAATCGCTCCAGATCAAGTTTAATACTTGCTACACCTTGTTCATTTGACAGAGCTTTTGAAATCTCTACATAAATCTTCCCGGACACCGAATCTTTCATAATACTCGAAAAATAGAGTGATCCATTGTTACTTATACCATTGGTGTACCATTCTGTGCTGCGTGGATCATATGTTGCATCCTCAATTGCTGGAGAAGATATAACACTGCCTTGGTCGTTGCCTACGGTTATGGCAATAATATCAGGGTATGTATCAGCTAACTGGTCGATTCCTACTTGTATTACTTCGTTGTTCGCCTGACTGGGATCGGAGCCATACATGCTGTCTATGTAACTCAATAATTCTGCTTTTTCCCCCACCAGATTGTTAATATGTTGTCCGGTCATCGTTAATATTGTATTGATGGGATCGGTCATTTTTTGTTGTACCTGATCTTTAGCACTATGATACGAGAAATAACCGATAAGTGCAGTTGGGATAATAAGCACCGCAAGGAAAGCTGCAATGAGTCTAGTACTCATTAATCGTAAGCTGGCTCCTCCTTTCCTATAAAATGACCTTTTTTTCTTTTCCTTTTTCAAGTTCAATCTTCCTCTCTTTATTTATTTTTGGTAGAATCAATCGGCAAGTAAACGCAAAAAAACCCATATATATGCACACCCAAAGAAACTTTGAGCATGTATATACATAGGTATTGCCTGAATGAATTCAGTAACAAGCCGTATTTGTTTAGTATTATAACATAAGTAAAAAGGGTTTGTTAACTATGATTGGGTCTTTATACCAGACATCTGTTGTTTATAATCCGTAGGACTTAGCCCCGTATACTCTTTGAACACCTTCGAGAAATAGTGCTGGTCGCTAAATGACAGTAAATCGGAAACTTCCTTAAACTTCATGTCTGGTTGACTTTCCATCAGTCTGCAGGCCTCCTGAATGCGAAGCCGGGTGTAATACTGAACAAATGTAATTTGTGTTGCATTTTTGATCACTCTGCTGACGTACGACGGGCTAATATGAAACTTCATGGCAATGTCGTTGATAGATAATTGAGAGTATTTATTTAGTTTTACGTAATCGTCAATCTGTTCGAACAGGATCGCCTTACTTTTTCGAACGTGGGATTGCAGCATATCGAAGCACTGTCCCGTCCATTCCGTCAGTTCCCGGCAAAAATCGGCATAGGACTGTGCCTGGGCGAATTGTCTTGACCTAAGCTCCAGGCCCAATCTCATGCCCGACCCCTGTTCCTCGTACAGATGAGCAAACGTG
This sequence comes from Paenibacillus sp. 2003, assembly GCF_031455635.1. Taxonomy (NCBI): domain Bacteria; kingdom Bacillati; phylum Bacillota; class Bacilli; order Caryophanales; family Paenibacillaceae; genus Paenibacillus; species Paenibacillus sp. 2003. Next base: position 1,533,640 of record NZ_JAVDTB010000001.1, on the reverse strand, counting down.
TCTACGACCAAACCAATAAACCGATCCACCTCGGTCATATGTACATTTTCCTCTGCCCATCGATTCAGCAATTCGGATAACTTAAGAGCAAACCGTTCTTTCTGCCGAGCCTGTATCATCTGTACAAAAGCAGATTCCTGCACCGGATCCAGACAGCCTGTCTCAGATCTGGCCATCGACACCGGATTACCGGTATCCAGCACTATTCCTTGTTTCAACCGTTGCTGCTCAGACAAAATGGACGACATGCGGTGATAGAGCTCCGGCAGATTACCAGACTCAGCGAATAGAAGTTGTCCTCCAATGATCGCATCGATGTCATGCGCAACCAAATGCCGTCGCAACGATTCAAGACATTCATATACGGAAGAGTACACCTCAAGTGCACTCTTGTTGACAAAAGCGATAAATTGATATGGGGTTTGACAGGTGTACACACGACATGGATGGAATGTAAAAAAGTCCTGCACTACAGTCTCAAATTCCACCTGCATCCATCGTTCATGCCCTGCGGTGAAGGGTTGTTTGCTCATAATGATCATCATCTGGCTGAACAAAGGTGGAAAATCCTCCCCTTGTTTCAGCGTAGTCTCACATTGGGGATGAATGATTTCCTGCAAATCCAGCAGCTCCTTGGACATCTGTTGATCAAGTTGATCCATTACCCGACCCATGACTTCTTCAAGCGCCTCTCGATCGACAGGTTTTAACAAATAGTCAAACACTTGCAGGTTCAATGCTTTTCTTGTGTATTCAAAATCGCTATAACCGCTAATCAAGATGACCTTCAGATCCGGGTTGGCAAGCTTGGCTTGCTCAATCAGGGACAGCCCATCCATTTTCGGCATTCGAATATCTGTCAACAGCAGATCAATCGGTTCCTGCTTTAACGCTGCCAAGGCTTCTTCTCCATTCGTTGCCGTAGCAGCTACACGAATCGGGAAGCTCAGCGTCTCCAAGAGCATTTTAATATTACGTAATATCGGTTTGCTATCCTCAACGATCATCGCGTTATACATCACCTATGCCTCCTAGTTAGTAAAAATCCTTTGTCAGTGAGCCGATGATTTGAATCGTTGCTCCATGTTGCTCTTCCCCATGATTGTTAAATATATTAATAAAGAGCCGGTTGTTATACATTAGTTTGAGTCGATTGACACTATTGATAATCCCCATGTTACCAAGGGCTGTTCCACGATCGGCAGTCTGGTTCATTCCAGAACCCGATGCCTGAATATTGGCTAAAATCTCCTGGATCTTATCCGGTGGAAAGCCCTCTCCGTTATCTTTGATCTCCAAAGCCCATAATCCGTTATATTGCTTCACGGTAATCTGGATACGCCAAGGCGGCGCGGTGTTGGCAAAGGCATGTTCAATACAGTTTTCCACAAACGGCTGAATAACCAACCGTGGCAACCGGATTTCGTTCGCCAGCTCGTCTGCATGGATATCCCACTCCAGATCCTCTTCGTACTTTTGTTGTACAAGGGACAGATAATGTCTCGTATGTTGAAGCTCCTCAGCCAAAGTCACATGCGCGTATGGTGAAGATACAATATAACGTAGACTGTCCGAAAGATGTTTGCACATATCCGATACAACTTTGGTCTTCCCCTCTTGGGCGGCAATACTGATCAGATATAGAACATTATGAATAAAATGAGGTGCAATCTGGGCTTGCAGCGCAGAATTACGCGCCTTTATTTCTTCATGAAGCGCCGATTTTTCCCGGTCAATGGATTGCTGCAGCCTCCCCATCAGATCCTGAAAGGCTTCATTCAGCAATAAGAGATCGTTATTCTTCGGCGTTTCATCCACTTTCAGATTCATATTGCTGTAGTTCATGCGCCAGATCTGACCACGTAGCTTGCGGATAGGCAGCAGCAGGTTACGTGTCGACAGGAAGATATACACAAACGAAACCAGCATCAGTGCTGTAATCAGCAGAATGGACATCGTCTGAACCGAATGGATCGAACCCAGAACAGATTTTTTGGGCGTTATGATATACGTGATCCAACCTGTACTGGGTGAAGTGGAATGTGTGATATAATTGTCGTTTTTGTCCACATCCAGTCCCTCGTCTGATGAAGGCTTTGTCCAATTGGCAAATGTCACTCCCGTTTCCGAGCCGGTCATCTGCTCCCCTTGTTCATTCAGAATATAGACATCGCCAGCGGTAATGCCCTCCGTCAGATTCTGTATATAGGCCTGTTCCATCTGGATGCTAAGATAACCGTACACCTTGCCGTTCTGATCATTGATCGTGCGCACAAAGGAGATCGTATCGTCTTGACGCAGTAGAACAAAACCACTTTCCGTCCAATCTCGTCCGATCTGACTACTCTCCATCATGGTGTTCAGGATTGCGGGAGGATTGCCCGAACCCAGATATGTTGTCAGGAGAACACCGTGATTGTCGTAGATGGACATGTCTTTGATATTCATACTCGGCCCGATGGCCTGAAACATGATGTCTTTGATGATCCGAATCTGTTTCAGCCTTTCATAATTACTATGCGCTGAGGAGCTCTTGTCCATGGCTGCAAATATATTTTTGCTGGATAATATTCGCTGCGACATCTGGTTCTGTTGTTCTACGTAGAGATCAACTTGCTCTCTTACCTTCGTAGCTGTAACGAGCGTATCCTGCTCTGTTTTCAGTTTGAGCGGGCGGACAACGATCACATTTACATAAACGATAAAACAGCCCAGCACGAACAAAAGCAGCGCCAGAAATGTCAAAAACACCTTTGTCTGCAAACTGAATTGAGTTGCTTTATGTATGAGCTTTACCATTCTCAGAGATGCCCTCCTGTTCTGACATGATGTGAAATCCCTTATATTCATGTCTACTCTATCACGGTATTTCATGAAATGATAGCGATTTCAAGTTCAGGATTTTACACATCAACGTTCAAGCACAGACATGTACCGGGGCGAGAAAAGAATCTATAATCGGACTTGTAAACGGATTCACTAAACGTTTTAGAGGGGGATTTGCATTGAAAACAATAAAAAGAAAAAAGGCGTTTTCTATTATTCTGGCCAGTTTATTATCGGTCTCGTTAACAGCTTGTGGATCAGGAGGTACGGATTCCGGCACAGCTGCTGGCGGGGACAGCAAGAGTGGCAAAGTCACATTGGAGCTGGCAATCTCTAAAAGTTCTCAGGACTCTGCTTTCATCCAGCAGGACATTCTCGATGCATTCGAAAAACAAACGAACATTCGTGTAAATTTGCAGCTGATTCCAGCGGAACAAACAACAACTGTACTGCAAACCAAACTGGCTGTAGATGAAACGCCTGACATTATTCAGTACAATCTGGCGAGCGCAGTCACAGACTTGAACCTTGAACGTAACTTCGAGATTCTGGATAACGAGCCTTGGGCGAGCAGAATTGTGAACAAAGACGTCCTCTCTTCAGGTGGCCATCTCTACAGCTTCCATGTCAGCCAAGATACAGGGATGCAAGGGGTCGTTTATAACAAACAAATCTTTGAAGAACTCGGGTTGTCGATTCCAACCAACTACGAAGAATTCCTGGCGATCTGTGAAAAAATCAAAGCAAGTGGCATTACGCCTGTATTCATGCCTTACAAAGATGCCTGGGCTGCCAACATCTGGCCTGCAGCAGCTTTTGCCGATTTTGTAGCCAAAAATGAACCGACTTTTTTTGATGAGTTGAACAGCAATAAGAAAAAATGGTCTGATATCCCGGAATTCAAAACATTCCTGGAACAACAATATGAAATTTACACCAAAGGGTACACCAACACAGATGTGCTTAGCGACAGCTATGACATGGCCGTAGGTAAATTCCTGAACAAGGAAGTTGCCATGATGTTTATGGGCGATTGGTTAATTGAAGGCGTGGCCGAGCAAGATCCAAATATGGAACTGGGCGTATTCCCGATTCCATCGTCGGATAATGCCAGTCTGGGTGCAAGTCCACTGGGCGGACAACTGTTCATTCCGAAGAAATCCAAACATCTGGATGAAGCCAAACAGTTCCTGGACTATATCGCTTCCAAGGATGTCGCACAACAGATCGTGGATTCCAAAGGATACGTATCCAATTTCAGTGACGTTACGACACCGGAACTGCCAGCTTACAAACAGGATATTGTAGACAATTATATTACGCCGAAGAAAACCGTGCTGACAACGGATGCATACATGCTGGTTGATCGCAGCGAACTGTACCGATTATTGCAGGATCAGTTTGCAGGCGGATTGTCACCGGAAGAAGTACTGAAATCCTGGGATGAGAAGTTCAGTCAGCTGATGCAGGATAAAGGTGTAGAAGGTTTCTAAAGAGTGAAATATAAGGCAGCATAACAGGATCGACCGTTATGCTGCCTAGCTATAACGGAGTGTGAGACATGAAAAGGACTAAAAATCTGTACTCGTATTACATGATATTTCCCGCACTAATTATCTACTCCATCTTTTTCGTTGTGCCTGCTCTCGCCGCTTTCTATTACTCGTTCACGGATTGGCGGCTGGATCGGCTGGAGCTGAAGTTCATCGGGTGGGATAATTTCCAGAAAATTTTCTCGGACAAAACGCTTATTCTGGCACTGAAAAACACGGCGATATTTGCAATCGTCACCGTCGTTGGCAAAAATGTCATCGGCCTATTGCTGGCCGTAGGACTTAACATGCGACTAAGAACAAAGAACCTGCTGCGCGCGATCTTCTACTCCCCTTCCATTCTCAGCATCCTTGTGATCAGCATTCTGTTCACTCCCATGTTGCGTACCGAAGGTACAATCAACAATTTGTTGGAATCTGTAGGATTACATTCGTTAAGCCAAGCTTGGCTGACCAACCCATCGATTGTGATCTGGACGATTGCCATCGTCTCGATCTGGCAGAGTGCCGGGTTCCAGATGGCCATCTATCTGGCGGGCCTTCAGTCCATTTCTCAAGAGTATTACGAAGCGGCCAAGATTGATGGCGCAAGTTCGTGGAGAAGTTTTTTCAAAATCACACTACCACTCTTGCTGCCCGCGATTAACATTAACCTGATGTTGACCTTGATCGGTGGACTCAAAGTATTCTCCGAAGTATATGTCATGACCGGTGGTGGCCCGGGTAACGCTTCACAGGTCGTAGGTACGATCATTCTGCGATCTTTCGGCGAAGGCAACTGGGGACTTGGTACCGCGGTCAACACTCTACTGTTCGTGGTCGTTACCATTATCGCTATACCGCTATTGATCTTCATGCGGCGTAAGGAGGTTACGGAATAACATGGGCTATACACGCAAACTCGCCATCCGCAACTATATCGTGGAAGGGTTCCTGATTCTGGCCTCTCTTATCGTTCTGTTGCCGCTTGTCATTCTGATCTTTGGTTCATTCAAAACCAGCGCCGAAGTGCTTAGCTTCTCCCTGAGTTTTCCGGAAACATGGCAGTTCTCGAACTATGTTCGTGTCTTCCAGGAAGGCGGTCTGTCGCGAGCATTCTTCAACAGCATTTTGATTACGGGCGTATCTTCCATCATTAATATCGTTGCTTCCTCGGCAGCGGCATTCATTCTGGCACGTCGGGAAACCAAACTATCCGGCACCATCTATATGTATTTCTTCATGGGACTGATTGCGCCAATGTCCATTATCACGACCATACGGGTTGTACAGGGATTGGGATTCTACGGCAGCATCACAAGTGTTATCCTGATCTACGCCGCGTTAAATACAGCCTTCAGTGTCTTCTTGTATAGTGGATTCATCAAAACCATTCCACGAGCGCTGGACGAAGTCGCATTTCTGGAAGGAGCAAGTGTGTTCGGGGTGTTCTTCCGCATCGTCACACCGCTCATCCTGCCCGTTAACGCAACGGTAGCCATCATGGTGTTCATGTCCGTCTGGAATGACATCACGATTCCGGTATACTTCCTGACAGACAGTTCCACATGGACGATGCCACTATCGATCTACAATTTCTACGGCAAATATAGCCGGGACTGGAACCTGATCTTCGCTAATCTCGTGCTTACTTCCCTGCCTGTATTCATCCTGTATCTATTCGGGCAAAAATATATCGTCAGCGGCCTTACTGCCGGTGCAGTTAAAGGTTAAACCTTATATTCTTACGGTTCTCAAGCCATAGAATTGGAGTATTCATGACGTACTCAACCCCCACCATATCTGGTGGGGGTTGTTTTATTTATAGCGTGAAAATGCATCTACATCTCTCTATTTTTGAAACAATTGTGGGTAAAGGGCAGCAACCCCGCCAGCAAGACCCTGTTGCACGTTCCGACTGGTATCATCAGCAATAATCTCGTAGAGATCCGCTTCGATGGAATCTATTGCAATTTTGGCAATATCCGTTGGGCTCGTTTTTGGTGCGTCGATACCTGCCGTCATATCCGTATCCATGAACGCCACGTGCAATCCGGCAACGCTAACGTTCTTAGGGGCTAATTCCAGACGTAATGCATTCGTAATTCCCCACTGAGCGGATTTTGCAGCTGAATATGCACCTGAGTTACCAAGGCTGAGCCAAGATAGAGCAGACAGGATATTCAGTATCGAACCGCCCCCATTCTTCTCTATCACCGGTGCAAACGCACGAATCATTGAAAGCGTACCGAATACATGTGTATTGAACTCCAAGTGAATATCGTTCAGCTCACCCGTGAGCAGAGAAGCACCCGTAGCGGAACCAGCATTATTGATTAGAAGGGTTACATCACTAGCTACCTCAGCTGCAGCCATGACAGATTGTGGATCAGTAATATCGAGTTGCAGTGGAATAGCCCCCGGCAGATCAATGGATTCAGGGTTTCGTGCGCCAGCGTAAACTTTGGTTCCCCTCGCCAGCAGTTCAAGAGCAATTTCCTTGCCCAACCCTCGATTAGCCCCACTTACAATAGCAACTTGTTTGGAAATATTCATTTATTATTACTCCCTCTCATTGAGAATTTATTTATTTTCGAGCTGTTATGGGAATGATCATTCTCATAACTCCCAATAACAATCTATCACATCGGGAACGATCAGTAAAGAATAACTTTTATGATTCATATCTTCATAAAAAAAGATGCCCGATAACCTTTGAAAAAAGGCTCCGAGCATCTTTCTTTGGTGCTTCATTGAGAATGGATTTACATATGGATTATGATTTTATGTCATACAGATTCGCAGGTAACGCCTGCACAAATGGTGACCAGTCACTCACTGTATATAGATGAAGTCGGTGCATGGCCCGTGTGCATGCCGTATACAGAAGCTTTCGATCATATTCCTGGCTGTAAGCAACGGGTGAAGCATCATAGACCAGGACAGCATCGAACTCAACGCCTTTCGCGAGGTACACAGGAATAACCATGATTCCTTTTTCGAAAATCTGTGTGTCCTTTGTTATGAGCTGTAACCCTTCGCCGCCTTGACTTTGCAACCTTTCATAGGCGTCACGGCTTTCAGCCGCGGTCTTCGTAATCACAGCGATGGAGTCAAACCCCTCCGCCTTAAGCGCGGCGATGTCTGCGAGAATCTGCGCACCACGCTGCTTTTCGTCCTTCAATCCTGTTAAACGAGGCTTCTGATCTCCCCTTTCAAACGGTCTGATCTCTTCTCCCCCTGGTAACATCTGTCTCGTGAATTCAACAATCTCTCTGGTTGAACGATAACTGCGTACCAGGCGTATCAATGTAGTTTCGCCTTCTCCGTAAAGGTGAACTAGTGGCGAGTTGGATGCTGCCAAATCCGTAGCCTGCATAAAAATCGCTTGCCCGAAATCCCCCAGCACCGTCATGCGAGCACGAGGAAACAGTTTCTTCAGATATTCGTATTGAAACGCCGAATAATCCTGGCCTTCATCGACAAAGACATAACGAATCTCTGTGTTCGTCCGGACGCCTTCGATCATCTCTTTTACATATAAATACGGAGTAGCATCCTCATGGAACAGCTTGTTCTGAAGGATCATGGCCTTGGTCTGTTTACAAATCTCAGGCCAGTGCTGTGGGGGGATTGCACCTTTCGTTTGTTCCCGATAAGCGGCTTCATCTACAAATAGTTGTTCGTATATCCCTTTCACATCCACGAACTGGAATTTCCGCACACTCTTTCTTAAAGGTTTAAACATATCTTTCACCAGTTTCTGACGAAGCAACTCCTCTTCCCGCACTCCAAAGTTAAAGGCACCCTCATCTTGCTCTGCGCTGTTATTACCGTTATCTCGTGCTGCGTATTTTTCCGCTACATCGAACACAGGCTTTTCTTTGTGCAACATGCGGAAAGCTTCCACATACTCATCCGTGTCCAGATAATTCAATTCCTCCTGCACCCAGTCTGCTTCCCGTTCCAGACGTTCCAGCGAGACAAGTTCTCTCAGCAACCATTCCTGCAAAAGAAGAATACGGTTGGACAAGGTAAGATTTTGATCCAAACTGTAAAATTGAGTCTTAATTCGGTCCGCAGTGATGAATTCACGTCCCCGAAATTGAATCCCGTTAAACCGCATCCCCTCTCTTCCTAACCACTTACCGTAGTTTTGGAGCACTTGCAGGAATGTCTCGGAAGCTTTGTACTTAATCGCCTCCAGACGAGCTTCATATCCCGGATCATTCTGAGCTGTCAGCACATATTCAATCTGATCAAAGGCATCCTCTGGTCGTAAGGAGGAATCCAACCAATAATTCAGATATTCCTGGAAAGTTGTCTGCTGCATGTTCTCTTCGCCAAGTTCCGGAAGCACGGTGGAAATATAACTGGTAAACATCGGATTCGGCGAGAAAAGCACAATCTGATCTGCTTTGACGGTCTGGCGGTGTTTGTATAGTAAGTAGGCCACTCGCTGTAACGCAGCTGACGTCTTGCCACTGCCAGCTGCCCCTTGAACGATAAGCATTCGGCTTCGGTCATCACGGATAATGGCGTTTTGTTCCTTCTGGATTGTTGCTACGATGCTCTTCATTTGTGAGTCTGCACCCTTGGCGAGCACTTGCTGCAACAATTCGTCACCAATCGTCTCAGTTGAATCAAACATGCTATGAAGCTGCCCATGTTGAATCTGGAATTGACGCTTGAGCTCCATCTTTCCGTCGATTCGTCCTGAAGGTGTGTCATAACTTGCTGGTCCGGGAGAGTGATCATAGTACAGACTCGCAATTGGCGTACGCCAGTCATAGATTAGAAAGTTCAATCCATCTTCATCCATGAAGGATGATACGCCGATGTAGATCTGTTCCGTCAATGTCATGCCTTTTTCCTTATAGTCGAAACGGCCAAAATACGGCGTTGGAAGCAGTCTCTTTGTATTTTTCCATTGTTGTGTTAACAGCTTGTGCCCGCGCTCCCTCTCGGCCAACACTCTGGACTGCTGATTAATGGTATAAAATGCATCTTCAAAATCCGTGTACGAACCCGTATTAATCGTCACTTCTTCCCAGAACCGTTTACGAATTTCGGCAGCCTGTTCATGCAGTCCTGCAACCTTCGGTTCCAGCTCGTCGAGTCGTGCCTGAAGTTTGTTCCTCACCTGCACTAGTCTTTCCTCTTCCAACTTCCATTCGTTTGTTTTATCCATGAATAAGTCCACTCCCTTTTCCATTTATTAGGGCCAAAAAAAGAGCATTGACAAATCGGAATGTCGGATGTAAAATTAAATTAGGAGAAATAATGATTCACCCTTTACATTCAATAGAAATGTCAATTGCGCTATAGATTATATCATGGCTTTTTTTCACGTTCAATGCTTTTTTTGTTCTGTCTGAGTTGAACAATAATTTATATTAAATAAGATGTCCCTTGAGCTACACTGGGGGCATCTTTTTTTATGTCCTGGGCATGGTTCATACCCTGAATGTGGTAAGCTATACACCCCTTAATAAATTCGATAAAATGAACGAAACATGAAACATGAGTTGATGTTTTGGGAGGGATACATAAACATGAATATAGAACCTGTGGAGGACCGTTGTCCTGTTGAGTTTGCAGTCAATATGATTGGTGGGAAATGGAAGCTATTAATTATAAATCGGCTCATCCGCCATTCAACAATTCGATTCAATGAATTGCAGAGAATGCTTGACCCCATTACGCATCGCACGTTAACCAGGCAATTACGAGAACTTGAAGAAGCTGGTTTGATAAACCGTGTTACCCACCCTGTAGTTCCGCCTAAAGTCGAATATTCCCTTACAGAAAAAGGACAAAGCCTGACTTCGATCTTGTTTCAGCTGGGTGATTGGGGATCGAAACATATGTAAAACGCCTTCCCATAGTATCTCAAGGGATACTTTATATCATTAATGTGCGTACTTACGCTCCTATTCTAAATCCGTTATGCTGAGGTCAATGCTGAGTGTTAACTCATCCATTCCAATGACATATTGAAAGGAAGTTATTGACCACTATGACACAGAATGATCGATTTTTGGTATATGGAGCATCGGGCTCCCAAGGCGGCGCTGTCGCTCAATTACTCGTTCAACACGGTTTTGAGGTTCGCACGATTACTCGAAATGAGGAAACAGCCAAAACATTAAAGGAACAAAACATTGAAGCTTTCATCGGGGATCTATCAGATGTGGAACAGCTCCATACGGCGCATGAAGGTGTAAGTAAAGTATTCCTAAACCTGCCGGTGGAGTTCAATCCGGATAAGATCAGACAATATACCAAAAATGCAATTGATGCTGCTATACAGGCAAACGTTAAATTGATTGTAGTTAACACGGGTACCTATGTTCCTGACCCTATCACCCATTCCAAAGGAATTGAATTGAAACGTGAAGTTATCCATGAATTGCAGCAAAGTGGTCTTCCATATATCATTGTGGAACCCATTGTATACTTGGAAAACTTCCTGATTCCCGGAATACTGAATAATGGCGTTTTGGCCTACCCGGTACCAGCAGACAAGCCGATCTCCTGGATTAGCTTAAACGATGCAGCTCAATTCCACTATTATGCCTTGACTCATTCGGAATTGGCAGGAAGCATTATCCCGGCACCCGGATTAGAAGCCCTGACAGGTGCACAATTAGCGGAACAATTCAGTGCTGTATTAGGTGAAAAGATCAGCTTCATGTCTCTACCTTTTGATCATTTTGAAGCAGCAATTCAGCCTTTGTTGGGAAGTGAGACAGCAGCAGGTCTTAAAGGATTGTACCAATGGATTGATGGGCATACAGATCTTCTTCCACGGTATCAAGAGTTGGATGATAACATCAAAGCCAATCTTAAATTAACCAAAATAAGCGATTGGATTCATCAAACAATGATTAAATAATATTTTATGAACAAGCCATTTGAATCTCCAACGGAGAAACGAATAGCTTGTTCTTTTTATATGAGAACTTTAATGGGCTCAACTGATTCAGATTCAGAGATTCTGATAGGATTAGGCAAAACTTTGATAGAAATGTGGTACAGATTGGTTCATTCGATATGACATAATAATGTGTATATAGATCACCGTACAGGTGGCAATAATAAACACTAGAAAGGATTTGAACATGATATGGAATATACAAAACTTGGTAACACAGGCTTGGACGTATCTCGATTTTGCCTGGGATGTATGGGATTTGGGGATGCCAGTAAATGGGTTCATGAATGGGTACTGAATGAAGAAAATTCTCGCCCTGTGATCAAAAAAGCATTGGACCTAGGCATTAATTTCTTCGATACAGCGAATATATATTCTCTGGGTACGAGCGAGGAGTATCTTGGTCGGGCGTTGAAAGATTACGCAAATCGGGATGAGGTTGTCATTGCAACCAAAGTGCACGGACAAATGCATCAAGGACCCAACGGTTCCGGGCTTTCCAGAAAAGCCATCCTGAGTGAGCTTGATAAAAGCCTGAAACGATTGGAAACCGATTATGTGGATCTCTATATCATTCATCGTTGGGACTACAATACGCCTATTGAAGAAACCATGGAAGCCTTACATGATGTGGTGAAGTCCGGTAAAGTGAGATATATTGGCGCTTCAGCCATGTTCGCATGGCAGTTCCAAAAAGCATTACATGTAGCAGAGAAAAATGGCTGGACCAAGTTTGTATCCATGCAAAACCACTTGAACCTCATCTACCGTGAAGAGGAACGAGAAATGTTGCCTTTATGCAAGGAAGAGAAGATTGGTGTAACTCCTTACAGTCCTCTTGCTTCAGGCAGGTTAACCCGTGACTGGTCCGTATCAACACTTCGATCCGAGACAGACAAAGTTCAGAAATCCAAGTACAATGCGACTAGCGATGCGGATCGGCTTGTTGTTGAACGAGTTGCATCCATTGCAGAAAAATACGGTGTCCCTCGCACACACATTGCACTTGCCTGGTTGCTACAAAAAGATACTGTAGCGGCTCCAATTATCGGTGCCACCAAAATATCGCATCTGGAAGATGCGGTAGGTGCTCTTTCTGTTAAGTTGACCTCAGAAGACGTCTCATTCCTTGAAGAGCCCTATGTACCTCACCCTGTTGTAGGTGCTCAATAATCGTTTTTTCTTAAAATATAAAAGACCTCATCTTTCCGTATCCGGAAGTTGGGGTCTTCTTTTTATATCGCGATTTATTTACGCCAAAATGTTGAACATTCTGCCTTATCCGCTATATTGAACTCAATCATTCTCTCTAGTAACGAAAAATCAATCTCCTGTTTCCACTTCATTCGCACCAACTCTTTGGTGTGATCATACCCCGCCTGAGTGATCTCTTCCGAAAAACGATTAATTCCTGCCTTCTCGGGAGCAACAGCCAAGTGTTGCTTGGATACACTAAAGCCAATGATAAAGGTATCATGGTCAGTAAACATCGGTTGATTCCAGGCTATTTTTTGCTTTAAATTCGGGAATTTTTCAATAACCCAGTTCAAAACTTCTTCCGTTCGTGCCTGATGTTCCGGGTTATCGATGCGTGCTATAAATTCTGCAAAGGTCTCCATTGGTTTCCCCCTATATCATGAAATATACTATTTAATTTGCCCCATTCAAACTCATTCTATCATGAATATCAAATTCAAAACCCCTTATCTGCCCGATAACTCAACAAAAAATGAGCAGCCTGCTAGACTTTAAATGTTTTCCTTTATCCAAGAACGCAACTGATCAGCATAGAAAGCACGTTCATCTGGATCGGATTGAGAACCATTTGACAGATAAAGTTGATCATTCACGTATCTGGGGTAAACATGCAGATGATAATGCCACACGTCTTGATTGCCAGCAGGTTCATTATGTTGCCGTGTCGAAATCCCATCACATCCATATGTACTTTTCATTGCAAATGCTGTAAGCTGAGCCGCACGGTGAATTTCAACAGCATAATCCGCAGGGAGTTCAAAGATGTTCTCGAAATGTTGATTCGGAATAATAAGAACATGCCCTTTATTGTTTGGCCACCATTTGCCTGCTATAAATGCTGTTACCTTTTCATTCTGATAGATGATATCCCTTTGTTTTGTTCCCTGATCAGGTCGCTCAATATCCCAAATACGACAAAATGGACATTCGTACCCTTCAGGCTGATGTGAAAATGATACTGTCATCTTTCTCATACCACTCCTTTCATATTTTTCCAACTAGTTATTGGACGCAGGTATCTTCTGTTCGTTGCGATAAGAGTGCTGGTTGTAGAACGATCAGCAATTAACAAACTGAAAAGCAAAAAGCAGCTGACCTTGGCGGCAGCTGCTTTCTTCTATCTTTAACTATCACTTTTGCAAAGTTCACACTTACATGGTGCTGATATCAATAACAAAGCGATATTTCACGTCGGAAGCCAATACACGTTTGTATGCTTCGTCAATCTGGTCTGCGGAGATGACCTCAATGTTAGGTGCAATATCATGTTCTGCACAGAAATCAAGCATCTCCTGCGTCTCACGAATACCACCAATCATGGAACCTGCGAATGAACGGCGATGACCGATAAGAGAAAATACGTTAACAGCTAAAGGCTCTGGAGGAGCACCCACGTTCACGAGTGTACCATCCAGCGTGAGCAGTGAGAAATAAGCGTTAATGTCAATATTCGCACTTACCGTGTTAATCATCAGATCAAAGGTGCCTGCAAGTTTCTCGAATGTTTCCGGTTCACTTGTGGCAAAGTAGTGATCTGCGCCAAATTGCAGTCCATCTTCTTTTTTGCTCAAGGATTGGGAAAGAACGGTTACTTCGGCACCCATCGCATGTGCAATTTTGACAGCCATATGACCAAGACCACCCATACCTACAACGGCAACTTTCTTACCTGGGCCAGCTCCCCAGTGATGAAGTGGTGAATATGTCGTAATACCGGCACACAGCAAAGGTGCAGCTGCATCAAGTGCAATGTTATCAGGGATGCGAACGACGAAATCCTCTACGACAACAATATGAGTTGAATACCCACCTTGCGTAGGCTCACCGTATTTGTCTACTCCAGCGTAAGTTTGAATATTTCCTTTGAGACAGTATTGCTCTTCACCTTTGCGGCAGTTAACACATTCACCACAAGAGTCGACCATACATCCGACTCCTACTCGGTCACCAACCTTATATTTGGAGACTCCGCTACCTACATCGGTTACAATCCCGGCAATTTCGTGGCCAGGAACGAGTGGATAATTCACTGGACCCCATTCACCGTGGGCAGTATGGATGTCAGAATGGCAAATACCGGCATATTTAATCTCGATTAATACATCATTGGTATCCAGATTACGTCGTTTAATTTCAGCACTTCTGAATTGTTGGTCTGGTCCGTCAACGGCTCTGGCTTTAGCTATAATCAATGGGATAACCTCCTAGTAATTTAAAGTTCAAAATAATCTTACCCCCTCTAGTTAACTCTAGGTCAAATGTTTATCTTATTTTTTTATCTCCAACGTACTTTGACATCCAGTAATCCAACATGTTAGAATTCACTCGGATCAATCCTAGAGTTAACTCGAAGTCTACCCCTAGTAGAAAGGAATTCATTCTAAATGACCTATTCAATCGGTGAAGTTGCCAAAAAATTAGACCTTACGGTATATACATTGCGTTACTACGACAAGGAAGGACTCATGCCTTTTGTGGAACGTACCACGAGTGGAACACGTTTGTTCAAAGACTCCGACATTGACTTTCTAAAGATCATCCAATGTCTGAAGCTGACCGGCATGCCTATTAAAGACATTAAGGACTTTATTGAATGGTGCTCTGAAGGGGACTCCTCGCTGAAGCAAAGATATGACATGTTTACGGAGCGAAAAGCTATTGTGGAAGCACAAATGGAGGAACTAAGAAGAACCATGGAAGTCATCGAGCACAAACGCTCCTATTACGAAACAGCTTTGGAGGCTGGGACCGAAGAGATTCATAAAATTAAACCGATGGAACATGCCATCACCAATTGATGGTTCATACTTTCTAATTTCTAAAATTAGCGCACAAAAAAAGTAGCTTGAAGTCCTCTAACGGATTTCAAGCTACTTTTTTGGGTACGTCTCTGCTCATCTTTTCTCCAAAAGTTTCATCGATACATTGATAATACGATTTAATTTTTCCTTATCCGTCGAGGTTCTGGTCATGGCTCGAATGCCGACAGAAATATTGTGCAAATACTCTGCCATTTCCTTCGCATCATGGTTTGAAGAAAATTCTCCATCCCGCTGTCCCCATTCGATGATCTGCTCGAACATTCGCTCTGTATCGTTAAATGATTCAAGGGACCGGTTGTCCACTTCCTGATCACGCGCGCCTAACTCCACAGCCGAGTTCACGATCAAACAACCCGATGGTGTCTCCTCTGCTTCACTGATCATAACATCGAAAATTTTATGCAGTGCTTCCACTGCCGTCTTGGATGCCTTGATTTCTGCAAGTAATGTGGTGCTGACCTTACCTCTGTAACGATCGATTGCCTGCAAGAACAGCGAATGTTTGTCGTCAAATGTATCATATATACTCCTGCGATGAATTCCCATATGCTCAACCAGGTCACTCATCGACGTTTTCTCGTAACCTTGTTCCCAGAAGATCTTCATTGCTTTATCCAATACTTCGTTCACTTCAAACTCTTTACTTCTAGCCATTCAACTTCCCTCCCAAAATCAATCTAACACATCGGGAACGATCAGTAAATAAAAGATGCAGATACCCTTTTCATTCTCATCTGATCATGTATTAGCTGAACCATAAGTGTATATCTTCTGTACTTGTTGTATATCATGACCTGTGTAATTGTGAATATGCAACCAGCACTCAGCATGTCTTATCCGTTCACATCAGATGTTTGCCTATTCCTATCCGTTTTCTACCGCCTTTGGTCAATATACGATAGAATGTGATTATTATGTTGTGAGGAAAAAAGGAGAACTTTGCATGTCTGATCAAATACACGAACAACAACAAAACGAATTAGCCACACTCATTGACCGTTTTTCTGAAAAGGATGGGGTGCATTCTACTGCCATTCCCTCATTATTTTTAATCCGGGAATCCGTTGTCACTGAACCTATATTTAAAGTGAATGAACCATCCTTCTGCATTATCGTTCAGGGTGAGAAAGAAGTCCTACTGGGACAAGATCGTTTCCGGTATGGTCCAGGAAGTTATATCGTGGCAACCGTTGACTTGCCGGTTAGTGGACAAGTGATTCAAGCCTCGTCTGAGGCTCCCTATCTGGCCCTAAAACTTGAATTCACATCCAGTGAGATTCTGGAGGTATTGAACCATTCCGATTTCCCAGCAAGACCGCGGAAAACAACGAGACGTGCGATGTTTGTCAGCCAAGCTGAGCCGTCTCTGCTGGATGCGGTCGTCAGGTTAGCCCGTTTGTTGGAAGATCATTCGGAAGATATCCCACTACTCTCTCCTTTGTTCAAAAAGGAAATTCTCTATAAAGTTCTGAAGGGCCCACATGGGATTGCCCTGGAACAAGCTACCATGGAGGGCAGCCACACCTATCGAATCAGAGACGTTATTGAATATATTATGAATCATTCTGAGCAAAATTTTCGGGTTGAGGAATTGGCGGATTTGGCAAATATGAGTACTGCCTCGCTGCACAGACACTTTAAAGAAGTGACTGCCATGAGTCCGATTCAGTTTCAAAAACAACTTAGGCTGCAAGAAGCCCGCCGCTTGTTATTATCCAAGTCCACCGATGCAGCAGATGTAGCATTTCAGGTAGGTTACGAGAGCCCTTCCCAATTCAGTCGTGAATATTCTCGCATGTTTGGATTCCCACCCAGAGAAGACATTAAACGCCTGCGAGGTAAAACCGATGAGACGACTACCATCTCTTGACTGGTTACTGGCTAGTATCGTTCCTTTACCTCGCCTAGTTTAACCTCAAAAAAGGACTCCTTCTGTTTTGTCAGTCGGAGTCCTTCCCTATGCAAGGATTAATGAAGATCATTAAATCGTTAAATTATTAATACATTAAAAACCAGTCGTATATTGTTTTGGAACGTCCGTTGTCTTGCGCAAAGCAGACGCAGCTTCCAAGGCCCAGTAAGGATTTCTTAACAGACCTCTTCCAACCGCAACGAGATCAGCTTCTTCATTTCCGATGACTGCATTCGCCAACGTAGGATCATCGAGTCTTCCAACAGCAATCACGGGTACATCAAGAGCTTCTTTGATTGCTTTAGCCAGAGGTACTTGATACGCCGCGTGAGTTCCTGGTCTGCCCCATGCAGCAATAGGTCCCTCGCCACCAGATGAGATGTCAAATACGTCAACGCCTGCATCTTTATATGCCTTGGCAAACTCGGAACTTTCGTTAATGCCATAGCCACCTTCTACATATTCTTTAGCTGAAATACGCATCATCAAAGGCATATCCTTCGGCATCTCTGCCTTTGCAGCCTGAATGATCTCCCGGCCGAATAAAGTTAAATCTTGACCATATTCGTCTTCTCGCTTGTTTGTAAGTGGAGAATGGAACTGATGAATCAGATATCCATGTGCACCATGAAGCTCAATCGCATCAAAACCAGCTTTCACAGCACGCGCTACTGCACTACGGAATTTCTCAACCATTCCTTTTACTTCGTCCGTTGTTAGCGCACTTGGTTGCTTGGAATTCTCATCAAAGGCGATCGCGGAAGGAGCTACTGGAACTTCAGCATCTTCTGCTTTGCGGCCCGCATGCGCAATCTGTATAGCGACCTTGGCACCATAACTGTGACACGCATCTACGATCCGCTTCAGAGCTGGAATCTGTTCATCTGACCATAACCCAAGATCATAATCTGAGATCCGTCCATCCGGCTCCACATCTGTCATTTCAATGATAATGAGACCAGTTCCTCCCACGGCACGACTAACGTAGTGCATGTAATGCCAATCGGTTGCTATACCATCTTTTTGCTCAACTGAATATTGGCACATTGGAGCCATTACAACACGGTTTTTAAGCTCTAGGCTTTTAAAAGAATATGGACTAAACAAATCTGTCATCAAAATAAAACTCCCCTTTTCATGAATCATGTATAATAAAAATGCATGCGCAAGCATCGAAATAATACCTGCAATTAATAACTCCGTATGATTTAGAACTCACATTTATCTTTTACTTCATCACATAAAGACATTCAAATCCATGCTTTCGCAAAATACGGACAGCCTTTTTGGATTGAAGCATACCAGGTGACATTATAATTACGTTATCTTCTCGAAGAAGGTATTTTTCCCATGTAAAAGCAAGGCGTCCCAATGAGATATTAATCGTATCCGGAGTAGGATTAGCCATATAATCCGTCGCATCTCGAATATCAATCACTTTATACTGCCGAAAATCACGCTCATGTCTGAGAAATACTTCATAATCTATATATTCAAGATTGTGCAGTGGCCAAAATTGACGTACAACGATGAAGATACCTAATATGAAGGTCAAAAGCATCAATATAATCATTGTATAGCCCTCTCTTAATTCATCAGATATCGTCGAAAATTTTGTTTTGGATCAAAGTCTACTCAGTGCCTCCTTTATATATGAATCACCGCATCCACATTAAATCCATGCGCATGCATTTAATTTAGAGGATATATTAATGAGTGTCAAGTCTTCTTATAGGGTAAATGACTACATTACCCTATATTCACCCTAGTCTTAGAACAATTCTTTAGTAAGGTTCTCTAATCGAGCCTCAATTCCATCCTGTTCCAATTCAGTTTGCAAGACCTGATTAAACGTTTGGAGTGCTTTCTTGTATTTATTCTCTCCAAGTTCCGTAATACGAGTGTAAATGCCACGCCGGTCATCTTCACATGCATGTCTTTCCAGAGCCCCGCAGTCTTTGGCTTCCATCCTAACGACGAGCCTGGAAGTAGCACTTTGGCTCAACCCCACCAGATCTTGAAGTTGCTGTAGGCGTAATTCCTTACCCTCCGCATTATATATGAAGTTTAACACATAAAATTCCTTCAAAGATAAGTCATATTGTTGAAGCAGAGCTTGTTCCAGCTTCTCGTTCAGATGGGTATGAATGTTAGAGAAAGCCAACCAAACATTCAAACGTTCACTCTTTTGCTGCAATCTGGATCACCCCACTTGATATTTAATGTTCATCAGCTGTTATCCTATTGTATCAAGCTTAATTACATTGGTCAAAATCCATCCAAGATCGACGTATATAACATTCTAATCTCATAAGAAGAGCATTTCCCCGTCCTGTAACGACGTTTGGAAATGCTCCAGTATTACCATTTATGCAGTAATCTTACTTCGCGGTAAGCAGGCTATCGGAAATAAATTGCAGCTGACCTTCCAACGTTAACGGATCGTTGTACGAGTCTGAAGTCGGATCAAGCTGGAACACATGATTTGCCTTTACCGCAGGCAAGTTCTTCCATAATGTATTGTCATATACGATCTTGGGATCGGTTTTATCTCCCGACCACGGGCTGGTAAAGATGATATCACCTGCATACTCCGGTAATAGTTCCATGGAGATTGAAGCCCATCCAGTTCCGCTGTCAATCGCTTCAGCTTGGGCCTTGGCTGGTGCCTTGAGATCAAACTCCCCGTAAATAATTTCACCGCCTCGACCATAGTTATGACCGAATACAAATAGTCCTTTGGCGTATGGATTCAGTATGGAAACGGTGCGATCGCCTACAGCTTCCTGAACCTTGGGCTTCAGTTCATTGATATTCGCTTCCCATTTAGCATTCCAAGCTTTAGCAGCGTCTTCTCTATTGGTGAGCTTACCCATTTCAAGCATTAGATCCTTGAAATTGCGCTTACCATATGCAATCTGTACAACAGGCGCAATCTGCTCCAGCTTGTCGATACCCTCTGTTCCAGTGTACACGATAAATAAGTCAGGTTTTAAACTGATCAGCTTCTCGGGGGTAGGTGTTTCACCCAGATCAATGGTACCCGCTGCTGCAAGTTGATCCTTGATATATTTGTTGTTCATCGCTCCTGACAAAGCGCCGACTACCGGTGCATCCAGGGCAACAAAGTACCCTGTCGAAAATGATGTCAAATCAATAATGCGCTTAGGATTCTTGGGTACCTGTACTTCGCCTGCATCCGATTGATATGTAACTAGCTCCTCTTCGGCAGTTGCCGTTGATTCAGTGGAAGAAGCTGAATCCGAGTTCGGCTTGGTTTCTGTCTCCGCAGCTGCATTCGTGCTCTCCCCGGTTGTACTATTGGTCGTGGCAGACTGACCACATGCACTAAGTACAATCAGCAAGATAAGTGCCATCATGATCCATATTGATTTTATCTGTTTACGCAAAATAAACCCACCTTTTCATTGATATTGATAATCGTTATCAACGATATCATGCCCTGCAGGATTTGACAAGCTATGTTTATTTCCCTCTCTCTATGAACTCTAACTTGCAAGTCACCAACTTAAACAGCTATCATCAATAGAGTAGACAAGTCACCTTTATTAATAAGAGAGATCATTGGAAAGCCAATGAAACGTATTCAAGGAGGACAACATGGAAGAGATTATATTGTGGTTAAAGTATTTATTTTTAGGTATTGTTCAAGGCGCAACGGAGCCGATTCCCGTCTCCTCGAGCGGTCATTTGATCATCGCCCAGAGACTCATGGGCATGAAGCAAAACGGATTGTCATTTGAGATTTTAACGAACACGGCATCACTTATCGCTATTATTTTTATTTTCCGGGAAGATATCAAAAAGTTGATTATTGGTGCACTCGGTTACCTGCGTACTCGTAAAGAAGAATATCGAGCTGACTTCATGTTTTGCTTATACATAATTATTGGTACGATCCCTGCTGCTGTCGTTGCAGTCCTGTTCAAGGACCGAATTGAAGAAATTTTCTCATCCGTATATACCGTTTCCATTGCACTATTAATCACCGGGGTTGCCTTGTGGCTTATTCGTAATCTTCGTGGTCGCAAGCAAGACGGTGATCTGTCTACAAAAGATGCATTGTTGGTAGGTCTGGCTCAGGCGGTCGCTCTTATTCCGGGGATTAGCCGCTCAGGGGCAACTGTAATTGCGTCCATCGCTGTCGGCATGAAACAGGAAACAGCTTTGAAGTTCTCCTTTATGCTGTACATTCCCATAAGTATTGGTGGACTCATCATGGGGGTATCCGACATTGCCAATGATCCGAATCGATCACAGCTGGCTATCCCTTATCTGATCGCATTCATCACGACGCTCTTCGTCACCTATTTCTCCATGAGATGGTTTATGGGCATTATGGCCAAAGGCAACCTGAAATACTTTTCGTATTACTGTTTTGCCGCAGGTACATTGTTGCTGATTTTCTTATAAAAAAAGTCCACACACCAAAAGGAACAACCAGCGATGGTTGTTCCTTTGTTGTGTAGTGGCAGAGCCTTAATGACCTATAGCAAGAGCTAGACGGTCAGGCGCGTAGCCTTGTTGCTTCTGTTAACCAGCTCTGTAGCCGCGAACATGACACTGAACAGAATCAGCAGGATCAGGGGTACCATTGACATTCCCCATTGGCTGGCTATGAGTCCCATACCTAACGGGATGAGTGTTGAACCCGTATAGGCACTGGCCATTTCAAGTCCAATTACACTTGGGGATGACTTCTCACCGAAGCGTTCCGGTGTCGCATGAACAATGCTCGGATAGATCGGTGCTCCGCCCAATCCCACGATAAATAAAGCCCCTGCAGCAATCCAGTAAGGAATCGGCATAACCAGGATGAACAATCCGAAACATCCAACGATTCCACCATATCTGATGAGATTTTTGCTGGATACATGAGTCGAAAGAAACCCTGAGATTATACGTCCTACGATGATTCCGATAAAGAACAAGGAAGATAACGCTGCCGCAGTGCCTGGAGATACGCCTTTACTACCTATGAAAAAAGAAGCCATCCATAAACCAGCAGCTGTCTCCGAACCGTTGTAGCAGAGCATAGCCAGCATCGACGACTTCACACCGGGGATGCGTATAGCCTCCCTGTTACTCACACGTTTCTTCTCATCGCCGGATTCTTCTATTTTCCCCTTCTCGAAGATCTTCCATAGAGACAACGTTGACAATAAGATCACCGCGATCCCCAGGAGAATCAACCCTACTGTAACGTATCCTGCACGCCAGTTGTTTGCTTGATTCAGCCAATATGCCATAACGAGTGGGCCTGTCACTGCGCCAATTCCCCAGAAACAATGCAACCAGTTCATATGCTTGGCCTTGAAATGCAATGCTACATAATTACTTAGTGCCGCATCCACCGAACCTGCACCTAAGCCGAGAGGGATCGCCAGAATCAGTAAAAACACAAAATTCTCAGAGAATGAGAATCCCAACAGCGCGATCGTTGTTGAGAGGATACTGAATAGTGTGACTTTACCCGTTCCGAATCGGTGTAACAAACGGCTGGCGGACAGACTTGACACTACTGTACTAAATGAAATGATTAGCGATATGTAGCCAGCCATTTCTGTTGTCGCATGTATATCGTTTTTCATAACCGACCAGGCACTGCCAAGTAAAGCATCAGGTAATCCCAGCCCTATAAATGCGAGATAAATAATGATTAACAATAACGTGACCATCTGGGTGTCTCTCCTCAGTTTGTTTAATTTCTGATTCGCTTTGAACCACCCATATAATAATATTGATATTTCTATTGATGATCTTCCTATATTTTGACTCCTTATATCAGTATTCTGATATATCCTTGTTATCCTAAATCACTGGTTCAAAATAGGAATTTCTCCAAGCAAATTCTTCAAGTTAATGGCATCCCACGGCATATGCTCAGTTATTCCTAATCCAACTACATCTGTTTCTTCAGACAGTTCTTTGATCAGATGAAGCAAATGAGGTAATTGCATGGTTCCCGCTGGTGAAAACAAATAAGGTTCCCCTGGTTTGGCGAATAACAATGAACGGAACATGTTGGGATCAAGCACATCCAGATCAAGATGAATTGCCAGATGTTTGATACCAGTCTCTTTAATCCACTTCTTAATCGAATCCATGCCATGGGTTAATTCTGCAGTTCCAGCCGTTCGGATACCCAATCTTTGAATTACTTCGGTTTCCTGTTCTGTGGGGGTTGTCAACCCGGCCATGAAGATATGTTCAGGCTTTAAAGGGACTCTCACATGTTTGGCAAACTCCGGATCGCCTTCCCCAAGAAGGTTCCCAAGCGGTAAAGTATGACCGTTATCATAGCCCTCGTACCTAACCAGATCACCATGGGCATCAATCCATATCAAACCAAGTTCTCCGCCATATCGTTCATTTAAATAAGCAAACGGGGCTTGTTCAACCAAACAGTCACCGCCAAACATGACAATGCGATCGGGCTGGTGAGCTTGAATAATATGCTGGGCAGCCTGCAATTGCTGAAGTAGCTGTGCTCTGCCTTTTATCCCGTTCTCGCTTACCAGAGATGTTCCATCATAAGCCTCAACAGGAACATGAATGAGAGGTTGATCATTGTCAGGTGCAAGCCATGCAAGCAGCTCCGCTCCAAAAGAGTAGTTAGGATTATCTCCACCTTGCCATTGTGGCATAAGCAGACGTATTGTTTTTTGAGTCATCGTAAATCTCCTTTACTTCAAAGTAAGGTTAGTATAAACTGAGCCCAAACAAATAAATAGTACGGTCTTTTATGATAGGTACTACCCGGAAGGATAGTGTGAATGATGAGTATGGCTGAATACCACGGTAAAGTTAAAAACATTCAAGATACCCCTTTTGGATATACGTTGTCTGTCATTGGTGGCAAATGGAAAATGGTGATTATGTATCTTCTGGCTGATAACCAGCCTGTCCGCTTCAATGAACTAAAAAGACAGATCGGCGCCATCACGTATAAAACGCTGAGTTCACAGCTCAAAGAATTGGAAGCAGATGGTATGGTCGAACGGAAAGAGTATCCCCAAGTCCCTCCTAAAGTCGAGTACCGTCTGACAGCCAAAGCTGAAACGTTATTGCCCGTTTTGGAAGGACTATGCGAATGGGGTGTCCAACATCAAGAACCTTCGGTCAATAAAAGCGCAACGGATTGAACGCTTTTGTCTATTTTTTCAGATGAGATAATTGGAGTAAATGCAGTATGTAAAATGCAAAAAGTCGCCAATCGGCGACTTTTTACTTTTATCTTGTGTTCCTCTGTCCGTTCAGCAAATAAAAGCTGTAATTCGTAGAATTATACTTTTTCGTGTACCAGATCTTTCTGGTAGGCCAACACTCTGTCCCAATTGCCACTGAAAACAGGAATTCGATAATACCCTACACGCTCATACAGCGCTGCAGCTTCTGGTTGCAAGGGACCTGTTTGCAGTTTCAGATTGGTATAACCAAGTTCGTTCGCAAGACGCTCTGCCTCGGCCAATATAGCCTGGGCAATCCCTTTACGGCGGTAACCACTGCGTGTATACATGCGTTTAACTTCTACAGATGTTTCATCAAGGGGTCTAAGTGCTCCGCAACCAACCGGATACCCGTCGATCCTGGCAACGATAAAAGCCGCACGTGGCACCTCAACGTCTGACAGTTGAAATCCCGCAGTTCCATCACCGCCATATAACAAACCGAGTTCTTCACTCAGTTCCTTGATCAATAGTAGCGAATCATCGCTCCTAATATCTTCAGCTGCTGCATGCACGATATGTGTCATCCCACATACCCCCTTTATCTTATTGGACTTATTGGTTTTGATGATATATCTAAATTATCATTCCCAACAGCAAGCGTCAATTCCCCCATTCATTGAATATTTCTATAAGTGCACCCTATAAATATCCGAACGTATCTTATTGCCGTCTTTATTCGTTTACATAAGAAATATAACAAGCAATGATGTATATGAATTTCAACTCTCGGAGGTCTGATATTATGGAAATTTCAAAGGGAATAATGATGCTTCAGCTTGATTTTGAGGGGAATATAATTCACCCTGTTCTGATATGGGATGAAGAAATGGTTGTGTTAATTGATACCGGCTTCCCCGGACAATATGACGATTTGCGTATCGCACTCGAAAAGATTGGTGTGCCGATCAGCCAACTTAAAGCAGTGATTTTCACGCATCAGGATGTGGACCATATCGGGTGTCTTCCCGAGATTTTGAAAGAGTGTGGCACACAAGTCAAGATATATGCGCATGAGCTGGATAAGCCATATATTGAGGGACAGCTCCCTCTTCTCAAAGAAGGTCACCTTGAGCATCCTCCAAAGGGAAAAGTAGATGAAACGGTGACTGATGGTCAGGAACTGCCGTTTTGCGGTGGAATTCGCGTTATTCATACACCTGGTCATACGCCAGGTCATATCAGTCTATATTTGATGGGCAGCAAGACGCTCATCGCCGGAGATTCAATGTACAGTGTAGACGGCAGGCTTGGAGGCATTCATGAACCTACTACACTGGATATCGAAACGGCTCGTTGCTCCTTAAAGAAGTATATGGAACTCGACATTTCATCTGTGGTTTGTTATCACGGTGGACTAAGTCATGGGAATGTAAATGAACAGATCTCAGGGCTAGTTAAGAGTTTATGATATTTGAATTTGCTGTTGCGCGAATAATTCCTGTATATGCCACTACAATTCTCTATCATTATGCATA
Source organism: Paenibacillus sp. 2003 (assembly GCF_031455635.1). Taxonomy (NCBI): domain Bacteria; kingdom Bacillati; phylum Bacillota; class Bacilli; order Caryophanales; family Paenibacillaceae; genus Paenibacillus; species Paenibacillus sp. 2003. The sequence goes on along the minus strand of NZ_JAVDTB010000001.1, from coordinate 1,507,626 downwards.
GTCTTCCTATGGTTTGGCATACTGCAAAATGGCTGTAGCCGCACGAATTCGCAACTCTTCTTCTTCACTGTGTAACGCTTCTCTCAGCACCTGGAGAGCTGTTTGAATCGTGGCTTCATCTACTCCTGTTGAGAGAGAGTTCGTTGCTTCGGCTGTTATACTGACTGCAAGACCTCGATCCAGCTGTGCTTGTGATATGGGATACTCAAACTTCGCAAGGATGGCTGAATCATTTTGCAGTGCCTGCACTTTGTCATTCAGCTCAGCGCGAGGAATACGACCCAACCATGTAACTCCGCGACGGTGACAGATCAAGTCGTTTTCTGTGCCAGCGGAATCGTCGTAATAATAATCCCCGATATCCCCAACATACGTCCATTCATCATCGCTAATTAATACATAATCTCCATCCTGCATGAGGTTAGCAAACATATGTAGTGTCGCGAGTGTGCTCGCCAATTCTGACTCATCCAATCTATAGTGTTGAACCAGCTGTTCCTTCCATAGCTCCGGGGGCGTTTGTTCCAGATCCCCTGTACCTGACCAAGCAATACCAATATAGTTGTCTTCCAGAAATGATGCTACTCTGTTGACTCCGTGCACGGTGGACTGGATGTGATACAGATTCATGCGTACCGCCTTCCTTTCTTTCAATCATTCGTATGAACATAGTTAACCATTGTAACATTAGTGGTGTCTATTTCAAACGTAATGACTTCTTCAAGTTCTATACTTCATGCTGAACACACCTTTGGATATAGCCCCAGGCTATAACTAGATATAATTTAATGGAATTACATTATAACTCCGGATCTGTGATAAATTTTGTGTAACATAAAAGCAGAGGGGTTTTAAACGATGACAAAAAGTAGTGTATTGGGATATCCGCGTATTGGTGCTGATCGGGAATGGAAGAAAGCGTTGGAAGCGTTCTGGGCAGGTAAGCTGGAGGAATCAGAATTTCACGCACGTTTGCAGGAGATCCGTATTGATCATTTACGCAAGCAACAAGCAAAAGGCATAGACATCATTCCAGTTAATGACTTTAGCTATTATGATCATATCCTGGATACGGCCGTGATGTTTGGCATTATTCCCAAACGTTTTGCTTATGATGGTGGCTCCGTTCCGTTGTCCGTATATTATGGCATTGCCCGGGGAACGAAAGATGCTGCAGCAAGCGAAATGACAAAATGGTTTAACACCAACTATCACTACATAGTGCCTGAACTGGACGGGGCTTCTCCAACTCTCACGGAGAACAAACCGCTTCTCGCTTATCGTGAAGCAAAAGAAAAACTCGGCATTGAAGGAAAACCGGTTATCGTTGGTCCCCTAACCTTCCTGAAGCTCTCCAAAGGCTATGATAAATCCGAGACGGACACTTGGCTGGACCGCTTGCTGCCACTTTACACTCAATTGCTTCAAGAACTTGCAAGCGAAGGCGTTCAGTGGGTGCAGATCGACGAGCCTATTCTGGTAACCAAATTAAGCGATGAAGACGTACAGCGTCTGAATAAAATATATAAAACTTTTGCCACAGCCGTTCCAGGCCTGAATATTATGTTACAAACGTACTTTGAATCTGTCGAAAACTACAACGATATTGTTGCACTGCCAGTTCAAGGTGTAGGACTTGATTTTGTACACGGACTCTCTGGTAACACACAATCTATTCGGACATCCGGTTTCCCGGCAGACAAAGTGCTCGGTGCAGGTATTATTGATGGGCGTGGGATCTGGAAAGCTTCCCTTCAAGGAAAACTGAAGTTGCTGAATGAGCTGTCTGAGTCCGTGACGCCTGAACGTATCATCGTGCAATCATCTTGCAGCCTGCTGCATGTGCCAGTAACCACAGACCGTGAGGCAAAACTTACATCTGAACTGAAGAATGCTCTTGCATTTGCAGATGAAAAGCTGGATGAGATTGTTCTTTTGACTACAGCCTTATCTTCACCAAGTGCAGAGATTACCGCTAAAATTAACGAAGCAGAGCTTCCTCTTCTGGCGCTTCAGCAATCCGAAGATCGGAACCGTACCGCTGTACAAAAAGCCGTTGCTTCCATCAGTGTTCAACAGCCAGAGCGCTCCCGTCCTTTTGCCGAGCGTCATGAAGCCCAACAGGCCAAATGGCAATTGCCACTCTTCCCAACAACAACGATTGGTAGTTTCCCGCAATCTGCTGAAGTCAGAAAAGCACGTCAGTTGTGGCGCAAGGGTGAGTTGAACAACGAACAGTATGCTGCCTTCATCCGGGAGCAGATTGATATCTGGATTAAGATTCAGGAAGAGATCGGAATTGACGTACTGGTGCATGGTGAGTTTGAGCGTACCGACATGGTTGAATTCTTTGGCGAGAAACTTGCCGGTTTTGCCTTTACACAGTTCGGCTGGGTACAATCATATGGTTCACGTTGTGTGAAGCCACCTATTATCTTCGGTGATGTTGCATTTACCGGTGAAATGACGGTGGAAGAAACGAAATATGCCCAATCGCAGACTGAGCGTCCTGTCAAAGGCATGTTGACTGGCCCGATTACCATCATGAACTGGTCATTCGTACGTGAAGACATTGCTCGTGAGCAGATTGCCTATCAATTAGCGTATGCTCTAAGACAGGAAGTCGAAGCACTTGAACAGGCAGGCATTGGCATGATCCAGGTTGACGAGCCGGCTGTTCGTGAAGGGCTTCCGCTGAAAGAAAATGAACAAGCCGATTACCTGGCTTGGGCAGTCAAAGCGTTCCGTATCTCCACGTGCACGGTGCATGAAACGACTCAAATCCATACGCATATGTGCTATTGCGAATTCCATGACATGATTGATTCCATTGAAGCTATGGATGCGGATGTTATCTCCATTGAGACATCCCGTAGTCACGGTGAACTGATTCATAGCTTTGAAGAAAATACGTATGAGCTCGGTATCGGTCTTGGCGTATATGACATCCATAGCCCACGAGTTCCGAGTGTAGATGAAATGAGCAGCATGATTGAACGTGCCCTGCGTGTTCTTGATCCGAAGCTGTTCTGGATTAACCCGGACTGCGGATTGAAAACCCGCGGACTGGAAGAAACGGTTGCTTCCCTGCGTAACATGGTTGACGCAACTAGAATCGCTCGTAACAATCACGCTTCAGCTGCTGTATTGTAATCGGCTGCGAAGCAGTATAACTTCAAAGTTAAAGCCGGACATCCCTTCGTTAAATGGGTGTTCGGCTTTTTATCTGGTTACTTTTTGTAGTTACTTTTAACGTAAATTCATTTCACTTGTAACATGGAAATCTCTGGCGTTCCCGCCCCTTTTCTCAACATCCAACGCTTACAACTAGATACTCTCTTCCAGCCATTGCTGCAATGGTATATCTTCGGTCAGTTCACCGAGCAGTATGTGACGGAACTCCCCATCCCTATCAATGACCATTGTTGCGGGCAAACCCGTTATACGATACATACCTGATATGTTGCCCGTCACATCAATGATCACCGGAAAATCAAACGCCTGCTTATCCATAAACTCACGGATCGTGCCCTTCGATTCCCCCACGTTAACAAACAGGGTTTCCACGTCGTTCTGATAGTTCTGAGCAATCTGGTGAACGAGCGGCATCTCCCTTACACAGGGCATGCACCATGAAGCCCAAAAGTTAATCATGACGGCTTTGCCCCGATAATCGGACAGGCTGACCTGTTCGCCTGCTGAATTAACCGCTGTGAACTCAGGGGCTTTTGCACCTGCTTGAATAGAGATGCCACGCCCAGATTCGGGTGTCGACACATTTTCGAAAATGGCCCATGTACCTGCTAACAATGCGATCACACCAATCAAAATTGTAAGTGTACGTCTACTTTTAGAACTCTTTTTCTGCAATAAACTCACCTTCACTTTAAACCAAGACTTTGATGAAATGCTGCATGGAGCGAACCGAATTGATCACAAAAGTCGTGAGTGGAGCCCTCTCCAACATTACGTCCATGGTTCATGAATATCACCTGATCCGCAATATGGTCTGCGATCTCCAACTGATGGGTTGAGAACACGACCATGTGACCATCCTGTTTGATTCCCTTGAGCAGCTGAGTTAATTCCTGCATCCAAAATGGGTCCAATCCATTCGTGGGCTCATCCATGATGAGCAGTGGAGGTTTGGACAGTACAGCCTGGGCAAATAACACACGTTGGCGCATCCCTTTGGAGAAGGTCGTAACCCGGTTTTTCTTTTGATCCTCCAAACCTACCATGGTCAGTACTTCCTGTACTCTCTCCTTGGGAACTTTCCTCAGAGAAGCCCAGAACAGAAGCATTTCCTCCGCACTCAGTCCTTGATTAAATTGATAATCGTCCGGCATATATCCAATCTGCTCTGAATAACGCTTGCGCTCCTTCAACCAACGGATATTATTGACTACAACTTCACCCTTGGTAGGCTGAAGAATTCCAGCGATCATACGTAGCACCGTGCTCTTTCCTGCACCATTCCCTCCACAGAGGGCAAGCACTTGGCCGGAACTCATGCGAAAGGAGATATCCTCAACAATCGGTTGCTTTTTAATGGATTTTCCCAATCCCATCACTTCGAGTCCCACCTTATCCATGAGAACGCCCCCTCTCCCAGATCGCATATACCGCCAAGATAGAGAAGGTTATCCAGAACAGGCATATCCCGATGAAAATCCAACTGCCACTTGGTTGCTGCACCCATTCCACCCATCGATAATATTCCGGTCCCAGAATGGAGCCGCCTCCCAATTTAATGACTACATACAATCGCACCAGCTCTGCCGGATTGATGAACGTTAGCATAACCAGTAGCGGTTTCACCCACAGATAAGGCATCAATCCCAGCACAGAGAGCAGTAACGTCGGCCATCCAATGACAGCGAAAAACCATACGGTCACCGAGATGGTTAATGCCTGCCACCGATTGCGGGACAACGAACCGATAAATAGAGCCAGCGTCAGGAATAACAACACCAGTCCACACGAGAATGCCAGAAAGAGAAGATATGTCATGACATCCAGTGGATTCCCGATTACTCCGCTAATGACTCCCATCAGGCCGTATCCAAACGCTACAATGGTGATCAATACAATCGACAGCCCAACATACTTGCCCACAATAAAGGACATCGTACCGATGGGATATGTCGCCAGCAATTGCCAACTTCCATCTTCCTTTTCGGATGTTAATGAGAAGGAACCGAGGAACAGCGTCATTAGTGGCAAAAGGTAGAGAATAAGATTCAACATCGAACCTGTTGTGCCCGAATATCCTTGAACCAAATTCTGCGAATTCAGGAGTAACAAGCTTAAGCTAAATGTGCAAAAAAGGATCAGAAACGAATACGCCCAAGGATTGCGAAATCCCATTTTCACTTCTCGTCTTGCAATCTGTATCATATCTGACATCATTGATCACCATTTTCTATTGTCATACTTAGTGGCCTGACTCTTCTTTCATCTCACCTTCCTGATGCATCTCATTACCATCTCCTTCTTCACCATGTCCGTGCTCATCATGCCCATGTTCACCCATCATGTCCATATTCTCAGTGTTCTGTTTCCAGTCATGAGAGGCAAGATCCTCAGCGGTCATAATGGTTCCAACACCTTGCTCTGCAATGAAAGCTTCAGCCGAGGGCTTGTCCTTAAAGTTAAGAATTCCATAGGCCATAGGCGTACGCAATGAAGCGTCGTATACATACGTGGCTTTGCTGTATTCAATCCATTCCTTGTCATTGTAATCACGTACATAGTCCATGCCGATGTTATCTGTGCCATTTTCTGTTTTCCACTGGTTCATGCAGCCGATATCATCGAACTTGTAATTTTGGCCGTCTTTCGTAGTGAGCTGTGTTGCATATGCATCGTCCTTCACTTGCATTTTACAGATCGCACAGATATCCACGTCTTCATTAATCGGCAATGCCGCGTATTTTGTTCCGCAAGCGGTTAACAATACCATGCCAAACATAAGTACCATAACCATGGACCATCTTCTGTTCGAACTTTTGTTCATTTTCGTAATACCCCCATATAGATGATTATAAAAGTTGCCATACCCAACAGAACTAACCCGAACATCCACACCAGATTGGAACCTGCTGCCCTTTCCACTGACATGTGCAGATCAGATTCCGTATCCATGCTCATTCGTGGCGATTTGTCGGTAGTCCATTGTTCTCTGCCTTCTGTAAACAAGTCACTCAGAAAGACCATACCCGGTGATTGAAAAAAGAGCTGATACGCAGAATTTCGACTGACCAGTTGCTCATAAAAAGGATTGATGGCATAGGAAATTTCACTGATTCCATCCTGATTCAGATCAAGCCCCTGAAAGGAGTCCCAGTAATTCTCCATCAGGACATTATTCGGGCTATCCAGTGCCGAAGCTTCAATGACATTAGACACCATTCGGTTACGTGTAAACTCATTAGCTTCTGCCAGAACAAGCTGGATGCCAACAAAATTCCGAAGCACCGCATTCTCATGTATCTCATTGCCTGAGGATTCTGCAATATTCATGCCGACACGATTACCTTCCACTACATTGTTGTGAACAGAGGATTGATGTACGTCATACAACAGAATCCCTTGGGAATGAACATTGGTACTTTGTTTGCGAAAAGAATTGCCCGATATAACCGTATTCTTGACGCCCATGATCATGGCACCTGTCATGTTCTCCTCTCCGGTATTGTCCATGACAGAAGAACCGTCAATGTACATACAGTGGATGCCGTACCTTGTATGTAACAGCCTGTTATTTCGAACGGTAGACTTGCGACTGTTCTCCAGATAGATTCCATCCCTCATGCCGGTGATCTCATTGGCTTCAATGAAGCTATCATGGGAGTTGTACAGATCAATGCCATTGCCCTTCTGACCACTGGAAGCAGAATCAGACCCGGCCCACGTAATGCTGTTCCGTTGAATCGTTGCCTGACTCGAATTCCGGATGATCATCCCATACCCCTGGGTCTGAATATGCAGATCCGTGATCTCACTGTTTTCTCCTTCAACCTGAATCGCTGCAGTCTGTTCATTCGTATCATGTTCAATTGTAAAACCGCTCAATTTCACCCCATCCGAGCGAATCATTATCGTAGAGGTGGCTTCCGCATTAACAACTATGACCGTAGGATCACCCTGAATGGTGATGTTTTTGTCAATCGTCACGGGTCCAGAATAACGACCTGATGTAAGTTCAATGACTTCTCCAGGTGCAGAACGGTCAATCATAGGCTGAAGGGGAATAAGCTCACGTTGTCCGGAAGAGGCCATGATTGCACCGTGCGGAAGGGATAGTAGGAGCATCATCATTACGATTAGAAAAATGAATCCCGTAACCCGACTCTTCTTACAGCTGTCGAATGCACCCAATCCTGCCCAAGGATTACTCATGATTCAAACCGCGCAATTCCGGCTTCTTGTTACAGTTGCTTATTGCTGTGGCTTTGTGTTCAACAGGTCTTACGTCAACCCAAAATATACGTTGGTTGTACACACCATCCCTCCATTCCACTTAAAATCAACTCTCCATGTTCCTCATCCATTGAAGCAACGTAATAAATGAAGCGTTATCACAATCCTGATCACAGTGTACTTAAAATGATATTTATTCCATATAGCTCAATTAGGCTATAGACACTACATTTTTGTGTCGATATTGTGATGTAAACAAAAAAAGCCGCCAAATTGGCGACTTCTGCGTAATGGTGTTAGGCAAATGGGTAGGTCCAGAATGTTTCTCTGCCAAAACGAGCTTGGATCTCTTCTGAATTCAACTCTCGATCCCCGACAAGCTCGGCTGCCTGAAACTGTGAACGGTGGGCGCGGATCGACGCCATTTTTTGTTTCAAAAATCCGGATACATCAACGATTACATCCGCTTTACCAATGAATTGTTCCTGGTTGTGGGCAAATGCAACGCAATGAACCAATGGACGCTCTCCTACAGGAAGACGACCAATCGTCCGAATGACGGCCTCTCCCGTCGCATCATGATCGGGATGTACACTGAACCCTGGATAGAAGGTAATCACAAGGGATGGATTCAGTTCCTTGATCAGTGCCATGATGCTATCGTCGAGTAGTTGCGGGTCTTCGAATTCGATCATTTTATCGTGGAAACCAAGCATTCTTAAATCCTGAATTCCAATGGCTGCTGAAGCTTCAATCAGTTCTTGTTTGCGGATCTGAGGCAATGTGACGCGGTTAGCAAAAGGAGGAATCCCCATGTTGCGTCCCATCTCGCCCAGTGTTAGACAAGCATAGGTAACGTGAGAGCCACCTTCTATGTACTTGGCTAATGTTCCGGACACTGAGAAAGCTTCATCATCCGGATGTGGATACACCACCAAGATTCGTTCATGCTCATTGTGTATAGTATTCATGGTTATTCAATCCTCCGCTTTCATCAGAACATCTCTCGGCTTAATTGTAACGCCACAACTAGTTTACCTTGGGTATCGTGACCAGCCAGAATCAGTCTTTCTTGGTCCTGTTCGTCAATATGTGTAAGGCCCTCGGCGTAAATCCATCCCTGAGTGGTTTTCAGACCAACCCGGTATGGACCCGTACCTGAAATGGACCCCTGCGTATATCGTATGGCCGCATTAGTAATGAATGCCGATGCTGGGTGCTTCGAACTGTCATAGTGATGCGCATACGCTCCAGACGTGAGTTCGAGGTGTACGTATAAGTCCTGATCTACAAGTTCATTAATCCGGAGCTGAATATCTTGAGGTTTAATCGGTTGCATAGCGGCCTCCTTGTCTAATGTAATTGTACGAATTTCATTTTAACATAACCACAAGAGAATATACATGGAGTGACCCTGTCGACCTCTCATAGAGCATTCTCATGATGATTCCAGTTTGAAAACAAGAACAGATTTGCGTGGTTTTTTCTCTTTTTATTCATGGATCATATCTATATTATAAAGTGTAGGCAAAAATGCCCGTGATGAAGAACCTTAAATCTTAAATGAATCTTGCTCCAACATGTTTGGAAAGGAGTTTAACTCAACTTGAAATCTCTAATACAACTACTTCATTTTGGCTATCATCAGGCCATGAGCTGCATATTTCCCGTAGCGATCTTTGGTACACTGGCCCTGTCCAGCGTAATTCCTATTCCTTTCCTTCATCGGTATGATGCCATTCTGCTCGTATTACTTGCTGTGCAGTACCTGATGTATCGAAGCGGCTTGGAAACCCGGGATGAAATCAAGGTCATCTGTGTATTTCACATTATAGGCCTGGTGCTGGAGATTTATAAAGTATGGATGGGATCTTGGTCTTACCCTGAGCCAGCTTACACCAAAATCCTGGGTGTCCCTCTGTATAGCGGATTCATGTATGCAAGTGTAGCCAGTTTTATGTGTCAGGTGTGGCGAAGACTGCGAATGGACATGACCGGATGGCCTGGTTTTGCACCTTCCATGCTGCTGGGAGCAGCCATCTATATTAACTTTTTCACTCATCATTTTATTCCCGATTTTCGCTGGTGGCTGACGGCGCTTGTATTTATTGTCTTCTGGAAAACCTGGATTATTTACCGGGTACGAGCAACGACCTATCGAATGCCCTTATCGCTTGCTTTTATCATTGTTGGTTTCTTCATCTGGACTGCTGAGAACATCGCTACCTTCTTCAATGCCTGGAAATATCCTGATCAGCATGATGCCTGGCAACTGGTTAGCTTTAGCAAAATTAGTTCGTGGTTTCTGCTGGTCATCATCAGCGTCATCATCGTTGCGCAGCTCAAATATGTGAAAGCCAATCGAACCGCAGATGAATCATAACCTGACGAGCCATTACATCCCCTTATCACAAAAACAGCAGCACTTCTAGACTGGAAAATAAGTCTTTGAGTGCCGCTGTTTTGCTCTTCAGACTGTTCAGTACTTTGAAAGTATTCGCAGCAACTGATAATTGCTACGTGAAAAGGCGCCTAATGTGGACTTTTTATTGCATATGTCCAGATGCTATCTGCTCCAGCACTAGTTCCCCACCAACTTCAATTTCAAGCTCATACATGCCATTATCATCAAGTTCACATAAGCAGGCACTTTTGCTGAGCATCACGCATCCGTTCACCCATTCAGGAATATGAAGCTTCGTATTGATCCGCCGGTCCGCGACAAGTTCTGCCCGGAAGAAGCCCGAGTTCCGGTTCCATGTACAGGACATTCTACCTCCTGGTATGCACCAGTCACGAATGGAACCTTGTGTCCACCGTTCTGGCAATGCTGGCAGTAACTTGATCCATTGTTCTGACACATAGAGCAGCATTTCCTGTACTGCATTAACCCAGCCCATATTGGCATCCAGCTGAATCGGAGCAGCGGGCATGGACATACATATTCCCATATTGCGCCAGTCATTATGCAAGGTATACCCATTACTCAGAACACAGGAGCGCGCAAGAATATCGAGACTTTCCAGCGCCCGCTCACCATTGCCAAGTCGAGCATATATGGACGACATATGTGTAAGGGACCAACCACTCTGAGCACCAAGCCTTCGCTGATCAACTGCTGTCTCGAACGCTTGGAACAGTTCTGGCTGTTCTTCACGGGTGAGCTCCTGTCCTGGAAAAACAGGATACAGGTGTGAAAGATGACGATGATCACGTCGATCTTCAAACGCAGGATGCAGCCATTCTTTCACAGCTCCCTCCGCTTCAATTAGATAGTCGGGCATATGCTCCAGCATGGCTTCCCAGCACGGAATCTTAGTCGTATGCACTCCAGTTAGTCGACTGGCTGCAATGACATGCTGTAGCAGTTCTTTAATAATAGCAATGTCCATGGTGGCATTAATGGCTGTAGGCATAGGATGCGCCAATGGCTGTCCATGCTTAGGCATAAAATTCTCAGGTGTATTCTCTGGCGAAACAGACGGGTATATCTTGTATTTTCCGTCTTCACCCAGCACCAGAAAATCTTCATAGAACTGAAGGGCCTCCTTCATGAAGGGCAGGGCTTCCTCGAGCAGAAACTGCTTATCTCCAGTGAACTGATAATGTGCATAATAATGTCTGGCGATCCATCCTGCTGCTCCGGTCCAGTTCATAATTACCGGAACAATCTGGTTAGGCACACCGATACCCGGTGTTGTTCCAGCGGGAATGTAAATCCCTCGGCAGCCATATAACTTGCGAGCATTGTCGCGAAAGTCATCCATTAATCCGTTGTAATAGCGGAACAACGAACGATTCAGATGGGATAAACCACCTACGTCAGTGTGCCAATACATCATTTGCACATTCTCATTCGCCATATTGTGACCCCAGATCAAGCGATAATCACCACCCCACAAGCCGTATAATCCAAATGGCAATCCGCTATGTTGAGAGGTTCCGCTGATAAATAGATATCGACCATAGGCCCACATCTTGCGCACAAACCCTGTAGGTGCTTCACCTTCATAGGCTTCCAGAAGTAAGTCTTCATTACAGCGCCCGTCATCCGTTTTATCCCCCAGATCAAGCTCAGCGGACCGAAACAACGGTTGATGCAGTAATATATGCCGATCCAGCAACGTATTGTAGTCGCTCTCAAGCGATGCAAGTTCCTGCTTCAAGCGTGTCCATTCCTGTGCTTGTCTGCCCGTAGCAAACATTTTAACAAGCACAAGCACTTTTCCAGAGGTCTGGAAATGAAGTTGCCTGCTAAGCATGTCTTCGTTAGTTTCGCTTTCCTTTTGTTGATCATGACTCGCACCAGGTATTTCGTTCAATTGGATCAGTCGCAGCACCGCTCCGTAGTCCTGTCCATCGTCATTTTGCCCGCCATAGCACAGGTAGTCTCCACTATCATCCCGATCAATTCTTATCGTTATAGACGACTTTAGTGCGTTGAACTCGTCATCTTCTCTTACCCGGTCGCCCTGCGGGAAATGCAGGCCTATCGTCCCCGACAGCAATGAATGCTCAGCCGAACCTGTTCCCTGCGCACTTGTTCCATCTTTCACTCTATGAGTCTCGATCTCATAGACAACACAATCGTCTGCACGCGAGACGAACAGACTTCTTGTATAGTTGTCACTTCCGTCCTGCCAGCGGACCTGAACTTCCCCTGTGTCCATATCCAGTTCCCGCCGATATTTGCGAAAAGGGTTATTACACTTCATTTCCACCGTCATTGTAGCCAGTGGATATCGGGAAGACAACTTGGACGCGTAACCTTTTGCTTGCAGTGTACGGGTCAGATGCCAGCTTGCCTCCAAATATCGTTCCTCATCCATTAACTTACGGGTTTCTGATAAGGTATGACTGACATCGGGCAGTTCATCTTTGCGCCCCCAATGCCATAATTCACTGTGCTGCAAGAGCACAGTTTCCGTCTGAATTCCGCCTTGCACTGAAGCACCAAGCTTACCGTTTCCGGAAGGAAGCGCTTCTCGCCACAACCCTTGCCACCAGGAAGAAGGATATTTCAGCAACAACTTGTTCCTGTCCGGCCGTATGCCTGTAGTGTCTGTGTGATCAGTGTGTTGGTTCACGCTTTTTCCGCCCCAAGTCTCTCCATCTCAATACTGGCTAGCAAGAATGGGGCTACGCCCATCTGCACATCGCTAACGACCTGTTCACTGATGTAATATTCATAAGAACCGTCCCGATACTTCTTCCCACCGAGTCCGGCACCATGACAGATGTGGTGCAGATGAACCCCTTTTTCATCTTCAGTGACTAACTGCTTCAATATTCCAGCATAGGCATGATCAACGACTTCACGGTCCAGTTCAGCCAGATAATGTAACCGAAGGCCTTTCGCGAGTGCATAGGTCAGCATACAGGAAGCAGAGGCTTCCAGATAATTGCCGGCTCTTCCGTTCTGATCCATCACTTGGTACCAGAGTCCACTATCATGATCCTGAGCATGAGCAATCGCGTATGCCATTCGTTCAAATATGCCCATAATCTGTCCTCGCTGTGGGTGATCCACGGGAAAGTGCTCCAGTGCATCTACCACGGCCATTGCATACCATCCCATGGCCCGGCCCCAAACATGAACGGATCGGCCAGTATCTTGAGCGCACCAGCGTTGTTCCCTGCTCTCATCCCAGGCATGGTGGAGTAGGCCATTACGCGGATTACGGGTCTTTCGCTCGATCAACAAAATCTGTCGTGCCACTTCATCGAAGCTCTCGGGATGATCGAAGGTGCTCGCATATTCCGCCAGAAAGGGTGAAGACATATAAATGCCATCCAGCCACATCTGAAACGGATATATTTTCTTATGCCAGAATCCACCTTCACTTGTCCGTGGCTGTCCTTTAAGCTGGTCAACCAGGTGCAAAATTGCCTTAGCATATTTGTCATTGCCGGAATTCTTCCACTGGTTGAACAGATTTTTGCCTTCATTTATCATATCCAGGTTGTAATCATTCAACTGGTAGGTCCGAATGGTGCCGTCATTCTCGATGAGGTCATCCATGTGACGCTGGACAAGTTCCGCGTAGCGGGATTCTTGATTCCATTCGGCGGCGCGTTCCAGTGCCATCAGCGTCATCCCGCCCACATAGCCCCATTTGCCTGCAATCTTGGGATGATTGCCATTCTGGCATTCGGAAAGCAAGGTATCTGCTATTTTGACAGACATTCTCCGTTCTTGTGTCACTGACTTTGTCGAAGTTCCAACCATATCGAAATCCTCCTTCTGATGGATTATGCCATCTGTACCGTTCATTCGGGGTTTAACGTTCTGATGATTACATCAAAGGATGAAGACCTTCCCACTTCACAGTCCAGCTACCATCCCGTGGAAATCCCGGATTCGCTTTTTCTCCTGCCCCTGTCCAGCCGGCGGCCATCATGGCGACAGCGGTTAGGAGACCACCGTTCCCGGGAAGATATGCCCACAACCCTGCTCTCTGATAGTTGTGTCCATTAGGCAAATACGTGTTCTTCGTGGCATCCATCATCAGAAAATCCACTGCAAGCTCTGGTTCATTCAATCTGGCCGCTGTCATCGCGCACATCGGAAAATCCCAACCCCAGGCGGATTCCCAGTCCCAGCATTCTTTGACCTTGAGCAACGTATTTCTCATGATCTCCGGATCGATTAATGAACCTGGCAATAGTCCAAGTGCTCCAACCATCGAGGGATGATCATGGTTTTTAACAGTGTAAGTGTCCGGACAATTCTCGTGTGCGAGATAAACTCCGTTCTCATGTCGAGGTTTAGCCATGTGCGAAGCCACTCTTCGCCAGTCTGGATTGGCTGGATGATTCAAACGCTCTGCCCAAAGGATGGCTATCTCCAAACCGAATTTCCAGTACTCCAGTTCATAGGGCGGATTCAAACTATCGGTCATGGCGTGATTCTCCTGCGCAGGAATAAGCGGCGGACCTAACACATACGCTTGCCTTTTCCCATCCCAATGGGCATAGGACACCATAAAGTCAGCTGCTTCAAATACGATATCCCTATACCTTGTTAACATAGCAGGGTCAGGCCGGGACAAATAACACATCTCAGCTAGTGCCATGGGATGTGGTTGCTGCCAGATCAATCCCGGAGCTACCGGCGACGGAGTCTGATGCCCGTTATAACCCACCATTTTGGGCCATCGTGCACCGACATAACCTTGAGAGCGGGCCAGTTCGCGGGCTTCTGGCAGGATGGTCAGGTACCAGTCCAGACTCTTGCACAACAGATCTGTACGATTCCAGAGTGGAAAATGCGCTGCATGCCACCAATGCATCTCCAGATGCATTTTGCCGAACCAGCTGTTATACATATATCCGGTCTCCTGCGGCGGCAGCGAACCACCGCTGTGCACCGCGCTCAGGAACTGGGATAGGACTACTCTGCGCTCCAGTTCGGCAGCACGGGGATCTGAACTGCCTTCAAAATCAATCACTCCGCCATCGTTCCAGAACTGATTCCAGTGGACCGAGCTTGATCGCAACACTGTATCTGCTGGCAAGGTTTCCGGCTTATGTGCAGCAAAAGATACACTGCACGACCAAATGTCCGAGTCTGGTACGGCCTTGGGAGATAGTGTGAATTCATGAGTTCCCGTCTGTTCCAGTTGGCCTGCGTCCCAGATCCATTCCAATGCATACTCATCTTCATCCAGCACACGTTTCAACAATGCGGAAGTCGAAGTGACCGATGTCAGCACAGTAGAATGTCTGTCATGTTGCTTCCAGTCGGGGAATACTGATTTTGACCAGCTCCGGTGTGTCATATCGGGCGCTGGAAATAGAACAAAAAGTTGCAGACGCTGCTTACGGATTAATTCGGATTGTACACAAATGGCGATACAATCGAGCCGTGGGTCACAGGCTGTCTCTACACGCACTTCTTCCCCCTGAACGGTAAATTCACTGTGCAGAATTCCGGTCCATAGATTCAATTCCTGACGTACCGGAACGACATGGGTGACGTCCGTCTCCTGACCATCTTCTCCTAGCAAACGAAATGAAATGCGTCCAAGCTGAACTCGATGCGGGTTCTGCCTAAGCCAATGATAGGCTTCTTCCTTGTCTTCGGGCTTCATGGGGTATGGCACTTTGCGGCCATATGTCTCAAATGCCTGATAGACAATATCCTCATCTCCGAATACATGATGACCGCCCGTATAATGCCAACCCCAGTTGGATTGTGTACCAAGAGGTAGTTCATACAGTTCTGGATACGTCTGAAGTCCCGTAAAATCAGCACTGAATGCAAATTCTCCATTACCTACAGATAAAGGCGATCTGGGCTCAAGCTGCGTTAATACGGGATGATTCCTGGTGACGACCGATTGTCGATCCATCAATGGCTCTGCCTCCTTGTCATTCTATGGGTTCAAGTATGGGTCATGATTCCCGTAGTACACCCCTGCGGCTTCGCATTACCTCCCTGTACTTGCCCGGTGTAATGTCTTTGTATTTTCGATACACACGAATAAAGCTGTTCTCATGCTGATAACCCACCATCGTTGCGATCTCGGAAATTCTATAATCCGTATCCAGCAATAGTTCACAGGCACGTTCCATGCGAAGCTTAGTGAAATATCCGTGGATGGTATCACCCATTTCCTGCTTGAACAACTGACTTGCCAAACTGCTTCCGATCCCGGCATGCTCGGCAATCTCCTGAATGCTTACCGGGTCTTCCAGGTGGTTATTCATAAATGCAATCATCTGTTGACACAGTATGAAATCCTTGCTGAGCATAAGACTACCGAACCATTCTGCCAAACCTTCGATCTGGCTTCGCAGCACTTCACAGACAGCCTCCAGATGCATGGTCTGCATATCCACCATTTCGAGTCCGAAACCTTCTGTCTCACGCTTCAGGCGAATTCGTTCAAGTGTAGCTGCAACAGCTTCAAGAAAGGCCAGCGCTGATGAAGGATGCCATTGCTCGTGGGTCATTCGACCAACTATCTTGTCAAAAGTCCTCAGGGCTTCTTCACCCCTGCCTGCTTCGACGGTCTCCGTCAGTTGAGTCATGAATTCAAGTTCTTCCAATGTGTTCTCGGTTGGTTGCAGACCCGAGATCTCTTCAAACGAAATAACTCGTTCATACCCCAGGTAGAATCTGTAATCCAGCGCACTTTCCGCCTCATGCATGGCTCGCTGAAGTCGCATGAATCCGTCGTGCCCCCCGCTTACACCGCTCGACACCTGAAACTTGAGCAAGCGAGGAATCATGCCAATCGTCTCTCGTATTGCTGTCGCTACGCTCTTGCTACCGCCAGAATGAATCGGTTGCAGCATCACGAGCATCCGGTCTCTGCCCAGATCGGCTGATAACACCCGCCATTGTCCAGACAACAGTTCAGCTATGATATTACCAATGGCAAATTTCAGCAGGGAGTGATCTGACTTCGTAAAGCGCTCACACCAGGCCTTATAATTATCAATCGACAACAAGGCAACAGAGAGTGGCTCATCGCTCCAATCCTTGAAATAACGGCACCATTTCTCGCTAATTTCCCGACTTCCTGTCATATGTCCGTTATAGATATCCGTCAGAAATTTGGATGAAGCTTCCGGAAGGGTCTGCCTGAGATTGATGGCCTGCTGAGCATGATCCGTTAGCAATTGCCCCGTTATTTTCTCCAGATCAATCTGCTCCGGATGGATTCTCTCCTGGTCGTAACCGCTGAGCAGTTGTCTCATGCGTCTTACCGGTCTAAAAGCAGCTGCATTGTAAACTGTGATCGTAACCGCTCCTGCTACAAGAGCCAACAAAGATACGATAAAAACAATATTGCGGATCTTCTGTGCATTAGCCAGAAGACTGTCTTGTGATATCACGGACAGATAACGCCATCCGGTGTACGGTGAAATGGTCTGTGAAGCCAGTAAAAGCTTACCTTCATGTTTAAACTCACCAAGCTTTTCACCATCCAGTTGAGTGAGTACATGACTGACCGCTTCCTCTCCGACGGCATAATTGCCGAGATCATATAAAGGCTGGTTGTTGGTGTCGAGGATGAACCGGTGGCTATCAAGGTCGGAGACGGATGAGAGCAGCATGTGCTCGAACATCTTCTCTGTCTTGAAATTAACTGCGATAATCCCTTTCAACTCGCCAGCGATCATTATTTTTCGGTAAAGTGTAATTTGCGGCATGGACACACCAGAAGATGTGGAAATCTCACGTTGCTTGACCAGCATGGGACGATCTTCAAGTTCATCGGCAACGCTAACCCAATCCGAATCCGGGAAATTAACTTTGCTGGAGCTGTAGCCTTGTGGGAAGGCAACGATGCTTTCTCGATTCATATCAAAAATGTAAGCGCTCTTAATAAAAGACGTACTACTGATTAAGGTTTCCAGAAATTGTACCAGTTCCGTAATATTGCGGTATGATCCCTGTACTTCATTGGTGAGAAATCGGTATACATTACTGTTCAGCGCAATTTTCACCGCAATCTGATCACTTTCCCGGATCACTTCATCAATATCATTCATGCTGATACGCAGCATCTGGTGTTGCGGCTCACTTAATTCCTGCTGTAACACCGATTTGGAAGAATAATACGTCGTCATCCCCACCGCAATAATAATCATGAAGACAACAACAGTCAGAATCAGCAGCAGCCGGGTCTGGGTATTGGTGAAATTGAATTTTAGCCACTTTAAGAAGGAAAGGGTCACAATTATCCCACCTCATATGCAATATACCGATATTATACCGTTCCCATATGCCCAATACGACCCGGTCCAACAGCCTATTTTCTCCCTCTAAAAAGATGATTTCTCCAATTTCTCCGGTGTTCCGACCCTTTCCGCAGCGAAAACCGGCGTGTTTGTCTGCCATTCTTGCATGGCAATAGTTTCAAGCCCAGCAAGAAGTACAATGCCGATCCCATGGGTATCATTCAGATTCCAACCCAGTTCATGCTTGTAATAGTGATTCGTGAAGGAATAGCTGGAGCCACGACATACGCCGTATACATTGCCTCTTTTATCAATTGTGCGCTCCGATAGCCCCTTCCACCCTTGATACGCAGCTTGTGCATAGGGTTTTGGATCTAAAAGCCAACCCTTTCGCACCCCTCGGGCATACGCATAGATGAACATGGAGGTACAGGAGGTTTCCTCATACGACTCCGGGTCCGTTAATACCTGATGCCACAGTCCGTTTCTGCCCTGCAATGCCAAGTACCCTTCACACAATTCCCTGTAGAACTGAATGAGAACTGTATAGGATGGATGGTCATGAGGAAGGGCCGTCAGCAGCTCCGACAAAGAGAACAGTACCCAGCCGTTGCCTCGACCCCAAGGGGTCCGTGTTGGCTCGCCTCGCTCCACATCGAATACATGGGACATGATTTGAAGCTCTGAAATATACAGATACTTTTTATACAAAAGAACCTGTCTTGCCGCTTCATCCAGCAGCTTATCGTCACCCGACCATTCGGCGTATCTACACAGGAACGGGATGCTCATATACAGATCATCACACCACATCGTGTTATCCATTGATCTGGAGACACCAATCTTGCGGTATAAAGTGCCATCTTCCAGACGGGACTGTTGATGCAAAATATAGTCAGCGATATGAGCTGCCGCCTCTGAAACGCCGTCCAACTTGCGTTCCCGATCGGCAAGCAACATGGTGGCGCCGAAAGATCCACAGTCGTCCAGGCTGTCGATATGGGAGAGCTGATTATTCAGCCCAGCTGCACCATAACGTTCTCTGTCCCATAAGGAGTAGCTGAAACGTGAAGAGGCAAATTCAATGTGATTCAGCACGTAATCTCGAATATCCGATCGTTGACCCGCTATGCCAAGCTGAAGCAATCCGTATAACGTGACGCCCAGGGGATAGTTCCATCGGCCGAACCATTCATTTTCCAGAAATGGACGTACCTCTCCGTCTGGCAGCTCTGTTCGCCAGTATACGCTTTCACCTGTTCCGCTACGAGCAGTCCGCTTCATCTCCTGGCAGGAAGCCAGATCAATCTCCTGTTCCGCTTGAAAAGGACCCAGGTACAGCCACTTGCCTCTGTGCCCCTTCACATCCAGTGCGGGTGTCAACATCTCATCTGTAGTTGCATCCATACGGAATCCCCAATCCCGTTCTCCACCTACACAGTTCGCTGTCAGATCTTGCACGTCAGCTGACAATGGCAGTTCGAAGCGAAAGCGTCCGGCATGCTCTTGATGGAATACTACCTTGCCCTCCACCGAGAATTCAATCGGGCTGTAGGCCTCACCAGAGATTAGCACAGTCTCCTTGCCACATTTCGTACCACCTATCTTCGTCCATGCATACGCAGACATGCCGCTGGTCAGTCCATACATCCGTGCCAACTGTCCATAAGGCGATGCCTTCTCGGGGTCTTCCTCCCGAGGCAACCAGTTAACGCCAGTGACCTTCTCTCGCATGGGGCCAAAAGGAATTTCCGACAACGGAAAATCCAAAGGCTCGCTGTAGAGCCAGCCTTCTTCCCCATCTCGTTCGAGCGAAGGCACAATGAAGTGAAGTGGTTTGTTCTTCCGGGAGCCAGTGCCAAACTGGCCACCTCCCCCCTTTTCCCCTAATTTGAATTCAAGAACGAAATGATTCCAGCCTCTGACCAGTCCACATTTCAGTTTCAGAACAGGAATCGCTGGATATTCCTCTTCAGGTGCAGAACCATAGATCAACACGCCATTATGATATAGCCTAACAGGTCCGAAGCAGGTGATATGAAAAATAAATTCCTGATCACTGTCACTCCACAGTTTGGCCCATGCATAGACCAGTTGTCCTCTCTGCATGTCGGGGAATAGACCCTCCAATGGAAAATCATAGCGGTGATCATCGGACTTGCGCACAAGTCCTGATCTACTTACCCTGTAGACCGGGGGATGCGGAGGATTGGCGCCAATATACCTTCCCGCAATGCTCATCAGGGCGTGCATAACGTCTTCACCACTGTGATAAGCCATACTCTCCTCCGGTTCAAAATACACAGGTCTGCTCATGTCACTTCTCCCTCCCTTTGTGTGTGGGCACTCTGCTGTTCCAACCACCCAGCACTTCGTCTATGGAAATAGGCCGATGCTCTTCCACAGATCGCCACACTGCTTCTCCAGCGGCAACGGAATAAGCGCCGTCTTCAGCGCCAGACAGAATTCGGTAAGGGCGTCTCTTATCTTCGCCGAGGAAAATATCCTCCAGCAGCAGTGGATCTCCTCCTCCATGTCCGCCTTCACGATGAACAACATGGATCGTTTCTTTTGAACCAAAGAGCGGAAAGTAATCGATCGTCTGGACGGGTGTGGGAAAAGGCGTCCGGGCCGGCATATGATACTCCAATGTTTCTAGCCTGCCCTTCGTGCCATTTATCGCCAAACGGTACCCTTCGTAAGGAAGTGAGAAATTGACCGAATAACTCATCAGCGCGCCGCCACTATATTTCACTGTTGCGGCATACGTGTCTTCAATCTCAATGGTGGAATCGAAGATACACTGGTCGGGGCGGTATGAAGTGTATGGAAACTCCTGCTGGCTTGCTGTACCGAGCTGGTTCAGATGGTCATCCGGTACCCGGATCTGACGACTGCGGGACGTCCAGCGGGAATAATAGGCGCAATCTTCTGAGACATGGCATGTACGGCAATGTCTTCCGTCCTCCTGTGCCGGATTCCATTCACCTTCAGCCCCGTAATAGTTCAGTGCTCCATAGGCAAAAACTTCAACTGGCTTTTGATTGATCCACCACTGGACCAGATCAAAGTGGTGGGTACTTTTATGGACAGACAGACCGCCCGAGAATGCCCGTTCACGGTTCCACCGTTTAAAATAACTGGAGCCGTGATGGGTATCGATATACCAGTTAAGGTCGATGGAAGTGACGCGACCGAGCTTCCCCTTCTGAATCAATTCCTTGATGCGCATGTGGATCGGCATATACCGATAATTGAACGTTACGATGACGTTGCCCTTACTCCTTGCTTCTGCTTCCAGAATGCGTCTGGCATCAGCTCCAGTAGTCGTCATCGGCTTTTCGGTGATAACATCGAGATCCCGCTCCAACGCGGCAACAATATAGTGGGCATGAGTATCGTCCCTGCCAGCCACGATGATACAGTCAGGCCGCGTCTCATCGACCATAACCCCGAAATCCGAAGCTCCATATACTGCTACTTCTGTGTGCTCAGGAAAACGGGCGCGATATACTTCAAATCGTGCAGGATCGGTATCCAGCAAAGCGACAACCTCTGAATTATGAGAGAACAGCTCATGAATTGGTTTTGCAAATTGTCCCAATGCTCTGCCGCTGACCCCGCATAGGGCATATCTCTTTTTCATTTTCTCACCTTCTCATACCATTCCTGTACACGCTGGGTGACCACTTCGCCCCCGGAAGCATTCCATTTCTTCACATATTCATCATAAGCCTCGATCGGCAGCTCGCCGATGACAATCTTGGTCAATACCTCTTGAAACAACTTGTGAGACTGGATATCAGGAAAACCTTCATACACAGAGGCTGGCAGACCGTCACCGGCAATTTGCCGCGCATCGGCAGTGCTGACTTTGAACATGTCTTTGACCATTTGCTGCTGATCTTCCGGATATGTCTCTTCAATCCGCTTGTTCATGTCTTCTGCTGTGGTCAGATTCTTCATACCCAAGGCAAGCGGTTTGTTGTCAGCAGGTGGAAGAATGACTTTGCGTCCATCCTTGACTTCATGCTGCTCACCCTCAAGACCGAAGCGACCAAACTCATCATTTTCAGGATTATAGAAGAAGTCCAGCAGCTTCAGCGCATTTGGCGCATTATCCTGTTTGGTGGCTGGGATCATCCATTCCGGTTCACCCATGCTTTTCTGGGTGACAAAAGCTTCAAACCCTTCGGCTTTGGGCAAGGGCATTGCTGCAATGTAGGCATCTGGAGCCTGGGTCAGCATCGCATTGTACCGATCTCGCACATTTGCAGGCAAATGGTACCAGCTGCCTACGAGGTTATTATTGATTTTGGCCTGCCACACTTCCCCTTTGTTCAGGAAGGTTTCATTGTCCAGCAGTTTTTCCACATATAACATGCGAATGAACTTGATTGCTTCCCGCATATTGTCGGTAGTCCCTGCGTACTGGATTTTTCCATCGTATTCATCCCATTCGGGATAACCTTCCCACATCGCTACCCCGTACATCGCAAACAAATGGTCCATCCATCTGCCGAATTCCCTGCCGCTTGTTGGCAGTTCATCCGGTTTGCCGTTGCCATTCGGGTCCTTGTCACGGAAAGCTGTGAGCAGCTCGACATAATCATCAGTGGTCTTTGGCATCTCCATGCCCACCTTATCCACCCAATCCTGACGAATTAACGGTGCACGTTCAGGCACAAGGAATACCTTGGGTACATAATAGATTTTGCCATCAGGGGAAGCAGAGCGAACGATATCCCAAGCTTCCTGAGGAATACTCTCCCACACATGGGGTGCATATTCAGGCAGCAGTTCATCCAGTGGTAACGCGCCTCCCTGCTGAATCAGTGTCTGCTCAATGCCTCCAATTGGACGCAGGATATCTGGCAGTTCATCGGAGGCAATCATCAGGTTCAAGTATTCGGATGGCTCCGAACCAGGAGGCGTTGTAATGAGCTCATACTGGACTCCCGTCTGTTCAGCAATGTATTTCACATGTGGATTATCCAAAGTTGGCAAGCTGCCAACGCCCATATGGCTTTTGAATACTTTGACTTTTGCAGCCCCACCACTGCCTTCACCGTTACCAACGTCATTTCCGGAATTTGTAGTCGCTGATCCACAACCAGCGACCAACAGCATGGCTATACTGAGCATTAGCGGCATCATCTTGCGGGTCAGTTGTTTTCTCATGAAATCATCCCCCTGAACATGGTTTATTCTTTCAGTGATCCGAGCAATGAACCTTTCACAAAATACTTCTGTAGATAAGGATACACCAAAATAATGGGAACGCTTGCAAAAAGTATCGTCGCTGCCTTTAACGTGGTTGTATTGAAGTTGTAATCCCCAAGAAACATATTTACCTGGGCCAGTTCCTCCGGGCTGGTTAAATACGCTCGCAGCTTCATCTGCAGAGGCCAGAGCCCTGGATCACGTAGAAACAGTACCGCCCGCTGGAACGTGTTCCAGTATCCCACCGCATAGAACAGACTGACCGTAGCCAGAACCGGCTTGGATAGCGGCAAATAAATCTGAAACAGAATCCGAAAGTCATGGCAACCGTCGATTCGGGCCGTGTCATCAAGTTCTTTGGGCAAGCTCATGAAAAAGGTACGCAGAATGACCATATTAAATGTGCCAATTACACCAGGAATAATCAGGGACCAGATGGAATTCATCATGCCCAGCTCCCTTACCGTCAGAAAAAATGGAATCATCGGGGCATTGAAAATCATCGTAATTACAATGCCCAGCATCACTTGTTTGCGAATCATGAATTCTCTGCGCGATAACGGAAAAGCGGTCAACACTGAAAATAACATACTAAGCGCAGTACCCACTACCGTAATGAATACGGTTACACCGAACGATTGCCATAAGCCCGAGCTTTGTAGAATGTGTTTCCATGACGCGAAAGTAAAGCCAACGGGCCACAGAAATACTTCTTTGGAGTCTGCCGCAACCGGCGAACTCAGGGAAACCGCAAGCAGATGTAGCAACGGAAGGAGCATCGTAAAGGCCGCAAGTGTCAGGAAAATGTAGTTGGCGGTTTGGAACAGCTTTTCTCCAATCGTCTGCTTGATCATTACCACAACCCCTCTCCTGATTTTCTCGCTAGCCGATTGAAGACCCAGAGCAGAATGAAGCCAATCACCGACTGAAATAGACCAATCGCTGTTGTTACGCTATATTGCCCTTGCAGGACACCAGAGCGGTATACGTACGTTTCAATGATATCCCCTACCGAGTAGGTCATCGGTGTCAGCAGGTTATAGATCTGATCAAAGCCAAGTTCCAGGAAATTGCCGATATTCAGCAGGAACAGGGTTAAGATCGTCGGGAACAACGCAGGCAATGTAATGTAGATCGTTTGCTTCCAGCGGTTCGCTCCGTCCATCACTGCCGCTTCATATTGCGTGGGATCAATGCCACTTACCGCAGCGAGATATATAATCGTTCCCCACCCTACCTCTTTCCAGATGGAGGACAAGACAACAATAGGTCGGAAATATTGCTCCTGCTGCATATACAGGATCGGCTCGAACCCGAACCATCCACGGACAGCGTTTACAAAACCACCCGAGGCTAGCACCTCAAACACGATCCCCCCGACAACAACCCAG
Source organism: Paenibacillus sp. 2003 (assembly GCF_031455635.1). NCBI lineage: Bacteria > Bacillati > Bacillota > Bacilli > Caryophanales > Paenibacillaceae > Paenibacillus > Paenibacillus sp. 2003. Next base: position 1,482,892 of record NZ_JAVDTB010000001.1, on the reverse strand, counting down.
GAGAGAAAATGAGGCAGATAAAACAGACTCTGCAAAAAGCGTTTGGCAAGCATTTTTCTCACTTCGTTGAACAATAGCGCTAGCAGGATCGGAGCAGGAAATCCGATCACCAGTTTGTATAAGGCAATCAGAGCTGTGTTCCGAAGCACATGATAGAAGTCCTGATACGTAAAAATAAACTTGAAGTTATCCAGGCCAACCCATGGACTGCTCCATATGCCTTTCATAATCTGAAAGTTCTGAAATGCAATCACGCTTCCGCCAAGTGGAATGTACTTGAAAATAATATAGAACAAAATGCCGGGCAGGATCATGACATACAACATCCAGTGTTTTCGAATGTTACGCAGATAACTTGGTTTGACGGGTTTGTTGACTGTAACCCCGGGTTGCAACGTTGATGTTTCCGACAGCTCAGCCATACGATCGCAGGCCCCCTTTGACAGAATGATGGTGAATGACGAGCAGGCTCCTCTGTTCACATGTTAAGCGAGAGCGGGGTCAGCAACAATCGTTCAATCAGCCATAGCATGAGCCAATCGCTTGCGTGACGCGGGTTTGCAGGATCGGTTCATTCACTGGCGGAATGGTTGGTACTACATTGGCAACAAAAAAAGCCGCCATAGGCGACCTCTGAAGCGATTATGGTGTTGTTTACTTTTCACTTTATGTCCTTAATAGTCCATATCTCATTTCCCCAGAGTTAACGACCCGCTGTCATTGGCATCTTTAATTTGTTCATGGGCAATGAGTTTCCCTTCTTCGTTAAATCCCTTCATTACATATGGGATAGCGGCTGACGGAGGAAGGAAAACATACCAGATTAGATGTCCCGGACTCACCTCAACCAGTTTCGCTTCGGTCTCAATCACTTTTCCATCGTCCTTGGTCTCTACATATAAACGTTTAATGGATGAATCTTTAATATTACCAAACAACATGGGAAACGGGGCCGAAACTTTATCCAACTTCGGTATACTCATATAATCCAAAGCAAACTTGGTGTGTTGACCCTCACTTATGGAATAACCTCCACCCCATACCCATTTCCATCCAAACATGTTCTTGCGGGTATACTCCATTTGAAGATTACTGTTGTTTTCCCGCCCCTTTTTTTGTGTGAACAAAATCATGCCTCCGTCTACAGCCTCCTGATGAATAAATTGGGAGGTATAAAACTCACCTCTAAATTCCTGAACTGCCCTCTCAGGACTGTTCGCTATAGGAATCTGTATAGGTTCACTTAATCCCCAAACTTTAGATATCCGTTGATCGGCTAGGCCGCCTGCACGTTCATTCATATACATATATGTCAGGACTGACAAGGGCGACAGTAAAATTATCATAGCCGCGATTAGCAGGATTCTCCTGTTACGTTTGAACATCTCCAAGTGCACTCCTTATAATCACGATGAAATATTAAATACAATCACTCTAATATTACCATAATTAGCATATGGATTCTTGTCCGAGTCCAATTCGTCCAATCAAAAAAGGTCACCAATGGCGACCTTTTAAGTATTCATCGAAGCTATTCTCCCAGAAAGATGACTTCGGTTTCCAATTCAACTTGGAACGTATCATATACTTTCTTCTGAATAAATTGGATCAGATCCATATAATCCTGGGCAGTAGCATGATCCACATTTACGATAAAACCTGCATGCTTCATGGAAATTTCAGCGCCCCCGATGCGAGTGCCCTGCAAGTTACAATCCTGAATCAGTTTACCAGCAAAGTGTCCTTCCGGTCGTTTAAATACACTTCCACAAGACGGGAATTCAAGCGGCTGCTTGGATTCTCTCAGGAACGTTAATTCCTTCATTTTGCTTGCAATATCTTCCTTGTTTCCTTTTTTGAGCCCGAATTCGGCCTCCAGTATGATATAGTGATCCATCTTGAAGAGACTATTTCGATAACCAAACTTCATCTCTTCTCGCGGAATCTCCAACACTGCACCGTCTTTGGTGATCACAGTCGCACGTTCAACAACATCTGCGATCTGACCGCCATAGGCACCCGCATTCATGTAAAGTGCGCCCCCCGTGCTGCCGGGAATACCGCAAGCAAACTCCAAACCAGTTAAGCTATGCTCCAAAGCAAGTCTGGATACATCAATGATATCAACACCGCTTTGGGCAATCATGCTGTCCTCACTCACTTTAATTTGATCGAAATGACTAAGGGAAATGGTTACACCACGGATGCCTCCATCTTTAATGATGACGTTGGAGCCTTTGCCAATAACCGTCAGCGGCAATTGATGTATGTTGGCAATCTCTACGATTTTAGTGATTTCGTCTATCGTTGTTGGATGGATGAGGATATCTGCTTTACCACCAATTTTAATAAACGTGTGATTTTTTAGCGGTTCATTAAATTTCACTTTTTCCAAAGGTATGTGTTGCTCAAAAATATTCATGATTTTCTCTCCCTGCGTTCTCAAAAAGAACATGATTCCTCTATTTTAAATGGAAAAGCACTCACATTACAATCCATCACAGTTATTTCACTTCACTGAGCCGTATAATGTATCCTTTCTTCCCTCTATTCTGATATATGATATTCACCTAACCATGAGGGATGTTACTTTCTCAATTCGTATGAGCAAAAATAAAAAAACGCTACTGACAACTTCAGTAGCGTTTAGTGTGTATCTCAATTTAATTGTTGTGTAAATCAAGGTTTTACATGGTTGGGATATCCGTATCCGTCAGCTCCACGGACAGTTTCCATAGTCGAAGAGCTTGCTCAGGATCAATCGCATATTCCTTCACTCCGTAGAAACCTCCATCTTCGGGAGCCATTTCACTGATGTCACAATCCTCGCAGTAGACACCACCTTTGCCCTCAAGCTGAGGAGAGGTTGCTGCCCAGACTTGCGTTGCCGCCCCCTGCTCAGGTGTTTTGAACGCCGGATTGGCGACTTGTCCAGATTCATCAATCCATCCCAGAGCAATCATCTCATCTTTCGGCATATGACGCTGCAACGGCGTCATTATTCCACCTGGATGAACCGAGAATGCACGCACTCCCTGTTCAGCTCCACGTCTGTCCAGCTCAACGCTGAATAATATGGTTGCTGTCTTGGACTGACCATAAGCAGGGAATTTCTCATAACCATGCTCAAACTGGATGTCATCCCAACGAATCGGTGAGAAATGATGTCCCGCTGATGCCAAGGAAACAACACGTGCGCCACCCCGACTTGCAAGTGCTGGCCATAACAGATTAGTCAGTGCAAAGTGGCCTAGGTGATTGGTTGCAAATTGAGCTTCCCAGCCCTGACCTACCCTTGTCTCCGGACAAGCCATGATGCCCGCATTAAGAATCAGCATGTCGATGTTGCGATCACTCGCGAGGAATCGCTCGGCAAAAGCACGAACGCTGGATAAATCAGCGAGGTCCAATGCATCTATTTCAACACCTTCCAGACCCGAAAGTGCTTCCTTCGCAACCGCTGGACGACGTGCAGTCACCACTACACGGGCTCCCGCATTAACAAGCGCATGTGTCGTCTCCAACCCGAGGCCGGAATATCCACCCGTTACAATAGCAAGCTGTCCTGACAATTCCAGATCTTTCAATACATCCTCCGCTGTACTGCTATGGTTGAAGCCAGAGCCTATTTTATGTTGTAAAGTTCTAAAATTATTTTCCTGTGTCATTCTGTTCATCTCCTTGGCAATATTTCTTCTTCTTCTTCTTCAAAGTCTACACCCTAGAGCGTACTCTAAGTCAAATGGAAGTGAATACATCACCTCGCAACTTCTCCGTGAAATCTGCAAAATTAAAAAAGTCGCCAGTTGGCGACTTTCGTTGAAAAGATTATAGTCATCTAAGTTACGAATCACCCTGAACGGTGGATAACGAAACAAGGACCGGGCTGGCGAAATCAGAGGCCTCTTCTCCTTTTGGATTATGAAGACGGAATAAAAATGCGTCCCCTTCTTCTGATTTCCAGACCATATAATCGCTAATTCCTTCTTCACCAGAGGCCTGAAGATAGAGCTCGGCATAACCAAGCGGGTGTTCTACCAGTTCTCCACTATAATCGGATACCTTACCGGCTTTTTCTAATTCTTCTTTACCCGCTGTCTCCAGTTCTGCCAGATTATAATCCGAAGGCAGTGGTTCAATATCCACATAATAGTCAGCATTACTAGTCAGTGACAGACGGCCTTGAGCAGCATCAAATGTGAATTTCTCGAATACGTACAAGGAAAATCCTTCTCCTTGTTGCAAGGTCGCTTCTAGTGATTGATTGCCATCTGCCGTCAACATTTCAAAACTTTCGGTCTGTTGACGCTTGGTTTCATTTCCTGTTGAAGGTGCTGGAGCAGATTCACCTACTGGCATTGATGGTTCAGGGATAGCCGAAGGTTCATTATTACCAGAGCAAGCTGTAAGTGTTAGAACTATAACGATTAACGAGATACTCATCATAATAGAACGTGGTTGAAACATCAGGTTCATTCCTCCCTGTCTATATTCTGCGCTTACATGTTATTACCCATGGCAGAGACTCGGAACCCATAGGTCCAACCTATGAGTTTATCCATAATCAGTATTTCCCTTGATCCCTTCCAGTTTGTAAAATATGGAGAAAACCTCAAGGAGTGATGAGCACATGGAATTCTCAGTAAAGCAGCTGTTTGATAAGGTAGCCCAAGATTATGATGTGCAGCGAAAGCAGCTTATCCCTTGTTTTGATGATTTTTATGGAATGGCTCTGGATCTAATGGAAAGCCCGATCGATTCTCCACGTATTCTTGATCTGGGTGCAGGAACGGGACTGCTCTCCGGATTGGTCCTGCAAAAGTATCCCAACGCGCGATTAACCCTGATCGATATTAGTGATCATATGCTCGAAGGAGCACGTCGAAGATTTGCTGATTCGAACCATGTGCAGTATGTGGTCGGGGATTACTCCAAGTACGATTTCACCAGTTCCTACGACATGATTATTTCCTCCCTGTCTATTCACCATCTGACCCACGCTGACAAGAAAAAGGTGTTTGACTCTGTACATAAGCTGTTAGAACCAGGTGGATGCTTCATCAACGCAGATCAGGTTCAGGGAAGAACCCTCGATACGGACACCTATTACCGCCAGCGCTGGTTAGAAGCGATTCAACAAAGTGGTTTGTCTGAGGAAGCCATCTCGGCTTCGATCGAAAGACGCAAGGTGGATATCAATGCCACGCTGGAGGATCAATTGAAGTGGTTGGAGGAAGCGGGGTTTCGTGTGGCAGATTGCATGTACAAGTACTTGGACTTTGCAGTGTTTTATGCGCAAAAATAAAAAAAGACCGGATTATGAGCAAGCTATGCCGTAATCCAGTCTTCTCACATATTTTTCATTCTAAATCACTTATTTCAGCGATGCTGGCAGCTTAACGCCGAGAAGTTTGCCTTCGGCTTGGATGATGATCATTCCGTTTGTCTTCAATGTCGTGTTGTGCAGATCTCCCCCGGTAGCGACTCGAAAAGCTGGCTGACCCGTCATCATGTTGAGGGCAAGCAGGGTGCCGTTACGTTGCGCTCGATACATTCCTTTACCGTAAACATCAATCTGAGAAACCGGGGCATCACCATGCCACTGAACCTCCTGACCATTAGCCAGCTTAATGCCTTTAAGTTCACCTGTCTCGAGGTTTTTGTACACCAGCCGTTCCTGTACAATGCCAAGTAACTCCATTTTGTCCCCGTAAGGTTGGTGAAACGTTCGAATTGGCGTAGTTTCCGACTTGGTTGTATTCAACGAATACTCCGCTATGTTGTCCCCCTGCGCAATGTACAGTTTGTCTTTATTGACAAGTATACCTCCTCTACCATTCATATACGGTGGGTCACCCGGCATGGTCCACTTGTACTCCTGACTTCCTTTCAACACACCGGTCTTCAGGTTGTACGCATTAACTTTCCATTTGCGTTCAGGTGAAGACTCATCATCTTCCAACATTGGAGAATAAAAATCCACCGAATACACAAGACCGTCTTTGATCTGAATACCTTCCCCCTGACCAAAATGACCCCATAACTTCTTGCCCGTTTTCTTGTCATACGCATTAAGTTGAACGGATGTAAGTGCCCCTTGGACAAAAAAGGTTCTCAGTACAATACCATTAGACTCTTCAAGATATTCAGTACCGTGACCTTCGCCTAATGGCTCATCTGCCTTCCAGCGCAGTTTGCCTGACTGGATATCCAGTGCAAACGTTGTACTCCCCTTAATCACGTAGAGGGTATCCACCGTTGGAATCAGCACTTCCGTACGTTGAACCGTATCAATCCAGGTGGATGTGCCTGACTGCCATTTGGCTTTGCCTGTCTTTGCATTCAAGGCATATGGCTTGTAATCACTGGTAAGTCCGTAGAGGACGCCGCCTTGATAAGTAATATAAGGTGTCAGTTCTTTGCCGTAAGTCCACAACCGTTTACCTGTTGTCGCATCAAGTGCAACCAACTTCGATCCAGCAAACGTGAATACTTTGCCTTCTTCTGCAATGGCATTAGCTCCGATGTACGTCTCGTTCATATTCAAATGGTTATCTACTTTCGCTGTCCAAGTAGGTTTCAGTTCAGGCACTGTGATGCGCTGATACGAGTACCAGTTACGGATGGATACATCCGATGCTTCAGCATGTACCTGAGATGGCAACACGCCGATGACTCCGTGAACCATTAATATTCCGGCAGTAAGGCCTGCAACGATGGGTCTGCCTGCTCTTCTTTTCCATTGCTTAGTCGTTTGACGTTTATGTCTATTAGTCATAGATAATGAATCCTCCTGTTAAAAATTAGCCTGATATATAACTACATAAATTTAACGAGTAATGAGGCCGAATTGTTACCAGATTGTTAAATTATTCTAAAAATAAAATCAAAAAAGCCGCCATTAGGCGACTTCCTGAATACGACATTATTTATGTGACAAGCTGCGAATGCGACTTTGTAAAAGCAGTCCCTGCTTTACTTTAATTCAATCTGGAATACATCACCGGCGTCCCCACCAAAAACGATAAAACCACTTTTCGGGAGCTTCGTTGATTCCTGATTGGTTGCTACAGAGAAGTCAACCATTTCCCCTTTATCATTATACACTGCGTAACCTCCGGTCTTCGGAGAATCCACCGTGATGGATTTGTTACCCGATCGGGCGTTGATCGCATACCACCGGGCTTGACCGTTTGCCGGAATAGTTGTAATTCCTTTTTTCCCACCAAAGATTGGAGTAATTGCATCCTCTGCAATGTATTCCTGTCCATCCTGAATCAAAATCTCAGCGCCATTCTTCGTGTAGAATTGCAGATCAAACGCGTCTCTTCCGTTCATCACAGGAATCTGGGCGACATTCTCTGCGTTGTTCATATCCTTGATTTGCGTACCATTGGCGTAACCATTTTCGGCATCAACGGATAGATTCTTAATCAGCATCGATGGAAGCAGATAAAAGATCGATGTTATTTTTTCATCCAACGCGTAATATTTCGAGCCGTCACGAGCTGTCCACTTCTCTTTAGTTGCTGCGTCAAGCGCATTATGATCCAGTTTTTGATAATCATACGTGTTCATTACCGTTTGGCCTATGCCGGGTAACGTTATCATGCCTTGAACTTTAACATACACCTTGTCATTACGTTCCTTCACAAAACTAGCTTTCACACTGCCATCCGCACTTGTAAAATGTTCGTCCCCTGTGTACACATAGTTCTGCTCAGGAATAATTCCTCCCAGCAAAGCAGGCAGTTGCATCTCACCATCCTTAATCGCTATATCCAATGTCTCTCCTACCGTACCATAGAGACCGGAGTACGAATTTAATTCTGTTGGCATCTTCACTTTGACAGGTGGTGAGAATTTCTGATCAGGCTGAACATCGTCGATGATGCCCTGATCCTCGAGAACGTCCAGCAGCACTTTGCTGGCAAACATCTGATTGTAGACGGAAGATCCACCAGATGATAGAACCGCCATTGAAATATCATGTTCGGGTATAGTGATTAACACGGCATGGTACAACATGGTATCTCCGCCTTTGGCTAACGCGGTAATCCCATAATCGCTGAAAGGTGCAAGGTCAACCGCGTCCCACCCCAAGCCATAATTGATCGTATTTTGCTCATCAGATACCCATATGCCCTTACGATACTCATGAGATTGCATGGCCTTCACTGCAGATTCGGACAGAATATCCGGTCTGTTCCCCATTAAAACCTCTCCGAATTGACTCAATTCTTCTGCGGTGGAGTACACTCCGCCTGTGCCGATAATGTTTGCATTTTCGGTAGGCATCTTCATCTCAAGTGTAGGCCAATAGGTTTCGGATAACTGCGCTCTGTCAAAGGAATCCAAGGGTGTCTTCGTTGATTCCAACTTCAACGGCTCGCTGATGTACTTGGCGATATATTCGCTGTAGCTTAACCCACTCACCCGTTCCACCATAAGCTCCAGCAACTGGAAGCCATCATTGCAGTAGACGGAATAGGTACCCGGCTTTGATTTCAGTTTTTCGGACTGAAGTTTGAGCAATAGTTCATCATGATTGCGGGTGTCATTATCGTCAAACAACATGCTGTTTCCATAATGTGTACCGTAAAGACCGGATGAATGATTCATCAACATACGCGGTGTGATTTGAGTATATCGCGCATCTGCCATCTTAAAGTCCTTGATATACGAAGTAAGCGGCTCATCCAGATCTACTTTACCGGAATCGACCAGCTTCATGGCGGCTGCCGTAACAACCATTTTGCTAACCGAGCCTATTCCATACATGCTATCCTTGTCCACTGGCTTCTGTGATGCCTTATCGTGCAGCCCGACACTATCTGATAAAATGTATTCCCCTTCATCCATGATCGCATATTGCACACTCGTGACACCGTAATTTTTCACCATTTCCTTGGCAATCTGCTCCGCCCGTACCTCGATCGTACCGCTGTTATTCGCCTCTGCGCTGACATCTGCCAGCGGTGTAATTACAAACACTGCTGTACATAAAAGACTAATTAATTTCTTCATCCCATGTCCTCCCACAAATGTTCTTATGAATGAATTCATCATATCCGGTAAGAGACTGATCGAACGCAAACGGACCCTGAATGGAAAAAAACAATCCCCGAACGGTATGTTCAGGGATTGTCAGTGTGAAATGGAAGCACAACCATGTTGTTAAACTTTCGATGCTGATGCTCAATACTCATATGGCCACCATATTTCTCACACATTCTCGATATATTGGTTAGACCGATCCCATGGTACTCCGGATTGGGCTTGTCACTTTTCAAGTCAACAATCGGTTGCTCCACATGATTCATAATCTGGATGACGAGAGCAGATGCCGTGGAATGAATGGCAATGAGGATATATCGATCCTCCGCCTGTCTGACCTTCTTGGAGGCTTCAATTGCGTTATCAAGCATGTTACCAAGCACCACACACAGATCATATCGATCGATCTGGATATGTTGCGAGTGAAGCTGGATTTTGGTGTCGATTTTGATTCCGTTTGCCTGCCCCATAGCCAGGGTATTCGTAACGAGAGCATCAATGACCAGATTGCCGGAGTTCACCCGCTGGTATGCACCTTCAATCGTATTTAACGTAGACTTGATATGGTCACCTGCTGCCGCCAGTTCGTTACGTTGGATACATTCATCAATATACAGAAATTGCTGATTGATATCATGGATGATGGATTTAATGTTTTTGAAACTGTGAACGGTCTTCTCATAGTTGGCATCCTGGTAATCCATCTGACGTTGCAAGTCGGCATTTTCATGCGCGAGCTGTACCTTTTCCACCATATTATCGAATACATAAACAATGAACACATTGAGAAAAAGAGAGCCTAGTACAGAAAAGACGTAAAATATGTTTTTTTCACTATAGATGGAGGCCACATTGATCTGATAGATCGTAATGATCGGTACGATGAGAAACAGCAAATAATAACGATAGTGAACGGCAAAACTTCTACGTTTGGCGACTAGGCGGACAACTTGAATAACAATGAACATGATGCTGCAACCAAGCAGCATCACCTTGGAAAGAATCCAGTGGTCATCTCCGTTGAACTGTTCCCATGAGATGAAATCTGTGGATTCCAAAACTCCGAGAATATATACTGCTATCGTATTCGCCATAGTAATCAGGACTGCATATAGAATGGTAAAAACAAGCTTGATTTTGAACTCCACTTTATAGGACTGTGCCAGACTGAAGATTAATAGCAGAGCAACAGCAGTCGAAACAAGATCGGAGAAGGAAGATGCCAAATAAAAATAACCCAGCATAACAAATACTACGAAATAGAGTGCTCTCTGTGTCTTCCGCTTGGACTTGCCCAGCACAGAATCAAAATAAAAATTCGCCTGAAATGCCATAAGTAAGGTCACAAAGATGATGGAAAAGATCATATAGGCATCCATATCATTGAATCCTCATGATCATGTATTTGGTGTACGCATCTTTGACTTCTTTGACCTTGGATCGGCCTATGGGCAGTTCCGCTCCATTTAACATAACGACTTGGGTACCGGAAAACTTCTGAACATGCATCAGGTTGATGATAATCGAGCGATGAATCTGCAAGAAACCATGGTCTTTCAAACCGCTAGCGTAGCTGGATAAAATGCCTTTGGTCTCATGTACATTTTCCTGTGTCACAAAATTCAACTTGTTCTTTATTGTTAAACTTTTGACGACCTCAATCCAGAGAATATCATCATATTTCAGCAACAGTTCATCATAGTCTGATTTGATTAATACATACTTTTTGTCCAATGCCTGAAAATATTGACACAGCTTAATCATCTTTTCATCGAAAACTTGCGGCTGGATTGGCTTGATCAGATATTGAAAGGTGATGACATCAAAACTCTCCACCATATATTCCGGATAACTGGTCAGAAACATAATCTGTACATCCAGAAACTTCATGTTCCTGATCTCTTTAGCGGTCTGAATCCCGTTCATTCCGCCCATCTCCACATCCAAGATGAGAATATTGAATGTATCCCCAACCTCTCTGTAGTGTGAGAGCAGTTGTTCACCAGATGTGAATAGGCTAATTTGAAAATCAAAATTGGTTTTTAGAGATAAGGAGACCAGCATCGTTTTCACACGTTCTCGTTGTTGCTCCTCATCATCACAGATTGCAATATTGAACATGGGGGAACATCCGCCTTTCATCGACATCGACTCTGAATTTCACTCTCGAATATACTATTTTAGCATAGGTTTCGGAGTCGAATTGGGATGAAATGCATTATTCCGACCCTAAAACGCAGATCAACAAAAAAAGTCGCCACATTGACGACTCTTGAGCTTGAACTTCTCCAGCCATTTCTATGAAAAGTCCGGTCTGTTATTCTGTTTTTTTGGGCACAGCATGGCGGTAATATCGTATGACCTTGCGATACATCGTCTTGTCCTTTAATTGATTGAATATATATGGGTCAGGTTTGACATTTACCTCAATAATCCAGGGTTTCAGACTGTGGTCAAGGCCGATATCCACACCGATTTGCTTTAGATACGGGTACTTTTTTTTCATATGACGAGCTATGCGCAGGCTAAGCTCATTCATCTCCTGAACCAGTTCATTCCTGCGTTTTGTGGATGCATGTGATTGTAGCAGCTTGTGAATATCCATCGGTGTACCACCACTATGATAATTGGTTACGATTTTCTTTGGATGACCCAGTCGGCCGATGATTCCGGTAGCTTCCCAATGTTTGGTCGGGCTTAGCTGTATCATGACTCGGATGTCAAAACGTCTGTTATTGTGCTTAAGAAGATGGATTCCTCTCTGAATCAGATAACTTCTTTTATTCACCAAGCGAGTCAGACTGCTATAAAACGATTCAAAGCTGTCAAACGTCAGACGTTTTTGCTCTATCTGATAGACAAAATGTTGATGACTTTCCATCTCGGCCTTAATAACGCCCATCCCGAAAGTACCTCTCTCGGGTTTGACATAGACCATTCCATATTTGCTGATCATGGATTTCAGATTCGTTTTGTTATATTTCTGTGTGTCGGGGATAAACGGTTTAATTAATTCATTATTAATGATCAATTTTGTTTTTAACCACTTACTTCTTAACGGCTGCAATTTATCAACTCCCATGTCGTAAACTCTCCCTTCAGCAACCGCATCAAAGCCCGCTGTTTGATCAAGATCCTGCATGCATTATATGTAATACCGATAAAGGAGCCCTCAACAAAAGCCCCTATTCATAAAAATGTATATTTGCACATGCCCTGACCAAAACACTTTTGCACACATACCATATAATGATTCATCACGATTTGATTTGTGCAAGGAGTTGAGAAGATGTCCGTACAGCCTGGAATCCGGTTGAATAATGCACCTAAGATTGATGTTCTTATACCGGCGATCGAGAAAGATTTGGCTACCCTTCCCCTCGTCATCGATAACATTCGCCGTTATGTAAAACATCCCATTGGAAGCATATATATTGTTTCTCCGGTCAGCACCAAAATCAGAAAACTTTGTTCCCTTAAAAACTGCATTTTTGTTAATGAGCGATCCGTCCTGCCTCTAACCAAAAACGACATACACTACCAGTCCTCCCGATGGAATCGGTCAGGCTGGTTATATCAGCAGCTGCTCAAAATGAACGGAGATTCCATTGTGAAGGCAAAGTACTTTCTAGTCATGGATGCAGATACCGTACTGATTAAACCTCATTCATTTCTTGTAGAAGGAAAAACAGTCTTTTACTGCCGTGACTGGAGCCAACCGGAATATTTCAATACCTACCGCAAGTTGTTAGGCATGAAAGCTCCGCGTCCCCGCTCTTTTGTCACCCATTATATGCTGTTCGACAAATCGAAACTCGCTGCCTTAAAACAGAAAATTGAAGCGGTTCATAAGCTGCCATGGTACAAAGCGATCATCTCCAATATCAATAAGAAGAAACAGTTTGGTTTCTCCGAGTATGAAACGTATGCCAATTTTATGTATACGAAAAACCCAGGCAGCATGATCCTTAGAAGTTCCAAGAATAAAAGTCTGAATGTGAACGCTTCTTCGTTAAAAGAGCAACAAATCCGCAATCTGGCTCTTAAATATCGTTCTCTTTCCTTTCATAAACGGAAAATCTATAGTAAAGCTCCCTGAGCTTAAGGAGGAAGCCCATGCATATCGTACTGCTGTGCGGCGGCTCTGGCAAAAGGCTCTGGCCTTTATCCAATGAGCTTCGCTCCAAGCTGTTCATAGATATACTTCCATCACCCGCTGGAGGTAGGGAATCCATGATCAGCAGAGTATGCCGCCAGCTTGACAGTTCATCCCTAACGGATTCAACACTCATTATTTCACATCAGGATCAGGCTAATATTACGGAACGACATACTCAAGGCAAAATACCAGTCATTGGGGAACCTTATAAACGAGGTACTTTTACTGCGGCGGCCTTAGCGACGTTATATCTGCAATCCTTCCGAATGGCCAAGGATGACGATGTAATCTGTATCGCGCCAGCTGATGTGTTCGCAGGTGAAGATTTTTTCAGCAACTTCCAATTACTGCCGGACATATTGAAACATTCTCAAGCCGATATCGCTTTAATTGGGACAAGGCCTACACATGCTTCAGAACAGTATGGATACATCCTGCCGGGTGGAGAAGAACGTAATGCTTATGCACCCATAACACAATTTATAGAAAAACCCGAAGCCACCATTGCTGAAACTCTGCTACAACGTGGGGCACTATGGAACTGCGGTGTGTACGCATTCACCGTCGCGTTTATGATATCCCATATTAAAAAAATGGGGCTTCCGGTTCATTATGATCAATTGTCGTCCCTGTATGAAGCGTTGCCTGAACGCAGTTTTGACAAACATGTTGCAGAAAAGGCGCAGCGGGCCGTAGTCCTGCCTTATAAGGGAGTATGGCAGGATATCGGAAGCTGGGATACGCTGTGTGCACAGTTAGATACCCATGTAATCGGACACGGTGGAATCTCGGGTTCTTCCTCCGATTCCTATATTATTAACGAACTTCCCTACCCCATCCAAGTCATTGGCGTGCCAGGTATTATCGCTGCCGCAAGTCCGGATGGCATTCTCATTGCCAATAAAAATAATTCAAATGAAATTAAAGCGCAATTGGGTAACTTGCCATTAAAACCGATGTATGGTGAAGCAACCTGGGGCAGTTATCGTGTCATTGAGAGTTCGTTAGACGATGAGAATACAACTGTAACCACATTAAACATAACGGTTCTACCAGGCAAACATATCGGGTTGAACTGGCATAGAACTGGGTGTAGAGCATGGACCGTGCTTGCAGGCAGTGGGCAAGTGCTTGTCAACGGAAAGGTCATGCAATTGAGTATGGGCACTCAGTTCGCGATTACCAAGGAGAGTCTCTTTTCTATTCTGGCTGAAACCAGGATGGTGATCCTTGAGGTCCGGATCGGAGTAACAGAGGATAAAGACAACATACTTTTTGAAGAAAAAGATTGGAATGTAATCCTAAAAAGTGCAGGTTCATCTAACGCTTAATGGGAGAATGAACCGATTCAATCTGCGTGTCTTATAGCCCCTTCCATTCGCGGAAGGGGCTCATTGGCATAATTAAGGGAAACCTGACACTTCTTCTCCCTATATCTTACTTAAACAACTTGCGAAGTTCCTCTACTTCCAGACGTGCAACGGGCTGGTAAGCGGAACTTTGTACATAACGCTGGAAGCTGTATAACAACTGTCTGCCCTCCAATGTAGTCATTAGACGCTCCAGATTCAGCGCTCCCATCAGCACTCTCCCCTTCCGGACCCGACAATCCATCAAAAGGCCGAGCTTGTGGTTTCGCTCAAAATTGTCAATGGTCTGCACGATCGGATTCAAGTCTTTATCCAACTCATCCAAGATGATCGATGACGACTCGGACACGATGCTCCACCACGGATAAGTTGAGTGCTCCTCTGTGACAAAATGGTCGAAGGCCGGATGATCCTGTTGAATTAACAAGCCCATTGTGCCCACAGGAACTTCTCTTTTCATATTCTCCGAGATGGATCGGAACATAGGGTAAGACCAGAAATCGGTGCTATAGAAACCTTGAATCGCGTGTTGAAGCTGATTGGGATTCGGGAAAAGTAAAATATCCTCGCCCTGCTCAAGCAGCGCCAACGCCTGTTCCGAGAGTTCGGTAAATAGATTCAAACCGCTCAGGTCCACTTCCTCCTGACTCGGGTAGATCCACAGGTCGTAAGACTTACGGATATCCGTGCCCGGAATGGACAGTCTAAGCTCCACTTTGGTCATATTGGAGACTTCAGGAATACGAATGCTGAGATCCGCGACATTCACATAATGTTCTCCATGGGTCGCTGGCAGGTCTGTTTTCCCTTCCAATAGGACGCTTCCTTCGATCTGCTCGCTTTGAATTTCCCACTTCAATTGAAGTCCATCCAATGCTTGTCTCCGGAAGTAACTTAGTTCAATGCGTGCTTCGAACAATTCACCCGCTTGATAATTATATTTGGGGAATCTCGCGAGCAGCACAGCGTCGGAACAAAACGTTCTCCACTCCTCCGGTGTAATCATGCCTTTGGAATCCATGAATGCGTCCAGTACACCCACCAGCGCTGTTCCCTGACCACTGAAATCCTGAAGATCCAGCAGCTGGAACCCGGCTAGTTGCTGCGAACGAAAAGCAGCTTCCAGTTCTTCCTTGTAACATGCGACCGCGAGTTTACCAGAGGCTCTGAAGTAGGCTTCCGCCAGATGTCCCAGCCCTTTGGCATTCAGACGCTCTCGAAACACTTCGAAATTCTTGGCTTTGAGAGAACCCGTATACTTGTTGATCTCCTCGAAATTAGGAAACGTGGCGTACTGTCCTATTTCATGCGAGATGATTGGTACGTGTGAGACAAGTTGGTCACTTCCAGCTTCGGCCTGCACTGTTTTGGAACCTGTCCCATACTGAATCTGAATCTCTTTGTCCCCAGTCTGACCAGAAGGGTCAGCATCGCTGCCTTGCTCAGGTACAATGTTTGAATCGTAATCTTTCAATGTATTTGGCAGGTCGGTCTGCACGTGACCGAGCGGAGCATCACACATCGCATATGAACCTCTGAACAGGCGCTCTTTGGAGAAACGAACCCCGCAGAAGAATTCACTTTCCTCCAGAATGTCCGGCACAAACTGAAAGTTATTCGAACCTTCGGTGTATAGATGACGATGATCATATGCTTTGTATGCCTTCAGGATCGAATTCAATCTGTCCTTGCTTCCCCATAGTTCATTCCCCATGGACATCATGACAAACGAAGGATGATTACCAAAAGCACGCAGCATCGCAAATCCTTCGCTAATCAAGTAATCCTGCTCGGCTTGATTATGCCCATCTGAAGATTCATCCGTAATGGTTCCCCAGAACGGAAGCTCAGGCTCCATGTAGATGCCGAGCAGATCCGCTGCAATAAAAGCAGCCTCCGGAGGACAACAGGTATGGAAACGGTAGTGATTGATACCGTAGGACTTGGAGATAGCGAGAATACGAACCCATTCATCCACATCTGTTGGCGCGTATCCCGTGAGCGGAAAGATCAGCCCGTCATGTTTGCCTCGAAGAAACGTTTTGCGACCATTAATGGTGAATTTGTCTCCAGCAGCCCGGAATTCCCGTAATCCCGTCCATACTTCGGTGGAATCCAGCACTTGGCCGTCCTGATCTTGCAGATGAATATGAAGTTGGTACAGGTTAGGTTCATCATCACTCCATAACATCGCATCTTCGCCAATCTTGTACGTCAGCTGGATTTCCTGCGAATCCGGGGCGAAAATCTGTTCCTCGGTCGTATACACCGGATCTGCACTGACTGCAACAGCCGAAACCACGATTCGTACTTCTTGCAGGTCACCAACAAGTGCTGCCTTGATCTCGAAAGATCGAGTCGCAAGATCGGGATAGACCTGAACATTATCCAGGAAAACACGCTCGAAAAATTGAAGTTCCAATTTCCCGGTGATGCCGTTCCAATTCGTCTGCGTGTCTTCGGATGTAAGGTGACCACCTTTGGTTGGATAATTGGTATTGTCCACTCGAATGGTAATTGTATGAGTCCCAGCGGTTAGCCCTGCCTCAATCTCGTAACGGTGAGGTGTGTTCAGACTGTTTTGTGTTCCGCATTCCACCCCATCGATCCAAACTGTGGTTACTCGTGTTCGTTCCAGATGCAAGAAGCAACATTTGCCAGCCAAGTGTTCGGGAATTTCAATCTCTCGTGAAAACCAGGCATAACCCTCAAATAAGTACTCATCCGTCAGCGCACCGATTAACACATTCTCGTTTTTCTTGCCCTTGGCCGCATGAGATGTAGTATTTGGCAATGTAATAACGTCTGAGAAATTCAGACCACGTTCCACCTTATGTTCATCGAGTTGGAGTTTCCATATGCCTTCCAGATTTATTGCAGCTATCATGATAGTATCCCCTTTTAGATTCATATAATCAATAAAAGTAATCGCTTCCAATGAACAGAAATCGTTTTCGAGAAATCATACCTGTATTATAAACTCGATTGACGCCCCTCGCATAGATCATTTACAAATAAAAAAGTCGCCAATACTGGCGACACCTTATGGATACATATCCTGTATCCTGAACAATTTTAAAATATGGTGGGAACCATGCCCCCGTCCATCCGGATGGGAGAGCCTCTGAAGGCTGAAGCATATGGGCTGCATACAAATGCAGCAAGTCTGCCTATTTCACTTGGCTTGATGAATCGCTGTAATTCGGACTGTGGCAGATTACTCTTCATAAAGTCTTTCTCTTTTTCTTCGAAATTCAACGTCTCATCAGGGTATATGCCCTCAAGGATTTTTTGTACGTTTTCGGACAGTGTTGGACCTGGCAGGATCGTATTGATCGTAACCTCGGTCCCTGCTGTCAGTTTGGACAAACTTTTGGTTAATGACAGCAGCATTGACTTGGTCATGCAATACTGGGGCATCTGGCCTGAAGGCATAAGGGCTTCTTCACTTGCGATGAAAATAATACGCCCGTCATTGTTCTTCACCATTTTAGGTAAATAAAATTGAGACAAGCCATTGGCAGCCAACACATTGGTACGGAAATATTTCTCCCACACTTCATCATTTATGTCTTCATACCTCATGATTTCATATATACCCATGCTATTAATTAATATATCGACCTCAGGAAATTTCTCGAATAAAGCTTGGCGTTGCGCCAGATCCACAAGATCAGCGGTAGCCTTTTGCGGAGAGGTCTCCGGAAAAGTGGACTTGATTTCACGAACTGTTCGTTCCACCTCTTCATCATTGCGTCCATTAATCAGAACATGAACACCTTCTCGAGCGAGTTCTATAGCAATCGCTTTGCCGATCCCTTTTGTTGATCCTGTAACTAAGGCTGTTTTCTCTTTTACTCCCATATCCATCCTGCATTTCTCCTTCTTGATTACAACTATCCGTCAGCTGTTTCTTGAACATTGCGAACAGCTTCATTCACTGGATAGATATAATATTACGCAGTCTGAAGGGCTCAGTAACTAGCATCTTGCGCCAGAGTTAATGCCTGACACGCCAATTCGAAGGAGTATCTCCTTCCCAGGTCCGGAACGCACGATAGAACGAATTCTGGTCTTCATATCCAACCAGGAATGCTACCTCTTTGATATCGAGCGAAGGATCTGCCAGGTACTCCCGGGCCTGCTCACGTCTGGCTTCGGTTAATAATTGCTTGAAGTTTGTGTTCTCTTCCGTCAGTCGCCGTTGCAAGGTACGATCACTCATACAAAGCTCTTTGGCGACCGTCTGGATGTCAGGGCGCTTTCCTGTGAGGTTACGTTTCAAGATCCATTTGACCACTTCAGTAACGGAACGACTGTTCTTCTGTTCGTCCAGCGACCGATCCAGAGCCGGGGTCAGGATCTCCAGTAACTCCTCGTTATACGAGAGAAATGGAAGATTCAGATCTTTTCGCTCTAGCGTCAGCCGATTATGGTTAGAATTCGTATCGACTCGACAGCCGAAGTAAGCTTCAAGGGTATATACGTTGCCCATCAGTTGGGTGAACTCGACCCTTTTGGCCATCAAAGGCTGGACTGTACCCCTCCGTCCAAGTTCAAGCAAAAATGCCAGTGTAATACCGACCAGTAATGGCGGACCTGGTAGCTCCTTATGTAACCATTCGAGTTCAATGATACACTCCTCCCCTGCTTCGGTAATCTGCAAACTCTCGGGAGGACACATCTGCTTGTAACGGACCATTCGATTCAACGCATCATGATAATCACGAGCATGGTACATCGCCAGCACAGGCGGAGGATACTTGGATATCTCATATCCGGTTGCAAGTTTGATGATGCCCTCAGCGGTGTCCCCATTGAGATCAGAGTAGGCCTGCCAGATTGCATAGTACTGAGATTGAGTCACTACAGGTTTATTTATTGTCTCAAGAGATAGTTGTGCTGTGCGAGCGATGTCTTCTGCACCAATCCCTATTTGATGTAATCCAGCCCAAAAGCCTGGGTGAACTTTAATTCGATCATTCGGTTGAGATTGCATACATCCAGACTCCTTTAACTTTGTTCCATTTTTCATTCTGATTTCTAATTATAGAACGAATGTTGCTATTTTTAAATCTTACCTCAGTGAGCCACTTCCGGGTAATACGAAAACACGACTAACCATGAATGGTCCGTCGTGTTCAAGTCAATCATTCAGTATATTATGAAAAAATGCACATTTGTTTGCCATTTTTACAATGTTAGCTACTCATTCAACGCAGTTTTGATCAGGGCATTCACCCGTGAGTTAAACAGCAGACCGATATGGGATACGAGGGAAACCGAAACGTTGTTCGCCCCGTTCAACCGGGAAAGTACCGGGGACACAATCGTGTCACTGGTGGAATAGATCGAAGTCACCTTTATTCCACTCGGAGCTGTCGTTGTGGTCAATCGATTAGCCCCGCCAAGAGTAATCAACTTATCCACTTTGGAAGCGCCTCCACGGTTAAGTATGTAATAGAGACTATTCGCTCCACCCATGCTATGAGCTATAATATTGACTTTTGTATGACCCGTTTCGCGCAGAACATCATCTACGAATCGACTAATTGCTGCGGAGTTCAACAGCTGGTTTCCTTGTTTGCTAGGAAGGTCAATCGCGAATAATTCGTCTCTTGTCCACCCTTGGCTACGCAAATAACTCTCAATTGCTGTAAAATTGCTATCTGAACCAGTCAATCCATGTACCAATACAATGGGTGTACGTGCCGTAGCTGCAGAAGCCTTTGAACTCGATCCTATTCCAGTTATTGATAAGGCAAGGATCATACTCATGAATGCAACAAGTATTAATTTGGTCTTTTTCACTTCATTCACTCTCCTGTAAAATGTTTTATATTCCATATATTACAATCTAACATATGGAATATAAATGAAACTTTAGTCTCATTTTTACAGGAATGTCTAAAGTATACTACAACTAACATGATTACATTTTTATCAAACCTAGTTCTCTACTTCTTATCCTTCAACGATGTCTGCACGTAGATCCGTTGCAATCTCAATCATTTTGGGTACAATAGCTTCGTTAGAAATAGCTACATACAGATCCCCCATGTACAAACGAAAAGCAATCTGTGTTCCCTCAAGGTCCCACATAAAAAAATCCCCATCGATGGACATGGTGCTCTCTGCTCCAACAATGTGAAGAACCGATGAGTAGGTGAATTCGGGCTTGGACTCGAAGTAGAGTTTGCATTCTTCCAGGGAGATGGATTGTTCCGCATTGCTATCTTGTACGGACCGGGTAATTCGAAAACGCTGATTCATTGATTTGCCTCCACCACTTAATATATTTTTCATGTTCCACAGCATCATATTTTCTCATTTCCGTCTTCCACTGTCAAAACCATACATGCTCTATCCTTTGAATTCATATATACTAAATACAGTGCACAACGAATTTCTACAATCAGGAGGAGTCAAATCAATATGTTGAAAACAGAATTCATTGATGTACTATCTATAGTCTCACATAAATTATATGATTCGGCTGCTAATGTTATGGACACGGCAAGCAGGTTAATTCCTGCAAATACGTTTTGTATCGCCCAGTTGGATCACTTATCCACCAAAGTTCTGAACGTATATAATCGTGACAAACTAATTTTAGGTGAGGGACTTGTCGTTGAAAACGCCGAGTCATATTGTGCACTTGTGACTGAACATACCCAAGGTCCATTGGTAATCAATAATAATCTGACTCATCCGTTAACCAAACATATGGACGCTACCGAATTCGTAGGTGGTTGTTCATTTGTCGGTGTGCCTATACATAATGAGAACGGAGAAATCTACGGCTCCCTTTGCTCATTTGATCAGGATTTCTATTCCTATCAACAAAAGGACGTGGATCTGCTTCTCTCCTTGTCTTCATTTTTCACGAGTCTTCTTGAGATGGAAACAACTCTGCAACAGTTAAAACAGGCGGAAGAAACCGCTGCAAAAGTGCTGGAAGAGAAGAAAAATCTCTTAGCCGTCCTTAGCCACGAAATCCGTACCCCGATGAATGGTGTTCTTGCAATGGCAAATCTATTGCAATCTACCAAGCTGAATGAGGATCAATCGTTATATGTTAATGTCATAGAGTCTAGTGGAACCAGTCTGCTATCCATGATGGATCAAATTCTCGACTATTCCAAAGCAGAAGCGGGTGCGATCTCTCTGGAGATTAACCCCTACAGTGTCATTAAAACCGTCGACCATGTACTTCAGTTATTCTCATCTGAAGCACAGAAAAAAGGTATCCGATTATACGCAGAATACGATATAAATGATCATTTGATGCTTATAGGCGATCAGCAAAAAGTCCGTCAGATCCTAATCAATCTTGTTGGCAATGCGTTGAAATTCACGGAGCAAGGTGAAGTATGCATCTCTACGCAGGTATCTGCTGATCCAGAAGGTACACTCCATGCATCTTATGAGATAATAGATACGGGCATCGGCATCCCCCAGGATCGCCAAGATTTATTGTTCAAATCCTATTCGCAAATTCACGGCAACTCCGGAAAGTATGGTGGAGCGGGGCTAGGCCTATCCATCTGTAAACAACTCGCTGAATTGATGGGTGGGATTGTATGGCTTAAAGAAACAAGTCACTTGGGCAGTCGGTTTGCCTTTAATATTTCCAGCGCGTCACCAACGTCCATGCAAATCTCTGAATGAGGAATATATTATTCTATCTGAAACAGATAGGAGGTATATACGTTGACACAATTTCTGGATGCAAGATCTTCGCAAAATGCTGCGTTGTTTAATTCCATTTCTATACCGATTCCAGTGATTAATACGCCTCAACTATTTGCACAGATTGGTCTGCAAACGGTTGGAGCTGGAGCCAATCCACGAGTTTCATTAAAAGGAACCATTACGGTGCGACTACCGCTTGCACTCTTTCAAGTCAGAATTACCATTGTTAGAGGCACCGTTGCTACGGATCCGATTGTTTACTCTGCTAACTTCACTTATGGTTTAAGCGGTCTCCTCAACCCCGAAGTTATTGTTTTCTCTGCCAACGACTATAATCCACCGATCCAGCCACAACTAACGTACACTGCATTTATCAGTACCAACCTGCTCGGAACGGTTCGGGTCGGTCCTGAGAGTTTCGACGGATTTATCGTTTCGGATTAGAATGACTACGTCCACCCCCATACTTTTAACCTGTTTTTACACAGGGCTAAGGTATGGGGGTGTTTCATTTAAAATAAATTAGTTTCCAAAGTAAACATCCAGCTTACCCGTGGGTGGTGTTGTGGCCATCCACACGGCTGCTAAATTATCTGGAGCATACGTTGCAGCAGTGATGTAGTCCCCAATCAGTACCGTTGGCATCGGAGAGTTACCATTGGGATTGAAAGATGTGGTTGTGATTCGACGGTTGGTGAAGCTCGCCCCGCCATCGAACGATTCTGCCACAAAAACATCCAGAAGGAACCCGTCAATTCGGTTGCTGTAATAAATGACCCTGATCGTCCCGGCAAACGGAGATACGGTTATGGAAGGAAAGAAATTCTGCGTGCCTGGAGGTGCGCCTGTAATACTGATCGGGTCTGACCACAGGAGACCATCCGGAGATTCGCAGAGTAATACATCAGTATAGCCAGCTCGTGCATCATTCCATACGGCATATACGGTTCCACTGTTAGGTCCAACGGAAATATCTGCTCCCAGACTTAGATTGGTCTGTACCCGAAAAGCGTAATTCGGTACAGGTAAAGGCGATGGAGCTGGCACAACGGATGAGATGAATGTCGCCTGTCTATCCAGAGGAGGTTGATAGGTAATGCCCCCATCGTAGGAAATACGCAAAAGTGCAGAAGGGCTGGCAGGCCCTGTTATGATGTAGCCTGCATAGACCTCACCCGAGAATCCAACAGCCAGCGCTGCCCGGTCATGAATTCCTCGCGGATTCGACTGTCGGTCAGGTGGCTCCCAGGTTAACCCCTGTGAGACCGACCGTTGTGTAAATATAGCGGAAGAAGTCGTGGCAAGTGGGGTATATCCGACATATGCATTGCCTCGATAGGGGCTACCAGGAGAACGGTCTACCGCTATGTAAGGCTCATCATTATGAACAATGGTACCGAAACCTGCCTGCACGATAACCGGTGGCTGCCACGTTAACCCATCGTCAAATGAGGTGTAACTTGCAATCGTCCCATCATTAATCCCGTTAAACAAGTGAACGGTAACGATAAAGGTATTGGGAAACGTATAGTCTATTGTTGGTGCTTCTGCTCCTGCATATCCTGCTGGTTGAGGAAGTATCGTTGTAGACCAGGTACTCCCTCCATCAATGGAACGATAGAATCCAGTCAATGTTGGTCCGGTACTGGTATCCACAGCTACCACGCACATAATATTCGGGTTCAACGTATTAACTGCAATTGAAGGTTCGAATTGGCTGCCTGCTAATGCTCCAGTAATATTCACAACTGCCATCTGCTCACCTCTCTTCCTTTAAGGGATATTTGTGAATCGGTCAATTAATGTCATCTCCGATTGAAGCACACGCTGGATAATCTGGCCTGTAGAATCAACACCATATACATGAATGATAGTGCTTGTAGCGCTAAAATAATCACTTTGCACCTCGAAAAAAGCGGCATTGATTAGTGGATAGATCAATGTTCTTGTCGCTTGGGGCAGTAATTCAAACAGATCATGACCAATCGCAATACGTGCAGTTTGAGTAGTATCCCACCTGAAAACCTCAAGCTCAATATTAACAGGAGCATTAAGAGAATCGTTAATGCAAGTCACGATGAGCTGCGTGGACTGAGTTACACCGGTGGTCGGATTGTATATAAAACCCGTAGAGTTTGGCAAAAAGCACACTCCTTCCGCAATATATAATAAAGTATATTACGATTCTTGCCACCAATATGACTAAACTTCGACTCTTATATTGGAACGATATGAAAATTTTGTTATGCTACATATGCTAGATTACTAGATTACTTTTAAAGCAAGAATCTACTATTATGTACCAAGTTGGAGGAAACAGACGATGTTCATTAAGCGTGTAGGAAAAATTGCTGCGGTTACAGTGATTACTCTCTCTGTCCTTGGAAACACCCCAAATATCGGTGGAGCCTATGCTGCTCCGGCCATTACCGTTCAACTGGACGATGTCCCCTTAACGTTTGATGCAGCTCCACGCATGGATAAGGGTGTCACTTATGTTCCGTTTCGGACGGTTGGAGAGGCTCTTGGTATCGATATAACGTGGAACAGCAAAAAGCAGACTGTAAAAGCAACGAATGCTGTAAAAGGTCAAACCACCGAGGTAGTATTAACGGTAGGCAGCACTACAGCAACCGTAAACGGAAAGAACGTAAAACTTCCTGCGCCACCAGTTCAGCGGGAAGGACGAGTACTTATTCCATTAAGTTCATTCAGTAACCAATTCGGTGTACAAGTAAGCTGGAATCAGGCAACCAAGACGGTCTCCCTCATCTCCCCACAACGCGAGATGCACCTGAGAGCCTTCTATGCATTGCAATCCTTTCAAGAAAAGGATCTCATTACTTCCATGAATTCTGTAGCATTTGGCTGGAGCCGCATTGATCGTGAAGGTCAGTTTACGCTCCAAGGGGATGAGTACCGTCTCCCTGCTGCTGCGGGTGATATTACGCCGCAGTCCATCGTTGCTGACGCAGCAGATCAGCAGATCCAACCACAGCTCATGGTGTATGCATTGGACGGAAACGGCGAACTGACCAAAGTTCTGAGCGACAGCAGCCTGCGGCAGAAATCAATTGAAGGCATAACTGCTGCTGTCGCAGAGCATGGTTTTGGCGGAGTTGTTCTGGATTTTGAAGGACTGGGCTTTAAACTGGATGCAGTAGAACAACAGAAGTTGCTCAATGTTTATGTGAAGCAATTAAAGAGTTCCTTGCCTCAGGACACAGCCTTATCACTAGCGGTACCCCCGCTAAATAGCGCTTATAAAGGTTATGATTACAAAACACTTGCCTCTATTGCAGATGATCTTATTATTATGGCCTATCAGTATAATCCGGTTGGCACCAAATCTCAGGTACCTGAGCCAAATAGTCTTGTAGATCAGGCGATTCAATTAGCCATACAGGCCGGTGTCCCGAAGAGCAAGCTTCTGCTCGGTATCAGTCTAAGCAGTGAAACGCCCTCCTCTGTAGATGATAAGCTCGGTCTTGCCAAACGTTATGACCTCAAAGGAGCAGCGTTCTGGCGTCTGGGTCTGTTCCGTTCCTACAATACAAAGATGGAAGATGCCGTGAACGCTTCTGTGATCAAAGAATAGACCTCTTTAAGTGGATGCAGCTCACTTACAGTAAAAGAAGGACCACACTCTGGTACTCAGAGACGTGGTCCTTCTTTTTCCCATCATCTTACTTTATAAATTGATCCACACTTCCAAATATAAGCTTCACAAACTGGGTAGGACCAGGCAAACGGGGCTGAAAGAGAAGAATGATCCCAATTACTGCCGCCACAGCAGTGAATCCCGCGCTCAATATTCTGGCTCGCTTTTCTTTGCTGCTCTTCCACTCTCCATACACTATCGCAGTCGCCAGCATCAATATTCCAAGGATTGAGCCTAGTTTCATGCAATCACCTCTCTTCTCAGGCTTGTAACCGGAGCCGTTCTGTTCAACTTTCGTCCTCATTAGGTATCCCCTGTGGTCCTGTTGATTTTCCGGTACGTACTACATGTGCATCTACTTTGACTTCCACGTCCATATCAGGATAGATGGTTTCCCAGTTCTTCTCCTGCGCTTTCCATTGATTCGGATAATATCTGCGGAATTCAACTGCGAATTTGAAGAAATCGGAGCGCAGCTCTTTCTGGGACATGTCTAAAGCATCATGAGCCAAAGATGTGAGCTTAGCCGACCATTCCTTTTCCAGTTTAGTTAATACTGCGGGATCAGTCAGATTGGCATCCGTCGTATTTAACACCACTTCTCCCCTGGTTTGGATGTCGACCTTCATACTCCACTGTTTGTTTACAATTCGCGGTTTCAAGGAAGTTTTATTTTCAATGAGTCTTATTGAGAAAGAACCCTCTAACGGCTCAAACTCAACAGGCATGATAATGCTGTTCAGTTCTTTTGCAAGTAGTAATACACCTACGCTTAGTGGTTCTTTGACCGTCTTGACATAGCGATCCTTCTTATACAAGCTCAGACCTTTCACATATGGCGTAGTCGTCAGTTTATCCTGATCGGGCTCCGGGGGTAAGATTAACATGCGAGACAAAATGGCGGAACTGCTCGGACCTTCAATAGATTTAGCCAGTTCAAGCGCAGTAACACGTGTACCTAACTTCAGATTGGCCATCTCACGCAACGATTCAGCAGAACTTCGCTCCAGTGGATCAAGTAACGCAAGGATATCTTTCGCAGCCTTATCGCTGGAAAAGACATATGCATGCTCCCTGAACTGAGGGTAACGCAGGAAAAAATCGATGTACTCGCGGATACCGCGTTTGCCAGCTTGCTCACTAATGATTATGACTTCGCAGTGGCCCCAGAACATATTCCGGGGGACTTTACGTTGTAACCGATTCAATGCCTCGGCAATTGTGCGTCCTTCCGCTGTTCGAATCATTGTAACCCCGCTTGGACTCCCTCCACTCTCACTGCTATCTCCTGAACTCGCCTTTCGCGGAATGAAAATCTGTGAAGTCAATTGTACTTTGCCATCTTCATAATCTATCCCTGTAGCCAGCACGATAGCCAAATCGTTAATCTCGATGCGATCCCAGCATCCACTTAAAAGCACACAACACAATATTGGCATTAGTAGTACTCTATATAATCGCAAGTGCTCCTCCCCCATCAATCAGGTGTTCGCTCGATTCTTCCGAAAATGCGTCCACCCTTTCTTCAGCCAGGCGACACCGTAGATCATAGCCGGAAGGATTAATAAGATGCTGATCGTATACAAGTTAGCTGAAGCGCTAACCAAACTGGAAATACCGGATCCACCGGACACAACCCAGTAAGCAAATACTATGCACAGGAACGAAAGTGGACCAACCACAGGTTTGTAGTCTCGCAAACCAAACCATTCCGCGGTTGATGTAGCAAAGATATATAGAAAAACGGAAATTTTAACGAAAATACCGAAAATCCAGATAGCAATAATAAGGGATTCGATATGTTGCAGAAAGTCCGCAATGGTTATGTATCTTGCTGCGATCATGACCGGAAATACAAATGTATCCGTCAAATCACCAATTAAAAACAGGCAAAACAGATTGGTAACTGTCATTGCAGTTGTTGTAAACACAAGGGAACCCAGCATGACCCGGGTTATTCGTTTTTTTTCATTCACATAAGGTAGCAGAAAAGCCAACACGATATATTCACTAAACCATGCAGCAGGTGCAGCAGCCCCCGTAATAATGGGAATTGGACCCTTCTCCATAAAAGGAAACAGCTCGGCAGGATTCAGTTCACCAATCAATAATATAAAGATCAAAGCCAGTAGCACGATCAGCAGGGTAACAAACACCTGAGAGGTTCGTCCGACAACTTCGATCCCGAGTCTGACATTAATCGCACATACAACAACCATCGTACCCATCACAACAAACAAAGGTGTACGCGGAAGTGCATTATTGACAATGAATTCACCGTATTCCCGAATAATCAAGCCGGTCAGATGGGGCAAAAAAGCGATATATATCAGGCCGAATAACTTGCCCGGAATCCGACCAATAATCAATACACTGGATTGAATGAGCGTTTTTCCAGGGTACAGACGATCAAGTCCAACGGAAATACCAATAGCAGCCAATCCAACGATAGAACCTATAATTGGAGTCATCCACATGTCATGTCCTGCATAGTGCATTGTAATTCCAGGCACAGATAAGATAGCCGTCGCGAGAATGGCGGGAAAGACCATAAATGCCAATTGAGTCACCGATATTTTCCCTTTGTCAGTCAACATATGTAATCCCGCTCCCTTGTTTGCTCGAAATGTAGATTGTTCTAGTGTGGTTTGTTCCTTGGGGATGGACGCCACCATACATCCTTAAGTTCCTTAGCCATCGTAGGTGCTACCGGTGAGAGATAAGGTGTTCCAAATGAACGAAGACTGCTTAGATGAATGACAACCAAGATGACTCCCAACATGACACCCGTGAGTCCCAGCGTTCCCGCAAGAAACATCATGGGAAAACGTAGTAGACGAGTCGCGATGCTGGCAGCATAGCGGGGTATCATGAAAGAAGCGATACCGGTAATCGCGACAATGATAATCATGGGGGCTGAGACAATTCCGGCACTCGTCGCCGCTTGCCCAATAATTAAGGCTCCCACGATACTGACCGCTGATCCGACCTGCTTCGGCAATCGGACGCCAGCCTCACGCAATGCTTCAAAGGCGATTTCCATAATGAGCGCTTCCACCAGTGCAGGAAAAGGGATCTCTTCTCTCGCCCGAGCAATACTGAGAAGTAATACGGTAGGAATCATCTCCTGATGAAACGTAGTAATCGCTACATAAGCCGATGGAAGCAGCATGGATAAAACAAAAAAAATGTATCGCAGCCAGCGTACAAAAACACTCATGAACACATTTTGATAATAATCTTCGGGAGATTGTAACATGGAAAAAATGGTTACTGGCGCGATAAGGGTAAACGGCGTTCCGTCAACAAGAATAGCAAACCGACCTTCCAGCAAGTTGGAAACAACGACATCCGGACGCTCCGTCGCAATCATCTGTGGAAATGGTGAATATCGCTCATCGATAATGCCTTCTTCAATGTATTGACTCTCCAGTACGTCTTGGAGCTTTAAATCGGCAAGTCGTGTCTCCACTTCCTTAACAAGTTTGGGGTCAATAATCCCCTCCATGTATACAAGTGAAATACTGGTGTTTGTACGATCTCCCATGTTACGTGTATGAATCTTCAATGCAGGTGTCTTGAGACGTTTACGCAAAAGAGACATATTCATGGTCAACGATTCTGTGAATCCATCCCGTGCACCACGCACGGTCGATTCAGCTAACGGTTCTTCCGTTGAACGATTTGCAGCTTGGTATAGAGGGTATGTAGTTCCGCCTATTGAACCGTCCAGCAGTAACAGAGCTTCCCCCTCTAATATGGCCTGTACTGCTTGAGTGGTCGTTTCAACATGCTTAACAGAAGCTAGGGGAACTTGCGCAGCTTCGATCCCCATTTCCTGAATGGGCGTTAGTACCTGTCGTTCCAGCCGCTCCGTATCGCATACACCAACACAATATACGCATAGCGCTGAAGTAAGGCATGCGGTTTGGAATGTATGAAACACAACATCCGAGCAACCTGCAAAAACGGAGCTTAACATTTCTTGATCAACAGCAAGATATCCGGTTAATGGCAGGTCCTGTTGTGTTATCGCTGATGTGTCCATGACGCCTCCCCTTTCCGTAAACGCTCCGTCCAGATATTCTCAGTTAAAGGTATCCTTTACTTATCAGATGGGATATATACGCAAAATATAGAATGCCAAAAAAGCCGCCCTCATGAGCGACTCTGATGATATAGAACGCTATTCATTCCTATGAATCCGTTGATCTTGCTCTTTGCAATTCCCTATTTTCTATTGATCGCTATCCTTTCACAGCACCCAAAGCAACACTCCCAATAATCTGTTTGGAAAATACAGAGAATACAATAATAATAGGCAGGATTGAGATCGCTACACCCAAATACAAGAGCCCATAATCCATTCCATAGTACCCCTGCACTAGTGCAACCAATACCGGAAGCGGATATTTATCCAGGGAGAAAAATAGTACCAGCGGTGTCAGGAAATTATTCCATGATCCGATAAACGTGAATATGCCAAGGGCGGCGATCGCCGGCCCCAGAATAGGCAGTACAATCTGATTGAACGTCCGGAACTCACCGGCACTGTCCACCCGCGCAGATTCAATAATCTCATCCGGGATACTGCTCTCCATGAACTGTTTGATAAAGAATACATTAAACGCGTTAGCCGCAGCAGGCAAAATAATTGCGGCATAACTGTCCAGAAGCCCCAACATACTGAATAGGCGATATACCCCAATCAAGGCCAGTTGACCCGGCACCATCATGGTCGCTAACAGAAACAGAAACAACCAGTTCCGCCCTTTGAATTTAAATTTGGCAAAACCGTATGCGGTCAAAGCACCAATGTACAGAGACAACACGGTTGATGATCCAGCAATGAAAATACTGTTTGCAAATCCACGCCAAATGTTAATTTTCGATACCATGTTCATATAATTATCCACTAAGAACGATCCGGGAAGAAAGGTGAATGTTGAAGCAATCGTTGCATTGTTATGTGTTGAATAGATGAGCATCAGATAAAATGGAATAATGCACAGCACGGCAAGACCAATCAATAAAAGATAGATGATGATCTTGCCTGCCGTCAGTCGCCTTGTGGTGGCATATTGCTGAATCGCTGCATTTGGTTGTTCAACTGATTTTGCAGTTTGCATGAGAACTCCCCTCCCTATGAACGGCTCTTCCGCTTGGTCATGATGAAGGATGCAACGGACAACAGTATGATGATAATAAACAGACAAAATGCGATTGCAGCGCCGTAACCAAAACGAGTACTCTGAAATGCGACATTATAGAGATACATAATGCTTGTCATGGCTGCCCTGTCAGGACCACCATTGCCATTGGTTAATGTAAATGGCTGATCAAAAATCTGAATGCCACCAATTATGGATGTGATCATCTGAAACAGAATAATTGGACGGAGCATTGGCACGATGATATGAATGAAAATATGTTTCTTTTTCGCTCCATCCATCTGGGCAGCTTCCAGTAACGATGGGTCTATCCCCTGAAGACCTGCGAGGTAGATGACCATGGAATAGCCAAAGTATTGGAAAAAGAGAATCGAGGACACAATCAGACGCATAAACCACGGATCATTTTTCCAGTTAATTGGATCTTGTATGATGCCAGTCTGCACCAAAAAATGATTCAGTCCGCCAGACTGCCAGTCAAAAATCAGGCTGACAAGCAATCCAAGTGATGCAGCCGTAACGATGTTGGGAAAAAAGTATACGGCCCTGAAAAAATCCCGCCCTTTGAGTAGCTTATCATTCAAAATAAAGGCCAACACCAGGGAGATCGTCAGCTGCGGAACGACAGATACGCCCCAGATGAATAACGTATTAAACAAGGTTTTGTAGAACAACGGGTCTTGTAGTACGGCCACGTAGTTACCGATCCCTACAAAGTCAGGCGTCGTGATGCCATCAAAGTTGGTGAAACTGATATAAAGCGAATATAAAATGGGATAAAGTCCAAAAATGGTGAAAATAATAAAAAACGGAGCAATGAAGTAGTAGCCGTAATGGTCCTTGCGAATCGTTTTGGCAAACATGTTCTATCCCCCCAGTTATCATCGGATGTGTATATTCATTCGCTTACTTCTAAGCTAATCCACTTCCAGCTCCGGAAATCTCAAGGTGACATCACGTTTGATTCGCTTTACGACTTCTTCCTTGGTCTGAATGTCCTTATTGAGATATAACTGGAGTACAATCTTGTAGATATCATTGTTAATTGTGGCATCATATTTGGTGCGTTCGTATACAGGTACCCGTTTTGCAGCCTCCGAGAAAAACTCGAAATGCTTCTGTCCTCCCAAATAGGACGATGAGAGAGACGGGGCAAGTTCATCATTCACAACCATGTTGCTCGTGAAATAATCCTGTTCTTTCGCGAGCTCCGACAGAAAGTCGTGGTTAAAGTTATAGAACTCGATAAACTTCCAGGCGAGATCTTTTTTGTCACTTTTACTATACATCGCTATATAAGTTCCGCCTGCACTAAACGCTGAAGGTCCCTGTGCCAAGCCCCATAAGCCTTCGGTATCCGGGGCATTTGCCTTGAACGTAAATTGCAGGGCCCAGGTTGCCCCGGGATAGAACATGACCTCTCCTTTTTGCATGGATGCAGCGTAACCGGCACTTCCATCATCATACTCGGCAAGCACTTTACGCTCACGTGCTTCACGTACAAGATCGAGCACTTCCAAGTAGGTTGGATCGATGACGAGTTTGCCGTCCTTCACCCAAGGTATACCATCATATGAATTCGATATGGCATTCCAATTTGCCAATGCATGTACTTTATTCCCGCTTAGTTGCTGCACCTTCTCTCCAATCTCGAAGATCTTCTCCCATGTATCGATCTGTGAACCCACCTTCTCAGGATCATCGGTGCCCAGATATTTCTTTGCCAAATCCCGACGATAATAGATGCCCCCTGGTGTTCCCTGGTAACCTATCGCTCTGACATTTCCTTCACTGTCCTTTTCATTGGCCTGCACAAAAGCATATTGTTCCTGGATAAGTTCATTGGCGTTATACGGCGAAGCTGATAGATTCTCCAGATAAGGAACGTCAATCAGTTCTCGAATATTCGCATTTTCAATCATAAATACATCTGGAGCCTTCGAGGTTGTCTGTAGCGCAGATTTCAGCTTGGTGATATAGAAATTACCGGGGATGTTGACAAAGTTCACTTTGATGTCAGGATATTGCTGTTCGAATTTCTCGATGGCATACCCTGCTTCATCCGTAAAACTCCACACAGTAATCTCCTGTTGCTTGGTTTGACTCGATGGACTGAACTGACAACCAGCTAACAACATCGCTGCACATACAAATACAATAGTTGGCTTAAACCACTTCTTCATAGGCCCCCTCCTTCAAAAAGGAAACGCTTACAATTTATTAGAGTATATTGATTTTGGAGAGGCCTTTCTCCACAAATATTGTGCATTACCCTCCATATTTTGTGATATTCGTACGATGTTTTTTACGAAATTCGGAGGGTGTGCAGTCATTATATTTTTTGAAAAGACGGTTATAGGAGTTAACATTGTTAAATCCATGTCCGATCGCAATCTCCAGAATCGTATCCTGACGGAACAATAAGGCCCACTCGGATTTGATAATTCGAAAATGATTCAAGTATTCCATCAGTGTTACGCCCTTGATCTCTTTGAACAGTTTGCAGACATGGAACTTGCTGAATTTAATATGTTCCGCCACCTGTTCCAGCTTGATCGGTTCAGCATAGTGCTCCTCCAGGTATTCACATACCGATTCAAGGAATTCAAATTTTTTGGAGGAAGTACAGGGCCATCCTGAAGATGTTGATTCATCGGTGGGAACCGGTACGATTGTACGTAGTAAAAGTATGATGAGATCATATAATCTGGATACCATTAACCACCGATATCCCGGCTTCTGATTTTTCTTCTCGGTAATGATGACATCTATATAATGAGCCAGATTGCTCTGACTTCCCGTATTCGAGGGAATAACTGTTGTTTTGTTGAAAAGTTGTCCGAGATCCTGAATTTCGGCTTCGGTCGTGAAACTTCCCGTTAACAATTCGAGTCGGAACAAGATAATGGTTAGCTGTTCAGTCCCCGGAAAAAAACAGTGCACATCCCCTGGTTTGATCAGCAGCACATCCCCTTTTTCCAACTCACAAACGTGGTCGTTCACGCCAATTCTGGCGCTCTTACCATTGACAAGAATCAGTTCAACCTCATCATGCCAGTGCGCGGCATAATTGAACTGATTTCCTGTGTGAATTACCCGAATGGGGAAACCTTCTTGCATATGGCCTGTCTCCAAAAAAGTGGGTACGCCCATCGTATCAACCTCCATTTATTTCCAACGAAAAATACTCCTCGTCTTTATATTATGCACAAATGGCTACTCTCCTTTCTTTTTAAGTATTTAAAATTCTATAGAATGGAAAAAACTCCTCAACTCAGGTTGAGGAGCCGAACAGAATCACGTTCCACGCATTGGATGTCCAGTGTATATAACGTCTCTACGATCTCTCCATTCAGCATTTGGAAGAGAACATGACCTGCAAGCTGGCCTGCATCCCTCTTCGGCTGACGAAATGTGGTTAGTGGTGGATTCATATACTGAGATGCAGGTATATTGTCAAAACCAATTACGGATAACTGCTCAGGAATTGAAATATCATGCTCCCTAAAGGCTTCCAAGCCGCCGATTGCCATTTCATCATTAGCAAAGAAAACAGCGGAAGGCAACTCTCCTTCAAGCAGTTTCTTGGCTGCAATGTAGCCATCTTGCTTCATGTATTGTCCGCCAATTTTCCATTCGGGGTTCTCTTCGATGCCTGCCTCCTTCAAGGCTTTCAAATAACCCTGATAACGATGGAGATTACATTCCGATTGTGACGGACCACTGATATAAGCTATTGTCCGGTGACCTTTATCGATCAGATAACGGGTAGCCAAGTAACCGCCTTGCGTATCACTCATCAAAACCTTTACAATATGTTGAGCATCCAGATCCCGATCCATGACGACAATCGGAAATCCTGCTTCAGATGCTTCAATAAGCAATTGATCTTGAATGTTCTGAGCGATAACAATAGCTCCATCAATTCTTCTTTCTCGGATGTATCGATGGGCTGTTGATTTCTCTCCACCCAACGAACTACATACAATCATATCGTATCCATGACTCATGACGACCGTTTCTATTCCGTTCACCAAATCCGAGAAATATGGACTGGACATGTCATGGACAATAACACCAATGGTTTGTGTACTATTTCGTTTTAATTCCGATGCAGGACCATGCCTAACGTAATTGAGTTGAGTCGCTGCCTCAAGTACTCGGAGTCTTGTCGGCTCACTTACATTCCCTTTATCGTTGAGTACGCAAGATACGGTCGAACTGGCTACACCAGCCATCTTGGCTACATCTTTAATTGTTATCATCCTATATACTCCTCAAAGACAGTTTCATCTGTTTAGTCCATTATGGCAGTAACACAGCAATACACACGGGATAGTTCACTAGCATTTTAACACGTCAGTCCAGTCATGTCTCTTAGCAAAACATCAACTACGAAAAAACATATTAAAGAAACCGAGGTGCCTTCATGAGATTTAGTGAATATGTAATAGGTCAGCGCTACGAAACCACATCCTTGGCATTATCCAAGAGTGATATTATTGAGTTTGCCACAATCTATGATCCACAGTACATGCATTTGGATGAGGAAAAGGCCAAGCAAGGCCGCTTTGGCAGTTTAATTGCTTCTGGCATGCAAACGATGAATATCTCCTTTAAATTATGGATTGAGGTCGGGGTCTATGGAGAGCATGTCGTGGCGGGCACCGGAATGAATAACATTCAATTCCTGAAGCCTGTCTATCCGGATGATGAACTTCATGTCATTGCAGAAGTCATTGGATTGACACCCAGACGAAAAGGAAATGGGATTGTTACCGTGCTGCTGAGTACATTCAATCAGAAGAATCAAAAGGTTTTTCAGGCAGAATTAAGTGCATTAATCGATAATTAAGGGCTGCGAAAGGCCAAAAGAAGCCGCCAATGGGCGACTTCTCATGGATATATTGCGTTTTGTCATATTAAGCGTTGTAGCCCTTCAATACCTGCCCCAAAATCTCTACACCCTTGACAATCTGTTCGTCTGACGGAGTTGAGAAATTAAGTCTGATGGCATTACAAGGGTCTTGCTCGTTCACCAGGAATGCATTTCCCGGTACAACCGCAACCCCTTGAGCTGCCGCTGTCTTGGCATAATCAAGCATGGGCACATGCGCTGGCAGGTCACACCAGAGGAACAGTCCACCATCCGGTTGAGTATAGGTAATGGACTCACCCATATACTCTTGCAGCTTGTCCATCATCAATGTTGCTTTTCTCCGATATACCTCACGAATGCTATTAATGTGCCCCGCGTAGTCATACTCTGTCATGAACTTGTATGCCAGAATCTGTGGAAGCATGGCTGTATGTACGTCTTCTCCCTGTTTGGCAACAACCATCTTCTCCACAACTTCATGTGGCGCTTGTACAAAACCAACACGCAGTCCCGCCGACAAAATTTTGGAGAATGATCCAACATAGATGACCAGACCCTCATCATCCATAGACTTGATGGTTGGCACATCGTCTCCATTGAATCGAAGTTCTCCGTAAGGATTATCTTCCAAAATCATAACGCCATACTTCTTAGCCAACTCGTATATGGCCTTACGTTTCGCAAGACTTGTCGTTACACCGGTAGGATTCTGAAAACTTGGGATCACATAGATCAGTTTCACATTGGTCTCCGTCTGCAGCGCCTGCTCCAGCTTCTCGATATCCATGCCGTCCATCTCCATCGGAACACCGGCAAGCTTTGCACCGGATGCCCGGAAGGAGTTCAGGGAGCCGATAAAGCTCGGACTCTCACAGATAATCGTGTCCCCTTCATTACAGAACACTTTACAGGCAAGTTCAATCCCCTGCTGCGCTCCAGATACAATGAACAATTGATCAGATGGTTTACCCGTATCAAAACCTGTCTTCAAATGTTGAGTCAATGCTCCCCTGAGGGGAACATATCCTTCCGTAATCCCATATTGCAGAGCTGTGACCGGGTCATGCTCCAGAATGGATTGAGTGAATGTGCGAATCGCCTCAATAGGAAAGGTTTCCGGAGCAGGATTTCCCGCGGAGAATGGAATCACATTTTGTCCCGAAGAAGCCTTCAGAATCTCACGAATAATGGATGGTTGCAGTGCTGCGATACGATTGGAAAATGAATAGTTCATCTTAAATAGTGCCTCCCGACATTTCATCTGAATTAACTCTCTATCATTACATTAGATTCTATTATACGAGCATTTCCCGAATTTCCAAACTGTCTCCACAAAATTAATGTTTATACACCAAAAAAGAGGCCGCCGTCAGCAACCTCTTTCGCATAAGTATTGAGCAAAATTTCAGCCTATTAGCGCGCTGCGTTCATCTCGGATAACCGTGTGGCCTTCACGACATAAGCAGCTAAACCGGGAATCATCCGAGCCAGACCAGGATAGAATTTATTGGTTTTGGCAAAAGCCAACTTTTGAATTCTTCTTGCGCGTCTGAGCAATTGGGTGAATTCACGGCTTGCTTCCAGCATGTAATTACTCTGCCAATCGGCATGTTCAATGTCGCCTTGCAGATACTTGTCAGTCCACCTCGCACACAGGAGTGAGGAGCGAAGGGCAATGGACATTCCGTCTCCACATAAGGGCGGTATCATCAACATGGCATCTCCAATATGCGGATATTGGGACCACGGTTCAGGAACATTGGACAGATGCAGCGGTGCAATCGACACTTGCGTTCCATCTACAGGCTTTCCTTCGGCTAAACGGGCTGCCAAACTCACGTTTGTCAGGGATGCCGCCTGTAAAATATCGTTTACAGACTTGCCGCTTCCCTGAACGGTATCCAGTGTCAACAATGCGGCGACATTCACAATGCCATCCTCAATCGGGGAAATGCCCACGTAACCACCCTCGCAAAAATATAACTCTACCCGTGCGGGAATCTCTATCCCGCTGAAGTGGGACTTAACGCCAACGTATACGGTTTGGTCCCGCAGATCAGGTGCGGAAGCCACCCCGCGCGGTTTTTTGGTCCCATGTGCCCCGATAACGGCTTTGGCTCTGTAACTGATCCGCTCATCTCCCTGTTTCACCTGAACCTCATAACTGGCATCCTCAAGCTGCTCGATGCTCGTTATGGTCGCTTTGGTCACAATCTGGGCTCCGGCCTCCAGAGCCTTCTGATGCAAAATCTGGTCCAGCTCATATCGACTTATGCCATATGCAAATCCCGGCAGCGGTGCTTCAATCACTCCGCCTTGTGGCATAACGATTTTGGCATGATCCATGGTGCTGGGTTTCTTCGACTGGTCCAGAAGGTGAATGTCCAGAACTTCTAACATCTCCTTGGTTTCGGGTGACATGAACTCACCGCAGGTTTTGTGCCGCGGGAACTCCTGGCGATCCAGCAAAAGGGTCCGATGGCCTTTCCCTGCCAGTTGCATTGCACATGTACTGCCGGCAATTCCGGCTCCGATGACAATCACATCTATCGATTTCGACACGTAAGCTCACCTGCCTTTCGTGGGAATAACAACAGAGTAACGGAATAAGGGCTTCCATTCATAGGTCATCGTATCATGATTGAGACGTTGTTTAAGTTCCTTCCAATCCCTCCCTGTAAAACCTTTGGCTACGGAAAGAGGCCCATCATGACGAATGTACCGATTGCGCGAGATCATCCGTGTAGTAATCCAGACCGCCTTATAAGATACGGGGTGGCGGTGAATATCATTAATGACGACACCGTATCTGGATGCTCGCAGCATATGAGAAACCATATCAACCAGCTGATCTCCGTCAAAATGATGTACAAACTGGGAACCTGTCACGATATCTGCTGAAGCATCCGGCAGTTGTGTAAGATCGGCACGTTGTACCCGGACTCGGGGTTCGTCACGGAATAGTTGTCTCGCTTCCTCACACGCTTCTTCCGTCAGATCAACCAGCGTAATTTCCAGTTGAACACCCTGACGATCTGCCCATTGCAGTAGTTTCTGGTTCACATCTCCTGAACCTGCCCCCACATCCAGCAGAGTCAGCTTATCCGGCCTGCCGACAGTGTTCCACAACTTCTCTACACCAGCCAGAGTTGGGCCAGGTGCTGCAAATATTTTGTTAAGACGTCTCAGATGTCTAAGCGCTTCACGCAGCTCCTCCCCTCCCAGAGTGAAGTCATCCATCAGCTCATCTTCCTTGGCTCGAATGGACAATGTTCTAAAAAAGGACATGATCGTGCTCCTCCATCACTGAAGTTAATGAGGGTACATAAGTGAATTTCATCAACTCTGCGGTGAGTCCCGGTCCAAATGCCATGGCTACACCATCTGTAGAGGATTGACCCTGTACCTTCATGTCCTCACGCATCGCATTCAGTACAAACAGAATGGTATTGGAAGATAAGTTACCATACGTTCTGAGGACATCCCTGCTATACTTTGTTTGCTCGTCTCGCAGTTTCATTACATTCTGCACAGAGTCCACAATCCCACGTCCTCCCGGATGAATGGCCCATAGTTCAGGAAGCTGTTCACTTTGCAATAAGAGACGCAGTTCCTCTTCCAGGTGAACACCTAACAGCTTTGGAATACAAGGGGATAGATACAGGTCATACCCCAGATTCCCCACCTCCCAGGTCATATCTTCAGTCGAATCCGGAAGAAGCACAGAATAACCCGTGCCCAGACTTAGAACATTCTTGTGCTGAGGTTCTGGTGTACCCACTACACAGGAAGAAGCAGCGTCTCCGAAGAATGAAGCTGCAAACAGCGCTTCCCGATCTTGTACGGGCTGAAAATGAATGGTGCACAACTCTACACAGACCACAAGGACCTGTGATCCGGGAGCTCCCTGCACGACATCTCGTGCCATCTGAATGGCTTTCAACCCTGCGGCACACCCCTGAAAGATCAGCGGCAGTCGATTAACTCGGGCAGACAAACCCAAATGACGGATGAGCATAACATCAAGACCCGGCAGATATTGACCGGTGCAGCTGACCGTGATGATATGCGTGATGCTCTTTGGAGATACGCCTGAATCCTCCAGGGCTTTCTCTGCTGCCTTAATCCCGAGCGGAAGCGCCTCCCGCTTGTATGTATTCATTCGTTCTTCCGTTGTCGGGATGTCTGATCGCTCACCAGAGGGCAGATATCGGCATTCTACCAGTGAACCGAGATAGCTCGGTTCCACGGTATATCGTGTTTCAACACCACAGGACTTGAATATTCGCCTGGCAAAACGGGCCAAATCTGGCCGATCCTTAAGAGAAGAAGCGATTAGTTCTGCAATATCTGACTGTGCTACGGGGTGAGCAGGTAGAGCCGTTCCCATGCCAAGAATCGCGATATCGGATGGACTGTTATATTGGTTCATAATAAACCTCCTGATATTGGTCATTATTTCCTCTAATTTAACAACTCTTACCCTTAACTATATCGTTATAATCTCAAGAAGGCTCCTAATCCAGTTTATTAACACATCCGCAAGCTCAGAAGCTTGGTTTCACCAAGCCATTGAAGCAATCACACCAATGAACGAAAAAAGCCGCCATTAGGCGACTTCAAGGTAACCATATTCCTTCTAAGGTTCATTCTGATACACGTTATTTGGAAAATGCTTCTCTGATCTTGTCACTCATCCGGTACCAGGCATCCTCAGCCATCTGGAGATCCCCAGAATGCGTAAATCCATGAGCAGCTCCCTCGTACTCCTTAAGAGTCACCTTCACACCGCTTGCTTCCAGCCTTGCTGCATATGTTCTTGCTTCTTGGGCCAGTGAATCTTTCTCCGCGGTAATAATCAATGCTTCTGGAAGTCCCTCTAATGAAGTTGCAAGCACAGGTGAAGCCAACGGGTCTTGCGCATCTTCTGGCGTTTCAAGGTACATGGCATTGAACGTTCTCGCGATATCGGCTGGAATGGCTTCTTCAAAACTCGGTTTCTCGGCCGGATCTGTAGCCACATCCAATACGGCATAATCGATAACCTGAAGTACAATAGGCAGCTCGCTTCCACGTTGCTGGTTTAACAAACATACTGCTGCAGCAAGATTACCACCAGCACTATGCCCCCCAATAGCGAATAGAGACGGGTTAACCGAGAAAGATTGCGGATTGGCGTGGACCCACTGTACAACGTCGTAACATTCATGGACCGCTATTGGGAACTTGTGCTCTGGTGCAAGACTGTAATCGATATTAACGACCACACAATCAGATCGATCAGCGATCAGGCGACACCATGGATCATCCATCTCTGCTTGTCCCAAGATGAAACCACCCCCGTGCATATTGAAGAAGACCGGCAGAGGAGCGGAATGGTCCCTATCCGGTGTATACACAAGTACACGTGTATCACCTTTAGTCGTAGGAATCATGACTTCTTTTACTGTGACAGCATACGTGGAACCGGGTTGAAGAGCTGCACCTGTACCGACGACATTTTGACGCATACGTTGTACCATTGCCAGTTGTTGTTGTTGATCCATAGATATCACTCCTTTAGTGGATTGCCAATACGCCTTCTTCCGTTGTCACTTAAGTATAGATGACACTCGTCTATTCCGTCATGTGCAATTCATTCGATATGTATTGATCAACATGCTCAAACGTGGACCAAAATCCCCCCCCCCTGCTCTTGATGCTTCAATGTTAGCATTCAGTGCCAGGAGATCGGTTTGGATCCGTGCTTGTTTCCTTTTTTTTGTGGAACATCATCCAGACACCCATCAAACAAAATAAAACGCTGCACCCCATGCCAAACAAGCTACTTGTTTTTAATGCAAGAGGTGAGCCCTGCATGGTAAGTAATGTCGCTTGGGTCACCACGATGGATACCATCGCATCGGTGAAGTTAATCATTTTCAATGTAGATATGATTGGGTTATGGAGATGACGGTTCGCCCAGGTACCATACACGGCAAAAACCAGCTTCGTAAAAGCGACTGTAGATACGATATACACGATGATACCCTCATATATGAAGGCATCGCCGATTAGATACATTCGCAGGCAGACCATCGAATAGGACGCGCCCAGTAAACACAGGAACAGACCTCCGCGTTTATATACCGTAAGCTCTAATCTATATCTTTCTTCGGGAGAGCCCATCCTCTTGGTAACTGTATATTTATGGAGCACTTGGCCTTTTGCCACACACAGAATCAGATAATATACAGCATTTGTAATGAACCATCCCGAAAGCAGATATATGCCCAGGATTAACTTGCCTATCCCTGTTACAGCATTGATAACAAGGGAAGCCACATTAAACAAGGCTGTTCGATCTTGTTTATTTCCAAGGTAATGGAACCAAATGGACTTCAAATATGTCTTCATTTTCATAGGATATTCATTCTGTTAGAGAAGCAGACCATTAGCCTTTTACCTACCTCATATATTTCTTCTTATCTCTTACCGTTCAGAGAATCCCGAATCCTTTTCGGAAGGGATTGGACAACCATATCATAAGAGTGATCGATCATGACGTAGACATCCTCATCGGACAATGAACCATCCAGCGTAATGGTATTCCAGTGTTTTTTGTTCATATGATATCCCGGTTGAACTGCTTCATGTTGCTCTCTCAGGTTCTCTGCAATAATGGGATCACATTTTAAGTTTAAACGACAGTGCTTTTCTTTGTTTTCAAAAATAAGGGCGAACATCTTACCCGCAACCTTGATCGCGACTGGATCAGGCCCAAATGGATAATCCTTGATCGCACCTTTCTTGTTCAAACTGTATTCAATCATCGTATCCTTCAAGTCAGTACCTCCCTTTCACCAGTGGACGATATAATGATACCGAATGTAAGTTCGTATGTAAATAAGCTCGTTGCACATAAAGGCACATAATAAAACCTCCTCCAAATGAATGGAGAAGGTTTTATCTGAATTTATTTAACTCTTAATTGGCTCTATCATTCCTAGTTTTGCTGCTGCGGCTGAATGAGCCATGGTTTGATTTACTGCTACTGTTGTTTGATCTATTGCTATTGGGTCTACCGTCGTTTGAACGGCTACTGTTTGATTTACCACTCTTGGCAAACCATTCGGATTTGGGCTTGCGTGCCGGGTTAGCTTTGGACTTCGCCGGTTTGCCTGCAGCCGATTTGTTGAACGAAGGTTTACTGCCTGATGCTTTGCTGGTTTTATCAAACACAGGTACACCTGTCATTGGATACGGATGACCTTTCACTTCAGGAATCGTCTTTTTGATTACTTTCTCGATATCCTTCAGGAATGGAAGTTCATCCTTCTCACAGAACGAGATGGCCATCCCGCTTTTGCCTGCTCGACCTGTACGGCCAATACGGTGAACATACGTTTCCGGAATGTTAGGCAGGTTAAAGTTAATGACATGTGACAGTT
Organism: Paenibacillus sp. 2003; assembly: GCF_031455635.1. Taxonomy (NCBI): domain Bacteria; kingdom Bacillati; phylum Bacillota; class Bacilli; order Caryophanales; family Paenibacillaceae; genus Paenibacillus; species Paenibacillus sp. 2003. The sequence continues at coordinate 1,439,470 of NZ_JAVDTB010000001.1, read as the reverse complement.
CCTCCACGTCAATTCCTCTTGCCGCGATATCCGTCGCAACTAATACACGTGTTGCACCACTCTTGAAGTTGTTCAGTGCCCGTTGTCTCTCGTTCTGAGACTTGTTGCCATGAATAGCCTGTGCTGTAACATTCACTTTGGCCAAATCACGTGTAACCCGGTCAGCGCCGCGCTTCGTGCGTGTGAACACCAATGCCGTGACGATGGATTTATCCTCCAAAATTTGATTCAACATATGTTGCTTCTTGCCGTTCTCCAGCAAATATATAGATTGCTCAATGCGGTCTACCGTTGAAGATACCGGTGTGATTTCTACTTTGACTGGATCAACCAACAGGGTTTTAACCATTTTGGTAATTTCAGGAGGCATCGTAGCTGAGAAGAACAGCGTCTGCTTTTTGTTCGGCATTTTGGCAATGATTCTTTTCACATCATGAATGAAACCCATGTCCAACATCCGGTCTGCTTCATCCAGAACGAGAATCTCAACCATCTTCAGATCAATACGTTTCTGGTTAATCAGATCGTTCAATCTGCCAGGTGTCGCGATAATAATATCTGCACCTTGATTCAGCGCACGCTCTTGTACTTTTTGCGAAACGCCGCCAACGATTGCCGTACAACGAATGTCCGTATACCGGCTATATACCTTGATGTTATCCGCGATCTGAATAGCCAGTTCTCGTGTTGGTGTCAAAATTAATGAGCGAATATGTCGTGCGGACTTTGATCCTTGTCCTTTGGATCTTTCGCTTAATAATTGAATGATCGGCACCGAGAATGCTGCTGTCTTGCCTGTTCCTGTCTGTGCACATCCCAGCAGATCTCTGCCAGCTAATACAGCTGGTATGGCCTGTTCCTGTATAGGGGTAGGATTAGTATAGTTTGCTTTGCTTAACCCTTCCATAATAGAGGGAATAATATTTAAGTCCTTAAATGTCATGTTGTCTCCTTCATTTACGCACATCTATCAATAAGACGCATCTTTTATTTCACACGTAACGTATAAGGATACCATTAAAAACGTAATCTGTACATTATCTTTTTAATATCACTTTGTTTAACTGACCAATTTAAGACCGACTGCCGATCCGAGCACCATAGCGATAAACAGAATTCTTAGGGCATTTCGAGGTTCTCCATAAAACACCATGCCCAGAATAGCACCACCGGAGGCCCCGATTCCCGTCCATACGGCATATGCTGTCCCCATCGGAAGAGTTTCCATTGCAATGGACAGGAACAGGAAGCTTAAACCAAATCCGGCTACCAATAGAACCAGTGAAATGAGATTACGGTCTTTGTGCAACTTGTTTATCATCAGCACTCCGACCATCTCAAATACCCCTGCCAAGATAAGAAATACCCAGTTCATTATAGTTGCACCTCCTTATTCTTCTCTTTGCTCAGCATTTTAAGCCCGATTACGCCGAGTAAAAGTACACCAATGAGTACCATTTTTCCGGTTTGGACAGGTGCATTAAACAGAACAATCTCTGCAAGCACTGTACCTGCGGTACCCAGGCCAACAAATACTGCATACACGGTTCCCACAGGCAGTGTCCGTGAAGCTGCAATCATCAAGGAGAAGCTAATGATAATTGCAACCAACGTAAACCCCCATTCCAGCAGACTACTGGCATGTTTCAATCCAATGACCCAACCCACTTCAAACAATGCAGCAATCACAACCGACATCCACGTTTTATTCATTCCTGTAACTCCCTTTCTCTAATTCATTTTTTTTACACCCAGTATGGGTACATTAGCGTAAAAACAAAAAAAGCCCGGGAAACAAACTGCATGTAGCAGTTCATCTCCCAGGCTTTTATCCCTCCGTGGCACAACCAACAGGTTGCGGGTTTTCTCTCGGACCAGACCGACACATCCATCGCGGAACCCTAGAAAACCTGTTTTTATTCTAAAGTGACTCCAATTATACACACTTCCACTATCTTGGCAACCCCGTAAATGTGATCATGCCCTTTATTTGATAATCAAACCCATTAATCCTACAAATGTGGCGGCTTGATGTGGTGAAATCACACAACCGTTGAGATCTTCCATGGTCAGTACCAAGGAGTCAAATTCGCAATCGCTAAGATCCAAATCCTTCATTTTGGTCCCCGTTAAGGAAGCTTGGTCGATGTTACATTGACTGAACTCCATTTTTTGCAGTGCCAGATAGGCAAAGTCCGCACCAATCAAGGTACATTCCGAGAAGGAGACCTGTTTCAAATGGGCAAAACGGAAATTGCTGTAGTCACCTAGACCATGAAGGAAACTGACATTTTGCAATCGACTATTGGAAAAATCAGTTCCGACAAACTTGCAGTTATGCCATTCGATCCGATGCATGAAGGCACCAGAGAGATTGACATTGGAGAAGTCGCAGTGTTCGAACCGGACATCGGTGAATTCAAATTGTTCCAAGGTAGACTCCGAGATTGTCACATATCTAAATACAACATTTTCAAAGGAAACCTTACTCGCTTCCTGTTGATCCAGCATGATATTCTCGATCAGTTTGTGTTTGTACTCAACTTTGGATTCCAGGAATGCAATCGTTTCCGGTTCGAGCAACTGCTCCTGAATCTTGGGTTTGTCCATTTTCATATCGTATTCCCCGATTCCTTCATAGCTACGACTCGCAGTCGGCTTCTGTCCAGATACCACTGTCCATCCCGCATCAGTTGTGGCTGTACTTTTTTCTCTACAGCTTCCATAATAACATCCTGTTCCGCAGGTATGATACCACTGAATAAATACTCCGCGAAGCTGTCCAACCACTTTCTGGCACCTGGCTTGAACGGGGTAAATTGGTCAACATGCTGGACCAGACTAACTCGAAATCCGTTTTGCTCCAGTAGATTAGCATATTCGCCAATGGTAGGGTGATACCATGGATTCCGACCTTCCCATTTGTATCCACGGGCATGCAGTTCTTCCCTTACCGCTGTTATTAATATAGCCGTGTTGCCATTTGCAGCAAACTCAGCCACGAATCGCCCGCCCGTCTTGAGCGCTGACTGTATTGATTGTACTACTGCCGGGGCATCCTTTATCCAATGCAGAACGGCATGAGAGAAGACAGCATCAAAAGGTTCTTCTGTCCGATAATGACAAGCATTTGCTACATGAATATTCATATCAGGGTATTTCTGTTTAGCTTGCCTAATCGTCTCTTCTGAAAAATCTATACCTGTTGGCAGCGCTCCTGCGACTGCAATTTTGGCTGTCAGATCCCCATTGCCACAACCCACATCAAGGATTCGTTCTCCATGGGACGGCTGGAGCAAGGATAAGATAGGTGTTTCCTGTAACGCTGTAAAAGGAGCAGAATGACCACTCCACGATTCGTTCGTCTGACCGGATGAATGTCCGTTGTTCATAGAAAATAATCTCCTTCTCAATTAAGGATCTAATGTATCTATAATAACTTTAATATAAGAGAAGTGTCAATTCACTCAATAGATAACTATAAAAATAGCCGCCGAATGGCGACTTTAACATTAAGAATTCGGATCAACTGAGATTTCCAGTTACCGGATGCGGTACATACGCTTCTTCGAGGAAACCGATCTCTTCCACAGTCAGCTTCACCGTAAGGGCTGCTATTGCATCCCCCAGATGGTGAATTTTGGTCGCGCCGATAATTGGTGCAGTTACTGCCTCCTGGTGCAACAACCAGGCCAGAGCCACCTGAGCACGAGGAATCTCCCGTTGTTCTGCTACTTTCAAGACTCGCTCCACCACTTGACGATCAGCATCGACCATTGCATTCTCATAGAATGCCTTCCCGGCAGGGTCGATTCCTGAACGCGCAGTCTGTTCATTCCAATCCCTTGTCAGACGTCCTTTGGCAAGGGGACTCCACGGAATAACGCCGACGCCTTCTTCCTGACATAATGGGAGCATTTCACGCTCTTCTTCGCGATACAACAGGTTATAATGGTTCTGCATGGAGATAAACTTCGTCCATCTATGACGCTCAGCTGTATATTGGGCTTTCATGAACTGCCAGGCGTACATCGAAGAAGCTCCAATGTATCTGACTTTTCCGGCCTTAACTACATCATGAAGAGCTTCCATGGTTTCCTCAATAGGAGTTGTATTATCCCATCGATGGATCTGATACAGGTCTACGTAATCTGTGCCCAAACGCATGAGACTGTTGTCGATTTCGTTCATAATGGCTTTTCTGGACAGCCCCGCCCCGTTGGGTCCTTCATTCATGCGGAAAAACAATTTGGTCGCCAGCACAATCTCATCCCGACGGGCAAAGTCCTTCAACGCACGTCCAACAATTTCCTCACTGGTTCCATCCGAATAGATATTGGCCGTATCGAAGAAATTAATACCAGCATCCAATGCTTTCTGGATGAACGGTCGACTCTGCTCTTCATTCAGGGACCATGGAGCCATTCCGCGTTCCGGTACACCGTAACTCATACAACCTAGACATAATCTGGAGACATCCAGACCGGTACGTCCTAATTTCACATATTCCATATTTCACACTCTCCTTGAATTTGTTCTGTAGACTGATGTTGTCTCGACCTCTTCGGTAACTAGCTCTAACCAGCATGTGAAGTATATCTCTCGATGTACGGAATTTTCTTCGAACTTGATCTGTGATTCGAGCCTGTCAATCAATATTTGCCTCACATGGTTTGATAACCACTTCATCACCTTGTTCACCCAACTTTTCGAATAAACTTTAATCGCTTGGCTCTGTTAATATACTCTTAGTATGCCGAGTCATGGGCTTCGAGCGGTATATCAATCGTCTTAATTGATTGCCTGATCCTCTCAGGCCCCCTTTTGGTTCTGTACGGTAAGCTTTATAATGTAAGCAGGTTAAATCCGTGAGGAGGATACGTATGACCGAAGAATTATTTCAATCAAAACAGGAATTGAGTGACCTAATCGAACGCCATTCCCACCATAACGGTGCAATGGAAACGGCGATTCCTTCCCTGTTTGTCTATCACCATTCCAAGATTAGTGAACCGGCATACAGAGTATATAAACCTTCATTTTGTGTGATTGTTCAAGGGTTGAAAGAAGTATTGCTCGCACAGGAGCGTTATGAATACGGACCTTCCAATTACCTGATTGCTTCCATGAATCTCCCGGTCATCGGCCAGATTATCAAGGCATCCACTGATGCACCCTACTTAAGTCTCAAACTCGAATTCACACCGAACCAAATTCTCGAAGTACTTAACGAATGCAATATCAAGGTAACATTCAACGAAAATGCCAGACGAGCCATGTTTGTAGGTCAGATGGAATCGTCCATTCAGGACGCTGTACTCCGACTTGTTCGATTGCTGGATACGCCGGGAGAGATTCCATTTCTGGCTCCGTTGTACGTTAAAGAAATCCTGTTCCGCCTCCTTCAAGGGCCTTACGGAGGAGAACTCGCGCAGATTGCGGTTGAAGGTAGCAGCACTTATCGGATCAGAGAAGCGATTGAGTACATCGTTCATCATTGGGAGCAGCCATTTCGCATTGAAGATCTGGCTGAGACCGCCAGTATGAGCGTCTCTTCATTCCATCGTCACTTCAAAGAGATTACAGCCATGAGCCCATTACAATTCCAGAAACAATTAAGATTACAGGAAGCCCGGCGACTTCTGATGGCCGAATCTGCTGATGCGGCAGATGTAGCATTTCGGGTTGGTTACGAGAGTGCTTCCCAATTTAGCCGCGAATATGCACGCATGTTCGGTGCGCCGCCTAGAACCGATATCCGACGGCTGAAAGAGAAATATGACATGGCCTTGAGTGAGTAACCGAGTATGCACTCTCTATCTCACAAAAAGGCAAACCAAAAAGGACAACCACAATGGGTTGTCCTTTTTTCAGTATCAGAATTCTGCGTAATTGCTTTTGGAATTTTTCAAAATACTCGTATTTATGAGAAGGAAATCGGAACTGTTCTCCTTAATTTTTGAACAAGATTAGACCAATGCTTCGACCCGTTCAGGAACCTTGATCTCTTCGTGCAATAATTGAGCGATATCACGAGTCAGTGCATCCACATTCTCTTGACGAGTTGCCCAGCTGGTGCAGAACCGTACCGCACTGCGTGTATCGTCAACCTTTTCCCAGAAGGTGAACGTATAATCGCTGCGTAATTTCTCAAGCAAACGATCAGGTAGAATCGGAAACTGCTGGTTAGTTGGTGAATCGTACAGGAAGCGCACCCCCTGCTGTTCAAGTGAGTCATGAATTCTCAAGGCCATATCTACGGCATGGCGAGAAATATCGAGGTACAGACCATCTTCGAACAACGTTTCAAATTGGATTCCCAGCAATCTGCCTTTGGCAAGCAGGCCACCTTTTTGTTTGATCATATAACGAAAATCCGGTTTCAGTGCATCATTCAGGATGACAACCGCCTCTCCCATCAATGCGCCAATCTTGGTTCCCCCGATGTAAAATACATCACACAAGCGTGCAAGGTCAGCAAGTGTCATATCGCAATTGCGTGAAGCGAGTGCATATCCAAGACGTGCTCCATCCACGAAAAACGGAAGACCACATGCTCTGCTCACTGTATGCAATGCTTGCAGTTCTGCCTTGCTGTACATCGTTCCATTCTCCGTTGGTTGGGAAATGTAGACCATTCCTGGTTGAACACAGTGTTCCGGCGACGACTCATTCATGTGCGCATCGTAGACTGCTCTAACCTGCTCAGGCGTGATCTTTCCGTCCTCGCTTGGAACCGTGAGTACCTTATGACCCGTTGCTTCAATAGCCCCCGTCTCATGAACCGCAATATGTCCTGAGCTCGCTGCAATCACACCTTGATAAGGACGCAAAATAGATGCAATCACCGTTGTATTTGTCTGTGTACCGCCAACCAAAAAATGAACATCAGCTTGCTCATTGTCACATGCCTGACGAATAAGCATTCTCGCCCGTTCGCAATGCTCATCCGTGCCATACCCGCTCGTCTGTTCCATATTGGTTTCCATCAGTCTTTGTAAAATTCGTTCATGCGCACCTTCGTTATAATCACATTCAAATCGTATCATCTTGTTGTCTCTCCTGCCTTCTTGTTCAACTTCTCTTGTATGTTCATCATGGAGGTGTATACCTCTTGAATCTCTTCTTCATTCAATTCTTGCATCAGCTTCAGGATCTGTTGATCGGATCGATCATTCAATTGGGCATACAGTTCCTCACCCTTGGCTGTCAGACGAATCAGACTAACCCGGCTGTCGGAAGCAGAATCCACTTTCACCAGCAGTCCTTCCTTGGACAGCTTGTTCACAATTCGGCTCATGTAACTGCGATCAATGGTCAATGTATCTACCAGATTGTTCGCAATGCTCTCTCCCCGAATTCCAATTTCAATAATGACCCGTACTTCTGCAAAGGAATACCCCGTTCCGAGAATATGCTTGTCGAGTACACCAAGTATGTTGGTATAAAAACGGTTAAAACGTCGCATGTCAGCCAGAATATCTGGATTTATGTACTGAGAGTTGATGTCAAACCCTCCTTTTTAGTGGACATTGTCAACATTATAATAATCACGTTAGTGGACGTTGTCAACATTATCTTTTGCTTAGCATTTGATAACCTCATTTTTAACATCCTAACAGAAAAAAGCCACGCATATGCGCGGCAAGGTTTACTTGATCCAGATACTTGATCCCCGGATTTCCCCTTTATAGAAGGAATTAAAAAAAATCTGGGGATAACAGCGATCGGAAGGTTGTTCTGTCATCGAAGTGGCCAGTGTAAATTCAATTTATAAAGATTAAGAGTGACTATATTGCACCTGATGAAGACGGCTATATATGCCTCCAGCGGCGACCAATTCCTCATGGTTACCCTGTTCAGCGATACCATCTGTGTTCACTACGATAATTCGATCCGCATTCTTGATCGTTGTCAATCGGTGTGCAATCACAAGTGTCGTTCTACCCACCGACAATTCAGCGAGTGATTGCTGAATAAGTGCTTCCGTTTCCGTATCCAGTGCAGAGGTTGCCTCATCCAGAATAAGAATGGGTGGATTTTTCAAGAACATACGAGCAATGGATAACCGTTGCTTCTGTCCTCCGGATAGCTTGACTCCACGCTCGCCAATGACCGTATCCATACCGTCCGGCAACGTAAGAATCAATTCCTCCAATGATGCACGGCGAGCGGCATCCCAGATTTGTTCGTCCGTTGCACTCAAATCCCCATAAGCAATATTCTCCTTAATGGTACCCGAGAACAAAAATACATCCTGTTGAACGATTCCGATATGCTTGCGCAAGGATTGAAGCTTAACGTTACGAATGTCGACGCCATCCACAGTGATACGTCCCTCTTCTACCTCATAGAATCTTGGCAGCAGGCTACAGATCGTCGTCTTGCCTGCACCCGAAGGACCAACAAAAGCAATAGTTTCGCCTGGTCGAACAGACAGACTGATATCACTCAGAATACGCCGACTGGATTCATATCCGAATGAGACGTTCTCAAAGCGAATATCACCCTTCACACTTTCGAATTCAACGGCGTTTTTGCTATCCGCAATTTCAGGTTCCGTATCAATGATCTCCAGATAACGTTTGAAACCAGCAATGCCCTTTGGATAACTTTCTATGACGGCATTGATTTTCTCAATCGGACGGAAGAAGATATTGGATAGAAGCAGGAAGGCCATAAAGTCACCCATATTGATTCTGCCATCAATATAAAACCAAGCCCCGCTGATCATGACAAATACCGTAACCAGTCGCATCATCATATAACTGACCGAGATACTTTTCGCCATCGTTTTGTAGGCAAGCAGTTTGGTTTTACGGAAATTCTGATTATCCACCGCAAAAAGTTCTTTCTCATGCTCTTCGTTGGCGAACGATTGCACAACACGCATGCCACCAACGTTATCTTCAATGCGCGCATTGAAATTGCCGACGTCTCCGAAAAGTCGCCGATAGGTCTTTGTCATGCGGCCACCAAATACAATAATGACCCAAGCCATAATTGGGATAATGATAAAGGTAAGCAGCGCAAGCTCAAGATTAATGTTAGCCATCAACCAGAACGATCCGATTAATGTCATCACTGCGATGAATACATCTTCAGGTCCATGGTGAGCAACCTCGCCGATATCGTTCAGATCATTCGTAAGATGACCAATTAAGTGGCCTGTTTTACGATTATCGAAGAAACGGAAGGACAGCTTCTGCAAGTGAGCGAACATCTTCTCACGCATGTTGGTCTCAATATTAATGCCAAGCATATGTCCCCAGTATGTAACGACATAGTTCAATACCGTATTAAGTGCATAGATGGATAACAGCACAATACAGGCAAGCAAAATAAGAGGCCAATCCTGACCAGGCAATAACTCATTAATGAATTTGCTGACGGCAAGGGGGAAAGCCAATTCCAGAAGACCTGCGAGTACAGCACATCCAAAATCAATCAAAAACAGTTTTTTATAAGGACGATAATACGAAAAAAAACGACGAATCATACTTGTTCACTCTCACTCTCCAGATCCTTATTGGGACTTACATCTTCATTTTGCAGCTCGAAAAGATGGATATACTCGTCGATGACCTGATCAATAGCTTTCAACTCTCCACTGATCATCGGGCGAATATGTTCGTACTCCTCCTGTCCAAGTTGTCGGACAAGCGTTGTTCTTCGATTCTGCATTTGTTCCAGAAATACAAGAATCCGGCCGCGACGGAATGTTTGCGCACCATGGCCCCGTTTTCCCTGATGTTCACCATGCCCTCTGCCACGTTTGGAACGTTCTCCACGTTGCTCACTATCACTCATATCACGTCTCGGACGCTCACCTTGACGTACACTTCCATCCGATTCTTCGATCTGTCGATCTCTCATCCTGCCACCTCCATTGCGTGTATACATATGTATACAGCGCATTCATGTATACGATTGTATACGCGACAAAAAGAAGTGTCAACCTAAATTTTCCAATAGATAACGAAGTATGTATGTTCACCCTCTCCTCAACAGAAAAAAGCCGCGATTTCGCGACTTCTTTTGTTGGCGACACTATTTAATCTCCTCCGAAAATCATCATCCTTCACTGCACCAAATCTATTGTTACTTTTTCAATGAAATTTCAAATGTGGAATCCACGTCACCTGCAAATACAATGCGGCCGTTTTCTGGTAATACAACCTCATTCTGACCGCTGACTACGGTGTGATTAATACAAATACCCTTCTGATCATATACGGCAAAGTCGCCAGTTGCAGGCATTTTAACCGTCATGACTTTTCCTTTCACCGTTGCTGGTATCGAATACCATCTGGCATATCCATCTGCTTGAATCGTTACTAGAGATTGTTTACCCGAATAGAGTGGTTGTACCATTTCCTCACTGGCGTATATGCTACCAACGGCTGTAATGTACTCTACTCCGTTCTTTTCAGCAAAATAAATCTCCTTTGTATCACGTCCAGCCAGGCCAGGGATTTGCAGCTCCGTGACTGCTTCGTTTGCTCCAATAATCTTAATATTGGATATATATCCCGGGGTCTCTTTGTCCAAATGAATCGGGAGAATTGGTGCCGAATTGAGATAAACCGTTGATGTATATTTCTCATTCACCAAGTAATATTTTTTACCTTCACGCAGCTCCCATGAGGCCGTAATATCCTGGGATAACTCATTGGCTTCCAGCTTCTCCATTTTATATTCGGAGAAAGCCAATTGTCCAAGTCCTGGCAAGGATATATAAGATCGATACCACAGATAAGTCCTTCCATTCTTTTCCTTAACAAATTTCAACTTTTCCGTGCCTTCATCATTAACAAAAGTACCATCCGCTGTATAGGTGTATTTTTGAGCCGGATCACTTGGAGCTGCTGGTGTGGATACAGTCATTTGTCCAGCAGTATTCATTTCGATCTTCTTAACCGAATTATTGCCGCCATATATACCTGCATTCGTGGCTATTTCTTTAGGTATATCTGCCTTCACTGGCACACCAAACGATTTTTCTGGCTTCCGTTCTGTAATAATGCCCTTTTCCTCAAGGGCGCTGAGTAATAATTCACTCGCAATGAACTGATCTTTGGCACTTGTCCCACCTGATGAGGTAACGGCTGCAGCCAGATTGTATTCCGGCAGCACGACTAATGATGAGTGATACGATATGGTATCTCCACCTTTTGTTACTGCCTTGATACCGTATTCACTGAATGGGTACAGATTTACACTATCCCACCCTAAACCGTAAGATATAGACGTATCGCCATACTCTGGCCACATGCCTCTTTTGTATTCTTCTTGCGCCATGGCTTCTACAGACTTATGGGTAAGAATGCCTTGGACCTCTCCAGTGAAGATTTGTGAAAACTTCGCAAGATCTTCAGCGGTGGAATAAATGCCTCCAGTAGCGATAACATTATAATTCTCTTGTGGAAGCTGACCCTCATACATAGGAGAATAGATTCCCGCCATTGCTGCCGTGTCAACCACATCCTGTGGTGTTTTGGTATGTTTCATGTCCAAAGGTTCCGTAAAATATCGGTGTATAAAAGCTGTAAAACTCATGCCGCTAACACGTTCAACCATAATCTCGGATAACGTAAACCCATCGTTACTATACACCGAGAATGCGCCGGGATCTGCCTTCAGGTTTTGACTCGCCAATTGCTCGAGAAACGTATCATGTGAGTACGTATCATTATCTCCGTACAATGTGGCATTGCTGCCAGTGCTGCCCAGCAGACCGGAAGAATGATTCAACAGCATACGTGGTGTGATTTGTTTGTAGCGATGATCTTTCATCTGAAATTCAGGTATATAGTTCACAACAGGCAGATCCAAATCCACCTTGCCTTCGTCAACTAACTTCATAACAGAAGCTGTGAGGAACATTTTACTCGTTGACCCTATGCCATAGAACGTATCCGACGTAAGAGGCACCTTGTTGTTTTTATCGTTTTTACCCGTCTGACCGGACACCACAATCTCGCCACCATCGATAAGGGCATATTGCAGGCTTGTAATTCCATGTTTCTCGGTGAGTAACTTGGCTTTCTCCATCACTGTTTTCTTGGTTGGTTCATACGTAAAACTGCTGCTACTTGTAGCAGGCGCGGCCATTGCAGACATTGGAGCTAACATCGTTAACACCAGAGTTAACACGGCGATTGAAGTTCGTTTTCCCTTTTGTCGTCCCATTCACATCATCTCCTGAATTTTAAGTGTTTTGGTTATTAGAGTTCCTCTGGGTCTACAAATTTCACCTCTGGATACTTGTCGCTCGGCCCCTGAATCAGAGTTCCGCCCGTTCCTTTCAATTGCTTGTTAAAGAAATCGAGTACATATTGATTTACGATGTTTGATCCTCTTTTACCATTGATGTCTCCTGTGATCCCGGACAGTTTAACCAGCTCCGAATAGAATTGAAGGTCCGTGAAATTGAAGTGTTGGGTTCCTTCTACATAAATCACATTTCCCCCATGATTGATAACATTTTTCATAATGTGCAGCTCATCTGAAAGAAATTTAGTTACTTCATCATCCGAATTTCTATCCGCTTCAAAATTGGCTAACCAGTCTTCAAAATTTCCCGATCGGATGAACATAAACGGCTTGTTTATATCATCTCTATTTTCCACTTCATATAGTGAGCCATCCATATTAACCCCGGCCTTGATTCTCTGATCTAAATACGTTGCATTAAACGCGGTTGCACCCCCAAAAGAATGCCCCATCGCGCCTATGTTATTTAAATCGATCTTCCCTTTAAATTGACTTTCGATTGCACCTGAATTCAGCTTTTCGATTTGATCAATTACTAACTCCACGTCTTTCGTCCATATATTCCCTGTTTTTGTACGTTCATCTAGTGTAGTCGTACTTTTTTTATAATCCGTTACACGGCCATCTGGAAAAAGGGTAGCAAAGGTGCTATACGTATGATCGATGGTGACCACGATAAACCCATGACTGGCCAGATTCTCGGCCTGTGATGCATGTAGAACTCTACTGGTTCCCATACCATGAGATAGCAGTACCAAGGGATAAGGACTTGTAGAAGGTAATATTTCTACATTTTCATAAGAGTTGGTTTGGCTATACTTCCAGTAGTCAAGCACAAATTCAGGCAGTTTTAAAGAAGCAGAGAAGCTCTGAATATACTTTTTGAACATTTCTTTATCTTTTGGAAACAGCGTGTCACGCTTGTTGTTATTCATGTTCTCAGTAGGGTACCAAACTTGAACCATTAGTTCCCTCTTATCACTTTGATCTTCAGTGAAGACTTCATCTCTGTTCTGATCTGTAAAATGAAAGGTTTGAGTACCCACTTTCTCTGGACCATCCGGCTTCGGCAAATTAAAGACAGGTAAGTATACAGACAAGGCAGTAGAACCAACCAGCAGAATGACAATCAGGGAAGATAAACTATATTTCAAGAACTTCCCTATTTTTAGATTCATCATCTTTTCGGAGTGTCTGAATAAAACGATGATTATGAATAAAGCCGTCATGATATATACCACAAGCAACTGCCATCTGTATCCCTCAACCAGCAATTGAACTACGAGTATAACGCTACTTCCTATTCCCAAACCCCAGCCTGTTTTCTTTGCACTTCTTTTAATAAATAGTAGGTCTACGAGTAAAGCGAAACAGGATAGAACTAACAGTATCTCAAATAATCTCATTTGAATTCCTCTCTCTCATCACGGCAACGGCCAAATTAATCGTATTATGGAAAAACAGCCTCTCAGGACTGTTTTCCAAATTCATTCACACACATCTCTTAAATCACGAGTGTACTTTTAAAGGATCTTTACTTCGCTTCGTTCATGAATGCTCTTACATCTTCAGCTATTTCTTTAAATAACGTATGGTGCAAGTAATGTTCGCCATCCATTGTGATTACTTTCCCATGTACTGAATCTTTGATCTGCCCTTCATGCAGCGGTATCCATCCTTCTACACCTTCATTATTGGCTTGTACAAAGAGAAGAAGTGGAAGGTCTTTAGGGAAGGTTAAACCTTGAACTCCTTTAAAATTGGAAGAGATATGACCCATCTCATTTAACATCGTGGGACTATTTGAGTTTTTACTCGACAGCATTTTCATCTCTTCTACGGTATGTTCATCAAATGCGAGTCCAGCATAGGGGTCACTACTAAATTTGACCACCAATCTTTGGAGACCTGATTTTTTAAGAAATGCGAACATTTTTGTAGGTAATTTGGCATCCATACCCGGTTGGGTTGAAACACTGCTATCAATTCCGACAAATGCTGTCACCTCATCCGGATATTTGTTCACATAATCAATGCCGTAAATGCCTGCAATGGAGTGGCCCATCAGCATGTATTTGTTAATATCAAGTTGCTGTAGAGCTTCATGAACTTCACTTACGATGTTCTCTGTGGTTCGTTCTTTTTCAGTCTCATCACTCAATCCATAACCGAAAGGTTCAACTGCAACAACTTTGTAATATGGTGATAGTTCATCGATGAGCAGTTTAAAATCAAGCGCTGGTGCAGCTGTTCCAAAACCAGGCAGAAGTACAATCGTTTCCTTACCTTCGCCTTGAATGAGCACATTCATATTTTTCCCGTCTACAGATACATGCTGACCATAGGAATCTATTTTCTTGGCCTCTGAATTACTACTGACCACATTTGTGATATAAACAATACCTAGAAATAGAATAATGGCGATTACGATTGCTCCTACTATTTTCAGTATCATGTTTCTCACTTTTTTGGCCCTTGATCTATTCTTTGTTTTCTTTTCCGCTGGCTGCGTCGTCAGTGTTATCTTCTCCTGTCTTGAACTGGTAGTTCGGTTGTCTTTTTTGCTGCTAATGAAATCTTATCCAATGAAAATGTACTCCCCGTGACGTCAATATGAACTGAATATGAACAAGCTAATTCATTCATATTTACTGCTGCGTCATAAATCCCCTGAATTTTTCAGCGATTTCTTTGGCATGGGAACGGTATAAATAATGATTTGCTTCCATCAGCACCAGTTCACCACGTGTAGAGTCCTCTATTAACTTCTCGTGCTCGGGAACCCAATTGTCCACTGCCGGATGATTCTTTTGAACAAAGAAAAGAACCGGGAGATCAACAGGGAATGTTAACTGTTCAGCTGCTTTAAAATTGGAGTACATGCTTACAATCTCGTTCAATTGGGTGGGATTAAACATGTTCTTTTGTATCAAAATGTTCAATTGTTCTTTGGTTTGTTCATCATACGGTAGCCCAGCATATGGATCATCACTCATTTTCAATTGCAAACGTGGGAAACCCAAGTTACGGTACCATTGAATCGGTACGATTTCTGATGCTTCAACCTTCTGTTCACTAATCGCTGGAACACTGGTATCCAACCCAACATATGCACTTATTTCATCTGCATATTTGTTCACATAATCCAGACTATAGATCCCCGAGATGGAATGACCCATCAAGATATAACGATCAATATGTAGACTCTTTAACGCTTCATGAATTTCACTGACGATATTTGCTGTACTGCGTTCCTTTTCGGTCTGATCACTCAATCCATAACCAAAAGGTTCAACCACGACGACTTTATAATCGGGAGATAATTCAGAAATGAGCGGCTTAAAATCAAGTGCAGGTGACGCTGTTCCAAAACCCGGCAGAAGTACAATCGTTTCCTCGCCTTCGCCTTGAATGAACACATTCATATTTTTCCCATCTACGGATACATGTTGTCCGTACGGCTCCATTCTTTTTTGCTCCGAATAACTGCTGATTTTGTTGACGGTATATACGGTAGCTACAAAAAGTAAGATTGCTATAAGGATTGCGGCAAGCACTTTAAGCAAAATGCCTAACACTTTCTTTGTTTTGCTTTTACTTTGACTCTGACTCTGACTCTGACTCTGTACTCCTTTGTCTCCTTGATGTTTCACGTTCATCTGCTCCTATCCTCATCTGTATATTAGCCTGGCAGGCTGCTTAAGAAATCCTAATCAAGAAAGATGTACTCCCCATGACCGGAATATGAACGGAGTATGAACAAGCAAAAAAAATGTCCTATGTAACATACAAAGAAGCTTGCATGTTACATAGGACATGAACATTCGGTTTAGATAATCCGATGGATATTCTATTCATTGGCCCTATCCTGTTAGCCTAACTATCCGTTGGTGGATGGATGGGCAACGTGATAATAAAGGTCGTGCCTTGACCAGGTTCGCTTTCCACTCGGATGTCACCCTGATGAAGGGACACGATCTGTTTAACGATTGCTAGTCCCATACCACTCCCGTCGTATTTACGACTGTGGGAACGATCTGCCTTGAAAAAACGGTCGAATATACGCTTCTGGTCTTCCAGGGGAATTCCAATGCCCGTGTCGGATATTCTGACACTTACATGGTTGAAATCCTCTTCGATACGGACTTTAATCATACCGCCATCCCTGGAAAACTTGATGCTATTTCCGATGATATTGGTCCATACCTGATTTAACTGATCGTGATCAGCCGTTACCTTCACGTTCTCCAAATCAAGCTCGAAATGAATGTTGCGCCCAGACCATTGCGGCTGAAGCGCCACAATGACCCTCCTGATCTGTTCATCAAGGCTTAAGGTGTTAAGCCGTAGTTGCTGTGACTGCGATTCAAGCAAACTCAGCTTGAGCAGGCTATCGCTCATTTTGGACATTCGTTTCGCTTCAGAGATGATTATATCCAGGTAACGGTTTCGTTCTTGTTCGGAGAGATTTACTTGCTTCAGTGCCGAAGCGTAACCGGATATAGAGGTGAGCGGAGACTGAACCTCATGCGAAACATTTGTAACGAATTCCCTGCGCATCTGCTCCAACTGCTGAAGATCATGCATCATTTCTTCAAAGCTGCGGGCCAATGTGCCTATTTCAGTCGTTTGCTTGATGTTCAGCTTGACATTGAAATCTCCAGCTGCAATCCGTTTGGTCGCTTTGGTCAATTTCTTGATCGGTCTCACCAGGTATACAGAAGCAATCAGAATCAACAGACTTCCTGCAATCAACGAACAGCTTGCAAAGATTAAGCCAAACTGGACTACAAAAGAGGCGGAGGGCGGTGCGAGAGTTTCCAAAAACATCGCTTTTGTGCCCATTTCCGTCTTAATCGGTAGCCCCAAAAGCACGGTAGCGATACCTTTAGGTGTGGCCTGCACAACCCCTCCGTTTAACACCTTCTTGAGTTGATCCGTCGATACAGGTGATGATTTATGTCCATTAAGCTTCCCATATGTCTGGAGTTTGCCCGTTGCATCATAAATTCGAATATGATATGAATCAAGCTGTTTCATATTGCTAACGAATAATTCTGCTTCATCCAGAGGCATCGTCTTATATATCTGCACTACGTCTTGGCCAAAGTTGCGTATGTTAATTCGGGCATTTTCGTTCAATTTATCTTCGAATATCCAGGTTGACATAAAAAAAGAAATAACTGTACCAGCGATGACAGAAATCAGAAAGGTGAGCACCACACGAATGTATAATGATCTGATCATTCATGGACCTCAAGTCTGTATCCTAGCCCACGCACCGTTTCAATCCGAAAATCAGGTGTCGTCGCGAATCGTTCGCGCAGGCGCTTGATATGTACGTCTATCGTTCGATCATCTCCGGCGTAATCAATACCCCATATCTGATCAATTAACTGCTCACGTGTGTAGACTTGCCCAGGTGTTCCAGCAAGCTTATACAGCAATTCGAACTCCTTAAGCGGTAACGTAAGCGACTCTGTGCCTCTCATCACCTTATAAGTCTGACGGTCCAGAATAACGTTGCCAAACTGGATTGTATGTGTGGAGCCAATTTTGTAACGCTTCAGTAATGCTCGGACACGGGCGGTCAGTTCCAATGGATCAAACGGTTTCGTCAAATAATCATCCGTACCCAGTTCGAATCCCTTCACCTTCTCCCACGTCTCACCTCTCGCCGTCAGCATGAGTAACGGGAGATCGGGATTGGCTCTGCGGAGTTCCTTGCATAATGCCCAGCCGTCCATAACAGGCATCATAATATCGAGCACGACCAGATCCACTGGCGTCTCGCCGTACACGGTGAGAGCTTCCTTACCGTCCGCAGCTTCCACCGTCGTGAATCCATCGTTTTTGAGAAAGAGACAGACGAGTTCGCGAATGTTCGGATCGTCGTCAGCAACGAGTATAGTAGCCATAGGTTTTTCTGTCCTCTCCAATACGTATGAATATATGGTTCAAATTATAGTTAATCCTGATACATCCTGCTCATTGTATATCCACAGCAAACATCGTATGTTCCTTTAACGTTCCCTGGATCGGGACAGACTGTGACTCGCACGCTGAGAATCCTGCCTTTTGAAGTACACGGATGGACCCTGTATTATCAGGTACCGCGCCAGCCTCGATGCGTGTAATTTCAGTTTCATGTTTGGCAAATTCAAGCACGCATTGCAGGGCTTCGCTCATATACCCTTTTCCTTGATGCAAAATATCCGTCACATAACCAACAATCCATTTTGATGAGTGACCTTTGCCCTTCCAATCTGTAGAAAGACTCATCCCGATTACTCGCTGAGATTTTCTCGATTTCCGCACGATTGCGAACCTGTAGATCCAGAAGCAGTGAGGCATCTTCCACCTTCCAAAATCGTACATAGATACGTTCTGCACTATATTTCATTACATTAGTCCTCCTCTGTTATGTATGGGTGCACAGAGCTGGTCTTTGCGATTCATTGGACCCAGTTTACCGTGTGAGTATTATAGTCTAATTATATCAGGTCATTATAAGAGTACGAGCGAATCAACGAGAATTGTTTCGCCAGGAAATGTGGTGAATAAGGCATATCATTACGCAACCAGGCAACGATGGTACCAATCAGAGCGGAAGAACCGTACCAGATTGCAATCTCCTTGTGAATGCCGGATTCTTCGAGTTCATCTTCCATTTCTACCCGATCAATTTTGGCTTTCACCAGCGTACTCAACAATTTGAGCAATCTTTCGGTAAAAATCGGTGTGCGCTTTGTAGCAAGTACCACCTGATAGAACGAGGCGTTCTCTGCAAAATGCTCCAGTAACTTGACCAGAACAGGCCAAGCCTCTTCCGTCCTTTGCTTCTCAAAATGAGGAGCATATTCATCCACGATCCGTTCAATATGCTCGATCATCTCATCGGCCATCTTCTCCATCATATCCGTAATATCACGATAGTGCAGGTAGAAGGTTACCCGATTGATCGTCGCTCGTTCGGCAATTTTGTTGACTGACAACTTCTCAATATCCATTTCCTGCAGCAATTCAACAAATGCACCTCGAATTAACTGACGCGTTCGCAATATTCTTGGGTCCACAGCTGATTTCTTCTCGTCTTTCACGTGTATCCCTCCTATCAAATTTTAAACATTACAATTTTAAACAATCAGTCGTTTATTTTTGATTTACACAACAAATTCATTTTATTTGTAAAATAAACGACGAAAACACGCCATAACGTAAATTGTAATCTGTCCGAATATGTATATAATTCAATAAATACAATGTAAACTATACAACACGTTGTAAATTTAGTCACGTGTGGATTGAAAGGATGAAAAGGATTGAGTCACGCTAGAGTACAAGAAGAATTATCCGTAAAGAAAGGCCCCATCCTGTTTATCATGATTTTGGGAGCCTTCCTTGCAACGTTGAACCAAACGATCATGAGTGTCGCTACACCGGAACTGATGGGTGATTTTAACATCTCCGCCGCAACAGCACAATGGTTAACGACAGGTTACATGCTGGTGAACGGGGTGCTTATCCCGATCACGGCCTACTTCATGCAACGCTTTTCAACCAAGCAATTATTCCAAGCTTCCATGTTTATTTTCCTGATTGGTACCATCGTATCCGCTCTTGCAACCAACTTTGGCACACTGCTGACAGGACGTATGATTCAGGCAGCGGGCGCCGGCATTATCATGCCGCTCTTGATGCACGTTATTTTGACCTTGTTTGCCCCTGAAAAACGAGGATCTGCGATGGGCATGGTTGGTTTTGCCATCATTTTTGCCCCTGCAATCGGGCCTACCCTTGCCGGTTATATCCTAGAGAACTACTCTTGGCAAACGATGTTCTACGGCATGATTCCATTAACTCTTATTGTCATTGCTTTTGCGTTTGTATACCTGAAGAATGTATCCGAACGGGTCAACACAAAGTTCGACACAATCAGTGTGGTGCTCTCCACGATCGGATTTGGCGCATTGCTCTATGGTTTCAGCAGAGCAGGAAGTCTGGGATGGTCAAGTGCAGAAGTTCTTATCTGCATTGCGGCTGGAATTGTTTCTCTTGCCCTGTTTACATGGCGTCAGCTCGTTTCCGAAACTCCGCTGCTTGATCTGCGGGCTTTCAAGTACAACATGTTCTCCCTGACCACGGTTATCAGTATCGCGATTACAATGATCATGTATGCTGACATGATGTTGCTTCCCTTGTATCTCCAGAACGCACGTGGTTACACTGCACTGGAGTCCGGATTATTGCTTCTGCCGGGTGCGCTTGTCATGGGCTTCCTGATGCCAGTAGCCGGAAAATTATTTGACCGATTTGGTGCGAAATGGCTTGCTGTTATCGGGATGGTGATCACCATCGTAACGACAATTGGTTTCATCGACTTAACGGATTCAACCAGTTATGGATACCTGGTATTAATGTCAACCGGCCGCCGAATTGGTATGGCTTTGCTCATGATGCCGATTCAGACTGCGGGGCTTAACCAACTGCCACCAAGACTTGGTGCACACGGTACAGCTATCTCCAACACCGTCAGACAAGTGGCTGGCGCTGTAGGTACTTCATTGCTCGTAAGTGTCATGACCTCCCGTACAACGGCACACGTACAAGATATGATGGCGACTGGAGCAGCCAATGGTCTCAGTCAAAAACAGCTTGCTACAGAATCCATGATCCAGGGTATCAATGATGCGTATGTTGTTATCATCGGCATCGCTGTTGTGGGATTGGTTCTTTCCTTCTTTATCAAACGTACCAAACAAGCCAAAGAGGAAGAAATCAAACAGGTTGTAAGACAAAAAGTTTCTATGAATTCAAATTAAGGTCTCCAGCCTCATACTTGCTTGCATAACAAAGCGGCAGATCAAGACGTTACGTCTGATCTGCCGCTTTTTAGGTTGTATCCCGTATGATTCCTTCTCACTCGGCAACGATCTTCACTGGCAGATGGGTCAACGACTGCCCCGGAGCTGAAGTGGCCAGATTATTCTCCAGATCAAAGGACTCCACCGGTTCAATCCGAGCGATCTTCTCCACAAATGCTGTCAAGGCAATGCTTAGTTCCATTCTTGCCAGCGGGGCACCTAGACAAAAGTGTGGGCCATTACCAAAGGTAAGATGTTTTTTGTTATTACGACGATGAATATTCAGCTCAAACGGGTCTTCAAACATCTGCTCATCCATATTGGCTGCACTCATCCAAGAGATGACGACGTCTCCTTTTTTTAAATCCACTCCGAGCAGTTGGTTATCCTGCTTCACTGTCCGATGCCGTTTGGCATTATGGAACCGATAACGAAGCATTTCTTCTACTGCGAGCGGAACCCATTCGGGATTCTGTCTTAGTTGATCATACAGACTCGGGTCATCGTACAGGAAGGAATAGAACGTATTTGAAACCATATGACTCGTTGTCTCTATACCGGCTCCAAGCAGAAGCATGGTCGTGCGAACAACCTCATCCTCCGTGAACTTCTCCCCCTCAACATCAACGTTCAACAGATCGGTAATGATATCCTCACCAGGATGAGTCCGTTTATGAACCACAATAGGATACAGGAATTGATAGTACTCTTGCGCTGCAGTTTGTTTTTTCAGTTCACTCTCTTCAGCAGTCTTCGGATTGGTAGGTTGAAACAGAATATCTACCCAGTTCTTGAAGCGATGACTGTCTGTGAGAGGGATGCCGAGCAGATCAGCCATAACCATCGAAGGCAGCGGAGCAGCCAACGCTTGAACAATATCAATGGTTGTATTCGGCTCAATATCTGCTACCAGCTGCTCTGCAATGTTGCGAATGCGTGGCTCCCAGTTTTTCAGACTACGCGGTGTAAAAGCAGCAGATAACAACGAACGACTTTTTTGATGACGGGGAGGATCGATACTTGATATGTTTAATTTGTCTGGAGGTGTGCCTTCATTGTTCTTCGCTCCAACGGCAATTGTCGTCCGGGTTCCTTCGGCCGAAAAATATTCATGATTACTCAGAACCTGCTTCACATCATCGTATCTGAACACATTCCAGGTGTCTGTATCTTCGTGATAGTACACAGGATGCTCGGACAGCATTTTTCGAAACCAGTGCAGTGGGAAAAACTCTTCAGACCTGGACTGAAACCCCGTGATGTCCTCAACACGTATCACTTCTTTATACATTTGGAATCCACCTCTCAGCATAGTTTCGTGATTGGTTACATGGGTACCTGAATTGACAGTTCAGCACCTGATTCCATTTTATACCATACGTTCATTTATTGATATAAACCATTTGAACTAAATCAGAAAAACCCCTTTATATAAGGGGTTTTTTTTATACGTATCGTATATTATTTCTGTCGGTGTTTCAGAGAAATAAGCCATACGAACCGATCAATCGCCTAGCTTCGCCAATGTTTCCTGTAGTTGCTCCAGTTGTTCAGACAGGGTTTCAATCAAGTTCTTCGTTTGGCTTGCCTTCTCCATTAAGATTTGCTCTTCAGAACTGTCTTCCGATGCATTCCTGATTGGTGATGACTTCAATTCCGACAATTCGCGTTTGTATGTTTCTTGTTTCTCCAAAGCTATGCGCAGTTTTTCTTTCGTCGTACCGATCTGATGCTCCAGATATATGATGTCGGACAAGTTCGCTCCATCGGATAAACGTTGTGAATATGTCATGACTCACCTCTTTTAATATCATCCATTGCTTTGCCAACAGTATAGGGCTCAATATCGATATCCAGCTCCATGCCGAGAGCTAGTTTCGCCAGTTGACTCCCGATAAAAGGACCCATGGTCAATCCAGAGGCACCAAGTCCATTCGCGGTAATCAGACCTTGCCAGCCTGGGACAGCCCCCATTACTGGTAGAAAGCCCGGTGTAAACGGACGGAACCCAACTCTTACTTCCTGGAATGTGCTATTGGCTAGCCCAGGCGCCAGTTCCAGACCTTTATTCAAAACTTCCTGCATGCCCCCTGCAGTTACTCTTGTATCATAACCCTCCACATCATTTTCATGAGTGGCACCAATCACGATCTTCTGTTGATCAAAGGCCAGCAGATATTGATCAGAAGGTGGCATGATCACAGGCCAGCGGCCTGTATCCTCCCCATCCGCGACATGTAGATGCATAATTTGTGCCTTTTGATAATGCACTTTAAAGTGTATGCCAAGCGGCTTCAGCAGTTCGTTGGCCCATGCACCTGCACAGACAACGACTTCATCTGCCAGGAAACTCTGATCATTAACATTCACACCAATGACCCGATCCGCTTCGAATTGAAGCGTGGCGTCTCCATGGATCACTTCCGCTCCATTTCGCTGTGCAGACCGGATCAAGGCAGCGCGCAGCGCCCTTCCATCTATACGTGCAGCACCGCTGATATGTACCGATTGATTACGTTCATCCAGTAGAGGAAAACGATCACGGGTTTCTTTGGCATTAAGAGGTGTAATGTCGCCAATCTCCGGTGCATCTGCTTTGCGAAGATGGGCCCGCTCTTCCATCTTGTTGATTTTGTCCACATCCGTATGAATACTAAGCGCGCCCACTTGAGCATAACCGGTTTCCGTTTCTCCTTCGGCTTTAAGCTCCGCTATGATGCCCGGATAGAACCGCGCACCAGCCTTGGCGAGCTGATACCAGTCCTGATTACGTCGCTGTGACAGCCATGGACAGATGATCCCAGCAGCTGCATCCGTCGCCTGTCCTATATCTTTTCGATCTATGATGACGACCTCTGCGCCATGTTTGGCTAATTGATAGGCTGTTGATGCCCCCAGAATACCCGATCCAACTACGATGACTTTCTTCATGTTTGCATTCCTTTCTTTAATCACTCATTCGTTATAGCGTATATCGTTTCGCATTCTGTTGGCAAGGCAGGCATACTTTTGGATCCACAAATAGAGGCTGATCAGACTACAGCTCATACTTATTCATCCAATAAAGAATTGTTGAAGCATTTATATGAAAACGTTTTATATATTGCCCGTCATTCAATTAAAATTATTCCATTTATGTAATATAATTCTTTCTAGGTTTCTTTTAACTCTGTAACCACGCCACTTACGCACATGATCCTTTAACGAAAAGAGGAATAACACAACGATGCCGAAACCTAGCATGGGGAATCCGCTGGATACCGATATGCCGCTCATGATTACAGGGCAAAACCAGTTGACCGTTGATGAATTGATGAATTGGAGCGACCATTCACGGGATTACAGCATTGTACAGTGCATCGGAGGAACAGGGCGAATCGCAGCAAAGAATCATGAATTTTCGATCAAAAAAGGGACCGCTCTCATTTTGTTCCCGGAGGTAACCTACCGTTACCACAATCTGAGTGATTCATTACGATTTGATTGTCTGTCTTTCAATGGCTATTTGTTGCCACGGTTCTTGCATTCCTTGCAGATCGGGGAGCTGCGCGCCTTCAAGCCGGATGGAATGCTTCATATCCTGTTGCGTGAAATTACGTTGGCGCTGCAGTCCCGGCACAAGGATCAGATCTGGCACGTCTCCGCATTACTGTACATGCTTTTGGTCAGATTAACCATTGAAGGTGAACGCTATAGTGCTTACGAACGTTCTGATGCCCGATTAAGATTGGATGAACTCATTACTTTTATCAAACAAAATTATCATCAGGATATTTCTCTCCCCATGTTGGCTGAGCAGATGGATGTTACCGAGCAGCACCTCAATCGGATATTCAAAAAAGAATTTCAAATGACTCCACTGGAGTATCTGATGCGATATCGGCTGTTGAAAGCCAAGGAAATGCTCATCGAAAATAACGCTACTACCGCTCATGAAATAGCCAAAGCCGTTGGTTTCAATAGTGCCAGTTACTTTGGATCAGTGTTTAAAAAATACGAAGGGATCTCCCCTATCGAGCTACGCAAGCAGTATCTGGATTAAAGCGCCTCCATATCAATCTCGGCCAGCGAGGATAACCGCAGTTCATGCATGGCGAATTCCAGACCACGCGTTACCTCGTTAGGCACGATGATGCAACGAATACCAGCAGCATTGGCTGCCTTCAAGCCATTAGGTGAGTCTTCGAACACAATTGCTTCGGAAGCCTCGATCCCAAGACTCTGGAGAGCAAGAAGGTACAGTTCAGGGTCCGGTTTCACTCGCTTCACATCCTCGGATGTATGAACGACTGTGAAATAATCGAAAATGCCTAATTTCTGCAAGTAACCATGCACCCAGTCCCGTGTGGAGCTGGAAGCAACCGCAAGTTGAATCCCCTTCTCCCTCGCAGTCTGAAGCAATTCATACACCCCTGGAAGAATGGCGGCCTGTCCCAAATAGACTTCGTATTTCTGTTCAGAGAGAAGTTTGATATGATCATGATCTATCTTTTTTTGGAGCGCCTGCTCCAGATACAGAAATGGATGAAACTCCTCAAAGGATGTCCCCACATTTTTCGACCAAAGCTCCAGACCAAGTTCTACTCCGTGCTCTTCATAAATATCGCGAAATGCATAATACCAGGGCGTCTCTGTATCCACAATGAGTCCATCAAAATCAAATATAAATGCTTTTACCATGAACCTGTTCTCCCTCCAATGATCGGCCAGGGGAGCGGATTAGAAACGTGCGGTCAAGTCCGGATGAGTAACGTTCACGGATAAAAAGTGACACGTACAGCCCGTTCCAGTCGGCGATTGTACAACTAATCCAGCTCGAAGTTCCCCTTGTATCGGCATGCCGAAATAACGAATTAGTTTCCACTCATCCCCATCGGGTGAATAAAAGAATGATATGCAGTCCTCTACTTTGCGTATACGCAGATAAGGATTAGGTACGGAGACTTCCACCGAATTGCAATCATCGGATGAACCATCACGTGTCACCACCGACACGATGGTAGGCACTTTTCCATCATATTCAAAACAAATTTTGCACCAGTTAAGATCATCTGCCATCACCATCAGGCATCCGGAATCATATTGATTTTTCATATCAACGGTTAATTGGGTTGTAATTTCGAAATCGCCAGGCACAGGCATGGACAAGAAAGGAGCAGTTGCACGAATGTGTTTCCCCGCTGGATCTTGGAAAAAGTCGGTGTCCGCCTTCGCTTCCACCAGCACACCTCCCTGATCCGTGTAGGACCAGGTTTCGGGTTCGTTCATCCAGCTCCATTGCTTCCGTGCTTCTGTTGTCATTACGTTAGTCATTTGTTAGTAGCCTCCCAAGTTAAAATATGTTCTAGAGGTAGTTCTAGTTTTTTTCTGTACTACATATTCGCCCCAAATACAGTAAACCCCTTTTTCTACATATTTTTGTAAGGTTCCAGCACTTGGGAGTGCTTTTGCGGATCTGGCAGGAAGAACATAATGACCATGAGTACGATATATAGACCAAGAATGACACTGAACAACAGCGTTGGATTGTGATGGTAGAGCAGGCCTGTCAGGTAACCGGATGGAATGGCTGTAAGCGTCATGACTGTCTGCACGGCCGAGAACATATCGGCTTTTTCATGCGTACCCAATCGGTTCATCAACAGGGAATCCCGGTACGTCTGCAAAATGAAGTTACCCGCAGCGAGCACGATTAGCGTGAGAAACAACATTCCTATATTCCCCACAGGGATCAATAGAAACAGAATGGCTCCGGCCGTGCTAAGCACAATGGAAAAACCTACATACTTTTCCTCCGAACGCCGTTTCAGTCGCGGAATGATGACCAGATAAAGCAGCATGACGGTTACCGCAGTCACTACTGGGATAAACGAAATGACACGGTCATCAAATTTCAACTGTTCCTTGAAGAAAATGACCTGAAAGAAATTCAGCTGCAAGATTAGATTGGACAACACCGTGATCAGAATAATCGGAAAAAGTCTCCGTTTGTAGAACGATTTGCCGAACAGGCGCAGACTGGAACCCAAGCTCTGAAGCACGCGGGTTTTACTATGCAATCCCATAAGTTCCTTGCCGACCTCGGTCTCATCCGTATATCGGTTACGAATGAAAAACATGGCGGTCATGAGGATGCCCCCGACAAAGTAAATGCTGGCCAGTGTTGGCACGATACCAAAGTCAGCAATGACAACTCCGGCAATCGGCGTGAGTACCCCAGCCCCTGTAATAATCATGTTGAGAATGGCAAACACCTTGGATCGTTTGTGTTCCTCCACATCCTCTATGATCAGACAGTTAAAGGCGACCGTTACAAACTTTGATGTTGCGTTTAGTAAATAAGCGATCAGGAACAGCCAGAAGTTCTGGGAGAATGCCCAGATGAACATGGGAACACTCCAGGCAAGCAGATCAAAGATCAGCGTTGTTCGTTTCCGGCCCAGCTTATTCGTAATGGAACCCGCAAACAATTGAAAGATAAAGGCAAAATAAAGATTCACCGAATTGATTAAACCGATTTCTATGTCCGAAAGTCCGGCTTCCTTCATATATAAAGGAGCGTAGAATAGAACGATCGTGCCCGGAATGGCCCATACCGGTTCGAGTAAAATGGAGTAGCGTGGATTCTTCGGCAAATCTTGAAGCAATTTCAATCGATATCCCTTCCTTCTGCGGTTTTTACCGCTGCGAATTCAAACTTTTCGCAGCGGCAAACCCGCTAATGTCTACATGCTTATAGGATAAGAGCTGTTTTGACCGAATTCATCGGCAACTTCTCTCCAGTATGCATGTCATAACCAATCGTTCCATTAAAGGCCTGTTCATAATCACTCAGCAGTTCCTTGGCTGTCACCATCTGTTCCAGTTCCGGGATGCTTTGGGCAAATTTCAGTGCCGTACTGATCATCGAGTGATTAGCAACCGCACCGATGATGCTAATGCCATCATTAATCACGGCTGTTGATTTGAACGTCACCTCATAGCTGTCGTCATATCCCATAGGAATAATTTTGCCGCCTTTGGCAATCAGCTCAAACCCTACATGAAGCTGGTTACCAACCGCGTCCACTACAATATCAAACTTTTTGTTATTATTGATCTCGTATACTTTATCGAGAGTCAGATCCTGAGGATAGAACACATGATCCGCGATCCCTGAAGCGAACTCTTTGCGGTATGGATCAACTTCCGTGCCTACAGTAAGTCTTGCTAATCGTTTGCTCACAAGCTGACACAGGGAACCGATTGCACCAGAACCGAGGACCAGTACAGAGTCACTTGGCTTAGTCCCTGCTTTCATGAACGTCTGAAGTACACATCCCAGTGGTTCGATCATCATGGCCGTTTCCCAACTCATGGAATCCGGGATAGCATAGATATACTTTTCGTCCCCAACAAAATATTCAGCAAAGGTTCCGTGTGTCGTCATCCCTACTTGATAGTCATCAAAATTCTCGCAGTAGATGAACAGACCCTCACGGCAGTATGAGCAGGTACCGCAAGATTGCGTGGGATCAACCAATACCCGATCACCGATCTTGAAACCACGAACTTCTTCGCCCACCTCAACCACTGTGCCTACGCCTTCATGACCAATGATCGTGCCTTTATTTGCTGGCACTTTGCCTTTGACAATATTCAGATCTGTACCGCAGATGCCTGAACCATAGATTTTAATTTTTACCTGGTTTGGTTTTTGAATGGTTGGCTCCTCAATCTCCTGGTAAGTCACCTGTTTGAGATCCTGATATACGAGTGCTTTCATTGAATAATTCCTCCTAGTCGATTGTCGATTATGATCTATGGATTAAGCTTCAAACGTTTTCGAAAGTTGCATCGCATGAAGATGTTCCTGCTTCTGATTCTCTTTCCAGTCTGACAGGATCTGCAACAGCGCTTCCTCGACCCACAGCAATTCTTCCCGTGTATGGGCATCAGAGAAAATAAAGTATCCTTTGGTGAAAATGCCGAAGTGAGCCATTCTCTTCACCATGAACTCGCGGAAAGGATCTGTTTGAAAGTTATCTTCAGCCAAGGATTGAATGCAGAAGCTTGCATACGTCCCTCTCACTTCCAATTGATCCGTCAATCCGAGTAACACAAGTTCAGATTCCAGACGATCCATGATCCGGGTTGCCGGATCACGCCAAGTCGGCCACACTTTCGCATTTTTCATTAATCGTTCACAGGCAATGGCTGCCGCGAGCGCTGTCGTTTCGCTGGAATGGGCATTACTGAATCTGACCTGTCCTGACAAAGACATCAAGTGCTCAGGCCCCATAACCGCTGCGAGTGGTAAACCGTTGGCCATACCTTTAGAGATACAGAGCAGATCAGGCCAGATGTCATATTCTCCTGCAGTAGCCTGCTTGCCCATTCGAATACCGGAAGTTACCTCATCGAATATGATAATAATGTCCAGAGACCGACATAGGTTTACGGCTTTCTCCAGCGCGTCCCTTTTCCACTCGTTGGGGCATAGAACAATACATGCGATATCCTCGGGAGATGAGGTAATCTGGGCCTCAATTCGCTCCGCAGTAGGTTTGTTGATCCAGATTGTTGAACGCTCGATATCCACCGGGATGCCACGTTCTTTCGTCTGGCCACCATAATAACCGTAGGCAGACCAATCGTGCCACCCATGATAAGCTGTTGCAATAACCTTGCTTTTGCCGCTAGCGGCACGGGCTAGACGCACGGCCCCACTCACTGCATCGGCACCACTCTTGGTGAAGCGCAGCGATGGATAACGACCCTCGAACCGCTCCAGAATCAACTCGGCACATTCAAGCTCAATGTCGGCAGGTAAAGAAAAGCTTGTCCCTTTTTTCAACTGGTGAATGACGGTTAATTGGACTTCATGTCTGGCATGGCCCCACGGCGCCGTACCCATGGCCATTTCGCAATCCAGCCATTCATTCCCGTCGATATCTGTAAATCGGGAATTATAAGCCTCTGCACAACATACGGGGGTATGCCCCGGAAATAAACGTTCAGGTGCTTTGGCTAAAGTGCTGCATCCGCTCGGAATTACCTTTTCGACTTGTTCCAACCACTCCAGATTACGGGTAAATCTTACGGCACGATCGAGCGTGCTCTCTTTTTCTTTCACCTTAAGTACCTCCCTGTTTATTTTCGTTGTGAGTGAATTACCGAACTTTGGTTCCAGGCCAGCATCCATCGTAGATGCGATCCATCGTGATCACATTGCCATACAGGTCAATGATCAGATCCTTGGCTCGATGAGCATGTCTCATCTCAATCCAGTAGCGGTTCTCCAGCAAACGGGCGAAATTGTCCACCAAAAACAGTAATCGGTTCTCACTATGAATCAGTTCCTTGCCCAGTACCTGTGGCAGCCAGATGGCCCCATTGGAATTAAAGCGGTTTGAATAGTCACGTACTTCGGCTACATTTGCAAAATCGGCTTCCTCCAGCTTAGTCCAGAATGTATCAGCATCACTTCGAACCTCGGCAAGGTCAATTCCAACAATCGGCAGATGCTGGTATTCCCCTTGGCTTTCCAGCTGTGCTTTCAGATGACTGAAAACGAATGGCCACACATCAGCCTCGATTTGACCGCCCCACTTTTTCCAGAAGCGTGCCAGATTGTTCTTCCGGTTGAAGTTGCGGTGAATACCGCTGCTGCGTTCCCAGTGATACGCCTGAATATTCGGGTTAATGACCGTATCGTATCCGGCAGCTCGTGCCCGCATCTGATAATCAAAGTCCTCGTATCCGTTAAAGAACTTCTCATCGAGGTTGCCGATGGTCTCATACACCTCCCGCTTCATGCCAAACATGGCGAACACCACCAGTTGAACAGAGAAGGTTTCTTTTGGGATATCATCAGGAGATGCGTTCAGGAAAAGGTGTCGGCCGATGGTGTCCGCAAAAGCAATGCCGCAATGCTGCACGCCTCCTGTTTGCGGATACAACAGAACCCCTCCAATCATGCCAATCGTAATATCGCTATCCAGTGTCTCTTTCATCATCGGTTGCCAGTTCGGTTGAAGAATGGTGTCAGAATCCAGGAAGAAAATGTACTCTCCCTTGGCTAGACTCAGTGCGCTATTAATCGACACGGCGCAACCGAGTGGAAAATCATGCTGAAGAATCTCGATGGTCACACCTTCTCTTACTTCTTGCTTCAGTTTATCCAGATGTTGAAAGACTGCTGAGCCGGAACCATCGTTGATGAAAATAATCTGGGTGGATGGACTTACCGTCCGGAGCAGCGAATCTGTGAACAAGTTCAAAATGTTATAGTCCTGGTTGACTGGCACAATAATGGTGTAAAGCATGGAATCCCTCCTGATTTGGGTTGATGGAATGAGTACATAAGCTGATTTTGAACTGCACAATTGCTGGTGTTTCTGTCCGGCCTCCCTTGCTTGAATATTTTGTCTTTATTTGGTAATGATTTGAATCTACTAGAAATTTATATCATTTTTTGTAAACTGGAAATCTTAAATTCTGAACTCTGCTAATATTTGAATATGTGAGAAAATCAAGTCCATGATGCTGTTGCATTGAGAAACGCTGGTGCGAACAAAAAAAACACCCTCAAATAGTCTGCGTATCAAACGATACGATTGACTGTTTGGGGGTGTTTTCGTATTAGAATCTATTGTTTTTTTCCTTCAATTGGCGCTGACCTAGTGCTGCTTAAACCCATGATAAAACGTGTCTACTACAAGCGCTGGGGCTGCTTTTCTCGCGATATGACCACTTACAACCTGCTGCCACGTCAGGAACATGATGGAATACAGCACATCGACAATCCAGGTTTTATCAAGATCGGAGCGGAAATAACCTTTTTGTTGTAACAGACCGACTGCATGCAGTACCGGTTGTCTCAGTTTCAGATCTGCTCCCTCAATCTCTGGATTATAGTTAATGGTGGTGTCATGAGCCAGAAAATATATTTTGTCGCCTAATGGAATCAGCGCCTCAATCAGCTCAGGTATGTACTTTTCACAGTGCTCTTCATCCAGTTGAACTTGTTGCATAGTCTCACTGACCACCTCGATTGCGCGTAATCCCAGATGAACCATGAGCTGTTCGCGGCTTTCCACGTAGCGATGTAACGTAGCGATCCCGATTTTTGCAGATTCTGCAATTTCATTCATGGAAGCATTCGGTTTTTCAATCAATAATTTGGTGGCCTCGTCCAAAATGGAATGAAGCCTGGTTTGTTTGATTGTAGTCATTTCCTTTTTCATTGGTATTACACCTCTTAGCGAGTATAGTTCAACAATTTGATCTGTTCATCCATCATATGATTGGATTAGACTATAAAATTATAGCATACTTCCTCACCATACCAATGTGTGCGTGTAACAAACAACTTTTATATGGTTGATCGAGATATGAGATTATGTAAAGTTTAAGAGCCGCCATATGGCGGCTCCTAACAAGGAATTGTTCTTCGTTAATACTCATAGTTCAATGATTCTCGTTGCAATATTGGTACAAAATTCACGATCATGCTCTACAAACAGCAGGGTTGGCGAGTATTCCAGCAGTAAATCTTCGATCTGCATACGTGAAATGACATCTACAAAGTTGAGTGGTTCATCCCAAATATGCAGATGAGCTTTCTCACTAAGACTTTTGGCAATGAGCACTTTCTTTTTTTGACCTGCGCTAAACGTTGAGATATCTTTCTCCAATTGCAGTCTGGAAAAATCCAACTTTCGAAGTATTGATTTAAACAGGCTTTCATCAATTCCCTGTGTGGCCGCATACTCAGATAAATGCCCTCCGAGATCGGACGTGTCCTGCGATACATACGAGATTTTAAGCTGATGATCCTTTCGGAAAAGACCTGTATAAGCAATATCTTCACCACAGATCAGTTTAAGAATGCTGGATTTGCCAGATCCATTTTTACCGTAAAGGGCAATACGATCTCCTTTTTCAACCGTGATACTGACATCCTTGCACACCGTATTGGCCCCGTACGATATCGACACATGTTCCAATTCGACAAGTTCATTCTTGTGAAAATCCAGCTGATGGATCTGCAGTCGTTCTGCACTCTCGATATTTTTGAGAAGTTTAGACTTATCTTGAATCGCAGACTGCTGCCTTTGTTCGATATTTTTGGAACGTTTCATCATTTTGGCGGCCTTGTGCCCAATATATCCTTTATCCACCTTGGAACCGGAGTTTCTCGTACCATTTTTGGTCTTTTCCACTTCATGCGACCATCCACCGGTCCGTTTGGCAGAATCGGATAAACGCTTGATATCTTTTATTAATTTCTCATTACTCGCAAGTTCAAACTGATCTTGCCTTCTTTTATTTTCCCACCAAGCGGAAAAATTGCCTTTCTGAATCTCGATGTTACTCTTATTGATGGAAAGGATATGGTCCACGCTGTGATCCAGAAACGCCCGATCGTGAGATACCAAAATAAATCCACTCTTGCTGCCAAGATAATTACTGACAATTTGTCTTGCATGAAGATCAAGATGATTGGTAGGTTCATCAATGAGCAGAAACCGATTATCCTTCAGGAACAAAGCAGCCAGCATCACCTTTGTTTGTTCTCCGTTGGATAACGTATCGAAAGGCCGATACAACACATCTTCTGACACTTTTAACAGGTTAAGCTCGCGCACAACTTGCCAGTGCAGATATTCAGGATGAATCTCGCCGATGACATCGACGGTCATAGCTCCCTTATTCTCTACCTGGTAAGGAAAGTATTCAAAGCTAACATTCGCAGAGATATGTCCGCTGTATTCATATTTGCCGAGTAACAGATTGAGGAAGGTTGTTTTGCCTCTGCCGTTCCTTCCGGTAAAACCCAATTTCCAATCGGAGTCCAACTGAAAACTAACATTTTCAAATATATTATCGTAACTGCCTTCATAAGCAAAGGTCAGATTGGTAACGTTGATTAAAGACATGCAGATCATCCTTTTTATGTGAAATATAAAAGTAAACTGACGGGATTTCACCATCGATCATGGCATGGATTCCCTCACTTTAATATTTGAACATAATCAGAATTTAGATTCGCTTATACAATAAAGATACCTGGCGATAAACCACTCAGCGCCAAGTAGATTTATGCATAGGAGGACAAAGTGCCGGATTCTGATTAGTTATATTGTGAACCATGCCATTGTTCATATTCGTTGACAGGTCCACATAAACATCTACAACCTCCAGTTCAGTCATCACTTTATCACCCCTTTGAAAGCTCACAATTTGAATACAGAAAACGTAACATGGAATACGATATGGGTCAAGGCGCCCTTCTTCAATCTTGGCGAGTAAAGATTAATATAAATATCCCAAAAAATCGAGTTCTCCTTCTTCCCATGGCAGGGTTCCAACTTCTTTAATCATTAACCCCTCTATCTTTTCAGTCCCAACTCCAACTGTGGTTAAGGTTTCATGATCAATTTTCAACCACTTACATGTGTTGCTTACCGTTTTGAATCCATTTTTACTATACAATTCCTCATGATCCGCAAATAAAAGGATAAAATCAACACGCGCTTTGGCCATCCTTTCTACTTCGGAAATTAACAATGAAGCGATTCCCTGAGAGCGAATAGCAGGAGAAACACACAAATCGATTATCCCTAACACTCTTATGGGTTTTCCATTTAAATTCATCATCCTGTAATCTATTCCTACATGCCCAACTAATTGGTTATCAGACGTAAATGCCAATACTCTGCCCTGTGGTATTTGCTTAAAAAACAATCTGTCTTTCGGATAAACTTCCGGAAAACTGGCAACAAGTAATTCTTGAAGAAGAGTTGACCATTCTTCACTCAGATCCACATCATATGTTTTAATTAATTTCAGAAAAAATCCTCCTAAACCAAGTGATTCTGTCCTTTACTATCGTTATCAGTCTTACTTACCTTTACGCAAATCTTCATGATGTAATCGTCATGATTGCCTCACGGAAGGTAGGCATCCTCTACCTCAACTTTTCGTTCATTCCCCATCGCAATGTATCTTACGTTAATGACATTTCCTTTCTGAAAATGGGGAATATGTGTGATTGGAATATAAGTCTCTACAATTGTTGGGAAGGTGCGGCCGTCAACTTGGGTTACAGTCAAATCCAATCGTACCCCCGGCCTTCCATCCATACTGGATGATGTCTGTACAATATCATGAATAATCGCTTCTGCTGGAATTCCGTCCATCAGAATGCTCTTTCGAAGATGCTGATTCTCTTTATTGTTACGTAGCAGTTTAAATGCCATAATTGTAGTGATTGTGCCTGTTATAAGCCCAAAGACAATAATAGCAACAATAATAATTAATGTGACGGTCATGATAACCTCCTTTTAGTTGAAACTTATGTTAACTACTTCTTGTTTAGATCTCTTATTCCTGCCAATTTGCTTGAATGGGAAAGCTTTAACGTCAAAAAAGCCGCCTTAAGGGCGGCTTGCTGCTGTGTATGTTCAACTCAATCTACTTTCGCACCATACGAGCGTACAAACAGAACGGCTTGTTCGCGATCCAAACGTACACCTTTGATATCCAGTGATTTCAGATCGATTCCTTCCAGGTTAGCCCCTCGTAGATCGGCCCCTTGCAGCTTAGCTCTGCTTAATACAACTCGGGTAAGATCACAGTCTCTCAAATCCGCTTTGGTGAAATCCGTGTCCGTAAAGTCAGCCTCAAAGAAACGAATTCCTCGCAGATCCTGTTTCCCCAAACGTGTATGTCTCAGATTTGTATAGGACCAATCGCCGTGACTTAGTGTGATGCCATCCATTTGCGCACCTGAAAAGTCTGAGCCTGTCATCTTGCAGGAGCTGAATTTGGAAGCAAAGAGATTTGCACCACCGAAGGTGCAGTTTTCAAAAGCCGATTCCGTATGAATCGAACCATTCATGGAAGCCCCTTTGAAGTCACACTCGATAAAACGACAGTTACTCGTTTCGATTTCTTCCATAGAAGCGTTCATAAATGTACACTGCTTGAAAACACAGCTTATGAGTTCTCCATAGCGCAGATCACGTCCCTCAAAATGTACTGCTTCATATTCCTGATCCTTATATTGATACACTGGTTACACCCCACATTGTATATTTCTCCGTCTTACTTCATTAAAGAACTTTTTATACTATACCACACCCCTGTCAAGTACCTGCTTAATCACCCACAAAAGTCAAGTTACTTTTTTTATGAGAAAAATCTGAAAACTAAAAAAGGGACGCATAAAGCGCCCCTCCAGCTCACACTTTTAACTGTTCCAATGTAGGCTTATATATGTGAAACTCTCCAGTTTGCTGCTTTTTTCTATTCGTATCAGAAAACATTACACCAGTTTTTTGGACATCCTGTACAGGGATAACGACGGTTTATTGATTTCCCCTACTCTCTGGTATCCCAAACGCTCGTAGAGTTTAATAGCTAGTAGATTTTCCTTTTTAACCGTAAGTGAAGATTTGGACAGACCTTGTGTTATAGCTTGCTCCTCAGCAAAATGAATGAGGTGTGTCCCTACACCAAGTCCTCTGCTTTCAGGCAAGGTAGCCAATGTTCCGATGTGGTACTCGTCGTCCTCCGCTTCTTTTAATGTCACCATGGAGTAAAACTCTTTCCAGTGTTGGAGATTATACTTAATCAGGCTCCATTTACGAAGTTCAAACAGTTTGGAGAACGTTGGCAAAGCAAGTTTGTTCATTATAGTGGTCGGATAACACATGATCATGCCCAGCGTTTGGTTACCCATTTTAGCTTCAAAGGCGAATTGGTGACTGAATCGGTTCTGATTTGAACGCCATAACTTGTTGAATGTTTTTTCTATAATGCCTTTATCCTTGGTACCTGCAAGCGAATAGGCCATATATTCAAGTGCCATCTGATTTAGTTGCCCGCCGACTAATGATTGTGGACTGGCTTTTATTATGGAAATTTTATTCATCGCTGTCACTCCTCTAGGTAGTTGAAATTGGACTAAAACCTCGCAGCAGGTTGGTTGAATGATAACCCCTCAACGATCACATTCACCGTATCAATGGTTAATCCGGTCAGCAGTTCCACATGTAATCTCACATTGTTTTGCAATTCCCTGCAGACTTCATGCACTTTCGTTCCATAACAAACGACAACCTTTAAGTTTATCTCCAGTCTTGATTCTACCTTGCGGATAGCTACGCCATTTTGCAGACTTTTCCCGCTGAACTTTTTGGTGACCCCTTCTATAAGTCCTGTCGACATGGAGGAAATCTCACTGGTGGTATTCGCAATCTTGCCGACAATTTTGGAGATCACATCATCCGATATTTGAATTTTACCCAGAACATTTTGAATGGACATTCCATGTCCTCCTTTTTACACCTGCATTTTCGATAGAAAACAGTATCATTTAATATAACTATAAATCATGCAAAGTCCGATTTCAACTTTTGAATTCAGTCATCCTCATTTCTACCTGTACATAGCAAAAAAACCGCGATCATCGCGGCTTCTTCTGGTCATACTATGGGAATTTCAATTGAATACGGACAGGAATGCAGGAGGATGACTCGCTATCTGTTCTGCCTTCTTCTGCTACCTCTGTTTCTTCTGCTTGTACGATCCACTGTCTGCCAATTAACGATTGTAGCAGTTCAATCTCTTGTGCCGTCAGACGAATATGCTTCAGAGACAACTCATCTTGAACGTAATCCCGATCCACCTTACGGTCAAACCGGAAATCGAGCAATCGTTTCAACCCGTTAATATGCAAAAACTTGAACTCATAACCTTGACGTATCGCCTTTTCCCAATCGTCTCCGATATCAGTTGCTGTCTGTAGTCTTTCATCAAAATCCATCGCGGATTCCTTAACCAGAGGCAGCAACCGGGAATAGTCTCGACGTTGTAAACATTCAATAATCACTTCTTTGGGTTCCCCACTTGTCAGAACATTCTCTACAAGAAGCCCTACAGGAATGGACAGATGAGTTCGACTCATTGCTCGCCCTCCTCATCCCCGAGGTACTGATTGAACCAGGCATTCACCTGTTCGAAGCTATCGATCCGAAGTGAAGGTTTACCGCTTTTGAGCAAACTGTGGTTGGAACCCGGATAACGTATCAGTTTGGTCTTTTTGCCGTATCGTTTTAGCGTGGTATACATTTCTTCCGCTTGCGCAATCGGTGTCCGATAGTCCTGCTCTCCGTGCATAATCAGAAGTGGCGTCTCAATGTCGTGTGCATGAGCTAGTGGTGAGCGGGACCACAGGAATTCGGCGTTTTCCGCGGGATTACCCCCAATGACTCCCTCGACATAGGAAATTCCAATATCGCTCGTTCCATACATGGATAACCAGTTGGAGATGCAACGCTGGGTTACAGCCGCCTTGAAGCGGTGTGTATGTGCTACAATCCAGTTGGTCATCACTCCACCATAACTGCCACCCGCTACACCCAGACGTGATGCATCAAGGAAATCGTATGTAGCCAGGGCATAATCAACAGCTTCCATCAGATCCCGGTAATCCCCTCCGGCAAAGTCACCACGGCAAGCTCTGGCAAACTCCTGACCGTATCCCATACTCCCGCGAGGATTGATCCACAGCACAGCATAACCTTGCGCAACGAGTGTCTGCATCTCATGACTATATGTTCCCGTATACATTGCGTGGGGTCCACCATGAATCTGCAAAATCAGTGGCAGTTTCCCATTGGTGTCACGTATTGCCGGTGTGGCTAACCAACCTTGAAGCGGCCATCCATCGGAGGACGTAAACTCTACACGGACTGGCACATTTACAGCCAATTCAGCCATGAATTCATCATTTCGCCGGGTGAGCCTGAACATCTCACCACTGTTGATATCCACGCGATATAACTCTCCGGGTTGTTCAGCAGTTAACGCAGCGATAACCAGCGACGTACCATCTGGCGTTAAGGTATACTGATACACATCCTTTTCACCAGCACCCGTAACGGATTGACACTCTCCATTATCTTGAATACGGTACACATCCACATTCCCGTTCTGCGTCCCAAGTACATACACACCACGTTCCGGATGATGGGCATCCGAGATAGGAGAAGGTGACGCACCTGCCGACTTCATATCTCCAAGCGCCGCGTTACCAATCTGCATATCTAATTGAGGTGCGATTGGCCTGGGTATACCTCGATGAACGGGGACAGCGTATAAGCTGTTGTGGCTCCCGCTTCCATACTCACGATCACTGGCGATCAGGATCAACTGCTGCCCGTCGGATGAATAGGAGAATTGACTTATCGCCAGACTGGAATCCGTCACTTTGAACAGATCACGCTCTCCCAATCGAACGCTGTATATATCCGTAAAGTACAGCAGATCCGCATCAAGCTCCTCATCCTCTACTTGCTTCGAAATGAAAGAAAGCTGCTTGCTATCTGGCGACCACGCCGGAGCACTGATATTCCATAGCCCGGAAGTCATCTGTGTGATCTCCCCACTTCCGATCTCATATACAAACAAATGGCTGTATTGACCATCCCACCATCCGGAACCTTCCGCCTTCGGCGTTGTTCGTTCGAAGACCTTACCTCGCAGCAGAGGTGCAGACTCTTGATGCACTTCAGCCTTATTCTGTTGCTCCTCGGGTTGAACTTTACTGGTGAAAGCAATGTACTTCCCATTCGGAGACCAGATATAACTCAATATTTTACGTGCGGGAGATATCAGCATGACAGGCTCTTTTTTATCTAAATCGAGCGTCCATAGTCCTTTACCTCCATCCTCTGAGCGAATGAATGTGAGCTGTGTCCCATCCGGCGACCAAGCAGGCGATGAATCCTTCGTACCATTCGAAAGTGCAATATCTTTATCACCATCGAGCGAAATCCCTCGAATTTGTGTATTATATTCGTTTTTATCCTGATCAATGGTCTGTTCCACATAAGCCACTTGTCCGTTCGGGCTGACAACAGGCTGACTTATCCAACGATAGTGAACCAGATCCTCCGGCATAATTGGTCTTTGATTCATCTTCATGGCTCCCTTCCCTGTTTATTTTTGGGTTGTCTCCGTACGTGGATCAAGCACATCACGCAGCCAATCTCCAAGGAAAATAACACCGAGTACGGTAAATGTAATGGCTAGTCCCGGGAATGTAGCAACCCACCAGCTTGTAGCAACGTATTGTCTGCCATCACTGAGCATCCCTCCCCAGGATACATCGGGTGGTTTGATACCCAGACCCAGGAAACTGAGTGAAGCTTCCATAATAATTGTCGTGCCGACA
Source organism: Paenibacillus sp. 2003 (assembly GCF_031455635.1). Classification (NCBI taxonomy): domain Bacteria; kingdom Bacillati; phylum Bacillota; class Bacilli; order Caryophanales; family Paenibacillaceae; genus Paenibacillus; species Paenibacillus sp. 2003. The sequence goes on along the minus strand of NZ_JAVDTB010000001.1, from coordinate 1,399,102 downwards.
TTCATACCACAGATCACGATAAAAGATGAAAGGATATTCGGCAGAATGTGTTTCAGAATCAATCTTCCATTCTTCGCGCCAATTGATCTGGCCGCATGAACAAAATCCCGCTCTTTGATACTTAGTACTTCACTTCTTACCACACGGGTGAATGGAACCCAGTTCGTCACCCCGATGACAAAGATCAACGTTGTAATACCCGGGCCAACAATCGCCATCACAACAAGCATGAACAGAATGGTTGGAATCGCCATGAATGCATCACCTACACGCATGATGACTGCATCCAGCCATTTCCCGTAGAATCCGGATACCAGCCCCAGAATCGCGCCAATGATTCCTGACACAATCACGGCACCCATCCCCACGATTAATGAAACTCGGGCACCATATACAATTCGACTCCACATGTCTCTACCCAGATTATCGGTACCCAGCCAGTATTCGGCCGTTCCGCCCTCAAGCCACGCTGGTGGTTTAAGTCGGCCCAGCGGATTAACCGCCGCCGGATCATGACTCGTCAATAGAGGTGCACCTATGGCAATTAACACAACCAACAATACAAGCACAGCACCAAACATTCCGGTCTTGCTGATGATCAGTTGTTGCCAGATATAACGAAATCCCGTTGGTGCACGCCCATTGTCTTGTTCCTGTTCCGTACCCGGAATTGGCATTTCATTGCTGCCTGTCATATGATTGCACCTCCTTCTAGTCGTATTTGATGCGTGGATCGAGTAGCCTGTAAGCTACATCCGTCAAGATGTTGATTACCACAACGATAACCGCAATGACAAACACAGCTGCCTGTACAATCGCCATATCATGTGTGTTGACTGCAACGACCAGCAATTGACCCAGTCCAGGCCAAGAGAATACCGTTTCCGTAATCAAGGTTCCCCCGATCAGACTTGTAAACTGCAAACTCATAATTGTCACGACCGGAATCAATCCATTCCGAAATGCATGTTTCACAATGACAACCATTCGGCCAAGCCCCTTGCTGCGGGCTGTTCGAATATAGTCCTGATTCAGAATCTCCAGCATGCTGGAGCGAATCAGCCGGGTCATCTGCGCGGCCAGTCCAACGCCAAGCGTGAATGCCGGCAAGATCAGATGTGACAACCCTCCGCGACCAGATACCGGCAATACGCCCAGCATGACGGAGAACAAGAGGATAAGCATAATCCCCATCCAGAAGTTTGGCATCGCCTTACCAATGACGGATATTCCTGAAATGATGAGATCGGTAAACGTATTGCGTTTCACAGCTGAAATGACTCCAAGTGGCACAGCCATAAGTACGGCAAAAAACATGGCGGCTACAGCCAGTTCAAAGCTGGCAGGCAATCTCTCCAGCACCAGCTCTAACGCAGGCTGATTGTAGCGAAAAGACTGACCAAAGTCTCCCTGTATCGCACTGCCCAGAAACTTCACGTATTGCGTATATAAAGGCTGGTCCAAACCAAGTGCCTGCGTCAAGACAGCACGATCTTCAGCGGTAGCCGTTTCAGGCAACATTAGCGCAACCGGATCACCGGTAACTCGAACCAAAATGAACACAATTAATGAAACAATGAACAGCACCGGAATGATCTGTAGTAATGACTTAAGTACGTATTTGCCCATTCCTTGTTCACCTCCCTTTTAAAAAAGAACGGCAGGAACATGGTTATCCAGTCCCTGCCGTTCACGGCCTTATCTTTTCAATGACCGGTTGTTATGCTCGATGTTACTGTGCAACAGGTGTGATCTCGTCAGCATAGAACATCTCGTCACTGCGCGGCGCGAAGTTCACTTTCGCATTTGTTCCGTAGACACCTTCCATTTGGTACAGATATACGGCTGGGCGTTCTTCAGAGAAGATCTGTTGTACTTGCTGATACTCTTTCTCACGAGACGCAGGGTCCATGTTCACCAATGCCGATTGAAGCAGTTTTTCTACTTCAGGATTGTTGTAATCCGACTCGCCTTTTGCTTCTTCCAACATATAACGATTGTAGTTATTCGAAGCATCGAACAAGGAGTTACCGATACCAATCATGAAGATTTCTTTGAATGATTTGGAGCTGTAACGTTCACTGAAAGCACTTGCTTCCAGGACATCCAGATTGATTTTGAATCCGGCTTGTTCCAGCATGGCTGCAACAACTTCAGCTTGTTCTTTGTACTGTGCAGAAACGGAGATGGTCATCTCGGCTTCACCTTCTGCATAGCCAGCTTCTTGCAGGAGCTGTTTGGCTTTTTCCTGGTCATAGAGTGACGTTTTGTACAATGAAGGATCAGCACCGAAGTTGCCTGGAGTTACAGACGTGCGGGTTACGATACCTGCTCCGCCGGCAATGCTGTCCACGATTCCTTGTTTGTCGATAGCCAGGTCAATCGCTTCACGTACTTTCGGATCAGCCGTGATGCTGCCTTCTGTCTGACGGAAGATCAACTGAAGCACACGTTGGATTGGTGCTTTGACAATCTTTTTATCTGCTTCGCCTTCGATCCGGGCAATGTCGGTGGACGGAATGGAAGACGCCACATCTACACCACCAGCAAGCAATTCGGATACACGTGTGGAGGCTTCAGGAATAACGCGGAATACCACTTCATTCCATTTTGTTTCACCATCGAAGTAGTTCTCGTTTTTCACCAATTCCACACGATCATCTTTGGTCCATTTACTAAACTTGTAAGGACCTGTGCCTACTGGTTGTTTCAGGAAAGCATCGAATCCTTTATCCGCAATATATTTTGCCGGCAGAATACCAGCTCCCATTTTGGACAAACGATTCAGGAGCAACGGATCTGGACCATCCGTGATAATATCTACGGTATAGTCGTCCACCGCTTTAACTTCTATGATATTTTTGAAATAACTGTTTTGTTTGAGTGTCTCATCCTTGGCTACGCGCTCCAGCGTGTATTTTACATCTGCTGAAGTGAAAGGATCGCCGTTGTGGAAGGTTACACCTTCCCGCAGCTTAAATCTCCATGTTGTATCATCAACCTGATCCCATGTTGTCGCAAGTCCCGCCACTTTTTTCTGTTCACTGTCATTTTTGATTAGATAATCAAAAACGTTGACCAGAACTGCCTCACTGGAGGTGTTGTTGTTGTTGTGCGGATCGAAACTCTCAATATCTGTTGCTGCAGCAACGGTCAGTGTTGTACTTGCGCTTCCACCGCCCGTTCCTTCTGTTGCGGAACTATCATTCGTGCTTGTCGATTTTCCTCCGCAGGCGCTGAGTACCATTACGACTGCCAGTAACGTGATCCACAAGCCTGTCCATTGTCTTTTTTTCATTGTGATTGCTCCCCCTCAGAAGTTGTATTCCTTGCCAAAAATTCAAGTGCTACTGCAGACAACATGCCCACACCATAAGGCATCGCTGTCTCATCAAGATCAAACATGGGATGGTGGAGTGGATAGCGAGTACGTTCCTCATCATTCCCAGATCCTAGTCTGAAAAACACACCCGGAATCTGTTCACAATAAAAGGCAAAGTCCTCGCCCCCTGTGGAGGGTTTGATATAAGTCCATCCCTTCTCCGCATTAACCTGATCACAAGTCTCTGTCAGCAGGTCAACCATGCCGAGATCATTCACGACAACAGGGTATCCATCGCCGTAGACAACTTCACATCCTGCTCCAAAAGAATCACAGACACCTTTAACAACCTGCTCGATCAAAGCTGGCATCCGCTCACGAATGGCAGGTGAGAGTGTACGAACCGTACCGATCATCTCCACTTCCGGGGCGATGGCTGTTCCCATATAACCTCCGGTGATTTTGCCAATCGTGACTACTGCCGGTTCAAGTGGATCAACCATCCGACTGACGATATTTTGCAATGCGGTGATGACCTGAGCGGATACCGCGATCGCGTCAATGCCCTCATGCGGACGAGCTGCGTGGCCACCCTTACCAAACACCTTGATGATCAAGGGATCAGCTGACGCAAACGCAACGCCCTGACTTACACCCAAGGTTCCCGTGTTCTGTCCAGGTGTCATGTGTAATCCTGCGATGGCATCAACCTTCGGATTCTCCAGAACACCGTCCTGGATCATGGCTCTTGCACCTGCAAGTCCCTCTTCTGCTGGCTGGAAAATAAATTTGATATTGCCTGATTTCGGTCTTCCAAGACCAGTAAGCAGCTGGGCTGCACCCATCAGGATGGAGGTATGAGCGTCATGTCCACACAGATGCGCTTTGCCTTCCACTTGCGAGCGGTATTCCACCGCTTTCTGATCTTGGATTGGTAGGGCATCCATGTCCGCGCGCAAAGCAAAGGTTGGTCCATCGGTCTCTCCGCGAAGCAGGCCTGTAACCCCGGTCTGTCCGACATTACGTGTAACTTCCAGCCCCAGGCTTTCCAGATGCTCAGCTACGATAGCGGATGTGCGATGCTCCTCGTAACCGATTTCCGGATGGCGATGTAAATCTCTGCGCCAAGCACTTAACTGGGCTTGTAGTGGCTGAGCCAGCTGTATTAGTTCTGAACGATTCATTCGCTGTCATTCCCTTCATTTTTGTCCGATTCAGAAACCAAACGGGCATAGATTGCATCCGCCGAGAATTCGATATGCCTTTTCATCGTCTCCTTAGACTTGATGCTATCATGGGCTTTCAATGCTTCAAGAATCTCCATATGTACACCGTGATTGACGGTACGTATCCGGTCATCATAAGGCATCAAGTCGAGCGCCGGATTAATTTTCGTCCGGATCTGTCTGACGGCTCTCTCGCAGTATGGATTCCCAGACGCTTTGGCGATGGCCAGATGAAATTTCACATCCAGCGCTCTGAACCATTCCCTTGTGCAGTCTGGCTCTATACTTTGTTCCATGTAGCCCTCAAGCAGCTCCAGTTCGCCTGCGGTGATCCGCTCAGCAGCGAGGAAAGCTCCCTCCGGCTCGATGATGGTTCGATATTCAAACACCTTCAGCATCTGTGACCAATCCCGTTTAATTTCTTCTCTGGTCCGTTTATGCGAATTGGCTGTCAGAGGCAATACAAATGTTCCGCCTTTGGCACCCACCCTTTTCTCAATCAAGCCTTTCTCTTCCAGTGAAGAGAGTGCCTCACGAACGGTAATGCGGCTTACGTTAAAAATTTCTGCCAGATCTCGCTCGGCTGGAAGCTGTTCTTCACTCATCAATTCTTTCAAAATAATGGCTTCTTCCAGTTGTTCCCTAATGAATTCACTAACCTTTTTGGTGGATACTTTCTCAAAACGAAATGAAAACGTACTGGACATCTAAACACTCCGATCTGTATATGGTCTAGACCTTATACCATTAATATAATTCCGACTAAACTTATATGCAATACTTTTTTTCAAGTAAATTCATATTTTTTTCTCACCACCTCCAAATTGAAGCATTTTGGCACAAAAAAGACGCATCTGCATTTGGCAGAAGCATCTCTTTCACCTCTATACCTTTTTATTAGCAAAAGGTCTGAAATTCTCTGTAACCGCAAGTTTTTTGCTTCCCTCCAGGTAAAAGCTGTCATCCGCTCTCCAGGTATGACTCTTTTTGTTCTGTCTGCGGTGATAGACATAATTATAAGGAGAGGTCGCGTACGCTTTGAATCCTCTTTTCCTGCATTGTCTCAGGAAGGTCACATCTTCCCCTATTGAACGGTCCGTGAAGCGGACTTTTTTCAAGATCTCTCTTTTGAATAAAATAGTGCCCCCTTGAACAAATTCAACCGGTTTATTTTTTTCAGCAGGAGATCTGACCAACAATGTCTTGGATGCGCCCAAATAGACCAGGCACGAATGTTTACCCACAATATCACTTTTGGTCCGTCTAAGTTCTCTCACCTGTTCAGTCAAATAATATGGCGAATAGTAGTCATCATCATCAAATTTGGCAATCAACGAAAAGCGAGTCCTTGTTATTCCGGCGTTTAAACTTTGTCCTAGCGAAATGCTCTCCGGAACTTGATATACATGAACATTGGCAAGATTTCGAACCCGGTTTTGGTATAATGCCAGATTCATACTGTCATGATTCAGGACAATGATCAATTCTTTGCTTTTATAAAGCTGCCGATTGTAATTTTGCAGGATGTTATCAAAAAATTGCGGCCGATTGGTACATACAACAATGGAAACACCATGACCCGTTTTGTGTTTAGTCAAGACATACCCTCTTTTCAGTTCAGTTTTCTCTCATCATATGTGCTGAAATAGAGTCTGGTATGGACCAATAGCTAGTAACTAAAACACCAAAAAACCCTCCGTCCGCAAATAACGGGACAAAGGGTTCTGTAATCTATTATTTATGCCTTTTCTATACTTCGCTACCGTTATTCAAGTACACAGCCTTGCCTGTGCGAGCAGATTCATAGAGTGCTTCCAGGATCTGAGATACAACCAGTGCTTGTTTAGGTGTGACCACCGGCTCCTGATCGTTCTCAATCGCTTCAATCCACTTTCTCATCTCAACATCCGGTGCGCTCTCGCTCTTACCATCGTAGAATGCTACCCCGCCTGCACTTAGTTCAATCTCGTTCGTGTATAGACGGCTGAATTTCTCGCCATTGATGCGCAGTCCGTTCTTCATATCCGCACCCGCTTCGCTGCCGCTCAAGCTACATTTCGCTTCATCCACATCCAGTGAGTTCAGTGCCCAACTGGATTCCAGCATGATTGTTGCCCCATTCTCCATCACAATCATGCCAAAGGCCGAGTCCTCGACGGAGAATTGTTTCGGGTCCCATGGGCCCCAGGCATTGGCCGCATTTTCACGTTGCGAAAGCTCATGATAGGTCGTACCCAGCACAACTTTTGGTTGATAGTTATCCATCATCCAGAGCGTCAGATCGAGTGCGTGCGTACCAATGTCAATCAATGGACCGCCACCTTGTTTCTCCTCATCCAGGAAAACACCCCAGGTCGGTACCGCTCTACGTCTAATCGCATGTGCTTTGGCAAAATAAATATTACCCAGTTCACCAGCTTCGCACACCTTCTTCAAATACTGACTGTCTTCTCTGAAACGGTTGTTGTATCCGATGGTCAGTTTTTTGCCGGTACGTTCTGCCGCTTCCAGCATGAGCTGTGCTTCAGCAGATGTCTTCGCCATTGGCTTTTCACACATGACATGTTTCCCCGCTTCCAGGGCGGCAATGGAAATCTCGGCATGAGAAATATTCGGCGTAAGTACATGCACAATGTCCAAAGACTCATCCTTAAGCAATTCCTGATAATCCGTGTAGACTTCAGCATCGGTAGAGCCATATTTCTGCTTGGCTTCATCTGCACGTTCCTGAACAATATCGCAGAAAGCCACCAGTTCAACATTATCCAGTTTACTCAAACTCGGCAGATGTTTACCATTTGCGATTCCACCACAGCCAATAATTCCGATACGATATACTTTACTCATATATATTCACCCTCACTTAAGTATTGGTTGTTTCATTTTGCGAAAAGCCGACGGGGTCATCCCCAGACGTTTACGAAATACAGCATGCAAATAGTTGGCGTTATTGAAGCCTGAAGCAAGAGCGATCTGTTCAATGGATACGTTACTTTCCTCCAGATTGCGGCACACGGCGCGCAGACGAATATCCTCCAGTACGCGGCTGAACGGCATCTCCGGCTGTACTTGGTAGAAGATTCGCTGCAATTGTCTGCTGCTAATATGAAGTTTCTCAGCTACATGCTCCAGCGTGACCGCTGTAGGGTGATTCGCTTCCATATACTGCACTGCATACTCATAGCGATATACCGACATATCCCGGACAGGGGCTTCCGGTCGATTCCCCCCGGTGTCGTATGCTCGCACGGTTTTGAGTAATATGCTAATAACCAGTTGCTTGATCGACGTATAATAACCTAACAGTTTCTGATCACATGCCTCGTAGGCTTCCAAAAAACAATGCATCGCCCGATGATAATCATTCACTGGAGTAAGCGGAAGCGTTCTCAGCTTTTCAATCGTTTCCTCCGATTCAGCTGCTTCCCAGGGATCGACATGTTCCCTTGGCTTGTGAACGATATCCACATGTAGACATAGTTCATCCATGTCCTCTTTAGCATCAGCCTCCTGATAATGAACGACACCCGGTCCAGTCAAATACAGCATACCTTCCGAGAGTGCATGTGTCTGATCATCCAGAATAACTTTACCTTTACCTCTCGGGATAAAATGAAACTCAAACTCCGCATGATTATGGAAATCCACAACTCGGCCCGCTGGAAAAGAAGTCAGATGAAATCGCATCACACGAATCTCATAATGTCCCCAAACCATTAGAATATCCAGTCTCTCCAGGAGATCCTGCCGTTCAAGCATTTTCTCATAAGGATACAGGCTCAAGATTGCACACCTCCTTAATAAAACCTAACCCTTTAATTCATTCAGAGTGATTCTGCGCCCTTCTTTGGCAGAGAGATTCGCTGCTTCCATCAAACGGGTCAGCTCCATAGCGATTTGCACGTTTTCAGTTGCATCCGTATCATTTTGTATATGTGCGACCCACTGATTGAATGCGCTTTCCCTTTTGTCTGCCAAAGGAAGTTCAGTCCACTCTTCATACTGTCCCTGTGCTGCTTTTGTACGAATCAACAGCTTATCATCAGGTGTTCCGTACAGAAGGGTACCTTCCGTACCATGAACCTCAATCGTAAATGGAGAATGGCTATTCACAAAACCAGCTTCAACAACGCCAACTGCTCCGGAATCCGTAAACAAGGTTGCAACGGCATTATCTTCAACTTCTTTGCCTGTAATGTATCCGAAGTTTGCATTAACCGCTGTTACTTCCTGACCCAGAAACAGTTTGGCCAGATACATTGGATGGCAGCCCAGATCAATCAGTGCACCGCCCTGACAATCCTTCAGATCATAGAAGTGTTCAGGTAACCAGTTCGAAATCGCTCCATCATGCGATAAACGCGCTCTAACATAAGTCACTTTGCCAAGCAATCCCTGGTTAAGTACATCCTGAATCGTGAGTGTATACCCTGCATTCAGACGTGGTAAGGAGACTGTCATCTTGACTTTGTTTGCCTTTACCTCATGAAGGATTCTGTTGGATTCCGCTTGTGTCGCTGCAATAACTTTCTCCGTGAAGATGTGTTTCCCTGCTTTTGCAGCAGCGGTGATCACTTCTTCATGGATGCGGGTTGGCGCATCTACAATAACGGCATCGATGTCATCCTTGGCCAGCATATCTTCGAGTGAAGCATAGAAGGGTACGTTTAAACGTTCAGCCGCTTCCTGTCCCCGCTTGGCATCTTCATCCCACACCGCTGCGATGACTGTATCTTCATGTTCCTGTGCCTGTTTGATGTAATCCCATGCGTGAACATGCCACAAGCTAATTTTCCCAATTCGAATGGTCAATGTATCTTACCTCCATACTATATAATATTCTGACATTTATCTATAAGTTATCACAGACTTAATCTATTTTTAATAGAAACTCACGACAATAAATGTATAAAATCACGACATGTTCAACTTCTTCTATTCATTCATATAAAACCTCAAAGGATTCCTGATGATGAGCACTTCTCTCCATCTTTTTCTCGAAACGCAAAAAAAGCGAAACTCCGCAAAGGAACTTCGCTTTAGCTATCAGTTAACTTTTAAAGAAAATCTTATAGAGTTTAAGGGCTACGGCGTACAGTTTCATCATTTAATAAATTAACTTTTTGATCATTAATTGAAATTGTATGGTTATCAACCCATTCCAAGTCTACCTGATCCGTCTTTCCCTCATAATAAAATACTCTTTTAAACCAAAGTGGGCCTTTTAATTCCCCCATAACGCCAAACGATCCCATGGCTCCAGCGTCAGTTTTATAGAAACTTATTGTATAGTGCTTATCTGGTGAATGCGTGGTCGTAAGTAATTGTTTGGATCCAGAAAATATCGATGTAAATGACATAGCACCCAAAAGGATGAAGATCAATACTAAGGATAGAACTGTTGAGATCCAACTTCTTACCTTCGTAGACTTGTTCGATGTATCTTTAAAACCAAGTATAGCTAGAGCTAGTCCTAAAATAGAGAGAATTAGAATTACATAGTTGGGAGGACTAATTAGCCATTTATTATTCATATGAGAATATAGTGAGTACATCGAAACAAAGTACAAAATTAGGACTAAAAACAAAGCAATCCAGCTCATTTTTTTCACTAAAATTGAACCCCCTCCTCTCACTTATAGATCACACTGACACTCGTTTGTTAATCATTCATCACGATATCTACTGAATAATATGTATGTTCACTTACTCATCACTTTTTTCACAAACTTTTCTGCCTTGTAATCTTTTCGAACCTCATGTAGCGTATTGCTATTCGCTTCCGACCAGGATTCAAGTATCATCCTCGGTTCCGCTTCAATGAGGTCACGCGCCTCAATCATATCACCGTCTCTAAAAGCCTCAATCACATGAATTAAGTCAGTTCGATCAATCAACTTTACAAAGTTAATACCAGCTAATGTCTCACACGACTCTGTGAAGTGGGATGAAGTAATTACGATTGCTTTCTTAGCCTTGTAATATCTCAAGCAAGAAAACACCTCTTGTACAGCGCTGATGCCGACTGGATACTCTATTGAGTATCGCTTTGCTTGAATGACATTTCTAACACCTTCCCGATCAGTGAAAACTACGTCAGCACCAAAATCGCGACTTCCTAAAGTTTTATAAACCCCTGAATAGCCCAACTCAATTAACAATCTGTACAAGTACATCTCGAAACCAGAGCCATCCTCCATCTTGTCTATATCAGCGATAGTAATGGATTTTAAGTCGTAATTTTCCTCAGTGAATCCCCCTGATCTCTTGTGTTTACTTGTTAAACTCAGCATCCAAAGGCTAAGTACAACAATAACTACTACGAATAATACAAATAAAATATAGATCATGAGATCTACCTCCATTACAACAAACTAGCACAATAATATCACATTTTTCTATCTTGGAAATTAATTATTTTATTGGATAAAAAGAACTTATGCCGAGTAATAAAGCCCCTATAGCATCCTTCAGTAAGACAATATTTGACTAACAAAAACCTCCTGTCCACACTACCGTGAACAGGAGGTTTCTATAGTTATGATGTTCAACTATCAACTCAACGTAACGCATACCCTTGTGTAACAATCTTGTGTCCAGATACCGTCTGGCTGTACCCCTCCAACGTGTCCTTAACCCGTTCCAGCACATCGCTCTCATATACGGAGGCACATTCAAATCCAGGCTGTACGTTCAATTCAAGCGGTTCGGAATTCAGATTATACCAACGAGCAATCAAATCTCCGGTTTCCTCTGCGATCTTCAATGTGGAGAAGGCCAGTGTCGAACCTTGCGAATTCCACGCTAACCATTGCTTCGTTAGAGGTAATTCAACCTTCTGCCCATTAGCTCCGGCATGACCTTCTTGCTCAAATGTATACGCGAGTACCCCTAGCTGTACAGTCGTCCACGGAATCGGATACACGTATGCGGATGCACATGCACCTGACTGTGCCGCATCACCTGCAAACGGAATAATCGCATATTCCACACTCTGAGGTCCCAGACATTGGGCTTCCGGTGTTTCAAACACACCCCAATCTCCTAGTTCCGAAGAGGCGCGCAGCAGCGTAACCGCAATCGTACTACCTTCTTCATGCTGTAAAATCTCGTATTCATTCAGCCCTTTGTTTGCAATCATTAATCCATGATCACCATCGGTCACATGTACAAATGCTTGCTGATGCTGCGCATTACTCGGATTCACCCATTCTTTGGCCGGTGTATTGGAACGTTTGGCAATTTCAAAGATGGAATCTGCATAATGATCCTCTGTCACCAATCCCGATGGAAAGAGTGCCCGCAGTCGATGATCCTTGGCCTGATTGTTAAAGTCAGATTTTACCTTGACCATATTACTGCCTGCTTCCAATGTATACGTTGTCGTAATAACCAACGGAACAGTGTTCGGGGCTCGCTGCGCCTTCCGTTCTGTAAAAGGAACCATTTGTCGCTTCTCCAGCTCGAACAGTTCATCTGCTCCAGCAGGAATATCCCAGCGTAATACACTCTCCATAACTGCCCGATACGGAGACTGCTCCACAATCCGCAGATCAGCCTTCAGATGCTCCGTGGTCAGCGTTGTCTCTCCCTCCGGTTGACGGTAAACATATTCATTGCCGATATCACCGGTATTCTCATATGAATTCAATCCCCTGTATACAGCACCGGAGATCTTATCTTCAATCGTTGCCGTACCATTCTCTTCAACCGTCACGCGCAGATAACCATTCTCCATCATCATTCCCTGCACCTGGATGACTTCGCTCGTATCGGGTACTTCAGCAATCTCTGCTTGTTTCTCTACTGGAATGAGAGCATAAGTCTTATAACCCAGCGAAGGTACATCCGCCGCCTGGAAAGTCACTCTTACTTTACGAGCCATATAAGGCTGGCGGAAGCGATCCTTCGGAAGTTCATAGCCAAAATGCGCACCCAGATCCTTGATTTCTGCCGAATACACGTGTCCATCCGAATCGATCAGCTGATATACGGGCAGTGCATCTTTTTCCACTTTCTGCGCAAGTGCCTGAGGGTTAGGACCCTCCGGGAAAAATGCTTTGTTCACAATCAGATCCATCTCAATGATCCCATTTCGATTCCACCCACTCGTGTTAAACACAGTGAACAGCACCGCTTCCTCACCCCAAGCCTCAGCAGGTTGCACATGAATGGACTCAGCAATCGCCTGCGCGCTCTGGGAAACCAGTTTCTCTGCAAGCTGTCTGCTCTTGGCAAAGCGGGTCACCATCTCACGGTGAACCTCATCCACACTGCATCCGCAGATGCTATCATGTGGGTGGTTCTGCATCAGCATCTTCCATGCATGCGCCAACAGATGGTGCGGATAATCTTTTACCCCGGCTATATGGGCCATGGCAGCGAGTGGTTCGGCTACTTTTTCAAGCAACGTCTGCCCCTGCTGATTCAACTGTTTCAGATAAACCCTGGCAGATGCCGTATTCACCAGTGTCCCCCAACCATCCGTGTGCTGACTGCGAAGCTCGCCCTCAATAGTCGCCAGATGCTCAGGCACATCCTTCGTAACCGCCTCAATGTAATCGTCAAAATTGGAGTGGATAAATTCTACATCAGGATACAACGCAGCCGCCGTACGTAAAGCCTCTGGCAGATCCGTCTGGATCGGCTGATGATCACAACCATTCATGAACAACAGATGTGGAGTCGAGGCAAATTTCTCGGCATCTTCCAGATTTTTATCCCAATATACCCGTGCTTTCTCCGGATCAACCGGAACTTCCATCCCATTACAGTACCAGTTCGCGAACAAAATGCCGAGCACTTCCGAACCATCCGGCGAACGCCAGATCATCTCGGAATAGGGAGATTCGTAACTGTCTGCATCAACCACCGCATTATTGAATCCCGTAGGCTTTACCCCACGCCCAAAGATCGCGTTATGAATATCCGCCTGTTGCAGAATCTGCGGTGCCTGTCCCATATTTCCGAACGAGTCTGGGAAGTACCCCGTCTTGGATATCACCCCCAAAGGTCGAGCATCACGATGACCGATGAGCAGATTACGCAAGTTGGCCTCACTGCTGGTCAGAAACTCATCCTGTAACACATACCATGGACCAAAATGAATGCGTCCTTCACGAATATAACGGTCGAGCCTCTCCTGCTGTTCGGGCCGAACCTGCAAATAATCTTCACGAATAATCGTCTGCCCATCCAGATGGAAATAGCGATATTCCGGGTCCTGATCGAGCGTATCCAGCAGTTTATCCATCAGCTCAATGAGAAGAACATGATGGTGTTCATAAGGCATATACCATTCGCGGTCCCAATGGGTATGCGAGATGAGATGTGCCGTCTTTTTGGTTGTCATGTTGCGTACCTCCTGTCATTAACCTTTGGTTGCCCCGCCCATGCTGAAACCTTTGGACATGTAACGCTGGGAGAAGATGTATAGCACAACCGAAGGCATCGTATAAAGTAGTGAAAATGCAGCTAGTCTGCCGTATTCAACCATACCGTGGCTGCCGAAGAATTGATAAATCGTGACCGATGCCGGAAGTTTCTCCGGTGTCTGGAGCAGGATATATGGCACGAAAAAGTTGCCCCAGCTTCCCGAAAAGGTAAATATCGCTATTGTTGCAATTCCCGGCAGCATCAATGGCGCTACAATTCGTCTCAAGCCATTCCAGACGGACGCTCCGTCAATCCATGCCGATTCTTCCAAATCGATGGGCACCGAATCCATGAAGTTTTTCATCATCCAGATGCCGTAAGGAAGTGAGGATGCGGTCAGGAACAGCATCGTGGCAATGATGCTATTTTGCATTTTGAAGAACAGAAACATTTGAAATACCGGAACCATCACGGCAGTAATCGGAAGTGCTGTCATGAACAGAATAGATAACAAGAAGCTTTTTTTGAATCTCATTTCATAACGGGATAATGGATACGCAGCAAGAACAGATACCAGAACAACCAATATCGCTTGCCCTCCCGACAGAATCAGGCCCACACCGAATGAACGAAGATTGCTCGAATCCCCGAGTACATCCTTGAAATTTTGAATGGTCCAGGTACTGGGCATTTTGATACCCTGTTGCGCGTTCGGGTCAAATGAAGCCAGAATGATCCAGAGCAGCGGCAATAAAAAACAGAGTCCTAGAAAAACTAGAATCCCGTACTGGATTTTGCGTTGAAGCCCATGTTTGACCATAGGGATCGAACCTCCTTCATGGTTACACTTTCACTTTCATGGATCGCATGTAGAACAGGCTGGCGACAATACCGATGAACAGCAGAACCAGAGATATGGCTGTGCCGTATCCAAATTGGTAGTTCACAAAGGCCTGATTGTACATGAAGATCGGCAAGGTTTGTGTCGAAGTACCCGGGCCACCACCGGTCATCGTATAGATCAGCGTGAACACACCCAGTGTCTGTAAGGTGACCAACATCATGTTGGTCACGATGGACCCTTTTACCATTGGAATCGTAATGTGTCTGACAATCTGGAACCCGGTGGCACTGTCAATAATCGCAGCTTCTTCAACTTCCTTCGGGATATCATCCAGTGCCGACTGATAGACCATCATCGAAAAGGCTGTGCCGTGCCAGATATTCGCGATAATGACACTCACCATAGGGAAACTGAACAACCAGGAGACCGGATTCGCTCCAAACCAGCCGAGGATCTGATTCAATGAACCATTGTCACTGAAAAAGGCCACCATACAGAATGCCACAACAATCTCGGGTGTCACCCAACCGGCAATGACGATGATGCCGATGACCCGGCGGAACGTCACGTTTTTCTCCTTCATTAGAAGGGCCAGAATGAACCCAAGCAACACCTGACCAATCACTGCGGAGAAGATGAGAAAGACCAGCGTGCGCCAGACACTAATCCGGAAGTCTGGATCATGGAACATATTAATGAAATTCTGGAATCCGACAAACTCCAAGCTCTTGGCTGCCGCACCGGTCAGAGCCATATTCGTAAAGGCAAAGCAAATCGTCAGAATGATGGGAACAATGAAAAACACAAGTAATAACAGTACGGAAGGCATGAGAAACAGAAATGAGCCTGGTGCTTTCCTTTTCATAAGTCACTCTCCATTCGAACCGGAAAAAGGGGAGATTATGCCTCCCCCTCCGAATATATCGATATCCTTATTTCTCTTCGATGCTGTCCGCGCCAAGGGAACGGGATACGTTGTCTTTCAATTGTGTAATTCCCTCTTCCGGCGTCAGCTTGCCAGAGGCAATACTCTCAACAATGCTTTGCAATTGTGCGGATACCGCTGCATATTGATCGTTCGCTGGACGGAAGTGGGCCACATTCAAGAGTTCCTGTGCTTCTTTGGTATATGGACGATCCGTATACCCTTCAACTTCAGTGGAATCATTACGTGGGCTGAGGCTGCCTTCCGCTACGACACGAGCAGTCGCATTTTCCTTATTCATCAGAAACTCGATAAATTTCCACGCCTCTTCCTTGTTTTTCGCTTGTGCAGGAACAGACCAAGCCCATCCTCCAGACATCGTCGTTGCTCCAGGTGCTTCCCCATTTTGTGTTGGGAATGGTGCAAAGCCTATTTTCTCTTCGACGTTGGCAATTGGAGCAGCACCGTTCTGGGCCCATGTTGAACCTGCCCAGCTGCCATCTACAGCCATCGCCAGTTTGTCTTGCGGGAACTGTTGCTGGAATGCAATACTGCCAGCTTGTCCATTCAAAGCGACCTGCATGGTCGGGCCTGTTTTATCCGTGTTAAACACTTGATCTATGAATTTGAAAGAATCCAGCATGCCCGGGCTGTTAACGACCCATTTCTTGCTCGTGTCGTTATACAGCGTATCCGCCGTACCATAGAGCAGCATTTCCAGTGTTTGCATGGTGACACCTTCACCGTTTGCTTTGCCCACGATCATATTAAGTGGTGTCACACCCGGAAGCTTTTGCTTGATGGTACGTGCTGCTTCGAGTACCTCTGCCCAGCTTGCAGGTTTGAATGGAACTTCCAGGCCCGCCTGTTGAAACAGTTCCTTGTTGTACCAGATTCCGCGTGTATCCGAGGTAGCCGGAACGCCGTACACCTTGCCGTCTTCGCCAGTAACCCCTGCTTTCAGGTTGTCGATGATGTGTTCTTCCCAATCGGACCATCCCTGAACCTGTGTATCCAGTGGCTCCAGATATCCCGCAGCAGCATCGGATTTGATGATGGATGTATCTTCGGCAATGACATCAGGTGCCGTATCCGGAGATTTCATTTGCAAAACCATTTTGGACGTATAATCACCCTCACTTGCCAGTACAGGCGCAATGTTGATTTTGATATCCGGGTTTTCTTTCTCGAATTGATCCACCAAACCTGATTGGAAAAACTTCGTAAGTGTATCTTCAGATCCTGAAGAACGGAACGATACAGTTACTTCCTTCTTACCGTCACTGGTTGTGCCTGTGCTTGAGCTTCCGCCCGAACAGGCTGTAGTAAGAATGAGCAAGGATGTCATAACTGCTGCTACCGGCATTTTCAATGATATTTTTCTCATGATTCGCTCTCCTCTTGTCGGAATTCAACGAACTCCGAACGTTATGATGTACTCGCAGGTTATCTCTTGCTTCCCTATCTATTTCTGTACGCGGAATCCGCAATAATCCATCATCAGTTCACTAAAGAGCATGTTGGACCATGAAAACCATGGACGTGTATATTCATGTGGATTGTTGGCCGAAAAACCTTCATGGGTCAGTCCGGTGCCCGCATCCGTCTGTTGGATAAGCTGAAGCAATCGTAGTTTTTCATTGCGATCCGCTGTAGTCAGCCCCTGCATCGATAAAGCGATATGCCAGATGTACCCTTCTGGTGTATGCGGACTACCGATTCCCGCTGCTGCTGTTCCCTCATAAAAATACGGGTTGTTCGTGGATAAAATGAAACGGCGTGTATTCTGATACACCTCGTCGTTCTCCTCCACATATCCGAGATAAGGTAAAGACAGCAGACTCGGCACATTGGCATCATCCATCAGATTGTGATTGCCTTTCCCATCCGTTTCGTATGCATATATGGTTCCATATTCCGGATGTTCAACGGTGCCATAATCCTGAATTCCTTTGTTGATTTGTTCCTCCAACTGCTTAGTATTCGCTGCCAGCGTTTCATCCTCGAACACAGCTTCAGCAATTTCCTGAAGATATCGAAGCGCCACAACAGCGAACATATTGGATGGAATCAGATAACCATATTCACAGCGATCATCGCTAGGACGGAATCCCGACCAGGTCATGCCGGTATAGACTGTTTCAGTACCTCGTCCTTCACGACTGAGTGTATCGGTTTCGGGAGCATCCAGACGTTGGAACGTGTAGGGTGATTTCGTTTCATGATGCTGTTCCACTTGCCATAACTGCATGATGATCTGGGCTGCTTTACGGAACGTATTATTGAATTGAGTTGTTCTTCCCGTGTTCTTCCACAAGAGATAACTGAGCTGAATCGGATAAGCCAGTGAGTCGATCTCATACTTCCGTTCCCAGATCCAATCATTCATCTGCGTCAGGTCTTCCTGATGTCCTTTTCCACTCTCCGTCTCATTAAAAGCGTTTGCATAAGGGTCCAGGAGAATATAATTCAGTTGACGTTCAACCAGCCCAGCGATCATGTCGGCGATATCTTCATCCTCTGAAGCGAGAACCAGATAAGGTCTGACCTGAGCGGCAGAATCTCGTAACCACATGGCAGGGATATCTCCCGTAATCACAAAAGTGGTTCCATCTTCTTTGCGCTGAATTGTGGTCGCCATCGTATTGGTAAAACAATTTTTGAACATTTGATTAAGTTCCGGATGGTCCGGCATACGTTTGTTAACCTGATCAATCATGTCGTATATCGAGGGGGAAATTTCTTGATCATCTCTGGGTGTCAGCATGTTGTCCTCCTTATGTAATCCAATTTGTTAACCGCTTTCATCATCCTAAAACGAATATAATGTTATGTCAATATATTTATTTGTATATTAGCATGTTATTTTAATTTAAGGACACTAAATAGTATACCATTTAAAGCAATTCTCCCCATTTTATCCGCATAAAAAAGAGACCTCGTTTACACGAAGTCCCTGATTGAACACAATGAATATTAAGTTGCTAAAATTAACCCTTTTGTTTCACCATACTCGTTGACTTACCCTTCACCAAACGGGCAGGCAAAATAACCCTGTTCACTGCCATTTCGTTGTTCTGCATACTCTGAAGCACCATCTCGAACGCCTGTTTTCCCATCTCAAACTGGCTTTGTCTCATATGTGTTACACGGCTTCCTTCGGCAGCGTTTGGACTGTCAAAGCAAATGATGGACATATCTTCCGGTATCCTCAGACCAAGCCGATCCGCTGCCTGTTCTGCAAGTAAAGCAATATGATACTCCGCAGCAAAGAGTGCAGTAATCTGGGGGTATTTCTGTAAATGTTCCACCAGTGTCTCCACATCACGGACCTCGACTTGAGGATCGAACACACTTGGCAGTGTCGAAAGAAACGATTCTAACCACAGTTCCCTGTTCACCAGCACCCCTTGATCGTGATGAGCCTCAATGATTCCTTCAATTCGTTCTTCAATCGGTGTAGTGTTCGCCGGAGGCTGCGTCAGAAAAGCGATATGTCGGTGACCGAGATCGAATAGATAATTCATCCCTTCTCGCGCCGCGCCTACATTATCCGTACTGACAGATGAAGCCGGAATGCCTTTCAGGTACCGGTCGATCAGGACAAATGGGAATTTGTTAACGACCAGTTTAAGAATCTCATCGCTGAAGTATTCACCCTGTGCCGGGAAAATAATCAATCCGTCCACACCCAGTTCCAGCAGTTCCTGAATGCTCTGTTCCTCCTGCTCCGGAATCCCGAAGGAGCGTCTAAGTACGAGAAAACAATCATGCTCTCGCGAAGCTTCTTCCATACCATATAACAGTTCTGTACCATACATGTCGCTGAAGTTAGTAATGACCAGACCAATGAGCAGCTTCTTCTCTGAATCTTTAATCGCAGCACGCGGAGCAGGCCTGTTAGATATTTCTTGTAACACATCTGCTGTGTCGGCTACAAAAGAACCCCGTCCCGGCTGACGAACAATTAATTGTTCACTCGCCAGCATCTCAAGTGCCTTTTTCGTCGTAATCCGGCTCACTCCGAATTCATCACATAATTCCTTCTCCGAAGGAACACGCTCACCCACTTGATATTGATGAAGCTGTATCCGTTCGCGCAAGGATTCAAAGATCTGTTCATACATCGGCTTGGATGCCGAGTCTTTCCCCAATACAAACACCTCCATAAATACCCATACTTCTCATGTTCTACATCCTAATATATCATGTTATATCATTAATGTGAAGAAAGAGACGACTCACCTGCTGCCATGTGAGAGCAAAAGAAAAAGCATCCCGATGGATGCTTCATTAATCTTAGGCGTCAGATGTGAATCGAGATACAACAAAAAGCCGACAAGCCCTGATACCTCGGCTTATCGGCTTCTTGCTTAAATGGTCAAAACGTAGTTTTCATCCATGTCACACTTTGCATAATTAAGGTTGCAGACCCTCAGCGGACGGTGGACCCACTTCCGTTTCAGTCTCTTCAGGGCTGGAATCTGGTTCTGGAACTGATTGTTCTTGTGCTGCGCTGACGAACAATCGTCCAGCTGCTTCCGCCTCTACTTTGTTGCCTGCTGCATCCTGAGCGCGAATCACAATGACTCCACCATCCAGAACAAGGGATGAAGGTGTTGTGTACGTCCCCGTGTAACGACCAGGTTCAGTCTCTACCAATGGAATCTCTCCTGCCCCTTGGGCATTCAGATTCAAAGGTAATTGAATACTGAAAGAGGCTTGCAGACCAGGTTTACTGTCAAATGAAACGGTAACACTCTCCCCTGATGTGATTCGAACATCCTCAGCCGGAGTAATATTCGTAAGTTCTGGCAACGCCGTTTCCACATAGACGGTGCGGGTTACGGTCGTTTTGTTACCAGCGATATCGGTTGCTGTGATGGTAATTGTGTTCTCGCCTTCATTGACCAATACACGGTGACTGAAACTTCTGTCTTTACCCACTTGTACGGTTTGTCCGTTAACGGCTACTTTATCGAGGAATTGTTCCACGACATTACCCGTTACGTGAACAACTTCTGCATTGATGCGATCCCCTTGAGCTGGCGTGAGAATCGTCAACTGCGGTTTGGTCTGATCCAGAATAATGACAACCGGGAGTGAACGGTCGGTTGTTTTTCCGTCCACCACTGCCTCAGCAGTAATCGCATTAATGCCAGAACGGAGCTTCACCCCGTATGAGAACTTCCCATTTGCCACCGTTGTGGTGCCAGCCAGATCCTTGCCGTTGTAGATCTTGATCTGAGCTCCAGATGCCGGAGACGTTCCCGACACAGTGAAGGTAGATTGATTCGTATACGTGTTTGCAGGTACTGTGAGCACAGGTGCATTTACCGGATATCTAACGACTGCACGAATCATGTAGTTGCCTTCTTCTATCGGTGAAGTACTCCATGCTCCGCTTACACGCTGCCAGCTTCGACCAGCATTCGTACCATTCTCATCGGTAGCGAGTCCCGGAGCGCTTGTTCCGGCTACGCTCTGTACATACACGATATAGAAATCACCCGTTACAATGACCGGTTCCGGGAATTCGACAGTTGTCCACTGATCATTGCGAAGTGCAGTGCCATCAAATGGTCCAGCCAGCTGTCGTCCCGGAGCTCCACCCGCACCCGATGCATCATATACGGCATATTGGAACGTTGTACCTCCAGGCACAGGCCACTCTGTGTTCCAAAATCGGAACGATGCACCTGTCAGTTGAGCGGTCTCCAGCTCTGGTGTCATTCGAACTGCCCAGGCGTTATCCGCAGCGTTAAAAGCTCGTGCGTTCTCTGCTGTTCCATCATCATAAGCAATTTCCCCTGGAAAACCGATGAACGGTTTCAAGGCAACATTCGCCTCTGCCGTACCATTACCAGGTACAGTTACAGTAACGGTTTTACTGTAGTAATCAGCAGCACGGATGGACAGAGTATAACTTCCTTCCAGTACCTGAATAACGAAGCTTCCATCTGAACCTGTGTGGACTTCGCCTACATTGGCATCTTCCACCACGAGAACGGAAGCATCAGCCAGAGGTTGTCCTGTCCGCTCATCCGTTACCACACCTTCAATCTGCCCATGCGGGATTGCCTCCAGATTAAAGTTGGCTTTGGCTCCACTGCCATCGGTGATCGTTACCTGCTGAGTTCGAGGATAATATCCATATGCTTCAGCTTTTAACGTGTAATCACCTGCTACGTGTGTGAAGTTATACTTGCCTGTAGCTGGATCTGTCTTCACCGAACGTCCGGTTTCCAGTACGGTAACCGTTGCACTAGCAGGCAGGCTTTGTGGATTAACCGAACCTGTTTCCGGTTTTTCAACTTCCGGTTGTTGCTGTTTCGTTTTGTTAAATTCCGCTTTGTCAGTCCGCGAAATTTTGTACCATGGATTATCATAGGACGGTTTAGGTTTGTCATTGTTAAGCACAACCGCACTGTCCTCCGTTACCGTCTCAGCAGCAACTCCCAGTACACGGAAATCATCAATGAACCAGCCTGTCTTCACAACACTGTTATCTGAGGTCAGGCGGAACCGGAATTGAACTTCATTACCGGTAAGTGCATCCAGATCATAAAATACGGGTGTCCATTGTTTACCGTTTGTGCTATGTGAGAATTTGCCCAGTTCTGACCATGTGGTTCCACCATCCTTGGTGACTTCCACATATCCGTAGTCGTATCCACTCTCAATCTCGTACCAATGATTAAACGTGAGTGTTCCTTCGGACACATCCGTCAAATCAATGACCGGAGATACGAGTGAATAGTTGGAGCCACTCTCATACGTATTGTCGAGATCAGTCGCCCAGACATTCGGCGGAGAAACCGCGCTGGCAGGTCCCGTTACCGGAATGCCGCGTTCCCACTCATCCTTGGTTCCTGAATGAGTCCAGCCATTATCATCACTGCCATCGAAATGATCGATGTAGATATCCTGAGGCACCTCTACTGTAATGGAGACCTCATTCGATTTATCGCTTTCATTGCCACTATAATCAAGTGCGGCAACGGTATAGTAATACGTCGAATCTGTCACCGTAGCCGTATCTGTAAACGTTGTTCCGGTTGCAGTTCCAATGGATTCATAACCTGCACCTGCGGTTGTGGAGCGATATACGATATAGGATTCAAGATCCTCATCGTTCGGACCAGTCCAGCTCAAGGCTACATTACCAAGAATATCGGCCGTCGCAGACAATCCGGCAGGTGCGCCCGGAGCAATCTCATCCAGCTCTTCTACAGCGAAATCATCAATGTACCAGCCAGCCTTTTGCAATGAATTATCACTCGTCAGATTGAACTTGATGAACACCTGCTGTCCCGCGTATTCGCGAAGATCCACATATTGTGTCTTCCAATTGCCACCTGTACCCGTGAAGGTTAACAGCTCTTCGAACACATAATCGCTATCCTCGGAAGCGATGTATACCTTGCCGAAGTCGATGTTATTCTCCAGGTCATACCAGTGCTTGAAGGATAACAATGCCCCTTCGGGACTCTCGGTAAGATCAATTGGCGGCGCAAGCAGATATGCATTGCTATTCGCCACATAAGTTCCTTGCAGATTGGTTGCAATCACCTTGTCACCGGAGTATGCACTTCCAGGACCACTGCTTGGTGCTCCCCATACCCAGGTACTTCCGGTTCCGCCAGTCGTGAAGCCCAGCTGATCTTCTTCAAAATCCTGAAGGTATCCTGGCTGCACACCATTGGACACAGCCACTTTATATACCTGACTTTCGAATCCGTTGTTGCCGTAATCATTTACGCGGATATAATACTCCACACCTTGCGGTTCAATAAGAAAAGCAGGGATTGTCGCTGTATACGTCCCATCTTTGTTATCTCCAGCAATTCGATCCATCGGCAGATAAACGTACTGGTTGGTACCTGTCGTTTTGGCAAAAGCCTCGACGGAGACTACCGCGACGTTATCTGTCACATGAGCGGTTAATGGTATATCAATGCCTGTAAAGGCTGAATTGACAGGGGTATGTGCCAGTACTGGCTCTTCCAGATCATCTCCGGCTGTAACCACTCTGCCGGATACTGTGCCGATTCCTTCGAGTACAGAACCCACAGCATCAAGGGCATTAATAATGCCGTGACCGTAGCCGTTATTAGGAGAGGTCGGATACTGACTATCTGTTCTCGGCGTGGCTGTATCTGTAATGATCTGCTCCAGCTGATCCACTGTAAGGGAATGATTGGCCTGAAGCAGCAGTGCAGCAAGGGCAGTTGTATGCGGACCTGCCATGGATGTTCCGTTCCAGCCTCCCTCATATACACCGCCCGGAACTGATGAACGGATATTCACACCAGGGGCAGATACTTCCGGTTTGATCTCATCATAAGGGGATGGGCCCAGTAGGGAGAACGAAGCCAGATTTCCGTTGATATCCGTTGCTCCTGTAGCAAAACTTTCAGGATAGTTAGCCGGGTTAGCAACAGAACCAGGTCCGCCCGGGTTACCCAGTCTCACATTTCCTGCTGAGAATTCCGGAAAAATCTGAGCATCACGCCAGGCTTGCACCATAGGACGGAACCATTCATCCAGTCCGGCACCTCCGCCCCACGAGTTGTTTACCACATCCGGTGCAAGTTCAGGATGCAGATTGCCTTCCGCATCCACTGGAGCGATCAACCACTGTCCGCCATCCAGAATAATGGCATCCGTTGTTTCCGGATTGAATATCCGTACACCAATCCATTTCGCACCGGGAGCAACCCCGATCTGGTTGGTGCCATCCGCTTCAGAGCCAACCATCGTACCCATCGTGTGAGTACCATGTCCGTCTTCGTCCGCAGGGAGGGAAGCATTACTGTGCGGATCATACCAGCTTAATTCGGGATCAACGATATTGCCCGAAGCATCCAGTCCCCGCCATTTGCTGCGAAGCGCCGGGTGGGTATAATCCACACCACTGTCCAGATTAGCAACAACAATCCCTGTTCCATCGATGCCCCGATCCCACACGGCTGGCGCATTGATGTAATCCAGGTTCCATTCCACGTTTTCAGTCGCAAGCTTGTCCTTGGCAGCAGGCTCCTTGTCTTTAACTCCGACTGAAGAGTCTTTAGCTGGCGTTTGTACAGCATCTTTGCCTGGTGCCGCATTCGCCGGTTCTTTACTCACTTCGGCTTTCTGTAAGTATCGTGTCTCATTCGGTAGAATCTTCTCCACCTCAGGCAGCAGCGCAATCTGTTCCATGACTTCTTTGGTACTCGTTACTGCCAGTGAATTGACAATAAAATAGCTTTTATATTCTTTGACCTTACCCAGGTCAACTTCCTTTTCCAGATAAGTTTCCAATGGATATTGTGTACGTGAGGCCGTTTCTCGCAGAGAGCTGACGACCGAATTACGAACGGACAGCTTTGTGGCTGAAGCCGTTTGTTTGGCTATGGTCGCCTTTTCAAGGGCCTGTTTGGAGACTGCTGCTGTATCCACCTGTTCCTTCATTTTCACCAGATAGGTAACATATTCACTGCCCTCAAATTCTTTGTTCAACTTGGCGTTTACTTTGGACTCCGTAACTTTGGCAAGTCCAGATTTCATATCCAATTTGGATGATGTGGAGTTTTCGGCTGAAACCGGATGAATGATCGAAAATGCAAGGAGAAGCGAGAGCCCTATAGAGATGGGCTTGCGTAACCGATTAATCTTTATCAAACTTTTCCACTCCTTTTACCCGGTTTTTTAATTTAGTCTGGTACATATGCCCTTCTCAGCAGAATAAAACGGTAAATAACCTTTATTGCGGACGAGATAGATACCCTGGATTTCACATAAAGCCTCACCTCCTTTACAGGTCTGGTTAGGGATCAATATGAGTCAGAAGAGATAACAGATTAGTCTATGTTTTTTTACTTGGAAGTTTAGGAGATTGAATGAATCGGATTAAACCATGTGAGTGAATAGTTTGGGTGTTTGAATAATGCAATGAGAGTGAATGTCTGTAAGCATTCATGTGGAAGGGTAATCTGGAGCGTTAGCAGAACGCTTGCTAAGGAGTGGTGGATATGACTTTCGATCGTGATTCGAGTGAGTAGTTAAACATTTTAATTACATATAATAGTCGATTAGGAATTTAATTGGATTTTATTGGTATAGTATAAAATCATTATTCGATATATACAAGCACTTTATTGAAAAATATAGAAAATAAGTCTATTTAATGCTTTTATGTGTCTCATGTCGCTTACACATTTCAACTTATTTTTCGCATTCCTGCATGTTTTTGATAAATGATAGTTTGTAGTAGTTCTATATAACCAAGACCTGATACTCAAAATTCCAAATCAAGAAAAAGAACGACATGAGAACTCTCATGTCGTTCATATCAAAATTTATATCTCATCATGTAATGTTCACGCCGCCACTTGCATAGCCAACAACGGTATTCACAAGACTAAGTCCAGTTGCCGTTGCGGAGAATACAAGCAGAAGACGTGTCTGTGCAGTCACAGGTATAGCCAATCCGGTTGTTATGCCATTGGAGATACTACCCAATGCAATAATACCGGTGAGTGGAGGTGCCAGTGTAACGACCGCCCCCGGAACCGCAGTAAATGCATTATCAGGAGTAGGTGAACTGAATAATTGCGCAGTGATGGTCACCGTTGAACCGACCAAGGCCAAGGCAGCTGTGGTACTGAAATAGGCAGCAATTGAAGTTATAACGCCATCCCGTGGGACAGAGAACGCAAAGTTAATGAGTGGTCCGACAATCGTTCCCGTTAAATCAATCGTGCCACCCAGAATGCTGACTCCTGTTGCCGAGCTGCCGAAACCGATAAGGCTTGTCGTTCCGACCAGTCCACCAAGAACCGTTGTTAATATGGCAGGTCCGCCAGAAGCAAACGGTATGATGGCGCCCGAACCCGTAGCTCCTGTAACACCAGTGCTGCCAGTTACTCCCGCAAGTCCAGCTGCCCCGGTGACTCCGGTGGCTCCTGCTACGCCAGGATCACCTGTTGCTCCTGTAACGCCAGCTGCCCCAACAGCTCCTGTACTCCCCGTTGCACCTGTCGCTCCTGTTGCGCCACCTGCTGGGCCTGCCGCACCCGTTGCTCCAGTAACACCTGTCGCACCTGCTGGTCCCTGGGCACCAGCAGCTCCCGGTGTACCAGCTGGACCTACACCACCCTGAGAACCAGCAACGCCTACCGGGCCTTGTGGACCAGGTACTCCCTGAGGACCCGCTGGTCCTGCAGGTCCTGCAGGTCCTGCCGGACCTTGACTCCCTATGTTTCTGAGCCCTGTTGTGATAGCCAATTCGGTCGCCCGGATCAAAATGACCAGTTGATCTTTCTCAGCCGAATCGATATTCCCCTGTAAAATGACAGATAGGAGCACATCCAGCAATTGCTGCAAATTGGTTCCCACACTGATCGGAGAAAATGGAACGGCCTCTGCAGATACAATGGTAAGCTCCAAGATCGCTTCGAGATCTGCCTTGGTTCCCTTTTTCAAATCCGAATGATGAACCAGAGCCAGTAATTTACGCAGTACCTCAATCAGAAGTGAAACATTATGAGGCGTGGGATTGGCAAAAACCTGTACAATTGCTCCCTTCAACTCACCAATTAATTTGAGAAGCAATTCGGCTTCTTTGTCAAAACACTTATGATGGTGGTTATTGTGGTGGTTATGATGATGCTCGTGGTGGTGTTCTTTGTGTTGCTCTTGGGGATGGTCACAGTCCTCAGCTTTTTTTTTCTTAAATCCGCTCCAACTGATGCGTTTCTTTGGTTTCATCTTTTTTTTGCAGATCCTCCTTAGTGAGTCTCAATCATTCCATAATAGGCGAACATCACTGGTTTGATGATATCAGTATATTAGCAAGAAAGAATTTCGTGATTATTATATAAGTAAATTTCCGAATTACAGTTTTCAGCTTGGAGGAACCTCCATTATCATGGAGAGGATTTTGCATGGAAGTCAGCCCTATGTATAGCCCAACCAAAAGAGCGCTATCCGATGAGTACAATACTCCTGGATGCGCCCTTTTTATATTTACAGTATTTAATTTATCTTTGTTGATTAGTCCAATTTAATTTTGAAAACAATAGGCGCATTACTTTTTACAGTTGTCGTTGTGATCGTCAATGCGTCCGCTGTTCTCTCCCATTGCGGCTGTTCTTCATAGCCAAGTACTTGAATATCTTGAATGACCCCTTGAAAATGGTGAGAATTTTCCTTCAGGGATTTAATCTGTACCACCCCGTTATCTGGATAGGCAAGAACCGTGGCATACAGGCTGCTTTCTTTTAACGTAAACCGTATATCTTCACTCGTAAATATCTTCGTATCCCCATCCGTGAATTGCCCTTCCTTCACCTCTGTCGGACCCTCACCAAACGTACGCCAGAAAGACGTGTCATAGATCGCTTCCCCATTCACTTCCAGCCACTTGCCGATGCTGAGCAAAATGTCGCGATCTTCATCCGGTATACTGCCGTCTGCTTTAGGTCCAATGTTCAGCAGCAAATTTCCGTTTTTGCTTACAATATCGACGAGATCCCGAATGATCTCCTCAGCCGTTTTATAGTTATTATTTTCCGTATAACACCATGAGTTTTTAGCGACAGCCGTATCGGTTTGCCAAAAATAGGGCTTGAGCTCAGCGAATTGTCCCCGCTCCACATCAGGAACGGCACTTCCAAACATGTAGGCCTCATGTTTATAATTGATAGCTACAGGAACGCCCCATTCGTCGCCTTTGTTATAATAATAGGCTGCGAATTTCTTAAGATAGGGTTTGAACGCAACCGTTTGAATCCACCAATCGAAATAGAAGACCTTCGGTTGATATTGATCCACCAGTTCGCAGCAGCGAATCAACCAGTCTTCCAGATACTCCTCGGTTGGAGGCGAACCATACAGATCATGATGATCCGGCTCAGGCATGGCTGGCCAATAGAAATCCCCACGCTCTAGGGGTTCCTTGATATCGGAATCAAACTCCTTCCCGTGAGACATGAAGAACCAGTGCTCGGCGCGGTGAGACGACACACATAAGGTCAGCCCCTGCTTCTCGTACGCAGTCTTCATCTCACCCAGAAGATCCCGTTTGGGGCCCATTTCATATGTGTTATAGTGAGAGATAGAGCTCTTGTACATCTGAAATCCATCATGATGCTCAGCCACTGGCATAACATATTTGGCTCCGGCCTTTTTGAATAACGTTGCCCATTCGTCTGCATCGAACTTCTCTGCACGAAACATCGGAATGAAATCTTTATATCCAAATTCCTTATGAGGTCCATACACCGCAAGGTGATGTTCATAAGCTTTGGTGCCTTGTATGTACATATTTCGCGAATACCATTCGCTATCATAGGCCGGTACTGAATATAGCCCCCAGTGAATGAATATGCCGAATTTCGCTTTTGGGTACCATTCGGGTACTTGGAAGGTGCTAAGCGAACTCCAGTTGTCCTTGAATTTACCGCTCTCAATCGTTGCTTCAATCTGTCGCAAATATTCGTTTTTGTCCATGAGATGTTCTCATCCCTTCTGTTATCGTCTGTAGTTGTATTGTAGTGCTACGGCTGAAGGATAGACATGCAGAACACTAACTTTTAGATGGACAATAATAACCTTGTATGGAGATGAAAAGTATGAATCACCAAACTTTGCTTACGAACTACCTGTCCAATCTCCAAGTCGAATTATTCATGGTCAATTACAATCGATGCGATACGGATTGGAAGGATCTGAATTACACGCCCGATTACAGCAAGTTTTATTTCATATGCGAAGGTGAAGGTTGGCTCAAAATTGGGGATGAGGAGTATTATCCTGCGCCTAATCAGCTTATTTTAATGCCAGAGGGGATCAAACAGTCTTACTCTGCCATTAATGAAAGTCCTTTTCTCAAATATTGGTGTCACTTTAGCGCAAAGGTTGGTGGAATCAATTTGTTCCAAATTCTGAAATTTCCACACATCTGTGCGATAGATCAACCTGAGTTGATTCAAGCAATCTTCAGCAGCATCCTTACATATGCAAAATCCGATGAAGTCTATGCCCATATGATGGCCAAGAGCAAACTGACCGAGTTACTATCCCACTATCTAATGAATCTGGATCTGGATCAGATCTCTTTTATTAACGTTCCTGTCATGGAGAAACTGTCCACCATTCTGGCTTATATTGATTCCAACATCGAAGAGAATATTTCGGTTCAGGATCTGGCCCAGATCGCCTACATGCATCCAAATTATTTTATTCGATTCTTCAAGCAGCAGATCGGAGTTCCTCCGATCCTCTATATTACTGGCAAAAAAATCGATAAGGCCAAGGAACTGCTGGCCTGCACCCCGAACACAATAACTGCCATCGCCGAGCATCTCGGTTTCAGTGATTTGTATTATTTCTCCAGACAGTTCAAAAAGCATACAGGGCTAACTCCAACGGAATACCGCAAACAAAAAAAGGTACTTACAACGAAACGTGGTCTATAAATAAGCACAAAGCAGAGAGAGTTCCCTCATTCGGAACTCCCTCCTATTGACTTGTTTCTGTTCGATTCATGCTGAGTTACCTTCTTGAGTTCTCTCAAATAAGCATAACCATAGTTTTGATCCGGCTCAAGATATGCCCCTTCCGCCCACTCATTCCAGGCGTTAATAAAAAGATATTCACTTTTGTACAGCGTCCTCGCTCGTTCCATCTGTCTGGATAGATACAGCCCAAACTTCTCTGGTGTGGACCCGAGCGTACTCTGTCCGTCAACGCCTCTCCGCGGTGTATTATCCCAATTCACAAAAGCACCTGGATAGACAATTTCTCCGTTACGGTGTGGTGTTCGTTCGAGAATGGAGGACCATACCTTGTCGTAATTCACAGCAATATGCTGCTGTCCCTTGATGTTCATTTCGATCCAGATTCCATTCATATGTCCATGTGCAAACGTATAATGCGGTTCAAATTCCATACTCGCTTCAAAGATCTGACGATTAAATGTAGGGAATCCACCAATGGTCTGCACAAAATGAATCCCTTTCAGGCCATGCTTCAAAGCCAATTCACGCCAAAACTGAATCATTTCCTCACATTGGGGAATGCTGGCTGGTCGATAGATCAGAAATAATGGCTTACCTTCCACTCGAATATATCGTTTGTCCTTAAATACCTTAACCAAATAATTAAAATGTTCTTCCCAATCATCTCGATCCCCATAGTTCTGGGCCATGAGAATATCGGATTCTTGCCCATCCCATTTTCTTGTCCATGTCTCATTGGCCCAAGACAAACAAAAGGGAAAATCAGGCTCCCCACGATCCAAAATTTCATTCACTGGTTTTTCCAACAAACGCTTGCCTTTGAACCAATAATGATAATAACAAAATCCATAAATGCCATGCTGCTTAGCCGTTTCCGCTTGCCACTTTCGTACATCTGGATCGGAAAGATCATAATATTTCCCCTGAAACGGCTGCTTAGGCTGATGATGACCCGAATATAAGGGAGTGGCTTTTTTTACATTGGTCCATTCAGTAAAACCATTCCCCCACCATCGGTCATTCTCCTCAATCCGGTGAAATTGGGGTAGATGCAGAGCAATTACTTTCAAACAGAACTCCTCCAATGCAGGAACATGATGCAGCCTAAACTCGTGTGATTCTTGATGGTTTATGTGAATATGATATCCAGCAGTCGCAATGTTTTTTGCAGATGGGATTGATTATATTTCATGTATGCCAGAGCATGGCTAGCGGCCAGTCTCCTTGCATCAACACTCTGCCAGTAATGTTCAAACTTCTGAGTGAGTTCTTCACAAGAGTTGTATTGTTGAAAGTTACTAAGATCTATCCCGTTGCTCTGATTCACAGATGGTCCTATGAGCTGAAACGTCCCACATGCGGCAATTTCCATCACGTTTTTGATTGATTCGCCACTATGAATAACCAGTTTGCTTCCGTTAAATAAAATCTGGCGAGCTTCATGTCTGCGAACGGGATAGAAATCTCCAAGCTGTGCCCAACCCTTCCCATCCACCCGAACGTTTTTGTTATTCAAAAGACCCGATTTGGCAATAGCGGTGACGATGCCATCAGGTTCTGCATCCCCGATGATATAAACATCCGATTCGTACTCCGGAGGAACAGCTTGAGGACAGAATATATGTGGATCAGGCGGCATTAAAAGTTCATGACTACCAGTGCTTCCCATATGATGCTGAACATCGCTTATTTGCGTTGAATGTTGTGTAAACACGTGATCAAAAATCGGTAGAATAGTTTCGCTTTGAATCACATGTTGATCGGCAGACAACCAGATTGCCTTCTTCATGGTTGATGTCCTTAATGCTGTGATGTTCTCATCCGGCAAGTTTTCTTCGCTTCCGATGACCATAATCAGGTCAACATCATAAGAAGATAAACAGGCTGACACGGATTCGATATATTTAATCTCATTCACATTTCTCACGAGATGTTTCAAACTCTGTTCAATGAGTACACAATGTGATGACATTTCCCGGTCATTACAAGGAGTAATCAGAAGCACATTTAACTCCTTATAGATCACTTTTGGCACTTCACGGGTAGGTATGCTTCCCACCTTTATCATTTTCAGCCATTGCTGATTCAGTTCTAATTGCTGTACTTCCATATGTTTACGCATGGATTTGAGTTTCCTGTTCAGAACCACATTCATCTGTTTCAGGAATAACCGGTTCGCATCATGAACTGAACGTTTCTTTTTCGTGGACTTAACCTGCATTTTTGACTTCTTCTGGATAGCAAACCCTCCCGTTCCATACGAAAACATTCTCTGCCTACAATATGCACGACATAGTGGCATGGTTTCTTCTGTTGCCCACTTCACTCCCTCTTCATTCCAAAAGAGGCTTTATCCCAGATATACAATGTGTGGTCACCCGTGTCGGTTCAAATCTTGTCCTCATAGAATATAAGAATACTATATAGGAGATGATGTCATTGCCAACATTTGATAGTATCCTTGTCACCGGTAATCAGACCATTAACCAGGATCTGCAAGTCAATGGTAATGAAACCATTGGCGTTGATCTACAAGTCAATGGTAGCCAGACTATAACAGGTAGCCTTCAAATCAATGCCAGCTCCTCGATTGTCAACCATTTGGGTGTAGGCGGAGTGATTGAAGCTGGAGATAGCATAAAGGCCACTACACAATTA
Source organism: Paenibacillus sp. 2003 (assembly GCF_031455635.1). Taxonomy (NCBI): domain Bacteria; kingdom Bacillati; phylum Bacillota; class Bacilli; order Caryophanales; family Paenibacillaceae; genus Paenibacillus; species Paenibacillus sp. 2003. Next base: position 1,366,245 of record NZ_JAVDTB010000001.1, on the reverse strand, counting down.
ATGGCACTCAATCAACCTACTCTTCCACTCTCTCTACCCGTTTTGCAACAATTCAGATATTACAATCCTGGTGTTGCAGGTCAACCCGGTCTGGTCTTAACAGGGACTGCTGGCAACCAATATATACTGTTCGTTGATGAGAGTAGTGGAACGCCCAATCTTGCCATTCAACCTTTATAAGGTGATCCATCCACAGGTAATGTCAGCAAAAGAAGCGATGTCCGTGTATTCTCCGGACGTCGCTTCTTTTGCTTTCGTTTCTGATGAAACCTATTTATAACTTCATTCATTTATCAACCTTTGATTAATACAGACAAGGCACTCTTACTTTCCAGCTGAAACTTCATCAATGTATCGTCCCGCAGCTTAACCTGTACGTTACCCGTCCCATCTCCATCATTGAAGAGGACTAGTGCGACGGAACCGTCTACATTTTTGAAAGCCACGGAACAGATCGCATGATCACTGGACGTTGATTCAATGCGAACAGCCTTCGGGCGGATCACAGCACTGAAATGTGCCAAGGCATAATAATCGAGTGTATACGTAAGCTCCTTGGTTTGCTGATTCACTTGCACGATGCCACGACACGTACTGCGGCCAAATCCAGGAACGGTTGGCCCGTTGTTCTCATCAAGCGCCATATTCCAAAGTACAAAGGATTTGCTGTAATTACGAAGAATGTGGATCCCTGTTCGCATCACATTCGAGAAGGCTTGCTCAAATGGCGGAATCCACTCTCCACCCGAACCTTCAGTGAAATGCACTTCTTTACCAACAAAAGCTTCATAAACCTTCGTTTGAGCAGAAGCATCGCCCCCGTACCAATGCCAGGCTACGCCATCCACTTCCTCTCCCGCTTGTTCAAGTACGGTCAGGGGATAGTCCGGTTGATCCCAGTTGTGATCGTAACAGAGAATCTTGGTTTGAATATCGTTTTGCACAAAGGCTGGTTTGAGATGGTTTTTGATAAAATCTGCTTGCGCTTCGGCTGGCATCAACATACCCGGATAGTGCCCGGGTTCATAAAGCGCCTCATTCTGTGGTGTAATGGCATGGATCGGTAATCCATGCTTGCCATACGCTTGAATGTATTTCACGAAATATTCAGCATAAACGGGATACCATTCAGTCTTTAATTGTCCGGTAATCATCGATCCACTCGTTTTCATCCAGCCGGGTGCACTCCATGGTGAAGCAAACAGCTTCAGTTCAGGATTCAATGCCAACGCCTTTTGAGTCAAAGGAATAACATCCCCTTCATCATGTGCAATGCTGAATTGGGTTAATTCCGGGTCTGTCTGCTGTTCTGGCATATCGTTATAACTGTATACCGTTCTCGCATAGTCCGAAGCCCCCATTGGATTACGGATGACTGACAGCCCGATCCCTTTCTCCGGATGGAATAGTCGGATCATGAGCTCATCCCGTTGCTCCTCATTCAAGATTTGATTGATCAAATAGGCAGATGAATCGGTAAAAGAAGCACCAAATCCGTCCATCTCCTGATATGTTAGTTGATCATCCAGATGGATGGTCGTTGTCTCCTTATCGGCATCCAGAGGCTTTAATTTCTCCTGGGATAGAGATACGAATAAATCTTCTTCACCCGTAGATTTGTGCATTTTGAATGTAGTCATAGGATTCTCCTTTGTATTTCTATTATTGAATGCCTAGTTTCTCTTTGTTCAATTTCATCTTTTCACTGCGTACCTTCACAATCTCTTCCCAGCGGTTCTCACCTAAAAATGACTTGTAAGAAGCCAGTGCATTGTCATACGAGGCATCATCCTTGGAACGCACCATACTGACCAGCGTTGTATTCCACTTCGTATTGATTGCTGACAACGCACGAGCTTCAGGTGTACCTTGATCCGGGCTAATATTCTCCAGAATGAAATGTGGTTTCAGCTTGCCTTTGCCCCACTCCTGCATCTGTTTAATCGCTTCCGGAAAAGCATCTGCACTGAGTGCTTTGTGGCGGTCATGACCGAAGAACATAAATTCACCCATCCGATAATCCTTTTTGAATTGATCCGCGTTATTGAGTTGCAGGTCTTTCACTGCTGGCAGCAATTCTACACTACCGTCGGCTTTGGTTTGGTAGGTTTCCCCCTCGATCCCGTAATTCATGAGTGTCTGTCCTTCTTCACTCAGCAAGTACGTGAATATCTGAATGGCCTTGGCCGGATCTTTACAGTCCTTGGAAATAAAATTGATCATCCACCCAGTTATTCCGGATTGATTCAATGTTGGTGCATTGCCTTTGGTACTCTGCGGTCCATCGATAGCAACATATTCTTTGCCTGGATTCGCACTCATGTAGATTTGCAGGTTTCCTCCTTGTTGAGGTGTACCGTCAAGCAGCATGGTCGCGTATTTACCAGACTTTACTTTTTCCTCAAAAGCCGTTCCATCATCAGCAAAACTGTCATCACTGATATTGCCATCTCTGTACACGGTGTTCAATGTCTTCAACCACGTGAGGTAATCTTCATCCAGATTACGATCGTAGAATTCTCCCGATTCGGTCTCCAGCGGGACGCCGATGAAATCTTGCAATGTATCCCCGAGTGAACCTGTTCCTTCACCAATGGAGTTGAATCCAAACGGAATCAGCGCAGGAAACTCTTGCTTAATTCGTTTCATCACACTCTGGAATTCTTCTGGCGTTCCAATGACCGGACTACCCAAAGCTTCGTACACATCCTTACGAATGATAAATGCCGTTTTTGCAGGAATGTTACCGCTATCATAATCCTCCTGTGTATTGGAATAGTTCGGGTAACCATAGGTTTTACCATCCGCTAATTGGAACCAGTTCAATGTATCGGCAGCCGCAACTTTATTGAAATAAGGATCATATTTTTCCGCCAGATCGTTCAGGGGCATAGCCCAGGTAGCGGCTTTTTGTACCACTGGAGAATTCGAGTCAAATACGGTTAGCAGGTCAGGCATATCTCCGCCGGCGAAAAAGGTGTTTAACTTGGTATCATCACCCGTGATGAATTTAATATTGATGTTCAGGTCCTCTTTGATTTTCTTCGTTACAATGTCCTTGCCAAAATCGGTGTTCCACCAGTCAGCATTGACGTACCACGTCAGGTCTGTAGCTTCTTCCTTTTTATCCAACTGCCAAGCTGGCTTTTCCGGGTCGACCGTATAACGATCTTCAATGGAAACCCAGTTCCCTTCACTGGATCTCCCCGATCCACCACTGCAACCTGTAATCATCATCACTGCTGCAAGCAATGTCGCGAACAATTTAATCCCTTTTTTTCCTGATGCCTTGTTCAACTTCAACATGTTTTTGTTCCTCCTCATATTGGGGTATTTGTTTCTTCTATTCCTTGACCGCACCCAGCATCATTCCCGAGATAAAGTATCTCTGAACAATGGGATAGATCAGCACGATCGGGAGTGTTGTAATGACAATGGTGGCCAACTGCACCCCTTTTGTCGTTGTTTCGATTACAGCCGAACCCCCAACATTTTGCATGGATTGGGTCTGGGACTGAACGATAATCTCATACAACATCATCTGGAGTGGATACAGTGACTGATCCGTAATGTATAACTTGGTTGTCATGAAGTCGTTCCATTGCCCCACCCCATTAAATAGCGCAATCGTAGCCATAGCCGGCATGGAGAGTGGAATGAAGATTTTCAGGAAAATATGCCAATCCCCTGCGCCGTCAATCTTGGCCGATTCTTCCAGAGAATCCGGGACATTTCGGAAGAAATTCATCAGAATCACGACATCATAGAAGCTGAACAATGCCGGGATAATGTACACCCAGAAGCTGTTAAGCAAGCCAAGTGATTTGATTAATAGGTATGTCGGGATCATGCCGCCCGAGAAGAACATTGTAATAACACCCATGGCAACATATAATTTACGGCCTCTTATGTACTTTTTGCTCAGACCGTAACCAACCATGGCACAAAAGAACACATGTGTAACAACGCCGATCGTTGTTTTGGACACCGATATGAAGAATGCCTGCCAGATGCCCTGATCATTGAATACCGCTCTGTAATTCTCCAACGAGAATTCCGGTGACCAGAAGATGAACCCACCTTCCGCTAACGCTTTTCCTGAACTAAAGGAAGAGATGATGACATTCCAGAGCGGAACCAGAATAACGACCGTACAGATGATTAGCAAAATCATGTTTAAGGTATCAAAGATCCGACTATCGAGATCTTCTTTTGCCACCTTTCCATTCACGCGGGATGCCTCCTTCTACAACACAGATTGATTATCGTTTAATTTGCTTGTGATTTTGTTTGCCGTGACGAGTAGAATGACAGAGATGATTGAGACACCCAAGCCAACGGCCGTTGCATATGAAAAGTCACCCTGAGACATCCCCATACGATAGACGTAAGAATTGATGACTTCCGCTTTATCGCGGTTTTGGGAGTTCATGAGAACCAGGGTCTGATCCAGATTCGACCCTAATAAACCGCTTACAGTTAGAATCAGATTCAGGCTGATAATGGATCTCATATTAGGCAATGTGATATTCCATATCTGTCTGAGACGGCTTGCACCATCGATTTTGGCCGCTTCATAATACGTAGGATCAATCTTTGCCATGATCGCCAGATACAGAATCGTTCCCCAGCCTGCTTCTTTCCAAATATCCGATAAGGTAGCAATCCACCAATACTTGCCTGCATCCAGCAAAATGTTCTGCGGTTGCGAGATTACTCCCAGACTAAGCAACAACTGGTTAAATAAGCCCGTTGTTGAAAACCAGGTGATCAGCATTCCCCCAAGTACAATCCAGGACAAAAAGTGAGGTAAGTATGAAACCGTTTGCACAAACTTCTTGAATCGTCCGCTGTTTAACTCGTAGATCATGATCGCGAGAATGATGGGAATGACAAACCCGATACCTAATTTCAAAAAACTGATCCCCAGCGTATTCACGACTGCATCCCAGAAGTATTTATCTGATAAAATGATTCTGAAATTATCAAGCCCTACCCAAGGAGCGGTTGCCAGCGTATCAATGACCGTGTAATTTTTGAAGGCAATTGTCAATCCGTAAATCGGGATGTAACAAAAAATAATCATAAAGATAATGCCCGGGATAATCATCGATTGAATCTCCCATTGTCTCCGATAATCGACTATGAATTCTTTAATCCGTTGCCCGATGGGTTTCTTCCCATTGGGACTGATCGCATTTTTACCGGTTGATGTCTCTACGGCTAATTTATCCACGTTTTTTTTACTCCCCTCCATCATGCATGCATGTTTATAAAAACGTTTTTATTTTTCGACACAAAAAACCCCTTTATTTATATTTATGTAAAAAAAGACCGGAGAAGACGCTGAATCAACTTATGTACGGTAGTCTTTCCGGTCGATCTTCACATGGCTTGAACCTCTCACCACCAACTCACCCGCCAATTTTTGCGCAGACCCTTGTTCATTCTCCTTGATCATACCCACCAGTTGATTAATTGCCAGGATACCCTGTCTTGCAATTTGATTTCTTACCGTTGTGAGCGGTGGAGAGAAATACTGTGCGATATCAATATCGTCAAAACCCACGACACTAACATCTTGAGGCACTTCAAAACCCTCAGACTTCAACGCATGCATACAGCCAATTGCACTCAAGTCATTCCCTGCAAGAAATGCATCAGGCCGCTTGCCGGGGTGCAAATGAAGAAAAGATTTTATAGCACTATATGTGCTATCCTCCTCAAAATACCCCTGTATAATGTAATCTTCATCGATTGGAAGCTGGTATTCATGCAGGGCAGCCAGATAGCCATCTCTACGTTGCACACTATCAAACATCGTGTCCACACCCGAAATATAAGCAATTTTCTTGTGCCCAAGCCCAATCAAATACTTGGTTGCTTCGTAAGCAGCCACATACGAGTCAAAAATGACACTTCCCATCGTATCGCTCTGATAGACCCGATCCAGAAAAACAGCCTTGATCTTATCTTTCTCCATGGCGATAATATCTTGTTCATCGATCCGAAGCTCTTCGTAGATAATGACACCATCCACCCGCCGACCCAGAATATTACTCATAATAACGTGTTTATCCTTGGTCACAAATACATTCAGCCCGTACCCAAGACGATCACATTCGCGAGACATCGACTCAACCAGCTTATAGAAATACGGGCCCGATACACTTGTAGTGAAAAAACCGAGCATTTTGGTTTGACCGGACTTCAACAGCTTGCCGTTCAGATTAGGCACATAATTTAAACGCTCTGCCACCTTGAGAACATGTGATTTTGTCTCCGGGTTCAAGACATCTACACCATTTAAAGCGTTGGAGACTGTAGAGATGGATACGCCTGCTTCCCTTGCTACATCTTTAATCGTTATCTTTGCCATAAGTTTTGTTCCTTTACTATAAAAACGTTTTTATAATGTTTAAATTATCATAAAACCGTTTTCATGGCAACACTTTAATTTGCGAGCTCAGGCATCATGCACTTTATTCATAGCTATACGCCACTGCGGGCACAAAAAAACGGCTCATGTATGAGCCGCCGTTCCTGTAGTTTTAGCTTTCTATTCCTCATCCTGGACATACATGGAGTGAATCTGTTGCAGTTGCTCTTCCAGACGTTCCAAGCGAACAAAACGATCCGCTCGAATATATTCCTTCTGCTCCACAAGCATGATCATTGTTGGAACGGTAAAAATAAGAAACTTGGACGCAACCTCTTCCACTTCATTAGCATTAATGTGACCCAGGTATATCGATGGATAAGGTTCAAGCAACGTCCTGATCTTGGGGAGTAAAGCATGACATACACTACACTCTGGACGAGATACATACAAAAAAACCAATTCATGTTGTTGAATAGTTTCTTCAACCATTTCTATGGATGTTAACTCATGAATATCTTTCATAGAAGCTCAACCCTTTCAGTCATTCAGTAGCTTGCTCGTTTAAACTTTTTCTTTTCAAGTATAACCTATGTGCGTTAGAATCAAATGGAATATATCCCCATATGAAAGAGGTTATGGTATGAAAAAATCATTCTTATTTCTGTTCACTGCCCTGGTTGTTGTTACTTCCTTCTCGGCGTATACGCCTGTGTCGAATGCCTCTGGTGATATTGGAGTAAGCCTGCTGTCCGATCGTCAGCAAGGTACTGTAAAGTAGTACTTGTACAGAAAGTAACAGGCGACAATTCGGATAACATCTGAATTAGTCGCCTGCTTTCATTTAGTCATATTGATTTTTATTTCCAATCTCTCTTCCGAAGATAAGATTCAAATACAAAAGTTCCAAACGGCAATAGACCGGCGAGTCCACCCATCAGCCAACGTGTTATCTTCCACTTTTTCACAAGAGCCAAATGCACTAGAGCAATAAGGTACAAAGGAAACAAAATACCATGAATCATGCCCATTACGGCTACAGCGGAAGAGATATCTGCAAAATATTTCAGAGGCATGGCAATAAAAATCAACAGAAGTAAGGATACGCCCTCCCATATGCCCGCAATTCTGAATCGGCCTGTCACTGTTTTCATAAAGTCCATTCTCACCTTTCCTGCTAATCGTTTGTGAAATATGTAACTTGTAACATGATACAAAAAACCTCACGCCACATCTCCGTACAGATATGTCGTTCAGAAGCTCATCTTCAGTATAACGTATGAGTTTGACTCGAAGATGCTTCAAATTTGAATAATTATTGAATCCATAAAACCAGATTCCCACATCAGGTCTTATGGATTCAAGTCGTCTCACGCTCAATCAGCTGGTATGTCAGCTGTTCGGTCTGCAACTCCGTTTTACCCAATACGGCCCACAATTGGTGGAAAGCCTGGGTGGCTTGCTCCGCAATCGGATTGTGTATGGTCGTGATTCCAAGAACACGGGAAAGCTCGATATCATCAAACCCCACAATGGCAAGTTGTTCCGGTACCTGAATATTCCGTCTGCGTGCTTCACTCAGAATGCCGATAGCTGCATAATCATTCGAACATAATACTGCCTGTGGAAGTTCTGGCCCCTCAGCCATTCTTCGCATCGCTTCTTCGCCATCGGAGGAGCTAAATACGGAATATTGATATGCTTCAGTCCACACATGCAACCCTCTGCTCTTCATGAAAGATTCATAGGCTTCACGGCGGCTCTGGGTATTCAGACTTTCAGCCCTTCCGAATGCATTCGCAATTCGAGTGTATCCTCTTGTTACCAGATGCTCCAGAGCTAACTTATACCCCTCTGCCTGATCCATCGCAACAGACGGAATCTCGTCATTCCCCATTCGCTGCCAGGAGACAATGGGCCCATACTCCATATAAGCCTTTAATTTCCGAGGGTCATTGACACAAGCAATAATAACTAGCCCATCTACTCGTTTACTGCGCAGATCTTCGAATGCCTGCAATTCAATCTCCGGATCTCCACGGGATGTATAGATAATCGTCTGAAACCCAAAATCCATGGCTGTATCAATGAATTGATTCATGAATGTAAGAATGATTTCACCTGTGGTAGAGGTCACAATTCCAATCTGCTTTGTTTGCCCTGTAGATAACGATACCGCATTCCGGTTGGGAATATAATTCAACTGTTTCATAATATCCGTTATGATCTGTCTTGCTTCATCACTAACATGCGGAGAATGATTAATCACTCGTGACACTGTCGCTTTTGAGTAACCGGACCGCTTCATAATTTCATCAAACTTGGACATCGGAGACTCCCTTCTTGCTAACGAACTATAGAATAATAGTATGCCTTAATTTGAGGTCAAAAGTAAAACTTGACGTGTAACCCGTTACAACGTTTAAGCTTTTTTTATGTCATACATGAATCATCTTAAATATAAATTTGATGAATGGAGCGATACACATGAGTAACTCTCAAAATCATATCTATCAATTCCCGGAAAATTTCCTGTGGGGTGGCGCAATTGCAGCCAACCAGGCTGAAGGTGCATACAATCAAGGCGGCAAAGGATTATCTACTCAGGATGTAGCTCCCAAAGGCATCATGGGTCCAATCACGGAAGAACCAACCGAAGATAACATGAAACTGATCGGTATCGATCTGTATCATCGCTACAAGGAAGATGTAAAACTGTTTGCCGAGATGGGCTTCAAGGTATTCCGTACTTCCATCGCCTGGTCCCGAATTTTTCCAAAAGGGGACGAGCTGGAACCAAATGAAGAAGGTCTGCAATTCTACGACGATCTGTTTGACGAGTGTCACAAATACGGGATAGAACCACTGGTTACGCTATCCCACTATGAGACACCTCTTCACTTGTCCAAAGAATACGACGGCTGGGTTAACCGAAAAATGGTTGGATTCTATGAGCGTTATGTAACTGCCGTATTTAAACGTTATAAAAACAAAGTAAAATATTGGCTTACTTTTAACGAAATCAATTCGATTCTTGAAGCACCCTTCATGAGTGGAGGCATCTACACGCCGAAGGAAAAGCTTAGCAAGCAAGATCTGTATCAAGCGATCCATCATGAGTTTGTAGCAAGTGCTTCCGCTGTGAAGCTCTGTCATGAGATCATTCCTACGGCACAGATTGGTTGTATGATGCTCAGTATGCCTACCTACCCGCTGACACCGAATCCAGACGATATGATCAAGGTCATGGAATTCGAGCACAGCAACTATTTCTTCGGTGATGTACACGTAAGAGGTCGCTACCCTGGTTATATGAAACGTTACTTCCGTGAAAATGGAATTGAGATTCAGATGGAAGCTGGCGACGAGGAAATGTTGCTGAATACGGTAGACTTCATTTCTTTCAGTTATTACATGAGTATCTGTCAGACAGCAGACCCGGAGAAACAAATCGCAGGTGAAGGTAATCTGCTCGGGGGTGTACCTAACCCTTATCTGCCAGCAAGTGAATGGGGATGGCAGATTGACCCGCAAGGATTGCGTTATGTGCTTAACATGTTCTATGACCGCTATCAAAAACCACTGTTTATTGTAGAAAATGGTCTTGGTGCTGTTGATGAATTGATCACGGGTGCTGACGGCGAGAAAACAGTTGAAGATGACTACCGAATCCAGTATCTAAATGATCATCTGGTTCAAGTTGGTGAAGCTATTGAAGATGGCGTTGAAATTATGGGTTATACATCATGGGGTTGCATTGATGTTGTCAGTGCGTCTTCTGCCCAATTGAAAAAACGTTATGGCTATATCTATGTTGATCGTCATGACGATGGATCAGGAACACTCGAACGTTATCGCAAGAAATCCTTCCATTGGTACAAAGAAGTGATCAGCAGTAACGGGAAAAGTTTGCAGCGTTAAGGTTCCTTAAGCAAATGTAACAGATACATTCTTCTATCCCCCAGACATATCACATGAAAGAGTGTCGGTTATACGATACCATGGCATGTTTTCTGTCTGGGGGATTTTATTTTACAAAAAGAAACACCCGATGATACACATCGGGCATTCTCATTAGCTACTATCACGTTGTTCACTATTTATTCTTCACTATATGTTCTTCACTACATCCCTGCTGTACTTTGTTTTGTCTTCTTCCGTTATCTTGCGGAGGACCCTGCAAGGATTACCCGCAGCAATCACACCAGACGGTATACTCTTGGTCACTACGCTCCCTGCGCCAATGATCGTATTGTCTCCAATGGTCACTCCGGCAAGAACTGTCACACCGCCACCGATCCATACATTATTGCCCACCGTGATGGGTCCAACGATCTCCAGACCTTCATTGCGCTGCTCAACATCATAAGGGTGGCCTGCAGTATAAAATCCGCAATTGGGAGCAACAAAAACGTTATCTCCAAAACTGATTTTTCCTCCATCCAGCATGACAATATTATGATTGCTATAGAAGTTCTCACCAATTTCAATATTATAGCCGTAATCACAAACAAATGGCTGTTCAATCAGGAAACGATCTGTCGTTTTCCCCAGCAGTTTCTTGATTAACGCTTCTCTTTCATTAATCTTCCCTGGATGAAGCTGGTTGTATTCGTAACAAAGCCCTTTGGCATGTAAACGCTCTTCAATTAACTCTTGATCATAATTGGCGTTATACAAGAGCCCTAATTGGGATTTTTCTTTTTCAGTCATCATTTCGTAAGCACTTCCCATCTTCTGTCTAAAATAAATTAAAGCTCAATCTCTCTAATGATTCTAGCAGGATTACCGCCTACAATCATATTATCCGGAACATCCTTTGTAACCACCGACCCGGAAGCAATGACTACGTTGTCTCCAATGGTCACACCCGGATTAATAACGGCTCTACCACCAATCCATACATTATTGCCAATCGTGACTGGCTTGCCATATTCTGCACCCGTATTGCGTTCATGCGGATGGAGTGGATGAGTAGCCGTATAGATATGTACATCTGGCCCCATTAAGCAATGGTCTCCAATACGAACTTCACACACATCTAATATCGTACAGTTAAAATTGGTATAAAAATGATTGCCTACATGAATGTTATATCCATAATCCACATGAATATTAGGTTCCATACTCAGGTATTCACCTGTAGATCCCAACAGTTCCTTCAATAACTTGGTGCGTAGCTCACCGTCCGTTTCCGTCGTTTGATTGAACGTCCGCGTCATTTTCCTTGCATACTCTCTGTCCTCAGTCAATTGAAGATCCGAAGCCAAGTACAGCTCGCCATCCAGCATTTTTTGTTTTTCTGTTTTCGTAGTCATGATCACCGCTCCCTCAATACACATCATGTAATTCAACATTAAATAACACTTTTAAAAACTATTTTAATTATATAGATTACCATGAATTAAGCAAGTTTTGCTCGATATGAAAATGGTTTAATCTACTGACGCGTACTCTAGCGAAACAGCAAAAAAACCTCTACACCCATTAAACTATGGGAATGCAGAGGTTCAAGCTTTTTGTCTAATTTCTTTATTCTAAGCAACCGCCTGAACGGTTTTTTCCTTAACGCTAATGGCATAGATGGCAGACACCAAACCAAGCAAAATCAGAACAGAACCAACCCATCCGGTGTTCAGAATCGATGAATGATCAATCACCATGCCGCCGATATAGGTACCCAGTGCAATACCTGCATGTGCAATACCTGAGTTGGTGCTGATTAGAGTTTCAGCTGTTTCCGGCGACGTTTTGATAATGAGACTATTCTGTACAGGTGTAACCGTCCAGCTCAGTGCACTCCAGATGCTTAACAGCAGCAAGAAGACGATCAAAGGCAAGCCCACACTGAACGGAATGACAGCCATACTCACGATAAAGGGAATCAGCACAATGACTATTGCTTTAGCAGGGTGCAGACGATCGGATAACATGCCCCCTATGCCTCCCCCTGCAACAGCGGCGATCCCAAACATCATATAGATAAAGGTAACCATCGTCGCGCTGGCACCCAGCGTTTCTTGCAGAAATGGTGTGAAATACGCATATAAAGTCAAGTGACCAGCAAGTACAAGCAAAGTCGTAGCATGGATCGCCAACATTTTTGGATTCCACAGAGCCGTAAGCTGTTTCTTCAAGGATACAGCAGGAATAGGCTGCACACGGTCCATTGCAATCCAGATGGCTACCATAACCACTGCAGTCAGAATAGCAATCAGCATAAACACCTCACGCCAACCTGCCAAGTTACCTACAAAGATACCAAGTGGTACACCCAGGATAAGTGATGCACTGCCTCCCATCGTAATAATCCCCACGGCGCGTCCTTTATACTGTGGTTCCACAATGCGCGCTGCAAGGGTCAGGGAGAGCACAAAAATAAGGGAACCTGTTGCGGCTCCGAGTGCTCTACCTGCCATCAGCATATAAAAGCTGGTACTGAACGCAGAGATCAGATTACTGATTAGAAATACAAGCAGCGTACACATATATACTTTTTTACGCTCGAATCTGGCCGTCATATTTAATAAAATCGGCGCAGACAACGCATAGACAAGTGAGAAAATAGAGATTAAATACCCGGCTTTCGCCAGGGAAAGATGAAGATCAGTAGCAATCAGGTCCAGAATTCCGCCCAAGATCAGTTCAACGGTTCCGACCACAAATGCTGCGATAGCAAGCACATATACTTTCTTATTCATTTTTGAATCCTCCTCAAAAGTTACAACTACGATAGTAACCCATAATATTGAAAGTTTCAATAGTTATTTTCATAATTGTTTTCAAACAAAAATATAACAAAAAAACTACCCTCCAAGAGAATAGTTTTAATAAATCAATCTGGTGAGCAGTTTCTCGATTTCAGCATCCTGTAACAGTTGGTCACCGTATTTTTTGGTAATCTGAGTAAGGGCAACATCATGGTAGAAATAATCAGTCATCGCTTTAACAATCGGTTTGGACATCGTCTTGATAGCTCGCCATGAATCGTGCTCCACACCGGCAAACAGCAAATACGCATGATCCACAATAAGCAGCTGTGAAGGTTCCGGTGCATCAAGCAATGGAATCAACGAGTATATCCGGTTTAAGGATGTCTCCATTCCCCCAACGGCAAGCACTTCAACGTACACGCCCTGCCTTTCCTTCTGCTCCAGCAGTTCACGATATTTCTCCATTCGCTCATTCCAGGCCAGAAAAAGTATCGATGAATCTGCTTCCTCGATAAGCTGTTCGATATTCGATGCGATGGACGACTCATCTTTTAACGTCCAGATATGTTCATCCGTAAATGTACGTTTGATTTTGTAACTCTTCAATTCCTCAATATCTTTCTCAAAATCAGCCTTGATCTTATGAATAATGGACTGTAAATCCACAGCCATATATAGTTTTTTCTTCCCATCCATCGTTGTCAGCACCGTTCCCTTGTCGATCAGGCGATTAAGTACTTCATAAATTTTAGCTTTGGGAACGTTGGAGTAATTTACAATCGATGTGGCATCAAGCGGTTCATCCTGCGCAAATATAGCCTCGTATACCTGACTTTCATATTGTGTAAACCCGAATTTCTGCAACATGGTTTGGATCGGCGCATCCCTTCTTAGTGTGTCTGATCTATCTAGTTTAGACGCATGAACTTCCCATGTCCAGTATGTCCCAACTGACCTAAGCATGTGGAATCAAAATTAAATTTAGCGATGTCACCAAAATAAAATCACTTTCCAGTGGTTATATTAACAATCGGGAATACACATTTTGCTTGTGGAAGGAGCTGTAATTTAAAATGGAAAGTACTCAAGATTTTGTGAAGAAAGTTAACGAAAATGCCGAAAAAGCGCGTCACAATAAAAACAATGGCAAGGGAACGCCAGGGGACAAGTTGCCATCCAAACAGCACTCAACGAATAAGTAGAGTCTATTTATTAAACATCATGTCTTCCGTCTAACACCCTTTTCTCTACTTTTCATCTACTATTAAGAACCTTTAATAGAAAAGAGATGATTAGTATGGCTCGTGTCAATGCTGTTCCACAACCGGATCTGGCATTAATTTATTGGTCTAGAAATCCGCTCATTCCCGGTTCTGCGCGCAGAATCCAAAGTGTACGCGTGATTGGTAATACGTCTCCATGTACATTCACACTGGTTCCCGGTGCATTACTGATTAATGCATTAAACTGTTTGTTGGACAATGATATTGGATTCAAAGTGGTGTACCGCCAGAAAACGTCAGCGATCAGTGGAGTTCTGTTATTGAAACGCAAATGATCAGCATCAAAAAATGGTGCCTCCCTTTAGGAGCGCACCATTTTTTCATTTTTCATTCTTGGATTATATCAATTAGTCCTTCTATTGGTTAGCTGCGATGGTATCATTTACTTCTTGTGTGATCTGATCCCCGCCAAGTTTCTTCCAATTCGCAACAAAGTTATCGAACTCGTCAATCGACAAGTTACCATAGATGATTTTCAGAAACGTCTCGGCTCTCAGTTTATCCAGTGTAGCTTGCTTCGTATTCATTGTTCTCGTCGGTGCATAGATGAATTCATTCATGACAATGAGGTCATTATCCCGATAATATTTAATCACACCTTGTGAACTCTCTGGGCCAAAGATACGCTCCATATGCCACTTGTCGAGATTCCCATTCCGATAATCCATAATATCGTCATAGAACAGCTTCGCTTCGAGCTCCAATCCGGACGTATCTCCTGTTTTGAGCGCCTGCTCTACTTCATCCTGCGCCTTCACATTTTTGTTGGCTGGCAGGTTGGAGACCGTTGCATTATGAAAACCAAGACCTGTCAGTCCATTCAAATAAGCAGCCCGTTCTTCCTTGGCAGACTCACCGAACATTTTTTCAGCCTGGAAATTAAGAAGTTTAATCAACGCTTCTGGATGCTCGTAGCCTTTACGAACGGCAAATATACCGCCCAGACTAAGATGATTCTGTGTTTTGGCTGGCTGATCATCAATCGATTGAACCGGGTAAGCCATCCAGTCGATGTTTTTGTCTTTTTTAATCATGCTGCTAACCTGAAAAGGTGCCCATTGTGGCAGGAAGAACATGCCTGACTTGCCTGCATTCACATCCTCCATCATTTTAGCAAAATCCTTCACGCCAAATTCGGGATCAAGCACACCCTTCTGATACAGAGTCTGAAGCTCACGTAATCCTTCTTTCACTTCGGGTTGGATCGTCCCATTCACGACTTGACCTGAAGCATCCTTAATCCAGGTTTCGAGATAACCATGATAGCCAAGCAAGAACGCGTTGATAGGTAAATCCTTGTTTAAGGCGATACCGTACGTATCATCTTTGCCATTTCCGTCTGGATCTTCGAAGGTAAAGGCTTCCGCAATCTGGATGACATCCTGCATGGATTTGGGCGCTTCAAGACCAACCCTTTTTAACCAATCCTGACGAATCCAGATCATATCTGAGGAATCCAGCGAGCCTGGGAAACTCACCATGGCGTATATTTTGCCATCCTTGGTTACCGGCTTCAAACCTGCTCCATCTTCAGCAGACATAAACTCCTTAACCAGTTCGGATGCATACTTGTCATATACTTCGGTCAGATCCTCCAGCATCCCTGCTTCATGCAGTTGTTCGAATTGAACAGCACTCACTTTCAGTACATCCGGCAGATCACCACTCGCGAGCGTAACATTCATCTTATCGTTATAATTGGCATCCGGAACAATCCATTCATACGTGACATCAATACCGAGTTCATCCTTGTACCCTCTGGTCCAGATGTTATTAGCGTGTGTATCTCCTTGCGCAAGCGATTCTTTCCCTGTTTCATTCATGGTGGAAGTCAATTTAATGGGTGGGTCATATTTCGTAAGTGGTCCTCCCGCATCCTGCTGTGTGTTCGGTTCAGCTTCATTCTCGGCACTTCCCGCACCAGATGAACAGGCAGCAAGTGTGGTGGCCAGTACCATGGTTAATGTTAATAATGAGAACTTCTTGAATGATATATTCATGCGAATCCCCCTTTTTTCTCCTCCCGTGAGGTATAATTTTATATTACAAAGAAAGCGCTATCACTTCGAGTGTATCCCGTTGACATCTGGTATCTTTGATTTACCATTTGAGAAATCATTTAACTTTTCTGATCCCGATACTCTTGAGGGGTGCAGCCTGTTGCTTTTTTGAAGAAACGATAAAAATAGTGTTGATCGCTAAATCCAACTTTCGCGGATATTTCATGCATCTTGCAGGAAGAACCCAGAAGCAACTCTTTGCTTCGCTCCACTCTGCGGTCATGGATGTAGTCAGATATGCCTTTGCCGGTAATCCGTTTATACCAACGCGACAGATAAGAAGGGTTAAGCGAGACTTCTTGTGCGATCCGTGTGAGTGAGAGGTCATCCTCCAGATGGTGTTTGATATAATGATGGATCGTGATCAGAATCTGTGATTGGTCGTTTAGGCGGGCATCACTTCGTTTGGAGATCATCCATTCGTATGCCGATTGATAAAAGATGACCAGATCAGACCATGCGGTATGGATGTCAAAATGCAGCATTCGGGAAAGCGATATTTCTTCCATTGCCGATTCATACAACCCCAGTTCGTGCAGGACTTCAATGAGTACATTGGCTGCACCCGTATACGTTTTCATGCGAAAGAACGGATCTTGAAGCCCTTCCTTCGCAGCCTCGGTCCATTTATGGAAGGACTCTATCCATTCCCGATCCCCGGCGGTTATTCGCTGTTTGATCTGATCCAGATGCAGTGTTACAACACCCTGTTGATTCATAATGCTAGGGGTGTAAGGCAATTCATCCTGGATATTTACACGCATGAGTTTCTCCATCCCAAGGCCGGGACTCTCATGAATCGACAGACGCAACTGTGCGATCGCCTGATTAATCCTGCTCCACTCTACCGCCTGCTCGCTGACCATGATGGATACAGACAGGTTCAGGCAGACCGCACAGGATTGCTGCACAGACTCCAATGTGCCATAGACAAAACGAAGGGTCTGTACCCAGCTCTCCAGCTGACTCCCTCGTTCCCCTTGTGTATCAGATACGTATGACGGATACGTCTCTTGCGATTGAATAAAACACGCAATGACCTGAGTGTCCAGATCAATCGCCTTCACCTTAGCCTTGTCTTGCAGCAGCTCCTCCGCAACATTGGCAACGGCATAGCGGATGAGACTGCGATCCGCCTGGGACTGATAGTTGTTCCATTCTTCTACCCGGATGATCACAGGAATAACGAGTTGATCGGATTCGAAAGGTAACTGCACAGCATCCAGTTCTTCCTGAAGTGAAACGATATCATGTCTATCCGTTCGCTTAAGCACATCCAGCAGCAATTGACGCTGTAACTGGGGCAGCGCTCTTGGCAATTTACTGCGAAACCAGGCAGCTTGGTAGCGAAAATCATTTTCTTCCGAGATCTGTGTTAATGCCCGTTCTACCGCGGCCCGAATATGATTCATGCCCTCTGTCTTTAACAGGTAATCAACAACGCACGGATTGCGAATGGCTTGGTGTGCATAATCGAATTCATTATGACCGGTCAGCAAGAGAACTTTGCATCGTGGCCACCGATCCATAATCTGCTCGATCAATTGCATGCCATCCATACCAGGCATACAGATATCGCTGAGTACAATATCAATCTTGACCGAGTTCAGCCAATCGATAGCTTCATAGGCAGAGTAAGCCTTGATTATCTCCATATCCTGAAAGTTCGCCTTTTGAAAGAAAGCATACAGTCCATCTAAAATAACGGGTTCATCATCTACAATAAGCATCCGTTGCATAACGCTACTCCCCTTTCCATGGAATCTTCACTATAATGCACAACCCACCGAGCTCACTTCGCTGCGCTGTAAGACCATAGGCAGCCCCGAATTTGATTCTCAATCGCTGATTCACATTCAAGAGCCCGGTTATCTCTTCGTTTCCATGTTTCCGCTCTATTTCCTCAAAGGCAGATTTCAGGTAATTCAATGTTTCGTCGGTTAACTGATCCCCATCATCCTCAATGCGAATGGATAGGTTGTCCTGATCCTGTTGGTATGAAAGCTGTAAAATCCCTCCCTGACTACGCTTGGCTAGTGCATGCTCGAACACATTTTCCACGATCGGCTGGATAATAACTCTGGGAATCGAAATCATTCTGTACCTTGCATCCAGATCCCCCAATTGCAATTGAATTCTCGAGCCAAACCGGATTTTCTGAATGGATGCATAGACCAGCGCATGATCAATTTCAGCACCCAACGATACCTCTGTATGAGAATCCCGAGACATGTACCTGAAATATTGACCCAGATAGTCGGTGAATTCCTGAATGAGCTCCACATTCTCTACCTCAGCCATCTGCTTGATGCTGAACAGACTGTTGTATAAAAAGTGAGGTTGAATCTGGGATTGCAGATGTTTGAGTTCCGCCTCACTTGTTCGAATCCGCGCAACATAATTCTCATCGATCAAAATATGTAAGCGCTCTATCATATGGTTGAATCGAGAGTATAAATAGCCGAATTCATCCCTTCTGGATGAAGGAATATGTACGCTTGTCTGGCCCTGCTCTGCCATCCTGAATCCTCGAATGAGTACCGCTAGCGGTTGGTGAATTGATCTGTAGATCGAAAACGAGAAGACAATAATGATCACAACCGACATGAAGGTGACCATCCATAACCATACGTTGTATTGTTCCAGCGGCGCACTCAGCACATCCTGCGGTATAGTAGCTGTCAGGGTGAACGAGTGATTCTTATCATGCAACGAATAATAGAGATATGGATCAGATTGAAACTTTGTAACTTGCATGGATTCGGACGGTTCAGGTGAAACTGTTCGAAGCGGTTTAACAGGTGCTGGCTGCTCGGAAGAAGAAATCACTACATGTTGCTGTTCACCAAAACTCAGTGTAATTTCACTTTCGCCTGTTTCCGACAGCTGCTGCAAACGATGTTTCAGTTCTTCAGCAGACAAGCGTATCCCTAATATGAAATTGGGTGGTTCCTCATGGTTCATGTTATATGGATTACTTTTCAGAAAATAGAGATCGTTATTGGAATGTGATAATTCGCCATTCAGATTCCCCATCGTGGCGAGCAGATTCTGCCATTCGTTATCCTCCACGTCGCGAATCCCGTCCGCAGCACTGACCCGTTTGTGTAGAGCAGGAACATAGTACACCACATCACTAATATAGGGACTTGTCACCATGATCTGACCCAGCTTATTGTGGATATTGTTCAGACTGGACGTGACTTCATAGCTGCTCATAATTGCGGCTCGTGTACTTAGTGTGGACATGGTTTCATCAAATGAAAATTCGGTAACCAGCGCACTCATTCGCTCCAATTCGAATTGCAGATGATTATGGTAAAAGTACAATTTGGATTCATGCGCCTTCTCCACCTCCGTCTGCATTTGTTTGGAGCTGACTTGCGTAATCATAATGCTTATCCCATACAAGGGCAGAATGACCAGTACAAAAGCAATCATCAGTTTGACAACAATGGATGACTCTCTCCATCTCCCCCGGATGAATCGCAAAGTTTCCCTCCTCCTTTCCTCACGCTCTCTCATCAATAGCAAAAAAGGAGCCAGAAATCGGCTCCTTCCATCGATCGGTTTTCCTCCTATCGATCTTATCCCTTTACACTTCCGACGACAAGACCATGAACGAAATACCGTTGCAGGAACGGATACACAAGCAGGATCGGAATAACGGACAAAAAGATCTGGGAAGCTTGGGTGGTTCTATCCGATACCTGACTTAAGAGCGTTGCATCTTCCAGCGTCATCATCTCACTCTGAATCATCGTCACCTGCTGCAACATGGACTGAAGATAGGTAGCAAGTGGATAACCTTCCGGACTCTTCATGTAGATCATGCCATCAAACCAGGCGTTCCAGTGTCCCACCATGGCGAACAGTGTAATGGTCGCGATACTGGGCAGAGAGATCGGAAGATAAATGCTGCATAGGGTTCTGAAATGTCCTGCCCCATCCATCCAGGAAGCTTCTTCAAGCTCCTTCGGTAATCCCCGGAAGAAATTAAGCATTAATAGCACATTAAAGATCGGAACAGCACCCGGCAGAATCAGAGCCCAGATGGAATCCAACAAGCCCGCTTCCTTAACCACTAGGTAACCCGGGATCAATCCTCCACTGAATAACATGGTGAATACGAAGATCCAGGCATAGAACGTTCTTGAACGGAATTTCGTAGCCTCTTTAGAGAGTGGATAAGCCACCAGAATGGTGAATACCAAGTTGGTCGTAACCCCCAGTACTACACGAAGAAGGCTTGTGCCAAATGAGTTCAGAAATTGTTGGTTTTCCAGAATGTATTGATAGGAGGACAATGTAAAATCCACTGGCCAGAATGTGACACTTCCCGCTTTGACCGCATCACTTGAACTAAATGAAATCGCTAATATATTCACAATCGGGAACAGGCATAACAAGGCAAGAATCGTCAGGATGACGTAGTTAAACCCTAGAAACCACCGATAGGCTCTTGAAGCGTGGTGCATGACTCTGCCTCCTTTCTAGAATATCCGATAATTCGCGAACCGATAGGCCAAGAAATAACCAAGTCCGATAAAAATGAAGGAAACGACAGATTTGATCAGCCCCAACGCTGTGGATACAGAATACTGTGCATCCTGCAATCCAATCCGATAGATCATCGTATCGAGAATATCTCCTGATTCATACACCAAAGGATTATACAAATTGAACACTTGATCAAAACCGCCGTTGAGTACATTCCCCAGACTAAGCGTTACCATCAAAATTACGATCGGGCGAATGCCTGGCAGTGTGATATGCCATGTCTGCTTCCATCTTCCCGCTCCATCCATAACAGAGGCTTCGTAGAGTGACTTATCAATATTCGTGAGGGCAGCCAGATAGATAATCGTACCAAATCCAAATTCTTTCCATTGGTCTGTGATGACAAGTATGTATGGAAACCACTCGTTACTGGCCAGGAATTGAATCGGGTCAATTCCGAGGGCTTTGAGCAACATATTAACGATCCCCGTGCTGGGAGATAACACATCCACGATGATTCCCGCCAGAATAACCCAAGAGAAAAAGTGAGGCATATAAATTACAGTCTGAATCGTTCTTTTGAAACCTGTCTTGCGAACCTCGTTGAGCAATAAGGCTACAAGTACCGGAATGACCAAGCCGGACACAATTTTCATCGTTGATATAAACACCGTATTCCATACAACTTGCGAGAAACCGGGCAGATCGAACAGATACCTGAAATTATCCCACCCCACCCAGTTCATGTTTTTGAATCCGGCAATGGGAGAGAAATTCTGAAAGGCAATAGAGAGCCCCGCCATCGGAATGTAACCGAATACAATAATAATCAGCAGTCCGGGTAGAATCATAAGATGAAGCGGAACGTTTCGGATAAATTGTTTGTAGTTGGAAAGCATAGCTGACTCCTCCTTCAACGTTTATTATAGGAGCAGCCAGATCACCGCAATAGTGTGGGCTATTTACTTTGGGTATCTTTTGTTGACCCTTTGCACAGTTCAACCGCCATACCAAAAAAAGAAACGAATCAGTTGCAATTCTATTCTTAAGCCATTAGAATGAACTCTTTTGAGATATGCTTAGACATAGACATGGCGGACAGGATTTGCTAACTACGATATGAAACCTTACATTCCAGTGTACGTAATGTAATATTTACCATTAGGGTGTAGAGGAAACTGTTATTTATTTTGATTACAATGAGGGATATTATGAAAAAACAATTTATGGTACTTGGTCTTGGACGATTCGGTTCAAGCTTGACACACACACTCATTAAAAATGGACATGAAGTGCTCGCTGTAGACAAAAGCGAAACTCTTGTTCAGGAGATTTCAACGGTGGCAACCCATGCGGTACAAGCAGATTGCACTGACAAATCAGTCCTTATGGAGCTTGGGGCAAGCAACTTTTCACACGCTATTGTCGCGATCGGCGAAGATCTGCAAGCAAGTATACTAACCACTTTGTTATTGAAAGAACTTAATGTGCCCAAAGTAACAGCCAAAGCAAAAAATGATAACCATGGCAGTGTGCTTAGCAAGATTGGTGCGGACCAGATCGTTTATCCTGAACGTGACATGGCCACAAGGCTGGGAAATCAGCTTAGCTCAGACAACATTATTGATTCCATTGAATTGTCTTCAGATTATAATCTGGTCGAGATCAAAGCTCCCTTAAGTATGAATCAGAAGACATTGCTAGAACTCAATATTCGGGCTGAATATGGATGTACTGTTATCGCCATCAAAACAGGGAATAACCTGAATATCTCACCCATGGCGGAAGACACAGTCCGTGCGGGAGATATGCTCTTGTTAATAGGTAGTAACGATGACATTCGAAATCTGGAGAGCGATTATGAGCCAAAGAGATAAACGCGTGATGGGAACTCCGACTCTGACAAACATTGAATCGATTGTAAACAAGTTGAAAAATAATATGAGCCCTCCACAACTCATCATGATGATCTTCTTCACTCTCATCTGGATCGGAGCCATATTGCTTGCACTGCCGATATCTTCAAGTACCGGGAATTCCATCGGTTTACTTGATGCCTTGTTCACAGCAACCTCCGCTATATGTGTAAATGGGCTGATTGTCTTGGATACAGGGAGTGTCTTTTCAACATTCGGACAGGTCATCATCATGATTTTAATTCAGGTTGGTGGACTGGGTTTCATGACACTAGGTGTAATGGTTGCCATTATTCTGGGGAAACGGATTGGTTTGAAACAGAGGCTTCTTATTCAACAAGCCACCAATACCTCCTCTGCTCAAGGTCTGGTTAAGCTATCCATGTATATTGTACTTATAGCCTTTGCTTTTGAAGCTCTGGCTACCGTGGTTCTTACATTGCGCTGGCAGAGCGATTTGGGATGGGGACAAGCTTTCTATTACGCCATATTCCATTCCATCTCTGCCTTCAATAATGCGGGTTTCTCTCTTTGGAGTGATAGCCTTACCCCATTTGTTGGTGACCCAATTGTTAATCTTACAGTCATTACGCTCTTTATCATTGGCGGCTTAGGTTATATTGTGGTTGTGGATGTATTCCGCAAACGTTCATGGAGAAAGCTCTCCCTTCACTCAAAAATTGTGTTAATCGGTAGTTTTTCTCTGTACTTGTTTGGATTTCTCACCATTTTTTTACTCGAGAGTTGGAATCCTTCTACGTTTGCTGATTTATCTTACAGTGAACGTATATGGGCTTCTCTATTTCAGGGTACTGCTCCTCGAAGCTCTGGATTCAATACCATTGACATTGGAAGTATGTTGGCCACATCCCAATTTTTCATTATTATCCTAATGTTCATTGGGGCTTCTTCCGGCGGAACAGGTGGAGGAATTAAAATCAATACTTTTGTGGTCCTTGTTCTTGCGACCATACAAACATTTCGGGGCGGCGGACAGATTCATGCTTTTGAGCGTAAAATTGCAGAAGAAACAGTAATGCGTGCACTCGCTGTTGTCTTAAGTTCTCTCGCCTTTGTGCTTGGGATCTCCATTCTGCTATCCATATCCGAAGGCATTCTTGAAAATCATTTTCTGGATGTTCTGTTTGAAGCCACTTCAGCATTTAGCACCACTGGACTCTCGATGGGTCTGACAAGTGAGTTGAGTGTTACCGGTAAAATTATAGTCTCTATTACGATGTTTGCAGGACGATTGGGACCCTTAACTCTGGCTTTTGCACTGGCTCAGAAGAAACGCACATCCAAAATCGGTTATGCAGAGGACCATGTCCTTATTGGTTAACATTCCTGACTACTGACATGTTAATCTTATTGCGGAAAAGTAATTCCTTTTTATTTCAAAACAAGTTCAATAGCAAAACGCCCCCTTATCGCAAACGACAGATGTCTGCTTAAGGGGGCCTTTATTTATATATTTGCTTACAGAAGATCCATAATAAGAACATTTACCGAATGAGCTGACAAACCAACGATCACTGATTCACCATTCAATTTTATCTCCTGTTCTTGGGGAATCACTTTCTCATCATTCTTCTGATTCACATTTGGAATATGCACCATATGATCTTCTCCCGTAAGCGTGATCAGTCTGGCTGAAGCATCAACCTTCAGATCCTGAAGGCAAATCCGGGTTGATTTATCTACACCATCTGCATTGACCAGTTTCACATACACATGACGTTCATCTTTCGTAACAGAGTGGAATACTTCCCGGTTGTAAGCTTCCAGCTTGTAATCCAGAACCTTGCTGATATTACGTCCGTCTGTATAGGAACAAATCAGATTTTTTCCTGTATCCCCACCATAGTTAACCGTGATTGTATAATCGGTCCCATTCTCGAGTGGTTCATAATTGGCCGCTCTCAGGTTACCTGCTGCCGAGCTGGATGAATAGTCTCCCAGTGTATAACCTTCAATCCCTTGTTTGTACACCTTCACGCCTGTTGCATTCCCGCCGTAACTGATTGCGTACTCAATGACATCCTTGTTCTCGGGCGAGATATCTGTCAGTCCCACGCCGATGTAAAAACCATCCTCACCTGAAATTCTTTCAGCCTCAACGTGAACTTTGTAGTTGCTCCATTCGTCATTCAGCAGGTATAATCCGTTCAGTCCACTTGTTTGTGCGCTCAAGATAAGCCCTTTCCCTTCGGTTAACGTGTATCCTTCCGATCCGGGAATCTGGTTCCATGCCTCACTAGGCTCTGTACGTTCCCTGAAATCTTCATCAAACATCAAACTGCCATCCACATTGGACGTGACCGTGACACGTTTCACCACAATGTCTGCATGACCTGTTGCAATTTCGATGCCGCCACGCGGAATGAGACTCAGCGGTTTGCCTTTGCTATAGGTGGAGAATGAAGTTTCAAGCACCTGATCCCCTACATATTTTGCAAAAAGCTGCTGTACATAATAATTCGGTGTATACCATACTGTTTCATCATCAAACCAGATGCAGTCTGGCGTCCAGCGATAGGTACCGTCCGTTAGTACTTTGTTGAACAATGGAGCATAGGCAGCCAAACGAACAACGTCTGCATTATTTTCAAATCCGGTCATGATCGCAGCTTCCGCAACCGCACCTGCCAGCGTGTTTTTGTCCGTGGAAGCATATTCTCCAACAAACACTTTGGATGTTTCTTTCCAATCGATACTTCCATCTTCATGATAAGCCCGGTCATAATAGTTGTATCGATCTACGTTATTCAGCAAATATTCATTGGAGCGGTAGTAGTGCTCATCTGCGATGGTGTCCATATAATTGTCCTGATTTTCATACCAGGTTACCGTCTCCTCAATCACCTCAGTACCATCGGCAAAAGCCACTTGAGTTGACCCGGTGAGGTTCCCGCTGAGGAATTTCCATCCTTCCTGGTACGCATTATCATCCGCCTGAGCACCAACCGTCGAGATAATGTGCAGCTCATGATCAGGATAGTTCTGTTTCATGTAGTCATCTATCGAACGTTTGAATACTTCGAAGTTGGCAAAAAACTCAGTGCCCCAGTTCTCATTACCTACGCCCAGATAACGAAGATCAAACGGTTCAGGATGTCCCATCTGGCTTCGTACCCCCGCCCATTCGTTGTGTTCAAAATCTGTACTGAGCGCAAAGTCGATCAGGTCTGTGAAGTTGCGGATATAATAATCCCTTAATGCGCCACCCGCAGGATGAGCATAATCCGAACGTGCCTGACATAACACACCGCAAGCCATCACTGGAACCGGAGCAGCATTCAGATCCTCCGCCAACTGGAAGTACTCCATATAACCAAGCCCCATCGTCATCATGTAACCCCAGACATTATAATTCTCTTTGCGCAGCTCAACTGGTCCTACAGAATCCTTCCAATCATATACGTTGTCCCATATGAAGGACCCTTCCGAGATACATCCTCCCGGAAAACGAAGGAACTTTGGATGCAGATCTGCGAGTGCCTGAATTAGATCTTTTCTCAATCGATAGTTCGGATTACCTGCGTAGTTGGCATGTGCTGTAGCGGATATTCCTTTTTCTGTCGGATCAGCCCCCCACACATTCTGAGGGACTAAGGACACCATATCAACGGAGATGTCACCTGCAAACGTAAGTGCCAGTTGACCAAGTGTAGTCTCCGTTCCGATCAGAGACAAACCGTATTTCTTCCATGTGTTCCCGCCTTCAACATGCAGCGTTACCGAATCACTGATGGAAGTGTCACTTCCATCCTGCAATTGAACAGTGATCGTTCCTGCCAATTCTGCTTTTGCCCATACGGTAAAGTCATATGATTCACCCTGCTTGATGGACATGGCACAATGCAGGTTAGAGTCTGAGAATCCACGATTCCGAATCGTTGCCCCATCCTGAACCGTGACATAATAAGCATTTACTTCAGGATCTTCCACGTTAAAGTGAACGTTTAGTCCATCCGTATGCTGCACGAGCATTTTATCCGTATCGCCTGACCAGGCAAACAAAGGCTCACGATTTCGACCTGTCGAACAACCACACTCTCCAGAGTCATGCGAGTATGTATCAAATGCAAAAGATTCAAATGATCGATTCTGAACAAGCTCCGCATAGATACCGCCATCTGCGGCGTTATTAATATCCTCATAGAACAAACCATACATCACTTCACTGATGTCAGCCACCTTCTGATCTCCATGGATGGTGACCGTATAAGGAGGAAGATGCGCAGGCACAACAGACACGTCAAAGTTTTGGCTCAGCTTACGATCACCTCTGTTCAGAAGCGCACGGAGCGTAACCTCTTGTGCTGATGTAATTGCCTGAACCTCTCCATTCTCGGACAGGACTTCCGGATTACTGGAACTCCACTGAACCGTCACTTTATCACCCAGCAAATGTGCAGGCAGTGACACATCTTTGGTGATAATTCGGTTGGGGAAGGACAAATACTTGTCTGCCGCAAGCTTCACAATCGCTTCATCTGTCAGTGATTCACACATTACTTCAATCACCTGATCCATGGTGAGCGCTGCCCCATAGATTCGAAAGTCGGACAACGAACCTGCAAAATCCACATCCGCTGCGTATTGGGAGCGTCCAATATAATTCTGGTTATAATTCTCAGGGTCCTTGAACGTATCAAACCATTTGCGCAGTTTGGCATAATTGCCACTGGACGTCTGACTGATCGAACCGTCTGCGGTCTTCTCCCCGTTCACATACACAATCGGACCTGCACTGCTGAGCGTCCCCCCTTGGCTGCCTGCCACGGAGAGTGCAATATGCATCCATTCACCGCTTGCAACTCCCCCACTTGGGTGAACGACCAGATTATCTCCGGCATATAACGTACCCAGAAGCTGACGTGTCAAAAATAAATACGGTCCCTTCTCCCCTTTACCAAAGTCAAAAATGCGTTCCCACACATTGGACCCCTTGCCCAGAAACACCCAAGTGGCAATCGTAACTCCTGTGTTATCGCTTACATCCCGAAGCAGATTCGAGGGTAGTTGCAGATAAGAAGTTCCATTCGCTCCCCCGTTGAAAGTCACCGCGGATCTTCCTTTCAACTCGGATACCACAGGTAGGATCTCACCTTTGGCTATACCATCATGTCCCTTACCGGAGCTGTCCTTCCCGATCTGACCGGCATCTTCGAACGTGTATTGTGCGATTAATTGATTTTGATATGTGCTCATGTTCTTACCTCCTATGTAGTTGGGAATTGTCGGTTCACGCTTTTGATTCGTATTAATATAAAATGATTGATAAATAGTTAAACACATTTCTTAAACGTAATAATATCGCATCATCAATCCCCATTTCAATCCTAAATTTGAGAAAGACAACTGGTTTATTTGAATGTAATGACCTTTATCGGCTCTTCCCGTCTCTTATTTATTTTTCATTTTACTCTTATAAACATTACATTTATGGTTTACAAACATATAAATCAATTGATAATATAACAAATGAAAGCGCTTGATATAATGAGATACTCAAAGGAGGTCTGCCGAACCTTTTATCGTGTGCTGCCAAGTATCGGTTGATTTTTCATTCCAGGGAATAGGAAAGGGGAAACGTATGAAACGTTATTGGGTTAAAGTACTTAACATTTCTGTGCTAAGCACCACTCTACTTACTGCAACAACTTTGGCACCGGTCTCGGTGTTCGCAAATGGTTCAGGGGCAACCGTGGCTAACTCGCAGACTTCCACCACACCTCTCGCAAATCCTGCTCCATCATTCAAAAATGTTTCCGTTCATGACCCATCTGTCATTAAGGTGGATGATACGTTTTATATTTTTGGTTCACACTTGCAAGTGGCCAAGTCTAAAGACTTTCTGAACTGGGATCTCGTCGCATCGGGTGTTACGGATAACAATCCTGTTGTCCCCAATGTAACCAAGGAATTCGCTGAAGCGCTGGAATGGGCGCAGACAGATACGTTATGGGCAGCAGATGTCATTCAATTGGCGGACGGCAAATTTTATATGTACTACAATGCTTGTAAAGGGGACTCTCCGCGATCAGCGCTTGGCATTGCTGTCGCGGACAATATCGAAGGCCCTTATAAGGATCAAGGCATTCTGTTGAAATCCGGCATGTGGGATCAGATCAGTGAGGATGGCACCATTTACGATGCAACGATCCATCCCAATGTGGTCGATCCTGATGTTTTTTATGATAAAAACGGCAAGTTATGGATGGTGTATGGCTCGTATTCCGGAGGGATTTTCATTCTGGAGATGGATGCAACGACAGGTAAACCACTGCCCAATCAAGGTTATGGCAAGAAGCTGACCGGAGGCAATCATAGTCGTATTGAAGCCCCTTATATGCTCTACAGTCCCGAAACCGATTATTATTATCTGTACCTGTCTTACGGTGGACTAGGTGCTGATGGAGGATACAACATTCGTGTTGCTCGCTCCCAATCACCGGACGGGCCTTTCCTCGATGCGGAAGGAATCGATATGATCAACGTTAAAGCGGACAAGGATAAACCGTTGTTTGATGATCGTTCTATTGAGCCTTTTGGAGTCAAATTGATGGGGAACTTCCTGTTCGAGAGACAGATCGGTGATCCGGGCACAGGCCTGGGTAGCGGCTATGTATCGCCAGGGCATAACTCTGCTTATTTTGATCCGGAGACTGGCAAACAATTTCTCATCTTCCATACCCGCTTTCCAGGGCGTGGCGAAGAGCATGAAGTTCGCGTACATGAGATGCATATGAATGCAGACGGTTGGCCCGTCGTTTCTCCATATCGCTATGCGGCTTTGGGAGAAGATACCACGCAGCTGACAACTCAGGAGATCGCTGGTCAGTACCAATGGGTGAATCATGGTAAGGACATCACAGCGGACATCAAGCCATCCCAGACTGTTCAGTTCACGGCAGATGGGCAGATTCATGGTGCCGTGACAGGAACATGGAGTCTTGGTGCAGACAACAAGGTTCAGATCACTTCGAATAACGTTGTGTACAAAGGCGTCTTCACACATGAATGGAACTCGGAATCTCAAAGTACGGTTCTGACCTTTAGCGCCCTCTCCTCCTCCGGGATTGCCATCTGGGGAAGTCAAGGTGTTGAACGGAGTGATCAAGACATTGTAGATGCAGTGAAAAAGGATCTGAACATTAGCAATACGGATTACGTGTTCTTCAATCTGTCTCTGCCTACCAAAGGAACAAGTGATGCAGACATTACGTGGAAAAGCTCCAATGCTTCGGCTCTATCCACTACAGGTGTAGTGCAGCGACCACGCGCTGGTAAGGGCGATGCCAAAGTGAAATTAACCGCCACGATTCGTAAAGGAACTGCGGTAAGCTCCAAAACGTTTAACGTTATCATTCCACAGCAAGCGGTAAGCCCATTGCTCGGGGAGTATACTTTTGAACACAAGAAACTTGGCAAAGTCGCACAGGATTACAGCAAAAACGAATATCACGGACAAGCCTTTAACGTGGTCAGTTCTGCTGCAAGTGGCAAAAATCAGGCTGCCACATTTAACGGAACCGACAGTTACATTCAGTTACCTGGACTCGTTACAGACACAACAGATTTCACGTTTAGCGCTTGGGTTAATTGGGATGGCGGCGGGCCCTGGCAGCGTATTTTCGACTTTGGAAATGGCTTGACGAGGCATATGTTCCTTACACCATCCCAGCATAATGGGGCATTACAATTCACCATTCATAATGAGGGACGGGATCAGAGCATCATTGCCGCAGATCCACTGCCTTCTAAAGAGTGGGTTCATGTTGCTGTAACCCTTCAGGGTGATGTGGGTACTCTGTATGTGAATGGTACATCGGTTGCAAGCAGCACTGAGATCACCTTTAACCCGAAAGATCTGCAGGTAACCGAAGCTTATGTAGGCAAGAGTCGTTATACGGCTGATCCGTTCTACAAAGGTAGCTTGGATAATGTAAAAGTATATGATAAAGCTTTAACAGCCAAGGAAATCCAGCGTCAGGCCAAAGAAAAGCCATAAGTTAGAGTCCTATCATAGGCGTTGGACTCCATAGCGAACAAACCTATAAAGCAGCCAATGTAGAACTGCATCCATTTGTTAGAGACGACTAACAGCGGTGTTGCAGTTCATTACATCAGGCTGCTTTATTGTCACTTCGAATAATGAATGACCATGTTTAATTTGTTTGTCTTAGCACCGGAGTTAACATAGGCGTGAGGCTTGTCCGCTCCAAAACGGATCGACTCCCCTGAACTCACCGTATATTCTTCCGTCCCTACCCGAATCGTAACTTCCCCTTCAAAGACCGTAATAAATTCTTCCGTACCTTCGATATGCGGTTCAGCATTCAACTCAGACTTAAGATCCATCTCCATCATATATATTTCAAAACGACGACCCTCTTCAAAAGGAAAATGCGGATAAATCCGAACCCTGCCCTCATCTTCCATCAATACTTGAATATCATCCCCCGTTACAACGGTAGTATCTGACTTTGGCTCGTGAATCAAAGCAGTGAAGGAGGTTTTCAGGCCATTAGCAATCTTCCATACGGTTGCAATGGATGGATTGGATTCACCACGTTCAATCTGACCAAGCATGGTCTTGCTAATACCAGACATTTCGGCGACCTTGTCCAGACTAAGTTTTCTTTGTTCCCTAAGCTGTTTGAGGTTCTGAGCAAGAATACTATTAATGTTTTTCAAAATCCATCCTCCTCATTTTATATTTATGTTGTGCTTTATAACGCACATATTGTACAATAATAAAGACCGTGCGCTACAACGTACATTTCAGGCCATTATATCACACAACTAAGAAAACGTGGAGGAACCATGAACATTATACCTTTAGTGACCTATGCAATTATTGCTTCATTTACACCCGGACCCAACAATATCATTTCCATGACGCATGCCAAAAATCAGGGGTTCCGCAAGACCCTTCCGTTTATCAGTGGAGTTGCAGCCGGCTGCCTGCTAATTATGTTTCTGTCCAGTTATTTCAACCTTATTCTTCATCAATATATTCCTAGGATCACACCCGTCTTAAACGTGTTAGGATGTGTGTACATGCTCTATCTGGCGCTCAAAATCATGCGAAGTAAACCTGCAGATTCGCAAGAAAACAAGGTCAATCATTATTCATTTCTATTTGGGTTCACCCTGCAATTCATCAATCCCAAAGTCATTTTGTATGGGCTTACTGTCATATCCGTTTTTGTTCTGCCTCTTGGGCAGTCCCATGTACAATTAATCGTATTTTCCTTGCTGCTCACCTTTATCGGCATTAGTGCCAATATGACCTGGGCATTCGGTGGTCTGTTATTCCAGAGCTTTCTATTGCGATACGAACGTCCAGTTAATATCGTCATGGGTATGTTGTTAATTTACAGTGCATTATCAATACTGATGTAAAATGCAATAGAAAAAGCGTCCACTCATTTGATGAGCTGAACGCTTTTATTTTTTATCCTAATTCCGGTCTCCACCATGGATGTGTAGGGTATTCCTCCGTATGAAGCACAACCTTCTCGCCGATTTTAGGTGTTGCAATCTTAACTTGCAAGGCATGTGCAGCCTTCGTAATCCGTTCAACCGGTTCATTCCAGGCATGATAGGCCAGCGTAAATGCGGCCCAATGAATCGGGATGAGCAACTTACCCCCTACATCCAAATGTGCTTGTACCGTTTCTTCCGGCATCATGTGAATGTTGGACCAACGCTCGTCATATTGCCCACATTCCATCAAGGTCAGGTCAAATGGACCGTATTTACTGCCAATTTCCTTGAAATGAGGACCGTATCCGCTGTCCCCACTAAAGAACACTTTTGTATGTTGTCCAGCGATAACCCACGAACACCATAAGGTAGAATTACGGTCGAATAATCCTCTGCCCGAGAAATGTCTTGCTGGCGTGCAAGCCAATGTTAGACCTTTGAACGATAACTCATCCCACCAGTTGTGCTCGGTAATCTGTTCCGAAGGCACACCCAGTTGAATCAGCCGACGACGGACGCCAAGCGGCACGATAAATCGCTTTGTTTTATCCTTCAATCTGCGAATGGAGTCATAATCCAGATGATCATAATGGTCATGCGATATAATGATTGCATCCAGCGTTGGGAAATCCTCCGGTTGAATTGGTAGATTGGTGCTGTAACGTTTGGTGCCCACCCAAGACACGGGGGATGGACGATTGCCCAGCATCGGATCAAAGAGCAACCTGTGCCCTTCAATTTCGAGTAAAAAAGCCGAATGTCCGAACCATGTAACCTGTGGATTATCGGATGCACTAAAGATTTCAGCGGGTTCACATATCTCCATAGGCATCGTGCCAGATGGCCTCCGCTCTACATTTCCACGCATGGAATCTCTCAATATACTGATCAGGGACTTGAAGTTCATGCCTGCTGATGTCGGGAGCTGATTTTCGTATTTTGTCATTGTACATACCTTCTGTTCTATATAATCAATCTAGGTTCAATATTTGGATGAGAACTATTCATATCGTAGCTATATATTAATTCATTGGCCGTTGATATTCAATTTTCGGCTAATTAAGATAGAATTAAGACTCTGTTTTCTCTCCTATAAGATTGGGCATATATGATAGAGAAAAATACATGGAGAGTATGTGAGAGAACATGAAGAAATGGCGTAAAAGATTAGTTAAGTTTTTGATATTTGACCTCGCGGTAATTCTGTTGCTTCTGGGTGCAGGCGTGATCTACCAACAAGTGGGTTTAAGGCAGGATGCCAAAATACTCGTACCCCCTGGAAAGCTGTACGAAGTCCATGGAGACAATATGCATCTATATACTGGTGGAGAAGGCGATGTAACAGTCGTGCTCGCCTCCGGCTGGGGTACCGCTAATCCTTATGTAGATTATTATCCATTATATGAAAAGCTTGCTCCCAACACAAAATTCGCTGTGTATGACCGATTTGGCTATGGATATAGTGATCAGACCGATAAGAAACGTGATGTCGATACCATAGCTGAAGAATTACACGAGTTGTTGCAGGTATCTGGACAGAAGCCACCTTATGTATTAGTTGGGCATTCGCTCGGCTCGCTGGAAACCATCCGTTTCGCACAAAAATACCCGGATCTCGTCAAGGGTATCGTCATGATTGATGGCGGAAGCCCCGAATATTATTCGAATGACGATGACTCTTTGGCAGACACAATTGGTGGTTTTGCGAATAAATTCCGTATCCACACCGGACTATTCCGCCTCTCCATGCAATCTGACTTGGTTGTCGAAACATCCAATGCCAATCGTAATGAACTGAAACTTGTACCCGACGATCTGAAAAAATTGGATACAACTGCGCTGTTGCACAACTATGGCAATGCAAACACGTTGGATGAATTACGTGAAATAGCTGAAAATGGCAAAGTGGTTGTAGATCACAAGCAAACCTTACCGTTTCCACTCACCATACTGACGGCTGATTACTTTGGTGCAAGTGAGCCCGAATGGGATAAAACACAAGTAGAATTCAAATCTTGGTCAGATGATTCGAAACAGGTAACCATTAAAGATACCGACCATTACATCCATCAATATCATCCTGACCTCGTTGCCGATGAAATATTGGCCCTGGTGAAGAAGTAACGTACACTCTACTAAAGTAGGGCTATGTTATATCATGAAAGAAACCCCAAAGATTCTCTAATATCTTTGGGGTTTTAAGTATGAGATTTATTGTGCTTTCGCCAGTCTTGGCCGTTGAGACCGGAAATCGCTGAAGGCTTGTTCAATTTCAGATGAGCTGAGCCGGTGACGGTAAAAGTACTGCTGCATCGCCTCCATTTCGGTTCGATCGCCATTGTAGATGTTATCAATTCTTCGAATGACTTGGTTATATAAGCTCTCACGTCTGGAGTTCACAGGCTCACACAACCAAAAGTTCGTTCTCTTCACATCACCTGTCTTGGTCCAGAGCAAATTCTCATATCGGATGACATCCCAGTCCCAATATCCAGCATGAATCTGCTGAAGTTCCGTCGTAAACATATCGTATATCAAGTTGGGAGGAATGTGTCCATATGTCACACGGTACTCTTTCAGTTTGTATGCTTCAATCCACTCTGTCAGGGTGTACTCACCTGGTGAATACGCATACAATTTAGGTGCATAAGAATTACTCTGCAATGCCCTAAGTGCTTCACTTTCCATCTCCCCATCCAATCTTGCACGTGAAGCATATACCTTGAGACAATAGTCTTGCAATCTATATGCAACCGAGCTATTACTAATAAGCGAAGCCTGTAGAGTGAGATGGCCATTTTTTTCGTAGTGCAACAGCATCTTTTCAATGTTATTGTCAATGGGATTGATGATGATCATAATGATGTCTCCTTGATTAAAAATAAAATATAAACCGTTTTCGAATTGGTTAAAAATTGTACTAATACATTCTATATTACCCTTTTATATTAGTATGAACATATACAATTTTGCCGGAACATGAAGTATTTGCTCTGAAATTCATTCTTTGAACCGCCATATTCCGGCTACATTTTTACTCTAAAGGCTGTAACCCGTTTCACGTCAACACCAAAAAAGATAGAATAAATATGCAAAAAAGCGATGCGTCCTTAGAGTTAAGGGACACATCGCTTTTTTGCATATTTAATTATTATTGTTAGTGAATGGATTAATGCATAGGACCTTGTTGTCCTGACGTTGATCCTACTTTGACCCGCTTCACGAAGAGTGAAGTAATCAGACCGATAATCGACAGAACCAATGCGAATACAAACGCATTCTGTACACCTGACGTGAAACCTGCCAGTTGATTTTCTGGACTTTCCGGATTCGCCACTCCGCTCAAAAAGCGGGATTGTCCTGCGCTCAGAATACTTACCGCAACAGCCGTACCGATCGCTCCGGATACCTGTTGCAACGTATTCATGATGGCAGTACCGTGAGGATAATACTCACGTGGCAATTGGTTCAGACCATTCGTCTGTGCAGGCATCATAATCATCGAGATTCCGACCATCATGAACACATGCAGCGTAATAATTTTGGCCAGTGTCGTTGTTGGTGTAATCCCAGTGTACATGAAGAGTACAACCGTCACGACAGCCAGACCAATAATCACAAGCCACTTCGGACCGAACTTGTCAAACAGTCGACCCATAACCGGAGACAGTAAACCATTCAGCAAACTGCCCGGCAATAGAACCAGTCCGGCAGTTAACGCTGTAACGGCCATACCTTGTTGCAGATACATTGGCAGGATCAGCATGGATGACAGCATCATCATCATACAGATGAATATCAGGATCAAGCCAATCGTAAACATCGGATATTTGAACGCTCGCAAATCCATCATTGGCTGTTTCATTCTCAACTGACGGATACTGAATAACAGTAAGGACAACACACCAATAACGAGAGTGGCAACAACGACCGGACTCGTCCAGCCTCCGCCAGTTTCCCCGTGTCCCCCTGCACTACTGAAGCCGTATACGATACCACCAAAACCAAGGGTAGAAAGGATAATGGACAGTACGTCAATTTTGGGCTTGGTCAATTTCGAAATATTCGGCAAGAACAACAAGCCGCATACCAGTGAGATCAGGAAGAACGGCAAGGAGATCCAGAAGATCCAATGCCAGCTCAGATTAGCCAGAATCAGACCGGAGATACTCGGACCGCTTGCTGGTGCAAACATGATAACCAAACCAATCAATCCCATGGCCGCTCCACGTTTTTCAATCGGGAAAATAACCAATATGGTGTTAAACATCAGTGGCAACAATAGCGCTGTACCTATCGCCTGTAGTACCCGTGCCACCAACAGAATTTCGAAACTAGGTGCAAGTGCAGCAACAAATGTTCCTGCAATGGAGAAAATCAGGGACGTTGTGAACAGCTGTCTGGTTGTAAACCATTGCAACAGCATACCGGATACCGGCACCAGGATTCCCAACACAAGCAAGTAACCTGTGGTTAACCATTGAATCGTTGTAGGTCCAACTTCAAGCAGACCCATAAGTGGTGTCAAAGCCACGTTTAATGCCGTTTCACCAAACAGACCTATAAAGCCGCTCAGCAGCATTGCGAACAAAATCGGAAATACCTTGTATTGCTTAGTTTCTTGTTGATTCTGTGCAGAATCAGCCTTCATGGAAACCTCCACGATCCCATCCTCCTCAAACGTATCGAACTTTCTTTTTCTCTGTCTCTTGCTATAACTTATTGAATCTGTTTGGCGTTCTTCGTCACAACCGACAAATACTCAGCAGCCGTCAGCAGAGGCTGTTTATCTTGATTTGTCAGGCTGATAATCAGTGCTCCCTCCATCAAAGAAATGATCAGAAGTGCCGTCTCCCGCGCCTTCTCTTCACCAACGCCATCCAGAATCAGATGTTTCTTAATGACATCCTGCCAATCTGCAAATACACCCTGACATGCAATACGCAACTGCTGACTAATACACGAAGTCTCCACAGCTGCCCAGAAGCTGAATGGCAGAAATCCGGTAAACCCTGCTGCTTCTGTTTCATGAGCCAAATCATGAATAAATCTCTGAATGGCATCCCCCGTATTGTCGTGGGCTGCAAATGTTTTCTCAAATGTCTGCAAGATTTGTTCATTGGCTTTTTGAATACACTCGTGCGCGAGCTCTTCCTTGCCTTGCGGGAAATAATGATACAACGACCCTTTCGGCGTACTACTCTCTTTGATGATCTGATTCAGACCGGTCGCATGATATCCTTGTGAAAAAAACAGTCTCGCTGCTGTGCTGACAATGGACTCTCTAGCATTAGACTTTTCACTCAACGAAAGCCACTTCCTTCAAATAATTATAACAATCGGTCTATATAATTAAACTCGTTCAGATAAGGACTGTCAATCATTTTTATTTCAAATTTTATTTGAAAGCATTTTCATATCAGAGTCATCGTAACATCCTCTTTTTTAATTATTACCTTTTATACATTTCATTCTGAGAAAGTAGGGAACTTTTCCCTGTCTTCGAATAAACATACATCAGTGCGAATCACACTTAATTTCGATTTTTGAGAAAAGGAGTGAGAAACTTGGCAATCCTGCTAACTGGACCTATTGATAATAGCCCCGTAAATGGGGTAAGGCCAACTCAGATCGTTTCCATTAAAGTTGAAAATCAGAATGCCATGAACGCCGCAACTATACTTGTCCAGGGATATTCATTAATTACAAGCAGAGCTTTATACGTAAGTGAGCAATTCACAATCTTACCCGGTGCTGTTGCTACACGAACTTATTTTGCCGATCTTAACAGTTTCGAATACGTTATTACAGTTACAGGAGCAACCCCTGAGGACATTTTGGTTTCTTTTTGGGGGAAAAACAGCGCAGGCTCTTTGGTTGCTGCTCACCGGCTCGTTTATTCCGAATTATTTGGCAGCGAGAATTTTAATGGAGCTACCGGGGCTACAGGAGCTACAGGCGCCACAGGTATTACCGGCTCTACAGGCGATACAGGAGTCACGGGCATTACAGGTATTACCGGCTCTACAGGCGATACAGGAGTCACGGGCATTACAGGATTTACAGGTGCTACGGGCATCAGTGGAATTACTGGGACGACAGGTGCCACGGGTGACACTGGCGCGACAGGTCCTACCGGGGCTACGGGCATTACCGGCTCCACTGGACTTACCGGAGTCACAGGCGCGACAGGAACCACGGGTGACACAGGACCATCTGGCGGTCCGGAGGGCCCTACCGGAGCTACAGGTGCGACGGGGACTACGGGCAATACAGGTGCCACTGGAACAACTGGCCTCGCTGGAGCAACTGGAGCGACTGGTGTTACTGGCACCACGGGTGCAACCGGAGCCACGGGCACAGTCCAGCCAAATCCTTTTGATGTATATGTTTTACAAGGCGCAGTGGGCGGAAATGGAACACAGGCCAGTCCTTTTGGAACGATTCAACAAGGTGTAACCGCGGTATCTCCAACAGGAACCGTTCATATCCTTGGTGGCACATACCCAATCACTGCGAACATTACCATTAATAAAGCAGGAATAACTCTAAAAGGCTATCCTAGTACAATCATCCTGTTACAAGCTGCTGTTATCCCTTTCACTATCATTGGAAGCGGAGTAATTGTAGACGGATTAACGATCACGAGTGATAATCCTTATGCTGTTGAGTTTATTCAATTAGGCGGAACCAACCACACCGTAATAAATAATACGATATTCGGTCCTCCTCAAGCTGGCCCTTCTTCAGGTTGGGTTGTCAATCGTGGTCTCGTGACTCAGACTGGAAATATGACTGGTTTGCTTGTACAAAATAATATTTTTTATTCCTTACGTCAGCCTGCCTACTTTAACCCTAATACGACTGGAGAAGTTATTAGCAATGTTGTTTATAATACCCGAGGATTTGTTAATGACCGGGCCGTCATGGTCTTCTCTGGGAATTCATGGGGCAGCCCGGTCAATGCGGTGGATATTGCACTGCTCGTAGGTACAATAACAGGGCCCCCTTTCGATCCGATTTCCGCCCTGAGCGCCAACAACAGTACAGCAACGATTCAGGATTCCAGATAAGAATCAATACTCGTTCTTACAAAGCGCCTAATCAAAACAGCCGCCGATTTGGATGTGGAACTCCAGATCGAACGGCTGTTTTTGGATGAGTAGAGCATTATTCCATTATTAATTAATAGGTTACATAACCTCCGTAGGTCACGGTCCATGTATAACCTGTCTGACCATCAACGGATTGTAGTGTAAGTTGTCCCCGATATGGATCAACATTATAACTTGCTGTCATCGGAATATCACCAAGCGTTGGAAATTGAGACTTAGGTAGAATGATTTGCCAAGTTATATACTTTTGTGCGTAAGGTACTACTTGTGTACTTTCTGGTAAACTACTGATTGAAGTTGAGAGGGTTCAACCGTTCGTTTACCTGCCCACACGTCTTGCACGTAGCGTCCTTCGGCCTGAAGCTGAATGAGCCAGTCTTTCGCTTGCTGCATCGTTGCTCCCTGCACCTCCTGATATGATTGCTGTAAAGTCTCTTCTACCGCAGGAGCCATCTGGCTTCCATCCCCGCATACGTAGAGTTTTCCTTTGTTCATCAGCATGTGAATCAACTGTTCGGAATCCTCCTTCATCAAATGCTGTACATACGTTTTGGGCTTGCCATCCGCACGAGAAAAAGCAGTGTGTAGCTTAACAATCCCTTCCCGTTCGAAATGCTCAAGCTCCTGACGATATATGAAATCTGAATCATTCCTGCACCCAAAGAACAAATGCGCTTCACTCAGTGGCAAACCTCTCTGTTTCATGACCGATCTCGCCTGGAGGAAACCTCTGAACGGTGCGACCCCCGTCCCCGGTCCCACCATGATCATGGGTACGTCAGTCTCTTTCGGCAAATAAAATTCGGATTCCGGCGTACGTACAAACATCAGAATACGTTCTCCGGATGGACAACCGGCAAGGTACGATGAAGCAACTCCCTGGTATTCGCCTTTGCCACTCCATGCAGGCTCTCTTACTACCGATACCGTTATGCTCGCTTGCTCGGTATTCAGGCTTGGCGAGCTGGATATTGAATAATATCTGGGCTTAAGCGGAGGCAATAGTTCAAGGAATCTTTCGAATGGCAGCTCACACGCCTCATACTTTTCTAGCAGGTCCAACATCGTGATTCGATTGGCAAGAATATAATCCTTGTAGCTGTTTTCATCCAACATGCCTTCCAGTTCACGCTTATGAGGTGGACATACCGTATGATTAGCTAACTCCTGCAACTGTGTACTGGAAACTGGTGTCTGCAATTCCACACAATGAGCGAGCAGCTCATGAATCTTGACGGGTCTGTTCAGTGGAAGGTGTGTAAGATGGCTGACGTCCGAAGTTAATTGGATCTGAATATCCCCACTTAGTCCGAACCGACTGAGTATCCGATCCACATTCTGCTTCTGATTGCTAGGCAACACACCGAGATGGTCGCCTTCTCTATAACTCGTACCATCAGGCAGTAACACCTCGATGTGACGCGTGCTTCTTCCACTTCCCAGCGCCTGAAGCTCTTCATTGACTACAATCGTGGCATAGCTTGCATCAAAAGTTCGTGCAAGTGGCATATCCATTTCCTCACTTACAAACTCCATTTGAAGTCTGCTTGTGCTTGGCTTGGAGGATTTGATTGCTTCCTCGTTAATCCCCAAGACACTCAACACCTGAGGCCACAACATATGCTGCCACGCCTCGACTTGTTTCTCCATATCACCTCCGGCATCGGCTTCACCGCGGGATAACAGTCTTTTACCTCCCAATCCTTCAAGCTTCTCATCCATCAAACGAGGAATACTCTGGTACGTTCCCGACCAGCTTCGATCTCCACAGCCCAGAACGGCATAGTTTACATCCCTTGCTTCCTCTGACTCTGCTCCCTTCAACCAGTCTACAAATGCCGTAGCATTTTGCGGAGGTTTACCGTTATACGAAGCAGTGACGATGAGAACGACACCTTGGCGAGGTATGCGGCCAACCCACTCATTCAGAGTGGCTGCTTCACTTGGGATTCCATACAAACGCCCTTTCTCCACAAGCTCTCGGGCAATGCCTTCTGCCGTTCCCAGATTGGAACCATATAACACCAGGAGCGAAGGGTTACCATCTGCTTCAACGGCCAGGATTTCTCCCCTCCGGCTGTCACTTGCTATATTTTTATGAACAACAGGAGCAGGTTTCTCTTCCACGGATACGGTAGATTTATTCATCTTTTGTGACACCTTGCGCTCTTTCACCTGGATCCGGAAGTCTCCCGGCTTCAATGTCAGTGTCTGTTTGACATCCAACTCATAGTTGCTATAATCGATCAGCTCAAAATGTTTGAGGACCATGCCAAGCACAAGTGTTGCTTCATATAAAGCAAACTGCATTCCGATACACGCTCTCTCCCCATTACCAAAAGGTTTATACGCATGATGAGGCACTTTTGCCGTATCTTCAAATCGCTCCGGACGGAAAAGTTCCGCATCCTCTCCCCAGGCCTCTTTATCACGGTGAAGCTGAGGCAGAAGAATACTGCAACTCTCCCCTTTTTTCAAGGGATATTTGCCACCTATGACGGTGTCTTCTTTGGCACAAACGTCAAATCCCGGGGCGGTTGGGTATAGACGGAGCGACTCACTGAGAATCATGCGAATATAAGAAAGCTGAAGAATTTCCTCGTACTGCGGTGAGTCACTGACCATGATCCGATCTACCTCGTCATACGCTTTTTGAAGTGATTCCGGATTTTTCAATAAAAAATATAGGGCAAAAGATAACAAACCACTCGTCGTTTCATGTCCGGCAATGAGAAAAGTAATAATCTGATAACGGATGTTCTCATCATCCAGCGTCTCTCCGGTTTCCGGATCTTTGCCATTCAGCATACGTGCAAGCAAGTCCACCTCACCAGGTTCTGAACTCGCTTTACGTTCCTCAATAATCTGATCTACCAGAGAGAACATTGTCTGTATATCGTCCTGGAACTGCCGTCTGGTTTTGACCATCAGCAGGTTTTGAATTTTCAAACGCGAACTCTTATGCATGGCTTCATTCAATGCCCGAACCATGCTTTCAATAAAAGGGCTGTGGTCCTGTCTGTAAAAACTGTTAAAGCGATAATTGAATCCACATAGTCCAATGGTATCCAACGTAAGGCGTGTCATATCATCGGCAACATCAATCGTATCGTTGGAATTGAGACGTGCCCACTTGTTAATTAACTGTTCGGCAATATCAACCATCATGGGATGATAACCCTTCATGGCCTGTTTGCTGAAGGTGGGCAGCAGAATGTTATGGGCCTTTTTCCAGTTGGGCTCCGTTGTTCTGCTTGTAAATAAACCATCGCCTCCAAAGGCACGTACGCTTTCGAGTTCATTGTATACATATTTGTCAAAACGGGACACATCACATAACTCAGCGACAAGATCTGGTCCAGATACGATTAAACCGGAAAAACCGGGAGCAGTAAATCGATATATGGGCCCATGCTGTTCGGCAAGTACTCCAAGAGAAAGCGTTGGTTTCTCTTTATCAATCAGGGGCAGGTTTCCAAGTGGTCCATACGTTCTCGGTTGTGGAATGTAAGTTGCATCACTCATGATGATCACCTCTTAACTGTACGTCGTGGAGCAAGGTATTCGTTAGCCATATGATGGCTGCTCTGCTTTCACTCATAAGTGATCTCTCCTTTAATGATTTTATAAATGATAGAAATATGTATCATTTGATAAAATGATAAACCA
Organism: Paenibacillus sp. 2003; assembly: GCF_031455635.1. Classification (NCBI taxonomy): domain Bacteria; kingdom Bacillati; phylum Bacillota; class Bacilli; order Caryophanales; family Paenibacillaceae; genus Paenibacillus; species Paenibacillus sp. 2003. The sequence continues at coordinate 1,323,109 of NZ_JAVDTB010000001.1, read as the reverse complement.
TAATTGATTTAATATCAAATTTCTCCCGGCTTTATTACTTTCATTTGAATTGTTCAACGTTTAGCCTGAAAACAACAAGTAGAGGATTGCATATGCAATCCCCTACTGTATGAACCAATGACGCTATGGTTCTATTGTTTCTATTGGTTCTGTAACGCTTATTCATATAATCTAATCTAATGCAGACTTGGCTCATCCCATTTCTCGAAATTCAATTCATTATTAATGCTTACCGCAGACAATGCCCCCAGAGACGCAGCCATGATTGCCTGATACAACTCGGATGCTGCATCACCAGCACTGTATACACCCGCTACGGATGTTTTGCCGGTAGCATCAACGATAACCGTTCCTGACTCTGTAATTTCACAACCGATGGCCTTCGGCAGTTCTGACCCGGTAAACAGTTTCGGTTGGAAGAAAACTCCTGTGCATGGAATCGCTGTACCGTCATTTAGTACAACTTGCTGTACCATCCCTTCTTCAGAGTTAATGGATTGAATCGGTACATCGAATACAGTAACATGATGCTGCTTAAGCTCTTCACGCTGCTCATCAGTTAAGGAATCTGATCCATTCGTACAGATCGTATAACGTTCTGTCCAGCCGGATATGACTTTTGCCATATGTAATGCCTTATCTCCACTAACGATGATGACCAGCGATTGGTCTCTTAACTCCCATCCATCACAATATGGACACACAAACGCACTTTTACCGTAAACCTCTGTTAATCCGTTAATATCCAAGGGAAGGTCTTTCTTACCTACCGCAAACAAAATCTTTTTCGTGCGATAACTTGCCCCCTGAGTAGTCTTGATTACAAAATCACCATCGTTACCTGTTATCGCTGTTGCCGTATCGGATGCAAATTGAACTGAGGGATACGCTGCAATCTGTTCTTTGGCTGCTTTGCGGAATTCACGTGGACTAGCCCCATCTCTTGTCACAAACCCATGAGTCTCCCTTGTTACCCAGTTTCGCGGTGTCTCATCATCGATGACCACAACGTTCTTACGGGCCCTGCCGAGTACTAGGGCTGCATTAAGCCCCGCTGGTCCTCCACCAATAATAAGTACATCCAAGAGTTGATTCATATTACTCATATTATTCACCCTTTCCAGACATTTAATATCTCTAATTAAGTTTTAAAAATAACCTCCGCTTTCTCTTAAGAAAGTAATATCGGAGAATTACAGGAACACATTCAAACAAGACTATTAAAGATATCTTATATCTACAATAATCAAAACCCAACCATTTTGCAACATATATCTTTAACTACTTTCTTCAATCCAGCCTGTGTGAGTTGAATAAAAGATTATTTACACTTACACTACAATGACAGAACAAACTTTAAATCACTGTTATACCCTGATTTTTCGATTCTCTCCTGTAACACAGAAATAATTATTTAACAATTAAAAAAAACCTTGTTTTTAAATTGTTCACAATCAAATGACATTATTTTAAATACTAAAACGTTAATTAAATCACATAGTGTATTGAATGGTATAATAGCGACATAATATATAAGTATAGATATAGGAAGTGAGTTCTTGAAAACATTGAATAATGGTTCACAGACCAATATCAGCCTGGAGTATAGCTCGATTCCGAAAGTATTCTTCGATACGATCAAAATCGGAATCATCAAGTCCAACCTGATCGCCATGTTTGCGGGTTTAAGTTTGGCTTTATATGTATTTGATGCTTCAATCTTAGCTAATATTGTACCAATCATCCTTTCCTTTATTGGGTCTTCTCTCATTATTGGAGCTGCAGGGGTGTTTAACAACTTGTATGATCGTGATATCGATGCGATCATGGAACGTACGAAGAAACGTCCTACCGTTACGGGACGCGTAGATACCAAGTCGGGTCTAATTCTCGGTATTGCAATCACTATCATTGGGGGCATCATGTTGTACATCGCTTCCCCATCCGCTGCTGTATTTGGTATTTTGGGTCTGTTGCTTTACGTGTTCCCTTACACGATGTGGACCAAACGTACAACGATCTACAACACGGAAGTGGGAAGTCTTTCGGGTGCAGTGCCTCCGCTCATCGGTTGGGCAGCCATTTCACCGGAACTGGGTCATTTCGAGATCTGGGCATTGGTCGTTACGATGCTCTTATGGCAAATGCCTCACTTCTACGGGATTGCGATTCGTCGATTTGACGAATACAAAGCTGCTGGTGTTCCCATGCTACCCGTTGTTAAAGGTATTAGACGGACATACATTCAGACAAATGTGTATCTGGTACTGTTACTGATCTCCAGCTTTTTGTTCTGGCCGATGAGTCCATTTGTCGCTATTGTGGCATTTCTGGTTAGCTTGGCCTGGCTCATTCTTAGTGTGGCTACCTTTGATAAGAAAGAAACAGAGAAATGGTCCAAACGGATGTTTATCTTCTCCATTAACCATATCACTATTATCTTCCTGGTCATCATTGCGTATTCCTTGATTGCTCAAATGATGAGATAAAAATATTCCATCGTTCCACTCGTTATAACGATAAAAGCCTTACAGACTGTACTCTTTAAAGGAGTCGTCTGTAAGGCTTTTTTGCTTTCTTATTATCTTTTCTAAATTTTTAAAGTTATCCGACTTTGGCGGGGGTTTGCTCCCCTTGCCACAGTAACTGCATCTCTTCATTGGTGGCAAGCAATTCGGCCAAACTTCCCTCGGCTTCAATGCGTCCATCTTTCATCACGATAATGTGATCTGCTTTGGAAAGTGCTGCCCTGCGGTGAGAAACTGCGATGCAGGTGACATCCGGCTCTTGGAAAAGCCCTTCCCATACTTGTTGTTCTGTCTCCACATCCAGTGCACTGGACAGGTCATCAAAGATAAACAGGTCCGCCTCCGTCATTAACATGCGTCCTGTGGCCGCGCGCTGAATCTGCCCGCCTGACAGCATCACCCCTCTGGGACCAACCGGGGTCTCAAGCCCCTGATCCAGATGTTTGATATCCTTCTCCATCACAGCCAGACGAATGGCTTTTTCAAGGGCTTGCTCGGTGTTACCCTGTTTGCCCTGGACGATATTTTCTTTCAACGTATCACTGAACAATCTTGGCACTTGTGGGGTATACGCTGCTCTAGGCGGCATCAGGAATGTGGCCGGATCAACAGCTTCTCCATTCCAGTGAATGTCCCCTTTTTGCTTGGGTAACAGTCCAAGAAGTGTGCGTACAAGCGTTGATTTACCTGACCCGATCCGTCCCGTAATAACAAGAAATTGTCCACGTTTCAGACGGAAACTTATTTCTTCTATGCCATTTGCAGAATTCGGATATTGATAAGTCAGCTTATTCACCTCAAGAGATTGCAACTTCTCCTTAGGGTCCCTCTGTTCACTTACAAGCTCCGGCGGATCTTCATACAGATAGATTTCCCTCGAATCCATGATCTGATCTTCTTCCCCTGGACGGAATAGCTTACGCATACGATCATAGGATACCTTGAGCCTTTTGTGCTGAAACACCATATAACCAAACAGTGAAATGCTAAATCCGATATTAGCCAGATAACTCGTGAATAAGGCAAAATCACCTACGGTAAAATTCCCTGCTTTCATCTCGGCTGCACACATCAGTAGAATCAGTCCGGTACAAATACTTAACACATGCTGATTCATTGATCTCATCCACTGCTTAAACAGATTGTCCCGGAGTGCAGCCTGACGACGATCCTCATTCAACTGGTTAAAACGTGAAGAGACATTCTCTTCGGCCTGACCCAGTTTCAGGGCTTGCACTGCTCCAAACGTTTCCGCAATAAAACTGGTAATTCGCCCAGTCGCTTCACGATTAACCTGTGCATACTTTCGAGCCCGATTTCCGGACAGGTTGTTAAGTAAGGTCACGACCACCAATGGCAGCACGGCAACCAATGTGATCTGCCAATTAATGTTAGCCATAATGACGATGGACACAACAGCAAATACAAGTCGTCCCCAGAAGTCCACCCATGATTCTACATACTCGACGACTTCATCGACATCATCCCGAAAGCGACTCATCGCCTCCCCTGGTGAAGCCGGAAGATTACGCCCAGGCCAGCGCATGATCGCTGCGAGCATGTTGGTTCGCAAAATCGCCTGAACATGATACAGATACGTAACCCATGCATAGAAGGCTACAAAAAATGTGCCCACCCGTGCCATTCGGACCAAAGCAATAAAGATAAGCGGCACAGCAAGCCACATGTAGTCATTTGACCCCACTGTTGTGCGATCAAAAAGCCATTGCATTCCAATACCAATGGCTAGCGGCAAGGAGTGAAATATACACCATAACAATCCGTTGATTACAAATAACAAAGGCCTGAATCGAAACAAACGGCCTATAAATCCTGCTACAGTCATGCCAATTCCTCCTCTCGGCCTGTAATGAGCAGTCTGGCATAGTGAGATGCCGGGTTACTGGCAAGTTCTTCTCTCGCTCCAAATTCCAGTACCTTCCCATCACCGAGCACCATAATCCGGTCAACTTTCTCCAGCGTAGCCAGTCGGTGAGCAATGATGACTCCTGTGGATTGTTTCATTAACTGGTCAATTGCAGATTGCAGCATACCTTCGGTCGCAGCATCTAGACGTGACGACGGCTCATCCAGAATAACCAGACTCGGTTCGGTCAGGAATACGCGGGTTAAGGCAAATAACTGTGCTTCCCCTGCCGACAATGAAGCTCCACCTGCAGCCAGATACGTATCAAGTCCTTCTGGTTGTGAATTAATCCATTGGCTAAGTCCAAGGCGATCCGTCGTCTCCTTGATCATCTGATCGGATACATCCCCATTGAACAGGGTCAGATTGTCACGCAGCGTGCCATCAAACAATTGCACATCCTGTGTCACCATGCCAACGCGGCGATAGAGCGCTTGTAACGAAAGCTTTGTGATATCCGTTCCGCCTACACAGATCGTCCCCCGATCCAGATTGTACAGGCGGAGAAGAACACGACTAAGACTCGATTTACCGCTACCTGTGCGACCGATGATTCCCATACGTTCACCAGGCTTAAGGGCAAAAGTAATGTCCTGCAATACCGGTTTATCCTGGTTATAACTGAAGTGTACCTGACTGAATTCCAGACCAAGAGGTCCTTCCGGCAATTGCTCCTCTGTACCCTCTTCAATCACACTTTGCATGGACAACAGCTCTCTGGAGCGCAGCATGCCTGATTTTGCTTTTTGGAACTCCTGTACCTGATCTCCAAGCATCTCAATCGGATCATTCAGCATCTGCGTATATTGGTAGATCAGAAATAACGTTCCGATACTAATTAGACCTTCCATATAGTAATGCACACCCAACAAAAGCACCGCAGTGACCGCCAGAGCGAACAGAACTACAGTGGTATTCCACGGAATAACCCGTAGCAGCCAGGCTTTTCTCCCCTTACGGAATACCGTGCGCATCGTGCGGTAAAAGCGGTTCATCACATAGGGCACATGACCATTTGCTTGCACATCTTCTATCCCGGCAATGCGTTCTTCAATTAATCCGAACAGAGAGGCACTTGCCGCCCGTTCATTTTTGGAAGAGTCCACGCCTAGATTTCGGATGAACACCATGAACAGGATCGATAACAATGTGAACACGGTCATAACCAAAGCAATAGGTACGTTGACGCTGAACATGAACCCGAGAATCCCGGCCAGCAGTACAAAACTCCCGATCACTTGCACAATGAACATCGCGAAAAAATTGGAGATACTCGTTACGTCACCATCCACACGTTCAATCATCTCTCCAGGTGTTTTCACATTATGAAAACGCATATCAAGACGCAGGCAGTGCTTCAGCAGATCTCCGCGCAGTTGATTCGTGGCCCGCCAGGCCACGTCGTTCCCCAAATAACTGACCGCTACCGTGATGAGTTGATTAAACACGGCAACAACCAGAAATATTCCTGCGAGCTGAACAAGATTGGTGAGGACTCCCCCACTTGCTGCTGTATCAATAAATCGTTTGATAATCTGTGGATTCAAAAGCTGAAGCCCCGTTGATGTGAGCAACATGATCAAAAGTAAGGCCAGCCGTCCTTTAACGGGTTTCAGATAACGCAGCAGCCATGACATGGAGCGTTTCTCTGTTTTGGGCACAGGTCCCACCTCTTTATCGGTTTATTTAATTGTTCTTGCCTATTCATATTTGTTGATGATCTTAACGACAGCAAATTTGCGATCACTAGGATGAGTCATACATAATGACATTAAAATCGGGATTTCCCGCCCATAATTGATATGTAGAACGTAAGTTGACCATTGTACATTCTCCTTTTTAAGAAGTTAGTTTTTTATAAAATAACGCTCCAAACGCTCCTTCCATGTGAACAAATTGGGTGGAATGCATGCAAAAAAGCCATAGATGAACTAATGTTCATCTACAGCTTGTAGCCAAAAGAGATCGAATGAAATGCAAAGCATTTCCCGTATCTCCTCTGCATCGCAATAATGATGAGCGTCCACGACAGAGGTGCACAAACATGACTGTCCCAACGCGATCATTGCAAAAAAATTGGATTAATGTCACTATGCTCATGCGTATTCAGTTATCGATTCGAAATCTGTATAGGCATAAACATAATCATCATCCCACCCGTTTCACATATTTGTTGTTTATTGTATTCGCTGGACTAACATCCGTCAAGATAATTTTAACTGAATTGTTATTTAATTCATGGCATTAATCTTTCAATTCCTGCTACATACTCAATGATGTGGACTCCGTTTGCTTCTCTCTAACAACAAGACGTCTATGTGCGAGCAGAAGAAAAGGTACTCCCAGAGCAGTCGTCAGCGCAATCGGTAGAAAGACAGCGAGCCCGTTCTCCGCTCCAAATTGACTTAACAACACCCCTCCCATGACAGGAGCAATGACACTACCGATATTATTGAATCCGATGGTACCGAAATACGTTCCTTTCCATTCCGGCTTCGCAATCCGGTCAATGAGCATATCCATCATGGTGAACAACAGCACTTCCCCAATGGTAAATAGTATGACACTCATCATCATCAGGAGTACACCTTCAGCGATTCCAACCATCATCAGACTGGTTGCCACCAGCAGGTTACCCACAATCAGAGGGACAAGCGGTGGAAAGTTTCGGAAGGTTCGCACAAGAGGATACTGAATTATCAGTACCGTCACGGCATTCAGGGAAAGCATGTACGAGAACATCTGGCTTCCATTTTCAAAGATCGGGCTCCTCGCCAAGTACTGTGCCAACGTAGAACTAAAGTGCCCGTAACCCAGAACACAAAATGTGGTACCGATCAATACCGGCAGAAATACCCGGTCGCGACCGGTGGTCATAAGTGCTTCACGCAAACGTGGTGCGGTTGCCTGATGACGCTCTGGCAGATTGGCATGCTGTAGCTTGAATTGCAGAAATAATACAAGTCCATAGGCTATGTATACCAATCCGGAAATCACAAACGGAAACGTTGATTCAGATGATCCCAGCTGAAATCCGATAATTGGCCCAAAGACTACACCAAGATTAATTGCAGCATATCTGAGGTTAAACACCAGCAATTTGTTCTCCGGAGAAGTAATATCCGATAACAGCGCTCTGGAGGTGGGCTCAAATACTGCGCGGCATAATCCGTTTAACGTATTGGCAACAAAGAACACCCATAGATGCTCTGCTGCTGAAAAAATAAAAAACACACCTGCCCAGCTAAATACCGAGATTAACATCACGATTTTGCGCCCGATCCGGTCCGAAATATAACCGCCATAAAAGCTGACCATTACACCTGCCAACGAGCTAACGGCCACAGTAATACCGGTCTGGGTCGGTGTAGCCTCTAGTACACGTGTCAGATAGATGGATAGAAACGGGATACTCATTGACGTCACAAGACGTCCAAACATGGTTCCGATAATGATCGTCCATGCCAAGGGGTGAATTTGCCTTAAATATTGCTTCATGCGAACTTCTCCTATTCTTTCTAAGTGCTTCAAAAGCGGACTTTTTGAACAACTTCTACTAATGTATAATTGTAAGGATAAAAGGGGGAAAGAAAAGTGTAAACATATGATCACACTTTTCACCTTTAATAGAGGAGTCATGACCATGGATACCCTACATACACACTTTATAAGGCTTGCTGGGGCCGAACAACTTTCATTCAAACTTCATGAACCTGTAGCGGTAACGATCGATAGCCTGTCCGCTGCCTTGTGCTGCACCCCTCGTAATGTGAAATTCATTCTCAGAAAATTGGAGGAACAAGGCTTTATCCATTGGCAGCCTGGGCGTGGTCGTGGACATCATTCGGAGTTAACGATGCTGCGAAGTATGAATGAAGCGCTGGAAGCGAGTTTTACCGAACTTCTGGCTAAAGGCAGAATGAAAGATGCTATTGAACTCATCGGAACTGTTCAGGTGGATGATAAATTGCGAGAACAGCTCATGCTCTCCCTCCATCAACAGATGGGATTTCACAGTCATGATGAAACTGCCTCTGGTCAGGATATCCTGCGCATCATGAGGTCACGCCAGTTAGGTGATTTGGACCCAGCCTTTGTTTATACTGCATTTGAAACCTACCTATTAAGCCAGGTCTGTAATACGTTGATCACCTATGATGCCAAGACAGAATCATTCCTGCCAGCACTAGCTCACATGTGGGAATGCAGCGAAGACCATCGCTTATGGACCTTTTATCTCCGAAAAGGTGTACGTTTCCACAACGGACGTATCATGACGTCCCGAGATGTCCAAGCGACGTTGCAACGATTAATTGATGTGAATAGTCCCTCCATCTGGTTATATCGGGATATTGAACGTGCGGTAGTAGCTGGTGATTACTGCATCAAGTTTGTTCTACATCGTCCTAATCGGTTCTTCTTGCATTTGTTCAGTTGTATTCGGATGACAATCCTGCCCTACGATTCCAATGTAGCCAATACATTGATAGGTACCGGTCCTTTTCAGATCTCTGAGCTGAATGAAGATGTGCTGGAGCTTACCGCTTTTGATGCGTACTACGGCATCCGGCCACATCTGGATCAAGTCCATTTCTGGTTTGTGCCTGACCTGAGTCCGAATGATCGCTATTATGAGCTACCGGGTACAGATCGATTGAGTCTCGCAACAGGCTGTGATCAGACGAACAGCATCAATTATCCGGCGCTGGGTTGTCAGTATATGCTGTTCAATTTTCACAAGGAAGGCATCCATCATCACCCCCTATTTCGACAAGCCCTGCGTATCGTCTATGATTCGGTCGCGCTTGTCCGAGATCTCGGCGGGAATCGGATCACACCGGCCAGCAGCTTCCTTCCCTGGAAAAGTGCAGCCCAAGACTGGACCGTTGCTTCTCTTGAACATGCTCGTGAATTACTGCATAACTGTGGGTACCAGGGTGAGACGGTAACATTATCGTATAAGCATAATAAGGATGCAGACGTTGCGGAGTGGTTCCAACGTCGTGCAGAGTCCATCGGTCTGAACATCAGCATGCAGGCCGTTGTGGATTACTTCAACTCAGAGGAGACCACGAACGCGCAATTGATCCTCGCTGAAGAGATACTGGAGGAAGATTGGCAGTACGGCATGATTCATTTTTTCAAAAACCTGTCCAACCATTTTCATATGTGTATGTCTCCTGCATTCCAGTCTCTACTGGATGACAAACTGGATCATTTCGCAAAGCTCCATCGGGAAGACCGAACTGCGCTCCTGGATGAAGCTGAAGCCTTGCTACGTGATCACTGCTGGATCTTACATGGTTGTCACATGAACAAGCAGGCTGAACTGGATCAGAGCATCTTCGGCATGCAGATAGCAGAATTCGGTTATCTGGACATCTCCAAATTGTGGATCAAAAATCTTTAGAGATTTGTTCAAAAAAAAAGCTGCTAGCTTATTTATGATAAGCTAGCAGCTTTTGCTCATGAATCCATTTTCATCGACTCAGAGATTATTTTTGATGTAATAGGTCTCCAACGCTTGCATAATGGACTCGATTTTGATCGGTTTGCTGATATACGCATCCATGCCGGCCTTCAAGCAGTTTTCCATGTCTCCTCTTACCGCATTTGCAGTTACCGCAATAATGTATGGACAACTCTCGGGGTGCAAAGAATTTTTAATCGCTTTTGTGGCTTCGAATCCATTAAGCCTTGGCATATGCACATCCATAAAGACGATATCATATGAATTGTGTTTGACCGCCTCGACTGCCTCAACACCGTCCGCCACATGATCCACGAAGTGCCCTTTTTTCTCAACGATTCTGCTAAGGACGAGCTGATTCACCTCATTGTCTTCTGCAATTAAAATCCGCAAGGCTGATGTTCTGCTCTTCTTCTGCTGTTGATCCAACCTGCTGCTCTCTTCACCGTTATTTAATTTAAATTGGGCGGTGAATATAAATATTGTACCCGGTTCATCCGATTCCTCGATCCAGATCTCGCCCTGCATAAGCTCTACCAGTTTCTTACTAATGGCAAGGCCAAGACCAGTACCTTGAGGTTTGCGAGTCATAAAATTCTCCAGTTGGTAGAAAGGTTCAAATAATTGTTGTTTCCTCTCAACCGGAATCCCAATGCCCGAATCCTTTACCTGAAAATAAAGCTGCACGTTATTGCCGCACTGCTCCTTAACTCCCACTTTAACTTCTACTCCGCCTTCTGAAGTGAATTTGACGGCGTTGCCGATGATATTGGTAAGTACCTGTTTAAGACGATAAGCATCACCATACACCGGAGTTGGAATAGCATCTTCTACGCATATACGAACATCCAGCTTTTTTTCACGAGCCAGTGGTTTTACGATTTGCACCGTCTCGGTTACGATTTCTACGAGATCAAAAGGATCCTCCACCAGATCGGTTTTGCCTGACTCGATTTTGGAAAAATCAAGAATATCATTAATGATGGCCAGCAAGGAATCTCCACTCTTCTGGATGATTTCAATATATTCCTTTTGTTCCCCGCTAAGTCCAGGAGTATCCAGAAGCAAATCCGTCATCCCAATTACACCGTTCATAGGTGTGCGGATTTCATGACTCATCATCGCCAAGAATTCACTTTTGGCCTTATTCATTCTCTCCGCTGTCTCTTTGGCTACCAGCAGTTTTTTCTGCTCCGTAATATCCTTCGCAATCAGGTAAAACCCGACATTGGATTTATTAATAATAATTGGAGCAAGCGTAGCCAAGACTTCTGTCTCAGATCCATCCGTGTGCCGAACAGCGTTGATTTCCTTTTCAGCCATCTCATAATCACTGCCCAGAATCAGACCCAGATTACTGGCTCCGATAAATCTGCTTATGCTTGTACCGATCATTTCAGCCACGGGACAACCTGTCATTTTCACCGCTACTGGATTTGCATTCATAATATTACCATCCATGTTAAACGAGATAATGGCGTCATGATTGTATTTCTTAAGCGAAGTGTATCGCTCCACAGATTCCTGCAATTTAAATTCGATGCGTTTGCGTTCAGTGATATCCTGTAGTGTTCCGTTTAGCTGGACTGGCTGACGATGCTCATCAAGCGTAATCAATCCACGCAGGTGAAGATACTTCTCATTTCCATCAGAGCCGATGTGTTTGTATTCAAAATCAAGCGGTTCACCCTGTTTTACCCCTGTAATATGTTTTTGTAAAGAGGCTATATCTTCAGCGTCCATAACATCAAAAACATCACTTATACGATATGGTTTGCAGGTGCGTTCAAGTTCAAAAATCTCAAAGATCTGATCTGATAATGTAATGTGGTCTTTGACCATATCCCATTCCCAACTACCAATTAAGGCAATACGTTCAGCCTCAGCACTGATATCCTTTTGTTTTTTTCGCTCTGATACATCTCGTCCAATTGAAAGAATCTGCTGTCCATGCTCAGCATCACCAAAGACCTTGTATGTGGTTTCAAACCACAGATAATGCCCATCTTTATGACGGACCCTAGTATTCAACAGATTACCTTTGGTCAAGTCCATCTGTGAAATCCGTTCCAGATCTTGTGGGTGAAAATATGCATCATTATTTTGACCAATTACTTCTTCTGGCGAATAACCCAGTAAACCTTGAACTGAGGGTGAGCAGAATCGACAAACACCCTCCTGATCGGCAATATAGATGATCTCCTGAGCATGATCCGTAATAAGTTTGAACATCTCTTCAGTATGCAGAAGCTTTTGTTCAGACATTTTACGGTCTGTAATATCAACAATGTGGCAAATAAAGTAAATAGGTTCATCCGTAATTTCGCTACGAACTAATGAAACATGCAATGACGTCCATAAGATGTCACCATTTTTATTGATGTAACGCTTTTCGTATTGATTTTCTTTTATTTTACCTTCAAATAGCTCGTAACTACAGATCATATCTTGCGGTGAATCATCCGGATGTGTAATATCCTGGTACGTGAGATCCATTAATTCATCACTTGTATAACCTAGCATGCAGCAAAAAGCAGGGTTCGCTTTCATCCATTGTCCTGTTGGAGCAACGAGTGCAATTCCAATAGGTGCTTGGTTATATATCTGCTCGAACAATTCATGATGATCGACCTTTTGAACCTGCATTGTAAGCTCTCCTTTTGGCATATAGACTCCATATAAAGATTGTCGAAATCTAAAGTTTTTACTGATATAAGATGTTTTATAAAAATTAGTCAGATTTAAAACAACAGTACCTGCTTAATACCCAGAATTTCAGCCGTTGAAACAAATCTTTTTAAGAGATCTGTGTCTTTCAAACCAAACAAGGCCCGGAATCCATTCATATGGAATCCCGACCTTTGTCATTATATATCATAATAAGTCATACGCAACACGGAATCGTAAATAAAAAAGGTTAGCGCTCGCGACCAACAAGATAATCCAATAAATGTCTCAAGAAGGGAATAGGTTTCGGCATCTCGTTCAATGCATCAGTAGCAAGACAATAATGCTCCCACATCTCTTTTTTCGCGCCTTCATCACCAAGAATGGACACAAAGGTTGAATTGTTGTTCCGCTCATCCTGACCTGAAGGTTTCCCAAGAATGAGGTGATTTCCCTCGAAATCCAGCAAGTCGTCCTTGATCTGGAAGGCGATCCCCGCATGATAAGCGAACTTTTTCAGCGTAGCCATCTCCGGTTCCTTCACTTGGGCAAGTATCGCTGGCATGACCAGGGCAGCTTCGAAGGCAATGCCTGTTTTGTAAAAACAGATCATGTTCAACTGCTCAAGCGTCAGTGCCTTACTTTTGGAGTTCAGATCCATGGCCTGCCCCATACACATATCCTCTGCTTTTTCAGCCGAATACTGAATGAGCGTGAGCACGGTTGCCGCATCAAAGCGATTCAATGAGGATTGCTCTCCAATCGCCTTCTGAATGAGAAACAGACCCGTAAGCTCTGCTGTGGCGCTATTGTGTACCTGGTGCAGCGTGGATCGTCCACGTCTTGTCGAAGCATTATCCTGCGTAGGCAGATCATCAAAGATCAGGGAAGCGGTATGCATGTACTCCAATGATCTTAGCAGCGGAACGATGGATGACTCAGGTAGACCATATTCGCGCACGCCCATAACCCAAGTTAATATCGGACGTAGCCTTTTTCCGTCTCCCTGCAAGCTGTAGTTAGCTGCATCGATCAGTGTTTCTTTCATCTCATGAAGGCCACCGGGCTTGGCAATCTGCAACTCCACATTAATCTGTTCGCGAACCGTTCGAATGGTCTGTTTGAACTCTTCTTTCTCCTGCTTGTCATTTTTCAATTGAAGTACGACCTGATCCCGTAACAATTTATCAAGGAAATCAACGTCATCTGCTTTTCGCACCATCTGTTGAACCAGTTGATTGAATTCAGGCTGCCCAGAGGCAAAGATCGACATCACTTCATCATATTTCTGCTGCCCCAACCGTTCTTTACAACGCTTCAGACCGTTAATGGCACGATCCAGTATGACCTCGCGGGTCTTGGCGTCCGAGTTATATACATCATGGATTAGATGAGAGATGACTGCCCAATACAATTCATATGGATTAATCAAGTCGGGACGCAAATCTCGATACTTCAAATAGTACGTATACGGAGTTACTGCCCCTTCTTCCATATCGTCAAACATATCGGCAAAATCATCGGCCAACTGATTATATATCCCGTAATAGAACGTCCGCAGATCAAATCCTTCATCCACTGGTGCACTGAGAACAGACCGGACGATTAATCGGGAAGAAGAAGATTTGATAATAATCGGAATGTACAATTCTTCATTGGTATAATTCGCATTGGCTAATTTCTTGTTGCGATCGATCTCCTGGGACTGAAAGAACACATAGGATTGCTCTAAAAACGTGCGCTGTTTCTCTGGATGCTGATAGTTCTTGATGTACTCAAATGCTTCCCGAAGCTCGGAATGCACATATTCAATCACTTCAAGGTTGCTGCCTTTCCACTCCCCCAGATCAGGTACGACCCCGGTAAGAAGTGCATCGCGTATCATCAGGGAATATTGTTCTTTTTCTTGAACAGTCAAAGCTTGAGAATCCAGCAGATCATCCACAAATGGATACGTCAAACCGTACGAATAACCAAGTCGGATCGCCGCATCAAATCTCCGTGCACGCTCTTCAGGTGGTGTCTGCTCATTCATCTCATCGTCCACATGAAGGACCACGCCGAGAATGATCTTGATGAGCTTCCGCTGCGCCTGCTCTGCATCCAGCTCCTTCGGGATGTTGGATGCTACATTCTTTAATTTGTTCATCACCCAGATGACAGCTGCTTCAATGTGCTCCTTCTGTCCCCACCGGTACAACGCAGCCAGACTGATATAATCGGGCTGTCCTTTGCGCCCAGTGGCAGAGCCCATAAAGTATTTTTTGGTATTCTGGACAATGTGCTGAATTCGGGCCTGCGTATACGGAGAATCAAGGGCTTGCCCCAGATCCCGCATATAAATATAGGAGATACTCCGATCCAGGTAATCATCCAGTTTTCCTGTAGCATTCAGCCAATGGATATATCTATGAACATCCCGGGGATCCGGTTTTCTTTTGCTAGGTGATAAAAGAGAAAGCCAGGCAAAACGATGAATATGTTTTTTTTGCCATACATGAATATCTTGGGTAAGTGCTGTCGTATACGTATTATCCATAAGTTGCTGCCTAAGAGAAGTAAAATACTGAGATGCTTTCTGCTCAGCTAGCCGATATCCTGCATCAGCCTGTTCTGTAAGTACGTTATTCATAGGGTGGATACCTCAAATTCTATTAATGTTAAACATGTATCCATGAAAGGAGATGAGGTGCTCCATGGACGAAAACTGAACTCATTTGATCGTGTATCCAACGCTTCAGCTCATGTTCATAACCTTTATACGGCGATCCAACCGTTTGGTTACGAAATCGTCATTGTTCATTCCCATATATGTGATTTTACAGAATGGATGACCAGACTTTGACCGCTGTGATGGCGATAAGTACGATTAATGCATATCGAAGTACCCTCACATTGATCATCGAACTAACCCGTGAACCAAGGGATGCCCCGAGTAAACTGCCGATCACCGTATAGATGATGGGTTCCATCGGAATGTCTCCACCCGTAATTTTCCCTATAACGCCGCCAATAGCGGAGATAAATACAATCGCCAGTGAAGAAGCAATCGTCGTTCGTACGGGGATGTTGAGAATCGTCAGCATGATGGGAATGAGGATAAAGGCACCACCCGCACCAACAATTCCTGATACAATGCCTACTGCAAAAGCAGTGCCTGCTGCAATCCATCGATTAAACACCAGTGGTGCTGAGGTATCAAGCTTTCCTTTTCCGGGAATGAGCATTAGCACGATTGCCATGATCGCCAGAATGCCATAGATCAGATTAATAACCCTTCCGTCCAGATGACCGGATATGAACCCGCCGATCAGACTGCCAGCAAGAATGCTGGAGCCCATGTACAGCACCAAACCGCGGTGAACGATTGCCCCACCACTTCTACCCGTCTTTACTTTTCTGCGGAATGCAACCACACCGGCAAGTGAAGCGAAAAACACTTGAAACATACTGATCGAAGATACCTGATGTGCTGAGAATGGCTCCAGTCCCATCCAGGATGGAACATATAACAGCAGCGGATAATTGATAATGGCCCCACCAATACCCAACAAACCGGAGAAGAATGAACCGACCAGACCCAGTATAAACATGATGACAAAAAGCAGAAGATCCATCGGTTATGCGCTTCCTTTCGTGCAATATAAATCTCATTTCGATATCACTCAAAAGTGCTATACACAGCGAATATTATCAGTTATAATTAAAACCAAGTAAATTAATCCGAAATGAGTGATTAAGCATGTTTAACGTGTTGAAGACTCTTTTTGAAAATAAATGTCCACAGTGCAATGAAAAATTACAAGTTCATAACGATGCGTTATGTTCGACCAAAACCTGTTCTCAATGTCATTACAGAGAAGAGAGTTATGGCTCTCTCGGAGTTCGAATTGTATATGACACCACAAAATGATAAAAAGCTATAGTCTTGTTAATTGTATCACGATCTCTGAAATTTCGGGATGATTCGACAAACTTATTTCCATCTCACATGCTACGATTACGTTATAATGAAAATACAAAAACGGTGCAAAACGAATAAATCGTTCTGCACCGTTTTTTTCTGTTTTTTGAGATGAGTTGCCTTAATTATAAAAGGGTACTTATTTGGTTTTGAAGCTGAGGAATCCATCATCTACGGCTACGGTTGTACCGTTCACTGCGCTTGCTGCATCACTGAACAGGAATGTAACCACACTGGCTACTTTCTCCGGTTGAATAAGCTCTCCACGCATATGTTGAGTAGCAAGCGCATCCTTCATGGCTTGGTCATCACCCAGAATCGGTGTTTCGATAAAGCCAGGGGCTACACCAACTACACGAATTCCATGCTCAGCAAGTTCCAATGCACCGGATTTGGACATCATAACAACAGCAGCCTTGGCTGCGTTGTAGTTGAAGCTGCCTACTGCAGCAACACTTCCATAGATCGAAGCTGTATTTACAATAGTACCTTGTACATTTAATTCAACCATTTTTTTCGCGCCATAATACATACCGTAGTATACACTGTGCTGATCTACATCAATGACTCTGTGATAGGATTCCGGGTCCATCTCCAGAAATGGCTTCACAAGTCCAATGCCTGCGTTATTGAAAATACCGCTTAGCGTACCATATTGCTCTACGGTCCAGTCGATCAGGGCTTTGATCTCGTCCCCTTTGGATACATCCACTTTGTACGCGCCCGCTGTTCCGCCTGCTGCTTCAATCTCTGCCGCAAGCTTCTTCGCTCCGTCTTCATTATAGTCAGCGACCACAATAGTCGCACCTTGATCCGAAAGTTGAAGTGCTGTCTCTTTTCCAATACCACTTGCTCCACCTGTAATAATGATTACTTTTCCATTGTGTTGAGTCATGACTCCGTTCTCCTTTGGCAAAATATATTTAGGTGCGTTTTATAACTTATAGTAAGTAACTATACTTTATTAACTTATATACTTATCATACGCCTCTGTCCCAACCTTGTCAAACCATTGATCATCTTCACATAAATATGAGATAAATGTCATATACATCTCCTATTTACATGATATAGTCTAGCTCCTGTGATATTAAATATGCATCCGTTTTCGGAAAATAAAAAAGCGAGCATAACGGTAATTCAATCATTCCGATATCTCGCCCTTCTCAAGTATTCGATTACAAACTGATTATCTAAGTTGCTAAGATCAATTCAACTTATTCACCCTGAAGTCCGCTAAGCGGATCTTTTAAATTATTAATGTTGGTGATCAGTTCAGGAATGCCTGTCTTCTCCCAATTTTCTGCGGTAAAACCTTGCTCTGCAATTGTATTCTCGAAATTGTCCACAACTTCTGTTAATTGAGTATTGTAACTAACCAGATTCTCATGAATGCTTTCTCCGATCGCTGGTGCCGTAAGCTGAGAAAATTCGCTTGCTTCTGCTTGAATCAGATCGATTTTCTCCTGAATCTGCGTTGTTATCTCTGGATTATTCACCGCGCCCGATGCAAGCTCTTGTAGATCAGCCCCGGCGTTTGATACCTGTTCTATATAATCAGTAGCCCCACTCACATAATTTATACTTTGATTGGCTTGTTCCACGACAGAACAGGCTGAAATCAGCAGAATACTTGATGCAATAAGGCCTGTCATCATTAATGTGTGCTTTCTTTTTCTTATAAACATGATCATCTCCCCTTCTCCTAATCGGAATCCTTGTTCCAAGTCCATGATACCTGTTCAGACTGCTGCATTGCAAATGGGTCTGCAGCCAGCGTTATTAACATGTATAATAGTAAAATCACACGGTAAAGGGATGTCATGATTATGCTTCAAGCCTTGAACCAACGCTTGAACCGCATCATGCCACTGATTACCCCAATCAGTATTATTATTGGCGTGTTATGCGGGAGTTTTCTTTCTTCTTATACCTTTTTATCCCCTTGGCTTTTTGCGTTCATGACGTTCGCTGGAAGTATCAGTCTTGGGATACGGGATTTTGTGAACGTGCTGAAGAAGCCGTTCCCCTTGTTTGTATGTCTGTTTATTTTGCATTTGGCGATGCCTCTAATTGCTCTTGGTATGGGTCATCTGGTTTTCCCTACAGATGCGTACACCATAACAGGACTTGTTCTGGCAGCCGTGATTCCGACAGGAATAAGCAGCTTCATCTGGGTCAGCATCTATCGGGGCAATATCGCACTTACGCTTTCCATCATCCTGATTGATACCATGCTTGCTCCTTTCGTAGTGCCCGGGGTGTTATCCCTGTTAATCGGAACCAGTGTCACACTGGACACAGCAGCCATGATGAGCAGTCTGTTCTGGATGATTGTGGTGCCTTCCCTGCTCGGTATGCTGCTGAATGAGTGGACCAAAGGCGCCATTGTCCCGGTCTGGGGACCAAGGTTGAATCCGTTATCCAAATTATTCATGGCATCAGTCGTTGCGATTAACGGATCTGTCGTTGCGCCCTACTTGGCTGATTTCAACTGGAAGTTGGCTGGTCTTGCGGTCATCATTATTTTCCTGGCATCATTCGGTTATGCACTGAGTTATTTCATCGCCCGATTGCTGGGCTGGAACGAGGCCGATCAGGTCGCCTTGGTGTTCAATGGAGGGATGCGTAATATCAGCGCAGGTGCAGTACTCGCTGTTTCGTATTTTCCGCCACCTGTTGCTGTCCCGGTAGTGCTTGGCATGGTATTCCAACAGATGCTGGCTTCCCTGACAGGTTATCTGCTCGGTCGTCGCTCTCAGCTTCTGCATAAGTCGGATAAGACATCCGCGGCCTAACAAAATACTGGATGATTACAAAACGCCGACATGTATGTCGGCGTTTTGATTTGAATTGCTATGATTACTAATATCGCTACGATACTGCTACGCTTCGTAAATCTAGTCATTCGTTTCTGTTTTTACAAATCCACTTTCATATTACCTAGCATCTTGGCAACTTCAGGGTCGTCAATCTTCATGAATAGACTTTCCTTGGTATCCAGCGTGGAAATGGTTGCAATCTCTTCCTGGCTTAGTACAAAGTCGAAAATACCGAAGTTCTCGATAAGCCGCTCTTTGCGTACTGATTTTGGAATAACAACAACATCCCGCTGCACAAGCCAGCGCAGTACAACCTGGGCGACGGATTTGTTATGTTTCTCAGCAATGGAAACCAGGACTTCGTTGCTGAACAAATTGTTGCGACCTTCGGCGAACGGGGACCATGACTGGTGCTGTATCCCCTGTTCTTTCATGAAAACAGCGCTGTCGACCTGCTGTTGAAACGGATGAGTTTCGATCTGATTGATGACAGGCACAACTTCGTTGTGGACGATGAGGTCCATCAGGCGGTCAGGTAGGAAGTTACTGACACCGATAGCCCTGATCTTGCCCTCACGGTATAGTTCTTCCATCGCACGCCATGCGCCGTAGTAATCACCAAACGGCATGTGAATGAGGTACATATCCAGATAATCGAGCTGCAGCTTACTTAACGATTTGGCAAACGCCCGCTTGGCACTTTCGTATCCTGCATCCTGAATCCAAAGCTTGGTCGTGATGAACAGTTCTTCCCGCGGTATGCCACTGCGTTTAATTGCACGTCCAACCGCTTCTTCGTTCAGATATCCGGCGGCGGTATCAATCAGGCGGTAACCGGCCTTCAATGCTTCATATACCGTATTCTCGCATTCATCCGCATCGGGAACTTGATAGACACCAAAGCCGATGATCGGCATTTTCACTCCATTATTTAAGGTTACCGTTTGCATATTAACTCCTCCTAAGGTTCAAATGTGAATCGCAACCGGCTACGTATGCCGGAATCCTGCAACTAAGCGGGATTCCACTTCCGTCCGACTTGCGTTACAATAACCCTAGCTCCTTCGTGTTACACGAAGTCAAGCACTCTAATATATTTTTTCACAAGGAGGATTACATATTATGTATACGGTTCAGGATGCTGCACAGCTTACGGGACTCACAGAGCACGCGGTACGCTTTTACACGGATAAGGGCTTGATTCCGAGCATTCAACGCAATAAAAATAACATTCGGGTGTTTGATGAAGAATCCATCAACTGGCTGCACGGCGTCAAATGCCTTAAACAGACAGGCTTACCGATTGAAAACATTAAAACGTACGTCGATCTCTGTCTTGAAGGAGATTCAACCGTTGCACAACGATTCGCACTTATGATGGAGTACAAGGAAGCAGCGCTGATTCAGCTTGAAGAAGCCAAGAGTCGTGTTGCTCATTTGGAAGAGAAAGCACGTCAATATCAGGCCATTTTGGAGCAACGCATCCCGGATATGACCAATCCTATTAATTGGGAAACCAAACGCGACGAAGAAGGTAGCTGTCCGGCTTCTCGGCTAAAGAGTCGTATTCTTCCTGAAACCAAAGCTTCGAGTCAGTGCCCGGCAGCTGCGCAGTAAATAACGTTGACAATCCTGTCGGCGTTTTTTACTTTACATATTTCATACCACTCCATGACTCCACTCCGTTTTCCGATATAGCCCACAAAAAAAACCATCAACAAGTGATGGTTTTCATCTAATCATTCTTTGCAGAAATCTGTTGCTGTTCATGATTCTTTGATGCTTATTTCGGTTGAATATATCCTTCAGCTTTAAGCAGTTCAGCGATCAGAACCGCACCACCTGCCGCTCCACGGAGCGTGTTGTGGGACAATCCAACGAATTTGTAGTCATAAAGTGAATCTTCGCGCAGTCTGCCTGTGGAGACACCCATTCCGCGTTCGATATCACGATCCAGTTTTGTCTGAGGTCTGTTTTCTTCTTCAAAATACGTAATAAATTGTTTTGGTGCACTTGGCAGAGCCAATTCCTGCGGACGACCTTTAAACTGCAACCAACGCTCCAGAATTTCGTCTTTACTTGGTTTTTTCTCGAAGTTTACAAACACGGTCGCCAGATGTCCATCCGTTACCGGTACACGAATACATTGTGTTGTAATTAATGGAGCCGACGCTTTGACGATCTCATTATTTTCAATGCTGCCCCAGATACGGAGTGGTTCCTGCTCACTCTTCTCTTCTTCGCCACCGATGTATGGAATGACATTATCAAGCATATCTGGCCAGTCCGTAAAGTTTTTACCTGCTCCCGAGATTGCTTGATACGTGGAAGCAACGACCTGAGTTGGGTTGAACTCACGCAAGGCGTGCAGTGCAGGCACATAGCTCTGAATCGAGCAGTTTGGTTTTACAGCAATAAATCCGGTTTTTGTGCCCAGACGTTTGCGTTGAGCTTCAATAACATCCAGATGTCCCGGGTTAATCTCAGGGATTACCATTGGTACATCTGCTGTCCAGCGGTGAGCCGAGTTATTGGACACGACAGGTGTGCCTGTTCTAGCGTAAGCCTCTTCGAGCGCTTGAATTTCATTTTTTTTCATATCAACCGCGCAGAAAATAAAATCAACCTGGCTGGCAAAAGCTTCGACCTGGGAAGCATCCTGAACAACGATTTTCTTCACAGCTTCCGGAATAGGAACTGCGAGTTTCCATCTGCCTTGTACGGATTCTTCATATGTTTTACCTGCCGAATTGGCGCTTGCAGAAATAGCTGTTACTTCAAACCATGGATGTTGATCAAGCAGGTCCACAAAACGCTGACCCACCATTCCCGTTCCTCCGACGATACCAACTTTCAATTTTGCTGACATTCAATCATCATTTCCTTTCGGTTTAAGTGATTCTTCTCTTTAATCAATTTCATAACTCACTAAAAACGTATTATGAAATTTGACTTCCTAATTAACACTATTCAGGCAATTCCAAAGCGTGTAGTCACAGCTCCGAAAAAACCAAAAAATCCCATCCCCAAGACAATAGTCTCAGGGACGAGATTGAACTCTCGTGGTACCACCCAGATTCGCCAATATGTCACCATATCCGCCTCTTCAAGTAAAGGTTTACAACCATGTTGCTAGCTGTAGACCGTTCATACTCTAGCTCTGTAACAGGAGCTCCTGTCACACCATCCCTTAAATGCTAAGTTCCGATGTGCTGCTCTGAGTCTTTATTCAATAAAAAGTTCTTTACTCCTTTTCAGCTGCCGGAGCTCTCTTTGAAAGAATGATTTTTATCTACTCGTCTCTTCGTCGCATTTGATATTGCGATTATAATATCAAAATTACTGTGATGAAGTAAACACATTTTTTTAGATCATGGAATTTATTCGTTATTTCCTTACTGCTTTTTTGCAACAATCGCATACGTTCCCAGTGGGCTCCCAGGCCCCGAGGCATGATGTGTCTTAAGTAATTTTAGTTCGGAAAGAAGAAGTGTTTTTACTTTGTCCGGGATCGGAAGTAGTTTCAATTCCACAGGCGCTTCGGCCAGTGTCATTTCGGTTTCCCAGCGACCGTCCTGCAG
This sequence comes from Paenibacillus sp. 2003, assembly GCF_031455635.1. Taxonomy (NCBI): domain Bacteria; kingdom Bacillati; phylum Bacillota; class Bacilli; order Caryophanales; family Paenibacillaceae; genus Paenibacillus; species Paenibacillus sp. 2003. The sequence goes on along the minus strand of NZ_JAVDTB010000001.1, from coordinate 1,300,150 downwards.
CTCGGGAGAATGGATCGAAGTCTCTTCCTTAATCGTCCAGCCTGCCGCAGAGACAAGCTCTTGGATGTCCTCCGGTGTAAAGAGCGTCCGCACATTGGAGAAGCTGTTCTCCTTGTAACATTCGACCTGGGATTGAATTAGAACGGATAACCAATGTGAGAGCTGGCTCACATCTGTAACTCGTGCATCCCATTCTGCAAAACATAACTGATGTCCCCACGTCCTAACCTTGCTAAGAATCTGGGCGAGTTCGTCAAACGATTTCAAGTACCAGGAACAATGGGAAAGTACGATAACATCAAACTCATTCTCAGAGAATTGAACTTGATCACTTAGAATGTCGAAATCATAATCCATTCGAATTCGATCACCCAGTGGAGATCTCCGCAGCTTGGCTGCCGCTTCGCCTACGGTCAGCGGTGCACCATAATCCTCTGGTGCAATATCTACACCATGAACGTACCCATGCTCCCCCACCAGATGTGCAAGCACGGCCGTTGTATCTCCCTGACCACACCCGATTTCCAGAACGCGGCTGCCTTCCTGTATCCCCCAAAAGAGTCCCAGTTTCATCCGATGCTCGGTCTGAATGTACTGAATGGCGGCGTTGTCCTCCACGTCCATATACTTAATAAGGTCCCTGATGATAGATTCATTCATGATTCCTCACCCCTCAAAGAGCAACTTGAACTTCTTGCTCATTGTAGCGTTACAGGAAGCAATGTACAATGCTAGAGTCTAGACAGAACCATTGCACGGAGTAGACCCCGTCCTACAGCAGATCTAAACTCTGCTACATATCAATCACTATGCCCACTGGGTTGCAAGCTTCTGAAGATAGGGTGTCAGCATGGGCTGTAATTCCTTGCGCATCAGTCCGATCTCTAAGATCGCCTGAATATATCCGAATTGATCGCCAATATCGTAGCGGCGCCCCTCCAGTTCAAGGGCCAACAGTTCCTCCACCTGACTCACTTCTTTCAAGGCATCCGTTAACTGATATTCCCCTCCAGCCCCTCTCTCGATCTGATCCAGAATGGGAAAGATAGAAGGTTTCAATATGTATCGTCCCATTACAGCTGTACGGGATGGCGCTTTCGCAAGAGAAGGTTTTTCGACCAGATTGGTGACCCGGTGAACCCGGTCCTCAGCACCATTCGAATCAATAATGCCATATTTGCTCACATTTGCCGGGTCTACCTGACGGACACCAATGATCTGGTTGCCTGTTTTTTCATGGAGATGAACCATCTGTGCAAGTGCAGGCGAATCAGACACCATAATGTCATCTCCCAGCAGTACAGCGAAGGCATCCTCTCCTACAAATTGCCGTGCACACCCAATCGCATGCCCCAGACCCAGCGGTTCTTTTTGACGAATAAAATGAATATTGGCCATCTCGCTGATGGCCTGCACCTCTTCCAGTAAAGTCTGTTTGCCCTTGGCATATAAAGAGTGTTCAAGTTCAACGGATTTATCAAAATGGTCCTCTATGGATTTTTTGTTGCGTCCGGTCACAATGAGAATATTCTCAATGCCTGACTGCACTGCTTCTTCAACAATGTATTGGATGGCCGGTTTGTCTACAATCGGTAACATCTCTTTGGGCTGTGCTTTCGTTGCTGGCAGGAAACGGGTTCCAAGACCCGCTGCCGGAATAACTGCTTTTTTAATTCGCATTTCATCATACACTCCTTTCATATGTTAGTTGTACGAAATACCCAATATCTGCTAGCCATATAGTTCAGGGCCATTCCCATTAAGGTCGCCAGGATCTTGCTCATCACGAGACTCCAATCCAACTTATCGTGCAAAGTCATCAGAATCAGCGCGGATAACGCGAGAACGATAAGATTGGTGATTAGAAAACGAATAAGTTTCGTTCTATCGCCACCTCCTCGTGTCGTATCTCGAAAAGTCCACCTGCCGTTCAGCCAATAACTGTTCGCAACACCGCAGCTGTACGAGATTACTTGAGCCATCAGAACCGGTACACCGACCAGTGCAAGCAAAGCAAACACCACCGCATCCACTGCCGTATTCGCAACACCCACAATACCAAACTTGAAGAGTGTCACCAGACGCTTAGTCATGATGAGCAACTCGGGCTGTCAATCGGGATTGCGCTTGCTGGCCCTCGGCCTGAACCACGTCTCTCACAATGTATAGTGGACGTGCCTTGGTCTCATCATAAATTCGTCCAACGTACTCGCCCAGAATGCCCAGCATGATCAAGATGAATCCGTTAAACATCAGCATGATACTCACAATGGATGGCCATCCTTTAATCGTTGAATCTGTAAAGATGGCCGAACCAATAACCGTTAACATGTAGATGAATCCGCCTACCGACAGGATTGCACCTACATAACCTGCGAGCTTGAGCGGTTTATACGAAAATGAAGTAATACCATCCAGGCTTAGCTTCAGCATGCGTTTTAGCGGATATTTTGTTTCGCCTGCCAGACGTTCATCGCGTTCATATTCAATCGCAGTCTGACGAAAGCCGACCCAACTGACCAACCCGCGCACGAACCGGTTTTTCTCCGGAAAACGTTTCATCTCATCACATACTTTGCGATCAATCAGGCGAAAATCTCCGGTGTCTACCGGGATATCCGTATCGGTTGAGGCACGAAGGACACGATAGAACAGACTTGCCGACCATTTCTTGAAGCGCGTTTCCCCGCTTCGTCTGGTGCGACGTGCATATACGACTTCATAGCCCTCTTTCCATTTGGCGATCATATCCAGTATCAGTTCGGGAGGGTCCTGCAGATCCGCATCAATAATAACCACCGCATCCCCCACTGCGTAATCCATGCCCGCTGTTATTGCAATCTGATGTCCGAAGTTACGGGCAAAATCAATCAGCTTCACACTCTCGTCCCAACGGGCGTAATCACGGATCATCTGTGCACTTCGATCCATGCTGCCATCATTAACAAACAACAGTTCATAGCTCTCTCCCGTGCTGCCCATGACCTTCTTCAGACGCCGATAAGTCTCCTCAATCACCGCTTCCTCGTTATACATGGGAATAATAATACTGTATCGGTACGCGTGAGCCATGTTTGTCCCCTCCCTTTTCCAATGGACTTCGTTCGAGATTTTCATTACATTTTACAAATTCACTTCGTACAAGGTGGTCTGTCCGCTAAATCCGAACCCGAATCCAAATCCGAGTCCAGCTTCATTCTCTGTATCTCCATTATTCATGGACGCGCTGTCCGTGCCTGTCTGCCATTCAGAGGACGGAATCTCGGTTCCGTGCTCTTTGATCAAATCGTTAATTTCAGAATTCCCTCCGCGGCCACCCATGCCACCAACCATGAAGTATTTCACTTGCCCGCTCTTGACGAGTTGCTCCAGTTCCTCTGTTGTGTACACCGGGTCTGATCCGGAGAAACCTCCAAGCGTGATCACTGCTGCTTTCTCATCGATGATATAAGGTGCTGCCTGATTATAGTCCGTAGTGGCGAAGAGATACGTTTCGCCTGTATTGTGCTCTTTCAGATAATTCAGTGTGGCTGTATCCACTTCTTCATTACGGTTACCCATTCCGCCACGGCCACCCGTTGCAGGCATTTCTGTGACTCCTGCACCGTTACCCATCGGCATGCCCTTTCCGGCTCCACCAAACATGCCATTGGAACCAGTAGGTCCTGCTGCCGGAATCATGCTGTTGCCACCATAAGTAATTGGGGTGAATGCCCAGTAGATTGGACCGATCAGCATCACCATGAATCCCGCGATAATGAAGCCCTGTTTCCATCGATGTGTGCGATGAAGCATAACGACCAGGATGACCGTGACCAGAATGCCTGCGATCAATTCACTAATGGACCAGCCTGCACCAATCGTATCGTTATACCCCTGCATGATATACCAGCCGAACAGAGTCGTCAGCAGCACGGACACCGGAAGCAACCATGCCTGCCATCCAACGCGATCACGATATGACTTCCACATCGCTATAAATCCTGCGCCAGTCAGCGCAGCAAGTGGAGGTGCAAGCATAATCAGATAATATTGATGGAAGAAACCTGCCACACTGAAAAAGGCAGCAACGGGAAGCAGCCAGGCCAGCCAGAACAAGGCCTCCTTGTGCTTGCTGGTTATATTTCTCCGTCTTAATCCTGCAAATATGGCAATGCACCCAAGCAATACAACTGGCATAAGCCAGCTAGCTTGACCTGAAAGTTCAGTCTGGAACAGACGCAGAGGACCTTTCTCCCCCGTACCAAACATGCCTCCGCCACCATTACCGCCAAAATTTCTTCCATTTGGCATTTCCATATCATTTGGCATCTGCCCGTTCGGGAAATTGCCATTCGGCCCATTCATGCCACCCATGGTGTTCAAGCCGTTCGAACCATTCATATTATCGTTGTCCTGTGCATTGACATCTTGCCCAGCGGCAGGAACACCACTGCCTGTCTGATTAGGGCCTGAAGTCGAATCTCCTCGATTGCCCCGATTATTTCCCTGTCCCATACCATTTGGCATACCTGCGTTACCTGCAGTATTCTGCTGACCCGTTAGGCGAGCCAGACCATTGTATCCAAAGGCGAGTTCCATGACCGAGTTCGTTTCACTACTGCCGATATAAGGTCTTTGGTCTTCGGGTATGGAATCCACAGTGACGGCCCAGGATAAGGAAACGACCGCCAGAACTACTGTGCTGCCGATCATCAGGATGATCTTCCTTCTCCATTTCGCCTGAAAAGCGAGCAAATAGAACAAATAAAAAGCCGGGAGAATCATGTAGGCTTGAAGCATTTTCATATTAAAGGCTACGCCTATTAACCCAAAGGCAACCAGTATGCGCCAAGCACTGCCTTGTTTGCTGCCTTTGAACAAAAACCATGAACCCAGCAGTAGTGTAAACACCAGCATGCTGTCAATATTATTGGTCCGGCTGACTGCCGCCACGACAGGCACAGTCACCATCGCAAGTGCCGAGATTCGTGCTGCTGCAAGACCATATGTAGGTTTCACCATGAAATAGATCAGGAGCACCGAACCGATTCCCGCTAATACCTGCGGCAAAATAACGCTCCATCCGTGCAATCCAAAGACATAGGCAAAGGCCGTTTGAATCCAGAAGACAACAGGTGGTTTATCTACAGTGACCGAGCCTGCCGAGTCGAGTGAAGCATAGAAAAAGTTATGGAAGTTGCTGAGCATACTACCAACGGCAGTCGTATAGTAGGAGTTGGCATATTGATCGTTCCAGATACCGTAACCATTCAGAAACGCCGCCAGTAATACAATCGGCAGAAGGACAAGATCCATCCTTCTTTTGGTGTTATTCAAAGTTAATCACTCCTTCAAAGTTCTTCATGTCTAATATTGTGACATGCCAAAATAAAACTGGGATGAGTACCCGCTGAATGTTGTCTGAGGATAATTCACAATCCTTTCAGCTAAATTTCAGTTTGGCAAGCGATAATACAACATACAGTCCCTCTCAATTGAGGGAGAACTAAGATGGAAGCAAGCAAGGAGGAACCCCGCATTATGAAGCTTAGCAGCGGAATTAAAATACTATTGGCTGATGATGAACCGCATATTTTACAATTTCTAGAGCTGGGATTAAGTAATGAGGGCTTCGATGTGCGCACCGCGCCGGATGGAGCGGCTGCGCTTGAATTGGCGCTTGAATTCAAGCCACATATGGCCATTTTGGATGTCATGATGCCAGAGATGGATGGATTCGAAGTAGTCGAGCGTCTGCGTAAGACCGGAACTCAGGTTGGCGTTATTATGCTGACAGCGAAGGACGAAGTCGAGAATCGGGTTAAGGGCCTTTGGCTAGGTGCTGACGATTACATGATCAAACCCTTTGCCTTCGACGAGCTGCTCGCCCGGATTCAGGCCAGACTGCGCAATCAATTTCCTTTATTAATGGGAGCCGTCACCCACGGTCCGTTCCGAATTGATGATCAGCGCAAAGAAATCACCTATCAGAATCAGGTCCTGGAGCTATCTCCTACCGAATATGAACTGTTAAAATTTATTGTGCTTAATCATGGGATTGTACTTAGCAAAGCGACTATTCTAAGCCGGGTGTGGGGGTATGATTTTGGCGGGGAAGAAAATATTGTGGAGGTATACGTTCGCTCCTTGCGCGACAAACTCGGGGATAAAGAGCATAAACTCATTCGCACGCTTCGAGGTGTCGGTTACAGGGTGGATCTCTAATGAACTCGCTGCCTAAGAAAAATAAACTTCGTTTAAGACGTCTTCACCAATGGATCTGGCCTCGTTCACTGCGTTCTCAATTGCTTTCACGTTCTCTGTTCGTGCTTGCTGGGCTACTATTGTTAATCGGTATCCTGCAATTCTGGATCATGGAAAGCTTTCTCTACCGGAATCAGGCAAAAACCATGGAAGAACAGCTCATGTCCATGCCCCCGGTTTGGCTCGGAATCCAGTCACGTAACGGCTCTTCCAACAATCCTTTCGGTGGACAGTCAGGAAACGGGTCTGGTAATCGGGTGTTGTTTATTCCTGACCGTTCACTTGCCCTGTTTGATAACCAAGGTACGTTCGAGGATGTTTTTGGAGAAGACGGTCTGAAAGCCCCTCAAGTATCAACCGCTGATTATCAGAACATTACAGATGAATTGAAAGAACAAAAACACATTCCCTACCGGATCGTCACGGATAGCCAAGGGAATGAGCAATTGATTGTATTCGCTTCACCCGGTCCACGCAATCGCGGTTTACCGATGGTCCAGATGGGCACCGCTACGAAGCCACTTAGAGATTTGATTATTAAACAGCTTCTGATCTTCATCATGTTATCGCTGTTGGCCATGGTAGCCGGTCTGATTCTATACACTAAGGTATTACGCCGGACGCTGGTTCCCCTGTCCAACATGGTGAATAAAGTACAGCAGATCGATGCATGCAGCCTCGCAGAACGCCTTCCCGTCGTTCAGGGACAAGAAGAAGTGGATCAGCTCGCAGTTTCATTCAATGGCATGCTTGAAAGGCTGGAGAACTCGTTTGAAGCGGAGCGGGAATCGAAAGAGCAGATGCAGCGTTTCTTGTCTGATGCTTCCCATGAGCTTCGTACCCCGCTCACCTCCATTCACGGCTTCATTGAAGTTCTGCAGCGGGGTGCAGCGACCAATCAAGATCAATTGTATAAAGCACTGGACAGCATGCACGGCGAATCCGTACGAATTAACAAGCTGGTTGAAGATTTGCTGTTACTAACCAAGCTGGATCAGGCTCCAAGGCAGGAGCGGGAGGTCATTCAGCTGGATAGTCTGCTGCTCGAAATGCAACCACAACTTGCCATGATGGCTCAACGAAGATCCATTCATCTCGATCTGACGGCTGAAGTATATGTACTGGCTGACCCTTACAAGCTGAAGCAGGTTGTGCTGAATCTGTTCCATAATGCGGTGCAGCACACCGATCCAGAGCATAGAGCCATCTCCATAACGTTATATGCCACGCATCATAAGGCTGAATTATCAGTGAAGGATAACGGCACAGGCATTGAACCTGCACATCTGCCCCATATCTTTGAGCGATTTTACCGCACAAGCAGTTCTCGTTCGCGCAAACAAGGTGGTGCAGGTCTCGGTCTAGCCATTACCCGCTCGATTGTGGAGTCGCATGGTGGGAAAATTACAGTACGAAGTCAAATAGGCTTGGGGACTGAATTTATGATTTTGCTGCCGCTGCATAAGGCTGATGTCTAGGCTGAGCTTCGGCTCTACGCAAGCTAAAAGGTGGCTATAAGCAGCGCTACGTAAGATCTACTTGATCATTACTCATGCACTAGTCAAGCTCCAAACGCTGCTTTTCTTCCATTTTAATTTTGGCTTTTCATTGCATGACGAATCCCCCATTCATTTCGGTTTAGAAATGAATGGGGGATTCTTTTGTTGTATCCGATTAGTATAGTGGTAGTCCAATCGGTTTCGGGCTAACGAATCTGAGACGTCTTATTCAAGGATTTGAAGCTTATATATGCTTTTCATAAAATACCATTGTCATTTTGTCGTTAATTGCTTTTGTTACACCCGTTTTTTTGTAGCCTATCTTTTCATACAAATAACAGTTCCCTTTCTCTTGTAAGATGGTACCCAATTTCCATGACTTTGCATCATCATATATCTGCTCAACCATTGTAAAGACTTTTTGTGCAATTCCTTTTCCTTGATGTTCTGGCAGTATAAAAATTGGGCTAACACTATAGATTTGATTATCTTTTTCCACGACTCTAATCCCACCAACAGCAATCTCAAGATGATGAATTATGAAATAATCTGTGAAAGATTGATTGATTTGAGTAATAATTCTTTCTACGGTCTCATTGGTGGGGCTTGTTGCAAAATCCTGATATTTTTCCAACAAGGGCATAAATGCTTTGACTTTCATTTCATGAATAGTCACTGCATCTTTTAAATCTGCTTTATATAGTGAAACCTCCATTAAATATATACCTCAGATTGATACGCTTGTTAGAAATACAATTTATAGTACTTGCTCTGTTAACTTAGTACAAGAAAGATGTTCGTCTAAGTTTGGTGTTTGTTTCATTTACAGCATATAAACAAGATAAAACTAACATATTTTTTAATTCGACGTTGTATTCTCATATTCCTTGATATCTAAGTAACGGCACCAAGCAAATACTTCATCTAATTTTCCGCTATCATCCGGGGGACAAGATCATCCAGTATGAACGGTGGATTACCAAGGGTATACGCCATTTTCATCTAGGAATTCTCCGTTATGGCGTTTACCATCCGTCGCATAGCGCACGATAATCGCAGCGCCGGCTTCTTTTGATTTACCTCCTTCGGCATTGCCATTAAGATCTGTTGATGTGAATCCAGGCGTTACCGCAAAGACTTGCGCCCTGCTGTTTTTCACTTCATAAGCCATCGAAAGTGTCATGGCACTGTTGGCCGTTTTGGATGAATTATAGTCGAAGGCGTTTAAAGTAAATTCCGCATTTTGCATATGGTCCAGAGAAGCCATGTCAGTTGATACATTAATGATTGTGCCTTCATTGTCTTTGATTAACGGGAACAATCGCTGATTCAAACGGAAGGTGCCGAAAAAGTTCACTTCAAAGGCGTTCCGCAAATCTTCCTCTTTGGTATCCGTAAAAGACTGAGAAAAGGCACCCGGCATTCCAGCGTTATTGATCAGAAGGTTTATTGTGGGATAAGTCTTGTTAATCGTATCGGCTGCATGCTCGATGCTTTTCAAGTCACTCATGTCGATTTGTAAAAATTCTACGTCTAACCCCCTGGAAGTTAACTCGGAAACAGCTCTTTCACCCCGTTCAACACTACGTGCGCCGAGGATAACTTTCCAACCTGCTTCACCCAACTGCTTTACGATTTCATATCCAATTCCTTTATTTGCTCCGGTTACAAAAACAGTCTTTTTCATGCGAATCCTTCTTTCCATAATTTGATTTATATTTAACAATGTATAAGTTACTATGCTACACTTAGTGTAGGTCAAATTATTTTTTATAAAATGAGGGATTAACATGTTAACGATTGGAGAAGTAGCCAAAAAAGTTGAAATTTCCATTGGAGCGATTCGCTTTTATGAAAGAAAGGGACTGCTGAAACCTGCTGCAAGAAATGAGCAGAATAACCGTCTTTATTTGGAGGATGATCTGAACTGGCTGGTTTTTATCAAATGCCTTCGTGAAACCGGGATGAGTGTGGAAGACATCAAAAAGTATTATGATCAGGTCAATGAAGGAACCTCCACGCTGAAGGAAAGAACCAAACTGATTGAGGATCAAAAGCAAAAGTTGCTGAATGATATCGAGGAGAAAAAAGCGCAGCTTGTTCATTTGGATAACAAACTGGAACGCTATTATCGTGGAGAAAATTATTAACACTTGTCCTATAAACTAAATGACAGAAAAAAATCAGGCAGCCAGCAATAACTGTCTAACCTGATCCGAAATTTTGATATTATAGGTATTTTCAATGATGATAAAAGTTCAATCAAAAATTATCTTCGTGCTTACACTGTTGATAATGGATATAGGGTTCATCCTCGATTTCGATCAAATTTAACCGTTCAAAATTACATTTCTGTATCACCTTATTGGATGCTTGATTGGTAATCAAAGCGATGGCATTTAATATTTCAACGTTTGTATGTTCAAACAAATACTGTGTCATTCCTTTTACTGCCTGCGTTGTATAGCCACGATTCCTGAAGTGTTTCGAAATACCGTACATAATCTCCCGATTAGGTGCTGGTAACTCATCCTTAATTCCTGAGCAGCACCATCCGATAAACTCGTCAGTTTCTTTGAGTACAATAGCCATACGTAAATATAACTCTCCGATATCCCCTCCCGCCATCACAGCTTGTTTAAAATGCTGATTCTCAGGGATTTCATATTCGGTGAGCCACAGGGTCCTGTCTTCAATCGTAGCGTTCCATCCCGGTAGGAATTCATACACCTCAGGTTGCCACGTAATTTCTTGCAGTTTCTCTAAATCTTCAATTCGATACTCGCGCAAATAAATATCCTTGCAATCGATGATTAACTCATCGGTTAGTATGGGTTGGTTCATAAGGTTGCCTCCACATATTAATTTACATTACATCATTATAGAGCCGTGTACCATTGCCTTAAAGGCAATGCCTTGATATGTATAGCGTCAGGGTCTTGGGTTTTTTCAAGTTGGGGAAAACACTCTGGATATTGAGCCAAATATTCGCTAACACACCATCGAACCGACCAGTTAATATCTGTTGACCAATTTATCCAATTGTGTATTTCCTCCTTTGGAGCATTTTGCAATAATCCATGCATATACCATCCACGCACTCCTCCTTCTGTTTCATGCATTAAATACACCCAATACAACTTTCGCTCTTGTTCGTTCATCGGTTCACCTAGGGTCGATACTGCAATTTTACGAACAATAGCGGATGAATCCTTCGTGAAACTCCATAACTCTTCACGTGATAATTCGTCTCTCTCAACTAAAACTGTTAAAGAGAGCGCCCTTTCGATATCATCCATTGAATGAATTGCGCTATAGAGATTTTGATTTTTTATACTTATCATGGGTAAAGTTTTTGTTATGTACCTTAGCTTATCTGCCCTGTTCATATAACGAATTGTATTCTCAACATTAATTCGAGGAGCCAGGTTATCATCATCCTCAAGTGGTTCTCCATGCTCGACTAATAAGTTTCTTAGCATCTCGGAACTTAAACTCGGAAATTGGGAGAACAAATGGGCCGCAACACCAGCCACAAGCGCAGCCGCTCCAGAGGTCCCCCCATAAAAAGATACGCGCTGACCAGAATCTTCAGTTTCATAAGAGGGGATTGTAAGGTGTAGTCTGGGCGCTAATATATCTGGCCTAAAGTGACCATCTCCATTTCTGCCATAAGGTTCATCAGGGAAAGGAACGTGTAATGAACGATCGGCCTTTCCACGATCAACATAGCCTCCTACTGCTAGATATTGTATTGGAGGCATGATGTTATTTAAACGTGTATTTCCATTCGAACAAATAACCAAAATGCCCTGTTGCACAGCTGTTGCCAATGCTTTAACCGTTGAGTTTTCACTCGTATTTTTAAGATGAACTTCATTATCTAATGCCTGCCAACCAGTGCTTAAAATAATTTTTATATTCCATTCGACCCCATGTTCAAGAATCCATTCCATTCCTTTTTTCAGACGTTCTCCTTCTCCAGTTGTAAATGCGCCATGATCTAAAACGATAAATGTTGCTGCTGGTGCAATCCCGACGTGAATTTGTTCCTCTAACAGAATAGGTTCATGGGCTAAAGCCAGTACACTCATAAGGCCATGTTCACCTTTCTGTTTATCCTCCTCCCTGTTCATAGATGAAATGTCTCGCACAGTGACAGTCATATTTTCATGTACGGCAACACATTTGATTCGTGTATTTAAGTGATTTACGAGATGATGTGGTTTAATTGAATCGATAATTACAATCCCCACACCCAGACCAGAAGTATGAAAATCAGGCCGTTCAGCAAAACCTAACCTTTTCCATGTCGGATCGGGTATTGCTCTATCCACACGATCACCTCAGATTTTGATATCATTAGAATACTCTCGCCTTCCGCTTAATGTACATTATCATTGATCCAACTAAAATTGGCAGATTTCGAGCACCCTAGCGATCTTATTTATGCTGGAGTCATACAAGCCCTTCTTTTTCCATAAACTCATCTTTGGTTAATCCAAAGAGAATCAGATCCTGGTATTTCCCATCCGTATAAATCACCTGACGACGCACACCTTCCTGAATACATCCAAGTTTTCTCATCATGGCTGCAGAAGGTTCATTTCCTTCGAGTACAGAATCATTAAATTTGTTGAGCCTGCGCTCGAAGAAGGCATACTTCAACAAGATCCGAACGGCTCTGGTTCCGTATCCTTTTCCTCGATGATCCCTGTCAATTTGAATACCAATGCTAAAGGTACCGTTCCTTTCATCAATGCTATTCAGATTCACACCTCCGACATTTTCACCATCCATATTTACAATTGTAAACATGATCCGTCCTTTGGTTAAAGAAAAATCAGAGAAGTTTTCCGTGAAATTCTTCGCTTCAACATGGGTTGGCGGTAACTCTACTGCACACTCCAATAACCGACGGGCAGTTGTATCAAAGCGGTTATAATAATGGTCTTCCCAATCTTCCTCACGCAAAGCACGTAATCTGACCTTATCATCCTGCCAGAAATATTGACTATAATCGATCTCTCTCATCCCAAGTCCCCCGCATATTTAACCAGATTTTTACTTCGAGCTACAAACATAATAACCCATAATGTGGAATTGGAGGAGATTTGTTTTCATTAAACACAACGAAAATAACCCCCGAACAGGACAAAACCTGTCGGAGGCTATACTCTATTTTATATTCATATCTCATTACGATTCTTCCGTATATTGAGGTTTGGACACGTTATCCGGAACCGTTTCATCGAACACATCCTGACCCGGATAATCTCGTACTTCTCCTTCATGAAGCTCATGATTCTCAAAATCAAAACGATGTGCAGACCGCTGATCTGCCCGCCATGGAGAACTTTTCCCGAGAGACTCGGATAACAGAGATGAACCGTAAGGACCCTCCGGGAATTCTTCGAGTGTGATATCGTTTCGCTGCGACTCCACCGTAGACACATCGGTATATTCTTGCCGTTCTTCACGCAAAAACTTATCTTTCATCGTTTATCCCTCCTGATCCACTTCAGATGATCAACGTCCACTTATTGTGAGCGAGGACAAACGCATTTATGCATGATCTTTGGAAAACACTGCGTTTAGGTTTTGATCCATTACCGGATCCATCACGATCATTATCGCCATCACAATTGGCGAATCCATATTAATAGTACAAAAACAATGAGGCCAGCGAGGCTAATCCAGGTATCACGTTTGGACCATACTAATAACGATGAACGTCCTCCGAGCATAGAGTGCTCTCTAACTTTACGCATTTCCATCGCAATTGTCATATCCTCTGCACGTTGGAACAGTGCCATTAACAGGGGAATCACCATCGGACCCAGGTCACGTATTCGAACGGTATTTGGTCTTAAAGCTGCCTTTCCACGTGCCCGTACGATCAGTGAGAATCGCTGCCACTCACTCCAGATCATCGGGATAAACCGAAAGATTAACGAAACAGCAAGAGCAAACGAAGCTACGGGCAACCTGATCTTTTTACCGATACCGAGTACCCAGTTAAGCCCTTCTACCATTCGCCCATAAGGTGTCGTCAACGAAAACCAAAGGCTTGCCAACGTGACGATAAACAAACGATACACATTCAGCAAAGTGCCCTCCGCCTGCATCAGGGAAAAGCCAAAGTGCAGACCTCCTCCTTCTGTTGAAAGAGTTGTCCCAGATAACGCCGTTGATAGGATGAAAAAGAAAAATAATGGCTTCATTAACTTCATACATCCAGCCAAAGTCTGACGCGGGAGCACGGCAAGTGCTGCTATTACCGGCACCAGTGTTAACGTCAATCCCAGCCAGCGCTGCTGAAGCATAGCTGCGGTGACCAGCAAAATATACAAAATCCATTTTAGACGCGGGTCCATGACGCCATATAATCCGCCTGAATGAGTCAATATGTTCGGAACAAGCTTTGGATCATCTTCCGTTTTAATGGACGACAGCATCAGTGCTTCTTTTTCATATTTCATTGAATCGTTCTTGACTTCCATCATTACCTTCCATGATGCTTCTATCGATTCGTTTTGAATCCCCACCTCAACTGACTTGGACTGAACAATACACTCAGCCATCTCTTCTGGCGTCATCGCGGTCAAAGGCAGCTCAAGACCCGCTGCTCTAAACTGCTGTGCCAGTCTCATCGATGGTGGCAGTCCGATTCCTGTCTGCTCCAGCAGTTCAGGCCTTTTGTGAAGTTCTCTCGGCGTAAGATCGGCGATTAAACGGCCTTCCTGCAACAACAATACTCGATCCGCACAAGGTAAGAATGTATCCAGATCATGGGTTGCTACCACGCCCCCACCACCTGCCAGACGATGTTGCTCCAATACATCCAGCAAAAGCCCGACACTTTGCGCTTCCAACCCGGCGCTTGGCTCATCCAGCAGAAGCCAGTGTGGATTGGTCACACTTCCGAGAGCAAGACCTAACCTGCGCTTCTCTCCCCCACTTAGAGCAAATGGCGACCTGTCCAGATGAAAACGTCGGTCCAACTCTGAGGACACTGGCGGGTCCCATTGCTTCAGTGCTTTTGTGATCTGCTCTTGTTGCTGTTTCTCTGAAAGTCGATAAGGACGCAGAGAATATGTGAATTCACGCTGAATACTTCGGGCAAACAGTTGTTGTTCCGGAAATTGAAACAGTAGTCCCATTTGCAATAAAATCGACTGCGGCACTTTTCCTTCTTTCCAGAAAGGTGTGCCATCCAATGTGATACTTCCTGCATCGGGCGGTCTTAGACCAGCCAACGTCTGTAGTAAAGTCGTTTTTCCTGAACCCGTACAGCCCAGCAGCAAGGTGATTTCCCCACTGTTCAACTGGACACTCACATCTTCAAGCAGTGCACGTTTGCTCGATTCCGATGCTTCTATACGTATATTGGTTAGCTCGATCTCCAATGTGCGACCTCCTTGGCCAGTTGCTCAGGTCGCAGTGGCATGGCTTCTGGCATCATACCTTTTTGCTTGAGCAATAACGCAGTTTTTACAGTAAAAGGAGGATCCAATCCTAACCGTTCACAGGGAGATAGCTGTACATTTTCCCGAGTAGCCTTCTCATTCGTCTCTTTTTCATAGTAAAAGGACTCCGGCTCCCCGTTGTAAACACAACGTCCCCTCTCCATAGCAATGATTCGATCACACAGGGTTGCTTCCTCCAGATGGTGTGTAATCCAGATCACCGTTGTCCCCCGCTGGGTAATCTTCTGAACGATGGCCTCGATACGGTCTCTTGCTCCCGGATCAAGCATGGCTGTTGGCTCATCCAGAATCAATATATCCGGTTTGGCTGCGAGCGCTACAGCAATATTAAGCAGTTGTTTCTGTCCACCGGATAATTGTGAGACCGCCTTCTCCGGGGGATATTGAAGTCCTACGGTATGTAATGCATCCTGCCTGTGCTCCAACTGCTCTTCTACAGAATCCATCAATGGTGACAGCGCAAAATGAAACTCCTCTTCAATCGTATCGCCTAGTACCTGTGCATCCGGTTGCTGCAATACACCCCGAACGGTAAGTTCATCCGAGGTATCCCGTACCCCTCCAGATAGTGGAATGAATCCAATCAGTAGTCCAGCAAGTGTGCTTTTTCCACTGCCATTCGCTCCTACTATACTAATCCATTCTCCTTGGTGCAGCGTAAGTGAGACCCCATCCAGTGCTTTTCTCACCTGACTACCTTCGGAAGCATAATGCACCCGAACATCTTCTAATGTAATTATAGGCAGGTTGCCTTGCATCGTAAATTAGTCCTTTCCCTTTCTATTTTTATGTGGTACGATCCTAATCGTCAACCACATTTATATAATTGGTTAACAATCATATTACCAAAATGGAGAGGATTGTTCAAACATGAAATTATCTTTGCGAGGTATTGTATTCAGCGCACTTATGGCCGCAATTTTAGTACTTTTTGGTTACATAAGCATTCCCATTGGCTTCTCCCCTGTACCGATAACATTACAAACCTTGGCTGTCATGCTGGCCGGAGGATTACTTGGTCCACTATATGGTTTCCTAAGCGTTACCATGGTTGTTCTGCTCACCGCTCTTGGTTTCCCCTTGCTGCACGGGACCGGAGGACTTGCGGTACTTCTTGGACCTACCGGAGGATATGTGATGATGTGGCCGATCTCCGCTTTATTAATTGGACTGTTGCTTGCACGAATCAATATCAAAGGTGTCACAGGATTCATTCTCGCTTTTGTTGTATTTGAACTATTTGGTTCACTGCTCGTGTATGTATCTGGTGTGCCTTGGCTTGCTTATGCTTACAAAATGGACCTACCTGAGGCCATGATTCAAGGGTTTTATCCTTACATTATTGGTGATCTGATCAAGGCTGTATTTGCTGCCATCATCATTGCGCCCGTGCGCATGGTTTTCCCACCACAACGTCTCACAGGTAACATGCATTCCACGGTTATAAAAGCGGATTCTTAATAGAAGCTACATAAGGTAACTGATCTGCCTATCTTTGAAAACGACGAAACCGCCAAAATCACTTTGGCGGTTTTCGTTACTTCTCTTCTTCTATAGATTTATTTTCTATATAAATTGAAATAAACATTTACACAAAACGGAGAGGACAGAAAGAACCTGAAGAAGCGAAGTGTTCGCCTACAAGCTTTCTGCAAGAAAGCTACATCGAAAGCATATCGCTATCGGATTTACTCCTTTATAAAAGGAATCAAAATAATCTGGGGATAACAGCGATCGGAAGGTTGTTCTGTCATCGTAGTGTCCAGTGTAAATGTTCTTTAGTTCAATTTATACAGACACCTGAATTAATTGACGCTCTGTAATCTGAAATTGTTGATCCGCTGTATTTTCAATAAACCTCTGATCATGAGATACATACAGAATCGTTCCTTCATAGGCCTTGATAAAATGCTCCAACGCTTCCAATGCATGCATATCAAGAAAATTCGTCGGCTCATCCAACAATAGAATGTTATATTGGCCCAGAAACAAGTGACATAATTGAAGACGAATCGCTTCTCCTCCACTTAATGTCCCAACATTCTTCAGCAAGTCATTGCCTGTAAACTGCATCGCATGCAACGCACTTCTGAGCTCTGATTCCTCATATTGCGAACGATTTTTCAGGAATTGTAATACGGTCTCTTTTGTCGTGAAACGATAGCTCATTTGCTGAAAATAACCGAGCTTTGCTTTTGGAGACATGGTGATGTGATCTCCAGCATGGAAAACATGGTTAAGCAATGTGCTTTTCCCGCTGCCATTGGCTCCGGTTATCGCTATTTTTTGTTTTAATGGAATTTGAAAACTTACATCCTCCAACAATATGTGACCTTCCACCTCAAGTGTAAGGCGATCAGCCATAATTGGAAATCGGTTGTGCAGCTCCAATGTCTTCGGCTGACGGAAGATCATTGGCCGAACCTGCTGTACCGCATTCACCTCTTGAAGTTGTTGCATTCGTTGTTCAATTGCTTTAGCAGCACGATGCACTGCTTTTTGACTGGTACCTTTGGATTTGGTTTCAAACATGCGGTTTGCCTTTGCCTTGGATTCTTTTTTGGACATGCTTCCGGCCTGCGTTATTTTTTCGGCTTTCTTCATCTTTTCCCGGGCGGCCAGTTCCAATCGTCTTTTCTCCTTCGAGAACTGTTCATGGGCCTGATTTTGCTGTTCACGCTCCAGCCTTTTCTGTACCTGATAATCACTATAGTTTCCGGAATATACGTGAACCTCACCTTGATGGATTTCCCAGATCGTGGTCACCAGTTCATCCAGAACCGCACGATCATGACTGATCAGCACAAGCGCCCCATAGTAATAACGCAATTCATCCAGTAAAAATGTAATGCCCTCTTGATCCAGGTGTGTTGTTGGTTCATCCAGTAACAGTACTTCATGATAATGAGTGAACATTTGAGCCAGTTTTAGACGGGTCTGTTCTCCGCCACTCCATGGTTGATCGTGTTGAGGTATGGCTAATTTACTGAGTAAAGCCCCATCAACTTCAATACTTTCGTTAGACTGGGGTGGTTCCACTTGTTCCAAATAACCAAACTCTGCAAAACGTTTTACCTTTCCGGCTGTTGGCTGGATCTGCCCCGTAATGAGTTTCAATAGTGTACTTTTACCCTGACCATTACCACCTACTACACCAATGCGATCCAGTTGATGCACAGCCAGTCGCTCAATGTTCAGTATTACTTTATCCATATAGGTCATCTCAACCTGTTCTAATTCAAAACATATCTTTTCCATATTCGCTACCTCCGAAATAAGATTTATTTCGTATCGATAGCGAAGCACACTTCTATCGATACGAGCTTATCGTGCCAGCTCGTATCAATAGAACAGTAACGTCATCATAGCGGGTACCTCCAGTAGTCTGTATTGAGCGCCTTTACCTAATTATTGCCCTGATTAAGATAATCAGAAGAAAAAACAAAGAATCACAGGCCACGGCCTGTGATTCAACGTAAACGGGAAAGCGAGTATAACACTTATTTTAAGGTCAGGATGATTGAAAATGACAGACTGATCCCGTTTACTCTGAACCAATGGTCAGAGCCTTTGAACGTATTCAATTACCGATTCAAAGGGAGGAAACGCAGTCTCATCGCATGTGTCATGTTCAATAATCCACCTTTCATTATCATGTATAGATGTACAAACCTAATTATAATTTTCCAATTCCACCATGTCAACGGAACGATGAAAACACTTCACCATCAGATTAATACATCAATCTACTCTTATTCCTGTCCCTTTCCGCTATTCAACTTCAATAGAAGCTCCTGGCTATGAACCTGACCTGTAGCCTGTGGAATTACATCCTCGTAGTTGGCTGAATTGGTTACTATAATCGGCGTTACCGTGTGATAACCAGCAGCCTTAATCTGTGCAATATCGAATTCAAGCAACAGATCTCCCGCTTGGACCCTGTCCCCTTCCTTGATATGGGAAACAAAATGCTGCCCATCCAATTTAACGGTATCTACTCCCACGTGAACCAATATTTCAGCACCGGTGTCTGATACTACAGCCAAGGCATGTTTTTTCTTAAATGCAACGGTAACTGTACCGTCAAAAGGCGCTACGACTCTGCCCACAGCTGGCTCAATCGCAATACCTTTACCCATGGCTCCCGATGCAAAGGCCGGATCTGGAACTTCCGATAATTCCACAATTGTTCCTTCGATTGGGCTAAATACATTTTCGTCCGAAGCATTCGTTGCACGAACAGGTTGTTCGGCAGATGCAGCAGGTTCGGTTTTTGTTTCTTCTTCAACCGGATCTTTAAAGCCCATAATGTACGTGAGTACAGCCGAAACAACAAAGGATACTACGATACCCAGAATCAATCCAGGGAAGCCTTGTCCACCTGGTCCGTAGAAGATTGGCAATGTCAGCAGTCCCGGTGCGCCGGATGCAAATGCCAATGTACCCGCTTGACCAATGATAGCTCCACCAACTGCACCACCGATAACTCCTGCAATGAATGGACGTTTCAGTGGTAATGTTACCCCATAGATGGCCGGTTCCGTAATACCGAACAATGCGGTCAACGTGGATGATCCAGCCAGCGTTTTCAGTTTTTTGTTCTTGGTTTTCAGCATAACCCCAAAAGCAGCACCCGTTTGAGCAAAGATCGAAGCTGTCGCAGCGGGTTTAACACCATCCTGTCCATACACTGCAACGTTGTTGATAAATACCGGAATGAGACCCCAGTGTATTCCGAAGATAACGAGCAGCTGCCAGCTTGCACCCATAACGGCTCCAGCGAGTAATGGACTGAATCCAAATGCGGCAACGAGTCCGGCTGCAATTGCATTACCAACGTAGACACCAAATGGTCCGAATACCAACAGTGTCAGTGGTACCATAATCACTAGCAAAAACAATGGTGTAACAAAGTTTTTCACACTATCGTGAAGTGTTTTATTAAAGAACTTTTCCAACTTGCTCATGACAATGACAGCTAAAATGATAGGAATAACTGTAGATGAATAGTTCATCAAAATGACAGGGATACCGAAGAAATCCGTTGGTGTTCCCTCTGATTTCAACGTGACGATGGACGGATAGATCAATGCTCCTGCAATCGTCATCGCGACAAACATATTTCCCTGGAATTTACGTGCTGTTGTAACCGCTAACAACAGAGGCAGGAAATAGAAGAGACTATCTGCTGCTGCATACAGGATCGTATATGTTGTTTCTGTCGTTTCCAGCCATCCGATATTACTTGCAATCAACAATAACCCTTTTAGAATACCCGCCCCCGCCATAACACCCAGAAGTGGTGCAAAGATGCTGGATATGATATCGATAATCCCCCCGAGCCCTTTGGCTGCTTTGCGAGGTTTTTCTTTATCTGACGAATCGTCCAGAATGTTACTGATCTGTCCAATGGCACTATAGACTTCAGGCACCTTGTTACCAACAACCACCTGGAACTGTCCTCCATTTTCTTTGACTGCGATGATGCCTTCTGTTTTCTCCAGTTTGGCTTTGTCTGCCTTGGCATCGTCCTTCAATACAAACCGTAATCGTGTTGCACAATGAACCAGCGATTCCACATTTTTCTCACCGCCGACCAGTTCTACAATCTCTTTGGCCAGTTTCTCTTGACTCATGATCTGCACCCCCACTTTTTCTCAAACAGGCCCTTTACCGATTTTTTTGCACGCAAAAAACCTAAGCCTTGAGCAAGGGGACACAATGGTCCTGACCTTCTCATGACTTAGGTTTTGCCTGCATAACCAGTAACAATCCCAGTTAAATCGTATTCAATTCCTGTTAATCACATATTATTATAATTAAACCATTTTTGTCAACATTTAAATATTATCGATTAACCACTCGTTCGATATGAACCGTCAGATACAATTTTTCTTCATTGGTCAGCTCATGGTTGTACTCTTTTTTGACAAACAACTCAATTTTCTCCGTACACGCTGCGGCATCCGGATGTTTCTCCTTAATCATGTCATAGAAATGATCATAGTTGTTGTCGTAATGCGTGCCGCTGAGCACACGCTGGGAAAAGAACTTCAGATGTGTGATAAAGCGAAAATAACTGAGAGAGTCCTCATCAAATTCCATTTTGAAATGATATTTCGCTATATTAATAATCTGCTGGATAAACTTCGTAATATTCATCGTTGTAATAACTTCTTCGTTCATCTCTGCGTTAACAATATGCAGGGCAATAAAAGCGGCTTCATCGGGTGGAAGCTCAATATTCATACGGGTGTTGATCTGTTCCAGCGTCCTCAGGCCCAGTTCGAATTCGGGCTTGTACAACTGTTTGATCTCCCACATTAATGCGTTCTTGATCTCCACGCCTTCCCGATAACGTTCAATCGCGAAGTTAATATGATCCGTAAGGGATACATAGATGTTCTCATTCAGCTTTCGGCCCAGATTCTCACGCGCATACGTGATGATCTCTTCCACAATTTCAATCAGTTCCATCGGAACTTCACGCAGCAGCATTTTGAAATTATCGGATGTCTGTTTGTTTTTCAATGCAAATACTTTTTGGATGCGGGTCTCGTCTACTTTATCCCCCGGCTTTTTCTTAAAGGCAATCCCACGTCCCATCACCACAAGCTCTGCTCCATCCGCCTGATAGATGCTAATGACGTTATTGTTGATAACCTTTGCTATTTTCACTTCAATCCCCCCGTCACGTTCCACTCTCTTGGCAGTTATACATCGTCTTTTGGGCATACAAAAAAAACCTGAAGCATCACAAAATAAACAAGACATGGTGGTCTGCTTTTTTTGGTGCTTAGGTTTTGCCTACTTCGAGTAGTAACAATCCCAGAAACGATATAATTGCGTCAAGTATAGCGCGAACCTGACTATATGTCAACGCTTTCAATGTGAGGACAATCGGAAGTTCCGTGAATTCAGGGTTCTTCCGATTGCTTATAATTAGAGCTAATCCGATTTACCTTTATGACTAAGCGTCACCCAGGTTTGTTCCGTTGGATTCGATCACATTTTTGTACCACTCAAAACTCTTCTTCTTCAGCCGTGTCAGCTCTCCTTGACCTTCATTATTACGATCCACGTAAATGTAGCCATAACGTTTTCTCATCTCACCTGAGGATGCACTTACAATATCAATAGGTCCCCAGCTGGTGTAACCAATGATGTTCACCCCATCCTGAATAGCCTCACCCATTTCAGCTACATGCCGTTTCAAGTAGTCAATCCGGTATGCATCATCCACTTCACCTTCCGGGGTAACCACGTCATTGGCACCAAATCCATTCTCAACAACAAACAGAGGCTTCTGATAACGATCATGTAGTTGATTGGCGGTTATACGGAATCCTTTAGGATCAATCGTCCAGCCCCATTCGGACTTCGCCAGATATGGATTGGCTACCGAGCCAAATACATTACCACTGGTCATATTTTTGATAACTTCCGGATCGGTACTAGTTGTACGACTTGAATAATAGCTGAACCCGATATAATCTACGGTATGATTCTTCAAGATTTCCGCATCACCCGGCTGCATAACAATGTTCAACCCGTGATCCTTGAAGAAACGTTTGGCATAACCCGGATATTCCCCACGTGATTGCACATCAATGAAGAAATAGGATTCTCTATCTTTCTCCATACCTTGGAACACATCTTCCGGATTGCAGGTATACGGATAGAAGCTTCCTGCCGCAAGCATACAGCCAATCATGGCACCAGGGATAATCTCATGACATGCTTTGACTGCCAGTGCACTCGCAACCAATTGATGGTGAGCAGCCTGATATTGAATCTCCTTGATGTTATCCCCTTCATTAAACGCCAGCCCCGCTCCAAGAAACGGAAGATGAAGCAACATGTTGATCTCATTAAATGTCATCCAGTATTTCACCTTGTCTTTGTACCGAGTGAATACCGTTGTAGCGTACGTTTCAAATCGCGTTACCAGTTCACGACTTCTCCAGCTGCCATACTTCTCGATCAGGTGTACAGGCACATCGAAGTGAGCTAATGTAACTACAGGTTCAATACCGTTTTTCAACAATTCATCAAACAGGTTATCGTAAAATTGCAATCCGGCTTCATTCGGCCGCGCATCTTCTCCTGTTGGGAATATCCGTGCCCAGGCAATGGAGACACGCAGTGCTTTGAATCCCATTTCGGCAAACAGAGCAATGTCTTCAGGGTAACGGTGATAGAAGTCGATCGCTTCATGCGAAGGATAGAACTCGGTAGCAAGCGGCGTAAAAGCTGGAACATTACCTTTCATAATGCTTCTGCGGTTCTCTCCTGTCGGTAGCAAGTCAACGATACTCAGCCCTTTGCCATCTTCCAGATACGCGCCCTCCGCCTGATTGGCAGCAATCGCTCCACCCCACAGAAAGTCTTTAGGAAATTTAAAATTTGTCATCATCATTCTCCTTCCAAATATGTAATTCAGCTGTCCGCTCAAATCGTTAGAAATATTAAAAAGACAAAATAATTAAGTTGAACTACACAATTACACATAAACGGAGAGGACAGAAAAAATCTGGAGAAGCAGCGCGTTCGCATTTATCACCGGATTTCCCCTTTAAAAAGGGATCAAAAAATCTGGGGATAACAGCGATTGGAAGATTGTTCTGGCCGCGCAGTCGTCACGTGTAAATCGGTTGTTCAACTTAAATACAAAAAACCCGAACCAGCCTGGATACACGATTACGTGTAAACAAGCCAGCTCAGGTTATGCCCATATCGGTAACATTCCCAGATCATGATTATGCGGATTGGATAAAACTTTAGCAAGAATCAGAACAGTTGTCAACTTCTTGAAACCGGTTTAGCTTCGGAGTGCCCACTACGATATTTGATAGAACGCAGCACATGTGCCGCCAAGAATCATCTGTTGATCTGATATAGGTAGGGCATTAATATGACTCATAATGAGACCGTATACTTCAGAATACGTAGCTGAAACGTTGCTCACGGGCCAGTCGGACCCGAACATTAACCGTTCCGCACCAAAGGCTTCTATGGCGATATTCAGATAGGCTGTAAAGTCGCTCGGAGTCCAATTTGCCCAGTCTGCTTCCGTCACCATCCCTGAAAGTTTACAGTACGCATTAGGTTGTGTGGCCAATGACTCAAGTGTTTCTTTCCAGGGTGAGAGTATACCTGATTTTATGTCGGGTTTGGCTAGATGATCAAGTACAAATCGCTGTTCAGGAAACGCCTTAACCAGTTCAACGGCATAAGGTAGTTGCTCCTTGGATACCAACAGATCATAGGCCAAATCATACTCTTTTAGCAATGAAATTCCGCGCTGAAAGTCTTCTCTCAATACATAATCCAGATCAGGTTCATCCTGTATGACATGACGTACGCCCTTCAGATATGAATTGGACGCGAACAATTCAAGCTGATTCCGAACTTCATCCGAACAAAGGTCCACCCATCCGACAACACCTTTGATACATTCATGCCGATCTGACAGCTGCAGAAGCCACTCGGTTTCTGTCAGTGATTGTCTTGCTTGTACCGCAATACATCCCTCAAGTCCTGATTGGACCAATAAAGGTTCAAGATCTTCCGGAAGAAAAGATTTACGAATGGTTTTCATCTCTTCGCCAATCCATCCGTATTCGGCGACATTGTATTCCCAGAAATGTTGATGTGCATCCAGCTTCATATTAGATCCCTCCCAGGGTATTTAAATCTAATTATCATTAAAAAGCAATCACTGATTTTCACATGATTTTTATTCCAATTGTGCAGGTATTGTCCAATATTAAATCATGATATAGTAAATTACGAAAACGCTTTCAGAATATAAATCGGTGGTGATTCCAGTATTAAACAAGTGAATTTTTGTTTGCGTTGAGCTCTATTTTCCCCCTGCTTAACCGCTATTCACGTTCAACCATTCTCTATTCGAAGGAGACTATATTAATGAAAAAAAACCGCAAATCAGTCCTATCTCTTACGCTTGTGACTGCCATGATTCTATCTCTGTTCTCCTCGGCTATGGCCTCAGCTGCAACTGACAACAGCGAACAGGCCAATACCTCAGCCGCTCCAAGCAAAATGCAGACCTATGTAAACGCCATGGAGCCTGGCTGGAATCTGGGTAACTCTCTGGACGCCGTTGGTGAAGATGAAACAGCCTGGGGCAACCCGCGCATTACGAAGGAACTAATACAATCGATCGCAGCTGAGGGCTACAACAGTATCCGTATTCCTGTGACCTGGGAAGCCCACATCGGTGACGCACCCGACTACATAATTGATTCCGCTTACATGAACCGGGTTCAAGAAGTGGTAAACTGGGCCCTTGATGCCGATCTCTATGTCATGATCAATCTTCACCATGATTCCTGGCGTTGGATCAGTTACATGGAGAAAGACCATGATAACGTGCTTGCACGTTATAACTCTGCTTGGACTCAGATTGCGGACAAATTCAAAGATGCATCCGATAAACTCATGTTCGAAAGTGTTAACGAACCACGTTTCTCTGAAGGCGGCACAACAGATGCAGCGATTGGATATCGCATGCTGGACGAGTTGAATACTTCTTTTCACAAGATCGTAAGAACTTCGGGTGGAAACAACGAGACACGTCCGCTTGTCCTTCCAACGATGCATACCTCTTCCGCTCAACCTGATCTGGATGAACTAAATAAGACCATTCAAAAATTGAATGACAGCAATATTATTGCAACCGTTCACTACTACGGGTTCTGGCCGTTCAGTGTGAACATCGCAGGTTACACCAAATATAACGAGGAAGTACAGAAGGACGTTACCGACACATTTGATCGGGTATACAATGCTTTTACAGCGAAAGGCATTCCGGTTATCGTCGGTGAGTATGGCTTGCTTGGTTTTGACCAGCACACAGGTGTCATTGAGCAAGGCGAAAAACTGAAATTCTTCGAATTTGTTGGACAATATCTGCGTCAAAAACAGATGACAACGATGTTATGGGACAACGGACAACACTTCGGACGCACAAGCTTTACTTGGTCTGATCAGGAATTATATGATACCATGAAAGCCAGCTGGACAGGTCGCTCATCCACAGCCGAAACGGACCTCGTATATCTTAAACAAAATGAAGCCATTCAAGATAAGAAGGTAAAACTCAATCTGAATGGGAACAAATTCAATTCGTTGAAGAATGGCAATACACCTCTTGTCAGAGGTAAAGACTATATGATCAAAAAAGATGTACTTACGTTAAAATCCAATCTGTTAACCAAATTGACAGCGTCTGGTGATTTGGGCGTAAATGCTACACTCACAGCTGGATTCAACCAAGGTGCTGACTGGAACTTCAATATTATTAAATATGACACACCTAAGTTGAACGATGCAACTGGTACAACCAGTGCATTTGCCATTCCGACTACGTTTAACGGCAATCAACTGGCCACGATGGAAGCAACGTATGCAAACGGAGAAAACGCCGGTCCACAGAACTGGACTTCGTTCAAAGAATTCTCCTACACATTTAGCCCAGATTACGAACGTAATGTGATTGAACTGAAACCTAACTTCTTCAATGAAACCAATGATGGCGAAGTTACGCTTAAGTTCCATTTCTGGAACGGAGATGTGTTGACATACAAAATCACGAAAAATGGAACCAGCGTTGTGGGCGTAGCTTCCAAATAAGAACTCATCTAACGTTCTGTTCAGAGCTTAAAGCTCTGGCAGAACGTTTTGTTTTTGTTTCACAAATGATCGAATAACGTACAAGTGCCCCTTCATACCTTTACACTAACTAGGATTGAGGGGGAAATGTCATGTTTAAACGTGTAGACCGTCTTGCCATCGAACTACCCATATCCAATAATCCGGACCCTAATGGAGCTAGTGCAGTTCAGGAGCTGCTTGGTGGAAAGTTCGGGGAAATGTCAACATTAAATAACTATATGTTTCAGTCATTTAATTTCAGAGGTAGATCCAAGCTGCGTCCCTTTTATGACATTGTTGCAAGTATTACCGCGGAGGAATTCGGCCATGTCGAACTTGTCGCCAATACGATTAACCTGATGCTTGAAGGTTCTACATCACCAGGTGACCCAGACTCCACACCACTGCGTGTTGGTAAAGACGCACGGATGACGTCACACTTTATCGAATCTGCTCAGACAGCGCTCCCTTATGACTCTATGGGAAGACCCTGGAATGGTTCGTATGTCGTGAGCAGTGGCAATCTGATCTTTGATCTGTTGCATAATTTCTTTCTTGAATGCGGAGCCAGAACTCACAAAATGAGAGTCTACGAAATGACGGACAACAAGACAGCCCGAGAAATGACTGGTTATCTGCTTGTACGTGGAGGTGTGCACGTTCTGGCGTATGCCAAGGCATTGGAGATTGCAACGGGTGTGGATGTAACAAAGATGTTCCCTATTCCCCGACTGGATAACAAGGCTTTTGAAACGACAAGAAAATGGGAAGCCATGGGCGAGCACCGCAGACTGTACACGTTTAGTGACAAGGATTATCAGGGCATTGCTCAGATTTGGAAAGGAACACACCCAACCGATGGTGGTAAACTGGAGGCTTTTGCCGGCTTGCCGGGGTATGGAGGGCCAGTACCTGAGCTGCCTGATCTGCCGGAAGAATTTGCGCCAGGGATATCCGCGGAAGATCTAATGCAGATTGCAGAGCGACTGAAACGTCACGCTGGTCTGTAGGATCACGATTAACAATTGTTTTTATAGGGCGTCGATTGGATAACCGTAAACTGGTGTTACCTTGTGTGCTGGAACTCTTTGTTTAATTAGATTATTGATGATCTGTTTTCTTTGATTTCTTATGGCGCACACAAAAAAGGGAAACGGGTGAGATGAATCTCTACCCGCTTCCCACTTTACACGCCTCTATTGTGGCTCAGTAAATTTCACTACAAGTACAGCTTCCCCATTGGCTTGAACACGACCTGTTGACGTCGCTGTAACAGTTGCTATCGCTTCGTTTCCACTTGGGATCAACACAGGTGTAATCACTGGCAGACCCGCAGCCTGAATGACATCCATGTCAAATTCAATCAACAATTGTCCTGCAGTTACACGATCTCCGCTATTCACATGTGCGGTAAAACCGTTTCCTTTTAGTCCAACCGTATTAATTCCGATATGAACCAGCATCTGTACACCTGTCTCATGCTCCAGAATCACCGCATGTTTACTCTTGTTCATGACATGTGCGATGACACCATCAAACGGTGCATACACCTTACCTTCTGATGGCTCAATGGCAATGCCCTCACCCATGTGTTTTTCCGAGAACGCCGGGTCAGGAACCTGCTCCAGAGCAACGACGGTACCGTTTATTGGCGAAGCGATTTCGAGAAAATCTACCTTAGGACGATTGCTTGTAACGGCATCGGTAACTGAATTAATACGCGGATTAGATTCCTCTGCTTTAACTTCAGTTGATGTTACTCCACTGTTTTCATGGCTCACCACTTCTTCTGCAACCGGTTGATCCTTATATCCGAAGAACCAGGTAAGTGCAAATGCAATCGCCATGGCAACTACGTTAGACAAGATATACAACGGCAGTTGGCTGTTCAGATAGAGCAGTGTACCGGGAATAACCGTTACAGCCATGCCTGTACCTTGCAGATGGAACAAGGAAGCGATAAAACCACCTACACCACCACCAACCAGTCCCATAATAAATGGTTTCATATAACGCAAGTTAACACCAAAGATGGCTGGCTCAGTAATGCCCAGAAATGCGGACAAGGAAGAAGGTAATGCGAGTGCTTTGAGTTTCATATTTTTGGTCTTCAGACCGACTGCGAGACAAGCCGCTCCTTGTGCTGCCATGGCACAGGTAATGATGGCGTTGAACGGATTAAATCCCGTTTTCTCCAGTAGTTGAATCTCCAGGAAATTAAAGATGTGATGCACACCGGTAACGACTATAATCTGATGGAAGAAACCAATGATAATACCTGCGATGCCAAACGGAAGATCCAATACGGCAGTTGTTCCATGCAGCACCCACTCTTCTAGAGAATGGAATACGGGCCCAATCGCGAATAGTCCAAGCGTAATCATGACTGTTAACGTAATAAAAGGAGTCAGAATTAAGTCCAGTGCCTCAGGTACCCGTCTTCTTAATACCTTTTCAAACTTGGCTCCAATCAAACCTACAAAGAACGCAGGCAGAACCGATCCCTGATAACCCACGACAGGTATAAAACCGAACATATGCAGCGGCTGTGCTGATCCATCTGCCACCGCGTAAGCATTGGGTAATGCCGGATTGACCAGCATTAGCCCCAGTACGATACCAAGCACCGGACTTCCGCCGAATACGCGGAATGCGGACCACGCTACAAGTGCAGGCAGAAACGCAAAGGCCGTATCCGTCAGGATTTGAGTGAACAACAGGAAATTGGCCGAGATATCATCCGGTGTTGCACCGAATAACGCCAGAATTTCATTCTGGGTAAGTAATCCACGCAATCCCATGAACAGCCCTGTAGCTACCAGAACGGGAATGATGGGTACAAATACGTCACCAAACGTGCGGATAGCCCGCTGAAAAGCGTTTCCTTCCTTTTTCCCCTGACTCTTCACATCATCCTTGGACGTTCCTTCGATGCCCAGCTTCTCAACCTCTTCAAAGATTCGATTCACTGTTCCCGTACCAAAGATAATCTGATATTGACCTGAGTTGAAAAAAGCGCCTTTCACCTTCTCGATGTTCTCGACCGTTTTCTGATCAATTTTTTCTTTATCTTTCACCATGATGCGAAGACGTGTTGCACAATGTGCAAATGATGCGATATTCTCTTTGCCCCCGATGGCATGAATGACTTCCTGGGCAATGCGTTGATTCTCCGACATGTTATCTCATTCCTCTCACGTAATACTTAATAATCCCATTTTGTTGTTTCAAAATCAGCTTTGCCTCCGCGTGCAAAGAAACGAATGTCCACGCTGTCCCGGCTTGGGAAAATGCGGCTGGTAAAGACCTCTTCCCCATCGTTCACAAAGATCTCGACCGAAGATGCATCTACGAACAGATGGAACTTAATCACGTCCGCAGTAAGTGTGCACTGTCGTACACCGCCATTCTGCTCTGCCAGCTTGGTACCAGACATCGTCCGATCCAAGACAACTTTCTGCTGAATTCGATCATATAAAAGAACCGTTTTTTCAGCTCCATTGGCCCGGAATTCGATGCCTAAAACCTGTGCATCTACATGGCTCATCTCACATATCAGCTCATAGGCAATCCCATTAAAATCAGTGAAAGATCGACTCTCATTGTCAATCGTTGCGCGAATATGTGTGCCTTTATCCTGCCGACGCAATTGCACCATCTCTGTAACAGGTTGTTGGATTAACTTTCCATCTAGGAGTGACAATTGCCTAGGAATGGTCAGGCAATGAGCCCAGCCACTATCGTCTGTCGGATACGCCAGGTCGGGAAGTCCCATCCATCCAACCAGAATACGTCTTCCGTCCGGAGCCTGCATCGTCTGCGGAGCATAGAAGTCGAATCCACGATCCATCTCCTGAAATTCACCATGTTTGAACTCTCTCGTCTGGAGATTGAGCGGCTCACCGATCAGATAACCGGACTGAAAAATATTCTGATAATGATCTTCCGCAGCATCTAAGCCTTGTGGGGAAAAAACAAGTACACCTTTCTCGTCCATCTCCATATAATCCGGGCACTCCCACATGTAACCAAAGGAGGTTAATTGCGTACGAATTTCACCAAGAAACTCCCAGTTGTTCAGATCAATTGAGCGATACAGTACCGTACATCCCGTCTCGTCTGTTCTCTGCGCACCAATTACACAATAATATGTGTCTCCTTGTTGCCACACCTTGGGATCTCTGAAGTGTTCGGTGTATCCGGCTGGCACAGACGAGATTACGGGATCATTCAATTTGGTTACTGAACCGCTTTCATCCATAACTGCCAAGCATTGATACGGATGTCTGACCCAAGCCTCATCCCTCGTATTGCCTGTGTACAGCAAGTGCAGGTTGCCGTCTTTTTCAATCGCACTGCCGGAATAAGCTCCGTGTGAGTCATATCTGCCACCCGGTTCGATTCCAATCCCGATATTTTCCCAGTTCACCAGATTGTTCGAGCGGGTATGATACCAATATTTCATGCCGTGTTCTGTTCCAAGTGGAAACCACTGATAGAACAGATGATAATAGCCTTTATAATATACAAAGCCGTTAGGATCATTAAGCAGACCTGTTATCGGCTGAATGTGATAACTCTGTCTCCATGAACATACGGATATCTGTGCTTCAAGCTTTGCAATCTCTCCAGGCTCTGCTTGTTCAATTCGTCTGTAGCGTTGCTCTCTAGTCATTTTCATAGCTGTTCTCCATTCAAAATGTAGGAACCGGTTCCAACGGTCACAAAAAAATAATTCCATATGGCATTAATGCCTGCCCGTGTTCGCATATCCGCATTGGATATTCATATTGGAACCGGTTCGATGGAATTATCATAAAGGATGTTTTTATAATTTGTCAACGCTTTCTCGAGGAATTAGTTCTACGTCCAGTGTTGTTCGTTCCTCCACCGACTCGCCTTTCACCAGACGAATAATGTGATTCGCCGCTACTTTGCCCGCCTGCAAATAATGATATTTCACAGTCGTCAGCGTGGGATGAATCATCTCCGTAATATCATATCCACCAAATCCGGTAACAGACAAGTCTTGCGGTATGCGGATTTTATTGGAGAACGCAATCTTCATCACACCCAGTGCGATATTATCCGTGGCCCCTACAATGATCGTTGGTGTGATCTCTTTCAGGATGGCTTCAGCGGTAACGATGGCTTCAGACATCTTAAAGCTTGTCTCATAATACTTCACTTCACATCCACCACACTCTGCGATTGCTCGCTGGAACCCTTGTTTACGATAGATCCCTACCGCCCGATCCTTTTCGCTAACCCCCATATACACGATCTTGCGATGACCCTGTTCGACGACGTATCTACCCATCTCATAACCTGCCTGATCATCATTGTGAACCAGACTATGTAGTTGTTCATGCTGCTGTCCCACCAGTAACACCGGAATACCGATGTCCTCTACTGCTTTCAGATGTGCTTCTGTCACTTCAGCAGCCAGCAGAATAATACCCGATACCTTCTGTCTAGCAAAATCATATATGGCGTCAATCTCGCGCTGCATATCCTGACTCGTATTAGCGATCAGCATCTGATACTGATTACTTCGCAGTTCTTCATCAATCCCGATCAATGTCTGGGATGTCGCAAAAGAATCGAGTCGTGGCACAACCGTGCCGATAATACTGGTTTTCTTGGCCTTTAAACTCTGTGCAAATGTGTTGGGAACATAATTGTATTGTTTGATAATGCGCTCAATTTTCTGGCGTGTATCCTCACTAACCGATCCGCCATTCAGAAAGCGAGAGACGGTGCTTTTTGCCACACCTGCCATCTGAGCGATATCAGAAATCGTTTTATTCATAAAGACTCCTCTTATTTTCATTAACTGTTTTACCTTTTATTATACTTCGATCGCAAACCCATGGCGAATTTGATTCAACTCCGTGTATTGTACATCGTGTTGTTTAACTCCGATGAAATAGCAAAAGCCCGATGGCAATGTGACGTTCATACAGAAGTATGATCCCACATTCATCAGGCTGTTAAGCTTTCATATACACTTTATGCTCAGATCACTAACACAAAAACACTCGCTACTTCCGATAACTCAAACTTCAATAATAATAGGCAAGATCATGGGTCTTCGCTTTGTTTGAGCATAGATATAGTGGCCGATATCATCCTTCAGCTTTCTTTTCATCACATTCCACTGATTCACACCCGCACCGGTTAACTCATCCATCCTGCTTAGAACCAATCCATGGATTTCCTTCATAAATTCTTCCGAATCCTTCACAAACACAAACCCCCTGGAGATGATTTCGGGTGATGCCACCATCTGTTTCTCCGTCTTGCTCAGTGTAGTGACAATCACCAGCATCCCGTCAGAGGATAATTGCCTGCGATCACGCAGTACAATATTACCTACGTCGCCGATGATCAGACCATCCACGAGACTGTTCCCCGATGTTATTTTGGGACCATGAGAAGCCACGCCGTCTTTGTATTGAACCATATCTCCGTTATTCACAATAAAGACATGATCACGCTCTATACCTACGGACTCGGCAAGCAGTCTGTGCTGGTACAACATGCGGAACTCCCCATGGATTGGTATCAGATAATCCGGTTTCATGAGTGTCAGCATCAATTTAAGTTCTTCCTGACTCCCGTGCCCAGACACGTGCATCCCTGCTGCACCACTTGAACCGTAAATTACGCGTGCACCCAGAACATACAGATTATCAATGACATGAGCCAAATTGCGTTCATTGCCCGGAATCGCACCAGCTGCAATAATAACGGTATCTCCAGCCTCCACTCTTAAATGAGGATGTTTGCCTGTTGCCAATCGAGACAGTGCAGCCATGGCCTCACCTTGACTTCCAGTACATAATATAACCACTTGATCAGGTGGATACTGATTGGCGTCTATGGCATCAATTAACAATCCGTCGGGAACTTGCAAATAACCCAATTCACTCGCAACCGATACCACGTTCACCATACTTCGACCCAGCAGTGCAAGTTTGCGCCCTGTCTCGAATGCTGCATTGACAATCTGTTGTACCCTGCTGACATTTGATGCAAAGGTGGAAATAAACACTTTTTCTTTTGCGCGAATGAAAGCATCCAGAATGTGATCTCCAACTACACGTTCAGATGGTGTGAATCCAGGTCTTTCGGCGTTGGTACTCTCGGAGAGCAAAACATGAACACCCTGTTTTCCTATCTCTGCCATCCGATGGAGATCCGGGAATGGTCCGCTAACCGGAGACATATCAAATTTGAAATCCCCGGTATGTACCACATTACCGACTGGTGTCTGGAAGAAAATCCCTAGACAGTCCGGAATACTATGACTGGTTGCAAAGAAGGAAACCTCGATACTTCCCAGTGTAATGGTAGACTTGGCATCGATCGTATTCAAGTCAGCCTTGCGCAGCAGGCCATGCTCTTTCAGTTTAAGTTCAATTAATCCGCGTGTAAGTCTGGAAGCATATACAGGGATGTTCATTTGTTTTAATAAATAGGGAATGCCTCCGATATGATCTTCATGTCCGTGAGTAACTACAAGAGCCTTCACTTTATCCAGATTCTCCAACAGATAGGTTACATCCGGGATGATCAGATCAATCCCCGGCAAGGTCTCATCCGGAAATTTCGAACCACAGTCAATCACGATAATATCCTGATTATACTGAATAAAATACATATTCTTTCCTATTTCATTCACGCCGCCAAGTGCAGCAATGTACAGTTTGTTATGGGCTAGATTCAACGCTATTACTCCTCCTTTGCGTGCAAACTTGTGCAATACGGATTCAATGTTCCTAGTATGGAAGTAATCGCCCTACTTAATTCATTTCAGATTAATTATGCCAAAAAAACCACCACGGAAATTTCGTTCCGCAGTGGTTAATAAAATGTTGCCTTTAAATTATGAAGCATGCAATGTTTATTTCACGACTATTTCGTATACGAAAATTAAATGCGCTTACACCAATGATTTATCACGCTGTAGTAATACGTCTTGTTCATAGGTTTTGATATCGGTGATCCACTTTTCACGGACTGGAACGCCTTGCTGAGCACAATAGTAGTCCCAGATCGCGCCAAATGGATAGGATTTGAACTCTTCCGTTAAGGCAAGGCGCAACGTGTAATCCCCTTCCAACTCGGCTTGTTTCAAGGCATCCACCGGTTCCAGCATCGCACGGAGAAGGGCTTTGATCGTGTTGCGAGTACCCACAACCCATGCAGCTGCACGATTAATACTTGCATCAAAGAAATCCAGTCCAATATGTGTGGTCGCAAGCAGATCATGTCGAACCAGTTCACGGGCTATTTCCAGCAGCTCATCGTCCATGATTACCACATGGTCACTATCCCAACGCATCGGGCGGCTTACGTGAAGCAGGATGCCACTTGTAAACAATGACAAGGACGACAGTTTATTGGAAATCACCTCTGTTGGATGGAAATGACCCGCATCAAGACAGATCAACGTATCATTTTGCAAACCGTAACCCATATAAAATTCATGAGAACCTACCACATATGCTTCCGAACCCAGACCAAACAGCTTACTCTCTACCGCGTCCAGGTTGTGCTCCGGGTTAAGTGATTCGGCGAATACTTCATCCAGCGATTCTTTGAGACGTTTGCGTGGTGTCAACCGATCAACCGGATTATCCTTGAATCCGTCCGGTACCCATACATTGGTTACACAAGTCTGACCAAGCTGTTCCCCGAAGTAAGCACCAATCCGGCGGGATGCCTTACAGTGATCAATCCAGAACTTGCGAATTTCAGGGTCTGGATGACTGAGCGTGAACCCGTCACTTGATTTTTCATGGGAAAAACATGTTGGGTTGAAGTCCAGACCGAGTCCTTGTTCTTTGGCCCACTTCACCCAGTTCTCATAATGCTTTGGCTCAATCTGATCCAGTTCAACCTGCTCGTCTGTATCCGTGTAAATCGCGTGCAGATTGACCTTGTGTTTGCCGGGAATCAGTGCAAAAGCTTGCTCCAGATCGTTACGAAGTTCTGCTGGTGTGGTCGCAGCCCCCGGATATTGACCTGTAACGGAAATACCCCCTGTTAACTCTCCATCTTTATTCAGAAAACCTTTGACATCATCGCCTTGCCAGCAGTGTACGGATACTTTGATCTCCGCGAGTTTGTTCAGCACCTCGTCCGTATCTATTCCGTGTTGGGCATACAATGCCTTGGCTGCTTCATACGCTTGCTTGACTTGGTTATCCATCCGCAAGAACCCTCCTATTTTAACGTGTAAATGCTGCCGGTACACCGCCATCAATGGTCATCATGCAACCGGTTGTTTTTTCGGATTTCGAAGAAGCAAAGAATGCAATTCCTTCCGCAATATCTCTTGGATAGATATTCACGAGCAATGTCGTCCGTTTGCGATAATACTCTTCCAATTGATCCGGTTCAATTCCATATGCAGCTGCTCGTTCATTTCTCCAGGAACCGTTCCAGATTGCTGAACCCTGTAGAATGGCATCTGGAAGAATCGTGTTGACACGAATGCCATACTCTCCACCTTCTGCTGCAATACAACGTGCCAGATGTGCTTCCAGCGCTTTCGCTGAGCTGTAAGCAGAAGCACTTTTACCTGCATACACCGAGTTCTTGGAACCGATAAATACCATGCTTCCCCCAATACCCTGCTGTTTCATCAGCTTGAACGCTTCACGAGCCACAAGGAAATACCCTGTACCCAGTACATTCATGTTCAGGTTCCATTCCTTCAGGGACGTTTCGTCAAATGGGCTTGATGTCGCTAGTCCCGCATTGTTCACGATGATATCCACTCCGCCATATTGCACCACAACATCTGCATACGCAGATTGAACGGCTTCCTCATCGGTTACGTCCATTTTCAGCGCATAAGCACGGTTCGCACCGTATTGATCATTAATTTCCTGTGCTACCTTCTGTGCGCCCTCCAGGTTGAGATCAGCAAGCACCACATGTGCGCCTTCAGATACCAATCTGCGTGCTGTTTCACTTCCGATACCACCTGCGCCGCCTGTGATAAACGCCACTTTGCGGGAGAATTCGGTTTCGGCCGGAGCCAGAGACAATTTATACAATTCCAGCGGCCAGTACTCCACATTGTAAGACTCGTTTGCGCTGAGTGATACAAATTGACCCAAGCTAGTAGCTCCACGCATAACAGCAATCGCTCTGTGATACAACGCTCCGCTTACTTGGGAAAGCGCCCAGCTCTTGCCTGTGTTGATCATGCCCACACCTGGAATGAGGATAACGCGCGGTGCCGCTTCGAACATGACATCACCTTCGTTTTTGTTGCTCTCAAAATACTGTTGATATTGCTCTTTGTAAGCAGCCACACCTTCTACCAGCTTGGCTTTTAAGCCTTCGATATCTTCGGCATCCGGTGTCCAATCGATGAACAGAGGTACCACTTTGGTATGTACCAGATGATCCGGGCAAGCTGCACCCACCTGAGACAATTCCGGGGAATCTGCTCCGCCCACAAAAGTAAGTACGTCCTCTTGATCATCAAAGGATAAAATCATTTTTTTACTATCCGATACCGCTCCACGAATCGTTGGCATCACACGTGATACGATCTGACGACGAACATCAGCGGCAAGTGCCGGGTGTTTCACACCACCAAATAAACTTTCTTCGTTCACTCGTGCTTCGATGAAAGCTTCTGCTTCATTGATAATCTTGATCGTTTGAGCGTAACATTCCTCGGATGTTTCACCCCAAGTGACAAGTCCGTGTTTTTCCATCAGTACGAGTTCGGCATCGGGATTCGAGAATACGCTTTCAGCAATCATTTTAGATAACGTAAACCCTGGACGTACGTAAGGCACCCATACAAATCGATCACCGTAGATCTCTTTCGCCAATTCCTTGCCGTTATGCGCACAACACAGGCTGATAATCGCATCCGGGTGTGTATGATCCACATGTTTATATGGAAGGAACGCATGCAGCAGAGTCTCGATGGAGGCACGCGGGTGCTTGGCATCAATCATGCAATGTCCCAGATATTCAACCATCTCTTCATCCGACATGGATTCACGTTCAATTAATGGTCGAATGTCTTCAAGCCCAAGTCCGGTAAAATGTTTCGCTTCCATGGAACCCAGATCAGAGCCGCTTCCCTTCACATACATTACTTCTACATCACGACCACGAAAATCCTTCACTGTCGTTTTGGTAGACGTATTACCACCGTAGATGTTACATACACTGCGATCAGATCCAATCAGATTGGATCGGTAAACCAACTGCTCAAGTCCTGTTGTTTTCTCAGATGCCTGCGATGCATTCCATAAACTCTGTACCATTTGTTTCCCTCCGATAATGTTTGTTTTATTCCTAATCCGAGTTTAACATCTTTGTTTTATTTTGAAAACAAAATATTTTAAAACAAAACGGAAATATTCAAAAGCCATCATAGATTGAGCTATTTTATTAAAAAAACACCCTGACGTAACCGTCAGAGTGTTCCTGTTTCATCGGTGGATTAGAAAATCCCCGCTTTTTGGGAAGTGTTTTTAATACCATAGGTATCATTAACTACGGTGTTGCCAAAGCTCGTTAAGCTTCCGTTCGGACCTGTGGCCATGTCCAGATAGTTCAGACCAGAGCTGTTTCCGTACCAGGACCAAGCAAGCCAGCCTACCCCTTTTTCCTGACCATATCTCATGATGGCATACTCGTCCACATCACCGTTTGTGTGATATCCCCCGAATTCACCAATGATCAGAGCCAATCCTTTGTTCAGCACATTCTCCATATTGGCTTTGACCGTTGCAGCATCTTTGCCAGCATACTCATACATATGAATGGAGAAGACGGTATTCTTTTGAGAATCGGCTGCAAATACACTTTGTCCATAATCCACGATGGATTGAGGGAACTGTCCCCATCCGGCTGCATCCACAATTAGCGTATTTTTGATTCCCGCATTACGGAGATTCGGAATGGCTTTTTTGTAACCATCAGCCCACGCACTTCCATTCCACGTTCCATACCATTCATTGGCGATGTTGACGATTACCCGATCTTCTTTGCCTATCAAAGCTTCCTTAATACTAATCCAGTAGTT
This sequence comes from Paenibacillus sp. 2003, assembly GCF_031455635.1. Lineage (NCBI taxonomy): Bacteria > Bacillati > Bacillota > Bacilli > Caryophanales > Paenibacillaceae > Paenibacillus > Paenibacillus sp. 2003. The sequence goes on along the minus strand of NZ_JAVDTB010000001.1, from coordinate 1,261,163 downwards.
CACTGCCGCATCCAACGAATTATAATCATCTTTCCCTGTGGCGTCATGCACTTCAAGTACAGCTATCATTTTATTTTGGTTAACCACATTAATAATATTTTTAACAGCGTTCAGATCATCTTTGGTGTACAGGCTACCATTCGAAAGAACAATGCGTACCGTATTGGCACCTGTTTTGGCGATTGCAGGAATAGCGGTATTCAGATCATTTTTGAACCAGGAATGTCCGTGATTAACACCTCTCATGACAAAAGCCTTGCCTGTGGAATCGTATAACTTATTACCGCTTACATAAAATCCTGTGGCAGCAGATGCTTTGGGTGCTGCACTCCCTAATACCATGAACATAAGAGCAGCAATAACCGTGAAGATGGTACACTTTTTCAGATTAACCATTCGTTTGGAACCTCCTGTATTTGTTTTTTTTATTTCAATTAACCCAGCTCTAGGCAATAAGTTAACTAAAATCGGTGGTAATAGAAGTTTTATTGTTAGTAAACAAACAATAAGTAACCTTATTAAGTTATGCAATTCTCCATAAATAAACTTTATCGATAAGGTTATGAATTTATAATAAAATGAAAACGCTTACTAAGCAAGTCTTTTTTACCATTGAATAGCAATCTTTTCTTTTTACACCACACAGCAATAAAAAGGTTCTCTCCCCTCACAATCGTTCGGAGAAAGAACCCTCTTTATTTTTAAATGTCAGTTAACTCTTGTACTCTTTGATTTAGACTAAGTGTCTTCCCTAACTCCCGCCAATATCAACCCAACCCGGTAATGTGGTCTTACCCGAATCTCATTAAACTTCCCAATCTCCACGCCCTCAAACCGCTCCACATAAGCCTGATTCACATAACTCTTGATCGTTCCTCTTCGAATTGGAGTTATGGAAAGACGAAGCTCGTGATCGGCTAGCAAATGACGGGATTGCTTCAAACCAAGCATCCAGCTATGCCCATAGTGAATATGATCTGTTAACATCTGATGATGAATATGCGCTGCTGCAACGTCTCCTTCATAATCAATCTCAACCCATACGTCATCTACTTGTTCCGGCCACGCTGTATCCAATCTCAATGTTGCTGCATACTCTTTCGGATAATCAACCTCTACAGCCGGCTCGTAAGGCGAAACCTGGAATGTGTACGTACCGAATATTCCCCGCTTTGACCGGGATGACACAGCATATTTAGAAGGTGAAACATGCTCTGGAGCCGGATAGAAGGATACCTCAAACTCTGTTTGCTCCAGGGAGTTGCATATGAGCATCTCATTCTGCACATACAGATGACTGCTGCTAATCACAAGTCTCTCTTCTCCTCCCACACGGAAACGGTAGGCATGCAATGCCTCTTCACGGGTCAATGTAATGATACGTATGACCGTACCGACCGATGTTGTGATACGCAGATGATGGTCCATGCCAGCCATCGGGTGAATAATAACTTCATTACCCTGCTCGGAAACGGCACCTTCGGGCATATCCACATTCGTAACAGACGATATATCCATAACATACTCAGGCTTCATGCCTTCATGAGCGTAAAAGACAGCCGTAAGCTCCTGATTTACCATAAACCGGGTCAGTGGCTGAACGGTAGCACTAATGATCTTCATTCCATTCAGATTCATATGGAAAGGCAGAATGGCTGCCATACCGGATTTTAGCTGCATCGTGCCTTCTCTTGGATATAAAGCAGTCCCTTTGCCGGTATGCAGCTCCAATTGTATATCTCGATCAGGCAACGCCACATGATCCTGATAATTATTCATGAACAGGAATCCTGAGCCTTCTTGTTGACGAACAGACCAGCGCAGATCCATCATGTTCTCCGGTGTTATCGAATGTTGCTCTTCCGGTATAACACTGCCCATTGGCGCAAGCAGCTCACCGTATGCTTCCAGAAACATTGACAAGGTTCGAATGCGGTCATACGATTCACCAATACGTCCAAACTCTCCGAGCGGAGCTTGGTAATCATACGTCATTTTAGGCAATGCCTGTTCGTTCATATACGTTTTTTGCCCTACCGGATTGGTTCCACCGTGATACATATAATATCCAACCAGATTACTGCCATTTGCCAGCTTCACAATGGTCATCGCCTCAACACTGTCCGCATCTACAACCGGCCGAGCGTGATAACTGACCTGCATGCCACCAGCTAGTTCGCAATACGCCGCAGGATACTCCAGACTGTCATAATCCACTACTTCAACAGGATTCATATGCAGATCCTGGAATAAATACTCTCGGCTTGGAGGCTGATTGGGAATCCATGGTGTGTACGCATACCCCGCAAGCATAGGCAGCGTTCCTTCTTCAGGCACCGCAGCATTACCCCAGGCCGTGGCAGTATAGAACATGGGGTGCATACCGACTTCTTCGGCAATACCGCGAAGCACCTTCAGATGTTCACGACCGTCCCGGCCAGAGGAAATGTATTTTTCACGTGTGTAACCCCAGGCATCCATAGGTGCCCCAGCGTGCATATACTCATTTTCCAACTGTAAGGCTATTACGGGGCCACCCTCCTGATAAAAACAACCGTTGAGTTGACGGGCAATCTCCCGATATAATCGCTTGGCGTAATGCAGATATCCTTCATCGTTCGACCTGACTTCGAATGGATAACTGAACAACCAATCCGGCATTCCACCATTACGCACTTCCCCATGACAGAATGGACCAATTCGCACGATCAGAGGCAGTTCATGTTTGCCACACAGATCCACAAAGTGCCGCAAATTCAGATTTCCTGACCAATTAAATTCCCCTTCCTGCTCCTCGTGAAAATTCCAGAAAACATACGAAGCGACGATGTTCACTCCGCCTGCCTTCATCTTCAGTAATTCTTCTTCCCAATGTAAGTAAGCGAATCTGGAGAAGTGAAATTCACCTACCACGGGAATATGAGGTTTAGCATTACGAGTCATATAATAGTTGGTAAAATCATACGATTCCCCTCGTGGGTTTTTGCCTCCACTGCCAGTCATGCGACCCGCACGAATCTCTTTATCTTCCGCATCCAATATGAAACAAATCTGGCTACCTGCTATATTATCATTCATGCGTTATATAACTCCTTCGATATAAATGGGTTGTGTTGAAACGATTATCAATTATCGATGGATGATTGCCCCTTGATGATTCGGGTTTTTCTCCAATACCCGCTCCAACTCAAGTTTGGCTTCACTCGTCCGACCCAGCCCCAGAAGACCTAATGCTCGCATGTATCGGCAATGTTCTTCATTACGCTGGTTGAGATCATCGTCAAACACTAGGAAATCGGGCAGAGATACCGCAAAATAATCCATTCGGATGTGATCATGCATATGTCTTTCCGCATAGTCAATGAGTTTGTTAAAGCGTCGGTTGGCTTCCTTCACACTGCCAAGCTTCTGCCAGGCCAGACCCTGATAATAGATGGATTCCGGCGGTTGATCATTATAAAACATCGCGCTTGCCGGTTCATTCAAACCGATGGATGCTCTGTGGAAATTCTCCTCTGCCGCCTGATTATTCTTCAGTTGCTGGTAGGCACAGCCAAGATAAAAGTAAACTGGGTTGTCTCCGGCTCCCTCCAATTTACCTTCACCTAAGTTCTCCGGGTAAACCAAAGCCTTCTTCAACAGCTCCAATGCCAGTTCAGGTTGTTGTTTCTCCAGATTTCGCTTCGCCAGTTCCGTCAGTGCCGTAACATATTGTCCAGTTACCTTGCCTTCTCCACCCTCCCATGGATGAAACCGCCGGGTCTGAAGGGCATTCCATGCTTCTTGATGGCTACCCTGCATATTCAATAAAGTTACCCACTCAATGTACAGATCGTCACGGTGGTGAACCAACTCCATATGTTGTTCCAGCTGTTTGATTCGATGCTCGCAGGAATACCCCACCTTCTTGCGCAGCTGATCCAACTCGTAGAAGATCCTTGCATCTTGCGAATCCAACCGGAAAGCTTCCTCCAATGATGCCAGTGCAAGATCGGGCCGATTCGACTTGTTATAATAAGCCAGTCCCAGATTCCGATGTACAGTCGAATATGCAGCATCCACCTCGCGTGAAGTTTCCCAATGGGTGATTGCTTCCTCGTATCGTTTATGATCATATAACCAATTTCCCAGGTAATAGTGAGCACGCGCATCATTCGAATCCACTGCCAATGCATCCTGAAGCACCATGAATTCAAATAACGTATTAGGAAAACAATAATCCGTTGGAGCAGCTCTCCCTTGTCTTAGACATTCCCGGGCCTGCTCAACATCCCCCAGCTGACGATACAAGTAGGCCTGAGCATAACCAACCATAGGATACGGCCGTGAATTTTCGGATTCAACATAGGAGAGTACCGTAAGTGCTTCTTCACACAACCCACTATCCGCATAATCCGCGGCTACATTCAGATAATTATAAACGTCTCCTCGCATCAGACGATGGAAATGCTCACGTGCTTGCTCCGCTTGTTCTCTCTCTGAAGGTGCAGTTACTCCGCTGTAGATCAGGACTAATTCATGTGCGGCTCCAAAATCAACCGGGTCCAGTTCCAATGTCTCACGCGCATATTGGATCGCCTGTTTATCTTGACCCATTCTGCGTAACAGAGCCACCTTCAGATGCCGAGCCTTATAATTTCTGGTGTTGCGAATCAGCGAACGTTCGATGTGATCCAACGCTTCGATGTCCCGATGTAACGCCGTATCGATCTGAGCAAGCATGTAATAACCTGTATCCTGATACTGTGCAGACCATACGGCTTTATACAGTGCTGCGTAGGCTTCTTCCTGTTTCCCCTGTAGTTTCAAACTCAGACCGAGTTGGTAAAATGCTTCACTATCATATGGATTCGTATTTTTCCACGTCAACGATTGTACGGCATGTCTGAAATGCTTCTCTGCATCTTGTAACAGACCTCTACGTAGCAGCAATGTGCCATACGCAATGTTTAGACGGATATCCGTTGCATCACGCTTCAAACCTTCCAGATAATAAGGTTCTGGTTCATACGTGGCATGCCGATATTGCTCCAAATGAAGACCAGCCAGATATAGTTGTTCATTCGTAAGAATCTCAGATGGTAGCGGAAGTGGTTTCGCCGGATCGGGCACTTCCTGTATCTCAGACCTTTCAGGCTGATAGGTAACAAGTACTTTACCTTCCGCAGTTCGAACACTTAACTTCAATTGATACCATTCATCTTGTCCGCTCCACAGGAATGAAGACTTATATAGTTCCGTAGGTGAGATATTACATCTCTCATGGAGATATACCGCGATTGGTCCTATCACTTCAACGGTCGCTTGTTCAAAAACCGACGTCGCATATACCATCACGGTTACCATTCCGGTCGTTTCGTCCATTTCCAGATTAACTGCTGCATCAATCGTTGCATTTTTGACCATACCAATTCCTTTATACGGCATAAAATACTGCGAGAATGATTTCGCTTCATAGGGCTGTAACCACGTAAAATCAGGCTGATTATCGGTATAGATGCCGGTCATTAATTCAATATAAGGTCCATCCTCGTCCGTTAACTGGCGATCCCAGGCTTGCCCGAATTCCCCATTCCCCCAGGTCCATTGCTTCTTGCCCGGAGAAATATGATGATTGGCTACATGCAGCAGGCCTGCCTGAACCCCGTGGTCATAACCCCCTACAAAATTATAATCCGACTTATACGCCATATAGGATGTTGGAACCGGTATGTTTTTGTAGCGCGAGATATCCACACCTTCGGAATAGTCCATCTTGTAATAAGTGCCCGTTGCGATGGGAAAGCGGGATACGTCCCGTTTTCCGTGGTCCAGCACAGCCGTTACATCAGGTGGAAAGACGGATTGCGTATGATCGTTGACGGCTACAGCCGGGTTGGCCCACCATAGAAAAGTTTGAGGTGTGCTGGTGCGATTGTATACCTCGGCATGGATTTCAAGATAGGCTTTGCCGGGATGTAATGTGAAGCCAGCGGTCATTTTGGTACCATACATGCGATCAATCTCACCCACCCACACGGTAGCGCTTCCATCTTCATTACTGCCAAATGTATAATCGACTGGACCAAACGTGTTGGGCCGATGATGCTGTGGCCAGTTGAATTCGATTCCCCCAGAAATCCATGGCCCTGCCAGACCCACAAGTGCAGGTTTAATTACCCGGTTATAATATACAAAATCGTAGTTGTTGGTCCGATCCAGCGCGCGATAGATCCGTCCACCCAGTTCGGGCATCATCTCAATACGTACATATTCATTTTCGAGAATAATTAATCGATACGACTTCATTTTTGCTTCATCTTCAATGCTGTCGATCACGGGATGTGGGTACACCTTACCCGAACTTCCCTGATAGATTCGCTTTTCAAGAAACATCGGATTTTTGTCCGGTTTACCTGTACCATAGGTTGGAATATCTCTGGTTTCTTCCCATATGCGAACATTTGATTTTGCTGTCACGTGATTCAATTCGCTCACTCCTCGGCCTCGTATATATTGTGATCATACGCTCCGACATGCAGGAAGAACATTGACATTAAGCGGTTCTTGATGGACGATCTTCGGATTCCCTCATAACCAAAGAGAGTACCTATCCACTGAATAATGCAGTGAAAGGTACTCTCTGATCGATCTTGATTAACTTATCTGCGACGTGCAAAATCCACAAATCTGAACTTGTCCGGTCGATGCCTCGACTCCGTATACTGAAATTGACTGGCATCCTCCAGGTAGACTTGGCTCCTCACCACAACTACATTGTGGAAACCTTCAAGGTCAAGTAATTCCCTGTCCTCAGCGGTGGGTTCTTCCACCAAAATCTCTTTTTTGGCAAACGAAATGGAAAGCCCCAGCTCTTGCTCAATGTACTGATAGATGGAATCATTACAGATCTCTTTGCTGAGCCCAGGAACAAGCCGCTGGCTAATGTAATCTTTGTCCAGTATGACATGCTCTCCATCCACTTTGCGCACACGTCTGATCTCCCAGACCTGTTCATTCAGACCAAAGTTAATTTTCCTGTGCAACGCCTGATCCACTTGTTGCTCCTCGAAAACCTTCACATACGTTTGAGCGCGATGTCCCATTTTTTTGGCTAATTCCTTGAAGCTAACCAGACCTGAGATGGGAAAATCGATCTTGCGTATGTCCAGTACAATCGAGCCCTTGCCTTGAATCTTCTGAATATAACCTTCTTCGTACAACATTTTCAATGCTTTGCGAATAGTCTCTCGAGACGTTTGATAACTTTCCGATAGATCCAGTTCCGATTGAAGCAGCGTTCCTGCCTCAATCTCTCCGGTCCGAATACGATCTGCAATATCTTCATATATCCGGATAAATTTATTATTCATTATTCATCACCATTGTTCATTACCCTTTTTTATCATATTGGCAACCTATTATAACATTAAAAACCAATCAAGCGGTAATGTCGTTACTGCCGATGATTACAGTATCACATGTAAGAATCAATTCAATCTAGATATGACGATCGAACGCTGACGCTTTCTCCACTTGATCTGTACGCTTCTCATCCATAACTTGAATCAGCTTATTTAAACGGAAGATCAGCGCTGCAGCTTCGGATCTGCTTAAGTGCTGCATGGGACGGAAGCTGCCGTCTTCATATCCAGTAATCATGTACAAACCTGTAAGTTCCTGTACTTCTTCTTTGGCCCAATCAGATACATCAGTCTGGTCGGTAAACGCTCTTGGGGAAGTCAGCGGTTCCGGTCTGATTTTACGGACAACATTGGCTATAATCTTGGATGCCTGTTCCCGTGTCACCAGCGCATGTGGAGCGAATTTCCTATTCCCCATACCTTGGACCATCTCATGGTGAACGGCTGCCTTAATCTCAGGAGCAAACCAATCGTCGTCGTTTACATCCTGAAATCCATGTTGTTGTTCATTAACCGTTGTATCCACACCCATCAGACGCACGATTAATGCGGTAAATTCTGCACGCGTGATCAGACGGCGTGGCTCGAAGCGAGTTTCACTTACACCTTGAATGATATTTTGTTCCGCAAGCCAGGTAATCTGATCTTTATTGAATGTTTGACTGATATCGATAAATTTGATACTTTTTTTCGCAGGTAACTCAGGTTGCTCATCAGAAGGTTCAGGTTGTGAACTCACCTCATCGGCTTTTACCAAAGTATCTGCTGGATTTGAAGCTGTACCACTACCGCTCCAGGCCGATGGTGGATACGGAAAAGTCATGGCTGCGGCCCGTTTGCTTTCACTTTTCTCACCTGCTGAATTCTCCGTCCATACAACCACCTCATAATGCTGCTCGGCATTCAGTCCTGTCCATACATAACTGCGCTGTGTGCCACGGTAGATCTCACGATCTTTATGGGTGATCACAATCACCTCATTCATTGAATCCAGTTCCCAAGTTAGCTTAATCGTATTAGTACCTTGTGCTATGGCTGCTACTGTCAGTTCCTCGGAAGGCAACGTCTCGAATTCCGGAACCTTTAGCGCCTCACCCTCCCCTGCCTCATTAAATGGAATGATTGCAAAGTCAGTATAACGCTCTGCACTGATTAATTCAGACACATGTATTGATGTCTCCGTTGTTGTTCCCACAAGCTCTTCATTTCGATAGATTCGATAACCCGCAGCACCAGGAATCAGTTCCCACACAATGTCTGCACCAACCATGGAACGTCCCTCTACTACAGGAGGTGAAGCAGCACTACCGGGCAAAGTCATTGCATGAAGGTAATAACCACCATCACTACTGCCCGAAGCATTCATGGTCTTGACTGTATAGCTGTAGTTCACGCCCGGTTCAAGTTCCTTGTCGTCATAGAACAGTTCGTCAGCAGGAACACGAGCAACCTCCACACCGTCACGCTCAATGATGAACTGCTCGGCACCTTCAACCCGGCTCTGTTCCAATAGAAGACGAATGTGGTCCTTCGCCGAATGATACTCCACTTTGACAGGAGCTGCTGGCTTGGTCAGGACAGAATACGCCTTCATCTCCGATACATCTCCCTGATCATTCTCCGTGTAAATTTCAATCTGGTACTGCTTGCCTGCATCCAGTTGATCAACGATAAACTCTTTTTGCTTGCCACGGTATACTTCTGTACCATCCAGCAATACAACGAATGTTTCGTTCCCATAAGGGAAGTCCCATTCCAATTTGGCATGGTCTGTCTCCGGGTATATCTTCATTTCCAGTGAATCAACATGAGGCAAGGTATAAAAAGGAGTCACGGTCATTGGGCTTCCTGAACCAGCCGTATTATAAGGAATAATCTGTACCTGATCATATCGGGTTGCACTCTCCAGATGAGTTAATCTCACCTCTGTGATATCCCCTTCTTCAATAGTGGTGAACATCTGATCTCCGATACGTATGGTATATCCCTCCGCACCTTGTACCTTTGGCCAAGAGATCAATCCCTCCTTTTCCCCAATCATGCTTGCATGTAAAGGTTCATTATTGGTCGCAGGCAACGTTCGCACGTGAACTTCGAAACCTGTGTCACTCTCACCCGTTGCATTCGATGTTTTGATGGTATACATGTAATGCTCTCCTGGTGTCAGTCCATGATCTTCAAATGAAGCTTGATCTGCTGGAACCTTAGCGACTTCAACACCATCCCGCATAATGATGAATTGCTCTGCTCCCCGTGTAGAGCTTCCAGTCAGATCCAGCACCGCAGTCTGATCGGTGATGTGTGTTATGCCTGCCGTCTGAGGTGATATAGGTTTTGTTAAAACCTGAATCTGAATAGACTCTGACCGATGACCATCTTCATTAATCGCGACGAGTTCGAATTCATACGCTGTGCCATCCAGCATGCTAATGAGATGTACAGACGGTTCAGAGACGCTCTGTACATCTCCCGTTACCTGATTACGAATCTCATATGCAGCCGCTCCCTTAACAACATCCCAAGCCAGATCCACCGCATGTGTTCCGGCTTTCACTGTTATACTTTCTGCAATCAATGGCAACGTTTGAGTCATTACACTGAAAGTAAGCGGCCCACTCGTTCCACTCGCATTGACTGCCCGAATTACATAAGTGTATTTCGTTCCTGGCGACAGATGCTTGTCTACAAATTGGGTTTCACTTGAATCCATCTGAGCGATCTCTCTTCCATCCCGTTCAATGACGTAATGATTCGCCCCTTGGACACCAGTGTTACTGAAATCCAGACCCAGGCTGTTTTTTGCCACATCATATACTGCAACCTTAACGGGTTTCTCAGGCAAAGTCAGCAGAGATACATCCGTGGCTTCAGAACGGGTTCCCTGTCTGTTGACTGCCCATAGTTGATAATGATGCCAGGTTCCATCCTGGAGCCCTGTAATCATTGCTTCATTCTCCATTCCTCTATAGATCTCCTTGCCCTTCTGCTCAATCACGTATTCAGCGGCACCTTCCACGACAGACCAGGAAACTTTTGCATGATGTACTCCTGGATTAACAAGTACTTCGGCAGGCGACACAGGTTTGGACAATCGTATGAGCTGCGCTGTCTCACCTAGACCAGTAGCATTCGTAGCCTGAACTTCTAAAGCGTACTCTGTACCTGGCAATAATCCCTCAACCGTGTAGGCCAGTTCTGATGTTCTGCCCACTTCTGTTCCATTGATTTTCACAATATAGAGATTCGCCGTATCTACAGCTTGCCATGTAAGTCCCATACTTGTCTCATCAGTCGATGTGACATTCAGTCCTTCCGGCCTGCTAGGTAGCGTAAGGATTGTACTACTGGTGGATGCACCGTACCCGGCAGCATTGCCCGCCTGTACTTCATAGGTATACTCACGACTGCTTGACAGGTGGTGAACTGCGAGTTGTGTATCTGATATTTCATGGCTCTGTCCATCGATGTCCACCCGATATTTCGTTGCCCCACCTACAGGTTCCCAGCTCAAAATTGCTCCCTGTTCAGTTACTTGAACAACGTGAAGTCCCGACGGGCTCTCTGGTAGTGTTGTTCCTGATACTGAGCTTCGCATCCCCTGTCCACTTCCGTTCACTGCTTGTACATCCAGTTGATAAGATGTTCCTGAACTCAGTCCCGGAAAGATCCATTCCTGGGTTCCGGCAGGAACCGTTCCCGACTTCTCTCCATTCAACCATAACTCATAACGATCGGCTCCACGTACTGCTTCCCAATTCAGTCGCAGGCTCCCTGTGGAAGCATCTGATACCTGTAAGCCGGACACCTGCCCAGGTAAAGTCTTGAGCAAAGGTAATCCTGCCAACGGTCCTGTTCCTGTCTCATTTCCGGCAATTAACGTATAGCTGTACTCCGTTCCGCTATCCAGACCCGAGTCCAGATACTCCGTCTGTTCTCCTTCATATATGGCTGTTCCATCGCGTGAAAGACCATAATACGTTGCAGAAGTCACTGTCTCCCATTCTAATGAAATATCATGCTCCTGAATTTGAACGGCCATAAACTCACCGGGCATTGCCGGCAGTGTGAGGAATCCGGTTCTACTGCTTCCACCTGCTCCACTTTCATTCATTGCCGTTACCGAAATGTTATGAATGGTTCCTGGAACGAGGTTGCTGATATAGGGTAGGTTTGCAGGGTCAGATACCGTCTGATCAAACACGGTGACACCGTCCGCAGTTGCAGCAATGATGCGGTAAGCATCTGCTCCCTGTACTGAATCAAATTGGATTTCGGCCAAATGCGGCTGGGAATCTAATTTTCGAACATGCAACGTTCCGGGAGCTGCCGGGATCAATAATACTTGAGCGCTTACTGCATCACTTACTCCGGTATGGTTTCTCACTTTAACTTCATATTCATAGACTTGACCACCGCTTAGAGAGTGATCGATTATACTGTGGTTAGGGTAGTCCAGTGTCCATGACTGTCCTGTCGTTTTATTCGTTATCTCATACTGATATCCATTGGTATACCTTCCCCCTGTTGGCAAATCCACTGTAAGTTCAGCTGATGTCTCAGCAATCTGTGTCATTCTCACATGACTCGGTTGCTCGGGCTTGCGTTGAATATGGTAAGGTGATGATGTTGTCTCATATGTATTACCTGCTCTGTCCATGGTTTTGGCATGGATGTACCATATGCCTTCCGATTCGATGGATATTTTATGCTCGTCAGAGCGAGCTTCAAGCCAATGATCCGGTGATTCTGCACTGTTCGTAACTTGATAGAATCGTTCCAGTTCTTGAATGCCTGAGTAGGCGTCGGCATACTGAATGGTAGTGGATATGTCCATGTCCGTCCAGCCATGTCCGTTCGGTGCAAATGTAATCGTGGGAGCCATCTGATCCACATAGGCGATTCGACTCACTTCCTTGCTCACATTACCAACGGTATCTCTTGCTCGGGCTCGAATGGTGGTAGCGCCGTTTGTACTAACTGTACCGCTATTTCCTGTCATATACGGGGCATCATTTATGCTGTATTCATAGGATATCGCTCGTTCATCGACACTACCAGCGATCGTGAATTGCACATGTTCTTTACTCCATCCAGAAGAACTTAAACGAATCACCGGCTCGGTTGGAGCTGTCGTGTCGATTCGAACTGTAGCCTGAGCGGACGTGCTTATATTGCCTACACGGTCAAGTGAGCGTGCATATATGATCGTTTCTCCCTCATCGGCAACCGTCACTTCGCCCTTGTAATCGATCCAAGGACCTTCTTTGTTAAGTCGATATTGGCTCTTGGCAAGCCCACTGCCAGAATCTTCACCACTGTTTATTGCAAAAGTTACATCCTGATTCGTCCAATCCTCTTCACTTAACGTAATCGTTGGTTGCTCAGGCCCAGTCTTGTCGATTCTGGCTGTTGCTGAAGTGGAAGCACTGACATTGGCGGCCCAGTCAACACTTCGTGCGTAAATCTCGGTTATCCCTTCTTCATTCAGTGTAAAAGGAGCCTTGTAGTCGATCCATTCTCCCTCACTTCCCAGCTTATACTGTGTCAGACCAATGCCACTTGCTTCGTCCGTACCCTCCGTTAATGTCACGATTACCAGCGCTTTTGTCCATTCCGGCGGGTTCAACGATATGACGGGAGGCGTTGGTGCCGTCCGATCTACTCTGGCTGTCACAGCCGTTTCCTGTCCTGTATTACCAAACGCATCAATACTGCGTGCCATAACCGTTGTGTTGCCTTCACTGCTTACGGTAAACGGAGCGCTGTATTCACGCCATTCTCCTGCCGGACCAACTTTCACTTCAGTCTTCTGAGTTCCGCTTAAGACATCTTTCCCCTCTTCAACCGTGACGAGAACATCTTCCTTGGTCCATGAGGATGGCGTGAGTGTAACAGAAGGAGCAGTTGGGCCCGTCGTATCTTTCATCATCTCTCCAGCGGATATAAATGGGGTCTGTATCCCTTCTCCATTCAGTGCCGCAACAAATACTTCATATTTTCCGTCCGCGAGTCCGGTCAGGGCAAACGCTGTACGTGTGGAAGTTGTTGTTCCCGTTGCGAGGACTTGCCCACCTGGACTGCGTATTTCGGTTTTGTAATGAGTGCCGTCAGGGTTACTATTATTATTCCAACTCGCTGTAACAGAGTTGCCTGATTGTGTCACACCCGCAGCAGCGGGTGGATTGGCCAATGTATATTTGGTGGATGGACTGGAGTACCCCGTGAAGGAACCACTTGAATTTTTGGCACGTACAGCAAAAGAATAACTGGTATTCGGAGTGAGCCCTGTCACTTGCCGACTGTTTGACGCACCTGTATCCACGATCTGATTCGTGGTCATATTCTTCAGTTCATACGTAACGGATACATCATTCGCCTTCTTATCCCAATTTACCGTCAAGTTATTAGAATTAACCAATGAATATGTCGGCGTTCCGGGCACAACAAAACTTCTTACCGTAAAGTTAACGGTTCCTGCGGAGGATACCCCACCTTTGTCATCCATGACCCATACTTGCAATGTGTGTGTGCCATCTGGCAGGGTATCAGGCAATGTGTAATTGGTGTTGAAAGACTGATTTGAACCCGTTGCGGTCATCTGGGTAAGAATGTTCTCGGACCCACCATCAATGGACCATTTCACGGTCAATAGGTCGCCTACATCCGTATCTCGCGTTGTACCAGAGATCTGAAGTTGCTCGCCTTTGTAATAGGTTTGACCCGAAGAGGGTGCTGTTAAGGTAAATGAAGGTGGAGCATTTTTGGGGCCAATCCCCACAATGGTTGAAAATTTACGTGAAGCCTGATTCGCTGTTGTCTTGGCGTCCCACCAAAATTGTGCAGCTGTATCACTCGCCGTAACGGTCTGGCCTGGAGTGAACGCTGAAGGTGAAGACCCTCCTGTGAGTTGGGCGCTGTCTGGGCTGCTGTACTGGCCCATATATATGCGATCTGCATTCACAACATTGTACGTATTGGCATAAAAAGCCGTTACCTGAACACCACCACTATAATTGCGCCATCCATTCTCTATGACTTCAAACGGAGATGCATCATTGCCATTCACCATCGTATCCCAATAAAACGTTCCACCCAAATTTAGTGCCGTTCCACTTCGGTTAATAGCTTCCAGTTCAACCTTCATGTAACCACCTTGTGAGGTAGCATTAACGATAGATACACGCAAAATATATTCCACATTGTCCTTTTGCCGGGACATTTCAATCACATTATTGTTAATTCGGTAATAATTCAGCGGCAATGTTTTGAAGTTCACAGGGGATCCGTTGTGGTCGATAATGGTGGATACATTCCCTGTATCACCACCGTAAAATACATTTGTGTTTGGTAGTAATACAATTCTGTATTTACCGTCACTGTTCATCTCCACTTTCACCTTGGAGGACTGTACAGCCTTCATGCTGGACGTATCGGATACAATCCCGATCGTTTCAACCGTTTCAGCCATTACCGTCGTTGCGCCCCATTCAAGCAACAGGGCTTGAGGTGATAATAATGCAAATGCCAGCACCACCTTGGTTAGCTGTTCCGCTTGTTTCTTCACACGTTTTCCTGATTTTTTCAACGTCTACTCTCCTTTTAGGCACACAAAAAAAGGAAGGCACCCCAACAAAGGAACGATGTCCTAAGTTGGGGTGCCTCCCCTAACAAGTGTCATTTTTTCTTGATTATAACGATTAAGCGCATGAATGTAAACATTTGATCATGATCGCCTTACTTCTCATTTCTCATCTCTGATCTTTAATAACGCTTCGTCCAATGCGCCAACGACCTTGTCACACCAACCATCAAATTCCGGATCCTCGGTCTGTAATTCAGGATGCTCCAGAATGTGCTCAATCGTACGTCGAATGCCCTGATCAGCTCTTGTCGTTGCTACAAATTCCGGAACAAGCCGCTTCAGCTTACTGTTGTCAAATACAACGGTATTGGCTTTGTCACCCAGCAATCCGCCGCGAAGATCCTGGTCACTGCATGCAGCTAAGAACTCAGAGGGTACATGTACCGCATGAAGCTTAACTCCCAACACGCCAGCTATAATCTCATGAATCTGATTCCAGGTGACGGATTCATCTGAGGTGATATGTACCGATTCACCAATGGCATGGATATTTCCCATAAGCCCGATAAACCCTTTGGCAAAATCAGTATTGTGCGTAATGGTCCACAGTGAGGTACCATCTCCATGGATGATAACGGGTTTGCCTTCACGTATGCGCTTGAGAACCTGCCAGCTGCCTTGAGCACCATGAACACCGAGAGGTACCGATTTGTCGCCATACGTATGGCTCGGACGCACGATGGTCACTGGAAATCCATGCTCGCGGTATTGTTTCATCAGATAGTCTTCACATGCAATCTTGTTGCGAGAATACTCCCAGTATGGATTCGATAATGGCGTGCCTTCCGTGATCCGGTAATCAGCCAAAGGTGTCTGATACGCAGATGCTGAGCTTATAAAAATAAACTGCTTTGTTTTATTCTTAAATAAACGGTAATCTCTCTCCAATTGAGATGGTACAAAGGCGATAAAGTCTGCAACAACATCAAATTCCAGATCAGCGATCAGTTCCGCTACACATGTCTCGTCATTAATGTCCGCTTGAAGTACGTTGATTTCCTTAGGTAAGTCATGGTTATGATTGCCTCGATTAATCAAATACAGTTCACAGCCTTGCTGTGCAAGCATCTCCGTAATGGCCGTACTGATGGTGCCTGTCCCTCCAATAAATAGCGCTTTCATTTCGCCACCTCCTGATCGATTTTACCCACTTTCCCATGATATCACGCACCAAAAAAAGGAGCAAAGCTCGGTAACCCGAAACCATGCTCCTTCTGCTTATACGACCTTAATCGTTGCATATATCATGTACATGCCGCAATGAATCTCATATTCTCCCTTGGGCAGATCTTTGTCGACCGTATAATAATTGGGTCCCTTTTGCATGTATAGATCCATGCCAAGCTTTTGTGATCCCACTGATTTCACATGTGTCACCGACCGGGTCAGAATAAAGTTGATTTTGGTCGGTACGCCAGCCTTCACCTCGATAACGTCCGGTCCAAAACCATCGTTGCTCACATCCACATCAATGACTTCATATCCCTCCAGATCCTCCGGTGTCTCAGCTTGTGCAGTTACAGCACTTGCCGATCCCGGGGATACGTCTTTGCCCATAAAATAAACCAAAAATGATCCAAGCAGTACAACAACGGTCAGACCCAGCGTTAACCAAGGCCATGTTTTTCCAAACCAGCTTTTCATGTAAACACTCCTCATTTGATGTCCCATCAATATTCAATCAACAGACGGGTGTATTCTTTAAGCATACCTGATTCGCATGATAATGAAAATGACCCCTCTGGGCTATTGTGATTGAGCCATATTGCTTCAATAAAAAAAGCCTGATTTCTCAGGCTTATCTACGGGTATTCCCGTTCATGCTTCGCAATATCCCTTTTTGTATAACTCAGGAATATATCGGTGTATTCCGACTTCGTTTCATGCGTAATTTATACAACTCTGGCAGGGCAACCCCAATAAGCACAATGATAACCCCGAACCATTGCAATCCGCTGACATGCTCATGGAGCACGATAGAGGATAACAGTACTGCAATTGGAAGCTCCACTGCACCCAGAATTCCGGCCATATCGCCTCCAATATGCGGCACGCCGATAGCAAACAGTACGGGTGGAATGAATGCCCCGAAGAATCCAAGTAACAATCCAAATACAAGCAACTGGCTCCAGATCAATCCATTAAAGAGGAATGTCGGCGGGAACAAAATGCACAGCAGGATCAATCCGCCTGTAACCATCCACGCACTGCGGAACGCCGGATGCGCTGAAGGTACGGCTTTGCCGCTAAACAATACAAACAGGGAATAACTTACGGCTGCCATTAGTCCAAGAGCAATACCCAGACCGTTGAACTCACCCAGTCCCTGTTCCAGGAAACCCGCTGCCAGCAAGGTTCCACCAAACAGAATGATCAACGTCAGGAACGTGACTTTGTCTGGACGTTGACGTTTGCTTATCGCCTGAATCAATACGCTAATCCATGTGAACTGGAACAACAGGATAATGGCAAGTGAAGCCGGGATATAACGCAAAGACTGATAATACACGAGTCCTGTAATTACCGTTGGTGTTCCGGCAGCCATCAATAACAGACGTTGTTTCCACGTCAACCGCTTGAATACCTGTGCCACGGCTCCTGATGTTTTGCCATTTGCCTGTGACTTGCGTTTTGCTCTAAATCTTGTGTATAGCGCCAGCATCCAGGAAAGAAGAAAACCCGTAATCAGCTGTGTTCCCACAACCTCTCCAAGTTTATATCCTTCGCCATACGCCAGAACCACAATCGTGGATAATATGCCATAGCTCATCGCTCCCGCGAGAACGGACAGATAATATTTCATTGTGAATAAACCTCCTGATGATAAGAAAAATACGCCCGCATGTTGGTTCATGCCAAGGTCACAGACACCATCTAAATGCAAAAAATCCTAACTACGAGCAAGGAATACATTGATTCCTTGGCATCGTAGTTAGGAAGTATAGGCTTCCCGTAGAGACCCTCGCCCTGTGTACACTTTCGGCCTGCGAGGTTATACGAAATGATATATGCAATTTGATGTATTTCGTGTGTGACGACTTTTCATATATTACATGGGAGGTGAGATGGTGTCAACCCTATTCCGTATAAAAAAACGTCAGGTTCGACTAGAGCCTGAAGAGTCCCACTCCAATGTTTGCTGTAAACCTTCCTTCAATCCATCCAGATCCAGCCCATCCACGGCAAAAGCCTCACGGATCAAAGGCGGCGCGACAAATTCATCATACTTGCCCAGATAAGGAGCTTCATCTTCAGCCAGTAACGCAGATGCGTCTTCAGCCGTCCGACACTCACTCATGATCTCGGCTAACAATGTTCGTTCATCGACCTTGCCGGACACCACAAAATAATATGGCTCCATGGGCACAACGGACCGCAAGGCAAGTTTCTTGGACAGATTATGCTTCATCAGGCGCTCCAATGTACGGAATGATTTACTTCCCACCCAAGGAAGAACATACATCGAATCTCCCCCTGCCGGAATGACAACCTGCTTCAACAGTCCGCTTTCACGAGCTAGGCGGCGCGCCCGTTCAAGTCGATTGACGGCTTGTGGTGACAGGTAAGGATAGATCACTGAGTCGGACAACACTTCACGCATTTTCTGTACCACCGACGTATGAATATCTCCTCCCGCTCCAAGCCATAACGTATCTACCTTACCTTTTGCAGACTTCACATACACAGCCTTGTGCTTGTGATCGACCTCTTCCACTTTCCACAGTTTGCCCGCGAGCGAGAAGCAATAGCCAGGTGGAGGCACGGTTGTAATGGAACCAATCTCTTCCGAGCCGTTTAGTACTTTATGTTCTTCATCGTCTTTAAACACGGCGTAGAAGCGATAATTATTCACAATTTTCTCACCTGTCAGACCGATGATCAATGTTCGATCCTCTGTCCATTGCAGATGATCCGTCTCAATGAGGTAATTCAGGAAAACCTGATATTGATCAGGTCTAATCAACGCAAATGGAGCAAGCGAAAGGATGGCTTCTGCAAGATCTCTCGGCTCAGCCTCCCCCATACTTTTCAACATGCTCATCGTCTGATGATAGAGCACACCTATGGGTATTTTGCGGGCTTCAAGCGGCTCGACCCACTTCGTTTTTACATACAGTTCGATAACAGCAATCGCACGCATCAACGTCCACGGCATACGTGCTGGCAATTGCGCTTCCTCGTCCTCTTCCTCCGGACATACAAAAAGCATCTCCGATGCCATGTCCTCTCGTCTCCCTGAACGTCCCAGACGCTGTACAAAGCTGGAAGCACTATAGGGTGCACCGAGCTGAACCACACGTTCCAGTTCGCCCAGATCGATACCCAGTTCAAGCGTGACCGTTGCCGCAGCAACCGCGGGGCCTGATCCAGTACGGAGGGCGGCTTCCGTTTCCTCCCTCAGCATGGCGGAGATACTTCCATGATGCACATGGAACACATCACGCTCTTGCCTGCGAGCAGCGACCCGCCGCATCTCAAGAATAGTGACCTCAGCGTCCGTACGGCTGTTGGTGAAGATCAACGCTTTTTTACGATGTGTGCTCTCATAGATGAAGTCGTAGTACGCTTTGCGTGCGTTATGAAGCTGCTCCGCCTGCTCTTCATCCTGCGCATCTGGAAAAGAGAAATGTTCCACCCGCAGTCGCAGCTTGCGACCACCTGGAGAAGAGACCACATCCACTCCCTGCTGCGTTCCGGCAGCAAGCCAAGATGTAGCCGCATCATAGTCACTAAGCGTAGCGGACAAGCCCACTCTTCGCGGTGCACAACCAGCCATACGCTCGATTCTGGCAAGCTCGCTGAGTACTTGAATGCCCCGATCCGCTCCCATGAAAGCATGCACCTCATCGATGATGACATAGCGCAGATCATGAAACAGCGCCGGGATCGCATTCGGTCGATTCATGAGCAGACCTTCCAGCGATTCTGGCGTAATCTGAAGCACACCGGACGGATTTTTCATCAGTTTTGTTTTCTCCGCCTGAGGCACATCCCCATGCCAGTGCCAAACCGGAATATTTCCTTCGGTTAACAGATCCTTAAGACGTTCGAATTGGTCGTTAATCAGGGCTTTCAGAGGTCCAATGTACAAAATGCCCACTGATTTGGAAGGCCGTTCATACAGCTCGGTCAATGCAGGAAAAAAAGCCGCCTCCGTTTTGCCAGAGGCAGTGCCCGCCGCAATCAGCATATGATGCGGGGTATGAAAACAGATATTGCAGGCCTCAATCTGGGCAGGACGAAGCGATTCCCATCTTTTTTTATATATAAATTCCTGCACGAATGGCGCCAGCCGATAGAATGGATTATCACTCATAATTCAAACTCCGCCAGAAAGTCGTCCAGATCATCCGTATTTGGTGAAGCATCTGCCCCTTTACCCGTTTCCTGAGGTTTGGCAGCCCGCTCACCAAGTAATTGATTATAAGTCACTTCAGGATTCTGGTGTAGCGTATGCAGTACATCCATAAAGTCCCGTACCACTTCACGCGTGGTCAGCAATTCATCCGCACCCAGTCGGTTCACCGCCGTTTGCATAAAATCAACCAATTGTTCATCCGTAAGACTTGCACTGTATCCAAAATGCAGGGCATGAATCTGTCGCAGCTTCTGGAGCAGAATCAGAATCTCTTCATGCGATAACATCGCCAGCTTTAGGATCGGACCTGTGTAATTCGCATACGCTTTAACTGCATAACGACCATCAATAAGCCTGGAGCGAAGCGCTTCATAGCTGTATAGTCCGCGCCGTTCATCCTCCACAAATTGCGGCGTACCACCTACAAATATGCCCAGGTGCTCTGCCTTGCCCTGCATCGTATCATTGAACATGGTCAGCAATTTCTCATAGTTGCTTTGACGGGAGACACTGTTTGTAATTTTGTACAGATTCACCGCTTCATCAATGAACAACAGCAATCCTTTGTAACCAATGCGCGCTGTGAATTCAGACCATAATTTGAAGTAGTCATACCAGTTGTCATCGTCAATGATAACGCCAACAGCCAGTTCCTTTTTCGCTTCCGTTTTGGTTGCAAATTCTCCTCGAAGCCAGCGAAGGGCCGCCTGTTTGCGATCATCATCAGCCAGCTTGTACCCGTTCCAGTATGACGCCAGTACTTTGGCAAAATCAAAGCCGTGAACCAGATTCTGCATTTCCCCCGTCACCGCATAAATCTGTTTCTCTACCTCAAGCGGCAGAGCGGGATCATCCGGGCGCAGGTTCTGACTCTGCATCGTGGATTGTTGCAGCCCTGCGATCCATTTTTGCAAAATCGGCTCCAACGCTCCCCCATCCGGGCGTGTGCGTGTAGACAGAC
This sequence comes from Paenibacillus sp. 2003, assembly GCF_031455635.1. NCBI lineage: Bacteria > Bacillati > Bacillota > Bacilli > Caryophanales > Paenibacillaceae > Paenibacillus > Paenibacillus sp. 2003. The sequence goes on along the minus strand of NZ_JAVDTB010000001.1, from coordinate 1,239,798 downwards.
GAGTCATCAGTTCGCGATATGTGGCAAGTCCCTGGCCTTTGGTTCCCACCAATCGACGCTCAGGTGACAGATCCGCATCTGCCACAACAAAATCCCGATCCATCGCATAGTTACGAATCATCTGCAAAAGAAAGCTTTTACCGCTGCCGTAACGACCCGTAATGAGTTTAAACGCTGCTCCACCCTCCGCAATATTGTCCATATCCCGCAAAATGGCTTCCACTTCCGGTTTCCGGCCAACGGCAATCTGCTCCAGTCCAATTCTCGGGACAACACCAGCTGTAAATGAATTTACAAGTGCGGTGGTCAGCCGCTTTGGTATTTTAAGTTCTGTCACTGAATATCACCTCTTCACATGTTCGAACACATCTATATAATCAGGAACAATCCGATCAGCATCAATCAGAAGATCACCGATCGTTTCCATAGCCACATCATTAATTTCATCCAGCAGAAGCGTAGGCATCGTTCCATATTGCTCAGCCAGACGCATCAGCTCCGTATCTGGACTTGCGCCAAGTAGAACATGAATCGTTTGCACCTGCTGAGGGGAGAGTTCCTTGGCAAAGAGCAGCCATTCTTCATCCAGATCAGCCTCAGCAGACTCGTCCCACTGCAACCTAATAGATTCTACTTGCGCTCCTGTTGCAATCTCTACTGCGGATGGCTCCGATTCCATGGAACCTTCAGTTGGAGCGATCTCATTCCTTGCTTCCAGTATATCGAATGAATTACTTGCTACATTTGCGTTGTTAACCTCTTCATCCTTCACTTCAGAAGGGTGATCATCCTCAATTGTAAGCGCCAATCGCACGTACTCACTTTCTTGCTGTAACGATGCCAATTTTTCCGTATCAATACGAATCACCGGTTGTTCCACCGTCTCGGCCTGCTCAGTCGCATATGCTTTGTCCAGGTAACGTTCAATGAGATTTGCAAGTTCAGGCTCTAATGCCTGTCCACGCAATCGGCCTCTGAATCCGAGCAGTTCTCGAAGTTTATTTTCAGTACATCGATAGATCCGCGTAACCATCTGTACAAACTCAGCTTGTTCACCTATGGGCATATACCTGAAAGATACCGATCTTCCATAGATCGAATCATCATAGACCGCTTTGCGAAACAGTACGCGCTCCATCGTACGTTCATCGTTGGGATCACACTCAGGCAGCAGTCCAACTTGTCGCGTACGTTCCAAGTACGAATCAACCAAGGCCATGACCCGCGGGATGTACTGCTCCATCACTTCTTTGCCGCCATCTCTGTAGAACTTACTAAGTGTAATATCGTAATCATAATATCTTTGCAGCATATTCAGCGAGATATCCGATACCTTATCCTGTAAAATACGTTGCAACTCCCTATCTAGCATCTCTGCTGGCAGGTATCCGCCCGAAAGGCCCATGACCTCGGATAAGGACATCTCCATCTGGTGGACCAGCACATAATCGACCATCCATTCTTGCATATATATATTTAATTGCGGCAGCCGTTCACGGTAGTTCACCCATAGCTGCTTCAATTGATCATAACCATCCTGAGGATTCTGCCAGCCAATGCCGTTAATTAACTCGTAGATATGAACAAATAGATAGGACAGATCGGTATCCGGGTATCTCCCCTGACGTACTTCCTTTCTCCAAAACATATACCACTTGCGCTGGGCTTCGTTCATCACGCCATACGTTGGCCAGTAACTCATAAAGGGAACCCACGGGGATACATCCCCCTCCATCTCTACCCACTGCTTTGCTTCCTCCACAAAACGTTTCTCTGAGGACAATATGCCTCCACGATGCTGCATCGTATCATGTGCAGACTGCACAATGGTTGAACGATCAGGAACTGGAACTGCTGCTGTTTCAGGTTCTTCACTCAGATCTATCTCCATAAATTCCAATTGTCTTGAGTTGTCTTTCATAGAACGTTATCTCACCCTCCTCCAAGACAGAATACGAACAAGTGTATCCATAGGGATCATTATATCACTTGTCCTGTGTCTGCGGTGACGAAATTTAGACATTCTTGGACACAAAAAAGAAGGCATTTCTGCCCTCTTTTTATCATGTCTGTTTAACTTTTTTCAAATAATGATTGTATCGTTTCAAATCGAACGTTGCACAGGCGTAATCACACGACAATTGCGCGATTTTTCCCTTCACTTTTCGCTTGGGCCAACGCTCGACTCGCTTTTTCGATTAGGTCGGATGCATCGAAAAGCTCTTCTGGCACCAGTACTGCACCGCCAACACTAACAGTGACAACTCCGCTCGGACCCGTTAATTCCCGCTGAATCTGGAGAGCGAGCACGTGCCGTCTAATTTCTTCCGCAAGTTTAGCTGCATATTCAGACGTTGTGCTCTTTAATTTCAACATGAATGTACCTCCGCCAAGACGAGAGATCTGCGCTTCATGCTGTTCGCTAACCACGGTAAGCACCTCACCGATCCATTGCAGACAAAGGTCGCCTCCTTGAAGGCCGTATGCTGCATTATACGAACGGAAATCGTCAATATCTATAATGAGCAGTCCCAGACTGCATTTTTCCTGTAAACAGTCATCCCAGTCAGCTTGAAGCTGTGACTTGAACACCGTCTGAATTGGCATATCCGTTAACGGATCTGTCGTCAGATAGTTCTGAAGCTGGCTCGTCGTTTCAGTGTAATTGTCCTGTTCATGGTGGGAAGCGCCGCTGTGCAATAGGACCATCACAGAAGGTTTACCCGCGTGCGTAACAGAAGCAAGTGTAATTTCAAGCAACAATGAGGTACCTGCTGCTGTGGTGAAATACGACTGGCTGGTAATCAAACTTGTGTTATTGTGCTTTAATTCCTCAAAATTCTGTTGCAACGTCACTCTCGTTTGCTCAGGTAACAACGCCCTGAAGTCCTTGCCCATCAGGTCTTTGGAACTCTCGAACCCGAGCAACTCGGCAGCCTTCGTATTACAGTAGATAGTCTGGCCGTCAGTCAAAGTAAAAAATGCCACGGGCGAGTAATCCATTAACTGCAAATAACGCTGTTCATTTTGTCGCAAAATACGAGCATTCTGCAGCGCCTGTTCTTCGGCCTGAACCAACTGGTTCTCTGTCTGCCGACGTACAATGGTTTTGAGTAAAGGTAACACGCTAAGCTCTTTGGATGTCCAAGGATACGAAGTTGATTTTACAAACTCACGCCATTTCTCGAATGATTTACGAGGCGACAGACGCATGCCGTCATCCGTCTTGAGCACCGCTTTGGCTGGGTCACCCGCCCAATCGACAACCTGGACAACCTCAGGTCGGAACCAGAGCATGTAGTTATGCTGTCCAGGCGAAATGGCAACATAAATAACCCCGGAAGCCTTATCCTGATAAGCTTTGGATGTTTCATACTCTGCACTCAGCTTCGACGTATGATAACTATAATCCTCGGACTTTCCTGCAAGCCAACCTGCCAGTTCACGAATCTGTCCACTGTTTGGCGTTTCACCATACAACAACAACTTGTCCTGGTAACAGATTGCTGCTCCGGTAGCACCCATCAGATTTAACACCGTCTCTTCTTCTCCCTGTAATTCCTCAAGCACTCGGGCAGGACTTGTGTTACCGATAAAAATGTTGGCAATTCGTGAAGCGGCTTCACGTGATTGAATCTCTGATTGATAATCATCGAGTTGCTGACGCTGAAACAATTCATTCGAGAAAAACGCGCCCAGGAAATTGCACAGATTCCGTACGCGATGGGGTACATATCTGGCCTTATAATGATGGCATGTAATGAGTCCCCACAGTTGATTGTTATGAATGAGCGAGATCGTTACAGTCGCACCTACACCCATATTATGCAAATATTCGATATGAAGTGGAGATACGCTGCGCAAGACCGAAAGACTCAAATTTAGCGGTTTGCCTGTGAGCGGTTGAAGCATAGGCACAATCCCCACAGGTGCATAATTTACATTCACAATCGTTCGCAGCCAATTGCGAAGATACAACTCCCGAGCCTGTTTTGGTATATCCGATGCCGGATAGTGATGTCCCAGGAATGGTTCGAGTTCTTGTTCACGCGCTTCAGCAATAACTTTACCATTCCATTGCTCGTCAAACTCATAGATCATCACCCGGTCGTAACCGAGCATTTCCTTCACCTGTTCAGCCGCAATCTGACTTGCTTCCACGCGACTATCTGTACTTTTGATTCGACCGAAGAATCGGGATATCCACTCAAAGTCGGTAGTCTCCATGTCCTCTTTTTCATAAAAAGGCTCGATCTCCAGAATAAGCAGACCTTCACTTTCATGAAGAACAGAGGAGAAGACCCGGTTCTCACCGGATACCTTAATGGTCAGATCCATGTAATGCAAATCAGAGGTTACATCTGCATTGAAGCTGCTAGCCAACAGTTTGCGTACATCTTCCTCGCCGATCAGATTTTCCAAAGGCATGCCCAGAACGTCTTCATAGGCAATACCCAGATGGTCCTCCGTATTTTGGCTACACTGAACAATGGTTGGCGTAAGACTGGTATTGATGGCCAAAAGAACACCATGAGGTTGAATAAAGCCGGGGATATGAATGGGTTCTTTGTCACAGTTATTCAGATCTATCGGATCATTTGTGTATGTTCCCTGATGAAGCAATGTGCGGTTTAACAAATTTTGTTCTTTCTTGGACTTCGGTTCGGCCATGGCCAGGAAAATCCCCTCTCATGATGTTATATAAGTTGAATTAATAATTATTTACACGATACTACGATGACAGAATAACCTTCCAATCGCTGTTATCCCCAGATTTTATCGATTCCCTTTCTAGAGGGAAAAATCCGGTTATAAATGCGAACGCTTCGCTTTTCCAGCTTTTTTCTGTCCTCTCCGTTAGGTGTAAATGATTAGTTCAACTTATATAGATACCTTTTAAAATAATGAAAAAAAGTTCGCCCTACGTATTAATCCATTGATCCAGTAGTCGGAATGTCTCTGATGCACTGTGTACCATGTTGTCATGATCTTCTGGCGTGCTGATGAACTGCTGCAGCAAACCTGTAAACTCGCTCCATCTTGTTCTTGTATCTGAGCCGTAAGCATTGAAATATTCCAATCCACGATCAGCTTCAATGGGCAGGAACTGCGACAAACGTTTGGTCATAATCTGTCCACCGTTCGTGGACCCCTCAATTACATACAGATATCCAAACAAACGCGCAGGTGTTGAAATATCTGGCAATTCTTCACAGAGCGGAAGTTGAGTGATCTCTTCTTCACTGGCACCCAGATTTCGTAAATCCTTTTCCAAGAGTCCAGCCTTGCCTCTAATCTCAATATCCAGTCCCGTACTTTCCCAGAAAGGCTGCTGCACAGCCTGATCCTCCAGCGGTTTCAGGAATCCATAAAATTTCTCTAAATAAGTTCTATATTCTTCTATAGTCACAGTTTGATTCATAATGGCTTTTGCATAAGGGTTCTGTTCTACTTGTCTGTGATAATGAGCTGTCTCGCTCTTCAGACGTTCCATAATAGTTGTTGCTGTCATCGTAGTTATCCCCTTTCACAATCTGTTCTGTTGTTGCAAATGAACACTTATCCTCAACTGATTCCCAGTATATTGAAATGGAAACTGCTTTCCTTGCACTCAGCTCCATTTAATACAAGCAAAGACTCTATGTAAGTATACTTATTCTTGTTTGAGAAAACTATATGAATCCAACATCCGTGTACAGCCCAATACATTCCTCCGTTGTTATCTTAACTGACTGTAATCCGTATGTTGTAGTATTAACCGAAAACAATAAAAACGACCCTATAATCTGGAAGGCAGTAGATTTCAGATGTCAACATGGTACACTAACTTTATATCCTGTCACTGGAGGAATGCATTCTATGGATCTTACTGTTCAAGACGTTGTGCTTCACCTCACAGATAACATTGAATTGCCGGAAAACACGGTAGATCAGCTCATTACGGGCTCACTTGATTGTAAGGTCAAAGGTATTATCTTTGCTTTTATGCCCACACATTATGTTATTGAACAAGCCATACAGCACGGTGCGAACTTGATCATTGCGCATGAATCTCCGTTTTATAACCATCACAGTCATACGGATTGGCTTGCAAATGATTCGGTTTATATGGACAAAAGAAAGTTGATCGACGAAGCAGGCATTTCCATCTATCGATGTCATGATATCATCCACCGCTTCCAACCGGATGGCATTACCGAAGGACTGATTCAGGCCTTGGGGTGGTCCTCTTATGTGGAGCAACGACTACCGGAAGCAGACGTCCTTTCTTTTCCGGAAGGACAAACCGTTGAAGCTATTGCTCACCATGTGAAAAGTTCCCTGGGGATCGATTATGTACGCGTTGCAGGCAATGCGGAAATAGTCTGTAGACGCGCAGCGGTACTGGTAGGTTTTCGTGGTAATGGACATGTGACGATTCCCTTGATTCAGAATGAGCAATTGGACCTCATCATTGCTGGGGAAGGATTCGAGTGGGAAACACCGGAATATATCCGTGATGCCGTACAACAAGGCAAGTCCAAGGCACTGATCATGCTGGGACATGCTGAGAGCGAGGCTCCGGGAATGAAGCTATTGGCAGACAGGTTGGCAGAACGTTTTCCCGAATTGTCTGTTCGTTTTGTAGGCGAGAAGCCTGTGTACACTGTGATCTAATAGAATCATTGATTTGTACGGAGAGGATTTTCTAGCTGATTGTATTGCATCTAATCTCATTGCCTGTCCTACCCTGGAGCTTTGGATACTTTCTATGCTCCGGGGTACGCTCGGCAGACTCTCGTTTCATTTCCTGGATAGCTAGCTATGATGAAAAATGAGTACTGAGCATATATGCCACGCATCTCTTCATGCCCCATCTGGATTTCCCGGGTTCTTTATTGTACTCTAGATGCTATGACTTCAAAGCTCAGGACATTTGTCCTTGGCGTTTGGGGTGAGTTTATCATTAAATAGAAGTCGAAGTGATTGAATAAGGAGCGTACATATGAGAGGAATTATTTTTGCATTACTGGGCGGCGCGTGTATCACGCTCCAAGGGGTTGCCAATACTCGGATTAGCACCGACATGGGCACATGGCAGGCCGCTACGATTACACAACTGACAGGATTCATATTAGCAGCGCTGACCCTAATGTTTGTTAGAGACACCAACCTTCAAGGACTCAAACAAGTAAAACCTATGTACCTGGCTGGAGGTGCTTTTGGCGCCATCATTATTTTCAGTGAAGTGACGGCCATTCAGCAAATTGGGGTTACATTCACGATCTCGGCCCTGCTCATTGCTCAGCTGTTCCTGACTTTTCTGGTGGATAGCAACGGATGGTTCGGCGTGGTGAAACAAAAGATGAAACTGCCGCAATTTCTGGGCATTGCCTTAATGGTGACTGGTGTCATTATTATGAAACTATAGATTTTGGAGAAGAATTGAAACATATCGTCGGGGGTGAATAACAGCGTGCAAGAGATCCATAACGAGCAACAATTAATGCAGTATCTGAAGCAATATCAACTCGAAAAGATATTTCACGAGCCCCTGCGTACACATATGACGTTATGCCACATTGAGAAGTGTGAACTGATCTGTCGTGAAGGGGAAACTTCCGAATATTTGTACGTACTGGTTGAGGGTAAAATCAAGATTTTCACCACCTCCGCACAGGACAAAACACTGGTGCTTTGCTTCAAAACACCGCTTGAAGTTGTCGGTGACATAGAGTATGTCCGTGAAAGCGATATTGTTAATACGGTTCAGGCCGTGTCACCTGTGGTGATGCTTCGCATTCATTATCAATGGCTTGCTGAGCTTGCCAGCGATTATGCACCTTTACTTAAATTTTTGCTCAAAATTATCTCTCACAAATTCTACATTGACTCGAACTTTTCCAATTTCAACCTGATGTATCCCGTTGAGGTTCGTCTAGCCAGCTACCTGCTCTCCATCTCGACAGAAGAAGCGGGCAGTATCGTTCACGAAGAGCTGGACGCATTCAATCTGACCGACATCGCGAATCTGATCGGCACCAGTTATCGACACCTGAATCGGGTCATCCAGAAGCTCTGTGCAGACGGATTAATCGAACGACATCAGGGATTGATTATGATCAAGGATAGAGCCGGTCTAAGGGAAATAGCAGGTCACAACATTTATGAATAAGGAGTTCGACAACCATGTTAATTACAGGAATTTCGCTTGCACTACTGGCAGGTGCACTTGTCAGTCTGCAAACGATTTTTAATAGCAAAGTCAATGAACGCACCGGTTCATGGTCCACAACAACGTTGGTGCTTTTCACCGGATTCATTGCTTCGTTCCTCATCTCTCTGCTAGTGGAGGGCAAGAATACATTCAGCTTTCAGCATATGCAACTCTGGTACTGGCTCAGTGGAGCCATTGGTGTTGGTGTGGTCTTCTGTCTCGTACAAGGCATGAAGCTGCTTGGCCCCACATATGCCATCTCCATCGTGCTGACGTCCCAACTGAGCTTTGCGCTATTGTTTGATTCCATGGGGTGGCTCGGTCTGGAGCAAATTCCTTTTTCGTGGAATCAACTGCTCGGTGTACTTGTCATTGTGGGCGGAATTGTGTTATTCAAGTTCGGTGGGGGGAATTCGGAAAAAACAGAGCAGTCCCCTGGAACACTTCAGTCTGACTCATAAACGAACAAAAAAAGAGTGTCCGTCCAATCCCGTAGATTGGTCAGACACTCTTTTTATACAATCAAACCACGTATCGCCTCGTTCTCTTACACGAACTCCACGTTATGGTAGACCTGCTGAACATCTTCAAGGTCTTCAAGCGCATCAATCAGTTTCTCGAATTGAACTTGTGCATCCTCTGGAAGTTCAATATGGTTTTGCGCAAGCATGGTCAGCTCGGCTACTGTGAACTCAGTAATACCAGCAGCTTTGAATGCTTCTTGTACAGCGTGGAATTGATCCGGTTCCGCATATACAATTACAGCATCGTCTTCGTCCACGATATCACGTACATCCACATCTGCTTCGAGCAAAAGTTCCAGTACTTCCTCGGAGTTTTTGCCTTCTATACCGATAACCGCTGTTGGATCAAACATGTAAGCAACAGAACCGCTGACACCCATGTTACCCGCGTTTTTGTTAAACGCAGAGCGCACTTCCGGCGCTGTACGATTCACATTGTTGGTGAGTGCATCAACGATGACCATCGCACCATTCGGTCCGAAGCCTTCATAACGCAACTCTTCATAGTTCTCATCCCCGCTGCCTTTTGCTTTTTCCATCGCACGATCAATGATGGCTTTGGGTACATTATACGTTTTGGCACGTTCCAGCACGACTTTCAGTGCACGGTTCGCTTCCGGGTCCGGTTCGCCCTTCTTGGCAGCTACATAGATCTCAACGCCGAATTTAGCGTAGACCCGGCTCGTGTTTGCATCTTTTGAAGCTTTTTTTTCCTTGATATTATTCCACTTACGACCCATATCGTTTCCGCTCACTTTCAACATGTAATCTGCTTTCTACTATGCCATTATATCTTGTTGAGCGTACTTCAACAAGTTAATACCTACGAAAAACTGGGAGTAACTGCGGTGATTATCCATCTCTATTTGAAGATTAGCCTCAGTTTATCCTCTCATAATCTCTCAGCAACAACTAACATTACCTCTACTCACTCCATATATAACAAACAAGAAGCACCCCATAAGGAATGCTTCCGTCCCTAAATCAGTCCTAACTTCAGTTCATCTTACCCGGTCAATTAAGCGTGAAATTGTCGACCATCCAACACTTCAGGAACATAGCCTGCACGAATGACAAAGTCTCCGAAATGTTCACCTTCATAGCGCTCTTTGGCATATTGGTTCACCATTGGCGTCAACGTGTCCAGAATCTCGGTTTCGCCAATGTTTTCTTTATACAGCTTATTCAAGCGATGTCCGGTGAAGCTGCCACCAAGATACATATTGTATTTACCTGGTGCTTTACCGATAAATGAAATCTCCGCCAGCATCGGTCTTGCACATCCGTTCGGGCAGCCTGTCATGCGAATGACAATCTCTTCGTCTCTCAGCCCGGCTTCGTCCAGAACTGGCTCCAGTTTGTCGATCAGAGACGGCAAGTAACGTTCGGACTCAGCCATCGCAAGGCCGCAGGTTGGAAGCGCAACACAAGCCATCGAACTTCTGCGCAGCGCTGAGTAATGCGCACCATCGGTCAGATTGTACTGTTGAATCAGCGCTTCAATCTTTTTCTTCTTCTGGCTGCTGATATTACCGATGATCAGATTTTGGTTCGCAGTGAGACGGAAATCACCCGTATGCACTTTGGCAATTTCACGCAGACCCGTCATGAGCGGATAGCCCTCTACATCTTTTACACGACCATTCTGAATGAACAGCGTGTAGTGCCATTTGCCATTATTACCTTTTACCCAACCGTATCGATCTCCGTTAGTCTCAAAATGATACGGACGTGCCGCATCCAGTTTCCATCCCAGACGGCTGGTCAGCTCATCGACAAACCACTCCACACCACGATCATCCAGCGTATATTTGAAACGAGCATGTTTACGAACTGCACGATCTCCATAATCACGCTGAATCATAACTGTTTTCTCTGCAACATCAATCATTTGCTCCGGCGTACAGAAACCAATGACTTTGGACACCTGAGGATAGGTTTTGGCGTCACCATGAGACATCCCCATGCCACCGCCAACGGAAACGTTGAAGCCTTGCAGCTTGCCGTTCTCCACAATAGCAATAAAGCCAAGATCCTGTGAATAGACGTCCACATCATTGGATGGTGGTACAGCAATACCGATCTTGAACTTCCGTGGCAAATACACTTTGCCATAGATTGGTTCAACTTCTTCGTCGGAGTCCTGGGAATCAATCACTTTCTCTCCGTCCAGCCACAGCTCATGATAAGCCCGCGTGCGAGGGTCCAAATGATTACTCACCTGACATGCCCACTCATACACTTCAGCATGCACATCGGATTGATTTGGATTCGGGTTACACATCACGTTACGGTTTACGTCCCCACATGCAGCCAGTGTGCTTAGCAACGAATCGTTTACTTCGCGAATGGTGTTCTTAAGATCCCACTTCAGTACGCCATGCAGTTGGAAAGACTGACGTGTGGTCAGACGAATTGTCTCATTCGCATATTTATGTGCCACTCTGTCCATCATCAACCATTGCTCCGGGGTTACAATTCCACCGGAAGCACGCACACGCAACATGAATTGGTACGCAGGCTCCAGCTTGGATTTGTGACGCTCATTACGCAGGTCGCGATCGTCCTGCATATAACTGCCGTGGTGTTTCATCAGACGGTTGTCGTCCTCTGGAATTGCACCCGTGATGCGATCAGCCAACGTTTCGGTCAGACTTCCGCGCAAGTAATCACTTTTGATCTTTATATCTTCCACATCGCTATTCGTGCGCTGTGGGTTAAGTAAGTTATTATAAACCATGCTGCTTTCTCCTCTCGTCTCTGCGGGATGGTGCAGTCCGGCTGGGCCGGTAATTAATAGACGTCCCGCTGATAACGTTTCTCCTGCTGCAACCGTGTCAGATATTCCGATGCCTGCTCAGGCGATAAACCGCCTTCTTGTTCAAGAATCGTGGTGAGCGCAGCATGCACATCATGTGCCATTTTTTTCTCGTCACCACAGATATATATGCTTGCACCTTCCTGAAGCCACTGGTACAACTCTTTGCTGTGTTCCAGCATACGATGTTGTACATACACTTTCTGTTCCGTATCACGCGAGAAGGCTACATCCATTTTCGTGAGCACACCATCTTTGAGCCAACGTTGCCATTCCGTCTGGTACAAGAAGTCAGTGGCGAAATGCTGATCTCCGTAGAACAGCCATGTCTTGCCCTCTGCTCCTGTTTCTTCACGCTCACCAAGGAAAGATCTGAACGGCGCTACACCTGTACCTGGGCCAACCATGATGATCGGTGTATCCGGGTTCTCAGGCAGCTTGAAATTCGGGTTATGCTGTATATATACAGGCAGAGTGTCGCCAGCTTCGATTCGTTCAGCCAGATGTACCGAGCACACACCGTAACGTTCTCTGCCACGCGCTTCATAACGTACCGAGCGAACGGTAAGATGGACTTCATCCGGGAAAGACTTCGAACTACTCGCTATGGAGTACAGACGTGCCGGAATTTTGCGAAGAGCAGCGACGAATTCTGCAGCAGGAATTCCTTTCAGATTATAATCCTGAACCAGATCCAGCAGATCACAGCTATTCATGACTGTACGGAATTCGGAATCATCTGCGAGTAACGCCGTCAGGCCACTCCCAGGATTAAGTTTCGCAAGTTGTTCCACGACCGGTTTCGTCACCGCTGTAATTTCAAAATAACGCAGCAACGCTTCGTGCACAGATGCATGATCCCCGTTTTTATTCACGGTCACGCGTTCATCGGCATTCCATCCCATGGCTGCAATCAATTCATCGACAAGGCGTGGATGATTCTCAGGGAATACGCCAAGGCTGTCACCTGGCTCGTAGTCCAGGCTGGAGCCTTCCAAAGACAACTCAATGTGGCGTGTTTCACGGTCCGATCCTCTGCCGTTCAGATTGAGATTCTCCAACACTTCAGCCTTGAATGGATTCGTGCGATCATATTCGGATTCCCCGCCGCTCACCGCAGCTGTAACAGCCTCAGTGGTTACCGTACTCGCAGCAGCAGATGTACTGCTTAAGGATGCCAGTACTTCATTCATCCATTCCGCAGCTGCTTCATCAAAATCAACATCACAGTCCACACGCGGTACAAGGGCTGTACCACCCAACTCCTGCAATCGTTTATCGAAGTCCTTACCTGTCTGACAAAAGAACTCATAGGAGGTATCTCCCAGAGCCAACACCGAGTAACGAAGTCCTTCAAGCTTCGGAGCCCGTTTGCTGTTCAGGAATTCATGCAGCGGAATCGCATTATCTGGTGGTTCGCCTTCGCCATGCGTACTGACAATGATAAGGAGATTTTCAATTTTCTTGAGTCCGTTCGGTTTGAAATCTCCCATCGATGACAACGTTACCTGAAGACCTTGCTCTTCAAGTTTCTTGGCCAGCTTCTTCGATAGGCCACTGGAATTCCCGGTTTGTGAACCGAAGAGCACGGTAACTTCTCGGGATACTGGCGGAGCACTGACAGGTGCAATACCTGTAGTTGGTACAGCCTGTACCAGGTTAGCTGGAGCCGCTATTGTCGCGCTTGCCTGAATTGCTGCAATATATCCGCTCAACCAAGTACGTTGTCCATCGGTCAATGTAGGAATAAGACGATTAAGCAGTTCAACTTGTTCTTGATTAAAAGGGCTGTTTGTCACTTGAAGTTCCACTGTTTGCCACCTCGCGCATTGCTTCGATTTTAATTCCGACTAAAATCATCACATTAATTTAATTTCTTCTCTCTAAAACCTAACACACCGGGTGTTGAGGGTCAATTTCAATGATTTTATAGCATTTATCAGTTTCGCTGATAAAGGACAAAAAACAACAAAAACCCTCCTTTTCAAATCAAGGACGGTTTTGTTTTATTTTTAAATTTGGCGGCCATCTCAAGTTGAAGTTGAAAGTGGAATATAGTCACTAAAATGATTTCCAAGCACTCTGCTTTTATCTCCGTATACTCTGTCCAAGTGATTCTCTCCCCACAGACATATGCGGTCAATGATTTCCTGTAGTGTCAAGCCGTACTCTGTCAGCTCATACTCTACCTTGGGCGGAATCTGGGGATGGATGATTCGATGGATGATTTCATTCTTTTCCAGTTCACGCAGCTGCTGGGTTAAGACCTTCTGGGTAATGTCAGGAATGGCTCTGCGAAGTTCGCTTGTTCGTTTTTTACCTGATATCAGCTGATGCAGAATAAGAATCCTCCATTTTCCACCGACCAGTTCCAGCATCGCCTGCACACCACTCTCATATTTTTTCATTTCTTGTTCCACTTGTACTCCCCCATAATTCACATATATGTATACCTATTATTAAAAGTAACCGAAGAACCTCAAGGTATCTACAGCACTCGAAGGTGCGTACTTCTCAATACGATGTCATGAATCTTATAATAACATTGGTCAGAATGTTTAACCAAAAAAAGAAAAAAGGATGGTTACTCCTACATGAAAGTTAAACTGGTCGTTACTCACCCAAGACAGGATTCCCTAACATTTGCCGTGATGAATCGTTTTATAGAAGGTATGCAGGAGAATTCCCATGAAATTGATATCCTCGATCTATATCATGACGGATTCGATCCATTATATGGCGTAGAAGATGAGCGAGACTGGCAAAATCCCGATAAACAACATGCCCCTGTGATTCGCAAAGAGCTGGATCGTGTGCTTGCGGCTGATGCCATTGTATTTGTTTTCCCGATCTGGTGGTACAACGTCCCCTCCATGCTCAAAGCTTATCTAGACAAGGTATGGAACATGGGGCTGCTGAACAAGGCTAACTCCAAAAAGGCACTGTGGATTGCACTAGCTGGAGGAACGGAGGCTTCATTCCATAAATACGACTATTACAACATGATTTCCAATTATCTGAATAACGGGATCGCGGGTTATGCAAGAATGCAGGAATCCCGAGTCGAATTTCTCTATGAAACGATCTCAGAATCCAAAGAACATATCGAAGGCTTGCTGGAACAAGCCTATCAAATCGGAAAAAACTACAATTAACAATGCACTAACATTACAATTAACTACTGCAAAAGCATAGGAAGTTACTCGTTCGTTGAGTAGCCTACTTTTCACCCATTGGGGGCGTACAATCAAGAAGGCTTACTCCAACCTGTGTTCCAGGTCAGAGTAAGCCTTCTTTTTCATACGCTACGATTTTGGTGTAACATCATTTATTCCATACCAGTTTGCTCATCATCGCATATAACAACGTAGCCGATTCGGCTCGTGTCGCTTCAGCAAGTGGTTTCACCTCACCGTTGTACCCGTGTGCGATGCCCAGATCCACAAGTAATGCCACACTATCACGGGCATAGGAGCGAATCTCGGAAGCGTCGCGGAAACGAGTAAGGTTATCCGTTGCAGCCGTCTCGGCGTCAACCAGACCAGCCGCTGCAAGTGCTCTAACTGTCAACGTCATCATCTCCTGACGAGTGATCGTGGACTCTGGCAGGAAGCGCCCGTCACCAGTACCACTGGTGATACCTAGTGAACGCGCAGCTGTAACTGCTTCGTAGTACGGAGCCTTTTCGTTTACATCAGAGAAAGCATTCCCGGAAGAAACATTCAAACCCAGTGCAGTCATCAACCATTGCATGTATTGGCCGCGGGTCATCTCCTGTTTTGGATGTAACTGCGTGGAATCACCCTTTGCCTCTGCATCAATTACACCTCTGACAGCCAAAGCCTCCATTGCCTTCTTGGCCCACTGCACTTCTGCAAGATCTGCGAATGTCTGCTCCACAGGCATAACAGCATAATTTCCTGTGAGTGATGTTACGGAAAATACAAGCTGCCCGCTCTTTGGATCGTAGTAACTTTGCGGCAAGGGGCTTGCCACACCGTTCGCGCCAATGGCAAATGCTACAATTCGATCCGGCTGAGCATTTTGTGATGATTGGTAAGGCAGACGAAGTATTAACTGGCTTTCCGATGGCCATGGTTGACCATCCAGTTGAAGTTCAAGCTGGACTCCATATTGCGTACCAAGCTGATCTGCGACTGTTTGTGGTAACTCCGTTCTGACCAATCGGATGGATGCAATCCCATCACCAACGATATCCTTCGTTAATAGTGTGGCAGGAAGCTCCAACATCCCCAGCTCTGTAACAATGTTGAACACATGTGACTCTCCCTGATCTATTAACGCAGAGGCAGGCAGAGATACTTCATATGCCGTTGCTCCCGAAACCGGCTTCAACCGTAGTTCGACCAAGCGCCGACCCGCATCTGTTACGGGGGCAACTTTAAAAGCATCTTTGATCGTTGAAGCATCCACGTTGGACTGCACTACACCCTTCTGGTCAGGCTTTCCCTGCAACTCCAGAACAGAACGGTCCTTCTCCGGTTTAGGTTGTGGTACCGAATTCTCTGCACTTGGGTTACCACTTCCGGATTGTCCGCCATTGCTGGATGAACCAGAACCATTTCCTGGATTTCCACCGGAACTGCCGCCTGGATTACCGCCCGAACCAGGGTCCGTGCCTCCAGGGGAAGGAGCAGATGCCTGCACCTTCACCGTCAACGGTACAGTCAGGGCTTTACTGTCGTCAGAAGTTCGAGTAATTTCCAACTCCAGTGTTACTGTTGTTTCCTTGGATGGCGGGACAATCGTTCCATCGGTTTGAATGACAGATAGTACCGAACTGGAAGCAATCGTCACCGTGAAACCTTGTGGCACTATCGGTAACTTCAGTTTCTTCGCACCTGGGGAAGGCTGTTCCAGCGCCGTAATCCCTGTAGCTACATCTACAGCGCTCTGCTGAGCCGTATGCACCTGATAAGCGGAAGATACACCTCTCATGGATTGCCCCGTCGCATCCAAAGCTTCCACTTTGTAATAATATTCCGTGCCGGGGTTCAGTTCACTGTCCGTGTACTCCCGTCCATTGCCGTTATAGACCACCTTGTACTCACCTTGCTCGCGATCTGCGCGGTAGAGCTTGTAGCTTGCTGCACCAAGATGAGCATCCCAGTGAAGCGTTGCGCTCGTTGAATCCACCGCATCCGCATTGAGACCAGCACTGTCATTAACAGGTGGCGTAGCATCTGGCTTAACGATCATAATCCAGCTAATCATCGGGTCCTGCGATGCCGTATTGCGCACGGTCAACTCCAGTTTGTTGTCCGACACAATGATGCCTTTGTGGGCTCTAACACTGGCAGGCGTAAACGTAACAGCCCCGGTATTGGTGCCATTGATGATGAAATTGGCTCTGCGCGATGCATTCGTCCAAGGATCGTTGAATCCGGCGTACACATCATATGTTCCGTTCGGTACATCAAATCTGTAGGATAAGTCTGTGCCTTTAGGAGAATTGCTGATATTGCCACCGTTCAGATAACGTACGGTCGAGAATATATCCCCACCATTCGAACCGGATGGCAGTGCATCTGCGCTGACATAACCCCAATTACTTCCCTCAGCCGGAACGTACATCTGATCGGCCGCTCCCGGGTTCGCAAGCGTTCCCTTCATATAAGCACCTATGAGACTGTAATCAGCCGTTTCGTAACCCCCGCTGTTCACAAAATATAGTGTATTCTCCGGAATGACATTTACACGAACCGCCTGCTTTTTGTTGTTATATTCCGGTGTCGTTACCTGTAATGTGAGCGGTCCTGGCTTAGCAAAATCTTCTGTAGTCATGGCCCGGTTATCAATCGTCCATACTGCTGGTGTTGACACCAGTTCACCACCGTCGCGTACGTTCAATGTCGTTGGCAAGGATGGTACTTTGCCAAGCGCCACGGCTTCTGGCAATGGATCAGCGATATCCACCTTGCCCATCGAATTCAGCAGCTCAGGTTTCCAACTGTTATACCACTTGATCGCGATATCGGAGCCTATTCCAAACTCAATTGGCAAGAACACGTATTTTGCGGCGTCATTCGAGAAATTGCCACCATTCCACGTATCCCCCACGTAAATGAACTTGCCTTTTTCCGGATCGACCGGAATGACGGATGTGGTCTGTGTGCCAAATGCCTTGCCTGGATCGGGATCACTTGGCAACGTGCGCACGAACGGATTGGTCTGCGTTGACCACGGGCCAAAAATGTTATCCGCCACCGTCACTTTGTTTTCGTTAGGGGCCCAGCCGGAAGCTCCGGAAGTCAAAATATAATATTTCCCCTGATACTTGAACATCGCCGGTGCTTCACGTTGCCCTCCCGGGAACACTCGCACGTAATCTACGCCGTATTCCGCCTGATAGGTGGAATCTCGTACCGGATTGCCTTTGTCATCCGTTCGTCCTTCCTTATGCCACCCTGTTACGTCACTGTAGTCTTCATTCAGTTTGGAGATATAGAGCGTCAGGTTTTCTTCGCTGGAGTAGATCAGATAACCGGTACCGTCATCGTCCTTGAACAACGTCATGTCACGGGCCATGCCCTTATCACTTGGGAAGTAATCTTTCTCCCCTTCGGGAGCCCTGTCCATCCGGTAACTCTTCTGATACACAAAAGGCCCTGTTGGAGAGTCGCTGATCGCATAACCTGCCCTCGCCTTACCGTAATTCGCATTATCGTTATAGGGGTCTTTGTCGCCGTCCATGTGGGCCCACATCACGTATTTCTTTGTTTTGTCGTTATAGATGACCTTTGGTCGTTCAATGATCCGTCCTTTGCGGATATCTGCCCAGATATCCACGCGGTCTTCACGCCCCGCATACAATTTGGAGATCAACGGGTCATTGTCAAAATCATCCATGGATTGAAGTGTTGTTAAAGCCATGCCTTCATCCGTCCAATTCATCAGATCCTTGGATGAATACACACGCACACCAACTGCTGGCCAGCCGCCCTTATGATATTCGCCATACCAGTAATAAGTCTCCGTCTGTTCATCATAGAAAAAACCAGCCCCATGTGCATCGATCGGTTTCCCGTCCAGATCTGGCCACAATTGCCCTGGTGTAATGCTTGTGCGAACTGTGGCAACACCCAACGGTGCGGATGCTGGAGAAGTTACGCCGTCCACGGTCGCCTGAATGATGTAAAAATATCCTGTGCCCATCGTCAGACCACTATCGTTAAACGTGTTTTCATTGCCACTATAGACCTGCTGATACGTACCCGTAGCACTGGTTGCACGGGACACGGTATACGTTACATCAGATCCAGGCAGGACATTCCACCCCAGAGAGATTGATGTGTCCGTCACAGCTGTGGTAGCGAACTCTGCTGGAGAGTCAATGGAGTATGTCGTAGCTTCAGCAACAGCAGCCGCTGACTCACCAGCTGCATTAAAGGCTGTCACACGATAGCTGTAGCTGGTGCCCGGCTCAAGTGCATTATCCGTGAATGTGAGCCCTTTACCTTCATAGATTTGCTCGTATTGCTCACTGCCAGCTTCGGCCCGAACCACGCGATAACCCGTTGACTTGTCCACGGCAGACCAAGATAGCTTCACGCTTGTAGCATTGAGTGCTTCGGCCTTTAATTCGCCAGGAGCCTGTGGTGCCGACGCAGTCGTCCGAACTTCCAGCGGAGCAGTCCATAATGATTCGGTTAGGCCTCCGTATTCATAAGCGAGCCTGTAATAATACACCGTATCCCCACTTAATCCTTCATCCGTGTGTCCTAAAGTCCCGGTATTGGTTACCAGGGAATAGCCGCCTTCAGGCGTAGAGGAACGATACAAGCGATAGGCTGATGCACCCACGATTTCAGACCATTGCAGTGAAACCGAAGACGCTGTCTGCTCAGCAATAGAGAGCTGAATGTCGTTCTCAGGCGGATGCTCCGCAATGATCACGTCATCTGCATGTACCGACTGCCACTTATTCCGAATGCCCACGGTACCTGACCCGTATGTAGGATCGACCAGATCAAATACCAACCGATCGGAGCCGTTTTCCGAGATATACCCGCGAATGGTGGTACCTGATAACACCACTTTGAGTGTGTACCATGTGTTTTGGGCAAACGCATAGTCCACCGTTTTCAAAGTAGTATCTGTTCCGTTCACCCGTTTGGAGAAAACGAGTTTGTTGTTGGGTACCTGCATTTGAAAATAGTAAAAGTTGCTCTTATCTTGGAACCGCGGCAAAATGCCCGGAAATCCTTTACCTTCTCCTGTATAAAAGCGCATGGACACGGTCATGTCCGACATGGAGTCTCCAGTAGAGATGATGCCTTCATTGGTATCGCTCTGGAAAAGCGTGGAGTTGGACGCATCTGTCGGGTCAGCGAACACTTCCCAGTCGCCTGAGCTTACGTTCCACGCAGGTGATTCTGTGTAATTCCCATCCGAAAAATCATCCTGCAACAACGTGGGGGGTATACTGCTCAATTCGGCATACGCCTTACTCGGCAGCATCAACGGTCCCGAAGACAGCGCAAGTGTTGCAGATAACATAAATATCATGGGTTTCCTGAGTTTATCCAATGTTCATTCTCTCCTTTGGCGTGAAAGATGAAAGCATGGTTCTTGAACGCGCGGTGTTGTTGTTCAGCCTATCCTCAGCAACCAGTTGTCAGTAACGAGCGTTTGTCCACCTCCTCATTTTAATGAAACCGGTTTCATTAGAGTGCAAAAAAAAGACCCGTCTTCCCTTCTAAGTGCAATGATACCCATACGAATACCGTGTCTTCCTTGCCCCTATGCAGTGAAACAGGTTTTTAATATATAAATGTAATCGCTTTCCTGAATTATATTATTGCCTTATTCCAGCTGTCAACTGTGAATTCAATTCAAACATTTTTCGTTAAAACCACGCAAAAAAGCGCGAGTTCTGCCTGTTTTGCAAGCAAAATTCGCGCCTTTTCTCACGCTTCGAGCTTGTTCGCAAGCTCGCACGTATTATTAGTCCGTGACTTTTGAACAACCTCTGTTTAGAATACTTTCGTGGTCCACGACTCACAATTCCACGTCTCCGTAACTACATCACGGTAGAATTCCGGTTCGTGGGAGATTAGAAGAATACTGCCTTTGTAAGCCTTGAGCGCACGTTTCAACTCTTCCTTGGCATCAACGTCCAGATGGTTTGTCGGCTCATCGAGCACAAGCAGGTTGGTTTCATTATTGATCAGCTTACAGAGACGCACTTTGGCTTTCTCCCCACCACTTAGTACAGCTACCTTGCTCTCAATGTGTTTTGTAGTCAAACCACATTTTGCAAGTGCAGCACGCACTTCGAATTGGGTATAGGAAGGGAACTCCTGCCAGATCTCTTCAATACATGTATTGTAGTTGGCATCCTTCATCTCTTGCTGGAAGTAACCAATCTCCAGATGTTCACCACGTTGAACGGTTCCTTCCAGAGCCTGAATTTCACCCAGAATACTGCGCATCAGGGTTGTTTTACCGATTCCGTTCGCACCAACAAGGGCGATTTTCTGTCCGCGCTCCATACGCAGATCCAGTGGTCTGGACAACGGTTCGTTGTATCCAATTACAAGACCTTTGGTTTCGAAAATGAGCTTGCCGGATGTTCTTGCATCACGGAAGTTGAACTGCGGTTTCGGTTTCTCCTTGGCGATCTCGATGACATCCATCTTGTCGAGTTTCTTCTGTCTGGACATCGCCATATTGCGTGTAGCTACACTTGCTTTGTTACGCGCTACAAAATCCTTGAGGTCAGCAATCTCTTGTTGTTGGCGCTTGTAAGCCGACTCCAACTGCTGTTTTCTCATCTCATGCACTTCCTGGAAGTGATCATAATCGCCCACATAGCGAGTTAGATTCTGGTTCTCCATGTGATAGATCAAGTTGATTACACTGTTCAGGAACGGAATATCGTGAGAAATGAGGATAAATGCATTCTCATATTCCTGCAGATAACGTTTCAGCCATTCGATATGCAATTCATCCAAATAGTTCGTAGGCTCATCGAGGAGCAAAATATCGGGTTTTTCCAACAGCAGCTTGGCAAGCAGTACTTTGGTACGCTGTCCACCACTCAGATCATTGACGTCTTTATCCAGACCAATATCTGTCAGACCCAGACCACGTGCGGTTTCATCCACTTTGGCGTCAATCATGTAGAAATCCTGGTTTGTCAGCGTATCCTGAATCGTACCCACATCTTCAAGAAGTTGTTCAAGCTCCTCGGGAGTCACATCGCCCATTTTGCCATACATATCATTCATTTCCTGTTCCATGTCAAACAAATACTGGAACGCGCCGCGAAGAACGTCACGGATCGATTGGCCTTTGTTCAATACAGCATGCTGGTCCAGATAACCAACACGCATCCGTTTGGACCACTCCACCTTGCCTTCATCCGGCTGAAGCTTTCCTGTAATAATGTTCATGAAGGTGGATTTACCTTCACCATTAGCCCCGATCAGACCAATATGTTCGCCCTTCAACAGGCGGAATGAAACGTCGTTAAAGATAGCACGGTCACCAAAACCGTGACTTAATTTTTCTACATTTAATATGCTCATTCATGACACCTTTTCTATATAGACTTAATTCTTTGTATATTATAAGCGTTATCTCCTGCACAACTCAACGCCCTATTAAAAAATATTACACCTTTTTGTCTGAAATTTGCCTTATATGAAAGTATGGGTTAAAATTTTGCCTTAACGAATTATTACTATATAGAACGGAGCTCTTCGAAGAGCATCAGGTGAAAAATATGATTGAAGTGAAACAATCCAAGTTGGGTGATGGTGGTGAGTTTAACCGCGGGGTATTTGCTACTGTTGATATTGCCAAAGGAACGCTTATCCATCAGGCACCCGTTGTGCCCTACCCGAATGAAGATCATGAGCATGTCGAAAAAACGATTTTGGAAGATTACGTGTTCGAATATGGAGCGAATCATACCGCCATTCTGCTCGGATACGGTAGTCTGATCAACCACTCCTATGAACCTAACGCTACCTATGATATCAATTTTGAAAACCACACCTTTGACTTCTACGCGTATACAGACATCAAGGCTGGCGAAGAAATCGTCATCAATTACAACGGTGAGGAAGACAGTATGGACCCATTATGGTTTCTGGACGATTACGAGGAGCGTATGCTGGAGTTCAATAAATCCAATGATGATGAGGATGAAAAAGAGACTGAACCCCAGTCCATGGATACGGACACGAGTAAATAAACGTTAAACTCAAGTAAAGTTCGCAAGCACTCTGTTGTATGTGTGAAAAGGACTCGCTGAACCCGGTGAATGATGAAATGAGTAACTGGAGACTCTTCATAGTCCAAAGTTTAAACACACAAATAAGCAAGTCCTCCGTTAATGGAAGACTCGCTTATTTGTGTTGTCTTGCTTTCTAAGCCAGATACACCTGTTCATGTTTCATTGTTTATCGTGCATCTTAACTTGTTTTAATCTGTAATCGGTGGATCTGTGTGCAAGTCTTGATCGGGTGTCGTGGACCTCCACTTGGTAAAGGCTACTTCGAACCCTGCACGCTTCGGTGAACACAAAAATGGACCTGCGTGTTTGTTCGTCGGATAGGCAAACCGTGCAACCCGAATCGTACGCCAAGGATGCTCATCTGTGCGAGCACGAATGACAACAGCCTCATTACTGTAGGAGGCTCTGATTGTTACGATTCGTCCACCCCACTCTGGCACAGGAGAGAGTGACCAATCCGAATACGTATCCGTCACGACGGCTCCAACATGTGCCACGCCATCATTAACCTCAACTCCGGCCTTGATCCATTGGTCTTCTTCGTACCATAACATTAATCCCGCCTGATCATATAATTCGGTGAATGAGCTTAGATCAAACGATACCTCAATCGCTTCCGTTCCGTCCCATGGAGCAAGCATGGCATGTCCATCCCGATGACAGAACCCGTAGAATGTGTTCTCCCAGAAGTCACTGCCTTCCTGAGCTTCCACAACGAAACGATCCCCATCCATCCGTGCAGCAACGGGTTCCTTCGTCCACTTGCCTTTATGAAGCCCAATAAAATCCGATGACATCGTTGTTTTCATCCTTCCTTCCGTCCCTAAAGGGAGTTCATCATCACTTCTAAATTAAAGAACCCAGGTCCGATGCAGCAGTAGGATATGCAAAATTCATGGTGTTTAACTGATCGATAGTCAGATTGAACTGAATCGCCATTGCAAAAAGGTTGATCAATTCTTCTGTTTTGCTCCCGAGCACATGCGCGCCCAGAATACGCCCGCTTGATTTGTCGATCACCACTTTGGCCATGGCAAATTTTTCATGAGTTCGCTTGTAAGTATACCATTTCGACATATCATTTACCTTCACCTCATAGCCCTCTTTCTTGGCTTGTTCTGTGCTCATACCTACAGCTCCAAGGGCAGGGACAGTAAACACAATGGAAGGCATCACTTTATAATTAGGTTTGTGTTGATTTCCCTCCAACAAATTGAACGATACAGCCCGGGATTCCTGACCTGCTAACGGGGTTAAAGGCAACCCTTTTGTATCGGTTACATCGCCAGCAGCATACACTCTCGGATTACTTTCACTTTGCAAGTACTCGTTCACCGTGATCCCCTTTTTGCTGTAGCTGACGTTGGCTTTCTCCAATTCCAGCCCATCCACATTAGGAACACGCCCGGCTCCATGAACCACAAGTCCGCACTGCCACTGGTGATCTGCACCATTACGTGTGCCATGAACTACATAGGCGTTCCCCTCTTGCCGTATGGACTTCACCTCCGCGTTCAAGTGAACATGAATGCCGATCTCTTTTGATTTATGCAACAAAGATTCTACCAGCTCTGCATCAAACGACTTCAGAGGCTGCTCACTCCGATGCAGGATGTGGACTTCCGTCCCGGCTCTGGCCGCAATATGCGCAAACTCAAATGCAATGTATCCACCGCCTACCAGAACTAATCGATCCGGCAGCTGTTCCAGATCCAGAAAGTCATCACTATATATCAGATGCTCTGAGCCCTCAATCTCAAGTGGCGCAGGTCTTGCACCAGTAGCAATCAGAATGTGTTTGCCATGGAGCACTTCTTCTCCCACTTGAATATGGTTTTCATCGACAAATGAAGCTTTACCATGGAACGTATCCATTCCGGCCTGTTTGAATTGATCTTCACTTGCTCTAGGTATGCTTTCGGTAAAGGTGCGTTTAAAGGCCATAAGTTCAGACCAGTTGATGGTCGCCTGTCCCTGAATACCTTTCCCTTGCATCCGTTCATTCCAGTCAATCAGCTCAGCCGCTCCAGCCAGCACTTTCTTGGGATCACAGCCACGCAGTGCACACGTTCCGCCGAACTCACGTTCATCAATTACAGCAACTCTCCAGCCAGCTTCAGCGCAACGGGTGATTACAGAGCTTGCCGCGCTTCCTGTTCCAATTGCAATCAAGTCATACGTTTCTTGTGTCATCATGGTTCCTCCTCATCCTTTTGGTACATCTATTGCAGGGATGCCTGAAGTTACAGCAATCCAGCCTGTTTAAGGTACTCTGCTGCAACCTGTTCAGGATTCGCTCCCTCTACGTTCACGTCATAGTTCATCTGACGCATCTCATCATCCGTAATTTTGCCAGCAAGCTGATTCAGCACCTCAACCAGTTGTGGGTATTGATCTGCCGTTTCTTGACGAAGCATCGGCGCGCCTTGATACGGTGGGAATAACTCCTGATCATCCTCCAGCACAACGAGTTCATATTGTCTCAACTCACTATCTGTGGAGTAGGCATCTACCAGATTGATATCGCCACGTTGAACAGCACCATAGCGAAGCTTCGGTTCCATTGTTGCAACGTTCGGGAATTCAATCCCATACTTCTTCTGAATGCCAAGGTAACCGTCTTTCCGATCCGAGAATTCCAGCGTGAATCCTGCCTTCATTTGCTGTTCTACCGGTTTGAGATCCGAAATGGTCTTGAGATTGTATTGATCTGCGATGCTCTTTGGAACGGCCAACGTATACGTATTGTTGTAATCCATAGGGTTCAGCAGCACCATGTTGAACTGGCTCAGCATTCCGTCTCTTGCCTGTTCGTACACCTCGGTCCGATCGGTGCTGACTGCTGTTTCCTTCATGAATTCGGAGATCGCTGTCCCAGTAAATTCGGGATAGATGTCAATATCACCCGACTTGAGTGCATTGAAAAGGAATGGCGTTTTGCCTAATCCGGGTTTTAGTTCAACGGTCAGGTCTGTGTCTTTTTCAATCAACAATTTGTACATGTTAATCAGAATCTCCGGTTCCGCCCCCAATTTCCCGGAAATGACGAGATCCTTCTGTCCACCACGTGCCACGAAGGGAATGGTAATCACAAGTATCGCGATCAGAGCTAGCGAACCCAAGGTAACCAATGTTTTCTTGAAGGATAACCGCTGGAATTGACGCAATAGTACATCAAACAAAATAGCCAACAAGGCTGCCGGAATGGCTCCAAGGATGATCAGTGCCGTATCATTCCGATCAATGCCCAGCAAAATTAATGCACCCAAACCTCCTGCGCCAATTAAAGCAGCAAGTGTTGCCGTTCCTACAATAAGCACCATAGCAGTCCGAATTCCGGCCATAATAACAGGCATCGCCAGTGGTAGTTCCACTTTGATTAGGCGTTGCCAACTATTCATGCCCATCGCATTCGCCGCTTCCACCATGGAAGGATCAACTTCGGATATGCCTGTGTACGTGTTGCGGAGTACCGGAAGCAGCGCATACACTACCAGTGCAATGATTGCAGGAAGGGTACCTATGCCGAATAACGGGATTAGCAATCCGAGAAGCGCCAGGGAAGGTATCGTCTGCAACACAGCTGTGACCCCGATAATTGGTTCAGCCACTCTTGGTTTGCGAGTAAGGTATATACCAAGCGGAATAGCAATGAGGACAGCAAAGAACAATGCAATAAATGAGATCTGAATATGTTCCAGCAGAGCAGACAACAACTGACCTTTGCGCTCACTGAACACCTCCGTGAATCTACTCATGTCCTTCACCTCGTTCCTGTAACTGACCAGACCAGTATTTCATCAGATCAACTCGACTGATCTCGCCAATAATCTGGCGGTGACGTTCAACCAGCAGATGGTCATGGGAAGCCATGATATCAACTAACTCCGTCAACATAATGGATACAGGAACGGCAGTTTTAGCTGATTTTGGCACATGACCCGGTGAGAGTGGTGACATGATGGATTCGAGATCAAAATCAGATTGTGAACTCGTATCGGTGTTAGGACCTCCAACAAATTCACGTACGAAATCATTAGCTGGCTGTCGGATCAGTTCTTCCGGGGTGCCTACCTGCAAAACCTGTCCATCCTTCATAATGCAGATGCGATCCCCCAGCTTCATCGCTTCCTGAATATCATGGGTGACAAACACAATTGTTTTTTTCATCTGACGCTGGATATCCAGAATATCGTCCTGTAATTTCTCCCGACTCATCGGATCGAGTGCACTGAATGGTTCATCCATCAATACAATCTCGGGGTCGGCAGCGAGTGCACGCAACACACCTATTCTCTGCTGTTGTCCACCTGATAGTTCGGCAGGTTTGCGCTCACTGTACGTATCTCCGTGCAAACCAACCATGTCCAGCAACGTATGTATACGCTCCTTGATTTGATCTGACTTCCATTTTCGCAGTTCAGGAACAACCGCAATATTTTCGGCAATTGTCATATGCGGGAATAGTGCAATCTGTTGCAGTACATATCCGATATTCCAGCGCAATTCATGAATGTTGTATTCATCGATTGGGCGTTTATTAATGCGCACTATTCCATCTGTTCGCTCAATCAGGCGATTGATCATTTTGAGCATGGTGGTTTTGCCACATCCACTCGGACCAATCATGACAAACAGTTCTCCCTTGTTAATGTTGAGGTTAACCTGACGCAAAGCCGTTGTTCCATCAGGATATTGTTTTGATACATTTTCGAACTGAATCATTCGCTCTCTTCGCCCCTTTATCTAGGGCGTTTCTCAAAACTCGCCCTAACATTCATCCTCATCTATTTCCCCAAAAGTGTGTTCGTATAATCACTGCTTTCCGTAGTGTCCCTGGTTAGGGAGAGATCCATATTTGAATCAACGATGTCAACATGCTGGTAGACATGCAAAAAGACGGGCACTAGGCACCGTCTTCTCATAATATGAAAATATTTCTTCCATTATTTCCATACTTCGATATGATTTTGAATAAATTGCTCGAATGAAATTGGGTTATTCCCCGTTATTTTTGTCACCGTATCCGTCGTTTGATCTTCTCTCCCCTCCTCCCGGATAGGCACATCCAGTCCTGCCAGGGCAGCAGCGTATTCTTCTGACATTCCTGCGCGAATCATGCTGTTTTTCAATTCATCATCGGACAAAGATTCATGCTGGATGGACTGACCCAGTACACGGCTCAAGACGTCTGCAACCTGTCCATAGGACAACGACTCCGGCCCTGTAATGATATGCTCCGTATTATGAGGAACTACATCTGTCAGAGCATGGAAGGCCACCGCCGCGATATCATCTGCACTAACAAATCCAATTTTCCCTTCACCCGTAGCACTGTAAATTTTCCCGAGTTGTTTCGTTGTCTCCCGATGCGGCCCCTCCGTAAAGTTCTCCATAAAATAGGAAGGCTGTAATACGGCCCACTCAGGAGCATGCGCTTTTAAATACTGATGTACTTTGCCAAATATAGGACCATTCTCATCGATCGAAGCACTGCCAAGTAAAACGAATCGCTTAACCCCGTTCCACAATGCTTCCTTGATGAACGGAATCATGACGTCTTCTGGGGTCATGTCCATGACTGGCACGACAAGGTACACCTGATTCACATTTTTCAGCGCTAGCGCATATGTCTCGAAATCATACCAATCAAAATAGACATAGTTATCGGCAGAATCAGAAAGAGATGGTTTAGTTCTTCCTGCCAAACGCACCGGATAATGATGCTTTTGAAGTATGGCCGCAACACGGCTTCCCGTTTTTCCATTAGCCCCTATAATAAGTGTCAACGGTTTATCATTGATCATGCTTGTTACCTCCTAAGTCCGATTCGAGTACGACCATTGGATTCCAATAGTCTTTATAATGTGTAATTTTCCCATTAGAGTGGCTCACTACAGAGATGTAAGTTTGGTTGTATGGCTTGCCTGTAACTAATGAACGCCCTTTACAAGTAAATTCAGCCACAAACTGTTGTTTCGTGGAATCAGCCAAGATCACCGGTTCAGAAAACTGCTGGATTTCAATCATCCCCAGTAGATTATGAAGATGATTCGTAATTGCCGCTTTGCCTTCCAGTTTCTGAGGATATCCTGCTGGTGCATATGGGAATTCGAAGATAGCTTCAGATGTATATAGCTCCAACCACTGTTCCAGTTTTCCTTCCAGTAGCAATTGAGTAAAACCATGCATGATCCGATGCGGTATACTATTGCCCGCTTCCATCTGCTGAGATTGTGTCATCCTTATTTCCTCCTTCAGTTTGTTTGGTGTTCTTTTTCCAGACCAATCGGTCTATAATAGTCAAAAAATAAACGCCCTAAGCGTTCATTTTCAAAAAACCATAAAGAATCTTACTCAAACCATGTAAAACGTTAATCCATAGCCCTTAGGGTCATCTGTACAAAATCTTGCAGCGCTTCTGCGCTTGCACCGCTCTTCGCCGTAAAGGTCAATGAGAGTCGGGAATAATTCAGAAAACGGGCAAGCCCGGGCAATTCTTCCTCTGAGTGCCTCAATTCGCCACTCTTCTGGCCTCGTAACAGCGCAGTATGAAAAACATCTTCCATTTGTTGATTAGTGGTTTGAATAAAAGCTGCGATTTCGTGATTTTGTGGTGCCTGTTCAACCGCGCTATTAATGATGAAACATTCATTACGACGTTCGTTGTCTGTCAACACGTTAACCGCTTCGTTGAACAACTCGGTCACGCCTTGCCTCACACTTGTACATTCGTTTAATAGTCTGATCCCCGCCTCTGTCTTCTGCTGAATATAGAATTTAAGAGCAGAGACAAATAAATCATGTTTAGTTCCGTAGGTGTCATACAGGCTTTGCCGCGCAATGCCAAGTTCACTCAGCAGTAAGCTCAAAGATGTACCTTCATAACCGTACGCTCCAAATACAGACGTTGCTTTTCTTAGAACGGTCTCCGTGTCAAACTCCTTGGCTCTTCCCAATTTCAGACCTCACCTCCCTATTCATTAAATAAAGAATACCCTTTCCAGACTGATCAGTCAAGAAAATAAATGCTTTGATTATTGACAAAGTGGTATAATGTGAATAGAAGCTGAATGAATTCTTTTTACCCTTACAACCATGACCACATATAAAGGAGTGTACCTATATGTATATTCAAATTACAGATTTGGCTGCAAAACGATTGACGGAAAGCCTGAATGACCAACCCGGATATTTCAAAGTGATCTATGACTTGGAAGGTTGCGGATGTAACGGAGTTATCGCTATTATCATTGTTGATGAACTTGCGGCTCTCGACGCGCAGATTGAAACCAATCTGGTTCCGTTCTATGTTGATCCGAAGCAGCAGCTGAACCTAGAACAACACATGAAGCTGGATACGGAAGAAAATTATCCTTCTTTCAAATTAAGCAGTGATTCTGGTGTGCTCAGCGCCAACGTTCGCGTTCGTGATACACGGGCCGTAACTGTGGGAAGCTCCGGTGGATCTGACGCTTGCATGTTATAACATAGTCTCTAGCATAATTTCAGTAATCTAGCATTATCTCTCTTCTCTTCACAACACAAGCCGTTGCATCTTATGCAACGGCTTTTTCATGTATACTGCCTCTAGGAGAGTTGCAAAAGAAGACTCTATATAAATTCAACTAAACATTTACACGGAACGGAGAGGACAGAAAGAACCTAAAGAAGCGAAGCGTTCGCCTTTATCCCCGGATTTCCCCCTTATAAGGGGAATTCGTAAAATCTGGGGATAACAGCGATCGGAAGGTTGTTCTGTCATCGTAGTGTCCAGTGTAATATTCTTTAGTTCAACTTATATAGCAAACTTTGTTTACAACTCGGAAACAATTGGAGAACCTATGGATATAATCCTCTAGTATACTCGGTATATAGATTCATATATTCCGAGGAGGAACACACATCATGAAATCTTTTACTCGTAAATCCATCATATCTACAATTCTCGTAGGCTCTGTTGTAGCAGGTTCTGCCTTTACTACGTTTCCCATCACTTCTAGCCTGAATCCCGTCGCGTCTGCGGCAAGCTCTAGCTTCACTCAATTTCTGCATGATAATGCACCTGGTCGTACGATCAAAACGATTAAAAATGTGGCAACTGTGACCAATGTGTCCAGTACGGTTGTACTTGTCAATAAAAAGAGAAATCTGCCTTCAACTTATGCACCACAAGATTTGGTTGTACCTAATGTTCCTTTTAGCTTCTCAGGTTCCAGTCCGAAGAAACAAATGCGTAAAGTAGCTGCAACCGCTATTGAAAAATTATTTGCGGCTGCCAAAAAAGACGGCATTGATATCAAAGCGGTGTCTGGCTATCGCTCTTATGCGACCCAGAAATCAATCTTTGACCGTAATGCCAGTATCAAAGGTGAAGCTGTTGCCAATAAAACAAGTGCTCGGCCAGGACAAAGCGAACATCAGACTGGTCTAGCCATGGATATCTCCAGCGCTTCGGCTGGTTATGATCTTCAGCAAAGCTTTGGCAACACCAAAGAAGGCAAATGGCTAAAAGCCAATGCCCACAAATACGGATTCATCATTCGTTATGGCAAAGACCAAGAGAAATTGACTGGTTACTCCTATGAGCCATGGCATGTACGTTATGTCGGAGTATATATTGCTGGTGAGATTACCAACCAGAATCTTACGCTCGAGCAGTATTTGGAACGTGCCAAATAAGGCAGGTTGGAACCCAGAGCGTAGACAGTTATCTGATTAGATAAAAAGAAGCGTGACCATAGATAACATGGCTGAAGGAGAAAATGGGGCCGCAACTGGCCCTCTTCTGCTTCAATCTTTCATTTATACACTTCATCATGTCCCAACGATTTTTCTAAAGACGAGTGGCAATCTTTTAAGACCTTCTGTTCCAGCCCAAGAGCCTACTCCAGCAAGTATTGCATTATGGCACAAATAAAGTGCGACATTGTACACGATAGGGCCTAGAATAATCTCCACTACTACAAAACGTTTTAACGTCGAAGATTGGATCACATATACCCGAAATTCATGAGGGTCATGTCCTCCCATAAACCTTGCGATCAATGCTTTCATGAATCACCTCTAGTGTTTTATTTTAGCGTATGGCAGACAATCCTTGTCTTATTCTAAAATAATACTTACATAAAGTAACTAAGTGTGTTATAGTCAGTTTATAAATCATACATAAGCGAGGGAAACTACCATGAGTGAGTTCGAGAATCTAGTCAAAAACCGTAGATCGGCCGTTATTTTTGAAGAAGGAATTGAAATTTCAGATTCGGAACTGCAAGAGATGTTTGCCCTGAACAAATTTGCACCATCTGCCTTTAACCTGCAACACACGCACTATCTTGTGATTAAAGACGAGGAACAGAAAGAGAAAGTCTATGAAGCTTCCCAGCAATATAAGGTAAAAACAGCTTCTGCGGTCATCGTGGTATTGGGCGACGTCAACGCGCATCATCATATCCGCACTATTAACGAAGGCTTGCTAAACCTGGGCGCACTCACTCCGTTTCAATACGAGCAGGAATCCCAAAGTGTCACTGAATTTTACGAATCTCGCGGCAGATTCTTCCAACGTGAGGATGCGATTCGCAATGCCAGCCTGTCTGCCATGCAATTGATGCTGATCGCTCAGGATCGCGGTTGGGATACTTGTCCAATGATTGGCTTTGACTCGGAAGAACTGCAACGGAGTTTGGAAATTCCTAACCATTACGTACCGGTTATGCTGATCACCATCGGCAAAAAGTCGGAAGCCAAACAACGCCCACGCGGTTACCGTAAACCAATTAACGAATATGTTAGCTTCAACAAAATGCACGCTGAATAACATAAAAGTAGTTAAATGACACAGCAAAAAAGCCACGTTCTCGTGGCTTTAATACGTTTCATAGATCAATGTATCCAACATGTGAAATTCATCGTCAAACTCCGCATATATGTACAGTCGACCAGCAGGTGTATCCCCCGCATCATAACCCAATCGGAAATATTGATCTCCCTGAAATTCTGCATCAGCCAAAATCAATGCACTGATATCTTCGTCCGGATGAGTCTCGGCAATGGTTTTAAGCGCTTGCTCACCAAGCATGTCCCATCGTTTCCACGTCGCTTCCATATATGGGGATAAGGCTTCCATCTCTGTCTTGGTTGAAACCTGTGCAGTGACTACCAGTTCTTTATCCTGAATATGTAAGCGCATCTGATAGTTGGACATCGATGCGTCATACTGAAACACACCCATCCCCTGAACTTCATGATTGGATTCAAAAATCAGATTGTCTGCATATTGCAGTCTCTCCAGCTTGGGATTAGCGCTATAGTTCAACTCGGTTAATTTGTTCTCGGAACAGTACAACTCTCTTAGTTGTACGTTATGGCGAATATCCAGCTTGCTAATATGGTTGTTAAAACAACGGACACTCTCTAAAACCATATTTGAACGAAAGTCCAACTGTTTGATATGGTTGTGGTTACAACGAAGTTCAATCAAGTTTGGACAACCGGTTACATCAAGTTCCAACATGTAATTGTTGGCGCAATCAAGTCGCCGCAGTTGCTTATTGTGTTCAAGTTCAAGTGAAAAAAGAGCATTATAACTGCAACTAAGTTCCTTCAACTGCTGTAGGTGCTCCGAAGCCAGCTCCGACAACATATTCCAATGACACTCCACCGTTATAAGTTTGGAATTATGAGAAAGATCTAATTTTCGAAGTCGATTAAAACTGCAATCCAGCACTTGCAATTCCGAATTGGAACGGAGGTCCAGTGTAAGAAGCTGATTCTCTCTGCAACGTAACGTCCTCAGCTTGTGGTTCTGAGCTAGATCCAGACTTGTCAATTGATTATAGACACAATCCAACTCTTGAAGACCCCTGAAATACTCGATTCCATTAAAATTGCTAATATTGTGATTGGAAAGTTGCAATATCTCAACCTCACAAACGTCACTCTCCTGAATGAAATCCCGCTGATCACAAAAACGATCCAACACAACTTGCCTGAAACGTTCATCCGTGAAAGCATAAGTAATATCCATGTCTAACGCCTCCCCTCTCGTTTTGCTCTATTGGAACAGTCTTCCAACATATTATCACTATTCTATGAGTTTCGTCGCCGGGATTCAACAATTACCTAAGCAAATTCTTTTATACCATGTTAACATCCAACATGTAAGAGAAATCATACAGAGAGGAAGATTTTCATGGAAATGTATATCGAAAACCTCCCGTCATATCGTATCGCCTATGTTCGACAAGTCGGTCCTTACGGTCCAGCCAATGCTCAAGCGATGAATACGCTGAAACAATGGGCAGACAAAAACCAACTGCTTAATGAAGCAGCAATTTTATTCGGTATTCCCCAGGATGACCCGGCAAGCACACCTCCTCAGAACTGCAGATATGATGCCTCTATTGTTGTTACTGAATCTGAACGTCTGGAAGATGAGTTTGTTGAGATTGGTGAGTTATTAGGCGGAGATTATCTCATCTGCAAGGTGAGACATACGGCAGAAGCTATTCAGCAGGCATGGAATGTGATCATCCCTCATTTACAAACAAGTGGTTATCAGATGGACGACAAGCCGGTTATAGAAAGATATCGTTGGGAACTGCTTAATCAGCATTATTGCGAGATATGTGTGCCTGTAAGACCCGTGTAATTCGCGATACGAGCAAACAAAAAAAGTGACTTCAGGTTGAAGTCACTTTCTCGTTAAGCACTATTACTGCTACTATATAAATTGAACTAATCATTTACACGATAACGGAGAGGACAGAAAAAACCTGAAAAAGCGAAGCGTTCGCCTAAAAGCTTTCTGAAAGAAAGCTGCATCGGAAGCATACGCTATCCCCGGATTTTCCCCTTCAGAAAAGGAATCAAAAAAATCTGGGGATAACAGCGATTGGAAGGTTATTCTGTCATCGTAGTGTCTGTGTAAATAACCTTTAGTTCAACTTATAAAACTAAATTAAAATGCCCAGTTGCCTTTACGGAATACCGGCTCGATTGTACCATCCTGTAACTCACCATCGATATCCAGCTCAGCGGAACCGATCATGAAATCAACGTGAGTCAAGCTCACATTGCACTCATGCTTCAGTAACTCTTCATTCGACATGGTTGTGCCATCTTTCATGTTGAATGGATACGCACTTCCCACAGCCAAGTGGCAAGATGCATTTTCATCAATACCCGTATTGTAGAAAATACGATTCAGGTTGGAGATTGGGGAGTCATGTGGTACTAGTGCGACCTCTCCCAGATAACGTGCACCTTCATCGGTGGCAAACAGGTTCTTCAAATGTTCTTCACCGGATGCTGCCGTAAACGCTACAACCTGTCCATCCTTGAATGTGATTCTCATTTGGTCTACCAGTTGCCCGTTCAGGTTCAAAGGCATGGTACTGCTGACATATCCATTCACTCCACTGCGCTTAGGCATGGTGAATACTTCTTCAGTTGGCATATTGGCGACCGTGTACACGCCTTGTTTATTTTCGCTACCACCGCCACCCCAGATGTGGTTGTGGACCAATTCAATTTTCAAGTCTGTACCTTGCGCACGGTAGTGCAGGCTCTTATAGTTCTTTTTGTTCAGGAGATCACTCATGGTATTCAGGGTATCCAGATGTTCTCTCCAATTTTGTACGGCGTCTCCTCCATCTACACGGTTCATTTTGAAGATGGTTTCCCACATCACGTTGATTCGGTCTTCTTCCGGGATGTCGGCAAATACTTTTTTCGCCCAAGCCTTGGTCGGGGCCTTGATCAGACACCAGCTAATTTCATGGTTGCGTGTGTATTTGGCATATCCGCGACGTGCGTGTGCAGCTGCCTTGGTAGCACGGGAAACGCTGTCGGAGTCAATTCCGTTATACAGTTCAGGATCTGGAACTTTGATCGTCAGGGTAGCGCCGCCTGCTTCTGCAAACTTCTCCATCATATCCGCTTTCCAGGCTGGATAGTAGTCAAAGCTGTCATTGGAACCATGTTCAAAACGACTGCGGGTAATGTTGTCGTCATCGAAGTCCACTTGTACATAGTTTGCACCAGCCGCATAGGCTTTTTGCACAATCAGACGTGTGAATTCAAGCGTTTCGATCGGTGCAGTGACGAGCAGATCCTGTCCTTTTTGAATATTCACGCCAACTTTAACAACCAGTTCTGCGTATTGTTCCAATGACTTTTCAAAGGTTTGTTCAAATTGACTCATGGTTGTGTTCACTCCTGTTTCATATATTGTACGACCGCTTTCGCTTCTGCAGAATCGATTCCTTCTCTTTCACTACGCATGATCATTCGTTATCTAATCTCATTTAACCATTACGTTTTTCTTGTTCGCGCAGTTCGATCCGGCGGATTTTACCAGAGTTGGTCTTTGGCAGATCCGTAACAAATTCTATCTTGCGTGGATATTTATAAGGTGCTGTAATTTCTTTGACATGGTGCTGCAATTCACGCATCAGTTCTGGTGAAGCCAGTGAATCGTCTCTCAACACGACAAAAGCTTTGACAATATTGCCGCGGATCTCATCCGGACTTGCAACCACCGCGCATTCCTTCACGCTGGCGTGTTTCATGAGTGCTTCTTCCACTTCAAATGGTCCAATCGTGTAGCCCGAACTGATGATGATGTCGTCACTGCGCCCTTCAAACCAGAAGTAACCTTCTTCGTCTTTACGTGCACGGTCTCCTGTTACAAAATAATCGCCACGCTGACTCGCTTCCTTCCGTCCCTCATCCTGATAATAGGACCGGAACAAAGCTGGCATCTCTTTGTGTACCGCGATATCTCCTACTTCACCGGCAGGAACAGGCTGTCCGTCTTCGTCAATGATTTCAATCAATCCAGGTGTGATCGACTGACCCATGGAGCCAATGCGTACAGGGGCATCTTTGAGACTGCCGATTAACAACGTGCTCTCGGTCTGTCCATATCCGTCTCGAATAGTCAGATCAAAGTGACGCTGGAAGATTTCAATGACTTCCTGATTGAGCGGTTCACCCGCTGAAACAGCACTGCGCAGATGAGACAGGTCATAATGTCCAAGATCATCGGCTTTGGCCATCAACCGATATTCCGTTGGTGTACAGCAAAGGACATTAATTTGATGTTCCTGCATCAGTTCCAGGTAACGCTTGGGCTGGAAAGATCCATTGTAGACCAGTCCAGTCGCGCCTCTTCCGAGTACCGACAGGAACGGGCTCCAGATCCATTTTTGCCAGCCAGGTGCAGCCGTTGCCCATACGGTATCTGAAGGTTGAATATCCAGCCATAATGAAGAAGCGATCCGCAGGTGGGCATATCCCCAACCGTGGCTATGTACAACTCCTTTGGGATTACCTGTTGTGCCCGAAGTATAAGCAAGGATAGCCGTATCATCACGATGAGTCTCCACCGCAGCCATCTCATCGGGTTGATTCTGCATTAACCGATGCACATTCACCCAACCTTCAGCAGGTACGCCAACTTCTTCATTCGGTGATGCCACGATGCGATGTGCCAGTGACGGCAGATCCGCGTCCATCTTTTCCACTTCCGAGGTCGTCTCGGACCATACAATAACAGCCCGCGCCTCAGAGTGACGCAGACGATATTCCAGATCTTTTGCCCGCAACATCTCGGAGGAAGGAATAACGGCAATCCCCAGTTTCAGACAAGCAATATAAATGACATAGGCAATAATACGGCGTGGTACCATGACCAACACCCGATCACCCTTCTCTA
Organism: Paenibacillus sp. 2003; assembly: GCF_031455635.1. Classification (NCBI taxonomy): domain Bacteria; kingdom Bacillati; phylum Bacillota; class Bacilli; order Caryophanales; family Paenibacillaceae; genus Paenibacillus; species Paenibacillus sp. 2003. The sequence goes on along the minus strand of NZ_JAVDTB010000001.1, from coordinate 1,202,271 downwards.
GTCCAAGTTCACGCAAACCTCCAGCAAGACGATTCGCCTGCTTGAATAAATCACCATACGTGATCTCTTCCAATTCTCGTTGATCGCTGAGCCATCTAAGTGCAATCCGGTCTGATGGATGATTCTCCATCTCGGATGTCAGGTTATAGCTTTCAGGCGAAATCCACTGTTCAAAGTTCAAATGGAGCCTCTCCTTCGTAGTTCAATTGTAAAGCTTCTATATATTATACCCTAAATCCTAGGACCAGGTGCTATGAACTAGGTTCATTCTGAAAAAATAAACATAGGTCAATTAATGAACTATTATAATAGATCTTATCCTATAAAGAAAATGACATATACAAAATGGCGCCTTCCTGATTGATCAGGTAGGCACCATTTCATTCTTAATTTATATTACATTAGTTTTAGCTAACTATAATTTTCACACAGCTATACTGTGTATATTACCACGGATAATTGCCCATTCCGTCCAGAATGCTTTCGATCTCATTCAACTCTTCCGTTGTCAGATCCGGTACCTGGAGTGCAGCCACGTTTTCTTCAATCTGGGACACACGGCTTGCACCAATTAGTGCGGAGGTTACACGGTTACCACGCAAGATCCAGTTCAGAGCCAGTTGGGAGATCGTCTGCCCTCTTCGCTTGGCAACTGCCTGAAGCGCATCGAACTTGGCAATCCGTTCGTCTGTGTATGCTTCTTTTTTCAAATTGCCTGTTGGATTGGCGCGTTCTTCCTTGATCTTGTCGACATATTTATTGGTCAACTGACCGCGGCCGAGTGGACAGAACGCAATGGAACCTACGCCCTGCTCATCCAGTACGTCCTGCAAACCGTCTTCAATCCAGCGATTCAACATCGAGTAGTTTGGTTGATGAACCAGACATGGCGTACCCAGACGACGAAGAATGGTTACCGCTTCTTGTGTCTGTTCTGCATTATAATTGGACAAGCCCACATACAGTGCTTTACCTTGGCGCACGATATGATCCAGCGCCGTCATCGTTTCTTCCAACGGCGTGTCCGGATCTGGACGGTGATGATAGAAAATGTCCACATAATCCAGTCCCATCCGGCTGAGACTTTGATCCAGACTGGCAATCAGGTTTTTACGGGAACCCCATTCGCCGTAAGGTCCACTCCACATGTGATAGCCAGCTTTTGAGGAGATGAGCAGCTCATCCCGATAAGGACGCAGATGTTTTTTATAAATCACACCAAAGTTCTCTTCCGCTGATCCTGGAGGGGGACCATAGTTATTCGCCAGATCGAAGTGGTTAATTCCGAGGTCAAAGGCACGCAAAATCATCTCTTCCTGAATATCCAACGTACGGTTGCCACCGAAGTTCTGCCATAAACCCAGTGCAATTTGCGGCAGTCTAATTCCGGATTTACCGGAACGTACATATTTCATCTCATCATATCGTTGTTCACTCGCAGTATAGGGCATTGTTATTCTCACTTTCCTGTAGGGTTTGCCTTGCTGCTTCTAATCTTAGACATTTCTCGAGCAAAACGATATGGCATTTCACTATAACCATATGGAAAAATGACTGTTATCTATACAAGCTAATGTTAAATCATTGATCTTTTCAGCTAATTAATATGTTAAAATGCAAGATGAGACGAATCATACAGGAGTGAATACCCTTGATTACGTATATGTTTAAAAGCAATCATTTTCAGGAGCTTCAGCTCCTTCATTATGGCACGGAAGCCTGTACACCAGGTCATCACTTTGGCCCTGCCATGAGAGACTATTACAAAATTCATTATATTTTGAATGGCAAAGGCACCTTCGAAGTGGGTGGCAAAACGTACACCCTGCACAAAGGTCAAGGTTTTCTGATCGTTCCGCATTCTGTTGTTCATTACGAAGCAGATCAGGATGATCCCTGGGAATACAGCTGGGTTGCTTTTCAAGGCAGCAATAGCCAAACCTTTTTACAGCAAGCTTGTCTGTCGGAGCATCACCCGATTTTTGAGCTGGGCAATGAGGATGACGAGATGCGATCCTGTCTGCATCGAATGATTAATTCGCGCCATACCCACAAAGGCTGGGAGATCAGCATGACTGGTTTGCTGTATCAATTCTTCTCCATTTTGATTGATCAGGCTAATTCAGAGCATCTTCAACCCATGCCGGATTATTCGAAGGAAACGTACGTTACGCAAGTAATGGACTTCATTGAAATGAACTATGCCAATGCCATTACCGTTCAATCCATCGCGGCCCATGTCGGTTTGCAGCGCAGTTACCTGTGCTCTCTCTTCAAGGACAAGATGGGAAGCAGCATCCAGTCGTATCTGGTTCATTATCGGATGCGCAGGGCAGCCGAACTGACGCTTGATCCCGGTCTGACCATTGGTGATATTGCCCGTTCTGTGGGCTATACGGATCAATTGCTTTTCTCCAAAATGTTCAAAAAAGTGATGGGTGAAGCGCCCACCTACTACCGCAAACATAAAACAGCACCCTCCCAGTTAAGTTGTTAATTGGGAAGGTGCTGTTTTTGTTAATCGCTTAACCTTACTATCGTTATTCCTTACATTCTTTTCATTGGTTTATACCGTCTCCGGCATGGATATGCCAACAACTTGCACTTTGATTTCATCGACCATGACGCCTGCTAATTGTTCAACAGCCTGTTGAACATTATGTTGAAGTTCACGGCAGACCTCGTGCATCTTGTTGCCATATTGAATGTTGATGCGCAGCTGAATGGTTGCCTGATCGTCTTTGACATGTACGTCAATCCCTTTTTGCAGGCTCTTGCCGCTGATACTCTTGGCAATCCCTTCAGTCAGTCCAACCGACATGGAGGATACGCCAGCCGTTGATTGAGCGGCCATCCCCACGATCTTGGATAACACATCGTTCGAGATGTGAATGGTACCCATTTGAACAGATTGAGGTGCGATATATTCAGGTTCATTGTATTGTTTTTCGATAATTTCAGACATGTGCTCCACTCCTTCGAATAATTTAAATTCTATGCATTCTGCCATTTGTCCTTGAAGAACATGTTATAGATTCGAACCAGAAGAATTTTAACGATCATATAAACCGGGATAATAATCAGGATGGCAATAATTCCACCCAGGTCCCCTGCACCCAAGACCAGAATAATCGTCGTTAACGGGTGAATATCCAGCTTTTTGCCGAATACGTACGGTGCAACCAGGTTGTCCTGAATCTGCTGAGCGACGAGAATAATAATCAGAGACCAGATGGCAACCGATGGTGATACCACGAGACCCATGATCACAATAGGCACGGACGACACAATCGCTCCGATAAATGGAACAAAGTTCATGATGACCGCGATTACCGTGAGCAGTAATGCGTACGGCAGTCCAATGATCAGGAAACCGATATACATCAGTACACCCAGCGCCAGATTTACCAAGACTCGACCTACAATAAAACCACTCAGCGCCTGATCAATCTCAAGTACAACTTCACGGCTGTCATTTTGGAAACGTTTTGGAGCGATATGTGCCAGTTTACGACCAAATTTCTCGCCTTGTAACAGCATATAGAACAAAAGGATCGGTAGTGTAAACAAGATGATCGCAAAACTGGAAACGAGTGAGAAGAATCCACTTACATAGTTGGTTACAAAGTTAAATCCTTTGTTGATATACTCCGTGATCTGGGAGAAAGGTGTCGAGCCCTCAGGGAACAAGGCCTGAATGGCACCATTTTGCTCCAGCTCTCTCAGCTGTTCACTTAATGAATTAATTAGACTTGGTGCGTTATCAACCAGATTGATCAGTTGCTCACGTAACGATGGCCATAAACCAATGATGAAGAACACTCCCAGAATAGCAATAACCAGATAGATTAGCAAAATACTTAGCGTGCGATTTATTTTCTTTTTCTCCATATAATTCACAAGCGGCCTTAGCAGATAATAAAAGAACACCGACAACATCATCGGCACGGTAATGACCGTGATCATGGTGACGAGCGGCTGAAAGATGAAGCTTACACGTGATAATAAATAGATATTAACCAATATCAGCGCCAGTGCAATACTGAACCGGACAAACGTATTTACTTTGAACAAAATATTTCCCTCCACATGGACATTTCTTCTCTTATTTAATTTGGAATCTCAATGGTAAACACGGTGGTCTCTCGCCCACGCCGGGAAAGGATCAGCCGTCCACCCATTTTCTCCGTATTACGTCGTGCGATGGACAAACCAAGTCCGGTGCCTCCGGTCGCTGTCCGCGCCTCATCCCCTCGTACAAACGGGTCAAAGATCGTTGCCCATAGTTCTTGAGGTATGCCCACTCCGTTATCTGCCACCTCTATCACCACATGGGTATGAAGCGGAATGAGTTCGACGCGCAGTTCTGTCCCGAGTGGATTATAAGACAGAGCATTGGTGATCAGATTCTGAATGACTCTGGATAACAGCTCCGGATCATACCTCGCGTAGATCTCCTGATCAGGAACAAGTACATGGAGGACAAACTGTTTCTGTTCAATCTCCCCATAGGTATCTGCCATAATCTCGCGCACGAATTCTCCAATCTCTCTTCTCTGAATATGCATGCGAAAATCGGGCGAATCCACCTTGAGCAGCTCCAGCATATTCTGTATCATGCGTGCAACTTGAACAGACTTGTTATAGATGTATCCCAGATATCTTTGCTGCCTGTCCTTGTCCTCTCCACGTCCTTCCACCAAAGCCTGCGCATATCCCTGTATAGATGTTATCGGTGTCTTCAGATCATGTGATAAATCTACAATCAGTCGCTGTTTGCTCTCTTCAGCGTAACGTTTCTCCGCAGAGGTGTTCTCAATGACGTCCGCCATGTAGTTAAAGGTCTCACCGATCTGGACAAATTCCCTCTCGGCTGAGATCGACATCCGTGTACTATAATTTCCTTGTATCATCTGCGTAAGACCCGAGGAGAGGATGCTGAGTGGTTTTTTGATTCTCCGTGCGACCCAATAGCTATAGACAAAGATCAATAATAAAACCAAACCGATGCCAATCATAATGTAAAAGGATAATGGATGTTTCAGATTGGTAATCAACTGATTATCATTAATCCTTACGCTGACCAGATCACGCGGGATCTTCAGCAACACATACGCTGCCGCTCCTTCTGTCGAGAGAGGAGTGATCGAATAATAGTATTCCTGGTCACTCCGATTTTCCAGTCCATCATACAGATCGGCTTCACTGTATTGTGTGAACACATCTTGCTTTTCTCCCACATGACGAATGACGTTGCGATTCGCATCCAGAATCTCAATCCAGCCGCCGCTGTCCTTGAGACGTTGAATCTCTGTGTCTTTACCTTGAGAAACCGAACCTCCACCGGAGTAAAATTCATTCTCCAACTCTGCCACATACACGTGGGCTTCAACATTGAGATCCGGATCAACGACCTGATCCGAAATGCGAAAGTCCACAACATCCAGTGACACCATAAGGTACACGATTAATACCAGTAACAACAAAAAGAAGTTGAACAGCAAGAAATCCAGTGTCAGGGATGTCTGCAACAGTCGCTTTTCTCTAGCTTTCCATGGGCGCTTCAATTTTGTATCCCAGTCCCCTTATCGTTTTGAGATATTCCGGTTGTCTGGAGTCACGCTCGATCTTCTCCCGAATGTTGCTGATATGTACCATAATCGTGCTGTCCTCGTGCGCATAATAGTCGCCCCAGACGGCTTCGTATATTTTTTTACGGGTGAACACTCGGCCAGGTTGATCAAGCAACAATTCCATAATTTTATACTCTGTAGAGGTCAATGTTACAGGATTTCCTGAACGAAAAAGGATACATTGGGATCGATCCAGGGTCAGATCACCTAATACCAGATTCTGTTCTTTCGCTGCGGGGATCTCCGCTGCATCAAATTGATTGACTCTTCTGAGCAACGCCTCTACTCTGGCGACAATCTCAAGCGGGTTGAACGGCTTCGCTATATAATCGTCTGCCCCAAGTCCAAGCCCAAGGATTTTATCGTGATCCTGACTTTTAGCGGATAGGAACAGAACAGGCATGTTATGTGTGGATCTGATCTGTTTGATCAACTGCAATCCATCCATTACAGGCATCATGATGTCCAGTATGACCAGATCGATCTGTGTTGAACGTATGCATTGTAGCGCCTCGGCTCCATTCACCGCAGTCTTAATGGTGTAGTCCTTCTCCAGATATAGTTGAAGCAGTTCAACAATCTCTGGTTCGTCATCTGCAATTAATACGGTGTATCTCATGTTATTCCTCTCATTTCCTATACTGTATGCCTATCTCTACATTATTACTATATACTACGTCTCTTAATTCAACCTAAATCATTTCTAAAGATAATCTAAATAAATAGAAATAGAGCCCTGGCTTAGGCCAAGGCATTAACTAAAATAGAGCTGTTTTCAGCCTTCATTCAAGCTTTTCGTTCTTCATTCAGGCTTTTCAATCTTCATTCGGACCATTTGTATTAGATTATCAGATCAGTCCTTAAGCGAACGAAGCCACGGTTCAACTTTTCCCAATAAACGTTCCTTGTCATACTGCACATATTGGTTCGCCCGATTGCGCACGGGATCACCCGCGTAGAAACGTTCATATAGATCATGCCTTGCTCCGAGTGGACTTCCGGTCAGTTCCCATGCGAGTTGAAAGAGTCGAATCTTCTCCGGGGCTTGCATCGTTACTCCACCAAGATATTTGCCTACCATAGAACCCATCATTTCATTCATCTCAAACGTACCTGAAGGAATCTGAATCAGACCACCCGCAGCAATGGTCTTCAAAATCTCCACCGCGCGAGGGTAATAACGATTGCCCAGATTGCGTGCGGTTTCAATATATTTGAATTCTGGCAGCCAGTTGCCAAATGCGTCCGGCTTGGACTGTGCTTCAGCAGCAATAATCAGTCCCTCGATAGTCTGTATCTGACTGATCAGCTCTCCGAGTTGTTCCTGCACATTCAGGAAGGAGTCCACCCCGATCTCCTTGGCAATGGCTGAGGTCACAGCTGTAATGAATTCCAGTTTCGAGTGTAATCGAATGACACTCTGATGGTAGGCCAGACTGGCCGATGCTGTATTGCAGCGAATCTGCCATACGGCTTCAGGGTTATTGTGCAGCAATACACGTTCCCAGGGCACAAATACATCGTCAAAAAATAATACAGCATCCATCTCATCATACTGCGCACTGAGTGGATGTGATTTATCTGAATCTTTTGTGGCAAAAGATTCACGACACATCATGTGCAAGCCCGGACTGTCCGCGGCTACAATGACCATATGGGCCAGCTCTGGCAGGTGGCCCGGAATTCGTTGAACGGGATAAGCAATGATATCATCGGCATAAGGCGCTGCTGTTGCCACCATTTTGGCCCCGCGGATCACTACACCCTCCGTATTGCTTTGGACAATTCGCAGCATGGCATCCTCATCTTCCCCAACAGGCAAGGAACGATTAATCTGAGGGTCCCGCTGGACAATCGTCAGGAATGCATCTTTTCGTTTGGCTTGTTCATAATAAGTCGATATTTTGTCTGCAAATGCCGGGTCATGTGATGTCATCTCATGTCGTGTTGCATACCAACCGGTCAGCCGGGATCGAGCATAATCAGACAATCGGCTCATCACCCCATACGTCCGATCGGCCCATAGCCGAAAAGCATCCGCCCTGCTCTTCACGTCAGGAACTGAACGAGGCACAAGAAAAGAGCGATGCACGTAACCTCCCGTCTGTTCGTCCCAATAGGCCACGGTTTCCCTGGTCTCCGGGTCATCCACCAGATTGAACAATCCTTCAATGGTTTGAAGTGTTCCCTGAAAGGCCTGATGTCGGGTTACCTGGATACGCTCTCCGTCCAGCCATACATTCCGCTCATCATTCAAACGTTGAATGTAAGCTTGTCCACGAGACATCGTGATACTCATGATATGTCCTCCCTCTCAGGCACCGGCCTGACATTTCTGTAACTCCATCCTTCTAACTGCTTGAGAAACTATGTAATGATACATTCTGTATCTAATGAAATAGTACTGTGCCTTAGCTAGAAAAGTCAACAGACACCGAGCGATGAGTCCGGTGTCTGTTGGGCTATGCTATTTTAGACTAATTTGGAATACATGTGACGCAGATACCGCCAGCGCACGAGTGCAAAATACAAAATCTGCATGGAAGCAAACACCAAGAAGATGCGCAGGCTGTATCCGAAGACCGAAAAATCAACCAGTTGCTGCAACGCCACAAAGGCAACCGAACTGTGGATGACCGCCACCAGAATCGGCAGGAAGAACATAAGCAATAGCTGCCTTGTTACGATCTTACGGAGTTCGGGACGACTCAGTCCCATTTTGCCAATCATGCGATACTGCGCTTCATCCCGTTCTAGATCTGCGTAAAGTCTGAAATACGTGAAACTTGCTGCAAAGGTGAAGAAAACAATGCCAATCAGACCGCTCAAGATCAGAATGATCCCGTTTGTTTGTTTGGAATTAAGCCAGTCCACCACAAGCGCGCTGACCTCATAATAACCTTTGTCGGAATGATCATCTTGAATGGATTTGATCAATTCAGGAGCAAAGCTGCGTGTACCCATCCAATCTTTAACGATAAATTGTATCGTTCGACTCGAATAGAAACCTTCAGGCATGCCTACTTCCTCGTTGTACGCTGGTCTCATCTTATTAAACAATTCGTCGGTTACGACGTAGAGATAAATTTCATATTGAAAAGGAATCACAATATCGGTACCAGGTGTCGATAGCTGGACAGGTATGTGCTGATTATCAACCTCCAGATTGATCTTTCCTCCCGAGGCTCCTTTTTCAACCTGTTCACGGTACTCCTTGCGCATCGCCAAATTGCTTGGTGTCATAAATGACTCATCGATTTGTTTCAACGTACGTTCTTCATACCCCAGTGCCTTCGCAAGACGGTTATAATCACTCAGTTTGATAATATTCCCATTATTATTTTCACCTATAGGAGCATAACTGCCCTTCACGTAGGGAACTTGATGATCAATCAACGTTTCTTCAATCTGCCGAATATGTCGCTCGGAGTTTGGAGTATACCAGTTATTCATATAACTGAATGCGTACGGATTCGACATGGACGACAACCCCGGGTCAGCAATAGCAAGCATGGTGCCAATTCCCGTAAATGAAGAAGCCGAGATGATACTTACCATGAAAAACATGATGGCGTTATCTTTCATTCGATAGGTAAGTTCAGATAAGAAGAGCAGATTGGTTTTACGGAAAAACAACCTTGGATTTCTTTTCAGTGCCCGAATGATGTATACACTGAGCTGTGTGAACAGAAAGTAAGTACCTACTATAACAACCACGACACTTGCAAGTAATAATGGAAAGGAGAAGCTTACCCATACAAAAGTGAATACTCCTGCATAACCCCCGCCAATGAACAGCACCGACAGCAAGGCGAGTAAGCGTGATGCTTTGGGTTCCGGTTTCGGTTTTTCCTCTGATTTCACAAGGTCAATGAGTGAACCTTTCCGTATGAGCAAGGATGACGACATCGCGATGACAACGAACAATAGCAGAAATGCTCCAACCGTCAAGGCGATGCCTTTCAGCGGAAAATAGAACCGAAGACTGTTCTCAACAGCCAGCATGGAGCCACAGATGAGCAGAATCAATTTGCCGAAAATGAGCCCGAGTCCGATGCCCGTAATGATCGAAGCTAATCCAATACACATATTCTCCATAAACAGAAGCCGATTCATCTGTTTGCGTGTCATGCCAAGAATCAGGAAGATACCAAATTCCTTCTTACGCGTCTTTAGAAATGAACCTACCGAGTAGAGCAGGAACAGGAACGAAAAGATGAATATAATGATCTCCGCAATCATAAACCCCTGATTTGCAAGCAAAGTAACCGTACCACTTGATCCCTTTAACCCTGCTTTCAAATCAGGATGGAACAGAAGCAATGCGTAAGTAAAAAAGATCATGACGGAAAATGTACTGCTCAGAAAATGAGCCAGATAAATTCGTTTGTTGCGAACAACGTTATTAATGGCGAACTGGCGAAAATTCATGTCCTGAACCTCCCATTAGGGATAATACATTAATAATCTTCTGGTAAAAGGCTGCACGATTATCGCCGTAGTGAATTTCATTGTACAATTTGCCATCCTTGATAAAGACAACCCGACTGCAATAACTTGCAGCTACTGCATCATGAGTGACCAGCAGCATCGTAGCCTGATCCTCCTGATTGCGAGTTTCGAGAATCTCCATGACATCTCTTGCCGCCTTCGAATCCAGGTTACCTGTTGGCTCATCGGCCAGAATCAACTTCGGGGAATGGATAAGCGCTCTGGCTATGGCCGTACGTTGTGCCTGTCCTCCTGATATCTCATATGTCCGTTTGTTCAGAATACCCTCGATCCCCAGCTTGCTTGCCAGTTGTTCCACACGTGTGTTCATCTCTGCTAGCGAAACACCGTCAAGAGTCAGTGGCAGCACAATGTTTTCCTTAACTGTCAGGGTATTTAACAGATTGAACGATTGAAAAACGAAACCAAGCTCTTTGCGCCGGAACAGCGCGAGTTCGTCCTGATTCAATTCAAACGGATTCTTCCCTGCAATCAGCAGTTCTCCTGATGTTGGATGATCAATGGTTGAGATCATGTTCAGCAGTGTTGTTTTGCCACTACCCGATGGTCCCATGATGCCAACAAACTCACCTTCTTGAATACTGAGGTCAATACCTGATAACGCTTCATAAGATACGATGCCTTTGTAGATTTTACTGATCTGTTTCACAGAACAAATCTCCATGGTTACAACTCCTTAGTAATGTATGAATTCAAAATTAAGTTACTTTCATGCTGTGTGCATGCGTATTGTGCGTGGCCTTTCCTGTACTCTTCTGACTACAGTCTATCGAAGTTTCGGCCATTCTCCTATGGTTTAACCTTTCATCAACATGACAATGTTGTAAGGTTGCATCATGAAAATCAAAAAGACGCCTTCGCCCGATCAGGCAATAGACGTCTATACTTACACTTACGCTGTAATTCATGCTCCACTCACACTTCTTCAACAAAAATACAGACCTAACGTCCCGATCTTATTTTCAACCTGTCACTTCAGGAGTTGAATGTAATTCGGACAGTCGTTCCTTCGCCGTACACGGATTCAAGATCAATCTGATGATTCATCCGCGTTAACACTTCTTTTGCTATATACAATCCCATGCCTGTGGACTCTTTGAAATGCCGCCCGTTCTCCCCGGTGAAGAAAGGTTGGAATACCCGATTCAGATCAGACTTCGGAATCCCGATGCCCTGATCCTGCACTTCCAGCATGATAGAGCGTTCCGCTTCATACGCACGCAGATGAATCTTTTGTCCGTTGCCCGCAGAGTACTTGATTGCGTTCGACAGTAACTGTACCAAGACAAAACGAATCCACTTGGCATCGGATTGTACAACCAGCGCAGAATCTATATGCATCTCTGGATAGACGTGATTGCGAATAAAGAATCGCTTGAGCTCATGGATCGCTTCTTCCCCAGCGGTCTTCAGTATCACAGGTTCCACACTGAAATCCTGCTCGAAGGTATCCAACCGCGCAACATACAGCACAGTCTCCAATCCCCGTCTCATCTGGTCTGCTTCCTCTCGAATGCTTATGAGCCTAGGGTCGTCATCTTCCTGACCTTCCACGGTCAACTCGATGACGGATAACGGTGTCTTCATCTGATGGACCCACTGGTTCATGAATGTCAGATATTCTTGCTGCCGTTGTTCCAGCCGATGCAGATGTGCGTGATACTGGCCGTATTGTGAATCCAATAACTTTTCCAGCGCCAGTGATAATGGACTTGTTTCGTTCAATGGTACAAATTCCTTCAGCGAATCCATCGATCGTGACATCCGGGTATAAAAGGAGCGATGTGAATAATAACGATACACCAAATATCCAACGTACAAAAATAATCCCAGCGTTACGGCATAAGCAGCCGTGACCCAATCGTTGTAACCGTCATACCAGAACACTGCAACAACGGTGAACAAGATGGCAACAACCCAGCAAGTTAAAGCGAGATGTTCTCGTATAAACAATCTCATGATGGAGAAGAAGCTTTCCAGTTATTGTTCAATCGGTAACCCGAACCTCTGACCGTCTCCAGTGCATCCGTAATACCAAGCTCGGCTAATCGCTTACGCACCCGAGTAACGTTAACGCTGAGTGTATTGTCATCCACAAAAGAGTCATCCCACAGCTTCTCCAAGATTGTCTCTCTGCTCACCAGCTTGGGACTGCGGCGCAGTAACGTTTCCAGCAGAATCGTTTCCTTCTTCGTCAGCTGCACTTTGCGATCACCAAGCTGAATCTCCAGTCTTTCCAAGTACACGACCAAGCCGTCCAGTTCCACCTTGCGTTCTTCGTCACGTGCAGCATAATCCCCATATACCCGGCGTAGCTGACTTCGAATTTTCGCTATAACAATCTCATGCTCAAATGGTTTCGTAATATAATCATCCGCCCCGTTCTCCAGTGCCATGACCTGATCCATCTTCCCACTCCGCGCGGAGATAAACAAAATGGGGCATGTGGACAGCGTACGAATCTGGCGGCACCAATAGAAACCATCGTAACTGGGCAAGTTGATATCCAGAAGTACCACATGTGGCTGTACCTGCTCAAACTGTTGCACAATCATCTCAAAATCCTCGACCAGAACGGCCCGGTCCCCATAGCGTTCAATATGTGATTTCAATAATCCCGCAATCTTGGGATCATCCTCTATTATCATAATGGTATACATTATTGGATCTCACCTCTGGCAAAATCATAACACAGGATTTATTATCTAGCATCGATTTGCTTACGCCAATCCACAATATCTGCATTCAATTGCTTCAGGTCTCCAGAAGCTTTCTGATCATCCGATAACTTGTATTGTTGCTTCAATGCCAGGATACGATATACACTTTCATCAATTCGGGACTCGGTGATCTTGCCTGACTTCACTGCACTTATTAGCGTGTCAAAAATCGTCTTGGCACTTTCATAACTATGAGCTACCAAGAGAATGTCACTTCCTGCTTTAACCGTTGCTAGGGCAGCTTCATCCAACTTGAAGTTCTTCGCTATTGCTCCCATACTCAGGTCATCTGTGATGACGACACCGTCATACTTAAATTTGCCGCGCAAATGTTCACCAATAATGACATCCGATAAGGAAGCCGGATGATCCGGATCAAGCTTCGGGAACAAAATGTGTGCAACCATGACTGCTTCAACTTGTTCCTTCACCGCGGCCTGGAACGGAATCCATTCCAGCTCAGCCAGTTGTTTTTCCGTTTTGTTCACGACAGGAAGGTCAAGATGGGAGTCCACGGACGTATCCCCATGCCCCGGGAAATGTTTCACTACCGGAATAATGCCTTCACTTCGTAGACCTTTCATCTCAGCAATCCCCATACGTGACACCAGTTCTGCCGAGCTGCCGAATGAACGATCTCCAATGACCGGGTTCTTCGGGTTACTGTTCACATCCAGCACAGGAGCAAAGTCCACATTAAAACCTGCAAGTTGAACCTGTCTCGCCAGCAATTCCCCCATCGTTTCAGCAAGCGCGCTATCATTCGTCTCGCCTACTTTTCTACTGGAAGGAATGGATTCCACCGTCTCTGGCATACGACTGACTTTGCCACCCTCCTGATCCACACTCATGAAGATCGGTACCGGATTGGATTGATTCGCTTCCTTGATGGATTGTACAAACTTGGCTGTTCCCTCGAGTGTCGATACATTGTTGGCATAGAAAATAATGCCCCCTACCTTTTGATCGGTAATCATCTGTTTGGCTTGATCATCCAACGTTGTCCCTTGAACACCGGCCAGTATCATCTGTCCAATCTTCTCTTCTAACGTTAATGAACTGAGCTGCTCCTGCACCGGATCGACTTCTTCTTGCGGTTCCTCTGGTACTTCTTCCTGCGGTGGAGCGGTATTCTGCTCCGGCGATGAGGAAGATTGCCCTGAGTTGGAGCCAGCGTTTGAGCCGCCGGTATTCGAGTCTGTTGCGGAGGAAGGTTTCTGTGCTTGGCCACATGCCGATAAAAGCAAAACGATTCCCAGCAGAAGACACAGCATATGCAGTGGTTTTCTCCATTTATTGTTCGAGTTGTACCTATAATTGTGCAAGGATATTCATCCTCCTTATGTAATGTCATCTTGGTAATTCAAAGGTTCAGGCCTAACCTTATCACAAGGTGAATGATTTTCAAAATGAGCGCTTCTGAGGATTGAATCGTTGTGCTGACATATATGCAGCGAAAAAAAATGGTTGCTATAGAACCTGAAATATGGAACTTAATGGTGTTGTGACCAAGCGCGTGCGGGACGTGTGGGGATAATCAATAGGAGCAACGGCGCAGGAAAGTGTTTTACTATTGTGAATTTTTCATATGTTGAAATTATTAGTATAGGTAGCTCAAAAAGCCGCCCAAAGGCGGCCTATTTGTTCGTTTTATTTACTTTTCGTTGTAAATCGTTGTCGTTCAGCGTTGGTTCACCTTTCACCAAACGTTCCTAGGCTTCTATTAATGGAGTGTTTGCAACACTTCCGTTGTAAATGGAATGATTTCGGATATGCGACCTTCACGAACTTTGGCAGGCCATTCGGGATCACTAAGCAGAACACGACCCAAGGCAATCAGGTCAAATTCATTGTTCTCCAGCTTCTCATTTAATAGATCCAGATGGGCATCCCCTGTTCCCTGGTTCTCGGTTGCTCTGTCCACAAATTCAGCTTCAAGACCTACCGATCCAACCGAAATGGCTGGTTTGCCAGTGATTTTCTGCGTCCAACCCGCAAGGTTCAGCTCGGAACCTTCGAACTCCGGTAACCAGAACCGGCGTGTAGAGCAATGGAATATATCCACGCCAGCAGCACTGAGTGGTGCCAAGAATTGCTCCAATTGTTCTGGCGTCTCCACCAGACGTGCCTCATAATTCCCCATCTTCCATTGGGAGAACCGGAGCACAATTGGGAAATCAGGACCAACCGCCGCACGACAAGCTTCAATTACTTCAACCGCAAATTGAGTTCGCCGTACCAAATCACCACCATATTTGTCGGTCCGTCGATTCGTCTGCTCCCAGAAGAATTGGTCAATCAAGTACCCATGGGCTCCGTGCAGTTCAATGCCGTCAAACCCGATTCGCTGTGCATCCGCTGCCGCTTGGGCATATGCCTGTACAAGCCCTTGAATCTCCTCTTCCGTTAAAGGTTCACGTGATGGTTCACCTGCCATGCTAACCCCTGAGGGACTTACAGGCTCAGCTTCTGCGTTAGGCAAGTCACCGGAACGACGTGCTGTACCCACATGCCACAATTGTGGCATGATTTTGCCACCCGCTTCATGTACTGCTTTCACTACTTTAGCCCATCCTTGCAACGAATCTTCACCATGGAATAATGGAATACTGGCTCCACTAACCGAAGATGGATGATTAATGCCTGTACCTTCCGTTATGATGAGCCCCACTCCACCTGCTGCTCTGCGACGATAGTATTCAGCAACTTCTGGTCCAGGTACACCCTCTGGTGAGAATCCGCGAGTCATGGGTGCCATAACGATTCGATTAGACAATGTTAGCTTGTCCGAGGTGAAAGGTTTGAATAATGCTGAAGGTACGTTCATAGTACATTGCTCCTTTGCAATTGGAAGTGTGAAACTTTCGCATTCATGTGAAATGCGACATGCTTTTGTATATCATAACATTTGTAATCCAGTTGACTGGTTTAAGGTTATTTCTCTATCCATTTTATAGTTTCTTAATTTTATTTTCAAATTTTCGAAGTTAATCGTTCATACTAATCTTTTTACATAAAAAAAGAAAGCTACCTTAACAGCAGCCTCTGTTTGATCACACTACCGAAGCAGTCTGACATGCACTCTACTGCATCTTAAGGTATTTTCCCGGTCACCAATAATGTGGATGTAGCATAGTATATAATCCATAATCTTCCTTCCAATTTAATTAGCATTCACGGGGATATCATTGCGATTCACTCGAAGCAATTTCCCTGACGAAGTCGATAACACATCGGGATCAGTACCCAGACCAAAGTAGAAATCACCCTCGTTCTCTTCAAATGACTTGGCATACGTGTCCTGATTAAAACGTAAAATCTCATTCCATGTGGTCAGATCCGTGGATTGGTAGACCCGATTGATATACAGATTGGCACTTTGGCGAGTATACGTAAGCACATACACCTTGCCATCACGCAACAGCACATCGGTTGGGAGCGCCTTGGCATCTGGCAGATTAACACGCCTTGCCTGATTAATGTCGGTCATGACATTCAAAGATTTGGGCAGCAGCTGCCCATCATTGAACACGCCTCCCGCTATATAGAGCAACTTGTTATTAAAGTTAACATTTTTGCCTATTTTATTATAAGGAATCGTGCCCGTTTGATAGGTTAGTCCAGGCAACATTTTGCTGCCATAGATGACAACATCCCGTTTCTCAAGCTTTTCGTTAATCTCCAGAATATTAGTTTTGTCATTCCATATTTTATTGGCAGGATACATCATGCCAGATGCATATAACTTGCCATTAAGATGGAACATGGTATAGGCCCGGAAACCAAACGTGTTAATGGTCGCATATTTCTGCCAAGTTTCACCTTCATTATGAGAGATTAATATCGTTGGTTTGGAATCTGTCCCCAGCGCGGCAAACATCTTACCCTGATAAGATGCCAAATCGTATACGTGTACACCGAGTGGAAGATTACGATATTTGGTCCATACCTCTCCATCCAGACGATAGAAATTGCCCAATTCCCACTTCTCACTATCCGAATCATTGCCAGGAATATATAACTTGTCGTTCAGCACTCTGTAAATGTCAATCTGCTCCTCATCCACATACATCTTCGTTGATGGCAAGATGCCCGGGTTGCTGTTAGTCACCGACTGGGTCTTAAATTTTGCATTCGCTGTATCATAATAAATAACTGGAATAGGACCTGAATTTGGAGCTACGCCCAGATTGCTACTGTTCCCGTGGCCCAAATATATCTTGCCGTTGTACAGTTGCATGTCCCAGACGTTATTAGCATATGGTGTTTTGGTAAAAGGTCTGCCTAGCAGTTCGATCTTCGATGTTACATCCGCTGAACTGATCGGTGCATTCGACACCTTGGCAAGCCCACGTTCCGTCGCAGGGGGTTGACTCGTTGACGTGGTGTTTTTCGGCTTGGAGTTTCCCATAAGCATCCAGCTCATTCCTGCGACAATGGTCAAAATTACGGCTGTCCATTTTGTATGTCTCTGCATGTCCGCTTCCTCCTTCATTTTTTCATCATCATTACCTTCACACCAAGATGATACAATTTGTATCTTTTTATACTATGTAAAACCACCCGCACATGCAACAAATTCCGCCCTATTTATACAAAAAAAGTAGACAATCACATCTGTTGATGTGCTGTCTACTTGTTCTTACTGTCTGTGATTTCTATTCAGCTTTTACCAATATCTTAACCTGATTTTTCTCTTTCAACAGTGCTTCAAATCCATGCTCTACCACTTCATCCAACGAAATTCGTTTGGTCACCAGCTTGTCAGCCGGGAAGAAACCTTTATCCATCAGACTGATAACAGCCGGGAACACATCGCGATAACCAATAATGCCATTAACTGTACGTTCTTTCATGACAATTGAGTTCGGGTGAATCGGCGCTTCCTGTTCAAAAATACTGACGATCATCAATTCTCCACCAATACGTGTTGAATCGATGGCTTGTTGCAGAACACGTGGAACACCGGTTACTTCATAGGCTACGTTAACGCCACCTTGTGTACGCTGATGGATCTCTTCCACGACATTAAACTGCATTGGATCAATCACAATGGCACCGAGCTCTTCGGCTTTTGCTTTCCGCTCATCCGATAACTCCACCACATAAATATCCGACGCTCCCGAAGCTTTAAGCGCTTCGATGACCAGTAGCCCGATTGGCCCTGCGCCAAACACGGCTGCCGTATCTCCCACTTTCAGCTTGCTTTGGCGTACAGCGTGAAGTGCTACAGCTGAAGGTTCAACCAACGCACCTTGCTCATACGAGATTGAATCCGGAATGGCATGTACCATGTTTTCTTCAGCAGTTACATACTCGGAGAATCCTCCTCCGCCTCCAGCGAGTCCGAGGAAACCCATCTGATCGCACAGATTGTATCTGCCCTGTTTACAAGCTTCGCAGTGTCCACATGCATAGATGGGTTCTACCACAACACGATCGCCCGCCTTGAAACGTGTAACACCTTCCCCTACTTCAACAACCTGTCCTGAGAATTCATGCCCCATAACTACAGGCGCTTGTTCCCCTGTTAGCGGATGCGGTGCTTGAGCCGGAATAAAAATCGGACCTGCTGTGTACTCGTGTAAGTCACTGCCGCAGATGCCGCACCATTCCACTTTTATTTTGACCTTACCTTCTTCAGGATGAGGTTCATTAATATTTTCGAGACGTAAATCTTTGACTCCATGCCAACGTAATGCTTTCATTCATTTCATCTCCCAGATCATAATTTGTGATATAATCGGAAACGTTTCCGTAAATTAAATATGTCACATTTTAGATACGCTGTCAAACATATTTCTCCACTAATATGTCTATTTCGTGATCATATCGAGTTTAATTAAGAGCGCTTACACTTTTATTAAAGTTATTTTAGCGGTATTGTGTAACCGGTGTAATCCAAGTTATTAAGATATATCCTGACAAATAATATTGCAGACGGAATGAAATATAATCATACTTCGGCATAAATGTGGTCCAATCACGGGATACTTCATGGCTCAAATGTTATAATTAAGTTATATACTTATCGCGAAGTGCATACATATCCCTAAATATTCGGAATCGTTTCCGATAAAGTGAGGTAACCGTACATTGAGGAAAGAACAGAAACTGACGATCAAAGATGTGGCTGAGCGTGCCGGCGTGGGCATCGCTACCGTATCCCGGGCCATCAACAATTCAGAAGGCATCAGCAGTAAAACACGAGATAAGGTGATGCAGGCTATTGAAGAACTGGGATTTGTCCCCAACACGTCCGCACAGAGTCTGAAAATCCGGCAAACGCACCAGATCGCGCTTGTTGTACCCGACATACGTAACGCCATCATTCCAGAGATTTCCTGGTCTGTTGAGCAAACGGCGAAGCAGCATGGTTACCATGTCGTGCAGATCAATACGGCAGGCAATGCCCGAACCGAGCTGGAAACGATACGTAATGTGAAAAAATTGCATGTGGATGGATTGATCTTCATGCCTCTGGCATATCCCAAAACGTTACCCGGACTGATTGATAAAGCGCCGCTCCCCATCTCTATGATTAACTACGGAAAGAAACTGGAACCGGGAATGAGGGCAGATATCGTCTCTCTGTCTCAACCTGAAGGCAAACTGGTGATGGAACATCTGTTCAAAATCGGCCGGACTCGAATCGCTTATGCAGGAGCACCGAAGGACATTATTGAAGAGCGCTTCCGTGCTTATGAGCAAGCTGTAGGCCATGTGGACATTTCTCTCGTCTACTTTGGTGAGGACTTTTCATTAAATACAGGCGCCAATGCTGCAGATTATTTCTATGGACTTACGCATATGCCTGATGCCGTCTATGCCATTAATGATATGGTTGCCATCGGATTGGTTAATCGGTTCAAGGAGTTAGGGGTTCGTGTACCTGAAGATGTGGCTGTTGTGGGTGTCGATAACAATCAATGGACCACTGTCTCGTCTCCACAGATTAGTTCCGTGTCCATTATGGGCGAAGAAGTTGCCAGACTTGCTACCGAACTGTTATTAAAACGAATTCGGGAGATGAATACGACCGATTACGAACACATCCAATTTGAACCGCGCTTAATCGTTCGTGAATCAAGCGTAGCCATGATTCATTCTTCCCAGCGAGGACCACACAGTTAAGTTTGGTGAGGGGGATGGGGCATTAGGATAGAATATATTTTACGAATATCCCTTTATGCGGTGTCCTGCTACATAGATATACTAAAAGGTGTTGCTCAGGTCTAACTCTTTCCTGGCAGCACCTTATTTGTCTATAATCCCATATATCTAAAGCTACGCCTTATTCAGCACCGTTCATTCTAAGAAAGCAGTTGCCTGATCGGTGTTCCCTTCAAGAACATCTCTATATTTCCCACGGCATGATTATAATAGATCTCATAATTGCCACGAGTTACATAACCCAGATGCGGTGTGGCCAGAACGTTGGGCAATGTTCGCATCACATGGTTAACTGGCAGCGGTTCCTGCTCATATACATCCAGACCTGCACCAGCAATCACACCACTCTGCAATGCCTCCACCATAGCTTCCTGATCGACAATGCCCGCTCGCGACGTATTGATGAGCAGCGCACTCGATTTCATTTGTTGCAACTCGGCTTGTCCTATAAGATTGCGCGTACGATCACTTAATACCAGATGAATGGATACGATGTCGCTCTCTGCAAGCAATTGCTCCTTGGTCTCGGACCAGATGACACCTTGTTTTTCTGCTTTCTCTTGTGTTAGATTCTCACTCCAGGCCATCACATTCATGCCAAATGCTTGTGCAATCTCAGCCATGCGAGTGCCTATCTTGCCCAAACCGAGCAATCCAAGTGTTCTCCCATACAGATCCAACCCTACAGTGCTCTGCCAGTTTCGATTGGAGCGAAGTGCATTATTTTCCGTAACCAGTTGTCTGGACAGCCCCAGAATTAGTGCCCATGTAAGCTCCGTCGGCGGATTAGAGCTTCCCTCGGTTCCACACACAATGATCCCGTTCTTCTCGGCAGCCTTAAGGTCTATGGACGCATTGCGCATACCACTTGTAATCAGAAGTTTTAGCTTAGGGAGCTGCGAAATAACCCTCTCCGGAAATGGTGTACGTTCCCGCATCAGGACCACAATATCGAAATCCTGTAATTCCTGAATGACTTTTTCTTCCGAGCCCATATAGTTGTTGAATGCTTGAATCTCCACCCGATCCATCAACGAACTCCAGTCTGCCAACGTCAGCGCAACGTTCTGATAATCATCCAAAACGGCACAGCGCAACTTCGTATCCATTCCTGATCTCCTCCTCTATCTGCTCAAGTCTTACTGTATTGTAGCAACTTCGGCCTGATCTGCTCAATGCCCTCAGACACAGATAAGAGAAGGGAAACAACTTCCATCATCCTTGTAAAATGAGGGACTCTGTATCACTTTCAAAAGTATCATTCCAATTACTGTAACAAAGACAGCGTAACCTGGATGCTCTGCTCTACAAACAAACGGTCCGGTCCTGATTTCATCAGTACAGTCAGTCCAATCATGGATACTACCAGAGACTGTGCGACCGCATTTGCGTTCATGTCAGTAGACAACTCCCCGCTCTGTTGCCCTCGTTCTATCGTTTCTTTGAAAAGAACACCCAGGTACATCTGATGCTCCCGTGTAAGGACAGCGAATTTGGGATCATGTGGAGCCAGCTCAACCATCGTATTAATGCAAAAACAGCCGTGACTAGGCTCGTTTATACTTCCCTCTGCTCCTATATGTTCAAACAATCCACGAAAGGCTTCCCGCACAGAGGAACCCTGTTGAAGTCTGGCTCTGACTTGAGCCGCATGCTGAGTGGTATACCTGCGAAGTGCTGTTTCAAATAATTCCTTTTTATCGCCAAAAGCCGCGTACAGACTGGGACGTTGAATGCCCATTGCGGTCGTCAAATCACTCAAAGATGACGCTTCGAATCCCTTGTCCCAAAACTTATGCATAGCTGCATCAAGTGCTTTATCCGTATCAAATTCCCGTTGTCTAACCATACAATTCACCTCTTTATGTATCGATCAGTATGTTTATATATTTTAACCTCATAACAATGGATAAGTCAAAGACCACTCACTTAAAATTATTAAAATTAAACAAACTCATCTATAAAGCGTTTTTAACCAAATTGAAAATCTCACCCAATTCTCTGTTGACAGAATTCACGCAAATAAAGTATGGTTATCCCGAAACATAACATACCAATCAGTACATAATAGAAAGGTGACAACTACTCATGCAAACTTCTTCTCCAGATGCACAATTATCCAATAAGGATCGTCCTGCCATGTCACGGTTAGTTGCTCTTCTCTTTGCCGTGTGCAGCGGACTTGCGGTCGCCAATATCTATTATGCTCAGCCTTTGCTGGACTCCATTGCTCATGAGTTTGGCCTCTCTCCATCATCCATAGGGATTGTCATCACAGTGACTCAAATATGTTATGCCTTGGGGCTGTTCCTTCTCGTTCCGCTTGGTGACCTCTTAAATCGCCGCAAGCTGATCATCATTCAAATGCTCTTATCCGTGCTTGCACTGGTTCTCGTAGGAACCGCACAATCCAGCTCACTTTTATTCGCGGGCATGGCTGTCGTTGGTTTATTAGCCGTCATTACGCAAACGCTCGTTGCCTTTGCTGCACACTTGGCAGCCCCTTCCGAACGTGGTCGCATTGTCGGTCAGGTAACCAGCGGAATCGTCATTGGCATTTTACTTGCACGAACGGTTGCAGGTACGCTGAACGATTGGCTCGGGTGGAGATCGGTATATCTCTTCTCTGCCAGCCTTACATTACTCGGAATTGTCGCCTTATTTTTTGTTCTCCCAAGGCAGCAATCCCCGCAAGTGAAACAAAGCTATATCCAATTACTCGGTTCCGTCTTGCAACTGTACCGTGAGTTGCGTGTGTTACGAGTACGAGGTGTGCTGGCCATGCTGATTTTTACAGCCTTCAGCATCTTGTGGACTTCTATGGTACTGCCACTTAGTGCCCCTCCACTGTCCCTGTCTCATACGGTCATAGGTGCATTCGGTCTGGCTGGAGCGGCTGGAGCACTGGCTGCCGCCCGTGCAGGTAAACTCGCCGATCGGGGCCTTGGGCAGAAAACAACCGGTGTTGCCCTTGTCATTCTGCTCTTGTCCTGGCTGCCCATCGGTTATGTCCATCATTCCCTCTGGTTCCTGATCCTGGGTGTTATCCTGCTTGATCTCGCCGTGCAGGCCGTACATGTTACCAACCAGAGCCTGATCTACGAAGTTCGCCCCGAAGCACAGAGCCGCCTGACGGCAGCTTATATGATCTTTTATTCCATCGGCAGTGCAACCGGCTCCATCGTTTCTACCCAAGTGTATGCATGGGCGGGCTGGACAGCCGTATGCTGGTTAGGTGCTGGGGTTAGTGCAGCAGCCCTTGTGTTTTGGATGATCGATCGTTATATGCATCGGAATCTCGATCGTTGAATTAGTCCAGTTTATTCCACACTACAATAAAGAGGGTTGCCAACGGACCAAATAACAGGGAAATCAGAAACCAGTTCCGACCACTTCTGTTTTTTCCCTGAGCCAGTCCGGCATTAATCAAGGCAAGTGTGCCCCAACCTACAAAATATTCATTATCCATCAAACGTCTTCTCTCCTCTATCCCTTCAATTCTGGCTACTGCTCAAGCATATCTTTGAGCTTACGATTACGATCCTCTAGAAATGCCTGCATGTATCTCTTCAGCACAAGTCGCTCCGTTGCCCATCCCAGCAATCCAAGTGGAGCTTCGAATCGAAGTGTGTCTCTCATGCAAGTCATCTGATCCCCAATTACGCTGAAATGATGTTCATGTCGCATGCTCTTGAAAGCCCCTTTCTCCATCTGATCCACAAAGAGGAAAGGTCGTTCAAACTGCACAATTCGGGACTTCAGCTTCTGTCTGATACCAAAATGAGTAGCCTGAAATGTAACTGTATCCCCTGCTCCAATTCTTCCTGTGGTTACTCCTGCGACTGCTCGCTCTCTCGTATGTTGCCAGACGGTCTGAGTATGTATATCAATATCCCGGGCATAGTCAAAGCATCGTTCAATCGAGGCATGTATCGTAATCTCGGTTGTCACTTCAATCATGGCGATCGCTCCTTGGCAGGAAAAATAAGGTCTTTGCAAAGTATACGCTTGCTTCCTTGGTCGAACAACACATCTAGGATGATATAACAAAAAACGGGTCCCCTGTCTTAGTACAGGAGGCCCGTCCTCAATATAAGTAAGGAATACAGATCATATTTAGATTAAATAAGCAATTCATCAATGGCAAGCGTACGCTCTTTGGAGAGATCGCGATATTCTTCAGACTCCACTTTGATGAGCGGTTTGAAAATATCAGATGTATTGTTCATGACAATAACACCTTTTTCTCCATTGCTGAGCAGTACCTGTTTCCCGATGAAATTAGGAAGCAAATGTTGCATCAATGCCTGAACCGGTTTTTCATTCAATTTACCAAATCCCATTCCATAGATATCTCTAAGGTTGTTGATCAGGTTTGGATTGCTGCCTCCGTGGTTCCCGGATCTCATGCCTATATAGATATCCGCTACAGATACAATCTGTGTATATGGATGAATTTCACTTTTCTCAAGTTGCATCGGATAACCCGACCCATCTTCCCGTTCGTGATGCTGCAGAGCAACCAGTGCTGTCGCTTCATCCGTCATCGAATTTTTGATAATTTCATGGCCATATATGGTGTGACGCTGCATCTCAAGCTGCTCATCAGCCGTCAACGGTTCTGTTTTGTTCCGAATCCGGTGGGATACTTTGCACTTTCCGATGTCATGCAGATAACCACCGCGACTAATCTGATAACTCTCCTTCTGAGAATATCCAAGCCAATTCGCAAGGTAGAAGGACAACAACCCTACCTGGATTGAATGTGTATAGTTATTGACGTCATCCCGCTCCAGCATCATCAGGAGATGAACGACATCTTTCTGCTCATCGAGTCCCTCAACCATTGGTTGCAGTGCATCATCCACCATAGTGGCGTTGAACTTGCCAACGGTCAGAGCTTCGAGAAAAGCATTTTGATAATTATGTACAGTCTGAATAAACTGGGACTTCATCTCTTCTTCAGGCGCTTCTTCCTTCGTGCTTGTACTTAACCCGGAAGCATGCTTGGCGGCTGCAGCAAAAAATTCTGCTTCAGTTATTTCCTCTTCGCGTGATTCAATATCTACATAATCTACACGGTGCTGCATAAGCAAGGTGATATCCTCACCTTTGATCACAGTTCCCTTCCCGAGAACGTGTAATCCTGCATCGCTGAATGTATCCGCAGTTAGACGGTCTCCGTCTTGCAGGTTCATAATATGGATTCTCAAATCGGTATTCCCCCTGAACAATTCATTATAGTAACAGCACCCAACGGAACGGGGCCACAAAAATACCTATACTTCTTTATATCGTTATAATTCTTCATTTCATACATAGTTCAAACGACCTTAATCACAATGGTAAATACGAACGCCTAAGACTTTATCCTCACTCCAATATCCAAATTAGTCCCGGTTTTAAACTTTTACACACTATTGCGCCTCATTGCCGTATCAGAGTAAGCCAAAGAAGTTCAAACGCTCCGTTTGAACTTCTTCAAGACATCTCAAATTAGATTTTGATCGAACCCAGACTAGCACCTTTAACAAATAAACGTTCAATGCTCTTCTCCACCGAAGGATCAGGAATCAGTGGCGGTGCCTGGTGAGGTTTGGTACGCGCATCAATGATCACCTGATCACAGCCCCAATGCTTGTGGTCATATCCGCTATTAACCCCGTACATGTCATGTGAAGGGTTGCTGCGAGTAAAGGTTGCCCATAAGAAGTTGCTGAGGTTAGCACTCAGGAACGAACTGTCGTCACATAGAATGATCATCGGACACGAGTCCAGACCTCCTTGTTCTTTCAATAGAGACGTTAATGCCTGCATCTCCTGTGCTGTATCCGCATAACTCGTGAAGGCCGATGTCTGGATCGAAACGATACCCGGCATGATGAGCTGCGGATTCTCATATCCACGAATGTTTTTCAAAGACTCCGGAACTTCCGTGCACAACTCTCGAACCTTGTCGCCATATGCTGCAAAAACGACCTTGCTGCCGCTGTTCAGTCCTGTACCCGAGTAATCCAATGTATCAATGGTCGTATGGGTATGGAAATGAATATCCCGCTGCATGTCCATGCGCTCCAAGATATAGGTCAGGAATTCAACTTCCTTATGGGTGTCCAAAGGTTGCTGATCCTCTGCGGTAATGAAGAGGTACTTCGCTAAACTGAGCTGACCCGTACCCAAAATACGATTGGCAATCGTAAGCAACTCTGTCGGCTGCTTCACCGCCTGATACGGCGTGTAACGTTCACTGCCGATTGCAAACAGTAATGGATGGACCCCTGCCGCATCAACCGCATGTACTTCTTTGACACCTGGAATCTCCTGTTTGATCGCGTCTCCAGTAATCTCATGAATCAAATCGCCAAAAGCCGTATCCTCTTGCGGTGGTCGACCAACAACCGTAAACGGCCAGATGGCATTCGGTTTGGCATAGACTTTATGCACACGCATTAGCGGGAATTCATGTGTCAGACTGTAATAACCCAGATGATCGCCGAACGGACCTTCGGGTTTTGTCTCTCCTGGGTAGATATCACCCGTGATGACAAAATCAGCATCATTGCTGATGCAATATCCGTCCTTGTAGCTGTACCGGAAGCGACGTCCAGCGAGCAGGCCGGCAAATGTCATCTCACTTAGTCCTTCAGGCAAAGGCATAACCGCTGAAAGTGTATGTGCAGGTGGACCGCCAATGAAAATACTCACTTTCAGTGGTTCTCCCTTTTTCACCGCTTTGGCTTGATGTATACCAATTCCGCGATGAATCTGATAGTGTAACCCTATTTCCTTGTTCATTTCAAAATCATTGCCATCCAGTTGAACCCGGTACATCCCCAAGTTTGAATTCATGATTCCTGGTTTGTCCGGATCTTCCGAATAAACCTGTGGTAACGTCACAAATGCCCCACCGTCCATAGGCCAGTGTTTGATGAGCGGCAGATCCGAGATTTGAATCTCTTGCGCGGACACCGGCAGGCTAATAGATTTCTGTTTTGGCAGCGCCTGCCACGCAGCTAGACCTGTGCGGACATGCTGGAATGGCGTCTTAAGCGCCTTCATGGGATCATCACGAACTGCCATGACCCGTTGTACGCCTTCGAGTGTACCGCGGAACATGAACTTGCTTCGTTCCACCGTGCCGAAGAGATTCGATACGGCCTGGAACTTCGAGCCTTTTACATTTTCGAATAACAATGCCGGGCCTTTGGCCTCGTGCACTTTCATATGGATGGCTGCCATCTCCAGATGAGGATCAACCTCTTCTTTGACCCGAATCAAATGACCGTGCTGCTCCAGATCGTTAATACAATCTTCCATATTGCGATATTTCATTGGATGGCTCCATTCTGTGTATGATAAATTAATTAAGTTCATAGATTCACATAACGTCTCTTCTATTTTATCAAATGATCCACTGCTAAACAAAACTATATATGAAATTTTGTCGAGTATCCTAATATCAAAAAAAAAGCAATATGAAGCAATATGAATCCTGAATGCACAGGAGCCGATTGCTCTCATATTGCTGCTTTCTATTCTGGCTTGCCTTAAGATGTAATAACCGATCTGGGAATCGTGACAATAAACTGTGTGCCTTTACCTATTTCGCTCTCTACATTAATTGTACATTGATGCAATTTCAAAATTTTAATCACAATGGACAAACCCAATCCATTCCCTCGAAGCGAGCTGCTTCGCGCTTTGTCCACCATGTAGAATCGATCAAAGATATACGGGAGAGCTTCCTCAGGTATACCTTGTCCTGAATCTCTAATCAATACCTTCACAAATGAAGATGACGTCTCAATTTCGACATGAATGGTACCTTGTGGACCGGTGTATTTGATCGCATTATTTATTAAATTTTGCCAGACCTGATCAAACAAATCTTTGTCCACTGTGATCTCGCAGGGCAACAAGTCCAATTCGATCTGTATATCCTTCTGCGCCCACTGCGGCTCTGCCAGTAAAATCGCCCTTCTTAATTGTTCATCGACCTGGAACGTGGTGAAATGAACCGGATGATGCTCCGAATCCAGCGAGGCTAGCCGAAGCAGATTATCACTGAGCCTCGATAAGCGCAGCGTTTCCTCATAGATAATATCCAAATGCTCTTTCTGCTCTTCTAAAGGAATAACACCATCCTGTAGCGCTCTGGTAAATCCCCTGATCGAAGTGAGCGGAGACTGCATTTCATGAGAGACGTTGCTGACAAAATCATCACGAACTGAATCGATTTTTTGCAACTCACTGGCCATATGATTAAAGCTCTCCATCAGTTCCCCAAACTCATCCTGATTATTATGTTTCAACCGAACCGACAGGTCACCTGACGACATCTCCTTCGCAGCGACCGTTAACCTCTTAATCGGTTTCACAATGTACCCGGACATGAATAGGATCAGTAGGCTACCAATGACCAGTACCGTTAATAGTGAGGTTAAAAGCGTGTTTCGCAGTGTGTGAAAAAGAGAGGAGAAATCGCTTTGTATCAGGAAAGTGCCGATCCCCTCGTTTGTTCCGGGAACACCTATGGTCGCAATTCCATCTTTACTGGACATGAATATTGCATCGGTTGTCCCCGCCTCAAATAACGAATGAACTTTATCCTCTGGCAAGGAAGACAACACTTCACTTTGTTGATTCACGGGAGTAATATTCAAGCCGTAGCGGGCAAAAATACCCAAGCTAGATTTCACTTTTTCCGGATCATCAATCAGGTTAATCATTGTAGCGATGTCTTCAGCAAAGGTAACCATAAAACGATTCGGCGCCTTTTCGCGGGACCCGTTATTGATCATAAAGGAGAGAATTAAACTCACCAGAACAATCCCGATAAACGTAGCTACAATTCGAAGTCGCAGGCTCTTCCTCAACATGTTCATGCCCGCTCCAGTCGATATCCAAGTCCTCTTATCGTTGAGATCACAAGTTCAGGTACAGGTTCAAGCCGTTCCCTTAACCGTTTGATATGCACGTCGACCGTACGCTCATCGCCTTCATAATTCATGCCCCATAGATCATCGATAAGCTGTGTACGTGTGAATATTTTCCCTGGCGAACTCGCCAGAGAAAACAACAATTCACATTCCTTCTTTTTCAATTCGATGGTTTGACCATCTGCAACGACCATCAGATTGCCCAAATCAATCGTTACACCGCTGATCTGAATGATATTTGATGAACTTTTGTTATATCGTTTCAATAACGATTTCACACGCAGGATTAACTCCACAGGATCAAAAGGTTTAACCATGTAATCGTCTGACCCGGCATTAAATCCTCTGACTTTGTCCTTGGATTCTCCCTTGGCAGTCACCATCAGGATCGGAATATCCAGAAAAGACCGGATATCTTCTGTCAGTTCAATGCCGTCGATTCGCGGCATCATTACATCCACAATCGCCAGGTCAACTTTCGTATGAGATAGAATGTCTAACGCTGCTTGACCGTCTGCTGCTTCCAGCACGGAAAATTGATTCTTTTCAAGATAGATTCGGATTAATTTGCGGATATGGGAATCGTCGTCCACCACCAGAATCATGTTCATGTAACCATTATCCTTTCCGCCATTCGTTTTATTCGTATCGCAAGGATTCCATCGGGTCCAGCTTCGCCGCTTTTGATGATGGCATCAAACCGGCCACGATACTAATCGCCGTACTTACCACAAGACCGAACAAGATGTAATATCCCGAGAGATTAATCAGTTTTGCTCCAAACGCATTGTCCAGTAGAATATTTAACACATAACTGATGATCACTGCAAAGATTACCGCAATAATACCACTAAATACGCCTAATAAGGCAGATTCGGAGAAGAATATTCGCTTGATATCCTTCTTTCTTGCTCCA
Organism: Paenibacillus sp. 2003; assembly: GCF_031455635.1. Classification (NCBI taxonomy): domain Bacteria; kingdom Bacillati; phylum Bacillota; class Bacilli; order Caryophanales; family Paenibacillaceae; genus Paenibacillus; species Paenibacillus sp. 2003. Next base: position 1,172,378 of record NZ_JAVDTB010000001.1, on the reverse strand, counting down.
ATCGCCCGCAGTATTCCGATCTCTTTCGTCCGTTCCACGACACTAATATAGAGTACAACCAGTATCATAATACCGGATACGATCAACGAAATGCCTGCAATACCCGCGAGTACAATGGAAGCCATACTTACATATGTGGTGATATTCTCCATGACCTTGGCCATTTGAGAGCCTGCGAAACCAGCACCCACAGCAGCTTCATTGATATCATTTACATATTTCATATCGGTTGCATAGGCGTTAACCTGAATCGGCCCGATTGTTATTCCTTTGTCTGTATACATTTGCTCCAGCGTCTCTGATGAAATGTATCCCGGGGATTGTTGCATTGGAGATCGTTGATCTGCCGCTTCATAGATCCCTGAGATGGTTACTTCTTTCTCCAAAGTCACTGGTTTATTATTGCTGTCCATCTCATTGATATATAGAAGCACGGACTTGCCGATCATGGAATCAGCTTGGTCATTTCCGCTTAATTTATTTGCCGCATCGAGGGGTAACAACATCTCATTTTCTGCCGGGAGGACCCCCGTTGTCATCAGTGCTGGATCAAAAGCATCCGTTAATGTCGTTAATTGCGTAAGTCCCACACTTTGTTTTTTATTCACCATCGTCGATTGGCCTGTAATGGTCGTAATTGTCTCTACATGATCCACATTAGGAAAATCACGAATCGTCTCAACATCAGCTTCGGTGAACGGTTCACCTGGTGACATCAGGGCCTCGGGGCCTTGCATGTCTTTGGCTTCTTCACTCGGCTTGGTTATATCCACGAGCAAAGGGTCCATACTTGAATTGATTTCGTCATTCATATACGTCGTTATCCCATTCCCCAAGGAGAGCATAAGAAGTACACTTAGTATACCTATAGATCCACCCAATGCTACCAATACATTACGCTTGCCGTTGAGTTTCATATTTTTAAGTGCCATCTTGAATGAAGCAAGCAAGCTCAGGCTCCGGGAAGAATCCTGACCACTCTCGTAAACAGCCGTAGAAGGATCTTTCAGGTGAATATCATCACTAATGCGCCCCTCTTCAACCTTCACAATACGTGTACCGGAGTCAGCGACTTTCTGCGAGTGAGTTACGGCAATCACCAGCATTCCCTTTTTGGCTATACTGTCGAGCAGAGCGAGGATTTGATCTCCGTTTTCTCGATCCAGAGCACCCGTCGGTTCATCTGCAAGAATAATATCCGGATTGTTGGATAACGCCCGTGCGATGGAAACCCGTTGCTTCTGACCACCAGATAACTGGTTAGGACGTTTGTTCAGATGATCTTTCAGTCCGACCTCTGTCAAAATACCAACAGCACGTTGGTTGCGATCCTTCTCATTGGTATCTGTCATTTGCATCGCAATCGTCACATTTTCGAGGACAGACAGATGTGGGATCAGATTGAAATTTTGAAAGACAAAGCCGATATTATTCTTCCGATAATCATCCATTTCCTTCTCTGTCATGGCACTTAAGTTCTTGCCACGAACAACGACGTCCCCTTCATAGTCGGAGTCCATACCACCAATGATATTCATCAGTGTCGACTTACCACAGCCAGATTCGCCGAGGATGGAGACAAATTCCCCTGTCTCAAAACTCAGGTTCAAACCGTGGAGTACGGGAACTTTTTCTTTTCCATATAAGGTGTATGATTTCTTCACATTTTTAACTTCTAATATTTTCATATGGATCTCTTCCTCTCCTGATCACGCACGATATCTATCTATTTGATGTTCATATCGTAACAAATCAGTATGAACTGATAATGAACTGAATCATCGGCCTATAAGAGGTTATTGAAAAAGAACTCTATGTAAAAAAACACCTACACTTCCTTGAAATGAATCATTCCAAAAAAGTGTAGGTGTCCAGAAATTTGATTATATTCCCTCTACAATCCGCTTGGCTCTAACCTTCACCTCACGGTAAAGTTCATCCTCATCAATCGTTAACAACTTCCTGCCTTGCATGAGGATCTGACCGTTCACAATCGTTGTGTCCACATCCGCCCCATTTACACTGTAAGCCAGTAACGATTCTACTTCATGTACAGGTTGAAGATGTGGTTTCACCAGATCGATCAGGATTAGATCAGCTTTGCGCCCCACCTCAAGTACACCCACTTCATCCTGTAAACCCAGCAGACTAGCACTTCCGCGTGTAGCCATGTGCAGAACTTCTTTAGCTGGCAAGCGCGTGGGATCGCCATAATTCAGCTTTTGCAACCAGGTCGCGGCTTTGATCTCCTCGAACATATCCATGGTTGTCGCACTTCCCGCTCCATCGGTTCCGATCCCCACGTTAATCCCCTGGGCCAACATCTCGGTAATCGGAGCAATTCCACACCCAAGCTTCAGATTGCTGACCGGATTGTGTGCTACACCGCCTCGCATGCCCTTCAATCTACCGATGTCCCTGCGATTGAGATGCACACCATGTGCAAGCAACACATGTGCCTGTTCGAACATCCCCGCCTCTTCCAAATACTCCGTCGGTGTCATGCCATAACGTTCACGAATCTTCACGACTTCTTCCTTCGTCTCAGCCAGATGGATATGCAGCGGGATATCCTCCGTGACAGCCATGGCAATGACTTCACGGAGCGGCTCCATGGGACAAGTGTAGGGGGAGTGCGGTCCATACATCGTTGTAATCCGTCCCTCGGCCGCTCCAGACCAGCGCTGTACAAGATCGATCGCCTCTTGCAACCTGCGTCCGCCATCATCCTCCAGGAATACCATCCCGCGTGTCAGCGATGCCCGGATACCTGTTTGCTTCACGACTTCTGCAATCTCGTTCATATGAATGTACATATCCGCAAAGGCAGTGGTACCTGAGCGGATCATCTCGGCGATGGATAACTTGGCCCCCCAATAGATGTCTTCCGTGTTCATCCGTGCTTCGGCAGGCAACATTTTACGTTCGAGCCAGTCCATCAGCTTCAGATCATCCGAAAATCCCCGGAGCAGGCTCATTGGTGTATGTTGGTGTGCATTGATGAGGCCCGGCATGGCAACCTTATTGCGACCATCGATAATCTCCTCTTCAGGTTGAGGAGGAATGTGGTTCGCAATCTGTACAATGCGATCTCCTTCAACACGAATATCCCCCATAAAGGGGGCATCGGCATCTTTCATCGTTAGAATTGTAGCTTGCTGAATCAATATACTCATTACGTTCACGGCTCCTCTGGATTGGTTATCGTTCATTCCATATCCGAGGGTAAGCCTTTACGTAACGGCAAGGTCAAGTCATTTTAATTTTTGGATCGTCATCTTTCTGAAACTTTGTATAAAAGGTTTGGGGTCGATTTCGACCATATAAGGATATACTCCTGTGCTTGTGTGCAGATAGAAAAATCCACCTTCATCACCCATACGGCGAAATGACATATCAAACACCTCCGTGATGTTGAACTCGCGGTATTTGGTCACGATTTTATCGGAATACAGAATCATGGAGCGGGCATTCATCTCAATCTCTTGGGCGAGACCCGTCACTTTTCTCTGCACTTTGTAATAAGGTAATACAGCAACGCAGTTCATGATCTCCCTCCCTCCATCATGCCATGATTATTGTTCCATCATAGCAGATCGGAGGGTCCTAACAAAAGAACATGAACTCAGGTAATCATGGTCGTCACGCTTAGCGGCGTAGGAAGTGCATCCTGAATGTCCTGCAAAGAGAGACACTGTTCAATATGAAACACACCATGAGGTAACTCTGACTCTGTTCTATATACGCGTTCCGCCACGGCTGTTGCCACGGCCGCTGTCGCATCTGCTTCCTTATCGCCAACGAGCAGTTGTTCGACGCGGACGTGCTCACCATTTTCCCAACCTATGGCATCGACCTTGACTGCATACATCGGCTCTCCTCCTGGAATAAGGCCAAATGCCTTGACTGTTCCATTCCGAATAGACGGGATACGGAGCAAGGAAAACAATCCTATACTTTTGGAGAGCGCCATGGAACTTGTGATCCAGCGGGAGTCCAGACAGAGTCTGGTAGATACGGTTGGAATACGTAACGTTCGAGCAAGCACATGCTGATCCGAAAAGTTAAATCGGTATGCCTTCCGGTTCCCCAGTTCTGCTCCAAAATCAATCCTTTTGCCATCTCCGAAACTTTGTACCTCAGCAGATTTGCCCTTTTGCATCACTTGGTAAGTGGCATTCATCTGATCAACGGTCCACTCCACGGCAGCTTTTCCGTGCTTCTCTCCAAGTCCCAGCATTACGGTAATGTCTGCTTCCTCTACCTGATCGATATGCATGGTCGCTTCGCGCACAAGCAAATTAGTCACTCCGGGTGATAATCCAACGCTGAGGATCGCTGTCGATTGGGAACGTTGCATTGTGGTGTGCAGTTGTTCAACCTGGACGAGAAAATCATATTTTGCAGAAATATCAATATAATCGGCTCCGGCTTGTGCGCAGGCTTCAACAAACTGGGTATCGCTCTGATCCACACACATAATGACCAGCTTCACAGGCCTTAACATGGATGGCTCTACAGGTCGTGTTACATCCAGTTGAAGCGGTAGCACAGCACCACCTGTAGACCTGCTGAATTCTTCCGCACGGTTCATGCGTGTACCGGCAGCCCATACTTTACCCGGGAACAATTTCCCCAGTTGAGTACATATCATCTGCCCCACTTGACCATAACCGCCAACGACCCAGATCTGATCTTTCATAGGCTTCACGTTAGTTTCGAATTGCATAATATCCCTCCACCCAGAACGCCCCGAAGTAACGTGTAATATGTGAGAAACCGCATTCGGTCAGTAGCTGAGTCATCTCTTCAGAGCATATTGGATCAGATTCACGGCCCAGGGAAGCAGCAAAGCGCTCCCACTCTTCAGGAAGCACACCCACACTCAACATGTGATCCTCCCAAGCTTGCATCATGATTGGATGTGCTGGTGAACGAAAATTGGCATTTACAGCCGCAATGATCAGTGGTGCACCCGGTTTAAGTCTCGCTGCGAGACTGGTAAGAAACGTTCTCTTGGCCTCCATGCCCTGAAGGAAATGTAACATGAGCATGCTTGTCGCCCCATCATATAAAATATCCTCCGGCAATTCTTCAACCGTGACAGGTTGCAACTTCACTCTGGAACCGATGCCTGCTTCCGCGACTCGTTTCTCCGCAAGTTGCAGCATGGGCTGTGATGGATCTACTCCAGTTAATGTCCAACCGGCATGACGTGATCCAAGCAGTGCAATCTCTTTTCCCCCTCCCGCTCCGGCTAAAAGTATATGAATATCGTTGTTATCCGCAAACGATGCTGCAAGCAGCCGTTCCATTAGATCATGCATATGAGAATAACCCGGAATTTTCAGGGTTATCGATTGCTCGTAACGATGAACATCTGCTGTTTCCCAGCTCATCGGTGATGGATTGTGATTCATGGACACCGCACTCCTCTTGATTTGAAGTTAGACTTGACTCGTTGTTCGTCTAATTTCATTATAGAAGGATACGGCGAGCCTACAATCCCAGAACATTGGGATATGCGCACAGAGAGAGGAGATATCTTGTTGACATCACGTATTGATCAGAACCACAGACTTATCACTTCTCTTGAAAAAGGAACCTGGACCTCACGTACCTACCGGGAAGCTGTTCTCAAGCAGATCCATTCGGTTATACCTTACGACGCATACTGTTTCACCACCGTTGATCATCTGACTCTTCTCTCCACAGGAGCCGTGACTGAAGATGGCATTGAAGCCATTCATGATCGGTTATTCATCAATGAATACATGGAAGAAGATATACATAAATACGCTGAATTAATTCGCAGCGGTGAACATACAGCTACACTTCATACGTCCATGAACCTACAGCTCGAACAAAGCCCTCGTTATATCAACATTCTTCAGCCAGCGGGGTTTGGTGATGAACTGCGTGCTGTATTGGTCAGTGGAGACGCTTGCTGGGGATATTTGACCCTATATCGTAAGACAGAATGTGCTGTCTTTACAGAGGAGGAGCGGTTGATGATTCAGTCCTGGACCGCTTCTATTGCATCGATGCTGCGGTCCACGAGCTTGACTCTGATCGATGAGATCACGAGTGGAAGTCCCGAAGAACCCGGAATTTTGATCACCTCAGACACGTTCCAACTCTTATCCCTGAACGCCCCGGCGGAGTATTGGCTGTCCCAATTGCGTATGCTGGAACATATAGGGCCGGATGTTCTGCCCCGTCCGGTACGTGCAGTCAGTTCGCACTTGCAGCGCAAGAATCGGGCAGAACGGGCTGACGATACTCAACTCACTCCCGACTCGCCCTCCAAAGTTTGCATTCAACTTCCGGATGGGCGTTACCTCATACTTCATGCCAGTCTCATGCAACAGCTCGTGGGACCGGATCAGATTGCCATCCGTTTGGAGCAGGCGATGCCCCAGGATTTGCTGCCCTTGCTTGCCGAGAGCCATGGATTATCCAGTCGAGAACGGGAACTGCTCGGATATGTGCTCCGCAGCTATTCATCCAAGGAAATTGCTGCTGCGATGCATATTTCTGTCTACACGGTTCAGGATCATTTGAAATCCATTTTCGCCAAAACCAAGGTATCCTCACGGCGCGAGCTCATCTGGTATTTCGTTTCCCGTTTCCAGCTGTCGGATGAACCGGCGATATGTCGTGACAGAACAGATGAATAACTGCTCAATAGAATCTGAGTAAATTTAATCTACATCGTTTCTTGAATACAGCAAAAAAGAAGCCAAATCCTAAAGGATCGGCTTCTTTCTTAGGCTTTTGCTACGTATAACACGTTCATTACTAAATATATTCACGATGCTGTGATTACGCCCATATCATCTCCTACAACTTTGCAGGTTTCCGAGAAGGTTTGGAAGAGGTAGATTTTTTATTCTTTTTCTGACTCACTTCCACAACCACAGGCTCCTGTGGGTGTTCCACCGGGTACATTTTGCGGAACAATAATGTCTGTAGTACCAGGAACGAACCCCCAACTGTCCAGTAGAGCGGCATCGCTGCCGGAGCTGTAAGAGAAAAGAATGCCATCATCAATGGGGAAAGATATCCCATAATGGCGAACTGTTTTCGCTGCTCAGGCGCCATATTGGCTTGTGATACTTTAGCTTGGATCAGATATATGACTGCAACCACCACAGCGAGCACGTAATCCGGCGCTCCCAGTTTGAACCAAAGGAACGAATGGGAGGACAACTCCGGTGTAAGTCGGATGGCTGTGTAAATACCTGAAAGTATAGGCAGCTGAATGAGCATCGGCAAACAACCAATGTTCAGCGGATTAAACTTATGTTTCTTGTATAGTTCCATTGTTTCCTGAGATAGCTTTTGCTTATCAGCAGGGTCATTTTTGCCTTCATATTTTTTCTTGAGCGCATCCATTTCGGGCTTCATGGCGTTCATGATGACTCGTGTTCCCTGCTGGGACTTGGCTTGACGCATCATCAATGGCAACAGTGCTAAACGAATGACCAGCGTAATCACGATAATCGCGACCCCGTAGCTTCCGTTAAATATCGTGGCAATATGCTGAATCAGATACGACAGTGGAAATACAATGTAGTGATTAAAAAATCCCGGTGTCGATGAAGTAATCTCCGACACGTTGTTGCTGCATCCGGCAAGCAGCATGACTGCAAACAAAATGACAATCAGGCCATAGATCCGTCCCTTGCCCGAAGTAAAAGTGAATCCCTTGTTGGTCTTATGTTCCATATATATCCTCCTCGTTGATTTGTTGACCAATCGTTCAACGAGGAATGACAATCTGGTTCATCTTCATCGGGCGCTTCTCTTCGTCTAATCATGCGGCTCCAGTCTTCCTGTCTGTGCTGTCTGTCCAAACACAGGGCGGGAAGTACAGGTTCAAGTCCACCACCGACGCCACCTTCCACCCAGTACTCTGTCATGCCACAATGAAGATGGGCAATATAGGCATAACTGACGGTGAAGATGAGTCCAATCGAGAATAAATATGGTAATATCTCCTGCAGTTCAAACAAGGGATTCACCCCCTTTATAGGTTAGTTTTTATATTATAACACTTACATATTGTTTTTGCATAAATCCGTACGTGAAAACAACTATTATTCAGTTATTCCGTTCTCAATTTGGACAACTCTAGCTCAGCTCTGTGTCTTGCTACGTTATAAGAAGGCCAGGAACGATCTGATGTATCCATATCCAGATATGCTTGACGTTCCAGCATTTCCCTCTTGAGATCCGGACACTCCTCTAGAGCAAACGCTCGAAGTAACGGAACTGCATCTGCTGACAGACTCGCCAGATAGGTAGCATCAATATTGCCAGTCTGATGATAACGTTCAATATTCAGCTCGGCAATCCGTTTATCCATACCCACATAGTTGACAGCAACATATGCAGTGAGCGCAAGCACAATATACCAGCGGATCAGCGGTATGGACGTGTACCGTATACGAAGGCCAGCAATCAGCAACAGGAGTGCGAGGAAGATCATGAATGCGTGTACCAGAAAGCGGATGTATGTATATCCATATGCCTGCTCATAAAGATTTAGGCGCATAAACGCGGAATACAACATAATTGCTGAACAACTGACCAGAATCAGGAGAAGTACCTGATGCACGATGGAACCCGCTTTGCCACTCGAACGGGTATACTGCAAAGCAACAATAAGAATAAAGAAGTTAATACCTGTGACGAGAATTAACTCTGCGAATCCACTTCTCGCATACTCTGCGTAAGACAGATCTACCGGAAGATGTCCCTCTCCAGCGCCAAACAGATACGAAAATTGTACAAGTACAAACAAAACGTACACACAGTTAATGACAATCAGCATCGTGCCTACAATGATGGGGTCCAATCTGAATGGTTCTCGATGAACCGGAGTGCGTTCGGGCTCGGGTGTAATCTTATTTGTAACCTGACCTTCAGTGGCCGGGTCCACAGGAGAGAATATATAGGTGTGATCACGCTTATCAACCGTGGATACTGCTCCATTTTTCCAATGTGCGTTCGCTCTCTTCTCTGCCTCATATTGCATTGGCTGTACAAATCCCCATGCATAACCGAACAGCAATACACCTGCGATGACAATCCAGATGATTCTCGGTATCCCTGGAGTAAAAGCCAATTGATTCAGCCATTCCGGAAAACCGGCTAAATACTGATCAAAGACCCCGTCAGCGGAGGACAGTAATGCAACGACTACAATGAGGATAGGCAAGGACGCCACAAGACCAATGAGTACTTTGAAAACAACTGTTTTTTGGGATTTGCCCATGCCACGCCCTCCTGCTCTCACAGCAATGGCAGCAATAGTCCCCCAATGACGTATGGCTTGAGGCAGCAAGTGGTCAATAGCCGTACCAATCAAACCGATCTCCCACCACTGCTTCTGTTTTCTGCCCATCAGATACGTCATATGTAAGATAACTACGCCAGGTATAACCAGAAAATTAAGAACATACAGCAGTTCATTGTCATATAACAGGAACGTTAGCGACAACAATAGCACTACAGCCGCCACAAAAGCATCAATGAACTTGAAAGACCTCATGCGATCCCGTGCAAACAGATACATGAACACATAAAAGAGAATTACAAAGATAGGATACGATACGCCAATCTCATTACCATAGAATAAATACTGGTGAATGATCGCCAGCATCCATGCAGACAGTAGCGTGATTAGAGCGCGTTGCGGTGAAGCCATTATTTTATCAATCATGGGAAAAACCTCCATTAACCTTTCTATGCTATATTCTAGATGATAAAATAGGAATATAAATAGAAATTAAAATCGACAAAACTTCTTATTTTAGAGAATTACGCCAGGTATACCTCCAGGAGGGAATCATCACTTTGAAATTACATCAGCAATATCTACTATTACATCGCCAATACGGTCACCATACAGAACATGAACTTACGCTTGCCGACCTCGCTGAATTACTTGATTGTACGCACCGCAATACATTAACGATTGTCAAAAAGATGGTTGCCCATGATTGGATTCATTGGGTTTCCCAGCGTGGCCGGGGTCGGCGTTCTTCACTGACTTTGCTTGTTCCGGCTGATCAAATCGCCGCAGAATATATGATGCAGGCCATGAATCGCCGGGAGTTGCAGGAAGCTGCCGAGCAGGTGAGTGCATTCTCGAGCTCAACTACCATGCAGGATCATCTGAACCAGTGGTTGCTTGGGTATTCAGGACATCATACCGAAGCCGGCACCAATAATGAGCAGATTGATACGCTTCGGTTGCCCCTGCGCCAACAGCTTCATGCGCTTGATCCGCTGTACATTAATCTATTAGCTGAATCCTTTGTGACCAGCCATGTCTTTGACGGGTTGGTTCAACGTGGTGAAAAAGACCAGATTCTCCCCTGTCTCGCTCATACTTGGGATGTCAGTGCAGACCGACAGACCTGGACGTTTTATTTACGAAAAGGTATTACATTTCACAATGGTCAGATGCTGACGTCTCATGATATTGTGCATACATTTGAACGGCTGCAATCTACAGATCGTCGGACATTGTACCGTGATGTAAGTAGACAGCTTCTATCTATTGAAGCGGTCAGTCCCTTGACCGTGTGTTTCCGGCTTAAAAAACCTCACGAATTGTTTTTGTCCTTTCTTACAACAAGTCGTGCGGCGATTGTACCCTCACCAAGAACAAACGAACATAAGATGAAGCATTCGAGTGATGTGCATGGGATGCAAAAACCTGTTGGGACGGGGCCGTTCAAGGTCACCGCCTGGGATGATCACTTGTGCAGACTTGAAGCCTTTTCATCGTATTTTCAGGGTAGAGCACATATGGACCGGGTAGATATCCTGCAAATTCCGTGGAGTGCCTCGGCCAAAATGGATGATAGTCAAGATATCGAAACTCCGTTCTTCCATCTTGTTCATAATCCGTCTTCGTCTACGGGTGCAGATTGGACTCAGATTAGTGCAGGTGTGATGGTTCATAAATTACTCACATGTAATACGCAAAAAGCCGGACCGTTAAACGATCCGGAAGTAAGAGCACACCTTCAGTCATGCCTTGCTGGAATGTATAGAGATGACGGACATGCAGATAACTCTGAGGTCATGGAGACTGATTTTAGTGCGGTGAATACCGGGATGGTTGACCCGGAGGGATATAGAGATATTACTAAACGACTCACTTCGGCTAGTCCCATCCCCCTGCACATTGCAACCATTCCACAATATCGCAGGGATGCTAAACATCTGGCGTCCATACTGGAGCAGTGCGGTTTCTCCTGTACCGTCCGTACCGCTACGATGGAGCAGTTCAAAGGAAATCTCCGGCTGGAATCTGATCTGATTCTCTTCTCTCTCATTCGGGACAGAGACGAAGAACTGAGAAGGTATGATCTCTACTCCACGTTATCTGAGCATCTGGAAGATTCTGCTCGGATGACGATTCATGAGATTTTGCAAACTATCGTCGCCTCACCAAATGCAGCAGATCGAACTTCTGCATTAGACCGAATTGAACAATTTTTGGTCAGCCAGAACTTACTGTTCCATTTATCTGAAAAACCGGTAGAGACGGCTTATCTGCCTTCCGTGCGTGGTCTATCTTTTAACAGCCAGGGCTGGGTGAACCTGCGTCATATCTGGTTTCCGTCTGACGCACGAGCACATCCGTTTGATTAAACATCGTATTATATTACTTATACCATCCGATCACGTGTCTATTTTATTTTGATATGGTCCTGATCGGCTGTCTCGGTTGGCTTCTTAATGAAATGGTATCTTTACGTCGATATACTCCAAGCAGTAAACCCATCATGGCGTATTCTAAGATCAGATGAGAACCAAATCCAATAAAAGGGAATGTAACGCTAACAATCGGAACCTTTCCGGTAGTCATCGCCAGCGAGTAAAGCATTTGCAATACAAACATCATTGTAATACTGAACACGATCATACGACCAAATTCATCGAGTACACGAGGTAGCATTTTCAGCATACTAGCAAGAAACCATACGATTCCAAGCAACAGCACTATGCCTGCTAGCCAACCAAATACATCAATAAGCATTACACCGGGATAGTCCATATAAAATCCTTTAAAGTGGTCAAAAGACGTGTCAAAACCGTTTCCCCACCATCCGGCGGAATGAAGAATACTCATAATTGATTGGTTATAGCTACCATTTCCTAGCGGGTCATTTTGGGGATTAAACACGGCAGTGAGTCTCTCAAACCGCCTGTACTCACCACTCAAAAACAATTGCATCATAGTGACAAGTCCCGCAATTGCAGCACCTACAAACGTATAAAGCCATTTTCGTGTAATCCAGGCAAACAAGATAATAGTTGCCGTTCCGAATGGAAACAATCGTACCCAATCTGAAGCTTGTAACAGGCTAAAAGACGGCAAAGCCACAAGAAGAATATAAGTTGAGATGGATTGTACGTCACACTTAGTACGCAGCTTATCCAGCATAATCGCACCTATGGCGAGGGGCAATACCCACATCGATATCGTCGTGAGATCAATGGTTAACCCAAATATGCTCCAGAACCGTAGCACACCATAATCAATCGGTGATACCAACGGATTAATCCACAACATACCACTTAACAAAATATAGATCCACCAGGCAGATTTTTTCCATTTTCGATAATCATAATACATCAAAAACACCATCAGTACTAAACCTAAAATAGTGTAGAACAAATGACTTTTATACAAAAACTGAAAGGTTTCAACTGAGATATTTTTCGTATAAATCCACGTCAGCAGCAGGCTTATGATTAGCAAACTGGCAATTCCCGTTAACAGACCCCAATGTATTCGATGACGATGTAAGCGGTGCATACTCTTGCCTACGACAGCGGGATCACCCATCTGTTCAATGGCATATGCAATTGCTTCTTCCTCTGTATAACCTTCTTGTTCTTTATCCAAAATCATCTCATCCATATGGTTCCCCAACTCATTACGCAGGTCGTTATGTACTTCGCGAGCTTTAACCTGAACACACATGTGATCAAGATAATGCTGAATTCGCTCATCTCGATTCGTCATGTCAGGCCTCCTTCCCCAAGAACCCGATCCACAGCTCTACGGAACAAATTCCACTCCGCTTTTTTACTTTCTAAGGCCTCCATGCCCTTGTCACGAATCGAATAATATTTACGTTTACGGCCTTCAACCTCCATCCAGTAAGACTCTACCCATCCTTCAATCTCCATGGCATGCAAAATAGGATATAACGTGCCCTCTTTCAGATTAAACACACCCTCAGATTGACGATGTAGTTCCTTGATTAATTCATATCCGTACAACGGTCGTTCCTTCAATAAAGTTAGGATTAGTGTCTCGGTACTACCCTTAATCATTTGTTTGTTAACCTGCAACGCGCTCACTCCTTTCTTTTCATACTTTTAAATCTCTTCTGATCATATACATCGTAAACCTATGCATAGAACAACTAGGTATGATATTACCTTATCCTTCCTTTTCTGTCTAGCCAACAAGCTACTTTATTTATGTTAAAATAAAGAAGTTCTTTCATTCATGAACTCTAATGACGAATCTATATATTTGTGTATTTTTCAATTACATATACTATTTTTCAAGACAATTAAAGGAGGCATTACATTCATGAGCAAACTAATTTTCTTTCTCGGCGGGGCCGGAAGTGGCAAGACCACCCTTGCCAAAGCCCTTTCCCGTAAACATAAAGCGGCTTTCTTTGATATGGATATTCTGCTTCGTCCCGCGGCTGAGGCGATCATGACCCTTCAGGGACTTGATCCCTCCGACCGAGATTCGCCTGAATACAAAAGGTTGTGCCGTGATCTTGGGTACCGCATTACGATGGACGCCGCTCTGGATAACGTTCAGTTGGGTATCGATACGATCGTTGTGGGGCCATTTACCAAAGAAATCGGTACCCCGGATTGGATTGCTCAGGAACTTGCACGAATTGGACATACCCTGGAAGATACGGATGTGCGTGTGGCCTATATTTATCTTGAGAATGAAGCGTTGTATCACAAACGGATCACAGCAAGACAATCTCCATTGGATGAATGGAAACTCGCAAACTGGGATGCCTTCACAGCTTCTCTCGTCCGTAAAGAAGTAGCCTGGCCGCTCCCTGCTTCATCCGTCGCTTATATTGACAATTCCAGTGATGATCCTGCGATTGCCTATGCCGAACTTGAACGACGGATGTACGAGTAGCTTTATAAAATTCACATCACAATTCCTTTGCACTAGTTCGCTTCACATGGAAAATAAAAAGACGAAACAAAAAGAGGTATTTGTTGAGACCCCCATTGGGTCCATCATGACAAATACCTCTTTTTCATATATTCAAGATCATCTTTTCATATGTTCAAGATCATTCGCAACTCGCTATTCACCCTCTGCCATTGCGGGATCACGCAAAAAGGTTTGCGGATGTCCTGCCGTAATAAGTGCATACTACGGAATCGCCATTACATTCAAACTGATAGATTATAGATGTACTTAAATGTAAGAGAACGAACATATCTCAACTCAAAGGAGAATTTCATGAAATCTCACGTAGCAACATGTCCAACTCGACAAAAACAACACAGCTACAAATCGAATCCTAATTGGAAACGTGCCGTAGCCAATATCCTCCTGGTTGCATCTCTGAGTTTCACCACAATAACCAGTGTATCGGCTGAAAGCAGTCTCCCTCTTCCTCAGGTAAGCCCTCAGGAAACTGAATCGTTCATCAATCAATTCTTCGCCCAACCTGAAGTGAAGTCTGCTCTGAAAGGTGCGGTAGTCACCGTTGTTCACGATCAACAGATTGTGTTGAATAAAGGATATGGTTATGCCAATGTGGAAAAACAAATCCCCGTCGATGCCGACTCCACCCTGTTCCGTGTAGCCTCCATCTCCAAAACGCTGACAGCAACCGCTATTATGCAATTGGCCGAGCAAGGTAACGTAAAGCTTGATCAGGATATCAGCGCATACACAGACGCTTTGCATCTGACCAACCATACCGGAACAGCGTTAACATTGAAACATCTGATGACCCACACCAGCGGGTTTGATTTCACAGATGTAGCAGCTACAGACAGAGAACTGGAAAGTTCTTATCCGCTTGAGCAATTCGTCAAAGACCACCAACCGTCCGTTGTCCGCACGCCAGGAGAAGTTTTCCGTTACGACAACTACGGCTATGCACTCTTGGGCTACATTGTTCAGAAACAGTCCAAACTTCCGTTTGAGACTTATGTACAACAGCATATTTTCCAGCCACTCGGTATGTCGGATAGCCATTTTACACTAAGCAAAGACTCGCTCAGTAAACTCGCAACTCCTTATGGCGCTGAAGGGCAGGCATTACCGCAATATCCCAATGTACCGGATAGCTCACCTGAGGGCGGATTAATTACGACTGGACGGGATATGTCTCATTTTATGCTTGCGCAGCTCAATCAAGGTTCGTCCCAGGGTGCACGTATACTCGAACCGGCATCCGTCCAGGACATGCAAACGTTGGATGTCTCCATACACCCTGATATACCCGGCACAGGTTACGGATTCGAATCCACCTATTCGCAATATAATCATGGACGGAAAGTCGTGAGTAAAGCAGGCGATCTTGCGGGCTTCCACTCCAATCTATGGCTCTTGCCTAACGAGATGACCGGACTATTTATCGTCTCCAACAGTGATGGACCAGATGTGCGAGAAGCGCTTTTTCAAGCATTTATGGATCATTTTTATCCAAACAACAAGACGCATTATAGTGATTATAGCGTACCCAAGTCTTCACTCCGTTCCTACGAGGGACTATATCGAGATATCCGTCTGCCTGCATGGTTATATGATATTTCAGCAACAGAGAAAGGTCTTCAGGTTATAGATGCTTATGGCACTCACACTTTAACACCCGTTAAGGACATGTTGTTCATGGATGAGGACGGTAAGCTTGCTGGTTTAAAAAAAAATCAGTCAGGTGAAATCACGTATTTCTATTACAACAAGTCAGATAGCTGGTCCGAGAAATTGCCAGAAGCCAAGCCTTATGAAGATGTGCCAGAAGACCATCCCTATGCTCCGTACATCTATCGCTTAACACAGATTGGCCTGTATCCACAGGATCAATCCCTATTTGAACCAGAGAAGCCTGTTAGACGTGGGGAGTTTGTAGCACAGGTCGTGGGCATAAGCGGAATGTCCATTTCAGCTCAATCACCAAAATTTAAAGATACCCAAACAAGTCCCTTTGCCGCTTACATTCAAACAGCCCTTGAACTGGGCATTGTGCAAGGTAATACCCGTGGATTGTTCCATCCTGACCAAGCCATAACAAGGCAAGAGGCCGCGGTGATCATATCAAGAACGGCACAACAACTACTTGGCGCACCTGCCGTAACTGCCGATCTCAGCAGTTCACAGGATCATTGGGCTGAAGAAGGTGTCCAGTTTGTGGTTGCTCTAGGTCTCTACGGTCCGGAAGTATCCATATCCAGCAGCGGTGCTGTGGATTATAAATCGAAGCAGCCTATGCTCAGGCAGGAATCATCAGTTTTGATGTACAAAATGTTAGGCACTCTGCTACATTAACATAGAGTGATGCTCGGCAAGCCATGTCATTGCTACATGGCTTGTTTTTCCACTTCATTTTACCAATGATGCATTTTATAAGAACGGATGATTACTCGCATGGGATTAAGAAATTCATTACATAGAGTCACCACATATAAATTTAGTTCTGTTTGGTTTGTCACGATGTTGTGCTTTATACTAACAGCCACATATATCCATATCTCTTCATTTTCAAATCCTTATATCGGACTTTCGTTGACACCAAATGCCTCCAATTCTTGGGCAGTACATGATGTAGATCCGCAAGGGTTAGCTTATACATCCGGAATTAGATCGGGTGACACCGTTATCTCCTTGGCACCCAAAAGAGAAGTCCGGTTACTCCATCAAAAAGGCGTATTCTTAGTGACTGAAGCCTACACCATCGGCGTTGAGAATTTTCGCGGTCAGACATCCGAACATACAATGATGCCCGGACCACGTGAATGGTTCGACATCGGCTTCTCATCCATTGTAGAATTATTGCTGTTGCTGACCGGAACCTATGCCTTGTTTAGCCAACCCGGTTCACGAGTGATGCGTCTGTTCTACCTCCTTAACCTGTCCATGGCCATATGTATACTGACGATATACACTTCCCAGTTGCCTATATCCAATTATATTTTGGCCTTTTGTGCGGCATGGTTACCTTACTGTCTAACTGCTTTTTATGTGTCTTTTGTATTCCGTACCCGCCTGCATCGTTTCCGGTGGTTACTATTCATCAGCAGAGGTATTGCAGTTGCTTATTCTGCAGGCCTAGTATTTCTGTACATCAAGCAGTGGATGATGACCGATGTTCAGATCAATCAAGGCATTACCACCGTCAGTACTCCTGTTGCGCCGTCTGGTCCAACCAATCTGCTTAACTTTATTCTTTGTGCAACCCTTCTGATCTTAATCTGGATGACATGGGTTAATCGTAAAAGCTACAATCGCAAGGAGCAGAACCAGCTATTGCTCATGTTAACAGGAATTATTTTTAGCCTGATTCCCTTCATCATCTGTTTTGCTATTCCAACCCTGCTTCAAGGTGAACCATTATTGCCTGTAGAGTACACATTAATTGGATTTCTTCCTTTATCATGGATGTTCACTTATGTACTTGTACAACGGAGTATGCTTGATCTCAAACTGGTTATGCCAAGATTGATGATTCATGGACTATATGCTTTAATCGTATTTTTACTGTTTCTGGCTGCTTCTCGCCTGCATTCGTTAATTCATATCAGCTTACTGTTTGTCTCGTTTTTGCTGATTACTTGGGTGTATCAGTACATGCTCACCCGCTCACGCAAGAAAAACAAACTTAACAAAGACTGGTTGGAACACCAGCAACTGCGGTTGACTATGCGAATGGCTGAGCAGCAAAACATGCGGGACATGATTCACGTGTTTGCCGAGATGTTCCACAAGATGCTGGATATTGAAGGCGTAATTGTCATATGGATTGATGATAAGCACAGATATTCTCAGGAAGGTACAGGGGTTTTTGCTTCCATTCAGAATATCGATAACGAGGCGTTGGATATTGAAGTTTTACGACAGAAATATGACTTGGCACAGGTTTGGGAGCTTTCAGGTGAACCAACGACGGAGATGATAGGATTTCTAGGCATTGGTCACAAAGAAAATCGCACCCTTTTTTCAGCAGAAGAGCAGGATATCATTGATAAAGGCAGGCTGGAAGCGATTCGAATGCTCGTCAATGGCAAACTCTTATCTGATCTGCAGAAGCGATATGAATACCGTGTAGACCAGACAGATCTTCATGAACACCAGATACGCCGCCATCGGCAGTTCAATGATATTATGATGGAAGCCCAACAGGCAGAGCGTATGAAAACCTCTTATTTCCTTCATGATCAACTGCTTCAAAACCTGATTTTCCTGTCTCGTGATTTGGAGGAATTACACGATACCGGAGAGACGCATAAGGATCAAACGGCTGTTTGGCTAGAGTGCCTGTATGCTTCCCAGAGAGATATACGCCAATTGTGTGATGATCTCTACCCTCACATTATGGATCGAAGTGATCTTGAGGAGGCGTTGCAATGGCTCATCCGTACACTTCAAATAAAAAGTGGTATCAGAATGGAATTAAACTACAACGCCCTCTCTGAAGAGTTGAAGCACGAACCTCTAAAGTCCACCGTCTTTCGGACGGTCCGCGAACTCATTATGAATGTGATGAAGCATTCACAAGCGTCGTTTTGCTCCATTCAGGTACATACAAGGGCTAATGACCTGTTTCTCCAAATAGAGGATGACGGCTTGGGGTTTAATGTTCATACCACATTTGATACTCCAACAGGGCACTTCGGTTTGATATCCATTCAAAGCAGCATTCAACATCTCGGTGGAGAATTCACCATACATTCCAGCCTTGGCAAAGGAACCTCAATCAACATTCGTTTGCCTCTAACGAAAGGAGCTACTGAATAATGAGCGAACCCCTTACAGTTATATTGCTTGATGATCACCCCCTGGTCATGGAAGGTCTCAACAACCGCTTGAACCGCGAACCCGGTATACAGGTACTGAAGACATTCAGCGATCCATTGCTTTTCTTATCCGAAGTAGAGGCGTTGCGACCAGATGTTGTTGTGATGGATATCCGCATGCCCCAGCTTGATGGGTTCGAGGTTGTGAGAAGATTGAAAGATCAATACGGGTTATCCGTCAAAATTATATTGCTATCTGGATACAACTATCATGAATTCCAGTTAAAAGCTTATGATCTGGGCGTCCATGCCTACTTGTCAAAACAAGCAACGTATGGACAGATTATCAACGCCATTCACCAAAGTATGTTGGGTCATGTGCTTGTTCCAGAGACCATGTTATCCTCTAATCTGGAGGAATCACTCACTGCAACAGAACGCAAAGTGCTTAACCGTATTGCACTGGAGATGACCAATAAGGAAATTGCACAGGATCTGGCGATCAGCCAACGTACAGTGGAGTATCATATCACGTCTATTACACAGAAATTTGGTGTTAAATCCAGAATCGGGGCTGTAGTCAAAGGCTATCAGGCAGGTATTCTCGGTGACGTAACACTCCCTGAGAAACGCTAAAAACATTCACCCTTTAAAAGAACAACAAAAGAGCGGCAGAACACCCTTGTAATGCAACCTGAGGTTTGTTCTTAACCGCTCTATTTGTTAATTACTTTCCTATAGGGGCATTCACGCTTGATGCGTGTGCTCCTTATCCGCGCTGACGTGCCGCATGACGTTCAGCAATACGAGCCGTGATTATTCCATGACTCTCATTGATTTCTTCCGGTGTACACGCGGCTTTTAATTCATATACTTTCACCAGAGAACGGTCGATAATATCCAAAAATGAATCAAAAAATGTCATGTCTTTGCTATGAATGTATGGACACCAATGATCTGATAACCCTACGGTTTCATGAATATGCACGCCAACCACGTGATCAATCAACGCGTTAGCCTCACGTACATTATCGTACAACCCCATTCGATCCATCATCATGCCGTGACCAATATCGTACCAAAGACCAAGCGGCGCGCCCTTCATGCGTTCAATAATCGTTCCCGCTTCGTGCAAAGTCGGCATCTGATAACAGCGTGAACGGGTCTCAATACCAAAATTCACTCCATATCCCCGCTGCTCCGACAAGTCACATACCTCTTCCAGACTCTCCTGAATCCGGCTCAGGTAATGTGCGCTGCCATCTTCCCGTTTCTCCAGCATCTCTTGCCATAAAGATTGATACGCCGGGGAGTCCGGCCCCTGATCGTGGTATATCTTTTTCAACGCTTCATCTATATTGTATTCAAACGGAACCTCACCCGGATGTACAACAACAGCCTTGGCTCCATAACGATGTGCATACTCGGCAGAGCGGAGTAACAGTTCAATCGCTCGTTTGCGGCGCGGCTCATCAGCGAATCCGAGCAGGACGGAATCCGTCCCATAATCCGGATCAGCCACATGCGGGAATGTATTATGCACACTGGATACACCGATTTCGCCCCGTTCAATCATCGGTTCTATCGTCTGCAGCATCTCTTCCGTAACATTATAATTCAATTCCACCTGTCTGAATCCAAGAGATTTGATCTCTTCAATCATGCCTTGTCCGGTCGTATGACGTTTGATGTTCCAACATGTTGAGAACGAATATTCCTGTTTGTCCGTATACATCATTGGTCCTCCTGTCTCTCATTCTATCTCCCATTCATATTCCATTTATCTCTATCTATATAAGTTGAACCAATAAACTTTACACTAGATCACTCCAATTGCAGTACCATCTTCCGATCGCTGTTATCCCCAGATTTTTTTGATCCCCTTCTCCAAAGGGAAAAATCCGGAGATAGCTTATGCTTCCGATGCAGCTTTCTTGCAGAAAGCTTTCAGGCGAACGCTCCGCTTCTTCAGATCGGTTCTGCACTCTCCGTTCTCGTGGAAATGTTCAGTTCATCTTATATACCTATTTATTCCTCATACCGTTGTTTTCACGGAGAGTCAATTCAAATCTCATCTTGTTCGCAGTCTTTCCAGGTACATAACGATAGATGATCTCCGCATGATTCACGTACATTAACACGGATGGTTCAGGCGCTTCAGCCTTCACGGTACACGTAAGTCCAGGGAACTGCCATAACGCTGATGTAATATCCTGCTGACGAAGGGATGGCCCCCTGATTTCAAAATAAACATCGATCTCTTCCGCCGTATCCAGCTCCACATCAATGGTTAACGAATCTGGCGTGAGATCCGCATCGAATGTTACTCCGCGCAGATGACTGTTCCAATCCTCGCCTACCTCACGGCGGATCAAGCGAAGATAATAATGCTCCCCCGTCTCTGTCTGCCAGTGGATCGTAGCTGGATGCATCTGTCCATTCGTATTCACACTTCCCGACATGGCCCCGATCATCCGATCCTCACCGATCCAAGCTTTGGCTGTACACAAATTCCGATTGGAGGTTGGATCATTGCGCTCACACAGTTCCATGAACTGTTTCTGCACAAGCCGATCTTCTTGATGAGCCTTGAAATACGGCACGGCTTCCACGGGCACATCCACCCCAAGGAGCGCAATCAGTGGATCATGGCCTGACTCACAGTTGATTCCTGCCAGATATTCATACCCTTCTCCAAGCAAGAGATAGATAAATACACCGATTGAACTATGCTCTCGCATTTCCATGTCGTACGCCCGAGAGAATGGGCCGGAGAGATTCTCCAGGTTGGCATTATAATATAGCGCAATGTTACTCCACAGCCCGTGTTCAATCCGGTGTCCAATTTCGATCAAACGTTCGGTGAGTCCATACTTTCGATACATGCCAAGCACGGACAGATCCACCCCGTAATACGTTGTTGTATTGAATTCAGCGAATGTACCATCGTACTGTTCAAACTCCTTCATGAATCCCTCTGCCTGTTCATCCGAATGCTGAATCCATTCTGTTCGGTTCAAGCGATGGCCGTAGTAGTGGGTGATGAAAATATGCATTAACTCAATATTGGTGTTCATTGGGATTACGTCGGATAACCTGCGTTCTATTGACCCTTGTACAGCCAGTTCCATCGCATGGTCTATCCGTTTCATGAGTGTCTCCGGTATAAGTTGGGCGAATTCGGCAGTTACAACCACACAGACACAAGCGATAAACTCGCGCCAGTTGGGATCATAGCTGATCCAGACTGGTGGCAGAACCTGATTCACTGCCGAATAAAAAAGGTGTTTCAGTTGTTTGGGGTTTGCTGCCTCTGTTAGCCGAGAACCCTCTTCCTGTAGTTTATGGATAAACTGCGCAGACACCTTCTCAAAGGTGCGTTCCAGGAAATAGGCCGTGCCTGGCGCAAAAGATTTCCAAGCATAGTGACCCGCTGGTGGATGCACATCATTGGGCCGGGTCGCGAAGGTTCCGTGATAGATCTCATCCGGAGCGTCATATTGAACATCGAGCACCTTGTGGAACACCCGTATCGCGCGTTCCACATCACCAGGCTCATTTCGAATCAACAACCCTAGCGCATAATGTGCACTGGCTCGTGTGCTGTGCTGCGATGAATCCTCTTCTTCGAAACTACGTAGCAGATCCAGTTCCTTGTCATAGAAGCTATCCATCATCACCATGGACTGATTTATAAGATACTGCTGCTCTTTCGACATCTTTTCTACTATTCGTTGTGTCATATCATGCGACCTCCCGAGACTGTTAACCTTTTACAGCACCTACCATTACGCCACTGATAAAGTACCGCTGCAACCACGGATACACAAGCAGAATCGGTAACGTTGAGAATATAACGCTGGCTGCTTTCAGACTCTCAGGCAGAACCTGAACAGCACCAATGCCTTCGTTCTGCATCAATTCTGTAATCTGGTTTTGCTGAATCATCTGATACAATTTCAATTGTAAAGGGTATAGTTCAGGCTTCGTAATATACATGAGTGCATCCTGGAAACCATTCCAGCGTCCTACCGCGTAGAATAGGCTCAGTGTTGCCATAACCGGAAGAGAGAGTGGCAAAATAATGCGCATAAGTGTTCCGAAGTGACTGCTACCGTCAATGCCCGCCGCTTCTTCCAGACTTTCGGGAATACCTCGGAAGAAGGTAATGAGAATGATCATATAGAACGGACTAATCAATCCAGGCAGAATAAGTCCCCATGTGCTGTCGAGTAGATGCAGATTTTTGATCAGAATGTACTCAGGAATAATGCCGCCACTGAAGAACATTGTCACCACAATGACAAGCATGAACCACTTGCGCCCTTTCAGATTACTCTTCGCCAGTGGATATGCCGCTGCAATGGTCATCACCATGCTCAGCACCGTACTCAGGACGGTCAGCCAAATCGTATAGATGAGTGAACGAATCATCGATCCATCTGCAAATACTTTGGTATACGCCTCAAAGGATAATTCTTTGGGGAAAAAGGAAACTTCTCCTGAACCAATCGCCCGGTTTGAGCTGAGCGAGATCGCAATAATATGAATGAATGGTGCAAGACACAGCACCATCGTAATGATAATAAGAATGACGTTTACCGAGTTGAATATTCGATTCGCCGTGTTTTCAGACATCTCACTCACTCCTTACAGATCATATGTGATTCAATCCACTACATAATGCTCTCATCGGTTAATTTCTTGGACGTATAATTTGCTCCGAGTATGAAGACAAGTCCAACTAAAGCCTGGAACAAACCTACAGCTGTTGCGAGCGTAACCTGACCAGATTGTAAACCGACACGATAGACAAACGTGCTGAGCACATCCGAGTATTCACGTACAGCCACGTTACCGATAATAAACGGTCGGTCAAAGCCGATAGAGATCATGTTGCCGACATTGATGATCAATAAGGTAACAATCGTTGTTTTGATGCCTGGCAAGGAGATGTGCCAGATTCTCCGTAGCCGACTTGCTCCATCTACTTCTGCCGCTTCATACAGCTCCCGGTTAATCCCTGTCAGGGATGCCAGATACAGAATCGTACCCCAGCCTGCACTCTGCCACACGCCTACCGCAAGATACGTAAAAAGCCAATAGTTTTTGTCTGAAAGGAATGGCAATGGATCAAATCCCATGCTCATCAAAATATTGTTAATGAAACCGGATTGTGTACCGAATACCTGAAGTACGATCCCTCCAATAATCACCCACGAAATAAAGTGAGGAATGTACAGTAAAGTCTGTGCCAACTTTTTGAACCAGGCCTTTTTCAGCTCAAACAATAAGATGGCTAATATAAGTGGTGCCGGGAAGGAAACCAGTAAATCCAGCATATTAAGCACTAACGTGTTACGCAATGCCGTGTAGAATCCCTGATTTTGAAACACTTCTCTGAATGCATCCAAGCCAATCCACTCACTACCGGCGATCCCTTGAAAGAAGTTAAAGTCCTTGAAGGCAATCTGCACGCCATACATTGGCCCATACTTAAAAATAATGAAGTAGATCATGGGCAGTAGGAGCAACGCATATAGTTGCCAGTTTCTGCGGAAATAGATGCTTGTTTTCATAAACCTTCCCCCCATGTCATTCAGGATTCTTCATCAAGGCGATGTTACCATCGCCCTAATGAAATCCCTGTTCTTTGTTGTCATACACATTAGATGTGATCTCTACTCTACTTATTTCATCGCTTTGTAAGCTTCTGTACGTTCATCCAGGATTGCTTGGCCACCGCTCGCCATGTAGTCCTTCATCATGCTGTCATACGTGGCTTCAAAATCAGCGGGTTTGGAAATGGTTGTTTTCACGAAGAACTCCATAAACTTGTCTTTTAAGCCGTTACCGTAACGTGCTTCTGCGTCAATCGGTTTGGAGAAACGTACCGGTTGAATGGTGTCCGTGTTAGAGATCGCTACCGACTTGCGCATATCATCCCGATACTTCGACTCTACCTGAACGACATAAGCCTCTTCATTTTTCTTGTCATCCCCAACGTATTTACCGTTCACGATAATGGCAATGTCACCGGAATTATAGATACGGCCTGCAATTTCAGGAGAAGCATCATCTTTGATCAGTGGTACCCCATCCACAAGTTCGTAGTTCTCATTTTCAACACCGAATTGCAGGTCGAACAAGTTGTTGCCCGAAGCCATCCAATCCAGATACTTCATCGCTGCTTCCGCATTTTTGCTCGATTTCGGAATCATGACATACATCGCATTGGGTGCATATGCCGGTTTGGCGAATTTGCCCTCGGAGTTTTTGAATGCATCAATCGGTGTCATCACTGCACCAGGTTGATTGGTTTGCAGGTTTTTGTACGTACCGGAGATATAAACCTCCCCTGCATCCTCGGTGTAGAATCCAACTTTGCCGTTAGATACATCTTCCCACAGCTTTTTCTTGTCTTTATCGAGTCCAAAGTCCTTGCTCATTAATCCTTCATTATATAGTGTGTTCATATATTTCAGAGCGTCCTTGAAACCAGGCAACAACGTTGGATAGTCATTGGAACCCAGTTGTTGCGTTAATGTATATTTTTGCTCTTCCGTCAACGGTTCAATAAATGACCAGATCAGGGGTTCGTATTGAGCCGAAGCAATTGACATCCCCATTGGGATAAGCCCTGTGCCCACCTTACCCGGATCTTTTTCCTTAAAGGCCTTCAGTGTGGTATGCAGCTCCTCAGCTGTCTCAGGTGAAGGCAATCCGAGTGCGTCCAGCCAATCCTGACGAACATAAGATGCGTACTTGCCAAGTACAAGACGTTTACCTGGAACCGCAAACTGTTGTCCATCGTATTGACCGTAGGCCAGCGTTTCATCTCCGAGGAACTTCTTCAGGTTAGGACCACTTTGATTGATCAGATCCGTAAGTTCGGTCAGACCTCCTTGCTCTGCATACCGGTTGAATGTTCCCGAATCGTAGGTAAAGACAATATCAGGAACTTCAGAGCCACTCGCCATCAGAACGTTAAGTTTCTGTACTTCCTCCGAGCGTGGTACGGGAACAAACTGAACATCGATGTTGTTTGGATCACCAAACTTCTCTTGAATGAAGCGAGTCAGATAACTGTCCGAAATGGTGTAGCCCGCCGGAG
Organism: Paenibacillus sp. 2003; assembly: GCF_031455635.1. NCBI lineage: Bacteria > Bacillati > Bacillota > Bacilli > Caryophanales > Paenibacillaceae > Paenibacillus > Paenibacillus sp. 2003. The sequence goes on along the minus strand of NZ_JAVDTB010000001.1, from coordinate 1,146,205 downwards.
TGTTTCCCCGATCGAAGATTTCAACTTTCAAAGTCGTTTTTTCCCCCGCACCCGACTCTCCAGATGAAGATGTTGATTCGCTTCCTGATGAACATGCAGATAATAATAGAGTGAATGCTGTTACCACTGCGAGGATTGAACTTGCCTTGCCAGCCTTACGTCTTTGAAATAATCTCATTTGACCTTTCCCCTTTCGCACACTCTCTGAATGAATTCACATGATTGCCACTCCACTTTGTTCCGTGCATTTCGTTGCACCTGTGAATGTCACTAATCATTACATAAGGTCTGATGATTAGACAATAAACTATTTTCAAAATGTAAAATTCACGTTTTTTACGTCAAATGCCGCGATATATAAACATATTTCCTGACAATATACAATTTTCACGCTCTTTATGTTAACTATAATAACGCAATATGTTGTGTTACGTTGAATTCTCACACACAATCTGGCATCACCCAGCTTGCAATAATCCTTTTTCCATTGAATCTCTCTTCAAAAAATGAAAAAGAGACCACATCTTATGTGATCTCCTTGTTTAGCAACACGTGTAGAACGATTCGACGCACTAATTCCTTGGCGGAAGATTAAACTTCACTTGACCAAACAACGTATCGATGGCATTTCCCGCAAATTGATCCATCACATGTTCGTTGCTTGTGTCCGTATGTTCCAAAATCAATACATTATACTTCTCATCATAATGCATTCCGCCCAAAATAAATCGTACAGGAATGCTCTGAGCCGCCCCTGCCTTCGAAATGGCCTGAATAAGTTCGGATTCATGCCTTTGTTGACTTGTCGTATAGGTACCAACAGGTATAGTTATCGTATATGACGAGTCATCTACATGAAATGTAAATGTGTTGTTGTTTGCTGTAATGGTAACCTTTTTACTGATATCTACTGATCCCCATACTTGCTGTCCGTATTTGTACATCATCTTCACTCCTGCCCTATTAATCTATGGATTGTCATACTGCTAGTATAGGACATTCGTAAAATTCCTTAACAACATACCAGCTACACTGGCCTAAGATCGTGGTTGAACAGCCAAAAAATCTCCTGCCTGCAAAGGACGATAAGTTACGAACCTTATTCCCTCATACAGGAGATTTCATAGATATCTCTAAGATTATTGGATTTCACCCGATACTCGGATGTAATTCAGTTATTGATCCCCTTGTTTTCCACCCTGCTTGCGGTAGTCCCCTGGTGTCACGCCCATAATCCGTTTAAATACTCTGCCGAAAGAGATGGCATTGGCATAACCCACTTGCAGAGCGATATCCTGAACAGCCATATCGGATGCAGACAACAGACGACAGGCCTTTTCGACCCTCAGTTTCACCAGAAAATCAACAAACTTCATCTCAAACTCTTCCTTGAACAGATAACTCGCATATTTGCCCGAGATCTGGAACCGATCACTCAGATGTTTCAGCGACAGATCCGGATCATCAAAATGCTCTTCAATATAGATCCGCAGCTCGTTGATCATCGCGCGATGACTTTTCGTTTCATTTACAGATACATAATTGCGATACACCTCTTTAAGCCATTCCTGCAAAATCTCTTGAATCCCCTCGAGTGTCTCCACCTGCTGGATATCACTACGAAGACGAGTCAGGATTTCCTCGGCAAATTGGCTTTGCAACCGCTCAGACAGCTCCCCGAATTCACGGGACAACATCTGGATTAATGCCTGCAGCAACATGCGAATATCATTATCTGTAATCTGATCTTCGCTGAACGCAACAAACATCTGATCCAGCTGTGTCCGCCAACCATCACCCGTAAGCCTGAATTCACGGACAAAGTCCGCGAGCATCTGCAGATACTTGTACGATTGCAGCTCAATACGATCCGGCAGTTGCTCACTGAGAACGATGGCATCTTTACCAAGAGTAAGTCTATGCTGCAAACCCGCATCTGCACTCGCATAGGATCGAGTGATCTCCTCCCAGCCCGATACGGTTCGTCCAATGCCAAAGGTAAACCGGAGTCGGAAGTGTTCCGCAATCCACATATGCATCTGCTTAGCCAGATCCATAAGCAATTCACGGTCCAGTCCTTCCTGCTCATCCGATGTAATCACCACAATAAGCCTGCGGTTCCCAAACCATTCAGCCCAACCGCCGAACTGGGTCTCATTCTGCACAAGTTCTTCCACTACATTCATAAGCGCAATCTTCAGAATATTCTGATTGGTCGAGAGATCGTCACCATTCATCTCCGCAATGAGGACAGCAACACTCTTCGGTTCCATGAATCGTTCCTCCAGCGGTTGCAGATGGCGAAGTCGCTGACGGAATGAATCCATTCGCTCTCCTTCCATCAGATCAACAAGCAGCTGTCTGCGATGAATCAGCAAGTTTTCATGATGTTGTTTCTCATAGTTAACCGTCTGAGCAATCAGATGTTCCAGCGCACGGTCGATGAGGGCCAATTCATCTTTGACGGATGGAGTTGCTTCATCCTCCTCGGCACGTGGCTGTAACGCCTGAATTCGATTCATGATCAGCTGGATGGGGCGTGTATTTCTTCGAGTAATGTAGATTAGTCCCGCCACCGCACCAACAATCGTTAATAAACCAATACCGATCCACACATAAGAAACAAGGGATACCCATGAATACAGTTGTCCGGATTGAATACCACTCTCAAAGACCAGACCAAGCTTGTCCGCAGTCACACGATTAAGGATTTCACCTGCTGAAGGGTCCATTTGATGCGCGGTATAGATCAGATTGTCGCTCTTATCCCGAACCTGAAGAACAGATAACTTTTCATTGGTCATGTTATCAATCTGCCGTTCTACTGTATACATGCGGATGGTAATGACAAGCAGACCTTCCCCGCCCCACGGTAACGGAAGCCACTTATTCATGCTAATCACCTGTGAAGGTATGTCAAAGGAACGTTCCTTATAATCACGTGGCAGGTTCCAACCGAGGTTCTCCCGATCTTTCAAGGCTTGCTCAATATAGGCACGATCTTCGAAATCTTCCAAACGCATCATGCCTCTGGGCGTAAGTATCTGGGAATCGGACATGCGATAGAGATAAATGGATTGAATCATATCCTGCTGATCCAGCATACGTCCCAGCCCACTTGCCGCATCATAAATGAACTGACTCGATAATTGTCCCTGTCCAGCTTCCAGAAAGCGACTATATGTCTTGTTTGCACCAATGTCTTCAAGCAAACGAAGTTCAATGTCGCTTAGCGAGCGCTCCAGTGTATCCACGATATAACGGGTGGAGATCATGTCGGCTTTTTGTGTTTCGTTACGTGAGAGTTCATTGACAATCAGGAAGGAGAGAAAGATCAGAATGGAAATCGTAAGCAGAAAAATGGGGAAATACGAATACATCAACTTGGTGTGCCAATTCCGCTTCAGATTTACTTTCATAGGCTCCAACTCCTTCCATCTCTATTCTAATGAGTATGCTCTTCTCTGTTCTTTGGCCTGCCTGCTGACGATATACAGAATCACTGATCCTAATGCCGCACTGATCGTGCAAGTCAGATACATCAGTGATGGACCGCCGGAATCGAGTAAATATCCGTTAAGCATATTACCAACGATTCCGCCCAGGCCAGCAAACACCATGTTAAATAAACTTTGTCCCGTGGCTTGCATTTCCCGTCCCGTAACTGATGCCACATATTCCACTGCTGCAATATAGAAGAATCCAAAGGATAATCCATGCAGCACCTGAACGCCAATCATGACCTCAGGCGTCGGCCATAGCCATTGTATTCCCCAACGTAACATATACGCCCCCGCCGCAAGCAGCATCGTCCGTTCATGTCCCCATTTTCGGAGTATGAATGCCGCTGCCAACATGGATGGAACATTGGTAATTGACGCCAGCAACAGTGCTGTACCCGTCATGGTCACAGAACCGCCAGCCATCTGAAATGAAATGACAAAAAAGGAGTTAAACGCAGTGAGCGTTTGGTTAACCAGGAAACAACCTGTTAGAAATAGAAGGAATGTCCGGTTTCGGAGCAATCTTGCCAAACCTACGGAGAAGGTTACCGAGGACGAGGATATGCTCGTCTGCCGGGGAAGTGTACTTGCCAGTATAGCGCTCAGAATGTTAAACAGAAGAAATGGCAGCCATAACATGTGAATGGAAAATTGGGAGAGATACATCCCTGCGGCAAATCCACCAACTCCCGTTCCTATGCTGCCGAAGAGTCGGATCATGCCATATGAGGTATTGGCTGCTCTCGCGGCGGTAACCGCATAGGAGTCAGCAACGGGTATTTGAGTCACTTGGAATATAGTGCATAAAGTATAAATCAATATTAATATAAAGTACACTTGAATATTGTAGAAGTACGCTAACGATGCAGGAACAAGCAGGCTTATCACCAGTACGAACCGTGTCTTTTTAAACTTATCTACCAGAATTCCCCATATAGGTTGAAGAATAATAGATACAAGTGTGCCAAACGCCATGATAAATCCGGTTTCTTTACTGGAAAAACCTTGTGCAACCAAAATGGGGTTAATGTACGGGTTAAACATTCCCCCGGCAAGCCCCATAAACAGATATAGGCCCTGCAATTGGAGTAAAACACGTTTTGCATCATTGGAATCGGCTTTTGTTTTCTCTGTGTAAGCCTTCATATGTCTACTTCTCATCCGGATCTCCATCCTTTATTTCTGTAGTTGCTTCGCCTATTCTCTATTTTTATGTGCGTGTCAGACTCGACTTGATTGCAGCCAATGCCCCGATTGCCCCTGCTTTGTTCCCCAGTTCAGCTACAGCTAAAAGTGTAGGCAGAACGCTGTAACGTTGGAGGCGTGTGCGCACTTCATTTAGATAATAGGATGGGTTGGATGCAGCCACGCCACCACCGATCACTATAATGGAAGGATTGAGTAAAGCCGTAATATTCGCCAGACCTCTAGCCATATAACGCATGGGCAGTTCCAGAATTTCCAGGGCTGCAAGATCACCCGACTCGGCTGCTTTGAATACATGCCTGGCTTCAATCTGTTCCGCTTCCCCTCCTGCCAGACTCATGATAAGGGATAAGGAATTTCCCTTTCCAGCAGCAAAATAACGCCTCGCCTGTTCGGTAATTCCCGTACCTGAAGTCACTTGCTCAAATACGCCAAAGGAATCCGCATCAGCAACGTAACCGGTATGAAGCCCTTCGTCTCCTGCAATGAAATGCCCAATCTCACCTGCTGCTCCATTCTGGCCGCTGTAGAGCTGTCCATTCAGGATAAGAGCAGCTCCAATGCCCGTTCCAACCGTGACCATCACACAGTGTTGATGTCCCTGCGCTGCCCCTTGATCATACTCTCCCATTGCGGCCATATTCACATCATTATCCAACATGATATTCCCTCTGTAATACTTCGCAATAACAGGGCGAATATCTAGCTCAGGCCACTGAAAAGCCGGAGCATTTCGCAGTATTCCCTCCTCTTGCAGAATCACACCAGGGAATCCCAAACCTGCACCGTTAAGTTGATCCAGACTGCATCCAACTTCGCGGCAGAATGTTTCCAATTCAGCGAATAACCATCGGAAGAACTCATCCGGCTGATCACTGGCAAGCGTAGGCAAGATTCGTTCATGAACTTCATTTCCAGCCTTTTGTGATGACAAGAGCATTAATGTTTTGGTGCCTCCAATGTCAATACCTGCAATCCAGCCGGATGGATCACCTCCAACCGTACCATCCTGATTGGAATGATAATTATTACTTACGTTTTTCACGGATTCTGTCATGCCTTTTCCCTCCTCACATGTTGTATATCCAATGTCTTAATCCATGGCTTCCTGCTGAAGGTTCAGCATCGTTTGTTGTATGGCTACCTGCACTGCACCAGTAACAACAGCTTGCTCACCAAGCTTGGAACAGATTAACTGTGGTTGCACCGGGAATTGCTCAGAGATGATCTGCCTCAGTAAAGGCAATAACACATCACCGTTCCCTCCTATACCTCCGCCAAGCACAATGAGATCTGGAGCAAGCACAACGCTAATCTGCCGCAGAGCGGAAGCAATCTTCTGGCTGTATTGTTGTAGAATGTCTAACGCCTCTACTTCTCCATTGCGCGCAGCTTCAAATAACTTCTCGGGAGTAAGGTGTCTGTGAAGATCATTTGCAACTACATCTACATTTATATCTGCACCCGAATCAGCAGCCTCCAATAATAGTTCATCATGCTGATCTAGATAATCTTTCGCCAGTTGCATCAGACCATCAGCGGACAGCGCTTCCTCCAGACGCCGGCCATCGTCTACCAGCATCTCTGCGATCTCTCCAGTTAAGCCACCTAAACCTCGAAGCAATTGGCCATGTACCATGATGCCAGCACCCGTCCCTGTACCGATGGAGAAAAAAACAAACAAGGGATATTCTGCTGCTGCACCACTCCGATACTCCCCGAGGGCCGCAAGGTTCACATCATTTTCCAGAATTACTTCACAAGGAAAAGCTCCTGACAACGACTCTAGAGAGAAAGCTTCTTCCAGACCCGCTAACGGGTCCACAATACGATTGATACGCCCTGAATCTGGCAGCACTACGCCTGGTATACCAAACCCGATGCACTGAATCTGATCCCAGTTCAGATGATTCTCATCAAGCAATTCGTTCATATGGCTTCGAAGAAGCTCCAGCATCGTCGCTTCTGCTCGCTCATAAGCTTTTTGAACAACCATGGGATATGTTCGATAGGCAATGATCTCTCCATTCAGATCGGATAATGCAATCCGAATACGTGTTGCGCCGATATCTATACCACAGACATAATAAGCCCTTTCATTGAAACGAATGAGGGTTGCTTTGCGACCCTGAGCGTTGTCAGCTCGCCCCATTTCCCTCACCAGATTACGGTCAATCAGATGTTCGACCGCCAAAGACACCGTTGGTTTACTAAGTCCGGTCTGGCGGCTGATATCCGCTCTCGACATGGTTCCCTGAGTCATGAGGGCATCCATAATGAGATTTTCATTCAGATTGCGGATAAATTGCGGTGTGCCAGCCATGTTATCGCCTCCTCTTATAGTTAGTTAGGTTTATTAACAAATTGATTAAAATCAATATATCATCGTGTTTGGTAGGTGTACAGCTTTTTGTCATTGCACTCTTTTACTAGAAAGAACCAACCTTCACCTGTAACACAAAAGCCTAATAAAGGAATTATTATACAATAATAGACGTTTATACATTTCCGAAACAGTGCCACGCTCATAGAATACCTTATCACGATCAGGGAGGTTTTAATATGTATAGAAAACATCATAAATGTCATCATCCAAGACCAAAGTGTTTTTACAAAAAAATTACGAAAACTTGTGTTACCAAAGTTAAATATGTCCCTACAAAGTGTAAAAAACACTGTCATGTCACTGTTGAATATTGTGGAATCAAAAAAAGAAGACATTATTAATACTCTTTTGCCCTTCTCTTATGGAGAAGGGTTCTTTCTTATTGAACTAGATTAATACCGGGTACCACCATTAACCTATCAAAAAAGTTGCGGTGATATTTCACCGCAACTTCTTTCTTCCTTATATACATATTCATCAAGTTTTGGAGAGTTCAATAAATCCTTCACCGAAAACATCACGCACGTCATGAATGGTGATAAAAGCAATCTCATCTTCTGCTCGTACAATCTTCTTCAGCATAGAAACTTCCTGTTTGCTAATCACAATGTATAGAATTTCTTTCTTATTTTTCGTGTAATAGCCATGACCGGACAGGACGGTTACTCCGCGATCCATTTTCTCAATGACTTGCTTCGCGATTTCATCCTGTTTGGATGAGATAATCATGACTGCTTTTTTCGGATTGAGCCCTTCAATAATGAACTCCATTGTTTTGGTTCCAACAAACAGCAAGACAATTGTACACATTAATCCTTGCGGTCCAATGATGAAGTATGAGGAGAAAGCCACAATCAGATCGAAGAACAGAAGTCCGTAACTGATATTCCAATCCAGATATTTGTTGGCAAGTCGGGCCAGGATCACTGTTCCCGCCGTTGTGCCTCCCACTCTAACAATCAAGCCAATACCAAGACCGGCAAATACTCCAGCAAAAATGGTATTGATCCAGAGTTCATTCGATGCAATCGTCCAACTCTCCGTCAGATGCAGGAACAACGAGTTGAATACAACCGCAATAATCGTATATACCGTAGTCGTTTTATCAAGAAACCGATATCCCACAATTAACAAAATACCGTTCAGGATCAAGTTCATCAGTCCAGGGGACCATTCAAACAGGTAATACAAAATAATCGTGATACCCGTGACGCCGCCTTCAGCCAAGTCGTTCGGGATGACAAACAGGTTCACCGCCAGTGCAAACAGAAATGCACCTGCCATAATAAATAGGATATCCGTAATTCGTTTCTTCATTATGCATTCCATCCAATCCATCAGAAATCAACCTAATCGACCCGTCTCATAAGTTGTCATAATCACTCAAGGATAGATTTTACCATGCTAACAACAAAATTTGTATACATAATACAAATTGTTGCGTAATTTGTGCAAAGGAATTAGTAAAACCTGTTCTTCTGTCTTCTACAGAGTTATTGAGTATCATACACCCATGACAAATGTCATGGTCCATCATTGATATTCGTCATTACAGAAGGCTGACGTTTATGACTTACTGTCATGTTCGGATTGTTTTACAATGATAAAAACGCTTCCCTACAGGAAAGTCTAGCGGGAAACGCCAAGTTGTAGCTGATTACAGTTATAACGATTGAAGGAGGACACAATTTTATGAACAGATCAAAAGAAATGGCCTTAAAAAAAGAAGTTACCCCTTACGAAAAAAATGATCTCAGATTAAGTATCCGCCAGTTAATCAATACATTGCTCCCGCTCTTCTTGTTATGGGCTGCAGCTTACTTTAGCTTATCGGTTTCCTACTGGCTGACCTTCCCGATTGCTTTGGTGGCATCCGGATTTGTACTTCGGACCTTTATTATTTTCCATGACTGCTGTCATGGTTCATTCTTCAAGAGCAAACGCGCCAATGATATTCTCGGTACCATTACTGGTGTATTAACAGTGACACCCTATCAGCAGTGGAAAAACGAGCATTCTATCCATCACGCAACAAGCAGTAATCTTGACAAACGTGGTGTAGGTGATATCTGGGTTATGACGGTTGACGAATACAAAGCAGCTTCTCCTTGGGGACGTCTCTTCTATCGGATTTATCGTAACCCGTTTGTATTGTTTTGTATCGGACCCATTTATGTGTTTCTGTTGGCTTACCGTTTTAACCGCAAAGGTGCTAGACGTAAAGAACGTATCAATACACACCTGACTACCGTATTGATCGTAGTGCTCTATGCATTCATGTCCTGGTTAGTCGGATGGCAGGCTTTTGTAATGGTGCAGGCACCTATCTTCTTCTTCTCCGGTTTCTTTGGTATCTGGCTGTTCTACGTTCAACATCAGTTCGAAGAGACGTATTTTGAACATGAAGATGAGTGGAGTTATGTAAAAGCAGCTGTTGAAGGCAGTTCTTATTACAAATTGCCAAAATTATTGCAATGGATCAGTGGTAATATTGGGTTTCACCATGTGCATCACTTGAGCCCACGTGTACCTAACTATTTCTTGGAAGAAGCACATAACGCAACACCACCTTTGCAAAAAGCAACTACTATTACACTACGTTCAAGTCTGGTTGCCCTGCGCTTCCGTCTGTGGGATGAAGATTCTAAACAGTTTATTAGCTTCAGACAGCTCAAAAACTTGTCCCGCAAGCCGTATGTTCAACCGCCTATCCGAGTAACCAATCCAGCGGGTCTGACAGAGAAGCCTTAACTCTGTCGGATTCGTTTTCTTGTGTTCAAGCCATAGTCATGCTACAGTCATGCTAAAGTTGAGTACAAGTGCAAGGAGGAGAATTACATTCAAAAGTGGATGCAGATTTTTTATAAAAATACAGGGTTAAATCCTTATGTATGGCTCGTCTTTTTCATCCTGCCCTTCTATTACATTTCACAATATTCCAAATTATGGACGATGGTAACAGGCATTATTATCATTCTCGTTTTTTTCGTCTGTTATCTGCTCGCCTTCATCACCAAGGGCTGGCAGGTATACATGTGGATTGGATTACTCATTGCCATATCCATTACGATGACGATCGCCTATGATTATGCCTACTTCTCATTGTTTCTTGCTTTTTTTATTGGGAATATTAAAAATAAAGCCGGTTTCTTCACCCTATACTCGGTGAACTTGGGAGCCAGTTTCCTAACCATTAATTATGGTTTTATCAATCAGAGTTCATTGCTCGTGAGTCAGTTCCCGTTTGTATTCATCAGCTTAATGGCCTCCATCCTGCTTCCAATCAGTACGTATAACAAAAACAAAACTGAACATTTGGAAGGCCAATTGGAGAATGCGAACAAGCGACTTGATGATCTCGTAAAAATGGAAGAACGCCAGCGTATCGCTCGTGACCTGCACGATACACTTGGACAGAAGCTCTCTCTGATCGGTCTGAAAACCGATCTGGCGAGACGGCTGCTCCGCAATAATCCCGATCAGGCCGAGATTGAATTGAACGACCTCAGACAAACGGCAAGTACAGCTCTGAAAGAGGTCCGGGAAATGGTCACCACCATGCGTGGTACACAATTGGTCGATGAACTGTTCCGGGCGGAGCAAATTCTGAAGGCTGCTTCAATTGAATTTGTGCTGGAAGGCAATCCGAAGTTACAGGATACATCACAATTGAATGAAAATGTGCTCGGTATGTGCTTGAAAGAAGCTGTCACCAATGTCGTCAAACACAGTCAGGCAACAACCTGTACCATCATCATTAAGGAAACCCTAGCGGATAATGTATTAACCGTACAAGATAACGGTGTTGGAATAGAACGAACTCGCAAACAGGATCGGCGCGGAACAGGAATTTTGGGCATGAAGGAACGACTTGAATTTGTAAACGGTTGTCTGGATATTCGCTCTGCGACAGACATCCAGGGTACAGCGATCATTATTCATGTTCCGAAACTTGTTCGCAAACCGATAAAGGAGGCAGAATCATGATTAGAATTGTAATCGCGGAAGATCAGCGCATGATGCTCGGCGCCTTGTCCTCCCTCCTCAATCTAGAGGAAGATATGGAAGTCGTCGGACGTGCCAGCAACGGCCAGGAAGCCCTTGCCCTTGTCCAGGAGCTTGCACCAGACATCTGTCTGATGGATATAGAAATGCCCGTGAAAAGCGGCCTTGAAGCCGCAGAAGAACTCAAAGGAATGAGCTGTAAGGTCATTATCCTGACCACTTTTGCCCGGACCGGATATTTCGAACGTGCCCTGAAGGGCGGTGTCCGTGGTTACCTGCTCAAAGACAGTCCAATTGAAGAACTTGCCGAGTCGATCCGCCAAGTTATGAATGGCAGACGCATCTTCGCTCCCGACTTGGTAGATGAAGCTTATGTAGAAGAAAACCCCCTGACAGAACGGGAGAACGCCGTACTAGGCCTCATGGCAGATGGGAAAAACACCAAGGAAATCGCCGGGCATCTGTTCATCACAACGGGAACGGTGCGTAACTACATCTCCATTATTCTCAACAAGTTAAATGCCAGTAACCGCATTGAGGCCATCACCCGCTCCAAGGAAAAAGGGTGGTTCAAATGAAAGCACCGCTTTAACCCATTGAAACAAAAATAAGCATGTACCCCGGCTGCATAAGCTGCGATAACCAATAAAAAGCTTGGCCCAGCAATTTCTTGCTGGGCCAAGCTTTTTTTAGGTCTATCGTAACAATCCCACCCTCATCTCTTCTACATTGCAGAATATCCGTAGAATACTCAAGATTTCACAGATACAACCATACCAAGAGCTTCTAATGGCACTTGATCGGTCATTAGCTGATGAATTTTGTTACCGTCCTGCCATGAGATTGTTAAATGAACAGACTTTCCACCACTTGGATATTCAACCTTGATGTACCCTTTATCTTTGGGTACAGGCAAGGTATGTGACTCCAGGTACTCCACCATTTTCTTCGCTATGCCCGGATTATTCATTTCATCCTCGGAAACCGAACGAATTTCCAGCGTCCATCTACCTTCTTGCCAAGTCAGATATTGACTGCCTGCGGCACCTTCACTCATGCCTTTGATGCCATGTCCCAGATCCACAGCCATATCTGCTGGAATATCTTTCAGGTCCGTCTCAGGGAAAATTTCTGGCTGATTCGAGTCCTTATAGGTCTTCACTTCATAGGAAGCCAGTACAGGTATCTTACTGTCGGATGCAGTTAAAGATTGATCATTAACGGCAACAGACTGAGTGGTAGCGTAGAAGTTTACCTTAAATGCATCAGCAGTATTGGACAGTATTGCTGCACCCAAAGATGTACCCTTGTCCAATGTGAATGAAGTGGGTAACGCTGCATCCTTCATCTTCAACTGGTTGCGAACTTGCTTGATCACATCATTCACACCTGATTGACCTGTGGCAACTTGGTTGTCATTTGCCTTCGATCCTGATGTGTCTTCATTATCTGTTGTGCCCGTATTCTCTTTGGTTCCTGTTTCATTTTCATTAGAGAAATCAGCACCACCACTGCCAGTCTCGGTCTGCTCACCCACTGTTGTCGTTGGTGAAGAACTATTCTCTGATGATGCTGCATTTGAATCCGGTCCGCCACATCCTGCCAGAGCAAGTAAAACGGCTGTCGTTACTGGAATGGTGATCCATAATGGTTGTTTCTTCATGATGTGTACCTCCTTCGTTGTAGCCAATCTAAAAATTCAAAAGATTAACGCTTGTCGTTCCAGAAGTTAACCGGCTGCACTTTTTTGCTTAATACTTCAAAACGATACCCTTCTGCCTTCAAAGTTTTCAATACTTGCGGTAATACTTTCAGCGTTGCTTCCTGGTCGTGCATAAGCACAACTGGTGTTGTTCCGCTCTTTTGCACATTGTGGATCTGTTTCATTACACTGTTATAGACTTTCTGGTGATCTTTCTGGTATTTCCAGTCTTCCGAATCCACATTCCAATCCCATAGATGAAATCCACCCTGGCCCAGCAGTACATTACGGAATGCCGATTTGAGATAAGGTTTACTACCATATGGCGTCCGCACGAGACTTGTTTTAACTCCGGCAACCTTATTCAGACTTACATTGGCCTGTTGCATCTCTTTTAATCCGCTATATGCAGATTTATAGAATTTGCCTGGAACATGAGTCACACCATGCAGGCCCAATCCATGCCCGTCAGCTACGATTAGTTTGGTAGCCTTCTGAAATTTCTCCATTTGAGGACCCAGCATGAAAAAAGTTGCCTTCGCATGATACTGATCCAGAATATCCAGTAACTGACCCGTATGAGCGGTTGGCCCATCATCAAACGTCAGGTATATGATTTTGGAATTTGCTTTGCTTGCACCATCCTTGGATGCAGCTGATTTGGCAGATACGGACTGCGGCAATAATAGTGGAATGATTAGTAAAATAGCAAGTGTGACCATGATAGATTTACGAATATGTAGCATAATTTAAAGTCTCCCTTATGTGTTATATTTCCCCGGGTGTCCATGTTTTTCTACCTTCATCCCTTGGCGATTAATCCTAATACTATCAAAGATAGTGGCTCCTGTTCTTGCTCCAAAGGCTACGGTAGAGTTACACTTTTGTCAGATAAACCTAAAATTTAATACGAATTTGATAGATTTGCGCAAAATAAGGTCCCGTCAGGATAGATCATTTGTGACATATCCTCTATTACCCACATACAGAATTTTGATAGACCTTTACTCCAATTCAAGCAAATCAATACAATCATTAAATATCTATGCATGCAAAAAAAACCTGCACAAGTGCAGGCTTCCTTGTCTTCAATCAGCATATGGCATCAAACCATCATCCCTTGCAAGGAGATTAAACCCCCATTGCTTTCAGGATCATTACCTCATGCTGTATGTAAATGGTGTTTTGACGCTGGAATCTTATTGACTCCCTACGTGCATTTATTCAGCAGGAGCAGTGAACGAACGTTTGCCAAACTCAGCATCCAGCATGTAGAAGGCATTGCTGTCTTTTTCAATGCGGCGCAGCTTCTGAATAATGTTGTCAAACAATGCTTCCTCTTCAACTTGCTCATCAATGAACCACTTCAGGAAATACATCGTTGCATGTTCACGTTCATTCAGAGCGATGTCAGCCAGATTGTAGAATTTTTTCGTGTTTTGCTGTTCATGAGCATAACCATGCTCAAATACATCCAGCATCGAAGCATATTCATTCTTCGGTTCTGGCAAAGCCGCAAGTGTGGCACGTTGTCCACGATCATTCAAGAATTTGTATATTTTCATGCCATGGAATCGCTCTTCTTCCGCTTGCACGATGAAGAAGTTCGCAAATCCATCCAGACTTTTGCTGGAACAATAGGCTGCCATAGCCAGATATACATGAGCGGAATAAAACTCAAAATTCATCTGTTCATTTAAAGATTCTGTTAACGCTTGGCTCATAATCAAAACACCTCTTTCTTTCTCTAGGGATGGTTATATTCTAACATAACGTAAGCAGGACTTACACCGATTTTCTACAAAATTCGCCAAGGACTGAACGAACAAAAAAGCTCTGCCGCAATGGCAGAGCTTCTTTCATTCTTTAGAGATATGCAATTATACCAAGAACGCTTTGGAGATGATAACCAACAGGATGAACAGAACCAGAATGGCACCTACAGAAGTGAAACCTCCGTATCCGTAGCCTCTTGTTTCTCCACCTAATACTTCGCTCATTGACCGTACCTCCTCTGCAATAGGTATGGGTTATCTTATGCAGGAAGAACGACTTTGACAGGGCGGATGCCTTAATTATTCAGATTGCTGTTTTTTCGTTCAGTACCGAGGAGATTGCACACGCATGATATCCAGAAAAGGTACCTTCGCTGTGAACTCTTCTTCGGTATACTCTACATGCACAAGTCGTGTACGGGAGTCCATTTTGACGATGACTCCTTGCACCTGATCTTCTTTGCCCCATACCGTCAACAGTACTTCCGAACGTTCCCGAAAGGCTTCAACCAGCTGGTTTCCCAACTCTTCAAGTTCAAACTCATCCCGTGTAGGTCTTTTTGCTACTTTTGCTTTTGCCAATGTGGCTGCCTCCTCTACTCCGACGTCCCGATTCCACGGGTTGATTGCCGAGTTCATATTCAATTAGTATACCATTCATTTACGTTCGTGTAATCTCATGGCATCCAGAATGAACAAATTCCTCAGGCAAGTGACCGTTAACCGTGATACCTCCTATTCTTCTCCATACTCCACAATGATGCTGTACTCATTCGATCGGGTTTCGCCAGCCCGTTTTTGTCCATTCCATTCATACGTGTACCTAGCAATCAAGGCTCCTTGTAGCGTCCCCGTCTTCTCAGAAGCTAACTTCGCTACATACGAGATGTTCTTTTCCGTTCCAGGCTCAATCACGCCCACATGCAGAACCCGTGGTGTGGAATACTCTGGTATGCTCAATTGGATCTCACCCGTAGCTTGCCCAAGCCATCTGGCACCCTCAGGTAAAATGCTCCCAAGTTGTACACGTGCCGGCAAATTACCCGTATTCCCCACACGTACCTGAAAAGTGACGGTACCTCCCTGCTCGACCAATGTGGGTGTCACTTGAACATAAGCCTGAATTATCGGCGCTTTCAATTCGACCACAGCTTCATTGGATGTAATCATCCGCTGCACTGATCGTGAATCTGGCAATCGAAATGTATACATCAGGCTAGCATGATTCACATACCTGTAGTCATCAGGCATCGATTCATCTCGATCTGGAAGTTTCGCTTCGAACTGAATATTCAGAACCGACCGGGCTGTCAATGTCCCCAGATTAAGCCCTTTAACAAGATTGGTTCCGGGACGTTTAACCCCATTCCAGCCCAGACTGCCTTCGACAAATGTCACACCTGTTGGCAGTACATCCAGGAGAGTTCCATCCACCGCATAACTGCTTGCATTGGAGACGGTAATATTATATTGGACGGCATCACCCAATGTGGCCGTTACCGGGAGCACACTTTTCAACACAGAGACCTGGGGCTGTATAACTTCCAAAGTAACCTGATTGGAGTAGACCGTCTCCTGCTGTCCTGCCGAGATATACGCCAGTACAGCTACACTTATTCCGTTTGCATCGCTTTCCCCCATAACCTGAACCCGATATTGTATCCGAATTGAGCTTCCGGGCAAAATCTCTCCAAGTTGTATGCCCGTATCAGGCGTTACTTGTGGCGCAAACATTTCATCTACGATGACACTCGCAGGTATAAAAACAATACCTTGTGGCAAAGAAATCGTTACTTGGGCATGCGTGGCTGCAATAAAACCCGGATTGCTCACGATGACGGTGTACATGACAATATCCCCTGAGAAGGTATAGATGTGATCCGCCTGAAAGGAGATCTCCAGCCGGGATGAGACCAGATTGACCTCCACGATATTGGATTGTTCCATACCCGTAACCGTTCTGCCCTCCGGTGTCAAAAACTCATAGTTAACCTGTGCCTGATTCAGCAGCTTCAGTGCCTCAGGTAATCGCAAGATTACAACTTGGAAGTGGTATCGCAACGTGGCTCCGGGCGCGATTTCAGCTGGAGGCAATCCTCTCTCCGGTGATGCTCCCGGTAATGGAATACCATCACGCAATACACTGTTGGGAAGCAGTGCCGTCTCTGCAGATAGCTGATCCAATAGGTGCACTAGTGCCGGAAGATTTCCGGTGTTAACAATTTCAACACGGTAGATAAGAGACTGCCCCAGGGCAGCCTCTGTGACATTGCACACTTTTCTGACTTCAAGCCTGGGGCCGATCCATGGTGTTACAACCGTATTCGAATAGGATACCTGTTCCAGTTCAGTCGCACCCGAGCTGAATCGAACCAGGGACTGATTCTTTAGCCAGTGGGACAACGGACCGGAAGATTGGCTCATATCACCACAACCTCTACTCTGAATGTAACCGTAACGGAAGCACCCGCAGCAATCGAACCAAGCGTGATGCCTGTATTCGGATTCCCTGTTGGTCTTGGCACACCATCCACCGTAACACTTCCTGGCACAAATACTGTACCGACAGGTACCGGGTCAACCATGACCACATTATTCACCACTTCAATGCCGCTATTGGTTACTACAACCGTATAGGTGATTACATCGCCAACAACAGCATCAATGGCACTTGTGCTTTTGGCAACAACAACATTTGGTGCAGATACTGGAATAACCAGAACATTGGAAGATACGGTCCCCGTCAACAGACGGCCATCGGGCGGACTAAATGTATAGTTGGCAGTGGCCTGATTGATCAGTTGCTGATTCTGAGGCAATGAATCCACCGTAACTTCAAGCGTAACCGTTACGTTCACCGATCCTCCAGGCGGTATCGTACCAACCACAATCCCTGATTCCGGGTCGGCTCCTGGTTGTGGAACACCATCGATCAGAACACTGTTGGGAAGCAGTACGGCTCCAGCCGGTATATTGTCCGTTAAGGTCAAGTTGGCTGCAAGATTTCCACTATTGTTGATGGTGAAAGAATAGATGATGGTGTCACCAATCGTTGCATTGGAGGTGCTCCCTGTTTTAGTTACGGCAATAATCGGCTGATAGATTGGTGTTACAACTGTATTGGAATACGCTGCTCCCGAGAAAACACCCGATGTGAAACTTACGGAAGACTGACTGCTTACTTCCGGTGGTGTTGGCAGTGTATTGACCAGTACTGCATACGATACCGCTATCGATGCTCCAGGGGCTAAACTACCAAGGGCTATGCCCAGCGCCGGGTTTGCCAAGGCCCGTGGAACACCATCTACCAGGACGCTGCCAGCAACAAATGTTACGGCTGGACTGATAGGATCAGTTAACACAATATTGTTTACAGGATCAATCCCTTCATTGGTCACAACCATTTCATACACAATCGTGTCGCCTACCACGGCATCGACTACCGAAGCCGTCTTGACTACACTCACGTTCGGAGCAGTTACCTGAATGTTAAGTGCGTTGGATGTAATCGTGCCTCCAAGTGTTCTTCCATCAGGTAATGTATACGAAAATGTCGCAGAAGCCTGATTGATAATGGACTGGCTCAATGGTAACGTCACAATCACAACGGAGAAGGTAACTAGAGTTGTTGTGGAAACGACACCAAGCGGAATACCCGAAGCCGGATCTGCACCTGGTGCAGAAGCCCCGTTAATAATAACGCTATTTGAAACAAGCTCTGTTCCTGCCGGAATGGTATCCGTTAACGTGACAGATGCCCCATAGTTCCCGGTATTGGTAATGGCGATGCTGTACACAACAGTATCCCCTACTGTGGCTACCGTCTGATCTCCCGTTTTGACTGCAGCCAGAATAGGTTGAAAGACCGGAGTTGTAACCGTATTGGAGAATGTGGTCGCTGAGAAAGCCCCTGATGTAAAGCTGACCGTGGACTGATTGTTTAACACTGCACTTGCCGAGAGCCCCGTGACCTGCACACTAAATACAACGGTTACCGTAACACCAGGTGCGATGGAACCAAGCGTTATTCCCGTAGAAGGATTGGCACCAGGGCGCAGAACACCATCGACAAACACGCCGGTTGGCGCAAGAACAGTACTTGTCGGCACTGCATCCGTGAAAACCACATTGTTCACCGTTGCAATTCCGTTATTGGTTACAGCTATGCTATACGTTACGATATCACCAACTGATACCGCCGTTGAAGTTGTGGATTTGACGACATCGACATCCGGTGCCGATACGATAATGGTCAACACATTGGATAGAACAGACTCCGTGATGTTCCGCCCATCCGGCAATGTATATGATAGAGCTACAGAAGCCTGATTCACCAGTTGTTGCGGACTTGGCAGCGTATCAACAACCACTGAAAAGGTAATGGTGGTGGTAGCTCCGGGAGCCACATTGCCTGCGGGGATGCCCGTTGCTGGATTTCCTGCTGGCAGCGGTTGACCGTTTACAATAACGCTATTTGGAACAAGGATGGTTCCGGCTGGAAGGTTATCTGTCAGGTTAATCTGGGCTCCAAAGTTTCCCTGATTGTTCACGGTTATCGTGTAGCTGACCGTATCCCCAACGGTAGCATTTTGTGTACTGGCTGTTTTTTGCGCTGAAAGAATAGGTTGGTACACCGGAGTGACCACGGTATTGGAAAAGGTTGTGCTTGAGAATGTACCTGAGGTAAAACTGACCGTAGAGCGATTGCTCAACTGATCACTTGGCGGGATCACATCGACACGGATACTGAACGTGACCGTTGCGGACGTTCCGGGCCCCAATGTCCCAAGAGATACCCCACCTGCCGGATTGGCTCCAGGTTGCGCAACCCCATTCACTGTGACACTCCCTGTAACAAAGGAGGCTCCGGCTGGAATCGGGTCCGAAAACTGAATATTGTTCACCGGTGCAATCCCGCTGTTGGTCACCAGAATGGAATAGGTCACCGTATCGCCTACCGTAGCCGCAGTGGAAGCTGTGCTTTTGACAACAGCGACGTTTGGTGACGAGACCGGGAACGTGAGTGTATTCGAAGTGGCTGAGCCAGTCAACGTCCGCCCATCTGGAGGTGTAAATGTAAAGGATGATGTAGCAAAATTGCTAAGCTGCTGCGGAGATGGAAGTGAATCCACAACAACGGCAAACGTGACAACAGCCGTCGCCCCCGCTGCTACAATACCTACCGGAATGCCTGCTGCTGGCGTCGCTCCTGGCTGTGGCACACCGGATACAACCACACTGTTGGGTACTAAAGTAGTCGCAGCAGGAATGGTATCTGTCACGGTAACATTTGCCTCCAGATTGCCTGTGTTGCTGACCGTTACCGTGTATACAACCGTATCACCTACGGTCGCATTTACGGTATTT
This sequence comes from Paenibacillus sp. 2003, assembly GCF_031455635.1. Taxonomy (NCBI): domain Bacteria; kingdom Bacillati; phylum Bacillota; class Bacilli; order Caryophanales; family Paenibacillaceae; genus Paenibacillus; species Paenibacillus sp. 2003. Next base: position 1,126,261 of record NZ_JAVDTB010000001.1, on the reverse strand, counting down.
GCCGTTTTGACAAGTGAAATCTGCGGTTGTATGACCGGAGTCTGAGTGGTATTGGACGATGATGACCCTGAAAATGAACCGGATGTGAAGCTGACCGTCGACTGATTGTTAATCTGCGAAGGAATCGGCATGGTAATCGTCACCTCAAAAGTTACGGTAACCTCGGCTCCTGGAGCCAACGTACCGATTGGAATGCCGGCGGTCGGATTGGAGAGCGGGAACGAAGTCCCGTTCACAATGACACTTCCGGGTACAAATGGGGTATTCGAAGGAAGAGGATTGACATATACCACATTATTAACAGCTACTGTGCCGTTATTACGAATAACAGATGTGTATCGAATGACATCCCCGACTACGCCGTACTCTACATTGTCACTGTTGACAATCGTAACATTGGGCAGAGACACTGGAATAGTGATGGTGTTTGATGACGAGAGACCAGCAATCGTTCTCCCACTTGGAAGTGTGTAGGCAAACGAAGCAACCGCCTGATTAATTAACTGCCTTGCATCTGGCAAACTGGTAACCGTCGCAACAAAGGTGACCGTTGCACCTGAGCCCGCAGCAATCTCTCCTAGACTGATTCCCGACTCCGGACTGACCCCAGGTGTAGGTACGCCATTAATAATGACACTATTGGTGCTGAATACTGCTCCTGCTGGAATGGGATCTGTCAAGGTAACCGTTGCAGCTATATTACCTGTATTGTTAATTTGGATGGTGTAATTAAACGTATCTCCTACCGTCAAACTTGTTGTACTTGCTGACTTCACCACTTGAATCACTGGCAGAAATATGGGGGTATTTACCGATATGGAAGAAGAAACACCGTTAAAACTGCCTGATGTAAATGCTGCATTGGCCCGGTTACTAACCAAACCCGTGGATGGAACGGAATTCACTCGGGTCTGATAGGTCACTGTTACACTGCTTGAGCTATTCAATGTACCCACTGCGATTCCCGCAACGGGGCTTGCGCTGGTAACAGCAGATCCATTAATCGTGACACTACCCGGGACAAATTCAGAGCCGGATGGTGCATCCGAAATCACCAGATTTTGTACTGCACTAATTCCAGCGTTTGTTGCAACAACGGTATACGTAAGCACATCTCCTACTGTCGCATCCGGTGTGTTTACTGTTTTACTAATAGAAATATTGGGAGCCGATGCAGATATACGAACGATATTGGATAAGCTGCTGCCTGAGAGATTCCGTCCACTTGGAAGCTGGTACGTATAACTTGCAGTCCCTTGATTCTCCAGTGTCGGGGGAGTCGGAAGTGTGGTGAGTGTAGCGCGAAACACCACCGTAGCCGTAACTCCCGGCAGGAGGCTGCCCAGTGTTATTCCGGTTAATGGACTGGTTCCAGGACGTGCAGTACCATTCACGGTTACCGAATCCGGGACAAACGTCAGCCCCGCTGGAATCGTATCGGTCACACTCACTTGAGTCGCTATGTTTCCACTGTTCGTGACCGCAAGTGTGTATGCAATCTGATCCCCCAGTGTCGCATTGGTTTGGCTTGCCGACTTGTTGATACCGACAACGGCTTGGTATACAGGGGTTGTAATGGAATTGGAGTTGGAAATGCCCGTGAAAGAACCAGAGCTATAGGACACTACCGCTCGATTAACTAAAGAACCTGAAGCAGGCAGAGACTGCACATTCACCTGAAACGTCACCGTTGCAGAACTTCCGGCCGCCAACGTCCCAATAGAGATGCCACTGCTCGGATTCGCAGACGGTACGACAGTTCCCCTTACGGTTGCACTGCCAGAAACAAAGGTTGTTCCGGCAGGGAGCGCATCTGTAAGTACCACATTGTTAATCACCTGAATACCGCTGTTGGTAGTAACTACGGTGTACGTGAAGGTCTCCCCGACTGCAACATCGGTAACGGATGCTGATTTTACCGTGGTCACATTGGGCAATGTTACCGGGATCGTTAAGGTATTCGAGGCGATGTTTCCCGTGATCGTCCGACCATCAGGTGAATTAAAGGAATAAGAAGCCGTAGCCTGATCCACAAGAGTCGGCGGTGTCGGCAAGCTTGTTACAAGCACCTGAAAGGTCACGGTATTGGCACTTCCTGCCGCGAGGCTCCCCAGATTAACGCCGGTAACTGGATTGGCGCCAGCAATCACATTTCCATTCAGACGAAAGCTGCCTGCTACATATGAGCTACCACTTGGTATGTTATCCCTCAATGTAACGTTGGCAGCAACATTTCCTCCGTTGTTCACTTGGAGTGTATAGGTTACCAGGTCACCCACCGTGGCATTGGTGGTACTCGCCGATTTCACAATGGACAGGTTTGGCGAATAAACAGTAAGGGTGGAGTTATTGGACGGAATAACTCCGGTAATGACTGGCCCCCCTGCTACACTTTGAAATGTAAAGGCTGCATTGGCCGAATTCACCAGTTGCAGGATGCTTGCATCCTGACCGATGAGTGCTCGATAGGTTACAACAACACTGCTGGATAAAGTTAACGAACCCAGCGGAATGCCTGCGGTCACATCGAGGGTTGGGCGGGGTATCCCTGCGACTGTTACACTCCCTGGAATGAAGGTAAGCCCTGCAGGAAGTGAATCGGATAAAACAACACTTGCCGCACTCGCAGTGCCTGCATTGGTAACGGTAACCGAATATAGAATACTATCCCCGGCAACTGCACCGGCGGCGACCGTTGCCTTAGCCAATGTGATCTTGGGCGCATTAATATCAACTTGAATTGCATTGGCGTTGACAATGTAGGCATCCCCCGAGGTCGTTAATGTCAACACCGCAGATGACTGGTTATTGATCAGTCTTGCAGAAACATCCACATTGGTAATATCCCAGCCTTGACGTCCACCGATAATATTGGTACCTGGAGCCCCGTTGATCTGATTTCGTGTCCCAAACGTTCCGGTTGTATTAAGCGCTCCGGTATCTCCGTTAATCTGAGAAGCAAAAAAGTTCGCAGCCAGATTATTGGGCCCGGACAAAGCAACCGATGTAGCTGAGGTTGGCCCGAATAATGCCTGATCTCCTGTTCGATTCGCATCACCTTCCTGCGCACTGAACAGCGCTCTTCCTCCGAGTACACCAGAGAGTGGGGTTGCGAATCCTGTCAGTGTCGTTACGACCGGTGGTGAAGTGGATTGAACAAGTACACCGCCTGCACGCAAAGACATGTTGCGAAAAGGGAGATTGGGATTCTGATAGATAACCCCAAGTGTCCATCCCGCATGATTGGCCGTGGAATCATTTGTAATAACAATAGTCCCTACCACGGCTCCGGTTATGTATGTACCTGCCCCACCATTCTGAACTAATGTCGTTACATTGGCCGAGCGGACATATCCAGCAGCATTATTCCCCAGATCGAATTGATTATAGGTAAGTGGATCAGGGGTTACACTGGAAGTCCCTGCTGGAGTAATAAACGTAACCGGATTGTTGATGGCAGCACTCAGATTGACCGTACCATTGATGTAACTGCCGCCCCAGATCAATTCTGCATACAGAACGGTACTTCCAGCAGGCAGTGTAAGAATAGCTGCTGAACTGTTGCTCTGATACAAGCTTGTAGTTCCCAGTGGGTAGGTGCCGTACTGGAGGCTGGTGTTGGTTGTGATAAAACCGCCAATACTGTCCTGTGTTCCGGGTACCCCCGCTGTTTCCGAACGACTCAGTCCAAGCGTATTTCCTGTAAACGTAATTGCTCCCGTAGCATTAACGGTTGAACGAACGACAAGAGGAATGAAGATCACCTCCCCTTCATCAATGATTTCCTACATATGGAACGGAGCCATGTATATAGTCTATGAGTGTATTGTTGAGTTTTGTTTGTCCTCCATAAAAAGTTTGTGACAACTCGAAACTTATGTGAGTCTTGTTCTCACATAACAGTTAAATACATTTGCGTTTTGTTCATTGTGATTTATAATTATCTTATACGAGAGTAATTCTGTCGTACCATTATGATGCAGTCAGCGGTGATATATGAGAGGTTTCCATACGCACAATAGCCACATTCCAACAGAGTACGAGTTCAAACATTCCAAATGGATTCAAAAAATGCTCCATGCCTACTGGATAGTCATCATTGCACATTTCGCCATTCAGATTGGCTGTTTCCTGTTTCTGGAGTATGATCGCACACCGATAGATTTCTTGATGAATGTGCTTTTCTGGCCTACGGCCGTCAGCAGTTCATGCATTTTGTTCGCAAGTTGGGTTGATCAGCGCTTCAGTTCATATTCCTTTTACACCATGTCTATAGCCAGCACGGTTATCGCCTGGACGATTATTCATGTCAATTATGACATTCGGATTATATTAGCAATCTGTCTGTTGCCCATCTTTGCTTCGGTGCTGTTCTTCAGTAAAAAGAGAGTCTGGATTGTCTTTCTGATGCAGATGACTGGTTACCTTCTAGTTTTGTTCGATCCGGCCTACCGATTGTACCTGTCTTCATTTGACATGGTATCCATTCCTGCTTTTCTAATCCTAGGTACATATGTAGCACAGGTTATCGTAACCAGCGGCGTTGAGGTGCTTGATGATCTTCAGGCCAGCATGCTTGCCAAGCAGGACCTTATTGTGCGAAATGCCATCATGACCAAACAGTCCAAAACAGACGGTTTAACCAACCTTTATAATCAAAGCTCATTCAAGGATTATTATGAAAAAGCATTTGAGTATGCCAACAGTGGCATGAGTCTGCATCTGGCCCTGATCGATATTGATGACTTCAAATCCATTAATGATACGTATGGTCATCGGGTTGGAGACATCATTCTGGAGAAAGTGTCCCTGATCATTCAGGAAACCATTACCTCAAGTGATATTGCAGCACGGTACGGGGGCGAAGAGTTCGCCTTATTGATGTTTGAGCAATCTTTCGAGCAGGCCTATGCCTTGGTGGAACAGATTCGTCAGAAGATTGCCCTGATGGGCCATCTGGAACTTGAAGGAGCTTCCATCACGGTGAGTATCGGTCTCAAAAGCTACAGTCCCAATCTAACCAAAGACAAATTGTTCGAGGAAGTGGATGCCTGTCTGTATGCCGCCAAACGAACAGGTAAAAATAAAACCGTAACATCACTTGATCTGGCTTCGTCCTTCGTAGAGAAAATATAAATAAAAAAGTTGTGCTGTACACCGGAATCCCGGTTTGTACAACACAACTTTTTTTGGGTTTGCATAGCATCAGCAGGCTGATGCTCTCATACGTTATTTTTCATTCCGCCCATTCCCAGCGATGACGATTTTGCTCCAGCCTGGGATGAAGATCACCTGATGGTCCGTCAATGATGAGACGCAGCTCCTTGATCCAATCCTTGAAGGAATCAAATGAAGCAAACAGATTTGCCATCTCTATCGTCAAATAAAGAAAATGAGGGGCTGGATATTCCGCAGTGATATGGCGCAGCGCGCTATCCACAGGCGTATATTTCTTTCTCTTGCCCTCAAGCCCCTCCACACGTATACGTGAAGTTGGATGTTCCCGCCGCCAATCATGCAGGCGGTCTTCTCTTTTGTAATATGCCTGTATCGTATCCTTGCTCATTCGTTTAAACGTGCTCTCGTGTAAAGGATACAGCACAAGCTGTATGAATGAACGGGTGTCCGCCGTTGCAGCGGCGCGTTCAAGTTGCTCATCGGTCACATGTTCAAACGAGTCATAAAAAGTCAGTGTGCCTTTGCGGCTGGCCGCAGGTGTTTCATAACCGTAAGGTACAGTTGTATATTTTCCAGACATTTCACCCCTCCTTGTCTATACGCACATTCGTACAAAGGTGATTGGGATAAACCCAGCTAATGTTATTATACGCTAACGATCCTGCTTCAACTCGGAATAAAATGTCATTCTGTTCTTGCCCGCACGTTTGGACTCATACAAAGCTTCGTCCGCCATCCGGATAATCTCACTTGGATTGTCGCTGTTGGTTGGATATTCAGCACCTCCAATGCTACATCCAATTCGAATTCGCTCATATTCGATAATAAACGGCTTGTTCAGACTTTGAATGATGGCTTCTGCATAAGCCATGGCTTCTTCCCTCGGATGACTTCCAACAGACTGAAGTACAATCAGGAATTCATCTCCGCCCAATCGGACCGTTATACCCTTCTCCTGACCAAGAGCAGACAGTCGCTGGGCCACTTTCTGTAGCAGCACATCTCCAGTCTGATGTCCAAGTGTATCGTTGACCCGTTTGAATCCATCGAGATCCAGATAGAGAAAAGTCAGCGTGTGATTTTCACTTTCAGTCTCCAGAGACTCCTCCAGATACACTTCTAGGGCAGTGCGATTCGGCAGACTAGTCAACTGATCAAAATGCGCCAGATTCTGCATCACGACCAGTTCCGAGTTTTTATTCATAAGAGAGGTCAGCATATCCCGAAGCGAACGGGACAACACTTCAATCTCCTTTATCCCCTTAATCGCAGGAATTTCAAGCTCTTCCCCTGCACGCAGTCGATTGGCTACTCTGGTAAGACGCACAAGTGGGGCAGAGATCAGACGTGAGACAAACCAGCCAATCAGTGCAAATAGCACGGTAACGGCAAGTCCCGCCCACACATTAAACCACATCAGGTCAAATACAGAAGCAAAAGCAGTCGACTTGACTTGACGAATGACTACGGTCCAGCCTAATCCGGGATAATCCTGATGACCCTGGCTGTAGGCAAATCCTGTCACATATTCCTTACCATCTGGCCACTCTTCAATGGACCAGCTGCTTTTGTTGCGCTGGGCCTCTTCGATGCCGGGCAATGCCAACGGTTTACCGATCCATTCCTTCGGCCCCAGCAGCACTGTACGTTCCTTTTTGCTTACGATAAAGAACTCAATGTCTTTTTCTTCCCTTTTCAATGGGGCAAGCACGGACTCTTCGACTTCCTTCGCCCATTCCCAACTTAAATGTGCAGCGAGCACACCCTGAATATGTCCCTTGCTATCCTTCAGCGGAAAACTGATATCGACAAATTGCAACGGCTCTTCCGTTGGATTCGGAAGCAGCTTGGCAAGAAGTACTGCATTATGCACATCTCCAATGAATTTACCCTTGATTCCCTCCTGATACACAGGTCGCTCTGATAAATTTTCCCCAAGCAAGATACCATCCGTGGCAGCTAACACTTTTCCCTTCGGGTCCATGAATCCAACCCATGAGAATGAGGGAAAGCTATCTTGTAACTGATCCAGCAGCATCTGAATCTCATCAGGTTGAAATCCATCTTCCAACGAAGCCATTCGGCCCAGCAGGTCCAGTTCACCCGCGCGAGCGGACATGAATCGATCCAGCTTGTCCGAAGCCTGTGAGGCCGTGCCTGTAAGCGAGTGACCAATCTCAGTCTCGACAGCAACAAATGACTTTTGGCTAAAAATAGACCCAATCGTCAGGGTAACCAGCAAGGATAACACAGCAAAGATGACTGTAAGCACAGTTCTAATTTTGAATGACATTACTTCCTCCATTACACGGTGAAACCATCTTGCTTTTCAACATAACTATGCTGTAAAGAGTACACGGAATGTCACCTAATCGTTTTCATATTTATCGGAACTTGTGTGTTTTTTTATTATACATGCCCATACAATATTATACTGAAATCTTCACCGTGTTTCTTCCATTCAAAGAATAGACACGATTCTGTATATACATACTTGGGTTATGAATATAGAGAGCAAGCATATCCTTCAAAGGATCATGCGCCTGTATGTCACAGAGAGAGTAATCGAAATACTAAACATTGGGGGTGTAATGTTGAGCCTGCTTCATGTTGCTGTTATTCTGCCTTTTGCCGCTGGCATTCTTCTTGCCATGCTGCATCGTTTCTTCCGTAAATTACATTTGGGATGGCCGGTTCTCCTTGTCCCGGCACTATTATTTGTATACTTTGCGAGTCTCATACCCGCTGTGTCACAGCGCAATACCGTAGCCGGAAATATCCCATGGATTCCTTCACTGGACATTGGATTTAACCTGTATCTGGACGGTCTGAGCCTCATGTTGACACTGCTAATCACCGGAATCGGTGTCCTCGTTGTTCTCTACTCCATCTTCTACATGGATATGAAAGAAGCGCTGAACCGTTTCTACCTGTATCTGTTGATGTTCATGGGAGCCATGTTGGGCGTGGTGCTGTCTGATAATATGATCGTGCTCTACGGATTCTGGGAATTGACCAGTATTGCGTCATTCCTGTTGATTGCATTTCATTACAAACGTAAAGCTTCCACTTCAGGAGCACAAAAATCTTTCCTGATTACGGTATTTGGCGGTTTCGCCATGCTTACCGGTTTCATGATGATGTATCTCATTACCGGCACATTCAGTATTCGTGCAACCATTACAGGATTGGGTCAGTTTCAGGAAAGCGCACTGTTTCTGCCTGCACTTGTCTTGATCCTGATTGGGGCTTTCACCAAGTCAGCTCAATTCCCGTTCCATATCTGGTTGCCGGATGCCATGGAAGCTCCTACACCTGTCAGTGCCTATCTGCATTCAGCCACAATGGTCAAGGCCGGACTGTATGTTGTGGCCCGGTTTACACCGATCTTTGGTGGACAGGGACTCTGGTTCTGGCTCGTAACCGGCGTTGGTCTTCTAACTTTGTGTTATGGATCATTCCTGGCGGTGAAAAAAAACGATCTCAAAGCGATTCTCGCCTATTCGACCATCTCTCAACTTGGTCTGATCATGTCCCTCTTAGGGGTTGGATCTGCTGCTCTCTACTTCGGATATGGCGAATCCTCTGCGATGTACACCGTGGCAATAACCGCTGCACTGCTTCACCTGTTTAATCACGCGACCTTCAAGGCCGCTCTGTTCATGGTCGTAGGCATTGTCGATCACGAAACGGGTACACGTGACATCCGAAAGCTTGGTGGACTTGCTTCATTCATGCCAATTACATTCACCGTAGCATTGATCGGATCACTTGCTATGTCAGGTATACCGCCGTTCAACGGATTCCTGAGCAAGGAGTTATTCTTCCAGGCGATGGTCGAAGTCACGCATCTGCGAATCTTTGGACTTGGGTCCTGGAGTGTTCTATTGCCAATATTGGCTTGGCTTGCAAGTGTGTTTACCCTGATCTATGCGCTTATTATCGTGTTCAAAACATTCCTCGGTCGTAGCCAAAGCGAGATCCCTGCCGAGAAGCTGCACGAAGCGCCCGCTGGTATGCTCATTCCGCCCGTTGTTCTAGGTGTTCTTGTCGTTGTATTCGGACTTTTCCCGAATCTGCTGGCCGGATCACTGATTGAACCGGCAATGGCTGCTGTGCTTCCATCGCTCTTAGATGGGAATGAGCGCTTCGATGTACATTTCTCCCTGTGGCATGGATGGACTCCGGAACTGATTATGACGATCGGAGTTGTGATTCTCGGAATCACTCTCTACAAGCTGTTGCCACGATGGAGGAATATTTATGAGCACTATCCACAAGGATTAACCATTAACAATATGTACCATGTTGTATTGGATAATCTCCAGCATTATGCACGCAAATGGACGGAAGCCTATATGAATGGCTCGGTCCGTAATTATCTGGTTTACATTTTTTCATTCACGGTCGCCTTGTTGGTCTATGCCTTCTTCCGTTCAGGAGAGAATATCACCTGGAATCTGCAGGGCAATGCACCTTTCTCATTTTATGAGGTCGTTCTGCTGGTCACGCTCATCGGTGCTGCGGTTTCAATTCCTTTTGCCAAAAACAGACTGTCGGCAGTCATTATGACGGGCGCGGTTGGTTACATCGTAACCCTGCTGTTTGTACTCTTCCGGGCGCCGGATCTGGCATTGACACAGATGATTGTTGAGACCGTATCCGTTGCATTGTTCCTGCTCTGCTTCTACCATCTGCCTGAATTGCAACGTGGCAAATCAAGCCGCAGTTATCTCACGGTAAATATGATCGTAGCGATTGCAGTCGGTGTTGTGATGACCTTTGTAGCTCTAGCTGCAAGCGGAACAGCATCACTGGACAGCATTTCTACCTTTTTCCTTCAGGAAGCGTATGAGTCTGCGGGTGGTAAAAATGTCGTGAACGTCTTATTGGTTGATTTCCGTGGCTTCGATACGTTATTGGAGATTATGGTGCTTGGCGTTGCTTCATTATCCATCTACTCCATGATTAATCTGAACCTCGAAGCAAAAGATCTGGGAGCTCGCTTGAAGTTCCGTAAGAAGGACGAAAGTCAGGATTCCGAACCTGCTCTGGATGATGAAGCGGACAATACGAAAAAGTATGGTAACCGGGAACGGAGCTCATCCTCCTGGGATACTGTACCCTTGCAGAGTAATGATGTATTGCTGCAAACGACCACCAAGGTCGTTGTGTTCATCATTCTGACATTTGCCATGCACCTGTTCTTTGCAGGACACCACAATCCGGGCGGAGGTTTTATCGGCGGCTTGGTAACAGCGGCAGCACTCGTATTGATTGCCCTGGCATTCAGTACGGATACGATACGCAAAGCGTTACCCGTTGACTTCCGTGTTCTAACAGGGATCGGATTGGGTATAGCGTTACTGACAGGTGCAGGTTCATTTATATTCGGAGTTCCATTCTTAAGCCAAACCTTCGGTTATTTCGAACTTCCTTTGCTGGGAGAAACAGAACTCGCCACGGCCATGCTGTTTGATCTTGGCGTGTATCTCGCTGTCCTGGGTGTCACCATGACCATCATTCTACAGATCGGGGAGGATCGCTGATATGGAAATATTGATGTGTGTAGCCGTTGGCATTCTGTTTGCGGTTGCCGTCTTTTTAATCTTGTCGCGGAGCCTGCTCCGAATCGTACTTGGCATGTCCATACTAACCCATGGTGTGCATCTACTCTTGATCACCATGTCACGTCTCAAAACAGGGGCCCCACCCCTGCTTGGGGAGATGGCTGAACGCTATGTCGATCCTCTTCCTCAGGCTTTGATACTAACTTCAATTGTAATTAATTTCGGACTCACTGCGTTCTTCTTTGTTCTCTCTTATCGATCTTATCTGAAGTTAAAAACAGACGATATGGAAGAAGTAAGGGGGCGCCCATATGAATAATCTAGTCGTTCTGCCGATTCTGTTGCCTTTAATTACAGGTGTTCTGTCTCTGCTATTTTTCCGGAAAACAAATATCCAGCGGATCATTAGTGTCATTGGACTGTTGTTTACAGCAGTGATCTCAACGATACTCATTACACGGGTAGCTCAGACTGGAGTTCTAACGCTTAATATGGGTGGATGGGCACCTCCTTATGGTATTGTGCTTGTTGCGGACATGGTATCGGCGCTACTTGTCGTCGCCGCTTCCATCATTGCACTGGCGTGTCTGCTGTATGCGTTCCGCAGTGTGAACAAGGAGCGGGAAGAACACCACTTCTATCCGTTCTTTCATTTTCTGATCGCAGGAGTTAACGGTTCATTCCTAACCGGAGATTTGTTCAACCTATTTGTTTGCTTTGAACTGATGCTCATCTCTTCCTATGCACTGATCGTATTGGGAAGTACGGAAAGACAGCTTCGTGAAACGATCAAATATGTCTTGATTAACATCGTTTCTTCAGCACTGTTTGTCGCTTCTATTGGCTTCCTCTACTCCATTACTGGCACACTGAACATGGCAGATTTATCCGTAAAAATTGCTGAAGTGGGACAGAGCGGGGTCATTACCTTAATTGCCGTTCTCTTCCTGATCGTATTTAGCATCAAGGCCGGACTGTTCCTGTTCTTCTGGCTGTCTGGCTCTTATGAGGCACCACCTGCTGTTGTCACTGCATTGTTCGCAGGATTGCTCACCAAGGTTGGCTTGTACGCCATTGTGCGAACATTCACACTGATCTTCTATCATGATCCTGATTTCTTCCATGCACTGATCGGATGGATGGCTGGTGCAACGATGGTCCTGGGTGTCATCGGTGCGATCTCCTACCGCGATGTGAACAAAATTCTCATCTACAACGTGGTCGCAGGTGTAGGTTTTGTCGCTTTTGGTATGGCTTCGGCCAGTCGTCCTGCGCTGGAAGGTCTGCTCTTCTACATGCTGCATGACATGTTGATCAAAACATTGCTCTTCCTTCTCGGAGGAGCCTTGATTGCGGTTGCCGGAACATCCAAACTGGACAACATGGGCGGGCTGATCCATCGCTATCCGCTGCTCGGCTGGATGTTCTTCATTAGTGCACTTGCCTTGGCAGGTTTGCCGCCATTCAGTGGTTTTCCGGGGAAGTTGCTTCTCTTTGAAGGTGGCTTGCAGGCAGGCTTGTATGGTCTGACCGGCATTGCGGTGCTCTCCAGCTTATTAATGTTATATTCGGTACTGCGCATCTTCATACAAGCTTTCTGGGGTGAACCGCCTGCCGGGGTTGTAAGACGCCCTTACGCGGTGAACGGCCTGCTGATTCCTGCCGGAATTCTGTTTGTATTCATCATCGTAATGGGTGTGGGGGCTGAAGGCATGTTCCAATTGACCTCCCGCGCAGGCGATATTCTACTGCATCCCAATATTTATATTGATGCCGTATTGAAGGAGTAGATGTCTATGGCCTTTCAGATTGTACTGAATCTTATCATTGCTTTTGTATGGATGTTTCTGAACAACGCCTGGAATGGTGTTGGTTTTCTCATAGGTTACCTGCTCGGACTGCTTCTCATCGGGGGGATGCGCAGATTCTTCCCCCAGCGCTTCTATATTGTTCGAGTCTGGGCCATCTTCAAACTGATTGCACTGCTGTTCAAGGAACTGGTGCGAGCCAGCATTGAGGTTATACGCCAGATTATCAAGCCCAAGCTCGACATAAGGCCCGGTATTTTTACGTATAAAACTCAATTGTCCTCGGATTGGGAGGTCACCCTGCTCTGTCTGCTTATTTCATTAACACCAGGTTCTCTGCCACTTGAGATCTCGGGTAATCAACGCAAACTGTTTATCCACGCGCTGGATATCAAGGATGAACAGAAAATGAGAGATAATATTCAAAACACATTCGAAAAAGCAATTATGGAGGTGACGCGTTAATGTTATCCTCACTGTTGTTCATCTCATTGCTCATTCTCTCCTTAGCCATACTAGGGTGCTTGTACAGGGTGCTTCGGGGACCATCCATGGCTGATCGGATTACAGCATTGGATACCATTGGTATCAATGTGATTGCTATCGTTGCCGTACTGTCGATGATGTTGCAAACCCAGGCCTATCTGGATATCATCTTGCTGATTGGCATCCTGGCTTTTCTAAGTACAGTGGCATTTGCACGTTATATTGAACGGGGGGCGGTATTCAAAAATGATGGAGATCGTTAAGGTAACCACTGAAACCGCTATAGGTTTACTCGTACTGCTCGGTGCACTACTCAGTGCACTCAGTGCATTCGGACTTATCCGTCTGCCTGATGTATATCTACGTGCCCATGCCGCAACCAAAAGTATGACACTTGGAGTGTTCTGTGTACTAAGCGCTACATTTTTCTACTTCTGGTACTTCGATAACTATATCAGTGCCCGTTTGTTGCTAGGTATTCTGTTTGTATTCATTACGGCTCCTGTCGCCGGACATCTGAACGGACGGGCCGCCTATCGCACAGATGTGCCACTCTGGGAGCAGAGCGTTCAAGATGAACTGGAACCCTTGTTAAAAGGTAAAAAGGTGAACCATGAAGCCAAGGACATGATGGAGTAATCCCCAGCCTGGGCATAACAAATACCCCCAAGGATCAGCCGCCCGTTTCGCGGCATGTTCCCGGGGGTATTTTTTTATTTTTCATACACGGATCAACACTGATTATGCAGACTGATTAAGTAGTAAAGTCAGAATCCATTCAGTCCCTGTCTTCTTAGATCCGCAGCCACAATACGTGCAAGCTCCGCAGCCCCTTGACGATTCGGATGCAGACTATCCCCTGTCATATACAGAGCAAGTGTTGCCGCAGGACCAATTGAAGTGAAATAGGCAGAACTTAACTTATTCAGTTCAACCAGGATGACTCCCTCTTCCTGAGCAAGTGCACGGGTTGATTGATTGTACCAGCGGTTCTCCGCTTGATGTACATTGGCTGTATTAAAGTCAGTTGCCCGGCCCTGAGGCGTGGAGAGGATAACTGTTGCTCCTTTGTTCTTCGCCTGGCGCACCATATCCCGCATGATCTCCTTGAACTGCGCCTCCGTTGTATTGTTCTTGGCATTGGTATCGTTAATTCCGAATTGCAGAATAAAATAGTCTCCCGGCTTGATATACTTCAGAATCGCTTCCATCTGACCATCATCGCGGAAACCTCTCGCAAATTGGCCACTTGACGCCATATTTCGAACCTGGAAGGTAGAATTGTTCACATAGGACGGAAACAGCTGTCCCCAACCTCCTTGTACACTGCTACCCAGCGGATAGTAATTGCAGACTGTTGAATCACCACCAATGTAGATCGTGCGGTTGGTAACGGTCTGATTGGACAACTTCCGGATTTCGAGTGCACTAAGTGTGAAGGCCGTACCTGTCTTTCCTTCCGTAACCAGCAGGTTTAATTGCCCGTCAGTCACCGGAATTTGAAACTGATCCGTTGCCCCGTTGCCCGTCATATTGATGATCTGGTAGACACCTTCTGCAGCCACGCTGGCTCTGGAAGTATTGCCCAGGACCACTTTAACTTCATATAGTCCATTGGACAGATTCACATTGAAGGTATTGGTGCTCTTGGTACCGTACGTCAGAAACTGCACAGCGTCACTCTTAACCCCGCTTCCTGAGGCAGACACATTCCTCATCTGTGCAGGTGTGTTGAAGCCATAACCTTTCGTAGGCGTATAGGCATCTCCTGCGGACACGCCTGTGTAACCGCTCTCAACGGCGCCCGAACCAAAATCAAATCTGTAATTATCCGTTGCCGCTTCGGCGACTTGCCCTTCATTGCTTCCCAGACCGATGCCCATTGTACTCGCAAACAGAACAAAACAGAGCAGAAGCTTTACCGATATTGACCATTTCATCACTGAATTCTCCTCTCGAATCAGAATTATATTAGTTGAACAAAAATTATTTACACAGACACTACGAAGACAGAATAACCTTCCAATCGCTGTTATCCCCAGATTTTTCGATTCCCTTTTCTCAAGGGAAAATCCGGTGATAGCGTATGCTTCCGATGTAGCTTTCTTTCAGAAAGCTTTTAGGCGAACGCTTCGCTTTTTTAGGTTTTTTCTATCTTCTCCGTTATCGTGTAAATGATTAGTTCAACTTATATAGATGGTAATAAGCCTCAGCTTCACAGAACTTGATCAAGCCAGTCATAAGCCTTAGCTCCGCTAATCTCATGTCCACCTGTAAAGAAATCCGCATCCAGTGATTCTGATGCTCCCGCCTGCTCATATATGTGTGTCAAACGGGCATACGCTTCTCTCGCTGCATGAATTGGAAACACCTGATCATCACTTCCGGCTTCAATAAAAAGTGGCCTAGGCACAATCAGGCCGATGAGATCCGGCAACTCCGCTTCACGCAGGATACCTGGTACATAGTTATCCAGACAATGGTTCCGATCCAGTATGCTGCCCTGGAATGTACTAGCATAGCCACTTACTACAGTTGCCCGGAACCGTTCATCCAACGCGGCTGTAAATGCAGTCACCAGCCCACCGCCCGAGATACCCATGCTTCCAATTCGCTCCGAATCTACTTCTGGCCGAGTCGATACATAATCCAGTACACGTGTTGTTTCATACACCCTATGACCGGCGAGGGTCTTCCCCACCATGAGCAGATGCGCAGCAATCTTCGTACAGGAACTTGCCCCTGGTGGCGCATCGCGGTCCTCTTCCAATCTTCGATCACCAAATCCGAGCAGCTCTGGAGCCGCAACCACATAACCACGCTTCACAAGCGCTACAGCAAAGTCCTTGTGTAATCCGGGCTCTCCTGTCCGTGGCGACCCATCCGGTTCCATACCCGATATCTCTCGGCTACCGTAGCCATGCCCATGACAAGCAACGATAGCAGGTCTCTTGTTTTCGGTAATGCTTCCATCACCCGGAATCAATAAATACACAGGCATGCGAAGTCCTGCATAGGTCGTAATTTCAATTCGCTCCCGAATATATCCATCACATGTAATGCGCTCCAGTAAGACAGGATTCAGTGCGGCCGCCATCGTGGGAAAACCGCCCAGCCGTTCTTTCACACGTGTACGTAACTGATTGCGCCATAACTCCAGGGGTTGATCTTCATGATACGCGGAACGACCACGAAGATTCGTTTGTTGTTGTAGATAGGCTTCAATATCAGACATGGGCCTGTGTCCCTCCTGTTTTTCGTAGGATAACGTAGATATAAGACTGTCATATGGAATTAATCCCATCCATTATAGAACATCTATGTCACCCATGAATTGAACATGTTTGCCTGTTTTGAATGGAATCACACGATTTCTAGCCAAAAAAAGGATATCTCCAACCTGAAGACAGGTTACGGAAATACCCTTCATTTTATCTGCCCTGGCAACCACCAGTTCCACCTGCCCATTAATTTCATCAATGCAGGTACCAGTATTAGCCGGATCAACGTAACGTCAATCAACACCGCTGCCGTGATTCCGATCCCTAACTGCCTCACACCTGCGACTTCAGCAAAAGCAAACGGCACAGTCACCGCAAGCAGAATGGCCGCTGCGGAGGTAACCAGACGGCCTGTAGAAGCCAATCCCTGTTGGACAGCCACATCACTGTCTCCGCTTCGTCTATACACTTCCTGAATACGGCTCAGCATAAACACACCATAATCCATGGATATGCCAAACACCAATCCTGCAATGAATACAGGAATCATAATGGCAATGGCCGACGGCTCCATACCCAGATGTCCTTCATTGAACACCCACACCAATATGCCAAATGAAGCAGCTAAGCTGAGCAGATTCATCAGAATTGCCTTGATTGGAATGAGCATCGATCGGAATGCCGCCAGTAACACAAGATAATTGGTGACCACTACAAATACCAGCACTTTGGGCAGTTGACTTGTAACTTCCTGCATTATTTCATACTGCTTGGCAGCCTCCCCACCATAACGTAGTTTTACGTTGTTGGAACCTGGTGCATGATCGTTATTCCTCATTCGTTCCAGCCAGTCTGCAACCTGTTCCGAACCAGGCTCCCCGTGCACGGTGGCTATCAATCGTATGGAATGATCAGAGACCGTTGAACGTAGCCATGCCGTCCTTGTTGACTGTTTGCCTTCTATGGAAGGAGTGAGCGACGACGGTGGGATCCGAAAAAGACTTTGCGAGCCAGTTTGATTCGGCTGTAATAGGCCCCATGGTGAAACAATGCTCAATACGCCTGAGTCCTGCAGTAGCTGACGGGCTTTGTTGTGGGCCATCTGCCAGTGAGAGGCAGTCAACCGCTCCTGCTGTCCGCCAATCAAGATCTCGATGGTGGAGGTATTCTTTTGACCATAATCATGCTGCAACAGCTCTGCTGCCTGTCGGGACTCCATTCTGGCTGGTAGTGAAGAGGCATCCGGGACGGACAGTTCCAGCCGGGTCACTGGATAGACACACAGGAGCAGCACAACCGTTCCTCCGATTGCCATGCTGACTGGTCGTTTCATGACCATTGCTGACCATCTGTGCCACACTGAACCTCTAGGTAACGAATGGACTGAATTTTGCCTGAAGACTCGATCCGCAGACAGTGACAGTAGTGCTGGCAGCAGCGTAACATTTAACAGTAGCGATAGGAGCAGAACAATGACAGCCCCCAAGGAGACACTCAGAAACATCGGCAGCCTGATCCAGAGTAGACCCAGCAGCCCAAGGAGTACGCAAGCTGCCGAGAACAACACTGCTCTGCCTGCTGTACGTAATGTTCGCTGAAGAATCTTGCTCTGCATATCCAGACTTCTTCCTAGAACATTAGCTGCACCTTCATCTTCATAGGCCCGCTGAACTTCTTCCCTGTACCTGCTCAGGATGATCAGGGCAAAATCTATACTGAGTGCCATGCCCACCATGGGAATGACGTTGATGATGAAGTTGGACAATTCCAGATGGTAACCAAGGAGTGACGTGACTCCCATAGCGGTAATCACAGCACTGATCCCCATCATGACAGCAATCAACGCGGCATATAGCCCCCTGAAAGCGAAGCACAAAACGATCAGGGCAATCGGCAGCCCCACCATCTCTGCCCGTTCCAGGTCACGAAAGCTCAGATGATTCACATCCTGCTGTACGACGGCCTTGCCGGTCAATTGGACCGTACCCGGACCGTCTGTAGCCAGCACGGCGCGCAACTGCTCAATGGGAGGACCCATCTGATGCGGGGGCACATCCATCTTCACAAGGGCATATGCCCTGTGATCTTGCAGCGTCAGCCTTTCGCTAGCATCCAGAGGGAACGTGATAGAGGTCACCGCAGGCAACACTTGAACCTGTGTCAGACGCTCCCTGATCCACTGACGGAACTCTAACGGCGAGGTATTTTCCTTTTTCTCAAAAACCAGAATAACCGGATTGGCAGGAGAAGCGAATTCATCCTCCAGAACAAGCTCAACCGCTTGCGCATCCCCGTGGACCCTTTTCAATCCGTGGTCCTGGACAACGTCAGGCAATCTCCACGCCCAGACCGCTGACATCCCGATGATAAATACCCAGCAGAGAATAATGAACCGCGGATATCGGCTGATGAAGGCAGCAAGTCTGCGATAACCCATACCTAAGCTCCTCTGCGATCAGATTAGTCATTCGATTATATTCATCGGTAAGGGTAAGATCATAAGCACATTCAACCACTTGCGGTGCATATCTCCTTCACTCGGGTTCATGAACTATTGGATACCATGATTCACAGGTGTTCTGTTCGCTATGGGGGCAGGGATGTATGTAAAAGGAAGTAACTCTGCTGTCAGTCCCGGGCCAAAAGCCAGCGCTATCCCAATGGATTGTTCTTCCTTCTGTCTGTAATCCTCACGGATGGCTTGAAGAACAAAAAGAATCGTCACGGACGACAGGTTGCCATAATCCCGCAGGATGTTTCGGCTGTAGGAGACCTGCTCATCTGTCAACTGATACAGCTTCTGAACGGCGTCCACGATGCCTCTGCCTCCCGGATGGATCGCCCATATTTCCGGTAAACTGCTACCCTCCAGCAACCGCTCTACCTCTGGACCGAGATGCAAACCAAGCAGCTTCGGAATCTGTGGTGACAGGTAGAGATCAAAGCCTGTATTGCCCACTTCCCAGATCATTTCTTCTGCACAATCCGGGAGCAGCGTTGAGTGCCCTCGGGCCAGTCGAAAACATTCATTGCGGTCTGTTCCAGACGCACCAATAACACAGGCAGAGGCGCCATCTCCGAAGAACGATGCAGCATACAGGTCGTCCCGTTTGGCAGATGGCTGAAAGTGAAGTGTACATAGTTCCACACACACGATGAGAACCGTAGCCTTCTGATCTGTCGTTACAATGGAATTCGCCAGTTGTATCGCCTTCAGACCGGCTGCACATCCTTGAAACACCAGTGGAATCCGGTTGATCTGCGGTGAAAGTTCAAGCTGCTGGATCAGCCGAACATCAAGTCCGGGCAGGAATTGCCCCGTGCAACTCACCGTAATGAGATGTGTAAGTTCCGTTGAGGATATGTCTGCATCCTGAAGGGCCTGTCCGGCCGCTTCCAGACCAAGTGGAACAGCAGCAGCTTTGTATTTTGCCATACGCTCGGCTGTAGTCGGGACCTCCTCCGCATTGGTAAAGGGTAAATATCGGCAAGAATCAACAGGCTCAAGCAGATTCGGTTCACATGTATACCGAGTTTCCACACCGCACTGATTAAAGATTCGTTTGGCCCATCTTCTCGCATCTGGCTCATGTTCCAGCGCTTGCGCGAGACGGGCAGATACATCCTTTTGCTCAATACGGTGGGCAGGCCACGCCGTTCCTATTCCCATAATACTTGCCCCTGTACTTTCCTCAAGCTGGTTCATCGGCTTAACCCCCTATATAGTCTTGTCTTTCGTAATCAAAAGTGGGCTTTTTAAACATCCTATATATCAAATAGGTTCATATAGAAATGTGCAGGATATAGTACAAGTCTATTCACTTCCTGTCCCGTTTATGTTCATATCACAACAAAAGGCGGACAACCTATGCGAGTTTCGCATGTGTTGTCCGCCTTTATCAACAGGGTTAAACCCTTTCACAAATTACATATAGGATCTTTCATAACTATTCAGGTCGAATTATGGTGAATCTCTCTCCGAGCTTGGCATAATCATTACCCGCCAGTCGGCTGACTGGTTTCAAATGATCCATCAGGATATAGCCCTTGTCCGGATTGTAGACTTGTTCGCTGAAATGATACTGCACTATGCGTACCAGCAACAGATCACTCATCGGTTTGCCATCATCGTTGGTAATGGGAATGTGCTGATACAACTCACACTCCATCCGGATAAGTGCTTCCTTTATTCCTGGCACGGTGACCTTTGTACTTGGCACTGTAGTCAGTTTCGTCCGTTCAAGCTCACTTTCATGGGGTTCAAGGATAGCTGCTGTCTCATTTACTTCTGCTATGATTGCTTCATCACATATATGCACGACCAGCTCTTTATGAGCAAGTACATTACGCGCAGTATCTTTCATAATGCCGTCTTTACGTGCAATGGATATGGATAACAGCGGTGGGTCCGAACTGACCACATTGAAGAAACTGAAAGGCGCTGCATTGATTACATCGTTCTCATCTGAACGTGTTGTCACAAAAGCAATTGGACGTGGCACCACCGAACCACTCATTAGTTTATAGTTGTCTCTTCCCGTTATTTCGCGTGGATCCAATGTATACATATGTAAATATCCCCTTCCCTGCTCGTGTAACAAGTGTCAATTTCACTTCAAGACACGATCACACACTCATATTTATTATATAACGTAAAATGCTGAATTAACAAAAAAAACTCCCTGGTGCCCATTGCACCAGGAAGTAGAAACATGCTTTTTCATATCGACTAATTCTTATTTAACAATGCTGTTCTGAATGTCTTCCATAATTTGAAGGTTCGCTTGAACTCCGCTGTACAACCAGCTGCTGGACCGGGTGAATTCAAACAAATTGCCATTTTTCACAGCCGGGATACTTTGCCACACTGGATCTTTCAGTGCTTCCGCTCCAGTACCTGCATCACTATTAACAAAGAACAAGTAGTCTACATCCATTTCCGCCAGCTTCTCCATAGAGATGGAAGACCAGTTACCTGTTGCATTGGCAGAGATTTCTTTTACAACTTCAGGCTCTAGAAGTCCAAGTTCTTTGTACATTACTTCTCCACTTGATACGTTGTCACTTACAATAAAGAACTTGCCGCTAACCAACCAAATGGCCGCTGCTGATTTTGTTCCACCTGTAACGTTGTTGATCTTTTCCTTGATTTCTGTAGCTTTAACTTCGTAATCATCCAGCGCTTTTTGCGCTTCATCACTCTTATTCAAAATCTCACCGATTTTAAGCAACGTTTTACGCCAGTCGCTATTGATCTCATCGCCAAGTACATAAGTAGGTGCAATTTTACTGTACTGTTCGTATTTTTCTCCTTCAACCACACTTTCAGAACCAACAATAATCAGATCCGGGTTAAAACTTGTTACCGCTTCAAAAGGCAGATCAAAAGCAATCGTTGGGATACCATTCAGATCTTTTTGCAGATATTCCTGGATTCCGTTGGCTACCGACCACTGTGCAACTGGCTTAACACCTAGTGTTACCAAATTGTCTTCCAGATAAGACGCGATGACACGCTCCGGATTAGCCGGGATGGTTACTTTGTGTCCCATTGCATCTGTCAATGTGCGTTCTGTCGGGGCTTCTGTTTGCGTCTCTGTCTCCGTTGCTGTATCGTTCTCTCCTGCTGCTCCGTTCTCTGCCGGCTTCGCTCCACACGCTGCCAACCAGATGGACATGACCATCACCGTAATCAGAAGTATGATCATCTTTCTATTTCTCTTAAACAATTTATTATCCCCTTTCAATATGGAAACGTAGTCCTCGTTATTGTGACAGATATCTACGTTCAAAAAAATGATACTATTATTGATACATATAATATCCGTATGTACATTTGACCATTTCCATTGACAATGATAATTGTTATCAGTCCAGTTGTCAATTCGATTTTGCTCTGCGCTATAAAGTTGAACTAAGAATTATTTACACTGACACTACGATGATAGAACAACCTTCCAATCGCTGTTATCCCCAGATTTTTTTCGATTCCCTTTTCTCTAAGGGAAAAACCGGGGATAGCGTATGCTTCCGATGCAGCTTTCTTTCAGAAAGCTTTTAGGCGACCGCTTCGCTTTTTCAGTTTTTTCTATTCTCTCCGTTTTGTGTAAATGATTAGTTCAACTATATAGATCATATAAAATCTTCTTGGCGGCACTCACATATAGGCGGATGCCGCCATATGCTGAATGCAGAATACGACGACAGGAAGGATGTTCTGTACATGTATTACGAATATAACCCTTATCTAAGTTATGGAGAAGACCGTTCCTTTCAATTGCCTCCACTGTTCCCAGGAGGTGGCGGTGGCGGCACACCGGGTGGTCCGACGTTTCCTGGTATACCTAGCGGTCAAGGCTCCTACCCTCCATACATTCCAGGTGGAGGACCCGGTCCATATATCCCTGGAGGCATTCCAGGTACAATCCCGGGTACAGCACCGGGCGTACCTGCGCAGCTGACTCAAGGCAATCTGCCCACCCTGCTTAGTGCCTATCCTCGTCCGGTAGGTCAGCCTCCGGCAGAAATGCTTTTTCTGTATAACCTGATCAAAAGCAGCCCGGGTCTGCTTCCGCTCTTCCTCCAGCAACAACCGCAAAGCCTCACTCAAGCGGTGCAATTTGCACAGACTGGTGCAGCGGCACCACGAGATAACGAAGAACGTGCGCTGCCCAACTTTTGCTACAACCGATGGTCCCTTGTCTTCACATACAATGATGTCTACCTGATGTGGCCTGCCATTAATCTGTTTGGTTTTGTGGTGGGGTACTTTTATCCATTCCTCACGCCAGGTATACTGTCCAATACACAGATTTTGTTTGCGCTCTGTTAAACCTGTCCTTACCTACAGCAAGAGCCCCACTTGGAAGCATGATTCCTTCCAAGTGAGGCTCTTGCTCGTTCTTTTATCCAGATGTATCTTTATACTATTATGATTCCATAAACGCATGGTGTGCAGAATCAGTACATTTAACTGAACACTTGATCGTTCTGGCGCTTCCTGCCTTTACTGACCATTAGGAAGTAAATCACCAAGGCACCGAGATCAGCACACGCAATAACGATTCCCATTGGCACAGCTGTGCCTTCTCCCCCGAGACCTACGAGGGGAGCGACAATACCTCCGAACAGGAACGTCATCACTCCAATAAGCGCAGACGCACTGCCTGCCGATTTCTCCTGATTGGCCATCGCCAAGGCAAAGGACGCGGTATTGACCAACCCAACACTGGATACCACCAGAAATAACGGAATCAGTACAGAGATTAGATTACCTCCAGCCAGAATCGCGATGAGCAGTGAAGTTCCTCCGAGCGCCGCAGTTAACAGTCCCGCGATTAACAGCCGGGTCTCAGATACCTTACCTGCAAGTCTGCCTGCAACCTGACTAGCCAGAATAATGCCAAGCCCGTTTATGGCAAAGCAAACACTAAACATTTGTGGGGATACCCCGTATATCTTCTGAAGCACAAACGGTGAACCGGATATGTAGGCAAACATGCCAGCCGCTACAAACCCCTGGGTCAACGCATAACCCATAAACTGACGATCCCCTGCGATTTGACGAAACGTAATCAGGGTCTGCTTCAATCCCCCGCTTGATCTACGATTGGAAGGTAATGTCTCTCCAAGACCGAAAATGACAGCCAACAGCGTCAGTATTCCGATGAGGCTAAGCAAAATAAATACGCCGCGCCACGACGTATACGTCAACAATTGTCCACCAATGATCGGTGCAGCAATCGGGGCTACGCCGTTTATCAGCATTAACAAAGAGAAGAACCGTGTCAGTTCCGGGCCCGAGTAAACGTCTCTGACGATTGCGCGCGAGATGACAATCCCTGCCGCTCCAGCTACACCTTGAATAAACCGCAGCACAACAAAAGAGCCCATCGTAGGGCTGACCAGGCAAAGTATGGAGGCGATAGTATAGAGCACAAGCCCTGCAATGAGCGGTGTTCGCCGACCACGTACATCACTTAGAGGTCCGGCAAGCAACTGTCCAACCGCAAGTCCAATCATACACGCCGTCAGACTGAGTTGAGCATACGAAGTAGATGAACCAAACTCATCAGCCAGCGTGGGCAATGCGGGTAAATACATATCCAGGGACAACGGCCCGAAGGCCGACAATGTCCCCAGAATTAAAGCCATCCGTACACGAGATGTGGAGTTTGTGTTCAATGAAGCTGTTGTACTTTTCATCAAATACTACTCCCCGCTACCCAGCAGCTTGAGCAGATTGGACGGCAGTGTGAACTGTTGATTGTTAATAATAATACGGCGCAGTTCTTCTTCATCCCGCTCGTTCTCGGCATCTTTGATCTCCTGAATTTCACGGTGAAGTCGTTCCATCTGTTGATCCAGTGCATTTGCGGAGTCTGCCGCACTTTTCAGTTCCTTGGTCAAATGCTCGGGAACATCCTTATTGTATTTATAAAAAATCTTATGCTCCAGACTTGCCCAGAAATCCATCGCGATTGTACGGATCTGGATCTCCACACATGCTCGTTCCTCACCATTGGACATGTACACAGGCACTTCCACCAGAAGGTGAAGGCTTTGGTAGCCGTTTGGCTTCGGATTCTCGATGTAGTCTTTGACCTCCAGTACACGCAGATCACTCTGGTTGCACAGCATATCCTTAATGCGATAGATATCCGAGATAAAGGAACATGTAATCCGTACCCCGGCGATATCCTTGATATTTTGCTTGATGCTCTCAAATGTTAACTCATGATTTTTGCGGAACATCTTGTTCATAATGCTCTCAGGTGATTTCAGTCTGGACTTTGTATGCTCAATTGGACTGTAATCATGCAAAGACTGGAATTCTTCCTTCAGGACTTCAATCTTGGTCTCCATTTGATCCAGAGCAAATTTATAGATCATCATAAATCTGGTAATTTCATATTTGAATTTCTTGAATTGATCAATTGGATGTGGAGCGTTCATCATAGCTTTCTCCCTTTCTTTCTGCACACTAAAATTAGTTTTATAAAAATGAGGACAGCGGTCAATGCATATGCCTCCTGAACCATTATAAATCATATGGAGCCAATAAACGAATTTCTCACATTCGGGCTGGCTATTCTGCCTGGAAGGTATGGGAACTTATTTTACGCGCATCCTATAGAAGCATCCCTGTCATTTGGCCTGTTATAACCGATGAAAGAGGTTGATTTTCCTGCTCTATCAAGTGACGTATTCATCCGATACACTTCGGGTTAAAGCTTATTTATACCTGCCACAAGGTTGTTCATTACCAGATATCACGACATATGAAACTTCTCATCCCGCCTCTGTCTCCTCTGCCTTTCCGGAATTCACTTCCATACATACATCTCTACATTTGCAACCACTTGCCAGCCATTACCCTGCTGCAAAAATGCATGATATCGCACACACACAGGAACAGTGGCCTGTGCTGATCTATTGTCGCGGCGGACTTGGCAGCTATGGCGGGGTAAATACTGTTTGGCTTGAGCAATTTGTACATAAAGGTTATATCGTGTTCGCCCCATCCTATCGTGGCAACGAAGGCGGTGAGGGGCGTGACGAGTATGGCGGAAGAGATGCCGAAGATGTGCATGCCGCTTATCGGTTGATGCAGCGTTTACCTTTTGTCGACCCAACTCGGATATCGTTAATGGGGTTCTCCCGTGGAGCCATTAATGCTGTACATACCGCAACTGCCTATAATGAGGGACCGGACAAAGTACATAAGTTAGTTCTTTGGAGCGGTGTCGCCGATGTGGAACGCACTTACCATGAGCGAACCGACCTGAGGCGCACATTGAAACGGGTGCTGGGTGGCTCACCACGCGCAGTGCCGGAAGCTTATCTCGCCCGTTCTCCCTTGTCGAAAGCGAACAAGTTATCTTGTCCCGTGCTAATCATGCATGGTACATCAGATACACAGGTGAATTATAGTCACGGAACCCGAATGTATCACTGGCTTAAGCGGGGAGGTGCGGATGTCACATTTCACGCTTATGGCGGGCAGGATCATCATTTTCACGAGAAAATACATGAGTCAGCAGTGAACAATATGTTTGATTGGCTCGCTGCACCTTAAATCTTGCACTATGAATTCATTTTGAAGAAGCATGGGTTATGGCTGTATACTAGAGGGGCTACGTTTTTTTGAAAGGACGGATAGGATGAATCAAAGCACCCTCCAAAAATACGCCATGTTGCTTCTCTGCATGTCTGCCGGAATGGTGGATCTGATCGGATATCTGGGACTGGGGCATGTGCTCACAGCCAATATGACGGGAAATATTGTTTTGTTGGGTATTGCCATTGCCCGTGCTCAGGAATTTGTTGTAATTCGGTCATTGCTTGCTCTCATTGGTTTTATTGCCGGCAATGCCATTGCAGCACATATGGTTGGACATGTGCAGACCAAAAATGGCTGGTCCTCCAAGGTCACAGCCGTATTTACTATTGAAAGCATATTGCTCCTGCTGTTCGCAATCGCCATGATTAGTCCATTTTCAGAACAACTGTCTTATCTGTTAATTGTCATCCTAGCCGTTGCAATGGGGATGCAAACAACTGCGGCACGCCGCATTGGAATTGCTGGCATCTCAACAACCGTGCTCACCAATAATTTGGCTGCTGTGGTTGAGGATACCGTAAGCATCCTCAAAAAGCTGCGACATGCCAATATCCGATCGTTAGCCAAAGCCTTGTCCACAGACTCCTACCTTCGTGCAGGTGCTGTTGTCATCTATTTGATCGGCGTCATTGCAGCCGCATTGTTATTCCACCGTGTGCCCATGATTGCAGTCTGGATTCCTGTCCTGATCATTGGCGGCGTAACCCTTTACGCCCGATTACATGCATGGGGAACATCACAACAAAGCGAAAGTTAATAGTTGAAGAAGCAACCCATTCATTTTTAAAAGGCTGTTCAAAAGTCCGCTTTAGGGTACTGAAAACTGGTCTTTTTAAACACATATTTTAAGTTATTTTAAGTACAATCACGCTATTTATTTCATCAAAGACGCCTCTTGGCGGATAAGCTTGACAAGATGCTGTGCAGCAGGTGATAATGCCTCCCCGGCTCGTGTACATACAGCAACCGTATTTCTCAGCTGTATACCTCGAACAAACACACGTGCCAGCCTGCCTTGCTGCACATCTTCGTTCACAACCAAAGAAGATATAAAGTTGGCCCCATAACCTGCCTTCACCGCACTGATCGTTTCGTTCAGCCCGTTGAACTGAAGCGCAATGCGGGGAGCGGCCATGTTATTTGTTGTGCAAAGGGAAACGAGTCTCTCACGTGTAGCACTGCCTTCTTCGCGCATGATGAACGGTTCTGCCATCATCTCATGCAGCTCGATTTCTTTTCCCGCGTACGGATGGTCAGGATGCACAACAAACCACATCTCATCGTCAAACAATTCATCCCATTGGACACCCGCATGCGTAATGCCACTTCCACCATACACTGCAATCTCTGCCTCATAACGAAGTAATTGGTCAAAAGCCATCCGGGTGTTGGTTGTGCTCACAACAATCTCCACATCCTCGTGCATTTGCTTAAACCGCGCAATCCAGCCCGGTAACAGAAAATTCGAAGGCAAGTAGGTTGCCGTAAGACGGATCAGTCCTTTCTTGCCCTCCCGAAAATCCTGCACAAAATTCTCGACATCCTGCTCCAGCATGAACAGACGTTCCGCATATCCTGTCAACTGTATCCCCGCATCCGTAAGCACCAGTCTTCTTCCCTCCGAAACAAAAAGCTGGATTCCTAATTCACGTTCAAATTTCTTCACCTGAGAAGATACCGCAGGCTGACTAATATTCAGTTCCTCTGCGGCACGAGTGACCCCGCCATATCTCACAATGGCATGAAATAATCGTAATCCATGCAGATTCATATGTTACACCTCTTCCCCGTCAAATACATAATCTAAAGTTATATTATCATACATAATATATATTTTATTTATATATCCACTCCATTTATAGTTGAAATATGAAATCCAATACAAGAAACAAGGAAGGAACATGTGAAGATGAAAAATATAAATACGACCGAACTACAGCATACCTGGACTCAAGTTGACGACTACATGAATGATCTGCTGGTACCATCAGATTCCCTGCTGGAACATACACTGCAAAGCAATGCCGAAGCTGGACTCCCTGCTCATGACGTAACACCAAATCAAGGAAAGCTGCTTCAGCTCCTGCTGCAAATCCAAGGTGCATCCCGTGTACTTGAAATCGGCACATTGGGTGGATACAGTACCATCTGGATGGCAAGAGCGCTGCCTGAACACGGACGCATCGTCTCACTGGAATCCGAATCACACCATGCAGACTTGGCCCGAGCCAATCTCACACGAGCAGGACTGATGCACAAGGTTGACCTGAGAGTTGGTCCTGCCCTAACCACCCTTCCCGATGTTCAGGAAGAATACAGGGAACCGTTTGATATGATCTTCATCGATGCTGACAAACCGAGTAATCCCGATTATCTGAGATGGGCCCTGCGACTGACTCGGCCGGGGAGTCTTATTATTGGTGATAATATCGTCAGGGACGGTGAAGTGATCCGCACAGACAGCACAGACCCTAGAGTTCAAGGCGTTCGATCATTCCTGCAGTTGATCGCGGATCACCCTCGGCTTGAAGCTACAGCACTGCAAACCGTCGGTAGCAAAGGTTACGATGGATTCGTCATTGCTCGTGTGATTGATGCCCCTGAACCAAAATAAACAGTGGTCAATTCTTCCGCAAATTCCCCTTTCCTGTTAAACTGGAATCACTGCACAGGCAGACTGGGGGGAACCACTTGAGAGTTTTACAACATATTAATGATGAAATTCGCGGCTGGTCCCGCAATATTCAACTGTTTTTCCTGGCTAGCATTCTGTATCAGATCGGAAATGGCATGTTCTCTGTCTTGTACAATCTGTACATTCAGGGTCTGGGCTATAATGATACAATGAACGGCCAGATTGTAAGTATTCAATCACTCGCAACAGCCATTATGTTTGTTCCTATCGGTCTATGCGGTGATCTGTTCAGCCGCAAGCGATTACTCATTACCGGGGCGTTATTCAGCGGAATCTTTCTAATCGGACGCTCCTTCGATTATTCAGCTACAGGACTGATTTGGTTCGCGGTATTTTCTGGCCTTTTCGCTGGGGTATTCCAAGTATTGGCCATTCCTTATCTGGCGGAAAACGTCAAAAAAAGCCAGCGGCTGAAGATGTTCAGTTATTATTCATCCCTTGTGCTCGCTTCCCAGGTTCTTGGTAGCCTGGGTGGCGGCGTATTTGCAGATTTGTTACATACGGCAGGACTCGCCAAAGTGACCGGATTGCAGACGGTTTTATTTGTCGGTGGTGCAGCAACACTGGCTGCGTTTATTCCACTGTTATTTGTAACCGAAGGCAAGGCTGCTCCGCAGACAACCATTCCGGCACAATCAGATCTTCAACCCAATACAAATCTAAAAGAAAGTTTGACGAATACCGCCAACACGAATGATTCGATCACCAAGAAAAAAGATTCCCGACTGATTGGTCAGTTTATAGTGACTCAGTTGTTAATTGGATTAGGTTCCGGACTGGTTGTACCGTATTTGAATCTGTATTTCACCAACCGGTTCTCGGTTTCTCTGAGCGGCATGAGCTTACTGATTGCACTTGGTCAGATTATGACGATTGTATCCATGCTGATTGGTCCTACCCTGGCAGCAAAGGTCGGAAGCGTAAGAGCCGTTGTCATTTTCCAGGTCATGTCGCTGCCCTTCCTTCTATTAACAGGCTTCACTAATCTGTTGTTCATCGCTTCGCTCAGTTTCTTGTTCAGACAAGCATTGATGAACGCAGCCAATCCCATTCATTCAGCCATACTGGTGGATCGGATCTCGGACAAACGCCGCGGCATTGCCAATTCACTGATGCAGACCTCGTTCATGATTGGTTGGGCGACCATGGGACCTGTTCAATCCTATCTGGTCACCACATATGGAACGTACTGGGGTTACGCGATCACTTTCAGCATCACAGGCTGTCTATACGTTATTTCATCACTGATGTACTTTGTAATGTTCAGAGAACCCAAACCTTCCGCTACGGCTCTTGCAGGATCTTAATGAGTTGAACAGTAGCAGCCTGGTTATTCCGCAGATAACGCAACGTATCCCATCATCAGGAGTGATCACGCATGAACATGAATCCTTCATTAAACCTGAATGCATACCTGAATCTCTTGACGTAGCAACGTGGGGTGCCCTTTTCCCCAAGATTCTTCTCTATGCTCCGCTCTGTGTAACGGGTACATGGGTTAGACGCAAACTCCGATTTCCGACGGCCTTTATGCTGGGTCCCATGATTGTCATGTGTGTTGTTCAATTAAGTACAGCAATGCACACGCCCAATCTGCCAACCTCCCTTTTAAACGTGATGAGTATGATCATATTCAGTCTGATCCCATGCCAAAGAGAGTATCCATTTGATGTCACATCCTGCGGATACTCTCTTTTATTTGTACACACTCATCTTCAGCATTTGGCCTCATTCAATTTTAAGCATACTTATGAATAAATTCGGTTGTACATCCAGCCTACAATGCCCACCGTAACCACTGTTGCCCCAATAATAAATGCATAATAGCCAATCTTACTTTTGGACTCCGAAGTCTGATGGTCATAATAATCCGAGTTACGTCGATAAAATCCCATCCATAACTCTCCGATCATATTCACAACAACCAATACAAAACGTTTAACAAGCCCCATTGTATTCGCGTCTCCTCTCTCTGATCAACCTTCTTCCATATTAAGTATAATTATCCCAATTCATAAAAACAACCTACTCATATTACCTTCGGTGCAGTTTCTTGCTCCAACCAGGTTAGAATATCAAATGCTTCCTGATTGGTGCTACCACACATCTCTTCCTCAGCTTGCAATCCACTGCATACCGCAGGACGATCCTTTTGGCCAAAAATTCCGCAGCGATTATCATCCGTAAGCTGCACACAACGTACACCTGCTGGCTTGCCATGAGCCATGCCCGGTATCGGTGATGATATGGAAATCGCGATACAACATGCGGCACAGCCTGTCCTGCATTCCATACATATTCCCTCCTAATTTTAATACTTATAGTACTTACAATACATGTTCAAAAGACCGGTTTTCAGTACCAAGAAGATGGGATGAAGCTAGAACCTCTTATATTATGAACGATTTATCCAGGTCCAGGTTCGAGCTAGCCCCTGAGCAATTCTCCGATTCATACTTCGATTGGAAAAATACCCCCCATGACTTAGCGGATTCCAACTCATCGCCACGCCGCCAGAGTTCACTTCAATATCTTCTTTGACCGCTTTCTCATAAGCGGGATCAATGGGGCGTAATGGATAACCCAGAATATCATCCCGATCGTAGAAGTTCACCCATTCCCCTTCCAGCCCGGCATAATAGTTATTCACATGGGAAGAGGGCACCTGAATTGGGCAACTAAAGTCATGGTAACGCAAACTCCATAAGGGCAGGGTTGTACCAAACGAGTAAAAATTGGTCAGGGTGTCACCCCGCTCCAAAGCCGAGTTCACATCCACAACTTCAGGAACACGACTGGACGGATATTGTAGATCGTAGAAGAAGTTACTGGCGATTACGGCACCCAAACTATGGGCAACCACGCAGAGCGGAGCTTCCGGTCCATTACGCTGTGCAAGGGTATGCATCGCCTGATTCAACGTTCGATGTACGGCATCATAATTATGGCCTTGATTTTCCACAGGTTGATAAGCAACCGCATCAGCCAGGTAATGGATGACAAATCGGCGCAACGCCTGAAAGTTCAATCCCGGAGAGCTGACGAGCTGTTGAAAGAGTGCCTCTTCCCGCTCCTCAAATACATCCGCCCAATATACAGGTTCGATATCCACCATCTGTTCGGAGGCTCCAGGCAAGACCATCACCTTGTCCAATTCCTTATGCAAACAAGCAATCAGCTTGTCCGCGTACCCATCCTTCCGCATACCCAGCCCATGAATGACCATCACCGCAATACGTGTCATGGCTCTCCTCCTCATCGATCTAGGATCTCTTTCTCCACCATATGAACGCCACGACTGGAACATGCCTGAAGCTTGCTTTGTCAAACGATACCTTCCAGTGACCATTATTTTAAAAATGTGATTCTTCCATTTTATATACAGTTTACCATGATCGTCATGAAAATAACGATCATACAGCAAAAAAGGAGCTGCGTATCATGCAGCCCCTTCTTGTTGTTGTATTCAATTAACCTTTCAGATGAACCTTCAACACACCATTTTGATTAGATGTAACATCACCTGTGGTGACTTCCACCCGTTCAACCATATCTTGACCATCTGGAATGATAATCGGTGTAATCAGCGGGTAACCCGCATCTTCAATGACCTTACGATCAAACTCCAACAGTTTTTGTCCAGCCTTTACATGCTCGCCAGCTTCCACATGCATGTTGAAGCCTTCACCCTTGAGGGATACTGTATTAATCCCGACATGAATCAGAACTTGTAATCCACTTGCGTGTTCAAGAATCACCGCATGTTTACTTTTGATCACATGAGCTACCTGAGCATCAAACGGGGCAACAACCAGGTTGCCGGAAGGTTCAATCGCTACACCTTCACCCATCTGTTTCTCGGCAAAAGCCGGATCTGGTACTTGCTCCAGTGACACGGCCTGGCCGGTTAATGGCGCCATGATTTCCAGTGTATTCACTGCTTCGTCCCCTACTTGAGCTGCACTACGTGTGCGCTGGTTTGGATCTGTTTTTGCAGTTGAAGAGGTAACACCCGAAGCAGACTGCGATGTAGCCGCTTTAGGCTCAGCAACGGTTTCATTGCTTGCACTACGATCTTCTTTTCTCAGTTTGGCTCTGCCAAAAAGGACGGTCAGTACAAATGGTACAACCAGAACAATCGCCATGCCGATGAAGAAGACGCCCCATTTGTTAGGGAAAATCGACAGGAATCCCGGTACGCCACCTACACCGATGGAGGTTGCCTGAACATTATTCATCGTCAGCAACACACCACCAATCGCGGAACCGACCATACCAAAGATAAACGGATAACGGTAACGGATATTCACTCCGAAGATCGCCGGCTCAGTTACCCCGAGGAAGGCCGACACCGAGGACGTCGCTGCAAGTCCTCTCATTTTCTTCTCACGCAGGACAAGCATCATCGCAAGTGCCGCCGAACCCTGTGCGATATTGGACAATGCCAGCATCGGCCACAGGAATGTACCGCCCTGACTACCAATGAGCTGAACATCCACCGCTAGGAACGTGTGATGCATACCGGTGATAACGAGCAAAGCGTACAGACCACCGTAGATCAGACCACCCAGCGCCGCGTATGAATCGTATACATAGATCAAGCCGGATGTGATTGCATTTGCAATAGCAAATGTGACCGGTCCAATAATCGTAAATGCAAGGAATCCGGTAATCAGCAATGTAACTGGTGCAACGACCAGCAGTTTGATCGAATCATGTACCCTTTTATTCAGGAAAATTTCCATCTTCGCAAGCAGATAGGCCGATACCAGTACCGGCAGAACCTGCCCTTGATAACCGATCTTCTCAATCTCCCAACCAAACAAATTCCATGTTGGCACTGTACCTTCATTTACGGCATCAGCATAACCATATGCACTCAGCAGATCGGGATGTACCAGAATGAGACCAAGCACGATCCCGAGCAGCGGACTGCCGCCGAACCTTTTTACAGCTGCCCAACCAATTAGAGCGGGCAGGAACGTGAAGGCTGTACTTGCAATCGTATTAATAATGGACGCAAGATCCTTCCAGGCTGGATAAACATCCACCAGTGATTTTCCATCAAAGAAAATGCCTGGACCTGTCAGAATATTGTTAATCCCGAGCAAAAGACCTGCCGTAATGATTGCAGGCAAGATCGGAATGAAAATATCCGAGAGTGTTTTGATCGCTCGCTGGATTGGATTTTGCTTTTTACCAGCAACCGCCTTCACATCATCTTTGGAAGAACGTTCTCCCCCGGTAATCTGAATCATCTCATCATAGACTTTATCCACCAGACCAGGCCCAATAACGACCTGGAATTGTCCTTGGGAAGAGAACTGACCTTTAACCAGATCATTCTGATCCAGACTTTCAGTATCCACTTTACTCTCATCGTACAAGGCAAACCGGAGTCGTGTAACACAGTGCGTAGCAGCTTCAATATTCTCTTTGCCACCGACTGCCCGGACGATCTCCTCAACCTGTTTTTTATCAATTGCCATAGTGTCACTTCCTATTTATAAAATGTGATTAGTCCTGTTGTGGCACAAGCCACATATAGGATGCATACGGACTGAGAGAGATTTCCTGCGTCAGCGCATGGGTTGCCTCCGTATTTCCTATGAGTAACTCTGCTGATTTGCCTGCAATGTGATCATTCCAGACCGCTTCCGGAAGCGAGAACGTGACGTCCCGTTTACTGAAGTTGGATACAACAATCAGGGTTTCACTTCCATTGGTCCGTGCATACGCGAATACATCCGGGTGTGCATCGTCCAATCGTTCATACAGACCGTCGATCAGCACGTTTACCTGTTTACGCAGGGCAATCAATTTGCGGTAGTGGTAGTAGATCGAATCCGGGTCAGCCAGCTGCTGTTCCACGTGAATCGAAGGATACCGCTCATCCACCTTCAGCCAAGGTGTTCCCGTAGTGAAGCCGGCGTTCTGACTTCCATTCCACTGCATCGGTGTGCGGGAGTTATCCCGGGAACGCTCCTTCACGATTTCGAACGCTTCCTCCGCTGATTTCCCTCGTTCTTCCTGAAGCAAGCGGTACATGTTCGTCGATTCGATATCACGGAACTCGCTAACGTCATTCCAGACTGGATTCGGCATTCCGATCTCTTCACCCTGGTACACATAAGGCGTACCTTGCATTCCGTGTATCGTTGTCGCGAGCATCTTGGCACTCTCGGCACGATAGTCACCATCATCAGCAAATCGGGACAGTGCCCGCGGCTGATCATGGTTATTAAGGAACAGCGCGTTCCAGCCTCCACCGGCCTGCATGCCTGTCTGCCACTCACTGAAGAGCTGTTTCATCGCTTCAAAATCATACGGCATCAGTTCCCACTTCTGACCATTCGGATAATCCACTTTCAGGTGATGGAAGTTGAATGTCATTGAAAACTCCCGGGAAGCCGGGTTCGAATATTGGATACAATGTTCCAGTGTTGTGGAGGACATTTCTCCTACGGTTACCATGTTGTACGGTCCGAATACTTCGTCGTACATCTCGGTGATATATTCATGTACACGCGGTCCATCCGTGTAGTACTTGCGTCCATCACCAGGCGATACGCTGCCATCATCATCCGGGAAACGCTGATCTTTGGAGATTAGGTTGATCACGTCCATACGGAAACCGTCTACACCCTTTTCGGCCCAAAACTTAATCATATCCCGTACAGCTTTGCGTACTTCCTCATTCTCCCAATTCAGATCTGCCTGCGTTTTATCAAATAAAGTCAGGAAATATTGTCCCGTCTGTTCATCGAACTGCCAAGCAGGTCCGCCGAACTTGGATTGCCAGTTGTTCGGCACACCGCCATCCGGGGCAGGATCTTTCCAAATATAATAATCTCGATACGGATTATCCTTGGAAGAGCGGGATTGCTGGAACCACTCATGATCGGTCGAGGAGTGATTCACCACGATATCAATCATCAGTTTCATATCACGAGCCTTCAGACCTTTCAACAGTTCGTCAAAATCCTCCATCGTCCCATAATCCGGATTAATCCGGTAATAGTCCGCTACGTCATATCCATTATCATGCTGCGGGGATACATATACCGGCTGCAACCACACAATATCGATACCCAGATGCTGCAAATAATCAAGCTTCTCGGTTAATCCACGAATATCTCCGGTACCCGATCCGGTTGTGTCATTAAAACTCTTCGGATATACCTGATACACCGTTGATGTCTTCCACCAAGATGACGGAGTTGTATTGTTAGAACTCATGTTAACGCCTCCAATAAATTGTAATGCTCTTATGTGATGTTCTCGGCTAACTTCATATCTATATTACATAGGTAAACATGTATATACAAGTTGAATCTATAATATGTATATTCTTCGCCTCTTCTACACATTCCCCATAAATCTTTCCTCTGTAACATTTATTTTGGAACCTGCGTTCGTGAACCCAATGATATCTGTATTGAGACAACAAGAAACCGTCTGTTCTTCCCACCATTGGTGCGGGCAACAGACGGTCTAATTTGGTTGAACTTGGTTGAACTTTTTAAATGTATTCTACTGTTTTTTACTGTTGTAATGGATTGTTATTATAAAGTTGCTGTCATTTGACTTAATCACCACAGCGGAGACACGCCTCTTACGACATCTCCGGTGAAACTACGGCTTTCCCTTGTTTTTCCTGCATATTCAACTTCAATAGAGATAGTTCAGCTTGCTCTTCCCTTTCCAGTTCAGCAACACTGATCTCACCAGAGAGTACGGCACGCATTCGCTTTTGATCCAACAAGCCTTCCCATTTTGCAACCACAAATGCTGCAACACAGTTGCCCATCAGGTTGGTGAATACACGCATTGTATCCATGAAACGGTCTGCACCAAGCAGCAGAGCAACCGCTGCTACCGGAAAAGCATTGACGGCTACTGCCGTCGCGGACAGGGCCAGAAATGCGGAACCAGGTACTCCTGCCATGCCTTTGGAACTTAGCATTAGCACCAGCAGAATCGTAATCTGCTGCATCAAGGTCAATTCAATCCCTACGGCTTGAGCAACAAATACCGTTGCCAATGATAAATAGATTGAAGCGCCATCCAGATTGAACGAGTACCCCGTCGGCACCACAAGACCCACAACCGCACGATCGCATCCCGCCTTGGTTAGTTTGTCCATCATGCGTGGCATCACCACTTCCGATGATCCTGTTCCAATCGCCAACATAACTTCAGCACGGGTATACTTCACAAATTGCAGGAAATTCAGCCCGGTGATCCACCAGGCAGCGAGTGCCAACATGATGAGAAACAACAGTGCTGCGCCGTAACAGGCCAGAATCAACAGACCAAAGGACGACAATGTGGAAGCCCCATAGGCACCTACTGTGTAGGCCATGGCCCCAAATGCACCAATCGGCGCGAGTTTCATGATATAACCGATGATACGGAACACAATGCCGAGCAAGTTCTCAATCAGCGTCAGTACATTCTCTTTTGCCTTACTCTCGGTTGCTGCCAGTGCAACCCCGAACAGGCATGCCACGAGCAATACTTGCAGAAGTGCATTTTGTGCAAAGGCATCTACAACACTTGTCGGAATAATATTCATGATAAAGTCTACCGTATGCGGTAACTCGGAACCATTGGTTTTCGCTTCAATGCCGCTTGCGTCTATGGTTGAAGGGTCCACGTTCATTCCGGCACCGGGGCGAAGCAGATTGGCTGTTCCCAATCCAAGTACCAGCGCCACTGTAGTTGCAATCTCGAACCACACGATGGCTTTCAGCCCGATGCGACCTACCGACTTCAGATCACCGATTTTGGCAATGCCTGTTACAATCACCATGAAAATCAGTGGTGCGATGATCATCTTGATCAATTTGATGAAACCTGTTCCGAGCGGTTGCAGCAAGCTACCCAGATCCGGCCACAGAATGCCAACGCCAATCCCGATGATTACCGCTACAATAATTTGAAAAAATAATGATTTCATAAATGACATGAACGCTCCCCCTGTTTGCGGTCAATTCGGATTTCCGTTTGGTTTCCGTGTAACTTTTTATATCATTCTAAAAGGGAGTTCAACAATGGAATTTCAATGTTTTTGTCATTTGTACCAACTCTATCGGTGAAAATTGAACCTGGAACCGAAAAAAGACGAATACCACGTCAGTTATCTTGACGTGATATTCGTCTTTATCCATAAATCCATTTTTTATTGAACAGGGGTTAAATGTGCATCACAGGGTAATAGATTCTCCCGGGGCCAGCACACGTCCTTCCAACCCTCTTGCAGCCAGTTGTTGCACGAAGTGTTCCGCATCCTGACGAATCACCGGGAATGTATCATAATGAACCGGAATCGTCAGTTTGGCATTAAACCATTCGGCCGCTTGCAGCGCATCCTCAGGTCCCATCGTGAAATGTCCACCAATCGGCAAGAAGGCAACATCGATATCATGACGATCACCGATCATTTTCATATCCCCGAAGAGACTTGTGTCTCCGGCATGCAAAATCGTTTTACCACCAATATTAATGATATATCCAGCAGGCAACCCTGCATACATGATCCGTTGTTCTTCTTCGAGCACAATCCCGGAAGTATGGAACGCCTGAATCATTTTGGCTTGAGCAAAATCAAGATCTACCGTTCCGCCCATGTTCATGCCGAGTGTATCCAGACCTTTCCAGGACATATATGTAGCCAATTCCACAATAGCCACAACTTTGGCGTTATTCGCTTTGGCAATAGGCTCAGCATCGAGGATGTGATCCATATGTGCATGTGTCAGCAACACAACATCGGTCTTGATATCTTCAGGCTTCGTGACGGCAAGCTCGTTGCCACGCAGGAAGGGATCAATGATCAGAGACTTTTCTTCTGTGCCCAGCTGTACACTGGAGTGACCGTGGAACGTAATATTCAACAACTTGGATTCCTCCCGACATATGTTTTGATTATTTTGAAACCACTATTTATTATAAATCATAGCTCTTCACCAACGCAAAATTACGCTAGCCTCCGTGTCACCGCTGTTTACGATATACCCTTGCTTCATACGGCTGAAGCTGAATCGCACCTTCATTGGTAGAATAACGTCTGCTTACATTGCTGATGATCAGCTTGGCATGCTCGGAAGTCCAGCCTTCCGGCCAGTGCATCTCAGGTTCATGCCCACGGAAATTCAGAATGACCAGCATCTGTTCATCTTCCAGCGTTCGTGTATAGGCATAGATCTCCGGATCATTCGGCAGCAGCAGTTCATACGCACCATAGATGAGCACTTTATGCTGTTTGCGAAGCGCAATTAGCTTACGGTAATAATGCAAAATGGATTGCGGATCACTCTCGGCATCAGCCACATTAATCTCAGGATAATTATCATTCACCTGAATCCACGGCTGCCCCTGGGTAAACCCTGCGTGTTCCGTCTCATCCCATTGCATCGGCGTGCGGGCATTATCGCGACTCTTCAGCCAGATCGCCTGCATGACTTCATGCTTCGACTTACCTTGACCAATGTAATGATTGTAATAATTTTTCGTCTCGATGTCCCGGTATTGTTCGATATCCGGGAAAGCGACATTGGTCATGCCGATCTCTTCTCCCTGATAGATGTAGGTGGTCCCTTCGAGTGTAAGCATCCATGTCGCCAGCATCTGAGCAGAACGCACCCGATATTTACCATCATCACCAAAACGGGAAACCGGACGTGGCTGATCATGGTTGCCCATATAATTGGCGTTCCAGCCTCTACCATGCAAAACCGTTTGCCACCGGCTCATGATTTCTTTGAGATCTGTCAATTTCCATTCCTTATAGTTCCATTTACCAATTCCGGAAGATTTGGCATCGATAAACATATGCTCAAACTGGAATACCATATTAAGTTCGTCACGATCCGTCCCGACATAAGCCAAGGCCTGCTCAGGCCCAAGTCCCGAAGTCTCGCCAACTGTCATGGGGCCGTAAGGTTTCAGGATCATGTTATTCAGTTTCTTCAGGATGGAATGTACCTGTTCCAAGTTGGAAAAGAGCTGATACGCTGGAACTACCGGCAGATTATCCGGATTGTGGGCACTTGGCAGACCCTCTGCCTTGGCGATATGCGCTACTGCATCGAAACGGAATCCGTCGACCCCTTTTTCCAGCCACCAATGCACCATTTCATACATCTCTTCTGCCATCTGTGCATTGTTCCAGTTGAGATCCGGTTGCTGTTCCGAATACAGATGCAGATAATATTCATTTGTCTCGGGATCATGCTTCCACACCGAACCCCCAAAATAGGACTCCCAATTATTCGGCACCTGCCCATTTTTGCCTGAACGCCAAATATAATAATCCCTTTTCGGATTCATCTTTGATGAACGTGATTCAGCAAACCAAGCATGTTCATCCGACGTATGATTCAGCACCAGGTCCATCATGATCTTGAGACCACGCTTGTGGGCCTCTGCCAATAATCGATCAAAATCCTCCATCGTGCCATACTTGCGTAAAATGCCGTAGTAATCCCGGATATCATATCCGTTATCATGTCCTGGTGAATCATAAATGGGACAGAGCCAGATCACATCTACGCCCAAATTCTCCAAATAATCGAGCTTCTCATAGATTCCCTGCAAGTCGCCATATCCATCCCCGTCCGAATCTTTAAAGCTGCTCGGGTAAATCTGGTATACCACACTCTCTTTCCACCAAACGATATCGCCCACCTCGCTCTCATCTTTGTGTACTATATATTCTCTGCTCACAATATAATTAAGCCGTTAATATGTTTTATCCGAAATGATTCCCTTGTAAACATTTGAAAGGTATCTTATGCAAAAAGACCCGGTCATGGACCGCGATCTGCGGTTCAATTCCGAGTCCTTTTTTGTGAATATAAGACTAACTTAAATCCGGCGTATCCGATCCAGGCACCGATCGTGTTCAGAATAATGTCATCCACATCAAACGAACCTACACGTGTAATCAATTGTGTGACCTCAACACCCAGCAGAAGCAAAACTACTGTAGATGTAAATGTCAGGAACGAACGACACCTCCGAAACAACCATGGAATCCAGATACCCAGCGGAATGAACAATACGA
Organism: Paenibacillus sp. 2003; assembly: GCF_031455635.1. NCBI lineage: Bacteria > Bacillati > Bacillota > Bacilli > Caryophanales > Paenibacillaceae > Paenibacillus > Paenibacillus sp. 2003. The sequence goes on along the minus strand of NZ_JAVDTB010000001.1, from coordinate 1,085,110 downwards.
TATTGCCAAACAGGTTTTTGACCCAGTTATCTGTATTGTACCTCTCCCTCTCCATAAGAAGTGGACGAATCGTCTCGAAGGGTACGAGATTATATTGATAATACATGCTAGGTGTTCGTCCACTGACAAACAGTAAAATGCCCATAATCAGTAGGTACAGCACTGCCATGCAAGCAACAATGGTCAGCATCCACTTGGAGTGGAGCCACGACTTTTCGCTCATTCATCCCGTCCTCCGACCTTGATTTCCACGATGCGGTAAGGTCTATTTTAAAGGGATATAGATCTTCATGTCCAGTTGTTCAGGGGTCGATTTCCAGACATCCGTCACTTCAAAGTCTGGTCCTTCCCTCCGTTCATAGTTGGACTGCGGCAGCCAGCTGCCATAGATCATTTTACGAATATCCTGCCCGGAGCCTTCCACGGTGAACTCTGCATACAAGCCGCCCGGAATTTCAATCGAAGTAAAACCGGGTTCAAGTACCTGGGATGCTCCACTGCTTTCTTCACCCACAATAAAAGAAAATGCTCCATCCTCTTCAAAATGACAGGCCACACCGTAAGCCATATCAGGGCGTGTCCTCTCCGGGATCGCCATGAATTTTTGTTCCATGCCAAAATCGTGATAAAATCCGGGTATTTCAGCATAATGCTGATTGTCATTCAGGTTGGTCTTATATTCATAGCCGACAATCCAGTTCGGTGCCAATGTGACTAGACGGGGTGTGTTCATGTGGAACGTTCCACCAAGCTGGGTTCGATAATCATTAAAATCAATGCTCTGTTGCATCTTCAAAAGAGACAACCGATCTGTTTCCAACTTACGAAGCTTTGCGGGTGTCATTCCAAAGTAGGTTGAAAATGCACGGGTGAAGGCCTCCTGGGATTGATAGCCAAAGCTCATCGCAATGTCCAATATGCCTTCCGATGTGCCCCGCAGCATCCCAGCAGCTTCCGTTAATCTGCGTCTGCGCACATATTCAAGTACCGTAAATCCGGTGATCGCCTGGAATAAACGCTGAAAATGAAACGCCGAAAAGCTCGCAGCAGCGGACGTCTCTCTGATATTAAAATCATCTTGCAAATGCTGCTCCAAATACTCAATAGCAAGTTGAATTCGTGTGTAATGATCCATAGTGACGGCTCCCCTATCTAATTCAAAATATCAAACGATTTCTTATGTAGTATGACTGAGATCCCGATCTTTTTTTTGATTTTGTGTGCGAACTTGTATGATGAAAGATACGCGAGTTGCGGTTCTCTTCATGCTGAATGACACTATGATACACTCTATGCCAAAATCCCCTTGTTCTACAAGGAAATACTCTCTACGCTGGTTAATTTACCAGTAGAGATGGCTCTTGTGAACAAGGGGACTTGTTTGTTTAACAATCTATTCTTAACCTTTCCAGTTCCCGGACACGGGGTGAATACCCCAGATATCTGTCGCATACTCACTAATGGTACGATCACTGGAGAATATGCCGGAATGAGCCGTGTTTAATATCGCTTTCCGGGTCCAGCCCGGAATATCCCGATACGCCTGGTCAATCGCAGCATGCGCGTCAGCATAAGCAGCAAAATCACGCAATACAAAGTATTCGTCACCATGGGCCAGCAAGGAGTCATAAATATCCCAGAACTCCCCGTCACGATAACAGAATGCACCTGGATGCACCAGTTGCTCCACAACCTCGCGAATGCGTTCATCGTGATGCACAATCTCATTCGGACGATAGCTTCCCGAACGATAATACTCAAGCACTTCGTCTGCACGCAGACCATAGATGAACATATTTTCTTCCCCAACCTGCTCCGCCATCTCCACGTTGGCTCCATCCATCGTGCCAATCGTTAAAGCACCGTTCATCATAAACTTCATGTTGCCCGTACCGGAAGCTTCCTTACCTGCGGTTGAGATCTGTTCACTAACATCCGCAGCGGGAATGATCTTCTCTGCGAGAGAGACGGAATAATTTTCGAGGAAAAATACCTTCAAGCGGTCATTTACGGCCGCATCCCGATTCACTGTGTCAGCCACGGTGTTGATCAGCTTAATAATTTTCTTGGCAAAATAATAACTCGGCGCTGCCTTGGCACCAAAGATGAACGTACGTGGCACCATATCAAACGAAGCATCATTCTTAAGCCGGTTATACAGATGCATAACATGCAGAATGTTCAACAGTTGACGTTTGTACCCGTGCAGCCTCTTCACCTGTACATCAAAGATGGAATCCGGATTCACTGCTGTCCCGGTATGGTCCAGAATATACGCAGCAAGCCGCTCTTTGTTATCCCGCTTAATCAAACGGAACTGCTCCTGAAATGATGTATTATCCGCAAAGCCAGCCAACTGGTCCAGCTTGCCCGGCTCTGTTATCCAATCGTTACCGATTGTATCCGTAATCAGATCCGACAGTTTCGGATTGGCATGCATCAACCAGCGGCGATGGGTGATACCATTCGTTTTGTTATTGAAACGCTCTGGATACAGTGCATAGAACAGGGCCATCTCGCGCTCTTTCAAAATCTCTGTATGCAAAGCAGCAACACCATTCACGCTATGACTGCCTACAATCGCCAAATGCGCCATCCGTACCTGGTCGTTTGCAACAATCGCCAGATGCCCTATGCGATCCTGATCTCCCGGATACCGCTCCAACAGCATGCCACAGAAGCGTTTGTTGATCTCTTCAATGATCATGTAGATTCGAGGCAGCAGCCTGCTGATCATGGATACAGGCCACTTCTCAAGCGCCTCACTAAGCGTTGTATGATTGGTATACGATACAGTACGGGTTGTGATATCCCATGCTTCATCCCAGCCGTACCCCTTCACATCAATCAGGATGCGCATCAGTTCCGGTATAACCAAGGTTGGATGTGTGTCATTAATGTGGAAGGCCACTTTATCAGGTAAACGATCATATGGTAGCTCCAGCTTGTTGAACGTACGCAAGGCGCTCTGTACACCTGCCGAGCACATGAAGTATTGCTGCTTCAATCGCAGCAGCTTTCCTTCGTACTGGGAGTCGTCCGGATATAGAAACTCAGAGATCGATTCAACCGATCGGCTATAATCCAGATAACCGTAATAGTTCGAAGGGGTGTCGAGTGAAGTCTCGCGCTTTGGCTCGGCACTCCAGAGACGCAATGTGTTCACATGGGTTTGACCATAACCGATGACAGGCACGTCATAGGGAATGGCGACAACCGATTCGGCATCTTTTGTAACAAACTGATATTCTCCATCCTGCTCATGAGCTTCTACCCGGCCCCAGAACTGTACTTCCACCTTTTTGTCTGGACGGCGGACTTCCCATTCATTGCCCTTATCCAGCCAATTGTCGGGTAACTCTACCTGATTACCATTGATGATTTTTTGTTCAAACAAACCGTATTTATATCGAATCCCACAACCATGTCCTGCATATCGGAGAGATGCGAGTGAATCCAGGAAACAGGCAGCGAGTCTTCCCAGACCTCCGTTACCGAGTCCTGCATCCGCCTCCTGTTCTTCCACCTCTTCCAAGGAAAAACCCAGATCAGCCAGACTGTCGCGGACCAATTCTAATTCATTTACATTCAGCAGATTATTGCCGAGCAGACGTCCAATCAGGAATTCCAGCGAGAAGTAATAGACCTGTTTATCCTGGCGCTGCTTGAACCCCTGATTCGACGCTGCCCAATCCTGGCCTGCATATTCACGAATCATGCTTCCCAGTACGTGGTACACGTCTTCCTGTGTTGCTTCTTCAATCGGTTTGCCCAATTTGCTGACCAGATTCCGTGTAAAGATACTCTTGAACGTTTCCTTGTTGTCAAACAAAAGTAGGTTCCTCCCGGGGAAATCCTGTAGGATGGTGGCGGTTCATAGACATTTGATAAGCAAGACTGCAACACTATAAAGTGCTACACTTTCGGCTGAAAGCCCGTTCCGGTGACGAATCGTTCTTATGATCGCTGTTATCCCCGTAATTTTTTGATTATATTATTTAGATGTGAAAATACAGTGATAAAGGCGAACGCTACGCTTCTTCAGAATCGATTTCGTCCCCTCCACTACGTTTGCACGTATGAAGTAGCTTTTTCAGTGGCACCCCGATGCTTAAAAAATGTATGAACCTTAAATCCATCCTACAGGATTTTTATTTTATATATATTTATAGAAGATATCGGTTACGTGTGGGCATTAGATAATAGTACTTTTCGCTAAAATGTATGGATTCGACGGGTCGCCGATCAGCGTCTGTCCTCCGGTCAGCCTCACGTCTTTATCGAGAATGACATTCTCAAGGACCGTCCCCTCACCAATGTAACATTTCTGCATGATGATGGAACCTTTTATTTTGGCACCCTTGGCCACCTGTACACCACGGAACAGAATGCTGTCCTCCACCTCTCCACCCACAATGCAGCCATTCGCGAGAAGTGAATGTTTAACATCGGCGGTATCCAGGTATTTGGCAGGCGCTTCGTATTTAATTTTGGTCTGGATCGGATCTTCCTTGAACAGTTGTTCATATTGCCCTGTGTTCAGCAGATCCATACTGTTGCGATAATAACTGTCAATGGAATTGATGACTGCGTGATAGCCATCATATGCATACGCAGCGATATTCAATCCATCCGGATTTTTTTGAATCACATCCCGGAAGAAATGGCTCTCGCCATGATCAATGCAGCGTTGCACCTGGCGCAGGAACAATTCCTTTTCCATAATGAAAATTTCTGTATATATATTCGGGTGATTAGCGCTTTGGTGAATGTCCACCACGTTACCGTCCCCGTCATGATCAACTTTGACACAGGCGTCATGCTCAGGCAGCAGCTGATCTACCTTTTTGCAGACCAGTGTAACGTCAGCTCCTTTACTGATGTGATACCTGTAGACATCCTGGAGGTCTGCTTTGGTCACATGGCGACTGCCCGCATGCACAACATATTGCCCTGCTCCTCTGTGGAAAAAGTCCAAATTGTTATGGAAATGCTGCAAATCCCCTTGTGATGTATCTGTTGGATCGTTCCAGTCTGGTGGCAAAATAAACATGCCCCCATGCTTGCGATCCAAATCCCAAGGCTTACCGTCACCAAGATGGTCCATCAGAGAGCGATACTTGCGACGGACAAACACACCTATACTCTCAATTCCGGCATTCATCATATTGGATAGAACAAAATCGATCAGACGGTAACGCCCGGCATATGGCACCGCGGCTCCGCAGCGAAAATATGTCAATTCCTTCAATTCTTCAAGTTCATGGTCAAGGTTAATAACTCCGATCAATGGTTTCATCGCATGCACCGTCCTTTTGACTTCAATTAGGCCTTGCTGGTTATTCCTTGGCGAAGCTGACGTTCCAGTTCTTCCTGATCCACGAGCAATATATCACTCTCATCTTCCGGTGCAGGCGATATCTGTGTTCCATCGGGAATAACCAATCCTTCTGCGATAATAGCTCGGTAAATGCGTACATTTTGCCCGATTTTCACTCTTGGCATGATCACCGAATCGATGACAGCACTGTTCTCACCAACTTCAATTCCGTAGAACAGAACAGAATGGTTGACCTCACCATGCACTACTGTGCCTTCACTAATAATACAATTCCGTACCTTGCCCGAAGGTGAGATATATTGTGCAGGTTGGTTCGGATTACGTGTGAAAATACGCCAGTCCGGATCATTCAAATTAAATGGTGTGTCTTCGTCCAACAGGTCCATATTGGATTCCCACAGACTGCGAATGGTACCAACGTCTTTCCAATAACCTTCAAATGGATATGCATATAAGGATTTTTCGTTTTCAAGCAACAAAGGAATAATATCTTTACCAAAATCATAGGAGGTGGATGCCTGTTGTTCATCCTGGATCAGGAAACGTTTCAGTACATCCCACTTGAAGAGATAGATACCCATGGAAGCCAGTGTGCTCTTGGGCTCAGGAGGTTTTTCTTCAAATTCATAGATGCTATAGTCATCGTTGGTGTTCAGCACCCCGAATCGGCTGGCTTCTTCCAATGAGACATCAATGACCGATATGGTGCAATCCGCATCTTTATCTTTGTGATACTGGAGCATTTTTTCGTAGTCCATCTTATAGATATGATCCCCTGACAGAATGAGCACATGCTCAGGATCGAATTGTTCAATAAAGTTCAGGTTACGGAAGATGGCATCTGCTGTTCCACGGTACCAACTGCTTCCGTCTTCACGTTCATGGGGAGGAAGTACGTATACTCCGCCATTTTTACGGTCCAGATCCCAGTCACTGCCGATACCAATATAGGAGTGCAGGACAAGTGGTTCATATTGAGTTAATACGCCCACTGTATCAATACCCGAGTTAGAGCAGTTACTTAGCGGAAAATCAATAATCCGGTACGTACCGCCAAAATATACTGCTGGCTTAGCCAGTGATTTCGTTAATCCTTTTAACCTCTTACCTTGCCCTCCGGCAAGTAGCATCGCTACAACTTCTTTTTTCGCCATCATTACAGCCTCCTCCACGTGCATTCGTTCTGATTCATTTCAGAGCCCATAATCGATATTCTGTTGTGTGGACACTGTTGTCTTGATTAGGAGCATGCTGTACAGATGTGTAACCGGTGAATCTTGTTGCAGTTGAACTTCTTGGATTGTAAAGCCTGAAAAAGAGATGATGCCGGTGTAGAATTGCTTGACTGTCTTACAGAGGTGAATGTTAGATGCAGAACTTAAGGTGTAGCTCGTGAACAATGTAATAGACTACTCCTATTTAACATTAAACACGAAACGGACTGGGGAATCTTGCTGGAAAACATCGACATCAAGTTGCGGGTAAGATTACCCTTTCTCGTGCCGCTGTTATTCATATTGTATTCGATAAAAGGGAAGCAAAATCCTTTAGTTTTTGTGCAATCATTAAGTGGAAAAATAAGTAAAAAACATGAGTTCACATGACAAAAAAGCCGACTTTCGATCCCGGCTCATTTTGTCTGTTATTTTCTAACCCTGCTTGGTCCGTGATCCTCCATGTTCAACAGGATCGTACTCTGGTGAATCCGTTTCTGAAACAGTTTATATAATTTTGCGGAACAGCTCCATCACTTCATCCTTGGACGGTTGATAGGGATTGCCTGGTGCACAGGCATCTTTCATCGCGTTATCGGCAAGCAGTTCCACATCGGGATCTTTTACACCCAGTTCAGACAGTTTCTCAGGGATCCCGACTTCCTTTGATAGCTGACGTATGGCCTCAATGACGTAATCTGCACACTCCTCATCACTTCTGCCCTTCACATCCATACCAATTGCCTTAGCAATATGACGGAATTTGCCGGGTACATGCTTGGCGTTCAACTCTTCCACATAGGGGAGTAACATTGCGTTACACACACCGTGCGGCAGATCATATACGCCACCCAGTTGATGCGCCATCGCATGAACATAACCCAGACCCGCATTATTAAAAGCAATCCCGCCAAGGAAACACGCATACGTCATATGTTCCCGCGCTTCCAGATCACTGCCGTCTCTCACGGCTCTTGGCAAATATTCAAAGATCAGTTCAACAGCTGCTGCAGCTGTCGCACTTGTCACTGTAAATCCACCCGGTGTAACCATCGCTTCTACGGCATGTGTCAACGCATCCATTCCTGTGGCCGCTGTGAGACTTGCAGGTTTGCTGAGCATCAGCTCCGGATCATTAACCGACAGGGAGACCAGACTATTGCGGTCCACCATTACCATCTTCACTTTACGTTCCTCATCTGTAATCACGTAGTTTATTGTCACCTCGCTCGATGTGCCAGCCGTTGTGTTTACAGCCACAAGTGGCACGGACTTATGTTTCGATTGATGAAATCCTTCATAATCACGGATTTGCCCACCGTTGGTAGCTACAATGCCAATGCCTTTGGCAGCATCCTGCGGTGAACCTCCGCCTATCGATATAATGGCGTCACAGCCATGGTCCTGAAATAATCGTAGTCCATCATGTACATTCTGACATGTTGGATTAGGCTGAACCTCATCATATACTACATAGTCTAACCCTGATTTTCTTAGTATAGACAGTACCTGTTCAGCAACACCTGAAGTAATCAATTGACGATCACTTACAACCAGCGCCTTGCGGATACCCATCTGTTCAATCATCTGACCTGCTTCCTGTAAACATCCTCTACCCATCAAGTTCACGGGCGGAACATAATATGCATGTGTTGCCATTTGAACCAGCCTCCTGTAACCCCTGATTTACTATCTCCATTGTAACTGAATCCGTTTTCAGATATAGTGAAATAAATCACAATGAATCCGATAAATGTTACACTGGAGGTTGATTTTTACCCGTAATGAAAAAGACGACCCAGACACCCCAAGGTCTCCAAGCCGTCTTACTTATCTATCTTAAAGCTTTATCCACTACTTATACCTTACCGCAGGTACTTACACTAAAAGCATCCTTACGAAGGCTTACAGCGCCTTATCGTTCACGCCGTCAAGCCATGCCTCAATATCGCCAATTACGGAGGATACACAGCCATCCTCGAATGGAGAGTTCAATCCAGCCAGTTCAACCAATCCGGTGAAGGACAGGCTTCCTCCCGCTTTACACAATGTCAGATAGTCGGCCCATGCGGACTTCATGTCCTCATTGCTGCGTTTCCAGAACTGGAATGCACAGATTTGTGCCAACGTGTAGTCAATGTAGTAGAACGGCGATGAGAAAATGTGACCCTGCTTATGCCAGAAACCACCCTGCTCCAGATACGCATTATCTTTGTAATTGATGTGTGGCAGATAGGTCTTCTCAATGTTGCGCCAAGCCTGCTTACGCTCAGTTGGTGTTGCATCCGGGTTCGCATACACAAAATGCTGGAATTCATCCACGGCTACGCCATACGGAATAAACAACAGACCGGAAGACAGGTGATCAAACTTGTACTTGTCTGTATCTTCCTTGAAGAACAACTGCATCCACGGCCATGTGAAGAACTCCATACTCATGGAATGAATCTCAGCCGATTCATATGTCGGCCAGTTGTATTCAGGCACTGCAAAATCACGGCTCTCATACACTTGGAAAGCATGACCTGCTTCATGCGTCAATACATCGATATCACCGGATGTACCGTTGAAGTTGGAGAAGATAAACGGCACTTTGTAATCGTTCAGGAACGTACAATATCCGCCGCCCTGTTTACCTTTTTTGCTAACCAGATCCATAAGCTCGTTTTCGGTCATCATCTGGAAAAATGCATCTGTCTCTGGTGATAATTCAGCATACATTTTTTTACCATTATTGATAATCCAGTCCGCGTCACCTTTAGGTGTCGGGTTACCCGTCTTGAAGCTGAAGCCCTGATCGTAATAATACAGCGTATCCACATCAATCCGATTACGCTGGCGCTCTCTGAGCTTGGTCGCCACAGGTACAATATAATCACGAACTTGTGCCCGGAAGTTGGCAACCATCTCTGCGTTGTAATCCGTGCGGTTCATGCGATCATAGCCGAGTTCCACATAGCTTGGGTAACCCAGTTTCTTCGCGATCTGTGTACGCACTTTAACCAGTTCATCGTAAATGCGATCGAATTCAGCTTCATGTTCAGCCATGAAAGTGTATCTGGCTTCCGAAGCACGCTCCCGCATGGAGCGATCCGTGGACAGTTCAAATGGATGAAGTTGTGGCAACGTGCGCTCTTCACCTTCGAACGGAATCTTGGCCGAAGCGATCAACTGATTGTATTCTGTGGAAAGTTTGTTCTCCTTCTGGAGTTCTTCAATAATTTCCGGGCTGAATGTTTTCAGTGAAAGATCCGCCAGTTGGAACAGCTGTGAACCCCATTTTTGTTCCAACTCATTGCGGAATTTGGAGTTAACCAATGCACGGTAAAAATCCGTGATATATTCCTGCACAATGGGTGCATTCTCGTCCAGAAATTCGTTCTCCGCCTTGTAAAACTCATCATTGGTATCAATGGAATGACGGATGTAGACCAATTGGGCTTGTGTCTCAAAATCACTGCGCAGCGCGTTAATCTGATCCATGAACCCACTCTGTTCTTCAACCGTTGCCGCAGCTTCAAAACCGCTCAACAGCTCACGGAAAGATGTCTTGATGTGTTCCAGATTCGGACGTGTATACGTATACTCACTAAATTTCATTTATGTACACCCTTTCCTGTTTGGCAGAATCTCGGGAGTATCCCGAGTTAAACTACCCCCTATTATACAAAAGAGCAGCTAAAAAATCCCATCTTTACGAAAAATATTTGTCCATCGGTCAAATTGTACAACATGAATGGTTACATATATTACGTGCTAATGTAAGGTCAGTGCCTCAAAATTTTTCCCCACACAAATAAGCCCGCCTCGCGTTAGCGAAGCCAGCTTATAGGTTGTCTCTCTTCTTTTCACATTTAAACAATACTAGCTTTGGTCTTTATCCATAATCTGATAGAACCAGCCCATTCCGACCATGCCCACGACCATAATAACAGCCATAATAATGATATATGTCATGAATGTAACCTCCCTGCTTCCGTATATTCATCACACTACTACTAGTGTACACGGTGAAGCGCCGTTTGAATTGACCGAACATTGACAAAAATACGAAATCTTTAATTTTAATAAATGGATTATTTCCCCGATCACACTAAATCATACGTACCTCACTGCACGGTTCAAAGTTTCATCCGCCATGCTTACGGTGTATACTATACTTCTATGAAATGGAATTTGGATTTTTACGCAGAAAGGTTGAAAGACATGTCAACTCGCATCCCCTTACGTCAGCTATTTCTTACTGTTTTATTAGCCCTTATGTTATCGATTTTATCCGCCTGTGCTGATGGAGAAGCCCATCTTACGGTGAATATGGATGGATCAACGGATCTGGATCTCAATCTGAACGTAAAGAACTCCGCTCTTGGAAAAATTGGACAAGACAATCTCATGCCTCTGATCGCAGATGCATTGAATCGAAATAACTTCCAGGCAGAGGTTTCGGAACAGGGAGATCAGAAGAAGCTCACAGCGACCACCCATTATGAAAAAAGCAATAAAACCAGCTTTGATACGTCCAAGTTACCACAAGGGATCAAGGTTGAACAATCAACTTCACCCGGCTTCTTCACTTCCAAGATGCACATTACAGCAGAAGCCGATCTCATGGAGTCCATGCCCGATGGTGAGATCAAAAATCAAATTAACAAGGTGCCTAGCTTTCTTAAAAACCTCTTGTTAAAAGATGTTAACTTTGACTTTAAGTTGTCTTTGCCCATCAAGGCAGCCGATTCCAATGCAGATCAGGTGGAGGATGGCGGAAAAACGCTTATTTGGCACGTTTCACCCCTCCAGATGAATAAACTGGATCTGACTGTACAGGTTCCCAATATCCGGAACATCATCATAATTGCAGTCATTGGCCTATTATTAATCGTTGCTCTGCTCATTTGGTTTTTTGTTCGTCGCAGACGGGCCAGACAGCGCCATAGTGCAAGATCACATCACGGAAAAAATTAATTCCTTCACACCCATTTTATTTGTGACTTGCCAAACAGTGTTATGGATAGTAGAATACATCCGTACTGTGTGAACGGTTAATTTTTTATTAAGCAAAGCTAAAGAGGTGACAGGTTTCATGAATATCCGCGAATGCCCACTACCTGGTATCGGAGTTAAGTACCAGTTTGATACAAAGGGCGGCCATCAGTTAGTCATTATTGTGCATGAGGACGGACGCCGTGAATTATTCTCCGTTGATCCACAAGACAACGAAGAACTCACTCTGATTGCAGATTTGGAAGATGACGAATGCGTAACCCTCTCCGGGTTAATCGGAGGCTGGTCGTAAATTACAGAATAACCTGTACCTTGAATTCAAGGCACAGGTTATTTTTCGTTACGTTACCCTTTGAGAGCGAATATACGGAACCCATGTATTTAATACGCGGCTAATCTCCGTGGAATGAAACGGTTTGCTGATAAAGTCCTGCATCCCGCATTTCAGACACTCCTCACGGTCACCGGCGCCTGCAAAAGCTGTAATCGCTGCAATAACCGGTATGTCTGGGTGGCTCTGTCTGATGTGACAGGTCGCTTCAATCCCATCCATAACTGGCATTTGAATATCCATAAACACCAGGTCATATTGAACCTTGTTCAATGAATCGACGGCCTGTGCACCATTCTCAACGATATCACAGACTCCGCCAAACTTGCGCAGCATCTCCTCCAACAGATGACTGTTGACCGCTTGATCCTCAGCAATCAAAATTTTGATGTCATGGGCAAGACTAGCTCGATCCAATTGCAATTCCTCATTCGTGGTGATTTCAATCGGGTCATTACTTTCCTCTAACCACCGCTCCACTACGAGGGTGAACTGGAATTCTGCCCCCTCACCGATCTCACTCTGTACGCCAATCGCTCCGCCCATTAATTCCACCAGTTTTTTGCTGATCGCAAGGCCCAGACCTGTCCCGCCAAACTTACGATTGATGGCCGGATCAAGCTGTGAGAAGGATTGGAACAATTGATGCTGCTTTTCTATTGGAATGCCGATCCCTGTATCTCTCACCTTAAAGGTCAACATCAGGTTATCCTGACCATGCTCATCTGAGAAATCAGCACCTACGCTTACCATAATACGGCCCTGCTCTGTGAATTTAACGGCATTACCCACCAAATTAATCAAAATCTGCCGGATTCGTGTCTCATCCCCTCGAATGCGTTCAGGAATGTGATCCGACATTTCACAATAGAGTTCAATATTTTTCTCTGATGCCTTCAGTGCAAACAGCTCGATCACCCCACCCAACATCGCCTTAATATCTACAGGTGCGCGCTCAAGATCCATTTTGCCTGCTTCGATTTTGCTGAAATCCAAAATTTCGTTCAAAATGTACAAAAGGGATTCGCCGCTATCAATCATGATTTCCGCAAAACCTTTCTGTTCATCATCCAGCTCGGTTTCCATTAACAGATGGGCCATGCCCATGATGCCGTTTAATGGCGTACGAAGCTCATGACTCATGATGGCGAGAAACTCGGACTTTGCTCGGTCTGCATGCTCTGCTGCTTCCTTGGCACGTATGATGTCCTTAACAGATGTCATATCACGGAAAACCAACACTGCTCCGCGGGTTCTACCCTGATCCATAATCGGCTTCAATTGGAACTCCGCCAGGAAACTAGATCCATCCTGTCTCCAGAATACCGATTCGGCACGCGGCAGACCTCGCCCCTCACGAACAGCCTGTAGAATTGGTGTATCCTTGGATGGATAGGGAATGCCTTCGCTCTGCATTTGGATCATCATCTGCTCTAATGGTTTGCCATTCAATTCACTTGGACAGAAGTTCATAATCTCCGCAGCGGCCGGATTGGCAAAGTTCAGATTCCCTTCCAGGTCCAGTCCAATAACACCCTCAGACATGCCATTTAAAATCAATGCCCGTTCATAACTAAGATTCTCGATTTCCTCGACGTAACGTTTGGACTCTGTAATGTCACTCGTAATCCCGTAGACCCCAACAACTTTGTCCTCAAGTATAATAGGAACATTAATCACATTGGTTTCAATTCGCTGCCCATTTTTGTGAATTAAACCTATCTCGTAGCTCTGTGCATTGCCCTTCACCGTTTCCTCAAAATGATAGCGAGTCTTCTCCAGATCCACAGGATCAATGAGGTGATCAAAAGGCCGACTCAGCAGCTCCTCCTTCGTGTGTCCTGTCAACTGTTCCTGACCCATATTGGCTTTCAGCAGATTGCCTTCCAGATCAAGAGAAGCCACACCTAGGGGATTACAGTCAAATAACGATCTGTACTCCTGCATGCTTAACTGTTGTTGCTGGCTGGCTGTGATATCCCGGGTTACAGCGACCATCTCCATTAATTCACCTGAATCGTCATATACATAGTGCGTAATCGTATCTGCCCATACCGTAGATCCATCCTTATGTAACAGGCGATAATTGATCCGTTTGGGAGCCAGACCCTTTCTCTGCTCTTCTACGTACGCTTCAACCAAAGTCACATCCTCCGGATAAATAACGAATGTTCCTGGCTTACCTATAATTTCTTCTGGCTCATAGCCCAACATGCTTTTACATGCATTCGATACATATTTAAATGTACGACTAGAATCGGCATCATGTATTGCAATCAGGTCTAGTGAAGACTCCGCCAGCAGGCGAGAGATGCGACTGCTCTCTTCCAATTGCTTACGTTGCACGATGAGTATTTGCTCTGCATCTTTTTGTTTCGTAATATCAGCAGCTTGTACCAGCAAATACAAGGGCTCACCATTCGTTTCATCCCTAACAATGCATGCTCTAATGGTTGCCCATAATAACGAACCGTCCTTTCGTTTCAGACGAACCTCCGTCTCGTACATCGGACTTGTTTCATGAGTCATTTCCCAGAACTTGCTGCGGAATTCCTCCATATGCAGATCTTCTTCGTAGATCATATGTATGACCGAAGTATCGATCAGTTCATCTTCACTGTATGCAAGCATCTCGCAAAATGCAGGATTAAGCTGCAACCACCGTCCATTTACATGCGATGCGACAGCAATGCCGATTGGTGCGTGCGTATACAATTGTTCGAACAGAGATCGGCTCTCTGTAATGGATTTCGACATTACATGTCCTCCTTTATAAGAATCTGAATGTATTCCGTATGAATAGATCGACCTGAACATAACTTCATCTATAGAGTACTACCCCAAATGCCATGATTGATAAACGAGATCGGATAAAATTGCTGCATGAATCGACATTTTTAATTTTGGATGCTGACAACTTTCATTATGTACATACCAATTCGAACACATCACGTCATATACTACACAATACCCGTGCTCTCCCGATTATACAATGTTGAATATTCGAATAGGAACGGAGGTTATGGATCATGATCATTGTCGCAAATCAACCCGCCCTGCTGAACCGCTCGGAATGGTCTGATTTTGAATGGTATTGGTTACAGCAACTACAGGATCGTCCTACAAGGTATGTGTACCAATCCATGGATCATCTTCGATTTGAATGGGACTTGAGGGGCTCTCTCGTGGATGCAGCGGAAGGATTGGATCGAAGCGGGGTGAGTTTTGCATCCTTTGAAAAATCCAGATGTAATCCTGCCTACTGGAATCGTAATGCGGAAGGTGGGTTCGAGCTAAGATCAAACGTGACCCCCGCCGACGGTATCCGGGATATCTGGAGGAATGGACACTTATATGCCTTTGAATGTGCAACAGCCACTGTCATTGTGCTGTATGGTGGCGTGCTGGGAAGCATTCGCGAAGACGCCTTTAATTCCCTGTTTCGAAATCTGTTACTCTTTGACTGGCATTATGACAGTGACCTGCGATTAACCGAAAAAAACGGTAGCGAAACCGCCCTGCCAGGAGATGTGCTGTATTTCAAAAATCCGGATGTTTCTCCGGAAACCCCCGAGTGGCAGGGAGAGAATACGTTCATGCTGCGTGAGAACTGGTATTATGGTCATGGCATTGGTATTGCACGCGGCGAAGAAATTATACGTACCCTGAATCAGTTCCGCGTTCCAGGTAGCCGGGTCTCCGCCTACTTAATGGATATGGTGATCTATCCGGACTTCTTTTATTTATCCCGATTCGCCAAAAACAGCCAGAATAATATGGCCGCTGGTTCCACGCCTGTATTACCTGGGCAGTTATATGTACGTCTTGGTGGCAGCCGTTATTTACGCAGCTGAACTACTGGAACAGAAACGGCTTTTGCATTAAATTGCACGACACCTCAATCCAAGTGATGACAAACAAGCCCAATACAGCAGCAGTTAGCCTGCCACCTCATTGGGCTTTCTTTACATCCAAAAGATCATTACTGTATCGACATTCCTTACCTTTGTGCTACATCGAGGATCGCTCCTGGTGGTTTACGCATTAGGGTCCAGTTGCACAACAACCTGTTTACCACTTACCTGAACACCTGTCGTTTTGCTACCGAATTCAGCTAGCGATTTGCTCAGTTGCTCAGCCCACTCCTTGCCTGCAACTCCTTCTTTGGCTCCATGCACCTGGATGACGAGTTTTACCGAATCACCCTTCTTCAGAATGCGCTCCGCTTGAGACTGCTTCGTATCCCGGTCATGATCCTCCATCGCAAGGTTCAAGCGAATTTCCTTTACTTTACGTTTATCGGGGGATTTACTCGCTTTTTTCTTCGCCTGCTGCGCTTCCGCTTTGGCCGCTCCAGCTCCAATCAGCTTGCATGGTGGTGGACTTGTCATCAAGGACAAGCACACCAGATCTACTTTATGCTGCTTCGCAAGTAGAAGTGCTTCCTGCGTGGACATGACACCCAGATCTTCACCATTCAGGCCGGTCAGCTGCACTTCGGCTGCTTTGATCTTTTCATTTTTGATCATGGTTCTTCCTCCTCTACATCAAAAGCCTGTCCTGACCATTTACGGATCAGAGCAGGCTAGGATGGTGTTGCTGGTTATTTGTAATACTTATCAGCGAACAAATACGCCAATCGATTTGATTTACAGCGTGTTGAATGCTTCCGTCAGAACCGGTACAATTTGTGATTTGCGTGATACTACGCCTTTCAAGAGCGCTCTGCTATCAGACAGCGTCACATTGTAGGCTTTCTCCACAGCTTTAGTGGATGTACCATATGCCAGAGCTACGGAATCGTTGTTCAGAATGTCTGTTACGACAAATACAAACAGGTCGAGACCTTTGCTGGAAATGATTGCTTCAATGGCTGCTTCAAGCTCAGGTTGCTTCACGAGAACATCATTCACGTCAACGGCATTAACCTGTGCAATTTCCACTTTGGATTGACCCATTACGAATTCTTTGGCATCCAGGGAAATTAGTTCAGCAATTGTTTTTTGGCTCAGATCGGCTCCGGCTTTCAGCATGTCCAGACCATAGCTGTCTGCATCTACACCAGCAATGGCAGCCAGTTCACGTGCAGCGGCTACGTCCTGCTCTGTGCAAGTCGGGGATTTGAACAACAGTGAATCGGAGATAATGGCAGACAACATCAGGCCAGCAATCGGCGCACTCACTTCGATGCCATTTTCTTTGTACATTTTATTCAAAATGGTTGCTGTACAACCTACAGGCTCTGCACGGAAATACAGAGGTCCGCTTGTCTCAAAGTTAGCAATACGGTGATGATCGATAACTTCAACAACAGTTACTTCCTCAATATCGCTTACACTTTGCTGACGCTCGTTGTGGTCAACCAGAATAACCTTGTTTACTTCATTTGCAGCGGTTTTAATCAGACGTGGTGCTGCAATTTTGAATTGATCCAGTGCAAACTGGGTTTCACCATTGACTTCGCCGAGACGAACAGCTTCAACGTCCTGACCCAATTTTGTTTTGAGATCCGCATAGGCGATTGCCGAACAGATCGTATCCGTGTCGGGATTTTTGTGACCGAAGATTAACGCTTTTTCCATATTCATAGCCCTCCGTCAATTCTGATTTATATAAGTTTAACCAAAGAATGTTTACACTTGCCACTCCGATGACAGAATAACCTTCCGATCGCTGTTATCCCCAGATTTTTTGATTCCCTTGTTAAAGGGAAAATCCAGTGATAAAGGCGAACGCTCCGCTTCTCCAGCTTTTTTCTGTCCTCTCCGTTCTCGTGTAAAAAGTTTAGTTGAACTTATATAGAAAATATATGTCATATTTTAATCATACCCTACTGATTATAGCGCTAATAAGGCTAAATTCCAATCCCTTTACAGCGAATTAATTGCAAATTATTCTCAGGCAAGTCATTTTGGAAAAATAGCTAAACTTGGTTCATTCCCCTCAAGACGATATGTTATGTATCCTATTTATTCCATCGTACAACCTTATAAATTAGCATAGGAAATCTGATGCGCAACGAAAACATTAAATCTCAGGCTCTTCCGCGCTCTGCCCTTGCCGTACAAAAAAGGTCTGTAGACTGCCGTCTTCGCTAATCTCCAGCAGGTTCAATTGTGCTCCGTAGGCACAACCACCATCAATGCCAATTTTGTCTCCGCTCGGGTCAAACCAAATGCCTGTCTCATCATGCAAATGCTTCACGGGGGTGTGTCCAAATACGACCGTCTCTCTAATCGTCGTTGGTCTGGAATAGAATGATTCACGAATCCAAATAAAGTCCCGCTCGGACTGGCTTCTCCAATCCTCGATATCCGGGTTGATCCCGGCATGCACAAAAATATAACCCGGAATTTCGTACACCAGCGGAAGCTGTTCCAGAAAACGAAGATGGTGTTCATAGTGTGTACGTATCCAATTTTTGGCTTCAGCATAAGCTTCCCAATCCATCTGTTGCTCATCATAAGTAAGCTCCAGATCCAGATAACTTGCCATCGTCTGTAGTCCGCCATTACGAATCCAGTGTTGATCATATTGCTCAACATCCTGGGTTAACGCCTTGACCATCATGGCATCGTGATTGCCTTTGATCACCATAATATGGTGCTGTTGCTGAAGCTGCATGATCTGTTCGATGACCTGTTTGCTGCTTGGACCGCGATCCACATAATCACCGAGTAAAATCAATTCATCCTGCTGCGGATTATAATCTGCAAGCTTAAGCAGTGCATTAAATTCATCGTAACAGCCATGAATATCACTAATGACACATCTGCGCATGTGAATCTCTCCTCTCCCTGATCACGCAAGAGTATAACCGGAACCTTGCAAGAGCAAGATTCCAGTCTGTTCAGAGTAGTTATTCCCGCTTGCTCACCATTAGTCCTGCTTGAGTCCAAAGGCTTCTGCAATCAAGCCAAATGAGCGCAGACGTGCTTCAAACGAATGAACCGCTGATGCAATAATGACTTCATCTGCTTCATGGCGTTCTGCCATTGCGGTAATTTTGTCTTTCACCTGATCTGGTGTTCCCACGATGGAAAAAGAACGACGTTGACGGATCTGTTCCATCTCCATCGCTGTATATGGATAGTTGTTCACCGTCTCCAGAGATGGGAAGGAACTTTGTTCAAGACCTCGTCCAAGGCGTAAGAAGAAAAGTTCATTGCTGCGCGCCAGTTCAGCCGCTTCTTCCTCTGTCTCCGCGCAGAATGCCGAGACAGCAATCATTGAATGTGGTTTGTCATTCAGGATGGACGGCTTAAAATGTCTGCGGTAATGTTTCATCGCTTCTTCGCCGCCTGGTGTTCCGAAGAATTGGGCAAACGCATACGATGTCCCTTGCGCCGCAGCAATTCTTGCACCTTCTGAGCTGGAACCCAGCAACCACACTTCTGGTACCGTTGGAACCGATGGTCCGGCTACCAGAGATGCAAAACGATGATCCTCAGGCAACTGCTCGTGGAAGTATCCGCCCAGATCCGCGATCTGTTGCGGAAAAAATTGTACATTCGATGATTTCCCTTCATTCAGAGCTCTGCTGGCAATCGGCATGCCGCCTGGTGCTCTGCCAATCCCCAGGTCAATCCGCCCCGGATGCAGAGCTTCCAACAGACGGAAATTCTCTGCAACCTTATAAGCACTATAATGAGGTAACATAACGCCACCGGAACCTACGCGAATTCGATCCGTATGTGCAGCTACATGTGCAATCATAACTTCAGGACTGGAGAAAGACAGCGCACCACTACCGTGATGCTCCGACATCCAGAAACGGGAGTACCCCAATTGATCCGCATGTTGTGCGAGTTTCACCGTTTCCTGTAACGTATCCTGTACACTTCGTCCTTCATTGATATGTCCATGTTCGAGTACACTCAGTTTCATATATATTCAATCCTCTCGTCTGTTAGGTTCATAAGTACTGTGAATATGAGTTCTGCGTATTTTACGCGCTTTTGCTCACTTCATTCTTGCTCTTTCCATTGTAACATTAATTATTACAGTTTTAAACTTTAGTTATCCTCTTTATTACCACACTTGTGCAAGAAACATGCAAAAAAACGCCACCAGCTTTTGAACTGGTGACGTTTTGAACTACCCTATTGCAGAGAAATTGATTTATGGCGCACGTTTCGGTAACAACTTCACATACTCATCAGACAGTTTCATCAGGCTGAGCACATGTTCATAATCGGCACGATACGGTTCCAAATCCGTTACCGGTTCATATGTTTTTAGGGAGTAAGCCGTTCCATCGTCAAAGCCCGCACCCGGGATAAACATAATGTCATCGTTGACAAATGAACCTGTCGGCAAGTAATACCGGATACCGAAGGCATTATGATCCATGTTGAGCAGATCATGCCCGAAGGCAGTGAACTTCTCATCATGGAGAGAAACTCCCATCAGATTCATGATTGTTGGCAACATATCCAACTGACCGCCTGGCTGCTCAATCACTTGCCCTTTGGTCTGTTTCGGCGTATGAATCATTAACGGAATGTTGAATCGACTTACTTTACCGTCATAAGGGACGCCCAGATTGGCCTGAATCTGCTGTGTAATCTCTTCGTCAGCTGGCAGACCAAAGTGGTCTCCGTAGAGCACTAAAGTAGTGTTATCCCATAATCCGTTCGCCTTCAACTCATTAATGAGTTGACCGATGGCATAGTCCGTATAGTTGATTGCTTGCAGATAATCGTGAAGCAGTTTGTTCGTGATGGTCGCTGGAATCGTTATCCGTGCACGATCAGCGGGAACCGTAAACGGCGAGTGGCTCGATGCCGTTATGAACTGAGCATAGAACGGCTGATTCGCAGCCTGATGCGCAGTCATTTTTTCCATACCTACACGGTACAACTCTTCATCCGATGGTCCAAAGTCATTGAATCTGTCGTTCTCGAAGCTGGGCTTGTCGAAGTAACGAGTGAATCCAAGTGCCGGATACATCTTGTTCCGGTTCCAGAAGGTGACGTCATTGACGTGGTATGTCTCGGACTCATATCCCTCTTTTCCTAATAACTTGGGAAGACTCGGCAGTTCGCGGTCACTATACCCTGCTGACATGGGAACAACTCCGGTTGGATAGATAGATGTGTTCGACATGAACTCTGCGTCTGATGTGTTTCCCTGTCCGATCTGTTGGAAAAAATGAGAGAAATAATAGCTTTCTTTGGCCAAATCATTCAGTACCGGTGTTAACTCCTGACCTTCTAATGAAGCATTAATCGGGAAATTCTGAAAGGACTCCAGTTGCAACACAATCAGATTACTACCCTTGGCCTGACCAAAATATTTGGCTTTCACGGCTGTACCATCACTTGGTTTATCCTGATACGGATACTTGCTAACCAGCTCATTGATCTTGGCAATTGTTTCGTTAATGTTACCATTCGCAATGGCCTCATTCTCTTTGCTCGTCAGAATGGCAGACGATACCTGATAGTTCAGGAAACCGAGATTCTCCGCCCGAACCAGTTCGTTATCAATCGTTTCACCTTTGACAATAAAACTGCCAGACAGCACGATGCAGAATGCAGCGGTAAGCGCAACGCCGAGTTTGCCCCAGTAACGTTTGCGAATTTTACCAAACGTCAAACCGCTATCGCGGTAACTGCTGTGGTTACGCCCGCCAGCACGTCTACGCATAATCAACCATATTGGCAATGCCAGTACAATGTCTGCAAAAAACAGAAAGTGCTCCGGTCGTACCAGTGGTCCGATACTTCCCCGTACTTGGGCAACTTGCCCCAGCTCACTTAGCGCGGTATAGGTGGGTACCGAACTAAAATGAACGTTATACAACGTAGCCGCGAACAGCACCAGAGAAAACAGAACATTAAGTCCTCCGTATACTGCTCGCTTCCAGCCTTTGGGCACGATCAGATCCAGCAGGCATACCACAGTTAGTGCGCCTAATGCGTCAGTTAACAGACCGATGCCGGACAGACCCTGGAAAAAGAAATACCGCAGCAGTGACAGCTTCAGCAGCATAAGAATGAATAACACGGCAAATAAGGTCCGTGATGAAGTTCGTTCATTTTTGGAATTATACATGGTCGCTTTCAACCCTTACCCTGAAATTTTACGTTCATTTTACAAAACGCATATTTCAGTATAACAGTTTTCTGGTTGCTATTCCATGGAAGTTCCGTGTAGGACAGGGTGAGCGTTACGCAATTGTAGATATATCCGTGTTCTGCGTGTCTGCTCCCTCTCTCTGTGCCTTAATGGCTGCTTGTGCAGCAGCAATTCGTGCATAAGGGATCTGTTCAGGCAAACAGCTTACGTAATCCAGACCAATGCGGTGGCAGAACGTAATCGACTCCAGATCTATAACATTTTCTCCACAGATCCCTGTCTTCAGATGAGGTTTTCGAATTCGACCTTGGACTACCGCCATCTCGATCAGTTGTCCGACTCCCTCAATGTCCAGCACATGAAATGGGTTATTCGTTACCATACGAGAGTCCGTATCTCGCTGAAGGAGAAGGAGCCGCTTCTCAGCTTCATGGCGACTATATCCAAATGTCATCTCTGTCAGCTCATCCGTGCCAAACGAGAAAAAGTCAGCCTGGCGAGCAATGTGAGTCGCCGTCAGCGCCGCTCTCGGAGCTTCGATCATCGCCCCCACTCTATAGTGACAATGCCGCTTCTCCTCACCAAGCACCTGGTCCGCCACATGATCCACCAGATCTCTCATCACCTGAAGTTCATGCACATGACCGATCTGCGGGATCATAATCTCGGGACGTACCCACCATCCTTGTCGGATGCCTATCACCGCTGCTCGGAAAATCGCTTCCAGCTGCATATCAACAATCTCCGGGAACACCGTACTCAGCCGACAAGCCTGTTGCCCCAATGTCGGATTATGTTCATGCAATTCACTGACTCTGCGAATTACGCGCTCCAGTTCCTCCAGTTCAACCTGATGGTCTTTTTGCTCCTGCCACTCCTCTGCTTGTAACCACTCGCGCCGTTTCTCCAACACTCCCAGATCCGGTAACAGTTCATGCAACGGCGAATCGAGCAAACGTATCGTTACCGGGTATCCATCCATCGCTTCGAATATTTGTTCAAAATCAGACTGCTGCATCGGCAACAAACGCTCCAAACCACGCCTGCGTTCAGATTCACTGTCTGCCAAGATCATTTTTTGTACAAATGGTAACCGCGCAGGTGATAACAGCATGTTCTCCGTCCGGCACAGACCTATTCCCTCAGCCCCTAGTAGCCTTGATGTCATGGCATCCTGTGGATGATCTACATTGGCCAGTACCTTCAACTCTTTCACTTCATCAGCCCAATTGAGCAGTAGTTGCAGATCTGCTGATAAAAGTGAATCTGAGTTGTTATAAGCTGGACATTCATCATTAGTTACTGGCTGGATCTGTATGGGCAGATGTCCATTGCTCACTTCTCTGTTAGAATCTGTGTAGTATTGCTTCAACACTTCTGTGATATGCCCAGTTTCAATGCGTAACAATGCATCCTCTTTGGTGATGAATCCTTCATGGACAAAATCCACGGTACTCCTCAGTGTGGCTGTGGAGGATAATCGGGCGGGCTGGGTCTGCACAACATACAACGCGCCGGCAACAATCACAAAGGTGATTTCCTGCACTTCTCCCTTATGCGTCTCCAACTGGCTACCTATCTCCAGCAAACTTGTGTACAGCTCAGGTTCGTCATTCCGCAAACGCTCCAGACCATGATCTGTTTGGCTCGCGTTCCCGGTTGGGACGTATTGTCCAGTGATTCCCTTTTCTCCTGTAAGTGGGTTACACGTATATATTGTTCCGGTCCCGCTTGATTCTCCACATTTTCCATGTATCATCGTCTGTATAAGAACAGGAGCGCTTTGCTCCGAAGAGATGTAATATGATTTACGCACGATCTCGTTCTGAGATCTGGATGCTTTAACACACTGTGGATGATATACAGCACGTACTGCTTCTTTGAATTGAATTTGAACATCTTGAGGAAAAGGGTTACGCCCCTCCCCTTCAATTAAATATTTAAATTGTGTAATGGTTAATTCAAGTTCCGTTTCATCCCGACCCTTGACATGACTCGATATTTCTGTGAAAAATTCAGACGGAATTGCATATACCAGCTGTCCATATTCCTCTAAGTAATCTAAATAACATTGGAGTGCATACACCCGATCACCGGTTTGACGTGCGAGTCCTTCCACAGTAACATCATTCAGACCAACATTGAGCAGTGATCGTGTCGCAGTTGCTGATGCTCGATCCTGGTCCGTACGTACCGCGAGTAGTAGCGGGTTCTCCGAATGTCCGAAGAACTTACCGGTTTGCTGTTCCAGATGCCGGATCGCGTTAATAATCTCTTCCTCTCCTTCACCGGAAAGATGTCCAAGACGGGTACAGAACTCGCGACAGCATTCCGTTGTGACTACAAATCCGGCTGGGACAGACCACCCTGCAAGGATTAGTTCTGCAAGATCAGTTCCTTTACTGCCCATTAGCCCTTTCATCTCTGCCGTACCTTCTTCCAACAGAATTACCCGTTTTGTCATTACAGCTCTCCCATCCGCCATTCATGGCTATGCTTGAAGACTTCAATCCCTGCGTTACAGATCAGCCTTCATTCTAATGGTATGTCACAATCGTTCAGTCAAGGACATCCGCTTTTGCATTTTGTGCTCGTTATCCTGTTTTTTTGTAAACGCTACACTAAAATAAGATGAATCTAAGCTGATTCTGGCAATTGCATTCGCTCATTTATCATGGTAACCAAAAAGAACCCCCTCCAGCTTGAGCTGAAGGAGCTTCCCATTGTTTATTTAGTATTCACTTACTTCAAACGTCAGTACTCGATCAAACAGGATATAATCCTTTCGACTCTTAAATGGCCCTTTGTTGTTGTCGTGTTTATCGATCGCATACGATGCTTTTCCGCTTCCGGCTTGCTTAGCTTCATACCAGTTGATGAAATCATTTACTTCTTTCATGCTTAGGTCGAATTCTTTCTCCAAACCCGTTGTCATGGTAACGACAAAGATAGCACGGTTAGTGGATGGTTGTTCCGGAATTGTAGGTTCTTCGGGTTCTGGGTCAGGAAGCTCTTCTCCATACGGAGTAGCAAATGCTTCATTGGAATACTCAGTTTCCACACCATTAATTGTTGTCGTTACAACAAAATAATACGTAGTTCCGTTTGTAAGAGCAGGAATAACAAAGTTTCCATTTTCATCTTTTGTAGCAATAATAGTTTCAGTATATTTTCCTGATTCCGTCCCATACCTCACAATATAATTTTCTGCACCATCTATGGCTTCCCAATTCAGGTTGACCTGAGTATTTCCAGGAGTTGCTTTCAGATCAATTATATTTGGATTCATCATCTCTACTACACCTATCGTAAGTTCATTAATATGAGCCCATGACGCCGCTCCATCTACTTCTACCTTGATACCTTTGTAGACCCCCGGAGTAATTGCTACTGGGTCGGTTATCGTAACAGTTGCATTTACATACCTGCCCACTTTAGGACTCACCAAAATCCATTTTCCATCTTTCAAACCGTACACTGTGTAATAGTTATTGGATTTAGGATTAGAATACGCAGCGATTTGAATAAAGTTAAGACTTAGTTCATCTGGGAAAACATATTGAATTGTTCCTTTTGTTGCACCCGAATTCCAAAGAGTATCCAACTTACCGTCAATAGAATTTTTACCATAATTCGCACTATATGTACCATTTACTGTTACAACTGTTTCTTTTGGAGGTGAAATTCCTTGCATCCCTTCTACTGTAACTACTTCTTCATTTGCTGCCATAGCTACATTCATACTCATTAAACATAATAACACTACTGTAAATACTGTTTTCTTAATCTTAGAAATCACTCTAGTATCCCCCTATTAATCTAATAAGATACTAATGTAATATGTACTTAAAAATTTGTCTAAACATAAACTTGCTCATCTATAAAATTCATCTAAATCCTTGAAATTTTATTTTTTATTGGATATTGAAAAAGCCCAAGAAGAATAAATTTTCTCCTTGCGCTCCATATTGTAAATCTAATCAATTAGCTATTCCCATTCAACTGTTTTGATGTAAGTTGCATCATAAGCAACAATTACATTCGTTTTATCTGTTACCTTTTGTATATCATCGACCACAACTTCTTCTCCACCGTAATCTATTAAACTCGAATCAACTTTCTCGAAGCCCCCACAATCCTTCACATAAATTATATCTGGATGGTTAGAATCATATCGTAAGCTTTCAGGAAGATCTTCACCTGAAATTTCATGCGATTCGGCGACCGTAGTCGTTGATATTGCTCTAACAGGGGCCATCCCAATAACAGCTATTACTAAAAGTGAGGCCCAGATTTTTTTCTTCATAGGATGTCTATTCTCCAGTTCATTTTTCCTATATCATACAGTAAATCAGATTAGTGGAACATTTTTTGATTTTGCTTCGAGTTTAATTTAATTATTGAAACCAGCTTGTTTGTAGTTTTAGCTCCCATCCCTCAAGCCATAAATCGCAGTACATCCTCAATCTTCTTCCCATGAGAGATCACACCGTAATTCATCCACGACATGAAATCCACTTCGTACACATTGCCACTCTTCACCGCAGGCAGGCGTTTCCATTCGTCCCTGTCAAGCAGTTCGCGCTCATCTCCAGGTTTGGCAGAATTTCCAGTGTCAAATGTAATCAACAAGTGATCCGCATTAAGTTGACTTAACTGCTCCAATACAATGGAAATCCTCCGCTCGTGTCTTGTCCATTGCTGCACACGGGAATGCGGAATCAATCCAAGATCCTGATAAATTACAGGGCCAACGTAACCCTGCTGGTCCCCATAGAGAGTAATATCAGAAGCAGATATACGCAAAAAAGCTACTGTTTGACCACGCATATGACGTGCTAACCGACTCTTAGCTTCCATTGCCTTGTCCTCATACGCACCAATTACATCTTGAACCCGATTCACCTTCCCTAACACATCGGCTGTCGATCTTAAAATGGAGCGCCAGTCCTCTCCCAGATGATCTACGTAAAATGTAGGTGCTACCTGCTCGAAACGGTCCAGATTCCATCGATCATATCCCTTGTTCAGCATGATAAAGTCCGGTATATTGCCCACATTAAATTGAGCATCCTGTTCGCTTACATCGAATTCGGGTACATCATCCAATCCCAAATAATGCTGTCTCCCCCAAGAATGATGGGAGCATTGCAGTACAGGTTTTACGCCAAGAGCCAACACAAAGTCCTCCAGATACGGAGCAAAGACACGAACCTCTTGACGGTGATGACGGCGGTATAACCCAGGTGAAATACCAGCATATTGCTTAAATCGGCGGCCAAAATAATACTCGCTGCTAAATCCCACATTCTGTGCAATTTCATGGATGCGATCATCCGTCAGCTGCAATAGTTGCTTCGAGCGTTCAAGCCGAACCGCATTTACATATTCAAGCGGGAGCTTACCCGTAATTTTTTTGAATTGCCGAGTATAGCTGGCTCTTGTTAGACCAATATCTGCTGCGAGCTCATCCACGGTTATGGTCTGATCATAGTGATCGCCAATATAACGAATTGAACTTTGAAGACGAGCACGGTCATCGGGTACTTCTGTTTCGGGGGCACTCTGGCGAAGCAAGGCACGGAACCACTCCTGGAAACGAAGCTGTACCTCCCATTGCTCCAGCCAATCGCCAGTGACCTGTTGACGCAGTATTTGTTCCAAGGCTTCCAGACAGGAACTCCACGGACTGTAACTGAGTTGCATAAGAGGTAATAATGTCGGAAAATCTGGACTTTGGGAAAGTTCCTGCTGCTCCTCCGTGTTTCTTCTAGACAAAACGTTTGAAGTATCTTCGCTTAACTCAGCCACCATCAGATCAAGCTTATAGTATTGCAATTCACTTTCTGTCCAAGGCGAACCTTCTATTTTAACGGATGTTCCAGCCGGAACAAACATAATCATTCCTTTCTCCAGATGAGATTCCCGATCTGAGCAAACTATTGAACCTTTCCCAGACGTTACAACAAATATGGAGTGTGAAGACGACATTCTGTATATCAAACGTTTATCGATATGAGATTGATGGTGATCTACGTATTCCATATGCTGAAGTGAGCATAGCCAGGGCTTGGGGATCAGTTGTATTATGGTGTGGCACATGTTCATCGTCCTTAAGTGAGAATTATTATCATTTAAAATAGTGTATACGAAAAAAGAAAGCTCTTCAACCCTGACTGAAGAACTTTCTTTCTTATGGGATTATTCTTATGGAGTCATTTTTTCCAAGAGATCATCAATTTTCATGGAATTTGCTGTAATCGCACCTGATTGCCAATGTGATCTTTCCATGATGTACACCTGATTGTTCTTAACGGCCGGAAGAGATTTCCACAATTTGCTGTCAAGTACCTTCAAGGCTTCCTTGTTCTCGGGAGAAGACCATTCACCATTGGAAGGGAACACAATAAGATGATCTGCATCAAGTTGCGGCACGGCCTCTTCAGACAGAATTTCCTGATATTCTTCCATCTTGTTAACCAGAGGATGAGGTGTTAGACCAAGCTCGGAATAAATAAATCCGGTAAATCGATTCTTCACACCGAACAACGCCAGTGTGTCATCGTTAACATTCAGCCGGACAACTGCGACAGTCTCGTCTCCAACCGCTTCCTGCAACTTCGCCTTAGCATCTGCAATCTTGGCCTCAAATGTCGCAGCAACTTCTTCACCCTTGTCCGGTTTACCTACAACATCGGCAATGGTTTTCAAAATTTGATTGGAATCCTGCAATACGCTCTCAGGCAAGCGATACGTCGGTGCCACCTTGGAATACATCTCATATTTCTCCATATCTACCCCACCATCTACAATGATGAGATCCGGATCATACTCCAACAAAGCTTCAATACTTCCCGTAGTATCAAATTTCGGAACATCCAGTCCTAAATAATCCTGTACACCCCACATCGGGTTATACCACTGCACTACAGGTGTAATATCGAGCGCCTTCAGATAATCTTCCACATATATTCCAGCAATCCGCTGTGGTTGAACCGGAATCGTCACATCTCCAAATTCATCCTGTACAACCCGTGTCGCAGGCTCTGTCTCGTTTCCAGAAGTATTTTCTCCAGAAGCTGCACTTTCAGTTTCAGTTGCAGGAGTCTGTTCAGCATTCGTAGCGGTATTTGTACTACATCCTGAAATAACCAGACCCATGAGCAGTAATGTAATCGTCCACCCTTTGAAACCCTTAACTAAACCTACCATGTTACCCTTCACCCCTATGTGATCTGTTGATGTAACCGTGAGAATATTTCACATATAATGATTATCATTCTCATCGATTGCTTAGGTGAATTGTACCTTATGCCTCAGCCGACCCACAATGTACATTTGATGCTGTTTTTTTATACAAACGAAAACACCCTTGTTGGTCCTCCCCCCGCTTATCGCAGGGGCAACCTACCTTGTCGATAACTTTCCAACTGTTGATCCACAAAGGAATCATTCGCCGTACCCTGTAACAGTGCAGCACCAATTAAACCAATATCATCACTCACATACCCCGCTAACTCAGGTTCGCCGGTGAGAGCCAAGGTCTGTTTGAACGCCTGTTCCCTGCATGCGCGCAGCACCTCTTCTTCAGCCACCGCAGTATCTTGAGCCCACCGTTCAAAAGCTTGCATCCACTCGTCAGCAAATGCAGAGGCATCCCTTTCATCCAGGTAAACTTCCACATCCAATCCTTCGAATGTCTGTTGGGTCAGAATCCGTCCCTCGTTAAGATCCAACAGTAGCCTCTCCACATCCGTTCTGCTCATTGATCTCCCCTCCAGTTCATCATCATGTCAGATACATCTCAGGTATAACAAAACGCTTCATCATTCGATTAGGATCGGCTGTAAAATGATCCAATTGAAGTTCCTCATATTCGCTAAGGATACTTTCAAAGATACGAGCAATCACACCACAATCTGCCAAAGCATTGTGCCTGTGAATTCCATCTGTATTCAGATCGTAATACCGAATCAGAAAATCCGTAGAGACGACCTCGGTAATCTCAGGATGAATGTAAGTGAACATCGCTTTTGTATCCAATACCGGGTTAGTCAACATCGGGAGACCATACTCATCACAATGCCGCTTCAAGATGGGCAGGTCATATTCATATCCGGCTTGTGTCACAAGAACGTTATCACCAATAAATTTCTGAAATTCCTGAAATGCTTCTACGAACGACGGAGCCTCTACCATATCCTCATTCGAAATGCCTGTTAATTTCGCCACAGGTTCTGGTATAGGTTTGTTCGCACGTGTAAGTGAAGAAAATGTTGTATTGCTTTGTTGACCTCTTTGGTAATGCATCGCACCAAATTGTGTCACACTCTCCACCACAGGATTAATGCCCGTCCCTTCGAGATCAAATATGCAGTACATTCTATCCTGTAATGAAGATACGCTTAGATTTTCAATAAAGTATGTATCAGGCAAAAGCGTAATTCTCATCCGTCCAACTCACTCCTCTCCACTATCATTCTGCTAATGCATTTCTCATATATAACTCTGTCACTCCCATAATCGGGTGACCTGGGCCAACTTGCGCGTTCCATCAAACTGCAACTTATAGATATCCGGCATCGTAGTCTTCTCCCAGAAATCATAACCGTAGGAAGAATCATAATGTTGTAAAATAAGCGTCATTACATCTCCATGGGTTCCGATGACTACCTTGTGACCCACATGTTTATCCAAAATTTTCTCGATTACCGCTACTGCCCTTGAGCGAGCCTGTTCACCAGACTCCCCACCTGAATACGCATACGTAGAATCACGGTACAACTGCTGCTTGGCTTCACGAAAATTATCATGCTTCACATCCGAACTCGATAACTGGCGTTCACGCAGATCTTCCTCTGTCACCACAATTCCACCTGACCGATCTGCCAGAATCTGAATCGTATCTACCGCTCGCCTGTAAGGGCTAGAATAGAACAGCTGAATCTGCTCCCCATGGAGCAGACTGGCAACCTTTCCTGCATCTTGATGACCTTGCTCTGTCAGTCCACGCTCGCGTTCCTGTCCTTCAACATATCGAGACTCCGCATGTCTGACAAAATACAAAAACGTACTCGCCTCACTCATCATCCATCCGCCAACCCTTTTTTCTTCTCAATGACAATCAGGCAGGTACTGTCAGGCAAAGGCGCAGATTCACCATTTTCCTTCATAAAGATAATTCGTTCTCCAAGTGCTTCCGTATAACCCTCCTGGAGAAAATGTCGGAAAGTAATAATCTCAGCTTGTTCACCCAACGCTTCTCGAATACAGTTCTCATAGGCTGTCGGTGTGAATATACCGAACTGCTCCTGAATTTCATGCACGTATGCCTCTTCCCCCCACGTATAGGTATAGAGAAATTCCATCGCATCGTTGATCGGCATCTCTACTTCGTTGTCTGAGATCCGTTCATATTGAATTGCACGTCCCTGAAAATCCTCTGCATACCGCTCCAGCCAGCGCATCCCATCCGCTTCCAGGAAACGAATCCGGCGCTTTTGTGCCTCCGGTTCACTCATGATGCCATCCCGAATCAGAATTCTTCCTCCAGGTGACAGTACACGGAACGAACTTCTCAGCGCTGCCACAACTGTATCGGAATTAAATCTTCGACCGTCCAGTTCAATATATGAATATAATTCATGCAGAATGGATGAGAAAATAACTGTATCCACGGTGCCTCGCTGCACATATTGCTCCAGTTGCAGGGCATCGCCCTTCATGACTTGCCAGCGATGTCCCTCGCGCTGCTTTTTGCGCTCCAGCGCTTCAATGACATTGGCTGAGATATCGATACCAATCGGCTCCATTTCCGGTTTTTCCTGCTCAATCAGATCCAGCAGAATTCCACCACCTGGACCGATATCAAGTACCCGTTTACCAACGATATAGTCAAGCAGTACTTTTTTGTAATCACCGGAGCTGTTCATATCGGACAAATACGTCTCTTCGTTGTGGAAGCGGTCATAGGCATCCCGGCGCAATCCGAACAGGTCAAATAACAGCAGTACAGCCTTCTCGTATAACGGTGACTTTTCCGCTTCAATACAGAATGCAATCAGCTTCTCCGCCGCTGGAGAAAATTCAAAGGTCACGAACAGTGTATCCGGCAGATCCGCATGACGCTCAATGCGATGTGTTAGATGGGGATAGACGATCTGCTCCCCTGCCGTAATCTGTTCCCACGAATACTGTTCCAAATATTTTTCAATCATTCGTTTCTTGTAAATATTGAGCTTCTTGACGCCCTTGTAGTCGTAATACATCGTATTCATTAAAGGCTCAAAACTAGTATGCCGGACTATATCAGATTGTTTCTCGATGAATGTTGGAGTCATACTCTCGCTGTGAAGTGTCAACAGGAACACTTTCACCATCTCCTGCAACGAAAAATCCTGCATGGCCGACTCCACATACCATAATGTGCGATGAGCCAGCGGAGCCAGCGCCTGTTCTACATCCAGTTCCGTTTGGAGCTTGGCGTAAGCCGTATCCATAGCTTCTCCCTGCCGAATGGATGAACTTCTTAAGCGGGATAACCGTTCCTTCACGCTCCAGTCTTCATGATCCGGTCCAACGATAATCCAGCCTATAATGCGCTGCACCTCAGCCTGAACCTGATTCCATAACGCTGGATCAACACCTGCAATAATGCACTCATTTAATGCCATCAGTATAGTGTTCAGTTCATCTGTAGTAAGCCATCCTTTGACGATCAAGGCGTGAAGCGGAGCATTCTCGGCAAATGGAATCTCGCCGCGTATGTATTGACCAATAAGTCCATGCGTAGCAATTAGAGTGCGTATAATCTCATGCCTTGGAGTGTGTGTATTCAGCGTATCATGCTCGCTTATATCCGCATTCTTACTTAAGGAATCGCCCGGAGAACCAGGTTGATTTATACTCGTCTCCTTGGTCTTACCGATGTCATTATCCAGGTGCTCTGCGCCTGCGTATAGATCATATAACTGAGCCGACCCCACATTGTGCACAAACAGGTTAACGCCCTTCTTTTGCCATACCCGCCGCTGCTCTAATGATCCGGCCTTCGCCGTCTCTGACCAGATTAATACGTCCTCCAGAATTTCTCGCACCCAAAAAGAAACCTGAAGCTTTTCCAGTACGTGAAGTGTACGCTCGGTGTAGTCCAGTACTGGATTTGTTCCCTCAAGTTCGGCAATGGAATGAATGCGCTCGAGGTTAATATGGGGCTTCTCCGCTGCTGCCAGCAGTTGCAGCCATAGCTGCTGGGCTTCCGGCGTGTTACCTGACTTGTATGATTGTATGGCCTTTAATGAATGCAGCATGAATTAGTCCCCTCTCTTTCTCTTCCTTTTTATATAAAATCATTAGATTCGTCTATAGAAGTTGAACGATTTTATAACTGACTCTGTATCTTCCGACAATGTGTCGCTCATTAATATTACCCAGCTTCGAGCCACATCACCCGCAGGATCCCCCGACATACCAGTCATCCAATCGATGACCCAGTATTGGTCGCCGGCCTCACTGAGCATAACATTATCGGGGTGAAAATCGCCATGACAGATCTGCTGTTGATCAGGCAATGTTGTATTCATTCTAGACTGCTACGAGAGGAAAATCCATTCGATATAACTTCATAATGTGCTCGTTCGAATACGTATAGATCTCCGCAGTTCTTCCCTGACCGATTCGCTCCATATCTACCCTCCCTTTACTCGAACTCACTGCCTCTGACTTTGGAGAAAACCATACAATCAACCAGCGTACCTGTACTGTCCCGCCGCATCTTGCATCAGACCCTCGCCAGCTCGTGATGTTCGAATCCAGTAACCGATCTCAAAACAGCGTGCATTCCAGTCAATACGATGTAACCCGCTGCTGCCTACGAATTCATCGGTGTGTCTATCACGCAAATGTAACATCATGTCGGTACGCTCCAGATATTGCAGTCTTGCTTTGCGAACAGTCATTTCAGACTCTTCCAATGAAGGGATTTTCTCAGCAAAAGGTAACCACAACCGCAGCTGCTCCGCACTCTCACGGACGGCTTCATTAACGGTTGCGCCATCCCCCCACTGCGGTGCTCGAATTGTGAGGCGTTCCGTATGGAAGCTCTCGGGTATCATTAACATGATCGGATTAAATGAAGACGATTCTGTCATCGTTATACCTACTCCTCTACCTGAAATATAGAATCAATGATCAGCGGCAAATTATCTCTCACGGACACTGCACCGAATACTGAACGAGCATGTGCCCCCTGATCCCCAAATACCTCTATCATCAGATCCGAGAATCCATTTAGCACTTTATGATGTTCCTGATACGAAGCGGACGCATTGATGAAGCCTTGCACTTTAACCACTCTCTTCACCCGATCCAGTGAACCCAGCACATCTCGAACGACAGCGAGCACCTCCAGTCCGGCATTCCGGGCAAAATCATATCCCTGTTCTGTTGTGAAGTCTGATCCCAGTTTGCCGCGTTCAGAGGTATCCGGTCCTTTCCCGGATACATACATGATTCCATTCACAATAACGGCATTAGCATACTTCGCTGCGGGCGCACTGGCCTGTGGTAAAATGATCCCCAGTTCATTTAATCTCGCTTCAATCATCGTATATTCTCTCCCTCTTTTATGGTCCTCACGGAACCTGATTCCTTATATTCCTGCCTATAGACTCTTGGTGATACCTGAACGGTACGTTTGAACATCTTGCCAAAATGAGAGAAGTTACTGAACCCCGCAAGCCAAGCGATGTCCGTAATGGATTCTTCACTTTCCCGCAGCAAACGCTGTGCTTCCTTCACCCGTAATAGATTCAGATAATCACTGAAAGTAAACCCCGTCGTTTGTTTGAACAATCTACTCAGATAATGCGGACTAATGCGAAACATGCCCGCCACCTCCGGTAATGTCAGTGGTTTCTGATAGTTCTCATTCAGGTAACGTACAACTGCCTGTGTCTTGGGATGAAGAACCGGCTCACGATCATCGGAGCTTAACCTGCCCAGGTGTTGATTACGATAGGCATGCAGCAACAATTCAATAGCCCGGTGACGGAGCAACAGGTTGCTTCCAGGTTGAGGACAAAGCATTTCATCCACCATTTCGCTAACCATCCGCCCCAAAACCTCCGTGACTTGAGATGGAAACCTTACAATAGGAATGTCCCAGCAGAAGGGTTCCTTTAAGCCTTCAACTAACTCCGCGGAAATAGCTATGGCTGCAAAAAGCTCAGGCTTCAAATACAGCACCATTCGTTCATGGTCAGGCATGCCACTCTCCAATGTTTTATGAACCGTATTTCGATCAACAAACACCAGATCGCCAGCCTTTACCCGATAAGTCCGGTCCTTGATAAAATAGATACGCTCGCCAGACAACAGGTAATACAACTCATAATGATCATGCAGATGGTCATCCGTCATCGAGAAATATCCAATGCGACGATCATATTCGATGTGCAGTAAATCCGTGGGATCATGAAAATCCGCACTGAAAGGTTCTGTCATGGCGCCCTCTCTCCTTTCCATAAATTATAGCAAAATATGCGGCATTTGAAAGCGGTTACGCATAAAATGCGGCGAAAGAAGTACTCCCTTGTTATAGTCTAGAGCTATATTCAAGGAGGCGATAGACATGAGTAACAAGAAACGTTATGTATTAGTCGGAACCGGCGGCCGCGCCGAATTTTTTTATGGTGCTTTAACCCGGGATTACAGGGATACATCCGAGCTTGTCGGCTTTTGTGATATAAATCAAGTCCGTATGAATTACGCAAATCAACTGTTGAAAGAAAAGTACAATTATCCCGAGGTACCTACTTATCCTGCAGATCAGTTTGATCAGATGATTGAGAAGGAGAAGCCTGACTATGTCATCGTAACGAGCGTTGACCGTACCCATCACAAGTATATCATTCGTGCGATGGAACTGGGTTGTGACGTTGTCACCGAAAAACCGATGACCATCGATGAGGAGAAATGTCAGGAGATTCTGGATGCTGTCAAGCGAACTGGCCAGAATGTAAGGGTCACCTTTAACTACCGTTATGCACCGCACCATACTAAGATTCGGGAACTTATTCTGAATGATACCATCGGGAAAGTCACTTCCGTTCACTTTGAATGGCTGCTGAATACCCGCCACGGGGCAGATTATTTCCGCCGTTGGCATCGGGACAAGCGTAATAGCGGCGGACTGCTCGTTCACAAATCCACCCATCACTTCGATTTGGTGAATTTCTGGATTGGTTCGCAACCGGATACCGTGTTTGCATTTGGTGATCTGATGTATTACGGCAGAGAAAACGCAGAAGAACGCGGTGTAACGCAGTTCTACAATCGAGCAACCGGTAACCCGATCGCGAAGGAAGATCCTTTTGCACTGCATTTGGATTCGGATGCTCATATGAAGTCCATGTATCTGGATGCCGAATCAGAAGATGGTTATCAGCGGGATCAGAGCGTATTTGGGGATGGTATCAACATTGAGGATACGATGGGTGTGCTTGTGAAGTATCGGAGCAAAGCCATTCTGACGTACTCCCTCGTTGCCTATCAGCCATGGGAAGGTTACCGTATTGCCATTAACGGCACCAAAGGCCGGATTGAGATGAACATTGTGGAGCAATCCTATGTCAATTCATTGGGTGACAAAAGTAAGGAAGGTGCTCTGATCGGTAAAACGTTGCGGGTCCTTCCGATGTTCGGTGCGCCATATGAAGTTGAAGTGGAGGAGAAAGCAGGTGGACACGGCGGTGGTGACCCGGTGCTGCTGAATGATCTGTTCGGAGAGCCTGTAGAAGATCCGTTCCATCGCGCAGCTAATCACGTGGACGGTGCAAGATCCATTCTGACGGGCATTGCGGCCAATCGCGCCATGGCCACGGGTTTGCCAGTCAACGTCAATAATTTGGTTCGTTTCTAAGTCTCCCAGATCTGCACTACATTATTAATTTCATTTCAAGGCTGCGCATATCACGCAGTCTTTTTTATATTTTTATAATTACTCTGCACGCAAGTTGACTCGGTAGAAGGAGGAAATCCATGTTCTTCTCTTTAAAAAACCGCCTGATTGCCTTTATCGTTGTCCTGTTTGTCCTCGCTTTTGGCACACTCTCCTACCTGCTCTTCAAGGAATCACGCACGGTCATTCGCTCTTACATCGAACCCTCTGCTCTTGAGAAAATGGAGGAGTACGGTTCATACGTAGATATGGTGCAGATGCAGATCTATGATGCCGCCTCTCTTGTTTTCAATAGTGATATGGGCAAAAACTGGGATAACGCGATCGGTGATCCGAATCTTCCCGAAGGAGAAAAGATGCTGGCCAACCTTGCGATGAGTCGTTTCCTCACTCAGGCAACCAACAGTTACACCAGTATCTCGGATGTATCCATCTATCGACGGAATGGACTGCGAATTGGCAGCGAGAATCAGGTAACATATGAACCTGCCTTTGTACAAGAATCCTGGTATACAAATTTCTACACGTTGGGGGAACGCTGGTTACCTGCACACACCGATCAACATGAACGTGTCAGAGATCATGGTAACCCGGTGGTCAGTCTGCTGATGCCCATTGGCACCTTTCATCATGCTACAGCACAGAGTGTCATGAAGGTGAATGTCAGTGAATCCTATTTTCTAGAACCGCTCCGTCGCATACATCTTGCGGAGAATAGCACTATTTTTCTGCTGGGAGAGCAAGGAAATCCTATTCTCTCACAGCAGGTAGACACGTTGGGTGCTGTAGCTACCGCAGAGATCGATCGTATTCGTAATAGCCCGCTCAAAGCCGGAGTCACATATCTCACAAACCATGAAGGACAGCGAGACATCCTTGTATTCAAGAAACTGGGACGTACCGGCTGGATGTTGGCGGGTCTGGCACCGGAAAAGGAAATGTACCTCTCTCTCCATAAGCTCCAAAGCACAATTGTGGTGGTAACGATTGCCCTGATTCTGGTCTCCCTCTTGGCTGCTGCATGGTTATCCCACGGCGTAACCAAACCTTTGACCAGACTGGTACTGGCGATGAGACAGGTTCAACGAGGGGCTTTTGACCAAGCGGATTCACTTCTGCCTCCAGATAAAAATGTAAAGAGTGAGATCAGTTATGTAATCTTCACTTTCCGTTATATGATCAGTCAGCTGCGGCAGCATATCCAGAATGAATTTGAACTGAAACTGCTTCGCCAGCAAGCAGAGTACAAGGCACTTCTCATACAGATTAATCCACATTTTATGTTTAATACTCTGGAGCTGGTAAGCAGTCTTGCCATTCAGCGCCGAACGGATGATACGGTTCAGGTCATTGAGGATTTGGGTAAAATGATGCGCTTTTCTATCAACACCAATGACGACCGTGTTCCCCTAACCGAAGAGCTGGATTATGTGCAGCGTTATATCTCCATTTTGCAGACTCGTTTCGGTCATAAGCTCGACATTTCGGTAACGTTAGAAGGCACACTGAAGTCCATGGTCATCATCAAGTTTATTCTTCAACCACTTATTGAAAATGCAGTGAAATACAGCTTCCAGCATCAGACGACAGCTCAGGTACAAATACGGATCAACCGGATCTATGATCGTCTGCACATCAGCGTTTCAGACAACGGACCGGGTATTCCAGCAGAAATCATCCAAAAGTTGCAACATCCGGTTGCTCCCTCCTCATTGGAATCCATATTGCATAATGAAGGCTGGCATATTGGACTGGGCAATGTTATTGCTCGTTGCCGTCTGCATTATGGTGGCTTGTTCACGGTCCACATGGAGAACGTTGAAAACGGAGGCGCATGTATTGAACTGATTCTACCCGTACAGGAGGAATATGATGTACAACGTATTAATCGCAGATGACGAGATCGAAGTTCGCGAAGGATTAAAATTGAAAGTCGATTGGCACGGCATGGGCTTTGTCATAACAGGGGAAGCCTCTAACGGGATCGAAGCGGATGAACTTTTGAAATCTGAACATTTTGACTTGCTGATTACCGATATGAATATGCCTGTCATGGATGGCATCAGACTATTGGATGTCTGCCGCAGTTATAACCCTTCCATTCAGATTATCATTATCACGGGTTATGAGGATTTTCAATATGCCAGAGCGGGGGTCCGCAGCCAGGTGATGGATTATTTACTGAAACCTGTAACCCGGGATGAATTGAAAGCCACATTAGGCAAAATCAAAGCGGATCTGGATGAACAACGTAAAGTTCGAGGCGACTCCGAATTGCTGCAATGGCGACTCTCTCAGTATTACCGGGAAATGAAGGAACGTTTCCTTCTTGATCTCGTCAAAGGCAATCGCCTACCGCCTTCCTCCATGCCAGAACGACTCCGATTGTTCCATCTCGAATCATGGCAGGATCAGAAGGTCTGTTTCATCACCGCCGGTATAAGTCACTCGGACAAGCCGGATATTCGAAAAGATCGATTACCCGAGCAGATGCATCTTCCTTTCGAGATGGTATGTTATGAAATCGCCCAGTCTGATTCAGACATTGTCCAGGTTTTTCATGATTCGGCACACGCAGGGATCATGCATTTCATAGTACAAGATGGTATGCAGCATGAATTCATCCAACAGCTCACGGAACATACGGCATCCGTTTTTTCCATGGAACTCAAGATTGGGGTGGGACTTTCTGTATCCGGACTTGAGCACTGGAAAGAAGGTTATATCCATTCCCTTTTGGCATGGAATTCAGCTGAACGGGCTGTCAGCGGGCTGAACCCTCAGGCAGGAACAGACTATAGTCCATTACTGCCTGAAGAAACGACACGCACGCTGCATCGTTGCCTCATTCGAGGGGAACTGGACTCCTTCCGCAGCATCATCCGCAAGGAACTTCACGAGGCATTCCAGCTTTCTCCTTCCAGAATGACACAAAGCATTTTTCAAATTTCATTGTTGATGGATTTTCCTATGGCCCCGGAATGGACACTGTGGCTTAAGACGCCAGATCAAGCAGAACGCTTATTAATGCGATGGGCTCAAGACTTCCTGAGTCGACAACTTCCTTCAGAAGATGGGGATGGGACGGTTATAGACTTAGCCAAGCGATATATCGAGGAGAACTATATGCAGGAGCTAACGTTGACGTTACTCGCTGAACGATTCAACTATTACCCTACCTATTTCTCCGAATTGTTTAAGGAAGGGGCAGGTACCTCTTTTGTTCAATATGTGACGGGCGTTCGGATGAATCATGCCTTGCAACTGCTGAAGGATACTCAATTAACCGTATGGGATATTACTGAGCTGACCGGTTTCAGTTCGCCAAGTTATTTCAGTTCGAAATTCAAAAGAATGTTCAACATGAGTCCTTCAGACTATCGCTTGCAGCATTCCGAAAAAATCAATAGCCATTATCCGAAGAAATAAGATTCAAGCTTCTCCCCTTCCCCGGTATGATGTGGTTACCAAGAGAACGCCGCATGTTGTAAGCGGATTCACAGTTGGTAACCATGAATTTTATCGATTCAGAAGGGAGGCACATGATGAAAAAACAGACCAAACCCTTATACGGTCAGCAGAATACCACAGCCTACTTGTTTCTTCTGCCCTGGCTGATCGGACTCTTCTGTCTGACACTGGGACCGATGATTGCGTCCCTATACTTATCCATGACCAAATTCAATCTGCTGTCATCACCGACTTGGACCGGACTTAGCAACTATGTTCACATCTTTACCGAGGACGATACCTTTCGCAGGTCCCTGGGGCTGACATTTTATTATGTCTTTTTATCCGTTCCTCTAAGGCTTGCCTTTGCTCTACTGGTGGCAATGGCGCTGAACAAAGGAGTTCGAGCCCTTGGCATCTACCGGACTGTATATTACATCCCTTCCCTCTTGGGCGGCAGCGTCGCGATTGCAATCGTCTGGCGGCAACTTTTTGAGGGGAATGGACTGGTCAACCAGTTTTTAAGCTGGTTTGGTATCTCAGGTCCATCCTGGATTGCGCATCCGGATTATGTGGTCTATACCATCATCACACTATCCGTGTGGCAATTCGGGTCTGCCATGGTCATCTTTCTTGCGGGCCTGAAACAGATCCCGGCAGACTTATATGAAGCGTCCGATGTCGATGGAGCGGGAAAGATACGTCAATTTTTCGGAATTACACTGCCCATGCTCTCCCCCGTTATCTTTTTTAACCTGATCATGAGCATGATCAATTCATTCCAGGCGTTTACACCCGCTTACGTGATCGGAGATGGCCGCGGGGGTCCACTCGACGCAACAATGTTCTATACCTTGTATCTGTATCTGAAAGGTTTCTCGTTCTTTGATATGGGTTATGCTTCGGCTCTGGCTTGGATCATGTTGGTCATTATCGGGGTATTCACCGCAATCGTCTTTGTTACATCCCGATTTTGGGTGTTCTACGGGGACAATCAGGAGGGGAGGTAATGCATATGCCAATCAAACGACAACTGGTTCAGGCCGGGAGGCATGCCGCCATTATACTCTTCGGTCTGCTGATGTTATATCCAGTACTATGGTTGATTCTCAGTTCGTTTAAACCGAACCATCTCATTTTCACCAGCGGTAGTCTATTTCCAACCAGTTTCACGCTGGAGCACTATATTAATGGCTGGAAAGGTCTGCAGGGCATCTCCTTTGGCCGTTTCTTCGGCAACTCCGTTCTGATCTCGGTCATGAGTGTGCTGGGTAATGTGATCTCCTGTTCCCTTGCAGCCTTTGCCTTCTCCAGATTGAAGTTCAGATTCAAAGGCCTGTGGTTCAGCATGATGTTGATCACGATTATGTTGCCTTACCATGTTACTCTGGTGCCCCAGTACATTCTCTATAATGAGCTTCAATGGATTAATACGTATTTCCCGCTGATTCTGCCCAAGTGGCTCGCGCAGGATTCCTTCTTCATTTTGCTCATGGTTCAATTCATACGCGGTATACCGCGGGAACTGGACGAGAGTGCAACCATTGACGGTTGCGGGCAATCACAGATCTTTTTCCGAATCGTAGTGCCTCTGCTCGTTCCAGCACTGATTACAACAGCGATCTTCACCTTCCTGTGGAGCTGGGATGACTTTTTCAGCCAGATGATCTATCTGAGCAAAATTGATCTGTTCACCGTGCAGCTGGGCATTCGCTCTCTCTTCGATCCGTCAGGACAATCCGATTGGGGCGCATTACTCGCCATGTCCACCCTGTCACTGCTTCCCGTGACCATCATCTTTTTACTGTTTCAACGATATTTCCTTGAGGGCATTGCAACAACAGGTCTGAAGTAACAACACACTTCTCATATCATTAGACAGGGGGATTTATCATGTTCAAACGTTTCATGATTGGTATGATCACTACACTTTTGTTATTCGTAACAGCTTGCTCTGGAACAGACCATACAGGGGCTAATGATAATGCAGGCAATGGTAATGATAATGGAACTACCGAGGGCGGACAGGTCGAACTTCGCATCATGTGGTGGGGTGACCAGAAACGGGCAGATATTACGAATGAAGCCCTGAAGATCTTTCAGGCGAAACATCCGGATATTAAAATTTCAGGAGAATTTGCACCTTCCTCCGGATATTTCGACAAGCTGAATACCCAGCTGGC
Source organism: Paenibacillus sp. 2003 (assembly GCF_031455635.1). Taxonomy (NCBI): domain Bacteria; kingdom Bacillati; phylum Bacillota; class Bacilli; order Caryophanales; family Paenibacillaceae; genus Paenibacillus; species Paenibacillus sp. 2003. The sequence continues at coordinate 1,042,548 of NZ_JAVDTB010000001.1, read as the reverse complement.
ATCAGGTACAGCACCGGATATCTTTTTCCTCGGTGGAAATGTCGTTGATTATGCCAAAAAAGATGTCCTCCTTAACCTGGACCCGTATGTCGGAAACGAACTGAATCTGGATGGTATGGATGAAACCATGATCGAATACGGACGTCTCGACGGGAAGCTGCAACATATTTCTGCCGGTGCAAACGCACGAGGAATTATTGTTAACAAGGCACTCTTTGAGAAAGCCGGCGTGCCTTTGCCAGCTTCCAATTGGGACTGGGCGGACTATGCCGCCATCAGCAAAGAGTTGTCCGACAAGCTCGGAGACGGCTTCTATGGGACGTACAATTTCACCGTCGATGGGATGGATATTTATTTAAAACAACGGGGTAAACAACTGTATGACATGAAAAATGGCACACTCGGATTCGCCAAGGAAGACATTCTGGAATGGTTCCAGTATTGGGAAAAGACTTCGGCATCCGGCGGTGTAGTCACACCGGAATTGCAGGTATCCAACCCGCATGATGATACCAGTAAATCCCTGTTGATCACAGGCAAAGCAGCCATGACTCTACTACCATCCAACCAACTTGCTGCATTCCAGAGCTTGACGGAAGATCCTCTGGTGTTACTCCCTGTACCACGGGGGCCTAAAGGAACGGGTGTTGTATTTGAATCCAGTCAGGGATTATCAGGTTACGCAAATACCAAACATCCGAAGGAAGTGGCAACATTAATGAATTTCTGGATTCATGATCCTGAAGCAGCCAAAATCCTCGGTAATGACCGTGGCGTGCCCGTTACGGAAGCCAACCGAAATCTTCTTCAGGAAGGCGCTGGTCCTGTGGAGGAGATTGTCTATAACTATACAAATCTTGTCTCTGAAGCTACGAAGACTGAACCTTTTGAGGTGAGTTACAATCCTCCGGGATTTGCAGAGTTCTCCAAGTTAGCTCAGACGACAAATCAAGAGATCGGATTTGGACGAAAAAGTGTAGAGCAAGCTGTCTCCGACTTCTATAACGGGACCGTTCGTATTTTTGAATCGAATCAATAACCAGAAACAAACACTGTGAGGAGGAACATATGACAGAAGAGATATTAAATCGGCTGCGCAACATTTCGATTATGGATCAAGTTCAGCCAGTTAAACTGGAAGATCAGCAGTTATTACAGGAATGGCATGCGTCGGGTGTCCGGTTTGCAGCATCGGGCGGACGAATGGAAGCTACGTATTGTGCGGCAGTGGAAAAATTGCTTGCTTGCATCCTGCCCATGGGAGACAGCGATCCTATTTTACAAGAAGGTGGCATCTATCTGGGATGTTGGTTAGAGAGTACAGGGACCATCAATGCGGAGCTGCTGTCTCGCCTGCTTCCTTCCGTGTCCGAAACAACGTACCTCGCATTTGCCAAGCAGCAAAGAGAAGATGGATTGCTCCCGTATAAACTCACGGCAAACGGACCCTCTTTCCGGCAAATCCAGTTGGTCACTCCACTGGCACGCAGTGTATGGAACCACTATCAGCTTCATGACAATCATGGCAAGCAGTCACCTTTCCTGAGCACCATGTACAAGGCTATGGTTCGTTACGATGAATGGATTGCACGAAACCGTAATACCCGAGGGACCGGCTGTGTAGAAGCTTTCAGTACGTTTGACACTGGACATGACTTATCCCCCCGATTCTGGCATGTTCCGGATACACCTTATATGAATGATGCTTCTGCCTACCACCCGGATTCTCCGATTCTGCCTTTTCTGGCACCGGATCTGACTGCCAATATCTATTGTCAGCGCATGTATCTGTCCCGCATGGCTGAGGAGTTGGGGGAGTCGGGAACGGATTGGAAAGGCAAAGCCGAGTCCAGCCTGGAAAGTCTATTTCGTTATTGTTACAACGAACAGGATATGTTCTTCTATGATCGGGATCGCAATGACGAATTGGTCAGAGTCCAATCTGATGTGTTGCTCCGCGTAATGGCCTGCGAGGTGGGCGACCGTGAATTGTTCGATAACCTACTACGGCGGTACCTGTTGAATACAAGTAAGTTTTTCGCTAAATACCCGTTTACATCGATTTCAATGGATGATCCCAGATTTGATCCCTTTTCCTCCTATAACAGCTGGGGAGGGGCATCCAATTTCCTGAGTCTAATCCGGGCACCACACGCATTCGAGTATCATCATCGATATGTGGAGCTAACCTGGGTAATGCAGCCAATCTTGTCCGCTCTATCCAAAGATAAGCGATTTGGTCAGGTACTAAGCCCATGGACCGGAGAACAAGGTTTTACCGAGACTTACTCCCCTACTATCCTTTGTCTGCTCGATTATGTGGAGCGATTATGTGGAATTATGCCTGTTGGATCGAATCAGCTCTGGTTTACCGGTCTGCTCCCTATCGATATGGATCATGGCGAGGTCGTATCTGGCAACACGGCTTATAGCCGAAAAGTCAACGGAATAGGATATGAATTGGTGAACACCCCGGATCGAATGACGGTATATATGGAGGGCAATGTTCATCTGGACGGCCCATCAGGGATTCGGCTTGTAACGGATCATAGTGGACATCTGGAGGCAGTCATCGGAATGACCGTTCGCACTGTCGAGGGGGAGATCTTCTATCAAGGAGAGTGCATCCCAATTCGAATCAAAGGAAATGAAATGCAGCGTTACGCTGATGGAAGTTTGAAAACTGAACGCGATATTGGCATCATCCATCCTACCTATCGTTAATTGTTTGTATGCAAAAAAGCGCAAGTTGCAGAGGTTTACTTCCCCTGCACTTGCGCTTTTCCCTTTTGCGCGTTTACATCTCTTTATTTCTTATTCATAAGGACACAAGATAGAAATTGACTGCCACTGCGGAAATCATTCTCTCTCTGGTTACAGAGGAGATGAGTTTCGCCTTACACCTTCCGGTTCCACGCCGGGTGACGATAAAATTCAATCGTATCAATATAATTTACCGTGAACTGCTGCTCAACATCTGACAGGTTCAACAGTTTGCGGTCGATTAGCTTCATACCCATAACCACATCATGGCGAAGCAGGTCCATCGCTATTTTGCCTACAAACCCGCCCTCCATCTCCTTATGCTTGGCACGGAACTCTTCATTGTAGATCAGTTCAGGTGTGAATGCCGCTTCAACGAATGCATTAACGAGCGTAAGCTCATTGCCATCCATCTGTACTGCCAGATAATAATTGCCACGCTCATCCTGAATGAGGTCTTTATACATCTCTACGATCATTTGAATCACTCCTCTATTATAAAATGAAACCCCGTTAGCCGTAACGAACATGGGCTATCAAACGTACACCTTCCTACCCCGTTCCTTCATATACTAGGTACAAATGGCGAACGGAGGAATACTTATGAGCTGGCAGCATCTCCATACTGGAAAAACACTTCAGCATCGCCTGGCAGAACTCCAGGGGCACCTTGCAGAACTGAATACTCCACTCTCCGGGTTGGAACCGGGACGTATTCGTCGTGTCTATCCAAGGCAGTTTATCAAAGTAAACCGTCAGTTATTCATTCCTCTCAGTCTGAACTCCATTCGGGTATTTGATATTCCTCGAACGCGGCGAGGCGTCAGAGTGGGAATCCGCACGACTTTCCCTTCCAGGAATGCATTTAACAATATCAGACTTGTGGGCGTGGGACTGGATTATCTTGAACTTCAGGGAAAAGGCAGAGTCCCTTCCCGTATTTTATTTCCTCTTTCCAGCATCGAGTCGATCTATCGGCCAACCGCCGGAAGAAAAAAACTGAAACGGCCGTGTACCCGGAAGTAAAGCTGGTTCTTTTCGCAAGCCATACAATGGTTCCCAAATGTCTGCATACGGGTGCTCCCTTCCAATATATAATTATAACCCATGCAACCACTCATCTGCTGAAGAATCATTTTATGTCAAAAAGCGGTGAGAACAGAACTGCTTCTGTATCTCACCGCTCAGCCAGTTACGGATCAAGCTGCCCCTTTACATGTGTATATCAGATGCCTGTCCATACATCCTTGGCATAACGACCTTCCTGCTGAAGCTGATTGAGCCAATCTTCTGCTTCCTTCGCGGACTTGCCATGAATATCAGCGTATGCCTGCTGGAGTGTAGCTTCCACATCTGGTGCCATCTTGCTGCCATCACCGCAGATATACAGATGCGCACCCTCTTCAAACAAAGGAATCAGATGCTGAGCATCGTCTCTCATCAGATGCTGTACATAACATTTCTCCTCCCCGTCTACACGGGAGAAGGCCGTATGAAGCTTCACAAGACCTTCTTGCTGGGCTGCTTCCAATTCATTTTTGTACAGATAATCATGCTCGGGATTCCGGCACCCAAAGTACAGGTGGGCTTCGCCAACCTCTTGACCTTGTTCCTTCAATACATGCCTTGCCTGCAAGAAACCTCGGAATGGAGCAACACCTGTACCCGGGCCTACCATGATGACGGGAACCTGTGTATCCTCCGGCAGTTGAAACCCGGATTCCGGTGTCCGCGTGAACATCACGATCTCGTCACCCGACTTCAGGTTAGCCAGATAGTTGGACGCAATACCTCTGTATTCTCCCTGTCCACTCCATGCCGGGGCACGCACAACACTGACCGTAATACTCGCTTGATCGGGTTGCACACGCGGTGAACTGGAGATCGAATAATATCTGGCTTTTAATGAAGGCAGTAATTCAAGGAAACGCTCAAACGGCAGTTCACATGCCTCATATTTCACCAGATAATCCAGCATGGAGATCCGTTTATTCCGCACTTCATCCATATACACAGATTCATCAAGCAGCGCTTCAAGTTCCTTCTTATGCGGTGGACATACGGTGTATGCTGCCATTTCTCTCAACTGCGCACGAGTTGCCGCCTCCTGAAGCTCGACGCTATGACTGAGCAGATCATACAGGTTAACCGGTTGATGCAATGGTAGATGTGCGGCACTCCGACCGGATGCATCCAGAACGAGATGCTCCGTTCCGGTAAACCCGTATCGACGAAGTACACGTTCCACAAGTTCCGGTGGATTCTGCGGCAGAATGCCCAGGTGATCCCCTTCCTTGTAGGTTATGCCTTCAGGCAATTTGATCTCCAGGTGACGTGTGCTGCGTTCACTGCCCGCGTCGTGAAGCTCCCTGTTCTCGAGCACTTCTGCCACATGAGCATCATACGTATCCGCAAGCGGTGTTACGGCGAGCCCACTGACAAACTGTACAGATAGTGAACTGCGTTCGCTATTGGAGCTTGTGTTTAGCTTCAGTCCCATTGTTCGTGCGAGATCAGGCCATAATTGCTCTGTCCAATCCCCCACCTGTTTCTCGAAATCTCCGCTAGCATCTGACTCACCCAGCGGTGATAACCGCTCTGCTCCTCTGGAAGATAACTGTTCATCGATTAGACGCGGAATACGCTGATAGGTGCTGGCCCAGTTGTGGTCACCGCATCCAAGAACGGCGAAACGCACCCCTTTGAATTCATTGGCATCGGCGTGTTCAATCCACTCGACAAACATCTTGGCATTACTTGGCGGCTGACCGTTATAGGATGCACTGACAATAATGACGGCACCATCCTTTGGCAGTTTGCCAACACGATCATCCAGCGCAGCGACCTCACTGCGGAAACCCTGGTATCTGGCGGTATCCGCAATTTCACGTGCAATGCCTTCGGCTGTACCCAGATTGGAACCGTACAGAACAAGCATCGGTGTGTGGTGGGCATTCGCTGCATCCGGCTCCGTTCTTTTGGCAACCGGCTTCGGTTCTTCGACCGCTACACCTGGAACGGCCATGACTGGCTGCCCCCCACGCGCACGTACACGAATTGTGAAGTTATCCGGTTTGAGCGTCAGCGTTTCTTTCACCTTTAACTGATAATCAGAATGATCGATGAAGTCAAAATGCTTCAGCACCATGCCCAGTACCAGCGTTGCTTCCTGAAGTGCAAACTGCTGACCAATGCAGGCCCGTTGGCCGTTACCAAAAGGTTTATAGGCATCATGCGGCACTTTGCTCGGATCTTCGAACCGTTCCGGACGGAATTCCTCTACGTCGTCTCCCCAGGCTTCGCGGTCGCGATGCAGCTTGGGAATAAGTACACTGACGCTGTCTCCTTTTTGCAAAGGATATTGACCCGCAAGTACCGTGTCCTCTTTTGCATACAGAGAAAATGCCGGGGCCGTCGGCCATAACCGCAATGCTTCGTTCAAAACCATGCGGACGTACTTCAGATTGCGAACCTGGTTGTACGTGGGAACCGGATCTTTCAGAATCTGATCCACCTCAGCTTGGGCTTTAGCCAGCGTATCCGGATTCTTCATCAGATAATAAACGGCGAAGGATAACAGTCCACTTGTGGTCTCATGTCCAGCAATCAGGAATGTAATAATCTGATAACGGATGTTCTCATCATCCAGCGTTTCTCCTGTCTCCGGGTCCTTGCCGCTGAGCATGTGGGACAACAGATCATCTGCGCCTTCCTGCGGTTTCTCTTTACGCTCGGCAATAATGTGATCCACCAAAGAGAACATGGAACGGATATCCTGTTCAAACTGTTTCTTTTTGGTGATCATCAGCTTGTCTTGCAGACGCAGTCGCTGCAATGAACTCATGGATTCATCCAACGCACGAACCATGCTCGTAATGAATGGATGTGGTTCTTCCCGGTAGAAGCTGTTAAACCGATAGTTGAACCCACAGAGTCCAATCGTGTCGAGCGTAAGACGTGTCATATCATCCGGAACGTTAACCGTCTCATCCGGGTTCAATCGTGACCATTTCTGAACCAGCTGCACAGCCAGATCAATCATTTTGTTGTGATATCCCTGCATGGCACGTTGACTGAAACTTGGCAGCAGTACGTTATGGGCTTTTTTCCAATTCGGCTCCTCGGTCCAACTCGTAAATAGCCCATCTCCTGCAAAAGCACGAACCTTCGCAAGGGGTGCCCACACACGTTTGTCGAATTTGGATTCATCCGTTACCTCGGCGACCAGTTTGTGACCGGAAATATACAATTCACTTCGCCCGGGGTACTCCATACGAAAGATCGGTCCATATTCTTCAGCCAGTTTCACCAGTGACTGCACCGGCTCTTCAAAGTTCAATTGCGGCAAATTGCCCAGTGGGCCAAATGTTTTCGGTTGAGGCACTGAAATTGGTGGCATGACACTCACTCCTTCTTTCCATGTTAAGAGTTCTACAACTACAAAATAATGACTTGATTTACAGACGCGATACACTTGCTCTTCAGATCAACAGATTCAAGTTATTTTTTGCACATTTTCATATTTCATCCAGATAACGATAAAACCAACAAAGAACTAACTGACTGAGATGGTATATTGGTCATTTTTGATTAAAAAAAATGGAGGACTTCGTTATCTTCTTTTACCCTAACATTTCCAGTTCCAATCTTCAACAGTCCCAAAGTCATAGGACCTCAGGACAGGGATTAAGGTATATACTTATGATTTCTTTAACAGAAACTGAATAGCCGACTCCATCTCTAATGGAGCAACTGTCGTTTCATAACGGCCATGGACGTTCCCACTGCGGTCAATCAGGAATTTGGTGAAATTCCATTTGATCCCGTCCCCTTGATACAATTCTGGATGCTTCTCCTTCACAAAGGTGTCCATCCACTGTCCTTCCTTCGTGTCCAGATCATAACCTTGAAATGGCGCTTCTTCAATCAGATAACGGAACAAAGGATGCATGAATTGCCCAACGACCTCAACCTTCTCGAGGATCGGAAAGGAGATCTGAAACTGACTCCTGCAATACTCGGCAATCTCAAAGCTACTGCCAGGTTCTTTGTCGTTAAACTGATTACAAGGGAACGCCAGAATCTCCAGCCCCTGATCACCATATTTCTCATACATCTGCTGAAGTTCACTGAATTGCCGGGAGTAGCTGCACCGACTTGCTGTATTCACAATAAGCAGAACCTTCCCTTTATAAGCAGAAAAATCACCCTTGTGTCCCTCCATAAACGGAACTTGGTAAGAAAATATACTCATCTGTATTCATCCTCCTCTTTCACTTTTGTATCTCACATCAATTCTCTCTTTGAGAAGAATTATACACCCACCATATTAATAGGTGAAATATATAATTAATATAATTTTAATAGCTTTTAACTATAGTAGACCGAATAAAAAACTGCCCTCAGCATTCAAATACTGCATCTTGGACAGTTATTAAAATCATGATTTGACATCACGCTTAGCACACCGTTAACCCATGATTAAACCATATACAATCCCTGGTCCGTGTACGCCAATGGTTAAATCATTTTCAATATCGGAAGAGCGGCTTGGCCCTGAAATAAAGTGGATACCTGCCGGAAGATTCTCTCTTCCCGCTTCGTCAAATCGATCCAGCGTCTCACCCAGTCTGGTGTACAGTCGATCCACTGGAATAATGATGATGAGTACCGTAGGCAACAGACTAACCGAGCGACCTTTTTCCGGTGAAGAAAGTACAGTAACCGAGCCTGTGTATGCTGTCGCATAATCCGCCATGACCACACCGATATCAGCCTCAGCTGCACGAGCCCTCCAGTTCTCATCCGCCTGACTATTCCAGACTGAGATCTGCACATCCGTTAACTGCTCTTCCAATCCGAGATCCTTTAGCGCCTGTTCATTTTGACGAATGATATATTTGGCACTCAGCTCATGAGATTTGTTGGCTATAAATTGAGATACTTCTTCCATGTTCTGAACCCGGGCAATGTGGGCGCCTACACTTACAAAGTTATCAGTAAATGCTTGAATACGCTTCTCTTCATCCCATTCCAATTCAGTCCAAAAGTCGGGTGCTCCCCGAAAGGGTTGGGTTGGCGCTTGGCGTTGCCTTGGTCTTCTCAATTTCGAAGCAATGTCATTCATGAACTGCTCCTGTTTCTCCATGGACTTCTTCTCCAATTGTGCGAGCCATTGCTGATGTTCAGTGACCATGCTTACCCTCCCCTTCTTCTCGTTCACGAATAATCTGCTCCATGCGACTGCGAACGGAAGAATCCATGGCCGGTTGCTCCTGGTTCAGTTCCTGATCCAGCTTGTTCCATTGTTGCCGGAAGGATTTCTTGGCGAGACTTGGGGCAACCCGATAATTGTTCCAGCCTTTGAGTGGACCCAACTTGAGAGTAATGCCGTTGTTACGCACAACTGCCTTCTGCCCGATCTGTCCCAGACGTATGGCCGCACTGAAGCGTTTGGAATTGGATACAACGGCAGCAAAACCCTTCATGCCCATGCTCTCCATTTTGTTTCCATGACCGTCTTCCACTTTACGCCTGCGTAGATAAACAAGCATATCATGTAGCGGTATTTTAACTGGACATGCTTCGTAACAGGCTCCACACAGACTCGAAGCACCCGCAATATCATTCCATTCATCAATATTGCCATTGAGTGCAGGTGTCAGTACCGCACCAATCGGACCACTATAGGTGCCACCATAGGCATGGCCCCCAATATGGCGATATACCGGGCAAGCATTCAGACAAGCACCACAGCGAATACAATTCAGCAATTCTTGGAATTCAGGATCACCGAGCTGTAAGGATCGACCGTTGTCCACGATAATAATGTGCATTTCATCGGGTCCATCTCCATCCGTTGTGCGGCGAGGACCTGTGATGCCTGACATGTACATCGTTAGTTTCTGACCTGTTGCGGAGCGTGGCAACAAGGTTGCCATGACCTCCAGATCCGTCCACGAGGGGATGATCCGCTCCATGCCCATCAGTGTAATCTGCGTTTTTGGAACAGTGGATACCATACGGGCATTGCCTTCATTTTCGAACAAAACCATGGAACCTGTCTCTGCAATCGCAAAATTGCAGCCGGTCATGCCTATATCTGCTTCGAGGAACTTCTCGCGCAGCTTTTTGCGAACAAATCCAGCAAGTACCGTGGTGTCCGGCTCCAGAATTTCACCCGCTTCCTTTGATAACAACTCTGCAATCTGATAGCGGTTCTTATGGATGGCTGGAATCACAATATGAGATGGGGCCTCGCCTGCCAACTGTATGATGTATTCACCCAGGTCGGTCTCGATGGCTTCAATGCCCGCCGACTCCAGCACATGATTCAGATGTACTTCCTCCGACACCATCGATTTGGACTTCACCACCGTAGAAGCCTGCTTGTGCGCCGCAATATCCAGCGCAATGGCCGCTGCTTCCACCGATGTATCTGCAAAATGAATATGAACCCCATTCGCACGAGCGTTATTCACAAATTCATTCAGATAATAATCCAGATACGCAATCGTATGCAGACGAATCTGACGGCCACGCTCCCGCCATTCATCCCAATTTCCATGTTCTTCTGAGGCAGACTTCTTTCCGTTACGCAATCGTTCTGTCGTGAATTTGACCGCTTTACGCAGAAAATCATCATTCAAGGCCAGTCCGGCACGTTCTTTGACCGTAGTATCCATAACTCCCGGTTGGCTCATCCTGTTCGCACCCCCTCATACAGTAGTTCCGCCAGATGCATCACACGCACCGGTTCATTCCGATAACGCAGATTACCTGCGATATTCATCAGACAGGCCATGTCCAGACCAACCAGCACTTCAGCTTGTGTCTCTTTGACATGATCAACTTTCTCCGTCACCATCGCTCCCGAAATATCGGACATTTTAATGGCAAAGGTACCCCCAAACCCGCAGCAATCCTCAGCAAACGGCAGGGGGACCAATTCCAGTCCCTTTACTTGGGATAGTAATGCCATCGGCTCATCCTTTACACCCAGCAGACGACTGCCGTGGCAGGATGGATGATAGGTTACTTTGTGTGGAAAATGTGCGCCCAGATCGGTTATCCCGAGTACCTGAACGAGGAATTGAGTAAACTCATAGGCTTTCGCTTCCAATCGTTTTGCCTTCTCCAGCCACACCGGTTCATCCGCGAACAGTTCGGGATAATGATGAATCATATACGTACACGATCCGGAAGGACATACCACAAAATCACTGTCGTCAAATGCTTCAAGAATCGTTTTGGCCGCTACCCGAGTCTCATCCCAGTACCCGCTATTGTAGGAAGGCTGACCGCAGCAGGTCTGAACCGGTGGAAAATCCAGCCGAACGCCATGAGCGGCGAGCAATCTGACCATGGCTTCCCCCACTCGGGGATAGATGGCATCGCTGAGGCAGGTAATGAATAAGGAGACCTTCATAATTACACGCTCCTATTAACTGATTAGTAGATGAATAACTAAAGAATATTTACACTGAACACTCCGATGACAGAATAACCTTCCGATCGCTGTTTAAACCGTAATAATCCCTATGTCGTATTCGCTCAAACGTTCTGTCTGTTCAGCCTCCAATGGCTGATCGGTAACGATCGTATGGACTGCATTTAACCCGGATACCCGGGCAAAAGCACGGACACCAAATTTACTGGCATCTGCAAGTAAGATGACTTGATCGGATATGCCAACCATCTTCTGCTTCAGCCTTGCCTGGAGTTCATTGGATTCACTGATTCCGCCACCTTCGAGATGTACACCTTTGCACGACATGAACATTTTATCCACGTGATACGTTTCCAGAGAACGCTCCGCGAGCGGCCCAACAAAAGACAACGAGCGAGATGCCAACTGGCCCCCTGTTGAGATGACCTCAACCTTGTCACGGCTGCTGAGTTCAGTGGCGATTTGAATCGAGTTGGTTAAAACCGTCAGCGGGAAATCCGGCATGTTCGCTGCCATATAACCTGCCGTTGTGCTCGCATCCAACAGAATGCGATCACCCGGATTAATCATCGCCAGAGCGGCTTGTGCAATCCGCTTTTTCTCTTCCGCATGGGTTGTCTCCCTGATCCGGTAAGGGATCTCCGGTTGATCTTCCTTCACACTCACTGCACCACCGTGAGATCGGCGTAGTCGTCCTGCCTGTTCCAGCCGATCCAGGTCACGCCGGATGGTTTCCTCCGTCACCCGGCAGCGCTCACTAAGCTCGGATACACGCATACTGCCCTTTACATTCACCATCTCCACAATTCGGTCATACCGCTCGGCTGCCAGCATGTTACACCTCACTCCCCGCTTGTGAATTAGATGAAGCCGTCACACGCAGAAATCTGCCGTAAGCATCTTCCCAGATTGACCTGTCTTGCGGCTCATACGTAGTTACCGGAAATGAATCTCGAATGGCCTTACGGGCCTCCCAGATATCTTTAAAAGCTCCACTCGCCATCCATTGCACGGCCATATTCCCGATGGCACTTCCCTCTGCCGGACCTGCCCATACCGGCTTGCCAATGGAATTTGCAGTCCACTGACATAACAGGCGGTTCTGGATACCTCCTCCGACCATATGCAATCCGTTGAACGTCTGTCCCGATAATTGTTCCGTCCATTCCAGGACTCTCCTATACTTCAATGCCAGACTCTCCAGAATTGCCCGGGCAATAGCCCCCTGATTCTCTGGTATCACCTGCCCTGTATCACGGCAATACTGACGTATACGCGTCGTCATATCTCCTGCTGGCATAAACAGTTCATCATCCGGATCAAACAAACTGGCAAATGGAGGTGCCTGTTCAGCCTTTGCTAATAACGCATCATAGCTAATTCCCTGCCCTTGGCGGTCCCACTCCCGCATGCTTTCCTGCAAAATCCATAAGCCCATAATGTTCTTCAGCAGACGGAATGTTCCGCCCGCCCCGCCTTCATTCGTGAAGTTCAAAGCCAGACTCTCGGCACTAATCGCAGGATGATCTATCTCCGTCCCCATCAGGGACCAGGTTCCACAGCTCAGGTAAGCAAATGAACGTTCCGTTGCAGGAACAGCCACAACGGCTGAACCCGTATCATGCTCCGCTACTGCGATCACAGGTATAGGAGAAAGACCAAGGTCGTTACAGATGCTGCTGCGCAACTGTCCAACACGGGTGCCTGGCATCACCACTTCACCAAAGAGTTTCTCCGAAATGCGAATATGCTTCAGCAACTCACCGTCCCATTGACCCTCCGATGGATTATATATTTGTGTTGTCGTTGCATTGGTGAACTCATTCACGGCTTCTCCCGTCAGAAAATATCGAAGCAAATCCGGAATCATGAGAAACCGCTCTGCTTCATGAAGAAGCGGAGAACCGCTACGTTGAAGGGTTGCCAACTGATACAGGGTATTAAAGCTAAGAAACTGAATCCCTGTACGTTCGAAGATTCGCTGGGAGCTCAGTTCTTGGCGTACCTGATCCATGATGCCGTTAAACTGTGTATCACGGTAATGATACGGGTTACCCAGAAGCTCACCATTACTGCCAAGCAGACCAAAATCAACGCCCCAGGAATCGATCCCCAGACTCTCTGGCTTTTCTCCTTGCTGTTTCACAAAGGTAAGCCCTTGCAACAATTCATGATGTAATCGCAGAATATCCCAGTGCATCCGCTCGCCAACCTTCACCGGTTCATTCTTGAACCGATGAATTTCGCTCGTTTCGATCCCACGATCATTCAGATGTCCTAGTAGCGCTCTCCCGCTCCCAGCGCCCAAATCATAAGCCAGCACACTCACCGCGCTTCACCAACCTTTCGAACCAATCCTATTTTCCAAACGGTATCACTTGATTCAGTCCGTGACCCTGTACTTTATTCTGTATTTATTGTTTGTTTTCTTTTGTTTAATACTGTTTTACTTTATTTTACGAGTATATCACCAATGTAAGCGTTTGAATACCCTTCGGTTTTTCTTTCTTTTGGGTATACCAAAAACGACTCTCTCCCACTTGGGAGGAGCCGCAGTTCTTTTTTTACGTATAAAATTGACCTTTGTTTACTCCCGACTGGGGCTGTACATCTCTCTCAAAATGCTTAAACCTCGTACCCTGATACGTCAGCATCCCCCGATCATTTTCCACCAGCATGCCATAATGGTTTCCGCCAACGATCAGTTCAATGCGCTCCCCATTGTCGAATTCAAATGTAACATAATACCGGGTAGTCGCACTGCTATCCCCGCTGCCACCTGATACTTCTGTTCGTTTCGCCACCACCGTTGAATGCAGGGTTAACAATGCCGCTGCGTTATTCGATGACCACGTGCGTACCCCTGAGATGATGGCATATACAATCACACCCGCAACAATAAGAAATACGGCACCAATAAAAATGGAAACAAACGCACCCATGGCACCAAACTCATTCAATCCCGAAAAAAAACCACCCTGATTGCCTTCAAAACCCGGTACTCCACTCATGTCGTCAAACACACCAAAGCCGTCCACGCTTAATTGGCCCATCGATGAGGACACGCTCGTTAACGCCATTCATCATCGTTCCTTTCCCCTTGCAAAAATAAGATGCACCGCCCCCCACGCAAGGAAGGCGGTGCATGCAGACAACCCGTTCTGCCTTGTCCGTATACTATATGAACCAGATCAGGAATACAGACGTTCAAGTTCGTCGACCAGACTACCGACATAAGCAACCGCAGAACGAATTGGCTCAGGTCCGGACATATCCACACCCGCAAGCTTCATTAACTCCTGTGGAGTGAGACTTCCACCAGCTTTGAGTGCATCAAGCCAGCGATCTACCGCAGGCTGTCCTTCTTCCCGAATCTTCTGTGCTGCCGCGGTGGAAGCCGTCAAACCTGCCGCATAGGTATATGGATATAGTCCCATATAATAATGAGGTTGTCTCATCCACGTGAGTTTGGCCCCTTCATCAATTACCAGATCAGGTCCCCAGAATTCGGAAAGGATGTCTCCTTTGAGCTGACTTAACGTCTTCGCCGTAATGGGCTCATCTTTGGTTGCGCGTGCATACACCCTGCGCTGTAATTCACCTTCCAGTAGATGCGTAACGAAGTTATGGTAATACGTATTCAACAGTTGCAAAATGACCCAACGACGCATTCTCGGATTATCGGAACGCTTCAATAGATGATCTGCCAGCAGCATTTCATTCATGGTCGATGGTGCCTCAATGAAATAAAGTGATGGTCTTGTATTTGTGAGCCGTTGGTAACGTCCCGCAAGCATGAAGTGGCCTGCATGTCCCACTTCATGGGCAAGTGTAAATGCTCCGCGCATATTGTTCGCCCATGAGATCAAGATATAGGAGTGTGAACCATATATAGAGGAACAAAATGCCCCTGTGGATTTGCCTGCATTATCTGCGTAATCCACCCAGCGTTCACTGAATGCGCGCTCTACGATCTCGCCATACTCTGGCCCAAGCACATCAAGTGCTTCTCGGATGAGTGTGCACGCCTCATCATATGTAATGGCGGGACTAAATTCTGGATCAAGCGGAGCCTTCAGATCACAGAACATCAGCTTGTCCAGACCCAGCTCACGTTTCTTGAGAGCCGCCAGTCTGCGCATATGAGGTGCGAGTTCCTGCTGGATAATATCCAGAATATTATTGTACATCTCTTTGCTCACTTGTTGTGGGCTGAGAAGCATATCTGTAACATCGTCGTAACCACGCAGCCTGGATAAAACAACCTGTTTCTTCACTTCGGTTGCATAACCTTCTGCAAACGTATTTTTGTAATCATTTAATGTCGAGCTGAACGCAGCATAAGCAGAACGGCGCAGCTTGGTATCAGATGACATCTCATAATTATTTTCATAGAATGACCAGGACAGTGGCCGATTATTGTCTTCTCCATCGAGAGCATCGTCAAACGTCATGTCTGCCAGTTTACCGCGCAGATAGATACGGTATGGCGAATCCAGTACCTCTCCTAGTGAAGCGAGTACCTTCTCGGTCTCTGGGGTAAGCCGATGTGCTTTTTCTCGAATCAAACGCTCCAAACTCCGCGCATACGGCTCCAATCCCGGAAGTTCTGCAAGGTAACGTTCAACGGTTCCCTCCGGCAGATCAACGATCTCCGAATTAACAAAAGACAAGGATGACGACAGATTTGATAGGATATCTCCTGCCTTGGCTGAATTCTCAATATTGACCGGATTGGTGCTGTCCTCTGACTGCTTCAGTCGAGCATAAGAAGCCGTCTTGCCGATACGCTCCTGCAAAGCTTCACGCGCATCCAGACAAGCCAGCAATTGTTCAGCGCCTTCGCCAAGACGTCCTTTGAACGTTTCGATCTGGGCAGCAGCCAGTGGAAGTGATCGAAGCTCCTGCTCCCACTCTACATCGGTTACAAACAAGTCTTTCAGATCCCAAGTAGTTTCCGGATTTACCTCAGCACGTGTACGTATTTTTTCCATCTTTAGTTGTCATCCTCCTTGCATTTCCAATATCTCTCATCGTATCATAATCGGTTTATGTATACATGACATTTGCAAATAATGAGACTTTTGGTTCAGGAGAGTATAGATTGGACTAAAGAATATTCACACTTACCACTCCGATGACAGAACAACCTTCCGATCGCTGTTATCCCCTAATTTTTTGATTCAATTTTATAAAGGTGAAAATCCGGTGATAAAGGCGAACGCTCCGCTTCTTCAGGTTCTTTCTGTCCTCTACGTTCTCGTGTGAATGTTTAGTTCAATCTATATAAAAGGTTCATCCCGAAAAAAGGCGAAGGGCATGCTTACAATGTAGCTTTCTTCCGGAAAGCTTTTAGCTCCGCTTCTTAAGTCTATTTCTGCCCGCTGCGTTTGGAGTAAACTATTGATCATGTGACCAAATTTGAAAGTAACTAAAAAACCGCTGGTTATGGAAGTATCCATTTTCCGGCGGTTCATTGTAAATCTTACTATTTAGCTTTCTTTCCAGATTACATTTTCACCGTAATTTTTACCCCAGTTATACATTGCGTGCAGCACAGGCATCAGGCTCTGGCCGTGATCTGTCAACGTATATTCCACCCGAGGAGGTACCTCTGCATACACCTTGCGCTCAATCAACTTGTCTTCCTCCAGCTCACGAAGCTGGTTGGTCAGCATCTTCTGGGTAATATGAGGGATTAGGCGTTTCAGCTCACTGAAACGTTTGGTGCCTTCCAGACCCAAATGCCACAAAATAATCAGTTTCCATTTGCCACCAATCACCGCAAGGGTCAATTCCTTCTCACAGTTGATTTCTTTCAGGTTAATCCGTTCCTTGACTTCGGCTGCCATGGCTCCGAGCCCCCTCATCTTCAATCTTATATCGCGTATATTACACATATCACGGGGACACTTCACACGAGGGAAGCTTTCCGCTCCATGCATGATGTAATAAGTACATTCATTCGATACAGCTATCTATTAATTCTACTACAGCCTGGTCGGGATGCAAAGATTAACTGTAAATCACGGATAAAACCTATACAGATGAATGATTATGTATCGCAGAAAAGACCAGAACCCTTCATGATCAAAGGATTCCGGTCTTTCATCTATTCACTATTCCAGGTTCGCGTGGCGGCCAAACATATCCGCTCCGGTCATACCCTTCATTTCCATCATCGTAAGGATGAGAGCATCCATGCCGATTAACAGTCCCTGTTCAAACAGCGAGCCCATTGGCTGGATGGTTACTTCCGCTCCGGAAGTCGCTGTGTCCTCTTTGGCTGAAGCCGGAAGGCGTACTACCGTAGTTGCCAATTGACCGATCGTGGACTCTGGCTTAATCGTAATCAGGCCGACAGGTGCTCCTGCTTGACTAGCCTTCTTAGCCATAGCTGCGAGACTGCCTGTCTCTCCTGAGCCAGAGCACAGCAAGAGGAAATCCTTCGAGCTGATCCCGGGTGTAACGGTCTCGCCCACCACATATACACGAAGCCCCATCTGCATCAGTCTCATGGCAAAAGCCTTTCCCATAAGTCCTGACCGGCCTGCTCCTGCTACAAAAATCTGTTCCGCAGCCAGAATGTGTTCAGCCATCGCTTGCATTTCAGCATCATCGATCTGGCTTAACGTACGTTCCAGCTCCTTCAAGATGTCCGCTGCGTATTGTGTTTTGCTCATCTGCTTACCCTTGTTTAACAAGACGTTGCATTTCAGCTGCAACTGCGGCTTTGTCAGCTTGTCCTGTGATACCGCCACCTACAATAACCAGATCCGGTTGTGCTTTGATTACTTCTGGCAATGTTTCCAGCTTGATTCCACCAGCGACAGCCGTTTTAGCGTTTTTCACAGCAGCTTTGATTGTTTGCAGATCTTCGAACGGGCTTTGTCCTTCAGCTTGCAAGTCATAACCTGTGTGTACACAGATGTAATCTACGCCAAGCGCATCAATTTCACGAGCACGTTGTTCAAGGTTAGGCACGTTAATCATGTCTACAAGAACTTGTTTGTTTTGTTTCTTCGCTTCTGCTACTGCACCTTTGATCGTGCTATCGTTGGTTGCCCCAAGCACAGTGATCAGATCCGCACCAGCCTCAGCAGCTTTCATGATTTCATAACCGCCTGCGTCCATGATTTTAAGGTCTGCAAGAACTTGCAGATTAGGGAATGCTTCTTTCATCGCTTTTACCGCGTGCAAACCTTCATTAATAACGATTGGTGTACCAATCTCAACGATATCAATATATTGTTCAACCTCTTTAACCAGTGCGATACCTTCAGGGATGTTTACCAAATCGAGTGCCAATTGCAATTTCATCATTTATTTCTCCTTTGTTGTTCAAATATGGGCCGTTCCTGTAAAAATAATAATTAGATATTTAGCCTGCACCAATTTGTCTGTAGAGATGCATGCAGTGTTTGTTTTGGCTACTCACTCATTGTAGACCCTGACTATCCATTCAGGAAGTACGCACTTTGAAGTGGGGTAGTTACTTGGGCGATACTATTGATAATTTTTCGTTGTTAGGTGAATCAAATGTAGAATTAATCCTCTATTCCAATCCACCCGCTTACAGCAGAGCAACAGCCTAATCATCCAATAAGATATTCAATAGAAAAGACCCCGCCACATGGCAGAGTCTTTATCTTTATGATCGTTATCATTTTCAATCCAGCCAGGGCTGGTTTAGAAATTTATCATTTTACAGATATACTGGTTTCACGCATACCGGCTTGGATACACCTGTGCTGTGACCTGTGTATTTCAGACGGCCGCTCTCCTGATCCACCGTGAATGTCACGAGGTTGTTCGTATCGCGGTTAGCAGCGATCAGCAATTTGCCGTTAGGTGTCAGAGCAAAATGACGCGGATGCTCACCTTCAGCAGATACATGTTCAACCAGTGTCAGGTGACCTTTGTCTGCATCCACTGCAAATACAACGATGCTGTCATGTCCACGGTTAGAACCATATACATAACGTCCATCATTGGAAACAGTGATTTCTGCTGTTGTATTCTCTTTGCCATCATATCCATCAGGCAGTGTGGATACTGTAGACAATTCAGTCAACGTACCCGCTGCTGCATCATATTGGAACGAAGTAATGGAAGAATCCACTTCATTGATGACATAAGCGAATTGACCATTCGGGTGGAACGCCAAGTGACGTGGGCCAGCTCCCGGATGCGTTTTGGTTTCACTGTGCAGCACAAGTTCATTTTTGTCTGCATCAATGGAATAGATCGCAATGTTATCCGCGCCCAGATCCTGTACCATCATGTATTTACCATCCGGGCTGAAGAATGCGGAGTGCACATGTGGCTTGTCCTGACGCTCAGGATGCGCACCTTGTCCTTCATGTTTCTTCTCGTCCAGAAGCGCTCCAACTTCACCGTTATCCGTCAAGGCTTGCAGACCTACCAGACCACCGTGGTAGCTGGAGAGAATCAAGTATTTGCCGGAAGGGTCACGCTGGATGTGACATGGCGGAGCTGAAATGGAGTTATTCCGGTTCAGCAACGTTAATTTTCCTGTAGAAGGATCAATGCTCAGAGCTACCGCTTCAGACATTTTGTTGCCTTCAGCTGACGCTGTTTCACCAATCGCATACAGTTTGTTACCCTCAGCATCCACGTTGACAAACGTTGGGTTTTTCACGCCCGCGATGCCGTCAAGCTTGGACAAGCTGCCTGTATCCTCATTCAATTCATATGCATAAATGCCCTCATTTTCCGCTTCAGCGTATGAGCCAGCAAGTACGAGCAAGCGTTTTGATTCACTCATTACAGTTTCCTCCTCTATGTGTATGTAATCTTGTTGCACCTCTTCTATAATAAATCTGCCATATCAAAATAGCAATCCGCTGTCGTTGCCCAGCAGGGAAATCCTTAGTTAAACAAGGCGATTACTACACATCATCATACTGATATCCATTCATATGAGATGCATCTTCTGCTATGATAAGATCAGTTTTTCATCCAGAAGGGACTGAATTGCATTGCTTCACTCATTTTTACTCACGTTATACCATGTGTTCCTGCCGATCTCACTTCCCGTGATTGGAGGTATTCTGTTAAAACGCTTCAAAAATTGGGATACCCGGTCGCTCTCGACCTTTTCCCTTTATATTTTGAGCCCTGCGCTCATCTTCAATACATTGCTGCATGCCGAGATTACCTGGACGGACGTCACCAGCACGTTCTGGTTCTCTATTATTAATCTGATTGCCTTGTGGGCACTCGCCGAGCTGTTAAGCCGGATTTTCCGTCTGGGTGCAAGCGAAAAAGCGGGTCTCACCCTCGTCTCCACGTTTACGAACTGCGTGAATTACGGGCTCCCGCTTGTACTGCTTGCCTTTGGTCAGCTTGGACTGGACAAGGCTTCTGTCTACGTTATTGGACAGATGATTATTGTTAATACGGTAGGTATCTTTTTTGCCGCGAGATCCGAATTCACGGTGAAAGATGCGATCCTGTCCGTTTTCCGCATGCCATCCATTTATGCTGCTGGCATCGCCATTTCGCTGCGTGCGTCCAATCTGAGCCTGCCTGAAGCGCTGGATGGAGGAATCTCCATGCTGGCAGCGGGCTACTCTCCTGTCGTTCTCGCCATTCTGGGAGCACAGATGCTCAGACCAAAAGGTGCAACGGTGCCTTGGTTGCCCAATGTACGCCGAGCTTTCTGGACCGGGCTTGTGGTCCGTCTCGCAGCTGCGCCAATCCTGTCCTGGCTGATACTGACCGCGCTTCAGGTCGAAGGCACGTTGTTCAGTGTGCTGCTGATCCTCGCATCGATGCCGACAGCAGTGAACGCCGTTATTTTGGCTGAACAGTTCAATGCTTCTCCGCAGTTTGTATCCCGCTGCATTCTGTGGACCACCGCTGCATCCATGTTGATGCTGCCCATTATGATTGTGATGGCTTCCTGATTAATACCGGAGGTGATACCGAAGCGATATCCGCTTGTCGGCGTTTCTCCAGCCGGCCTTCATAACGCCGGTTGAGCGCTCTGACGTAGAAGAATTTCACGACAAAGTACGAAATCACACCCATAATGACACCAAACACGGACATGCCTGCCAGAATATCCAGTCCACCAAGCAACAATTCACTCACGGCCGACCAGTTCCCCCGAAACAGCTCCATGAATGCACTCTCATGTACCGGTCCCTGTCCCATGCTGTGAGCAGGCAATATCCATGAGCCAATTTGTTTCGCGAGCGGCATCAGGATAATAGGTAAAAACGTAAGTTTCCCGATCACATTACCAACAATCGCTGCTGGCACCGAACCCCCAGACAATCGCACAATTGGATAAAATACGAGATATATTAGGGAAGCGGTCGAGATCACGATCAGTTCCAGTCCGAACCCTATGGCAAATCCGGTAGATACTTTATGGGCACCTCCGGGAGCACGTAACAATTTGAGAAAATTCAGCTTCATAGCACGTGTTAAACGTACCCAGCGGTTAGTCTTGCGCTTCTGTGTGTTCATACCGAATTACTCCTTATTTTACACAAATGACAACTTGAATCGTCTATTCTTCAGTATATCACACCGCGTTAGCTCCTGTAGTAACAATGACCGGTTGTGTCTCCATCTGGACATTACCTGCCACCGCTCGGGAGATCATACAGGATGATTCAGCCTTATGCGCCAGGCGCTCAGCCTTGGTCAGATCCGCCTCTGAAGCATCTTGGCTGAGTACAATCCGGGGTCTATGTACGATCCGTTCGTACGTAAATACGTTATTCGTAACATCTACCGTTGCTTCCGATTCAAGCGTCAATTCATCCGGCGTAATATCCGAACGCTCCAGCATCGCTGCCAGTGTGATCAGGTAACAGGTGGAGGCTGCACCCAGCAGCATCTCGTCCGGGTTAGTTCCCGTACCGGGTCCGCCCATCTCCTTCGGAATCGATATGACCGTTTTTAATCCACCTGCATCGATTGTTCCCTCACTGTTACGCCCACCATTCCATACCGCTTTCAGATGAAAAGGATGTTTCATGACATTCATTCCTTTCTTATTTACACACGTATACACGTAATATTCTGCTCAATCAACGCGCTAACTTGCTCTTCATCTACACCCTGATCTGTAATCACTTTTGCCACACTGCTCATCTCAGCGACTCTGGTAAATGCCTGTATATTAAATTTGCTGGAATCTGCAAGTAATATGACTTCATCCGCAATCTGGATCATTTTCTGCTTCACCAAGGCCTGTAATTCATTTGACTCACTGATGCCTTTGGTCAGATGCACCCCTTTGCAAGACAAAAACACTTTATCGACATGATACGCATCCAACGAACGTTCCGCGAGAGGTCCTACAAAAGACAGTGACTTCGAAGCCAATTGCCCACCTGTGGCAATCACACGAATCTGCTCCTTGTTACTCAGCTCTGCGGCCACTTTTATCGAATTGGTTAATACGGTCAGTGGAATGTTCGGCAATCCTGCCGCCATATACCACGCGGTTGTACTTGCATCCAGAGCAATCCGGTCGCCGGGTTCCACCATTTTCACCGCTTCGCTTGCAATTCTGCGCTTCTCTTCTGCATGGGCTACAGCACGTTCCGGATACGGAATCTCCGACTGTAACTCTTCCTTGTATTTTACGCTGACCGCCCCGCCATGGGACCTTCTGAGCCTGCCCGCCTGTTCGAGCTTGTCCAGATCACGACGTATCGTCTCTTCCGTCACCCCGCAGCGCTCACTAAGTTCGGTCACACGCATACTGCCTTGCGTATCCACCCATTCCACTATTTTCTCATACCGTTCAGCTACGAGCATATTCCTTCACTCCAAACCGTTGATTATCCAGTTGATCCTGTTCATCCATCATACCACAGAGCGATGACAAGAAGAATCTGGACCATGTGCAAAAAGAGGGAGCTTTCGCCCCCTCCATTCCAGTTCTGAAGTGTATATTATTTATCTTCTGCCATAGGGAACCAGCCCGGCGTGTGGATGATTGCATTCCACAATCCGTCAGGGATAACCAGACGTTCCTGATCCGATTTGGTCAGAATCGTTTCAATATCTTCTTCCCGTCCGCTCTCGATTTTCTCAACCCAATCCGGTTCAATAATCAGCTCACGTCCAATGGCAAGTAGTGGTACTCCCGTTTGGAGCGCCTCAGCGGCCTCATCAGCTGTATGAATTGAACCTACGCCAATCACAGGCAATTTACCGTTCACACGATCCAAGATGAATTCCATTCTTGAACGTGTATCTGCTTCGCCACGTCTTGGCTTGGACCAGAATTCGTTCAAGGAAACGTGCAGGTAATCCAGTTTTTTATCTTTAAGCGCATCCACCAGTGCATACGTATCTTCCATCGTGAGTCCCGGTGTTTCCGGCTCTTCCGGGGAGAAACGGTAACCAATGATGAACGGCAGTTTCGTATGTTCGGCAACCACTTTCTGAATCTCATCCACTACAGCAAGTGGGAATGTCAGACGTTTCTCTACACTTCCGCCCCAACGATCTTCACGTCGGTTGGAATGAGGGGAGAAGAATTGCTGGATCAGATAACCGTTAGCACCGTGAATCTCAACACCATCAAAACCAGCTTCAATTGCACGACGTGTCGCTTCACCAAAGTCTTTGATAATGGAAGTAATCTCGGCATCCGTCAATTCTCTTGGTTCAGGAGATCCCGGACGCTCACTTGCAACCGCACTAGGAGCAACTACTTGACCCGCAGGTACAGCTTGTTCAGGAGTCAAACGGCCCGCATGGAAAATTTGCAATACAGCTACGGAGCCTTGTTGTTTCATGGTGTCAGCCAGTTTCTTCAGACCAGGAATGAAGCGGTCATCATAGACGCCAAACTGAGCCGGAAAACCAATGCCATGCTCTGTTACATGCCCTACAGCCGTAATCGACATGCCAGCACCACCGGTGCGACGTGCATAATAAGCAAGTTCAGCGTCGGATATCGTACCATCCGCATTCGAGGACATATGAGTCATGGGAGCGAGCACGATACGGTTTTTCAGTGTAATACCAGTCGGTAGTGAAACTTGTTCAAACATCTGGTTAAACTTTGGATTCATTCGTGGTTCCCTCCTGATTATAAATATCTCTTTTAATAGATATATGAATATATGCGTTCACTTACTGTAATGATTATAGTTACGTTTCACTGCAATTGCAACTTTTCATTTTCAGAAAGGAAAAAAGAGCAGAGTGTCTCCAGACTCTCAGCCCCTTAATCTTCTTCATTCTATCCAAAGTCCTTCACATCATCCAAAGGATATTCAGAAACTCCGAACGTAGGCCAGCTTCTGATCCATCTCTTCTACGCATTCGTAACAATCGTGTTCATCGTTGGCAACCATTGGGGTGACTGGATACAAATTCATCTCTGTACTGTTATACGATTTTAATAGCGGTAACAACTGAGTCACCCGTGTATTAGCCGGATCAAGCCAGGTGTTGATCTCTTCTTCAGAGAGGATCGCTGGCATTTTACTGCCAAACTCGCGTGTAACCATGTTTGCGCCTGTCATAAGCATCGTGCAGGTACGAAGCGGCTCTTTCCGTGTATCTCTCCACACCTCGTATAACCCAGCAATACCGAAGAGACCGCGATCCGGCATGACAACACGAACCGCGTAACTTTTCTTGCCCTCTTGCCGCCAGTAATATAATCCATTGCAGGGAATGACGCAGCGCTTGGTCTCTACCAGTTTGTAATAGGAAGGATTCTCATGCACCGTCATAAGATTTGCGTTAACAGCATCACGACCCCAGAATGGAATGAACCCCCACCGAAACTCATCCAATACACGCTCACCATCCTGATGCAAAATAATCGGCGTATGCTGGGTTGGGCTGATATTGTATCGGTTTTTGTAATAATACATCACTCGCTGAATCTTGAAATGATCTCTGACTTCGTCCAAATCGGCTGCCAATGAAAAACGGTTACACATGCTCAAGCACTACCTTTCCCTGTGAGAAGTTGAACGTATTGTTTGTAATTTCAGGGAAATTATGCATGAACATTGAACAGAAAATGACTTATTTTGACACCATTATGGTCGGATCAAGAGTTATTTCATGTTTTTCACGACAAAAACAACGACCTCGGACTCATTTCAACTCAACTATTACTTGTTACTATAATAGAGAATAAAATACATTTATTGGAGGTTTTAAGTATGAAAAGGAAGTTTTTGATGAGCATCATGTTGTTCTCAGCGATTGCGATGTTTGGCAGTACCATCTATGCGGCAACCTTTCTAACCTACGGTTATCCCAGCACCACCATCCCCATTCGTACGTATAATTACGCCTCCGCATGGCAGACTCCCATGGACGCTTCCCTTACCAACTGGAACAATGCAGGTGCCAAAGTTAAATTCACCAAAACAAGTAACTCTCCAAACACCATCACCGCAGGAAACTTCAATAATACAGCATATGGTGTCAACTACGCCTCCGTATCCGGCAGTCAAGTCGTAAGCTTCCGCATCGAACTCAATGCATCCACAATTACCCCTGACGCAACCAACTTATCCAACTTCATTCAAAGCGTATTTGTCCACGAACTCGGACACTCCATCTGGCTCGGTGACAACCCGACAACAAACAGTCCTTCCATTATGTCTTACTCCCGCAACCGCAATTCCATGACCCAACCTCAAACCTTTGATATCAATAACGTAAGATCCAAGTACTAATCTGCTACGAACTTATCCCAAAAATCCAAGGAGGATTCCTATCCATGAACAAAAATCGAGTATTAACGCTGCTTCTCTCTTCCATTTTCATTTTATCTGCTGTTGGATGTTCTTCTGTTACACCTACCGCGTCCCCATCCGATGCACCCATGACCATTATTGCTTCTGAAGATTACCCGAGTTATGCCAGCATTGGCGACCTGTCCGAGAGAGCAAATACAATTGTGAAAGGCAGTGTTGTTGAGACTCGTGTGGAAGCTTTAAACGATATCGTACAAGTTACTGATGCTGCAAATGAAAACGAGTTAACCCCCGCGTCCGACTCGGGCGGAGAGCCATCTTCATTTGAGAAAATCTATACGATCCACACGATTCAAGTCGCTGAATCCTATAAAGGCGGTTACACTGCCGGGGAAAAACTTGAAGTGAAGCAACTTGGCGGACAACTTGGCAACACCGAGATTATTAATGATGACAACCTCAAGCTGATTCCTACCAAAGACTATGTACTCTTCCTGGAAACGTATGATGACACCCCTGCCAGCCTGCTCAACTCCGTTCAAAGTCTCTACGTGATCAAACCTGCCGCCAACTCGAATCAGCCAGGTCAGCAACAATCACAGTCAGAAGTCATTGTGAGTGCAAACCCCGAGAATGACCTTACACTCCAGCTGGAGGATCTGCAAGAAATTCAAAACGAACAAAAGAGCGAATAAACTCTTATGCGGTAATCACACTGTTACTTCATCTGCCTACAGGCAGCTAATCCCCTTCTACTGTTCAGTCCTACATAGAAATATGAAAACCGTGCTGCTCAGCAAACTGGGAAGCACGGTTTTTTTGAAGTTCCTTACTTAGACGGTGTATTAAGTCCAATAATCCATTCAGCCAGATCCTGTGTCTGTTTCAACAAGGCGATAGGGTCACGGAACCAGGATTGTTCTTCCGTCCATATGTACACTTTTCCATTTTTGATAGCAGGTAATGAACCCCAGATCGGATCTGCCTGAAGGTCTTTCAACTGAGACTTGCTGGTCAGCACAATGTAATCTCCGGCATATTTGGAGAGCAGTTCTATAGAGAATTCATGATAAGCGCCCTGCATCAACTCGGATGGAATGTTCTTTGGTGCTTGCAATCCAAGCAATTCATAGATGTTACGCCCTCCCCGACCCGACTGATTGCCAAAAATGAAGACTTGGCGATCATATTCCTGCATAACGGAGAATGTAGCGTCAGCTGGAACAACACTCTGCACCTCCTGCTTGATTTTGGCAATCTCCTCATCAAAATCAGCCAGCCACTTCTCTGCTTCCGCTTCTTTGCCAAGGACTTTACCGAAATAGTTTACTTCGTCCTTCAGTGTCGGGAAAGTGATGGATGCGATCGAAACGGTCGGAGCAATCTTGCTATATTTCTCATAAGCCGCCTTGTCCGGATTCAATGTAATAATAAGATCAGGTTCCAGCTCCATCAATTGTTCAACGGAATCCCCTATGGTCTCAAGACCATCCATGTGACCTTCCAGATAAGGACTGTTCATTAGAAATTGGCCTCCACCAATCGGTTTGACACCAAGAGCAAGCACCGTTCCCAGATAATCTATGGCAGCGACTCGCTCCGGATGTGCAGGAATTTCTACCTCACCAAAGGTCGTATTTACCATTTGTGTTTCCACTACTGCCAGTTGTTCGGGTTCAGCCGCAACTTCGGATGTTTCTGCCCCCTGCTGGGCTGTTCCACAAGCACTCAATGTGAGTACAAGCGCAAGCGACATGATCGCTGATTTAAAATGGTTAAACATGTTGATTTCCTCATCTCCCTTATATTGATAATGATTATCATCATCAATTAAAGGATAACGTTCATCCCCTCCTGTTACAATGGATTCATTTGTTGCATTTAATGTACTTTTTGAAACTGATTTCGAGTTTTCCTGCTGTTTCGTCCGATATTGCCCGGGTGTGATACCGGTCTCTTTTTTGAATATACGATTGAAATAAAACGGGTCCATATAACCCACATACGCAGCAATCTCCTGTAATGAAGCTTCTGTGGACGCAAGCAGACTCCTTGCCTCAGCCATTCGTAACCGAATCACATATTCTGTCGGTGTACATCCCGTCTGTTCCTTGAATTTGCGTGATAAATATTGCGGACTGTAACTCAAGGACTGGGCAAGCAAATCAAGTGAGATCGATTCCCGGTAATGAGCTTTGATATATCGCAAAACCTGATCGGTAAGCGAAGGCTGTTGAACTTCGTTAAACATGCGACTCCGCTGTAACAAGACAAGCTGTACCAGTTGAAAGAAATACACTTTGACCTGAATTTTGCTCACTCGCTCCTGCCCTGACCAGCATTCATGTATATTCCGCACAAGCTCACGTAGCTCAAGTGTTTGATCCGGCACTGTCGCCCAGGACTCTTCAAACGGATTACGCTGGTTCAACATCATTCGGTACTCCACAAGCACGTTGGAGGGCAAGGTTGATTTGTACAAAATCAGATGTACCTCCATAACCCCTGTCGCTTCAAGTGTCAGACGTCTTCCTTTTCCCGCATGCAGCAGCAAGAACTGGCCTGTAGTCCATACCTCCTCGTCCAGCCCGACCTGCCCCCTGCCTTGAACATACACAAATGCACTGGTCGGTAACACATAATTGCGTATGAACTCGTGTGTTGCGAGTGATATAAGACGCACATCAAGCACGCGAACCTGTACCTGATCCCACAGCTTGATGTCATTCTGAATTCCCATATAAACTCCCTCTCCTAAGCAATCAAACATGCACAATACCTTGGCATTGTGACTAAAAACCGGCCTATAATTGATAATTATTATCAATTATAACAATGATGGAACCATCTTAGAAGCCTACCTCCGTTTTTGTTAGATGCCGCAAAATAAAAAACGGTCGAACCCCCTCATAGAGAGATCTCAACCGTTCTAAAATTATGGCCTTATTCTTTTGATAAAGTCAGCCATGGAACAAACCTGAATGCGTCCTGTATTGGAAACTGCATCGGCAGATACGTATTTCTCTACTCGACAAATGACAATAAATATCCGTATCGTTCTTCCTCCATCTTGTCTAAGGGAATAAACCGGATCGATGAACTATTAATACAGTAACGTTTGCCGCCGCGATCTTCGGGACCATCATCGAACACATGACCGAGGTGGATGTCACCTGCCCGGCTTCGTACCTCCGTGCGTTCCATCCCAAAGCTCGTATCCGTTGTATAGGTAACAACCTCAGGTACAATCGGTTTTGTAAAACTCGGCCACCCGCAACCGGAATTATACTTATCCCGGCTGGTGAATAACGGCTCTCCCGTTGCAATATCCACGTACAGACCGGGCTCCTCATTATCCCAGTATTCGTTACTGAATGCATGCTCCGTATCATTGTTTACCGTGACCGCATACTGTTCGTCTGTTAATCGTTTCTTTAATTGTTCATCTGTTGGACGTGGATATTGAGCGGGATCAATCCCAATCTCCAGGTCATCCAGGACAGTCATATCAATGTGACAATATCCATTCGGATTTTTTTCCAAATAATCCTGATGGTACTCCTCCGCCAAATAATAATTCTGCAGAGGCATTACCTCCGTTACAATGGGTTGGTCATATTTTGCTTGCTCTGCCTCTACAGCCTGCTCGATGATTTTGGCATCTTCAGGCAACGTATAATATATTCCTGTCCGATACTGAATGCCACGATCATTGCCCTGTTTATTCAAGCTGGTAGGATCAATAACTCGAAAATAAGATTCCAGCAATTTCTGCAAAGATACTTGCTGCGGATCAAATTTTACATGAACGGTCTCCGCAAACCCCTGGTCCCCGCGAATAACATCCTCATAGGTTGGATTCTCTCCTTCACCGTTGGCATAACCGGAAGTCACATCCTGAACCCCTGGAATACGAGCCATATATGCCTCCACACCCCAGAAACAGCCTCCTGCCAAGTACAGGTTACTCAGGTTTTCCTCGGAGATACTCGATGCCTTAACAGGTTGAGTGGATATCGAAGATGAAGATGAATGGCTCTCAGCCCTGTTTCCACAAGCAGACACAGCTATCGCTATAACAATGAGGCACAAGCCGAGCAGCGTCCTTTTCATGACACTTCCTCCCTTCTCACAAAATCTCTTGTAATGATTCCATGATCTGTTCATTGGATGCATGCCCTGGCTGCGTTTTCGTTAAAATACCATCAGAGCCAATATAAAAGGAACTAGGATATGCTCTGACACCAAATTTCTTGGCCCATACACCTTTCTCATCCAAAAGAACAGTTATGTTATCATACGGCTGTTGGTCAAACCATTCGGTAAACGCTTGGGAGGACTTCTCTCCTTTGTAGTCTGGCGTCACAATCGTGATGACTTGAAAATCATTGTTTTGACCAGCCAGATTGTTCAGGTCTTCCAAACCCGCAAGGCAGATGGAACACCAGGAAGCCCAGTATTTCACATACACTTTCTTGCCTTGAACATCAGAAAGTCCAACCGTGTTTCCTTTCAGATCACGCAATGAAAATTCAGGAGCCGTCTCTCCCTTGTTCATCATGGTTGACGAACTCATATCGGATGTTGATGCTGGGGCTGATGATGACCCCGTTTGTTTTGATTCAGTTTGCTGTGATCCACATGCGCTCAAGATTAACAGGACTCCAGCAAATACGATTACAGATAACATCCATTTCCGTGCCGTCTTCATACCAAATTCCTCCAATGATTATTGAAACCAGGTCACCAAGCTGTTTAGTCGGTCTGTCATTAACAATAGTCCCATGACAATAAGAATACAGCCGGAAGTTATTTTTATGACACCCATGTACCTGTATAAACGACGTATCCGCTTCATAACATATTCCGAAAAAACGGACAGGATCAAGAAAGGAATCGCTAATCCAAGGGTATACAGGAACATGAGAAACCCGCCATACAGTGGAGAGCCTTCTCCTGCGGCGATACCAAGAATGGCAGCCAGAACAGGCCCGATACAAGGCGTCCAGCCAAAACTAAACGTCAGACCCAACAGGAACGCTCCGACATACCCTCCCCGTTTGGCTTGATCGTTTGACAGCTTTCTCTCCCGTTCCAGCCAGGATAGTCGGATCAACCCGGTTTGATAAATCCCAAAAAGCACCACGATGGCTCCGCAGATGGCAATAAACACAGGACTTGAGATCAAATTACCAACGATGCCGGAACCAAAACCGAGTAAAACAAATACCAGGGACAGCCCAAGAACAAATAAAAATGTCCGCAAAACAAGTGTGGACCGCAACCGAACCGAGTTGGTGTCAGGCTGCTGCTGATTCGTACCGTTGACCATACTTCCGGATAGATAAGACACATATACCGGGATCAGCGGCAGAATACATGGCGCAAAAAACGATAACAATCCTGCACCAAAAACGCCGAAAAGAAAAACCAAATCACTGGTCAAGTCATTCACCACCTGAATAAATACTGCGTATGATTAACCAAGGTTAACGACTGACGTAGATCGGAAGCGTGAACCAGAAGCAGCTTCCTTCTCCTTTTGTACTCTGAACCCCGATCTCGCCACCATGGAGTTCCACAATCGATTGAGCGATAGCAAGGCCAAGCCCGGCCCCACCATTGCTCTTACTACGTGATTTGTCAATTCGATAAAAACGTTCAAATATACGCGAAGTTTCCTCCGCTTCAATGCCTTCCCCTTCATCTGTAACTGAAATTCGTATAAACGGCCCCTTTTCTTCGGCAGCCAGAATGATTTTTCCTTCAACAGGAGAGTATTGAATGGCATTTTGCAGCAAATTGGAAAGGACCCGCTTCATTTGTGCAGGCATCATGACCGCGGCTGGTAATTTATCGGGCAAATCGATTTCAACGTTCAGCGTTTTCTCGGCGAGATGAAACGAAAAACTCTCCAACGTACTGAGCAGCAACTCATCGACGTGACAAGGCTGAGGCTCAAATACCTCCCCTTGCGCTTCCAGGCTGGATAATTCGAACAAATCTTGAATAAGCCCTCCCAAACGCTTCGTTTCAAGTCGTATCGTGTTCAGGTAACGTTGAAAGGTTTCTTTATCCTTAATGACATCATCCTCCAACGCTTCGACGAATGACTGAATGGATGCCAAGGGAGTCCGTAAATCATGGGAAACATTGGCGATCAACTCTCGTCTCGCGGTTTCTGAGTGATGCAGATG
The DNA here is from genome assembly GCF_031455635.1 of Paenibacillus sp. 2003. NCBI lineage: Bacteria > Bacillati > Bacillota > Bacilli > Caryophanales > Paenibacillaceae > Paenibacillus > Paenibacillus sp. 2003. Next base: position 1,010,413 of record NZ_JAVDTB010000001.1, on the reverse strand, counting down.
ATCAAAGCTTTCCTTCAGCTTGGAACTCATTTCATTAAATTGCTGTGCCAGGAGCTTAAATTCCTGCGTACCGATGAGAGGGACTTCCGTATGGAAATCCCCTTCGGCAATTCGGATCGTCTGCTGTGTAATTCGCGCAATTGATTTCTCTAATGGCTTAGTCAGCAAATATTGAAGAATAAATGAAAGTAAGCCTACCCCTGCCGTTATAGCCGATAACCAATACAATTGTTCGATCGTAAGCAGCATTTTGGAATAACTGATGAACAAACAAATTAATAATACGCCAATGCCTGTGAGACTGGACAACACCAAGTATGTGCGAAGTTTCATGAACTGCCACCCGCAAACTTGTAGCCTATACCCCAAACTGTTTTAATATATTTTGGATCAGAAGGATTCTGTTCGATCTTCTCTCGTAGTCTCCGAACATGTACAGTCACTGTTGTTGTATCTCCCTCATAGCTAAAATCCCAAATCTTGCTTAACATCTGATTACGGGAGAACACCTGACCCGGGTGACTTGCCAGCAAATACAACATCTCAAACTCTGTAACGGTCAATTCAATGGCCTGCCCGCTGATATGCACTTCACGCTTGGTAAAATCAATGGTAAGCCCTTCATAATTGATCGTATATTCAGATGTTGTAACAGGTGATGCCTGCGCAATTCGCATTCTCCGCAGGATTGCCTTCACACGTAAAACAAGTTCTCTCGGACTAAAAGGTTTGGTCAGATAATCATCCGCCCCCATCGTCAGTCCCATCAGACGGTCCTGTTCCTCACCCCGGGCCGTCAGCATTACAATGGGCACATCCTCAGTTTGCCGAATCTCGTTGCATACTTCCCAACCATTCTTATGTGGCATCATCAGGTCGAGCACAATCAAGCTTGGCGTTTGGCTGTGCCACAGCTCAATAGCCTCCAAACCGTCCTTGGCCGTCACAACAAGATAACCTTCCCGTTCCAAATACCTGCGACAAACGTCGGTAATATTCGTATCATCATCAGCAACCAGTACACATTCATTCAAACGAACCCACCCCATATTCCAGAAAATACATTTGAGCCAATCATATCATATGGTGATGGCGCTGCTTAGCCCTTAAATTACTTCATTCCCATGGCTGGCATCATGTACTGTTTAATTACAGACTCAGCCGCATACGAATTCCCTTCATGGATGACAGGCATCGATTTCAAGTTAACTTGCATACCGTCTACCATGATTTTTTTCGATCCAATCCACAATTTAATCGTTTTTCCCGCAGGCATCATCGTGTCTTCCATCATCATGTCGTCTTTCATCATCTTTTCGTCTTCCATCATTTTGTCATCTTTCATCTTCATTTCGTCTTCCATCATCATGTCTTCTTCCATCATCGTGTCTTCCATTTTGCCCATATACATCAAAGTTACAGATCTGTCCTTGCTGTCCCACATAATGCTGTAATCATACATTTTCGCCGCCTGTCTCAATTGAACAAGCTCCATGCCATCCTTTTTAATCGTTTTCATATCTGCAGCACTTGCCAATCCAGAAAAGGCCATAGACATCATCAATACCGCTGCTACCATCACTTTTTTGCTCTTATTCGTTTTCATCATTCTTATCACTCTCCATTCGTTTATTACTTACATGGATTACAATAAGCAAGACAGCTTACGATTCTCTAAGCGAAGTATTACGAAACCATTACGATATATAAATGGAGTCAGGTTTCAATAAAAAAAGGTTGAAATCTCTCTTACGAGAGACTCCAACCGTTTCTTCTAGGTCAAACGAATAAAATCAATCATGGATCGAACCTCGATCGGTCCCGGATTTGATATCACATCATTAGACTGCAAACCCTCTCTGGAAGTGAACTGCACCTTCACCGGAATGCCAGGAATCAAGTCGAAGAAGTTATCCGAGAAGACACCCTCCACATCCGAAGATAGCCATACCTGTTTAGCAAGCACATCACTTTCCAGTACCAGATGAACGCCGTTCTCATCCGCTCCTCCGCTTACATTGATGTTTGCAGGCTGCAGAGCAAGGTCTTTGGACGGTACAAAATAGTGTTCCTGTACGATATTCGCCGCACCTTCCTGTTTCAGATCCAGGCGCAGCAGCGTGTTAGCTGTATCATGACCTTCAAGCCATTCCGTGTTACGTAATGACAGCACTCGATCACCTGTATTAGGTGCCAAGGTCACGTCATGTGTTTCATCACGATGCACCGTTCCATCGAACCCGAGCAAACGAATCTGTAATTGCCCTTTTACAGGTTGTAATTGATCCGAGATGATATATATATCTGTTGTATCTTCTTTTGTTCCATCTACGGATACGAGCACATCGGCGAAGCTACGTTTCGCATAATATTGCAATGCTTTCCAACGACCAAGGTAGTCCATACCTGCCCATGAAGCCACCGGCCAGCAATCATTCATTTGCCAGTAAAGTGTGCCCATGCAGAATGGTTTGCGGCGACGGTGCGCTTCAATGGCTGTCTTCATCGCTTCCGCTTGAAGCACCTGGCTCATATACAGGAACGATGGGAAGTCCTTCGATTCATGCATGTACATATCCATGTACTGTTTGATCAGACGATTGCCTGCCCCATTCTTTTGATGTGCAAGCATGACTTCCGATTCCAGAGCCAGATCTTCTTCTTCCGCGTAAGTGCGTACTGACTTGTACTCCGGGAAAGACTGGAATCCGTATTCACTCATGAAACGACCCACATGCACGTTATAGTTTTCGAACGGTTCTACATTGTGCCACACGCCCCAGTAGTGGATATCCCCTTCGGCTGTGGACGGGTGCGCATGTTGCTTCTCATCCCCTGTCAGTGATACAAGTGGTGAAGAAGGCCAGTAATCCACACCTGGAGCATACGCTTCAACGACTTCTGGCAGCAGATCATGGAAGATGGCTTCGTAATCGGCCCAGATGCTCTCACGCTGCTCGGCAGTAAATTCCTTTTTCCAACCCCAGCCACCATTCTCAACATAGTGAGCCCAAGCCGAATCAATCTCGTTGTTCCCACACCAGAGTGCAATACTTGGATGGTTGCGCAGACGTTTCACATTATCAATCGCCTCATGTCTCACACTGTTCAGGAACGCTTCATCTCCTGGATACATGCTGCAAGCAAACATGAAGTCTTGCCATACCAGGATTCCATATTCATCACACAGTTCGTAGAACACATCCTGCTCATAGATTCCGCCACCCCACACGCGCAGCATATTCATATTGGACTCGGCTGCGGATACGATCTCATGACGATAACGTTCATGAGTAATTTCAGTGATGAAGCTATCATTCGGAATGTGGTTGGCCCCTTTGGCAAAGACCGCAACACCATTTAGTTCAAAATAAAAGGATGCTCCTGCTTCATCTTTGTCACGTACCAGCCGAATGGAACGAAGCCCAGTCTTCACTGTAGATTCAGCCACAGCTCGCTCACCTTGAAGCACTTCGGTAAGGAAGGTGTACATATGCGGATCACCAAGCCCACGGCTCCACCACAGTTTCGGTTCATCAATGGAGATTGGAATCTCCACAGTCTGAGTTCCGGGTTGTAGTGATACGGATCTTTCCCATCTCTGTCCATCTGCGCCGATACGAATAATCGTATCTACCGCTTGTGATGTCTCGACTTCCACAACAGCAGTTAATGAAGCTGAGGTAGCGCTTACTTCATTTTGCTGGATATACACATCATTGATTCGTACCTGTGTCCAACCTTCAAGACGTGCTTCACGCCAGATCCCACTGGTTACAAAACGCGGACCCCAGTCCCAACCATAGTGATACGGGGCTTTACGTGCAAAAATACTTACTCTCTTGTCGCCAAGTCCGCCAACATCGGACTGATCATTGGATGCCGGTAATGCATATCCGAGCTTCTCCAGCTTAGGCAGATCTTCCTGAATCGGTGACCGAAAACGTATTCGAAGAATGTTACCGTTTCCCTTCAATACAGCCTTTACATCTGCCTTCCATACTCGGAACATATTATCTGCTGATAACACATGCACATCATTCACATACACATCCGCATATGTATCAAGACCATCAAACACCAGTTCCAGATGTTCCTGGGAGAACAACGCTTCGGCAACGTCAAATTCCGTCTGATATTCCCAATCTATCTTATCAATCCACTGTACTTCCTTCTCGTTTGTTCCATAAAAAGGATCTGGAATCTTGCCCAGCTTCAGCAAATCTGTATGCACACAGCCGGGCACCTGAGCCGGCATCCACTCTTGATCTTCGCAAGCCTTGAACGTCCAATTCTGAAAAACCTGTGATTGTATTGTGCTCATGACAGCCTCCATTGTTGTTAGAGTTGTTAACCAATATTTTGTTAGGTTTTGTTAGTATAAAAACAAATAACTTACAAAACAAAATTAACACGATATGCTTCTTATAGTCAATCTGTTTTGTAATTTAATTTGTTAAATAGTTTCTGCATAACAAAAAGACATGAAGCTCTAACCTCTCCATGTCTTTCACCTCATTTCATTTACCCGTATGATCATTGTTAAAATGAGCCCGTAAGTTCATATCCCATTACTGTATACTGGCGTTATATTCATCACGAATAATTAATTCCGAATAGATCAGCTTGCGTTCATAAGGTTCATCCAAGTGTTTGATCCGCCACAACAGCTGATCTACTGCTCTCGTTCCCAGATTCTCTTTGTTAATATGTACTGAAGCAAGAATGGGTTCATCCGTCTGCGTATTGTCAAATCCGGTTACGGCACAGCGTTCAGGCACCTGAATGCCTCGACTTTGGAGTGCCTGAATGACAATGACAGCTGTATGATCATTCGCACACACGATAACTTCAGGGATATCCTCCAGCTCCATTTCAGCAATGGATCTCCGGATCTGATCATACTCTGGTCCCAGTAAGCCTTCTTGCTGTTCCCCCTCCAACTGTTTCTCTTCCAGCACAGTACGATATCCAAGCCAGCGCTCTCGAAAGCTTGCAGCATCGGGCAGTTGCCCGGCAAACTGGAACCTTCTGTATCCTTTTCCAACGAGCATGTTAACCAGTTCTTTCATACACTTTATATTGTCCGTAAAAACTGAGTCTGCGTATATGGCAGGGTCTTCATGATCCACCATAACAAGTGGAATACGCAGCCTGTAAATCTCCAGCAATACCGATGTCGAGATGGTGCCCACGGTAATGACTCCGCTGATTGCTTCGGGATTAAGGACCGAAAACATCCGATCTGAAGAGGGTTCTGTTAACGTTAAAATATCCATTCCCTTCTCATTCAACCTCTCAGAAATTCCGTCAAACACAGGACCCCAGTACAAGGAGGACCGATTCTGAGAACGAATGTTGGGAAATAGAATCAATATCGTGCCTTGTCGCTCCGCTTCTGGCTTCATCTCCGCTGATATCTGTGTCTCACCCGGATAACGCTTCGGTTCGGTTCTGAAATACCCAAGCTGCCCCGCCGTTCTGACAATCATCTCGCGTGTATGCTCACTCACACCAGGCTTGCCTGTCAGCGCACGGGAGACTGCGAATTTGGACACTCCCGCAGCATCCGCAATTTGCTGCATCGTTACTCTTTTGGCCATCCTACTCACCCGTTTTTCCTAATTTTCCATTCAGTGTAGCATAAAAAACAAAAATCAACAAAACAAGGTTATGTTATTCTGTTTTTGTTAGGTAATTGTTTATCTGTTTCACAAGGTGTGCAACATAACCAAAAAGGCCCTCTCCCCACCTTCCATAGAAGATGACGAAAGGACCCTTTGTCCGCCAATTATACGCCTGATGCTCCCTGATCGCCGAGTTCCGACTGTAAAACCGGGCGTTTTCTGCGCCAGAAGATAGGCTGTGGAAGTTTGATCTCTGTGATCAGAACACCGACCAACATCAAAGCTGCTCCTGCATACCCTTGCAACGTTAGCGACTCTCCTTGAAAGGTAAATGCAAATGCTGCTGCAAACAGTGGTTCGAGTGAGAAAATCAGACTTGTTCTTGTAGGAGAGGCATGACGCTGCGCGAGTGTCTGCAGAATGTACCCCAAGCCGCTACACAAAACACCTAAGCCAAGAATGGCTGCCCAGGATTCAGCCGTATCGGGCATACGTGGCGTTTCCAGCATGAATGTAGCTGCAATTCCCCACATCGCTGCAACACCTAATTGAACTGTTCCCAATGTTAGTGGATCATGCTTCGGTGTGAACTTGCCAGCAATCATTATATAGATGGCATACACAAGTGCTGCTAGTATGCACAGAATATCTCCCGTGTGCAGACTAAGCTCATGTTGAAGCGTCAACAAGCCAAGCCCGGTAACTGCAACCAGGATACTGAGCGTCAATCGTTTGTCCGGCATACGACGATGCTGGATGGTCGTCAGGATCGGTACAAAAATAACGGCCAAACTTATCAAGAATCCCGCTTGGGATGTCGTTGTTCGTTGCACACCATAGGTGATAAATACAAAGGCAGCAAATAAAGCTGTCCCCATAATCGCTCCGGCCACAAGTGTTCTGCGATCCATCTTAAACAACCGCCGATGAAAAAGAAGTCCTGCCGCAATAAAGGCAATTCCAAAACGAAATGCGACCATATTCAGTTCTTGCATGGACTCTAGGCCCGACTTCATAAACAGATAGGATGATCCCCAGATGACCGTTGCGAGCAGCATCTGGATGTCCGCTCTTCTCGTTGCCTGACCTTGATTAACCTGTACACCATTCATCTTGCTTCAACCTTCATTCTATGTATTCTGATCTGTGTGATCGTACGTCGAACTAACTCGCCTTGGCAAGTATAAACGATCTCTTTGCATTATAAAAATGAATATTTATAATAGATTATATGAAATAAACTCATGCATCGAAAATGGGAAGGAACGGGACCATTCATGTCACTGATCAAATACGAAATTTTGAATACCGTTGTGGAATATGGCAGTCTTACCAAAGCAGCAGAAGCGCTGAATATCACCCAATCCGCAGTCAGCCATGCCATTGCCAGTCTGGAGACAGAATGTGGTTTTTCACTGCTCCATCGCGGCCGCTCCGGTGTGCGTGTTACCGCTGAAGGCGAACGCATTCTGGGATACACCCGTGAGATTCTGCGCTGGACGGAACTGATGAACCAGGAAATCTCCCTCATTCGCGGCGCGGAGATTGGTACGGTGCGTATTGGTACCTTCGCAAGTGTCTCCACACAATGGTTGCCGGGCATCCTGAAACAATTTCGCCTGCGTCACCCGGGAATTGAGATCAAGCTGTGGGAAGGCGATTATGCTGAGATTGAGGGCTGGCTGGCTGGAGGCGCCATCGATCTCGGATTTCTGTCCCTCGGCGATTCATCGCCTTTTGAGACCATTCCATTACAAAAAGACAGGATGATGTGCATCCTGCCTCTGGATCATCCTCTCGCCTCAGAGGAGTCTGTTTCGTTTGATATTCTGCTGGAGCAACCCTTTATTCTGCCCAAGTGGGGCGGAGATAACGAGATTGAACGACTGATCCGGCAGCATGCAGCCATGCTTAATGTCGTCTATGAAGTCGCAGAAGATCAAGCTATCATGGCGATGGTCCGGAATGGTCTCGGAATCAGTTTGCTGCCGGAAATGGTACTTCAAAATCATACTGATTCGCTCGCGCTCGTGCCACTAACTGGAGATCCTTATCGTACGATTGGCATGGCCTGCCCGTCTTTGGTTAATCTATCGCCAGCTACGCGGCGTTTCATTGAAGAGGTGCAACAGTGGCTCGGCCCGGCTATGTAACTTTGGAGAACTCACTACCTGTCGTCATGATCGACTTTTTCTATCCGTTACTCACGTTACTCACAAATTGTATAACACCAAGAGTCAGCAGCAGTACAGATATAACCGCAATCGTGATGCCAAAACCAATTAGGAAGCGCACGCCAGGTGAGTGTTTGTTCTGCTGGCTACCTCCCAGGTTATCCAGCTTTTTCTCAATTTGATCCAACCTTTCATTCACCTGTTTCAGATCTTGATTGGAGCTCATTCATCCATCTCCCTTTTCTGCGTATTCGATCTATTCCCACACCCGATCCAGCTGATCTGCGTAGTAACGGATTGCTCGGTTATAGTCATTGATTCTCTTGTCACTTGATGTGTCCGCAAGTTGCACGAGCAATCGTTGCATCGCTTCTGCATGTTCACCCAGATTATAGAGCACCATGGCATAGAAAACCTCAAATTCCCGGTACGCCGGGAATTCTTTCATGCCCGTTTCAAACCAAACCTTTGCCTGCTCATACTGTCCAAGCGTTCGATATGTACTGCCTAGTCCGAGTATTGCACCTGCCCTGTCCTCGCCAGAAAGTCCAAGACTCAGTGCCTTCTCATAATGCGGAACAGCTTCTCGCTCTAACCCAAGCGAATCATGCGCCCAAGCGAGCTGATACCAGACATTCGCATTCTCGGGTTCCTGGACTGTAATCTCTTGCAGTAGTTCAATCGCTTCCTGCACCTTACCTTCTTGTCTCCATCTTACGGCCTGTTCCAAATTACTCATGCTGTCACTTCCCATCTTGCATTATAATTTCCACATATATGATTCAATTGTTTTATTATACCAAAAAAGCACCCCAGAGAATATGTTGTAACAACTCAAGGTTGTCCAAACGCTATTCCATAGTGTGCTTTTTCATTCGATGCAGCCAACTAGCTTAAGCTGAAATCTCTCTGAAAAATGATCTGTTCATCGTCTGATTAAGACCATACCGTATTCGCTACCATGACAATAAATACGAGCATGAGATAATTAACCGAGATCAGAAAGTTCACTTTTGCCCACTTCTCATCATCCTGTGTCTTCAGTCCGCTAAGTGTATGCACGAACCAGATCAATCCACCGACCAGAGATACAATCAGAAATACCAGACCTACGTAGTCGTAATAATACAACAGAAATACAGCAGGAAGCAGCAGAAAAACATAAGGAATCATCTGAAACTTGGTGCGTTTCACCCCTTTAACCACTGGCAATAACGGGAAGCCCGCAGCACGATACTCCTCTACCCGGCGAATACCCAATGACCAGAAGTGTGGTGGTTGCCACAAGAACAAAAGCGCGAACAGCAACCAGGCACCTGCATCAATCTCATTGGTTACAGACGTATAACCGATGACAGGAGGCATCGCTCCCGCAATTCCACCCAGCGACGTGCTCCACGTTGAACTGCGTTTCAACCACATCGTGTAAATCACGATGTAAGCGAACCACCCAAGCAATGCCATCCAGCCTGATAACGGGTTCACCAGGAGATACAGTACTGCTAGTCCTGCAATACCAAGGATAATGCCATAGCCAAGCACAAACCCTGGCTTCAGATGGTTAATGTAATCCATCCTTTTTTTGGTACGCTCCATCTTTTGGTCCAATTCACGATCCCAATAATTGTTGATTACACAAGCTGAAGCAATAACCAAAGTTGATCCAATCACGACCATGAGCAGAGATAACCAGCTGATATCCCATTTTGAAGCTACCCAGAATCCTACCGCCACCGCAAACACATTTAACCTTAGAAGTCCGGGCTTAGTTAATGCAATCATGTCTTTAAGCATGAGGCTCCTCCTGAACTATGTAAAAACGCCATTCCAATAATGATACATGTACCTACCATTAATTACAATCGCTTTCATGAATTTGTCATAACCAAAAAGCATCCCTCACCGTTCCAATGAACAGGAGGAATGCTTGAATGATGAATTTCATCTTATTTTTATGGGATGTATTGTTGTACAATTTTAGTAACTTTTCCGTCCTGCACCGTCAGATGATACGGAAATACGGACAGATCAAGAATACGGGTATTCTCATACAACGATTCGAACTTGGATAATGTCACGGGTTCATTCCACTGAATGTCTGCGCCCTGCATCGTACCATCCCGATCATACAACTGCATCAATACTTCAGCATTGGCACTAACCTCAACCTGCTCCTGCTCTTTGCTGTCATTGACAATATAGTAACCATCTGGAGCACCCTCTATACCTGCTTCCGGATTGCGCTGTGCAAAAATCGCATCGGCTTCTTCACCCTGATACCAGCCAATCTTGTCCACTGTCATAAACAATTTGCCGTCTTCTATATGCATACCTTCAACATAGGCTGTAAACATCTCGGAGTTTGCAACCTGAGCTTCTTTCGCAGAAGGTTGTTGAGCATCCGTACTACCTTGAGCATTCGCAGGGGTAAGTAAATATGTAGTCAGCACAATCATGCCAAGTAAAGCAACAACTGCACCGATCATTCCTAGTTTCCATTGTTTTGTCGCGTTCTTCATAGGTAACATCTCTCCTTAATATGAACGTTACTATTCCTTAACCGGAAGTCTTGCTTCTCAAACGCTCATGTGAACTATCGATTCCAACGTTCTTTCTTTTCCTATCATACTTGGAACAGGGATTATAAAAGTATCAGCCAGATTAAAAATAGTTACAATGTGCGTCATCACTCGTGTCTGTAGTCTCCGTAAACGGCAATAACCCCTGAAGGCATCGCCATTCAGAGGTTATTGACTAGCATAAGATTCTTATGTTTGTTCATGAATATTATGCTTATGCATACATGTTAATTTTAATGATTGGTTGTGGAGTCTTGTGCCAAACGAACGAGCATATGAGCCAACATGTGACGTTCATCTTCCTTGCCGACATTCCACAGCTCCTGAAGCAGTTTTTCTTCACGGTTACGAGGCTCTTCGTTCGCAGCCAGATGGTCAGCTACTTTCTGGGCAATTTTAGCCATCTGTTCTTCACTTAATCCGATAGACTCGCCCATCGCAATTCGTTTACCCAGGTATTCTTTGAATGCATCAAAGTTTTGTAAAATCTGTTCTCTCTCTTCCGGTGCAATCTTTTCGATTGCATTGTCCACCTTGTCCGTTGAAACCTGACCATCTTTATGGATTACATGATTTTGTTCATTCATCTGAATAACCTCCTGTATATTAGTTTGTTTATTGGTTTTAACCTTTAGACTTCATAATCAATTGGTTATCTATAATATAAACGTATTGCAGAAGTTTAATCAGTACGTTCAATTCTGTATATATCTTCTATATATGAGCAAGTACACGTTTCAAAAGAACTACAGCGGTTAATCGTTTACATATACGTAACGGTGTTTGGATATGTTAATGAACACCTTATACAATATTGAACCAGGAGGGATATCCCATGCGTGATAAAACCAAACATGAGAAGAAAAATGATGAACTTGAACCAGGAGTGAATACCGTTATCCATCCAGACAAAAATAATCCCGGACCAACCGATATGATTGAAGGCGTGGTTGGCGATATCGTGGACAACATTCGCAAAGACTTCTCCCATGACTCGAAGGACAAGTCGTCATCTTCCAAGTCAACGGATTCATCAGACAAATAAGCGTAATCCTTTTTTCCCTAGCAAAAGATAGCTCAAAAAGTCCTCCTGCCACATATATGGCTTGGGAGGACTTTTTGGTAATGAACAATTAAATAATCAACCTCATATTTGAAGGTGAGGTTCAACGTGAATCCTTTGTCATCTGCTGTAACGCCTTATGAATCCAGATCGCGGCAATGGAACCTTCACCCATCGCAACGGTTGCTTGTTCTGCGTGCAGGCCCAGATCCCCGGCAATCCACACATTCGTCGCTGCCTGCAAGCTGCGCGGATCAGCTTCCACATGTTTATTAACTGCGATTACAGCTCCCAGCTGCTCCGCCAGTTCATAGTGTACACGATTGCCTCCAAATGCGATAAATCCACGCTCCGACTCAAAGATCTGTCCATCCTCGGTCAGAACACCGGTGATATGGCCATCCTCAATCTGTTGTACTTCCTGGACAGCCGCTTCCAGATAACGAACTCCCGCCTCTTTCATGCTGCGATGCAGCTCTGCAGATATGGGAGCCTGCTCATGATTGATATATAACAGATCATTCGTACGCTGAATTAATATCATCGCCATATTGGCACCTGGTTCGCCAGATCCCAATAGTACCGTACGTTGATCCTGAATCTCATAACCATCGCAATCAGGGCAGACATACACTGTTCGACCCAGCGTAGGGGTTAGTCCCGGAATGTCCGGAACTCTATCCGTGAGCCCCGTTGCCAATAACACGGTTTTGCTCCTATATTCAGTTCCTGAAGTACCGAACAATTGGATCTTCTCTCCATGACGTCCTGCTTTAACAATACGGTCTTTCTCAAAAGATACACCGGTCCGCTCTGCCTGCATCCTGCCTCGTTCTCTAAGCTCTTCACCGGATACCCCATCGGGGAAACCGAGGATATTATGATAAGTCCGGCACAACGTCGATCTGCCTTCTCCCGCGTCGATTACCAACACCTGATGAGCTGAATAACGTCCAAGCTGAATGGCTGCCTGAAGCCCTGCGAGCCCTCCACCTACGATTATGCAATCAACCTCTCGCATGCTCCTTCTCCTCCTGAACTTCCATTTATCTAATTTAATTAAATTGTTTGTCCTTCTATACATTAAACCGTTCAGCCAAGCTTAAACGATTCCTCATATTCCTTATCTTATACCAAAACAAACAGACCCAAACCATCCGGCAGCATCCCGGTGAGATTGGGTCTATCCAATTCATGAATATTTAGAAGTTATACGATTCAAATCGCGAAGCATTCGAAATGGCGTTCCATATATCCGCTGTTTCGCCGCCCATATACCAGTAAGCCAGTCCAGCGATTTGCCGTTGCTCACTCATTAACACTTTGGCTGATAACGAACGACTATCCTCTGCCCATATATATCTTGGCTTACCATTACTGTTGTACCCGATAATATATTGAACCAGACTTGCATCCCATCGTCTTACAGATCCCGTAGCATGCGCACGCATTCCCTGGTCTGCCAATGTAATGTCCCAAGAGCTGGTTGCTGGATTCACTGAAGACCAGTCTCGTGTATACAGCGGAAGGGCCAAAATTGTTTTAGCACGTACCACCTCGGAGAGCATGGTATCCAAAGCCTTTTCCACCCATGGAAGAGAAGCCACTGATCCTGCTTTCGGATCACCGTTCCAGTGTTCCTCGTATCCCATCAGCACCATATAATCCGATACAGCGCCCAGTTTGGCATAATCAAATGCATCCGTCCAATCAGTACCCAGGTCTGGCGATACATCCACAGAAACAACTGCACCCAGTGCGTGCAACGTAGCCGTCAAGGAGGTGACAAATGCCGTCAGACCTTCACGATCTGCCGGATCAACATTCTCGAAGTCCACATTAATACCGTCCAGTTTATAGGTTTTGACATAAGCGGCTACCTGTGAGATCACTGCCGCTCGGTTGGCTGAGCTGGATAACATCTGATGGGTAAGTGCCGAATCGGAACGATTCCCAAGTAATGGCCATAGCTGCCTGTCGGTGGCGGATGCCCAGGAGATCAATGCCGGGTCTGCGTGATCCGTTACTTTCATACTGCTGTTCAGGAAAAACCAGCGTGGGACAAGCGTATTGACCTCAGACTGTTCCACTTGCTTCTTGAATTCAGCTGTAGTGGAGTTATATTGCCAGCCCAACTGAACGCCAAGTTCATCCCCACGTTTTAATTGCTCAGACCATGTTTTCTTTTGTAAAATGGCATCGAGCATTACGGCTGCTTCTTCTCGCGTTACCTGGTCATGTGGTCGAAACACGCCTCCGCTTCCCCGCATTAGTCCAAGTTGATATACCGTCTGCACATAAGGACGTGCCCAGTCCGAGATATCCGCTGCGTCAAAATACGTTGAAGATAAGAGTGATGTCTCTATGGGTTGTTGTTTTAACATTCGAACAAGAAGGGCAGCCGCTTCTTCGCGCGTAATGGAAGCATTAGGCTGGAACGTTCCCTGACCCTTACCCTCCAGAATAAAAAGATTCGTCATGGCGGCAACGTTGCCGTAATACCAGGCATTCATGCTTATATCCTGATAGGGATTTATATTATTTTTAACGGGCTTCAAACCTAGTAATCTCACCGCAAACGTCGCAAATTCTGCACGAGTAACGGCTTTCTTCGGTTCAAACGTAGTCTCTGAAGTACCGGCAGCAATGCCTTTGTCTACCAGATGTGTAATGGCATCCTTCGCATAACTGGTGCGTGTATCCTCAAACTGTTGCTGCACGGTTGCAGCCTGAACAGTAGAGCCGTATCCAGCCACCGATCCAAGTGTTAATAACCCGCATAAAGCCATTTTCCATATCCGTTGGTTCGTTATGTCTTTTAATCTATTATTCACATTAAAAAGCCTCGCTTCATTGGATTACGATCAACTATCATCGTATCAAATTGAAGCGAGGCCGTATGTGGTTAAATGTTGGGAATGCGAAGCTTACTTGTGTACTTTTACGCGCTCTTCAATTGGTTGGAATTCTTTCTCACCCGGTGCTGCCGTAGGTTTACCAAATGGCATTTGAGCGATCAATCTCCAGTTCTCAGGAATGTTCCATTCTTGCTTCACTTTCTCGTCAATCAACGGGTTGTAGTGCTGCAAAGATGCACCCAGACCTTCTTGTTCCAGAGCAGTCCAGATTACCAGTTGCAACATACCGTTGGATTGATTAGCCCAGATTGGGAAGTTATCTGCATAAGCTGCAAAATTTTGTTGAAGCTGTGCGATCGCATTGTTATCTTCGAAGAAGAGAACCGTACCATATCCGCTGCGGAATCCAGTCATTTTTTCTGCTGTGGATTTGAAGGCTTCTTCATTGCCTACTACTTCACGCAAAATTTCTTCTGTGTGATTCCACAATTTATCATGTTGTTCACCGAGCAATACAACGGCACGGGATGTTTGTGAGTTAAAGGAAGTTGGTGTATATTTCACCGCTTCTTCTACGATTTCCTGGATTTTAGCATCCGAAATTGTAGATTCCTTGCTGATTCCATAATAAGATCTTCTGTTTTTCAACGCATCAAAAAAAGTTGTCATTCTTATTCGCCTCCCGAATTTTTTTCAACTGTCAACATAGTAACTATAATATAGTAACATACATTAGTCAACAAACTAATTTATTTTCACTAAATATACATTGACCGAAAACATTTCAACAAGTTTGCCCAACACAGCAATTGGAATTTGGAATTATCCTTCGCCCGACTTTTTGCGATAATCCGCCCGGTATTTCTCTTCCGTAGACGAGTTACTTTTTGTCTGATCTTTATTCTTCTCTTCCTGAGCCTCCATATTCAAATCTTCCATCGGAATTGGATCTACAGTCTGTTCTTCTTCATGTCGGTCAAGCAGACTTTCGTGCTCTGTCTTATATTGTTCAGGATTGTCATGGGATTGTTCCTGATGGGTATCACTATTATTCTGATCCGGTGTGCGCTGTTTCATTCATAATCGCCTCCTCTGGTTTCATTACCTTTCTTTACCTGTTCTGCGTGTGCTCTAAACACAGTGGTATGCATTCTTCGAACGAAAATCAACAAAAAAAGCCAACCAGACAAGCTGGTTAGCTTACAGAAGAAGACTTCTATGATTGGCGATGCAATTGGGTACGGTATAGATCAGGCGAACATCCCACACTTTGTTTGAACATCCGACTAAAATGCGAAAGGCGTTTGAAACCGGACAATCGACTTGCTTCTGTCACGGTGATCTCAGGCTGGAACTGAAAC
This sequence comes from Paenibacillus sp. 2003, assembly GCF_031455635.1. NCBI lineage: Bacteria > Bacillati > Bacillota > Bacilli > Caryophanales > Paenibacillaceae > Paenibacillus > Paenibacillus sp. 2003. The sequence continues at coordinate 994,751 of NZ_JAVDTB010000001.1, read as the reverse complement.
AAAAGCTTCGCCTGATTGATGCGACGGTCATACAAGTATTTGAATATCGTCAAACCTGTCATTTCCTTGAACATACCTGCCAGATATGGCTTGGATAGATGTAATTCCAGTGCCAGATCATCCAGACCAATGTCCTTCATATAATGGGTATCCACATAACGAATAATGTGTTGGACATGCCGCTCCCTCTCCGATGAGGGAAGTTGTTCCTGGACATCACCCTGGCAGATCTCTGCTACAAAATACAACAGATCACACAGTCTGACATTCATTCGCTCTTGCCTGAAATTGCTCTGACTTTGAGACAGACGATGAAGATCATGCAATAGAGCTTCGAATTCAGAGCGGCTATCCCCCTTCAGATTGACCCGGCAATTTCTGAGTTCTTCAAATGGCCTCAAAACCTCAGCCATACGGTCCGGATGCAGGCTACTGCGAATGGCAGACGGATCAAAATGCAGTGTGCTTCGCTCGTAAGCACTGCCTGGCTTCGGATGTGGTCGATGAAGAGTCAAGCCATGCATTAACACCAGATCACCTGGCTCCAGGTTATATACCCGGTCTCCTATGATATAGGTACATTCTCCATCATGAAAATAATAAATCTCATAATGTGGATGTGAATGGAATCCATCTGACTTGCCTGGGTTAAACGTGCTGGTGGATCGGTAACTATACTCCAGTGAAGCACTAAATTGCATCATGCTCGGCACATTCATGCACCTCCTGTTCGGAAGAGGGAAACGATTTGTGTCATGCCCCTGTAGGATATATGAAAGTGAAATTATAGAAGCTGTTTAATACTCTCTTGAATCTCGTCGATGGAGTCGATCGGTTCGAAGCGTCTGACCACACGACCCTCTGCATCAATCAGGAATTTCGTGAAATTCCATTTGATTGCATCTCCATGTAACCATTCTGGTGCTTTATCGGACACCATCAATTTCAATAGTTTGGCCTGTATATCGGTTTCATCAAAGCCAGCAAAAGGCCCTGATTTTTTCAAAAAGTCGTAGAGAGGGTGCGCCCCTTCTCCATTCACGTCCAATTTGGAGAACATCGGAAATTTCACACCATAGTTAATCTGGCAGAAGGATTCTGCTTCCGAACTGCTTCCAGGCTCTTGCTCTGCAAACTGGTTGCATGGGAAACCAATAATCTGAAGTCCTTGATCCTTGTACTGGTCATACAGCTTCTGCATGTCATCAAACTGGTGCGTATATTTACATTTACTTGCCGTGTTTACGATGAGCACAGGTTTTCCTTCATATTGATAGAGTGGGAAACGCTCTCCACTTGTTCTGGTTACGGTAAAGTCGTAGATGGTTGGCATAAGTCTAGTGCACCTCGCGATAGTTATGTAGTCATACAGCATCATATGATTTTATATTATATACGAAGTTTGAACTATTGTATTGCGGAAAGATCGTTATTCTCCCTTTCAACAGAAAACCCTTCTGCCGCGAAGATTTCTTCGTTCAGCAAAAGGGGTATTTGATGGATTGCAGTGGTAGCAGCTTCAGCCCTTCACGGCACTTCCGGCCACGCCCTGGATAATATAATGCTGCCCCACCAGAAAAACGATGATCATCGGAATAATGCCTGCCGTGGCAGCGGCCATCATGCCGTTGTAATCCACATTGTTCTCCAGAATAAAGTTCTGCAGTCCGAGCGGCACGGTATACAGGTCTTTGTCGATGAGGAACACAAGCGCATTCTCATAGTCATTCCAGTGCCAGGAGAAATCAATGATCGCAAGTGTAGCCAGCGCTGGCTTAGCCAAGGGCAGAATCAGCCTGAAAAATATGCGCAGGTGACCGGCACCGTCGATGAACGCCGCTTCCGAAATCTCTGATGGCACCGACAGGAAGAATTGCCGCAGCATAAACACCCCAAAGATCGTGAACATTCCGGGCAGAATCAAGGCCCAATGCGTATTATAGATGCCGACCCATTCGAACATGAGGAACTTGGGCACAAAGAGCACCTGCGGAGGCACCATCATCATCGAGAGATAGATGAGGAACAGTGTCTCCCGTCCTTTGAATTGAATCCTTGCGAAGCCATAAGCTGCAAACGCCGAGAGAAACACAGCTCCGATCGTGCTAATTAGTGATATTTTCAACGAGTTCAGATAATAGGTGGCAAAGGTATCCGCTCCGCTCCAGACCTTAATGTGATGCTCCCAGTTCAGGCTGGAGGGTATCCATTGGATGGGATAGGTGAATACGTCCGCAGGAGATTTGAACGACGTGCTAATCATCCAGATAAACGGCATAATCATCAGCAAAGCAAACCCGGACATCAGAATTGTCAGTATGATTTTTCGAATCTGGGTCAAGGACTCCATGCGGACTTTACCTTTAGGTACATGCGGAGCTGTGGGCTTCGCGTTCGTGGCAATTGGTTTCTCCATACCGATCCCTTCCCTCCTTAATAGTGAACCCAACGTTTCTGTCCGAGCCACTGCATTACTGTGAAGACCATGATGATGGCAAAGAGCGCCCAGCTAATGGCAGCAGCATATCCCATCTCGTAATATCGGAAGGCATTCTGGTAGATAAACAGCGACAACACCGTTGTACTGTTTCCCGGCCCACCCTGAGTAATCGCCTGAATAATACCAAAGTTTTTGATCGTCATAATCAGTCCTGTAATCAGCAGCAAAAAGGTAGTTGGGCTCACAAGCGGCCAAATCACTTGACGAATGGTCTGCCAGGGGCGGGCTCCATCAATCCGTGCAGCCTCAATCAATTCCTCCGGAATTTCCTGCAAAGCGGCCAGATAAATAATCATGTTGTAACCCAACATGAACCAGATCCAGATGATATCAATCGCATACATGGACCATTCAGTTGTTGATAACCAGCCGGGTGGATTCGTAATACCAATCCCGCGCAAAAAACCGTTAATCGGCCCCGACGTTGGCTGGAACAGCAGCATCCAGACAAAGGCGATGGCAACACCGCTGGTGATATAGGGCATGAAATAGAGAGCACGCAGTGTTTTTTGCCAGTACACCGACTTGTTCAATGCCACAGCCACGATAAATGCCAACCCCATCGATACTGGAACCGCTAACAGAAATACAAATGTATTTCGCAGCGCCACGCCAAACAGATCATCATTCAACATCCGGCGGATATTGTCCAGCCCGACGAAATTCGTCTCCGGGCTCATGAATTTGTAATCGGTGAACATGAGATAGAACGAATAAACAGCCGGTATAATAAAAAACAACAGCACGCCAATCATATTGGGTCCAATAAACAAATACCCGAGCCTGCTCTGCCGTTTCATCCAGGATTTATGCATATGCTCCCCCACTCCTTAACATCTGTTCTGGAATTAAGCATAACAAGATGTCCTCCATTATTTAAGGAACATAACCCTGTACCTGATATCACAGATATATGTATTTCAGCAGTGCCTTTCGGCAGGAAAACAACATGGAATTGTTCTATTACTTATATAGAAAAAACCGCCCCTTTAGGGACGGCCTTTGGACATATTACTTTTGCATTCTATTGATTCTGCTTCAGCCAGTCATTATGACGTTTGACCATGTTCTGAACCGTAACTTCGGCAGTCTGGTTACCAAGGAAGAACTTTTCATACTCCTGTGCACGCAGATCAACCACTTCCTGCGCAATGCTGCGGACAAACGTAGGTGTCTCGTCACCATACAACACAAATTCCAGTGACTCCTTATCATAAGAATCGGCATAATCGCCCAGCAGATGATCAATGGCAGTCTGTTGATCAACCGCATTCGAGGAAGGCAACCGTCCACCCGCAGCCATCGGCATCATTCCCCCATCGGCGTACCATTTCAGGAATTCCCATGCGGCTTCTTTATTTTTCGACTTGGAATTGATCGCGATAAAGTCACCAAGTCCTCCGCTCTTCACCATATCTGCTTCCTGTGCAACCAGTCTCGGTACAGGGGCAAAGGCGATTTTCCAATCCCGCGGGAACTCGGTCATATTGTTTGATGTACGGATCAGCCATTCGCCGATGTTAATCATGGCAGACTCACCGCCAAGGAACATGTTTTCCACCGGCATTTTGGAAGTCAGCTGCTCTCCGAGCGGAGGGGTGGTTGCATCCTCCTTCATCATTCCGTTCAATGTCTCCAGCCATTTGGTAACAAGTGGATCATCGAGGTTGGAAGTGCCGTCTGCCTTAACATAACCGTTCTTCACCAGAACGGAATCGAGCGGGTCTACATAGGAAGCGGTATGCTGCACCAATCCGTACTTGAAGCCAGAAGCCTTCAGCTTAAGTGCATATTCACGGGCTTCATCCCAAGTCCAAGCTTTTGGAACACTCAGTCCGGCCTGATCAAGCGCTTTCATGTTTAGTGCGAAAAAGGCAGCGTTTTTCTTGGTTGGCATCCCGTAATATTTGCCGTCCACTTTCCAGGAAGCCGCATCTTCACCCATTTTCTCATCAATGTTGTAATCAGTGAACTCACCCAGATCCAGTGCTGTCCCACCCTTGATGCGTTTATCCAGATTCGTGAGGGTATAGTTGACATACAGATCGACGTTCTGCCCGGTGGACAGCGCCGTATCCAGCTTCAGGTTGCCATCATCATCATTCACAAACCGCACATATTCCACCTGAATATCAGGATGCTCCGCATTCCAGGTATCTACCACCTCCTGTGGACCATTCTCCGGCGGCACCGCCCCCCACATGGTGAGCTTCACTTTCCCCCCTGCCGCTCCACCTCCGTTATCTCCACCGTTCGTCTCATTTTTACCTACACAGCCGGCAAGCAAGCCCAGCATCAGCGCACCTACGATTAACCCGGTTAATCCTTTTTTGATTCTCATCTGGTCACATGACCTCCCTGAATTGAAGTGATGCCTTCCGTTATATCGTAGCAGGGACCTTGCTGGGTTCATAAGATACATATCCATGATTCGGATTGAACAAAAATACGGATTTACTTGTGCTTGCCTGAGCACTCGGTACACATATCCCTTCTACTCATCCTGTGAGTCATGAGCGATGGCGGTACTGACTGGGCGTGCAACCGGTCCAACGCTTGAATATTTTGATAAAATAATTATCGCTTCCGAATCCTACCCGGTAACCAATCTCCTGTACAGGAAGATCCGTCTCACGCAAGTATTCAGCCGCTTTCTCCATCCGTACCCCGTGCAAGTAGTGAATCAGGGTATGGCCGGTTTTCTTTTTGAACAAAGCACTCACATAATTCTCGCCCATCATCACATATCGTGACATGGATTTGACGGTAATGTCCTGGTCGTAATGCTGTCCGATATACTGAATTATTTTGCTAATCTCCGGATGCTTCACAATCGGCTCACGAACAGGTGTGAACGGAAGATCAGGTTCAGGCGAGGGCGCAGAAGAGCCGGTAAGAGAATTAGGCAAATCAGGCGTTGATGTGAGAACCTGTGAGGAAGGTGGCACTTGATGATGATCTGTCTCTGTCCGGGCTTCAGTCGAAGCTCCCAGTTCTGCACTTACTTTACGGAGTGTATCACGCAGTGAATTCACACTCATGGACAGTTTCAGAATATAATTGGAAGCCCCGTATTCCATTGCACGGCGTACATATTCGAACTCCCCCATACAGGTGAGCATGACAAATTTGGTTTTTAACCCGGCCTGACGGGTCTGTTTGAGTAATTCCAGACCATCCATACCTGGCATGACAATATCGGTCAGTACCAGATCCGGTGTATCCTGTATAATCATCGCCAGCGCTTCGGTCCCGTTACCGGATTCCCCGATGACCGTGAAGCCCAGCTCTTCCCAGGAAATAATCTCTCTCACCGACTCACGTACAAATACTTCATCTTCCACAAGTAATACTTTCCACATGCCAGATTCCCCTCTCCAGTGCGCTAGTCTGATCGCTTCTGTACGTAAGGCGTCGACAATAAAAAAGGAATGCTGAACCTCACTAATGTCCCCGGCTTGGTATCAATCACTTCAAGTTCACTTTGGCCTTTGAACAATAACCGCAATCGTTCCTTAAGGTTAGACAGGCCGATCCCCGGACGTGTGCGGGTCATTTGCAAACGCCGGGATTCCTCCATTCCAATTCCGTTGTCTGCCACCTCCAGCATCAGCTTTCCTGTGTCTTGCCTGTAAATTCCGATGCGGATCTGACCAAGATGTTCCAGTGGCCCGACACCGTGGTGAATGGCATTCTCCACCAGTGGCTGCAAGCTCAGCTTGGGCACCAGCGCATATTCCAGTTTATCGTCAAATTCACAAGTCACCTCAAAGCTATCGCGGTAACGAATCCGCTGAATATGAAGGTAGGCTTGAACCAACTCAATCTCGTCCTTCAGGTATACCAATTCGACCTGTGAATTCAGGCTAACCTCCAGTAATTTGCCCAAGGAAACACACATCTCGGAGATCTCTTCATTCCCGCTGCGGATCGCGCTCCATTTCATTGTATTCAATGTATTTAGGAGAAAGTGCGGATTCATCTGGGCCAGGAGCATATGAAAATGTACCGCTTCCTTCTGGCGTTCCTCCGCCTTGAGTCTGTTGATCATCTGATTGGCATCATCCAGCATCGTATTGAACGTGCGTGTCAGTTCCAGCACTTCCCCACGGCTGCGGCCTTCGGGAATACGAATCTTGAGGTTTTTGCGGACAACCTCCCTCATCTTATTCTGTAAGTGCGACAAGGGGCGCGTGAACGTTGCCGAGATCATAAAAGCCATCACTACAAATGCTCCTGTGAAGCCAAAAAAGGTCAGAAAGTAACGTTGTTTAAGCTCGGATATCTCTGTAAACAGAATGGACAGCGGAATGCGATTCACCATATACCAGTCCAGTGATTCAATGTACACGTAGTTAATCAGCGTATCCGAGGCTGGATCAGTCAGATAAGCCTGTGCCGGATGAAGAGCTATTTCACGCGTAACCTCCGGGGAAAGCACCGATGTTTTGGATGAACTGGCGATGGTCTCTCCACTACCTGTAATAAGGTAATACTCTTGGTTAGTCTGGGAATCCTTCAGCATGGTCTGGAACCAGTAGGAATAATCAATGCTAATTCGTGCCAGCCCGTATCGCTTGCCGCCGCTATCTTTCATGTAAGCATACAGCGACAACAGATATGGGCTGGAGGATAACTCTCGGAGCACAGGGTTAGAATCCCGTGCATCCCAGCGATAGAAAAGTTCTTCCGGTTGAAGCGAGTGTGAATCCGTACCGCCTTTTGGAATGGTTATTTCCCCCAAACGTTCGCGGAATTGTTCCAGATAGGGGCCATAAGTCAGTGCTTTTTTGGGCAAATACGAAGTGTAAACGCTATCATGAAAATCCAGCAAGGTAAAGTACACCGAAGGGTTATATAGGAAGAAACTGTTGTTGATCATCTTGAACTTTTCTTCTACCAGCGACTTGTTCTCCAGCGGCGTACGGCTGTCCGGGGAGGTTAGCACACTTCTTACCGCGGAATCCTGTTCCAGAAAAATGAGCGTTTTGAAGGCAATGCTCATCTGGTCCTCCAAGGAGCGGTACATCTGGACTAGTTGCTCATGGCTCTGCTCACTGATTTTCTGCTCGACCAGCGATTCAATCTGCTGATAATTGTAGACATTCAATGCACTGAACGGCAAAAGAATCAACACCACAAATGCACCGAACAGACGGTACCTGAGCCGCTGTGGCAACCAACTTTTCCAATTTGGTTTCTTCATTCCTTAGTGCTCGCTCCCCTACAATTAATGACCCCATTATAGCATCTACCTGCCATTCACAGCCGGGGGCGGATGATTTGCATGGATTTGTGATATCCGTTTCCTGCATCCATGTGAACTACACAGATATGTTCTATTCGTGTAAGAAAGAAATGAATGAATGAGTGAGTGAATGAATGGATGGCTAGAAGGATGATAGCCTTTTTTCATACTTGATGTCGTCTCCGATACTCCGAGGGACTGATTCCTATGGTGGACGAAAATACGCGGCTCAGATAAAATCCGTTCTCATATCCACATCTCTCAGCTATCTGCGTGAGGGTCAGACGGCTATCTGCCAGCAAGGCTTTTGCCTTTTTGAGACGAATCGCTTTCAAATAATCAGATGGTGTCTCTTGAAAGGCCTCCCGGAACCTTCGGGTGAGCTGGACTGGACTCAAAGCCAAATGTTCGGCCAACATTCGGAGACTGACCGCCTCTCCTGCCCACTCCTCCAACAACACTGCCGCTTCAGCCATCAGAGCATCCTCCGTAAACTTGGTTTCCATTAGCCTGCTCTGTCTGCGCTCCCATTGATACAGCCGCCACAAATCCAACATCAGATGAGTTTTCCATCCTGTTGTAGCCTCATCGTTGTCCTCGCTCGCCTGACGCAGGTAGGCATATGTTGAAGCCAGACGCTTCGTATCATTAATGAGGGATTTTCCGATTGGCGGCAGGAGACTCTCACCCTCTGCGGAGTTACAACGGAACAGCATATAGTGAAACGTCAGCGGTGTTACCGTCTCTCTGCGAAAAGGAACGTGGGGCGGACATAACACCAGATCAGCAAAACCCGCCTCTCCGGTCTGCCCATCAATATCATAACGAAATACGCCCTCTTCAACGGCAAAGACCACCCAAGCGTCGTAGATATCTTCTGCCAGAGCAAATTCAGCTTTCTTCTTCCAGTAGATGTGATTAAGGAGGTCCATGACACACCTGCCTTTGTTATGAAATAAAGTATATGCTCGATGATAATATAGTGTATTTGAAAAGTAAATATATAGAACTAATATGAAATTATAGATATGAAATCTGAGCTTAGGCTCATCCATATTCAATGAGAGAGGTGTTCATATGAAGCACGAACTCGTTAAACCGGATATCACCGTCATCGGGGGCGGGCTTGCTGGCGTATGCGCTGCCATATCTGCTGCCCGGCTGGGCCAGCAGGTCGCTCTGGTGCAGAATCGTCCTGTACTCGGCGGCAATTCCAGCAGTGAAGTACGCGTATGGGTCTGCGGCGCTACCGCCCACGGAATTAACCGCTATGCCCGCGAGACGGGCATAATGGGGGAACTGTTTGTAGAGAATCAGTATCGTAATCCGGAGGGCAATCCTTATCTCTGGGACTTGATCATTCTGGAAGCCGTTCGAGCTGAATCCAACATTAGCCTGTATCTGAACACGGATGTACATGAAGTCGAGGCCACTGGGGATGGAGATGAACGCATGATCACCTCTGTAACCGGGTGGATGATGGGTTCTGAGCGCAAAATCCGATTCGAAAGTCAGATCTATCTGGACTGTACAGGTGATGGACTGGTTGGCTTTTTGGCTGGTGCCAAGTTTGCGCTCGGCCGGGAAGCCCGCAGCGAATACGGTGAAGAATGGGCACCGGAGGTTGCCGATGAGATCACGCTGGGCAGTACACTTCTCTTCTATACCAAGGATGCTGGTGCGCCTGTCCGTTATATCCCGCCTTCTTTTGCCAAGGATATCACGCAGACGAGTATTCCGATTCGCCGGGTCATTCGCAGCGGGGATTCCGGTTGTCATTACTGGTGGATTGAATGGGGCGGTGAACATGACACCGTTCATGACAATGAGCTGATCCGTGATGAGCTGTGGTCCGTGATCTACGGAATCTGGGACTATATCAAGAACTCCGGCAAGTTCGAAGCTGACCAGATGACGCTGGAGTGGATCGGTTCGCTGCCTGGCAAAAGGGAGTACCGCCGCTTCACGGGTGACTATGTGCTCACCCAGAACGATATTATCAGCCAGCGGGAGTTCCCGGATGCCGTTGCCTTTGGCGGCTGGTCCATTGACCTGCATCCCCCGCAGGGCATGTACGCCGAAGCGAGCGGCTCGAAGCATATGCATGCCGATGGCGTATATCACGTGCCGTTCCGCTCGCTGTATTCCGCAAATGTGCGAAATATGCTCATGGCCGGGCGCGACATCAGCGCATCACATGTCGCCTTCGGCACAACGCGCGTCATGGCAACATGCGCGGTCATCGGCGAAGCCGCGGGTACGGGCGCGGCGCTCTGCGCGGCCATGGGGGTGTCGCCGCGCGAGCTGTACGCGAGGCATCTGGCGGTCCTGCAGCAGACGTTGCTGCGGCAGGACGCTTCCATCATCGGGGTGCGCAGCCACGATGAGCTGGATCTGGCCCGGCGTGCCAAGGTTACAGCCTCCAGCACGCTGACGGGCATCGCCCTTGAGCAGCCTGGCGAGACGTACCCGCTGGGTACGGATGTTGCCCTGCTGCTGCCTGTGCATCCAGTGCTCAGCGGCCTGGAGCTGCTGCTGGATGCATCCAGCGATACCGCGCTGACGGTAGAGCTGTGGGATACGGGGCGTAAGGAGAACTACGTCCCGCATTCGTTACAAGTTACGGCGAGTGTTAACGTTACAACAGGAACTGCGCAGTGGGTGAAGCTGCCGCTCGAATGGCGACCGGAAGAACCACAGAATGCTTTTATGATCATCCGCTCCAATAAAGCCGTCTCACTCTACCATTCGACAGAAGCACACAGCGGGGTGCTGATCTTCTTCAAAACAGAAGAAAACCACGTGTCCAAAAATCTGGAGGATCATGCCACGGATCAGCCTGTCGTATTATGGTCTATGCAGGGGTTGGCGCGTCAGCCCTTCTGCTGTCGTACCCTCTCTGAGACCACGGCCTATTCAGCGGACAACACGATCAACGGTTACCATCGCCCTTACGGTGGGCCGCAACAGTGGATGTCGCAGCCGATGCAGTCTGGCAAGCCGGAATGGGTACAACTGACATGGGAAGAGCCACAAACCTTGGCTGAATTGCACTTGACGTTTAATGATGATGTAAACGAGGATCTGGTTAATTTACATCACCATCAGACTGCATTCCGTGTGATGCCTGAACTTGTGCGTGATTATCAGGTGGAGGTATTAAGTCGGTCTGGGGAATGGATCGAGATTGTAAATGTAACGGAAAACCGCAAAAGAAAAGTCAATCATACCCTGGATACACCTGTGTATTCACAGGCGCTTAGAGTGAACATGGATGCCACCAATGGAAGCAAGTACGCGGAGTTAATCGAGATTCGGGCCTATGGGGAGCCAAGGTTGACAGGCAAAAGCTAAACGCAAAACACATTGGAATAACCCCTGGGATTTCTCATGAATTCTAGAGGTTATTCCAATGCCTTTAAAGAGGTCTATTTCAACTTAAAGGATCTGTATATAAAAAATGCAATTGAACCAAATAAAACGATAATGAATATAACAATGGGCAACCAACCGTTGTTAGCCTCTTTTTCACTGGAAAAACCAAGGATCATCCAACTTATATACATGAAAAACAGTGTTATTTCAGCCTTCATTACATTAACCATGATACGAGCATTTGTATATTGTCTCTCTGCGTTGTCTAAATTTAAGTTCAAGTAATTATATGTATGTGGGTATTTTTCAAGAGTCGATAGACCAATCCATAATATAAGTCCGATTATTAATGGTATCCAAACGACCCACTTTCCCCCCCACCCATCCGGTTCTCCTTTCATATTAAAGTGTATCGGCAACTCATTCGGTAATGTCATCCATTGCTGGGTGAAGTATAACGTAAAGATAATAAACAACATAAATGTCGTGATGTCTAACACTATTTCTACTCTCGTTTTCTTGATTGCTATCTTTGGACGTTCTTTGAGCTCCAAATTTTTCACTACTCCTTCAATAATCTATTTAGTAGAGGCACTTCAAAGGAGTATAGAACAAAATAGGTGCCCTTTCAAACCAAAAGGAGGATACAGAAAACTGTATCCCCCATCCTCCGTACAAGTCCGCCTTCTTCTATTCGGCGGTTGGAACCCGTAAGCCCTCAATCAAGATAAACAACGTAAGTGCTTGTCCATAGCCCATCGGACTGATCGCTATATCTTTATAAAACTGAGCATCCTGCCCCACAGGTGTACCATAGGACACCTGCTGTACAACTCCGTGATCATCAATATGTTTCAACACCGCTTCAAGCGCACTCAAGCCATTCTGGCGATAGGATTCATCCAGGTATCCATACCGAATTCCCTTGAGAATGCCGTATCCAATCGCTGCTGTTGCCGAGGTTTCTTTGTAAGAGGTTGGATCATCCAGCACAGTGTGCCACATGCCATCCTCACCCTGAAGCTTGCTCAGTGCTCTGACTTGAGCGGTTGCTGTATCCAATAGATAGGCCTTCAGCCCGTCTTCGATCGGAATGATATTCAGGAAATCCATAACTCCCGCCGTATACCATGCATTGCCTCTTCCCCAATGAACAGCACCATAATTATGATTTTCATTGAAATCCCAGCCATGATAGAACAATCCGGTTTTCTTGTTATATAGATATTTGATATGCACAAGAAACTGTCGTTTGGCTTCTTCCACCATGTCGGGTTTCTTGAAGTATACCCCTGCCTTGGCCAAAAATAGCACCGTCATAAACAGGGTATCAATCAGAATTTGACCATCATTGGCATCTCCCGTGATCATATGTTGAAACGCACCATCTCCGGTTCGCAGCAGTCCATCCATGAGCCAGCTGCTCCACTCCTCACAAACCTGTTCGTACTCTTTGTTTCCGGTCAGCTCGCATAGTGAGATCAAAGTAAGGAGCGGAGCACAGGTGTTCACATTTTTTTCCGGTAACCCTTCCATCAGCCTTGCATTGTACCATGATTTCAGAAATTCCAGCACTTTGGGATCTTTCGTTGCCTCATGGAGCTGAAGCAAGCCATACAGACCGACACCTTGCGGCCATTCCCATAGATGTATGTCGATTAGTCCGATGGGAAACTGTTCATTGATGCTTGTGTTTTTCATAGACTCCATAGCTTGAGATACCTTGCTTATTCTCTCCTGCAGCACCATTTGATTCAGCATGTTGGTTATCACTCCCTTGGTTTCTTGCACACGATTCAGCGCTCCATGTCCAGTAACTTCAGTTGTCCCTTCACTCCATAACCTTCGTGTATAATTTCCTCTTCTTTAATAAGAAAAGGCTTGTTCATTCCCCATTGAATTGGACCATATACCGGGTCTGTTAGAGTGAGAGTTAAAGCTTGACTGTCGAATTGCGGGCTTGCAGAACGAACTTGGTTGATAAAAGCGTCAAATGACCCGAATTGCTGCTCGCTTCCTGCTCTTAAAATCCAGGCGTTACGCAAGCCAGGGGAAATAAGTTCACGCTCTCTTGTCACCCCGTTGCTCTCCATACTCGTCCCGTTAGCTGCATATATAGCTGCATAACCCTTATCCAAACGGGCAAAATGCCAGTTCTCATGCCTTACCCATTCCGTTAAGGAGTGAGTAGGAAAATAAGCATGTGTCCAGTCAGAGTTGTGATCCGCAGGAATATCAAACATCATCAAAGCGATCCCCTCATGCTGAACAACATCGGGCAATATCCCATTCCCAGCCCAGAAGCAAGGTCGACCATCTCCATGCTTGTATATTTCTGCCGGATGATTCACCCAGATCAGCGCCTCAGGTGACAGAGATAAATGCTGGACATGCTCCTGATAACCTGGCTTGCCTGGGCGGAAGCGAATGATTGAGGATAAGGAATATTCTTTTGTCCGACAATGATAGAGCTTGGCGTAACCTCCCTTGCCCTGCTGATTAGCGAACACCAACTGCTGATTGTCCCCGAGCAACAGATGCTCCTGATATGCTGCTGGAGGACTGTAATCGGATAAACTCAAGGCAACATTGCTGATTGAATAATTGTTTACATTGCCAACGCCATAAGCGATCCAGCACATTGAAGTGGTGCCCGCTGCATAACCACCCAGCAGTTCCTTCTCATAGCTGCGCCCAAACGTTGTGGACAAGACTCCTTGATGCATCTGAACGGTAATATAATAGAATAACAGGTCCATTGCCTTTTTGGCTTGCTGCCTGAGCTGTTCATTATGGGCAAACTCATAGATATGCAATAGCCCAACCGCATCAATCGGAATGTATGCACTTGAATTCCATTCTGCCAATCCTTCATCCAAAAAGCGCTCAAACCATAATGCAAGCCTCCGCTCTGCTTTTTGACGGTGTACTTCACCGGATTCACCACTGTTGCTGAATGTTTCATCTCCAAACAATTGTCCAGCTAACAGCTCATTGGTATGGAACAACAAGGCATGGTTCTCACTGAAGAACCACATCACATCATCGCCAGGTTCATCTATCCAATACCGATAGCCCAGAATGCTTGCTTTTACCCGATCCCAGAACGATTCACTGAACAGACCGCTATTTCGCTCATCTCTCCAAAGACGGAACAGCCCCACCAGATAGAAGTCACTGCAATCCTTCCGTTGCTCAATCCCTTCCACACCATCAAGCAAAATGTTCTCCGCTTCTTGCAGATTGCCTCCTGTTTTCAGCATGGCGATGGCCTTATGGATATTAGGACTGCCCTTCTCGGCAATGCATTGCAGAGCTAGGGATTTGCGGGCTTCAATATCCGAAGCTTGCTGGGCGGCCTCATCATAGCTGGTATCATAGGATTGGCAGCCAAACTTCTTGGTTAGTACAATATTTGAAACTGAAATAGACAGGGTGAAGTATACGTAATGATGACCGAGTTGATTCGTATGTGCCAGGACCAGGTCCGTTTCCTTTTCGGCTATCTGTATCGTCTTATTTTCGGTACCGTCAAAAAAATTGCCATACTGAATATCCACCTCTCTAACGATGTCCGGTAAGGGAAGCGGCAGCTTGAGCTTAATCTGCTCACCTCTGAAGAGATCCGAAGGAAAATAAGCCTGTTCGAGGGCTTCCTCTGCCGATATTACAGACTCCGCCAAATGAGGAGCAATAGGCAGGGAAATCACCAATTCCTCGTCTCCCAGGTATTCCACCGCAAAAGCATACATGGTATCCCGCTCAGCCAGATCCTCCCAACAGGCATAGATCTCATTGATTCCGGCTACAAGTTCAGCTTTAATAACGATTTCCTGTTCCTTGTTACGCGTGAGTGGTGCAAAGTCCGTTACCATTTCCCCATTCACCCACAACGTCAGACTGCCATAGGTCTTAATCCGCAAAGAGGCGGTATGAGCAGTCGGAGAAATCAGTCTTGTCGCCGCGTAACTGCGCAGATGTGTCGGTACAAACCAAAATCCTGATTGCTCCACCCGTGGATTATTCCAAGGAGAATACAGTGCCCAAGGCATTCCGTTCTCTTCTCCAACGAAGTCGTCTCCCGGGCTAGGAAACTCGCTCCATTGATCAAAAAATCGGTTAACAGGCTGCGTTCTCCTATGTTCTACAAATTCCTTTCTGCATGGATTCTCATGAATGGCAAAACCATCGATTAGCCAATCATTAATATCTCCCTCCATCGTTGTTGGAACAAAGGCAACAGGCTTCGTATATATGCCGCTGATCATCCAATGATTAATGACCTGATTGTGACCTAATTTCATAGGTTTATAATTCAAGGTATCCATCCCACTCCGGGTGGTATCTGACATTCAACTCATCCTTTCATTCCTGAAGTAATCATACCGCTGACAAAATAACGCTGGAAAACCATAAAAACAATCAGTACCGGAAGCATCGTGATGACGGACATCGCAAGCAAACTTCCCCAATCCACGTTGTATTCACCAATAAAATTAGAAAGTGCAAGCTGAATCGTATATTTCGATGGGTCACTGATCGCAATTAACGGCCATACAAAATCATCCCATCTCCACATGAAGGAGAAGATTGCGAGCACCGCAAGAATCGGCTTCGCTATGGGAAGAATAATGCTCCAATAAATTTTCCATTCACCCGCTCCATCCATCCGTGCAGCTTCCAGTAGCTCGTCCGGTACGCTCAGCAAATACTGCCGCATAAGGAACACACCAGTCGGGGTTGCTGCTGGTGGGATAATAATCGCGAGCAGGCTATTATACATCCCAAGTGCGCTCAGCACCTTGAATATAGGAATCATGATTACCTCAATCGGAATCATAAGTGTTGAGATAAAAGCAATTAATATGATCGAGCTTCCGCGGAAGCGGTACTTCGCGAGTGCAAAGCCTGCCATGGAATTAATCAATAACAGCAGCAGCGTTGAGGACACCGTTACGATCGTACTATTCATAAAATATAAGCCAAAATCGCCTTTGCTGAATGCCGCCTTGAAATGCTCAAAGGTGACGGGCTGCGGCCACAACTTGGGAGGGAAGCTGTATAGATCGCTATTCGTTTTCAGAGAAGAAATCACGACCCACAGGACAGGCAGGAGCCACACCACTGCAGCAACAGTTAACATACTGTAGATGACAACTTTGACCATAGGCTTCATTACCATTACGTAGCCCCTCCTTTCGATAGACGGAATTGCAGAGCCGAGAATCCACCAATAAGGATAAACAGCATCACCGACATGGCACTGGCCAGACCGAGCTCCTGTCTGTTAAAGCCAATCTCATAAATATATTGGACAATATAGGTGGTATCTTTGCCCGGCCCACCACCTGTAAGCGCAAACATAAGTGGAAATGCTTTGAACGCGTCAATCAGAGTCAGCATAACAACAAGCAAGCTTGTGGGCTTCAAAAGCGGGAGCGTGATATAGCGAAACACCTTCATTCCCGTTGCCCCGTCCAAGCGGGCAGCCTCATAATAATCCGTAGGTATAGCCTGCAAACCCGCGATAAAAATGACCATGAAAAAGCCTGCACGTGACCATACTGTCGCGATGATTACAGCCGTATTTGCCCAAAAGGAAGAGGTTAAAAAGCCGACAGGTTCCACACCAACCACAGTTAACAGATGATTCAAAATGCCAAATGAATCTCCGAAAATCCACTTCCAGGTCAATCCTACGATAATGTAAGAAATCATGGTCGGCCAGTAAAATACGGCCCTGAAGAACCCGCGCATTCTAATCTCGCGCGCAAGCAGCAAAGCAATGCCGAGCGCTGCTGCATATATTAGCGGGACAACAATTGCTGCATAAATCCCCGTTCGTCCGATGGTCGACCAAAATTCCCGATCTCCCATAATTTTGATATAATTGTCCAGCCCGTTGAACTTCATTGGGTTCAATCCATCATAGACATGGAAGGAATAATAGAGGCCCAATAAAGAGGGAAATACGATAAAAGTTCCAAAGATCAGGAGATTGGGTAATATAAACAGATAAGGAGCAATAACGAGCTTCCTGTTCTGTCTTGCCAGCGTATTCCTGTTTAATCGTTGTCCTTCACTCATCTGCTTGCCCCTTCCTTATGCGTTATTCGGAAAGGGAGGCTTTACAGGAATCGCTAAGCCCCCGTATACGAATTAGACACATGGCTTTACGTTTATTGACTGCCAATAGCCTCGTTAATCAGTTTGGCTGTTCGATCCAGTGCCTCCTGCGGAGTTGCCTTATCGGATAGAACCTCAACAATATTATTTTTCAGGTCCGTTGTAATTTTGGATATAATGGTCTGCCTGGACCAGTCATTAGCTGCAAGAGGCGAACTGTTCTTCAGTTCATCCGCGAAGATTTCAAACATCTCCTTGCCAAATTCATAATTCAGGACAGCGCTGTCCTTCCGTGGACTCATAAACAATGACTCCTGATTATATTTTGAATTCACTTCTTTGGACGTTAAGTATTCAATAAATTCTGCTGCCTCCTGCTCATATCCACTGCCTTTGAAAGCCATCAGAAACTTCCCGCCTGGTACGGAAGAACGTTGTGTTCCTTTTGGCATATAGGTGACTCCCCATTCAAAATCGGTGATATCCTTGTAATTGCTGATCATCCAGTTGCCAGCCCAGTGGGTAGCCACCGTCCCTGAACGGAACAGGTTGTTCGGATTTTCCCCTCCGAGCCATACGGATTCGGGCATGATCCCTTCTTGATGAAGCTGTTTGAACTGCTCCATGCTACGGATTCCGGCTTCATTGTTAATCGCTGCTGCAGTGCCATCCTCTGTTAAGATGCTTCCGCCATTCTGATACAAAAGAGTGGACCATCTATGCGGTGTGACATCCCATACCATGCCATAACGTGCTCCGCCTTTGTCCATAACCTCTTTTAACGCAGCTGTGTATTCATCCCACGTCCATACCTGGTCAGGAGATGTCGGTACTTTGACGCCCGCTTTATTAAATAAGGTTTTGTTATAAATAAGCCCATTCGCTGTGACATCCATAGGCGCCGCTACTAGCTTGTCGTTAATAACATAGTAAGGTTTAAGTGAGTCAATAAATTGATCCTCGAATTGATCCGCATTGTCCACGTAAGGTGTCAGATCAACCGCCTGATTAGCAAATGATCCGGTATCCGTGATCCGGCTCAGGGCAGGTGGCTTTCCACCGGATAACATGGTTTTTAATTTGGTTTGGATATCCTTGAAGCCAACTTCAATCAGGTTGATTTTAACCTTGGTATTGGTCTGCTCATAATCTTTAATGATTTCCTTGATGACCTCTCCTTCTTTGCCATCAGAGAACCACAGGAAATCCAGAGTTGTTTGTTTTGGATTAGCATTGGTACCTGAATTTCCGCAAGCAGTCAATACGATGAGTAACATGACCAATACCATGCTAGTGGTGAGCTTAAACGTTGTTCTTTTTGTCATATCAACATCTCCTTGGAAGGGTCTAATGAATTTTGGCTTCGTTAAGCAATTCACTTTTACGGAATAACTGTGGTGATACACCCACATATTGTTTAAAGGCCCTGCTAAAATATACAGGTGTGTTAAAACCTAGCGTCTCAGATATGGACAAAATCGGTGCATCCGTAGACAGCAACAATTTTTTGGCCTCTGCAACTCTTTTCCGTATAACATAATTGCTTATGGTATATCCCGTCGTCTCTTTGAAAGAATGACAAATGTAGTATTTATTCAAATGGAGTGTTTTGGACAATTCATCCAACGAAACATTCTCCGTATAGTTCTGGTTTAAATAATGAAGAACACGGCTTACGCTTGTCTGCTTCTGGGAAGAACATAAAATAGGATTGGCGGATTGCTCACTGGTCGTTTTCCGGTAAATCCGCAGTAGCAATTGGGTAAGACTTAATTTGACCATTGTTTTGTACCCTGTATTTCCTGCCTCCATCTCCTCCTTGATTCCCTTAAATATAGCTGTGATATACTCGCGCTCCTCCGGAGGCCAATGCACCAATAACCCATTGGGATGACGGAATATGGACATCAGATTCTCCAATTGACTGACAGCAAGCATGTCCAAAAGCAATAATTCCGTGAAATTGACAAAACTTCGCTTGTACACGATTTCTCTTGAAGGATTGATTCGGTGGGGCACACCGCCTCTGAATATAAACATATCTCCAGGCAGCGGCTTATATATTCGGTCACCGATTAGAAAGGTTGCATCTCCTTGAATAAAATAATGTATCTCATACCCATTATGCGTATGAACAGGCCATTCATCCTGAAAATTATCTGCTTCTGATCGCACATAAACTTCATTTTCCTGCAAAGCAATATTCGTCGGGGTGTGTATGGTTAGCATCAGTAAAGATCTCCCTTCCCAGAATATAAAAAGCAATATAGTTTAATAATTTACAATGATAGCGCTTTACAATGAATTGTATCACAGTTATTTCGATCTAATCTGAACTATATTGCTGTATTGTTGATCACAATTGTTGAAAATGATTAGAAAGGAATTTACAGGAATTCGAAAGATGGAAACAAAAAAAACCGCTGTCCAGCCCGTAGGCTATCACGCGGTCTATTAGCATTACCTTTCAAACCCATTCATCCCAATGGTTTTCAAGAAAAATGACTTCTTTCTCATAGTGGGCCAGATGACCCTCTTCGACCATCTTCATAAAAGCAACTTCTCCATCAGCCGCACGATCAGTCAGTGTTTTACACATGAAACGGATACGGGATATGACCCAATCCTTCAAATCTGCTGGAACACTCAGCCCGTACGTAGCCATGAATAAGGCAATTCGTTCTTTTCGAATAGTTCCGTGCGCCTGGCTGACGTATGGCATTACACCCTTTCCGTCCATCTCTGGTGAGAAATCTGCGAGTGGAACGGATGTATACAAGACATAGGCGATATCCCACATTCGCGGACCCGGACCCGCCATATCAAAATCAATAATGCCTTGAGGACGGCCATCCTTGTACACCACATTATACGGCGCAAAATCGTTATGACATACAACTTCATCTTCAGTTATGCCTGGATATCTGTTCGTTGATACTGATGTTGTTGTAAATCCAACCGTCGCATCATGGTAACTTCTCAACAGTTTCGCGACTTCAATCAAAGATTCGTCTGACCACATATATTCTTCTAGATCAGGGTAGTCATTGCTTGGAACGATGCCTTCGAGGTAAGAGAGCGTTTCTCTCCCCTGTTCATCTATTCCCAGAAATCGAGGGGCATGATCATAACCAACTTTTTCGAGATGTAAAAGCAATTCAATCACATATGGATTTGGTTTCGCATGCCTGCGAACCGTCTCACCTATTCGGACAACCTGATTCACATTACCTCCCGATAACACTTCCTCCTGCTTGGCCACTTTCATCCCTCCTCAAGCTAAACTTCCTTGTTATGCCCATGATTACGATTTTTCTTATAACTCCCTGGGAATCCCGCGACCAATAGTATGAATCCAACGAAGAACATGAAGTATACGAGTAAACCTGTTGGATGCTCGTTCATCTGAGCAAACTGGGGTACGCTGGTCCCTCCTGAAGCGTATCCTGCTTCTACTATAGCGACAGAGACTCGTGTTGAAATTCTCTCCATCGTTGAAATAAACACACTGCCAAGCATGAGGACTACACCCAAAATCTTGTTAATATTATTCATTTCATGCCTCCTTGATTAACCGTCCACTTTTTATGAGGTTATCTACTAATGTCTTTCGATTCTCTATTCCATATTCCTGCATGTTATATTCACGGTCCGTTCCTGTATCATCATATCAAATAGCGGCGTCATCACTGACGCCGCTGTTGACGCTCTCTGAATAAGTTACGTAGCTACCACTTGGTGCAGATCCATACTATTTTCGAAAAAGGCTGACCGTCCAACATAATACAGATCATACATCTGTTCATTCATATTAATCCGTTGATATACATCTGGATACACATCATTGGCTAACTTCACATAAGGCAGTTTTTGTACCGCTTTTCTGGATCTTATATTCTGCTTGCGTATCTTCATAAATACCGTTTCAATCCCATGTTCCAGAAACAATTCAACAAAAAAGGCTGATTTGGCTCTTTGGCTATACCCATTTCCAAAAAACGGTGATCCGATCCAAGTGGCTAAAAAACCGGTTTGATGCTCAATATGATATAAATCAATGGTTCCAATAGGCTGCCCTGTTTCATTCAAAATCGTTCGGGAAATCACCGTTTTTTGTTCTTCTTCAGCCATCAATTGTTTAGTCAGGAATAGATATTCCTCATACGATTGGCATGCATAACGAACGTAGGGAAAAACTGCGGGGTCCATCATTAAGCTGTACAGTGAATGGCATTCCTGCAAATCACGTTTTTTTAACATTCTGTCTACCACCTAGTCCTTTTAGTTCGCTATATCAAGCAAATTAAGTATATAAAAGCTATTGTGGGATTTAATGAATTCTGTATGTCGCTTATGTAAAATGCATTGGTAAATGTTGTTCAAATTTATCTCCGGGTAGCATAAAAAACGGCATGTCCCTTTTGAAGGAACACGCCGTTTACACGGATACAGATAGACAGTAAACTATTGCATACCCTGCATGATCGCATTAATGATACTTTGCTGAGTCACGGTATTGTTCGAACGGTTAAATAAGGCGAATCCATGTTGACCGTTATGCCCGTTATCCCAATAAACAGGAACCATTTTGTATTTTTTAGCTTTTGCTGTAACTGCTTTGGCATATGCTGCACGATATACATTGTTGGTTGAATCATACGATGTTTTGTCAATTGAACCGAATTCACCAATCACTACAGGATAGCCTTGAGTGACAAATTTATCGTACATGGACTTGAACTGTGATTCCAAGTAATCCTCTTGTCCCCAAGTAGATTTCTTTGCAGGATTCGTAGCCGTTGCACCCCACTGCGTGATATTACCGTTTTCCTCACCTGCAAAATCCCATGGAGAGTAGTAGTGTGCCGAGATCATAATTCTTTTCTGCGAACTAGGAATGGCCGAGGATCTGAAATTATCTGTCGGGAGCACAAAGCCATAATTACCAACGGTGAAGTCAATATTGGTATTCCAACCTGGAATCAGCAACCATCTGGCATTGTTGTTGCCTCCAGTTTGACGAACCGTATCCACAAAGATCTGATTGTAAGCATTCAGGTTGGCGTAATACGCCGAGTTCGGATTGCCATAGTTGCCATCAAAAACTTCGTTCATGGATTCGAAAATAAGGCGATCATTGTAGTTGCTAAACTTGGTGGCAATCTGCTACCACACTTTCTTATATTTTTCCTTAATGGCAGTCTGATTGCCACCATTCACAAGCAGCCATCCACCCTGTACGGAATTATACCCATCACCATGAATATTGATGATGACATACATACCTTCATTGTACGCATAATCCACAACTTGCTGAATTCGATTCAACCATGCCGCATTAATTGTATAATTGGGAGCGCTTCCAATGTTATTCAAATAGGAGATGGGAATACGAATAGACTTGAAGCCCGCAGCTTTCACTTTTTGGATCAGCGCCGGAGTCACCGTAGGATTGCCCCAAGCTGTCTCACTCGGTGTGCCATTTACCGCTGCTTCCAGCTGATTGCCCAGATTCCAACCTGCACCCATCTCAGCCACCACTTGCGAAGCGTCTGCTGCTGATGCTTTGGGGCTCCATCCGGTAAAAGCCACGGCAGCCACTAACACAAGCGCCAAGCTGCTGATGCTGAATTTCTTCCATTTTTTGAACATAACCATACCTCCGCTTATTCTATTATTTTTAACAAGCAGTGCAGTTAATCTATTGATTCAGATTGAATGATTCGAGAATTCGCGCCTCCTTTCCTATCGATCAAACAAATGAAAATTTCGTCTGGCACCAACATAATAACACATATATGGAAAATAAAGCGATATCTTTATTGCTCTTTTTTGACTATTTACTACAAAATAATCCATCTATCCGTTTAATTTAATTGCTTGAATGTGTTCTCTATCAAAATCAATAATCATGATGTGATCGCGCAGGATATTATCTCCGCAAGATATTGTTGCACCGTAGTCGGCTATACTGTTAAATGTGATATCTACACGATAGACTTCAATCTCATTAAACCAATTCTGATGTACTTTTTCCTGAAGTTCATTCTCATAATATTCTCGAAAGACAGTCTCACAAGTTGAAAACCACTTAATGTAGTCTTCTATTTTATCATCAATTGAAACTAACGGTGTATTAGTGGACACATATATTCGGACGTCATTTAAATCCTCATGCTGTATGCAATGTTCAAATATTTGCACTGTATTTTGCAGAGTGTAACACCGGTAACTCTCATCACTCTCTTCTTCAAGCTCAATGAAATCATTTAACAATATGATCTTGCTCCTCTCCATGTATATTAAAATAGCTCATTTAACCACTTTACGAATTTTTCTTTCTCCTCGAACTGTGGGTAATGCGCCGACTCGTTAAATACAACGAAATCTTTGATCGGTGCATCGAGTACTTTGAAATAATCACGTGCTGCATTCGCAGTGGTCATATAATCATATTTACCCGTTACAAAATAGGTAGGAATCTCCAGATGATCAACAATATCAGGTAAATTTTGATCAAATGCTTCCTTCAGTAAGATGTCTTGTGAACTGAACATCCCTGTATAAAAGCGAATCATATCCAGCCCATTGTATTCGGGATTTAAAAGGAATCCTGAAATATAATCTCTATTCTCATGGATGAGCCTGGCTGCACCACCGTACTTTTGCAACAAAATTCTAGGCGTAAGGGCCTTTCCTTGCTCGATCGAGCTGCGAATTAGCTCTAGTTTTTTTACGTCCTCTGCATTACCGGCTTGTTTCGCTTGCTCGTACGTGTACTCCAAACTTTCCAGTTCGCTCTGAAGTGTATTAGCCATCTGTCCAATGCCTATATAAGCGTGAAACTGAGTGGGTGCTTTAGCCGCAGCTTTCATCCCGATGTATGTACCAAATGAATGACCGATTAATATAACCTTCTCTTGACCTAACTCTTTAGATACATAATCCCTTAACGCTAACAAATCATCTACTAATACATCTGTTGTTAGATTTGAGTAATCCTCAAAAAAGTGATAGGACTTCCCACTCCCACGTTGATCATAATGCACCACCGTGAAGTATTGCTCAAGCTCTTTCTGATACTTCCTTACGTATGGAATCTCCGAGCATCCCGGCCCACCATGCACAAAAATCAGGATAGGGTTAGTCCGATCAACACCTCTGATCATGACTTCATGCCCTGTACCGTTAATTTCGACCTGCTCTAACATGCTAATGCTGTTTTCACCTTTAATTTTCGGTGTCCATGTGGGAAATATCAGAGCTACTATAACTATTAAAATAATACTAAGTATGCTGTATTTGAGTGTTTTACGTATTTTTTTGCGCATGTAATGCTCCTTAAATATAAGTTTCATTTGTAATTCTACCAACGGTTCCTTTATCGTAACGGATACAACAATTCAACGGGTTCTATCATCAGCTCTTCTTGGAAGATGTAATTGTGATCGGCTCCTACGATACAGAGGATTCGTTTTCCTGGATGAGCTTCAATTGTATTTTTGACTCTTTGAATCATAATCTGATTACGGACCACCCAGCGAAAGTTCTGTGCCTTCGCGTTTACCTGATGCAACCATTCATACTTTTGTCTGGTTACACGATCGAACTGCTTTGAATTAAAAGGAATCTCGCCAAACTGATACGTCTCCATTTGCTCTGCAAACCAATGATCGTCCCGTTGTTCAAGTTCTTGGCGTTCCACGCCCGAATAACCGTTGAATGGATCAAATGCATTCCACACATCCAATTCAAACCAATCTATAGGGACAAATGGGATGTTATGCTCCTCGCATAAAGGGAAGACCAATTCCCAATACTCACTAGCTGGTTCTCCCCAGTATCCTCTATCATGTTTGTCCTTCAGATACTTCAACCAACTCTGCGGATGAACTTCACCACAAATGAGATCTGGTTTAAACTCAGTAATCACATCCTTGTAAAGGGAAAGGGAACAATGATATCGATCTCTGAGTTCTGGATTATGAATGGTTCCGAGTATCCCAACCGTTGTCATGTGCCCAGCTCCTTTATCATGTGTATATCTTTCGACTCTTTGTCATAAAGTTCTTGATCAATCTCGCTTGCAATCTGACTGCCCTGACTTCTATAAAAGGATACCGCTGATCTCGTCTCTGTGGAGGAGATATACAGATACTGTGCGCCACGTTTCTTAGCCTCTTCACCTAACTCGTTTAGAATACATTTTCCAACGCCTTGTCTTCTGTACCCGCGTGAGACATACATCAAGTCAACTTGTAATTGATTTCGTTCTTTTCCTCTATATTGATGTGCCAGCACACCAAATCCGATTAATTGATCGTCAGCAAACGCGCCATATGCCATGCCACCTTGTTCTAATTCATAGACATATCGATTTTGAATCTCTTTCAAAAGCATCTCATCCCAGTTTGAGCACTCATGATTTTGTTCAAGCTCAACCAATCGGTTCTCTCTCATTTCATAGATGAGATCAATATGTTCCGAGCGATCTATTTCCTGCAGCTGATTCACATCATCAAGGGTCAACATTCTATACGTTATCATGGTCGTTTCCATCCATTCTTTCCTAAGTTATTTCTAAAATCCTATGGCTTTATTGATCGAAGTCTGTATTTATCAAAGACCCTTTTATCGTACAAAATAGTGTATTCCTTGTTCTCTTCAATTAGTTTAGATATATCCATTGGAACGGCTATTGTTCTTTCAAGATTATTAAAATTAATTACAGTCATTTCATTTTCACTAATCTTTTGAACAGTAACTGCTTCAAAAATTGAAGTTCGAAAGGAATCCCATAACAAAATTAAAAGCAATAAAAGTAATAGTGACATGATGAGTCCCTTATTCTTATTCACTAATTCTTTTCATCTCCTTTAGTTTCAAAATAGAGTTTCTCCAACTAAAACTAGCTTATTTTAATTACTGGTAACTCATTCAAATGATTTATTTCAATGGTGTATTTCTTAAGCTCATAGTTCTCAAGTCCATCCCATCTGTCTGAGAAACGATAAAACATATCTCCGAAGTTCATCCCTTCAGGTAATACATCCACAAACTTTATTTCATCAATTTCAGACTCCGGTAAGCTCTCCAGCAATTTAACCTCAGCATAAGAAACCATACCAAAGCTCCCATTCCATTCATATACACCATAAGGTATTAATTCGAAGCGTACTGCCCCTGTCTCTTCATAGAGTTCTCGACTTGCCGTGTGTAAAAGTGTTTCCCCTATTTCTTTGTTGCCTCCTGGGATTTCCCAACCTCCTCTTTTCCTATTTTTGATAATGATGAATTTATGGTTATATTTAGCGATTATCACTGCAAATTTGATTAACTCTGGATCAAGTTCATCTAGATCAAACCATTGGCTCATGTTATCTCTCCCATAAACAACTATTCTTTCAATATATAATTGTTAAACCACTGAAGTGGTAACAAGCTATTATCGGATATAATCGTTGTGAATACCGCAACCAATCCTCGATCTTGGTTAACAAAGATATATTGCCCTCTTCCGCCGCCCATGCCCATAGCATAAAACGTTTTATTTTCAGCGTCTTTGATGAGTTGTTTCGAATTCCACTCCCCATTCTGAGCGTATAACACTCCAAATTTCAGCATATCTTCG
This sequence comes from Paenibacillus sp. 2003, assembly GCF_031455635.1. Lineage (NCBI taxonomy): Bacteria > Bacillati > Bacillota > Bacilli > Caryophanales > Paenibacillaceae > Paenibacillus > Paenibacillus sp. 2003. The sequence continues at coordinate 967,871 of NZ_JAVDTB010000001.1, read as the reverse complement.
AACTTCATTCGCAAACCAAAACCACCGATCGCAATCCCTTGTGAATCCTGGCTGCTCAAGAACAAATTCCGTCCAATTCTTAGATAAAATCATCGCTTCATTCCCTGGATAGTGCAGGCCCGAAGACATCGTTAACAGATGCTTAATCGTCCACTTTATTTCTTTTGATCTCTCTTGCGAGATCATTAAATTCAGTGATATATAACACTCCCTTCTCCTATGATTCAAAGCTCCAATACGGTTATTAACTCATCATGACAGATCTCGCCGTTGTCTACGAAACCAAAGCTTTCATATAATTTTTTCGCGCTGACATTTTCGGGACTATAAGAAATCCAGCAATATTTTGCAGGTCCAGCTGGGTATGTACGAATAAATTCCAAAACTTCTACCATAGCTTGTCGTCCATATCCGCGGTTCTGATATTGATGATCAATCATCAGTCTCAGAATGCAATAACTACTATCCGCGATAGAGGGTAGATCATATCCAGTAATGCCATAGGTAATCATCACAAATCCTACCGGTTGATCGTCCATATATATAGCAAAAGGAAATGGATGACCTCCATTTTGCGAAAGAACATAACATGAGGCTACACTCGACAGATTGGAGGCCACGAATTGCCGTTGATCATCCGAGACCTCCAGGTTAAATATGGCACGACGATTATCCAGCGTAATTTTTCTCAAACTAATCATCTTATCACTTCCTAGTTGTGTTTTGTTCAGCCAGATATTCATCTATCCTACCAAATGCTCTATAACCTTCTTCATATAGATATAATGCTGAGTCTATCATTTTATTTCCAACCTGTAGATCACTTCATCATCTGAATTGGTTCTATTCTCACTAATGAAGGACATGCCCTTATACAAGTTCTGTGCTATTTCATTATCCCGTTCAACCGTTAATGAAATAACCTTGCATACCGGATGCTGTTTTGTAATGTAATCTAGAATGGCTCTTATAGCGCGCTTTCCCATTCCTTTGCCTTGATAGGATTTATCGATTTGAAAACCACCAATCCAGTAATTATCTGTACTATCGGGAGTATAACTCAGATAAAAGAAACCAAATACCTTCCCATCAATCTCAAGTACGTAAGGATCAAATGCTTCATCCCACGGTTTTATATAGGCGTAAGCGATCCCCTCAATAACAGATGGAACTAATGACGCTTGGTGTTCATACAAAGAGATCTTCAGTGCCTCTTCCCAATTCTCTCGTGTGACTGGTTGTATCTTTATATTCACCACTGTATCTCCTCTTTCGATAATCTTTGATTATCTCTAAGGTTCTTTTCACTTTCACTTACAACCACTTCCAAATGATGTTCAATCAACTGTATCGCTTGTTTTTTATTCTTCGTGATTGTTGCAGTCTTATGGTTTTTGTTAATTGTACACATAACTTCTTCTAAATTATATTGATGGTTCCATTTCACAATCATCTTGCATAAGTTCTTGAATGACTGCTTGTAATTCCACGGTTGCAAACCCACTCTGGACAATACAAACCTCTTTATAATCCGATAATCTCTAATGAAAACATTTGGAGCTAATACAAAAATCAAATCCGCTTCCTGGATGGACTTTATGGTCCAATCTTTGCACTGCACTCCTTCTATGATCCAAGCTTCTGAACTGACAATAGATTGGAAGGATTCATCCCTAACACTTTCAGGATATCTCAGATTTTCGGCGCTTCTGTCCCATATGAGATTGTCTAATTCATAGGAAGGAATACCGTATTTATCCGACAATTCTTTGGCTAATGTTGATTTCCCACTACCGCAAGATCCAATAATTCGTATTCTCATACATATTCTTTCTTCAAACATGCATAGAGGACATTATCAACAAATCGATTTTTCCAAATAAAATGTTCTTTCAATATGCCTTCTTCACTGAAACCAATTTTCTCAAGCAACTTTCTTGATCCCGCGTTCTCTGGCTCTACAAATGCTTCAATTCTGTTTAATTCAAGGTTCTTGAATCCATATTCAACGATTTTCTGAGTTACCTCGGTCATGTAACCCTGCCGCCAGAACTCCGGTGCTAACTCATATCCCATCACAGCTTTATAATGTTGTTTCATCCAACCATGAAAGCCGCATGTTCCAATAATTCTGTTGTCCGATTTCAAAGCAATTCCCCAGCGGATAACCTGACCATTCACGAATCGTTCAGTCCATCTTTGTATGAGTTCTTCAGCTTGTTTGGTATTCGTAAAACTTTGTACATCGTAGAATTTTGTAACTTCATCTGAAGAAAAAATTTGAAATATGTCTTGGGAATCACTCTGTTTAATCTCTCTTAACAGCAATCTTTTGGTTTCTAATTCAGGGAATGGAGTCATCATCCATTCACCTCAATGGAGTACACTACTACCTTTTTCCCAATGATATCTACGTCCTTCTCGTGTTTCATGCCATTCTTTTGCGCGACTTTCATAGAACCCACATTGCCATGTTGAATTAAAGATATTAATCTTTTCTGTTTCAAGTGATCCATGCCATATTCTTTCCACGCTTTTGCTTGTTCATATCCGTAACCCATTCCCCAGTATTGCTCTATAACCCAGTAACCAACTTCAAGCTCATCATTGCCTTCAATGATTTGAGGAATCAGTCCAGAGGTTCCAATTAACTTGTTATCCTCTTTATTAAATGCGAGGAACAGCCCTTTATCGTCTTTATTCCAGTTGATGAACTTTTCCAGACTTTGCATGGTTTCTTCCTTGGTCCAAGGTCCTCCATGTCTTATAAATTTCATCATATTTGGCTCACGTGTCATCTCAAAAAGTAAATCAAAATCATTTTTAGTATATTTCCGAAATATAAGTCGTTCTGTCTCTATCATACTTTCATCTCCTTTTTCTTATATTTCTCTTCAAAATCGTTTGTTCGCGATCTATTGTTGATGTGAAAAATGCTTGCCTAATTTCTTCTCGAAATACTTCTTTATACCGATGTCTTCCGATCTGATCAAAACGCGCTTGAACTCGCTCTACGTGTTCTGACATCTGATTTTATATTTTTCTCAATCTCTTCGTATTGTTCAAGGGTGTCGTATTCCCACATCGCAAAAATTTCACTGGTTTCATCATCGATTGGTGTATGCCATCTTCCAATAAGTCTTGATCCGTATTTCAACTGGGATGGCAGCAAAACATCATTAAATAGAGCATTAAACTCTTCTACAAAAGAAGTCGCAATAACATAGGTTTTTCTCCTATATATCATCCTCTGTACCTCCTTATGAGTATTAGAAACAATACACTTATCTCGTCACAATTCCCGATGTAATTTTCAGGTTTGGAGCGTAAGTTAACCATGAGTTTTCATTAAACTTCCTAGCAAATACACTCTCTGCTTCATATTCTCTATTCGCTTCTTCTGAATTCAGTCCTCTTTCCATCAAATGAGTAACACCTTCATGTCTGTCATTCGGTTCTTGTCCCAGTCCTTCTTCTTTTAATGCATGAAAAAGCTTTTCCTTATCCGAATCTGCCATGTGTTGATCTAAGAAGTTAACCTTGTCACTCACCCGGCATTCTACATTTCTCAAGCCAAGTTGGCTAAGCAGGATTGGAATCTTCATACCGATATTTCCGTCTTTACCATTCCGTTTGGTATCCTCCTCGAACAATTTTTGGAGAACACCAAGCTGAACAATCTTGGATTGTTCAAGTCCATGTAATTCATAATTTGACATATTAGCGATCCAATGAGGTTCAAAACATATGATTCTACCTTCATCTACTACACTGTCAATCATCTTCTGAAGAATGGTGTTAGGCTCTGTTGTATGTAATAAGAAGGCATGACTTATCGCAATATCGTATTGACGTTTCACTTGCACTGTTTCAATGTCATCTACTATAAAAGTCGTTTGATAAGAGGTCTTTGAGAAAATCTCTTTGGCCTGCGTAATCAATTCCTTACCTCTGTCTAATCCGGTATAGGTTGATCCCTCGGGTAATAAAGGAAGCAGTTTCAAGCCGAGATAGCCATATCCACACCCATAGTCGATAATATCTACTGAATTTTCAATATTCCATACACGTTGAACCAGAAACTCAAGATAATCATCGTTATAATAAAGCCATCGCGTATTTCTCAGATATTCAATCTGGTCATCCCAATAATACTCAGACAAGGTGAAATCCCTCCTTCATAAGATGTAATCGTATTCATAAACATTCAAATATTATAGGAGATTTTCACTCACATCCTGGTTGAAGAGCTATTGAGCAGAACCCTCATAGAATGCCTATCATATGTATTAAAATTTCCGTGCAGCATATGTAATGACAATGTATTCCGCTCCTCTATATCGTTACTATAAAACTAAGCATTCCAATTACTTACATAATTGTACTACGAAAATATGGGAGGGTCTATCCAACCTTAGCAGCTAACCCCACGCGCCTTTATCACCAGACCGATAGTTAATACTTGTAGTTGCCAATAAACTAGAGAAAAATGATAAACTGATCTTAGTATACAGGACATATTGTAGGGGATATATTTTTCACACCAACGCAGTACATTTATTTTATCTGCGTATATTTGCTTTATATTTTATGATTGGGAGGTCAACATAATGGATTTGGTAAACAAATTTTTAAATGGATTAAGAGCAGCATTATCACCAGAAGAACTTGAGGAACTGAAAACAGCGAGCGGTGCTACAAAAGAAGATATAACTACATTAAGATCAAAATATCCAAATTGTCCAGAATCACTCATCGTTTTACTTGAAAATATTGATGGTACATATTGGAGGAAGTACGGAGAAAAAGAAATTACGGTTTGTATTCTTGGCTCAGATGTTGAAGAAGGTAGATATCCATATTACTTACTGTCTACCCAACAAATGCTCGAAAGTTCAAAAAATGAAGAAGACGTCTCTTATCTTTTAGAATACGAAGATGAAGAGGATGCCGTTGACTCTAAGATCAATCCTGAGGGGCTTCTTCCAGGGAAATATATTCATTTTTCAGACTGTATGAACAATGGTGGAACATCCAGACTTTATATTGATTTTAATCCTACTGATGGAGGTGTACGTGGTCAAATCATTCGCTTTTTGCACGACCCTGACGAATACGTAGTGATTGCAAACAGCTTTGACGAGTATTTACAGGGGCTTGTTGACAGTGGTTTTGTTTTTCTAAACGAAGAAGAGTAATTTCGGTAGGCTTGTATAAAGTTGCACATAAACTTGTTGAGATGAATAAAGAGACAGCTTTTTCGCTGTCTCTGTTACAATCTATCATACAAAGTGACGAGGTACGGATTATTTCAATCGATATTTCTCATTATTTATAATTTCACTTACTATTTCAGGTAGTTGTTCTTCCGTAAAATGATTAGTATACAGCTTGTTATCTACTCTCAGATCCGGATGATTTTCAAACGCATCCAGCAAAAGCACACTTCTTTCTTTCATTTGATGTTCCTCTGCTCTTAGAAGGTCTCTATGAATAACGGTTTGACGATCAACCATCAATACAACATAGATTATGCGAACATGATAGTCTGCCAATTCTGTCATTAATCCATCAATGTCTTCCGGAAAGGCCACATAATCCAGCACTACATCGTATTTATAATCCAATAAGTTTTTCACCAGACTAGATATATTTTTCCAAGTTAAGTCGTTTGTATCCTTATCAAGCCAGGGTTTACCTCGCCCTTTGACCGGAAAGTGACTAACCGCATCTCCAGAAATGTAGGCACTTTTATCTAAAGTCTGAACTAGCAACTTTGAAGTTGTAGATTTCCCTACTCCAGGGGGGCCGGATATAATGTATAGGTTTTTACTCATTCTGAATTCTCCTTACAATATCTTTTGGAAACTTCCAATATCCAGCTTTCTATCAAATTTATATCCAATCTCTTTAAACAGAGCACATTGTTCATAACCATTTCTCTCAAATAATGATTTACTTCTTGTATTCTCCATGCAAATCGTCGCAATTAAGGTATGGAATCCTTGTTCTTTTGCAATCTTCTCAATAAAACGTAGTGCTTGTTTACCCAAGCCTTTTCCCAAAATATCGGGCTTTAAATATATGGTGACCTCACCGCAAATGTCATATGCCTGTTTACTCTTATACTGGGTTATCAGAACATAGCCCATCATTTGATTGTTTTCAAAAATTACGTAAGTTTTATACCGTGTATCTTTGTTCATCACAGAGGATTTAATCTGATCAAGATCTAATTCCTCCGTATGAAACGAAATCGTTGTATTCATTACATAATAGTTATAAATCTCTCTAATTTCAGGGAGGTGCTGTTCGGTTACCTCTTCAAAAGTCACAGTCGTCAATTAGGTTCCATCCTCTTCTGTTCATTTTCTTCAAAATAATTTCGATGATTTCACTAGTCTCCAGATGATCGGTAATAATGCGAGTTTGAAATTTTTCATCCTTGAAAGCTTCAACACACTTTGGTGCTTGTTGATACTGCCAGCCTCCATATTTATCTCCGCGTTTAGCCAAACGATGATAAATCGTCTCTTCTGTAGCCATTAGGCAAAAATGATAAATGTCCTGATCGATCTCTTTCAACCCATTATAGATGTAATTAAAGTTTTCCTCTTTATAGATGGTCATGGGGACAATTAAGTGTTTGTTGTATTTCTGCTTTACTTCTTTAGCCGTCTTTACGGTTAGAATTTTCCACAGATCGATATCTTGAAAATCATCCGTACATTCCCTTTCCTCTCTACAATTCTCTGGAAGAAGTTTTCTCAGCATATACCCTATTTCTTCAGGATCGTAGATCATGCTGTTAGGAATTAAGGGCTGAAGTGCTTCTGCTGCAGATGTTTTTCCCGAACCAAACGCTCCGTTAATCATGATGATCATTTGATCACTCCACTTCTATTCAATGAAATTTTTCAATAGAAACCAGATTCTTCACATACAATTTCATCCATTATAAATGTTTTCCTTCCACTTTTGTGTTACAAAATGGCCAAAAACATGATGAACTCCCATTGGGTCAACCCAACGGGAGTTCATCATAGTGCATTATTTTTCAATCAGCCTTAAGCTTGTTAATGTATTTCCAAGTAATCGATGTACATATCCCATGTCCCGTCATCGGCTGTTACAACCAACTCAATGACCTGATTTCCCGTTCCATGGCTGATATTATTCAGGGTATAGACCGCTGGTGAACTCCCGCCAAAGTAAAAGGTCCCCTTGGTCTGTCCGCCAATCTTCAAATCCACTCTAGCCATGTTGGCATTGTTTGAAGCTCCACGAAGCGAGAAATTATGAGTGCTCGTTGCAAAATTCTGAGTGTATTTAACCAAATCATTGTTGGCATAAAGGACCACGCCATTGAAAGGAGAACTGATATTGCCGGTGTATTGTCCACCTTTGGTCATATTCTCGGCTTCTACTTTTGTTGACGTACCTGGGGGATTGGTGGTGCCGCCATCAGGAGCGACTGCCCGACCTGTCGTCGGTGAAATCATGCCGGAGCAAAGGCCACGATTCTTCAGATTTTGTGCAATCTGTGGAATGGCTTGAAGTGTCGTCTGGTACTGATCATGCATTAGAATGACGTCACCACTTTTCATCGTGTTCACAGCCGCCACGATCTGGGCTGCGCTGGCACCATTCCAGTCTTGGGAATCCACGTTCCACAGTACTTCCTTCAGGCCGTTTTGGCTCACAACGGATTTCAAGGTCGCATTTGTCGCACCGTAAGGAGGTCTGAACAGTTTAGGTGAACTTCCGGTAATGGACTGGATCGTCTGCTGTGTCCGAGTAATCTCTGACGACATCTGAGAACTGTTTAATGTAGTCATGTTTGGATGTGTATAGGAATGATTTCCAATCCACATCCCAGCTGCCACCTGTGCAGTAACCAGAGATTTATTATTTTGTGCATTTTGTCCAACATTGAACATCGTTGCCCGTAAGCCCGCCTGCTTCAACGCGTTAAGCATGTTTGTTGTATTTCCAGATGGGCCATCATCAAACGTCAGACCTACATAACCATTCGGACAACTTGCATCTGCAGCACGAGCATTAGGCACCCCTGGAATAGAAAACAAGGTACCGAAAAGTGCGAGAGATATTACCACCTTTGCCAGCTTTACTTTGAACATAAAATTACCTCCTCATAATATATTGACAGCATAATACCTTCTACACTCCCTCTCTTTATCGAACTTTTACCCCTTGAAAAAAGCGCTTTCAAAAGTATGCAAACCGCTACGTCTTTTCTCATAGAAAAGAACTTTAGTTCAAGGTGAGTTCAGTATAAACGATAAGTTTATTTAAAGTAAATTGAATTTTATCCAAAATGTTCTATTTTTTTCGCATGTTCTAGAATCGCCTGTTGTACATCTCCCGTCTAGCACTCTCCTGTGTAAAAATGTCCTCCGGGGGTGCCATGCGCTTCGGGAGTGTACGCCCTGCAATAATTTCTTTTGTAGCCTGCATAAGCTGAGGACCAAGCAGCGGGTTACATTCCACCACAGCGTTGATTTTCCCACTGGCTAGAATTTCAAGTGCTTTGCGGGAGCCGTCCACCGAAACAATGATAATGTCCTCTCCCGGCTTCAACCCAGCTTCTTCAATCGCTTGTATGGCGCCAAAAGCCATTTCATCATTATGGGCAAAAAGAACCTGCGGCCGTTCGTCTTCCGGGACCTGAAGGAATTCTTTCATCACTTGTTTGCCGTTGTCCTCCGTAAAATCGGCAGGAGCACTTTGTGAGAAGATGATATCTGCTCTGGTTTCGAAAATGCTTCTAAAGCCCTCGCCACGCTGGATAGAGGGTGTAGAACCACTCGTGCCTTGCAGTTCGGCAATCCGTATCCAACCCGGATGATTTCGCATCCGATCCTGAATGTACTTCCCGGCCTTCACACCTTCCTCATAAAAGTCCGATCCAATCGTTGTCACAAAAAGTGAAGTGTCTTTAACATCAACTGACCGGTCTACGATGATCACAGGTATACCTGCATCCCTGGCCTCCTGAAGAATACCATCCCAGCCCGATTCCACGACCGGTGCAATGGCAATGACATCCACCTTTTGCCTGATGAACGACCGAACAGCCTCGAACTGTTTCGTCTGAGACTGTTCTGCATTTTTTATTACAAGGGAGATTCCCGATTCTGCCGCAGCATTCCGGATAGACGTGGAGTTTGCCAGACGCCAGGCACTCTCTCTACCCAGTTGAGAAAAACCCAAGACAATCGGTTTCGTAGAGGTATCCCTTGCTACCGCTGATTCCATCCATTCCTCAACAGATGGGAGAGTTTCCAAGTTGTTAGACGAGATGGGAGGAGACACAGATTCAGACTCAGGTGTTGTACAACCGACAAGCAGCAGTAGCAGTATGAACAAATACAACCCGATCACATGTCTTCTCATTCACGCATCTCCCATCTCCATGTTAGTCTCTGCTGCCACCGATGCAGAGCACATCTAGTTATACAATTGTGTCGGTATTTGTGTGCAATTTCATTTCATTCGATCCACTTAATGCAGTGATTTCGAGGATACTCGCCGCCCGCTAAGCAGTCGTTGGAATAAAATAAAAACAAACAACATTAGGCCAATCACAATCTTGGTCCACCATGAGCTTAGCGTGCCTTCGAAGCTAATTATAGTTTGGATAGCCCCCTGGATCAATACACCAATAAAGGTTCCCGCCACATACCCCACACCACCTGTTAACAAGGTGCCTCCTATTACAACAGCGGCGATGGTATCGAGTTCAAGACCCATGGCGTGTAATCCATAACCGGATAACATGTAAAAGGTGAAGACAACACCGGCAAGCGCGGAGCACAAACCGCTGAACGTGTACACCAGGATTTTGGTACGTGCAACCGGCAGTCCCATAAGCAGCGCGGATTGCTCGCTTCCGCCGATGGCGTAAACGTTGCGCCCGAACCGGGTGTAATGTGCCAGGTAGATCGCGAGCAGTACAATGACCAGAGCAATAATCACATTAATGGAGACAAAGCTGCCCCCTGGCAGGGAAATTTTCGCCTGCGCAACCTGTGTGTAAAATGGATTTGTAATGGTAATGGTGTCGAGACTAATGACATAACACAGCCCCCGCGCCAAAAACATGCCTGCCAGTGTCACGATGAAAGGCTGAATTTTAAAATAGTGGATGATCGCCCCCATGACTGTGCCAAAGAGCGCACCCATGACAAGCACCATCGGTATAACGATCGCAGGCGACCACCCTTGCTTCTCGACCAGACTTGCGCTAATGATGGTCGTCAGCGCAATGACAGAACCAACCGACAGGTCGATTCCTCCCGATACAATCACAAAAGTCATGCCAATCGCCGTGATAATCAGAAATGCGTTATCAATGAGAAGATTAAGCAATACCTGTGTGGAAAAGAACCCTGTATACCGGAAAGAGCCTATAGCAAACATCACGGCCAGCAAACCGAAGGTGACAAGGACCGGGAGATACTTACGATTAAGAAACATGGCGGTTAACCCCCTGTTCGGCTGGAAACTTCCGTTTTTTCCAACGGATCACCATGGAATTGCGGAATGAATCGGATTGAATCAAACATACGGCCAGTACAACAAAGGCTTTGACAACCAGTGTAACTTCTGGCGGGACGCCAATCATATAGATCGTCGTTGTTAAGGTTTGGATAATGAGTGCTCCAACGACGGTACCCATTAGATAGAAACGACCACCATTGAGCGAAGTACCCCCGATGACTACCGCAAGAATGGCATCAAGTTCATACCATAGACCTGCGTTATTTCCATCCGCACTGGATACATTCGAGCTGAGAATAAGCCCGGCAATGCCGGCACACAGACCACAGAAGACATATACCGTGAGAATAACCGTTTTTGAACGAATACCTGCCAGTTGGCTCGCGTTTGCGTTACTTCCAACCGATTCAATAAACAGTCCAAGTGCCGTTTTTCTTGTCAACAATGAGGCAACAAGCAGCACAGTTAATACGATGAAGATGGAAAAAGGTAATGCTGCAAGCGAACCTGCCCCGATATAGGTGTAGTTCGCGTTGGATACCGTAATAATCTGTCCACTCGTAATTAATTGCGCAATCCCACGTCCGGCTACCATCAGGATAAGCGTTGCAATAATGGGCTGGATTCGGGCAACCGAAACCAGCGCCCCGTTCCATATGCCCAAGATCAGTGAGAGACCTATAGATAATCCAAGTGCACCCAACACAAGCCAGAGCGAACTCTGATCCACTCCTCTGCTGATGCTCATACAAGCCACAGCACCGGAGATCGCTACAATGGAGCCCACGGACAAGTCGATACCTCCGGTCGCAATCACCAGTGTCATACCGATCGATACCAGAATTAAAGGCGCTCCAAAATTGAGAATATCAATCAAGCTGCCATACAGATTCCCTTCACGCATGACGAGGGAGAAGAAATCCGGAGAGTACAGCAAATTAAAGATTAAAAGTAAACCAAGCATACATAACGGCCAAAACAAATGATGTTTACGCATCTTGCCCGCCATCTCTTTAACCTCCTGCCATTGCTTTCATGATTTGCTGTTGATGGATCTGATCCCCGCTAAGTTCTTTCACTTTTTTGCGGTCCCGGATTACGGCAATCCGGTGGCTGACACGAATCACTTCTTCCAGCTCGGACGAAATGAACAGCACGGCCATGCCCTGCTTCGACAGAGAGAGCACCAGCTTCTGTATCTCAGTCTTTGCACCGATATCAATTCCACGCGTAGGTTCATCGAGAATCAACAGATCGGGGTTCATCAGCAGCCACCGTGCAAGCAACACCTTTTGCTGATTACCGCCGCTCAGATTTTTAATTAAATGCTCCGGGTTTTTCGGATGGATATTTAACAGGTTGATGTACTTTTCGGCGATCTCATCCTGTTTCTTGCGTGAGATTGGTTTGGACCAACCTCGTGTCGCTTGTAAAGCCAGAATAATGTTCTCCCGAATGGTCAAATCATCAATTATGCCTTCGGTTTTACGGTTCTCGGAGCAAAAAGCAATATTCTGATCAATTGCATGACGCGGCGACTTGACCGTACTTCCTGTATCTACAACGAGCAGCTTGCCTACATCTGAACGATCTGCACCAAAGAAAAGGCGAGCGATCTCGGTACGACCAGACCCCAATAACCCAGCCAAGCCCACGACTTCTCCCTTGCGAATGTCCAGATCAAAAGGCTCAATTGCTCCTTTGCGTCCAAGTGCCTTAGCGGTAATTAACAGTTCTCCCGACTCCGCCTGGGCAGCATCCGCTTCCTTCGGAAGTTCCTCAAGCACCTCGAGCTCCTTGCCGATCATCTTGAGAACCAGTTCCATGCGTGGAAGTTCTGCGGCTATGTACTCTCCTTCCAATTCCCCGTTACGGAGCACCGTTAGACGATCCGACATTTCGTATACCTGATCAAGAAAATGAGTAACAAAAAGAATTGCGAGACCTTCACTCTTTAATTTGTGCATAATACGAAACAGTTGCTGAACCTCATTTTTGTCCAGACTGGATGTGGGTTCATCCAATATGAGCACTTTTGCCGAGATGCTGAGTGCTCTTGCAATTGCAATCAGTTGTTGCATCGCGACCGAGTAGGTCTGTAAAGGAGCCTTAACGTCGATGGACAGATGTAATCTGTCTCGCAGAAGGTTCTCCGCATCTTTGTTCATTTGCTTCCAATTGATTTTGCCAAATCGCATCGGTTCCCGCCCGATGAAAATATTCTCAGCAACCGTTAAGTTTGGGCAGAGATTAACCTCCTGGTAAACGGTACTGATTCCCGCCTTCTGTGCTTCGAGCGGACCGGAAATGGAAAGTTCGCGATGACCCATCGTTACCGTTCCTTCATCAATGGAATAAACGCCCGTCAGAACTTTAATAAGCGTCGACTTCCCCGCTCCGTTCTCACCCATCAAGGCATGAATCTCGCCCGGAAACAAGCGAAAGCTGACGCTGGACAGCGCTTTAACCCCGGGAAATTGTTTGGTGATGCCTGTCATTTGCAAAATGGGTGCTTGCTCGGCCATATAACCCTCTCCTTTGTTATGGAAAAAAGTCATTTAGCGACAGCCTGGTCGAAAAATGACTTTTCGGTGTTATACGAATCTGCTTTTAATATTCGCGTGTTGGCAATGCTTCTTTGGCTTGCTCCGATGTGAAGGTCGTCTCATCCGTAACGATTCGGGGTTCGATGTCTTTCCCGTCTACTACCGATTGAACCGCTTCCATTAATTGAGGTCCTAACAACGGATTACATTCAACGATAAAGTTGATTTTGCCATCAGCAGCAGCCTGCATCCCATCCTTCACGGCATCCACAGAGATAATGGTAATATCTACGCCTGGTTTCAATCCTGCCGCTTCAATGGCCTGAATTGCACCAAGTGCCATATCGTCATTATGTGCATAGAGAACATCTATTTTTTTATGTGCTTTGAGGAAAGCTTGCATGACTTCCTTGCCTTTGGCACGTGTAAAGTCACCCGATTGTGAAGCAATTACTTTAAGCTTCGAATTGGAAGCTATCAATTCCATAAAGCCCTCTTGACGGTCATTCGCTGGTGCGGAGCCTGTTGTACCCTGCAGCTCAACGATATTGATCTCGTCTTGTGTGTCCTTGTATTGGTCACTCAGCCACTGACCTGCTTTGCGTCCTTCTTCTACAAAGTCGGAGCCAATAAAGGTTTTGTAGAGCATTTTATCCGGCGAATCCACAGCACGGTCCGTCAAAATCACGGGAATGCCTGCATCCTTCGCTTCCTTCAATACGGTATCCCAACCGGATTCTACAACAGGGGAAAAAGCAATCACCGTTACCTTCTGCTGTATGAAGGATCGCAATGCTTTAATTTGATTTTCCTGCTTCTGCTGCGCATCGGAGAATTTCAAGTCATAACCCGCTTCTTTGGCTGAATCCTGAATCGACTTGGTATTCGCCGAACGCCAGCCACTCTCCGCACCAACCTGCGAGAAACCAAGCGTAATTGTTTTGGCGCTGGCAGGTGTACTGCCATTCCCACTCGTTGAAGTTTCATTATCGGAGCCTGCTCCTCCATTGGTACTGCTACATGCCGTGCTGACCAGCATCACCATAGCCAATGTTATGGCAAGTCCCCACTTTTTTTTGGTTCGCATGTTGTGATCCTCCCTTTTTTCATTTCACCTTGTGGTGTGACCACATTATAGAACGCTTTCATTCCGAGCTTATATGGAGTCTCATACTTTATTTATGTAATAATTTAGTAATTTCAAAAAATGGAGTTTAAAAAGTGTAATTTCTTTGTTTAATTGTGTAGTATTTAGCGATTCTCTTACATATTAGAAAATCATGTTATACTAATGATACATTTTTGATCCCTTCAGATGGAGTGGAATACGTTGAAACTCATTCAATGGATTGCTTCAAGCCTCAGGCTTAAATTACTCAGCATGTTTATCATCCTCAGTTCAGTACCACTGATCGTGGTTGGATTGATTTCTTACCACAAATCCTATACGGTCGTATCCAATCATAACAAGGCCTCGACACAACTGGTTGCCGACCAGCTTGCCAGGAACATTGACATCTTGTTTGAGGATACGGAACGGCTGCTCGAACTGGGCAAGAACCCGCAAGTGCTTCAATATCTGTATTCTCAATCGGAGTCCTACCCGGAAGCCAAAGCCATCCTTCAGACATACAATCTTTATCGGGAAACCTACAAGTATGACAAGGTACTTAATATCTCGTTCGTGAATTTTTATGGAAAAGGCATAAGTGAACGAAAAGGCGTGTTCAAGCTGGAACGAAATCCGCTGCGTAACCCGTACTTCAAGTATCTGATACAGTATCCGGATGCCATTCTGCGCATCCCTCATTCTGCGGCCTATGCCGAATATAACAGGCTGGATGGGTTTGCTTACCCTAAACAGAATGCGCTTTCAATTATAACCACGGTCAAAGAGAGAATTACACATGAGGTCATCGGTTTCATAGTAATTGATTTAAATGATTCGTTCATTGATGATTTTTTGACGAATACCCCCATTAAGGATTCCGGTTTTTTCTATATTAGTGATCAACACGGAAATACACTCTTCAGGCCGGATGCCACCCCGGCATCCATAACCATGATGGATCAGATCCGATCGGTCCCTTTACATCTACAGCACGACAGCTTTATCCTGTCTGCAGGATCCAAACCCCAGTTTGTTGTATACAGCACCTCAAAACAGACCGGATGGAAAATGATCGGGGTAGCTCCTTATCAGGAAATCATTGCAGAGGCCAATAGCATTCGCCAATTGATCATCATCACGGTTTTGTTAAGTGCCTTCTTTGCAATATCGTTATATTTTTTCCTGAATAATCGACTGATTCTTCCCATCCAAATTCTGATGAACAAGATGCGTAAAGCTGCAAACGGTTACTTGGAAGCCAAAGTCACACCACACGGCTCGGACGAAATTGCTGATCTGGGCAAAAGCTTCAACGTGATGCTGGATAAGCTCAAAATGTTAATCGAAAAGAGCATTCGGGAGAATGAACAGGTGAAAATAGCTGAACTACGTACGCTGCAAGCTCAAATCAACCCTCATTTCCTGTATAACACGTTGGAGTCTATTTTATGGATGGCTGAAGCAGAGAAAAAAGAAAATGTAATCAAACTTGTGCAGGCCCTCTCGAAGTTCTTTCGTTTGAGTCTGAACAAAGGATTCGACTGGGTATCCATTCAAACCGAGCTTGAACATGCGCGGAGTTACTTGGTTATTCAACAGATGAGGTACCACGATATTCTCACCTACGAGATCAGCGTTGATCGTGAGCTTCAGGACTATCCCATTTTGAAAATGACGCTGCAGCCCCTGATTGAAAACGCGCTCTACCATGGGATCAAAAATAAACGCGGTCAAGGGCTGATATCCATACACGGATATGTAGAGGAGAACAGCATCATTCTCACCGTACAGGACAACGGAATTGGCATGTCTGCGGATCGATTGGCACAATTACGTGAAGAGCTGGAGAAACCGGCAGGTTCCCGTTCCCCCCAAGATGACGAGCAGGAAGGCGGATTCGGCCTGCTCAATGTACATCACCGGATTCGGCTCTATTTCGGACCAGCTTATGGTGTTGAAATGGAAAGTACGTATATGGAAGGAAGCACATTTATGATTCGTATCCCCAAAAGCAAGGAGGTTAACCATTGAAAAAGGTGATGATCGTGGATGACGAAATTGGAATTCGGGAGAATATACGCAGCTGCATCGATTGGGAAAAGGAAGGTTTTCACTATTGCGGGGATGCACCCGACGGCGAGCTTGCGTTACCTTTAATTCATGAATGGGCTCCGGATATTTTGATTACAGATATCAAAATGCCATTTATGAACGGATTGGAACTGACCTCCATCGTTCGCACTCAACAACCTGATATCAAAATCATTATCATGAGCGGTCATGATGAATTCAGCTTTGCCCAGGAGGCCATCCGACTTGGTGTGACCGAGTACTGTCTAAAGCCCATTAGCGCAGCAGAGCTAATCCAAATGCTTCATAAGGTCAGCAAACAAATGGATGAAGAACACCAACGCATGACAAGCCGGACGATCACCAAAGAAAAACTGCTGGCCGATCTGTGCGGAGGACTCATCGGTACAACCGATGCGATCGAATCAGCCAAACAACTCTCACTTCCTCTCTCGGCCAGGTATTATACAATTGTCATTATCGACGTTCGATTAACAGAGGATTCCCCGGACTCGGAATCTATGATGAAGAAGCTGATTCCCATACTGGAAGAAACTCGTGATCCCCACGTAGAACTTCTTCCTTATATTCGAAGCCGGACGGAGCTCGTGCTTCTGCTCAAGTATAATGACGATGAGAACATATCCGTATATCTGGAGCAGCTTCGCGGGCGGGTTCGTATGGAGCTTGAGCATACGTTCAAATGTAATATTATTCTGGGCATTGGCAGTCAACAGGAGCGGCTGCAAGGCATTCATGTCTCGTATCTGGAAGCGGAGGAGGATAAATATATTACCCGGCTCACCCTTCAGAACAGAGCTTCTCTACGTGAAATTAACCTGGATGAGCAAACGACTCTTTTTCTCGACAGGAATTCGTTTCTTGAATTTCTCAAAATCGGCAGCCCCAATCAGCGTGACCATTTTGTGCAGGAGTTTGCCGCTCCATTACAGTCCTTCGACTGGAAATCCTCATCGTATGGCTTCTATCTGTTGAATGATCTTACGCTGGAGTCGTTTCGGCTCGCGAATCAGTTGTTCCGCATGAGTGACCATTCGGATGAGAACATTACTTCCCTACAGCAGACGATTCGGAAGATTATGTGCTGGGAGGATTGCACCCAATATCTGTGTTCCCTGCTTAACCTGTTATGGCAGAGAAGAGCAGCGTGCTCTGGAAAATACAGTGATGTCATTGATCAGGTGAAAGCCTATGTATCCCGTGAATACAATAACGAACAGGTCTCGTTGAAGATGATATCTGCACACGTAAGAATCAGTCCAAGTCATCTAAGCAAGATTTTCAGTCAGGAAACTGGTCAAACGATAACGGAGTATCTAACCCGGATTCGAATCGGTAAAGCCAAGGAGCTGTTGAAAACAACCAGCAACAAAACCTTTGAGGTTGCTTACAAAGTCGGTTTTAACGATTCTCACTATTTTTCTAATATATTCAAGAAAACAACAGGTTTTACGCCAAAAGAATACCGAACCCAAGGAACCGAGGAATCGCAGGCCAGACCATCAGATATGAGAAAAGAGCCGATGTATGAGTAAAATTAAATTTGCACTTTTACTTACACTCATACTGCTGTTCCCGATGATCATTTCATCCGGTTCGGCACACATTCGTCCACAGCAAATGGCCGCAACACATCCTGCAACTTCACCCGTAGAGAAATCTGCAGCGAGCAAAACTTTCGGTATTATATATCCAATGACTTATCCAACGTATGAGATGATTACGAAAGATGCAACTGAATATGCAGGGAAACACAATATCACGTTAATCGTAAACGCACCTGATGAAGCCAATACCGAACAACAGATTCGTATCATGGAAAATATGATCAAACAGCATGTGGACGGGATAGCTATATCGCCTGTAGATGCTGCTGCACTTACTCCCGTTATTGATGCAGCCCAAGCTGCGGGTATTCCTGTCATTACATTTGAGTCAGATGTCCCATCCAGTCATCGAATCGCTTATGTGGGCGCCGATAACTATCGCACTGGCCAGCAGTTCGCGATGACAACTACACGACTCCTGCATAATCAAGGTATGATTCTTGTCGAGAATGGCTTGGAGGAGATGCAAGGTTTACAACAGCGGCTTAATGGATTCATTGATTATATCCGCAGTGAAACAGACATCGAAATCTTGGAGGTTCGTTATCATCAAGGGAATGAAGATCGCGCCATGTCCGATATGGAGAACATGATTCAAGCTCACCCTCACTTCAATGCGATTATCGGACTCGATTTTGTTTCCGTCTCTGCCTCTACCCTGATCTGGAAAGCGAAAGGCCTTAACCGGCATTTGATCGCGTTCGGTGACAGCCCGACCAGTGAAAACGGGTTGCTCAACGGTCAATTGTCTGCCGTTATTTCGCAGAATGAAGGAGTCTGGGGTGCCAAAATGATGGAGACCCTGTTACTCGCTAGCGACGGTGTGCCTGTGAAGGAATTTATTGATACGGGGATCATTGAAATAAACCAGGAAGCAATTAATTAAGGGGATGTCCTCCTGTCATTCTGATGACAGGAGGACATCCCCATTTAAATTTTCGTACACGTAGTTATTACATCCGTTCATCGAAGTGTTTCCCAAGAAAGATGACCTTTTTCTGAGAGTTGCTCATATCTATCCTTTACGTTTAAGCTTCATAATGAGCTGATCCAGGATGAACCCCACTCCGCCCCAAAAAATCAAATGGAACAAGTATATTAACGGCCTGAACAATGAGTTCGTCTCTGGATTTGTATTTATTTTGGTCAACCAGTCATTCAGCAACGGATTTATAGGATTCGTTAGATAAATCAGAATATTCTTATCATCGTTCCCTGATAGATTAATAAAACATACGGTTAGCGAGAAAATAACAAACCAAAAAGTCAGCTTTTTCAGTATGTTCAGCATGACGAGAGGGTAACCCTCCTCTCAAGTATGATGAGTCCTTTTGAGAAGTCATTTCTTCCATTCGTTTTCTAGAATGCTCATCTCGATAAGATTCCAGAAGGTATCTTCATGTCTTCTCGCATCACGAATAAGTCCTTCCTGTACAAAGCCCGCTTTTTCATAACATCGGATGGCTGAGGCATTAAAATCAAATACGCCCAGACTGATCCGGTGTAACTTCTCCTCTTCAAATCCAATTCGAAGTGCCTCATCGATCATTTGCTTCCCATAGCCTTTACCCTGATATGGCTTACCAAGAAGCACCTTACCGATACGTCCTGAACGATTATATCGATCGATACCGCCAAGAGCAATATGGCCCACAATCTCCTGAGTCGTTTCATCCAGCACTTTATAAATGAACTTATTCGAAGTTTTCTTATCATTGGCACCATGCAAATAATCCGATAGCTGTTCTCTGGAAAGTGGATAATGGAACTGAGGGCCGGCCCACTGGAGCAGAAATGCTTCATCCCCACTCCATTCGATCAGTTGATCAAAATCTTCCGGTTCAAAGTATTGGAATGTAATCATGTTGATCTGCCCTTTCTTTTTTTATGTCATTTCATAACCTATTTCAGTTCTCTTGTATCGTCATAATTATGGGTTTCATCAAACGCTTTGTTTCTTATATTCATTTCACGAATGGAGCTCTGAACCCAACTCATTCTAGCTAATAAACAGATAACTCCACCCAAAATGCATATCGCGCCTATCCAATAATTCAGTTCAAAATTCACTTGATAATCACTCGGAGTATAACTGCCAGCTGCTGCTGACTGGAATGCTGCATACCCTAACTTGGGAATCACCTCTTCAATCATTTTCGAGATCGTAATAATCACAATTCCTAACATGATGAAGAGTAATGAGAAAATAATGTGTACATGCTTCAAAGACAAGCTACCTCCTTTACAAACCAAAGCGCGTGCGTTCTGGTACTACTTGCATCTTAGAAGCCGAACGACTTCGCCATCGATCAATCCCTCACTTACTCTCTGAAAACCAAGTGATTCATACAGATTTCCGGCGATACCATTTTCCGGCCTGTGCCCAATCATGATGCGTTTGCATTTCAGCGATTCTTTCATTAGATCAATCAACTTCTTAAGCGATTCTCTTCCATAACCTCTGCCTTGATATTTGGTATCTATCATTAGAGCAAGAAGCCAATAGTTATCCTCATGATCTGGCTTATCTGAGTACACAGCAAAACCAACCAGATCCGAATCAACATAGATGGCCATGGGTCGAAAATCGGTCACAACCTTGGATTCAGCAATCCAATATACAACCGGCGCGGGAAAACTTTTTTTCTGTTCTTCCGTTACATTCAGTTGAGTACATGCATACCAATTATCCACCGACACACGTTTTAAATGAATCATAGATTGAAATTCCTCCTAGTGAAAATTACACAAAGGAATCCCTTCCTTGGGGGTCCTCTGCGTTAGACAAAACACCTCTGGCAACTCCATTTCTTCTACTCAGATTTGTATTGTTTCTCATAGCACATCACTCCTCTCAACGTTTCATGAAATTTTCCGATTAAGCCTTGCCAAAGCTCGCTTGCAGTGTCCATTCTAATCTGCGCAGCCATTCCCTATGTACATCTGGATGAGCATTCTTGATTCGGTCCATGATCTGTATTACTTTGGATGTGGAATATGCCCTAATTAGATCATTTGTTACTTCAATATCTGTACGTTCTGTATATGCATTTAAGAAGACTTCTGACAGATCCTTTGCCATGTGAGGATAATGAAGATGCACAAACCACACCACCCATGCGATATCAAACAACGGATTGCCCCACCCTGCCCACTCCCAGTCCAAAATGAACATTGAATCGTTGGATAACATGACATTATGCGGTCCGTAATCTCCGTGAATCAGAGTTTGCTCCCCATGATTGGAAATGTCCAACACTTCTTTTACCATGCTTTTGATTCCGGAGGGTACAAACTCAAGTTCCTCCACATCAACAGCGGACTTCGTTATGACTGGCAACTCTGCTTCGTAATCATATCGTTTGATGGAGTGCACGTCTCTGGCGAGATATATACCAAGCTGCTCATAAATTTTCCTGCCTTGGTCAAGTCCGTCTTCATCCAGCAGCATCTGTGCGTTTATTCCTGGAACGTAATCCATCATAACAAACAGCCAGTTTTCTTTTTCAAAGCAATCATGCACTCGCGGAGTCACGCCAGAATGATTTAACAACGTTAGCGAGCTTATTTCTGTCCTTGCATCTGTATTCTCTACATGATAGATTTTAGCAATCATCTGCGGATCAGTTCCCTCAAGTAAAAGGGTCGTATTGGTATAACCACCTGTTAGTTTAACAATGTTCACATTCGGAAATCTGTTTAACAAGATGTCATAGTTCACTTCATGCATTCCTTCTTTCTTAGTCCTTGAAGTTCAGTCCTCTTTTATACAACCTCAAACCTAATCTTTGATCTCTAATAGTTCAGGAGTATGTTTCACAAGGTCAGCTATTTCATAAGATGCATTAGCTACTAATTCATCTTTAACTGCCTCAGTCCCTCTTGTCTTCCAGATCGAATATATCCATTTGGAAAAACCATATGCATTCATGTGGTGACCACGTTCCTGTATCTGGATAAACAAATTCACACTTTCCTCATACCTTTCGATATCCGTTAAAATACAGGCCAAATTGTTTAACGCAATTGTGATATCTCTCTGCTAATTTCTGGAGACATTAATATCTTCCCAGCTGCCGACCACTTCATCTTTTCTTGAAATGCGTAATGCTCCATTATTGATTACATCAATCCAGTCCATCGTTTCGTTCACAAGAGCTTCGACTCCCGCAAAATCCCCGGCATGATAAAGCCTAGTCAGACGCTGTTTGTTATATGTAATTCGGGCAAAAAAAATATTGGACCATTTATCATCTTCTTGTATGAGCTGGTTCATATTTTCAAGCACACTGTCCATTTCACTGTATCTCTCCAAAACCCAAAGCGAACCACCCAAAGCCCGATGGCTCTCGAATCGAACACCTCGGTTGGTATCCAACTTCGGGGCATGATCACAAGCATATTGGTACCAATCAATCCAATAATTAAAGTAGTTCCCCAGAGATAATGACAACGCTTGTGTTGAATCCGAAACGATCCAGTGTAACTGCTCCGGGGCGAGATTTTCTTTCCCCCATTCGAAGAATGCCCGGTGATTGGCATAAAGCAGTTCCGGCTCTCTTAACAAGGCATAACCATCGGAAACATTCCAGTAGACCCAACCTCGTTCATTGACAGATAGCTTGCTGGATTGTTCATATTTTTTCAGCAAATCAATCATACCTTGATGATCTCCTTGCACTACAGTTTCCTGAAAAGCTTGAGCGATATTCATTCCCATCCTCCGTCTCTTAGGAAGCTTAGTCTGTCATAGACAGTGTCCGAGCACCGAGCAAGTAAAGCTTATTTCAAAGGTACACAGTTCTTACAAGGGCTTCGTGCCGCAAGCTGTAATGAAATTCATCATGGCATAGGCTTCCGGCGAATGATTTATCGCTTCAGAAGCGTGTTGCAGCTGAGCAAACTCCTCCGAACTGATCACACCTTTTTCAGCAAAATGTACAAAACGATTAAGATTAAACTGGTGCTTAAACCCTTCTATGCCTAACAGATCACTATGTTGAAGGACAGAATCAATGTCAACATCGATGTATCCGCTCTCAGAAAGGAGACGCGGCAGACTTCTGCCAATTAAGCGATTACCGCCGTGTTGTGCTACATAGTCCGAAATCTTCATTAATACCGTATGCAAAGCAGGGACATCAGGATTCACTGCTCCAAAAACACCGTCATCCACATCAATAATAGCAAGACGGCCGCCAGGTTTCAGTACACGAAATATCTCTTTTGCAGCTTCGTCAGGATTGTTCAAATGAAGAAAGATAAGTCTTGCCACGACAAAATCAAAAGAATCATCAGGCAGATCCATCTGGTAGATGGACGACTCTACAAATTGTAATCGCGTGGAAGGAATATCTTTCAGCCGTTCTTTGGCTTGTGTTTGCAGTGAACGATCAATCTCAAGCGAGGTAAGCTCGCTGTCCGGCAGACTGTTCAATAGTTGCTCTGTAATGTAACCGGGTCCGCTTCCGACCTCCAATACACGCATTCCATTTTTCAAACCATACCATTCCAGATTTCGGAACTCTTTGGGCCACCCCATTACCGCCTGCATCTTTAATCTCTCTAATTCCTCTTGTAAACTTAAAACTGCCGTTTGGATACTGTATGTTGAACGCGGATCACTCATATATTCTCTCCTGTTCTTCAGTAGAATAATAAAAACATATATTCTTAGACCTTTTTCTTCCCTAGAAAAAGAGCAACCTTATGTTGTTTCTCTATCGTTCCACCTGCAGCATCAATGGAATCTTTGACTCGCTCCAGAAGTGAATGCCGAACATCCTCAGCCAGCTGTTGATGTTTGGAATTGGTATTTAATAAAGCGACATATTCTTCGCTGGAGCAAGTCTGTATCCAGTTATACTCCTTAACCTCAATATCCGTGAACAAGCCGGATTTTTCTGTTATTTCTTTACGCTCCTGGATAACTTCATCTGGCGAAGGATATTGAGAATCATCCAGATGAGGGGCTAATGCTATGTAGTGGGAACGAATTTCATTGTGCAGCTGGTCATAGACCGGTACATGAATCGTCCAGAAAAGTCCAATGCCGCCTGTATTCTCTAGCAATTCCCAAGCCCGGTGGTAACCAACTTCCGGATCAATGAAGTGAAAGGCCGTTCCAGACACAATCAATTGAAATCGCTCTCCTTCATTATTCCAGTCCTCAAAGGAATTGTTGATTACTTGAATCGATGGATATGACTTGAATTTGTCTGCGGTGAACTGTGCCAAGTTGCTGCCTAATTCAATACACGTGATGTTTGTATAATCTTTGCTCACCAATCCGCCAGTGGCCTGCCCCGTTCCGCAGCCAATCTCAAGAATGGAATCCTCTTTATTAAGATTCAGATATGTAAAAATATCATCAAAGATTTCACTCGGATAGACAGGTCTATATCGTTCATATTCATCTGCTACGAGATTAAATGTTTCCTTATTTTCCAAGTTCGCATCCTCCGATTTCAATTGTGATTTTCCCATAATACATTGACTAAACTTACCATATCTTATTATTCTTGATAGTAAGAGGATAAATCTTTCAATAAGAGAATGATGATAGTTTAAGTTCAAATTTTATATCCTAGAGGACTGAGGTGTTCTTGTGAAAAGTATATTTGATACGATAAATGCTGCTGAAATTACAGAGCGCATGGCTCAACTTAGTGAAAAATCCATCCCTGAATGGGGCACGATGCAGGTCTCTCAAATGCTGGCTCACTGTTCAGCATTTCATGATATCCCCTTAGGAAATGCTTTTCCACCTAGAGGATTACTTGGGGTACTTATAGGACGGTTCGCAAAACCAATGTTTTATAATGACAAGCCCTTGCCCCATAATATGTCTACGATCCCGACAATCATTATTGATGACCAACGACAGTTTATGGCAGAAAAAGAAAAGCTTGAGCAGCAGATTAATATCTTTCAACAAGGTGCTTCAGAAAAATTCTCGCGCCACCCCCATCCCTTCTTCGGAAAATTAACAGCCGAGCAATGGGGTAAAGGCATATACAAGCATTTAGATCATCATCTAAAGCAATTTGGAGTTTAGCGGTTATGCACGGTGTGCCAGTTATGCATGCTGCCTCTTCTCCAGCTGCCAGGAAGGTCTCGACCCGTTGATATATCTCAATCTCAGGCTTGCATAAACCCACTTGATTATAGATGGTTATACTTTTGGTAAATAAGCTTAAACGGTTCAGATTCGGCTCAATCCACTCCTTACAATGATTGCTGAGCAGATGGATATCGGCAAACTCACTCCATCGCTCAAGGTATTGAGCCGCTGGTAAGGGAACAATTGAATTGGTTAAGATGTCCTTCGCTCGGCTTATTGATAATTCGGGATAAGCCTGATTCAACGATTGCCAGAACTCTTCTTCTCGCATTATTCCTGTCCAGAGCTGTCGCTTGATTCCTGTAAAATGTACTTTCAAGGATGCTGCCGATAGGTTGGTTTCCTGAATCATATCTCTCCAGCACGTCAATGACATATTACTTAACAAAACCCCTGCGATATCTAAAACGATCTGTGGTCTGCCTCTCATTTTATCGACTCCCAAGTTCATCTAATACGACGTATAACGGGGCTCAAGTTACTTAAAAGCATCATGTGGAAGGACAGCATGCACACCCTTAACGCCATTCACAATTTGGGTGATACGCAGGTCAATTACCGCGCTTCCAAGTGCAATCGCTTCCACTCGATCTAGTCCGTACAACTCACCAATCAGATGGAGCATTCCGTCTAATGCTTGAACCGTAGCCTCATTCAGATCTTCATGAAAACCGAAGGTAATCCAGCCGGATGGCGTATGTGCACGAGGATTGGTTAAAATCATATCATTAATCACGTTGATCGTGATATCGACAAGCTCCATCGGACATTCAATGGCCTGACAGCTGACTTCACCGTCCCCCTGCCGTGCATGACCATCACCAATCGCGAGATAACCACCGTTTACAGGGATAGGTAAGTATAATTTACTTCCCTGCACCAATTCCTTGCAGTCGATGTTCCCTCCACAATAACGTGGCGGCCAAGTCGTATGAATTCCTCCAGCTTCAGGTGGCATTCCCACTACTCCCATGAACGGCGAGAGAGATACCGTGAAGGTTTTCCCGTTTATTTCACAGGTTCCACTCATCGTGTGGCGATCAAGTGTCCAGTTCAGCGACAGTTCTTCAACCGCTGTTAGATGTAACTTCTGGTTCTGCCAGTTCGGATATCCGCCAGCGGAAGTAAACCCGTAACTCCCGGGTACGATCTCATTAAATACAATCTCCAACGTCTGCCCTTGCTTCGCCTCATCGATATAGACCGGACCGATTAAGGCATGACCTCCATCTTTTTCACCTTGTCGATCAAAAGGTTTCTTGCGTTCCACATAACTCACACCCGTTCCCCAGCCCGCATCCAGCGTCTGAACCCGAATGGAATCTCCAGATTTCACGCTCAAAATGGGAGTTACCTCATTGGTAAAGGAACCAATCAGATTTCCCTGGGTTAATTCAATTGTATGAGTACTCACTACAATCCCTCCCTAGTTTGGGATACATATTATATTCAAAGCAAGCAAACTGCTGTATTCCGTGCCGCCCCTACCTGCTAAAATTTTACGCTTCAAGGTTGGAAAGATATTTCTTCAACGGTTGCATATGATGCTGGTCATGCCATATAAAATCTTTAAGGTATTGGGGAATATAAAATACGTTACCCTCTGCGTCCAAATACGTCTGATGAAGCTGTTCCTCCGATAACCCTCGAATGTCATTCATAATTTTATGGCGGTACGTAATAGCCTTATTTACGATTTCGGACGTCTCTGTTCGGTTCCCGTACTCAATAGCTTTGCGATTAAACTCTTCAAAATTGATATGTTTCAACGTAACTTCCTGCTTCAGCGCAATCTTCTCAATCGCTTCCTTGTAAAAATATCGGTCCCATAACATCATGTGGCTGACGATCGATTTTATCGTCCATTTCCCTTCTTCCATGCTGGAATTCCATATCCTCTCCTCGAGATGAGTCATCGTCTTGACAAACAACGTCCATTCTTCAAAAGCTTGAAGCAAATGCTCAATCTCTTTGGTCATGATTACATTTCCCCCTTCTTTCTTTTTGAGATGATTCACTGCCCTATATGTTCTCTTCGGTTGCGATTCATCCATCCCAAAGCAAAATCAACCATCTCTCTTTGGGGTATCAAATAACTCACAGCTTTCCCTACCATTCCTTCGGTAACAGCCTTAGTCTGGATCTTAAACTCATTAAAAATCAATTCAAAATCATTCGATTCATTGTTAATATCATCGTATGTAGTCCATTGTTCGATTCCATCCACCAGCATTTTTACTCCCCAGACTTTTGGCTTAACAAATGTATTCTGCTGTTTATACTCGGCCAGGTGCAAGGAAGTGTTACTATTTGTTGGCGCACCAAGTAACAGAATGTATCCACTCAAATCATAGATTTTTCCTAACGGAGATTTCTGCAGCAAAAGACATGTGCGGATGTGAGCTTCGAAACACACCATCTTGCCTCCGAAACACCTCAGGAATGATGCCCATATACGAGGTTGGTGTTAAGTCAGGATAATAAATAGGCATATTGTCTTTGATGAACTCAATTTCCTCTGAAGACAGGTTCGCGTCATGCTCTGAAGGTTCACAAAGATGTTCTGTTTGAGTGGGCATGACAATGGTTCCATTGGTTCCGACGGCTTCTTCCAGAGCTAAAATAACACTTACCGGGCCGCCTATAACCTTACCTATTGCTTTGAAGGAGGAATGAACGATTATCGTCATGCCCTTCTTAACACCTAATCGTCTTAAATCATTAATCAGAGTACTTTTTGTAATTCCACCTGTTATCATATGAACTTTTCATCCCACACTTTATTGATAATTCCCCGTCTAACATTCCATTCTTTTCGCATTTTTCGTTTTACGGCAGCCCGCTCTTCTATGGCCAATTCCAAAAAGCGCATATCATCTTGGATCATCATTATTCACCTCTCTAATAAGTACTGCATAAGCGCTTCTCTCGTCATTGGATGTAGAATAACATCTTCCGAGTTCATCATGCGTTCTGCCAAATTGGAATCTTTGACTCTGCGGCCCCATTTTCTCGAAAAAGACCTCCAGTCACATACCATTTCTATAAAATATTTTTTTGGCATAGGCAGAGCTTCTTTTGTAGTTCTGTTTACAATCCAGTACTCCCAATGATGTTTATTATGATTCTGGTGATGTAACCATGCGTTCTTCCATCTTAGTTCTGTATCTTCATCTTTACGACCCGCATAAAACTTGATTGCATAAGGAATAAATTCTTGAGGACAAAACTTGGATAAATCATGAAGCAACCCCTGTGCATATAAACCTTCATGCCAGCACTCGATTAAAACATTCAATTTATGTTCAGTTACATATAAAAAGTACCTCCAATATGCAGAAAGCAATGTCATCCCCCTAACCTACTATGTTCGTACCCTACAGCTTCCTGGCATGATTGAACCGGTGTATCCCAAAACTCTTGAAATCTGAGTTTACTACAGCCTCCCTTAAAGGATATAAATTCCCGTGTGATTAAAAAACAACTCATTGTTCTCATCACTGGTCTCTATTGTTCTCCTCAATACAATTCGAGGACAATCATTCTCTTCAATTCATACAGTGAACCTTTATTCACTTTTAAACAGCGTATTGATAATCATCTCGGCACATTCCTCAGGTGTATGCACACTCGTATCCACCGAGTAACTATACTGAATGTCGGAAGCCATGATTTGATGCTGCTCATCCGATTGCTCTTCTCTGCGATCACCACGCTCAATGTTACGCTGACGACAGATGTCGAGGGGGCAATATAACTCAACGATATCCAGTTGATAACCTTCAAAAATCTGTTTGACTTGTTCATAATGCGGCGCGAGCTCTGGTCTTTCAACCAGTATGCCATCGATCAGAACATGCTTGCCATGGTCTGAGAATACTTTTGCCGTATGATACATCATTACAATCGTCTCACTCAGATACTTCCAGTAATCCGTCTGAAGATGTTTATCACCGATCGTATTTTCAAAAAGATCATTAGCGACAACATAGAAAAACGGATCATCGTATGATTGCATCGCCTCTACAATTGAAGTTTTACCAGAGCTGGTTACACCGTTCAAAAATATAATTTTGCCTTTTTCCATGAAAGTCATCTTCCTTTGCTTAAGTATAATTTTATAAACCTAATACAGCTTGTATTACGTGTGTTTCATTGATTTTTTGAGCAGCATGATCTGGCCAATATGATAGGCATTATGAATACATAGATTCGATACAACTCCCCACCAGGGCGCGTTGAAATAGGAAGGAATTTCACGGGTCAATTTATGTTCTTCGCTATCTTCGAGTGCCTTGTTCCAATCACTAAAAACGGTTTTCAGTCTATGTAGTGTCTTGCGCCACTCCACATCGTTCAGGTTAGACGGATCTATGTCAAATGTATCCTCATTATTCACTGAATGCAGCCCGTCGACCTGTTCGGCAACATATCTCTCAAGCCACCTCTCATTCCAGAAAATAAGATGATTGACGATCGCCCAAATGGAATGCTCTCCCTCATTCTTTACATAAGCGGCTTCCGCAGAATTGAGGTCTGTCAACATATCATGAAGCGGAGTAAACCAGCTCTTGTCATGATAACAGGCATTTAATTGGTCTATGAGAATAGCTTTGTAACTCATCGTTGCACCTCACTCAAAATAAAATAAAATTTATCAGTTCATTGAATTCGCAATCTTCATCACAAAATCTTCTGACATGTTTCTACCAATGATCTCGTATTGAAGTGCCTTCCCATGCACATCCTCTTCGATCCATATCAATTGGGAAGTTTCGTTATTGACAATAAAAAATGCTTGGACGCCACGTATGGCTACTTGCTTAACCGTAGTACCATCATGATCAGGCAACGTGATTCGGCTCTTTGTTGTTCCAAAAATATTAAGTTTATAACCACCGTATTCTTGATACGTGATGCTGATGCCCACAACCCTCTTATTTGGCTTCAAATCTCGTATCACTACATTTCTGCCTGTCCTGTTACTTTCTTCAATCATTTCATCGATTTCTTGCGGAGTTAGATTATCAAATCCATAAAATACATGAATGGCATCGATATCAGAATCAATCGGAAATTTCGGCTGCCATGGAGAATAAAGTTTCTCCAATTGTTCCAAACCCTCTCTCCATGGAATGGCTGCATAATTGGTCTGTTGCGTGAATTGGTTCTCCGTAGCATCTGCGGTATAAATCGCCTTCCCCTCACCAGGCTTTAAGTCAATGACGATCCGGTCAATCGCACTATCGTTGCGTAAGGATTCAATTTGAATTTTTCCAAGCACATCTCCGCTTTTGTTTTTGATATCCATTGGTCTTTCACTCCTTTCCTTTCAAAAATACCTTTCTGATCTTCATGCTATAAAAAGCTGAGACCTACAGAAGATAAAACGATCATGAGGACTCCAAATATGCAAATCGTCGGCAAGATATCCTCGTAACCATAACTTATCGTTTATTCTTCTGAGATAAAAACCTTTTGGAAAATCATTATCCTCCGTAAGGGCTGCAGATGCTATGGTAATGGAGCCGGACGGAGCTTTGTTACCCTCTGAAATATGGGTAGAACATATCTCCGGCTGATCCAAATATTGCAGTCTTAGATAAGGTCCTAACTCAACCGGACAACATTCCAATCCAAGTTCATTTGCTCTTCGAAATAACTGGAGAGTCGTAGCACCATCCGAAAATCCAAGTTGTCTGACGGTCAACTCAACCGTTTGCAAGCTTTGCTTTCTACTGGAAAGTATAAATCTTTCATCATTTAACAACTGTTCTCCATATTTATTCAATAAGATAGAGTATCGGTCCAGTTTCTGAATAAGCTGGGACTTTGTTAAGCCGCCAACGTCTACTATTCTTATTTCAACTGAACAGTCAGGATATATTTTCTCGTCTTCAACCAACACCTGCATCCCCCTAAACCCTCGGTAAATGATAGCAACTGACCAAAGTTCCTCATTAAAAATTCAATTCACAATCATGGTGTTCCCACACATCAAATATATTGCCGTCCAGATCTTCTAACACAAAAAACTTCCCATAGTGTCCCTCATCACTAATATCCCCTACTTTCACATTCTCTGATGTTAAATAGTTATGTAAAGAACCAATGTCATCGGTGAAAAATGTAATGACCCATCTCTTTTTCTGATGTACTTCAAATGTCGCTCGTGTTTCATGATCGCTTTGGATCAAGTCCAAAATTGGTCGATTCCCCCGAAATAAACTCAAATATCCTTCGCGTTGGTGGCGAATGTTAAATCCAAAATGTTTTACAAACCAGGCGGCTGACACATCAAGATCTCTCACTGGTATCACGTTGTAGGCAATACCCAAAATCCTTCCATTCCCCATATGTTACCTCCATACTTGAGACATGTATAAGACCCTACCACCTCTGTGAAGATATACAAGATTTTATCTGAGCAATATGATGCTGCCCGTGCCATACAAATCTTTGAATCGCCATATCCAATGAAATTGTACCTAATACTTCTGTTCGGAGTGTTCGTCTAAACTGATCAGGATGTAAACCATACAGTAGAGCGAGAAATCGCTTGTGTAGTATCTCCATCAGCAAAATTGATTCTTCGATGGGCGTATTCCAGTAATCATGTAATGATACCCATAAATCCTCTCGATACGAGCTTGCCATCGGTTCCTCTTCAGTTAATGCTCTCTTGAACCTGATATAAGCGTTCATGTCATTGTCCGCAAGGTGGTGCACAATCTGTGTGATTGTCCAACCGCCTTCACGATAAGGAGTACAGAGTTGATCATCAATGAGATGTTGTGTAATATCTTTTAAGGTCTTCGTAATTCCGGGAATTCGATCTATGATGTGAATTCGGTCCTCATTAGAGAATTTAAGACTTGGCTCAAAGTGTCCGATCGGAAAACGTATATTCTCATCCAAAGTTGACCACCTCTCCATTTCTCTACTATAGAACCAAATCATATCCAATATAACCCACAATGTTCCATTTGCGAAGTGTAAAAGCGAAAAAAGAAGCAACCTTTGTTCCCGGTCTGCTCCTTATATTAAACTACTCTCATATCTGTATTTTGATTAGAAACTAGCGCAATTAAACCTGAGTTACGAAGGTACAATAATATAAGGAAGCGCCCTATCTTGGGTAGAATGGTGTTTGTCTAGAACATCACCAAGAGAGGAGCGACTCCAATCTATCCAGATCTCGTCTTCGGGCCGAGGGAGCAAACCCAATGCGTCAATTTGTCTTTATCTAATGAGAAACCTTATTCTGAAAATTCAATCAAAAAAGGATGGCTTTGCTCATCTAATGCATTCTGAATTCTTTCATAGAAATTCCCCCATGTAATCATTTGTTGAGCTTCTTCTAAAGTAAAGTAGCCCACCTCTTCACTTTCATCACTGGTAGTTAAAGCTCCACCAATCGGTTTTCCAGTAAATATATTGTTGCATACGCCGCGCGTTATGTTCTGATACAAACCACAAAATTTAATTAATTCGATGTCAATTCCTGTTTCCTCTTTCACTTCTCGTACTGCTGCCTGGCTAATAGTCTCTCCTTCTTCAACACAACCTTGAGGCATTTCCCAGCCTCTTCGACCTTTCATGAGTAAAATCTCATTATGTTCATTGAGAACGATTACACTAGCAGAAACGATAAATTTCATTCTAATTCCTCCTATGTTGGTTTATATATCCACTCTTTTTCTAATTGCTATAGCTAAATCCCTAGAAGTGAAAAGTGTTGTTATCTGATGATCCCAACTTCTTTGATAAACTCACAAAATGCTATACCATATCTGAAATAAACATGGCTTTAGTTCCTTCTTCTGGCTTAAATCCAAATAATCCATAGAACTTTTCTGCACTATCATAGGATATAAGCACTTTTGTTTTGATATTAGAATATCGACTAAGCATTTTTTCCATCATTTTCTTTCCAATTCCTAATGATTGATATTCTTTGTGTACTAACATGTAATGAAAATATACTGTCATCACGCCGTCAGACAATGCATTTATTAAGCCAACTAATTTAGTATCATCCCATGCTGTAATAACCGTATGTGAGTTGTTTATTGCTTGTCTCAGATCTTCTGGGAAATCTCCTGATTTCCAGTCCACCGAGTGAAACAGTTCTTGAATTGCTTGTGTATCAATGTCTTTTACTTCTTTGAAAATGATTGTCATTATATTGCTCCTATGCTTGTTGTTTGGATTGGGAGTATTGGACAACGTTTCTATATTCAAGACCCCGAAGGGGATGTTTGCTGAAACTCTTCTCAAAATCCATCCGCAGCCCCAGGCTCCCAAGGAGCAATATTTGAATATTATGTTATAGGATGGAATCGCTTCTCGAATTGACCTTCACGATTTATTTTTTTACAATTAAATGTATCGCATAGCTTGAATAAGGTTTCCAGCTTTGTTGTTTCCCTAAGGGTTGTCTGCTGCAATACTCCTCGAAATTTTTCTAGCAGACCAAGGCTCCGTTAGAGCCGCTACTTGAATATTATGTTATACGAAGCACTTCGCATCATCGAACTGCATTCAAAATCTCAATGACTAAAATAGCTTCATCTTTATACCCTTCAAGATCATTTAGTTTAATCCATTCAAGTTCATGATCTCTAAATTGATAGAATCTAATGACGACATCTTCTCCTTCAATTGTAGAACTTAAAATCAAAATAAATTCATTTTTAGGGTAGTTTAACTTTAAACTCTCTTTCCAATTCGAAATAAGTTTTATTCCAGTCCTTAAATCCTTTATATGGTAATGATTAATTGAAGCTTCTAAATGCGTTCGATCTTGATAAAGGGTTTCTTCAATAGAATCTATCTCTTTTAAACCTGAAGCATCAATGATGATGCAATTGTCCCATTCACGAAAAGTAGGGTTAAATAAATTCGAATTAATAGATTCAATTGATTGAGCAAGCTCATTCAATAAATTTCTCATCGCCTTGTTTGTTTTCATATTTCCCTGCTTTCGAACTGTTTCGTATAACGTTCCTGTATTCATGAATATTCATGAACCCCGAGGGAATTGTTTGCCTGATACGACTTCCTCGAAATACCTCTGGCAGACCAAGGGGCGGTTGCCCCGCGGCTTGATACCATCATTCATTTTTAACTATCGTTCCGTTAGTTAACCCCGCTGACTGATTAGGAAATACAAACACTTTACGAGGCTAGTCATCTAACCGTCTGGTAACAGAGACCAATGGCTCCCGACTTGAAAGTTTTATTTTCGATAAGCTTAAGATTGGTCTTCTCTTGGAGTCCTTGAAACAATGGCAGGCCGCTGCCGATCAGGACCGGAGAAACCGTGATTTTGTACTCATCGATTAGATCAAGACCCATCACGTGGCGCGCAAACCTGGGACTGCCGAGGATAACTATATCCTTGCCTGGCTGCTGTTTGAGGTTCTTAATCTCTTCCTCGACATCTTCTTTCACCAGTCTGGAATTGTTCCATTCGACTTTCTCCAACTTTGTGGAAAATACGATTTTGGCTGTCTTTTCGATCCACTCGGCATGATTCCGTTCATACTGCGAAGCTGATGGGTCTGAAGACACAGATGGCCAGTAACTATGCATCATCTGATAAGTTCCACGTCCCCAAAGGACTGTGTCAGCAGTACTCAAAACTTCTTGCGCGTGTTTCTCCAAATCAGCATCGTAGGAAACCCAGCCAATGTCCATTTCACCGTTCGGTCCTTCTACAAACCCATCAAGTGAAGCGTGCAGAAATAAAACGAGTTTTCTCATTTTCAGATCTCCTTTGTTAATATGATGTAATGTATTGACTACAAGATACCATGTAAAGGTTTGGTATGTTTCTTATAGAATTGCTAATCTACACTGCAGTAATTTAAACAGGTTTTTGTTTTTTTATTCTTGCAAATGATTTCTTATAACGTTCCTGTATTCACGAACCCCAATGGGGTTGACTGCTGAAATCCCTCTTCGAAATCCATCCGCAGACCAAGGCTCCGAAGGAGCCGCTGCCTGAATATTATGTTATACGACGAGATCGCCTCTCAGAGTGACCAATATCGTCAAAATGTTGTTAGCCAGAGGAAGTTCTTGAAGCAGCCATTATTTTTAAGGCATTCTCAAAATAGTGATATACTTCATCTGCATTTTCCAGAAACTCTTCAACAGATACATCGCTATCCAAGTAACAAGCATACAGATACTCAACTAAAGCGCCGTCAATCGAGCAATAGTTTACTATGGCATCCTTCATCTTAATGATTTCATCTTCCCATACCCCTGTATCTTCTAAAACCAAAGAGTATAATGCACGGATTAATCTCTTAGAGTAACCTTTAATATATCTAGTTTTCATTGAGTTATCACTAACATTAGAAAGTGAACGATGTACACGATCTACTTCCTCCTTGGTCTCTGTATTTAAGTCTAAAATAAATTCTGGAGAAATCATGATCGGTGCTACTTTTTCACCAATGTCCTCCCCATGTATGCAAACACAGATGATCTTAACCCAAAAACCCCACTCATTCGGTCTACTTAATACATCATCAATCGAGCAAATAATCGTATCCATCTTAGTGACGAATGGATATTCTTCCAAAAGCCTGTCTTTGATCATTGACAATCTTTCGTAATCAATATCTTCGGGATTTGCACATACAATGGTAAAGTCTGCATCTGACTTAAAAGGTTTAGCTGTTCCTTTTGGTATCGAGCCACACATATAAATGCTATGAATCTTATCTTTGAATTCGTTAAGGATATGATCCACATACTTATCAACCAAATCCTTATATTCACTTTGTATTGCAATTCTATTTATAACTTTTTCTAATATCATATAGACTCCTCCTAAAAGAGAACTTCTTTCGGCTAACGTTGTTGTATTCCTGACGTTCAAGCAGCTTACCGTAGGGAACGGGCCAATAGACTTCGCTGATTGAATGTGTCGCCTTAATCAACTTCTCCGATATCCTTCTTGGCGACCGAGGAGCAAGTGCGACGGTGTATGAATTTACTGTGAGATAAAATAACCTAGAGTTACCCACAAAATCTTTCTAGACTTACAGCAACACCGTTTTCATCATTATTAACGGTTATTTCATCAGCGATTTCCTTCAATTCCCTAATCGCATTTCCCATAGCAATAGAATATCCCGCCATCTTAAAGAGGCCTACATCATTATGATCATCACCAAATACAATAACGGAATCCAATTTTACATTATATAATTCACAGAGTTTAGTAATTGCCATTTCCTTAGATGCCAGAAGAGGCATGATTTGTACTAATTTATTATTATCCGTAATTAGTATATTCACTCTACCCTCGAATTTTTCAAACAATCCAGAATTGTGATTATTGCCATTCAGAAGTATCTTCGTAGCATCATATTGCTTTAATTCTTTTAAGGGTTTTACTATGGGGTTTGATTGTGTGTTCATTGAGCTAATATAATCAAGCTCTCTTAAACTAAACCACTCATCCTTCACTTCCATAGTCAGCTCAATTTGAGGGTCACACTTCAAACAGTAATCAAGAATTTCTGTAGTTACATTAGCAGGGATTGATTCATTAATTTCTATCTTGGTTTCCTTACATATCACTTGAGCTCCGTTGTAATATACAAAAGCCCCGATATCTACTAATCCTTGTGGAAGCAACCAATTAACCGCCCTGGGCGGTCGAGCTGTTGCAAATATTATTCTCATCCCTTTCTGATAACAAGATAAGACCGCATCTACGTTTCTCTTAGATACTTCTTTTTTTGAATTTAATAATGTTCCGTCCAAGTCAAGAACTACAGTTGAATACTTCAATGAATCAACTCCCAATATAGACTTCTTCGTTATTTTATCTACCGTTGTTGTATTCACGAACCCGAGAGACTAAGTCGAAGACTTAGCCTCGCAGGAGTTGTCTGCTGGATACTACTTCCTCGAAATCCCACTGGCAGACCAAGTGGCGTAGCCCCGCACCGTGAATACGGTGTTGGCAAGATTTCAGGGGCTTCTTCGAGCTACTTTCAATGAATTTACGACATTCAATGTGTTTGGTTTATTAAGATTGAGATATATTCTTCATCTTTAAGCCTCGTCACCTTACAGTTCTCATTGGATTCAAACTCTACTATTCTCTCTTCAATTGTTTTATTAGTACTATCTTTAAATATGTCCTCTCGATCATAGTGAGGAAAAATAAGCTTGTCAGTTACACCTAATGCCTTAAAATCCGTCAAATCTATTATGTTCATCTGTGGAGTAAAGAAATCGACAATGTTAATATTCGGGCCCAGTAATAACGTTCCTGCACTTACACCAACTATAATTACATTCTGTGCAGCCAGTGTTTTAATAACTTCATCAGCACCACTTTTCTTCGCGTAATACAATAATG
The DNA here is from genome assembly GCF_031455635.1 of Paenibacillus sp. 2003. Classification (NCBI taxonomy): domain Bacteria; kingdom Bacillati; phylum Bacillota; class Bacilli; order Caryophanales; family Paenibacillaceae; genus Paenibacillus; species Paenibacillus sp. 2003. The sequence continues at coordinate 930,475 of NZ_JAVDTB010000001.1, read as the reverse complement.
TAAATGGATTTCCACCATTGATATATATAACATCTCTATGTAAGAGAATTTGCGGGTCATCAAATTCAATATCTACAAAATTGATATGTTGAAATCCCATGTCCTTAAACTCTTGCATTGCTCTTTGTGCATATCTATTAGTTTCTTTTCTAGGGGATGCTGTTGTAATAATTGAGACTTTTAATTGAGAAATATCTCCATCAATAAAATCCAGAAATTGATTTTTAATATCTTCAGTATAAAAACCACAAGAGGTTAGTAACAAGCTACTCATTGAAATCACCGTCCTTAACTAATAGTTTATCTAATCTTTATAATTTAATTAAGCATTCCCCTGATTTATGCTAACGTTCCTTTATTCATGAACCCCAAAGGGGTTGTCTGGCGAAATTACCTCATCGGAATCCTTCCAGCAGACCAAGGCTCCAACGGAGCCGCAGCTTGAATATTTTGTTATGTGAAGTTCCCTCTTCTCGAAAAAAATATCCATTTCTTTACAATCGATTTTCTAAGTCATTTATTGTATTTAACCAGGTCGGATATTCTTCTGATTCTTCCCATAGCTCTTTTAGTTCTGAATCTTTCTTAATTTTCTTAACTGCTCGTTTAGCTTTTGAAATAAGTTTTTTTCCTTTTCCTTTATGTTTATCGATCCAGTCATATAGATCCTCTGTATTACTTTGATTATTCAAAATTTCTTTCCCAGGATTACCTTGTAATGCTACAAGGATCTCAATTGCTCCTAAAGCATTGGAAGCTAAATCTGACTCAATATAATCTTCTTCTAATACTTCTTCAATCGTCTCTTCAATTAATTCGATGTCATCAGAATCAAGTAAATCTGCCTTCCAATCTAATACATCATCGTTCTCGAAAATTCCAGTTCCCCATGCTCCCATCAATTAACCTCCAAAAAGTGTCATTATGCTTTAAAGCTCTTAGGGACATAACGTTCCTGTATTCATCAACCCCAAAAGGGGGTCTGCCGAAATTCCTCTCCGAAATCCTTGCAGACCAAGGCTCCGTGAAGAGCCGCTGCTTGAATATGATGTTATATGATGTCAGCGTCTTATTCGAAAATACTTACACAAATATTCCACTTCCCATGATGTTAAATATATTTTTTCAATTCAAGTAAATCATCAATAATATAATCCGCTTGTTTAAGCTCCCATTCTTGGGCAAAGTCAAATCGACAACCGAAAACCTTCAATCCATTGTTTTTTGCTGCTTTGATATCAGAGATCCTGTCGCCAACTACAGCAGCATTGTTGATGTGATATTTCATAAGGATATATCTAACTAAGTCATCCTTATTCTGAGTCTCTATTTGTTGGATGCTAAAGGTTTCTGTCACCCAATTATTTAACTTGTAACAGTTAACGATAGCATTGAGGTATTCGATTAGTCCATTACTTGCAATAAAAATTAAGCAGCCTTCCTGTTTTAAAAAATCAAAAACTTCTTTGACATGCGGATAAAGCGCACCGTTGCCATAATTAATATTTGCAATTAACTTCTCCAAGAAGATTTCGTCTACAACTCGTCTGATTTCGTTTGAATGGTTCGGTAATAACGTTTCCCAAACTACTGGTAGAGGAACTCCCATAATTTCACGATATTTTTGAATTGGAGTTTCACTCGACCATTCATTACGAGACCTCAAGATAGAAAACGTTTCTTCTAACGATAACTCTAAGATTTTGTTTGTTTGAAATAGTGTACCATCCATATCGAAAATAACCGCTTCCAGCATGATTCCACTCCTATTCAGTGTTTGAATAATTTATTTTGTATTTTTATACGCTGATTTCCTATAACGTTACTGTATCCACGATGCCCCACCGACTTAAACCACGTTCGGGGCGAACGCGATGGGGTTAGTCGGTGTGGATGTGTCCGCCTGATTCCACTTCCCTGCCAATTCCCTTCGGGCTGACCGAGGGAGCGTCAGGACCTAAAGTATGGATATAATGTTATCTGACGTAAACCTCTACTGTGAATTAGCTATAATTTCTTTGTTAAGTTAAACTCATGACGGCATTCATAGTAGTAACTTTTGAGTTTATATCCCCCAGCTTTAAATACAGGCTTATGTTGATACCACACTATAATTAGCGTTCCTTCAAAAAGGATTCTACGAAGGATATATATTATTCTGTTAAAGAAGACGTTTCTATTTTGAGCAAATTTATGAAGTGTTTCGGATTGAAACTGAACATGTTTCTCCTCATCACTTAAAATCTGATTACATAAATCTATTAATACTTCTGACTTTGTAGATTTTTGCAAGGCTTTATAGTACAACTTAGCAATGATCTCAGCAGTTAATAGAACAATGACTGATTGTTCTAGACTCGCATATCGACGTAATCTTCTAAATACATTGTCCACCCAATGTCTACGAAGGAGTGGGATTCCCTGTACCTTCATAAATCTGCCTAGATCTCTAGCGTGCCTCTGTTCTTCTTTAATGAATTCTATAAGCGCTTCATAGTAATCCTGATCTTGTGTCTGATGTACATATTCTTGCGCACGTTTAATTAGATGTTTACCTTCAGAGTTTTCTCCTAATTGAAACTGTTGAATTGACTTAATGATTATTTCTCTTTCATTAGTTGTTAATTTATAGTTGTCATCCCAATGAATATATTTGAGGTTTTGATTATTTCTTCGATAATATTGCACCCATTTCGAGAAAGTGATATTCATTATTTGCTCCTAAAATGTAATAGGTCTATTTCAGCTAACATCATATCTACTAATTCGTAAATACCTCTCTTTTCAATCCACACCATAACTAAATATAATATAACCCATATTAATCCATCTGCGAAGTCACGAACATACTTAAAAAAGCAGCCCCAGTGTGAACTGCTCCATTCGTTAGAAAAGACTAACATGTAGGATGCAGTTTAACATTTAGGCTGCTCTTTCCTCACTCAATAAAAGAAAAATTACGGTTAACCTTTAGTGATCAACCTTTGCTTCCTTTCACCTAAAACATTTACTTCGCTCCGCTACTCCACACCACGCGCTCGCTCATCGCTTTATGCTGTGCAATCAGACAGAGTTCTGCCGCTTTGAATGCATGTTCCTGTGTCATGGCTGTCTCGGTGCGATCCAGACAATCGCGAATCAGTTGACCAAAGAACGGATAACCGACCTTGCCCTTCACGCTGTAGCGAAACTCGCCTTCATGGTTTACCAGATAGACCTGATCTCCTTCCGGTTCTCTCGCTACATCGATATACTTCCGCAGCTCGATATAACCGTCCGTTCCCAGAATAACTGTACGCCCATCGCCCCATGTGCCCAGACCATCCGGTGTGAACCAGTCCACTCGGAAGTAACCGGAAGCACCGTTATCCCCAATCAGCGAAGCTTCGCCGAAGTCTTCCAATTCCGGGAACTGTGGGTGATTGAAGTTATGCACCCGGCTGAACCCTACCTCCGCGTCCGTACATGATGCAAACGTCAGAAATTGTTCGATCTGGTGACTCCCGATATCACAGAGAATGCCGCCATACTGCTCATGCTTGAAGAACCAGTCGGGTCTTCCTCCGGCGTTCAGGCGATGCGGGCCTGTACCCATAACTTGCACTACTTTGCCGATTGCCCCTTGTTCAATGAGCTGTCCTGCGTAGATCGCACTTTCTACATGCAGTCGTTCACTATAATACACCATGTACTTCTTGCCTGTTCGCTTCACTTCTTCTCGTGCAAGCTTTAATTGCTCCAGCGTGGTAAATGGGGCTTTGTCTGTAAAATAATCCTTGCCTGCGGCCAGAACTCTCATGCCAAGCGGCGCACGATCTGAAGTGATCGCTGCACTTGCCACCAATAACACCTCATCATCTGCAAGCACTTCTGCCTCAGATCCAGCGACTTGAGCCTGTGGAAACTGCTTCCTGAATGCCTCTACCTTCTTCGGGTCCGGATCGTATACCCACTTGAGGGTAGCCCCTGCCTCCAACAATCCCCCAACCATGCCGTAGATGTGCCCATGATCCAGCGCAACTGCAGCAATAGTGAACTCACCCGGACCACATACGACCTCTTTTGTGACACTTTTCGGTGCATAGAACATTCCGTCTTTAGCCATGTCATCCCATCCTTATTATAAAATTTTGATTACAATGAACTCGCCTATATAAGCTGAACTAAAGATTATCTACACTGATACTACGATGACAGAATTACCTTCCAATCGCTGTTATTCCCAGATTTTTCGATTCCCTTTTCCAGAGGGGAAAATCCGGAGATAAAGGCGAACGCTTCGCTTTTTCAGGTATTTTCTGTCCTCTCCGTTACGTGTAAATGATTAGTTTAACTTATATAACAAATCGTCTTCATTTAAACGTCTGACTAAGATCAGCAGGTTGACTGCCACTGAATGTCTTGTCTTTCTTCGTCGTTGATCCAGCAATGCGTTCCTGCAGATGCTCGTAGAACAGATCCTCATCGATCGGCAGATTCACCCAGTTATCCGTCCAGGTAGACAGCAACATCGCATTCGACAATGTTAATCCATGTATACCATCTTCACCGGGAGCAATGAGGGGTGCGCCTGTACGAATCGCATCAACCCAGTTACGAATCAGACCCGGGTGACCCGTTTCCACACCTGTAATCGGAACCTCACATTTCCAGCATTCTGGCTGTCCAAAACCTCCGGTAAACCGCTGATTGAATTCCGGCTCAGTTTCCCGAAGTCGCCAGAACGTAAGCTTTCCATCTTCAATTACGATTTTACCCCGGTCTCCGTTGACCTCGAATCGGTTCGTACCTGGTGCTTCGCCCGTAGTCGTTACAAAGACACCCGTTGCACCATTTTCATACTCCACATATGCGGTTACATCATCTTCCACTTCAATATTCCGATACTTGCCAAACGAACAGAAAGCACGCATTCGCACCGGCATCATGCCGATCGTCCACTGCCACAGATCCAGTTGATGCGGGTCCTGATTAATCAGCACACCACCACCTTCACCTGCCCAGGTTGCCCGCCAGCCGCCGGAATCATAGTAACTTTGGGACCGATACCAGTTCGTAATAATCCAGTTGGTGCGCCGTACCTCTCCCAGTTCTCCCGAAGCAATCAAGTCTCTCAGTTTAATGTAGAGTGGGTTGGTACGCTGGTTGTACATCATGGAAAAGACTTTACCGCTGGCTGCGGCCGCTTCATTCATCTTGCGTACCTGTTTCGTATACACGCCTGCTGGCTTCTCGATCATGACATGCAAGCCATGCTGGAAAGCCTGAATCGCCTGTTCCGGGTGGTCATAGTGCGGCGTTGCAATAATGACCGCATCAATCGTACCCGAAGCCATCATCTGCTCTGCATCCTGCCAATAGGTGACCGTAGCCGGAAGATGACTGGATACCCAGCTCTCCATTTCTTTTCTTACATCACATACGGCGACCAATTCTGCACCCGGTACTTCTCCAGCAACCAATGTTCTGGCATGAGCTGCTCCCATGTTTCCAATACCAATCACCGCTACTCGTACGATACTCATGACTGCTCCTCCTCGTCCACACGACGCTCAATTTCGGCAAAAACGTTTGCAAAATGCTGTAACATCGCCTTGGATCCCAAGGCTCCACTAAAGTCCTCAATTCCGTAATATCCGTCATACCCGACGGCACGAAGATCCCGCACCATCTGTACCCAATCGACCATGCCTTCAGTCAGGGGGGTCCATTGACATTTCCAGGCTGTATTCAGAGCCAATCCGCTATTCTTCTCAGTCACATTATCCTTTTGCGAATCCTTAACTTCGGGTTCAAACCACCCGGCATTCTTCACATGCACATGAGCGAGATACGGACCTAGCAGCTCAAGTCCCATCCGATGATTCTCATACCCTTCATGCACCATGTTGCCTGGATCGTACAACACACCCACATGCTGCGGGTCGAACGATTGCACAAGCCGATAGGCAAGCGATGCCGTCGGTGCAATCGTCTGATGATGTGTCTCTACAATTGCCTTGATGTTGTACTGTTTGGCTAAATCCTGTACTTCACTCAGGTAATCAACGGCTTTACGATACAACTCAGGATAACTGCTCTTGCGATCATATCCAGGGACACCCACACGCATCATAGATGCTCCTAAACCAGCCGCAGCCTGAAACGCTTGCTTGGTGGCAGACAGATCTCCACAGTTCAGATACGGCACAAGTGCAATGGATTTCCGACCTTGCCCTAACGCTGCTTCACGAAAAACAGGAATCTGTTCCTGCCAACGGCCCGGATCTACCGAGCATCGATTATTTCTCCAATAAGACGGCTCTTCGGACATTGCCTCTTCAGGAATTCCACGGAATCTCCACTCAATACCATCAATCCCCGCTGCTGCCGCAGCCGATGCCAATTCTTCTGCATTCAGATCAGGGGTAGCCACAGTGAATACAGACAGTTTCATCATGCTCCATCTCCTTATGTAAACGTATTCATTTTATGTCGTAAAGGCATTGTATCACTCCACTGAACGTCACCATAGGGGAAAACAACAACAGATGAATGACAGATAACGAACAGAGCACATTCCCCATTCAGAGATAACTTCCCAAGAGAATCATGTGATCGCATATCAAAAAGACATCCTTGGAACAGATTTCAATTCTGTTCAAAGATGCCTTGTACAACAACTATATATAAGGTGAAATTTGAGGAAAAGGTTCCCTATCAGTTATCCAATCGCGACTTCAGTAGCAGATTCTGGTTCTGGCTATTGTACTCGTCCAATTTGTATAACCGAGCTTCTTTGTCTAATCCCGATCAAAGAACACGTGTTCAGCCTGTATTTTCCCCTGATCTATTGTCATGATGCCAAATGAGTATTGTTTCTGAAAACGCCGATCCGTAGGCGACCCCGGATTAAATACCAGTGTGTTGTCCACGGTATGCATCACCGGGATGTGTGAGTGTCCGTAGATCACAGCATCCACATGCTGGCCTGCAAAGGTATGAATTGCATTCTGCTCCGTACCCTTTGATCCCAGATGCCCGTGCACAAGACCCAGACGAAGTCCTTCCACTTCAACAATACGGGAATACCCCAGTTTTTCAGCGATTTCGGACGGGTCCGTATTACCAGCTACACCTTCAACTGGTGCATACTCACTAAGCAATGGGTATACGCTCCAATCCGACCAGTCACCGGCATGAAGAATGAGATCTGCACTCGGCAATACATCCAGGAGCCTAGTCGGTAACTTCCGTGATTTACGTGATAAATGCGTGTCAGAGATTACTACGATTTTCATATAACAACCCACCTTTCCTTTACCTCTGATTACAATCTACTCTGACTGCGATGGGACAGCTAACATCTGGGAACTGGAACGTTCCATATCTTCAAGGGTAATGGATGCGAAGAACTGCTCCACCTTGGACTCCGCAACCTGATACAGATTGGTCAGCAAGCTGTCTATATGCAAGCCCACTTCACAATCCGGGTTACAATTGCCGTGAATCGGGAACAATGGACCTTCGTCCTTCGCAGCCTGATAGATCATGTCTAATGTGATTTCACTTGATGGCTTCGCCAGGTAGAAACCTCTTGTTCCAGGAGAAGAGTTCACTAATCCTGCCTTTTTCAGCCCGCCCAGTATACGTCTGACGACGACAGGGTTGGTATTCACGCTACCTGCAATATGTGCAGACGTGATTCGTTCAGGCGCGCTGAGTGACAATAACAACAAACAATGCACACTGACCGAAAAATGAGTACTCATGATTAACCACCTTTATTTAATATAATCCTAGTCATGCTGATTTTATTCAGAGAACAGATCCTTCTCGGGACGTGCTCTGATCTTGAGCTGTCGCACACTATATTCCAGTTGTTTCACAATATCATCCAGCTGTTTGCGATCAATCTTGGTTGGATCTTCCACCGGTTTTGCGGACGACTTGAGATCTCGGATCGTTAACTGCTGCTCTTGCCATTTGTCCATCAGATCTGCAATATTGGCATAGAAACGTTCGTAATCTTTGATGACCAGGTCAAGATAAGCATCTACCTCATCCGGATCATAACCACGAAGTTTATAATTAAATTGTTTTTCATGAATCGATAACGCATCTAGCTGCACTCCCAATTGTTTGAACAATTGTCTCTGTTTATCCAATCTTCGTTTCATATGTTCATCCATATTGACAACCTCCATTATAGGCCAAGCCGTGGTTCTATTTCCTTGAAGAACATACGGCATTTTCTCTCTCTATTTTTTATAACACATAATCCGTCAGATATAAAACGATACAGCCCTATTCCTCACGAAAATGATTGCTTTTCATCCATTTCGGGTAAAGACACACTACACCCCACAACGGGAAAGGAGCATGTCCTTATGAGTACATTAACTAAAGATCAACATCAAATACTGAAAAACGCCCTTTTGGAGCAACGTGAAAACTTGCAGCGTCATTTTGAATCCAGCATGGAAGACGGTGCTCCGGCCCAGTCGCTGAAAGATTCAACCGGTGAGCTGTCCTCCTACGATAATCATCCGGCAGATGCCGGTACGGAAACATTTGAACGCAGCCGTGATCTGGCGATCGACGATACATTAACAGACGAATTCAATCAAGTGAACGACGCATTGGAACGTATGGAGCAAGGTACATATGGAACCTGTGTAACGTGCGGCGAAGATATTCCCTTCGAACGACTTGAGGCTATCCCCTATACCGCTTACTGTATTGACGACACGCCTAATCGGGAGATCAGCAACGATCGGCCCGTTGAAGAAGAAGTGATGACCATGCCTCCGAGTGGTGCTGGAGAAGGAAGACAGCAGCGGGCCGGTAAGTTCGACAACGCAGATGCTTGGGAAGCGGTCGAAGAATATGGCACATCTAATTCCCCCGCAACCGCAGCCAAACGTGATGTGAAGGGTTACGATGAGAACATGTAACTTCGTTATGAACTGAAACGGTAGGCGTCAAAATTGAATTGGATTCAATAGGCTGTTCCACCATTAGCCTTCCTTATCACGCATTAAAAAGCCGCCATTGGGCGGCTTTTTCTAGTTTTCTCCATAGCAGTCTCTCACGTTTGCCGTTACTTGCTTCCAGCGATAACACTGAACCCATATATTCCGTTCGTTTATTCTTCAGACTCACGACCAGATGATGCAGATCCCTGCCGCTTCGACACAGATCGAGACGTTTTCGAAGTTGATTTGCCCTTATCAGACGTAGCTTTCTTTTTCTCTTTTGCATCTGTCTTGGAAACAGGTATTTTCACTATAGGTTTGGAGAGCGCTGAGAATAACTGAAAGACCTCCTGTTCCCCTTGTCGATTCTCTTTTGTTGTATAGGGTTCACAGATTTTTATGATGTTTTTATACAACTGCTCTACTTCCTCACGAGTTGCATACAACGTGATGTCCGAGAGAAACATCCGATCTTCATTTTCCGCCTGATGCATGAATCGCTGACGACTTTGTTCGAACATCTCATTTAATAATTTGAGCGTCTCGGACCGAAACACCTGTTTTAATGGTGAGTTTTCCTTGTCTTCATCTTCGTGACGGAGATGGATCTCTCCGGTGAATGGTTCATAATATTTTGCGATAATCCCATTAATCTCACGTGTGGAAACGATCGTCAGCAGACCAATTCTCTCCAGCTTTTTTACATGATAGTGAACTTTGGCTGGCACCTCACCCATCTGGTCGGCGATCTCTTTGACAGTGGATGGTCTGCCCTGCTTGTTAAACATATTCATAATCTGTATCCGATACGGATCGGAGTAGATTTTAATTTCTTCAATTGTTGAAAGAACTTTGTGCTGCATCCCTGTAGCCTCATTTCCGGGTACCTGTTGTCCATCGATATCTCTATTATACCGCTGCGTCAGGACTTCGGTCAAAACGAGCCAGAAATGACTGGATACAGAAAATCGGCTAATGATCACTTCTCAATATCTTCACAGAGCACTTCGAAAACTTTTGCTAAATAATAGCATACCTGCTGACATGGCAAGCATAATACCAAAAACGATAAACAGAACAGGCATGGTCATCCAATCTGCAAGTGCTCCCGAAACCAGACTCCCAAGTGGTGCAACACTCAAGACGAGCATAGTCTGAAGGGCATACACTCTGCCCAGCATCTCCGAAGGGGTAACTTCCATTAGATAGGTACCTAGCGGGGTTGTAGCCAGTGGAATCCCCATCCCCATCAGAAGACAAAAGGCAGCCGCAACTGGCAATTGGAAGGAAGTCATATAGGCTGGTAGTGCCGTCATGGCATAACTGAGACCCAGCATGACAATACCGCTGATGACCAGCACACTTTTACGATAATTCGCTCCCCTTTGTGTCAACCATACACCGCTAAGCAGCATACCTCCCACCATCAGCCCACTGAGCAGACTTAATCCCCCAGCGCCAGCATGCAACGTTTCAATGACATAGGGTGTACGGAGAACATTGAACGGCATCAGGCAGAAATTAACGAAGGCAAACAGGATGGAGACAATTAACAATAAGGCATGTTTACGGAGAAAATGAAAAGCTTCTGCCATTTCGGAGAATATGCTACTTTTGTCGGATGGAAGAGAATCTATTCCCATTGTTGTTTTATCTTCATTGTTAGCAGATGTTGATACTTCAGGATAGCCCACTCGGCTCATAATTAAAGCACTTAGCGCAAACAACCCCGCATCAATCAGGATCGTCCAGGCAATGCCTATTGTAGCAATAAGGGCACCCGCCACTGCAAGTCCTGCGAGTTCGGCCACTCTGGTTGCAGAAGAGGACATCGCATTACCCGAAAGCAGCATTGATGGGGGAAGCAATCGGGGGACACTTGATACTTCCGCAGGACTAGTGAAGCATTCCAGCAAAGAATTCAGAATTGTAATGACAAACAGATGCCAGACTTCAAGTTGGCCCAATCCAAACAGTAGAGCTGTAATACCAACAAATAATCCGCGACCAGTATTGGTAATCACAATCACTCTTTTGGGAGACATGCGATCAACCAAAGCCCCGGCGAACAGACCCAGAAGGATATTGGGCAAAAAATTCACCGCCAGCAACGTACCCATCAACACTTTTGAACCGGTTAGAATATACACCATCCAACTGTAGGCAATCGAATCAATTGAATCACCAAATCTGGATACCACTTTACTAAGCATAAACTGCATATACGGTCTGATTCGTATTAACTCACCCATACCTTGCTTGCTAACTGCTGAGCTATCATTCATTCTTTTTCTCTCCTCAACGTTAAAATATTTTTCATGTTAATTTTATTTTAACGTAAATTATGAAGAAATCAATGCCTCCGTGAAAATAATTTTAACGCTAAGTAGGCAAAGTAAAATCTCGCTCTGCTTTCAGAAGATTCGTAATTAACAGCGGAATTTTGAACAATCTCCTATAACACACAAAAAAACAGACCACAAGTGGTCTGCTCGGGATGGAATGTATTTGAACTGCCTTTATTTGCTGCTACTTCTCAACACGCAATATAAATCCAGACCGTTCCGCCTGTACCTCCAACATCAAATCACGTATCCGGCCTGCTTCATTCCCTAGTCGTTCTTCGCTGATTTGATAGTTGGTCCATTTTAACTCTAGTGGAAGTTCAATCGTACCCGTCAGACAATCCCACAGAGCGTCGAGATTACCGCCATAAAAATCCGGTAGCTTCAGCTTATCCTTTAATTGTTGATGAAGTTCAGCGCTACTAGCAAAGTCTTCTCCATCCAGAATCACGGTAATCATGGCTGCTCCTTCCTCTATTTCAAACGTGTAAATGATGCATAGTGATCTGTCGTTTTGTAGATGAGTCCATCATTGGAGTACACAATCCGATCCGAATTACGGAAGCCGGAAGTATAGTTAATATCCGCTTCGCGCCATGTACGTCCGCTGGCCGAAGGCAGCAGTCCCTCCCGATTGCCAAATGTGTCCCCACCGATACTTTTCCCAGGAGCCACTACAGCCAAGTTTCCTTTTGACGCTACCCAGCCGAGTCCTGTTGCCTGTGATTTGGTAATAAAGTTACATGGCAACGTTCCGTTTGCACTCAAATAGTTTGCTACACCTGTAAACGTATTGATGATGGTACATGTTGCAGCAGATGCCTTCTGCTGTGCGACTGGAGTGAACTGTGATCCTGTGAGGAAAACAAACGTTAACAACAATGCCAGTAATGCGGTGGATATCAACTTTTTCATCAATCCGGCCTCCCGATCCCTCAAATTAGATGAACGTTGTCACGATATGCATACTGCAAGCTATAACTTTCTAGTTTTGCGTTCTGCTAGATTATAGTAAACAAGTCATCTCATGACTATTTATAACACATCATTTTGGTAGAAATATCAAATGAAGACGTTTAAATTGTAAAATATTATAATTGTAACATTTTAAGACAAAAAAAAGACTCTCATCCCAGAAGATGGAGTCTACTTTTCTAGTATGTTTAAACTGACCTGACCTAATCGATCAGTTGCACACGTTGACGAGTTCGAGCCGATTCCAGGCACGCATCAATAACGCGCATGTTTTGAATGGTATTTTCCGGACTGAAAGGCAAGGCTTCTCCTTCAAGCACAGCCGTTGCAAACGTCTCTACCTGAAGCACATAGGAATTCGACACGGATACACGCTCCTCACGGCTGACCGAATCGGTGTGCACAATAATCTGAGGTGGAATATCACTATTCTCCCAGCCAAATACTTTTGGCAGTTCGATCCGCCCTTCCGTCCCGAGAATCTCCATCTCCGCCCGTCCTGAAGCCCACATGCCGCAGTCAAAAGTTAAAGCGACCGAATTCGGAAATTCTACCAGTCCCGACGCCATCATATCCACGCCATCATGCTCGTCCGAGAATAGAGCGTGAACTGTCACCGCTTCCGGTTCCTGTCCCAGATACATCCGGGCTGCCGAGATCGGATACACGCCAAGATCAAATAATGACCCGCCGCCCATCTCTCTTTTGAACCTTACATTTTCCTTGTCATCAGCGGTATTACAGGTAAAGTTACCATGGATGGCTCTGACAATGCCAATCTCTCCACTAGCTATAATCTCTTGCACACGTCTGTGCTTGGGATGATATCGATACATAATCGCCTCTGCAAAAAGAACACCATGCTGCTCACACACCTCGATCATTTCTGCTGATTCATCTGCATTCAGGGCAGCTGGTTTCTCACACAACACATGTTTGCCAGCCTGTGCCGCTTTGATGGTCCATTCTTTGTGCATATGGTTAGGCAAAGGAATATAGACGGCTTCAATGTCCGGATCAGCGATGAGCTCTTCATAACTGCCATATGATCTGGCAATGCCGAGTTCTTCGGCAAGGGTTTCCGCTTTTTCCTTGCTACGGCTGGCAATCGCCAACACCTCACCACGTTCAGACTGCTGGATCGCCGGAATGACTGCATTTTTGGCAATGGTTGACGTACCGAGTACTCCCCACTGTAAGTGTCTGTTCATGCTCATCTTCCTTTCGTACCGTAATTGTCCTCTTCTGCCTTGTGTAACATGCCGAGACAACGATCCAGATCCGTTTTGACCTGTTTCTTATATAACTCAGCTTTTTCCGCACCATCATCTGTGAAATGATATAGAACGATTTCCTGAAAATCGACCTTTGGATCATTGCCCTTCAGCTTCTTCGTGCGATAAAAAACACCTTGCTGTACCAATTCATGCAGTGCCCGATATACCTCGCTCTGGGGTGGTACATAACCGTAGTCTTTGAATTCCTGCTTCATCGCCTCCAGCATCTCGTAACCATACCCCCTGTGCTGTTCAACCATCGTAATCAGATACAGCTTGATAAATGCCCGCTGTGCAATCATAAAAGCCACGTTCATTCCCCTCCTGTCAGAACCTATATATCTAGTATTATAAAACTTATGTTCGGGTTCTGCCATCTTTCTCCGCTTGGTCTGCCTTTTATCCATCTTCAAAGAAGGTGAGAAAGAAATCGTGTGAATACGCGTTAAGCTGGGGGAAGCACGGAAAAAGGTTTTTTGTTGTGAATTTTTCATGTAATGAAATTTTAAATAGTATTGGAAAGTTTGTTTTATTTCAGGAACCCAGCGAGTCGTTCCATCGAATTTTAAAGGCTGTTACATCTGTAGTCCTGAATGCTGTTTCCTGCATAGCTGAATCCTGAATTCCAATATCGGCATAGACCCTGTACGATCCTGTAAAGCTGTGATTCTGTTGTGAATTTTTCATATGTTGATATATTCATTTATTGCGGGCAGGCTTGGATACAGTCCCCACAATCCATTTGCCCCAGCTTACACGCGAGATAAGCCATGTCAGTACACAGGATAATGTAAGAGCCAACAACCAGGTGATGATCATTCGGACGACAGGGTTCCAGCCCATAGCAACGTAAAATAACTCATCCGGAATGTAGCTATACCGCAGCATCAACATATGCATCAGATAACCGCCATACGATACACCACCAATCCATCCCAGCAATCGTGTAGCCCTGAGGTTATGCAGTTTCCCGGCCAGCTGGTACATGACCATAATTGAAGCAATCAGAAAGAGTGCCATATCAGGGCGGATCAAGCTGACTGTGTAGAATGTAATTTTGATTCCTTCCGGCTTCTGAAACTCCAGCATTAATAAATAAGTAAACCGCAGACCCAGAACAATAAACACTGTCCAGTATATCCAGCGCAATCGTTGAATCCATTCATTCCAGTGCTGGACGGATAACCCCGCTGCTGCACCAATTACAAAATAAATAAAGAAATAGAGGAAATTGCGGTCTGCATACGTTGTAAAAGCATCTGTCAGCACCGGGATATTCACCCGTTCCATGAACTTGGCGATGTTTCTTAATTGATCCGCAAGTACAAGATACACCACACCAGAAATCAGTAATGCGATCAAGCGCCCCTTGGCCTCATATCGGTTATATACATAACGAATGGCTCGCAAAAAGAGCGGAAATAACAGATAAAACTGAATCAACATGATGATGTACCAAAAGTGTGAAGTCGTTTTGCCCGTAAGCAACTTCAGGCCTAGGTCTGGGATGTCATTCCATCCAAATCCGGTCCAACCACCCGGTGCAAGTGTAAAATAAATGAGTGACCAGATCAGATAAGGCACGATCACGTCGTTTACTCTTTTTCTCATGAACTGGCCATAGTGCAGCTTGTCTCCCGTGTTATAAAAAAGCACCATCCCTGTTATGAATATGAATAAAGGAACTGCAAATTTGGAGAGCATCAGCAGTATGGCCAGTAACACCCCATCCTCCAGTCTCGTTTCCGGGACCAGAGAGTAATGTGCGATGGAATGCTGGAGAACCACCGCTCCAAAGGCGATTCCCCTTAAACTTTCTATTTCTGTAATTCGTTCTTTGCGAGGCATACATTCAGACTCCTTTTCTTGGTTTTGCAATAAAAACAACGTACAATGAAGCCGTATATCTAATGAACGGGGTTGATTCACATTTCGTTAACAGACAAAGACCTAACCACTACCGATTCCAAGTATGTCCAACAACATCTAGCTAACGAGCGAACTTTTCTGGCTTGGGTACGCACCGGTATTGCCATGGCGGGCATCGGCTTTCTTGCTGCCGGATTTGGCTTCAATTCGTCGGCGTATGATCAACTTGCACATATTGCGGCGATTATTACGGGTATCACTTCTCTGATTGGCGGCATATCCATCATTGTGTATTCTGCAGCAGCCTATCATCGGAAGCGTACACAAATCAATGAACAGACGTTTCAGGCATCGACCGGTTTAATTCGGTTTCTCACATGGATGCTACTGGTGATTGGACTCGCTTTGGCTGTACTGTTATATGTATTGTTATTCCCTGCTTGACTGGGTAAAAACACCATCCGACATTATTGACACCCATACCCACCCATATGCAACACAGGGACAAAAGCCGGCTTCCCTTAAGGAAACCGGCTAATGACCATCTGGTGGATCATATATGTCATTCCATTTTACAGATATTAAGTCATTGGGTTCTATTTCATATCGATTATATTTGCGGCAATATTACAGGAATGTATTGTTACCGAATCGCGCTGCCTTGTTTTGGGCTTCCAGTCTGCGTTCTTCCATATCCAGATCCGGACGTTCGGCTGGCACATCTCCGCGATGAGCTGCTTCGGCTCTGTCCCGGTTAAGCTGGCTGTTGCCACTGAATACATCGTACACATCGGAGTCCCGATCCGTAGAATCTACGAGCAGCAGGATTTTACCATTCTGTACATACTCCTCATACTGTTTAGCGTCCTCTTCCGGAATACCAAGACCCACAAGTCCACCCACCAATCCGCCAGCTCCTGCACCTACAGCTGCACCGGTAAATGCTGCTGCAATGGGTCCTGCGGCCAGAATCGGTCCTATACCGGGTATAGCCAGTGCACCGATACCTGCTAGCAGACCGGCTACGCCACCAAGTACACCACCTGTTGCTGCACCTGCAGCCACACCTTCAGGGGCTTTGGTACCTGTCTCTTCCCGAATTGCCTTCAGTTCATCCCGATCTTGCGTAACAACGGAGATTTCGTCTGAAGTGAATCCTTGTGCTTTCAGACCCTCGATAGCTTGCGATGCTTCACGTTCTGTATTAAACACACCTACGATTTTCTTTTGCATAATGAATCCCTCCTCATCTGATTGAGTGGTTCGTTAGGTTATTACCCGTCTTCGTTTCTTTCAAACGCTTGCAAGTCAATATCGTATGTGTTAATAGCAATGAATTGCTGAAGTTCATCCCTTTTTATTCCTCATCAGAGTATGCGTTCAACTCAGGCATGTAATACGTTGTCAAGCATGCTCTACGTTGAAGGACGTGGGCGTCCAGAACATCTTGAAGTCCAGACTGGCTGATCCTGGTGAATTGTCCAGACGATTTCTAAGGAACCGAGGACGTCTTATTTAGCCTTCGGGCACTCCTTTTATTTTTTAATGAATCTGAGACATGTTATTTACCAAAATCACCTGCAAACCTGTTGTACACAGCTGGTTATTCAGATATAAGGTGTTTCAGATTCCTTAGATTGCTGCGGGCGCTTCAAATCGCTGAATAAGACGTCACAAGTTCGTTAGTGTTAGCGCTCCGCTCCATGGTTCTGCTCCATGTTCAGCTCCCCAGGCACGTGCAGTTACGCTTCGGCTCGGCAGGTTTGAAGATACGCTCTGGGGCGTGCCTTCAACCTCTAAAGAAGCAGATTTTGCCGAATTCTCGTCCCATGCCGGAAGTTTTCGGCAGGCGTACAAGGGCACGTCAAGGGAAAGTAACGTAGCATGGAGCGAAAAGGCCGTAAAAGTTGCATGTTAGCGAGTTTTGAGACATGTCCTGGTTAGAGGATGATGCTTTTAAGGTAGAGACTGATTCGATCAGTTACAAAACTGAGAATTGTTCAGCAGATTCTAACCCTGATGAAGAGCGCGCCCTTTGGGAACCACATCGTTGATATCTGAAAAAATGAAATCTTTCATCTATTTCCCCCGTGGTTTGGCCCGATTGGTGGCCACTGCTTCAAGTGGATTATCCGGCCAGTAATGCTTCGGATAACGTCCTTTCAGATCTTTTTTGACGTCAAAGTAGGTCTCACGCCAGAAATTGGCCAAATCTCGTGTGACCTGTACAGGTCGCTGAGCCGGCGATAACAAATGAATGGTCACTGGGACTCGCCCACCAGCTATACGCGGTGTCTCCTGTTGTCCAAACATCTCCTGTAATCTCACCGCCAGAGCAGGAGCCTCGGGACGGCTGTAGTCCACAGGAATACGCGATCCACTGGGCACCTGTATATGCGTCGGAGCTTCATCGTCCAGTTGTTGTCGTTGCCCCCAGCTCAGACCACCAAGCAATACATCTTGCATCGACAATCTCTTGAGGTCGGCTGCCGATCGCATGCCTGTCAGATAAGGTGTAAGATGCTCAGCCAACTCTTCGGTCAGATCATCTTCGATCAGGTCGGGCCACTCAGGTAGATGGAGATGCAGGAACCGCAGCCTGTCCGCAAGCTGTCTGGACGTTTTGGTCCATGGCAGACAATCCAGCCCTTCCATTCGAATTCCGGTTAATAGTGCTTCCAGCACCTGATCTTCAGGTGGCTGTGCAACACTGCTCTTTTTCATCACAAGGGCTCCAATACGAAGTCTCTTATGCGCTCGCACGCTGCGGGTATTGGAATCCCAGGCCACTTGCACTTCATCTTGCAGCAGGTGCTGAGCTGCCTGTAACAATGTCTGCTCCTGCAACGGCGCAGCCAGCAGGATGCGCGCATCTGCGCCCTGGTCGTCTGCCTCGGCTGCGACCAGATACGCTGAACGGCTCAGCGATTCTGTCGCTGCGAGCCGTACGCCGCGGCCGCTGCTCAGCAGATAGCGGCCGTCCTCCCGGCGTTGCCCGATCCGGTCCGGATAGGCGAAGGACAGCAGCAATCCGCAGCTGTCCTCATCCGGCCGCACCGGATCGGCCGCCGGGCCGAGCGCCGAGCGCAGCTGGCGGCTCTCCTGGAGCATGCGCCGCACGGCCGCGCCGTCTGCGACAGCCACTGCCGCTTGCGGCATGCCGCTGCTGTCCGCGGTCAGCAGCGCCTCTACGCGCGGGCGAAGGTCCGTGCCCGCGCCTGCACTGCCACTGCTGCGGAGGCCGGCAGGCTCCTGCAGCAGTGCCGACATCATGCTGGCGTAGCTGGCCAGCCCAAGCTCCACCGCGCGGAGCAGCATGCTGGCCAGTCGCGGATGCACGCCCAGCGTGTTCATCCGCCGCCCGAAGGGCGTGATGCGGCCTGCGTAGTCCAGGCCGCCCAGCTGGCGCAGCAGCGCCTGTGCCTGGCCGTAGGCGGCGTCAGGCGGGGTGTCCAGCCATTGCAGCTCTGCTGGGGACTGGACACCCCAGACGGCAAGCTCCAGCGCCAGCGGCGCAAGATCCGCGGAAGTGATCTCCGGGCGAGCTGCCTCAGGCAGTCCCCCATGAACCTCTTCGCTCCATAGCCGGTAACACACCCCCGGGGCAATTCGCCCTGCACGCCCCCGCCGTTGGTCGGCTGACGCCTTGGACACCGGCAGGGTGACAAGCCGGCTCATGCCCGTGCGCGGCGAAAATGCCGATGCACGACTCAGCCCTGCGTCTACCACAATCTTGACTCCAGCGAGTGTGAGGCTGGATTCCGCAATGGAAGTGGACAGCACAACTTTGCGCGACCCCTCAGGGGCCGGCCGTATGGCCTCATCCTGTTGTTCCACCGGCATACTGCCATACAGGGAATGAACTTTCACATGCGCAGGAAGAGAACCGTTTAATAACTCTCGCTCTGTGCGGTGTATCTCTCTTGCGCCAGGAAGGAAAACAAGCACGTCTCCCTCCTGTTCAGCTAATGCCCTGGTCACATTCTGAGCCGTGAATTGTTCCAACTGCATAGCTGCCGGTCTTGGCACATATCGTGTTTCCACCGGAAAGGTGCGCCCGGGACAGTGAATTGATTTTGTACCTTCGCCAAGCAACCCACAGACGGGAACAGGATCAAGGGTCGCCGACATCACCAGTAATTTCAGATCTGGACGTAACATCGCTCGGGATTCCAATGCCAGGGCCAAGCCCAAGTCCCCGTGTAGATGCCGCTCATGGAATTCATCAAATATAATCATCGCCGTATCCTCAAGACCCTGGTCCTGCTGCAACATCCGGGTCAATACCCCTTCCGTCACAACTTCAATGCGTGTCCCCTGACTCACCCGGGTATCCATGCGTACACGATATCCTACGGTCTGACCCGCTTTTTCCCCTAGCGTAGCCGCCATTCTCGATGCAGCCGAACGCGCAGCCAGCCTTCGGGGTTCCAGCATAATGATTTTCCGTCCCACAACCCACGGCTCCTCCATCAAAGCCAGCGGTACAACAGTTGTTTTTCCCGCCCCCGGCTCTGCAATTAACACCCCTGTATCTTGATCCCGAAATAATTGTCTTAACTCAGGAATAACCTCTTGTATCGGTAACTCTATATGCATATGATCGCTCCTAATGAATGTACCCTACTGCTCTTCAGTATCTCTATTCGAATGTTAGCATTATAACAAAAAAAGCCGTTCCAGAGGAACGACTATCCCAGACACACCCTAAGACACACCTAAGTAATAATGAAATTTATCCAGAATGCTCACTTAACTGAGCAATGATTCGGCACCATCAATGACGATCTCTGCTCCGGTAATATGTCTGGATTCGGACGATGCGAGGAAACTTACCAGATCGGCAACATGTTCCGGCTGACCCGGCCCGTCCGCAAGCGGTTGCTGTCCTTCCGGGAACTCCATCGGTATAATGATCTGTTGCAGATCATCCGTTTTGACCGTACTTTGATCGATATTTGTCGCAATCGCTCCTGGGCAGATCACGTTCACACGTATCTTGAACTTCGCCAGCTCAAGCGCAGCCATCTTGGCAAAAGCAACCTGCCCTGCCTTGGACGTGCTGTACGCCGACATGCCAAAGCTTGAGAAGCGTTGATTGCCGTTGATGGAACTCGTAATGATAATACTGCCGCCACCCCGTTTTTTTACGTGAGGCAATGCATATTTAATCGTGAAAAATGTACCATTCAGGTTGGTTGTAATAATCTGCTGCCAATCTTCAACCTGAATTTCCTCAATGGGTGCCGAGACACCGTTAATGCCCGCATTGGCAAAAACAATATCCAAACCGCCGAATAACTCAACGGTTTCCAGTACAGCCTTTTCCACACGTGCCGGGTCGGAAATGTCTACATCAAATGCTCTTGCCGCACCAGGGTGCAGCGCATTAATCTCTGCTTCCGTTTCCGAGATCCGATCATTCACCAGATCAAACAATGCAACATGTGCACCCTCTTTAGCCAGCTTGACCGCAGTGGCTTTCCCAATCCCGGATCCTGCTCCGGTAATAATCGCAACCTTGCCTTGGAACCGTGACTTGCCGTTATGTTGTGTCATTATCCATTCCACTCCTTTGATTAGCAATTATGTAAGAATGTACGTTCAAGCTCAAAGTCAATTCTTCACAAGATTACCCAAAAAGAGTGTCTTTTAAATCAACACCAGCAAGTTTTTTCACCGTTGACCTACACCAATGTCACAGCAACATTAAGATCGATCCACAACTTGATGACTGGCACTCACCATTCCAGCTCAATGAAAGCGGCATCATCTTCAAGTCCGCCGGTATGTGTAGCATCCAGCAATACCTGAATGTGTTCATCCGGGACATAGGCTTGAATGGCATCCAGGTCGTTCAGTCCATCCGTATATAACTGAAGACGCAGTGAATCCCCTGCCGACCCTTTCATCTCGCAGATGTGCGGCTTACCACCAACAGGTCCTTCAAGTGTAGACCAACGCTCATTTGTCTTACAGTGAGTCTGAAATAATTCAGACTGTTCCTGGCCATTACGCCACAGACGAATACGGGAATCTCCTTGCCACGCTAACCATACACGGCTTTTGCGGCCGCCTCCCGTAAGCTCAATCCGCCCACAGACATACATGGCCTGACTGCCCCGACTTCGCTTTTCCATCAACACTTCACGCAGCAACAAAGGGGAACTTTCCAGTGGCTGTAATTTCTCCAATTGCTCAGATGCGGGAAGGGTAAGATCATGGAGAAGACGCTCAACACCCTCTACCGTTGTGTGTTGCGTCGTTTCCAACCAATCCAGCAAAGCATTCCCCAGAAAACGCGCTGCAAAATCGCCCAGGTAACTCATGCCTACGCCATCACACAAAACAAAATTGCAGATATTCCCTTTCATACGTACCGCAGCAAAGTCCTGTCCGGTATCTCCCTGATGTACCGTCTCAGCCGCTCTGCCATAACCATATCTGCACTTAAATGTGCCCTGATAGCGAGTTAGCGGCTGTTCCCCGGTCTGTACACTCACATAGCGAAAGTTGCCATGCCGTTGCTCGGCATGGCCCCCCTTATCTCCAGCAGACAATGTTGCCAAACGCATCGCTCTCATGATTCCCCTCCTATCTCACAGGCGTAGCAGCGGACATCTGGAACCCGATTGATACTAATTCTGCACATGTACCTGGCAGCATCATGAGTGCACCGGGTGCAAGCAAATAATCAGCTTCAACAAGCATTTCCCGATAACTTTCGGGCAGGACGGATGACATATTCCGCAGCTTCTCTCCATGCTCATCCTGTAGATTCGTTTCCGAAGAGATTCCCTTCCATCTTCTAGGTTCAGCAATTGGCCCATCCAGCAGATGATCCGATATAAAAATGTTCTCCACCAGTACATTGCCGTCAGGTACACTCATCCCCATGATTCTTTTTGCAATAGGTTCGGGATCTTCACCTGTGGCTACCCCATCGGTCATGTGGCATACAAGTGGCGCAGGACAGTCCTGCATATTCGGAATTTCGGCCTGTAGAATCTTTTCCGCCTGTAGGAAAGCCTTCGCAGAATCTGAAAACCGTCTCGGGGTCAGGTCAGGCAAAGAACCAACGGCAGCAATCTCGTCAATCCCTTTGATTCCGTTCAACAAGTCATATACATCATCGCTGTAAGCCAATATGGCTATACGATAGCGAGGCGTCAGACGATTTCCCTTAGTAGAGCGAAATACCATTTGGCGGATCGCGAGAGATAGGGCATCATAGACGACGTCAATCCGTCGACGATTTTCCAGAACCATGTTCATGGAGGCGCTAATATCAATTAAATATATAATAAGTGCAGGTGTACGCTGTGATGCTTGAATCGTGTAGTTCATCTAGGGTGAGTCACCTCCATCATTCACATTAATTTATAAGAAGTTGTTCAAAAAGTCCGCTTTTGATTACGATGGATGCCTATAGGCATCATCAGCATCGAATATGAAATTCAGCCGAAATGTCCGTTGCTCACGTAGTTCTCCCTACGCTCCGCTACTCCATTTCTAGCTTCATCCCATCTTCTCGGTACTGAAAACCGTCCTTTTTGAACACGTACTATAAGTTGGGCAACGTGTAGCTGTTGTTGCTCAGGAATTTGTTAATGGCACTCATTCGAGCCGCCACTTTGCCGACACCTTTGAAATAGGAAGCATCGGTATTGTAAAGATTTTTGAAATCACGGGCATATGCTTCCGCATTTTCAATTTTTCTGCCTTTTTGCGCGTTATACGTCTTATTGTAATGAGCAATCAGCGTGACCACATTCTGGGCACGTTTTTTCTTCAGAGCTGCTTTCTGAGCAATCTCCTGTTGACGTTTAACTTCAGCTGCCGCTTTACGCTCCGCTTCCTGTTTTGCAAGCTTGGCATCATTCTCTTTTTTCCAGACCAGATAAGCTTCATATTTTGCCTGTTTATCGTACTTCTCCTGCTGCGCTCTCTTAGCGGCTTCTTTCTTCTGCTGCTCCTGCTTCACCAGAAAGGCCTCATATTTCGCCTGTTTGTCGTATTTGGCCTGTAACGCCTTACGTTCTTCTTCTTTTTTCTTTGCATCAGCTGCCTTCTGCTTGGCTTCAGCGAGCTTTTTCTTTTCCTCTGCGTCCAGTTTTGCAGCATCTGCGGCCTTTTGCTTCTCTTGTTCTTCCTGCTGTTTGAGCGCAGCTGCCTTTGCTGCTTCAGCCTCTTCCGCAGCTTTGATATCTGCCAGTCGTGTGGCTTCCTGCTGTTCTTTCTGTTTCACCTCTGCCTGATCGGCGAGTATTTTGACCGTTGGCACGCCACCTGCCAGCAATACAATAAGCACAGCGGAGGATATCATGAACTTTTTGGATCTGTAGAATGGCACAGGTACAGGTTTGTCTGTGTCTTCTTTTGGATTAAGCTTGGCATCCAGTTCCTTGATTGCAGCCTCCACTTCCATCTGCATCGCGCTGTTATGAGGAATAAAATGATAAAGCGAGCGGTACACTTCCAGTGCTGCAGCCGGTTTATCTTCATCCTCCAGGGCTCTTGCTTGCAGGAACAGACGGTTCACAACCGCTTCCTGATCGGGAGAGTGCGGCGTTTGGGGACGGTTCCCGTCTTGCGTATTCACCGGTTCACTTACTGGTTCTGAGCTCTTTTTCAGATTCACATCAGCTTCCGACGGATTGGCAGCTTCTTCTTCCGATGTCGCAGCAGCCGCCGCATTGGCCTGATCCACGTCTACCGCAGCCAATGCAACATACCACTCACCAAACGTCGGACAGCTGCTCAGATCGTGACTTTCCCAAGCTCGAATGAACAGATCTGACAGTTTGGAACCCCAACGCTTCTCAAGGGACTCCCGCATCGCATAATACCGTTCACTCACCGTTTGCATTTCATGCTGGTCAAAATAACTTTCGCCCCACGCTTTCTCTACAATCACAGGGTCCGACCAACTTAACATTTCAGCAATGATAACAGCTCCGGCAAATCGGTCAGCATATGAACTCCACAAACCGCTGTGCACTGTTCGATGGGCTGCATAACCGGGTGACCCGGCAAGCAAGGCATCCGGACGATCCATCTTGGAACCGTACATCTGCTCGACATCCACAAGTTCTACCGCAGACGTCTTCCCCAGGTTCTCCACTTCGGAAAAAAACGGAATCATTACATTGGGAGCGGACATATCACAGTGAGCCAGTCCACGTTGTTCCATAGCCGAACCCGTTCCTGCAAGCGCTCTAGCCAGCTTCAGGCTCTCCTCAGCCGTCAACTGTCTCTGATCACTGATCACATCGAACCAGGTCTGACCTTGCACCCATGGCATCAACACCGCATATAACAGATCGGGATGTTTTCCAATGAGCGCTCCGTTTCTTTCCGGAGTGAGCACATCACGCTTGCATACCTGCAAACCTGGCAGTTCACTATAAGACTCCATATGCTCAGACTGATATACCATAGCCGGAATACGGAATTTAGGAAAAAATACTTTTAGTGCTTTAGCCCCATGAATGGAACCATTACGGGGTATCAACTGATAAACAATCCCCTGCCTTCCGGCTTGGGCATAAGCCAGACCCGGCGCAGCC
This sequence comes from Paenibacillus sp. 2003, assembly GCF_031455635.1. Classification (NCBI taxonomy): domain Bacteria; kingdom Bacillati; phylum Bacillota; class Bacilli; order Caryophanales; family Paenibacillaceae; genus Paenibacillus; species Paenibacillus sp. 2003. The sequence continues at coordinate 905,483 of NZ_JAVDTB010000001.1, read as the reverse complement.
GGATGTTGCCCAATCGTATAGGCAATGTCGTTAATCACCACTTCATCCCCGGGATTTGGTTGAAAAGACATGCTTATCCCTCTCTCTGTCCTAGTGTCATAGTTGCAGCAAAAACCGGGTGTTGTGACAACGCCCGGTTTTTGCTGTAGTTGTACATCTTCAGCTTGCTATCCACCTATAACTCAGGACGAATTCAGACTTCACATCGGCCTGATCTATGTAAAGCAGATTAACGAGCTTGGTCAGCTGTACGGAATTTGTTAGCAATAGCTGTAAGTTCAGCGCTGATGCTGTTCAGCGTTTGAACGAATGATTGCATTTGTTTGCTAGCTTCTTGGAACTCCTGGAAGAAGCGTTGTTTTGTCATACCTTCCCATTGTCCTTCCATGCTTGTGATGGATTGAGTCAATGTAGATACGATTTGCTGACTTTGCTCACCGCTTTGTTTAAATTGATTGGAAACCTGATCAAGCTGCTCTGGGGTAACTAAAATACGTCCTGCCATTTGTAAATTCCTCCTTGGTTTGTGCAATTAAATTTTTACTTATTCAAATTGTACTATACCAGGATCAATCGGACAAAAGCCGAAGGACCTAATCCTATTTACCCCATTTTCAGCACTTGAAACTTCTCCTAACAGCCTATTTACAAAAAAATATTCACTTTCTGCTGTCACTTTTATTCATGCTGTTCAGGAAACCACAGGCTCGGTCCCTCTTCTTCCCCGAAAGGAAGGATCTGTGAATCTCCATGCTACAGGCTCAGGCTGCATAGCCTGCACCAGTGTAGCCGGGGAGCCATCAGGCGGAGCGGCATCCTGAACACGATATACGGCCGCCATTGCGGAAAGGGGATCGGATACTACAGCTACAGTTGCAGAATGTGCAGGCATGATTTCTCCTGTACGATTGTTCTGAAGAACATTCAGCATATTGACCGCATTACCATAGGCTGTGTTCACATGACTCAGCACGGAACGATACTCCATGTCTGCCTGCTGGAATAACAACGCTTTGCGTCCCAGCTGTACGCTTAAGTCCATTAATCGACGCAGCGCATCCTCGCCCAGTCGTTTACTGTGATTCCATTCATTCATCACCGCTGCACGGGATTCAACCTCCCACTCCAGCGAATGAATCGCCTGATCCAACACTGTCATCTTTTGCTGTATTTGCTCCGCTGCATACTGAATCTGCTTGCTCAGTGCCCGAAGCACATCCGGTTCCACACGAATGCGCATTTACCATCACCTTTCCTCTTCCCCTGCAGGCTGTTTAAGCCAGTCCAGCAGCATCTCGTGAAACTGTTCTCTAGTCGTTAGTGCTGCAACAAGCCAATCATCTGAAGCCGCAGTGCTCATCCGGAACAACCAGTTGGATACCGCACTTGCAGCAAATGCTGCCGACTGCGACTTCCACCCGTCTTCATTCCATACAAGCAACCTGAGCTCCCCGTCTGACTCCTTACCCACCAGACAGCGTGCCAGTGCAAGTGAGCCCTCAGGATCACTTGTCTCCTGTTCGAGTTCCGCTGCTACGGTCTGTACTCCGCTGTTTTCGAGCTCATTCATGACATCATAAAATTTTTTCTTGGAGCACATAAGGGCCGGTTTCTCAGCAGGAGAATGGCCGCTCCATTTCATCCGCTCTATCAGAACATCGATGGCTTCACGAACACTTCCCAGATCACTGAGCCGGAACGAGTCCGGTACGTCGTCAACACGGGAAACTTCAACGACCCGCTCATCCGTGCAATGTATATAACTCTCATACGACTTGCCGTTGATCGTGTAGCGAATCCAACAAGCTCTGTCGGACAATCCGGCAATGGCTACCCTGGAGAAAACGGTCGGTGTCATGATCAGCTCATCGGTATCCTGATCCCGAATCAGATATCCTTTGTCAAGCAGGGAGGTTTTGACCCGCTCCCACTCCCTCGCGATATCCTCAGCCATATAGCCGCGAAACGGATCTTCCACACCAAGCAGTCGGTCTGAACCGAGAATACCAGCCAGGAAAAAAAGTTCCTTTGTTTGCAACGTGACTACCTTTTGCTTAGAATCATGAACCGTCAACATTATGAGCCACCTCCCCTCAAACTACAACATGCCATCGGTCACGAATTTCAGAAATCCAATCGGTCATTTTCCAGCTGTCATCACATGGAACTGCACCTTTAACCCTGGAATATTTACGTTTTACATAATAACCTTGACCCGGAGGCAGTACCTTCAGCCCACCTGAACTACCTCCAGATTCGGAATAAGGTATACGGAAGAACGAAAGATCGTTAGGGTCTAAAGTCCCGAACAGCATTCCGCTCTGGGAAGCCTTCACATCCGTTACCCAGTCAGAACCGAAGGTCGGGAAGTCTGCCGGAACCCCGGATAGAATCACGTGTACACCGCGATCCCTTCCTTGACGAACAATCGCTCCCAATTGATCTTTTACATTAAAATCGTTTAGCTGCTTGGACAAGGTGTCCGCATCGTCGATGACGAGCACAAGTTCCGGTCCACCGGAAATCTCGCCTCTTTTCAGAACTTCATCGTACAACTGTTGAATGACAGGTGCAAGCTGTTCTTCTCGCGATACATGTCCACGGACATGGGACAAACTGCTGATTTCCCCCAGCCCACCTGAGCCATAACGCATATCTACTGTGTATATTTGCACATCTTCCGGAGAAGCATGATAAGCCAGTGATAACATCCATGTCAATAAAAATGTCGTTTTGCCGCCTTCCATCGGACTCGTTACCATGAAATGCGGACCTTCACGCAGATTAAGCTCGAATGGTTCCAGATCATCCGTAAGCAATCCCACAGGGACAGTTACAGACGATGTATCCCAAGCCTGACCATATGATCCTGTCCGAATGAGCAGATCTTTCAGTTTGATCTCTTCCGGAAGTGGAGCAATCTGCGGCGCTTCTTCCCCTGTCCAGCCTTGGCGAATCTCAGCAATCGTACGGCGCAGTGCCGATGAACGCTTGCCCTCATCTTCCCCTGAAGAAGGTAATGCCGCCTGGAACATTAATGGAGGCACTTGCCCTTTGACCAGACCTCTTCCTGGCGGAAGTTGGCTTGGTGCCTTGGAAGGTCTCCCCACGGCATAATAATAATCGCTTGGATCGGATAACTCAAATGAAACCGCATTGGGAATATTACTTCTGAATTTTTCAAATACATCGGTTACCCGATTCGCAGTAAGCACAAAGGTGATACCCAGACTTCCGCCTTCACGCAGGATCGTCTCCAGAAGTTCATTTTCTTCCGGATAGGCATTGCGGAATGAAAGATAACCATCAATGACGACCACAACCTGCGGGACTGCCGCGTGAGCTGAACGGCGGTACGCCGAAATCGTTTTAACACCCGCCTCCGAGATGATATCTTTGCGTTGTGCTGACAGCTTGAGAATATAGCGGAATAACCGCTTGATCCGGTCTTCCTCTTCAGCCATCATCACGCCACCGATCTGAGGTAGTGCTGCAAAGTCCTTCATCATGCGACCCATGTCGATAATGTAACCATGCCAAGGCTCAGTTCTGTGGGAACGGGCCAGAGACATAAGCAAGGTCTGAACAAATGTTGTTTTGCCCAGTCCTGGCATGCCGTACACGACCAAATGGCCTTGATCCACAGGCAATGCGAGCGGCTGTTGGCGCTGATTAGGGAGATCATCCAGCAAACCAACCAGTGGTTTCAGACCACTCGCCCCGCCATCAAGCAGCAGATCCCGTTTCTCTTCTTCCTGCCATTCCTGAAGACTTTCCCATTCCAGTGTCTCTGGTAGAGGTGGCAACCATGGGCCTGGCAAACGACGGATACCCGCATCCGCTGCAGACTGCGCAACATAATCAATAAATACCTGAAGCTGTTTCGGAACATCTTCACCTTTGAGAACGGCTCTGCGCTCTCCAGTTAACAGAGGCTCCCGCTTACCGTTCAGGCGCACTTCCATAACAGGCAATACCGTTGTTGAATCCTCTTGCTGGTTATAAGGTGCACCACTCCAGGCGAATTGCATTTCTTCAAACACTTCATCACTACCAACCTGGAAATATCCACGACCAGGCTTTGTAATCCAGGCAGCATTTGGAATCTTGATCATGTCCCTGCTATCTCCCTCACTCTGTACGCGAAGGCAGATCCGGAAGCGCGAATTACTCCATATTTTATCGTCCACAACACCAGCCGGCTTTTGGGTTGCCAGAATTAGATGAACCCCAAGTGTCCGGCCAATGGCCGCGATACTGATCAATTCATCCATGAACTCCGGCTGGTCCCGCTTCAATTGAGCAAACTCGTCAATGATAATAACCAGATGTGGCAGAGGCTGTTCATGTCTGGAACGCAGAATCTTGTAATATTCATCAATATGCTGGAGGTTTCCCGCATCATTTAATATTTTTTGCCTTCTGACCAGTTCGGCACGAAGTGAGATATTCGCCCGCTCGATCAGATTCCCATCCAGATTGGTGATCGTCCCTACCACATGTGGCAGATCAACAAATGTATTGGACATCCCGCCACCTTTATAGTCAATCAGCATGAAGGCCAGATCATGTGGATGGAATTCAGCAGCGAGTGAAGCTACGATGGACTGGATAACTTCACTTTTACCTGAACCGGTTGTACCTGCAATCAGACCATGTGGACCATGACCCTGACGTTCAATTTTGTCATGCAGATTTATCGCTATTTTTTTGCCGCCAGCTCGTACACCCATGGGTACGGGCAGCGTGTCAGGATATCTCGTCTGTCCCCACCTGGACACCACATCCAGATCTTCCACGCGTGATGTACTCAGCATATCGAATAACGGAAGCACTTGCGGGATATCTGATGCAGATGACCGTTTTAACCGGATCGGTGACATATAACGGGAAAGCGCCTCTGCCATTTCCTTTGAGATCACATCAGGCTTGTACGTTTGTTGAATAACATCCGCATCTTCCGTTTTTTTGATATACACCCCTTTGCCTTTGGAGGCATCCATAATCAACTGACAATGCATCGGTAGAGACTCCTTGCGATTAGCCAGTATGATGGTGCATACATCAATGTCCTGAGCCGACTCCAACAGCAGCGGAAGTAACGGTTCTTCTTCAATCAATTGCGTATCGGAGAGAATCACAACGTAACACGGCGTTTGTACGCTTTTCTTATAACGGTCTTCCTTATTGTTACGGCGCCGGTTCAACACGGAAAACAAGCTGTCCGCCAATTGATGCGCACCGCTGTGCCTGTCGGCCATATAGCGTTGTCCTTGGTCTTCATCCCAGATATGGGGCATCCAGCGAAGCCAGTCCCATTCCTTGCTGTCCTTTTCTTCATAGAAAGCAGCAAGCTTCAGTTCATCCGGGGAATGGCGTACCGTCAGTTGTGAGATGATGACTCGCAGGGAAGCAAGCACTTCCTCCCGATCGCCGACAAGTCCCATAACCTTCGATTGGAACAAAGGCAATGTAATGGAAGCCTCCGGTACCGTCTGGAATTCAGCCGCAAGTTCATGGGCCGCTTCAATCAGCTCATCCTTCTCGTAACCATCAATCCGCGGAACCTGAAGTTTGATGCGGAATGGAATCTCTCCCGTACCAATGCGTACCTGAAGGAAATCATCATCCTCTGGTGAACGCTCCCACAAGGAACTGTTCCGGTTCTTCACCACTTGAAGACACACACCCGGATCACCATGAATTTCGTACAGGCTCTTCACTTGCTCCGCCTGAGCTTCCTTCAGTTCTTCCCGGTGTTTGTCCAATTGGGCAAGATACATTGTTTTTCGTTCTTCCAATTTTTTGCGATATGATTTCTTGTTGCTCAGATACACGAAGAATGGAATGGTGTAAGAAGTAAGCATCATCATGACCGTCATCATCTGAAACATCATATAATTGCTGTTGCCCATTTTGCCGGTCATATTGATATATACGTAGAAACCAATGCTAACCATGGTCATCATGATCGGCACAATAATGGATATCATGGAAAACGTGGGTTTGCTCGGTTCTGTTGGAGGCCTGAGTATTTCGAGTCTCTCTTCCTTGAGAACCGGTGTCATTCTTGGAGAACGCTGATATAACACATTCACGAAGAGAAGACCTCCTTTAGTTCGTTCAATAATGAATGTATACGTTCAAAAGCCCTATTCGTTGCTGTCCTGTTGAAACAATGAACGTCTTCCGTATACAGGCGCTTCTTCCGAAGTCGTTGAAAAAGCCCGCTGGACACGTACGCAACTGCCTTGTCGCAGCCCTGTTTCCATTAACTGCTGTGCGTTCTGTGGAGAGAACCACAGACCTTCCGGAAACTTGGCTTCAAGGATGTACTGAATGCCGTCTCCCGGTGCCTGTCCAAAAATGCGAACGCCGAGTAATGTCTTCAAATGTTCAATGGTACATTCGTCCGGAACATCGATGTCGAACCATTCTCCTTCCTCGCGGCCGGAATACACGGTTAGAATCATCCGAATCCCTCCCATGGTCTCATATGTAAATTGTCCTAATGTCAGAATAAATCAAAAAAAAGAGAATGAATCGTTATATCAACCCTATTTTCTTACATAAACACCCTGTTTGCAATGTACCACCTGTAATTTTGTTACATATGACCCACGTATATATTAAAATATCGTACATTCGACTCAGAACTTTCGTGGCAGGTATGCAATTAAATATTGCGAGGATACGAAAATTTTCGTTTTTCGTTCCATTTTAATGGTAATTAAGTTACGTTTTTCAGGACTTTTATTCCTTCGCTCACAATTGAATTGTGAACACTTTTCAAACATTACCCACCTTTATGTTTTCATAAGCTGATTTTAAGGTAATTTTAAGCATTGGAATTTAATATTAGCTGTATGAAATAACAACCGTGAGGTGATTTCAAGTGAGAACCCTAATAACCTTTCAAAACAAATCAATCCCTGTATATTTTAATCAAGAAAACAAACAACCTATGCAGAAGACATTAAGATTGCTTAGCAGTGCTCTTGAGCATAAAATTAGCAACGGTAAACGCGCCATTCAAAAATGTCTGCATTCTTTAATTAGTATTGAGATTGTTAATGGAGAAGCCATTCTCCACAGTCGAAGTGAAAACGACTCCCTTGCTTTATCCTTATATTAAAAGGAGTCAACCAAGACACATTTATTACAAGACATGAAAAAGGAAGCTGTCGTTATAGACAAGCTTCCTTTTTTGAGTTGTATACACGCTAACAGCGGATCACAATCATTATCGGCCATCACTCAGTGCAGTTTGCTCAGGACATAGGCGGCATCATGTTCTTCCGCAATCTCGGCTTTACGAATACGAATGACAAACAGCCGAACCAAATTGGCACGTGTATGTTCTTCCTGACAGGTATTCAGTTTCCTCAGAATAAAGCGGTCAATGGACATGAAATTAAAGCCCCTTTGCCATTGGATTTACGGATCGATTCTTCCGTGTATCCATAAATAACCAGATAGCGTAAGCCCCAAACAGCTTTTCCGTTCTTATATTAAGCCGTATTTTGCTGAGGTGTAAAATTGTGCAAAAAGCCCGTTCCACCAAGCTGGAGACGGACTTTCGCATGATTTGTCGATCTTTTTGTTACCCATTCTATTCATTCATAAATGCCCCTGTTAGTTCACTCTTTTTCGACTTATTTCACTCCCGGATATTCCCGATATTGGTGCTGAATGCTGATCCAACGAGTACGTGTAAACTTCTCAATGGCCCAATCACCACCGAAACGTCCAATCCCTGAAGCTTTTTCACCGCCAAACATCACATGCGCTTCATCGTTCACAGACTGATCATTTACATGCACCATACCCGATTCAATGCGCTGGGCAACCTGATATCCTCGATTCAGATCTTTGGTGAATACGGAACCACTAAGTCCATAAGGAGTATCATTCGCCAAACGTACAGCTTCCTGCTCATCATGAGCCTTCATGATCACTGCTACTGGGCCAAACAATTCCTGCTCCACGATATCCTGTTCAGGTTTAACATCGGCAAGTACAGTAGGAGACAGCACGCTGCCTTTACTGTTCCCCCCGAGCAATAACCGTGCCCCTTCGGCCTTGCTTTTGTTCACAAGCTCCAGCAATCGATCTACCTCTTTTTCCCGAATGAGAGGACCCACGAGTGTTTTGACATCCGCCGGATCACCTGCCTGGACATTCTTCGTTTTGGCAACAAATGATTCGACGAATTGGTCGTATATATCGGCATGCACAATGATACGATTCAGCGCCATGCAGATCTGTCCCTGATGCAGAAACTTGCCAAAGACCGCCGCTTCGGCAGCACGTTCAATGTCCGCATCTTCCAGCACAACCATGGCGTTGTTGCCGCCTAGTTCCAGTGCTGTTTCTTTTAAATGTTCACCCGCCAGTTTACCGATCCCCTGTCCAACTTCTGTGGAACCCGTAAATGAAATTACTTTTGGAACCGGATGAGCGACAAAGTAATCCCCGATCTCGCTGCCACTTCCGGCAACGACATTCAGCACGCCCTCAGGCAGACCAGCTTGTTCAAACAAATCGGCAATGAGCCAACCTGCCGTAATCGGAGTGTCCGATGCTGGTTTAATCACCACACCATTACCAAGAGCAATCGCTGGAGCTACGGATCGAAGGCATAGATGCAGAGGGAAGTTCCATGGCCCGATAACACCAATCACTCCCTTCGGCTCACGAACCACACGGTTCTCTTTGCCAGGAGTATTGGATGGAATAATCTCACCCTTCATGCGATAAGGAAAAGATGCTGCTTCATCCACAATGCGTTTAGCCGCTGCAAACTCCGCCTCCGATTTGATTCGGGTACTCCCGGATTCCGTGATCAACAGTTGAATGATCTCCTCTTTTCGCTCTGCCATCAGGGATGAAACTTTACGCAATACCTCTTCTTTCGCAGCAGGTAATGACTTCGCCCATTCCATCGAATTTTTCTGAGCTGACTCATAAGCCTTATCTATGTCTTTCTTATTGGAAGAGCGCCATGTGGCAGTAACTTCTCCCGTATAAGGATTGATATTCTCCATTGTTTTCTCACCGGAGCCATTTACCCATTTGCCATTAATATATTGTTTCGTCCATGTTGTATGTTCAGTGTCCATTAAAGTCATGTGAATACGCCTCCTGATCAAGATTAAATGTCACACCTGCATAACGGTGTAATACTTCATTAACCTTGTTCAGAATTACGCAAACGTGTAGATCTGAATTCACCTTCCATTCCTTAAGCTTAAGGAAACAACACACTCCACTGTATTTTGCCGCCCCTGCACGTCTTTCATCTGTCAGGCAGGCGATTCTCTCCAAAGAGGCTCAAGTCTTCCCATCCATAGCCAACTTCGATCAGATCTTGACCACCAATACGGAGGGACTGTGTCTGGACTGGAGTGCCTCCCATCTTTTCATAGAAGCGGCAAGCTGAATTACGCTCCAAAGCCCATATGATCAAACGTTTCATATTGTGGGTTTGCAGATGATGAACGACATGTGTCGCGAGTTGCTGACCTATCCCCGTTTGTTGCACTTCCTTCAGCAAATATATAGCGTACAACTCTCCATCATAAGGTAATTTGCCTTCTCGCTCCTTACCCCCACAAGCAAATCCGACAATGTTCCCATGATCCTGTTCAGCTACCACCAGGATCTGATCCTTTTCGCCAGAACGAATGGTCTTCTCCCACTGGGACAATCTTGATTCTATAGTCAAATGATCCAAAAAATCGTCAGGCACAATTCCCCGATACGTTGTTTTCCAACTCTCCGTATGTACATGGGCTATCCCTTGCGCATCCCCTTCACGCGCCCGCCTGATCAGCATAGCTATCACTCACTTTCTCTCGTAACTGCCGCAACTTTACCATATTATATGTTCTTCTTTCTATAATTCCAAATTCATCCATTATGAACTTATTTGCTACCCGGTTACTCTTGACCTTATAATGCGTGTTCAAAAAGTCTGGTTTTCAGTACCGAGAAGATGGAATGAAGCTAGAAATGGAGTAGCGGAGCGTAGATAGAGCTACGTGAGCAACGGACATTTCGGCTGAATTTCATATTCGATGCTGATGATGCCGCTAGGCATGATTCGTAATCAAAAGTGGACTTTTTGAACTACCTCTTATAAAGTAAAATCCGGCCCTACGGCCGGATCGTTACTCTAGTGCCTACGGATACCTTGGAAGACAGATCCAGTACATCCGAGTTGTACATGCGTATACAACCATGGGAGACGGATTTGCCAATAGACCAAGGCTCATTGGTTCCGTGTATGCCATAATGGGGAGCAGACAGTCCCATCCACAAGACGCCAAATGGCCCACCTGGATTGGATTGTTTGTTAATAATAGTGAACTCCCCGTTTGGAGTCTGTGTGAGCATCTTGCCGGTGGCTACGGGATAACCCTTAATCACCTGATTGCCATCCAGAAGATATAACATGTGGTCAGACAGATCTACAATAATCCTGTAATCTGGCATAATGACATCCCTCCTGACCTATCTTATGCAAGATACCGGATGATGCCCGCCTGATTTCAGGCTTCCTCCCACTCTTTCACACTACGGGAGTGCTTGGGTTTGCGACTATTGGCCGGTTTGCTGGAAGCGGTACGCCTTCTGGATGCCACTTCTTCCTTGCGTTGCTGATATTGCAATTCCTTCTGCATTTTCAGATAATTATTCAGTCTTTTTTCATCCAATGAACCATCCTGTATGGCCTCTTTCACTGCACATCCAGCTTCCCGTGTATGACTGCAATCCAGAAATCTGCACGTGGCGGCAAGTTCTTCAATTTCTCCAAACGCCTGCGACAGCCCCTCATTGCCCTCATCCCAGAGATTAAGCTCACGCATACCTGGAGTATCGATCAATACGGCTCCCTGTGGAAGTACAAACATCTCCCGGTGTGTTGTCGTATGTCTCCCACGGCTGTCTCCCTCGCGGACGGATTGCGTAAGCTGCACATCCTCACCCATCATCCAGTTCACCAGCGTAGACTTGCCACTGCCAGATGATCCTGTGAGCGCAACAGTCAGCCCTGGCTGCAAATATCGTTCCAGCAAGGATTTCCCTTGACCCTCCACTGCAGATATCGCAAACACTTCAACACCTGGAGCAATTCCCTCTACACTTCGGATCTGTTCTTCCACATTGTTGCACAGATCACTTTTGCTCAGAACAATGACTGGCCTTACGCCACCATTCCAGGCCATCAGCACGTATCTTTCGAGTCGTCTAAGGTTGAAATCATGATTAAGTGCAGCCACGATTAACAGTGTATCTACGTTTGCGGCGATTAATTGTTCCTTGGTCACTGGACCTGCCGCCTGTCTCGATACCCTGCTCCGACGTGGCACCAGATTGTGAATAATTGCTTCTTCACCTGCCTGACCTGTAATTGCCACCCAATCTCCAACCGCCGGTACCAAGCTGGTCTCCAGACTATCATGACGCATTCGGCCCGAAATTCTTCCCCAGCATTCGCCCTCTTCTGTAATCAGACGTTGCAGATGTCCATGGTCTGCGATAATTCTGGCTGGCTTTTTCTCCTGCTCTTCCATCCCTGTCTCTTGCCACAGTTCCTGCCACTTTGCAGACCAGCCGTACTTCTCAATATGGTTATCTAAAATAAAAATTCCTCCCAAAATAAGTTTGTTTACTTCGTTCAAACCGAGTGAACAATCATCTCCGGTTCAGATCAAAACAAAAAACCACGAGTAAAATACACCCGCGGCAATAAGTAGTTAGCCGAATCAAAGATCATCCCTTCTTGTAGATCTACCGGATAGAATACTTAACCCTCCGCTATAAACAATTCAGGAACACCCTTTTATCGGCAAACAAAAAAGCCACGGGTGCGTCACCCGTGGCTTCATCTGAGCATGCGATACTTCACGTTACAATGGATACTGCTATCCAGCTAACGCAAAATTACATGCTTTGATCCGTTCCGGAGACGCTGTTCATATTCAAATTAACGTATACTGCATTTAAGTTTGTCATAAACAATCGCCTCCCTTGTAGAATTATCCATTATGTTACACACTGAGCTTTACAGTTGTCAAGCCCAAACTATTTTTACCACCAGCCTACTCTATTTGACCTGATCCCAGCGTGTCCACATTTCCTTCGGATTCAATTCATAGATCTCCTCTTCCCGATACATGAACTGATGCATGATAAATTCCCGCCGAATCGTGGCAAAGTCTTCATGGTATTGCTTTATAAATATATTGATTTCTTTCTCCGTATACTTCCGACCAAATTCAAGCTGCTCGACCAGATGACCAAGTACAATCAGTTTTTTCTTGTATTGAGCCGGAATCTGACGCAGTCGTCCATCTTTGGAGAAAAAATTTCTCATGACAGACGCTTTCAATGTTTCATTCACATCACTCATATCCGCAACCTCCTCTCGCTTAAAGATAAAATCAACCGAAGCCTGTGCATTCTCGCGGATAAACGAAGGATTGAGTGTGAAATACACTGTATTTTTCTCTCGTCGTTCCTTGATCAGCGCCGCCTCTCTCAGCTTGGATGCATGATGTGTCACGGTTGGTTGTGACAGATTCAGCCGCTCGGCAAGTGCCTGTCCGTGCAGTTCACCCTGTGCCAACAACAGCAGCATGCGAAGCCGGGTCGGATCAGCCAACGCTTTATGATAAGCCACAATTTTCTCCAGCTGCATCATCGTTCATCTCGCTTTCGTTTAGATATATATCTAATTTGATATTATTCTTTTCTCCTCTCCACGTCAACTCCTTTGGATTCAAGTAAGCTTGTCTAATTTAAACTCACGCTTGAACTGGCATTGGCTCGTTATTTACGGTAGGATTATATTGCTTGAAATAAGGAGGATTAAGAACATGGAAGATGTCATTATTATCGGCGGAGGCCCATGCGGTCTGTCTGCTGCCATTGAATGTGAGCGGCTGGGACTGTCCGCTGTGATCGTTGAGAAATACAATATCGTTCAATCTATTTATCTGTATCCAACCCATATGCAGTTTTTCAGCACAGCCGAGCTGCTTGAGATCGGAAACGTTCCGTTCAGCACACCTAATGATAAACCGTTTCGTTATGAAGCACTTGCCTATTATCGCAGGGTAGCCGAACATTTTGGTCTGCGTGTTCATAACTATGAGGAAGCCCGTGAAATTAAACGCAAGGATGATGGTACGTTTGAGGTACATACGCTCAATCGCCGCGGGGAGGCCATCGTACATGTTGGACGTAATGTAGTTGTAGCTACCGGTTATTTTGACCATCCTAACTATCTGGGCATTCCTGGAGAAGATAAAGATAAAGTAACCCACTACTTCCGGGAAGCCCACCCTTATACCCGTACACGTGTCGCCATTATTGGCGGAAGCAACTCAGCCGTGGATGCGGCCATGGAACTGGTTCGGGTCGGAGCGCATATTGATATGGTTTATCGCGGCAGTGGTCTGTCCCAGCATATTAAACCATGGGTACGTCCGCTATTCGAGAGCATGGTGACAAAAGGGCGTATCACACTCCACTTGGAATCACGCGTGAATGAAATACTGGATGATTCGATTCGTCTGATACACACGGATGGTTCCACTCGGGAACTGGATAATGACTTCGTACTGGCCATGACCGGTTTCCGTCCGGATCGTCAACTACTCACGTCGGTAGGTGTGGAGATGTCTGATGATATGGATAAACCTCTATATGATGCACAAACGATGGAAAGCAGCGTACCTGGTGTATATGTGGGCGGAGTCATCGCTTCGGGTCGTAATGCCAATGAAGTTTTTATTGAATCCGGGCGCTGGCATGGACGTTACATTGCGGAACATATCGTTAGCAAACAACGTGGACAGACCGAAGGGAAATGAAAACAATGGATATGACTTCCCTGCTGTTGCTCGTATTTGCGGCTCTCGGGATTATCAGCAGCAACACACCTGTGACTGTAGCGATGGTATTTCTGTTGTTGCTACGAGTCCTGAACCTGAATCAGGCATTTCCATGGCTTGAAAAATACGGACTTACACTGGGCATTATTATTCTGACCATTGGCGTGATGGCACCTCTTGCCAGTGGTAAGATGAGTTTGCAGACGATCGGCGAGTCTTTCCTGCACTGGAAATCACTACTCGCTATTGGCGTAGGATTACTGGTGGCATATCTCGGAGGACGTGGCGCTACGCTGATGGGTACACAGCCAACTGTCGTTGCAGGGCTGTTAATCGGAACGGTACTTGGGGTTGCCCTGTTCAAGGGTGTACCTGTGGGTCCATTGATTGCGGCGGGAATTTTATCATTGCTACTGGGCAAATCCTGATTCAAGTTGTGAAGGTTGTGACCTGACATGCTATGCAGATTGGCTGTATTTCCCACCGTTGTGTGATATACTTCTATTCATGCAAATTATGTACACGAGTCTACAGCAGAATAATGCATATTAGAGGTTGTTCAAAAAGTCCGCTTTTGATTACGAAGGATGCCTAGAGGCATCATCAGCATCGAATATGGAATTCAGCCGAAATAAGCGGGAGGCTTACGAAGTATGTTTCCGAAGGAAACATTTTGGTTGCTCACGTAGTTTTCCCTACGCTCCGCTATTCCATTTCTAGCTTCATCCCATCTTCTCGGTACTGAAAACCGTCCTATTTGAACACGTACTATTATGGTTATGCTGTTGCATGAAAATATAGATTCACTTTGCAACTATTAATGGCGCAGGAGGATTCAGGAACCATGTCACGTCAGTTTATTACAGAAGCCGTGATGGTGGCCATTTACGGTCAATTGTTAGCGCCGCCCGCGCCTGTTGAATATATTGTTCCTTATACCACCATCCTTGAGCTATATGAATTCCAGACCAGTCCTGATCCCATGATGGATAACCCGGCAGATGATCAGCATGTGAAATCCAAAATCAATGAAATGATTTCTTATTTCGAGGAACCGCTGAATAAGAAAAAAATAGAGCGTGCGTTACTTGTTCCATGGGCCAAAAGCCCCTCCATTTTATTTGGTGACCAAGTATCCATTGCCATTATCAATGCAATAGATACGGCACAGTACGGGGAGTATTTCGATCCCATTGAAACAGAACTGCTGCTGACATCTCAGCGCCTGAGTATACCGATTCTCACCGATCAGGTTGAACTGATCGCACGCATCATTGAGTCAGAATCACCTGTACAGGTATTTGATATTGATGATTTTGATTTTGCGATGGATGATGAACCACTGGATCAGGTGTAATTCATGCTCTGAGCACGTGAATCGGATATTCAAAAAAAATGACCTTGTCACCCACTTTATCGTGGATGCCAAGGTCATTTTTTGCGTCAACACTTATTTTATTCTGCAATATCCCGCGCTAACAGAATTCGGCTAATCTCATTCAGAGGTGGTAACGACTCCAGCGCAAAAAACTTCAGACCCGCATCACTATTTACACGCGACTCGACAAGGTCATCCTGAACGATCACTGTCTGAAACAGGGCAATGACATAATACTCTTCATCTCCGCTTGAATGCAGATACCGAAGGTCTGGCCCCGAATAGAGGCCTTCCAGTGTCATGGTATCAGCAGTCCAACCTGTCTCTTCCCATAACTCCCGATGTGCAGCATCTTCAATGGCCTCACCCGGGCGCATCTCACCTGCTGGCAACCGCCAGTGACCGTGTTCAGCATGCTGAATCAGCAGTAATTCACCTTGTTCGTTCTCAGCCCGCACAGCCGCCTTTACAACAATATGAGAGCGTTTCGCGATATACTGGGCCAAATCTCGTGCTGGCAGATTCACTGCTTATCCCCTCCTCCTACTCGGAAGCCGGTGGCGACCTGTAATCCATCTATTGCTTAGCAATACTTCAAGGATTAGATTTCGGTATAACGATATTCGATATCCTGACCTTCATCCACGATATCCACATGCAGTTGGTGCCCTTTCAGATACCAATAATCATGATCTTCCATAAAAAATTGAATCCCCGACACTTCGGTTTGATCCGCAGGATGTCTTGGTTTCTCCACAGCAATACCTAGCGAAAATCCAGGGTGAAGACCTCCGCCAGAGCTATAACGGGCAAAAAATCGAATGCTGTCTCCCTCGTTCAAATTCAGTTCTTCTTTGTACCAGCGAGCAGCTTGATCGGATACATGTATGGTACTCATTTGGTGTCAGCTCCTTCTGTATATATATGTTCCATCATATCTCGACAGGGACTTGAATACAAACCCGAGTGACCACATAAAGACAAAATAAGTTGTGAAAAATGTTTGACAGATTGTAAAAGCCGGTGTTAAGATGCAAACATACGAGGTCTACATTGTATTTATTTCCAAAAAAGAAAGGGTGATTACGGTGTTTAACAAACATATGATTGGTCAATTCAGCACACAACTAAATACCGGAGCACACCCGAAATCATTATTCCGTTCATAAGTCGGCATGACAAGGCGTTCTTTCATTAGAACCTCTGTGATGTTTACTCACAATCGAACTTATATATGGTGGCGGCTCTGTTCTCTGAGCCATGCTGCCGTATGATTATATGAAGACATACCGCCTGCGTGCGGTATGTCTTTTTTTGTGGGTACATTTCGGCATACATGAACGGAATCTGCATTTCTTGGACATCGAAAGGAAGGGATAACACTTGTTCTCTGTACTTAAAAACCTGGCCTGGTTCTTCCGGCTGGAACGCAAACGATACCTGACCGGTGTCATCTTGCTTATTTTGGTGGGCATTGCCGAACTGCTGCCTCCCCGTCTTCTTGGCAATGCCATCGACGAGATTGTGCGCGGTTCCATTACCGGCACCTCACTTACCCGTTATATTTTGCTTATTCTAGGAACGGTCATCATAATCTATCTGGTTACATACGTTTGGATGCACAAACTGTTCGGTGGTGCCAATCTGGTGGAACGGCTGCTTCGTTCACGCTTTATGGACCACTTGTTACGGATGACTCCTCCCTTTTTTGAGAAAAACAGAACAGGAGATCTGATGGCTCGGGCCACCAATGATCTTCGTTCCATTGCCACTACAGCAGGCTTCGGCATGCTGACCTTAACAGACTCTACAGCCTTTCTGGCCACCGTATTGTTCGCCATGGGTTTTCTGGTCAGCTGGAAACTGACCTTGGCGGCAATCCTGCCTTTACCTTTTATCGCCATTGCCATGATGATCTATGGTAAAGCAGTACATCAACGTTACACTCTGGCACAGGACGCATTCGGAGACATGAACGACCAGGTGCTGGAATCCATCGCCGGTATTCGTGTCGTACGTGCCTATGTGCAGGAACGTCTGGACGAGAAACGGTTCGCCGACGTGACCGAAGATGTGTATCGCAAAAACCTGGCTGTTGCCAGAATGGATGCCCTGTTCGAACCCACCATCCGACTCTTCGTTGGACTCAGTTATGTGATTGCACTTGCCTACGGCATATATCTTGTATTTCATAATGAAATTACCCTGGGGGATCTCGTATCATTTAACATGTACCTGGGGATGATGATCTGGCCCATGTTCGCCATCGGCGAATTGATTAACCTGATGCAGCGCGGTAGCGCTTCCCTTGATCGGGTCAACGAGACTTTATCGGTAGAACCTGCCGTACAGGATGTGGAGCAACCTGCTCACGTTACGAATCCGGAAGAAATTGCGATGCAGGATGTTACATTCCGTTACCCAAGTTCCACTGTCAACAATCTCAGTCATATCAGCTTTTCGCTGCGACGGGGTCAAACATTGGGTGTTGTGGGTCGTACGGGTAGCGGTAAGTCTACTTTGCTCAAACAACTGCTTCATGAATACCCTGCCGGTTCGGGCACATTAAGCATCTCGGGTCATCCGATTCAGGATATCGCCAAAGATGACTTGCACAGCTGGATTGGGTACGTACCACAGGAACAAGTTCTGTTCTCCAAATCAGTTCGTCAGAACATTCAATTCGGTAAACCTGGGGCCAGTGATGAAGTCATTATGGAAGCCATTCGTACCGCCGCTTTTGACGGGGATCTGGGGACTTTGTCCGATGGACTGGATACACTTGTTGGTGAAAAAGGAATCTCTCTGTCCGGTGGACAGAAACAGCGGGTATCGCTGGCACGTGCCTTTATTGCTAATCCTGATATTCTGATCCTTGATGATGCTTTATCTGCTGTCGATGCACGTACTGAAGCCAAAATTATTGAAAATATACGCAACAAACGCTCGGGCAAAACCACGCTGATCTCGACTCATCGCCTGTCTGCTATTGAACATGCTGACCGAATCATCGTACTGGAGCACGGGAAAATTACGGAAGAAGGCACTCACCAGGAACTGTTAGCCATGAACGGCTGGTACCGTGAACAGTATGAACGGCAACAGGTCGAGTCCAATCTGTCCACGTAGGAGGTCAATGCATTGAAGTCTAATACAGGCAAAAGGCTGCTTGATTACGCCTTGAAAGCCAAAGGAACATTTATCGCTGCATTAATTATGCTTACCATTGGTGTTGCGGCCGAGCTTGCCGGGCCGTTCATCGCCAAATCCATGATCGACAATCACTTGCTCGCGATTGAGCAGCCTTTCTATGAGACGACAGCTTCAGATGAAGCCGCAGTCTACAACGGTAAGAACTACAAACGCGAAGGCTTGTTCGAACCGGATGAAAACAAAGGTAACGAAGTGCGGGTATTACAAGCCGGCAAAAGTTTTTATTTTGTAAATGAACCGGTCAATGCACCTGACGGGGACCGCACATATGCGGATGGAACCCTCACGGTTACACGCGCAGGTGAAGTGACAGGCCAATATGCGGCAACACCCCTGTCCGCTGGTGAACTGTTTGCTTTTTACAAACCGGAGATGCCCAGCATCTATCAATTAATTGTGTACTACATGATCTTCCTCGTGATCTCGGTCATTATGGAGTTTGGTAAAACTTTCTGGCTGCAATCCTCGGCCAATAAGGTCATTCAAAGACTGCGAAACGATGTGTATGCCCATATTCAGCGACTGCCGGTGCACTTTTTTGATAACCTGCCCGCAGGTAAAGTTGTATCACGGGTCACGAACGATACAGAAGCCGTCAAGGATCTGTTCGTTGCCGTTCTTTCGAACTTTTTCTCAGGAATCATCACGATTACAGGTGTGTATGTTGCACTCTTCCTGCTTGATGTTCGCCTGGGTCTGATCTCATTATTCGTTGTGCCGATGCTCATTACTTGGATTGTGCTCTATCGCAAATTCGCCACTCGCTACAACACGATCATTCGATCACGACTGAGTGAGATCAATGCAATCATTAACGAGTCCATTCAGGGGATGTCCATTATCCGCGTATTCCGCCATCAGAAACAAACCAAACAGGAATTCGAAGATCTGAATGATGACTATATGAAACACCAGAACAAAATGCTGAACCTGAATGCCTTCACCTCACACAATCTGGTTAACGTATTACGGAATATCGCCTTTGCGGTGGTCCTGTGGTACTTCGGTTCCAGTGTGCTGGATGGCACAAGTATTATCTCCCTGGGTGTTCTGTATGCCTTCGTGGATGTGCTGGGCCGCTTGTTCCAGCCAATTACCGGCATGGTGAATCAGCTCGCCAACCTGGACTCCTCCCTCGTATCTGCTGGTCGCGTCTTTGAGCTGATGGATGAAAAGGGAGAACCCGTAACCGATGGCTCCATGCCAAGATACAAGGGAAATGTTGTCTTCGACGATGTATCCTTTGCCTATAAAAAGGATTATGTGCTCAATAATATCTCGTTTAAAGCATCCCAAGGTCAGACGGTCGCTCTGGTCGGTCACACCGGTTCGGGTAAAAGCTCCATCATCAACCTGCTGTTCCGGTTCTATGATCCGCAAAAAGGCAAGATCACGATTGACGGTCAGAACGTCAAAGATCTGCCTAAACAGTGGATTCGCGAGCATATGGGGATTGTATTGCAGGACCCGTATCTGTTCACAGGCACCATTGCTTCCAACGTCAGTCTAGGCGATGAGAAGATCTCCCGTGAACGAATTGAACAGGCGCTGCGTGATGTAGGAGCCGAACGCATACTGGCTCATTTGCCTCAAGGCTTTGACGAACCTGTCATCGAAAAAGGAAGCACATTATCCGCTGGACAGCGTCAATTGATCTCCTTCGCGCGTGCACTGGCGTTTGATCCGGCCATCCTCATTCTGGATGAAGCGACAGCCAATATCGATACGGAAACGGAAGCTTTAATTCAAAACGCACTCGAAGTCCTCAAAAAAGGACGTACCACCTTCATTATTGCTCACCGTCTCTCCACCATCCGTTCAGCAGATCAGATTCTGGTTTTGCATCGCGGGCGTATCGTTGAGCAAGGTGCACATGATGAACTGATGGAGCTTAAAGGCCGCTATTATAAGATGTATCAGCTTCAGCAAGGTGCGCAAGCAGCAGCGGTCGCAACGCTCGAGAATCCGTCAGGCGAGACCGTTCGAACATCAGCCTCCTTTGCAGGAGGAAATGCATAACAGAGTAAAACAGAACGCTCTTTAAGTAACCAGTCAAATTGACGTACTCGACGGCAAAACAAAAACCGATCTACACAGCTACCTCAGGGTTTGCGGTGTAGATCGGTTTTTTGTACTTACATCTGGAGGCATGTTCCGATAATGTTTATTTCGCCCAGACAAAAAAAATCCACATGCAGCCTCATGGCTGCTGCGGATTATCTATCCATCCTTTGATTGTATATCCCATGTACATTACAGTCTCCCTTCCGAGAAAAGGAAACTTGCTGCGCCAGGTTCGATACGCCGTAGTTCGTGTCGGAGATGGTACGGCATCCATACCCAGTCCGGCAGCCAGCTTCATGGCCCGTTTCATATGTAACGGATCACTCACAATCGTATAGGTTTGATAACCGGCCTGTTCACCAATTGGAATTGAATTGACTAGATTTTCCTCGGTAATTCTGGATTTGGTCTCTATGCGAATGTCCGCAGGATCTACTCCATGTGCGATGGCATACTTCTGACCAACTTCAGCTTCCGTATGTTCTCCATCATCACCTGACCCGCCTGTGAAAAGCAGATTACGAACTGTACCCTGACGGTATAATTCAATCGCGTGTTCAATACGTTCGCGAAATACAGGTGAAGGGTTATCCCCCGCCACGGCTGCGCCCAGAATGATCGCTGCATCCGATATCCTGGATGAATCCTCATCCGTATATGCTGATATGCGTATTGCGGTAACCACAGTCCACAGGATTCCAACCAATACTACAGCCAGAGCCGTCATTAATATCCAGCGTTTCGTTATCTGTTTGCTTGTCATTCATCCTCTTCCAAAGCCCTTGCTTGCATACTCTCGGTATGCATACGCTCCAGCGTTTGCAGAGCTGCTGCGGATTCGGCATCCAGACCAAGCTCTGCAATCCAAGCACCCGTATATTGCTGAAGACGGATCTCCAACTCCTGTGCACGGTCTTTGAAATCCTCCAATTCCTTAATCATGCGTGATCGTCCTTCCGGACTGAATGTCTCGTGAATTCGTTCCTTGAAATAATGATGTACGATACGGTTACGTTGCTGCCATAATTCATTCAACTGGCGAGTCTCTTCCTCTGAAAATGTAAAATGATGGCGCACTTCGTGAATGAGCTGCCCCAGTGAACTGCTCATCTTTCGTTCGTACAGATCTTCCAGATCCTCTTCAGACACGGCTTTGCCCTGAGACATTTTCATTAATAAAATCAGATTGACCAGCTGCTGTTCAAGCGCCTGCCCGTAGTACACTGCCAATCCGTAATAGGCAAACAATTCCCTGGAGTGTTCGCTGTCCAGCATGTCACCATTCTGGATATCTGTATTTTGCATTGCGAGCGCCCCCTTCAACCGTACAATGTTAACCATTCCATGTCCCTCTATCCTAACCAAACCAAGAGCAACATTCAAGTTATCGGGGAGCGCGTCTTCTAACTCCGCAGATCTCTTCTTCCGGACAGCCACACATGGATGATTAGTAATACCGATGCATAAAATACAGTCCATAGCGTAACCCAAACAAAAGAGTCCATCTTTGATTCATCAAATAACATCATCTCACGAACCAGATAAAAGGCTGGCGGAAGAATGCGGCCAAGCCATTCTAACGATTCAGGCAAACGTTCACTTAAGGAACCTTGGATAAACGATAGTAATAATATAATCATGAGGGCAGGCATACTTCGACTAAGCAAGGGAATGTACGATTTTTGAAAGAATACACTGATGCTCAATCCCAGCAACGATAACCCCAGATGTCCTAACCAAGTAATCATCCACTCCTCACCTGTGGGTTGTCTCTCGAACATTCCCGCGAACACGGGATACAGCACAGTGATTGCGGTGAGCAGGAATTGCATTATCCAGGCACAGATGAGTTGACTTGTTACTACCTTACGCCTGCTTCCTGCATGTAGGACGAGTAATTGAACCTGCTTTGCAGGTTCGGTATTCATCACCATTACTCCGAGCCAAGCAGCTGCCAGAAATAACAGCATAGCCGTAACACTGTAACTGTCCGCAATAGGGTTGGGTTTGTAGGAATAGATCAGCAGCATGGCGATGATATAAAAGATAACCGGTGCAAAATATTTCTGTGAGCGAATGTGATGCCTTAACAAATATCGGGTCAGATAGATCATTCGGCTTCTCCCCCCGCATCATCCATGGAAGAACTTAAGTCCACAGATTCTGTGACACCTCCACGACTCGCATGTACAGCTGGATGTTGTCCTTCCAGCAGACTTTCCATATGTAATTGACTTTCCTCCTGTTGTACAGACACAATCGAACCTCCGGATGCCAAAATCATTCTGAGGACATCATCTGTTGATTGTTGAACTACTTTCCAATCCCACATCCGTGAATTTGATTTTTCCGAACTTGTATTACGAACTAAAGACAGCACTCCAGGTTGTTTTAAAATGGATGGATCGTTAGCCAAATTCTCTTCAGTTTCCATCAGACTTTGAATATGTACAACTGGTTCGCCAGCTTGTAATAAATCCTTGCGACTCCAGTAGCGGAGTACACGACCTTTCTGCAACACAACCACTTGGTCTGCCAAACGTTCAATAAGCAACGGTTCATGACAAGCTGTAACGATGGATGTCCCCTCAACCTTCCATTGTCCCAGTAAGGATACAACTGCCTCTTGAGCTGGAATATCCAAGCCTGACAACGGTTCATCCAGCAACAAAAGACCACCCGGTCCAGGTAACAGGGCCTGAATCAAATTTACTTTTTGCAATGTGCCCTTGGACAATAGGGGTAACTTCTGATCGATCGCGGTATCCAGATATAAAAGTTCACTAAGTTCTCTTATCCGCTCACGCAGTAATTCGGGGCGAATGCCCCGAATCCGTCCCATCTCCCACAAGTACTCTCCAGATGTAAATGGTACACGTGGCAGGCCATCTACTGCATACTTTGCAGAACCCTTTAATGTGCAATGAATCGATCCTGTATCAGGTAACAAACTACCCGCCAATATACGTAGCAACGTGCTTTTGCCAGAACCGTTTCTGCCCACAAGCACAGCGCATTCGCCCTGTTTCACTTCCAGATTAATTTGATTCAGTACCTGAGCATGACCTAATCGTTTGCTCACTTGTTGAAGCAATATAACTCGACCTGATGAGTCTGGTCTAGCTTGATCGGACTTCTTGAAAAGACCACGTGCACTCCATATCACTGGGATCACATCCGTTCCGGAGCTTGCACACCTAGCAAATGTAAACTGTACGCGAGGCGTTCGGCAGTCCGTTTGGCCAATGCCACCCGGAAGAATCTTACATCAGATGGCGCATCCGCAATCCGTTCAGCGTGATAGAAGCGGTTGAACGCTTGAGCGACATCTATTGTATATTTGGCAATGACCGAAGGCTCATTCCGATGAATTGCTTTTTCCAGATACTCGGGATATTCACCCAGCAGTTTCAGCAACGCCCATGCGGTATCTCCGATAAGGGATGGAGTGGTTACTGTGTCATTCTCACCTTCCGCAAGGCTGGGGTTAGGCAGAGGGTTTTCATGTTCCACATGGATCGCCTCTTCTGCCTTGGCAAGTACACTTTGAATCCGGGCATGGGTATATTGCACATAAGGTCCGGTCTCCCCTTCAAAACTCACTGCATCCTCCAATGAGAAGTCCACATCGTTAAGCCGATTATTACGCAGATCACCGAAGATAATGGCACCGACACCAACAGCCTCGGCCACCTTCTGAGGGTTCTCCAGATCCGGGTTTTTCTCCTGAATAATCTGCAAGGCACGAGCGACTGCCTCATCCAACACTTCCTGCAAGAAGACAACTTTACCGCGGCGTGTAGACATTTTCCGTCCCTCAAAACGCATTAATCCAAACGGGATATGTTCACACTTCGCAGACCATTCATGCCCCATACGGGATAGGACCGCAAATACCTGCCGGAAATGTAGCTTCTGCTCGCCTCCAACCACGTATAACAACCGATCTGCCTTCATCACCTCATGACGATACACCGCTGTGGCTAGATCCCGGGTAGGATAGATGGTTGTTCCATCTTTTTTGATAATCAGGCACGGGGGCATGTTCTCGTCCTCAAGACGTACCACGAGTGCTCCATCACTCTCTTCAAGTAAACCTTTCGCCTTGAGTTCTTCAACCACCGGGGCCATCTTGTCATTGTAAAAGCTCTCCCCCAGCGTATGGTCGAACTGTACATTCAGACGTTCATACATCCGGTTGAATTCCTTCATGCTTACTTCCACAAAGAACGCCCATAACCGCTGTGCTTCTTCATCCCCTTGCTCCAGCTTGCGGAACCACTCGCGTGCCTCAATTTCCAGTGAAGGATCGTTCTCCGCCTCATCGTGGAAGCGCACATACAGCTCCAGAGACGTACGGATCGGGTCTGCCTGCAACGCTTCATCATTGCCCCACCGTTTATATGCTGCGATCTGCTTGCCAAACTGGGTTCCCCAGTCTCCCAGATGATTCACACTTACGGAGGTATAACCGGCTTCGTTATACAACCGATACAGCGCTGCACCGATTACAGTAGAACGCAAATGTCCAATACCGAAGGGTTTCGCGATGTTAGGGGAAGACATGTCAATCACAACACGCGAACCCTGACCAAGCTGAAGCTTACCGAATGCGGCATCCCCTAGTTCTTTCAGCAGATTCGGCGCGAGCTTCTCCCGATTGAAACGGATATTTACATACGGTCCGGCGGGCGTAGCTTCAATTCCAGATGCC
This sequence comes from Paenibacillus sp. 2003, assembly GCF_031455635.1. Lineage (NCBI taxonomy): Bacteria > Bacillati > Bacillota > Bacilli > Caryophanales > Paenibacillaceae > Paenibacillus > Paenibacillus sp. 2003. The sequence goes on along the minus strand of NZ_JAVDTB010000001.1, from coordinate 880,210 downwards.
TGCAATCCCGTTGCGAGCTCGGTCGCAATGACTGCCGGTGCTTTCTTTAATGACTTCGCCAATGCAAAACAAGGGAAGGCTGCATCACCCATCTCCGCCTGTGGTGGGACTTCCAGTAATCTCATAACCTCTTTTTCATTCAATCCCGTTAAAGGGGCAATATCGGCCGCAGCCTGCTTCATCAACATATCAAACACTCCTTATCCATTCATTATTGGGTGAAAATAAACACAAAAAAGCTCTCGTCTCTAAATAAGAGACGAGAGCTGACTTAACAGTTCCCGCGGTACCACTCTAGGTGAACAGCTACTCTTAATATGCATCAACATACATACCAATAGAATCCGTTCCGCTCGATGCGTATAACGGTCGCAAGCCGGGTTACCCTCAGACAGATATGGCCTATCCCCAATCGGGATACGTACATCTTTTCGGATAATCATCTCACGGGTGCGGTTCACTCAGGTCATGTCATACCGGCTTCCACCTCTCCCGGCTCGCTGTCATGTATGGATCTGGCTACTCTCCCGATCATTGATATTCTTCGTTTCAATTCATTGCCATCATTATACATACCACGATCAGACTTGGCAACCTGCATTAAAAATCCCCTACTGAAAGGCAATACATAGGCACATCGTCTCAGATGCCTGTGTTCACTGCCTTCCCTTAGGGGACCAAGGTCATTATCGTTTTTAATTAAATATTCCAGTGAAATAATATTTACGCTACTGCTGCCATCAACCGGCAAGCTTCTGCACATCTGCGGCAAGCCTCTGCACATGCTTGGCAGTGATCATGGTGGTGTTTGCCACACTCTGCGGCGCAAGCTTCACAAGCTTTCACACACAATTCGCATATTTCAGCAATGAAATCACTTCCACGTGTCATCGCTTGTGCAGCAAAACTGCAGATCTCCGCACATTCCCGATTCAAACGAATGCAATCACGCAGCATCGCCAGATCATATTCTTTCAGACTCGATATGTAACATACGTTGCAAGCATTCATGCACTCCAGGCAAGCATCGATACATTGTTGATATTGTTGTTGTGTCATTTAAAGTTACCTCCCAGGCAAAGTTTGCTATGCATCTTAATACCCAGTTCGGAGGAACATTGAATCATCTAACCTACTTTATCGCTTCCAATTCCAGTAATTGGTCACGAATGACAGTTTGGTCAAAATGTTCACCTATAAACACTGCAACATTAGGGACATCTCCCTGAGGTGTGATCTTCATATAGTCCGATTCACGGTAGGCATACTGGAACCAGAAACGGCTCGCCGTGTCACTAAACGATAAAATGCCTTTGGCTCGATAGACATCCCGGGGCAAAGCAGATACAAACTGTTCAAACGCTTCGCTATTCACCGGATGACTGAAATAATGCGTATATACCATGACATGTTCGTGTGATGCATGAGGAGCGGAATGCTCGTGACCGTGGTCATGACTATGGGATGAGGCAGTATTCGTAGCATCGCCTTGGACTGTATGATGTGTATGTTCATGTCCATGACTGCATCCATCTGTACCACAGGTTTCCGTATGCACATGATGCTCTTGGTGAGCCGGCTTACCTGCTTCAGAAGCTGAATCACGTATATGCACGTCTGCCCCGCTGCGAAGCAACAGATCCATCTCCACCTCACACTTGACCGTAGGAATTACAGGTGCGAAGCCATTCCATTTTGCCAAAAGCTGTTCCAAATCTTGCAGTTCCTGTGCACTCACCCGATCCGTTTTATTCAAAAGAAGCACAGACGCACAACGAATCTGCTCCTGCATCAGTTTGAAGGTCTGCCCCTTCTGCTCCTGATACAGACCTGATAGATGCGCTGCATCCACAACGGTAATGAGACTTTTCAGTTCCAATCGCATGTAAAGTGAGGTCTCTGTAACTGCATCCAGAATCTCCATTGGGTTCGCGGCACCGGTGGCTTCAATGATGATCACATCCGGTGATTCTTCTTGAACGAGATCAGCAAGCTGCAATCCCAAGTCACCACGTACGGTACAACAGATGCATCCACCTAACATCTCGGTCATCGGAACGGTGGAATCCACAATCTGACCATCCAGATTGACTTCGCCTAACTCATTCATAACCACTGCGGGACGCAAACCCTGCTGTTGCCAATGTTCGATCAACTGAACAAGCAGTGTTGTTTTTCCACTTCCCAAAAAACCTGAAAGTATATATACAGGTATGGATTGTTCTTTTAAAATTGTTTCATTCATGCGTATACACCTCTCTGATTGTCCTTCTTGTAACCTAGTCTATCTATATCTAGCGAGTGTACACCATCCCGCATTCGTTATGCAATCATGTTCAATTCTTCCCCAGTACATTGCCTGATGCTAACGGATGGTCTATGCTATGAGGACATGTTGATTGAAGGAGGAAGTTTCATGACTAATTCAGTGGAACAACATCGCCAGGAAGCTCCGACCACGGTATCGTGCATGATAGTTACAGTGTCGGACACACGCACCAAAGACACCGATACCAGTGGCCAGCTCATGCACCAGCTTCTGAGTGAAGCGGGTTATCAGATTGTTGAATACATCATCACTCCAGATGAAACGGAGAACATTCGAAGCATCCTGCAAGATGCAGCTGTTCGTGATGATATCGAAGCCGTGCTGCTCAGCGGGGGAACAGGAATTGCACCCCGAGATACAACCTACGAAGCGGTATCCTCGCTACTCGACAAGGAACTTCCGGGCTTTGGTGAGATCTTCCGTTTTCTCAGTTACACCGAAGATATCGGTTCCGCTGCCATCCTGAGCAGAGCCGTCGCTGGAACAATTGGACGCACAGCCGTCTTCTCCATGCCGGGCTCCAAAGGAGCTGTCAAATTGGCCATGGAAAAACTCATTTTGCCCGAGCTGCGGCATGTGATGCGTGAAATATATAAACCCGTCTGAGAGATCAGACGGGTTTTTCGGGTTTATTTTCAGCTGTATAATAAAGTACGAAGGGGATCTCGCTCAACTTACCTTATTTGCCCCAGCACATGTTGGAACACCTGCATAACATCCTGTTCATACTTGTCCTTTTCCCCACCCGAAGCTGTATAAACAAGTGAGACGTATCCTTTGCTGCGAATCGTTGTCCGGCCAAGCGCATTCTCCAAGACAGCCTCATCACGATTCTCACTATACATTTGTTTCATGCTCGCAGCCCGGGTAGCTGCATCACTGAAAATATGGACTTTCACGATGTGTCTGCCACTTCCATTCAACAAATACATATAAGAGATCCCACCATGCCCGTCATCGGCAGACATATTATTCATCAGCTGAATGCCTTTTGCTTCAAAACTCTTACTGATCTCACTCACCAATTCACCGTTTAATCCGTGTCCCTGACTCTGTGCCCGCATATTTCCTTCATCTGTCGCTTCACGGGTGTAGACCTTCCGCTCCTGCTCAATGGATGATGCCGAACAAGCCACCAGGGACCAGACACTTGTGATCAACACACCACTTACAAGTATCGACTTCATTGTTCTTCGAACCAGACTTCGTCCTTTTCTATCAAAACACATGCCAATCCTTCCTTTCCAGTCACATGTACTGTGACCCAATCAGGTAGAATTAGCATGTCTTAGGACTTGGAAACTTATGCGGATGGCAGATCTGATATTGTATTGACCACAGTCCGACCTACCGCACCACCTTGGAGTATCGTCTCAAGCGTATGAGGCAACTGGTCCAGAGAAATTTCGCGGATTCCCAGTTCCAGCGCGCGCTCCGGTTTCCATTCTCCGCCGAGCAGTTTCCACAATCGTTCCCGACGTTCCATCGGACAATATACAGAGTCTATACCAATAAGCTGGATACCACGCAGAATAAACGGAAGTACCGTAGATTCAAAAGCTGTACCTCCGGTCAACCCGGATACCGCTACTGCACCTCCATATTGAATCTGTTTCAATCGCTCCGCGAGAGCCGGTCCTCCTGTTGGATCAACAACACCCGCCCATAGCTGTTTCCCCATGGCTCCTTTAGCTGGAGCATCAGCTTCTTCACGAGTAATAACCTCTGAGGCGCCCAAGTTTCGGAGCAATGACTCCTCCTGCTCCTTCTTGCCTGTGCTGGCTGTTACTTGGAAGCCAAGTTTCGCCAGAATGGCAACCGCCATACTGCCAACGCCACCCGTTGCACCCGTAACCAGAACCTTGCCCATCGCCGGTGTCACTCCAGCCTGTAACAGCGCATCTACCGAAAGTGCAGCCGTAAATCCTGCGGTTCCAATTGCCATGGCTTCTTTCTCACTGAGACCCGGTGGCAGAGGCACCAGCCATTCACTGCGCAGACGCGCATACTCGCTGTACCCTCCGTAATGGGATACGCCAGATTCAAATCCTGTACTGATCACCCGATCTCCTGGTGCAAAACGTCCACTGACCGACTCCTCTACCGTTCCAGCCAGATCAATTCCCGGTACCATCGGGTACTCACGAACGACACCACCCTTTTCAAGAGTCGCGAGTCCGTCTTTATAATTGACACTGGAATATTGCACCTGTACCGTTACATCTCCATTTGGCAGATCTTCCTTCTTCAGTTGCTCTATAGCAGCTTTCACTCCTCCCTGTTCTTCTTTACGGACAACATATGCGTTAAAATGGTTTTTCATCGATAGCCACTCCTTCTTTGGATTTTATATATTTTTCCATTAAGCACATGAATTGTTCGTATTCAGGCTTAACGGCTACCTTTTACTTCTGGATTCTTCAGATGTTGATGATCAAGCTCTGTCTCTCCTGAGCGTCAACAGATAGATTAGCGGACCCACAATAGGGATGATGCCTGCCGCGGCCCAAGCTGGTGAACGTCGACTGCCTCTGGCATCCCTGTATATCGCAATCACGGAAAGCAAGGTCAGCAGTACAAAATCAATCGTCATGATATGTACAAAGGCAGATTGCTTGAACGCGTCCATATATACATCCGGATGACCTTGCGTCACGGCATAGAATGCCGTACCCAGCGTCAACAGCAGAAGGACTACATGCGTCAACTTGTGGGCTGCTACCCGTCCAATTACCGACTCCCGCTGACGACCAAAATGCAAGCTTGTGTAACCCGAAGCTCTATTTGCGGATGACGACCATGCATAATAGGGAAGCAGCGCAAAAGCACCAAGTCCGAAAGAAAGTATAACAAAAGGCCAAGCCGGTACACGGCCACCTCGTTCTTTCACAGATGTTCTTAACAGCATACAAGTATAAACTGCCGGGAAAATACCTAACCACGAAAATACCGTAAGTACCCAAGGTTCTTTGCTTTGCATTGTAATCAGTTCTTTGAAAATCGGATCACTTCCAGGTGACTGCCCCGGTGCCAACAACAATGCATAGGCAATAAAAGCGATCCAGACCAGTCCTAGTATCCATCTCATGTCTGCACCTCCTCTTACTTTCATCCCCTGCAGCTGCGGGATTGAATCAATAGTTGCAGAATTTGGCGTCTCCTGCGCTTTCCCGAGAAATAATGACTGCTGTTCCCCCTGTAAATACATGTTCAAAAGTCTATTTTTGAACAACCTCTCGAACTGAACAAGACAAATTCCAGTATAGCCTGCTACCTGGGCAGTCTGTCCATGAGATTTCTTACATCACTGGTCCATCTCATCGGGATCATATAAGAATAAAGTCTATCAACTATCGACGTACTTTCACAGAAGACAGAACGCGTATAGCGGGAAATTTTGCTTGCGATCATTGAATCGTTCAACTCCGCTAAGAACGTATACATTTTATAGGCATCAAAAAGGCATAAGCCAGTATCCCCACTGGTTATGCCTCTTTGTAATTCTTATGTGTAGATCATTCCTCTGTGGATTTCACATGTTCCGCAATGAGCTTCTGCTTCATATTCCATGCCGCAGGGCTGATGTTCACACGGTAGATCTCCGGGTTGAGTTTCCGTTGGTATTCCGGCCAGAAGAGGTTCATCTGTTCCCGGTGGTACGCCCGAATCTCATCCAGATTAGGCAGTTCATACACTTTACGTCCATTCACAAAGATTGGCTCCAGCATATTAACCGCTTCGTAGCGGGTAACCGTCTTTTTCAGGTAAGGGTGTAGCGGGTTGAACAGCTTGAGCGGTCCGCCCTGTAGCGGCTGCTCTTCATCTGGATAGCAGATATAATCTGCAATCGCTTTGCCATGTTTCGGATCAATGATCCGGAACACTTCCTTTTTACCTGGAGTGGACACCTTTTCAGGATTGGCAGATATTTTGATCGTAGGCAGCATGGCACCGTCCACTTCACGCTCCACCAATTTGTACACTCCACCCAAAGATGGCTGGTCAGAAGCCGTAATCAACTGTGTACCAACACCCCATGTATCTATCCGTGCTCCTTGAGCCTTCAGGTTGAAAATCGTATTTTCATCCAAATCATTGGATGCTACAATTTTCACATAATCCAGCCCAGCCTCATCCAGCATCTGACGTGCCTGAATCGACAAGTACGCAAGGTCACCGCTGTCCAGACGAATCGCGTTCATCTTTTTGCCTTGGCTCTCCAACTTCTTGGCTGTCTTGATGGCGTGAGGTACTCCACTGTTCAACGTGTCAAAGGTATCAACCAATAATGTAACCTGATCAGGCAACACTTTGGCATACACGTCAAACGCCTCCTGTTCACTCATAAAGCTCTGTACCCAGGAATGGGCGTGTGTACCTGCTGTTGGGATTCCGAAGCGCTCTCCGGCCAGCATGTTGGACGTTGCATGGAAGCCTGCTACATACGAAGCTCGTGCGCCCCAGATGGCAGCATCCGCTTCCTGTGCACGCCGTGTACCGAATTCGAGCAACGTATCCTGTTGTGCCACCTGTTTGATCCGCGAAGCCTTGGTTGCAATCAACGTCTGATAATTCATGAAGTTAAGTATCGCCGTCTCCACCAATTGTGTCTCCATAATGGAGCCTTCTACCCGAATGAGCGGTTCGTCAGGGAAAACAATTGCGCCCTCCTTCATGGAATGAATCGTCCCCTGAAATGAAAACTGGAGCAACTCTTCCAGAAAGACCGGATCGTAATTTTCCTCTTGTTTGGATAAAAATTTGATGTCGTCCATCGTAAACCGAAGCTGGCTGATGTAGTTCACAATCCGTTCTAATCCGGCAAATACCGCATATCCGTTGCCAAAAGGAAGCTTACGGAAATAGGCTTCAAATACCGCCTTCCGCTTGTGAGTACCATTCACCCAATGGGCGTACATCATATTGATCTGATATTTATCCGTATGTAAAGCCAGGCTAGTTGTCTGCATTTGTCTCATCCTCTCTGACTTCCGCTCGTGCCCCCAGGTTTCATCTGTGGACACGGGTTAACATATGGAGACTTATTCTTCATGATTCTGTTCATCCGTATTAAACAAACAAGTCTCCCGTAACAAAACTCTATACACCATTCACCACATTCATCCGGTTCCTAACAGGGAGGTCAACCCAACAGGATTATCGATTAAATTACGCAAGGACTGTCTCACTCGCCTTAACCACCGAAGCACCCAGGCTGGAACGAAAATGTCCTAGCGCCCATTCATGTCCTGCCGGATTAAAGCTGGCAACAGCATCTTCATATACCGTAATATGAAAACCTTTATTGTAAGCATCCACTGCAGTATGCAATATACAAATATCCGTACATACCCCAATCAGTGCAATATCCGTAATACCACGTGCACGCAGTCTGAGTTCCAGATCGGTCCCACAGAATGCACTATATCTCGTCTTATCCATCCACCGAATATCGGTTTTTCGTTCTTCCATCACTTGGGCAAGACGTCCATATAACTGTCTTCCCTCCGTATTTCTGATGTTATGAGGTGGGAAAAGTACAGTCTCCGGGTGGTACGGATCATTTTCTTCGTGCAGATCCACAGCCATGATTACCTCATGCTTGTTCTTACAATAGGCCTCGGTTACAGCTGCAATCGTCTCTTCGATCTCTACTGCCGGCTGACCTACAGGCAAAGAACCTGTCACAAAATCCTTCGTAAAATCAATGACAATCAGTGCTTTCATCGTCAACACTCCCTTATCCCAGAAATGGTTGATTCTGATTCAATCCAATTGACGCACCTACACCTTATTACGTATAGATGGAAAGTCGTGGTACGAGTTCTGTAAAACGATATAGCTGCGCCGGACGCTGCGAGTACTGGTTGGAACTCACCAGGTTCCCCTCTTCATCCCGTACTTCTTCCACAATGCCTTTACGGCTGCGGGTAGACGTAATCTTGCGAATGAAGTTTGGTTCTTCAAAATCCGGTACAACACTTTGAATAACCTGATATAATTCACTTAATGTAAAATCACGTGGCAGGAACTGACGAGCAATCGTCGTTTCCAGCATCTGCTGTTGAATACGTCGATAAGCATCTTCGATGATTGTTCTGTGATCAAAGGCCAGTTCCAGTTCTTGCAGCGCCTCCTGAATGGTGAACAATCCAACATCCTCAGCATCATCTGCTGCTTGACGTTGATCCAACATCCATTCTTCCACAAGCGCGAAAAATGCGTGAGAGATAATCCAGCCCCTCGGGTCACGACCCGGCTGACTGTATACATTCAAGTACTCCAGATGTCCACCATCTACACCTGTCTCTTCCATCAGCTCACGCTTAGCTGCACCGTAGATGGATTCATTCTCCTGACAAAATCCACCGGGTAATGCCCATCTTCCTGCAAAAGGCCAGCCTTTGCGCTTGATTAGCATCACTTTCAGTTCCCGAATGGGAAGTGTCTTCGTCACCGTCTTGCGCTCCCGCTTGGTCAAGGTGAACATAACGATATCCGCAGGAACACCATCGGGGGTACGATATTTTTTGGAACTATAGGCACGTGCTGCTTGTTCGTCGCTCTCTGCATTGAAGTGTTCGTAGTTTTCGCTCATGGGCACCACCGACTATTTTCATTTTGATAATTTCATTATGACATAATAATATATTTTGTCAACCGCAGGATTCGTGCGTTACGTTCTAGGGCGTGCTATGCGGAATGTCGCCGTAGCCATACATCCCAACGTGCCCGATGCATCACGAACCTCCGATTGAGTCGTCACACTGCGTCCTGCTTGATGCAGTACCGTAGCTGTCACCGTTAACTCCCCTTGTTTCATTGGTGCGAGAAAATGTACGTTCAGATTCGTTGTCACACAGCCGTCCACTTCCATTGCTGCTGTTGCTACCATACCCATCGCCTGATCCATCAGTGAAGTTAATACACCCCCATGAATAATCCCCATGGAGTTGGTATGATGTTCGCCTGCTGTCAACGCGATCTGTACTTCTTTGCCGTCTCCTTTAATATAACGACAGCCGAGAAATCCCCAGAATCGTCCGTCTCCGTCTTCCACCATTTTGTCCAAAATACTCATTATTCATTTCTCCTTTATTTACTGTACGTATCAAGCTCTCTTGATGTCATGTGCCTTTATCATTAAAAATCAGCTAGGCCACACAAAATAACCCCACAGCGTGGAGCTTTGCTTGGAATTATATTCCGAGTACTTGGCGATAGCCACTCCACGTTAACTTGTTAACGGTTATGTAATGTCAAAAAAGGCGCGGACAGCGTCCGCACCCTTCCGTCATTTAACCGCAACTGGTCGGAGGTGAATCCGTTCCAGCCTCCACGTTTACTTTTTCAGAAACCGTATCCCGGATTACAGAGATCACGAGTTGAAGCAAGTAGTTGATGTCGCTCTGGCTCTGCTGGAATTCCGTAACCAATGGAATACTGTCCAGTTCGCTTTGCAGATCGTCAATTTCCTGTTCAATTTTGCTGACCATCTCTACATTTTTGAAGCTTTCAAAAGCAACAATCTCTTTTTGTTTTTTCTTGATCGTTGCAATCAACTGCTGGATGCGCTCATGATCACGAATTTTGGTTTCAGCCTGTTGAAACTGTCTAACTTCCTCACTCGTTCCGAGCATATCAGCCAATTCTTTGGCTTTTCCCATAATGTCGTCGCGTATGACCAGATTGCGCGTATCGTAGGTTGGCATTCCATAATGGTTGTACTGCACTTCTTCCTGCGCCACTGAAATCGCTCCATTCTATGAGATGATATAAGATGAGAACCTGGGCTCAAATGAGTTCAAACGTCTGCTCCATGACCGCTGCAGGTACGGATCGTTCTTTTGATCGCTGTTGTCTCCGGATTTTTCTGATTACAACTGTTCAAGGTTAAACTCCGGAGACAAAGGCGAACGCTTCGCTTCTACAGACCGATTCCGTCCCCTCCGCTACTTGCGCAAATGTCCGAACCTGATATTGAACCCCAAAATTCTCATCTTATTGTTGTGTGTATTACTGATTGGCAGCTACCGGCTCGGAGAGCAGGTTGCCCCGAATATAAAAAGTCATCGGATCGGTGATTTCCACTTGTACGAAAGTACCGATCAAATCTTTAGGTCCTTCAAAATGCACCAGCTTGTTGCTGCGCGTACGTCCTGCCAGAACTTCAGAATTCCGTTTGCTCTCGCCTTCAACGAGTACTTCAACGATTTTGCCGCGTTGCTCTTCATTGCTTCGATGGCTGTATTCGTTGATCGTTTCGTTCAAGCGCTTCAAACGTTCCTTCTTCACTTCCATCGGTACGTTGTCTTCCATCACCGCAGCCGGTGTACCTTCCCGTGGGGAATAAATAAAGGTATAGGCAAAATCATACCCTACTTCACGGACAAGGGAAAGTGTATCTTCAAACTGTTCTTCCGTTTCCCCCGGAAAACCAACAATAATATCCGTTGTCAACACAACATCCGGGATGGCCTTTTTAATTTTGTCAGCCAGCTTCAGATAGTGTTCCCGGCTATACTTGCGGCTCATACGTTTGAGTACTTCTGAACTGCCAGATTGCACCGGAAGATGAATGTGCTCCACCAAATTTCCGCCCTTGGCCAGCACTTCAATCAAGCGATCATCGAAGTCACGTGGGTGACTGGTTGTAAACCGTACTCGCGGAATATCAATTTGGCGAATGGCATCCATTAAGTCACCAAAGCTGTAGTTCAGGTCGGTGAAGTCCTTGCCGTACGCATTCACATTTTGACCAAGCAGCGTGATCTCCTTAAAGCCTTGTCGTGCCAAATCCCTAACTTCGGCAATGACATCTTCAGGACGACGGCTGCGTTCTTTGCCCCGCGTGAACGGAACGATGCAATATGTACAGAACTTGTCGCAGCCATACATAATGTTCACCCAGCCGCGCATACCCTCACGTTTCTTCGGCAGGTTCTCAATAATGTCGCCTTCCTTGGACCACACCTCAACAACCATTTCTTTGCTGAACAGTGCTTCCTGGATTAGATGTGGCAGTCGATGCACATTATGTGTACCAAAGATCATATCCACAAAGCCATGCTTCTGCATGATTCGGTTGACGACGCCTTCTTCTTGGGACATACACCCGCATACGCCAAGTAACAATCCCGGACGTTCGAGTTTTAGCGTTTTCAGGTGACCAAGCTCACCAAATACTTTATCTTCCGCATTTTCCCGTATGGCACACGTATTGAGCAGAATAATATCAGCTTCTTTGCGATTCTCTGTAGCCTGATATCCCATAGACTCAAGCAGTCCTTTGATGGTTTCCGAGTCATGCTCGTTCATCTGACATCCATACGTATATACAATATAATGTTTGCCTTTCCCTATGTTTTTCAGTTCATCGGGAACGGCATTTTCGTAAAGCACCTGGACGTCTTCCTTGCCCCGCTGTTTCTCCTGACGATGATTGGGTTCCGATTTGATGTTAATCTCACGGCCCCGGATTCTTATCTTTTTGCTGAATTCATCTTGCGAAATTACTTTGGCATCGGAGAAATCAAAATATTGGGAGTAATCCTTTTTTGAGTCTTTAGCCATTTCCTTCGGTCACTCCTTACAGCCTCTATTAATAAAAAATCGTTCATTCATCCCTGTTCCAGGTGAATTTCTTGCTTGGAACACTAAAAGAGCATTACAGCAAATTATAGCATGAATTGGGCTGTAGTTCCACATCCAAAGCGCATGTCCCTTCGTCTAATCCGTAACATGCCATGTTCAGAAGAACACTCAGAAAATACAAAAACCTGAGCCTTGCCATCAGGGCTGGAATTAACCGGCCCCTGTGGCTGTGCTCAGGTTTATATGTTATTCAGACCGCCCCAATTGGCGGCTAAAGCTATTACATGTAATTAATCGATGATTTCAGCAGTGTCGCCATTACGAGCGCCAGCAGCGTTAGCTTCATCTGTATCAATATGCATGTCCAGTGCGAAAGAATCGGATACACGAGCCAGTACATTTTCCAGTACAAGACCGCGATCTCCGCCCAGGCGAACTTTCAGCATTTGTTTGTCCTCGATACCCCATTTAGCAGCATCAGAAGTATGGAAGTGAATGTGACGAGCAGCAACGATAACACCTTTATCAATCGTAACTTCGCCAGCAGGACCTTTAATTGTGATTCCTGGTGTACCTTCAATGCTTCCAGATTCACGTACAGGTGCTTTAACACCAATCGCAAATGAATCTGTCATGGAGATCTCCAGTTGCGTTTCAGGGCGAACAGGTCCAAGGATACGCACTTTATCAAACTGTCCTTTCGAACCAATTACCGCTACTGTCTCGTTAGCAGCGTATTGGCCAGGTTGGGACAGAGGTTTAAATTCAGTCAGTTCATAACCTTTGCCAAACAAAATTTCAACGTGTTCTTGGGATACATGAATGTGACGGGCAGATACGCCCACAGGTACTGTTTTACTCATTGTAAATTTCACTCCTTGTTTATCTATGGCCTGTACTCAGGCTCTTAACAATCCAATGGTATTATACCCCTTTTTGGAGTGAAATGAAAACGAACTGGTGAAAATTCATGAAATACACTTATTTCACCATCATTCCCGTCCTTTATTTGGAAAACTAGTTTCAATTCAACACATTCAACGCACACACCAGTTCACTATTTCATGGAAGCCCCCTTTATCTTTGGATTGCTCTCTGGCAAGTGTTCCCCCAGATAACTCATTGCATTCCCCCACAACCAGCCACGAACCAGATGTTCATCATAATGTTTGAGCAAGATTTCCGTCAGTCTCGGATAATGTCCTGAATGTTCAAGTCTCTGAATATACGTTGAAATTCCATCAAAATCGGACCCCATCATCAGGTGATGTTGCCCGCCCAGAGAGCAGATCTCCTCAATATGAGGCAACAGATCTTCTATACGTACCTCACCCTCCTGCTTGACAAACCAGGGTACAAACGTCAGTCCAATCCGCCCTTCCCGGGCAATGATAGCCTGAATCTGATCATCTTTCAGATTACGCACATGGGGACATACGCTATAGCTGTTGGAGTGGGAGGCGATAAAAGGACGTTTACTCAAGTCAGCCAGTTCCCAAAAACCTTTCTCTGTCAGATGTGACACGTCGAGCAGCATTCCGATTTCATTACACTGGCGCACCAGTTCCTTCCCCTTCTCGGTCAGACCTGCTCCACGCTTCTCCAATACTCCGTCAGCCGCCCAATTGGCATAATTCCACGTTAGTCCAATGATTCGAACGCCCATCTGATAACATAACTCCAGATAGAACAGGTTGCCCTCCAGGCCATCCACACCCTCCAGTGTGATTAATCCCCACGGACCCTCGGTTTGCCCCACCTGAGCCACCTGTTCCCGCCATAACAACGTCTGTGTACCGCCAGGCCGCGCCTGACTTCTCTCCACACGTCTACGATAAATCTCCAGCTGCCCCATCACATGTTCAAACTTGCCTCTGCCAAGCACTTCGGGTAAATAGATGGCGAACGCCTGCAACCCTACATTCCCCTCTTTCAAACGTTGCAAGTTCACATCCAGTTGTGGAGCATCTTGGAATGAAAGAGCAGGCTGCATCAAAATTTTGCTCAGTGCATCACAGTGAAAATCAGCTACACGCCAATCAGACATGGACATCTTATACCCTCCTCAATATTTATTGCAAAAAAAACGCAAAAAAACCTGTCTACATCCATCGTAAACAGGTTCAATGCATACTGCATGTATTATCTGGGCTCCACAATCAGCTTAATGGCCGTTCGGTCCTCGCCGTCGATCACAATGTCTGTAAAAGCTGGAATACAAATCAGGTCAACTCCGCTTGGTGCTACAAATCCCCGGGCTATCGCTACCGCTTTAATGGCTTGGTTCAGTGCTCCCGCTCCAATTGCCTGCAGTTCAGCATTTCCACGTTCACGAAGAACCCCTGCAAGAGCGCCGGCTACAGAATTAGGATTGGACTTTGCTGAAACTTTTAATACATCCATGGTAAGTACCTCCCTGGGAATGTTGAAAGTTTGTTTCCACTTACTAGATGTTATTCGCGGGAGGCAAAAAAATTCCTTCTTTTTAGACGGGTTTCCCTGCAAATTGGGACAATACCCCTATTCCATGCGCCACTCGTCCTCCATCAGACGAATTTTTTCGATGCGTGTTGCCGCACCTGTAGCTTCATCAATTTCAACAAAAACACCATGGAAGTGCCATTTGCCATCATCCACAACAAAACGTACAGGTAGCTGAGTGTAGAACTTACGCAGCACGGCCTCACGCTCCATGCCCAATATGCCGTCACGAGGCCCTACCATGCCTGCATCCGTCAAGTAAGCTGTTCCTCCAGGCAAAATCCGATCATCATTACTCTGTACATGCGTATGTGTACCTACAACGAGAGACGCACGTCCATCCAGATGCCATCCCATGGCAATCTTTTCTGACGTCGCTTCAGCATGCATATCGACCAAAATACATTTATGGTCTTGGCGCAGCTCATCTACAATTTCATCAGCTACACGGAATGGACAATCCAGAGCAGGCAGGAACGTTCTTCCTTGCAGATTGACAATTGCCAGCTCTTTCCCTTCGCCTTTGACAACCGTGTATCCTCGTCCTGGTGTTCCTGGTGGAAAGTTCGCTGGACGAATCATGCGCGGCTCATCATCTATAAAATCAAAAATATCCTTATTGTCCCAAGTATGATTACCAAGTGTAATACCATGTACACCCCAGTTGAAAAACTCATTTGCGATTGCACCGGTAATGCCGCGACCTGCTGCCGCATTTTCACCATTCACAATCACCACATGTGGCTTATACTTCGATTTCAGATATGGTAAATTTTCCTTTAGTGCCTTACGTCCCACGTTACCTACAATGTCACCAATAAACAAAACTTTCATTGATTACTGCCTCCTCAATTCCTGCAAAGTCCTCTTACTTCAAATGTTGAACCTTTGCAGGACTCTATCTCATGCTCCATGATGTGTAGTTGCATTTTAACAGGCTATCAACAGGAAAAGTGGCCCACTACTGCGGCCACTTTTCCGTAATGCTCTATTTTGCGTATTCAACCGCACGGGTTTCCCGGATGACGGTGACTTTGATGTGACCCGGATAGTCGAGTTCATTCTCAATCATCTTCGTGATGTCACGGGCTAAGCGGAAGGCTTCAGCATCATCGATCTTCTCAGGCTGTACCATAACGCGAACTTCGCGTCCGGCCTGAATGGCGTACGATTTCTCGACACCTTCGAAGGATTCTGAGATTTCTTCCAGCTTCTCCAGTCGTTTGATATACGTTTCCAGCGTTTCGCGGCGTGCGCCTGGTCTTGCTGCGGAGAGCGCATCTGCTGCGCCAACCAACATGGCAATGACCGAAGTCGCTTCACAATCTCCGTGATGGGACGCGATACTGTTGATTACAACCGGATGTTCTTTGTATTTCTTCGCCAGTTCCACGCCAATTTCGACGTGTGATCCTTCCACTTCGTGATCCAGCGCTTTACCGATGTCATGCAATAGACCTGCACGTCTTGCCAGAGTTACGTCTTCTCCGAGTTCGCCAGCCATCAGTCCAGCCAGATAAGCGACTTCCATGGAATGTTTCAAGACGTTTTGACCGTAACTTGTACGGAACTTCAACCGGCCCAAAATTTTGATCAGATCCGGATGCAGACCATGCACGCCCACTTCAAAGGTAGCTTGCTCACCGTACTCACGGATGCGCTCATCCACTTCTTTGCGGGATTTCTCAACCATCTCTTCAATCCGTGCCGGGTGAATACGTCCATCAGCCACCAGTTTCTCCAGGGCAGTACGGGCGATCTCACGGCGAATCGGGTCAAAGCCCGACAGAATAACAGCTTCTGGCGTATCATCGATAATGAGGTCAATCCCTGTAAGGGTTTCAAGCGCACGGATGTTACGTCCTTCACGACCGATAATCCGGCCTTTCATTTCTTCATTTGGCAGGGTAACAACAGATACCGTTGTTTCCGCTACGTGGTCAGCCGCACAGCGTTGGATGGCGAGTGTAATAATCTCGCGGGACTTTTTGTCCGCTTCTTCCTTCGCTTGTTGTTCAATGTCCTTGATCATTTGAGCCGTCTCATGACGAACTTCCTGTTCTACGTTGGACAGTATGATACTGCGTGCGTCTTCCATGGTGAGGTTGGATATACGTTCCAACTCTGTCACCTGGTTTTTGTAAATCATTTCGATCTGCTGCTGAGTCTCATCAATTCGTTTCTCTTTGTTAGCCACTTGCTCTTCTTTACGTTCGAGTGATTCCAATTTTTTATCCAGCGACTCTTCTTTTTGCAACAATCGTCTTTCTTGTCGTTGAATTTCATTTCGACGTTCACGAGTGTCTTTTTCAGCTTCAGCGCGAATGCGATGGATTTCATCCTTCGCCTCCAGCACCGTTTCTTTCTTCAGTGCTTCTGCCTCTTTCTTCGCGTTCTCCACGATTTGTACGGCAGCTTGTTCCGCACTAGAGATTTTAGCCTCTGCAAGAGATTTGCGAATAAAATATCCTACTCCGAACCCAATGAATAGCGCGGCTGCAACGAGAGCGATCGTGATTGCAATTTCCATACTGTTCACCTCCTCGTTGGTTCCTCCAAGGCATTCCTTGGGTCAATTTGCAGTTTTCAAACCTTACATATGTTTGGGAATAACGAATACTCACGGCGATCCCCCGCCGATTTTCATTTCACATGTACATGTTTCCACGTACTATTCACTGTTTCCAGCGAACCCATAATTAAGAATGGTATAAATCTTAAGAAACCGAAACCGCTTTTTTGGAAGGAAAAAGGGTTGTCCATTTCTTACAGACTCATGTCCATTTTAGTATTTGACGAAAGAAATTGTCAAGAGAATGCAGTATAGAGACTCTAGTCTGCTAATCCCATAACAACGCTTCGTCATCTTCAGGGTCCCCAGCCTCATCTTCTTCAATTAAACAATTCACGACCCGGCGCACCATATCCATTGAAAAACCACGTCTCATTAGGAAGGGAAGCGTTTTATTTTTCTTTGCTTTGACGTCCCCTTTGACCTGATTCCATTTTTTGCGTCCGGCACTCAGAGCAGTCTCAAATTCCGCATCCGTACTAACACCTTCCAGTGCTTCAGCAATTAGATCATTGGCAATGCCCTTTTGACGCAGCTCTTGCCTTATCCACAGTTTTCCCTTCCGCTTGCCCTCCATACGCTGTCTTGTCCATTCCTTCGCAAATAGATCGTCATCCACTAACTTCTCCCGCTCAAGTCGATCCAGCGTCTCTTCAATTAATGGTGCAGCAAACTCTTTTTGACGAAGTTTCTGACTTAATTCATGGCGTGTTCGCGGCTTATGCTCCAAAAAGCGCAGAGACTGTGCATACGTCCGCTGTCGCTCATCAGCTACAATGATTTCTTCCAGATCCTTCTTCATAAACGTATTGCCTTGAGTCATCCTGTATTTTATCATCACATCTTCAAGAACCGTAATGGAGTGGATACCAAAATTGATTCGATAGCGAGCTTGCCTGCTCTTCGTTCGTTCTACACGTGTAATAGCCAGTTCTTCGTTGTCCGGAAATTGGGATAGGCCGTCCTGTTCTGCTTCTTCATATAAGTCCTCGTCATGTTGATCCATTCTGGTCTCCCCTTTCATAACATTTTCATTCTGACTACGCCAAGCACATCTTCACATAAGACAAAGAAGACAAAGAACACTAATAATACAAAAGACCGGGAACTCAGCCCGGCCTTTACTCCACAGTTAGCGTGCTAACAGCCCCTGTCCATTGGGACAGGGGCTGTTAGGCAGCACGAGTACACCCACTACAATCCATTATCCAGATTGATCCAAGCTCAATCAGATAAGTTTACGGAGTCCAGAGGGCAACACCCTCAGGATCCTCCCAACAAGGGAGGACTTGAGAGATTACTCGTTGATTTCAAACAATTCTTGTTCTTCTGCTGCTTCTTTTTGTTGCTCTTCACTAGTTGGCGCAGGAACTGCAGTAGTCAAGTTACTTGCTACACGAATTTTTTGTTCAATGATTTCAGCAATATCTTTATGCTCTTTCATGAACTGCTTCGCGTTCTCACGGCCTTGTCCTAAACGCTCGCCTTCGTATGAGTACCATGCACCACTTTTATTAACGATGTCCAGCTCTGTACCAATGTCAATGATACTGCCTTCTCTCGAGATACCCTCACCGTACATGATATCCACTTCCGCTTGTTTAAACGGAGGTGCTACTTTGTTTTTCACGACTTTAATACGAGTACGGTTACCAATCATGTCATTGCCTGATTTGATACTCTCAATACGACGCACATCCAGACGTACTGTGGAATAAAACTTCAGAGCACGACCACCAGGTGTTGTTTCTGGGTTACCAAACATAACGCCGACTTTCTCACGAAGCTGGTTGATGAAGATTGCGATTGTTTTGGATTTGCTGATTGCACCAGACAATTTACGCAGCGCCTGAGACATCAAACGCGCTTGCAAACCTACGTGTGAATCACCCATTTCGCCTTCAATCTCTGCTTTTGGTACCAATGCGGCTACAGAGTCAATAACAACGATATCTACTGCACCACTGCGCACAAGAGCTTCTGCAATTTCCAGCCCTTGCTCACCCGTATCTGGCTGAGATAGAAGCAATTCGTCAATGTTAACACCCAATTTGCTTGCATATTGAGGATCAAGAGCATGCTCGGCATCGATAAATGCTGCTTGTCCACCAACGCGTTGTACTTCAGCAATCGCATGCAATGCGACAGTTGTTTTACCTGAGGATTCAGGTCCATATATTTCAACAATACGGCCTTTAGGCAAGCCGCCTGTTCCTAATGCAATATCCAAAGCCAAGGAACCACTGGGAATAATTTCCACATTCATATGCGTGGACTCACCCAGTTTCATGATGGATCCTTTACCAAATTGCTTCTCTATTTGACGGAGCGCCATATCAAGCGCGGCACGACGGTCTGACAATAAGCTCACACCCTTTACTGTTTATAAGATAATGATACCTTGTTTTAACACGTTTGCCAAGCTTTTTTTCGAACATACATTCGTTTTTTTTGTAAAGGCCGAGGCGCCTCTTCCTCAAGGAAACTTTCCATTAAACAGAAAAAAGAACCGTAAACAAGGCTGTAAAGCCTAATTCTACGGTTCTTCCGTCTTCCTTAATTATACTTGCTTGGAACTGTAAATGCAATCGAAGCTATTAACTAATCAATCCATCGCCACAAGTTTTTGCCATAAACGATAGAGAATCGCTTTGGCTGAACGAATGCGAACCGTCTCGCGATTACCATTAATACGCAGCTCATGAATTTCCGTTTCTTTTCCACGTTCAGCAAGAGCGATGAAGACAAGTCCGGGTGGTTTGCGTTCCGAATATCCCGGTCCAGCTACACCGGTAACAGCCAAGCCAAAATCAGCATCGCCAATCATGCGGATCTGCTCAGCAAGCACTTTTGCAACCTCAGGACTTACCGCCCCTGGTGCATCTTCACCTTCCAGATAATCATGAGGCACATTCAGCAGCTTTTCTTTAATTTCATTGGAGTAACAAACAATTCCACCTTTGAGCATTGACGCACTTCCGGGTACAGAGGTCAGACTTTGCATGACAAGCCCTCCTGTACAGCTCTCAGCAGCGCTGAGCGTCAGCCCCATGTCAGACATCATGGTTACAATCGTGTACTCTATAGGCACATCCTCATTCGCGTAGAGATGTTCTGTCAAACGCTCCCGAATCTGAACCTCCATCGCATCCAGCTTCAGCTTCGCCTCTCCCTCACTCGCAGCCTTTGTGGATACACGTACCGTAACTTCGCCTTCGCTCGCGTAAGGAGCAATCGTAGGGTCTGTCTGCGCGTCAATCAGATCCAATAGTCGATCTTCCAAAGCAGATTCACCAATACCTGCGAATTTGAGCATTCGGGAATAGATCGGCATCTCTTCTGTGAGTACATGCTGGAACAGCCAAGGTTTGACTTCCTGTTCAAACATTGGAATCAGCTCTTTAGGTGGTCCAGGCATCACAACATAATATTTGTCATTGTCAGAAATCGCATTTCCTGCCGCAAGGCCCGTTTCATTGGCCAGAGGTGTTCCGCCATCAATAACGATCGCCTGACGTCGGTTATTCTCTGTCATGTCCACATTACGATCTCTGAAAAAGCTCTCAATTTTGTCCATTGCCATTCGATCTGTATGCAGTTTTCGGTTAAGAACAGCTGCGAGCGCATCCTTGGTCAGATCATCTTGGGTAGGTCCGATGCCACCGGAAAATAAAATAATGTCTGCACGGCTCTGCGCAATGCGAATAGCTTCACTAAGTCGGTTCAGGTTATCCCCAACCACCGTTTGGAAATATACATCGATCCCCATCGCAGCCAATTCACGGGATAGGTATCTGGCATTGGTATTGACGATTTGTCCAAGCAGCAGCTCTGTGCCAACTGCAATGATTTCTGCCTTCATTGAGCATCCTCCTATACACGTGGTGAGTGATCAAAGGGCAATAGGATAATTTCCTATTGCCCCTGACCCAATGCTTCCTTCATGATTACCCATTTAAGAACAAACCATTATGCTTTTGTTAAATGAAGCAAATTTTTGTTTTTGATAAAGTAATCGATACCCGACCAGATGGTAATAAGCGCTGCTGCCCATACCGCAATAATATCGACGTGAATACCCGTGTATGAAAACGGGAAATTATTCAACAGCAACAGCACAATCGCCACAATCTGCACTACAGTCTTCAGCTTGCCCCAAGCACTGGCGGCAACAACCGAACCATCAAGCAATGCAATTTGACGCAAGCCGGTAACTGCAAATTCACGACTAATAATAACAACTGCAATCCAGGAATCCAGCTTGCCCATCTCCACAAGCGAGATCAATACTGCAGTAACCAGCAGCTTGTCTGCGAGTGGATCGAGCAGTTTCCCCAGATTGGTAACCATGTTATTTTTCCGCGCAAGGTATCCGTCAATTCCATCTGTGCTTGCGGCGATGATAAAAATAACAGCAGCAATCAGTTGATTATACGGAAGCGAAAAGCTTCCAAGCTGCAACGGCTCTGGATAAAATGGAAAATCCACGAGCAGGAACACCATCAAAAAAGGGATTAAGCAAATTCGTGCAAGCGTAATCCGGTTGGGTAAATTCACAAGACGCCCTCCCTCATATCCTCCATTACTCCAAACAATCATCATAATCCCGTTATCATCATCCGGAACATGAAATGTACAGTTTCAATGTCAATCCAGATTAACATGATCCCACTATGTAGAAACGCAAAAAATAAAGTCAACCGCTCAAAAGCAAAACCGCTTTAAACGTTCCGGTGACTTCCAGAAGATGTACTGCTTTTCACAAAGTCAGCAAACGATGAGGACTGGACTTGATGCTTGACTGCCAGCAATGCACACTTAGTATAATATACGCCCAATACCGTGTCAAAAAACACTTTAGCTACAAAATGACCATATTACTTAAAATTTGTATATTGCAAATCCAGAGGTAGATTAGCACCATTTAGCAGCTGCATGACAGCTTGCAAATCATTTTTACTCTTACCAGTTACCCGCAGCTGGTCTCCCTGAATCTGACTCTTCACTTTCATCTTGGAGTCCCGAATAAGAATATTGATTTTCTTGGCGATGTCCTGATCAATCCCCTGTTTAAAATTCAAACGCTGGCGGACTGTACCAGAAGACGCTGGCTCTACCTTTGCGTAATCGATGTTTTTCAATGGTAGACCACGCTTCGCCATTTTGGATTGCAGCACGTCAATGACAGCCTTGAGTTTGGTCTCATCATCAGATACGATCGTTAACGCATCCTTATCCAGTTTCAGGCTGCTCTTGCTGCCCTTGAAGTCATAACGAGTGCCAATTTCTTTCTCGGTTTGTGTAACGGCATTTGTCAGTTCTTGCAAGTCCATTTTGGACACGATATCAAATGAATTTTCTGAGCTCAAACCAGTCACCCTTTCAGTTAATCGTATGTTCTGTAACATTATAGAGGATACCTTAAGCAAAAGTCTAATTTCAAGCTGTTTTACACAAAGAAAAAAGCATTTTTGGCAGCCACTTCAAGTGGCTGCCAAAAATGCTTGCTGATCCAGCTTCCAACTAATAGCGGCTGCGGTTGGGCTGTCTGAACATATCGAGCACACCCAAAAGTACATGTGCAAGTCCAAAACCCAATATTCCGTAACCCCAAGCACTTGGAGTCAGGTAATAACCCAGGAGGCTGACAATGATCCCTAAACCTGTTACGATCCAGCTGACTGTCACAGCCATCCACCTCACTTCACCAAAAGTTAACTGCAAGTTAAGACACGATTATTGTCTCCTGCAGTTGACCTGGTTATTCGCTACCCGTGGTACCCCCTGTACCGTCCGTTGATCCATTTTCAACACCTGTGGAAGAAGTAGTGTTACTACTGTCTTCACCAAGCTTCAGACGGATCCGATTGGTCGCCTTGCCATCCGTTACAACTTGCCCGCCAACCTCAATCGTGGTCGCTGCAGCGTAACCGGACTTAATATACATTCCTGTACTATCCAACTCAAAGGTATAGCTGTCACCTTCGGCTGTGTTACCATACTCCAACTTCTCTCCACTGGAGTTTTCGCCTTTGTACACTTCCAGCCAGCTATGACCTGTTGCTTTGATCGTAACCGTTACAGGTTGCCCTGCACTACCGTTAACTTTAAAGTTCGTAATATTTCCTGATTTCCCATCTTCTGCAACAGTCACATTAGACGGTGAATTGTCTGTCGGTTCTTCCTGATTTTCTCCCGTTTGTCCGTCGGTTTGACCATCAGTTTGGCCATCAGTTTGACCGTCCGTCTGTCCTTCAGTGTCTGTACCGCCACCATTACCGCCAGCGTCGCCCTCACCAGTACCGTCAGTACCTGAATCTGTCGCAGGCGGATTAGTTGCCTGTCCGTTGTCGGCAGGTGGATCCGGTTTATCCTCAGGCTGTTGTTGACTGTCTGTAATTTTGACTGAATCAAGCCCCGGATTGTCTGATTCATCACCATTGTTATACACCACGTATACATACAACAGTACTACGATCAAAACAGGGAATGTCCACATCAGCGCGACAGACATCCACCGATTACTACGCTCAACCG
The DNA here is from genome assembly GCF_031455635.1 of Paenibacillus sp. 2003. Taxonomy (NCBI): domain Bacteria; kingdom Bacillati; phylum Bacillota; class Bacilli; order Caryophanales; family Paenibacillaceae; genus Paenibacillus; species Paenibacillus sp. 2003. The sequence goes on along the minus strand of NZ_JAVDTB010000001.1, from coordinate 856,697 downwards.
GACGGCTGGAACGCTTCTGAATAACCGGTTCCATCGTTGCTTCCGTCTCTTCTGCGGGTACGTCTTTTTTGTGTCCCTCCAGCAGCTCATCAGGATTCAGTCCCACGGTCTCCGCATAGGTTTTGATGAAAGCACGCACATAGAAGCTACCCGGCAGCACTTTATAGTCTCCTGCTTCTATGGCCTCCAGATACCTCTTGCGAATTTTTGTCATTTCCTGTACATCGTCAAGACTCATCCCTTTTTGCAGCCGGGCCTCCCTTAACTGCTGACCCAGTTCAGACATGCCATCTCCTCCTTATGTTTATCTCTTGAGTTGTTGCTAATCTATTTCATGATTCCGTACGGTTCCTTACAATTCGTCGGTGTAGCTAGCCGTAAACGTATCATAAATAATTTCTTCATTCGGATTGTTGCGAAGTTCAATAATAATATCAAAATCATTAAAATCATATTCGGATTCCTGCACAAAAATATCCGGATGTTCAATAACTTTGGTACTTGGCATCGACATAATATCCTGCAACAAATTGTAATGCCGCTCGCTGGAACGAATCGTACTTACAATTCCGTCAATGATGAAGACATTGTTCGGGTTCAATTCGTCTTCGGACATTTGACTCCTTATCGTCTGACGAAGAAGTGTGGAGGAAACAAACGTCCATCGCTTCATTGCACATACGCTGCCCGCAATAATAGACTCCGTTTTACCAACACGAGGCATTCCGCGCAAACCGATGACCTGATTGCCTTCCCTCTTAAATACTTCACCCAAAAAGTCCACAAGTAACCCAAGTTCATCTCGTGTGAAACGAAATGTCTTGCGATCATCCGAGTCACGGTCAATGTATCTGCCATGACGCACGGCCAAAATATCCACCAATTTAGGTTGACGCAAAGCCGATACGGTGATGCTGTTTACTTTGCCAAGCATTTCACCAAGCAAACGGATTTTTTCATCATCATCCGATTCAAGCAGCATGCCTCGAGTTTTGCCTTCAACACCGTTAATGGTCAATATATTCACTTCAAGCATCCCCAGCATAGAGGCGATATCACCTAACAAACCGGGTCTGTTCTTATGTATTTTATATTCCATGTACCATTGTTTAGATTCCATTTCAACACCCCGTAATGCATTATTCCACATTATTCGACAGCAACAGAACGTGTCCACTGGACAACAATCTGAGACATCTTCTAAAAATGGGTCACGTTAATGATATATAAAATGAAAATGAATTACAAGAACAGCTCTGTAATCCGTTTGTAATCATTAGAGAAAAGCCCCCTTGCGGGAGCTCTTCATCTGTAATCTTATGCGTTTTGTTTGGCCAATTTGACCATCAGGCACGCAATCGTACGACGCTCATCTGCATCGCCGACATCCCATAACTCTTTCAATGCCCGGTTGGAATGGTTCGCCGGATCGACTTTCTCATCAAGGAAGTCGCCGATTTCATACGCAAGTTTGTTGATGGTTTCTTCACTCATTCCCATCTTCTCTGCTTGCAGTACGCGGTCACCCAGAAACTTCTTCCATGTGTCAAAACTGGAGAGCACTGTTTTTTCTGTTGACATGATAAATCCTCCTTAGATGACGCATGAGATTTAAAATCAACAGTTGTAATATGTGCTTTCGAGGCATTTTATATACGAGCATTTTGAAAATAATCCGGAAGACGGCTGCTTCTCAGCAACCTTCACCTGTTTTGTTCACAGCCAGTCAAGTTTTCTTGTTTTTTACGTTAACCAACCGCCGTTTGGACTAATAATCTGCCCATTGATATAACCCGATTCAGGGAGGGCCAGAAAATAAACCAGTGATGAGATTTCATCAGGTTGAGCAAGTCTTCCTGCCGGAATTTCCTCTTCCAGCATCTTCAGTTCACTCTGATCCAGATGGTTCAACATGGATGTCTGAACGGCGCCAGGAGCAACAGCATTTACGGTTACTCCAGAAGGTGCGAGTTCTTTTGCAAGTGCCTTGGTGAATGCATTTACCCCGCCCTTGGTTGTAGAATACAACACTTCGCAAGAGGCACCGGACAGCCCCCAGATCGACGATACATTAATGATTCGACCATACCTTTGGGAGATCATGTGAGGCATCATTTCCTGTGTACACATAAACGTGCCTTTGAGATTAATGGCCATCACTTCATCCCAGATCTCCTCTGTAACATCAGACAACATCCCATAGTGCGAGATGCCTGCATTGTTCACGAGGATATCTGGCATGAGATTGTGTGACTCCAGCTTCTCACGCATACGTTCAATCTGTTCCCGGCTGCGAAGATCCGCAGACACGGTCATGATTTTTCCACTGCCCTGTTCCATGCACCGTCTGGCGGCTTCATTCGCTGCTTCATGCGATTTCATATAGTGTATAACAACATTCATTCCCACTCTGGCGAAACGTTCTGCGATAGCGGCTCCGATGCCACCGCTTGCTCCAGTCACCAGTACAGTCATTTCCCCAATTGCCTTCAATTGTCCTGTTCCCCTCTCCATATCAAGGACTCACGACTAGCGAAACAGCCAGTTGATCCCAGCGAATATGCTCTCTCAGTCTGAGATTTACATCTTCCAGTGTAATCGATTCATAAAGCGGAAGCATATTGAAGAAATCACCGCCACGGAATTGCTGACGTGTAAATTCATGCGCAATGTTCTCCGGAGAATTGAGCATACGCAAATATCCGCCTATTTTCTTTTTGCGTGCACGTTCAAAATCCGTGGATTCGAACCCCTTTTCTACAATGGCATCCACTTCTTCACGTATACGTGCCAGCAGTTGATCCGGATCTTTCGTGTCACCACCAATAGCTGAAAACGCGTATTGCGGCGAACTGTTATACTCATGTCCAAAGCTGTCCGAGATCAGATCTTCATCGTAGAGCTTCTGAAATAATCGTGTGCTTGAGCCAAACAAAAGATCCATCATCAGCTGTGTTGTCATATCCCGCCGTAACAATTGTTCCCCTGTAAGTCCAACGTCCGTCTCCTTGAACCCAAACAGACATTTGGGCAGTGAAACAGCCAGTTTTGCTTCCCTTCTGGCTTCTCCTACCTGCTCAGGCTCCGGCTCAAAGAAACGTTGAATACTCCCCTGTGGCTTATAATCTTTCTGTTCCTGGTTCGAACGGACCATATCAATGACTTCCTGTGGATCTACACCACCTACCACGAATAAGAGCATATTACTCGGGTGATAGAAGGTGTTATAACACTCATACAACATCTCTTTGGTAATCGTACGAATGGATTCCACCGTTCCTGCAATATCGATATGCACCGGATGTTTCTGATACATTGCCTCAATCAATCCAAAATAAACACGCCAATCCGGATTATCAGCATACATGTCAATTTCCTGTCCGATAATGCCTTTTTCCTTTTCCACATTTTGATCCGTGAAGTAAGGATTTTGCACAAAGTCAACTAATGTTTGTATATTTTCATTCACATATTCGGTCGCTGAAAACAAATAAACCGTCTGATCGAAGCTCGTAAATGCGTTAGCTGAGGCACCGTGAGACGCAAATGTTGCAAAGATATCGCCTGTTGGTTCTTCAAACATTTTATGCTCCAGAAAATGGGCAATTCCATCCGGAACCTTGACTGCTTCCTGTCCCTCAACCTGAAAATGATTATCCACCGATCCATACTTGGTTGCAAACGTAGCATACGTTTTCTGGAATCCCGGTTTAGGCAAAATATAGACATGCAGTCCGTTATCCATTACTTCGTAATATAGTGTCTCCTGCAAATGTTCATACCGAATGCTCTCCACCGACTATTCCTCCTTCTCGTCCCGCAAGAAATAAATCGTATCCAGACGGAACTGTTCTGCCGCCTCACGAACATCTTCCTTGCTAATATGTTCTACCTGAGCCAGCAGTTCTTCAGCCGTTCTCTCTTTGCCAGACAACTGTCGATTGAAATCATAAGCGATCATCTCAAAAGCCGAATCCTGCATTTCCTTAAGCAGGTTACGGATCATTGCTTTGGTCTGGGACATTTCCAGATCACTGATTGTGCCGCTTTTCATTTCCTCCAACTGCTGCTTGATGATGGTGACAGCCTTCTCATAATTAGGGATTTCAATCCCGGATTGAATCGTGGCAATGCCTTTATGTCCGTCATATCGCGAAGAAGCGTAATACGCCAGGCTTTCTTTTTCACGAACATTAACAAACAGTTTGGAATGAGGATAACCACCGAGAATCCCGTTGTACATTAGTGCTGCTGCATACTGAGGATCTCCATAAGTGATCGATGTACGGAGTCCCATATTGAGTTTTCCCTGACTCACATTCAGTCGCTCAATAACGGTCTCTACTTCCTTATCTCCTCGAACTGCTGCCTGTGTCTGGTAATCGGAGGAGGACGTTCGATCTACATTGAAATGACGCTGAACAAGGTTCTCCACTTCCTCCAGTGTCGTATCCCCTACCACGTAAAGATCCATACTCGCCTGTTGCAGCCACTCCTGATAAGACGCAGTCAGTGTGTCAGGCTCAATCCCGGGCAGATCCTTTCGCTCACCCAGGGGATGAAGACGGTACGGCTCGTTCTTGCACATTTCCTCGATACTGCGTTCAGCGGCATAGCGCATTTTATCATTCACGATGGACTCCAGCTTTTTACGAACAGTCTCTCGCTCTGCTTGTACATAAGACGTCCTGAAATGTCCATTCTCCTGTGCAGGTCGTGTAAGAACCTCTCCAAGGAAGGCAAATGAACGATCCAGTAACTGCTCATCCCCTCCAACAAAAGAATCATTAATGGTATCCATTCGGAACTGTACAATCTGGTAATCCCCGCGTTTATAAACGTCAAAACCAAAACCTGCTCCATACAGATGCTCCAGTTGCTCACGAAATTGCGTTGTTTCTGGATAGGACTCCGTGCCGCGTCGCAGAACAAAAGGTGTCAGTGCTACTTTGGTTACTGTATCTTCCCGTAAGGGAACTCCTGCATATAACGATATAGCAAACGTTTTGAAACGTTTAGTCGGAAGCACATGTATACGAAACTCTCTCTTGCTACCTCTTTCGAATCCTGATGTATTCAAATGTCAAAACCCCTTTACGGCGTCATTTATCATGCAATCGTATTAAGCTAAACGTAACAACCATTTTAACCCATTCAAAAGGCAAGAAGCAACCGAAGTCACGCCTTCTGGTTGCTTCCAACATCATCACATACAAAAGATATGCTGTCCGATTGTTTTCACTTGTGGACGGGTCCAGATCCATTTGGATGTTGCTGTCTTCGGGTTAAAATAATAGAGACATCCACCGGACGGATCCCATCCATTTAAGGCCTGCTCAACTGCCTTTTTGGCTTGTGCGTTCGGTTCCAGATAGATCTGTCCGTCCGCTACAGCCGTAAATGCACCTGGTTGAAAAATCACACCAGAAGGCGTACTTGGAAAACTTGGTGAATTTACGCGATTCAGAATTACTGCTGCTACTGCGACTTGACCTTCAAACGGTTCCCCTCGGGCTTCACCATATACTGCGTTAGCCATAATCTTGAGTTCATTCTCCGAGAGACCAAGTGCATTGGCAGATCCCATATTGTCTTGCTCTTTATCTGCCGTATTGTTGCTGCCTCCACCGCCACCTGAGGATTCCTTGTGTAGCGGCGGCTCTGTTGGCGACCATTTGGTTGAGGCATTGTACAGCTTGAGCTTGGTCTCAGCTCCAACCACACCGTCTGCCTTCATGCCAAACTCGGATTGAAACCATTTGACGGATTTCAGCGTGCTGCTGCCAAAATTACTGTCGATTTTACCATTGTAAAATCCCAGGTACTTCAGACGCCCCTGAAGCTCATATACATCCTGACCGTAACTTCCATATTTCACTGTATTGCTGCTAAACGTAGGCAAGGCCTTTTCTTCTACCCGCGGTGTACGCTCGGCTGAACTTTCAGTTGCTGTATTCCCAGGAAGCAAATAACGAATCCCCAATGCGGATATCAGCAAAATAGCAGTGAAAAGCCATAGGTTCATTTTTCGCATCGACTGTGCTCTACCTTTCTCTTGTGGGATTAACAGAATCGCTAAGGTTATTATGACAAGCCTGCTTGTTTCCTATGCACCAAATCATCCGATCTTTGGAGTAGATGGCAAAACTTCAGTCTGCTCAGCAAGCAAAAAGCCCTCAACCAATACGGTTGAGGGCTTAAACGATTCGTTTTAACCATGTTACATGTTACACTACGAGCTTATTTTATTCTGCTGATACTGTTCAAGTGAAACCAGTACTTCTCTTGGTTTGCTGCCCTCATAAGGACCAATTACACCCCGGGCTTCCATGGAGTCAATTAAACGCGCTGCACGTGTGTAACCAACCCGCATACGACGTTGCAACAGGGAGACTGAAGCTTGTTTTGCCTCCAAAATAATCTGTACAGCTTGCTCATATAACTCATCCTGTACTTCATCTGCTGCCTGAATGGAATCATCCACTTCAGGTACAATGGATTCATCATACTGCGCTTCACCTTGACCACGTACGTAGTTTACAATATTCTCGACTTCTTCATCGCTCATAAATGCACCTTGTACACGAACCGGTTTTGATGCGCCCATAGGCATGAACAACATGTCTCCACGACCCAACAGCTTCTCAGCCCCACCCATATCCAGAATCGTTCTGGAATCAACTTGTGAGGATACACCGAAGGCAATCCGCGATGGAATGTTAGCCTTGATTACCCCGGTAATAACGTCAACAGAAGGGCGCTGTGTGGCAATAATCAGATGGATGCCGGCTGCACGAGCCATCTGAGCGAGTCGTGCAATGGCATCCTCCACATCTCCGGCTGCAACCATCATCAGATCTGCAAGCTCATCCACAATGACAACGATATAAGGCAGAACAGCCGCAGGATTATCTTTCATCAGATTATTGTAACCCTCGACGTTACGCGTGCCTGATTTGGAGAACAGTTCATATCGTTTCTCCATCTCAACCACAATCTTTTTGAGAGCAAGTGACGCTCGTTTAGGATCCGTTACTACTGGCGCCATCAGATGTGGAATTCCGTTATATACGTTCAACTCAACCATCTTGGGGTCGACCATCAGGAACTTCACTTCATCCGGCTTGGCTTTGTACAATATGCTGGTAATAATACCGTTAATACACACCGACTTTCCGGAACCTGTAGCACCCGCGACCAGCAAATGGGGCATACGAGCCAAGTTACCAATAATCGTCTGTCCGGAGATATCTCGGCCAAATGCAATGGTCACTTTGGATTCTGCATCCTGGAACGTCGCCGTCTCCATTACCTCACGCATCGTTACAACCGATACCTCACCATTAGGTACTTCGATACCAATAGCAGACTTTCCGGGAATCGGTGCTTCCATCCGAATATCCTTTGCCGCCAGAGCCAACGCGATATCATCAGTTAGGCTGACAATCCTGCTGACCTTAACACCAATATCAGGCTGAATTTCATACCTTGTAACGGCAGGGCCCCGGACCACTTCAAGCACCTTGGCGCGAACACCAAAACTCTCCAGTGTAGCTTCCAGCTTGCGTGCTGTCTGCATATAATCCTTCTGGTCACCCGCCTTGCCCCCATTGTTTGGCTTGGCAAGGAGACGGAATGACGGCAGCTTGTACGGCTTAGGAGGTGGCGGTGGTGGTTTCACCGGTTGTGTGTCCTGCCCTTCAGGAGTAGGAGTATCTGTTCCCTGCATTGCATCATTAGGTACTTCTTCTCCACTCTGAATCTCATCCACAGCATTCAATCCGTTCGTACCCGCATCGGATGCAGACCACTCTGTCTCAACCAGTTCATCCGTTATTTTAATGGCATGCTCGCCCTGTTGTACTACGTTTGGATCGGCCAGATCATCCGGGAACGGATAAGCATCGTCCAGATCATCTTCAATGCTTGCCTCTTCTGCTCTGACGTGCTCGAAAAAGTCTCGAATGATCGGCGCTGAGTTAGGTTTAGCCTGAACAGGAACACGTGATGAAGCTGATTTGTTCACTACGTCTTCGGTCGCATCCTGCCACGCCTCTACATTGTGATCTTGTTCGGCGCGGTACACAATCTGTTCTGTTTCTGCCGAATCGACCTCATCCATTTCACGTCCTGATGTCGCCTGTTCACGATTAGCTCCCCATTTCCCGAAAAGTTGGAAGAATATTGGCGCTTTTCGTTTTGGCAGATGCTGTTCCTCTAATTCATCCTCATACTCGTCTTCGTCATCTTCAACAGGAACAGGCACCACTTTACGAGCGTTACCTTTCTTCCTTCCATCAGATGCTGAAGCAGAACGTGCAGAAGGCCTCGACTCCAGCTTCTTGTACATCGAACTCCCGGCATCCCAGATCTTGGTTCGGAATATTCGAATCAGATCCACATAAGATAGACTTGTAATCAGCATAAAACTGATGATAAACATGACAATCATGATGAGTCTCGCCCCAAGGCTGCCGAACAGCCACAGGAAAAGAGCAAATTGCCCAGCTCCGAGATAACCACCGCTGATGTCCTTGTTAAGCATGGAGTCCCTCTCCCCTGGCGCAGCAGGGGTTAGCAACTCAGTTTGCATATCATTATGTACCTGCGTAATCACAGCACCAGGCTCAAGCGCACCAACCGGAATGAGTTTCTGGTGCATTGCAGAGACGGTACTCATCAAGGTTAAAGCAAAGACCAGCAATACCAGTCCTGTTTTGCGTGTAGTCCAGCCACTCGGCCATTTCCGGTGAATCATCACCATGAGACCATAATAAATACCAACAAGTGGAATCGCAAAATAAAACTTACCAAGCATCAGTCCGAACATCTTGGAAAGCGAACGTCCAACGGTGGCTTCACCCGATAATGCTATGACAGCAAGGGTAATAAGCACAATCCCGTAAATTTCATATTTTAAAACGCCACTAAAACCAGCGCCCTTTTTTTTCCTCTTTTTTCTTCTGGCCAAAATCAGGTCACCCCCAGAAGAATATTATACCATACAAATATAATCCGTACATATGTTCTTTTTCTGCTCAATTTGTCTGAATTCGTCGCGTTATGCTGATCCCAAGTTACCCGAAAGCGGAATGGTCGAACCGGGCATATTAGCAGGATTGAGATAAGCTTCAAGTGGACAATCCAGCAAACGTACAATAACGGCTTCATTGTCATTAACAGGTCTCACCTGCATCAATAAACCATTCATCTTGATCTCCTTTGTATCTTCGCCCTCTTTCCACATTCCCGACCAGAGTTGTTCCGGGGGCATCACTGTATATAATGTCATTGGGTATAACCTCCCGCCTGCAGGGTCTGTCTCTTGTCTCCTATGAGCTGATTTAACTGAGCAATAGCCTGCCCAATCCCGCCTACCGCATCCATCAATCCATATTTCACTGCATCTGCGCTTCCTACAGCTGTACCAATATCCCGATTTAACTCACCGGTCTTAAACATCAGTTCTTTGAACATCTCTTCAGAGATATTCGAATGCGAAGTCACGAACCGAACAACCCGCTCCTGCATTTTCTCCATATACTCAAACGTTTGAGGTACACCAATGACAAGACCATTCATCCGAATGGGATGGATCGTCATCGTTGCACTTCCGGCAATGAGGGAATATGTTGAAGCTACAGCAATCGGTACTCCAATGCTATGCCCGCCTCCAATGACCACAGTAACCGTAGGTTTGCTCAGAGAAGCAATCATCTCTGCAATGGCCAGACCCGCCTCTACATCTCCCCCTACCGTGTTCAAAATGATCAGTATACCTTCAATACGCTGATTCTGTTCTGCGGCCACCAGTTGTGGAATGATATGCTCATACTTTGTTGTTTTATTTTGTGGTGGCAAAATCAAATGCCCTTCGACCTGTCCAATAATGGTCATACAGAAAATATTCGATTCACCTGCAGGCGACTGTGTCTGCCCAAATTGCTGAATAGTCTCTGTCACGGGAGAGATGGCCTTGTCCTCCTGAATCGGAATCTCCGGTGCTTCAACTTCCGGTTGATTGGATCTTGATGCCTGCTTGCCATTCATACGTTCATTCATTTCAATAATCCCCTTCTCCAGAAACATTTAATGTATTTCCTTAGTATGGGGATTTTTCCAACCGCCTTATACCCGCTACATCAAATTGCTTCACATATTGACCCTATTGCAGATCTTCCTGAAAACGCAAAAAAGCCCCTTCTCTACGAGGAACCGTCCAATATTACTCGTAGAGAAGGGGCGACTGTGTGCCTGAATATATGTTTTTGTTTAGCCTATTTTAAACTTCCATAATGATTGGCAAAATCATCGGTCTACGACGAGTTTGCTCATACAGGAAGCGTCCCAGTGCATCTTTAACATTTGTTTTGAGTGAAGCCCACTCGTTAACGTTCTCACTCATCAACTTCTGCAATGTGCTGCTAACGATCCGGTTGGCCTCATCCAGTAGTCCTTCCGATTCACGTACATACACAAATCCGCGAGAGATGATGTCAGGACCGGAAACAATTTTTCCATCCTGTTTGCTCAGTGTTACCACAACAACAAGGATACCATCTTGTGACAACAATTTGCGGTCACGAAGTACAATGTTACCCACATCGCCTACACCCAAGCCGTCAATCAACACATTACCTGCAGTAACTTTACCTGCTCTACGTGCTGCTCCACCTTGAATTTCAATCACTTCACCGATATCCGTGATGAAAATGTTCTCAGGTTCTACCCCTACAGATTCAGCAAGAACCGCGTGGCGACGCTGCATACGGAATTCACCGTGAATTGGCAAGAAGAATTTCGGTTTCATCAGGTTGAGCATCAGTTTCAGCTCTTCCTGGCTACCGTGACCAGATACGTGGACACCACTGTTAGCACCGCTGTAATGCACGTTAGCGCCCAGACGGAACAGTTCATCAATCGTACGGCCTACATATTTTTCATTACCTGGAACCGGTGTTGCTGCGATAATAACGGTGTCGCCTGGCAGGATGTCCACTTTACGGTGTGTGGAACGAGCCATACGTGTCAATGCTGACATTGGCTCGCCTTGACTTCCTGTGCAGAGAATCACGACACGATCAGCAGCCATTTTGCCTACTTCTTCAGGTTCAATGATCATGCCATCCGGAATCTCAAGATAACCCAGTTCTGAAGCAATACCAACCACGTTCACCATGCTCCGTCCGATAACTGCAACTTTACGTCCAGTCACTTCTGCTGCATTGATCACCTGTTGGATACGGTGTACGTTGGAAGCAAATGTCGCTACAACAACACGTTGACTAGCTTTACGGAAGATATCTTCCAGAACGATACCCACATTTTTCTCCGATGGTGTGAATCCAGGTTTCTCAGCATTCGTACTGTCGGACAACAGCGCTAACACGCCATTTGTTCCGATCTGTGCCATACGCTGAAGATCTGCATATTGACCATTGACTGGAGTATGGTCGAATTTGAAGTCACCTGTGTGAACAACTGCACCTTCCGGTGTTTCGACACATACACCAACAGAATCCGGAATACTATGGTTAGTAGCGAAGAACGATGCTTTCAGAACAGATCCAAGTTGGATCTCGGAATCAGCATCAATCAGAATACGTTTTGTTTCACCCAGCAGATTCGCTTCTTTCAACTTGTTTTCTACAAGTCCAAGCGTAAGTCTTGTTCCGTATACAGGAACATTCAGATGTTTGAGAACATATGGCAGACCACCAATGTGATCTTCATGTCCGTGAGTAAGGATGATTCCTCTTACTTTGTCACGGTTCTCAGTCAGGTAAGAAATGTCAGGGATGACAATATCAATACCAAGCATATCTTCTTCCGGGAATTTAAGACCAGCATCTACGACTACAATGTCGTTGGCGTATTGGATGACGTACATGTTTTTACCAATCTCGCCTACGCCGCCCAAAGCAAAAATCATCAGTTTATCGTTATTATTTTTCTTAGACAAATGAATCTAAACCTCCTATGGTAGTTGGACGTCGTACCTTATTATTTATTGTAAGTTAAGAAAAGTAGTCCATACATCACATACCCACCTATCGGGATGAATGCAAAAGAACACCTTTATTCACGATATTTGGAAGAAGTTCTTCGAAGTTATTCCCTTTGACCAACAAGTTGGAGTTGAAATTCCCTCTTAGCCGTTCCTTCCTTTTTCACCGCAAAGCTACACCACGAAACGATGTCGCTTTCAATTTCAAAAAAATACCGCACCCAGTCACTTGACATCATTATACATGATTAAAAACAAAAAAAACAAGTCACTCTCTCGTTAACCTGTAGGTTTCCCCTTGGCAGTGGAAAAGAAACCTCACATTACTCGTAAAAAAAAGAACCGCAGCCTCTACGAAGAGGAGCGGTTCTTTTGCTGATCTGAAGGATATTTCCATGATTAATAAAATAGTCCATATACAACCAAAATGATTACAAATTAAGCAAACCTTTGATATAAACCTGCTCCTCTTCCGTTGGCGGAATAAGTGGCAACCGTACGGAACCAACGTCTAGACCACGCAATGTCAGCGCATATTTCACCGCTACAGGGTTTGGTAGAGGCTGTGGACACTCAAACAGGCCTTTGAACACCGGGAACAACTGCTGATGAATCTGAGCAGCCTGAAGAGGTGCTCCGCCATAGAAGGCGTCAATCATCTTCTTCATTTCTGCCCCTACGACATGACTGGCCACGCTGACAATTCCATGTGCTCCAACCGCAATCGCTGGTAAGCCTGAAGCATCATCACCGGAATAAACTCTGAAATTTTCTGGAGCACTTGCTGCAATCAAAGTAACCTGCTCCATAGACGCACATTCCTTCGTAGCGACGATGTTAGGAATCTGTGCAAGACGAAGCGTTGTCGCTGCTGACAGGCTGGTTACTGTACGTCCAGGCACGTTGTAGAGCATAATTGGCAGCTTGGTAGAGCCTGCAATCGCTTCAAAATGTTTGAACAAACCTTCTTGGCTGGGTTTGTTGTAATACGGAACAACCAACAATATGCCATCCACTCCGGCACGTTCAGCTTCCTGTGTCAAATGGATGGAATGTGCCGTGTTATTGCTTCCCGTTCCGGCTATAATTTTGCACCGACCGGCCGCATGTTTCACTGCAAATTCGAATAATTGAACTTTCTCAGTATCACTAAGTGTTGGAGACTCCCCTGTTGTTCCAGAAACCACAAGCGTCTCCGACTTTTGATCTACAATTAGATAGTCGATTAGACGTGCCGTTTCCTCCCAATGAATCTCTCCTTGTTCATTGAACGGAGTGACCATTGCTGTAATCAATCTTCCAAAGTCCAATTCGATTCCTCCTTCAAAACAGGTTTGGCTCCTCTAACTTCAGTTATTTACAAATGAAGTTCGAATGAGGCGTGAAGTGCCCTCAGGGCCTGAACCATATCTTCTTTTTTTACGAGTACCCAGATCGTTGTATTCGAATCTGCCGATTGCAGGATCTGAATGTCTGCCAGTGTCAAGGACTCCACGATTCGAGCCATGATTCCAGGTACACCATTAATGCCTCCGCCAATGACGGACACTTTGGCACAACCGGAAAGGCTTTGTGGCTTGAGACCTATCTCCTGCAATACCTGTATGGCTTTCTCGGAATCACTGTCAAAAACCGTATAGACAACTCCCGAGGGGGTAACATTAATAAAATCAACGCTGATTGAATTCTCAGCCATGGTTTTGAACACTTTTAGTTGCAATCGATCTGCACCACCAGGCACATCCACCGTAATTTGCGTTACATTGCTCACGTAGGCGATGCCTGTTACATAACGGTCAACAATGCCTGTCTGCACATCCTGGAATCCTTCCGGATGCGTAACCAGCGTTCCTTCCGTGTCTGCAAAAGTAGATCTTACCCTTACTGGAATCTGGGATTGCATCGCAATCTCAACCGCACGTGGATGGATTACCTTGGCCCCGTGGTGGGCCATGTTACAGATCTCTGCATAACTCACAACAGTCAGTGGACGTGCATCCTCAACAATTCGCGGATCAGCGGTAAGTATCCCGTTCACATCTGTGTAGATATCCACCATTTCAGCACGTAATGCTGCACCCAGAGCTGTAGCAGACGTATCGCTTCCCCCACGACCCAGTGTCGTGAAGTCTCCGTTCTCTGTCTGCCCCTGAAATCCGGTTACAACAACGACACGGCCGAGTTGAAGCTGCTCCAACACACGAACAGGACGGACATCCAATATCCGGGCATTCCCGAAATTGTCGTCCGTCACAAAACCTGCTTGTGCACCGGTCAGCACTGTAGTTGGAATGCCTTCATGTTCGAGTAAACTGCTCAATGTTGTCGCAGATATGATTTCACCACAGCACAGCAGTAAATCCTTTTCGCGTGCGGATAGTGCGTTTCCGTTCTGTGCAGCCCAGTCCAGCAACGTATCAGTCGCATATGGCTCGCCGCGGCGTCCCATCGCAGACACAACGATGACCAGACTCAATCCTGCTTCAAGTTCACGTTTAACGTGACGGAGCACATGCTCTCTCGCCTGAACAGTGGAGAGAGACGTGCCTCCGAATTTCTGTACCATGATACGCATCTTTATTCCTCCATTTGTGTACGCAAGAAGACTGGACACGGGTCAAATCAACAAATGGATCACTCTAGGGAGCGTTCTGATGCGATAATTTCAGTTATCGAGGTCATGACGCATACATTCACAATAGACCTCTCCCGCTTGCTTAACCTGTACTGCCCGCAAGCAGGAATGCCTTATAGACAGGAACGTGGACATAGTAGCTGTTCAATCCAGCATATCGTCCCCCATGATTTTCTTTGTCTCTCGAACCCTTCTTCATTTCTCCAAGCGCATAAACGTTGTCACCGAATCATTGTTCCATCAAGCCTGTGAAGAACGCTCCACAATCATCGGCTGCAACTGTTTGCCCTCAAGAGCACTCCAGCAAGCCTCTGGAATCAATTCCATTTTGGCGACTAACGAGTTTGGTTTTTTCACTGGATCGTCTTGCCCAAATGGCACAAAATACAAGTATTTAGCCACGAGCAATTTGGCGATATTCGCAGCATTCAAGCCCAGACCGTCATTCGTGGAAATCGCGAGCACAAGCGGACGCTGATTGCGCATCTGCGCTTTGGCTGCCATTAGCACTGGACTGTCGGTCATCGCATTAGCCAGCTTGCTTGTTGTATTCCCTGTGCATGGAGCAATAACCAGCACATCAAGCAGCTTGGAAGGCCCTAATGGCTCCGCTTCAACAATTGTAGAAATGATATCATTACCTGTTATATCTTTCAACTGTTTTTGCCAATTTTGCGCCGTACCAAAGCGTGTATCCGTCGTCAGAACCGAATTCGAAATAATCGGAATGACGTTGGCACCTTCAGCTACGAAGCGGCTAATTACCGGCATAACCTCTTCAAACGTACAATGAGAACCCGTAATTGCATAACCTACCGTTTTTCCCTGCCAGTTCATGATTTAACCTCCCGTGCGTTCTGTTCTTCCAAAAGCAAACGGATCAACGCGTCGGCAATAATGCCGCCAGCCGTTTTGGGAGCAACAATGCCGGGGAGGCCAGGCGCAAGTAGCGCTTTGATACCGCGTTTGTCGGCATACCTGAAATCACAGCCGCCAGGAGCGGATGCGAGGTCGATAATGACAGCCTTTTGCGGCATTCTGGACAGGATTTGTGCTGTGATTATCATAGTCGGTATCGTATTAAAAAGCAAGTCAACTTCCCCGGTTTGAGCGGCCAAATCCGTTGTCATGAAAGGCTTCCAGCCCATTATTGTAGCGCGGGCAGCATCCTCTTCCCGCCTGATTCCCACCCGTACATTTGCTCCAAGTCCCTGCAATGTTTTGGCCATTGTGAATCCTGTTCGACCAATGCCAAGCACAATGCATTCCGAACCATGGATTGTGAAGTCCGTCTCCCGAATAGCTATGGCGATGGCTCCCTCAGCTGTTGGAATAGAGTTGTAAAGTGCAATATCATCACGATCAAGTACTTCAACAAGTCGCAGCCCATTTTCAAGACAAAGTTCGCGCAAGAACGGCTTTGCCATACCTGTGAACACAATACAATGCTCCGGTAATGCTGCAATATGTTCCTTTTTCAAATAGATCGGTGTGTCACTGAATGAAGTACTTACTTTTCCCAGGTCATCGCAACCGACGACAGGCAGTACCAGTACATCTGCGGAAGCAAACACTTCGTCCTCCAGTTCCTGGTGCTCAATCCCTGGAATGGAACGCTCTATTTTATCGAAACCCACCACACTTACCGTTGCATCCAGCTCAGCGCACTTTTGAATGACTTCAAGCTGCCGCGCATCTCCGCCCAGGACTACAATCCGGACTCCGGTCAGCATCGGGACGTCACTCCTTTCACCACATGTATGCCTTATCGTATGCAGGGGCCCACAGGGGGGTGAAAACAATAATTGCATTCCACCTTCCGTTTCTCGAATGTAAAAAAGAGCCGCCCCTGTCAGGGGCGACTCTAAAGAATGGGTATATTTACGCTGCTTATTTCCCGGTATGACCGAATCCGCCTTCACCGCGTACCGTTTCCGAAAGTTCATTCACTTCCGTCAATTCAACCGCAGGCACGGTCTGGAAGACGATCTGTGCGATGCGCTCTCCCCGTACAATCGTGAACGGTTCCTGACCCAGATTAATCAACAGAACTTTAACTTCTCCGCGATAATCCGCATCAATGGTCCCCGGTGTGTTGAGGCAGGTAATTCCATGTTTGAAAGCCAGTCCGCTCCGAGGACGGATCTGTGCTTCCAATCCAGCTGGCATTGCCATCGCAAGTCCGGTAGGAATCAGCGTACGCTGACCCGGCTGCAACACAACATCTTCCTGAAGTGCAGCTACTACATCAAAGCCGGATGCCAGCTCCGACATTTTTTGAGGCAGTTTAATATCTTCATTGCCCGGCAGTTTCTGTATTTGAACGTAATGCAACAAAATCATCCCTTCTCAATCCAGCGATCGTCTTATCTGAAGCGCCAACCATAGCAAGTGCAAAAGGTTCAGCAAACATCAGATCAAGTACCGCGTTAATATCGTCCATGGTAACTTGCTCAATTTTGGTGATCATCTCATCCAGCGTATGGTGTCTGCCCAGCATGAGTTCGTTTTTACCCAGACGATTCATGCGACTGCCTGTGCTTTCCAAGCTCAGAATCAAGCTGCCTTTCAGCTGTTCTTTTCCTTTACGAAGTTCATCTTCGGACAAGCCGTTTACAGCCAGGTCGCGCAGAACCTCTTTGGTCAGATCAAGCACTTCTTTGGTCTGTTTCGGTGCTGTACCCGCATATATCGTGAAAAGTCCGCTGTCCGCATGAGAGCTATGATAGGAATACACGGAGTACGCAAGACCCCGTTTCTCACGAATTTCCTGGAACAGTCTGGAGCTCATGCCTCCACCAATGGCGTTATTCAGAACAACCATAGCGAATTGCAGGGGATCTCCGATTTTACAGCCCGGGAACGAAATACAGATATGATTCTGTTCCGTTTTCTTTTTGTGAAAGAGCTGTCCGCTTTGGAAGGCTGGCATCGTGACTGCTTCGGTTACTCCATTTACATCAAAAGCACCAAAATGTTTCTCCATCAGATCGATTACACTGTCATCAATATTACCCGCGATACTAATGACTGTGTTCTCAATCGTGTAGTGCTCCTTCATATATGCACGCAGATGACTGGAATCCATCGCTTTGAGACGTTCTTCCGTACCCAGGATTGGGTATGCGAGTGGATGCTCACCATAGGCGGCCAAGGCCATCAGATCATGAACCATATCATCAGGCGTATCTTCATACATCGAGATTTCTTCCAGAATGACATTTTTCTCCTTGATCAATTCACCATCATCCATTTTGGAGCGGAAAAACATATCAGACAATACATCAACCGCAATCGGCAAATGTTCATCCAACACTTTAGCATAATAACACGTGTATTCTTTGGAAGTGAACGCGTTCACGTTACCACCGATCGCATCGAACTGCTCCGCAATCGCCTTGGCATCATAACGATCTGTTCCTTTGAACAACATGTGTTCAATAAAATGTGATACTCCGTTACTTGCAGGTTGCTCATTGCGCGAACCTGTCTTGACCCATATTCCGAAAGACACAGAACGGCAGGTCGGTATCTGTTCCATGACAACTCTGAGGCCATTGCCCAGCTGAATTTTTTTCATGGTGGCCCTCCTACATCTCTATAATTGCCTTGATCTCAACCTTGAAATTGAAATCGACATTTGGTTCCAACTGTTTGATATTAACAAAAAAACAACGTTCACTCAACCGCAGAGGTATTTACACGTTCCGAAGACAGCGTCTCACTTACTGTTCCGAGCACCAAACCTTTGGCCCGTATGGATTGAATCATGCCCTTTAGAGCTCCCGAAGAAGCAGCTGTAGGGTGCATTAGAATTAACGTGCCTGCCTCGGTATTTTTCGCAATTTTGGCAACAACGGCATCCGGGCTTGGCTTACGCCAATCCACAGTATCTACTGTCCATAACACGGTTTGCAGTCCCATGGATGAAGCAATGTCAACGGTCTTTTGATTAAAGTCACCGGAAGGCGGAGCAAACCAACGATTCTCTACGCCCAGTGTTTTATGGAGCAGATCCTGGGTTTTGCTAATTTCCAGCTTGGCCCGTTCTGCGCTCAATCGACTCATATTAGGGTGAGAATATGCATGGTTGGACATCTCATGCCCACGTTTCTGAATTTCTTTGGCCAGTTCAACGTTTTTGCTTAACCAACTTCCATCCAGAAAAAAAGTAGCCTTCACTTTCTCGGCATCAAGCGTATCCAGCATCGGTTTAATGTACTCGTTCCCCCAGGCCACATTAATCATAAAAGAAACCATCGGTTTGTTTGCATTGCCCCGATAGATCGGATGTGCACCCAAATCTTTAAGCTGAATCTCCGGCTCAATCTGACGGTAGACATACGCTATTTTGGTATTCAACGTTCCACTCAGCGCCTTACGGTATGTCGCTTCCACATCAATCTCAATGCCATTATAACCAGGAATTGCTTTCCATACCCGATCCACTCTGGCATTCACCGGAGCAATTTTCGTTTCAGCCGCTTTATCCCGAATCGCAGACAACAGCGCATCTTCTCCAGTTGCCTCCTTAAACATGTCAAAAGCATTTTGCGTACCTGGTCCATCACGGATCTCCGTAATGTATGTACGTACACTGCCAACTTGTCCGATCAATATGACCGCAGTCACACCCGCCAGAACAGCCGCCAGCTTTTTGGATTGGTTTCCCACAGCTCCATCCTCCCGCCGTCTTTGTCCCCATCATATGAGGACAAGGGCAAAAATATGAATGCTAAGCCATGGTTTCATCCTTGCTTTACATATTTAAACGTTAAAAAAAGAGCCAGAAATTCACATTCTGTCTCTTCATTCAATCTATCCATTTATAACCTGTCGCTTCGGTATCCTAGGATTGAGCCGGAGCTTCAGCAGTCAAAACTGCTTTACGGGACAAGTTGATTCGACCTTGTGGGTCAATTTCCGTTACTTTTACCGTAATGGAATCACCGATAGCTACAACATCTTCCACTTTGGCAACACGTTCAGTTGACAGTTGCGAGATGTGTACCAGACCTTCTTTGTTCGGAAGTACTTCAACGAATGCACCGAATTTCTCTACGCGTTTTACTTTGCCGACATAAATCTCGCCGACCAATACTTCGCGCACAATACCTTCGATGATCGCTTTGGCTTTATCATTCATCTCCTGGTTGGAAGAAGCGATAAAGACACGTCCATCCTGTTCAATATCAATTTTAACACCGGTTTCTTCGATGATTTTATTGATAATTTTACCACCTGCACCGATCACATCACGGATTTTGTCCGGATTGATATGCATCGTTGTAATTTTAGGTGCATATTGTGATAACTGCTCACGTGGCGTATTCATCACTTCAGTCATTTTGCTCAAGATGTGCAAACGACCTTCTTTGGCTTGAGCCAATGCTTCAGACAAAATTTGACGATCAATACCATCAATTTTGATGTCCATTTGAATCGCAGTTACACCTTCAGGTGTTCCGGCTACTTTGAAGTCCATATCACCGAGGTGATCTTCCATACCTTGAATATCACTCAGAATGGATACATGATCTCCATCTTTGATCAGACCCATAGCTACACCCGCAACTGGAGCTTTGATTGGTACACCTGCATCCATCATAGCTAGTGTGCTGGCACAGATACTTGCCTGGGAAGTTGAACCGTTGGATTCCAGAACTTCAGATACGAGACGAATCGTGTATGGGAAGTCTGTTTCGGAAGGGATGACTTTGGAAAGCGCACGCTCACCCAGAGCACCATGTCCGATTTCGCGACGGCCTGGAGCACGTAATGGACGAGCTTCACCTACGCTGAATGGTGGGAAATTATAGTGATGCATGAAACGTTTCGTTTCTTCAAGGCTGATTCCGTCCAAAATCTGAACATCGCCCAGTGCACCAAGGGTACAGATGCTAAGTGCTTGTGTTTGTCCACGTGTGAACAAACCTGAACCGTGCGTACGTGGCAGCAGGGAAGTATCACATTCAATTGGACGAATCTCAGCAAGTCCACGTCCATCCGGACGAACTTTATCATGTGTGATCAGACGGCGCACTTCTTCTTTAACGATATCGTGCAGGACTTCCTTCACGTCTTTAAGCAATTCAGGACTTTCAATATATTTCTCTTCAAAGTGAGCAACAGTTTCGTCATTCACTAGATCGATTGCATCTTGACGAGCATGCTTCTCGGCAATTTTAACGGCTTCAACCAGACGAGCACTTGCGAAATCACGCACACTGCTGTTGACTTCAGCATTAACGGCATGCAACTTAACAGCCATTTTTTCTTTACCAGCAACTTGCACGAGTTGTTCGATTACCGCAACAATGTTTTTGATCTCGTCATGTCCAAACATGATTGCTTCAAGCATTACTTCTTCCGGTAATTCGTTTGCTTCAGCCTCAACCATCATGATGGCATCCTTAGTTCCTGCAACCACCAGCTCAAGTTCACTGACTTCAAGCTGTGCAATCGTTGGGTTAATGATGAACTCGCCATCAATACGTCCAACTTTCACGCCACCAATCGGTCCGCTGAATGGAACATCCGAAATGCTCAATGCTGCTGATGTACCGATCATTGCAGCGATTTGCGGTTCGCAATCCTGGTCCACACTCATAACGATATTCAGAACTTGTACATCATTCCGGAAGCCTTCCGGGAACAATGGACGAATTGGACGGTCTGTCAGACGGCTTGAAAGAATAGCTTTCTCACTCGGTCTGCCTTCACGTTTAATAAATCCACCCGGAATTTTACCTACGGCGTACAATCTTTCTTCATAGTTCACCGTTAATGGGAAAAAGTCCAGATCTTTCGGCTCACTTGATGCTGTCACGGTACACAATACCACGGTATCCCCGTATGTTACCTTAACGGCAGCATTAGCCTGCTTGGCCAAACGCCCGGTCTCAAACGTAAGCTTTCTTCCACCAAGCTGCATTTCTACACGCTGTTCCATGAAACCCCTCCTTTTATTCGTTCCTAATTCAATGGATTCTGCATATTTACAGTATTTCCTGCTTGTCCTGCATTCATTAGCTATGTATGGAACTTTCAACATGCTAACCTGCACAACAAAAGCTCCTCACGGAGCCCCATCTACAAATATATGGCAACATGTTCATCTACAAAACAACCCGGCTGTAAGTTCCGCTTGTCCTTTTAGACAAAAGAATGACGGATAACAGCCAGGTTGGTTTTGAAAACATGTACGATAATTAACGACGCAATCCGAGTTTTTCGATCAGTGCGCTGTAACGTTTAACATCTTTGTTTTTCACGTAAGCCAAAAGCTTACGACGTTGACCTACCATTTTCAAAAGTCCACGACGTGAGTGGTGGTCTTTCTTATGCGTACGCAAGTGGTCTGTCAAACTTCTGATGTTTTCCGTAAGGATAGCAACTTGCACCTCTGGAGATCCTGTATCGGACTCGTGAGTTTTGTGCTCGTCGATCAGTTGTTGTTTACGTTCTTGAGTCAATGCCATCCTGTTCACCTCCTTCAATATAATCGCCATTAGCCTCGTCACCGCCGGTGAGAGCAAGCAACCAAGCCAAGGTTAATGTTGTCTCAATCGACAACGTAGTACAGTATATCATAATTGCCTAGTTAAAGTAAATGTAAACATGCATTTAATCCAGAACCTTTAAGATAACAGGCGGCCGGCAGTTAATGCATCTTCACGAATCTGGCTAATCAATGCATCAATGGAGTCAAACTTTCGTTCTGCACGAATATAGTGAACGAGATCAACCTTTAGTTCCTGGTCATACAAGTGTCCGTCAAAATCAAGCAGGTGCACTTCAAACGTAGGTTTCATCCTGCTTTCGTGAAACGTAGGTTTCACACCGAGATTCATTACGCCGTGCAGTTCCTGTTCTCCATACTGCACACGAACAGCGTAAACACCCTTCGACGGGGTAACGTAATGATCCGTGAGTTCAAGGTTGGCTGTAGGAAATCCAATCGTTCGTCCACGCTTCTCCCCGTGAATAACGGTTCCTCTAATGCTGTAAGGTCGACCAAGCCACTGACTGGCTTCATCTATCTCCCCACGTTTCAACAGGCCCCGAATGAGAGAACTGCTCACTTTTTCACCATTTAACAAGAAAGGAGGAACGGTTTCCACCGTCATCTCTCCTTCTCCCAAAGTACGAAGAAGCTGTTCATCCCCTGCACCCTTATGACCGAAACGGAAGTCAAAACCCACCACTGCTGTTCGTGTCTGAAGAGGAATCAACAGGTCCTGTACGAATTGTTGTGGCGTCAACCGGGAGAAATCTTCATTGAACTCCACCACATAAAGTACATCAACGCCCATTCCTGCCAAGATGTCTTCTTTATCTCTCAAGGGAGTTAAATAACCCTCGTAATCCCCTTTGCGCATAACTTCCTTCGGATGTGGATGAAAGGTCATGACCGCTGCCTGCATGCCCGTTTCCCGCGCAATGCGGACAGCTGATAAAATGACACTTGCATGTCCGAGATGCAGTCCGTCGAATTGACCAATCGCAAGCACTTGCGGAAGTGTGCTCAGCTCAGTCGAATGTAACGTCTGCGGATAGGTTAGCATTACGGTTTTCACAATCATTCACCTGCATTTCACTAGATAGGCCAAGCTTGAGCATCACCACAACAGCTTCAAGCCCGAGACCTCTTTATTCCGGCAAAAAGACTTTAACTGCCCTCACCGTTGGTTTTAGTTCATCCCGTTCAAATATCCCCAGAAACGTATCATCCTGAGCATACAACCGTAACAAACCAGGTTGCTCTACAGGGGGTTCCAGAAGACGTGCAGACAGTTTCTGTCCTTGAAGTGCTCCTTTGGCCTGTTCTTCTCCAACCTTGTGGGCCGGAATCGAAGCAATAGCCTCGTCAACAGGAATCAGCGCCTCCGCCAAAGTCCCATCAGCCATAAGTTGTTCCACTTCTTCAATACGAAGACAACGATCTGCAGAGATACCTGCCGATATCGTACGCTCCAGTCGAACCATGGTCGATGGATATCCGAGTTGTCGGCCGATGTCTACACACAATGTCCGAATATAGGTACCTTTTGAACATAAGGCCCGGAAGGATATATCGGTGGTCTCACCCTGAGTCTCAATTCCTGTAAGTTCGAGCTCATAGATTGTGACCTCACGGCTCTTACGCTCTACCGTCTTACCTTCACGAGCAAGCTCATAAAGACGTTTGCCGTCTACCTTTACCGCAGAATACATAGGTGGTACCTGTGAGATCGTGCCCAGAAACTGCTCAAGCACCTGTTGAACCTGTTCCTGTGTTACTTCCACAGTCGTTTCAGCCCGCTCAATGACTTCCCCTGTCATATCCTCTGTGTCAGTAGACAGTCCCAATCTAAGCGTAGCCAGATATTCCTTCGGAAGCTCCTGCATGTACTCCACCACACGTGTCGCCCGTCCAAGACAGAGCGGCAGAACGCCTGTAACTTGTGGGTCAAGTGTGCCCGTATGGCCAATGCGCTTCATTTTGAGAATGCGACGCATTTTGGCTACAACATCATGAGAAGTAAATCCCGCCGGTTTATATACCGGAAGTACACCTTCAAATGGCTTTACCATTGTGAATTCACCTGCTTCAGTACTTTTGCGACAATATCATCAAGTCTGCCTTCCAGACGACATCCGGCTGCAAGCACATGCCCGCCTCCGCCAAAGGTCTGTGCTAGTGCAGCAACATCAATCTTACCAGCTGAACGCAAAGAAACCTTGACTGCATTCTCGTTGATGACTTTGAAAAAGATACCAACTTCCACGCCCTGAATGTTGCGCGGATAGTTCACTACCCCTTCAAGATCTTCATTAGCTGCTCCACAAGCGACCATATCATCTGGTGTAATAACAACCCAGGCTATCTTTCCATCATCTGTCATCCGCAGGCTTGATAGTGCCTGATTCAAAATCCGAACTTGTGGAAGAGTCACCTGCTCCAACAAAGTCTGGGCGAGATAGGGTCCATCCACGCCATGTTCAAGCAGTCTGGATGCCGTTGTCATTACATTTGGACTGGTGTTGGCATAACGGAACCCACCTGTATCGGTAAGCAATCCTGTATAAACTGCCGTCGCAACATCTTTATCCCATGTTACTTGGAACAGGTTAAGAAAATCGAACAAAATTTCAGCCGTTGCAGCAGCATCTGACTTAATGATGTTGACTGTACCATAACCGTCATTTGTAGGGTGATGATCAATATTCAAAATAACAGCATCGTCTTCGAAATAATGACGTGTCAAACCTACTCTGGCAAAGTCTGCACAATCCACACAGATAACAGCTTTATATTTTCGCTGCAGTGGTTGTTCGGTCATGTTCACAATGTTGCCTGCTTCCCACAAAAATTGCATGCGCCCGGGGATTTCGCCTTCATTAATCATCGTGAATGTCTTACCCAGACATGACAGCAGCCAGCCCACCGTTACCGTCGAGCTGACTGCGTCACCGTCCGGCTGTACATGCGACACGACCAGGTAATCATCATGCTCCAGCAGAAATTGCTTTCCGGCCTGGAGCGCCTGTTCATAAGTGTGCATTGCCGTCTCCTCTATTCTGTTACTGGGATTCGTTCTTGTCGGAACCAATATCGCCAAGCAGCTTCTCAATTCGGCTGCCATAAGCGATGGATTCATCAATCTTAAATATCAATTCGGGAACATGCCGGAACCGGATACGTTTACCCAGCTCGGAACGCAAAAATCCATTTGCTTTTGCCAGAGCTTTGAGCGTGTTATCTTTTTGCTCCTGTTCACCGAAGACACTCAGATAAACTTTGGCTTGCGACAAGTCTCCTGTCACTTCGACTCCCGTTACCGTAATAAAGCCGATACGTGGATCTTTCAGTTCAGACTGGATGAGCAGACTGATTTCTTTCTTGATCTGCTCGCCCACTCTACCTGTACGAATCTTAGCCATCGTTGTTCACCTCATGCTTCCTTGCTTATCGTTGTACTGTCTCCATAATGAAAGCTTCGATAACGTCGCCTTCTTTGAGATCATTATATTTATCAAGTGTGATACCGCACTCGTAACCTTGTGCTACTTCTTTGGCATCATCTTTATAACGTTTCAGGGAATCCAGCTTACCTTCGTAAAGGACAATGCCATCACGAATCAGGCGTGCTTCCGCAGAACGCGTAATTTTACCCGAGGTAACCATACAACCAGCGATGGTACCCACTTTACTGATGGAGAACGTGCTCCGAACTTCAGCATGACCGATAACTTTTTCTTTGTAGATCGGATCAAGCATACCTTTCATCGCTTGTTCAATTTCTTCGATAACACTGTAGATTACGCGATGCAGACGAATGTCTACCTGCTCTTGATCTGCAGTTGCTTTCGCCTGGTTATCAGGACGAACGTTGAAACCAATCACGATGGCATTGGATGCTGCCGCCAAAATGATGTCGGACTCAGTGATTGCACCAGCGCCGCTATGAATGATTTTCACGCGTACACCTTCAACTTCGATCTTCGCAAGGGAACCTTTCAATGCTTCAACCGAACCTTGTACGTCACCTTTGATGATTACGTTCAGATCTTTGATCTCGCCATCTTTGATGTGTTGGAACAGATCATCCAACGTTACGCGAGTATGTGTACCCAGATCGGATTCACGTTGCGTAATCGCACGTTTGTCAGCGATGGAACGCGCTTTGCGCTCATCTTCAAACACCATGAATGGATCTCCCGCACCTGGAACTTCAGTCAAACCTGTGATTTCTACAGGTGTTGAAGGTCCAGCCTCTTTCAGACGACGACCTTTGTCATTGACCATCGCACGGACACGACCGAAGCAGTTACCTGCTACGAAAGCATCGCCGACTTTCAATGTACCGTGCTGTACGAGGATACGTGCAACTGGGCCACGTCCTTTATCCAGCTCGGCTTCAATCACTGTACCACGGGCACGTTTGTCCGGGTTCGCTTTGTATTCGTTCACTTCTGCAACGAGCAGAATCATTTCAAGCAGACCTTCCAGACCCATTCTTTGTTTTGCTGATACGTTAACAAAGATGGTATCTCCGCCCCACTCTTCCGGAACGAGTTCATAGTTAGTCAATTCTTGTTTTACTTTATCCGGATCAGCGCCCGGTTTGTCAATTTTATTGACAGCCACGATAATTGGAAGCCCCGCAGCTTTGGCATGGTTAATTGCCTCAACCGTTTGTGGCATAACACCGTCATCGGCAGCTACAACAATAATTGTAATATCCGTAACCTGTGCTCCACGTGCACGCATCGCTGTAAACGCTTCATGACCCGGAGTATCCAGGAACGTAATTTTTTTGTTGTTGATTTCGACTTGGTATGCACCAATATGTTGCGTGATTCCGCCTGCTTCGCCGCCTGTTACATTCGTGGAACGAATGGCATCCAGCAAAGTTGTTTTACCATGGTCAACGTGACCCATGATTGTAACTACCGGAGGACGAGCTTGCAAGTCAGCAGCATCATCATTCTCTTCCAGTGTTTCAAAACGGTCATCTTCAAGCACAATCTTCACTTCAACCTCAACACCGAATTCACCTGAAAGCAGAAGGATCGTTTCGATATCAAGCTCTTGGTTGATTGTTGCCATAACGCCCATAGCGATGAGCTTTTTGATAACTTCGGAAGCATCCTTATGGAGCAACTTCGCTGTTTCACCTACAGTCATATCACCACGAACGATGATTTTCTTAGGTGTGTTATCAATTTTCTCACGTTGTTGGTACTGTTGTTGATTTCTGTTGCGGTTGTTCTTGCCACCACGGTTACCACGGAAGTTGCCGCCACGGTTGTCATCATAACGACGTCCACCGCCACCGCTGTTCGAACGGTTACCACTATTGTTGTTGCTGCCAGTAGTACCACCTGGGCCGCTTCGACGTTGGCCTTGTCCTTGGCTCTGACCTTGGCCACCGCTACGGTTGCCAGCAGTACCTGTATTACCACCGCTGTTAGGTCCTGAAGTTCTTACTTGACCGCCACCGCTGTTATTTGGACGTTGACCCGATCCTTGCGGACGGGATGCAGTACTGCTTTGTCCACCTTGAGCTGGTCTTGGACGGTTAGTTGATTGTCCTCCTTGGCTTGAGCCTTGGGAAGAGTTCGTTCTGTTGCGGCTGTCTTGGCCGCTGGGTCTTTGGGTGCCATTGTTATTGTTGGAATTTGGTCTATTGTTCATACCTACCTGCTTTTCCTGTTGTATTTTTGTTTGTACGGGACTACCGGATGGGTTACTGCTCTTCGGCGTGTTCACTCCGCCGGCCGGCTTGTTGCTGTCCACTGGTTTGTCACTGCGCACTGCCGAAGTAGCAACTGGTTTTGCATCGTTGCCTTGTTTCGAAGCAGCAGTGGATTTTATATCTTTAAAAAATTGTTCCACCTTACCGACTGAACCATTCTCCATGACACTCATATGATTGTTTACGGGAATTTCCAGCTTTTTAAGAATGGTTATAATTTCTTTACTACTCATATTAAGGGACTTCGCATATTCATAAACTCGCAATTTATCCTTGTTTTCCTGTTTACTCAATATACTCCACCTCCGACATTATACCGACTTGCTTGGAGATCATTTTTGCAAACCCTCGATCCGTTACTGCAAGAACAACACGCGTGTCTTTGCCGATACTTGAACCCAGACTATCCCGGTCAAATCCGATCAACAGAGGAACCTTATAAGTTCCGCATTTATCGCGAAATTTCTTTTGTGTATTGGCTGAGGCGTCACCCGCAACAATAACCATTTTAGCTTCGGAAGAACGGATCGCTTTAAGTACAATTTCTTCACCTGTTACAAGTTTACCTGCACGCATAGAGAGTCCCAAATAAGACAGCGTTTTAATATTAGTCATGTTCACGCTCCTGTGCTGCTTTGAATTCATCCTCAACCGCGATGAAGTCAGCTGATAATTGCTCGTAAATTTCAGGTGAGACTTTGCCTTTTAACGCCCGATCCAAAGCCCGGTTTTTGAGTGCGAGCTTAAAACAGGACTCTTTGCCGCATAAATAGGCACCACGTCCGGATTTTTTGCCAGTCAAATCGATCAGCACTTCATCCTCTGGCGTTTTAACAATGCGAATCAGCTGCTTTTTGGGCATCATTTCTTGGCATGCCACACATTTGCGCAGCGGCACTTTTTTTGGTTTCATACGTCAGCGCCCCCCGTACTTTACTTTAGTCGACGGAGACGGAATCCTGATGCATTTCAGAAGAAGAATCTTTTTCTCTGCCGAATTCCTGTTCCGCCTGGCTCTCGCTCTTAATGTCGATTTTCCAGCCGGTTAATTTGGCTGCCAATCTGGCATTTTGGCCTTTGATACCAATTGCGAGCGACAGTTGATAGTCCGGAACGATAACCCGAGCCATCTTTTCTTCCTCAAATACATGAACTTCCAATACTTTGGAAGGACTCAGTGCATTAGCAACATATTCGTCTACCTGATCGGAGAAACGAACGATGTCGATTTTTTCACCGCGCAGCTCACCCACAATGGTCTGCACGCGCATTCCCTTAGGACCTACACATGATCCAACTGGATCAACTTCCTCGTTGCGGGAATGAACGGCAATCTTGGAGCGGAACCCTGCTTCGCGAGCGACGGAGCGAATTTCAACTACACCGTCAAAGATCTCGGGCACTTCCAGTTCAAAGAGACGTTTCAAGAGGCCCGGATGGGTACGGGACAAAATGATTTGCGGCCCTTTCGTCGTATTCTCGACCTTGGTGATATACGCCTTAATACGGTCACCATGAACAAACTTCTCGTTCGGCATCAATTCGGTCAGCGGTAAAGCCGCTTCGATTTTGCCCAGATCGATGTAGATATTGCGCAAATCCTGACGCTGCACCACTCCCGTAACGATATCTTCTTCCTTATCTACGAAAGCGTTGTAGATCAGGCCGCGTTCGGCTTCACGAATCCGCTGGGTCACTACCTGTTTGGCAGTTTGTGCGGCGATACGTCCGAAATCACGCGGCGTAACTTCAATCTCCGCAATATCTTCCAGCTGGAAGTGTGGGTTGATTTCTCGTGCAGCAGGCAATGAAATTTCGGTACGTGAATCCAGGACTTCTTCCACGATCAATTTACGGGCATATACCCGAATAACTCCCGTATTACGGTTCATGTCAACACGCACATTCTGGGCCGTGTTGAAATTCCGCTTGTAGCTGGAAATTAGTGCAGCCTCGATCGCTTCAAACAGCACATCCTTGCTGATCCCTTTTTCCCGTTCCAATTCATTCATTGCTTCAATAAAATCCATACTCATGAATGTTGATCCCCCTTTCAAACATGGCATCTCATACGTAAAACGGCGAAAGGCTCTGAACTCATGAGCACCTTGCCGTTATCGTGAGATGTGTCTTTTTCATTAATAAAGTGAACAAGGCACTTAAAACAAAATAGCTAGGCGCGCACTGGCAACCTTATCATAAGAAATGGCATGCTGTTTTTTGCCTGCTTCGATCACGAGTTCCCCGTCATCAAAGGAAAGCAGCTTGCCTTCAAATTCCTTCAATCCGTTCACCGGCTCGTAGGTTGTAACAAAAACATTTTTGCCTACAGATTTGGTAACGTCCTCAGGTTTTTTCAGTGGACGCTCCGCACCGGGAGAAGACACTTCAAGGAAATAGATGGTTGGAATCGGATCGTTCTCATCCAGCTTGGCGCTCAGCTTTTCGCTGATCAAGACGCAATCGTCGATGTCGATGCCACCCTCTTTGTCGACATACACCCGTAAAAACCAGTTGCTGCCTTCTTTGACGTATTCGATGTCAACCAGCTCGAAGCCTTGTTCGTTCAAGTAGGGTTGGATCATTTCTTCCACGGTAGATTTAATGTTCGTTGTGCTCAAAACCAATAACCTCCAACTTAGGTTACACCAGCAAAAAAGCACTGGCAGATTATTCAATACCCAAGATTCTTGTATACCAAAGACTAAAGAGTGGGTTTCCCCACTCTTTAGAAATTCGTACTATCTCGTTCACTTCAAAAATTATAACATAGTCTGGTAATAGTGACAAGTAAGCGATGGTTCAGGCAGTTTACTTACTAATGAAGGAAAAATTACGTTCCCCCAGCAATCGCTATGTTTAGATCCAAATTCAATCCTAGAAAAGAGAAAGCTGATTGCTCTCTGGTAAGCCACGGAAACATCCCATATTGGACAGGAGTTCAACAATGGTCTTACTTGCTTTCGACTTCTGCTGGAAGTCCTCAACCGATAGAAACTCACCATGATCTCTTGCTGCAGCAATATTGCGAGCAGCATTATCCCCGATTCCTGCCAACGCCGAAAATGGAGGGATTAGTGATTTTCCGTCAACGATGAACTTTGTCGCTTCCGAACGGTATAAGTCAATGGACTTCAGCGAGAATCCGCGTGCTGCCATTTCCAGACCCATTTCCAGGACAGGTAACATGTTTTTCTCTTTTGGAGGTGCTTGGAAACCCAATTGCTCAATTTCCGTAATTTTGCGATAGATCGCGTCATATCCCTGACACATCAGTTCGATATCAATCTCATCCGCCCGCACGGTAAAGTAAGTTGCGTAATATTCAATCGGATGATACAGCTTGAAGAACGCCGTACGTACTGCCGAAATAACATAAGCGGCCGCGTGAGCCTTCGGGAACATGTACTGGATTTTGAGACACGAATCAATGTACCATTGAGGCACTTTACAATTCTTCATCTCGTCAATCCATTCCTGTGGCAGCCCCCGTCCCTTACGAACACTCTCGGTAATCTTAAAGGCAAGACTTGCGTCCATGCCCGTTTTATAGATCAGGAATAACATGATATCATCCCGACAACCAATTACCGTCTTAATGTTACACGTTCCGTTCTTAATCAGATCCTGAGCGTTTCCAAGCCATACCCCTGTACCATGGGACAATCCGGAAATCTGCAGTAAATCGGCAAAGGACGTCGGTTGGGATTCAACAAGCATCTGACGTACAAACTTCGTTCCCATCTCTGGCACGCCAAACGTCGCGACCGGCGACCTAATCTGTTCCGGTGTAACACCCAGAGCATCGGTTGAGTTAAACATGCTCATGACTTTGGGATCATTCATCGGAATGGTCGTTGGGTCGACCCCTGTCAAATCCTGCAACATCCGCATCATAGTTGGATCATCGTGCCCCAGAATATCAAGTTTCAGCAAGTTTTCTTCAAAAGCATGATAATCAAAGTGTGTCGTTTTCCACTCCGCATTAACGTCGTCAGCCGGAAACTGAACAGGTGTAACGTCTTCGACCTCGATATAATCAGGTACCACGACAATACCGCCGGGATGTTGTCCAGTACTCCGTTTTACCCCTGTACACCCTGAAGCTAATCGATTCAATTCCGCTCCGCGCCATTTCTTGTGATGTTCTTCCTCATACTTCTTGGCAAAACCAAATGCTGTTTTCTCAGCCACCGTACCAATGGTACCCGCACGGAAAACACTCTTCTCACTAAATAGTACTTTCGTATAGTTATGGGCATGAGGCTGATAATCACCAGAGAAGTTCAAGTCAATATCGGGAACTTTATCTCCTTTAAATCCAAGGAAGGTCTCAAAAGGGATATCCTGGCCTTCTCCTTTAAGCGTACCACCACAATTCGGACATTCTTTCTCTGGAAGGTCAAAACCACTCCGAACACTGCCGTCCAGGAACCACTCGCTGTGTTTGCACTCCGAATTCACACAAATGTAATGAGCAGGCAGTGGATTAACCTCGGATATCCCCAGGAATGTAGCAACAACCGAGGAGCCTACCGATCCCCGCGAACCTACGAGATAACCATCCTGATTTGATTTTTTAACCAAGCGTTCCGAGATCAGATAGTTGGCAGAAAAACCGTATTTAATGATTGGAATGAGTTCTTTCTCTAGTCGTGCCACGATTACTTCCGGTAATTCCTCACCATAGATGGACTTGGCAGTGTTATAGCAGGTATTACGGATTTCTTCGTCCGCACCTTCCAGAATCGGAGTAAACAGTTTGTCCGGGAACAGCTTAATTTCCTCAAATCGGTCAGACAACTCCACCGTATTTGTAACAACGACCTCGTATGCTTTGTCTTGACCCAGGAACTGGAACTCTTCCAGCATTTCCTCTGTTGTTCTAAAATGTGCATCCGGTTTACGTTGATCTTTCAGTGGACTAAATCCTGTAATACCGTGAATGGTGATATCCCGATATAACTTGTCACGTGGTTCCAAATAGTGCACGTTACCTGTAGCTATGACCGGTTTATTAAGTTTTGCACCTATATCAATGACTTTACGGATCGCTGTTTTGATTTCTTCGGGTGTAGCCACCAACCCTTTATCCACCAAATGCATATACATGGTAAGTGGTTGAATCTCCAGTATGTCATAGAACTCAGCGATCTCTTCCGCTTCTTCGAGCGATTTGTTAAGCACCGCTTCGAAAAACTCCCCTTTTTCACAGCCCGATATAACTACAAGGCCTTCACGCAAATTAATCAGTTTTGATTTGGGAATGCACGGTACCCGCTTGAAATGTTCCGTATGAGAAAGAGATACCAGCTTATATAGATTTTTCTTACCGACATCATTCAATGCATAGATTCCACAATGGAAAGGTCTTGTATTCGACAAGTCGACACCTACATAATCGTTCAAGCGATCAAGCCTCGTTAATCCTTTCATCTGAGCAGCATCATTTAATAATCCGATTAGTATACCCGCGAGTGCAACCGTATCATCAATGGCACGGTGATGACTTTCAAGTCCAACCTTATACTTATCCGCCATTGTATTCAGACGGTGGTTCTTGTTTTTTGGAAATAACAATCTCGCCAGTTCCAATGTGTCAAGGACCGGGTTAGGAAGCTCTGGCAATCCAATTTGCTTCAACGAAGCCTGGATAAAGCCCATGTCAAAACGTGCATTATGCGCAACAAGCACACCATCACCAGCAAACTGTACAAAATCACGAATAACAGGCTCCAGCTCAGGTGCGTCTTTTACCATGTCATCATTAATATTGGTCAACTGCTGAATGTTGTAGGGAATACGTTCATGCGGATTCACAAACGTTGCAAACCGGTCGATTTCTTTACCATCTTGCATCTTCACGGCTGCAATCTCAATGATTTTGTTCTGTGTTACCGACAAACCTGTGGTCTCGATATCAAATACGATGTATGTTGCTGTTTGGAGATCCAATGGCTGAGGAGCCATTACAACGGCAACAGAGTCATTCACGACATTGGCCTCAAGGCCGTAGATCATCTTAATCCCGTTTTTCTTAGCAGCCTTGGAAGCCTCGGGATATACCTGCACCCCACCATGATCAGTGACAGCAATCGCCTTATGTCCCCACTCGGCTGCCATTTTCACGTATTTGTCAATTGAAGTTACAGCATCCATCGTACTCATTGTAGAGTGCAAATGGAACTCCACCCGTTTCTCTGGTGCATTATCTTTGCGAGACGGCGGTGCTTTAACTTCAATCAAATCCGAAGGAATCATGGCGAGTTCAGGAATTTGCATAAACCGGTCATATTCTACACGACCACGCACTTTTACCCATTTACCGTTAGCCAACAAACTGAGAATTTTTACATCCTCTTTTGTTTTGGCAAACATCTTCATTTGCATTGAATCCGTGAAGTCGGTCAGGTAGAAGGTAAACAATGTGTTTCCGTTTCGCAGTTCTTTACGATCCAGTCCAAACACCGAACCTTGAAGCGTGACCTTTTTCTCTTCATCCTGAATTTCCTGCATAGGTACCGCAGGTTCCTTGATGTCATAACCCATTTGCAAACGCAGATCACCCTGCTCCTCATCCACCTGGATTTCTGTGTCCACTTCACTCATCATCTTCTCGATGACCTCAAGTTCTTCTACACGTTTTTGGGCTTGGAACTGTTCCATGGCCTCTTTATTGCTTCCCACTTCACCCACTTGCATCTTGATGCGAAGAGGTAGATGAAAGTATTTTTCATAGAATTTTGTAATAGCTTGATCAATCTGTTTCTTACGAGCCAATTCCATCGACGTTGCATCACTCATTGTCAGTTGTAGAAGATCCTCTTCACATTCAAAGGTTGTCCGGTTCATCCAACCATTTACAGATGGAATCTCACGGGTAACCCACTCCAGAAACAGATTCCAATATTCACTGACGATATCACCATTTTGTACTTGGTCCGTGTATTTGAAGCCAAATGAAATTTTGGCGATATGATTCATCTTCTCTTGAATATGCAGGCAAAATGTGCGATAGATTGGAGCGGGTACCAACGTATCCTTCGCAATCAGAATATTCCATTCCCGATTACTTCGATTGGTCTCTACTTGTTCAATCCATCCATCCAAAAAATAGGGCTCTAACAGACCAGCCGGAAGCTCTGCCTGTTTCATCAACAACTCAAACCGTTTTCTCTTCTCCTCGAATCCGCTCATCGTGTTCCTCCTTGTACCCCCTTAAAGCATGAAAAGCCCCTGCATTCAAAAATGTCACCGATCCGAACTCGCACCGACTCATTTTATCCGACAGAAGCTCTCCATTCATTACTCTTACAGTCCGTACGTGTCATTATATAAATTGAACAAAGAGATATTTACACTTACCACTCCGATAACAGAACAACCTTCAGATCGCTGTTATCCCCAGATTTTTTGATTCCCTTTTACAAAGGTGAAAATCCGGGGATAAAGGCGAACGCTTTGCTTCTTCAGGTTATTTCTGTTCTCTACGTTCTCATGTAAATGTTTAGTTCAATGTATATAGTCAGGTTATCCTGACTTAATACGCTCTAGCAAACACAACTGTGTGTTCTGCCTGTTCACCACAAGCCAGGCACGTATGCTTTTCTTCCGCAGGCTGGAACGGAATGTTCCGGCTTGTTGCACCTGTGACTTCTCTTACTTTATCTTCGCAAGCTTCTGAACCGCACCATCCAGCCAGTGTAAACCCGCGTTTATTTTCCATCAGTTCTTTCATCTCATCGAGTGTATCCACGGAGTAGAAGTTATCCGACATAAATGTGCGAGCACGCTCTAACATATCTACCTGAATCTGTGTCAGCATAGCCTGGATCTCTTCTACCAGGTTTGCTTGTTCTACCACTTTCTTCTCACCTGTGATGCGTGATACGAGTACACAAACGCCATTTTCCATATCACGTGGACCAATCTCCAGACGAATCGGAACACCGCGCATCTCGTATTCATTGAACTTCCAACCTGGGCGAACATCGCTGCGATCATCCATTTTCACACGGACTCCAGCTTTTTTCAACTCAGTGAACAACTCATCTGCACGCCCAACAACAGCATCACGCGTTTTCGGAGGGCCAATTGGAATCATAACCACTTGTGTTGGTGCGACTTTAGGAGGAAGTACTAGACCACGGTCATCTCCGTGAACCATAATTAATGCACCGATCAAACGTGTGCTTACTCCCCATGAAGTAGTGTAAGCCAGCTCCAGCACATTATTGCGGCTAAGATACTGGATTTCAAATGCTTTTGCAAAGTTAGTCCCCATGTAGTGAGATGTACCTGCTTGTACTGCACGTCCATCCTTCATCATGGCTTCGATCGAGTACGTATCCACCGCACCCGCAAACTTCTCGGACTTGGTTTTCTGACCCACAATTACAGGAATAGCCAAGTATTCCTCAACCACTTCACGATAAATCTCAAGCATTTTCATCGTTTCTTCACGTGCTTCTTCTTCCGTCTCATGCGCAGTATGACCTTCCTGCCACAGGAACTCACTTGTGCGAAGGAAAGGCAACGTTCTTTTTTCCCAACGAACTACGTTAGCCCACTGGTTGATCAGTACCGGAAGGTCCCGATAAGACTGAATCCACTTGGAATACATGTGACCAATAATCGTTTCGGATGTAGGACGGATTGCCAGCCGTTCTTCCAGCTTCTCTCCGCCGGCTTCCGTAACCCATGGTAATTCAGGATTAAAACCTTCCACGTGCTCTTTTTCCTTTTGAAAGAAGCTCTCAGGAATGAACATCGGGAAGTACGCATTGCGATGACCCGTTTCCCGGAAACGACGATCCAACTCATCCTTAATATGTTCCCAGATTTCAAAGCCGTCTGGTTTAAACACAATACAACCGCGTACGGGTGCATAGTCCATGAGATCAGCTTTTTTGATAACATCAATGTACCAGCGTGAGAAGTCCTCACCCTGTGGTGTGATTTCAGTCACGAACTGTTTATCATTTTCCTTTGACATAAGACTCCAGCGTCCTCCCATAACGACTATCTCTGAATGTCCAGAGCCTAGTCCAACCGTAATTATCCGTTAATTAAACGTAATATATCATTGTAAGTTACTGCCAGCATTAACACAAACAACATCGCAAATCCGATGAAATGCACCATGCCTTCACGATTGGGATCAACAGGTCTGCCACGCAGCGCTTCAATTCCCAAAAATACCAGACGACTGCCGTCCAGTGCAGGTATTGGTAGCAGGTTAAATATCCCAAGATATAGACTCAAAATCGCTGCCCATCTCGTTAACTGCTCAATCCCTTGTTTAGCAATTTGCCCTGTCACTTCAAATGTACGAACTGGACCACCAATATCATCCATGTTGAATTGATTGATCAGATGTTTAAAACCTTCAAATATTATTTTGGTTGTATCAACCATGGCCACGCCTGAGACTTTAAATGTCTCTACAAATCCAACAGATCGGGTTGGTAGCGTAGGTACGATTCCCACTTTACCGCCCTCTTGTCCTTCTACAGCACGTGGAGTAATCGTTATATTAAACGTATCCGAACCCCGGCGTAGCGTCCATTCCATCGGCTTGTCTTTGGAATCGGCAATCATCGACACCATTTTTTGTGAATCTGTACCAATAACAGTACCATTGATCGTCTCAATAATATCACCCTTTTGCAGGTTCGCCTGATCGGCTGCCCCACCTTCAAGGACTTCACCAATTTCAAGATTTTTTGGATTTTCCACCGGAACTCCTGCCATCTGTGCATATACAGCAAACAGCACAAAGGCCAAGATAAAGTTCATGAGTGGGCCCGCAAAAATAGCCAATGCACGCTGTCCAACGGTTTTGCTGCCGAATTGACGATCTTTCGGTGCAATCTGCGTTTGTTTGCCACGGCTTACCAACATTGCTTGAGGATGAATACGATACTCCTGAATCTCACCATCTACATCCAGTTGAAGCTTCAGTGCATTCTCCATATCAATGGAGATGACTTCACCACGTATTACATTTTTACGGTTATCCAACTGATCCAGATAAATCATCTTCACCTGGTCATCCGCTGATCTTACCGCGATGGTCTGTCCTTCCTGGATCTCTACCAGTTCCGGATCTTCCCCTGCCATCCGTGCATATCCACCAAAAGGCAACAAACGTAATGTAAACTGAGTCTCGTTTCTTTTATATGAGAACAATTTGGGACCAAAACCGATCGCAAACTCCCGTACAAGAATACCGGCGCGTTTGGCAAAATAATAATGCCCCCATTCATGAACCGTCACGATGACAAAGAACATGAGCACCGTTAGAAATACCACTTGTATGGTTTCCAATCCCTATCCATCCTCCTTCACGGCACATACCGCAGTCTGTCCCTCTAGATTATCATTATTCTCTGATGCCGCACAAGAGAATCACTTCTTCCAATTTGTTATGAAAAAAGAGATTACAGACTGGCCGCAAGCTTACGGCTCTCCTGATCACAACGCGCGATCTCCTGCAGATCAGGCTTGTCTACATTGTGGTGTGCTTCCAGCACAGAAGCAATAATATCTTCTATTTTAAGGAATGAAATCTCTTTACGCAAGAAACGGGCTACAGCAACCTCGTTGGCTGCATTAAACGCCGTTGTTGCGGTTCCTCCCATTTTACCACACTCATACGCCATTCTTAAACACGGGAACCGTTCCATATCCATCTCACGGAAATGTAATTTCCCAGCTTGAGCAAGAGACAGACGCTGTGCTGGTGATGGCAAGCGGTCAGGGTACGTCAGTGCATATTGAATTGGAACTCGCATATCCGGATTACCCAGTTGTGCGATGATGCTTGTGTCATCAAATTCCACATAGGAATGAATAACACTCTCTGGGTGAAGCAATACATTAATCTGATCATATCGAAGACCAAATAACCAATGTGCTTCAATGACCTCGAGACCCTTGTTAACCATCGTTGCCGAGTCTATCGTAATTTTGGACCCCATTGACCAATTCGGATGTTTAAGCGCATCCTCTATAGTCACACTCTTCAACTGTTCACGGGTAAGATCACGGAATGATCCACCTGAAGCGGTGAGTGTAATACCTGCCAAGCGTTCTCTGTTTTCACCATTCAAACATTGGTATATCGCAGAGTGCTCACTATCGATGGGTAGCAAAGAGACTCCTTTGGCAGCCGCTCTTGTAGTAACAATATGCCCCGCCGTAACCAATGTCTCCTTGTTGGCCAGCCCGATCTGTTTGCCTGCGTCTATGGCAGCAAGCGTTGACTCCAATCCAACACTCCCCACCACCGCTGTAACAACCGTATGCGCATCGGTTCCTGCCGCAACTTCTACGAGTCCTTCTGTGCCATAAAACAGTTGCGTTCCTGCAGGCAAATGTGGAGCTACCTTCTCCGCTAATTCTTTGGACCCCACCGATACCTTCTTCGGTCGGTAACGTTTGGTTTGTTCGATCAGCAGGTCTGTATTGCCTCCGGCAGCCAGTCCCTCCACTTGAAAGAGTTCTGGATGCATATCAACTACGTCCAGTGTCTGGGTTCCAATGGAACCGGTTGACCCGAGAATCGCAATTTTTTTCATGCTGCACCTCATCTTTAATTATCCAATGCCTACGGCGAACAATGCTGTTATCTCAGACTCATGTTCTTCTTTAGTAGGGCAGTAGCATTAGTATATGTACGAATGGAAAAACAACAATCCAGCTGTCGCACCGATCAAGAATGCCTCCATGCCCTGGGAGAAGACTGCCTGAATCCTTGATATTATATACACGTTTGTATGCAGACTGGATCAAGTCACCCATCTGACCTACAACTGCACACGCAATTCCGATCACAATCGCTCTCTGCCAGGAAAGCAAACCATCTGATACTAATGCAAAAATAACAGAAGTAACAATTGCAATCACGATGCCACCCAGTGCACCCTCCACGGTTTTGTTTGGACTGATGGAAGGCCACAGTTTGTTTTTACCAATTAGTTTCCCTACAAAATAAGCTCCTGCATCACTGGCCCATATGGAGCCCAGCAACAGGAACGTCCAGAACAATCCATGATGCAGATGTCTGGATTCTGCAATGTAATAGAAACCGATTCCTATATACAACACGCCAAGGAAAAGCATCGCCACTGTATTCACGGAAACCTTATTTTTGGTGACAACCGAAGCTGTCATCAGTACAAGCATTACTATCCAGATGACCTGAAATAAGGATAGCGGTCTTACCTCCCAAAGCATTTCCCAAGGAAACACGATGGCAAAAACACCAGCATATCCAATCAGGGCCACACCTGAAAAAGGCATCACCCCGGTCATTTTAACAAATTCATAATAACCGATGAGAGCCATAAGCAATACCAAACCATGGTACCAGGGTCCGCCCAGCATGCAAAAACCTAAAAACAACACACCTGCTATGATTCCTGTCGTTAATCGCTGTTTCAACGGCTTCATCCTCCATCTATTTCAAACCGCCGTAACGCCTTGTTCTGCGCTGATATTCGGCTACTGCTTCAAGCAAATGCTTTTTGCCAAATTCGGGCCAGTATATATCCGTAAACCATA
The DNA here is from genome assembly GCF_031455635.1 of Paenibacillus sp. 2003. NCBI lineage: Bacteria > Bacillati > Bacillota > Bacilli > Caryophanales > Paenibacillaceae > Paenibacillus > Paenibacillus sp. 2003. The sequence continues at coordinate 816,244 of NZ_JAVDTB010000001.1, read as the reverse complement.
ATTCACTATATGCAAGCTGCCAGAGCATAAAGTTGCTTAATCTCAACTCTCCACTCGTCCGAATCAGCAGATCCGGATCGGGCATGTCAGCCGTAAGCATATGTCTATCAATGAGTTCAGGTGTTATGTCCTCTGCCGATAGTTCCCCCGATTTCACCTGCAGAGCGATCTGTTTAACACAGTCCGTCATTTCACGACGACTTCCATAGTTCATTGCAAAGTTCAAAACGAGACCTGTATTATGTTCCGTAAGACGAATGGCTTCCCGCAAGGCATTAATGGTATGAGAAGGTAAATGTTCTTCTTGACCCATCATGCGAATGCGCACATTTTTTTCTATAAGTTCATCCAGCTCTATGGCTAGAAATTCTTGCGGAAGTCGCATCAGAAAATCCACTTCTTCTTTTGGACGCGTCCAGTTTTCTGTCGAAAAAGCGTACATCGTCAGATATTTGATGCCCAGTTCATCCGCCGCGATGGTCGCACGTTTGACCGCCTTCATACCATTTTGGTGCCCGGCTATACGCGGGAGTCCCAAACGTTTGGCCCATCGTCCATTGCCGTCCATGATGATGGCGACGTGCTGCGGGATATTGTCCTCGGATATAGTCAGCGTTTCCTGCTTGTCAGCCCCATTCCACCACGACCGAACCCGTTTGATCATTCCTGTTCCTCCAAAATCCCTGAAGTTTCTTTATCTGAAGCTTGGAAAAAGAGACAAAACCCCACCGTATTGGAGGGGCTGCGCTTGTCTTACACTTCCATGATTTCTTTTTCTTTGGCAGCGAGTACCTTATCGACTTCAGCAATAAACTTGTCGGTCGATTTTTGGATATCGTCCTGATGTCTCCGGGATTCATCCTCGGAAATATCTGACTTCTCCATTTTCTTGATGTCATCATTCGCGTCACGGCGAATGTTACGAATCGCTACTTTACCTTCTTCACCGAACTTCTTCGTCAACTTAACAAGTTCCGCTCTACGTTCTTCCGTCAATGCCGGAATAGACAAACGGATCATGCTACCATCATTGGCTGGAGTAAGACCCAGATCCGATTTCATGATGGCACGCTCGATGTCACCCATGGAGGATTTGTCCCAAGGCTGAATCATCAGTGTACGGGAATCCGGAGTACTGATATTAGCGAGTTGATTCAATGGCGTCATTGCTCCATAATACTCTACCTGAATTCGGTCCAGAAGAGCTGGAGTTGCGCGGCCTGCACGCAAAGTAGCCAAGTCACGACGCAATGCTTGAATTGCTTTTTCCATACGCTCTTCGGCATGTTGTTTAACCGCTTGTGGCATTAATCTACACTCCCTTTAACGATTGTTCCGATACGCTCGCCCAGAACAACACGTTTGATGTTACCTTGTTCCGTAATGGCAAATACGATCAACGGGATGTTGTTGTCCTTACAAAGCGAGGATGCCGTCGAATCCATTACACCAAGGTCTTTGTTAAGAATATCCATGTAAGTCAACTGATCAAATTTCACAGCTGTACTGTCCTTAAACGGATCTGCTGAGTATACACCATCAACTTTATTTTTGGCCATCAAGATAACTTCTGCTTCAATCTCCGCTGCGCGCAGTGCTGCTGTTGTATCCGTGGAAAAGAACGGGTTACCTGTACCTGCTGCAAAAATAACGACCCGGCCTTTCTCCAGATGGCGAATAGCTCTACGACGAATATAAGGCTCTGCAATCTGTTGCATTGCAATAGATGTCTGTACACGCGTAGGCACTTCAATCTGTTCCAAAGCATCTTGCAGTGCCAGCGAGTTCATTACTGTCGCCAGCATACCCATATAATCGGCAGTTGCACGATCGATGCCATTTTCGCTACCGGCAATTCCACGCCAGATGTTTCCGCCGCCACATACAATAGCAACCTGTACACCAAGTGCAACAACCTCTTTTACCTGTTGGGCAATCGACGAGATCGTATCTGCATCAATACCGTAGCCGTTTTGACCGGAAAGAGACTCTCCGCTGACCTTTAAGACAACACGTTTAAATACTGGCTGTTCCAATTATTCACCCTCCACTTTGAATCGAACACGCTTGGTGTCCAACCAACAAAACTTCTCGCGCATGGCCTCCTGCTTAAAAAGAAAGGAACACAGTTGTGTTCCGCTCTTTTAGGAAAAACGTTTAACCGGTAAGGCACTGTTTTCCTGAGATATAAGGGAGTTTACGCTTCGAAGTTTCATCATTCTTATATCTTCGAAAATCAATTCTGCTCGCCGGTTTATAGAAACCGTCTTATTTGTTTACTTGGGACATTACTTCTTCTACGAAGTTGTCTACTTTTTTCTCAAGACCTTCACCCAGTTCGTAACGAACGAAACGACGGATAGAGATATTTTCACCAATTTGGCTGATTTTTTCGTTCAGCAATTGAGAGATCGTTTTGTCTGGATCTTTAACGAAAGTTTGTTCCATCAGGCAGTACTCTTCGTAGTATTTACCGATACGGCCTTCAACCATTTTTTCAATGATTTTCTCTGGTTTGCCTTCGTTAAGAGCTTGAGCTTTCAGGATTTCTTTTTCTTTTTCCAGCTCATCTGCAGGAACTTCTTCGCGTGTAACGAATTTAGGATTAGCTGCAGCGATTTGCATAGCTACATCTTTAACAAAATCCTTAAATTGATCCGTTTTACCAACGAAGTCTGTTTCACAGTTAACTTCAACCAAGACACCAATACGTCCACCAGCGTGGATGTAAGATTCTACAACGCCTTCAGTTGCTGCACGGCCTGCTTTGCTTGCTGCTGCAGAAAGACCTTTCTCACGCAACAATTCAGCTGCTTTTGTTACATCACCGTTTGCTTCTTCCAGTGCTTTCTTACAATCGAGCATACCAGCGCCCGTTCTTTCGCGAAGTTCTTTTACTGCACTCGCATTAACTGCCATTATAAATTCCCTCCAAAATTAAGTATTGTACGTACACTCTAAAAAAAGGGCAGTGAGAGGTTATCCACCTGCCAACCACCCTTTTCATTTAGTTTATAACATATGTTCGAATCTATTAAGCGGAAGTTTCTTCGCCTTGGTTAGCTTCGATTACAGCGTCAGCCATTTTACCTGTCAGCAATTTAACAGCGCGGATCGCGTCGTCATTACCTGGGATAACATAATCGATCTCGTCCGGATCGCAGTTAGTATCAACGATACCAACAATTGGGATACCCAATTTGCGAGCTTCCGCAACAGCGATACGCTCTTTGCGTGGATCGATGATGAACAGGGCGCTTGGCAGGCCTTTCATATTTTTAATACCGCCCAAGAATTTCTCCAGACGATCTTTTTCTTTGCGAAGCAAGATAACTTCTTTTTTAGGCAATACAGCGAATGTACCGTCTTCTTCCCAAGCTTCCAACTGTTTCAAACGATCAATACGTTTTTGAATAGTTTGGAAGTTAGTCAGGGTACCGCCGAGCCAGCGTTGGTTAATATAGAATTGACCAGCACGTTCAGCTTCTTCTTTAACGGAATCTTGAGCTTGTTTCTTAGTACCCACGAAAAGAATTTTACCATTCTCTCCTGCGATTCCTTTAACGAAGTTGTAAGCCTCTTCGACTTTTTTCACCGTCTTTTGCAAGTCGATGATATAAATTCCGTTTCTTTCAGTGAAGATATAACGATCCATTTTTGGGTTCCAACGACGAGTTTGGTGACCGAAGTGTACCCCAGCTTCGAGAAGCTGCTTCATGGAGATTACTGCCATCTTCACACACCTCCTAATATGGTTTTTATTGTGTCCTCCGCCGGCATCATTTTTCGCCAAGACTCTCCATAAGGAAAGCACCCTCAACAAAATTAGCACATGCGTGTGTTTTAACACCGTTATCTAATATAGCATAACTAACTGTCCGATGCAACAGTCTTTAAAGCTAAAATCTACTTTTCGTTTTTTCCTAGTATCGAATCAATTTAAACCTGATATGTAACTCAACGCTAATTATTATCAAGCTTTGAAAATGCACCGTTTAATACGCAAAAACCGTCCTGTCCGAGCATGCTCAGTTTGACGGTTCTTTCGTAATTTTTGCGATAATGGATTTGAAACTTTCGCCTTTTTCAAGCGCATAGGTACCCACTTGGATTTTGGTATTGATTCGCTCAGCCTTGCCAGCCTTTATGAATGCTTGAGCATCATCTACGATTCCCGCGGTTTTTAGGTTTGCTGCAACGATCGCCAGACTATTGCCTGAACGTACTTTAAATGATACTGTTGCGCCTTTCGGATTGCTCGGCGTTACAGGTTCTGTTGTCTTCGGTTCAGTTATCTCTTTCTGCCCTTCACCTTCACTTGCAGCAGGCTCTTGTGGCTTCTCAGGCTCTGCAGGTGTTTCCGTAGAGGTTACTGCCTCAGGTGGTGTTGCTGTTTCCCCTTGCAACTCACTGCTTTCCTGCTTTTTCTTCTCTACCCACTCAGCTTCTGTGTACAATTCCTCTTCAGAACCGATCAACTTCATATCCAGGCTTTTTGCGACTGTTTCCAGCTGTTCTTTCGTCATATTGGCGGTCTGCTCAGGGTCAAGATTACTATCAGATAATGCATTTTGTCCTACTGTGGCCAGTTGAAGCAAAACTGCACCAATAATCATACCGCTCCCCAGACCAATCCATAAGGATCGCTTGTCCATGACTTAGCTTTCCTCCCGTTCTGCCAGTTGCAGTATTAACTGTACTTCACCACGCTGAATGCCTGTCTGCTTGGATATGGCATCCATCGACTTACCCTCAGCATGTAGATTAAAGAGTTCTGCATATCGATCTTTAATCGACTCACGCCCAGGCAAAGATTCGACTTCACTGGTCTGTAGGTCTGCTTCTAACGCCTGCTGGGCTGCCTCTGCTTGTACACTTTTCACGAGCGCTTGTGCTTGCAAACCTTCGGAAGATTGTACGGATACATTACCGGAATGTGGAACAGTTGCGACAGGTTCATTCTTTTTGCTCTGTTCCAGCTGATCCAACCGCTGCTGTAATTCCTGAAGTTGCAATTGCATACGTTGATCGGCTGCTGTCGCTTCTCCCTTCATTTCAGCCACACGTTGAATAAGAGCATCATTATCGTTTTCGATCTCGGTCATGTAGTGTTCAAGCGTAGATTCCATTTCCTGCACCAGTTGATGCCCAGGCTCTTGCGCCTTGTTTTTCCGAGGCATAATATAAGCGTAGGCGATGGCGCAGGCCCCTAATATGACAATAATGATCCATGGTGACAAATTGGGTTCTCTCCTTCTGATTCAACCATCGGTGCGCAAGTCTGCATGTCCATAACAACCATTTATTATAAAGACAGATCTATGTGTTTTCCCTTATACGGATGCTCTGCAGGTTTGACATGTTCTTGACCCTGAGCAGTCTCCTGTCCATCGGAACCACTCTGCTGATCCCCATCATGGTTATGACCATCACGCACCGAAGTCTGTGAAGTTTCGTCCATTGCTTCACTTCGTTGCCTTGCTTCATTTGCTTCTTTCGACGTTTGCTCTGCCAAAAGATTCTGATCCGTAATCGGTCGCTGCTGGGCTTCACTTTGATAACGTCCCGCTTCACTTGTTCGTGGTACCGCAATCTGCAACTCCACTGCTTTGAAACTCATACGCTCACCTCACGGTTTCGAATGGATTTCTTCCTGTGCCTGAATGCTGTACTTAAACGTATGGAACCATCGTAATATCACCATCGTGATAATAAAATGAAATTCGACTCACTGGATCTTTAATAAATTTCGTGTATCTGCCGATAACTATTTTAGAGCCTCCATAAATCATCTTCAGAATATCAACACGAGCCTTACTTGTATCTTCAAGTGCCTTTTCAATTTCAAAGATACGCATTTTCGTTTCTTCACTTATGCGAAGAGCAGATTTCTGCGTAGCATTCAGCTTGATTCGCATCGACATCTTATCTGGAGTTAGTTGTCCAGCGGCAGCTAATTGATCCAGCAATGTCAAAGCTTTCTTCGTTTTATCCAAGGAATTCATCTGCTCTCTGACTTCCTTGCGCAAATCATTGAGTTCGTTACGCAGCTTTGGTAGCACACCAACCTCAATGGAAGTGACCGTGGACATGCTGTTGCCCACAACACGCGCTGAGACGTTCTGACCAGCCTGGATCGAGCCACCAACGATAAGACCCTTGGTGCCCGCACAGATGACACCATGGCCTGCACGAATATTGGAATGCATAATACTTTGGGAAACCAGAACATCTTCACCGGCATCCACGTTGCCTTCTTGAATGAAAGTACATTTAACATTATGGCCTGCTTGTACCAGTCCTTTGTTATAACCAATAATACCACCGGTAATTTCGATTGAGCCGCCTGCTTCCAGTTCAGCTCCTTCGACACCTCCGACGACACGAATGTCACCTGCTGCTTTTACTTTAAACCCGGTAAGTACATTGCCTCGTATGACAACTGTGCCTACAAAGTCGATATTACCGTTATTGTAGTCAACGTCACCATTGACTTCATAGACCGGAAAAACATTCAGTTTGTGACCGTCCGTTTTGGTAACCAGCCCATCCAGTGCAGCATACATCGCAGAACCATCCGGGTTAATCACAACGTTTTTCCCAACTTTAAACCGAGCTTCTTTTCCCGGACGATAAGGAATTTCCTCACCCGTTACTGCCCTGCCTGGTATGCCATCGCTAGGAGCGATCCGCTCTGCAATGATCTGACCACTACGGACATTGTTTAACCGGGTCACTTCTTTGTAATCGACAGTTCCATCTTCCGATTCCAGTGGTCGTCGTTCATTCGTATCGTCCATTCCAACCAGAACCTTGATGAAGCCATCTGTTCCTTGAATGGGAGCGACACCTTCTGCAATCTTGTATTTATCTTTCAAATAGGTTTCAGGGTTGTTCACAAAAAGTAATAGTGCCTCTCGCGATACACCTTGTTTGATGCCCTTGTTTGCCACAAATTGTTCAAGTTCATCGATCGTGCAGGCAAAGCCTTCTTCCTCTTTGGAAAATTCAAGGTAGGCTGTGCATTTGTCGTCCGATAAAACAACGTTTAAACATTGTTCCAAAGCAGTCCGCTGTGTCACCGCAATTCTTCCCCCTTTTAGACTTTCCACTCCCCAAACTCCAATGATATTACTTCTCTCTATTAATCTTTACGCATCAACAAATCTTTCTGTTTGTCCAACGTGCCGCGTAATCGTAATATTGCCTTGGAATGTAACTGGGATATACGAGACGGAGAAAGAGACATAACCTCAGCAATTTCACTAAGAGAAAGATCTTCGTAATACAATAGTGAAACAACCGTTCTCTCTTTTACCGTCAACTTGTCAAGCCCTTGCACCAAAGCTTCCTTCAAATAAAACTCATTCACTTTATAATCCGGATTTTTGGCTTTCTCATCCACCATCAAAGACAGACGAGTCTCAGACTCTTCCTCACGAATTGGGTCCTCCAGCGAGCAAAGTGACATGACTGCCACTTCCTGAAGCATATGTTGAAAATCTTTAGTGGATACGTCCAAGTACTCGCTCATTTCCTCATCACTAACAGACCTGAGATAACTTTGTTCCAGCTGTTGGTAGGCGTCTTCGATTCGCTTGGCCTTCTCCCGCACAGAACGCGGAACCCAATCACCTTGACGCAGACCGTCAAGAATGGCTCCGCGGACCCTCCATGATGCATAAGTTTCAAATTGCAGACCACGTTCATAGTCGAACTTCTCCAATGCATCAATTAAACCCATAACGCCATTGCTTTCCAAGTCATCCTTGGGAACATTTTTGGGCAAACCCACAGCCAGTCGACCGGATACATAATTTACAATATGAAGATACTTTTCAATCAAAGTTTTCTTGGCTTCAAGATCTCCATGTTCTTTCCACTTTTCCCACAGATCAGAATGGTTCAAATGTGAAGCTTTACGCTCGTTCAATTGCTTTCACCCTCCTTATTTGTCTGTCAGGTGACGAACGGCCTGCGCCAATTCCTCCGGATCCTTGGTCCGGACAAGTTTAGGCGGATCCAAAGGGGCGAATCCCGTTGGAGCTTTCGTCTCAGATGGCGGAAGATCGTCCCCAGATGAAGCGTTCTGTCCACTCTTGAGCAAATCATTCAGCTCTTGTCCATCGTCTTCGATTTTAATGTCCACCTGTGAACCTCTTTGATCTTGAGCATTTGGTGAATCATAACCATACCCATTTCCCTCGATCTGAGGGTTCAGCAGCAATCCCAATCCCCAGCGTAAACCATATGCAAGGACAAACCAGGCTACGAATCCGATCAATCCGCGAATTAAACTGGTCATCAGCACATTGCTGCTGTATGCTACAAAAAAAGTAAGAATAAACCCAACGATGCCTGCTCCAAGATTAATGCGGTAGTTTCCTATCATAGTCTTATAGTTCCTTTACACCCATTTGTACACTTCGAATAGTCAAAAGTCCAGTTTCACAATCCATCTCAATCGTTCGTCCATAATTCCCACCCGTATCTTCTGCTAGAAGAGGGATGTTGAGTTTTTGAAGCCACTCTCGACAAGAATCTGCATTCCTTGGTCCAATGCGCATTGTATCTCCAGCGCCAGCAAAGGCAAACATCTGAGAGCCTCCGGCCATTTTAGACACAATACGTGAGTGAGAAGCGCCTAGTTTTATCATCTTTTCCAAAAGCTCAGGCAACGCCGTATCCGCATATTTCGCAGTGTTCAGTTTCCCTTCACGGGCGATCTCTGAAGTAGGAAGCATGACATGCGCCATTCCAGCCAGCTTCAAATGTGGGTCATACATTGTTAATCCCACACACGAACCCAAGCCAGTCGTACGGATCACACCAGGAAGATGAGCGATGTTTAAATCCGCCATACCGACTTTAACGACGCTTTTGTCCTCAATCATGGCTCAGTGGCACCCCTAGCGATTCAAATATCTTTGCAAAGGATGGTGGATCCGGAATGAGGAAAAACTGACCCTCCACTTGATCTTCACCTTCAAAGAAAGATGTGTCAATCAACAATGCAGCGTCACCCATCTCGCCAAATTGCAGCAAACCATAACTTAGAATGGCACCTGCCATGTCGATGGAAAGTCCTGGAACAGTTGGATACATAGACAACTTTGTGAAATCTGCCAAAGAAGAGAGATAGGATCCGGCCAAAATATTTCCAATTTCGGAAAGCGCTGATTGTTCCATATCTGTAAAAGCGAGCCCTTCTTTCAGATCAAACCCTGCAAGTCTATTCAACAACATTTTAGCAGCCTCTGGTGTCATCATAAAGAAAAGATTTCCCGGTGCTTCGCCTTCTACACGAAGAAACACGGTAACCACGATGCGTTCATCTCCGCCCACTTTTTCGGCAACTTCTTCAAAAGGGAGCATTTGTACTGTAGGTACACCCATGTCAATCGGTCTGTTGAGGAGTTGAGACAACGCCGTTGCGGCGTTGCCTGCTCCAATGTTACCGACCTCTTTGAGCACATCCATCTGGAATACCTCAAATCGGTTGAACATCTCCACGGTACTAGCCCTCAACACTTTCCAGCTGTACAATCTCGCTTTTATTTAATACTTCATTTAGGTTGAGCATAATCAACAAGCGTGAATCCTCCAATTTAGCAACACCTCGCAGGTATCTCGCTTTGACGCCGCCAACCACTTCTGGCGGGCTATCGATCGCACTGCTCTTGATATCAATAACATCATTGGCAGAATCTACGATAAAGCCTACTTGCATGTCGTCTACACCTACGATAACAATACGAGTCTGATCCGTGTATTCCGTTTCCGGAAGAGAGAAACGACCGCGTAGATCAATGACCGGAATTACAACACCGCGTAGATTAATAACTCCTTTTACAAAGGAAAGTGTCTTGGGAACACGGGTAATTGGCATCATGCGCTCAATCGTCTGAACCTTATCTACCTCAATACCATACTCTTCGGAACCCAATTTAAAGACGATGACTTTCAACTCTTCTTCCATGTAAAAAACCTCCCTATTAAATGTAAGACTTAGATCTATGCTTATTTAATAAATGCATTAGGATCAAGAATCAGGGCTACTTGTCCATCTCCGAGAATGGTTGCTCCAGAGATTCCTTCAATAGCAGGAAGATAGGTTCCCATTGATTTGAGAACAATCTCACTTTGTCCAATAAATTCTTCAACAGCTACAGCTGCAAGACGGTCGCCTTTGCGAATCACGACAATTTCTGTTTCCTGCTCATCAGCGTCATTGAAATCCGGTACGGAGAAAACTTCGCTCAAAGACAAGTACGGAATCAGTGACTCACGGAACGTGATCATTTTATTGCCGTGAATATTACGAACTTGCTCACGTTGTACAATGGCCGTCTCTACAATGGAGGACAACGGAACAGCGTATTTCTCTGAACCAAGTCGTACAAGCATTGCAGCAATAATGGATAGAGTCAACGGAAGCTGAACAGAGAAGTTCGTGCCTTTGCCTGGAGTTGAATGAATCGTTACATTACCGCCAAGCGAAGTAATCTTCGATTTTACTACATCCAAGCCAACGCCCCGGCCAGAGATATCCGAGATAATATCAGCAGTACTAAAACCAGGTGCGAACAACAGTTGGTTCACTTCATCGTCACTCATCTTGGCACCTTGTTCTTCGGTTACAACACCACGTTTGATCGCGGTTTTCAAAAGCTTGTCGCGATAGATACCTTTACCATCATCTTCAATCTCGATAAATACGTGATTTCCACTGTGGAAGGCACGCAGGTTTACTGTACCCATCTCTGGTTTACCTGCAGCTACACGCTCTGCAATGGATTCCACACCATGGTCAACCGCGTTACGCAGTAAATGCACAAGCGGATCACCAATCTCATCAATTACCGTACGATCCAGTTCCGTTTCAGCACCTGTAATCACCAGATCGATTTTTTTATCAAGTGTCTTAGCCAGATCACGGATCATGCGCGGGAATCGATTAAATACGGTATCTACCGGAACCATCCGCAGTTTCAGTACAATATTTTGCAAATCTGTGCTAACTCGACTTAAATGAGCTACTGTATCGGATAAATCATTGTTGCCTGTTTCACTGGCCAGTTGCTCCAGACGTGAACGGTCAATCAACAATTCACTGAACAGGTTCATCAATACGTCGAGACGTTCAATATCCACACGAATGGTACGTGAAGGTGCAGCAGCTTGCTTCGGTGCAGCTGTTTTAGCTGTTGCCGTTGTGGCTTCTTCTTTGGGTACAGAATTCTTATCCGGCGAAGCAACCTCAGCTACAGCTGTTGGAGCGGGTGGCGCTTCAACTGTAGCTGCTATCTGATTGGCCATCTGCTGAAGAGTCTCCTGATCCAGTTGAATGAGCTTCGCACTTTCAATTTCAGAGATACTCATGATGCCTTCTTCCAGTTCATGCGCCTCTTTAGTTGTTATGTAATACAACGAGAAACTGCGCTCAAACTTCTCCTGCTCAATATCCTGAACGGATGGGTAAGCCTTAACCACTTCACCTGAACGTTCCAGCATATCAAAGACCATATAAGCCCGTACACCTTTTAACTGGCTATGCTCGCTAACAAGCACATCCACGTAGAACACACGATGACCTTCGGCGATCGACTGATCCAGCACTGAATATTGGAATTCATCCAGCTCAACAGCCGAAGAGATTGAAGCGTTAGCCGGCTTGTTTGTTTCTGCAGCAGGTCCATTTCCGTTTGTCATTTCACCATTTTCAATGGCCTGAAGTGAAGCTACGATTGACGACACATCTGCTTTACCTTGTCCACCTTCGGTAATATCCTGAACCATGGTTTCCAAAGCGTCCAGACTCTTGAACATGGTATCAAAAATGTAATCCTGCATTTTCAACTTCTCATTACGAACCAGATCCAACACATTTTCCATTTTATGTGTCAGTGATGCCAAATCTTCAAAGCCCATAGTTGCTGCCATACCCTTCAAGGTATGAGCAGAGCGGAATATAACCTGAACTATGCCCAGGTCTTCCGGATTGCCTTCAAGTTGAAGCATGTTTTCGTTAAGCGATTGCAGATGATCATTAGACTCATCAATAAACATGGATAAATATTGGTTCATGTCCATTGTGAGGCACCTCCTCCGTGAGTTACACTCCGTTATTTCACTGCTTGAACAAGTTTAGAAGCAATCTCCTGCAATGGCAGAAGATGACGAACGCATTGCAGCTCTACAGCAGAACGCGGCATACCATATACAACACATGTTTCTTCATTCTCGGCAAAGGTTGATGTAACTCCAGCTTCGTATAATCTCTTCATCATACGTGCTCCATCACTTCCCATTCCCGTTAGCAAAACAAGATGCCTTTGTAAAGATGTAAACGGCAGAAGTGACTCAAACATCGTATCCACTGAAGGTCTATGTCCATTCACTGGTTGATCTTCAGTCAGCTTCACGATAAACTTCCCGTCTGCTGTTTTGTTAACTTTCACATGGAATCCGCCGGGTGCTATATAGGCGGTTCCTTTTTTCAGAACCATGCCCTCTTCAGCTTCAACCACATGCAGTGGACTGAATGTATTCAATCGTTGAGCCAGAGAACGTGTGAAATTGGGCGGCATATGCTGCACAATAATGACTGGTGCAGGCAAATCAGCAGGCAACTGCTCAAGCAATGTCTTGAGAGCCCTCGGTCCACCCGTAGAACAACCTATTGCCACAAGTTTGTTGAATGGTCCTTCCAGCCCCCCTCCACCTTTGGGGACAGGATTGGGCTTGATTACATCCTTGGCTTTTGCAGAGGCAGAGGTTGCCGCTATTTGATCAGCTGCCACTCTAGCTGCATTAGGTAGTCGAACTTCCTTTGGAGTCTGTACTGGATTAGCTGACCTCACTGCTTTTTCTGCCTTCGTCCCCAAATTGCGCTCAGCTTTTGGCAATGGCTCCGGTTTGTTCTCTACGCGACCTGGTTTTGAAGGTGACACTGGTTCAATTGGTTTCTTTGATTTGGCCTGAAAGGCTTCAGTCCGCTCTCGAAGAGAGCGTTGACTCGTTTGGACAGGTTCGATCGTTTTTTTCACAGGCTCCGCTGGATCCCTGACCGGCATTTCTTTCTGCACTGGCTGAGTTGGGGGAGCAACTGCTCCTCGCAACATGTCTCTATTTTTCATGGATAACTCACGATCAGCTTTTCTTTTGATCTCATTCATCGCAGCACGCATGCGCTCAACCAAGGCTTTACCTACTTGAGCAATATCCTGGTCATGTGAAATAGATGGTTTGCGAATAAAGTCAAATGCCCCGGCTTCAAGCGCCATAATGGTTTCTTTCATGCCTTGTTCATTGATACCAGAGAGCATAATCACAGGAACGAAGGATTCCTTCATAATTGATTTTAATGCATCCAACCCATTCATTTCGGGCATCTCAACGTCCATTGTAATAATATCGGGTTTCAATTCTAGTGATTTTTGAATCGCTTCTCTACCGTTTGATGCCGTTGCCGTAACCTTGAATTCCGGATCCGCTTGGATCAAATCCGTAACAATCTTACGCATAAAAGCGGAATCATCGACAACCAATACTTGATACACCGCCATGTTGTGTCACCCCTGTTTCCTTTATTCAGAAATCATGTTGTCCGTTTAAGCCACTTATTCATAAATCCCCTGATTCCTGTCAAGGTTCCGGATCCCGGAGTTGCAGGTACAGCCAGATAACGAAGAGCAAGTTTCTCTATATCTTTGGAGGCTTTGGCATTCGGATAAGCCAGACTATAGGGCATTTGCCTTTTAACCGCCTTGACTACCTGGGCGTCTTCTGAAATATACCCAAGCAGCGGAATATCCGTCTGCAAAAACCGCCTCGCCACTCCAGCTATTTTTTCTGCCACCCGTTCCGCTTCTCGTTCGTCTTCCACCCGGTTAACGATCATCCGAAAGGGCGTAGCATTTTCCTGGCCGTGCATAACTTTGACTAAAGCATAAGCATCGGTTATTGAAGTCGGTTCAGGTGTAGTTATAATCAGGCATTCATCAGCAGCACCGATGAACTTCATATTCTCTCTGGAGAGTCCTGCCCCAGTGTCAAAGATGACATAATCCATTTCCTGGGCAATATCCTCGACTTGACTGGCGAAAAACTCCAGATCACGATCTGACAATGAGAACAACTCTTTCATGCCCGATCCTCCAGCAATGTAAGGCAAGCCACTGGCACCCAGTTGTATGATTTCCCTTATGGATTTTTGTCGGTACAACAGGTGGTAAAGATTATAGGAAGAAGACGTACCCATAAGAACATCAATATTAGCCATTCCAATATCGGCATCAAATACAAGTACCTTTTGCCCCAAAGCCTGCAATGCCAAGGCAAAGTTCAGTGTGAAATTGGATTTACCAACACCTCCCTTACCACTGGCCACAGTAATGATTTTTGAGGATCGAATATCTCGCTCAATGCCTTCCAATTCCAATGGCGCAGAGACCATACTTCGAAGTGCAGCTGCCTGATCCTTCATTGTGACCATTCTCCCAGCAACTGTTTAGACAACGAATCTGCATCTGGTTTCAACAAATCGTCCGGAACATTTTGTCCATTTGCCACATATGCGAGCTTGAGTGGAAAACGGTGTAACAAGTTAAATAGCGGACCGCAGCTCCCAGTCTCATCCATTTTGGTGAAAATCACCTTATCCAGACCATATTTACTGAAATGTTCCGTGATCTGAACCATATCAGCACTTTTGGAGGTCATGCTCATGACCAGAAAGGTTTCGCTATTCTCTACAGGAGCAAGCAAACTTTGCAGTTCCGAAACAAGTAATTCATTTCTATAGTTTCTACCCGCTGTATCCATAAAGATCAAATCACAATTCTCTAATCGAGAAATGGCACGTTGTGTATCACCGGGCGATTGCACCACCTCAAGCGGAACATTCAGTATAGATGCATACGTTCTAAGCTGTTCTACTGCCGAAATCCGATACGTATCTGATGTAATGAATCCAACTTTACGCTGTTTTTTGAACATTTGTTCAGCGGCTAATTTCGCAATTGTCGTCGTTTTCCCTACACCGGTTGGTCCAGCTACATAGACGATTCGCGTGGTAGGAAGAATGCCTTCTTCAATACGTTGCTCCAAAAAGTGCATGACCTCAAGCTTCACCACTTGTTCTACATCCTGTTCTTTCAATCCATCCTCAGACCATTTTGCTTGAATTGAATCAAACCAGGATTCCCATACTTCAGGCCAGACATCTTGTTCTGTCAAACGTTCTCGGATCGTATGCAGTTCCTCTGGCACAGGGTCCGCAGAAGTACCTTGCTTTGAAAGCCTAGTCACCATTTGTTTAAGATCCTGCAATTCAGTCATCAACTTATCCTGCTGCAGGTCTGAACCTGTTGGCTTTGGACCAGTTGTTGAACCCGAAAAATCCGCCCCTTGCGGTCGCGGTTTATGATCCGTGCTCGAAGAACCTGAGCCGCTGTCTATGTCTGAACCGATATTACGCGATTCAAACACAGACGGGGCAGCAGCAGATTGGTCCTGTACACTTTGATCAGCTGTATTCGTTGTAGCCGACTCATCAGAAGCCGCAACAAACGAACGAGCTGCTTGCCGATAAGCCTCAGGTACAAATGCACGAGGTACAGGTGTGAATTGATTTTGTACTGGCTTTGTTGTTTGCTTGTTTTCTTCCTTATCCACTGCAGCTACAACTTCAATCCTTTTTTTACGAAACATTCCCAGCACACCGCCCACCTTAATCTCTTTGGTGGACAGAATAACGGCATCACTTCCCAGGTCTTTGCGAATTTGAAGCATAGCTTCGGGCATGGTCTCAACAACGTATTGTTTTACTCTCATAAGTTCACCACCCCGATACTTTGAATTTCAACATTCGGCTCCAACTCGCTGTAGGAAAGCACAGGAATGTCCTGCATAGTACGTTCAATAACCTGACGCAGATACATCCGAATGGTTGGAGAAGTTAATACAACAGGTTGTTGACCTGATTGAATCAATCGGTTCACTTGTTCACTCAGCTTCTGATATACACTTTGTGTAGATACAGGGTCTAGCGCAAGATAACTGCCTTGATCCGATTGTTGCACACTTTCAGCAATTTTCTTCTCAAGACCAGGTCCAACCGTGATCACTCGAAGTGTCTCACCTTTCTGTGAGAACTGCTGAGTAATCTGACGTGAGAGGGATTGTCTGACGTATTCAGTCAGCACATCAGGATCCTTCGTATACGTACCATAATCAGCCAGTGTCTCGAAGATGGTAACCATATCCCGAATAGATATTTTCTCACGCAATAACTTAGCAAGCACTTTCTGTACATCACCAATGGAAAGTAGAGAAGGGATCAGTTCATCCACAAGGGCAGAATAGTTCTCTCTGAGATTATCCACAAGTGCTTTTGTCTCTTGTCTTCCAAGTAACTCATGCGCATGTTTCTTAATCAGTTCCGTCAGATGTGTAGCCACAACGGAAGGCGGATCAACGACCGTATATCCTGCAAGTTCGGCTCTGTCTTTGGTTACTTCATCAATCCATAGTGCCGGAAGTCCAAAAGCAGGTTCTGTCGTTTCAATACCTGTCACAGACTCCTCATCATAGCCAGGACTCATGGCAAGGTAATGATTCAACAACAGTTCTCCGCCACCTACCACATTACCCTTGATTTTGATAACATACTCATTAGGTCTGAGCTGGATATTATCTCGAATCCGTATGACCGGAACGACCAACCCCAGTTCAAGAGCACACTGCCTCCGAATCATAATGATCCGATCCAATAAGTCCCCACCCTGCTGATTATCAGCAAGCGGTATTAAACCATAACCAAATTCAAACTCAATAGGGTCCACCTGAAGCAGGTTAATTACACTTTCAGGACTTCTAACCTCTTCAATCTGCTGTTCTTCTTCCAACTGTTCTTCCGCTACTTGTTTCAAATTCAGATTATTCTGCATACGCCACGCGGCATATGCCAACACACCTGCCAACGGAAGTGTAGTAATAACATGAATTGGTGTGAAGAAACCGAGCATGGCAATAACGAAAGCTACGATATAAATAAGTATTGGATATGTAAACAGTTGCCCCGTAATATCATCTGCCAGGTTTCCTTCTGAAGACGCTCTGGTGACGATAAGTCCTGCTGCTGTGGAAATAAGCAAAGCAGGGATTTGGCTTACCAGTCCATCTCCGATAGTCAATACAGAGTACGTTGACATTGCATCTGCAAAAGCCATCCCATGCACAGTCATACCGATTATAAATCCACCAATGAGATTGATCAGGAGGATGATAATACTTGCAATTGCGTCACCTTTTACGAATTTACTTGCTCCATCCATCGCTCCATAAAAATCGGCTTCACGTTCAATTTTGGAACGACGCTCACGAGCTTGTTGCTCGTTGATTAGACCCGCATTCAGATCCGCATCGATACTCATTTGTTTACCAGGCATCGCATCGAGAGTGAATCGGGCAGCAACTTCAGCTACACGCTCAGACCCCTTTGTAATGACGATAAACTGAACAACAACGAGGATCAAAAACACGATAAATCCAATCGCAATTTGCCCTCCAGCAATCCAGCTACCAAAGGTAGCAACTACGGCTCCGGCATCCCCATCACCAAGGATTAGCTTGGTTGTCGAAATGTTCAGTGCCAGTCGGAATAGTGTAGTGATCAACAACAAAGCTGGAAAAATAGAAAACTGCAACGCTTCTTTGCTGTTCATTGCAACAAGGAGTATCATCAGTGCAATTGAAATATTGACGACCAGCAACAAGTCCAACAGCCAGGTTGGGATCGGAAGAATCATCATCAACACAATGCCAATGATACCCGCAAGGACAGCTATATCTTTAATCTTCAATGAATGTACGGCCTCCGATCCCCTTTTATTTCTTTCTGCCCTTTAGTTTATATACATAAGCCAGCACTTCAGCTACCGCTTGAAACAAATCGGCCGGTATAGCGTCACCAATCTCGGCTCTCTGGAACAATGCCCGTGCCAGCGGCTTGTTTTCCATCGTAATAACACCGTTTTCTTTGGCAATTTCCTTAATACGCAAGGCGACATAATCCTGACCTTTGGCAATAATTTGTGGTGCCTCCATCTCGGAACCTTCATACTTTAACGCAACCGCAAAGTGAGTTGGGTTCGTGATGATTACATCCGCATTCGGCACTTCCTGCATCATACGCTGCATAGCCATACGACGCTGGCGTTCCCGGATTTTACCTTTGATCAGCGGATCACCTTCCATTTTTTTGTACTCGTCTTTGATGTCTTGCTTGGACATACGAATCTTCTTCTCATGGTCATACTTCTGATACATGTAATCAAATATCGCAAGTATCATTAATGCCACTGCAATCTTGATACCAAGACTTAAAGTGATCGACGCAGCGAAATGTAAAATAGCATCCAATGAAAAATGAGAAAGTGAAGCAATATCTGACTGATAGCCCTTAATTGCACTGTAAACGAGATAACCGATAATCGACATTTTCAAAATGGATTTAGCAAATTCCACTAATGAGCGAAGAGAGAATATATTTTTGAAACCTTTAATCGGGTCCAGTTTCTCAAGTTTTGGCTTCAAACCTTCCCCTACAAGAAGAAAACCAACTTGCATGTAGTTAACGATCAAAGCAACCAGTAACGCACCCAGCAAAACGGGAGCGATCAATAACAAAACTTCAATGCCATAGCGCATCATAAGCGCCATCACATTCTCTCCGGTGATTTCCATACTCAATCGATTGATGAAGATATCTGTAAACAGACGAACTATACGTTCTTTATAGAAATTGCTGAATACCATCATGATCAAAAACGCGATTAGGAGAATGGATGCGCCAGATAATTCAGCGCTTTTGACAACCTGTCCTTTTTTTCGTGTATCCTGTCTCTTTTTCGGGGTAGCTTTCTCTGTCTTCTCCCCTGAAAACAACTGGAGGTCGAGTTGAAGTTTCATCCGTGTCTTTTCCTCCGTTTCACTCAGCCGGGCCTTTGTCCAATGGTTCCAAGCAATTTTTCCATCGATCTGAATATCGCTTCGAACAATTGACTAAATACAAAGGAGAAACTGGGAACCAGCAAAAGCAAAATAGCAAGACCTACAAGTAGCTTAAGCGGCATTCCGACTGCGAAGACATTAAATTGAGGAGCAGTTTTGGCCAAAAAACCCAATCCAACATCCGTCAAAAACAACGCAACTACAATCGGAGCCGACATCTGAAAGGCCAGCATAAATGATTGGCCTAATGTCCGGACCAAAAATTCAGCAATACTTCCGTCAGCCAACCGCAGGAAAAATATATTCGATAACGGAACCCACCGGTAACTGTAGACTATCGCATCCAGTAAATAATGGTGACCATTCATCGTTAGAAACAGAAGCATAGCAAATGCATATTTCAAGTTACCCGTAAGTGGTGCTGAAGCGCCTGTCATCGGATCAAATACATTAGCCATCCCAAAACCGATTTGTAGATCGATAAAGGTCCCCGCAGTCTGAACAGCTGTCATCAACAGATAAGCCACAAAACCTAAAAGCAAGCCAATTAGAATCTCTCTGATGATCAATAAGACATAACTCAGGTCTGTGGGTACGGTCTGGTCTATTCCGTAAATCAGATAGACAGATAATGTGACAAATGCAGAGATACCAATTTTAACTGAAGCCGGCACATTTCGAGCCGAAAAAACTGGCGCAGTTACAAAAAATGATGTGATTCGACAAAACATAAGCAGAGCGACAGGGAAACTTTGCAACAATGTCTCCATCTGCTAAAGCCTACCCTATGTATCTGTATAGATTATCGAGGATGTTAAACGTAAAATCGACCAAAATATTTAAGATCCAAGGTCCAAACAAAAGTACTGCCAGAAGTACGGCAACAATCTTGGGTACAAAAGCTAATGTTTGTTCCTGAATTTGAGTTGTCGCTTGAAAAATACTGATTGCAAGTCCTACAACCAGAGCTAGTATAAGCATGGGTGCGCTGGCCAGCAATGACGTGTATACCGCTTTCCCGGCCAGACCGATAATAAATTCCGAAGTCATGACCGTCCTCCTTTAACTTTCCGGATCAAGTGTTAAAACTCAGCAACAGTGACTTGACTACCAGGTACCACCCGTCCACAAGGACAAAGAGCAGTATTTTGAAAGGTAATGAGATCATGACCGGCGGAAGCATCATCATCCCCATTGCCATGAGTGTACTCGCGACAACAATGTCTATAACCAGAAACGGAATAAAAATCATAAACCCCATCTGGAATGCTGTCTTTAACTCACTGATTACATATGCCGGCACCATAACAGTAATTGGGATATCCTGGTAGGTCTTTGGTTGTTCAGTCTGATTGTACTTCATAAACAGTAACAGATCTTTTTCTCTGGTGTGACTAAACATAAATTTCTTTATGGGATCCGCTGCTTTTTCAAGTGCCTCGGTTTGCGTAAGCTCTCCCTGGAGATAGGGCTGAAGCGCTACCTGATTTATGGAAGACAACGTCGGCGACATAATGAAAAGTGTCAGAAATAGCGCCAATCCGACCAGCACCTGATTGGGTGGCATTTGTTGTGTACCCAAAGATGTACGTATAAAACCGAGCACAATCACAATCCGAGTAAAACTGGTCATCAGTACAAGCATTGCTGGAGCAATACTAAGCACCGTAATTAACAGAATGATGGACAGTGAACTCGTGCTTGGTGTCCCTCCATCACCGTTTCCAATCTGAATATCAATATTCGGAATGGGTTCGGCAAAGGCAACCGTTACAGATGCCAGACTGATAAGTCCTAATAAACAACACGCTAACCAAATCTTTTTCTTCATGAATCCCTCGACCGATCTGTAGTATTGTCTTTATCCAGGAGCTTTTCCATCTTCTCTTTACGGTTAGGCATCTGCCGAAGTTTGGATTCAAACATTTCGTGAAAAGAAGTTGTGTCCTCTAGTTCCATTTCCCGCGGCGGTTCTTCTCTACGGAAACGTTTTGTGAGCTTGGCAATGAGAGGTGAGAGATTTCCTTGTTGTGCAGCAGCATCTCGTTCGAAGGAATCAATGATTCTTTGGGCCTCTTCCAGATCCGAAACCTTGTCTATCAACTGGATGTCTTCACCTACACCAAGCAGATATACACATCCACCAATCTCCATAATTTGCAACGACTTGTTTTGCCCCAGTCCAACCCCGCCCAGGGTACGAATTGTGCCGTGCCGGAACATTTGCTGATTCCGTTTGTTTAAAAAACGAATCAGATAAACAATAAGGGCCAGGATGACGGCCAGGACAACAATCACCCACACAAGCTGTAAATAATAATTACTTCCCACGCCAGCTCCTCCTGGAATATCACCCTGAGCCATCATCATGTCTCTTAAACGCCCAGTGTCTTGCTGATCGCTTCGATAACCCGGTCAGATTGGAACGGTTTAACGATAAAGTCTTTAGCACCTGCTTGAATAGCGTCGATTACCATCGCTTGTTGACCCATCGCAGAGCACATAATCACTTTTGCGTTAGCATCAATCTTCTTGATTTCTTTCAAAGCTGCAATGCCGTCCATCTCAGGCATCGTGATATCCATTGTGATCAGATCCGGACGAAGCTCTTTAAATTTCTCAATTGCTTGTGAGCCATCCTGTGCCTCACCAACAACCTCATATCCATTTTTGGACAAAATGTCCCGGATCATCATTCTCATAAATGCAGCGTCGTCTACGACTAAAATTCGGTTTGCCATCTTGATTCAAGTCCTCCCTAAATTGTGCTTATTGTAATTTCTGAATTCGGTCCCATTGGCTAACGATATCTATAACACGAACACCAAAGTTTTCGTCAATAACGACAACTTCTCCCTTAGCGATCAGTTTGTTATTCACCAAAATATCGACAGGTTCCCCGGCTAACTTATCCAGTTCGACAATCGAACCCTGTGACAGTTCCAAAATATCTTTAATTTGCTTCTGGGTCCTTCCTAATTCTACGGTGACTTTAAGGGGAATGTCCATCAATAAATTCAAATTGTTTTCGTCTACCTGACCATACGACCCATTTTGCAAATTGGCGAATTGAACTGGTTGTACGTTAACATTCCTATTTGGCATTCCACCGTAATGTTGAGGTGCACCATAAGGTTGCTGCGGTGGCATGCCATACGGCTGCTGTGGCGGCATTCCTTGAGGCATACCCATCGGGGCCTGTCCATATCCGTTATAGTCCTGAGCAGGCTGTTGTGGAGCCTGTTGGTGCTGAACGGGCGGCTGCTCCGCAACCGGTGGTGGCGTTGCTGGTACAGCTGCTGGCGCAGGTTCAGGTGTTGATGCCACCGGTGCGCTGGCAGTTGACTCCTGAGCGCCTCCAATTAGCATATCTACCATGTTTTTGGCAAAATGAACTGGAAGCAACTGCATCAGATTGGAGTCGATCAGATCCCCGATTAACAAACGAAATGAAACTTGAATGAGGGTCTCATCTGCTGGAAGATTACTTACACCCTCTCCACTCTCCAGATTGAGAATATCGATTCCCGGAGGGGAAATATTCACAAAACGATTAAAAATCGTGGACATTGAGGTTGCAGAGGAACCCATCATCTGGTTCATCGCTTCCTGTACCGCACTAATATGGATTTCATTCAGTTCTTCATCGACCGGATTTCCTTCGCCACCCAGCATCAAATCAGCGATGACTTGAGCATCTCTCTTCTTGATAACAAGTGAGTTAATGCCTTCGAATCCATCCACGTAATTTACATGAACGGCAACATGTGGCTTAGGAAAAGCTTCTTCAAACTGCGTTCGACTAATGATAGAAACTTTAGGTGTTGTAATATCTACTTTGAGGCCTAATAGCGTGGATAAGGCTGTTGCCGCGCTACCAAATGTAATGTTACCAATCTCCCCCAAGGCATCCTGCTCCAGCTCGGTCAAAAAATCATCAACCGTCTTTTCAGCGGGTTCCGAGCTGTTTATCGATTCCGATTGCCTGAGCAAAGCATCGATTTCTTCTTGGGATAAATAATCCTTACTCGTCAAATTCTTCAACTCCTTCGGTGACAATCTCGTCTATTTGCACAGCCACACGGTCCTTGATTGTTCCCGGACTGCCCATGTATTTCAGTTTGTCACCCACTTTAATGGAAAGTCCCTCATCAACTGGTTTGTTCAACGTAATGACATCACCAACGGATAGACCCAGAAATTCTGCAATTGAAATTCTGGATTCTCCCAATTCCGCAACGATGGGTAACTTGGCTTTGTTCACGCGCTCTCTTAGAGCATCATACTCCTCTGGAGCTCTCGTTTTCTTCTCCGAAACAAACCACTGATGAGTTGACAACCGTGACATAATAGGTTCAAGAACGACATGCGGTATGCATAGATTGATCATGCCTGTCGTGTCACCAATTTTGGTACTGAGCGAGATCAGAGCAATGGTCTCATTGGGAGATACAATCTGCATAAATTGCGGATTGGTCTCGAGCGCTTCCATCCTCGGGGTAATATCCAACACGGTCTTCCATGCTTCTTGCAAACTTTCAAATGCACGGCTGAATATTCGTTCCATGATGGTCGTTTCAATCTCCGTCATCGATGCAATCTTTGTTGGAGCACTCCCGGTTCCACCAAGAAGGCGATCCAGCATCGCATATCCCACGTTTGGATGGACTTCCATCACCATTCGTCCCTGTAGTGGCTCCGCTTCAAAAATGTTCAATATCGTCATCTTAGGAATAGAACGGATAAACTCATCATAAGGCAACTGTTCGACCTGAACGACATTGATTTGAACGAACGTCCGCAGTTGGGCTGAAAAATAAGTGGTGAGAAAGCGTGCAAAGTTTTCGTGAATACGAGTCAAGCTTCTGATATGGTCTTTGGAAAAACGCACTGCCCGCTTAAAATCGTACGATCTAATTTTCTTCTGAGTTTCTTCCTTCTTCAATTCTTCTGCGTCCATTTCACCAGAAGAAAGGGCTGCTAATAGGGCGTCAATCTCATTTTGTGATAATACATCCACCATGTTCTCACCCCCTTACAGGTCTACAGCATGTTCTGTTCATTTACATCGTTGCTATCACAATGGATGAAAAGCTCGTACTACTTAGATTACCTTCTGGTAAAGCTTCATTAATAAGACCGGTCAATTTCTCGTTAAATAATATTCGGCCCTTCGCTGTAGCCAGTTCCTCAGACTTCGTATCTGCAAGTGTCTGAATGATGATTGGTTTCACCACAATTTCTTTGATTTTCTCAAAATCTTCTTTTGCAGTTTTGTCAGTCAACTTGAATGAGAAGCTGACGATTACAACATGATCCGTATCAGCCAAATTGGTTTTAATTTCTCCAAGTTCAGAGGAAACCTCTACAATCTCATCCGCAGTCATCTTCTTGGCTTCTGAAGCTGCCGCCGTATGTGTGTCGTCCTTATTCCCGTTCTGTCCTTGCATAAATACAAACACAACCACCACAATGAGTGTTATCGCCAGCAACATTGTTGCAAGCCAGGGCATCATTTTTTTCATCAGGATTCCTCCGTTTGCTGCACTTTAATAGTGGCTGCCTGAACCCCGATTTCACGGTTGTAATCTTTAATCTTGGAAATAACGTCTGCGGCTTTTTCAAGCACAATCAGTCTCTTTCCAGTTACCAGAGTAATATACGTATCCGGCGTCTCTTCCACAATTTCAACCATCAGCGCATTTAACCACATGGGAGAACCATTTAACCGCGTAACCGAAATCATGCTAAGCCCCCTTGATCAGAGTGGGAGGAGCAAGCTCCCCCACGTTTTAAAAATTCATTAATCAGTTATTAACGTTTCAGGTTAACAACTTCCTGAAGTATTTCATCCGACGTTGTAATGATCCGGGAGTTTGCCTGGAATCCACGTTGAGCTACGATCATCTCAGTAAACTCTCCAGTGAGATCCACGTTAGACATCTCGAGCTGTCCAGCAATGATTGCTCCTGTTCCGTCCTCAGCACTGTTCGCTGTCAATGGTTCCAGCACCCCATCCGGATTCGCGTTTGCTGTCATACGGTACAAGTTGCCCCCAATTTTCTCAAGGCCTTCTGGATTGACAACTTTACCTATTCCAATCTGTGGACCTGCTTCGATGGTTCCGTCTGCCATGGTCTGGTTAATTGTTCCATCCTGACCAATCGTGAAGGAAACAACATCATCCGGTATCGTAATATTTCCACCACCGTTATCCAGAACAAACAATCCATCCGAAGTCAAAAGGTTACGTGCAGCATCCACATGGAAATCCCCCGCACGAGTTAGGTAAGGTACTTCCTGATCTTCACTCAAACGTACCAAGAAGAATCCATCTCCATTAATCCGAAGATCTGTTGGATTATTCGTTGTCATAGGGCTACCTGCCAGATGCAGCGTATCAATTGAACCTACCGATACACCAAGACCGATTTGTTTTGCATTGACACCACCACTTGCATCGCCAGGGGCAGTTACCCCTGCCGTTGTTTGGCTCATAATATCTTTGAACATAACCCGACTGCCTTTGAAGCCAACCGTATTTACGTTCGCAATATTGTTACCAATTACGTCGAGTTTTGTTTGGAAACCCCGCATCCCGGAAACGCCTGAGTACATTGATTTCAACATTTTAAAAAATCCTCCCAGTCTTCATTTGGTTACCGCATCAGTCGGTCAGCGGCATTCCGGCTCCCGAGAAGGGCCAGCCGGTCAAGAAATGATTACGGCACTATCAATCTGAGTGAACACATTATCCTTCATGCTCTCACTATCCATAGCTGTAACCACAGTACGATTTTTGACATTGACGATAAAAGCCATATCCTGCATTAAAATCAATGACTCTTTGGCTCCTTTGGCAGCAGCTTTGTCCAAAGCAGAACCAATCTGTTCCATTTGCTCGGTCTTGAGTTCAATACCACGCTGTTCCAATCGTTTGGCAGCATGATTGCTCAATTTCAGAAGGTTATCTTCCAGCACCTTTGCAAAAGGTTTTTCGGGTATAGCCGAAGCTTCTCCCGTTTTGGGTCTTTGAAGCATATTCGGTGTAATCGGGGCTGCATATAATTGTCCAACCGTTATGCGATCACTCATATCGTTTTCCCGCTATCTTCCGTATCACCCGTTTCAGCGGATGATTCAACTGCCTGGCTCTCGTTCGTTTCAGGGGTTACATCCTGAACGTTCTGTACCGGAGTTTGACTCTCTTCTGCCTGTTTTGGATAATTCACCTGAATAATCTCATCCAGCTTAATCTCGTCGTTGCCCACTTTTGCGTATTGAACGCTATCTCTTACAATGATGGAATCTACAATACCCTGACGAAGAGTTCCGTTATCATCTTTATTAGAAGAAAGCCAACTTACCTCCATGCCAATCATGCCAGATACAGCACCAAGGGACTGGTTCAATGTTTTAAGCTGCGTAGAAATATTGACCAGTTGTTCCACTGAGCTGAACTGTGCCATTTGAGCGATAAATTCCTTATCCTCCATCGGCTGCATCGGGTCTTGATTTTGCAGCTGGGTAATCAGGATTTTTAGAAACTGATCTTTACCCAATTCTTTTGTTGCAGCACTTGTGGTTGCTTTATTGGCTGCCGAATAGTTCGGCCAGGTATTATTCGTTGAAACAATTTCATTAGCCATATGCTCACCTCATTTCTGTTTAAGCCTTAGCACTAAATGTATCTCTCTGTAATTCGTTTCCTTCGACTTGCTCGCTACGCCAGTTACGCAATTCTTCTTGAATCCCTGCTGTAGCTATAGCATCATCCGATTGTTCCTCACGCTCACGCGAACGGCGTTGTTGCTGAGAGTTACTTCCCGGCTGACGGCCTCCGTCCTGATACATCTGTGATCCAATTGAACTGTTCTGGGTAACCTCAAGTCGTTCCACCTGAATCCCCTGGGCTTGAAGTGAAGAACGCAGCTGCGTCATTTGTTGTTCAAGCATGTCTTTAGCCATCGTATGCTCAGTCATAAACCGTGCAACCAACTGCCCGTTCTGCAAGGTAATTTGAACATCCAATTTACCTAGATGCTCAGGCCGAAGTGAGATGGTCGCCTCGGAAAATCCTTTTTGCTGGACAATATCCAGCTTGTTAACAACAAACTGTGTCATTTCCTTGGCAAACTGTGATGTTTGCATTACAGGTTCAGCCGGTTTTCCTGCTGTAGTACCTGATGAACGCAAGGACAGCTCTCCTGCAGTAATGATGGTTGAGTGTTCCACTTCTCCACCTGCATTTGAAGCAGATGTTGTCTCAGCCTCAGCTTTCACCTGGGTTCCAGAATTTGCCACTGCCGCAACAAGAACTTGTGGTACGACCGAATCCTGTTTGGATGTTTGAAGCGAAGTACTTGGAGCGACCTGTGCAGTCTGATCCTTAACTGCAGTCAATGTATCCAGTATGGATTTCAGTTCAGTCCATCCTTTGTTACTGGTGGTATCCACTCCAGCCTCTTGAAGCTGACTCTGCAGAGATTGTAACAAATGTTTGAATTCAGGAGCGTTCTTTGCAACGTTACTCTCAGGGTCATTCATTCCAGCTACTAATTGTGTAAGCATATCTTGCAGAACAAAACGTACTGCTGCCGGATGCTGCGACAGTTCAATTGCGGGTACTGTTTTTACACTTTCCGCTCCGTTCGAAGACTCGTCGGAACCTTCTGCATTAGTACCTGAAGGATTACTTAATTGTGTATACATCTGTTGAATCAGAGTTTGCAAACCTGCAAGTAGAGCTGGGTCATTTTCCAAAGCTTCGTCAAGTGAATCCAAGTCCGTGAACAACGAATTCAGTATAGCCGTGATTGATGCCGTTTCTCCTTCTTCACTTGTATCAAAGGAAAACACCAACGGATTGGCAGTTAAACTTCCAGTAGCGCTTGAACTATCACCTTCTGTGTTTCCTCCAGATAGCGATTGTGCAAGAGTTTGGAGAAATTCACCGCTAGCACCTGCAGCTGAACCTTTCGATTGTGCTCCGGTTGTCTGACCTGCTCCTGTTGCTTTTGAAGATGCTGTGGATGCCATTTGATAGACAATCGACATTTATTTTCACCTCCTCTCGGTTATACAGTGTAATCAACTCTACTTGTTACCCATTAATCTGTTCAAAATTTTTGCAGTTGCAACCGAGTCCTCTGAAGACATGTTCTCAAGCAATTGAGAACGTGTTGCATCATCAACTGAATTCAGGATGGTCAAAGTTTTGTCAGGACTTAACTTGTATGTTTCCAATAGCAACTTGGCACCACTTGAAGCAGACATCGAAGCAAATGTTTGACTAAGCTGGTTTTTATCCAGGTTTTTGCTTGTGGTTGTGGATGCAGTTGAAGTTGCTGCGGTTTCTTTCTTCAATCTGGACTGCAGTGCATCCAGTGCCAGATCCCCGGACGGTTTAGCATCCTTCATCATCATGGTGACATCGGCTGCTGTTTTCGGGTCCATCTTCTCAAGCACCTTGGTCCGAGCAGATGACTGCATGGCATTCAACAACAATACCATTTCCTCATTCGTCATATTTTGCAAAATCGGTGCAGCTTTGCTTGGGCTCATGTCCGCATACATTTTAGCCAAATCTTTGATTTGTTTTTGATAATCAGATTCCGTCTCTGGCGTTGCTGTTGTAGCCGTTTCAGCCGCTTTTTCCGCATCATCCAACTTCTTCTGAAGGTCCGTGGCCTTCTTTGCTTCGGTTGTTGTCGCTTCCTGTGCTGCCTTGAGCTCTGTTTCTTTGGCAGTTACCTGGGATTTCAGCTTTTCGATTGTGGCTTCAGCACTTTCAACCTGCTGCTCACTCTTCTCCAGCTTCTCCTTCTCCGGATCCAGTACAGGATCAGGTACCCATTCCTTGACTACTGGTATCTTGTTGGCGAATTCAAACAAATTATTACGAATATCTACATTAAATAGCGTAAGTAGTACACCTAGCAGTACTACGGTGAATACAATCGGGATTGAAATCATCA
This sequence comes from Paenibacillus sp. 2003, assembly GCF_031455635.1. Classification (NCBI taxonomy): domain Bacteria; kingdom Bacillati; phylum Bacillota; class Bacilli; order Caryophanales; family Paenibacillaceae; genus Paenibacillus; species Paenibacillus sp. 2003. The sequence continues at coordinate 787,250 of NZ_JAVDTB010000001.1, read as the reverse complement.
GAAATTTTTCCCAACCGCCTCCCGACTCTTTTTCCATGTCGCTATCATCTTTAACAGCCATCGTTCATTCCTCCTTCACGAGACAACTTCGCGTCCGGCTCACATCAATTCGCGCGTCCGGCTTTGGCAGCGAAGCGTACAGTAGCCATCTCGTCCAGATCGTTCTGTTCCCGGAGGAGCATCTCCTGCTGAAATTTGATCTTGGCCTTGTCTCTCGCTCCAAGCCATACTTTTTCGTCAATCATCTTACCGTTTAGAAACGTCTGATTCCGCTGCACATTGACCTGAGCGTGTTTAACATCACTGTTTTTGCGTGAAATGCACTCGTCAAGGTGGTGTACATAACGCTGCATCTCCTGCAGACTGTTTACAGACGCTGTATTTTCCGTAGCAGATTGGATAATCCCGATCAGATTATTTCTATCGTTCAGAAGTTGTATCAGATGTTCTTCCTCCGTCTGAAGTTTACCGATCGCTGTGGATAACATCCACTCTGCCTGTGTTTTTTCATTACTCTTCAGGTCAACAACTTTCTGGAAATGATATCGAAATTTCATCGCTTAACCATTCATCTCCTTGCAAATTCAAGAATCAAACGTTCCTGTACTTCACTTAAAGTGACTTTCTCGTCGACTTTCTGCTTGGTAAAGTTCCATATACTATCAATCTGGTCTATCGATTCATCTATGGCTGCATTTGATCCCCGCTGGTAAGCTCCAATATTGATCAAATCTTCCGATTCCTTGTACACAGCCATCAAACGTTTCATATTATTAACGGCTTCCAACTGCTCTTCCGGAGCAATATCCTTCATAACACGACTTATGCTGGCTAGCACATCAATCGCCGGAAAATGACCTTTATTTGCAATGGATCGATTCAACACAATGTGTCCATCCAGAATACCCCTTACCGCATCCGCGATTGGTTCATTCATGTCATCCCCATCGACCAGAACGGTGTAAAAGGCTGTAATCGAACCGGTAGGTCCTGTACCCGCCCGTTCAAGCAGTTTGGGCAAACTTGCAAAAACCGATGGCGTATATCCTCTCATTGCCGGAGGTTCACCTACGGCCAGACCAACTTCCCTTTGTGCCATTGCATATCGGGTTACCGAATCCATCATGAGCATCACGTTCATTCCACGATCTCGGAAATACTCTGCAATAGTGGTCGCAATAACTGCTCCCTTAATCCGAATCAGGGCAGGCTGATCTGAAGTTGCAACAATGACTACGGAGCGTTCCAGTCCTTCTGGACCCAGATCCCGTTCAATAAAGTCGCGCACCTCACGTCCACGCTCACCCACAAGCGCGATGACATTGACATCTGCTGCTGTATTACGAGCGATCATGCCCATCAATGTACTCTTACCAACACCAGAGCCGGCAAAAATACCTACACGCTGTCCCTTACCTACGGTCAGCAATCCATCGATAGCTCTTACACCAACACCCATCGTTTCAAGTACACGTGGACGATCCATTGGATTAACCGGTGTATTGGAGGTAGAGTACATCGGCATTCTGGATGGGAGAAGGGAACCGTCCAGCGGTTGTCCAAGTCCGTCCAATACTTTACCGAGCAATTCGGAGCCTACCTGAACGCCAAGTGGTTTACCCGTACCTACTACATCACAACCAGGACCGATGGATTGAAGTTCACCCAGTGGCATAAGCAGCACTTTGTTATCTCGAAACCCAACAACTTCGGCCTGAAGAGGCTTGGCTGATTTACCAGGATAGATATAACATACGTCACCGATACTTGCATCTGGCCCTTCTGACTCCACCATAAGACCAATGACCTGAGTGACTTTGCCGTTAATACGAACAGGATCGAATTGGCGCAAATGTTCCATATATCGCTGTGAACTAAGAACCTTCATGTTGATTTTTTCGCTCCTCATCCTCAAGTGCTATGCGGACCAGTTCTTTTTTAATCTCAGCAAGCTGTGTATCAATTCTCGCATCTACACTTCCGAACGAAGAACGAATGACACATCCCTTATCTTTGACCGTTGAATCAGGCAAAATCTGCAATTCTGCCTGAGAGTCAATGGACAGAGACAATTCTTCACGAGCTGCCTGTACAAATGTAAACTGATCAGGTGCCACACAGAGTGTGATCAAACCCTGCTCCCGTTTACGTGACAAACTCTGACGAATCAGTTCCAATGTATGATCGGGTTCAATGGTAAGTTGCTTATCAATGACTTTCTCAGCGATCCCGCAAGCGAGGTCCACGAGGAACGGTTCGGCTTCCTGAATGATCTGTTCTTTAGCTACATAAGCTTCCTTGAGCACTTCCTGGGCTTCAATCATCATCTTTTCGATCTGCACCTGGAGATCCAGTTCAGCTTGTACTTTGCCTTCTTCAAAACCCTGTTGGAAACCTTGTGAACGTAGCGCTTCGGTGAGATGTTCATCCTGTTGTCGTTGTTCCTGCCACCAGCTGTCGATCTGTTCACGGGCCTCTTGAAGCATGCGCTCTGCCTCTTCTGAAGCTTCACGTACTTGCTTTTCTGCAAACTCCTTGGCATCTTCCAGCATCTCTGCGGTAAGACGTTTTGTTTCTTCGTCCACGCGTGCTTGAAGCGTTTCTGCTTCAGAATCTTCAGCACTATCACCGTATAATTCCGTTTCAGACTCCTCAGCACCAACATAATGATGATGATTTTCAAGTTTTTTACGGTCATCAACGGGTACATACTGGAAAGACTTAATCAAATTAGACAATGATATCATCTCCTCCACCGCGTGCGATAATGATCTCACCGGCTTCTTCCAATCTGCGTATCGTTCCTACGATACGTGTCTGAGCTTCCTCAACATCACGCAATCGCACAGGTCCCATGAACTCCATCTCTTCTTTGAATGTTTCGGACATCCGTTTCGACATATTCCGGAACACGGCATCCCGAACTTCTTCGCTTGCCACTTTGAGTGCCAGCTGCAAATCTGCGTTGTCGATATCCCGAATAATGCGCTGAATCGATCGATCATCCACATTGACGATATCTTCGAATACAAACATGCGTTTTTTGATTTCCTCTGCAAGCTCCGGATCCTGAATCTCGAGCGAGTCCAAAATGGTACGTTCTGTACCCCGATCGACTCCGTTCAGAATCTGAACGATCGATTCGATACCACCCGCATTGGTGTAATCCTGCGTTACGGTAGAAGATAACTTCTGTTCCAGAACCCGCTCCACTTGAGAGATAACTTCTGGCGAAGTACTGTCCATAACTGCGACGCGGCGAGCGACATCTGCCTGCTTCTCTTGTGGTAAAGATGACAGAATCGCTGCAGCTTGTTCGAACTGGAGATAAGACAGAACCAGCGCGATCGTTTGCGGACTTTCATTCTGAATAAAGTTCAAAATTTGATTTGGATCAGCTTTGCGTGCAAAGTCAAACGGTCTGACTTGCAGCGTAGCTGTCAAACGGTTAATGACTTCAAGTGCTTTGGAAGAACCCAAAGCTTTCTCCAGGATTTCTCTCGCATAATTGATACCGCCCTGAGAGATATATTCCTGCGCCAGACAGATCTGGTGAAACTCGGCCATGATCATGTCCTTTTCGGAAGAATCAACCTTGCGAACGTTGGCAATCTCCAACGTAAGTTGCTCAATCTCCTCATCACGCAGATGTTTGAAGATCTGAGCCGATACTTCCGGACCTAATGTAATCAACAAAATTGCTGCTTTTTGTCTTCCAGTCAAACCTTGACTGCTTGCCTTCGCCAATGCGTTCACCTCTATTCGTCAGCCAGCCATGTACGCAGCAGATTGACGAATTCGTCTGGCTTTTTCTTGGCCAAACTCTCCAATTGTTTGCGCACCTGACTTTCGTTCGTTACACTGTCCAGCGTAATGGACGGGAACTCTGTTGCTATTGGAAGAGGAATCTCTTCTTCTTCGACTTCGTTTTGTTTACGGCGACGGCGTACTAACAAAATAACTACCGCTGCGATCAATGCCGCTATGAGTGCGCCTCCACCCCACATCATCGTTGAGGAAAGCTGGAAACCTGTATTGTCTGCAGAGGCAGACTGGAATCCTTGTGACATGACTGAAACTTTCTTTGTCAGATCGGCGTCACTTATTACAGTACCTGAGTCTGCCAGTGAAGCACGAACAATGTTAACCAAAATGTTCTCAATTGCGTCCTGAACCGGTCCCTGTAATTCTGTTTCTCCATTTGGTGGTTCAACTGCAACGTTAATGGTTAAGTCTTTTACAGTATACGGACTGGAAATTATATCCTTGGCGATTCGATTAACATCGTAGTTTATAGTGCTTGATGATTCTTCAGAGGTAGAATTACCGGTTGCATCAGATGAAGGGTAACCCGGAACTTCCTCTTGTCCTGTGCCAGCAACACCACCTGTTGGGTTGCTTGCGCCAGTGTAGCTCTTTTGAATCTCCTGCACACTGATTTCGATGCCTTTCATATTATCTACATCAACAGGTGTGACCAGATTTTCCTTACGTGTTTCTTTGTCGAAATTAAGTTTGGAGGCTACCAAAACATTAACTTTATCTTCGCCTACAATCTGGGAAAGGAATTGCTTTACGTTGTTACGGACATCGTTTTCAAACTTTTTCTGTAATGCCATGTTCTCTTGAACTTCGGAAGACAACCCGCCACTGCCACCTCGGGCAGTTGGAATCAATTCTGCTTCATCTGTGTTTGTAATTGTGATGTTCTCAACAGGCAGATTAGGAATTGCAGTCTTAACCAAGTTAAAGTAGCCATCTACCGCTGCCTGATTTGGGTGATAACCCGGTTTGAATTGGAGAGCTACCGATGCTGATGCTTTGTCTTGTTCTTCTAAACCAGCAAAGATGTTATCTTTCGGCATATTAACGAGTACTTTGGCATCCTGTATCCCTTGCATCCGCTGAAGTAACTGTTCAACTTCTCCGTTTATAGCGTTGTTGTACTTTACATCAAACTCTTTATCCGTCATCCCGATGGGGGATGATGACTCCTCGAATGACTTATATCCTAATGAACCATTCTGAATAATCCCTTGAGATCCAACATTCACCTTTGCAATTGCAACACTTGTACTCGGTACAGATATGGTCTTGCCATCTGAACTTAATTTGTATGGAATGCTAGATGAATCGAGATAACTGATCACGCCGGCTGAATCACTTGCATTCAAATCTGTAAAAGCAACTTCATATTCCGTTTTTGACAATTGCATCGTGAGTACAACTGCAGCCAAAATCAGAAACAGGAAGGTGGATATAAATAATACTTTTTGTTTTTTGCTAAAACTATTCCAATACTGGGATGCCTTATCCCTGTACTGGGCGATTCTCTCATTCACTCTGTCACCCCATCCGAAACTTTGCTTAGTCTGTCCTTACTCAACCCTAGCCGTTTCATAGGTTGACGATCAGGAGCAGCATCGCAGCTGCTTTGTTGTAATGATCAGCGCTATTATCGAAGCGCAAGTAGGTTATTTTATAACTGCGTTCGCATAACTTCCTGGTATGCTTCGACCACTTTGTTTCGGACTTGAGTTGTGAGTTGTAGGCTTAACAAGGCCTGTTCTGAAGCAATCATCACCTGATCCACATTCGCTTTGCCGACCAAAAATTGATTCGACATTTCATGCGATTGAGCCTCCTGTGCTGCAACGGACCCTAATGCATTCTGTAAGTATGTACCGAAGCTCTGAATGGTTTCGGCTGGTGTAGAAGGCTTACTTTCGGTTGCACTCTTCATCTGTAGCGGTTGTATCCCCTGTGTGCTAAACATGTTGTTCTGAATCATTAATGTCCCTCCCCTTCATCCCTGGTTTGTATTTTTCTTATTTTCATTTCTAAGCAGATTATCTTCCAATCTCCAAAGCTTTGGAGATCATCGCTTTGGTTGAATTCAGTGCTGTTACGTTTGCTTCATAGGAACGCGAGGCAGAAATCATGTCGACCATTTCTTTCGCAATATCCACATTAGGCATAAATACATATCCTTCTGCATTGGCATCCGGATGAGAAGGGTCATACACAGGTTTCAAAGGTGACTGATCCTCGCGAATCTCCGTTACTCTTACGCCATCTCCTGAACCGCTACCTCTCATCTGATTTTGCAGCATCGTACCAAATGACGTTTTATTCGGCTCAAGCACAACCATTTTACGTTTGTAAGGGACCGCTTCACCATTAGATACGCTCGCGCGCGTCGTCTCTGCGTTGGCAATGTTGGAAGATATAACGTCCATCCGCAACCGTTGGGCTGTCAGAGCTGAGCTGCTAATACTAAAACTATTACTAATGTTCAATTTAGGTTATCTCCCTTCCACGCCAACACGCATGATTTTAATTTGTTCGTTCACTTGCTGAATATAAGCGTTATAGCGCAACTGATTCTCCGCCAGAAGACTCATTTCTCTGTCTATATCGACATTGTTTTCGTTGTTATTCATGGAGGTTGACTGGTCCATATTAACTACTGGCGTTGGTACGGAAGAGGAAGGACCTATGACAAAATGCCTTGCATCAGTTACTTTACCCTTAAGAACAGGCATATCTCCATTCATTTGCCCTTGCAACATTTCTTCAAAAGAAACGTTCGAGCGCTTGAAATACGGGGTATCGGCGTTCGCGATGTTGTCAGCAATCGTTCGTTGTCTGATATTGGACGCATCGAGTGCACCTTGCAATCTTTTAAAGCTGATATCGTTTAAAAGATTCACAATCCCCCTCCTCTCTTTAGAAGTAATGGAAAAAGATTGAATCTTTTCCCTTGAAAATTCTTATGTTTTTTCGACAAAAACATTCGTCTTTACACGGTTTTCTAGGACTTAAGTAGAATTAACTCTGATGTTGTCGTATAACATAAGTTTCTTCGAGTTTGGGATATATTACAATAAGAAAAAAGCCCTATCTTTTCTGAAAGACGGGGCTTTTTGTGTATTTTCTGCAAATTATGAATTTTTTCGTAAATGTTCGGGCCCAAAACAAAAGTATGTTAATACTCTCCCTTATTGTTCTTAAACATTCTTAAAATAAAAAAAAACTTTCAAGTCTCAACATGAGCTTACAACGCCCGTAATTATGTATATTTCCGAATATTTCATAGTTGATAATGTTAGAATTTTTTGCTGTTATACTAAGGGTTTATGGACAATACGATAGGTATACATACAAAGCTGTATATTAATCAATTGACAAGTTATCTTTCAAGAATGAAGAAAACTCGTCCTTCCTACACAACACTTTCTTAACAATTAAGTAGAGTCTCTATATTTTAATTTTAAGAAAACAATTAGTGGCTTCACACTTTTCTACAATTCATCATTTTGCGCATTTACGCAACATTTACCAATCTATCGACTAAACCGATGACCAGACTTGGAATAAGGAAAATCCTTTTAATGGGAATCGTTGGGTATTGAAACGAAGAATAATTATCACTCTGATAGGTTTTAACTTCGTATACATGCGGCACAAGTCCTAGGTATTGTCGATCCCGTACAACAACCCCACATCTTTTATCGGTTGTAACATCGAAATCCTTTAGATGGAAACAAAAATAAACGATATGCGTTAAGTATGAGGGCCTTTGTGATTCGCTAAAGGATTGCTTCCCTTTGTCGATCACACAAATGTCCTCTACTCTCGTGCATATCGTTCATTTATAGCATCGTTTTAACAGCTACATTGCTAGCCGCATGTTACAGGATATACTGGCTCAAATCACGATCAAGCGCAATATCATTTAATTTCTCCCGGACATACTCCGGAGTAATCACCATACGTTCCAGTGTAAGCTCAGGTGCCTCAAAGGATAAATCCTCCAAAAGCTTTTCAAGAATCGTATGCAATCGACGAGCACCTATATTTTCTGTATTTTGATTGACGGATTCAGCCAATTTGGCAATCTCGCGAATGGCCTCATCCGAGAACTCAATCTCAATATTCTCTGTCCGCAACAGATCAACATACTGCTTGGTCAGTGCATTTTGGGGTTCAGTCAGAATGGATACAAACTCCTCCAGTGTTAGACTGCTTAGTTCCACACGAATTGGGAAGCGTCCCTGAAGCTCCGGAATCAGATCAGAGGGTTTGGCGACGTGGAATGCGCCAGCTGCCATAAACAGAATATAATCCGTTTTGACAGGACCATACTTCGTCATTACTGTAGAGCCCTCTACGATAGGCAGAATGTCACGTTGCACACCCTCACGGGATACATCGGGTCCACTACCGCGTCCTTGACTGGCAACCTTGTCAATTTCATCAATGAATATGATACCTGTCTGCTCCGCCCGGCGAATGGACTCCTGGGTAACATCGTCCATGTCGATCAATTTCCCTGCTTCTTCCTGGATCAACACTTTACGCGCTTCTTTAATAGCGAGTTTACGTTTTTTCGTACGACGAGGCAGCAAGCTACCAAACATCTCCTGCATGTTCATGCCCATCTGATCATTACCTTGACCAGCAAACATGTCCATCATGTTAGGTGCAGTGTCTTCGACATCAATTTCAATGATGTCATCCTCCAACTTGCCAGATAACAAATCAAACTTGATCTTACGGCGGCGTTCGGCAACCCCAGTATCCGGTTCAGGCTCATCCTGTTCCTGAACGTTGTTGCCATTATTCCCAAAGATCATCTCAAAGGGATTACGCTGATTCTTGGACTTGGACTGTGAAGGAGCCAAAATATGTACAATTCGTTCATTGGCAGCTTCTTCAGCTTTGTCCTTCACTTTTTCAGTCCGCTCCAGCTTCACCATCCGCAGTGATGTCTCAATTAGATCACGCACCATCGATTCAACGTCACGACCAACGTAACCTACTTCAGTGAACTTGGTAGCTTCCACTTTCACAAATGGCGCACCTACCAGTTTAGCGAGGCGACGGGCGATCTCCGTTTTACCCACACCGGTAGGTCCAATCATCAAGATATTTTTAGGCACAATGTCGTCCTGAGTGTGCTCAGGCAAAAGACTACGCCGATAACGATTACGAAGGGCCACGGCTACCGATTTTTTAGCTTTCTTTTGACCTACAATATACTTGTCAAGCTCTGCAACAATCTGTCTCGGTGTTAACGCTTGAGTATTCATATTGCTTCCCTCCTAGCAGTATGTTGAATTTATTTTACCTAACAAGGACAAAGAATCCCCTAGACGTCCTGGAGCAGATTACAGAATCATGCTCCACTACGGGAGATTTCTTTGGCTTATAACTCTTCTACAATAATATTATTATTGGTATATACACATAACTCCGATGCAATCTGAAGCGATTCACGCGCAATATCTTTCGCTTCCAGGTTTACTGCATGACGTTTCAACGCACGCGCAGCAGATAAGGCAAAGTTTCCACCTGATCCGATAGCAATAACGTCATCATCCGGTTCGATAATCTCCCCGCCGCCTGAAATGAGCAGCATACCTGATTTGTCCATCACAATCAAGAGCGCCTCAAGCTTACGCAAGATCCGATCCTGACGCCAATCCTTGGCAAGCTCTACCGCGGCACGCTGCAAGTTACCATGGTGCTCCTCCAGCTTACCTTCGAATTTCTCAAACAGGGTGATCGCATCCGCCACAGAACCAGCAAAGCCAGCAACAACCTGTCCGCGGTACAAACGTCTTACCTTCTTGGCTGTATTCTTCATCACAACACTTTGGCCCATGGTCACCTGACCATCTCCTGCGATTGCAGCTTTACCATTATGACGAACAGCACAGATCGTTGTAGCATGAAATGACATATCCATGATATCAGCATCCTCCCACGAATAATTTATACGCGTTCCGGAACAGTTAGACCTTCTGCCGCAGCAAAACTAGTGATGCCATCCAGTGCTCGCTGTGCAATAGCTTCATTTTTTTCCTTTTTGTTACGAATCTTCGTTTCAAGCTTAGGCAACAAACCAAAGTTTGCGTTCATTGGTTGGAAGTGCTTGAAGTCAGCCGTTGTAATATACTGAGCCATACTGCCAAGTGTTGTTTCTACGGGCAATACCACCAGTTCCTGCCCAAGTGCTGCTTTGGCTGCGTTCATGCCGGCAATAAGCCCTGATGCAGCAGATTCCACATATCCTTCTACACCCGTCATCTGACCTGCAAAGAACAGGTTTGGACGCTCTTTAAACTGATACGTTGGAAGAAGCAGTTTAGGAGAGTTAATAAATGTATTACGGTGCATTACGCCATAACGAACGAATTCTGCATTTTCAAGTCCAGGAATAAGAGAAAAGACACGTTTCTGTTCTCCCCACTTCAGATGCGTCTGGAAGCCCACCAAGTTATACAGGGTTCCAGCTGCATTGTCCTGTCTAAGCTGAACAACCGCATGTGGCAACTCTCCTGTATGAGGATTAACCAGACCTACCGGTTTCATTGGACCAAACAGAGCCGTCTGTTTTCCGCGTTTCATCATCACTTCGATTGGCATACAGCCTTCAAAGTAGATTTCTTTCTCAAACTCTTTTAATTGAGCGACTTCAGCAGTAATGAGAGCTTCATAGAAGACATCAAACTCTTCTTCTGTCATCGGACAGTTCAGATATGCCGCTTCACCCTTATCATAACGGGAAGCCAGATACACTTTATTCATATCAATTGAATCTTTTTCGATGATCGGTGCAGCTGCATCATAGAAGTAGAAATACTCTTCTCCCATTAGTGCCTTGATTTGCTCAGACAAAGCAGGTGAAGTCAGCGGCCCCGTTGCAACAACAACGATGCCATCTTCCGGCAGAGAAGTTAATTCCTCATTCACCACTTCGATGAGCGGATGTTGGTGCAACGTGGATGTAATCTCACCTGAAAATCCATCTCGGTCCACAGCAAGTGCCCCACCTGCTGGAACTGCATGTTTGTCTGCTGCTGACAATACAAGAGAATTGAGCATTCTCATTTCTTCTTTTAACACACCCACTGCATTGGTCAATCCATTCGCACGCAGCGAATTGCTACATACCAGTTCTGCAAATTTATCCGTATGATGAGCTGGCGTTTTCACAACAGGTCTCATCTCGTATAATTTTACGCGTACGCCGCGACTTGCAATCTGCCAGGCCGCTTCTGTTCCTGCCAGCCCGGCACCAATAACGGTTACTTGTTGTTCATTTGTCAAAATTATTTACCCCCATAAAGCAATTTCATATTTCACTATAATTGATTCATATACATACTAATCTGCTGATTCGTCATCCGGTTCATCCACCGGCTCCTGATGATCACATGAAGTACACTGCAATCGTGCTCCCTTTTTGTTCCGCTTTTCAATCATTAGCGATCCACAACTTGGACATGGTTTGGCTGAAGGTCTGTCCCATGAGACAAAATCGCATTCAGGATATTTGTCACAACCGTAGAAAATACGTCCTTTTTTGCTACGACGCTCAACAACATGACCTTCCTTACACTTCGGACAAGTCACGCCGATATCCTTAATAATCGGTTTGGTATTCCGGCAATCAGGGAAGCCAGAGCACGCAAGAAACTTGCCAAAACGTCCGAGTTTATAAACCAGCGGTTTGCCGCACTTCTCACAGATCTCATCCGATACTTCGTCTTCAATCTCGATTTCTTTCATTTCTTCTTCCGCAAACTCAAGGCGTTTCTCAAAAGATTCATAGAATTCTGCGAGTACTTTGACCCAATCCTCGGAACCTTCCTCCACATGGTCAAGATCACCTTCCATGTTTGCGGTAAACTCTACATTCAGGATTTCCGGGAAAAACTCTTCCATCTGTTCGATGACCAGTTCGCCAAGTTCCGTTGGCATGAATTTCTTTTCCTCTATCGCAACATATCCGCGCTTCTGAATGGTCTCCAGTGTTGGCGCATATGTACTTGGACGCCCTATACCCAATTCCTCAAGCGTCTTAACCAACCTTGCCTCCGTATATCGGGGTGGCGGTTGTGTAAAATGCTGTTTTGGCTCAATCTCCTGCTTCTCAAGCACATCTCCACTTTTCAACGGAGGCAGCAGACGATCTTCATCGGTTGTACCATCGTCGTTTCCTTCAACATATACCTTCATGAAACCTTGGAACCGTACCTTCGAACCTGCTGCACGGAAAATGGTGTCCCCCGCAGCAATATCTACAGAGAGTGTATCCAGGATAGCCGAAGACATCTGGCTCGCTACAAAACGTTCCCATACCAGTTTATACAACCGGAACTGATCGCGACTCATGAATGACTTGATTGAGTCAGGATCACGCAGAATTGAAGTTGGACGAATCGCTTCATGCGCATCCTGAGCATTAGCTGCTTTTTTGGAATAGTTTCGTGGAGTCTCAGGTGCAAATGGCTCACCATACTTACCAACGATATATTCTTTGGCTTCTTCTTGTGCAGATGCCGCAATTCGTGTGGAGTCCGTACGCATATACGTGATGAGACCTACTGTGCCTTCTTTTCCAAGGTCTACACCTTCATATAGTTGTTGGGCGACCGACATCGTCTTGGAAGCTCTGAAATTCAATTTACGCGCCGCTTCCTGTTGCAGAGAACTCGTCGTAAACGGGGCGGAAGGGTTACGGCTCCGTTCTTTCTCTTTAACTTCCTTGATCGTAAAGTCTGCACCTTCGATCTGTTTCAGGATCGCTTGCACTTCCGCTTCACTGCCCAGCTCTGTTTTGGCCCCGTTCAGTTTATGAAACTTGGCTTCAAACGGATTGCCGTCTGCTGTCAGTTTGGCGGTAATGCTCCAGTATTCTTCCGGCTCAAAATCATCAATTTCATTTTCACGATCTAAAATGATTTTAACAGCCACGGACTGAACCCGGCCTGCAGACAAACCTTTTTTCACTTTCTTCCATAATAACGGACTAATTTTATATCCAACAAGCCGATCCAAAATACGTCTTGCCTGCTGCGCGTTAACCAAATCCATATTGATTTTCCGCGGCGTTTTAAACGCATCTTTGACCGCCTGTTTTGTAATTTCATTAAATACAACCCGGCAATCTGCCGTATCGTCCAGTTCAAGGGCATGGGCCAAATGCCATGCGATAGCCTCACCTTCGCGATCCGGGTCAGCTGCGAGATACACTTTTTTCACTTTCTTCCGTGCATCCTTCAGTTCTTTCAAGATTGAACCTTTGCCGCGGATCGTAATATATTTCGGATTAAAATCATTCTCTACCTCAACGCCGATCTGACTCTTTGGCAAATCGCGAACATGCCCCATCGAAGCTTTTACGATGAACTTGCTGCCTAAATATTTGCCTATCGTCTTCGCCTTTGAGGGCGACTCCACGATTACGAGTGCATCCGCCATAGGTTCATCCTCCTCTCAGTCATGAAACTGTCATGAAACTGTTTCTGTAAGCTTATGCATAGTTAATAACTTCTGCTAATTATATATTTCCACGCACTACGTAGGTTGTAGCTTCGTCATACCCTCGCGTATTTAGTGCCTGGTAATTGGCTAATCTGCTTTTTTATGATTAAAGATAACAGAACTGAATGCAAATGTCCAAAATCCCAACCAAGCAGCTCAACCAGTTGATCCAATGATTGTTCTCCCTGTTCCAACAGATAAATCACACGTTGTTCATCTGGAGAGAGCTTAACCTCAGGGAATATCCCTCGCCCGGAAGGCTCGGTTGTTTCAGTCGAACGTCCTCTATTGTAAGGAAGTTGTTCTGCATTTGGCAAGCCCAATCGATACTCTTCCAATACATCTGCTGCACAAGTGACCAATTTGGCCCCTTGACGGATAAGATTATGTGCTCCCCGACTTTTCGGCGATGTAATAGGTCCAGGGACTGCAAATACATCCCTGCCTGCTTCAAGCGCAGCATCTGCTGTAATGAGTGAACCACTGCGAGTGTCAGCCTCAACAACCAATGTTCCCAATGTAAGACCGGCAATGATTCGATTCCGTTCTGGAAATAATCCCTGGCGCGCTCGCGTACCTGGTGGATATTCCGACAAAAGCAGCCCCGTCTCCGCGATTCGCTCAGCGAGACTTGTATTTTCGGGTGGGTATATATTATCAATCCCTGTTCCGAATACTGCAATCGTTTTTCCTTTAGCACGTAGTACTGCCTCATGACATACGCTATCAATACCGCGGGCAAGCCCGCTTACAATCGTCAGTCCTGCATTGCATAATTGCTCTGCCAGCTTTTCTCCAACTTTGCGCCCATACACGGTCGGCATACGAGTTCCCACCATGGCAATAGACGAATTGTGTAGCAAACTAACATCCCCTCGAGCATACATTACCCAGGGAGGCTGAACGGTTTCCTTCATTAATATGGGATAATTCTGATCCAGATAAGTAATAACCTCTATCCCCTGATTGTAAACGTGTTCTCTTTTACTCTCAATCCAGTCGATAGTAAATTGGCTAGTCAAACGTGCAGCTTGATCTTTGCGCAAGCCTGCTGCTACCCAGTCGCTTTCCCCATAATTCAATAGATCGGGTAATTCATGTTGTCCCAGAATAAGTTTCGAGATTGTTTTTTTGCCAATGCCCTCCATCTCATGTAACCCAAACAAGATCCATCGTTCTTCCATACCATAAACCTCCCAGAGCGGGAAGAGATCTTCCCTCATATTGTGTGTTAAGTGACCACGGAATGCAAGCGTTTACGCGGATGAGGGACAATTCCTCCCTCTTTTTCCGTAAAAAAACGCAAAAAAGCAACCCTTCGCCCTGTTCAAGGACAAAAGGTTGCTTACCTTTTCCGTAACCATAATAGTCGGTCTACCAGAAATAGATCATTTCCGAGCCGTTTCTTCTATTATAACGAAAAAGAATTAATGTGTCGTGCACAAATTCAAAATACCGCGTTCCTCAAGTACACTCACCAAAGTCGAACCCATCTCAGCAGGAGTTGGTGCTACTTTGATTCCACATGATTCCAGCTTCGCAATTTTCTCTTTGGCTGTACCTTTACCGCCAGAGATAATAGCGCCAGCATGGCCCATCCGTTTGCCTGGAGGCGCTGTTACGCCACCGATAAAACCAACAACCGGTTTGGTCATGTTTTCACGCACCCAATCTGCAGCATCCTCTTCAGCTGTACCACCAATCTCACCAATCATGATGACCGCATGAGTCTGTGGATCTTCATTGAACCGTTTGAGGATATCAATGAACTCGGAGCCTTTTACAGGGTCTCCCCCGATTCCTACAGCAGAAGATTGTCCAATGCCACGTGTCGTCAGTTGATGAACGGCTTCATAGGTAAGTGTTCCACTACGGGAAACAACGCCTACGTGCCCTGCCATATGGATATAACCAGGCATGATACCGATTTTACATTCGCCTGGTGTAATGACACCTGGACAGTTTGGTCCGATCAGGACGGTATTTTTACCTTCCATGAAGCGGTCAACCTTGATCATGTCAAGAACCGGAATACCTTCTGTAATACAGATTACGAGGTCCAGCTCAGCATCAACAGCTTCCATAATGGAATCTGCTGCAAATGCAGGAGGAACGTAAATGACGCTCGCTGTTGCGCCTGTAGCTTCCTTCGCTTCCTGCACAGTGTTGAACACCGGCAGACTAGCTACTGTACCGTCTTCCAACGTGATATCCACATTAGTTCCGCCTTTACCCGGTGTAACTCCGCCTACCATCTGGGTTCCGTAGTCCAATGCGCCCTTCGTGTGGAACATTCCCGTTGAACCCGTAATGCCTTGCGTAATGACTTTTGTATTTTTATCGATCAAAATACTCACGTTGCTTCACATCCTTACGGTTATTTTTCAATTCCCGGACAGCTCCGGTACTAAGGAATGAACTTATTTTACGAGGGCAACAATTTTCTGTGCACCATCGGCCATGGAATCAGCAGGAACGATATTCAGGCCAGATTCACCCAGAATACGTTTGCCAAGCTCCACGTTAGTTCCTTCAAGACGAACAACCAGCGGTTTGGTCAGGCCAAGCTGCTTCGCGGCTTCAACAACACCATTGGCGATAACATCACAGCGCATGATGCCACCGAAAATGTTAACAAAGATCCCAGCTACTTTGGCATCGGACAAGATGATCTTAAATGCTTCAGTCACCTTCTCCGTTGTTGCACCGCCCCCAACGTCAAGGAAGTTGGCCGGGTCTCCACCGTAGTATTTGATAATGTCCATCGTCGCCATCGCAAGTCCCGCACCATTGACCATACAGCCGATGTTGCCATCAAGTGCTATGTAGCTGAGGTCGTATTTGGAAGCTTCGATTTCTTTTTCATCCTCTTCATCCAGGTCACGCAGTTCCAAAATGTCTTTGTGACGGAACAGGGCGTTGGAGTCAAAGTTCAATTTTGCATCTAGCGCGATAACGTTTCCATCTCCGGTAACAACGAGAGGATTGATCTCGGCAATAGAGCAATCTTTTTCGACAAATGCAGTGTACAGCGCGAGCATGAACTTAACAGCTTTGTTCACCAGTTCATTCGGAATCTTAATGCTGTAAGCCAGTTTACGGGCCTGGAACACTTGCAATCCAATGGCAGGGTCAATGATTTCTTTGAAAATTTTCTCAGGTGTAGCTTCAGCTACTTCTTCAATCTCAGTACCGCCTTCTTCGGAAGCCATCATAACTACACGGCCTGTGGCACGGTCCACAACAACACCCACATAATACTCTTTGCGGATATCGCATCCTTCTTCAATCAGAAGACGTTTCACTTCTTTGCCTTCTGGTCCAGTCTGGTGTGTTACCAATACTTTGCCCAGAATTTCGGAAGCATAGGCACGAACTTCATCCGTACTCTTCGCCACTTTTACGCCGCCGGCTTTACCCCGGCCACCTGCGTGAATTTGCGCTTTAACAACAGTCACCGGACTGCCCAGTGCCTCTGCGGCCGCAACCGCTTCATCGACTGTATAAGCAACCTTTCCGTTTGGAACGGTAACTCCATACTGTTTCAGTACTTCTTTTCCTTGATATTCATGGATATTCATTCTCGAATCCTCCTATCAACATGACTGCAACAAGGCGGGTTGGTAGACTAACAAAAGACAAATGTTGACTATTTTCACTTAAACCCAATTCATTGTAACACGTTTTTAAAACGCTTTCCTTAAAAAATTAATGGTTAATAGACAGTATTTTGATATGAGTATGATCCCATATTGTGAATGCTTGGGTATATATGGAAAAAACCTCAGCTAAAAGCTAAGGTTTCCTTGATGTAAAACTACATTTTATTTTTTGGCTGCGTTCGTGTTGGTTTCGTGAACTTTTTCCAGCAACCCTTTGAACTGACCCAGCAAAGCTTCAAACTCTGTACTGTTCAAACACGCATCTCCCTGAATGGATTCAGGTATGGACAATGCCTTGTTCCGCAGCTCACGGCCGGAGTCGGTTAATGTAATTAATACTTTTCGTTCATCCTGAGCAGAGCGTTCGCGATTAATAAGTCCTGCTGACTGCAACCGTTTGAGAAGTGGTGTCAACGTTCCCGAATCGAGGTACAGCGCCTCCCCGATCTCCTTAACCGTGCATTCTTCACGTTCCCACAATACCATCAGAACCAGATACTGTGAATACGTTACGCCGAGCACCTCCAGATAGGGCTGGTACATCTTCGTAATCTCACGTGAACAAGCATATATGGCAAAGCATAATTGGTTATCCAGCTTCAAACTGTCAGTCTGCATATATCTTTCTCACCTGCCTATTGTGCATTCTATTCCTTATAAAAAAGGAACTATAAATCTATCTTATCACAAATTAGAAAAAAAACAGAATAATTGAGCACAAATGATTTTACCATTCAATTTAATTATGTTAAATTAGATTGTGTAAAATATAAATATGAATAGATGACCAGCAGTACATCCCATGATTCAATAAAAATAATACATAAGGTCAATGGAATAAATTCGCTTTAATGATTTCCTTCCATAACTAAAATTCAGGGATCTGGAATGATGACTACAGCAATGATAATGACAGGTTGACTCCATGATTCCTTTTATATAAAATGCTTAGTAGAAGCTGAGGAAGCACCTTAATTCGTAGACTGGCCCGTATTATGCGGAGTCAAGAATCGAGTGAGGTGTTTCTTTGTCATGTACGGAAAATTACACAGTGCGTGTTTGTACGGAATCGATGGCGTTCTGATCGAAGTGGAAACCGATTTATCCAATGGTCTGCCACAGACATCCATCATCGGTTTACCGGATTCAGCCATTCGGGAGGCCGTTGAACGTGTTCGTGCAGCGATTAAAAACTGCGGATATCAGTATCCGTTACAGCGGATCACAATCAATCTGGCCCCCGCTGATCTGCGCAAGGAAGGATCTTCCTTTGATCTAGCCATTGCTATTGCTTTACTTATGACAAGCAGCCAGCTTGTACTTCCTCCCCAGGAACGGACACTAGTGGTTGGCGAACTGGCGTTGGACGGTTCGATCAGGTCCGTGCCCGGCATTTTATCCATGGTGGATCTGGCCAAACGAAAAGGCTTTACTTCCGTGCTTTTGCCTTTGAATAACGTGGAGGAAGCGTCACTGATTCGAGGTATCCAGGTGTTTGGCATTCGTCATTTACAAGATATTGCTCCAGAAAACCCAGATCAACCCGCTAGTTCAGTGGGAATACCAAATAATTCGAATGCAGGACCAATTGTGTTGAAAAACTATGCTCACCTCGTTGCTCCTATAACAGATAAAACTCATAAGATAGCGGATAGAAATCCGAGTCAAATACCATCATTTGCAGATGACTATAGCGATGTTCTGGGGCAGCATCATGTAAAACGCGCGCTTATGATCGCTGCAGCCGGTATGCATAATATACTGCTCGTTGGACCGCCGGGCACGGGCAAAACGATGTTAATCAAACGTTTGCCTAGCATCCTTCCGCCATTGTCAGAAGATGAAGCGTTAGAAGTAACCAAAGTATTAAGTGCCGCAGGTAAATTGAAAGAAGCGCCTCAAGGCCTGATTGCAGATAGACCTTTTCGCTCACCTCACCATACAATATCCACTTCTGGTCTGATTGGAGGCGGTGGTATCCCAAAACCGGGTGAAGTGAGCCTTGCCCACCGGGGCATATTGTTTCTGGATGAATTACCTGAATTCCAACGCCAAGTGCTGGAGGTATTAAGGCAGCCGTTAGAGGATCGCACAGTGACAATTAGTCGGGCTCGCGCTGCATTCACCTTTCCGGCCCAGTTCATGCTTGCATGTTCCATGAATCCCTGTCCCTGCGGATATTTGTCCGCTCATTCGGAGGAGCAACGCTGCATATGTAGTCCAGCCCGTGTTGCCGCATACCGAGCTAAGATTTCAGGACCACTTCTGGACCGCATTGATCTTCAGGTTGAGGTTCCTCCACCAGGCGAGTGGCGCAAGTCTGCTGCTTCCCCTTCCTCTGAAGAAATGCAGGCAAAAGTGATCCACGCTCATCAAATTCAGGCTACACGTTATGCCCAAAGTTCGGTTCGTTGGAATAGCCAGCTATCCGGCACGCTTTTGCGACGAACAATCCATCTCCCCCAAGAGGCAGAGCAACTGTTAGAGCAAACGCTGCAAACGTTAAACCTGAGCATGCGTGCACATGATCGGATTATCAAGATGGCACAGACAATTGCCGATCTGGACCATGAAGGTGAAATTGTCACAGCTCATGTGGCTGAAGCCATCCAGTATCGTCAACTGGATCTTAATTTATTTTGAAGCTATTTTAGAAGCATATGGAGGAAAGAACAGGCCAATTTACCCAAAGGCAGTGAAATGGGCATGAAACTGCAGACAGCAGAGGAAGATCGAGAAAGATTTCTTATGCAGATTCTGCAATGCGGATACGCCAACATGACAAAAAACGTACAAGCCCTTCTCTTCTGTGAAGAAAGGTACTTGTACGTAAATTCCCCTGTAACATAAGGGGATCGTATATAGCTAAGGTCTACAATAATTTAATAATTTATTATTCAAAAAGAGTGAGTTTGTCCTTAGCTGGTGTGCGTTCTTTGGCAGAAGGAATAACATCAGGGTATCCCATATAAATCATGCCTACAATCTTCTCTCCCGCCTCTATTCCAAGCGGTTTGCGGAATTTGGGAGCGTACAAGAATGGCTTGGTCACCCAGAACGTTCCAATGTCTTCACTCCAGGCTGCAAGCATAAAGTTCTGGACCAATGCACTGACCGCAGCGAAGTCTTCGTCCCAGATATTCTGTCTTGGATCTTCTTCCAGCACGACAAGCATAACGGATGGAACTTGCATAATATTGGCTGAGAATTTGTTGTCTTCTCCCATTTCTGCATCAATAGCCTCAGCCAGTTTCTTCCGTCCATTTCCGGTAAACAACAAAAATCTCCAAGGTTCACGCAGTTTATGGTTAGGAGCCCAGACTGCGGTGTCCAGCAATTCTATAATCTGCTGTGTAGGAACAGCTTCTTTTTTGAATTTTTTCACCGTACGACGGTTTTGAATCGCGTTCCTGACTTCATTTATTGTTTTCGTAGCTTTACTCATCGGCCGTACCTCCTGTTTATAAAATCATTTGCAGCCGCAATAGTGATTCGCGGTCTTGTACATTCAATATAATTTCTTTATGACATAAAAAAATACCAGTTTACCTTCTTGATTATACACCCATCTGATCACGAGATTCAAAGGGGCGGCAGAGATCATTACCGTTAAGGTCATTACGAACAGAAAAGACGACTCTGAATCTTGATTCACCACGAGAGATCATCAAGTCAGAACCGTCTTTTATTCTCATGTTATTCATTCACATATCATATCAACGATTAATCAATCGTCGTAACTCTCCCCTTCAAACGTGCCATTCCCTTCAAATGTGCCATTAACAAAATCCATTTTGTTGTACTTCTCCTGGTTACCTGCAACATCTGTACTATAGTACTCTACCACCTTGACTTCAGGGGCATAAAACTTGACGGGTCCTTCATAGTTCTTCCATTCTCCCCCATTGATTCGATATTGCGTTGTTTTTACGCCCGAACCTTTGACTTCGTCTGTTGCCTGAAGTCTGAATGTAAATCCTTTGATGTATATTTTCCCGTTCACAGTATCTGTAATAGGAACTAATCTGTACTTGGTTACTGGAGGTGTAATATCTGCATCTTTCTTAAGTACGATATTAAACGTATTATGATCTCCTTGTACGAGGATAACGTTCTGAGTAGATTTTAAGTATCCTGTTGCTTCCCCCGTTATTGTTCTGGTGCCTGTTGGCACGCGCTTTATAAAATAGTTACCTTGAGCATCTGTTGTTGCCGAACCTCCAGCATTAACTTTAGCCCCACTTACTGGATTGCCCGACTCATCTACAACTTTTCCCCGCACGTGTGCCGCCTCTGCCAAAACAACATCCACTCTCAAGGTTCCTCCCTCACGGACACTCAAGCGACCCTGTTCATATAGCATATAATCATCGGCATCTACCCATATTGCAGTGTTTGGATTATATGCGTAATCAATTCCTGTAACCACATATCGACCTTGCTGATCAGATTTCACTATACGATCAAAGACACTTGATACTTTTATACGAGCATCTGGAACAGGTTTGCCCGCCTGATCTTTGACTGTTCCCACAATCGTGGAAGGTTCATAAATACGAAAATCTAGCTGTATTTGTTCTCCACCGGACAATCCGTAGGAGCTATAGTGTCTGTACCTCACATAACCCTCTGCTTCAACTACAAAAGTAATTTCCGTATTGTCTTCAACGGACTCTATAATATGATACCGTCCATTCCCATCCGTCTTCACGCTTTTTTCTGACGTATCCCCACGATAATTAAGCCAATACTTGACAGTAGCGTCCTTGACAGGTAGTCCCTGACGATCAATAACTTTACCTGATACACTTGCCTGTGTAGATGGATCGGCTGCATAAGAAACTCCGGAATACATGATTCCAAACAAAATGAAACATAAAGATAGTGTACTTAGTCGAATTATCCATTTGATACTTATCTGCATCTTCTCACTACACCTCACCATTTATTTTATTGATCAAACATTCCTCTTTAGCCTCTTAAATTAACTGACCATAAGTTCAAGCTTCCAGAATTCTCCGTCCCAAACATATTGCCAAATCCCCTGTCCACCGTTCATGGTCTCGCTGATATCCATCACTTCCATCCGAGGGCACTCCCATACTTTTTTTACTGTGTTGTTCGAAGTATTCTGAAGCTCTTTCATACATCCCACCAACCTCTCTTTAAATTTTTCAACTTTCTTAGTTTATTACAAATGATACATTTTGTATCTATAAATTTCTGAAATACAATGATTTTATTATCAATGCTCTCTCCTCTGTTTAGTGATTTCATAGTTAAATCAAAAAAAGCCGCAGTTCCTGTATAAAGAGGAACTACGGCTTTAGTATATTAACTAATTTTAAAACTAAAACGAATGCAAAGATAAGACATAATTAAACTTGTACTTCGAAATCACTGACCGACTCACATTAAAAAAGATACATTTCGTATCACATAATACAACAATAACTTCTAGTGTAATTCTTAAAAAGCATTAACAATATGATTCACAGAGACAGTTTTTCCTGCTTGATCAAGCATTACGGCAATTACATCAAAACGGATCTGAAGTTCCGTCTCTCCCGTCATTTGCAAATAAACGGATGCGGTTGAACGCACCTGCTGCATTTTACGCATATCAACCGATTCCTGAGGTGTACCGTACTGAGCGGCTCCACTTCTGCTTCTTACTTCTACAAAGACAATCAGACCCTCGCAGGAAGCAATGATGTCAATCTCACCGCTACGGCAACGCCAGTTCTGTCTAATGATCCGATAATCGTTCTCTCGCAACCATTGACAGGCAGCCTCTTCACCTAATCGACCCTTCTGCTGTCGTGTGAGCTTTAGATCCGGCCCCTGGCCCAATCTACGTTCTACCATGACTCATTTTCCTCACGTCCTGAGGCCAGTCGATCTGCACGGTAGACATACGTTAGCACCTCTGCGACTAGTTGATACAGTTCTGCCGGAATCTGTTCATCCAGATCCAATTTGGAGAGCACCTCCACAAGTGCTGCATCCTCCTGAACAGCCACGCCATTTTCTCTGGCTTTATCCAGAATGGCTTCTGCCACTTTGCCGCGCCCCTTGGCTACAACAACAGGTGCTTCACTCTCTCCAGGGACATATTTTAGGGCAACCGCCTTTTTGGAAAGCAGGTCCGGTTGTGACGACTCGTCTTTCATACCTTCAAGTCCACCCCTTTGTATCGTTCAGGACTATAGTCCGAGGCCCTCGTTTTTCGTTCCGCGCCCGGTTCCTGCCCCACAGGCCACGGTTCCGCCTTAAAGGTCAGCAGTTGATAGCCCAGCTTGTCCAATGCCTGATGGATGACCTCTCGTCCGCTCTCCAGGAGCGGTCCCATTCCTTCGCGATCATTTAATACACGCAGACTAACAATGTTATTAACCACATGGACATCTACCAGAGTAGGCCCAAGACTTTTCATGTCCAGATCAAACCATAGACGGCAGTTGGACGCATCCAGCTCTCCACGAGGTCCACGACGTGATTGAATCTGAACAGACGCCGTTTCTTCCCCGTCTGGTCCAGTGATCGGAATAAACCAGTGCATCTGTGCAAAGGTAGCACTGCGATCTGTCGTCAGCAATAACTGCTGACCTGTCAAATATTGCACGGCCTGTCCGGCGGCATCCTTAAGCGCCGCTGGTGCACCTTCGCTGCTGGCAAGCTGCAGCAGCAAGCCCTTCAGCGTGTCCGCATTCGCCGGACTCGCCGCATCCCCCACGCGCGGCTGCGCTGCCGCGCCGTGAACGGCCTGCTGCTCGTGCTCCGCACCGAGCAGCTTCAGCACGCGCCCCACCCACGGGTCCCCCTCGTGGGTGACAGGCGCGGGCACTGCCGCAGCTCCCGCAGGTGCTGCGGCACTACCACCAGCCGGCGGCGCATCAGCGCCGGCTGGCAACGGCTGCGGCACGCCTCCGGCAGCCGCAGCCGCCTGGCCGCCCTGCGATGCAGGGGCGGCCTGTGCTGCCGCACCAGGCTGTGCCGGTGCGGCAGTGGACGCGCTGCGCAGGGCGTCCAGCAGCGCCAGCAGCTTGGGCGCCAGCTGCGCTGCCGTAGGCGCTGCTGGCGCCGCCTGGCCTGCAGCGGACGGAGTCCCCGCAGCAGCAGGCGTTTCAGCGCGGCCGTCAGTCCGACCGGCCGCGCCTGCTTCAGGCTGGCCCGCACTTACACGGCCAGCCACAGATTCAGCTGCCGCCCCCGGTGTACCCGGGCTGCTCCCAGCTTGCCCCGCGTCAGCCCCTCGCGGGCTCTCTCCAGGTATTCCGGTTCCAGACGGAATACCTGCGCCCCCTTTGCCAGCCGTTTCAACGTTGCTGGCAACTGCCTTTGCCCCGGCTTCAGCATTTCCTGTGCCTCCGCCGGCCTGCAAGTTTCCTTTCACCGCAGTACCTGCATCCTCTGCTCCTCCATCCGTCATGGATATAGATCCTGCCAATCCCGCTTGTCCTTGTTGCGTTGACAAAGCAGGTGTTCCGGTTCCAGTCACCTGACGACCATTGCCTGATGCAGCTAATCCTTCTTCCGTCTGTGAAGCATTCGGTACAACAGGTACACCAGCCATGACTGCTGGTTTCAACGTAGCAGATTGTTCTCCAGGCAATAGCGGTTTACCTGTTGTTTGAGTCAGCATCGTTTCCAACTGATCAGCCAACCCGCTTAACAACTGATGCAGAGGGGGTCCAAACACCGTCTGGTGTAATCCTTTTACTGTTTCCGCCGTAACCGGAAGACCACGCTGAAAAGCAATCCCTGTCGCCTGCACCCATTCTTCCACAGAGACCTGTGCAGGTTTGGCAGTCATCATATTCTGGACCATTGCCACATTATCCTTCGTTAGCGGCACTCCGCTACGCTGCATGGCAAGTAACAGTTCCCGGTTCCCTTTTGTATCCGGCAGTCCTACATCCTTAAGCAGGTTGTTCAGCGAAGCTTGTGGCAGCTCAGCAAGTGTTCCCGACATAGGTTTCATTACCGTTATGCCATTTTCACCTGGAGGCTGCACTTGCAGCAACGTGGTCTCACCCGGACGGAGTGGAGTCTCCAACTTGGCGCGCACCTGCACACCTTGAATCTGCAGAACTGCTTCTCCCCCATCATCGGATACACTAACGACGGAGCCACGAACCACCTGACCTTCCTTTAATTCAAGCGGTTTGGCATTGCCGGGCTTACTATCTCCCATTAACCCCTTTATCATGGAACCGATATTCAAATCTCTCCCCCTCCTTTCTTCAAACCTGTGTTAAAACAAAGATTGCTGCTCTCCAAGCAGGTTGCCCAGAAAACTGCGCCGATGCATCGGGGTCGCCCCCAATGCCATAATTTGCTCCCGATGAACTTTTGTTGCATATCCTTTATGTATCGACAAACCATATTCCGGATATAACGTATCCCATTCTTCCTTACACAGCCGATCTCGCGT
Source organism: Paenibacillus sp. 2003 (assembly GCF_031455635.1). Lineage (NCBI taxonomy): Bacteria > Bacillati > Bacillota > Bacilli > Caryophanales > Paenibacillaceae > Paenibacillus > Paenibacillus sp. 2003. The sequence goes on along the minus strand of NZ_JAVDTB010000001.1, from coordinate 761,813 downwards.
TACCTTGGCAATAATAGATGCCGCTGCGATCGATTGACTATTGGCATCACCTTTAATAATGGACAGTTGAGGTACATTCACATCCACCTTCTCGGCATCCACCAGCATATAATCAGGAGTTTCTCCCAATGCTTCAACAGCTCGTTTCATCGCAAGTCTCGCAGCCTGCTTGATGTTAAGCCGATCAATTGTCTCTGCATCCGCGTACCCGATACCTACCGCCAGCGCTTTTTCCATAATGACGTCATATAATGCATCTCGTTTTTTCTCCGTTAATTTCTTGGAGTCATTCACACCTTCCAGGATGAGATCCTTCGGTAAAATAACCGCCGCTGCAACAACATCCCCAAACAAACAGCCCCGTCCTACCTCATCAATCCCAGCAATACGTTCAAATCCACTGTCCCAATACTCCCGCTCGTAGAGCAACAGGTCTCGAGGTTCACTGGCTTCTTTTTTCTTCTTTTGTCCAATCGGGGTATCCAGTAGATTCAACCCGATCTCTTCATTATTTTCAAACATAATACTCATCTCCTCTACCCACGCTTTTTCAGCATGCGTATCACTTACAACTTTTTATAATATAGACGTAGATCCTCTGTCTTTTGTTCTGTACAACCTGTCTCTCTCAGCAAAACTTTTCCTTGAGATTTACAATATAAAGATAGTGATGTCTTCATTTATCGGTATTTGATGGTTTAAATTGAATATATCAGACCTCGTCTAGTTTAAATTGCACCACCATTTATCATAGCACGATTCTGACCCACCTGATATATAGGCCAGCCAATTCCATAAAGCGTACTGTTCTTCAATCCTCTTCCATTTTATCGTTTTCAACGTATGTTCCAGCTCTACTTCCGCGTTTGTATACACAAAAAAACGACCGCTCCCGGTAATCCGGTAACGGCCGCTTCTTTCGGCACTTGTATATATGAAATGAACAAATGAAGATAATGATCTTCATCGTGTAGAGTCCATTTTTTTAATAGGGGGCTTCCATAGAGAAACGTCCCATTTTACCCGCTCGCAGTTCACGCAGAAATGCTCGTGATGCCTTTTCCAGATCAATGCGTCCACCGCTTACAACACATCCACGGATACGTCCGACTTGTTCCATAATCGCAATAACACTGTCTGAATCATCTGCATCCCTGGAGAATTCCTGAAGTCCGTATCTCTCTTCCAAAGCGTCCCAGTAATAACGCATCAGGTAACTGATTCCAAAAAAGGCGATATCCTCTGCATTCAAAATTTCCTCTTTGATCGCACCTGTTACGGCAAGACGATAACCTACATTTTGATCTTCGAACTTAGGCCACAGAATACCCGGAGTATCCAATAACTCCATTTCTTTGCCTACCTTGATCCACTGTTGCCCCTTCGTCACACCAGGACGATCTCCTGTTAACGCAATACTCCGTCCAGCCAGTCGGTTAATCAGTGTTGATTTACCTACATTGGGAATCCCTACGATCAACCCACGAACCGCACGAGGATTAATCCCTTTAGCAATTTGACGGTCAATTTTTTCTTTAAGAAGAAGCTTGGCCTGCACGGGAATATCTTTAACATTGGTTCCCGTCGAAGCATCTACAGGAAAAGCAGTAATTCCTTCTTTTTTGAAATATTCAATCCATTCTTGCGTCACTTTAGCATCTGCCAAATCCGATTTGTTCAACAAAATCATCCGGGGTTTATCCAGCAATATTTCGTCAATCATCGGATTACGGCTGGAGACAGGCAGACGGGCATCCAATAGTTCGATGACCACGTCGATGAGCTTTAACTTATCCTGTATCTGGCGTCTGGCTCGAGTCATATGACCTGGAAACCATTGTATCGTCAACTTGTCTTCACCTCATTATTTACTTCAATTTCAGTGGTTGATCCACTTAATCTCACCGATCGGCCAGAAAATCACATCTGCACGACCAATAATATCTTTTAACGAAACATAACCGATCATACGGCTGTCTGTACTATTTGGACGGTTGTCTCCCATGACAAACACATGACCTGCCGGCACTTTGCCATCAGGGAACTGCTCATTCGGGAAATCCTTCACGTTATAGGTTCCACCATTGGCTTCAGCTGCATCAATGGCTCCTTGAATATATGTTTCATCAACCTTTTTACCGTTAACCATCACGGTATCGTCCTGAACCTCAACTGTATCACCTTCTACAGCAATAACACGTTTAATGAAATCTCGACCTTCGGATGGTACGTGGAAGACGATAACTTCACCGCGCTTCGGTTCTCTGATATCATATAAGATCTCGTTGACGATCACACGTTCACCCGTTTCAAAGTTCGGCTGCATGGACGGACCGTCCACAACAAACGGTTTGAAGAGCAACCACCGAATCAGAATGACGAGAACTAATGCGATAACAATGGCTTTAAGCCATTCAACAATTTCATTTTTGGCTTTTTTGGATCGACTGTTTTTCTCTTCGGCAGGATTGCCCCGGTCATGTTGAACTTCTTGTTCCATTCAAGATCTTCCTCTCTTCACAGTACATGTTTATAGCAGTACACACATCCAGCATTCTGTATCGTTCCAATAACTCAATGGATGGATACAAAACATTCACATCAGTTATGTAATCTTTCACCAAGCATTACAGTACATTTAATCCACAATTCAAATGCCTTCAAGAGGTTGTTCAAAAAGTCGGTACTAAAACCGGTCTTTTGAACACGCACTTCAATAACTGATTTTACAAGCCTCCCGGACTATTCACCACATGTGTTGCCATACCATTTTACTCGGAAGTGTACCTCCGGTTCAACTTTTCCCGGACAAAAACGAAAAGGGCTTGTCTCCAAGCCCTTCCCGGTATCCGTTATATTAACGAATTTCTTTAATTCTCGCTGCTTTACCGCGTAGTTCACGAAGATAATAAAGCTTCGCACGACGCACTTTACCACGGCGAGCCACTTCGATTCTATCGATTTTTGGGGAATGAAGCGGGAAAGCTCTTTCCACACCTACACCGTAAGAAATTTTACGAACTGTAAAAGTCTCACTGATTCCACCACCACGGCGTTTAATCACAACACCTTCGAACAATTGGATACGCTCACGAGTTCCCTCGATTACCTTAACGTGCACTTTCAAAGTGTCACCAGGACGAAAACTCGGAATATCCTTACGAAGTTGTTCTTGTGTAATCGCTTGAACGATATTCATCTATGACTCCCTCCTTCCGTACAGGCGTTCATACTTCTTCCAGAGATCACCTTGTCTCCTTCATTATCCATAGAGGACCGCCGTATTCCACATAACAGACTTATTGTATCACGCAGCATATCAAAACACAAGAGAAATTATACAAAATGCCTATTGATCAATGAGCAACGCTGATACTCATCCATCTCATGTTGACTTCATTCTAAAATACATTCTCTCATATGGACCGTGAATCAACGCTCTCCTCTGCAAGTCAACCTGATACAGGAAAAAATACTGTAACTTCCGGTGTAGAAATATCGTCTATGATATAACTTAATGACCACTTTAAAAGGAGAACTCTTAGACTTATGAAATATTGGAAAAAGATCACACTTGTCTTACTTGCCATGCTCACATGCTCCATTACACTATATGCATATGCCGTAACTCATCCAACGAACGCACTGTCACACAAAGCCTGCACATCTTGGGACATAGTCAAACGCAAAGCATTCGAGCTGTCACACACTGACTTCTCTAACCAATCTGCACTGGATCGTTCTACCTTCAAGATTGAACAAGGTACTGCTACAGAAGTTCCTGTACTGATGTATCATTACATAGAGCCCAAACTGAACAATCACGAGACAGATAATAAATCCATCATTAATCTGGAGGATTTTGAGCAAAATATGAAATACCTGCACGATGAAGGCTACCGTACGATTACACTGGATCAGCTTGAGCAATATGTTAGCGGGAAGATTTCCCTACCACTGAAGTCCATTGTTATTACCTTTGATGACGGATACCAGAACAATTATACATTAGCTTACCCTGTGCTTCAGAAATATAATTTTCATGCCTCGCTGTTTGTCATAGGCAGTAAAATTCAGGATAAACCTTCGGTATTTGAGCCCGCCATCAACAGTTTCATCTCCAAGCCAGAGATGCAGGCAGCAACCGACGTATTTGAGTTCAACAGCCATACCTATAACCTGCATCATAAGGGATTTATGCGTTGTGGGAACAGCGTACCTGTCGGTCTGGACACCAGTCTTCTGGATGATGATATCGAGCAAATGAAGGAAACCGGAATAGACACACCTTATTTGGCCTATCCTTTTGGTTATACCAGCACACAGATGATCTACAAGTTACAGCAACATGGATATCGCATGGCCTTTACCGTAAAGTCTGGATTTGTGCATCCAGGAGATCATCCCATGAAGCTACCTCGCTTGACGGTCACGACAGGTACTGACCTGGCGTCCTTGCTTCAGCCGGAATCCAGTCCGCAGAATGGATTACCTGCATCTGAGAATGAGCAGTGAAACCTAGAGATTAACTTCACCGCCTGGATACAGAGTCGAGCTATACAGCCTTTTAAGCTGTGGCTTGGCTTTTTTTGCATCGGTAAGTGATAATGTCATCGGAGAGCTGGAATACATCACCGCTTCCTCTGCGTCATAGATAATGATCTGTTCTTTCCCTGTCTGAACCAGATCTGCATGTACCGCATATCCCTCTTTCGGGAATTCAGTAACCGTTTTCATATCTCCATCTACCAAAGAAGGCAACACATCTCCACCTCTGCGATACGCCAAAATATAATCGAGTCCACCCTCATCCCAGTTACACACAGGCTCTATAATGGTTAACCAGCCCCGAGTCGTGCGATTTTCTTTCCAAATTTCTTGCCCTGCGCTATCCAGCATGAACATTCCATCCTTACCATGCTCATCCCCTCGGACAATCCGGTCCAGGCCTGCAATCTGTAAACCTTCCATTCCAGTACAAAAATGACCCAATGCAATATGCTGTGATTCAATCGAATCTTCATAACGCCACTTCTCATTACCATAGCGGTCCATCATGACCGTGACACTGCCACCGATAACAACCTCAACTTCCCCATCACCGTCAACGACTCCAAACCATATACAGTCAGCATGATCCTCGAGATTATGACAAGACCATAACAACGTCCCATCATGATCCAGCATGTCATATCCGGCCATCACTTCATCTTTCCCATCTCCATCGATGTCATATACCCATGGAAAATGTCCCGGATTCCCTTCATGCTTCCATAACAAATTAAAATCATGGTCGAGTGCCCATAACGTCTTATAGCGGTCTTTCAGTAATAATGTCCATTTTCTGCTGGTTACCAGTCAGGTTGGCGAGAATAATGCAGTCATGTGCTTCATCCCCTGGCAGATCACGTGTTTCTTTGATCTCTCCGGTCCGGCCATCCAACACGAGAAATTGTTTGTCCATAACACACAATACTTCATTATTTCCATCTCCATCCCAATCTGCGATCTGAGCGGGATAGTCTGAACCCGGACCACCTGCATCGGGATCAGGAGTTCCAACCTGCCATAGTAATGTTCCTTCCAGATCAAACGCAGTCAAACAACATACCTGATGTGGGACATACCGATCGTCTATACCCCCATCTGCCTGTACCAGCAACATCTCAAGTCTGCCATCCCCATTCAGATCTCCCAAAAGCATTTTGCAGCGTTCTCCAGCTTGGCTAATATCTACTCTGGCGATTTCATAAGGCTGATGATTCATAACCTTCCTCCTCAGCTATCTTTATTATTCAAATCCAGCTGAGTTCACCATAAAGAAAATCCCTTTCTTTTACAACCCTATTTAGAATCATGCAAAAAAGTTCAAAGCTGCAAAAAAGTGCCTACGTAATTAAACGATTTAAATGAATGATTTTAAACCCACTCTAAAAACTCAAGACGATTGCCAAAAGGATCATTTATATAGAAACGTCTTACACCTTCATCTACCCTTGCTTCGTCATCTACGATATGAATTTGGTTATGAATGAGCTGATTACGTAACTGATCCAAATGTTGTACATGAAATGCCGGATGAGCTTTTGTGGCGGGAATAAAATCTTTTTGTACTCCAATATGCACTTGGTGTCTGCCACACTCGAACCATACACCACCTCGTTTTCTCAGAATTTCAGGTTTGGGAATCTCCGTCCAGCCCAAAATATACTAATGGAAATCCAGTATTCTTTTCAATGTACACAAAAAAAGCCAACCTTTGGTATCAAGGTCGACCTTTTCGAACTCTGGAAAATAATATTTACGTGTTTATACGATACATATACTTACTCTGTGCTATGTTTACGGTTTGAGCGTATCTTTTTCAACCAAATACGTTCTTTATCCGTCAAATCGGCCGTTTCCAACATCTCCGGTCTGCGCTCCAGCGTACGAAGCAACGACTGTTCTCTGCGCCATGCCTCAATGTTCAGATGATGTCCCGACAACAGCATATCCGGTACTTTCATGCCCCTAAACTCGGGTGGACGTGTGTAGTGTGGATATTCGAGGAGTCCAGTGCTGAATGAATCTGTCACGGCACTTGTCTCATTGCCAAGCACACCGGGAATAAGGCGTACGATGCTGTCAATCGCAACCATTGCAGGCAACTCCCCACCCGTGAGTACGTAATCACCAATGGATAGTTCATCCGTCACGAGAAATTCGCGGATACGCTCATCGTAACCTTCATAATGTCCACATATAAAAATCAGATGATCTTCTTGCACAAGTTCTTCTGCTTTTTTCTGTGTAAACGTCTCACCTTGCGGACACATTAGAATGATACGTGGAGGTTTCATCGATGCAGCTTCTCCGCGTTGCTCCAGAACATCTTCTACAGCAGCAAAGATCGGATCTGGTTTCAGCACCATGCCGCCACCTCCGCCGTAAGGAGCATCATCTACTGTATTGTGTTTATTGGTCGCATAATTTCGGAAGTTGGTTGCACCAAGGGATACGAGCCCCTTCGTTTGAGCTTTACCCAGAATGCTTGCTCCGAACACACCGTCAAACATCTCCGGGAATAGCGTTAATACATCCACTTTCATGTTACAGCAGCCCTTCCATCAGGTGAATCTTCACTTGCTTCTGTTCGATATCTACATCAAGCACTACATCATCAATAACGGGAATCAGCACTTCTTTACCTGCTGGCGTTTTGACAACCCATACATCATTGGCACCCGGAGTCAAAATTTCAGAGATGGTTCCAAGCGTTTCACCCTCTTCGGTTATGACCGAACACCCAACGATTTGATGGAAGTAGTATTCACCTTCGTCCAGCTCAGCCAGGTTCTCTTTTAACACTTTGGCCATGCCGCCTTTAAACTTTTCTACTTCATTAATGTTGCCGTACTCTTTCAGACGAAGAATATACATATTTTTATGCAAACGTGAAGATTCCACGTTAACCATGACTGGATGATTATCTGGTGTAAAGAAAAACAACTCTGCATTTTTCGCGAAACGCACTTCCGGGAAATCGGTTAAAGGCATGATTCTCACCTCACCGCGAATTCCATGCGTATTAACGATTTTACCTACATTCATAAAATCTGCCATAATTCCTCCTACGAAATTAAATCAAACTAAACAGCTACTTCGACTCTCGTACGGTCGTTCCGGCGACGGTTCGTTCATTCGATCGCTGTTACCCCTCATTTTTCGAACTTACTTTAAAAGGTGAAAATGAGGTGATAAAGGCGAACGCTAACGCTAACGCTTCTCCAGAATCGATCCCGTCCCCTACACTACTCCGAAGTCACTCATACCCAAAAATATTTTAATTCAATATCTAATCCAACCTATTAAGTTCAGCATGCACGAAAAGGGGCTAGGACATGCATCCTAACCCCCTTTCGTATATCTTTAAGATATGATATCAACGGTAACCCGTTTATCCATCTTAACTGCTGCTGATGTGACGACCGTACGAAGTGATTTCGCGATTCGTCCCTGTTTACCAATTACCTTCCCGACATCGTCAGGATGTACGGTTAACTCATAAACGACAAGCCGGTCTTTCTCAACCGTCCGAACCGCCACATCTTCCGGATGATCGACTAAAGCCTTAGCAATTATGCTTACTAATTCTTCCATAGATGACCCTCCGAATCAGCACTTTATTTAGATAATTTAGACTCGTGGAACTTCTTCATCACGCCCGCTTTGCTAAGCAAGTTGCGGACAGTGTCAGATGCTTGTGCACCGTTTTGAAGCCATGCCAATGCTTTATCTTCATCGATCTTAACAACAGCCGGTTGTTCAACCGGGTTGTAGTAACCGATCTCCTCGATAAAACGACCGTCACGTGGGGAACGGGAATCCGATACCACTACGCGGTAGAAAGGAGCTTTGTGAGCACCCATACGTTTCAGACGAATACGAACTGCCATTTGAAAATTCACCTCCTTCAATGAAATCTGTATATGATCCAGCTTCGCTTAAATCAACGGAAAGGAAACTTCATTCCTTTACCCATACCTTTAAGCTGCTTCATCGCTTTATTTTTACCGCCTTTAGGTCCCATCATATCCGAGAACTGTTTCATCATGCGGCGCATCTCATCAAATTGCTTGATCAGACGATTTACTTCAGCCAGAGATGTTCCGCTTCCGGTAGCAATACGCTTCCGGCGGCTGTGGTTGATCATGTCCGGGTTGCGTTTCTCCTCGGTCGTCATTGAGTAAACGATCGCTTCGATCCGGCCCATCTGTTTATCATCAACCTTCAGATCCTTGGCTTGTTTCATCTTGCCCATGCCGGGAATCATATCCATGATCTGATCGATTGGTCCCAGCTTTTTCACTTGATCCATCTGCTCCAGGAAATCTTCAAACGTGAATTCTGCATTACGCATCTTCCGTTCCATTTCCTTGGCTTTATCGGTATCAATGTTTAATTGTGCTTTCTCAATCAGAGATAACATATCACCCATACCGAGGATCCGTGAAGCCATACGTTCCGGGTGGAACGGCTCCAAAGCGTCAAGTTTCTCTCCAAGGGAAGCAAACTTGATTGGACAACCCGTAACTGCTTTGACAGAAAGCGCAGCACCACCACGAGTATCTCCATCCAGCTTTGTCAGGACAACCCCGGTCAGATTAAGCTGCTGGTTAAAGTGTTCTGCTACGTTAACCGCATCCTGACCTGTCATGCTGTCTACGACAAGCAGTACTTCATCTGGATTCACTACGCTGTGAATCTGGCGAAGTTCTTCCATCAGTTCTTCATCAACATGCAGACGTCCAGCTGTATCGATAATAACATAGTCATTACCGTTATCTTTGGCATGTTGAAGACCTTGACGTGCGATCTCAACAGGGCTTGTCTGATCTCCCAGTGTGAATACCGGCGCTTTGATCTGCTCGCCAAGTACTTGCAACTGTTTGATCGCTGCCGGACGATAAATATCTCCTGCAACAAGCAATGGTCTGCTGTTTTGCTTTTGCAGCATTTTAGCCAGTTTACCCGATGTGGTTGTTTTACCAGCACCCTGCAAACCAACCATCATCAGCACCGTAGGCGGTTTGTTCGCTTTAGCCAATTTGGCTTGGCTTCCACCCATCAAATCCGTTAGTTCCTTGTTAACGATGTCGATGATGACCATTCCCGGCGTGAAGCTCTCCATCACTTCTTTGCCAACAGCCTTCTCTTTCACCTTGGCGATGAATTCCTTGACCACTTTGAAGTTTACATCCGCTTCGAGCAATGCCAGACGTACCTCGCGCATAGCCTCGGCTACATCTTCATCAGACACCTTGCCTTTGCCGCGCAGCTTGCTGAACACATTCTGTAATCGGGTCGTTAATCCTTCAAATGCCATGATCCCACCTCCTTAAGCTTTAATACTGTTTTCAAGACCGATACGTTCCGCTCAGCCAATTTTTCATTCACTAAGCTGAGCAACAATATCGTGTATTTGTTTGTTGTTATCAATGGAGACGCCTGCGCGTTCCAATGCATTTTGCAAATCTTCAAGATTGCGATTACGCCGTTCATGCTTTTCCAGCAAGCCCAGCTTGCTTTCGTAATTTTCCAGCACTTGCTCGGCACGCTTGATATGCTCGTATACCGCCTGGCGGCTGATCTCAAACTCGGCTGCAATTTCACCAAGTGAGAAATCGTCATGAAAGTAATACTTTAGAAAAGTCTGCTGTTTCTCGGTAAGTAACAATTCATAAAAAGCAAACAGCAAGTTAATCCGGTTTGTCTTCTCAAGCCGATTTTCTTGACTCACATCGGGGCACTCCCTTCGTCAAGGAAAAACACTTTACACTCTTGCAACGTTCCTAATAATACCTAAAACAAATCAGGTTGTCAAGCAAAAATACTTGTCACAATCAAAACAGCTCTGATGATATGTTATTTCGATGTTTAACCGGTGGTTTATGTCCTTTTTTACAACAAGGAAATCCTATCTGTATCTCTGCGATCACCTCTATGTAGAAGAAAAACGAATGCGTCTCAGTCCGTGGAGATGCATCCGTTTATGGTGTTCTAACGAAGTGGTGTCAGGTACAGCAGTACCATAAAGAAATGAAGAATACTTCCTGCTAGCACAAAGAGATGCCAAATCGCATGGTGGTACGGAAATCCACGCCACACATAAAAGAGCGTACCCAGTGTATACATCAGGCCTCCAGCAACCAGCAACATAATGCCGCCTGTAGGAATGGCAGCCATAAGAGGTTGCCAGGCAATAACGATGAGCCAGCCCATCGCAATATAGAAAATCGTGGACATGAATAGAAACTTTTTCGTAAAAAACGCCTTAAAGATCACGCCGAATAATGCGATACCCCAGATTATACCAAACAGGGTCCATCCAAGTGTACCGCGAACAGCAATAAACAAAAGCGGAGTGTACGATCCCGCAATAAACAAATAAATGGAAGAATGGTCGAAAATCTCAAATAAATCTTTCACTTTTCCATCTTTCCATGCATGCACGAGTGTAGAACTTGTATAGAGCAGCAGCATGGTGATCCCGTAAATCGTGAAACTGACCACATGCCAAGCCGTGCCTTTCATACTTGAAAATACAATCAATATCACCAGTGCAGCTACACTGAGTGCAGCGCCGATTCCATGTGTCACCGCATTGGCGACTTCTTCACGGCGAGAATAGGTATACGTATTGGCCATTTTCAACCGTCCTTTCTAACCCTTTAACATTGCCTTCTTTATTCCTCCATTATACACGTATTGCCAGTGACATTACACGTGACACTTATCACGTATATCACTGGCAATAGGGTTAACATTATTAATTCATCCTATTATTAATGATTCTAGGAATTAGCTTCCTCTTCTTCAGCACTTTCCGCTGGCTGCTCCTGGATCAATCCGGCGAACAAAGCATGCACAAATTGCTCAGAATCAAACGGTTGCAGATCATCAATCTTCTCACCAAGTCCCACGAGTTTCACAGGCAAGTCCAGCTCCTGACGGATCGCAACAACGATCCCCCCTTTGGCTGTTCCATCCAGTTTCGTCAGTACGAGGCCAGTTACACCGCTTTTCTCACCGAAAAGTTTAGCCTGGTTTAAAGCATTTTGACCTGTTGTTGCATCCAGTACCATCAGTACTTCATGCGGAGCATCCGGAATTTCACGCTGAATGACACGATAGATCTTGTTAAGCTCGTCCATCAGGTTCGATTTGTTTTGCAAACGACCTGCTGTATCACAGAGCAGAACATCCGCACCCCGTTGTTTCGCTGCCTGTACCGCATCATACATAACCGCTGCTGGATCAGAACCAGATTGCTGTTTGATAACATCTACACCGGCACGTTGTCCCCATACTTCCAGCTGTTCAATGGCTCCGGCACGGAACGTATCTCCAGCTGCCATGATGACTTTTTTACCTTGCTGTTTAAATCGATGTGCCAGCTTGCCAATCGTTGTTGTTTTACCAACACCGTTAACGCCAACGAACAAAATAACGGTAATGCCATTCGGGTTCATTTTCAATTCGTTATTCTGTTCACCGCGAAGAAGATCCGTCAGTTTCTCAGACAACACAGGCTGCAGTTCAGCCGCGTCCTCAATTTTGCGTTTTTTCACTTCAACGCGCAGATCTTCGATCAGATTCATAACGGTATTAACGCCAACGTCTGCTCCAATCAGAATCTCTTCCAATTCTTCATAGAACTCTTCATCGATTTTTTTGCGGCGGATTACGAGATCCGACACTTTTTCCACTAGCCCTTTACGTGTCTTTTCCAATCCATCCTTGAACTGTTTGGTGACCGACTCCGTTTTGCTTGCAATGCTGTCTCTCAGCTTTTTAAAAAAACTCATAAAGCCCCTCCATCGTGTACATAATCTAAGCGCTTTTGCAAAAATGCTCAATCTGAATGATTTTCAATGATTACAATGAGTTCATTTGTCTCGCAGGTTTGGATCAGATCAGGCAATTACTGCTTCCTCATCTTCCAGTTTAACCGAAACAAGCTTGGATACTCCGCCCTCTTCCATCGTAACACCGTACAGCACATCTGCCTCTTCCATCGTACCTTTACGATGGGTAACAACGATGAACTGTGTCTGTTCGGAGAATTCACGCAAGTACTGGGCAAAACGTACGACGTTAGCTTCGTCCAGCGCTGCCTCAACTTCATCCAGCACGCAGAATGGTACAGGTTTGACATGCAGAATGGCAAATAACAAAGCCATTGCCGTCAAAGCCCGCTCCCCACCGGATAACAGTTGCAGGTTTTGCAGTTTCTTGCCTGGTGGCTGAGCCACAATATCTATTCCCGTTTCTAGCAAACGCTCCGGGTCCATCAGAACAAGATCAGCTCGTCCCCCGCCAAACAGCTTGGTAAACACGGTGCCGAACTCACGGCGGATGGCATCAAACGTGATCTTGAATCGCTTCGCCATCTCGTCTTCCATTTCCCGAATAACCTGATACAACGTTGTTTTGGCTTCCACCAAGTCATTCTTCTGTTCACTCAGGAACTCGTATCGCTCATTGACTCGCTGGAACTCCTCAATCGCTCCCAGGTTAACATCACCCAGGGCGGATATACTGCGTTTCAGCTTCTGTACTTCTGCCTGTGTATGCTCCACATTTTCCGGCACAGGATAACGCTCTTTGGCCAGTTCATAGCCCAGTTCGTATTCATCCGTCAGTTTTCGCAGTATATTTTCCAGCTCAACATCCAGCCGGTTCACGGAAATTTCCGTCTGTCGCATCTGCTCTTCCACAGCTTTTAACTGCGTGCGCTGTTCCTTCGTTTCGCTCTCGGCAAGCTCAAGCTTTTTAGACAACTCACTTCGGGCAGCACGTTTGAAGTCCAGCTCCTGGGAAGCTTCCGCTTTTTTCAGCTTGTACTGGTTCAGATCTTCAATCTGCTTGACACTCTCGGTCTGTGTTTTCTTGAGATCTGCTTCCATCGAAGCCAGCAACGTGCGATTCTGACGAAGATCTTTCACCAGCGACTCCACTTCCCGCTCCAGACGTCGCAATTGTTCTCCATTGGAGAATCGCTCCTGATCGAGCTTGCCTTCGCGCACTTTCAATTCGGTGAGTTGGCTCTGCAATTCTTCCTTCGCGGATTCATTGGCTTTCCGAGCAAACTCAGCTGCATGAATGGCACGATGAGTCGCTTTTTCTTCCTCTTCAAGCTGCTCCAGCTTCTTCACAGCGACGATGCGAGCCGTATCCAGCTCTTTGATCTCTTCAGTAAAGCCGCTCTTCTCCTGCCCGGCAACGGCAACCTGTTCAAGCACATGGCGAAGCTCATGCTCTACCTGCTTCATTTCCATCGAAGCCTGCTGTTCTGCATTTCGGGTATCGTCACCGGACTGACGAAGTTCATCCAGTTTGTCCTGACACTGCTCCAGTTGAACTTTTACATCATCCACACTGCGATGCAGTTTCACGATCTGATTTTCCGTATCCAAAATATCCTGATCGAGCTGGTCCAGCTGCCGTTTCCGACTGAGCAGACTCACATTTTTCTTGTGCTGGCTACCACCCGTCATGGAACCACCCGCATTGACCACGTCACCTTCAAGTGTCACAACCCGGAAACGATACTGGCAGCGCGCCGCAATTTTATTCGCAACCTCCAGCGTTTCGGCAATAATAACATTACCGAGCAAGCTGCCAATGATCGAAGCGTACTTGGATTCGAATTGAACGAGATCAGCACCGATCCCCACAAAACCCTCCATACCTTCGATCATGGAACGTTCAGCTGCTCCAATGGCACGAGGACGAATGACATCCAGAGGCAGGAACGTTGCACGCCCCAACTGGCGTTGCTTCAGGAAAGCAATTGCCTGTCTGGAAACTGATTCATTTTCCATGACCACATGCTGCAAGGATGCTCCCATCGCTGTCTCTACAGCAAGTTCAATCTTTTCTGGAACTTTGACGAGTTCAGCTACAGCTCCATGAACACCGTTAAGTGTGCCTTTGCGTGAAGCCTTGAGGACCTCCTTGACACCCAACATGAATCCGTCAAAATCATCCTGCATCTCTTTCATCGTATCGCGGCGGGAAACTTGAGCTTCACGCTTCTGTTCCCATTTACGAACTGTGCCCCGACTTTCTTCAAGCAGCTTCTGCAGCGACTGGAGTCGTTCACTTTCCGTAATGTAACCACCACGCAGATCACTGATTTCTTTGCCCAAGCGAACAACTTTTTGCTCAATGTCCGCTTTGCGACTTTCCAGTGTCTCTTTTTGATCTTCCCATTTGCCCGATTCCTCAGCCGCGCGATTCATTCTGCGCTCCAGCGTTTCTTTCTGCTGATCCACATAACGAATTTCATTGCGTGTCTGAGCCATCTGATTCATCAGTTCCAGCAAATTGCCTTTGAGGCTTTCCTCTTGCTGCTGACTAATGCCGCCTGTGACACCGATGAGTTTGGCTTCTTCCTGAGACAACTGATTTCTCACATCATTCAGTTCATGCTCAAGCTTGCCAAACTTCTCACGCAGTGCAAGCAGCTCGGTTTCCCGTTCGCGATGTCTCTCCTCACTGGCGGCAAGCGTTACTTTGAGCTGCTCCTGATTTGTTTGCAGATGGTGGGAGCGCTCCTTGAGCAATTCTCCAAGCCCTTCACTTTTCTCTGTCGCTTCACTGAATTGCAATAAAGCGGCTTGCAGTTGCTCTGTCTCTGTTTCCAGGATACGCAGCGCATTCCGATCATTTTCCAGCTTGGCATCATGGGTAGAGACAATCGCTGCGAGTCCAACCTCTTCCTGCTTCAGGGATTGCAGTCGCTCATTGGCCTTACTCCAGGATGCATGAATCTGTTCGATCTGGTACACATACATGGAAATTTCCTGCGATTTGAGCTGTGAACGAAGTTCTTTATAGTGGATCGCTTTCTCCGATTGTTCCTTTAGCGGTCCAATCTGATCTTCCAGTTCAGTCACCAGATCATGAATACGCAGCAAATTCTGCTCTGTCTCATCCAGTTTGCGCGTTGCATCCCGCTTGCGGGATTTATATTTAACGATACCTGAAGCTTCTTCAAAGATACCTCTGCGATCCTCTGAACGGGTACTGAGAATCTCTTCGATTCGCCCCTGTCCAATAATCGAGTAGGCTTCCTTACCGATGCCGGTATCCATAAACAACTCTGTGATATCCTTCAAACGACAAGATTGCTTGTTAATAAAATATTCACTATCTCCGCTGCGATGTACACGACGAGTCACCGTCACCTCACCGAAATCCAATGCAAGTGCATGATCCTCGTTATCGAGTGTTAGCGACACCTCACCGAAATTAACGGCTTTCCGTGCGTCACTGCCTGCAAAGATGATATCTTCCATCTTGCCACCACGCAGCGACTTGGCACTTTGTTCCCCCAGAACCCAGCGGATTCCGTCCGATATATTACTCTTGCCACTTCCGTTCGGACCTACAACAGCCGTAATGCCACGAACGAACTCCATCTCCGTTTTGTCGGCGAATGACTTGAATCCACCCAATTCAATCCGTTTTAAAAACATAGGGTTTCTCGTCACCTCCTCTTGCAAATTTCAAGTATTGCATTCCAGCGCCTAAGTATCAGGCCAACTCCCCTGAACCTCTTTACAAAAAAAAAGAGCAAAAAGCAGTCCGGCCGATTACTTCCGCCGGGGCGGACCCACGGGCTGCTCTTTGCTCTTCGTTTGTCTATGCGCTATCGGTTAAGCTCCGGCTTCCGGAAGCTTCAGTCGATCAAGTGCTGCAGATGCAGCCTGTTGTTCCGCTTCCTTTTTGGAACGTCCTGTGCCTCTACCAAGCCGTTCTTGACCCATATGGACCTCCGAGACAAACTCACGTTCATGGGCAGGTCCCCGTTCCTCAACGATACGGTATTCCAAAGCTCCCATATTGTGATGCTGAGTAAGTTCCTGCAGTTCCGTTTTGTAATCACTCATTTGCAGCTTGCTGCCCAATACGATTAATGGGAAGACATGCTGGTCGAGAAATGCCCGGACAGGCGCAAGCCCCTGATCCAGATACAATGCACCAATGAAAGATTCAAACACATCCGCCAGCAGAGCCGGCCGTGTCCGTCCTCCAGTTAGTTCCTCACCTTTACCAAGAAGTACATACTGCCCAAAACCCAACGCTTCAGCAAATTTGACGAGGGAAGGCTCACAGACAATGGATGCCCGCAGCTTAGTTAATTCACCTTCCGGACGGTTAGGATACAAATGATACAAGTATTCCGATACAGTCAGTTCCAGCACGGCATCGCCCAGAAACTCCAGGCGCTCGTTGTCCTGATGCTGACTGAACCGGTGTTCGTTTACATAAGAAGCATGGGTAAACGCTTGTTTTAAAAGCTGCCTGTTGTCAAATTTGATTTGAAGTTTATGTTGTAACTGCTTCAGATCTTCACTCAAACGAACTAGCCCCTTATGCTTCAAATTTTTTGAGAATAATGGTGGCATTGTGACCGCCGAATCCAAATGAATTGGACATGGCAATATTAACTTTGGTTTGACGTGGAACATTTGGTACATAATCCAGATCACATTCCGGATCCTGATTTTCCAGGTTAATCGTTGGAGCCAGTGTCTGATGTGTCAGTGACAATCCGCAGATGACCGCTTCTACACCACCAGCAGCGCCAAGCATGTGGCCCGTCATGGATTTAGTGGAACTCACTGCGAGCTTGTACGCATGATCACCAAACGCCTTTTTGATCGCAAGCGTTTCGGATCTGTCACCTACAGGCGTCGAAGTTCCGTGTGCATTGATGTAATCCACTTCTTCAGGCTCAATACCCGCATTGCGAAGTGCCATCTTCATGCAACGTGCTGCTCCGTCTGGATCTGGTTCTGTCATGTGATGTGCATCACCTGTCAGACCGTAACCGATCACTTCACCATAAATGCGTGCACCACGTTTTTGAGCATGCTCTAGGGATTCCAGAATCAGAACACCAGCGCCTTCGCCCATAACAAAACCATCACGTTCTGTATCAAAAGGACGGCTGGACTTCGCAGGATCATCATTACGTGTAGACATTGCGCGCATCGCACAGAACCCTGCAAGACCCGTTGGTCTGATTGTTGCTTCCGCACCACCACAGATCATGGCATCTGCATCACCATTAGCAATCAGCTTGAAGGAATCTCCGATGGAGTGTGTACCTGTTGCACAAGCCGTAACAACGTTAATGTTAGGACCTTTGGCACCAAGAGAAATGGACATTTGGCCTGAAGCCATGTTGGAGATCATCATGGGAATAAAGAATGGGCTTACCCGTTTTGGACCTTTTTGCAACAATGCATTATGTTGGTCCTCCCACGTACCCAATCCACCAATACCTGATCCGATGGATACACCGAAACGCTCTGCATCAATATTCTCGTTAATTTTCAGACCACTGTCTTCAACGGCTTTGAAGCCGGCTGCCACAGCGAACTGTACAAAACGGTCCATTTTGCGAGCATCCTTGCGATCCATATATTCTTCCGGGTTGAAATCCTTGATCTCGGCTGCAATCTGTGTCGTGTATTCACTAACATCAAACGCCTCAATCTGAGAAATTCCGGACTTTCCTGCCATTAAACTGCCCCAGAACGTTTCCAAATCTTTTCCGAGCGATGTCATTACGCCCATTCCGGTAATTACTACTCTTTGTTTCAAACCGAGTCACCTCTATATCGACTGCATTACGCAAGTATTTTGTGGGAATATCCGCGAACAGACATCTACTCAACCAAGATAGGCCTGTTTGAGTAGAGCTGCTTGCGGAATGAGAAAAACCAATGAATGATGAGAAGTCCCGCCTGTTCGAAAACATGTGCGGGACTAAAAATGACTTTAGGTATGAGATTGTATGTAGTTTACAACTTCACCTACGGTCGTGATTTTTTCTGCATCTTCATCAGAGATTTCCAAATCAAATTCATCTTCCAATTCCATGACCAATTCCACTACATCCAAAGAATCAGCACCCAAATCTTCTTTGAAAGATGCTTCAAGTGTAACTTCAGCTTCGTCTGCGCCCAAGCGGTCGACGACGATGCGTTTTACACGCTCCAATACATCGGACATCCGGTTCACCTCCTTCTTTGGTATTATACGAGAATCGCAGGCAAAATGCCATAGAAGACATATGCGGCTCCCGGCCGGGGAACCCGGCCTTTTTCCGGCATTTCGGATCGTCCAGCGCCTGTTCCCCGACTATTGTTCAAGTCCGGGAAGAATTACATGTACATGCCACCATCGACATGCAGCGTCTGCCCTGTCATATAAGATGAAGCCTGCGAAGCCAGGAACGTAACTACACCGGCAATTTCATCCGGGTGACCCAAACGGGACAACGGAATACCACTCAGCATACCGTCTACCAGCTCCTGGGACAACTCTTTTGTCATATCCGTCTCAATGAAACCTGGTGCTACACAGTTGACTGTGATTCCACGGGAAGCCAGTTCACGAGCAGATGCCTTCGTCAGACCAATGACTCCTGCCTTGGCAGCAACATAGTTTGCTTGTCCAGCATTACCGAGAACACCTACAACCGAGGAGATATTGATAATTCTTCCCGACCGTTGTTTCATCATTGGACGTGTAACCGCCTTAAGGCAGTTAAACACACCTTTGAGATTGGTTTCAATAACCTGATCGAATTCTTCCTCTTTCATACGCATGATCAGATTATCACGGGTAATACCGGCATTGTTCACCAGAATATCAACGTTGCCCCATGCTTCGAGTGTAGCTTTGACCATTTGTTCAGCTTCATCCATCAGGCCAACATTGGCTTGAAGTGTAATCGCCTTGACCCCTTTGGCACGAATCGCTTCCGCCACTTCCTCAGCTGCCGCTTGGCTACCCGCATAATTCACGGCTACGTTCGCTCCAGCTTCTGCAAGTGCCAGCGCAATACTGCGCCCAATGCCCCGGGATGCCCCGGTAACGAGTGCATTTTTACCTTCTAATGGTTTAGACATAATCATTCCTCCTTTCCCCAAATCTATATCAGTTCAACCAAAGAATGTTTACACTTGCCACTCCGATGACAGAATAAACTTCCGATCGCTGTTATCCCCAGATTTTTTGATTCCCTTTTCTAAAGGGAAAATCCGGTGATAGCGTATGCTTCCGATGTAGCTTTCTTTCAGAAAGCTTTTAGGCGAACGCTCCGCTTCTTCAGTTTTTTTCTGTCCTCTCCGTTCTCGTGTAAAAAGTTTAGTTTAACTCATATAACTCCTTCTAATTCACTTGCCGTTGCTTCGAGCGTTTCAAGACTGTTCACATTGTACAGTTTTACGGTTTTATCTGTTTTTTTAATCAAACCGGTCAATACACTGCCAGATCCAATCTCGATGAACGTATCCACGCCTTGCTCAATAAGCCATGTCACACTGTCTTCCCATAATACAGGAGAATAGACCTGAGCTGTCAACAAATCCTGAACCTGTCCATCCTCTGCAGGTCTTGCAGTCACATTAGCGACTACGGGGACCGCTGCTGGTGAGAACGTAACGGTTTTCAGTTTCTCTGCCAGCTTCTCGGCTGCACCCTTCATCAATGAAGAGTGGAACGGACCGCTTACTTCCAATGCAATGGCGCGTTTACCGCCTGCTTCTTTCACTCGTTCCGCGACAGCAGCTACGCCTTCCTTCACACCAGAAATGACGATTTGTCCCGGACAATTCATATTGGCAAGTTCAACCGCATGACCACTTTCAGATACGTCACGGCAAAGCACCCCCAGCGCTTCCCGATCCGCACCCAATACAGCAGCCATCGCTCCTTGTCCACCCGGTACTGCCTGTTCCATATACTGACCACGTGCCCGCACAGTGCTCACTGCGTCAGCAAACGAAAGAACGCCCGCTGCCACCAGTGCACTGTATTCTCCCAGACTGTGTCCAGCCGTATAGTCAGGCTGAATTCCTTTTTCTTTGAAAGCTTCAAGCAAGGCAATACTTGCTGTCAACAGAGCCGGTTGTGTATTTGATGTCTGTTTCAACTCGGTCTCCGGTCCTTCAAATACAAGGTTGCTCAGCGAGAAACCCAATGTTTCATCTGCTGTGCGAAAAATCTCGGTTGCCGCAGGCACGGACTCATACGCGTCCTTGGCCATGCCTACAGCCTGTGATCCCTGTCCGGGAAATACAAATGCTATTTTACCCATCTCATTCATCTCCCAGATGTCTATTTTACCAAACGAGTACCGATGCACCCCATGTCAAACCGCCACCGAATCCAACCATCAGGACGGTATCTCCGGCTTTCATGCGACCTTCCTCCGCAGCTTCTACCAGAGCAAGCGGGATGGAAGCAGCCGATGTGTTTGCATACTTATCCACGTTGACTACAACCTTTTCTTCAGGAAGTTCAAGTCGTTGCATCGCAGATTGGATAATCCGAATATTCGCTTGGTGAGGAACAAACAGATCCACATCCGTACGCTCCATACCAGCCTTGCGTAATACCTCAATGGTAGCCGTCCCCATGACACGTACCGCAAACTTGAACACTTCACGACCGTTCATGTAGATGTAATGTTTTTTATTTTCAACGGTCTCTGCGGAAGCAGGCAGACGGGAACCGCCGCCTTCCATCTGAAGAAGACTACCGCCAGAACCTTCAGCACCTAGATCGAATGCTTTGAAGCCGCGACCTTCCGGAACTTCACCAACGACTACCGCGCCAGCTCCATCACCAAAGAGGACACATGTGTTACGGTCTGTATAATCCGTAATGCGAGACAAGCAGTCCGCACCGATAACAAGTGCATTGTTGTACATACCGCTTTGGATGAAGCTCGTAGCACTAGCCAAACCATATACAAATCCGGAACAAGCAGCCGACAGATCAAATGCTGCGGCACCTTTTGCACCCAATTTGTCCTGTAAGATGCAGGCTGTCGACGGGAACGAAGAATCCGGAGTAATGGTTGCAACAATAATCAGATCAAGATCACTGCCTGTCATACCTGCAGATTCAAGGGCTTTAATAGCCGCTTCGTATGCCAGATCAGAAGTTGCCTGATCAGGTGCAGCGATGTGACGCTCTTTGATTCCTGTACGACTGACGATCCACTCGTCATTGGTATCGACCATTTTCTCCAGATCGCTATTCGTCAAAATTTTCTCAGGCACATATTTCCCTGTACCAATAACCCCTACTGGGCGCAAATTATTCATATCGTCACTCACTTCCCGCTAATTTCCTTAGATATGCTCTCTACCAGCTGGTTCTGCACTGCAATCCGAGCTTGGCGCACAGCATTTTTGATGGCATTGCCATCAGCAGATCCATGACTTTTCACAACCAGTCTGCTCAAACCGAGGAGTGGCGCTCCGCCATGCTCCGTATAATCCAGCTTTCGTTTCAACCCACGCAGCTCAGGCATTAGTACAGCTGCAGCCAGTTTACTTTTGAGAGAAGATGAAAATTGTTCCTTAAGCAAGGCGAAAATGGCACCTGCTGTGCCTTCCAGCGACTTCAGCAGGATATTTCCTGCAAAACCGTCACATACAAGCACATCACAAGCACCAGTCAGCACATCACGTGCCTCCACATTACCGACAAACCGAATTGGGAGTTGTTCCAGTAAAGGGTATGCATGTTTGGTTAACTCATTTCCCTTGCCTGGCTCTGTTCCTACATTGAGCAAGCCCACTCGTGGGGACTCAATGCCCTGTACTTTTTGCCGATACAAACTGCCCATCAGGCCATATTGTGCAAGGTGCTCCGGTTTGGCATCCATATTCGCTCCGAGATCCAGCGCAAGCACACCTACATCATCAATCGTTGGAATCATAGGCGCAAGCGCCGGACGTTCAATGCCTTCCATGCGACCTACAACAAGCAAACCCGCTGTCATCAACGCTCCAGTATTGCCCGCCGAGATCATCGCGTCCGCTTCGCCCTCTTTCAGCATGCGGCCTGCGACCACCATGGAGGCATCCTTCTTGCGACGCACTGCTTTGACGGGTTCATCATCCGAACCAATAACTTCGGAAGCATGCCGGACCGTAAGATTGGCAGGTCTCACGCCTGACTGACTCAAAAGAGGCTCCAGCTTGGCTTCATCGCCGATCAGGACGATCTGTGTATCCGCCCAATCCGTGGCTGCGGCAATCGCACCTTCTACCGTTGATGCAGGTGCATTGTCGCCTCCCATGGCATCAATGACGATTTTCATTCCAAATGACCTCCTTCTCCGCTGTCTTCTCCACCTGAATGGTAGATTACAAAGTTGCCTTGAAACACCATTTCTTCACCTACATAAGTGAATACTTCCACTTTGGCTTTGCCCTTTTGACCCGGAATCGATCTCACATAAGCCTTTGCAATACATTTCTCTCCCAAATGAACCGAACGGACAAAGCGAATGTCTGCTGATGCAGTCAACGCGATCTCGTCATTAATAATCGCTACAGCCAAGGAGTTAGCCTGTGCAAAGACATAGTGTCCACGTGCAATGCCTGTTCTGGAAAACACGTGTTCTTCCTTAATCTCAAACAGGGAAATCCCGCTTTTATCCAGTTGTAGATCCACAATATCACCGATAATCTCATGCAAGGGCAACGAGCGTACCTGATCATACGAGAGCTCTGCCATCAGTTTCATCCGCTCCCGAAGTTCGGGTATTCCAAGTTCCAGCCTGTCAAGACGAATCGTCTGAATACTCACCTTCAATTGGCGTGTAAGTTCCTGATCCGTCACAAACGGGTTCTCTTCTATCATTTTGGTTAACTGCTGTTGCCTCTGTCTCTTCGGTACACGTTCGATGCCTGACACCCCCCGCTGTATCGTTTACGGAACCGTCCCGTCCGGCCAGTTCAACCATTCTTTCGTGTTGCTTCTATAGTTGCATCCCTGGTCACCAGGGTCGTTCTCAAACGGATTATGGTTCATCTATATGTAACGTCAAATCTTAGAACCTGGTACTAAACTATAGTATATCTCATCCCGTGTCAAAAAGAAAGACTGGCCTAACAAAAACAATTCACCCTTGTGGAGCAAGGATTTCATGTTTGTTAGCTCACTCTACCTACACTCTCTAATCCAAAAAAAGTAGCACCTCATCGAAATGAAGTGCTACTTAATGTCCAACTATTATTGAGAGATGATCTCTCTTGCTTTGTACGTTCCGCACACTTTGCACACGTGGTGACTAAGTTTAAGTTCGCCACATTGTTCACATTTCACCATGCCCGGTACAGCCAATTTAAAGTGAGTGCGACGTTTGTCGCGACGCGTCTTGGACGTTCTCCGTTGAGGTACTGCCATTATTCCCACCTCCTTATCAAAATCAACCTTTGCAGGTAGTCTTAAAATGTTCGATTTTCAATCATGCTCATTTAAAAAAATCCTTGAGCCCTGCAAGCCGCGGATCGATAACCTGGTTATCACAACCGCAGTCACCTTCGTTCAGCTCATGGCCACACTTGGGGCATAACCCTTTGCATGTATCGCTACATAGCGGTATAAACGGAAGATCCAGCAGAAAAGCTTCCTCGGCATAACCCTTCAGATCAACGCTATCTCCATCCACATAGAGCGTATCATCGTCTTCGTGTAATTCCTCTGGCTGTTTTCCCTGCTTGAATTGCTCATGAAAATCAATATGAAAATGTTCATTGATCGGCTTAAGACAACGGGAGCACAACATGTCCACTCCTATGGTCAGCTTGCCATGAACATCCACAACGTCACCTTCTCTGAATTCTGCAGATAAGTCCGCAGTCAGCGGGGTAACGGCTGTGATATCTTGTCGGTTAGAAACCAGTTCCTTGATATCCCACTGTTCGTTAAACTTCAGGGGGCCATCACTGGTAGCCACTTTGCGAAATGGCATTAACATTTCCATCACTCCAAACGAAACCAATTTCATAATTCATGTCAAACGTATCACGACAGTTATACAGGTCAAGCCTGCTTTTGTAAAGCAATATATCCTGACTGTATGTATTCTGACGATTCATCGTTAAAAGTATTATGAAATTGACTTAACAAACAAAAATCATTATACCGATTTTTCAAGACGTTTGTCAACACTTTTAACTTTACACCCTTTTTAAAACCAATGGCTCAGAACCGTTTACTCCATCTGGTCTATTATAGACTCACTTCAAGATAAATCACAAGTCGTCATTTTAGTTGTAGTTCCTTGCAAACACTGGTCACATTTCGTTAACGTTTAGTGTGATCTATATCACACAGACCCGCTTGCCCCCTATCTATACTTGCTATAAACCAAAGCACGATCAGCTCCATGACCGATTTATTATCCAACTATTTCATATCATATCGGGAGGGAAAATGTATGTTAAGTGAGCACACCATTAGAGTCATTAAATCTACAGTACCCGTACTTGAAGTTCACGGTGAAGCGATCACACGCCATTTTTACGAAACGATGTTCGCAGCTCATCCGGAACTACTGAATATTTTCAATCACGCAAATCAGAAACAGGGTCGACAGCAAGCCGCCCTCGCCAATATGGTATACACCGCTGCCCTGCATATCGATAATCTGTCATCCATCCTGCCTGCCGTCCGGCAAGTTGCACATAAACATCGCAGCCTGGGTATCGTTCCTGAGCAATACGCGATTGTCGGCACCTATCTGCTTCAAGCCATCAAAGATGTCCTTGGAGACGCAGCAACGGATGAGATTATCACAGCATGGGGCGAAGCCTATAATGTCATCGCAGGTGCCTTTATCGGGATCGAACAGGATATGTATACAAAAGCGGAAAACCAGACGGGTGGCTGGGAAGGATTTCGTACCTTCAAGGTTGCCAAGAAAGTGCAGGAAAGTGAAATCATCACGTCCTTTTACCTCGTTCCAGACGATGGTCAGCCCATTGCCAGTTATGAATCGGGACAATACATCAGTATCAAAATCCAGCCAGAGGCACAGTCATTTACCCAGATTCGTCAGTATAGCCTTTCAGATACCCCGGGTAAACCCTACTATCGCATTTCCGTTAAACGTGAGCGAGGTGTATTAGAGCGCCCTGACGGAGTTATATCCACGTATCTCCACAATCACATTGAAGAAGGTAGTCTGGTGGAGCTATCCGCTCCTGCTGGCGACTTCACGCTGATTGCAGACGATAAACGACCTGTTGTTCTCCTGAGTGGTGGTGTCGGTCTAACGCCCATGATCAGCATGTTAAATACACTGGTTAACTTGAGTGAAAATCGCACCATTACATTTTTGCATGCAAGTCCCAATGGTCAATCGCACGCGTTCCGTGATCATGTGAACAGTCTGGCCAAACGTAATCAGGGCGTTAAAGCTTATTATTGTTATACTCAACCTGAGGAGGCTGATCGTGAAAATGAGTATTTTCATAAGGAAGGTTATATGGATGCCACCTGGCTTCGTCAAGTGATTGATGAACTGGATGCCACCTATTATCTGTGTGGGCCGGTTTCGTTTATGCGGGCGATTTATACGGAACTTCAGGCGCTTGGTGTTACAGCGGACAACATTCATTATGAATTTTTTGGGCCGAAAGCAAGTCTATCTCCCGCGCCGGAAAGTGTCTAAGCGTGCTGAGATTGCGAGATGTGATTAGCCTAACTTCTTCCTAATGTATATAAGTGTATGGGTAAGTGTCCTATTATGATGATTTATTAAGATGAAGAAGTCGTTCTCCGATTATTGAAAATCTGTAATATACAATAGATTTGCAGGCACAGTCTGACATCTGCTGATGTTGGATTTGTGCCTTTTTCTTGTCTGAATTGGTGCATGATTTGATCTAATACATGACATCCCCTATGATGGAATGGATGTTATACATACTCGGTTATCCAATCGAAAGGAGTACGTCTAATCATGAAAGCCGTAGGCGTCATTGTTGAATATAACCCCTTGCACAATGGGCATGTCTATCATTTGCAAGAAGCTCGGCGGCTAAGCGGCGCAGACGCCGTTGTTGCAGTTATGAGCGGCCCTTTTCTCCAGCGTGGCGAACCCGCCATCATTGGTAAAAGGGCACGCACCGAGATGGCGCTGCACGCAGGCGCGGATCTCGTGCTTGAACTGCCGGTTGCGTACGCGGTCCAACCGGCCGAGTGGTTTGCCTTCGGTGCGGTATCGCTGCTGCACCGCACCGGCATTGTGGACTCGCTCTGCTTCGGCAGCGAGTCCGGCGACCTGGACAGCCTGCAGCGCATTGCGCGCGTGCTGGCTGTGGAGCCCGCAGGGATGCGCGAGGACATCGCGCGCCGCCTGCGGGAAGGCGCCAGTTACCCCGCCGCGTACGCAGGCGCGGCGGCGGCACTGGCGCCCGGCGGCGTCGATGTTCACGACGCCGCTGCACTGCTGGAGCAGCCCAACAATTCGCTTGGGCTGCACTACCTGATCGCGCTGCAAAGACTTGGCAGCGCGATCCAGCCCTTTACGGCGGCGCGTACCGGTGCCGCGTATCATGAGGCGACGCCCGGGCCGGGGGCGATCGCCAGTGCCACAGCCGTCCGCCGCTTGCTGATGGCGGACGGACCCAACGCCGCCGCGCCCTACGTGCCGGCGGCAACTCTTGCCATTCTGCATCGCGAATGGCAGGAAGGGCGCGCTCCCATACACTGGGAGCGCTTTGCGCAGCCGCTGTTGCACCTTGCGGCCACCCGCCGTGCCTCCGAGCTGGAACGCATCGCCGAAGTCACGGAAGGCCTGGAACACCGACTGAGCCGTGCACTCGCTCAGCTCCCGGAGCCTTCAGTCGAAGCACTCCTGAATGCACTGAAGACCAAACGATACACACGCACCAAACTCCAGCGTATGCTCGCCCACCTGCTCCTGAATCACACCAAAGCCGAGTGTTCACCAGAGCAATTGGCTACCGGACCTGGATATCTCCGAGTCCTCGGATTTAATGCTCAAGGGCAGAGCCTGCTTAAACAAATGAAGAAGACCGCCTCACTGCCTGTTGTACTGAAACCGTCGACGTTCACACACAATCAACTTGAACTGGATATACAAGCTCAGGTTGCGTATGGGCTCGCTTGCGAGCATAAGGACACACGCAAGATGTTCAGTGACTACTATGAGTCGTCTGTAAGGCTGTAATTCGCTTTTATACAATTAAAAAAATCCCCTTGCTGCGCGCCGCTCAGGCACCTCGCAACAAGGGGATTTCCTTATTAACTTCTGTTGATCTTCTCAAATCTCTTGATCACACTTCATTCCAATGCAATCAATTATTCTGATTTCATCCGTTCTTTATTCATGCGGTTCAACGTTGGCTCGATCTCTTCCCGCCCGATTATAACCTATGATTTCACGGACAAGGTTTTCAAATAAGCCAGCGCATCATCCACCGTGCCCACAGGCACAAGCTTCATTTTGGTGCCGATCTGTTCAGCCTTGGCTGCTGCTTCCTTATAGTTATCCTTAGGCACAAAGAAGATCTCCGCTTCTTTTCGGTCAGCGGCTACAATCTTGTGCACTACACCACCAATGGCACCCACCACACCGTCCTTGGTAATGGTACCCGTACCCGCAATTCGATGCCCCTTGGTCAGATCTCCAGGTGTTAACTGGTTATAGATCTCCAACGTAAACATCAAGCCGGCAGACGGACCACCAACCTGAGTATCTGTAAAGGAGATCTGTTTGTCCGGATCTTCAGCTTTCACCTTCTGAACCGCACCAATCATAACGCCGAGTCCCGGGCGCGTTTCACCCGTTTTACTGTCTTTTACCTGAATCAGTTTCACGTCCCGGCTAATGGTCTCTCCACCACGTTCCAGTTGCATTTCGACTGTATCTCCGACCTTTTTATCTTTTAACTGGGAAGAAAGCACCGTATTATCCGGCGTAGCTGTTCCGTTCACTCCCAGAATGATATCTCCCGGAGCAATGTCTCCTTCCGGTTTTGGGTCTTCGGACAGTCCAAATACAAAGATATGTTCAGGTACAATAGAGTAAGCCACATCAGCCTGCTCATATGCAGCCTCCATTGCGGAGGATTGTGAGTCACTCATGAACCACACCTGTTCAGCAGAGTATTCCGCTTCGCTTTTGCCGCGCAGTCGGTCTTCCTTTTTATCCACTTGAGCATTTTTATTGAACAGAGAGGTTCCTAGCAAAAACACATTGGCATATGTTGCCGACACGGTCGTCATCATGAACACACCGCGTTCTTCCTGGTCTCCACCCTTAACGGTTACCATTGGTTTTACTTCATCTGCACTGCCAGGCATATATATGATATACGGCGTTGGCATGTACACGGCAACATAGACGACCAGAGCTACCACGATCACAAAGATCGAAGCTCTGAATCCGCCAGATTTCCGAATCCGATTCATCGCATGAGCCTCCGTTCTTTGTATCTCTATATAAGCTGAACTCTACACTAATCAGCGATAGTAATTCCATCTTGTTTAATCATTTTTTCAAGTCTAACACTCTGGTCCTTGTGCATACAATGGTACAGGCCGGATAGGCCGCTGTATACAATAGCCTGTCCGGTCAAGGCCGAACCGCCCTTCGGGCGTCATTCGGCCGTCCATAACGATTCAGATGCCAAATCGGCGTTATCTGATATGAGGTGAAACGATGACATTACAGAGCGAGGTTAGAGATTCTGGCCCGTTACGAACGATAATCCTAAGCACCGGCGCTTTAATGTTGGTCATTGCGGTAGTTGCGTCCCCCAAAGAAGCGTTTGACGCCTCTATTCAAGGTCTGGATATATGGTGGAAAATCATCTTCCCTGCCATGCTCCCGTTCCTTATGTTATCCCAAATGCTCACTGCGTTTGGCTTCACCCATGCAATCGGGGCTTTGCTTGGACCGTTGATGCAACGGTGGTTTAGACTTCCAGGCAACGCAGGTCTGGCGATTGCTGTTGGCATGTGCGGCGGATTCCCCGCAGGAGCAGATGCGGTATCCCGTTTATTTCAGGATAGACAAATTACCGCCAAGCAGGCGGTTGTCCTTGCGGCGGCATCTCATTTTGCCAATCCAATGATGATCATACTGGTCGTCGGTGCTGCTTTTCTCCACCAGCCAGCGGCCGGATATTTTCTACTCCTGGTCCACTGGATCAGCGGCTGGATTGCTGCCATTCTTGCCACGCGTCTCCTGCCTGCAGCGGGTAACCGAACAAACAGGGTTGGCTCGACAGCCCTGCAAGCAGATAACAGCTCTCTTGATTCTCAGCCTACAAGTCCTGCAAGTTGCACAAGTCGCTCATCTGCACCCCACCATGCTACGTCTAAACGACGCAGTATATGGTCCGATATGATGATTGCAGCCAGAGAAGCCCATAGTCGTGATGGAAGAGGATTTGGCAAACTGCTCGGTGACACCGTATCCCAAGCTGTACAGACCTTGATGATGACTGGAGGATACATGATCGGTTTTGCCGTGTTTATCCGGTTGGTCTCCCTTTATCTGACTCCCGGCTCCTCTGCTGCGCTTTGGCCAGCCTTCTTCGAGCTTCACCTGGGCACCTATCATTTGAGCCAGACTTCATTAACACCCATGCTGCTCATGTCTCTACTTGCAGCCGTTCTCGGATGGGGTGGTTTATGCTCCCATCTGCAAGTTTCTGCTGTCTTGAAAACTACTGGTCCGGGCACCAAATCGATGTTGTACTTTGCTGGAGTTCGCCTGACTCATGGATTAATCGCTTTTTTCATCAGTCTGTTCCTATGGATGCCGTTCAGCCGTTATAGCACAGAAGTCTGGACCACATTACAGACGAATGCAGAGCAAGACCTCTCAACACCATTCGGTTGGCTATTCATACATAGTCCAGGTAACACATACACGATCAACACCATTTGGAGTGTCTTCCCTGCTGCATGTATGGGTCTTGCGTTACTTCTTGCAGTCATGATTAGTCTATCGGGTCTTACCTTCTGGTTTAACCGCCGGTTTTCTCGCTGATTTTCTGACGGAGCGCAGCTTCCACTTCAGGTGAGACAAGATCTGTAACATCTCCATGATAATGAGCGATTTCTTTGACGATGCTGGAACTTAAATAGGAATACTTCGGATTTGTCATCATAAATATCGTTTCCGCATCCGGGTTCAACTTGCTGTTGGTCGATGCCAATTGCAACTCGTATTCAAAATCGGTTACCGAGCGTATACCACGAACGATGACCTGAGCTTCCTTTTGCCGGACGTAATTGGCCGTCAGATCGCGGAAACTGTCCACCTCCACATTTGGTAGATGACGGGTTACTTCCGTAATCAGTTCTTTGCGTTCCTCCACCGTAAACAGCGGATTTTTGCTCATATTGTTCAACACAGCCACAATGACGCGATCAAATTGCTTCGACGCTCTGGCGATAATATCCAGATGCCCCATCGTTACGGGATCAAAACTTCCAGGATATACGGCGATCCGTTCCTGTCGATGTATCATTTCAGTCATGAGGAGCCTCCTCTTCCGGTGTAATGGATTCTCCATCTTCAACTGCTTCAGGCGAATAATAGTAGATGGATACTGCCGTCTCCCCATACAAAGCCTTGCGCGTTTGTTCAAACGGGCCGAATTGCTCAGGGTAATCATGTTTGGATTCATATTCAAGCACGATGGTTGCTTCGGGTTCCAAAAGTTCCAGTTCGTGCATGGTTAACATCAACTCGTGCCCGTTCTTCATGCGATATGGCGGGTCAAGAAACACCAGATCAAACGTTGTGCCTCGTTTGGCGAGTGCCTTCAATGCCCGACCTGCATCATTACGATATACGGCCGCCTGGTCTTCAAGCTTGGTCGCCTTCAGATTCATGCGGATAACTTCAATACTTTTCGATTCCAAATCAACAAAAACAGCCTTGTCCATGCCGCGGCTCAGCGCCTCAATACCGAGACCTCCACTGCCTGCAAACAGATCCAATGCTGTGCCGCCCTCAAAATAAGGACCAACCATGCTAAATAACGCTTCCTTCACCTTGTCGGTGGTCGGCCGCGTACCCGTGCCAGGAACAGCCTTTAGCGGCCTGCCTTTTGCACTCCCAGATACCACTCTCACTTGACGAGTCACCTTTTCTCTATGTAAGTTTATTGATACGACTATCGTACCACACTCGGGTTCAGTTTGAAAAATGTGCGGTCTTCATTTCCCTTGGAAAATTGTTGACGAATTGTTGACGCATATGTATAAAAAGGAAACAATCGGGCGATTCTATAATTATCGACATCACAAGTGTCGTAGACAACCGCGGAGAAGACTTACGTTTCCCCATAAGCTCTTCGTCCGGTTTCTCCTCTCCCATGAAAAAGAAGCTCTCGAAAGAGGGCTTCTTTTTGTTGTTTAAGTTTTCATTTATTATGTTAGTTATATTTTTCTTCAAATTCACTTATTTCGGCTTCCTCTTCAGTCTGCAACCATCCAATCTCCCTCAGCCACATGCCCATATCTGCGATAAACTCATTCACTTTTAAATGTTCAATCTTGTATTTCTGTATCTTTTCACTCAAAAAAGCATAAAACTCATGGCTTAACGCATACCGTTGTTTGCTTTTGCTTAATGTCTTATACCGATCCTCACTGACCACCAGATCAAAATAGATGACCTTCTCCTTCTTCACATGCCTAACCGTGGACCTTCTATCGTATTCTTCAGGAAGACACCTGAAAACAAAGAAGAGTTCTATATCGACTACTTGATATTTGCTTTCTGCTTTATCAAACACAGACTGCAACTCATCCGAAAGATTGGCAACTTGCGTTAAACCTGAAGTGTCAGTTGATCGGCCCAGAATCATCACTAAACTCCTCCTTGTTCATTTTCAACATTCGTAATGAAACTAAAAAAGGCTGACTAGTGATGTAAACTCCGTCAACCTTTCCTAATGTTTATCATTCTTGTGTATTACAACAGGAAGCTATGCTAATTCAGCTCTCTATGTTTCCGATTGGAAAGTCGTAAATTGATCAATGGAATGATAAGTAAAACAACCGGCAAGAGAAGATTTATCGAACCCGTCTTAATCATCATGAAGGTAATAAACAGCACGGCGAGCCAGATTATAATCTCCATCATTTCATATTTGGTTAACGTAAGAAGCTTGAATGCTTTTCTCGAAATGAAACGAATCAAAAAATAAGCGATCAAGCTATAGAACAGGATCATTCCCAAAATTGCAACAGTGATTATGAGGTACATCTCCACCATAAAAATCTCACCCGACCCTAATATCATTTCCTTAATTTTACCATATAAGCAATAGGGTGTCATTCCAAATTCCGAACCAGCGTTCCTTCAAGACTGCGATTTACGCTTTACTTCTCTTCTACAACAATCGTTGCATTATAGATCACAACGCGTTTCCCATTGAGATCAAATAATACTTTATTGCCGTATTCCGTATCTTCCACGTCAATTTTGCCGTCATAGGTCTGAATCAATTCACCATTATTGCTGTACACTTTAACAACCCTCTCCAGGCCGCCCGAGTTATTGGACCTCATCGTTTTGAGTGCACGTTCACCTGAAGCGGTATTGAAATACCATATGAAACATCCAACAATGATGCCCAGAAAGACCAACACCGTCACCCATATACCTGTCTTTGCTTTTTTACTCATCTTGAACCCCCTCTTATGTTTCCTGTCTCGTACATTACGAGGTTGGAGAGAGAACGGTTTCATACAATGCCTCTCAAGCTGTTCGTTGACATAACAAAACAGAGGCCTCCGATGAGCGAAGACCTCTGTTCTTTATAGTATACATTCTTTATTCTGTACGATTCTTTTACTTACAGTGCACGAATGACAAATTCAAATGTCAGTTCGCCGTCTGAAGGGATCAGGTATTCCGGATGAACTGGAGCACCCCAGCTATCATCACCGCCAACACCCATTTGTTTTCCTGCTACAGTCACGACCGTATAGTGCACAGGAGGCAATTCGTACGCATGCTGTGCGTTCTCCAGCTCAAATGCTGTATATGGTGATACATTCAGCTCAACCGGAGTTCCTGACGCTTCAATTTTGAAGCCACGTCCCGCGTTGTCTGTCAATTTGGCCCAACGTACGCCCGTACGGTTGCCCGATTCCTGCGGTACCAGATAAGGAGCCACGGTATCAGCTACCTTACTTCCATGGATACCCAGACGTGCGCCAAATGCGCGGTCTGCATAGTTTTCTTCGGGTCCCATCGCGAGCCATTCCACGTTTTCGAAGTCAGGTGATGTTCTGAAGGACAATGCATGGATTGGCAGGTTAGGCAATCCAGCTGTACCTTTGTACGTATTATGCACACGCACGCTTCCATCTGCATGTACAGTATAGACCACTTTCACTTGTACATCCTCCGAAATGTTGAGCTTGTACGTGAACTCGATCCGGTATTGATCCGGTTTCTGTTCCGCTTTCCACTCTACAGAACGTGGCATCAGGCTCGCTGCATACCAGGCACCCAGTTCGAAGCCCATCGCCATTCCTTTGTCATTATCCGTCATTGCACGCCAGAAGAGCGGTGCAGGTGGTACAGCAATGGTCTCACGACCGGACAATTTTAGGGAAACCAGTGTGCCAAACTGTTTGGAGAACAGCGCATGCGTTTTGCCAGCACGAACACCGATGTTAACGTCACCTTCAACCACTTGTACATCACTTACAAGGTTCAGGTCCGTCTGGGCTGCATCATTTACCTGATCCTGTGTGAAAATAAACTGTCCAAATGCCACTTCTTCGCCTTTGTCAGCCCACAGTGTAGCTTCTTTTAACACAAATGCGGTGTTCACAGCGTACTCGCCGCCCACCAGGGATTCTGTACCCAGCGGAAGCTTAACTACTGTCTCGCTTTGCGCATCCACGTTCACTTCCAATGTTCCACGCAGCACTTCATGTCCCTCACGCTCCAGGCTGTATACCAGTTCCAATACAGATGTATCTGCGAACAGATTACCGTTTACGATTTTGACGCCTTCACGATCCGGGAACAGCTTGATGTTCTGGTACAGGAATTTAACCTCCTGCATTTTCGCAGTTACTTTACGATCAGCATGGACAATACCGTTGCCACAGAACGAATAGTCTGATGGCCGATCACCAAAATCTCCGCCATAAGCGAGGAATTCTTTGCCGTAACGATCTTTTTTATAAATGGATTGGTCGATGTAATCCCAGATGAATCCACCTTGATACATCGGATATTTGTCTTCCAACTCCGTATACTTGTGCATACCGCCAATAGAGTTACCCATGGCATGCATGTACTCACAGCTGATATAAGGTTTCGTCGGGTTTGCATTCAGGAATTCCTCAATGTCCGCCGGTTTGGCATACATGCGAGTCTCCATATCACTTGTTTCATCGAAACGGCGATCATGGAATACACCTTCATAATGTACCAGACGTGTTGGATCAGCCGATTTGAAGTATTGGGATACTTTGTAGATGACTTCACCACCATGTGATTCATTACCACAAGACCAGATCAGAATGGACGGATGGTTTTTGTCACGCTCCACCATGGATACAGCGCGGTCCATAACGATATCATGCCACTCCGGTTTGTCACCTGGAATAACCCATGAAGGCTCAACGGCGCCAAGTTTCTGCCAAGATCCGTGTGTCTCCAGGTTCATCTCGTCAATAACATAAAGTCCGTATTCATCACACAACTCATACCAAAGACTTTGGTTTGGATAGTGTGACGTACGTACGGCATTCATGTTGTTCTGTTTGATCGTACGAACATCCCACAGCATATCTTCCTTCGTAACCGCACGTCCACGACGCGGGTTGAACTCATGGCGATTCACACCTTTGAATACGATACGTTTACCGTTGATGTGCATCACTTTATCGATCATTTCAAATGTACGGAAACCAACGGCTTGAGGAACAACCTCAACCAGTGTACCCGCAGCATCATATACACGAATATAAAGGCGATACAAGTATGGAATCTCTGCGCTCCACAGATTCACTGTACCAATATCTTCCCGAAGACTTACTTGTCCATCGTTAACTTTGGATTCAAACGTTTTAACGGTATTACCTTCACGATCGCGAAGTTCAGCCTCTACACGTGCTCCTGCAACCGCTTTTCCTTCCAGCTTCAGATCCACTTGCAAAGTACCGTTGGTATAGGACTTGTCCAGATCTGTGCGAACATGAACATCACGTACGTGTGCAGTCGGGACGGTATACAGATACACATCTCTGAAAATGCCGGAGAAACGCCAGAAATCCTGGTCTTCCAGCCAGCTGCCTGTGCTGCGTTGATACACCTCAACCGCGAGTTTGTTCTCTCCATCCTGAAGGAATGGCGTCAGGTCAAAATCAGATGGCGTGAAGCTGTCCTCCCCGTATCCTACGAATTGTCCATTAAGCCATACATAGAATGCAGACTCTACACCTTGGAAAGAAATATATACCGGATTCGACTCCCAACCTGTCGGCAGGTGGAATGTGCGAATGTAACTTCCAACCGGATTTTTATCCTGTGGCAATGCCGGCGGACGAATTTCGTTCAGTCCATCCCAAGGATATTGTGTATTTACATATTGAATCTGTCCGTATCCTTGTAGTTGGATATGCCCCGGAACTTCAATATCATCCCAGCCTTCACTGGAAAAATCGGATGTATAGAAAAACTCAGAACGGCTGTCTGGACGAATTGCATAGTTGAATTTCCACGTACCATTCAGATCATAACGCATGGACATCGCGCCTGAACCTACAGCCTCGTCCATTGTTTGGTAGTAACGGTGATCGGAATAGGCATGAAGACGGTTCACCTCAAATACACTTACGTCCCCCAACCAGTTGATATCTGCCTTTGTTGCTTTCATCGGCTCTCTCTCCCTTTAAAACGTTATAGTTTGACTTATTCAAGGTTTACGCTGGATTTCCTTTTGCTTTACATAAACAAAAAAGACAGAGGTACGCCATAACAGCGCCCTCTCTTCTTTCCTGCATCCGTCATTTGCACGGATTATGCTGTTTTCATTACTTCACGGAACCTACCATACCTGCAACAAAATGTTTCTGCATGATGAAGAAAACGATTGCTGTAGGCAGTGTTGCAATCACGATTGCTGTCATGATTACTCCGTAATCCGGAGAATAACCAGCACCCAGATTTGAGATCAACAGTGGAATCGTTTGTTGGTCAGGTGTTTGCAATACAATGAGTGGCCACAGATAGTTGTTCCAGCTACTCATGAATGTAATGATTGCTGCCGCTGCATATGTTGTTTTCATGGTTGGCATATAGATCTTCAAGAAGATGCCGAGTTCACTCAAACCATCAATACGTCCAGCTTCCAGCAAGTCTTTTGGGAACATTTTGGTGTTCTGACGGAAGAAAAAGATCAGGAACGCTGTTGCGATGGTTGGCAGGAT
Source organism: Paenibacillus sp. 2003 (assembly GCF_031455635.1). NCBI lineage: Bacteria > Bacillati > Bacillota > Bacilli > Caryophanales > Paenibacillaceae > Paenibacillus > Paenibacillus sp. 2003. Next base: position 724,982 of record NZ_JAVDTB010000001.1, on the reverse strand, counting down.
CACTGCTGCCATCGTGTTGATTCCGATAACCGGTGCAACTCCCGAGATTGTTGCAAACATACGATACAATGGTACCATAATCGCTGCAAACGGGATCATCATGGACAACAACAGGATATTAAACACGACATCACGGGACTTCGTGCGATATACCTCGAAGCCATAACCTGCCATGGAACCAATAAACAGTGCCAAGACAGTGGAGATTACAGAGATAATCGCCGAGTTTCCGAGAGCCTGTACCAGATTTGTCGAATCAATCAGTTTGTTGAAGTTATCAATAAAAGCTGAACCGGGCAGCAGTCTACCCTTGGTGACATCGACTGATGCATTTGTTGAACTGACCAGCATCCAGAAGAAAGGGAAAATGGATACAAAGGCGACGATGGATAGGAACACATACGTGAAAATCCGTTTTGCTTTAGCTTTAGCCATTTTTATTATCACCTGCCACTTTAAACTGGATGATGGACAATACAATAATCAAGATTACGATGGAATAAGACACTGTTGCTGCATAACCGAAGTCCGGTGAATATTTGAACGAAAGGTTGTAGATGTATTGTGAAATCGACATGGTCGCATTACCTGGACCACCTTTGGTAATATTCATGATCTCATCGAAGATTTGCAATGTACCAATCGTTGATGTGATGGACGTGAAGAGGATAATCGGTTTAAGCAAAGGTACTGTGATTTTGAAGAATTGTGTAAAAGCATTCGCTCCGTCAATTCTTGCAGCTTCATAGATCGATTGATCGATGTTTTGCAGGGATGACAGATAGAAAATCATGTTATATCCGGTCCAACGCCAAGTAACGGCGATTATGATCGTAATTTTAGCCCAGAACGGGTCTGTGATCCATTGAATTGGATCGCCAATAATGTGCAAGCCCATAAGGAATTGATTCACCATTCCATCGGGTGCGAACAAATATTTGAATACAACAGAGTACGCTACCAATGAAGTTACACAAGGCAAGAAAATCGCTGTACGGAAGAAGCTCCGGAAGCGTAGTGTGCTGTCATTCAGCAATACGGAAATAAACAAACCAAGAATAATCATTACAGGCACTTGAATAATCAAGTAGATAAATGTATTCGATAATGCTGTACGGAACGTTGTATCCACTAACAATCTTTTGTAGTTAGAAAGGCCCGAAAATTCAAGATTGGCTCCTACACCAGACTTGAACGATAAGAGCAGCGCTTGGATCATCGGGTAGAAGTAAAATGCAACAATCCCGACAACAGCCAGCAAAACAAAAGCCCATCCAGTCAAATTATTTTTCTTTTGGAGACTGTCTCCTGTATTCATGGCTTTCACAGTATGGCTCCTCTCTCTCCATGGAACATGGGTAGAACCCACGGAGCCTCTCACCATATCCGGTTCGACTTGCGCCGGACATGGGAGACGGTTCCGATGTTTCCTAGGGTTCTATAAGTTACCTTGGGTATCTTAGTTTAATTGTGCTTCAGCTTGTTTTTGTGCATCAGCCAGAACGTCATCGATTGATTTTCCGTTCAGGAATGCTTGCATTTCTACAACCAGAATATCTTCAATGGCATATGTGTTGATACCATAGTTTACGCTTGGAATTTCTTTCGTCCAATTCGCAAAGTCTGTGAAGATTTTTTGTCCGCCGAAGTACTCGTCTGCTTTCGCATAAGCTTCGCCATCAACTGCTGGTTTGTACGTACCAATTGCGCCGATGTTGTTCAACAGATCTTGATACAATTGTTTGTCAGAACCAAATGTTTTTGCTACAAAATCAGCTGCTTGATCTGCACCAGGAACGTTGTTCATAACATACCAAGAGCTACCACCCAAGTTGGATGCGTGAACAGAGTTTGGTTGACCAGCCATTTTCGGCATTGGAGCTACAGCCCATTTACCGGATTGGGAAGCTTCTTGACGTACTGATGGTGAGAACCAGTTACCTGTAGGAATTGTTGCTACGCTACCGTTATTGGCGTTGGCAACGAATTGACTCCAATCAGAGTGCAATTTAACAATGTTGGCATCCATCATCGCTTTGTAGGTGATGAAAGCTTCTTTCAGTGCAGCGTTAGTAGCAATGTCAGGTGTTTTACCATCTTCTGTGGAATACCATTTACCTGCAGTTTGGATCATCATACGAATCAAACCAAGGTCATTCGGGTCAAGAGAAAGAAGCTCTTTACCTGTTTTAGCTTTTACGTCTTTACCAATTTGGATGTAATCATCCCAAGTGATGTCTTGCAGGTCAGCTGCTTTGTAGCCAGCTTGCTCCAGCAGGTCTGTTCTGTAGTACAAACCAGCAACGCCAGAGTCAAATGGTACTCCGTATTGTTTGCCATCAAACGCTGTTGGTCCGAGTTTGTAATCTGCAAAATCGGAAGCCGTGATACTGGAAGACAGATCTTTGAACGCATCCGGATATGCATTCAGGAAGCTTTGTGAACGATAGTCTTCAATCAGAACTACGTTTGGAAGACCGCTGGCAGTTCCGGAGTTAAGACCTGTGTTCAGTTTCTGAATGATATCAGCTTGAGCGTATTCAATGATGTTAATTTTCACATCAGGATTTGCTTTTTGATATGCTTCTTTTGCTGTTTCCATTGCAGCTACGTTAAAAGCTTTGTCCCAAGCCCAGACCGTAATTTCGTTTGTTTTTTCGTCACCACCACTAGCGGACTTACCTCCGCCACCGGATGAACATGCGGACAACAGCAGTACTGTAACGAGCATCAATACCCACATTTTTTTCAAAACATTCAACTCCCCTTCAACCTCTTTGTGTGTAATTTGTTTGCGTTTTCTGAAAGCGGTTGCTTTCGATGTATTCATCTTATCATTCCCATATCTCCATTCGTTAGTAATAATTTTGTACGGATTTGTCATCTTATTGCCACAATGAAAACCTTTACAGAAACCGTTTGCATTAAATTTGGTTTTTTGTAATTTCTTTTGATTTTGTAATTTCTTGATCTTGAAATAGTACAAAAATGATTTCACCCGCTTTACCTCTGACACGTGAAAATCCCCCGTCTCTGTAGAAAACAGAAGCGAGGGATCTCGATTTTAAGTGTATTTAATCGAATCGGGTTTCGATTCAACTCGTGATTAAAGGCAGTGTAACGGTGACTCTCGTTCCTTCCCCAACCGTACTCATAATGGTGACACCATAAGGTGAACCATATAATAACTCAATACGGTCATGTACATTGCGAATACCGATACCGCTGAATAGTTGACGATTGTTCTTTGGATTGGGCAACGTTTCTCCCATGACAAGCCCTTCAATTCCATCCCCATTGTCCATAATCTCACAGATGAGTGATTCTCCCGCTCTGGAAACCATGACATGAATCGTACCCGTTTCTTTCTTGATGAATCCATGGAAAAATGCATTCTCGATAAACGGCTGGATCATCAGTTTGGGTACATGATAGTGTGTACAATCCGGAGCCACGTAGAAAGCTGCTTTAATCCGGCCACCATATCTGACGTGATTAATGAAGACATAATTTTTCAAATTCTCGACTTCTTGTTCCACTGTAACAGTCTGACTCACATCACTGATCGTATTTTGCAGCAATCCAATTAATGCATTAATGGTCTCCGCAGCCCTGTCTTTGTTGCCTTGTTGCACCAGAACTTTGACAGATGCAAGTGTATTGTACAAGAAGTGAGGATTAATCTGACTCTGTAATGCCGCAAGCTCTGCGTTACGTTGTTCATGCTGGGTCTGTACTAACTGATCCACATAATCATGCAGTTCATCAAGCATGTAATTGTAAGCATGGCCCAGCTGCCTGCTCTCGTAGCTTCCACTCACCGGAATATAGTTGTCCAGATCACTTTTCGTAATATTGGACATCTGCTTCACAAGTCTGCGCAGGGACTTGGTAATCTGGCTGGTGATGAGAAATACCAGAATAAGGGCACCTACAACAATAGCTGCACAGATCAGGGCAACCGTCTTCATGTCGATGAGTTGACCCATCGCCAGATCCTTATCCACGACATTGACAATGTAAAACCGATAGAACGGTAGATACTCGGATAGCACAACGCTATCCTGATCCATCACACGAGCATTAATACTTCTCGGAGAGTTATTGTTCATATCCCGGGCATACGATAGCAAATCCAGCTGGGTTGTTCCGATCCAGTCTTCACGATTCGATGATACAATCTCACCTTTTTCATTCATAATGACCACATCATTGCCACGACTTGTAAAGCTGCTGTAAAATTGCCGGAATATGTCTTCTCTCATCGTGACATAGAGCGTACCGTATATTCGGCTGCGTGTTCGGTCCGTCAACGCCTTCGTCGCAGAGATCATCTGCTGACTCCCGATCATTGCCTCGTTTTGGTAATCATCAAAGATAAGACGACTGGGCGTCTCAGCAGCTTCCATCGTAATTGGCTCTTGCTTCAATTCATCCACGGACAACTGAAGGTGAGCGCGATTCGTGGAATAGCTCCGTCCATTAATCCCGATAATCGTTATCCCTACTTCGTAGGATTCGGTTATGGATTGAATTCGATCCATCGTTTCCCTCATATTATAGAAGGATTTGGCCATCGTGAGGGAATCGGCATCTCCTTCCGACAGGAATCCTCGGATCGATCCACTCTGCGTCACATTATTCGATACGGCAGCAATGGCCTCGTTAAATGACTCAAAATTTGTCTTGATCTGATTAAGCACCTTGGAGTTTGTGATACTGAACGTCTCGGTAAACAGATTGGTTGACATGTGAATGGTCGTCCATAAGATGAGTACAGAAACGAGGACAATACTGACCACCATAACCAAAAACAACTTGGGAAACAATCCGAGACGAGATAATTGGTTCATCCATTTTTTCATGATCTTATCCTTCTGACTTTATGCCCAGAATTTGCGCCGGTATCGGCTTGGTGATAATCCGGTGAATTTTTTGAACACTTTGCAAAAGTAACTATGATCGGAATAGCCTACCATACTGCTAATCTCAGAGATCGTTACATCATCGGATCGGAGCAATTCCTCGGCTTTTTCTATCCGAATTTTATTTAAGTATTCATTAAATCCTTCTTTTTTGTGAGATGAGAAATAACTTGATAAATACGATGGATTAAAATGAAAATGCTTGGCTACTTCAGCAAGCCCGAGCGGCTGATCAAAGTGCTCATGCATGTAATCCAGCAGCATCTTCATGTTGGGATCACTTCGTTTTCCACCCGCACCAACGGTGCACTCCTGAACTTCCGTCATGAATTGGTCAAGCACAGTCATAACTTCGTCCAGACTTGAAGCCCCGTCCACATTTTTAAAATACGTATATTTGCTCTCTTCCAGCCCGGCGGACTGGACATCCATATCCGCGAGGGTAATGGTCACGTTAAAGATCAAGTTACCGAGAAATGATTTGATCTCAAACACATCGGCAATATAATCCCGTCCAAGTGTTTTTGCATGATCCTGTAAATACTCCCTTGCCGCTTCGACCCGGTTACGCTTCACATGCTGCAAAAACATATTCACATTAAACTGGTAACCTGCGGGATGCATTGGAGGCAGTTCACCATACACCAGGATTGGTCGATCCTTATAATAAAAGCGATATTCAATCAGCTTAATCAGATGTTCCCGGTAAACAACACCCATTTGTTCAAATGAAGTAAAGCTTTCACTAAGCACCCAACCAGGACTGCCTTCTCCTGCTGCATTTTCACTGGCCAACTGTCTGATCCGTTCAAGCATCCATTCATCTCGCGCAGGATCGACATTAAGAAGCATCACAGGTAATGTACCCTCTGCGGGAACCATTGCACATTCTACTTCAGGCAGATCGCTGCGGAGCTTGGATTCAATCTGTTCTTGATCCAGCTTCAGTGGATACCCTCCAGCACCCACGGGTTTATACACAAGCAAGCGAAAGGATTCATACGGAAAGGTATCTCGAATCATCGGCATTTCGCTATCTTCATCCAGTGTAAATCCGGACAGCATCTTCTCCATCAGTTGCCCAAGTCTCCAGCCATCGTGCGAAGGCTCGAACTGTAGCTCGGGAATTTTACCCGCTGTGCGTTGAAGGACTTGCAATAATTCATTTGTATCCAGCTTGGGTTTCAGTATATAATCGGCTGCCCCGTGCTGAAGCGTTGAACGCACATACTCGAATTCACTGAAGCTGCTAAGTACAATAACTTCAATCTGTGGATTACTGGCTTTAAGTGTACGGACAAACGTTTCGCCATCCATGACAGGCATGACAATATCGGTGATCACAATATCCGGTTTTAACAGGTTCACCTGCTGTAATCCTTCTTCACCGTTGGAAGCTTCACCCACAATGATAAATCCTTCCGCTTCCCAGTTCATATGGTGCTTTATGCCCTGTCTTACCAGAAACTCATCGTCAACAATCAGCACCTTGCACAACCGGTTCATGATCGCGACCCCCTTGTCTAATCTTTCCTCTATATCTGTACAGGCTATACCAACTATTATATATCGGTTATAAACACTTTCCAGTGTTAGCGGTTACATTAATTTTAAATTGATTGTACATCTTTTTATATCTTAAAACGATCCTTTAAGCAATGGTAACTATCTATAGTTTACACTATATTTCGACAAAATAAGAAGCCCCGACTCGCCATTTGATCATTTGGCGAATCAGGACCCCTATTTCAATCCTATTTCGTTAAATCACTCACTTATGGTTCAATTCCCCATTGGAGACTTCCCGCGATATAACCGGTGACTTTGGACCAGTCCGTATAGGAAGTCTGACTACCTGCAAAAGAATAATCATCCGTTTGCGTATAGTTGGTCCAATTGTTCTTGGAGATGCGCGTATGGATTTCCGTGCTTTGTCCTGCATTCAGAGTTCCAGCGGAAGCTGTGAATCCAATCTCAAGCACGTGGTCAGCACCTGTCCGTACCGGATTGAGTGCACTGAACGTGCCTGTTACATTCGCACTGCCAGCAGTCGCCCAGTCAGCAAAGAAGTTCTGAGGCTGTTCACCGTTTATCGTGTAATAGTATCTGATTTTCACATCAGACAGATTCAAGGCTGTAGTACCCGTATTTGTCAGTTTGAATTTGGGACTAATCGAGCTGCCCGTTGCTGAAGTGTTGCTGTTAAACATCTCAATACGTATGGTTCCAACAGGTGCAGCTGTCGTGTCTTTAATGAGCAGATTCAAGGTCGCAGGAGCGCCTGCGCTGAATTGAAAGGTTAGCGTCGCTGCGCCATTTGGCAGTGAAGCCAGGTAGTTTTTACTTAATACGACCTCATTGCCTGTCAACGTGTAATCTGTACCTGAAACCAGCGTTGCATTCCCGTTGCGAATGGATGCAAGTGTATTGCCGTTAAGTGTTAACGTGACTGGAATATTAACCTGATTGCCTGCTTTGCGATCAAATTCGGCTGTAACCGGTGTAATCGCAGAGTTGGTCACTGGAGTACCCCCGCCGTCTCCTCCGCCATTGTTACCTCCAACACGGTCAGCATACAAAATTCCGCGGCCATTTGTTCCGAGATATACTCTTCCATACAAACGCGGATCACCCGTAATAGTAGTTACACGAGCATACTGATGCTGATCATCATTGATACGAACCCAATTGGCACCACCGTCATCGGAGCGGAAGAATCCACGTGTTCCATCGATCTGTGCAACCGTGTATAACGCAACAACGCTCTGCCCAGGGGCCGCTTTACCAAATCCGATACTGTCTGCTTCCTCTACATTGGCAAGCTTTGTGAATGTCGCTCCTGAATCCGTAGAATGCCATAATCCGTAAGGACCTTCTTCCTCACTACCACCAGCAAACCAGAGTTCGCCTTCAACACCTGGAACGGCATCCAGATCGGCATTTCCTTCCATCGGAAGTCCGGTCGCAGGTGATGCCGTGAAGGTAGCACCACCATTCACACTCACATAGATTTTACCCGCTGCAAATCCATAAAATTTGTTTGGGTTTACACGATCTGAAACCACTTTCGCCTGTGCAGGTATCCCCGTACTTGCCGTCCAGGAATTGCCGCCAGTCGAGTAATGTACACCTTTGTCTGATGTGCTCCACACCAGTCGGTTACCATCCGCAGAGATGGCTACAGTCCCCCCTCCGGTTGTGCCGGCAGGTTCTGCATTGGCCTTATACCACGTAGTACCTCCGTCACTGGACAAACCAATGGATTTTGCATTTGGATCAGCAGCATAATCTGCTTTACCTACGCGAACCATCGTATTTGGACTTAACTCTGCAAAATCCAGACTTTCTGTGGAAGAATAGTTCGGGCTCGTAAATATGGTAGCTGGCGCCTGGTCCAGATTGTTATGACGGAATCCGGAGACATCCCCCACTCCACTTATCAAATGTGCACCACTTGGCGGGCTGATCAGATCGAGTACGGCAATCTCCTCAACCCCTTTCGCCATCACTGAAATATTGATTTTTTCATCATCATCCCAGTCTGTCAGGTTCTTCGTTCCATAGATCGTAGCACCCGTTCCATACATCATGCGATCCGAATCAAACGGATCAATCTCCAGATCACCGATCATCCAGCCCAGTTTCGGGGTTGTTTCGGGTGGGGCAGGAATGGTGCCAAATGTGAGCCATGGCGCTGCCGAAATATCCTGTGTATAACGTAACTTCCGGTTCGGATATCCTTCAAATTCCCATATGCGTGTCCATGTCGCTCCGCCATCTGTACTACGGAACAGGGTGGCATCCGGCCACCAGGAATTTAATGTCGCAACCATCAATGTACCGGGATTCTGGGCATCAACAGCCAATCCGCCATATCCAAAATAATTATCCGTGCTGCTGCTTGGAACAGGGCTGATATTGGTCCAGACACCTGTCGACGTGTTCAGTTTCCACACGTCACCTTTTTCCCCATCATAAGGTCCAACACCATCGCTGTACGTAATATAGAGGCTTCCGTCTGAATCAAACACACCATGATGCGGGATATAACCTGTGGGTTGACCAGCAACAGCTGACCAGGTCAGGCCGCCATTTGTGCTGCGATACACGCTTTGAGCTTTATCCGCAACACCCACATAGATTGTCTGGGTTGCTTGCCCTGCCGAACCTGTTGTTTTGTCAAACGTAATCCATGCCAGACCTACGATGTCACTGGTATATTCATTCGAAGGATCTTGCACATAATTTCCCGGATTCGGGAAGCTTGTGACTTCGTTCCAGGTCACACCGTAATCGATACTTTTCCATAACCCATGACCACTTCGTGCACCGAAATACAGAATACTGTTGTCATTCGGGTCCACGGTCAGGCGTTCTCCCATTGAACGTCCCGGCATGTTGCCGCCCACTTTGAACGGAAGTGTTGTGGTCTGCCATGTATCTCCCCGGTCCGTAGAGCGTAAGATGGAGCCATTATTTTGGTCCCACGAATTCGTATACGTCCCAACTGCCATATACACACGATCGGGATCAACCGGGTCCGTAGCCAGTGCGTCCACACCATTCTTGTTCCAGTCATCCCAGCCGACAAAATCCGTTAAGGGTATCCACCTCTCGTCAGCCGCATTCCAGCGATAGGCTCCCCCGATATCCGTACGGGCATAGATCAGATCCTTTTCCGACTCGTTGAAAATAATGCCTGGTACAAACCCGCCTCCTGCACCCGTCACCACATTTTTCCACTCATAGGCTTCACTTGGTGCCGCCGCTGTCGTTCCAGCAAGTCCTCCCAGCGAGGCGGTTACTACGGCAACCGTCAGACCCATCATTCGCAATTTCCTCATAAACTTTCTCATATCAACTTATCCTCCTCTTCTACTTCGTTACTGCATTTCGGTCTATCCTCGCTGTCTCATCGTGCTGATGATGGCGTGCCAGACGAATCAATGCATCCCTCGATACAAGAAGCCTCACCCCCTTCCAGTCATATTGTTAAGCGCTTACATAATTGTTCTTGATTCGCGGTTATCTGGATAATACTTTCAATAAATAACATTCGCTGGCAATCTCCAAACCCCTCTGTCGAATTCCGATTTTTGTAAATTTTTTTCAGTGTTTAAACTTGTTTATACAACAAAAAAGCCGCTAAAATAGCGACTTCAATGGGATATAGATTAACACAAGACTTCAACAGTAAATCCACCAGGGGCTTCAACATAAAAAGTATAACCGTGTGCATGCTTAGGTGCGTCTACTTCAAAACCATTGTCTTTCAAAAGACTATATATCCTGTCAACCTCTTGTTCGGTCGGTTGGGGAAATCCGATATGAAAAGTCATTGGATAGAGTACGTTTTTACCCTTCATTAGAGTGAGAATAAAACCTTCATCATCAAACATAACTGCAAATGCGTTTCCTCTCGTACCTTCACATGTCATACCAAAATAAGTCTCTAAAAACTCGCGAGCAGCTGGAACATCAGTAACTGTTAGGTTCAGATGATTTAATTTCATAATTACACCCTTTCCTACATATTATTTCTGGCTACCATAAGTGTGAGTCTCCTGCCCTTTAACCCCCGGTCTGATGACAAAAAGTGAGCCCGCATCCGGTGTCTCTTTCAGACGTTCTTCCTTAATCCCTATACGTGCTGTTGTAATGTATAACTCTTCGAGATCCGGTCCACCAAAACAGCAGGATGTTACCTGATCTGCCGGCACCTCGATCTGTTGCAACAGTTCTGATGTATGCGGGTTCCAGCGAGTGACTCTTCCTCCGCCCCAGTGCGCAACCCACAGCATGCCCTCACCATCAACCGTCATCCCATCCGGAAAACCGAATTCCTCCGGTATGTGAATGACACTTGTCCGATTTTGTATCGTACCTGCCGTCAGATCAAAATCAAACCGGTCAATAGAACGTGTCGGGGTATCAATGTAATACATGGTCTGCCGATCCGGACTCCAGCCCAGGCCGTTGGATGTAGACACACCTTGTACCATTGTGCGAACGGGTTGCCCTTGCTCCAAACAATACAACGATCCGGCTTTGCTTTCATTATTCATGCTCATCGTGCCTGCCCAGAATCGGCCCTTCGCATCACATTTTCCATCATTAAAACGATTGGTATCCTTATCTTGTTCGGGGTCCTCAATGGCATGCAGCTCACCCGTATGCAAGTGATACGTATGGAATCCACTGCGTAAAGCAACCAAAACTTCGTCACCACGATAGGGAACAACAGCCCCGACATGTTCACCGACATCATAAGCCTGATCCTGCCCTGTAGCCGGATCATACACATGCACCTTAAAGCTTTCAATATCTACCCACAATAATCGATTGTTCTCCGCATCCCAGCTTGGTCCTTCCCCCAGTAATGCCGGGGTTTGTACTGCTACAGTTACGTCGCTCATGCCATCACGTCCTTATTCAGATTTGACGCCGCCTGACCATTCGAATCCGATGGCATCCAAGAATGCTTTGGACAGTACCATATGGCCCGTTGCATCCGGATGTACCCGGTCATAAGTCAACACAGACGTATAGAAATGATCCCAAAATGGAGCAAATGCAGCCTGTGTATCCACATACACCGCATCATACTCACTGGCTACCCTGCGTACCGCTTCTCCGTAGATATCCATCGTTGCCCGCATCGGATCTTCCGGATTGGCCTCAAGATAATAAGGCGTCATTAGTACCAGACCTTTCAGGTTGGGACGAACCGAAGCCACCAGTTCACGCAATGTGGATTCGTATTCTTCAAGAAACACATGTGAGTCTGTTGACAATGGGTTGTCGAACTGACGCCATACATCATTAATGCCAATCATGATCGTCAGCCAGTCCGGTTTAAGGTCAAGCACATCACGATCCCAGCGCTGTTTCAGATCACGAATCGTATTTCCACCATTACCCACATTTTGGACACGCAACATCAATTCCGGATAGATGGACCGCAAGAGGGCATACACTTGCGCTACGTAACCATGGCCCAGACCTGAACTGCCTTCACCTACAGGATGCTCCCGACCACAATCTGTAATCGAATCCCCGATAAACAGAAGTTTGTCGTTTTTTTGCAATTTCATCGTTATTTTCTCCTTCGCTTCAAAGCGCTAATATATGGATTACTCGATTAGTCAGGACCGTTCACTTGATACCAGCCAGAAAAATTACCAGCCTTGATTCTTGAGCCATGTGAGACACAGATCCGACCATACCCGAATCGCATGGTTGTCCTCAGCCAATCCAAGACCATGTGAACCTTTCTCAAAAACGTGCAAATCATAGGGAATGCCATGCTCGCCCAATGCAAGTGCGTAACGCAAGCTATTCTCTACAGGCACTGCCTGGTCAGCGCTGGTGTGCCAGATGAACGCTTCAGGAGCATCCGCTCTCACTTGCTGCTCCGCACTGAAAGCCTTGATCTGCTCGGCAGACGCATCAGACCCAAGCAAATTCTCACGGGAACCGGCATGTCCATAGGACTCCATCGTAATTACCGGATAACAGAGAATAACTCGGTCCGGGCGTGAACTCTGGCGTTCAATGAGGTCCTCATGATCCGGTTGTCCCTCATCATACAGCGTTCCCAATGTTGCTGTGAGATGTCCGCCTGCGGAGAAACCGAGTACTGCAATCTTGGCAGGGTTGATGCCATACTGCTCAGCATGAGCACGAACATAACGTATGGCACGCTGACCATCTGTTATCGGTGCAGGATGCTGGTGAGGCGCCACCCGATATTTCAGGACAAATGCACTTATACCTGCACGGTTCAACAATTCAGCTATTGGAGCACCTTCATGATCAGCCAAAAATCCATAACCGCCACCTGGACACACAATGACAGCGCTCTCTGAACCGGGGTGAATAAATGGAATCAAATGTGGCATTTCGTCTTCATGGCCCTGGGCTGCATAAGGTGCAGCATGATCCCATAAGGGTATAGTCGTTGTCATCTTCAATCATCCTCTCCAAATAGAACGGATACATGGGTCCGTTTAAACGTTTTCGAATCTCAGGAATCGATACCATCATAACGGTAATGACCCTAACGCATCAATACCTTCCTGGCATCACTTTTTGTTCATTTGGGTACATGTTAGTACAAATTACGGAACTGTTCAGGAGTCACCCCCTCAATCCTGCGAAAGGTTGCTACAAAATGGCTTGCATCCCGAAAGCCAACCCTAACTGCAGTTTCCCTAATCGTGGGTCTATGGTCTGCGGTCATGATTTCCTTGGCTTTGCGAATGCGTAGCAAAATGAAATAACTGTAGGCTGTCATGCCAAAGGACTGCTTGAACAAGGTGTTCAGATGTCTGGATGAGATCCCTGTGAGGTCAGCCATATGTTCGAGCCCAATCTCGGGATTCGCATAATGCTGTTCCATGAATGCAATGAGCGGAGCGAGTCTCTCCACGGCATGTGAGATGGAAGAACGATTGCCCGTCATGCCATGTTTTTTGAGCAAAATCAGAAATCGGTATATATCCGCTGACGCCTCGAGTCCCGACAAATCCTGATCACTTCTGATCGAATCCAGCACTTCCTGGCCGTAATCGTTGAACGGGCTGCTCTGCTCCCACTGATGGAACGCCGCTTCACCCAGACTAAGTGACTCCAAGATTGCCGGACACTGGGAACCGCCAAATGTTATGTAAAGGGTCTCCCACTCTCCTTGGGCGCGCACATATTCATGCGGTTCATTCGGTGGCAGCAAAATACCGGATGCTTCCCCCAGTATGACCGTGGACCCGGCAAACTTGAATTCTCCGGCTCCCTTCACGGTCTGAAGCCAGTGGTAACAGGGATACCCCACAGGTCTGGACACCTTCTCCTGATTGCCGTTATAACCCAGGCTCTCAATATAAAGGGGCAGCGGCTGATCACGTGATGTCATGAAATATCGTTGATGTCGGGGGGAGATAAACATGGGATGCCTCCTTGGGTATAAGCTGAAATACACTTCCGTATTCTTATATGAGTCATTACTTTTATTATATTTTAAAAGTCATATGTATCATATAGTATAGGATTATTCTTATACAAGAGGTGAACACATTGATTAGCAGCAAACTGCCCAAAATGTTCTACGGGGGCGATTATAACCCGGAACAGTGGGATCACGAAACCCACCTTGAAGACCTGCGCATGTTCCAATTGGCAGGCATTGATATTGCCACGATCAACGTATTTTCATGGGCACTGATTCAGCCTGATGAAGTTACTTACCGTTTTGAAGAACTCGACCAACTAATTAATCGTTTATATGAAAATGGTGTCTATATATGCCTTGCAACAAGCACTGCTGCCCATCCGGCTTGGATGGCAAAGAAATATCCAGACGTGCTTCGTGTAGATGCCGATGGACGCAAACGCAAATTCGGTGGGCGCCATAATTCCTGTCCCAACAGCCCGACCTATCGCAAATATGCTGAGAAGATTGCAGATAAACTGGCCGAACGATACAAGGATCACCCCGCGGTTCTCGTATGGCACATCTCCAACGAATATGGCGGTGAGTGCTACTGTGACAACTGTGAGAAAGCATTCCGCGTGTATCTGAAAGAACGCTATCAGACTCTGGAACAGGTCAACAAAGCATGGAACACGAATTTCTGGGGGCATACCTTCTACGATTGGGACGAGATTGTATTACCAAGCAACCTGAGCGAACATTGGGGTAACAATAATTCAACGTTCCAGGGAATCTCGCTGGACTACTCTCGCTTCAACTCAGACAGTATGCTGGATTGTTATCTGTTGGAATACGATGCGATCAAAAAACATATTCCGGACTCCGTCGTTACTACCAATCTGATGGGATTCTTCAAACAATTGGACTATTTCAAATGGGCAAAATATTTGGATATCGTCTCCTGGGACAGTTATCCTGGTCTCGCCACTCCTGTCAGCTTCACGGCAATGGCTCATGACCTTATGCGCGGACTGAAGGATGGTCAACCGTTCATGCTGATGGAGCAAACACCAAGTCAACAGAACTGGCAGCCGTATAACTCACTGAAACGTCCAGGTGTCATGCGTCTGTGGAGTTATCAATCTGTTGCGCACGGGGCCGATACCATTATGTTCTTCCAGCTTCGCCGCTCCATCGGTGCCTGTGAGAAGTATCATGGTGCAGTTATTGAGCATGCTGGGCATGAGAACACACGTGTATTCCGCGAAGTCGCTGAGTTGGGTAAGGAATTGCAGATCCTTGGAGATACCACGCTGGATGCATCTGTTGAATCCAAAGTAGCGATTGTGTTCGACTGGGATAACTGGTGGGCCATCGAAAAATCAAGCGGACCTACGGTTGCCCTGAACTATGTGGATCAGATCCATAAATACTACGCAGCCTTCTTCCGTCGCAACATCCAGGTAGATATCATCAGTGTGGATACGGATATGAGCAAATACGACATTGTCCTTGCCCCTGTCCTTTACATGGTAAAACCAGGGTTTGCCACCAAACTGGAGAAGTATGTTGAAGCAGGTGGAACATTCCTGACGACCTTCTTCAGTGGCATTGTGAACGAGAACGATCTCGTGACTACAGGTGGATATCCGGGAGAACTCCGTAAACTGCTCGGAATCTGGGTGGAAGAGATTGATGCCCTGCTGCCTGAGCAAAAGAACCGCATTGTCCTCAAAGAAACGTACGGTGATCTTCAAGGAGAGTATGGCTGCGGCATGCTGTGTGACCTGCTGCACAGTGAAGGAGCCGAAGTCATCGCGGAGTATGGAGACGACTTTTATAAAGGCATGCCTGTTGTGACACGTAATACCTTTGGTCAAGGTGAAGCCTGGTACGTTGCATCCGACCCGGATGAGCGCTTCCTGGATGGTTTGCTGGGACAGCTTGCAGCAGCCAAGAACGTAGAGTCCTTGCTTGAGACACCAGAAGGTGTTGAAGTAAGCGCACGAACCAAAGAAGGTAAACCGTACCTGTTTGTCATGAACCATAACGCAACCACGCAATCCTATGATCTGGGAACAGCTAAAGCACATGATCTGCTCACCAATCGTGAGCTTTCGGGAAGTGTTGAGATTGAAGCCCGTGGAGTGCAACTGCTCGAAATGAAATAAGCGATTTCACTTCATTGAAATCATTCGGAATAATATAATGTGATAGAAATACCCGTGATACAAAGTGTCACATATTCATTCCTTTTATACTTGTTATTGTCTTCAGCGAGGATATTGGTATAGATTTCAGACCTTTATCGTCTTCTGTAAGCCAAAAGCTGCTACTTCCCGTATCCGTCTACACCGGATGCGGGTTTTTGGCATGATCTGTGGTATTTTTGATAGAAGGAAATATCAGTATGCAAAGCGAATTGGACGAGAAACACATTTTAACAAAGCCTGCCGGAACATGCTTGTGAATCCTGATGCTGATCCATTATAAAATAATGAACAGTTGAAATATTGGTGACACTCATGATGTCACTTATTCTTTGTTACAATAGAAATATAACTACGACTTCACTTTCCGGCGGCGCAGATCGAAACGGAGTGGCTGACATGAACAGAACAAATCGGCTTGCTGCCATCGTAATGGCATTACAGCATGGTCACGAAACGGCACACTCATTAGGTGAGAAATTTGAAGTTTCCCGTCGCACGATTCTTCGGGATATTCAGTCCCTCTCCGAGATGAATGTGCCCATTATTGCCATTTCCGGTCCGGGAGGCGGTTTCAGACTGATGGAGGGTTACGTTTTACCCCCATTACAGCTGGACCCGGTAGAAGCAGCGACGCTCCTATTCGCTCTTGAAGGTCTAAGTCGCTACGCCGACACACCCTTTCATGAGAAACGCTGGACCCTGATGAACAAAGTTAAGGCCATCATTCCGGATGATATTATGTCGCGAATTGATCCCATGCTCAAACAGCTGCATCATCATATTCCAGACCGCAATTACATTCTTCCTCATCTGGACGCATTGCTGGCATGCATACCCGAACACGAGTGGCTCAGTGTGCTGTATCGCTCCGTATCGCGTCAGCGATGGTTGCATATCTGTCCCGCACGGGTATATGCTTCCTCCGGCTTCTGGTACTGTGAAGCATATTCCCTCGAACATGGTGAACAGCGTCTGTTCCGGGTTGACCGAATTATCGATGTCAAAGCGATCGAACCACAGGATGCACAGGTGCTTAACGAACAGGTGGATCAACAGCAGAGCAAGCCGATCCCTCCAGAACAGCCGCCAACCCTGGTCAAGGCACAACTGAGTTATCGGGGAATGATTGAAGCCGAACAGGACGAGCATATTGGTGAAAAGATGATTGAAATTGCCCCGGATCTCTGGGAATTATCATTCCTTTGTCCACCAGGGGAATGGGACTGGGCCGTACGATTCTTTTACCGATTGGGACGTGAAGCCGAAGTGATCGAACCCCTCCAACTTCGCAGTGAGATTCGTCAGCATGCCGAGGAAGTGAGCCGGAGATACCTTGCTTCAACCAAGTCGTAGCCTGACTACACACAAAAAGGAGCCTACTGATATCATGACATATGAAGCCGTTATAACGTACGAAGAAGCAGTACAGCGTATCCAGTCTATGGGGCTGCTGCCTCTGGCACCACTATTTGCCGAATATCCTTCTTTGTCATCGCTAACCCCCAAAGAGCATTGGCACAAGGATGATGAATTCGATCCCTGGTTATGGCGTTCACGCCTGGCTGAAGAGGGCATTGCTGCATATGGAAAATTTGTCAAAAAGAAAGCGCTTCTTGTCTCATCTGAATACTTCCCTTGGGTACACCGACTGCTTGCCGATTCCAGAACCATCAAGGAACAGTATGAAGCGGGTCTGCTCTCCCGTGAAGCGTTCAAACTCCATGCCTTAGTTGCAGAACAGGAAGGCATCGATGGACGTGCCTTGCGATCACAAGCCGGTTTCGGGGCAAAAGAGGACAAAAAAACATTTGACCGTGGACTTCTGGACCTTCAGGGCTGTGCAGCCATTGTGATCAGTGGAACCAAAGAAAAAGAGGGGCTCGCAGAAGGCAAAGTTGCATGGAACAGCTCCGCATATGAAACCGCAGATCACTGGATGCAACGTCATGACATTAAGCCATTTGAAGGCAGCATAGAAGAGGCACGTGAACTGTTGACTGCGCAACTACAGCAACATGCTTCACCTGCCGCATTATCAAGCATCTCCAAAGCGCTTGGCATCCGTGGAATCTAAATAAAGCCAATTCCGGTTGTAGTGCAGATTTCAACCGGAATTGGCTGTGGTTCATCATATAATGTAACCCAAACGATTAAAAGCCTCCATCCAGAATGGATTTAGAGAATTACGCCATCCTTGAATATGGCAATCTCCCGGAATCCATGCTGCTCACTGAGTGTATGGGACCGTCCTGAAGCAATGTCAATCAGCTGGCTGAACAGCTGTACTTTGACCTCATCCATCGTCTGCCCCTCCAACAGCTGGCCTGCGTTGAAATCAATCCAGTGTTTTTTGCGATTTGCCAGATCGGATTGGGTCGCAATCTTGACGGTAGGTACCGGACCTCCGAAGGGAGTCCCCCGCCCTGTTGTGAAGAGCACAATATGGGCACCCGCCGCAGACAGTGCCGTTACAGATACCAGGTCATTACCCGGTGCTTCTACAATGTTCAGACCGGTTTGAGTTACACGTTTGCCATAGCGCAGAACGTCGACTACGGAAGAACGTCCTCCCTTTTGCGTACATCCAAGTGACTTTTCCTCCAGCGTTGTGATGCCACCAGCCTTATTACCGGGTGAAGGATTCTCATAGATGTTCTGGCCATGGTTCACAAAATATTGCTTGAAGCCGTTCACGAGGTCCACCAAATCGTGAAATACCTGCTCATTGGCAGCCCGGTTCATTAAGATCGTCTCCGCACCAAACATCTCCGGAACTTCCGTCAGAATAGCCGTACCCCCGGCAGCAACCAGCATATCAGCAACTGCACCGACCAACGGATTGGCTGTAATGCCGGATAAACCATCGGAACCGCCACACTTCAAACCAATTTTGAGTTTGCTGAGCGGAAGCGGCTGCCGTTGTTCATGTTCAGCGATCTCCACAAGTTCTTCCATCAGTCGAAGCCCTTCCTCAAGCTCGTCATCAGTTTCCTGTGCTTTGAGAAACCGTACTTTGCCGCGGTATTCCGGAGCAATACACTCACGGAACTCGTCTACTTGGTTGTTCTCACAGCCCAGACCGATGACGAGCACGCCTCCTGCATTCGGATGCTCCACCAAGGAGGCCAGCAGCTGTTGTGTATACTTCAGATCATCACCAAGCTGTGAACACCCGAATGGATGTGGAAAGTGAAACACACCATCTACCCGGCTTCCAAACTGGGACTGACCCATACGTGCCAAAGCTTCACACACTTTATTTATACATCCAACCGTATTCACAATCCAGATCTCATTACGAATACCTGCTTCACCATTGGGGCGCAAATATCCATCGAATGAGCGCAGATGTTCCGGAGGCATGTCCGTCTGAACCTGAGCTCCCGGTTGATACTCATATTCAAGCAATCCGTGCAGCCCCGTCTTCAGATTGTGACTATGAATCCAGCTTCCCTGCTCGATCTGCTCTTGGGCAATCCCGATGGAGAAACCATACTTCATCACATCATCACCCGGTGCCAGGGTATGCACAGCAATCTTATGCCCTTTGGGCACGTCATCCACCAAATTAAAAGAAACTCCGTCTGGCAGTGTAATTTGTTCTCCTTTGGCATAGTCACGAAGCGCTATAATGACGTCATCCTGTGGTTGAATGGCAATCCAGTCATTGATTGTACTTGTTGTGTTCATTTCCCTTCACCTTCCAACAATCCGATTTCACGAACAAGTGCTGCACGCAGCCCCTCTCTTGCATCCAGATTTTCGCCCCAGATCAGGGTATCCGACAACACAGCCGCTACCCGGTCATCCAGTTGGTTCTGATCCCTGTTAAGCGTGTCATAACCGTCCCAGTGTGCAGCCAAAGCAGCCAGGACATCCGGGTCATCCCGCAACAGAATGTCCTCCCCATTCAGTCGTTGTCCCTTGTAACCTTCTGGCGTATTTACCGGACGATAGAGACACAATAATCCAGCAAACCCTTGAATTAAACGTTCTGGCCAACTTCCCTGATTTTGCTCATAAGACAAAAGTGTAGGCAGCACACGCACCTTGAATTTTCCGATCGTATTCAAAGCAATATCTTGCAATTTGTGATCAATATATGGGTTAAGGAACCGTTCGAACACTTCTTCTGCATACTGGTCCAGCTGATGATCGGGCATATCCAGAGCAGGCACAATCTCCTGATGCACAGCTTCCCTGATCCAAGTGCCAAAATGTGGATCTTCCATCGTTTCTCTCACATGCTGCTTGCCTTGGAGAATACCTAGTGATGACATTAAGGTATGCGCCCCATTCAAAATACGAACTTTGCGTACCTGAAAAGGCTTCAGATCTTTCACCCAATGTACATTGAGACCTGCCTGCTTGAGAGGAAGTTTTTTGTCCAATGATTCATCACCCTGAATAGCCCAGAAATGATATGGCTCTGCCGTATTAATCAATTGGTCCTCGTACCCCCAGCGATTCGTCAGGGAATCGGCTTCCTCCTGGGTCGGCGCACCTGTTACGATTCGATCTACCAGATTGTTCAAGAAGTGATTATGGTTCTCGATCCATGAGCGGAAGCCTTCCGAATACCCATAATCCTCACTATGACGGAGAACACAACTGCGAAGCACGTCACCATTGCCTTCAAGCAGTTCGCATGGCAGATGAATCAAACCTCTGGATGGATCACCATCAAATTTCAAATATCGCTGATGCAGGAAAACTGTTAATTTCCCCGGAAATGATTGGACCGGTTCACCCTCGATATAGTCCGTATACGTATATTTCAATCCTGATTCGGTTGTATTGGAAATAACGAACTCAAGTGAAGGCAGTTCCGCCAAGTTCAGAAAGGTATCCCATTCCTCATACGGATTGATACACTGTGAGAAAATGGAGATCAACTCTGTCCGCTCAACCGGCTTTCCTTGAGACAGCCCACGCGTAATCATCGTATATAATCCGTCCTGATCACGAATCTGCTCCAGCTTGGCTTTGCCTCCCGGTCGTGGTTGGGTAACGGCTACACTTCCATGGAATTTGCCTTGTCTGGCACTCTCATGAAGCATCCAGTCTGCAAATCCTCGCAAGAAATTACCTTCTCCAATCTGCAAAACCTTCACGGGACGCTCCATAATCTCCTTGCACTTGCGCTGACCATCGCTCCCCAGTAAATTCAGCTTCAACCTTGGCCGTTTCGTGCTTGCCGACATGGACACTCACCTCATCGATTATTTGTACTGTCGGAATGCAGCTCGAAGGCTCTGCACCCTTTTATTGTAAACGCTTTAAATTCATTGTATCATCAATAAAAGGAAATTAAATTGCTTATATTGCGGTAAATATACTCTCTCATGACCAGGTATAACATCTCGTTGAAGACGATCGTCTGGAAAGGAGCTTTATGGAACGTTCACCTGTTCGTACGACTATTCAAGCAGAATCCGGTATTCCGTTCCGCCTGGTGTACAGCGACACCAAATCCCCTCAGAACGAATTACCAGATCACCTTCACGACTGGCATGAAATTATCTATGTATATCGTGGACAGGGAAGCATCTTTATTGATACAGGACTTGAGGATATGCAGGAAGGAGATTTGTTCATTATTCCAGGCAGTACGGTTCACCGTGCCTTGCCGGATGCAGGCAATCCGGTCACATCTTCCGCATTGTTCTTCAGCCCGGGATTGCTGGCATCCACCGCCGGAGGCGCTGCTTCTTCCTTGCTGAGTCTGTTTGAACGTTGTCGTAAACAACGCGTGTATAAGAGGCATCTGAACACGGAGGAGCAATCACAGGTGGCCGCCCTTATTGATGATATTCAGACCGAATTCCAGCTCGGTCATCATCTAAGCGCACATGCGGCCCTGTTAAGGCTGCAACTGTTGCTCATTTTTCTGGAACGTCTGGAAGCTGCGGGACCTGCGAATCCGGGTAAATCGGCTCCAGGTCCCTCATGGCTCTCTTCTACGATCTCTCATATTGACGATAACCTTCGGAATGGCCTCTCTCTCCCTGAACTGGCGCAGTACGCCTCTGTATCCCCTGCCCATTTCAGTCGTGCCTTCAAACGATACACGGGAATGACTCTGACGGATTACGCTTTAGCTCGAAGGGTTATTATGGCAAAAGAGCATCTGGTGCAAGGTGATGAGACGATGGCAGCCGTGGCCGATGCTTGCGGGTTCGACAGTCTGCCTCACTTTTACCGTCAATTCAAAAAATTAACCGGCACAACGCCCGCAGCTTACCGCAGAACCATGAACAGTTCACGTTAAAATAGAACCAGCCGTGGCTTAGGTCCCACGCTTTAATCATATATATCCACATATTCTTCCATATGGAAGATGTGGTATGATAATCTGGATTATTACTTGTCGGAAACATTGCATTCCGTTGTCAGAGGAGCTTAGCATTCCATGTTAAACGAATTGAATCGCAGGAATATTGGCATCTTCGCCCATGTGGATGCGGGGAAAACAACCACCACCGAGCATATGTTATTTGAGAGTGGTGTCGTCCGCAGTCCGGGACGTGTAGATGACGGAACAACAGCCACAGACTCCCTGGACATTGAGAAAGAACGTGGCATATCCGTTCAAGCAGCCATGACCTCTCTGATCTGGAAAGACACCATCATTGACCTCATTGATACGCCTGGTCACATTGATTTTAGCTCCGAAGTAGAGCGAACGCTACGGGTAATGGATGGCGCTATTCTCATTCTGTCGGCAGTTGAAGGCATTCAGTCCCAGAGTGAAGCCATCTGGCATGCCCTTCGTTCACTTCGCATCCCAACCATCATTTATATTAATAAAATGGATCGGATTGGCGCATCTGCCCCAGCAGTCATGGAGCAGATTCGTTCTACCCTGTCCCCTTTCGCATGCGAAATCCAAACGTATCAGCTCCATGAAGATTCATTTCATGGCATCGACTCCCTATGGAACCCTAATCAAGATTCTCTGTCAGATGGTACACCTTCCATTCCAGGTCTGGTCGAGATACTTGCCGAGCTGGACGAAGAGGTCATGGAAGCCTACATTCAGGAAACTCCGTTATCGCAAAGGGATCTGAATGAAGCGTTCCTGCGCTATGTGCATCAGGGTGAGATGTTCCCTGTGTGTTATGGCGCTTCCGGCAAAGGAATTGGCGTCACGGCATTGCTGGACACGGTCCTTGCATTTCTGCCTGCACCTGCACAACCAGTGGACTCTCCCGTATCCGGTGTTGTGTTCAAAATTGAACGTGATCGCACGATGGGACGTACGGCTTACGTCCGTATGTATGGTGGCAGCTTACACAATCGGGATACCATCCATAATTCGACGCGGGAGCTTGAAGAGAAAGTGACACAGATTCGCCGCATGGATGGACGAAAATGGGCGGATACCGGTGCCGTTCACGCGGGACAGATTGCTGTGCTGTACGGACTGAGTGACACACATGTGGGTGACATTATCGGCAATCCTGAGGGTGTACCTCCTCTGCCACAGATGGCTGTACCTTTGCTGACCGTACAAGTGCATGGCAAGGACCCTGTACAGTACCCCGATCTTGTTGCAGCATTGCAAGAGTTGACGGATGAAGATCCCTTACTCGACCTGCAATGGTTGCCGGAGGAACGAGAACTGCATCTCAAGGTCATGGGAACCATACAGCTTGAGATTTTATCCAGCCTGTTGCTGAGTCGTTTCGGATTGGATGTCGTGTTTGATCCGCCATCCGTCATCTATAAGGAGACACCCCGTACAGCCGGAGAAGGTTACATCGCCTATACGATGCCTAAGCCCTGCTGGGCCATCCTGCGCTTCAAGATTGAACCCTTGCCTCGCGGAAGCGGTCTGATCTATGCCTCGACCGTAAGGACAGATGATTTGCTGTTACGTTATCAGAATGAAGTTGAACGACGAATTCCGGAAGCCTTGTCTCAAGGTATGCTCGGTTGGGAAGTAACCGATCTGCGCATCACGCTGGTGGAAGGGGAACATCATGTCTGGCATACGCATCCATTGGATTTTGTCGTAGCCACGCCTATGGGAATCATGGCTGGATTGTCGAGAACAGGTACCACGTTGCTGGAACCCCTTCTTCAGTTCCGACTGACGGTCCCGGAAGAATACGGCGGTAAGGCCCTTAGCGATCTGGTACATATGCGGGCAACCTTCGAAGCCCCCGTCATTGGTAGCGGACGTTGCATTATTGAAGGAGTTATGCCTCTTGCCACCTCAATGGATTATCCGGTGAAACTGCGTTCCGAGACAAGTGGCCGCGGGGTGCTTACGACTTCGTTTGCCGGATATCAAGATTGTACTGCGGATGTGAATCATACTCGCAAACGCAGAGGAGTTAACCCGCTGGATCAGGCGAAATATATTTTAAGTGTACGAAACGCGATTACATCATAAATGGAGTTGAACCTGTGCTTATTAAATTTCTTATCTTTGGCCTTTTATGGCGGATTGTAGGTAATCCGTTCATTGCCATCCTCATTTTACTCGTTATACTGTATTTCCTGGATCGTCGCTATGTTGGCGTATTCCCAAGCTTCACGAAACCTCTGAAGCGTATGCGTAACATCTCCCGGCTTCGGCAACAGCTTGCCATGAGTCCCAATGAAGTTTCCTCCAAGCTGGAACTGGCTCGCCTGTTAATTGAGCGCAAGCGTTACAGTGAGGCACATGCGTTATTACTTGAACTGGAGCGCCCATACGAACAATCGGCTGAGTACTGGGAGGCACTGGGGACGACTGAGCTTCATCTAGGTAACATCGAACAGGGAGAACGTCATATTTTAAAAGCCCTCGAGATCAACCCCAGAGTCAAGTACGGACGCCCGTACCTAACCCTTGCTGGTGCCTTCAAAGATACGCATGAAGATAAGGCGTTGGATTATGTGCATCAGTTTCAGGAGATTCATTCCTCTTCCAGTGAAGCGTATTATCTGCTCGGCTCGGTTCATCGTTCCCTCGGACGTAATGCTGATGCAAAACAGGCTTACGAGCAATCGTTGAACGTCTATCGTTCGTTACCCAAATACAAAAAACGTCAGGAGCGCCGCTGGGCTGTCCGCAGTTGGTTCCGCAAACGTGGATTGTAATGTCATCCGCTATACGCCGTAATCTTCATATATCACTTTTCTAACCAATAAAAGTGCACTGATCTCTGCCCTCGTATGAGCAGAACCAGTGCACTTTATTCTTAACAACGATATTAATACACCAATATCTCACGCAGTCGTTCTTCATGAAGACGCATCCAGTCCATCCGCTGTTTGAGTTTCACAATCTGCTCCACAGCCACTTCCGGCTCATCTGTACCCTCAAACATCCGACTGATGAAATGCATGACCACATCCAGACTGCGCAGCAAAATCAATCGAGGTATGGCCAGCAACTCTTCCGGTTCCAGGCTGACCTGTTCCCGAAATCCCCTGATCAGTCCCTCCTGTGCCTGCCACATCCAATCTTCACTCTTGTCCATGGTAAGGAGGTCAGACATCGGAACAGCCAGCTCCATTACCCGCAAATCCCATGTCGCAAATTCAAAATCCAAAATGGCACAGATTTCACCATCCTGCTGATCTACCAATACATTCGAGGCATTCACGTCCCCATGAACCAATTGATGCGGCAGATGTTCCATTCCCCGCAGGGCTTCAAACAGATCTGGCAGCGCATCTCTCAGTTGCTTCAACTCATTCGCACATGCGGCCAATTGCTCCGGCGGCGATGTGCATAGCTGTAATAATCGTTCTGGTGAACAGAGCGGATACGCATCCTGAATTCGATAGTACGGTGGATACACAGGTTCAAGTGGTATATCCAACGTAGCCATAACAGAAGAAAGAGCCCCCGCCGCTTTACCGAGCCCTATCAATTGATTTGGTGTATGCCAGATGGGATTGACTCCTTCCCTATAATGAAACAGAGTCACGATTTTGGTATGACCTGTGAGGGTATCTTTTACAGGAAGAAATGTACCTCGCTCACCAGATAACCGCCTTACAGGTGAAGGTGTATCAAGCTTAAAGTTTGAACGTTGGAGGGCTTCCAGCACCTCGTGTTCAAAGGCGATTTTCATCGGATCATTATGTGTTTCATATTGTCTCATGACGTAATTAGTCCCGTCTACATGGAGCATGTAAGTAGAATTATTCATCCCACCCTTTCCACGTTCGCCTTTCCAGTCCGATGTGAAACCATATAAGGCCAACACTTCGGATATACGTTGCTGCTCTGAATGATGGAGGGAACCGGAATCGATATTTTGCACCAAAAATTAACCCCTTTATCTCACAAAATGGAACTGTCTTCTATTTATCTTAAAGGAAGTCCATCGCTCGGTCTAGTTCTGTTCCAAAGTGATCAAGAGAACGGATAATATCCCGTCCGATTAAGCTGCTCTGCAATGACACGATATCCTCTTGCATTGGGATGCACTCTGTCCCAGAACAACAGTTCACGCTCACGACCTTCAAACCTGTCATACACCTGAGCACACACATAGTTGCCTGATCCCGCTCCATTCAAAAACGAATTATATTGGCGCACCCAGTACGCAGCTTCCGTCGCTTGTGGATACGGGTTGTACAATCCGATGGATCGGACCATATACTCATGGTTGCCCTTTAACTGCCGAATGTGTCGCATGATCTGGGATACATTACTGCGGGTTTCTCCGAGCACCTGTGTCATTTTGCTGGCATTTGGAATGCCATTACTTGCTTTGAACGTACGAATCAGATCATTCCCGCCAATAGATATGGTAATGATATCCGCTTCACGGAGCGATTGCCGCACTCGGGGATGCGAAGAGATCATCTGCAACATTTCCCCCGACGTCAGTCCATTCACGCCCATATTTTCCATGGATACAAACGTACGAACATTCATTTCTGCCATTCGCCGATATAAAGGAACAAAGCCGGTGCCCAGCAACGCTCCTGTACCTACCGTTAATGAATCGCCTATAGCCACGTATCGATATACCATCCCGTCGCCCCTCTCTGCTGTGATGTCTCTGAACAATAATGAACTGCTCTATATCTTATGATGAGTGGCGAGACAAGGCGCGGGATGGTGTCCTTAGGCATGCACCTTTCTTTTGCATAAAACCATTGTTCTTCTGTAGAGGTAAAAAAAGAAAAAAGCCCTGCCGCATAACGCGGCAGAGCCTAATCCATTGCAATGCATTACATGCCTATGGTTCGATCCGAATCAACGGAATCTGATTGTTCCTTGTTCGGGAATGGCCACCAGTTGGCCCGGCCAAACATCTTCACCATCACTGGGACGAAGAATGGCAGGAACAGCAGAGAGTACAAGATCAGTCCGCTAAGGACTACTGTGGCAATCTGCATCATCGAGAGAACACCGGATGGATACATGGCAGCAAATGTACCGCTCAGAATGACCGCTGCAGATAAAATGACGGTTCCCATGTTCTTCATCGCGTACAACATCGCATCCTGTACTTTCATACCTTTGTTCTCATTGAAACGGTCCATCAGGAAGATACTATAATCCACACCAAGTGCAATCAGCATGACAAATCCGAAGAACGGAGTAACCCAGCTGATGCCTGCAAATCCGAGGATATTAACAAAGATCACTTCGGTTAACGCCATCGATGTGAAATAAGCCAGTAATAAGGAAACGATCAGATACAATGGCATAATGACCGAGCGAAGCAGCACGACCAGAATAATGAATGTACCCGCCAGCATCAACATTACAGTACGTGTATAGTCGTTATTCGAGATCTCCTGCAGATCTGCAAATGTACTCGTAACGCCACCTATGGCGATGTCTGCTTTTTCAAGCGTACTGTCTTGTACCGCACGATGTACTGCCGCCTCAATGTCAGGAACACGATCAATCGCCTCTGTTCCGTATGGATTTTCGGCCAAAATAACATCAATCGTCATCGTTTTCCTATCTTGGGACAGATACGTATCAAACACCTGTGTGAAGTCTTTGCTGTTCAGTGCTTCTTCAGGAACGTACCAGCCTGCCAGATCGGAATCTGGTGAATCTTGCAATTGCGTCAGGTAGTCCTGCGCGGAATCCAGTCCCCCGGATACCTGTTTAATACCATCGACACTCTGGTTCAGTCCATCTGTCAGTTGTGTCAGCTGACCACTCAGATCCGAGAAGCCTTGCTGAATTTTCTCCTGACCACCCTGAAGCTGGCCAAGTCCATCCTGAATGGAAGGAATTTCGCTAATCACTTTGCCCTGACCATCCGCAGCCTGTTTGAGACCGGATTGCAACTGACCGATTCCCGTTACAATTTGACCCAGGCCATCGGCAAGCGCCTTTTGTCCGGCTGCTGCGGAGGCAAACCCTTCATTGGCCTGATTAATTCCAGCAGCGGCTTCTCCAAGCTTGGTTTTAATCTGACCCAAACCTTGAGCAAGCTGCGCTGTACCAGAACCTGTTTCACCAATCGTGCCTTTGATACGCTGGTAGTCAGCATCTTGCTGCAATTCAGGATAACGCTCTTCAAGTGCTGTAAAGGATTCGGACAGACTGGTTAGAGCTGTTGAAACCCCGTTCAGCTGTTGTTCCAGTTCGCGGGTTCCATCCCCCAGTGCAGCGACCCCTGCTCCCGCCTGACGATAGGCTTCAAGCAACTGATTGTTCGCCTGCGCAAGTTGATCTGCACTTGTTTTGGCTTGCTGGAGCCCTGCTTTCAGATCCCCAGCACCTGCGGAACCATCTCGAATACCTTTTTCAATCTGCCCAAGTCCCTGACTGAGTTGCGTGATACCCGATTGCAACTGGGAGGTTCCTTTAGTAAGTTCACCTGCTCCATCAGCAGCTTCTTTTAACTGTGGTTCATTTTTACTTAGCTGACTGCTGGCTTCACTCAGACCATCACGGATTTTGTCCAGACCCGTCTTGCCTTCACCCAGTCCATCCGATAATGTTCCGACTTGCTGTGTAACTTCAAAATCTTTAATCTCATCCCCCGTAGGTCGTGTCATACTACGGACACCAGAGACTCCGGCTACTTTCTCTACTTCCCGGCTAATTTTCTCGGCAACGGCCATATACTTCGCATTATCCATCGCTTCATCGTTCTGGATGACGATCTGACCCGGCAGCGATTCACCCGGACCGAAGCTGTCAGAGATAATGTTGAATGCTTTTACGGAATCATATTTCTCGCCAATCTCATCGAGACTGTTGAACGACAGTTTGCCATCGTAGGTTGCCAGAAGAGGCACACAGACAGCTGCAACGATGAGCAGCGCAGCCCATGGACGTTTCAGCGAGAAGCGACCAGCTGCACCATAGATCTTGCTCTCTGCATGTTCAAGTGAACCCTTCGACGGCCAGAATAACTTCTTGCCCAGCACAGCCATGAAGAATGGTACGATGGTCACCAAGGCAAGCATCATCACAGCAATACCTACAGCTACGGCAACCGCAGAGCGGTACAACATAAACTGGGCAAAGCCGATCGCAATGAATCCAACCAGCACAGCTAGTGCTGAGAAGAGTACCGTTTTACCGGCCGTACGATAGGTAGCAATGATGGCGTCCCACGTATTCTCATGATGAGCCAGTTCTTCCTTGAACCGACTGATTAACAGGATGCAGTAATCCGTACCAATCCCGAACATAACGGCGACCATAAAGATCTGTGTAAACGTTGATATCGGGAAGTCGACTCCATCCACGAGGAATGCAACAATCTGTTGCGATACAATGTAACTGATCCCCACCGTCAGCAGCGGGACAAACGGAGCTACAAACGAACGGAAGACCAGGAACAGAATGAGTAAAATAAAGACAACTGTAATATATTCCGATTTCTTAAGCCCCTCTTGTGAACTTTCAATGGTGTCTTCATCAATCAGACCTTTACCGGTTATGTAGTGCTCCACATTGACGGACTTCAATGCTTCATTCAGGTCTTCCCGCATTTCCTTGACCGTACGATCTCCCTGATCAATGGATAGCGATGTTAGAATCGTTTTGCCATCAGCTGAGATCATCTTCTCTGACAGTTCAGGCTGAGAGAAAGGTTCCAGAATGGACAGAATGCCCAGCTTCTCCTTGTCGGCCTCCAAGTTTTTAACGGCCTTCTCTGCCTCTTGTTTCCCCGTGATACCCAGACCTTCCGGATTATAAAATACAAGAGCGATCTGGCTGCCTTGCTGTTCTCCTTTTTGTGCTGCAGCTTCATTCAAAATTGCTGCTGCCTGGGTGGAAGAGTACCCTTCCGGAACCGAAAACTGTCCCTTTTCCCGAATCAGTTCACTCATGTTAGGGGCAGTAAACATCAACACGGCAGCTACAACAACCCATAGCCCCATTAACCACCATCTTGCTTTTAGTATCGCTCTCATTCGTTCTCCTGTCCTCCTTCATGCGTTAGCAAAGCTGCAAGCTTCTCAAAAGATTCAATGAAAATTCGAACCTCTTCCGGTTTAAAATGAACCAGATACGGCTCCAGAATCTGCTGTATTTCCTGTTCTGTTTCCCTGTATACCTGTCGTCCGGTATCCGTCAGTGTCAGATATACAACGCGGCGGTCGCGTTCATCCCCTGCCCGATGGACAAGATCGCGATCTACCAGCTTGTTGACCAAAGCGGTAATGCTGCTCTTGCCTATGCACAGAAGCTCTGCCAGATCAGAGGGTGTGCAGGAAGGTTTCTCTTCAATCAGACGAAGTGCGCAGAACTGATCGGTCGTTATGGTCTGCCCCACTTGTTCACGTATCCGCGTATCAAACCGCTTGTTTACCAGAAAAGAAGCATCCAAATAGCGGTTTACCAAACTTTTTGCATCCGGTGTATTCATTCTTCATTCTCCTTTCCCGAATCTATATAGTTCACTTAACGAACTATTCTTATGTGAAACTATTCTATAATGAAACAATCTTATAAATCAATACTTTTTTCCTGCTTTTTTGATGAAAACGACAAAAAAACAGGACGTCCGACTCAGCTCATTGCCAAATCCAACATCCTGTAATGATTATAATCCATATATTTCTTAGTAATAAAATGCCTCTGTGCTACTCTTCGTCTGTATCTTCCTCTTTTTCAAGCACACAACGGAATCGCTCCACACCTGGGTATAATTCACCCAGACTATATACCACGAATCCCGTATTCCGATAAAACTCGACGGCTTCCAGCTCGGTCTCAGCGATCAGTCTATCGGGATTGTATGTTGCCAACAGTTGTGAGATCATACCACGTCCATAATTTTTAAAGCGGTTTTCAGGCAAAACCGAGATATGATGAATGGTAACCTCACTTGTTCCTGTCTTCTCATATCCAATCAGACCGATCAATTGTCCCTCATCTTCGTAACCGGCCATTTGCAGTTCGTCTTTCTCTACATATTGTTGCAACGCACGGTTCAAGTGATCCGGATCAGGAAAGACCGAGTAGGACAACAGTTCCTGTACTTCCGGCTCCTGTATGCGTGATTTCAGATTAATTAACACCTTGATTCCTCCTATACCTTGCTTGTTTCCGTTATCGTATTGTAGTCGTTAGGCTCTCAAAGTTCAAGTCGTGTGCCGATTCAGCTCCGATTGAAGCACAGTTGAGATGTTATCCGATACGTTGATCTGCGCCAAATGATAAGCATCCAGCAGTGCGCCCCCAACTGCCAACAAGTCACTGGTTATGTACTGAATTCTTTTCCCATCGGGCCTGTAAGTAGCATCCAGTCCTTTCTGAACAGCCTTCACCATATATGGTGAACTCAGACAGCTTCCGGTAAGCGTCATGGACACTGTGGGCTGATCGAAACAGGACGCCAGCATGAGGATTCCCACAACAGCCGTATCGGCAGCCGAGTCGCACACCCTAACTGCAAGGGGAATATTCCGATCAGCAGCTTCAGTCACCATAGACGCCATCTGACCAAATTTCCGGTTGGTCGCCTGTTTATTTTCGGCAAAACCGGCTATCCCCAGCGTAGCGAGCTCTCGAATTGAGGCTACATTCCAATATTTCAACACCTGCTCAATCCAAGCTTGGTCCTGCGGCCCATAACGCCCCGCGAGGATGGAATGCACCGTGTCGTAAGCTAAAAAACGTGCTGCTGTAGGCGCGTAATGTCCGAACTCATCATTTCGGAGCCAAGCTCCCTGTTCGGTTCTGCCAAGGATCAGAGATCCTGTTCCTCCAATAGCGACAATACCTGGCTCACCGTCGAAGGCCGCTGTATGTGCGATGTGCGTATCGTTTACCGCACTGATCCTGCCTGTAATCCCCGTACGAGCGAGTAATGCCTCCGCCCAAACTGTATCTTCAGGCCGATTCAGACCCGCCATTCCTGCCTGAATGGCAGCGATCTGATCTGATTGGAGTCCAGCCTGAGTTATGGCTTCAGCGATACCCTCCAGCACATTTTGCTCAGCATTGGTATCGTGATAGCGGTTGCAACCATTCTTTTGTACATAGGATAAAATCTTCCCGTTCTGATCTGCGACAGCCACACGCGTGTGGCTCCCTCCTCCATCCATCCCTATTACATATGTATTCATCCTTAACGATCTCCCTTCAGACCACACATTAAAGTGCCGGGTCCATTGTCAGGTCCCGGCAGAGAATTTATTGCTTTTGCACAGCGAAACGAAGCAGTTCACAACGAAATTGTGTCGGTTCATCATACTTTTCCTCTTCAATCGTCTGTGTAACGTGTTCCTGAAGCAGAATATTCCAGCCTTTGTAGGCATCCTCCAGTATAGCAATCGCCTCGGCTGTGGGCAGGTTCAGCTCAATTAATGGTTTAATCTCCTTGCCTGTATTGATTTCTTTTTCCTCCACATTGGTACTCATGGTAATACAATGAATACCACCTGTTCGAGTTCCTGCTTGTAATCGCTCTAGTGCTTCCATGAAGGCTTGCTTATTCGAAACATGTTCCAGACAAGAACAAGCAGCGATATAATCAAAATAGTTTGACTCCACAGCATAATGTTCAACATCTGCTTTCACTGCCTGTACGATATGATCAACCTGATATTCCTTCGCATACTTGCGAAGTCCGTCTACTGCCTCATCCAGTAAATCCACCCCGATGACTTCACTGTTCGTTTGTGCAAGACGCTGTGCAATCGGTATCGTATGCCTTCCTACTCCGCATCCCAGATCGAGGACACGCAGTTCCTCCTTGTGAGCAAGGATACGTTCCAGCATATCCATAACCATAGGCATTGGCCTGGACATCCAGGTGCCAGAGGCGAATAATTCATTATTCTGATAGAAATTGGAATGATAACCTGCCTCTGCTTTTCGCGCAGCCTCAAATTGTTCGTTTCCCATCAAGATACCCCCATCGCTTAGAAAATGATTTGCATCTTCTACTTAATACCCAGATTGTCACAAAAAAATCAATTTAACGCCGCGCCCCCTTGATCATGGGCATACCTCTAAACACAAGATCATCGCATTACTTGGCCTCTGAACTTTCAGGTACGAGGCACGAAGGCGACAGATTTTTCTTCATAAAGGATTCCAGTGCCGCCTCATATCCAGTGCGATCAACTTGAAACGCTGTGCCATGACCCGCACGCGGGACGGTCAGCAATTCCTTTTTGGTTCGGCAAGCTTCATACAACCTGTACACCATTTCCGTCGGTACAAACGTATCAGCCTCACCGTGGATGAATAACACGGGAACGTTAACTTTGGCAAGCTGCTTGAGAGCCGAAGCCTCTCTAAAGGAATACCCTGCTTTCCACCGGGAGATCAGACTTGTGACAGGTATAAACGGAAATGCAGGAAGTTTGTATAATTGCTTTAACTGGAATGTCAGTTCTTCTTCTACGGAGGTATACGCACAATCAGAGACAATCGCTTTAACTTGGCTTGGCAGAACTTCACCACCAGTCATCAGTACGGTTGCTCCTCCCATGGATATGCCGTGCAATAGGATTTCCCCTTGTGTACCCACTTTTTCAAGCACCCAGTTGCTCCACTGGACATAATCCTTCCGATCTAACCAGCCAAAACCGATGATGTCACCTTCGCTGCGGCCATGCCCCCGATCATCCGGCATTAACACGTTATACCCATGTTTTTCAGCATAAAATCGGGCAAAACCAGCCATTTCTCTACCTTTCCCCGAATAACCATGTGCCAGAATCACTGTCTGATCTGACCCCTTATTGGAACTAAGCCATGTACCGTGCAGTTTTAATCCATCATGCGATTGAAGAGATATCTCTTCTGTAGGCTGAACATCCAGCCACTTCAGGTCAGAAGCACTGCTGATGATTTCATTGTCCGGTTCAGGCATCAGATTTGGATTATCCACCAAAAACGTTTTTGGCGTACGGCGGATGGCGGTTTTGAAAAAATAAAGTCCACCTGTCCACAGAAGAGCAAGAAGGATCAGTACCAGTGCTGCAAGTACGTAGAATAACATGAAGGGGTCCTACCCTCTTTCCTTATTAAGATATCTTCAATCTTTACTTACTCGTTGCAGTGATGCACATGCTGCTTGATAGGCAGGTAACAAAGCATCCAGCAAAGGTTCTGCTTTCCGTGATTGACCTTCCTTCGCGAATTGCTCTATCTGGGCAAACAAAGTTGATAAATAACGAATTCCCAGACTCAGACTCCCTGATTTAAGGTCATGAGCTACTTCAGTTGCAGCAACATGGTCACCGGACACAATATTTCTGCGCAGCACCTCAATTTTTCCAGGTGTTTCGGTACGATACATGTCCAACAACATACCAAGGAGTGTACGATCGCCATCGGTGTTTAATTCCGCAATCTCATGCACGATGCTCATATTCAGTACCTCTGTCGCATCGGAGGATTGCTGCCACTTCTGTATCATCTTACTCAGAATTTCCAGCGTGAAGGGTTTGCCAATAAAGTCGTTCATCCCGGCCTCCATACACTTGTCTTTCTCTCCCTGCATGACATTACCTGTCATTGCAATGATTGGTGTGGTATGGCGCATTTCATCCATTTCTATCGAGCGGATTTTGCGTGTTGCCTCCAAACCGTCCATCAATGGCATCATATAGTCCATAAGAATCAAACTGTATTTTTTGCTGAGAAAAGCAGCTATTGCCTCTTCCCCATTCACTACAGCGTCCACTTGGGTTATTCCCAGTTTCTTGAGCTGTAACATAACAAGCTGTCGGTTGATGACATTATCATCGGCCAGCAATACAGATACAGAAGGAGCTTCATCATCCATATCCTGCCCCTGATGCTCTTGAGCGGAAGCAACAGACTGGTTAGCGGACTGGTTACCGTCTTTCTTACCAAGTGTAAGTTCGAACCAGAATGTTGATCCTTCACCCTCCTGACTGTCTACTCCAATATGACCTTCCATCAGTGTAACGAGCGACCTGCAGATCGATAATCCAAGGCCCGTTCCTCCATACTCACTTGATCGTCCACGTTCAGTCTGCATGTAGGGTTGAAATAACTGGTTCTGATCTTCTTCGGAGATACCAATCCCCGTATCTTCGACTTCAAAGCGGATCATTTGTGTAATCTCATCATCTTTCATAAGGGTAACTCGTATCCGCACCGTACCTTCTGAAGTGAATTTGTTCGCATTCTGTATTAGGTTGATTAATATCTGAGTAATTCTCGTTGAATCCCCTTCAAGAAGATTAGAGATGCTGGGATCACAGTCTACTGATAACTGATTTCCGTTCTTTCTGACTTGGGGTTCAAGCAAACGAACAATATAGTTTATCGTCTCTTGCAGATCGACTTCTCCCATTTCAAGTCGCATCTGCCCCGCCTCAAGTTTGGACAGATCCAGAAGATCCTGAATCAGCTTAAGCAGCAGTTTGGCAGCATCCTGTATAACGGAAACGGAATTCTCCTGTTCTTCAGACAAGGGAGACAGCCTAAGCATCTCAGCCATCCCCAATATGCCATTTAATGGCGTACGGAAATCATGACTGATGCCTGCAATAAATGCGCTTTTGGATTCCCCTGCATCTACTGCTTGCTGACGTGCAGCTTCAAGACTGTTATTGTTCTTCGCAAGCAGACGCTGGAGTGTTACCAGTTCATTATTCATATCCGAGAATTCCGCGAGTATCCGTTCCTCTTGCTCTTTGCTCCGGATCATCTGATCCGATAACTGCTCAATCGTTCTGCGTAGCCTCTGTATCTCTCCGTTCTCATTAGACATCACATCATCCCTCTCCTAATCCCTAACCATATCCAGATCCAGATGATTGCATGTAGCTGGCTGAGCCAATAACTGTTCTGCAACCGCAACTGCCTCATCGGCTCCCGGAGCATAACCGTCGGCTCCTATCGTTTTCCACAAATCCTGATCAATATTAAAAGGATATCCCCCAACCATAATCTTCACATGTGCCGTTGCCGGATGATGACGAATCAGTTGAATCAATTCTTTGGCCAGATGAAGGTGATACGTCATCGTAACTGAAATCGCAATAACATCACCCTGATGGCGCTCTATAGCCTCTACTACACTTCCATTAGGAACATTGGCTCCCAGATAGTGCGTATCCCAGCCCTCCATCTCGAACACATCTGTGAGCATACGCAGTCCGATCTCATGTTGTTCACTGCCTACACAGGTGGCAACTAGCCTTTTACCCTGACCCGTATGAATCAACCAACGAGAATAGAGACGTGATATGAATGATTGGGTCGCTGCCGTACAAAAGTGCTCTTGCCCCACACTGATCCGATGGCTCTGCCACAATCGCCCGACTTCATATTGGGTAGGCTGAAAAATATATCGATAAATATCACGAATCGTCACCCCAGCTTCTAACTGAGCTTCAATGATCTCGAAGGCTTCTTTCCGTTTATTCTCAAGCAAACACTGCAAGTACGATTGCGCTGCATCTCCATATGGCATGGATTCGTTAATGTAACCCGCCTGTGACTCCATTTGTGTTGTTCTATATATTCCCATCTCCAGATAATCGAGCAGAAGTGCCTTTGACGGGTGGTCAAATTCTTCTTCCAATGTCTCTTTAATCAGGTTGAGATTAATCGCCAGGTCTTCTTGTGATACCTTGTAACCTTCAAGTAGAACTTTCAGCCACGCAATATAATGAGTAAACAGGCCAGGACTCTGTAAGAGCGCACTTTCTGCCAAATAGTTCAAGCTATACTGAGAATCCTGTTTGGTTCGCATTTTTCCGTTCTCGCCAAATCGCTCAAGTAAATCGGGCTGTCTGAGATACTGTTTCTCCGTTATTTTATCAGCCAAGTTCCCCGATTCCTGGAGTAAACGTTCTCCTGCTTCTTGATGACTCATAGATGCACCCCTCCTCTACCCGCATCACATCTCTATCATCATTCGTGACTAATCCAGAATGAGATCGATGTTAGCTAACTTGCAATCGGGATAGGTTCTTCTACTTGATCCAATCCATCCATTCCGCTCTTAATCGTTCTGTTCCATTATACATGAACTTTTGATAATCATGTTTTACACACGATGAATGTATAGAACAATCTTCCTATATTATGGAGGGCCTTGCAAGTCAGTCAGCCAGTATATACCTGTACTTTTCGAGATCCACAAAAAAACTGACCTGCGTTATGAACGCAAGTCAGCTTTCCCTTCTGCCGCCAATCCCAGCTTCTTCAACATCTTAATCGCATCCACTTTCTCGGAAGGGTCAAGTCCTTCCAAAGCATCAATGATGACCTGATGATGTTGAGGAAATATCTGTGTGAACAATTCTCTTCCTTCCTCGGTTAACTCAGCGTAAATGACACGCCGATCTTCCTTGGATGGTCGACGAAACAGCAGATTTTTATTTTGCAACTTATCTACAACGTACGTAATATTACCACTGGACATTAACACCTTTTCACCAATCTTTTGCAATGCCTGCGGTCCCTTATGATATAACAAATCAAGCACACCAAATTCTGTCGTATTCAGTCCGTGACTCTGGATGTCCCGATTGGAACGTGAGGTCACAGAATTGTAGGCCCGAACAAGAACCACGAATAATTGTAAAGACAGTTCCCGGTTGTCCTCCGTGTTCAGCATTTCAATAATCCTCCATCAGTTGTTTACATTTCGGCTCGTATGAGAGGCCAGTTTCTGCTCCCACTCCTCACGGAGCATCCCCATACGAATTGAATCATAGTACTGCCCGCGAACGATACGACACTTCCGCATTCGCCCCTCCACCTGTAATCCGGCTTTCACAGCCGCACGTATCATTCGTTCATTACCAGACCAAGTAGTCAATCCAACCCGAACCAAAGGCAGCTGTTCGAACAAATGACTTGACCACATGACAAGTGAGCGTGTGCCAACCCCGCGTCCCCACTGGACAGATCTGTATATTACAATCCCCATTTCCAGCCACATGGATAACTCATCTTCTATGTAATAGCTGATTGTACCCACAATTTGTCTGTCGGATTCAATAATACGGATTGATACGGGTTTGGAATCGCCTGAATCTACGTCCATACGTTTGAGCATACCTTGTTCAAAACTTTCATAACTTTCGTGTTTAAGTGGGTAATAGGGTGCATCCCATTGCTTCCATTCGGGTACGTCATCACTGTAGATCAATTCATAGAGTTCTTTCAGATCCTGTTTCTCCACACACCTGAGCACAAGTTCACCATCAACGATTGGCAGTTCTTTCATACGATGAAAAGCACCCTCTTCCATATTAAGAACGATGAAGCTCTTCGATACTTCCGTCCGCATTGGCAAGAATGACTGTACTAGCCATATCAACAAATAGTCCGTTATCAACAACACCTGGTAACATGTTCAATTGAACATTAAGATCCGCAGCATGATCAATCGCCTCCAAGTGGCAATCCGCTATCAGGTTTCCGTTGTCTGTCAGATAACGTTGCTGTCCATCCATCCGCCACTGTGGTTGACACCCCAATTTTTCGAGCGCCTGGAAGGTCCACTCAGAAGCAAATGGAACCACCTCAACTGGAAGCGGGAATTTCCCCAACTTTTGCACGGCTTTGCTGCCATCCGCTACAATAATCAATTTGTCACTATTGGCCGCCACGATTTTCTCACGCAAAAGAGCCCCGCCCCCCCCTTTAATCAGGTTAAATTCGGGATCTACTTCATCAGCGCCATCAATGGTCAGATCCAGACGTCCAATCTGGTCAAATGGGATGATGGGAATCCCCCATTCACGGGCAAGCTTGTCCGAAGCCTCTGAAGTGGCAACTGCTTGAATGTTTAATCCATCACGTACCCGCTCACCGATCCGGCAGATGGCATAATAAGCTGTTGAACCTGTACCCAATCCAACCTTCATTCCATCTTCAACATATTCTGCCGCACGCTCTGCTGCTATCTGTTTAAGATTCATCTATAAACCCCCGCTGCTCATAATTTGAGAAATGCATATGTAGTTATTATAGATAAAACCGCTTCCGATGTATATCCGTGCCTTCTGGTGCATCTTTGCCATCATATTTTTGTTTTGTTGAAGGATGTATTTTTACCCACCATGTTATAGAATACAGAATGAAGCTAAAAAATGGGAAATTTTAAAATAAACAGTTCTAAATACCTATAATACATCTGATATGTCCATAAATACGTAAAATATTAAAAAAATTTTAACGATACTATTCAATTTAACGACATTTTATACGACATATTAATTATAGATGTGTTTTAATAATTAGACACCTATGGTTCATACGGTACATAAGTCTCTACGAAAGCGACTGATAAACCAAGACCATGGTCGCATAAATTTCCTTTGGAGGGGATCACGGAATGATCTAGTTCACTGTACCAAAGCAAACCTAAAGTTTCTTAATTTAAAGAAGATCAGGAGTGGAATTTAGTGAAATCATTAAGTTGGAAAAGCATGTCGTTTTTCTCCAAAAATTTGTTACTCTCATTTACCAATATCATTATCATCGGGGTAGCACTTATCGCAAGCAGTTACTATTTCCAGAAAACAGTTCTTGTTGATCAACTGCATGGACAGGTGGAACAAATCACCAAAAAATGGGCTGAAGATATCAATCCTGCCGAGGTACAAGCTGCTATTGAAGAAGGTAGCTATGATGGAGCAACACAAACGAAATTACGAGCGTATTTCGATGAAATGCAAGAATATTATCCTAACATTGCACAAGCCTACATCTTCGGTGTTGAGCTCGGTGGCGATAACAAGAGACAAACTTCCCTTGTAGCGATGCCGACCAACCTAAGAGAGGCTTTTCAAAGTGAGAACGTAAATATTGGTGATATGTATGAGCAGCCGGTCGTTGTAGCCAATGCACTGAAAGAAATGCTTAATACGGATCGCCCAACATTCACAACATTTTATTCCGATGATTTCGGAACATGGACAACCATTGCATATCCAATCAAAGACAGCAACGGTAAGATTTTCTCATATTTTGCCATTGATGCAGATGCATCAGCCGTACCCGCAGGACTGAACTCCTTGCTTAAAAACGGAATTATCATCCTTGTGGCCTTCTTGCTGTTATTCCTGATTATCCAATACCTTGTAGTTAAAAACACACTTTCCCCTATCCGTCACTTGATCAAAGGAATTGATGACGTCAGTCGGGGTAATTTGAATGTCAACATTCCTACAGGCAAAGACGATCTGGGACTCGTTAACGAGAAGTTCAACACCATGGTTCGCAAAATCAACGATACTATCGTTAAAGTTCAAATCACATCACAAGAAGTAAATCAGTCTGCCAAAGAGCTATATGAAGTTTCCGAGCGCAACAGTGAGAATGCAGATTCTATTAATAATAATGTGACTCAAATCACTTCCAACATTCGTTCACAGGAACAGGCAACCCGGGATAGTGCACGTGCCATGTCCGAGATGGCTACCGTAATCCAGACGATTGCCAGCAGCTCGGCAAGTGTAGCCGATGAAGCCTATGAAATGGAACGTCGTTCACAACAAGGTAACAGTGTTGTCCGTCAGGTATCTGAACAGATGAATCTGATTACCGAATCGGTTAAGAATACCGCTTCTGCCATTGAGGTTCTAGAGAGTCGTTCACAGGAAATTGGCGATATTCTCAATATCATCTCGGGAATCTCCAGCCAGACCAACTTGCTTGCTCTTAATGCATCCATTGAAGCAGCTCGTGTTGGTGAAGAAGGAAGAGGATTTGCAGTTGTTGCAGGTGAAGTACGCAAACTTGCCGAGCAGTCTGAACAAGCAACCAGCCAGGTTGGCGTATTGATCCAAGAGATTCAAGCTGGAATTAAACAAGCTGTACGTGCAATGGAACAAGGTACGTCAGAAGTAGATACAGGACTCAGCGTAGCCGATCAAACAGGACAACTTTTCGAAGATATTTTAGAAGCAGCGAAAAAAGTATCTAATCAGATTCAGGAAGTATCAAGCGCGACGGAAGAAATCTCTGCGGGTACGGAGGAAATGACCGCTACAGCGGACGACTTGTCTTCAAGCGTAAGTAAGACAGCAAACAGCAGTGAACAAATTTCCTCATCTGTTGATGAGCAAAAAGCATCTTTGATTACACTGGTAGACTCCTCCACACGTCTTAATACCATGTCTGAGGAACTCCAAGAATTGATCTCTCATTTCAATGTAAGCAAACAATAATTCAAATCCACAAACATTCGGTTTGAACCAAGGAGGAATAACTGAAGTGATTGAAAACCAACCATCTTCTTCCCATTCCATGGAATCTAGCTTGCCCGTTCTGCAGATTCCACTGGATTTTGGGCGACGTCAACAATCATTCTCTTATCAGTCTGCTCAAATCACATTACATGCTTCTCTGAGCCGTGAACTTAAACAGAAGTATGGAGAACAGATGGTGTACCCGGTACTCCTCTCAGCTTATGCAGCCTTGTTATTCCGATTGTCAGCTGAACAGGAACTTGCCATAGGTATACTGTCCCCCGATCAGGCAGCTTCCTATCTTTCATTACAGATTCAGGGCAAATTGACCTTTAACCAACTATGTCATCAGGTTTCAGAGCAGCTCAAGATTGAATACACGTTGCAAAACGGTGGATACCCTGAATCGTTTTTTATGCTGAATAGTGTTCAGTTGCCTCAAGCTCCTCAAATATTAAACTGGAACGTTCGAGATGATCAGAACATGCTCATCCTCGATCTGTTCTATGATAGTTCACTGTTAAAAGAGTCTACCGTGCTGAGATATGCAGAATATTATCAGACTCTTCTACTCGCCCTTGTGCGTGACGGTGAGAAAGCAATCGGTACGGTAGATATTCTTTCTGCCTCAGATCGATTGCTTTACCGTGAAATGAATGATACTTCTGTTCTCGAACCAGAGAATCAGACGGTTCATGGCTGGTTCGAAGCAACGGCAGCGGCATATCCGGATTCACCGGCGATAACATCGCCATCCAAAAGTTATACGTACAGGGAATTGAATGAACGAGCTAATCAGGTTGCACGTGTTCTGTTATCCAATGGATTGCAGAAAGGTGAATTCGTCAGTATCTTTATGGATCGAAGTCTGGAGACCATCATCTCCCTGCTTGGTATTCTGAAGGCAGGTGGTGCATATGTTCCGATCGACCCTGAGCATCCACAAGAACGTAACAGTTATATCGTGGAAGATACGGCGTCCTCATTCGTGCTGACAACAGAGGCTTCTTATGCCCAAGCTTCCAGCTTATTCTCCAGTATAGCTACGGTCCGTCAGATTCTCGCTGTGGATGGTCGTTTAGCCGGCTTTGCAGCAAGTAATCCCAATCTGGATATTCAGCCAGATGATCTTGCGTATATTATCTACACGTCAGGGTCGACCGGTAAACCCAAAGGTGCACTGATTGCCCACCGGGGTGTAACCAATCTTGGCAGTGTGGTTCAGCGTGATTGTGACATTCAACCAGGTGATGTATTAACCCAGTTTGCTACATACAGCTTTGATGCATCCGTGTGGGATACCATTGGCGCCTTGTTCTATGGAGCAGAATTATATCTGTTGTCTGCGGAAGAACGGGTATCCGTTGAAGAATTCGCAAGTGCAATTGAACGGACAGGAACAAACATCATTACGATACTGCCTACGATTTTCTTCAATCAGCTTGCTTCCTACTTATCCGATGAAGGTTTCCACAAGCTGGCCAAAGTCAGAATCATTACTGTAGCCGGAGAAGCGTTATATGGTGAACAAGTTCGTGCCTTCCAGCGCAAATTTGGGAACCAGATTGATATTGTTAATGTGTACGGACCTACCGAATGTACAGTAGCCACAACTACTCACCGCATCAGTGAACAGGTTCCCGAACATGTGGTGAATATCCCTATCGGTAAACCGATTCATAACTACAAAGTATACATTGTAAATGAAGAACAACAGCTCTGTCCGGCAGGTGTACCTGGTGAGGTATATATTGCTACCCCTGCATTGGCCAAAGGTTATCTGAATCAGCCAGAACGTACAGAGCAAGCATTCATTGAGAACCCGTTTGCAATAGGTGAGAAAATCTACAAGTCTGGCGATATTGCCAAATTGCTGGATACCGGTTTGCTGGAATATGTTGGTCGCAGTGACTCTCAGCTAAAAATTCGTGGTCACCGGATTGAGATCGGGGAGATTGAAGATCACTTTGCACGGCTTGATCAGATCCAGAACGTTGCCGTCATTCCGAAGAAAGAATCCGATGGACAAAATATGCTGGTTGGTTACTTTACATCGAAAGATGGCAGTACCCTCTCTGTTTCGGACATCAAGGCAGAACTGACGGAGAAACTCCCTTCTTATTTTGTACCGAAGTGGATCTGTCAGCTGGATGAAATGCCGATTGCACCAACTGGAAAAATCAATCGCAAAGCGATGGTATCCCTGCCTCATGTGGAACGACATGAAGATCGCCCTGACCGGGTCATGCCTGAGACGGAGACGGAATCCATTATCCTGGACGCATGGAAAGAAATCCTTCAGCACGATGACTTCGGTGTCGAAGACAGCTTCTTCAATATCGGTGGTGATTCACTCCGGGTCATTCATGTACTGGTTATTCTGAAGCCACATTATCCACAGCTGAAAATTGCCGACTTCTTTGCCGAAAAAACAGTCCGTGCTCTCGCTCGTCGTGTGGAAGTATTGTCTCTCAGTGCTGCAGAAGTTACGGATTCAGTGGTGACCGACGGTATGATTACACAATTATCCGAACACCCTGTGGAGCTAACATCCCAGTTGGGGTATCCGCTCATTCGTGAACCTGAGCATGTGTTACTTACCGGAGCAACAGGTTATCTGGGCTCTCATGTGCTGCAACAGTTAATTCTGAATTCCAGCACACGAATCTACACCCTTGTTCGTCGACCATCCAATGGAATAACTGCAATGGAACGTTTGACTAACGTGTTGGAAGGTTATTTCGGCAAACAACTGACTGACCAGCTTTCCACTCGTGTGGAGATTATTGAAGGGGATCTCGAACAACCTAACCTCGGTCTGTCAGCTGACCAAACGGCTTATGTTCAGGATCGAATTGACCGTGTCATCCACTGCGCTGCAGACGTACGTCATTTTGGCGATGCCGATCAGTTCGCCAAAACAAACGTGGAAGGAACGGTCGCATTGCTAGACTTGATTCGCAGCAAACCAGGTGCTTCCTTCCACCATGTATCCACGATGGGTATTACGGAAGATCTGGCACTCAGCGGACAATGGGAATCTTCTCTGCAATATGATCGGTTCCCGGCTGACTTGCATGTGGACAACCTGTATTCGGACAGCAAGCTTGAAGCCGAGAAA
The DNA here is from genome assembly GCF_031455635.1 of Paenibacillus sp. 2003. Taxonomy (NCBI): domain Bacteria; kingdom Bacillati; phylum Bacillota; class Bacilli; order Caryophanales; family Paenibacillaceae; genus Paenibacillus; species Paenibacillus sp. 2003. The sequence goes on along the minus strand of NZ_JAVDTB010000001.1, from coordinate 680,204 downwards.
GTGCTCATGATTGCGGCAGAGGAAGGTGTACCTGTCAGCATCTATCGTGCTGGTAATCTCACTTGCCACTCCGAAACTGGACGCTTCCAGTCCAATATTGATAGCAACGCCTTCTATCGTATGATCAAAGCGATGTTATTGCTCGGCAAGGCTCCTGCGGCTGACTGGATGGTTGATTTTACACCGATCAACTATGCAAGTGAAGCTATCGTTCATCTGGCCTTACGTCAGGATACCGCCGGTCGTGTATTCCACATCTGTAATCCGGAGCCCATCCGCTATGATGAGCTGATCCGTTCTGTGAATCGGGCTGGTTACGAAGTTGAAACGCTACCTTTCGCGGATTACACCCGTTGGTTGTTCGATGCGAGCATCAGCAAAGAGCCGGAAGCTCTTCAGTTGGCTATTGCACAGCTTGAAGGCGACGGTGCGAAGGATTCAGCATATGTCTATGCTTGCCCTGTCACAACGGCTTATGTGGAACCTGCCGGAATCTCATGTGCAAAAACAGATGATCGCTTCATCTCCGCCATGTTAGACTACGCCGTTCAGATTGGATATTTCCCGTCTGCAATCCGGCGCCATAACGGCACTTCTACAGCAATGGAGTAAGTTCACTTTATCATTAGCATTTAATAAATAAGGTCACACAAAGAGAAGCCATCTATCGTCATTCACTGACGATAAGATGGCTTCTTTTCTTCGCATTTTCGGATCATTCTTTTAGACCCATCGGATAATTGCAATGATGGCAAGATGAGCTGGATAGAAATAACGCCAGACCCAACGCGGCCCTTTCATACGGAAACCCGCCTGGTAATACTGAGCAATAGCAATGCCGGCGGTTGCGAGCACACTATACATTTGCACAGAGCTGTTATGCAGCAGAAGATATAGTGCATTTAACAAGACATGTGCCACGACAAGCACAGGACCCTGGAAATAACGGAATAACAGAACCAATAACAACCCGTACATCCCGTAATCCATATGGCTAATTTCCATGAACCAACCAACTCCAATTACAATCGGAATGCCCAGTAGACGGGATGGCAATTTATCGATAACGAATAATACCAACAGGGCTGACCACAATGTCCATACCACGTTCAGAGAATAATGATTAAACGCAGCCATGAACGGCACCTGTGATATGATCGCGATCCAGAACAGGCGCCATATGTATTTTTGTACGTCTCGTGTATGTTTATAACCGATATACACTGCAAAAGCATAGATTGGAAAAGCGATACGACCTATGATCCTCAGTTCTATAATATGTGGAAAAAAGACAGCTCCTATATGATCAATTAACATCGTGATCATGGCAATCCACTGCATCATGTTGCGACTCCCCTCCCTCTTTCCCGACGACACGAGTCTGCCATTCATTTATATAATGCGTCTTTTTGATCAACCTCTTATACATTAAGTTCATAATACATGAATTTGGTATCCTGTGCATATCCTTCGGATTCATATAAAGCTTGGGCTTGCTTGTTACTTAACTCAGTAGAAAGTGATATACGAAGAACTCCACGCTCAAATGCCAATCGCTTGGCTGCTTGCAAGAGCTTCCTTGCAATACCTTGCTGACGATAATTCGGATGCACATATAGATCATTTAGCACCCAGACAGGCCCCATCGATACCGAACTGAAACTGGGATACAGTTGAACGAATCCAGTACAGATTAAGCCATTGGAGATTGGCTTTTCTGCTACCAAAATCACCGATTCATGGCCTTCCATTCGTTCTCTAATATACTGACGTGCTGCCTCAATGTCAGCATTTTGGTTGTAGAACATCCTGTACTCATTGAACAATCGTCCCACTTCGTTACTATCAAGAAGACCCGCTTGTCTGATTCGGTGCTGCATTTCACTCAACTCCTCTGGGATGGAGACCATCGTCTCATCGGTTGTATTTCTTCAATTGTAAAACAGTCCTTTCCTTTTCCCCATTCATCATCTGCATCAAAGTTTGTAGTATCCTGAGCAGTGAGCTGACATTCGTTCATGCGCGCTTCCAGATTACATCTTACTTATCTAGTCCATACCAATTCTGTACGTTTTGTTATATTGACTTCATATTGGCAAAAATAAAAAGGCGACCAAAGCATCCACTGCTCCGTCGCCGTAATTATTCAGTTCGATTCAGCATTCTGCTGTTCCTGACCGGGATCAGCATCGGGGAAAATGACGCCTTTCTTCAAAATCAGATTGGCATATTGCGCTCGCTCACCCGTTGCAACAATCACATAGGCATTCGAAGCCCGTTTATAAAAATCAAATCGCTCTTCATGATCAAAAGCATCCGTAATGCCTTCGTATTCTTCAATCAACCGGCGATAGTCTTCCCATATGATCGGGATCACCTGATCCCCTTTTACAACCTGCATGACAGCAGCGGGACGCTCAGCATAGGTATCCAGTGGATATAATTGCAGGATGGCATCCAGCAGTTCAACAACTCCCAGTGCATCACAGCGTACCAGTCGCTTGGCATGACTGGCTGCGGGGAAATTGCCATCCGCCAAAACCAACTCGTCTCCATGGCCCATTTCGGACATGATTTTGAGTAACTCTGGAGGTATTATTGCGGGTATATTCTTTAGCATACACAGCTCTCCTTGGTCATCTCCAACATTAGTTAGAGCAGATTGGTTTTCTCCATTCTTCAAGCACTCTAGATATCGATTCCATAAAAGCGGTTTCATCACTATTCTAACAGTATTTTTGGATGATTGCACAGTGCACACGTACGTTCGATATGAGAATATTTCATTTTGACAAAAATACTTGTTCGACATATAGTTGTTATAACAACTAATTGATTGGGACATTTTATTATGGAAGCGAGGTCTAGCAATTACATGGACTATACACTGGAACAATCTGTTGGATTCATGCTGGGTTTCACACATCGTAAAGCTGTAGCTTTACTTGCGACACGATTCAAACCTTATGATATTACGACAGAGCAATTTTCTGTTCTCTTTAATGTTGACCGCGGTGAAGGTGTTAATCAGAAGGAGCTCGCTGCACGTGTCTTCAAAGACCAACCCACCACTGCGCGGATTATTGATCTGCTTGAGAAAAAAGGCTGGGTAGAACGCCGGACCAGCGAACAGGATCGCAGAGCCTATCTGTTATATCTCACCACGGAAGGCAAAGCGTTAATTGATATCCTCGTTCCGATTGAAAGAGAAATGAATAAAGAACTTGCTGAAGGTATATCCGAAGACCAGATGGAAGCATTTAAACATACTCTTTCCCTCATTAACCGCAACTTGTAATGAATCACAACTCAGGGGGAATACATCATCATGAAAGAACAATCTACACAACAAGTTAGACTATGGACCACCGATTTTATACTGCTGATGCTGTGCAACTTCTTGTTGTTCTTGCAACTGCACATGATTGTCTCTCCGCTTCCGTCCTACGTTCAGGAGCGATTTCACGCCAATGCATTTGAAGTAAGTTTATTCACCTGTCTGTTTGCACTAAGTGCCATTGCAGCCCGTCTCTATTCCGCGAAAGCACTGGAGAAGGGCCATCGTAACGCCATGATCTATATAGGCCTGTCCGTAGCCCTGCTGGCAACGCTCGGCTATTATTTTGCTGCTGGTATAGCTGTGCTCTTGTTGCTTAGAATGTTGTTTGGTATCGGGTTTGGTATGAGCAGTACCGCTTTTCCAACGATGGCCTCGGACATTGTGCCCGTCAAACGAATGGGTGAAGGAATGGGTTACTTTGGTCTATCGACTAGCCTGGCTATGTCTATGGGGCCAATCATTGGGGTTACTCTGCTCCAAGGTGCTGGATTTGTAACCCTGATGTTATGTACTGCGGGTGTCCTCGCTGTGATCTATCCACTGAGTTATTCGCTGACACGCAAAAAAGCAGCCAGAACCGATAACAGTACAACCATCATGCCACAAGCCACAACAAGTGCTTCAGGGTCCAACCCGAAACAGAAGACACCTTTCAACCGCAAGCTGATTCTGCCCAGTGTGCTGAATTGCCTACTATCCATCACCTATGGTGGGCTTGTCGGATTCATCGTTTTGTATGGTAAGGAAGCCAATCTGGCCAATCCTGCGCTGTTCTTTTTGTTCAATGCACTCGCCGTGTTATTGGTTAGACCATTTGCAGGACGGATCTATGACAATAAAGGTCCAAAAGCACTGCTCATTCCAGGGGCAATATTCGTTGCAGTCGGCCTCATTCTGCTCTCGTATGCAACCTCCATGTCCGTCCTGTTCATCGCTGCCTTTATCTACGGAATCGGTTATGGTTCCATGCAGTCGTCTCTGCAGACCTGGATGATTCAAGTTGTATCTCCTACTCAACGGGGTATGGCTAACGGTATGTTTTTGAACTCGCTGGATCTGGGTATTGCGACCGGTGCCCTTCTTCTTGGCGCCATTGCGGCCATAACCAGTTATACTGATATGTATCGATATTCCGTGATGTTTATGATTCTGTTCTTGCTTATATATCTGATTCAGGGAAAACGAAGCGGCAGCTTCTCCATTGAACCTCATGCTCTGCTCGCTCATACTCATATCACTGCAACGGAACCACCTCAAGATCAATCCAAGAAATCTGGAGCTGGCAACACCGAAACTAGCCAGTCGAATAAGAGCAAACACGAATGATCGGTTAAAGTCATTCTGAACATAAAAACGCGTTTACACCGAGAAAGCAAATTCATCCGCTTTCTTAGGCGTAAACGCGTTTTTTATTGGAACAGATCTGAATGTTAAACAAACTTAATACAACTTCGGAATGAACGTAGCATACAACACCGTCTATCTAAAATGGACTTTTCTTGCGACCTATGGGAGCATAACCTCTACTCGTCTCGATCCGATCGATATGTCGTTCATCCTGTTTCTGTCCGCTTCCTGAAGTAGGTTGATCTCCCTTATCCGGCTTCACTGCAAATAATGTAAGCAACCCGCCTACGGCTCCAGATGCAGCAAGCACACCAAAAAGCAAAAAATGTTGTTTGCCAATCAGTAAAGACACAACAGGGGGGCCAAGGGATACACCGATAAATCGCATGCTGCTGAACAAAGACGTAATCGTGCCTCGCTGTTTCTTATCTATACCTTCAGTGATTAAGGCATCCAGACACGGTAAGGTTGCTCCTATTCCGGCACTCCCCAATGTAAAAAGTCCAATCACAATATAGATATTATCGAAAATTCCAATAACACCCAGCGAAACGGTTACAAGAACAAGTCCTGCGAACCCAAGCCATTTCATACGAGGCTTACTCTTTCCGATCCATTTTCCTGCGAAAAAGGAAAACAGACACAGCGCCGCCAACGGAATGGCAAGCACGAGACCTTTTACGATCCCTTTCATGGCGAACTCGCTCTCCAATGTCTCGGATAGATAATAAAGCACGCCAAAAAGAATAAACATGCAAATTCCGCCGATCGCAAACAGAGCGTACAACCATCGCCCTTTTTCTTTCAAAACGTCCCGAATGGAAGCCACAAATTCCGTAAAGGTGGGTGGCTTCTCTTTTTTCTTGGGTGTCTTCACCAGGAAAATAACCAGAATCAGTGAAAGGACACATAATACAGGAATAGCCATAAATGGTAAATACCACAACCAGATAGCCAGCGCTGCACCCAAAATCGGGCTTAACACTTTACCAAATGTATTGGAGGTTTCAATGATTCCCAAACTTTTACTTACCTGATCTTCATCATTGAACATATCCCCAACCAACGGAATGACAATAGGGAATGCACCGGCTGCTCCAACCCCCTGCAATAATCGGCCACCTAAAATGGACCAGTATGCTGCGTTTCCATCCAGCATCCATGCAGCTACACCAGCTACAGCACCCCCGACGGCTGCAATAATGAGGCTTGGAATAATGACTGCTTTTCTGCCAAAGCGATCAGATAAATATCCTGCGAGTGGAATAAGCAGGATAGCAACTACAGCGTAGACTGTAATAAGCATGCTGACCTTAAATGCAGATACGTTCAACTCACGTTCAATTTGTGGCAAGATCGGTATCAGCATGGAGTTTCCCAAGGTCATAATTAAAGGGATGGAAGCAAGTGCGACGAGGTCCCACTTTTTGTCGTTCATACCACAACCACCTTTACAGATTCTACACACAACAGCATTATTGTGGTTGTTTCGGAGGTTGATTATTCAGGACATGCTGGATGTTACCGCTTGTTCACATACAAAAGCTGCCTGCACGTATTCATGCAAGACAGCTTCTTTGGTTCAATGATGTCTACAACTACAACAATCTAAAGTGCCGTAACGCTGCTCCACCTTTGAAAATAATATACAGCTCATTCACCTTATGTGGTGCCTCAAGCGAACACTGGACTGTTGTCCACTTGATATCTTTTCCGTTCACACTGCCTCCGGGTCCAGAAACTTCACACACACCGAGCAGTTCGCCCTCCAGTCCTCCGGAACGAATCTCCAGTCTGCCCTCTTCCCCAAAAGCTGCCACTCTGGCTTCAAATCCTTGTACTTCCTGAACAGCATTATGGTTGAAAGCGATCCAGGACAACTGCTCCTCTCGATATAAGGGTTCTTCCCGAGTGATTGCTCGAACTGCCGAACGTCCTTCCAGACATTCATCCAGTTGAACACCTGCACAAGCATCGTAATTCTCGGCAAAGGTAAGCAAGTGCAGCGGGCGATCAGGAATCGTCTCCCCTTCAATTTCAATATCAGCCGACTGACGTATATCTGCCGAAGAACGCCCTGCCAGGATGGCCCAGGTCGCTGTCTCCAGGCAGTATCGATCTCGGGTAACATCCCATAGCGCCAGCTTCTGAACAGGAACCTCGAAACTTATCGTAATATGCGTCCCTGCTTTGACATGAACACGACGGAAAGCAAGCAGTTGCTTCTGTGCACGTTTCACTCGGGAGGTATATGAAGATCCATAGATCTGTACGACTTCATCACTGTCACGTTCACCTGTATTGTGTACCTCCACTTCAATCTTTAATTGATCTGTGGTGGTGGATTCACTCGGAGCACTTCGACTTACACGAATCGCTTCGTATTCGAATTCGGAATACGTCAGGCCATGACCAAATGCATATTGAACCGGTCCTTCATGATACATATAGGTCATGCCATTCTGAATGATGTCATAATCCATCATGTCAGGAAGCTGTGATTCGTCTTCATACCATGTCATATTCAATCTGCCTGCCGGGGCATAATAACCTAACAGCACATCTGCAAGCGCGTTCCCCAATTCCTGACCAGCATGTGTCATATAAACGATTGCGCGGGCAATACCTTTCAACTCCTGCAAGGCAAATGGATAACTGCCCATAATGACAACCACCGTATTGGGATTGGCTTCACACACGGCTTTGACAAGTTCGACCTGACTCGGCGGAAGCAGCAGACTTGGGCGGTCAATTTCTTCTTTGCCGTTGATATATGGGCTGTTGCCAACAACAACGACAGATGCCTGACTGCTACGTGCAGCTTCTACGGCTTGTTGTATTCCGCTGGTCACAATATCAATATTGAATGCAAAAGGTATCTGTGTATTGCCTGGTGATTGACTTGCGTGTCCAGAGGCACTCACATTGTCCTGAGTTGTACTTGTACCTGTAGTTTGTTCTCCTTGTGGCCGTGGTGGTGATACAGCAGACTGTCCCTGATATTCGCTCAGTCCAACAGGGATACCGTTCCACGTCCGCAAGGTGTTACTTCCGTCCGTTAGAGGATCTATGCGAACAACTTCCTTCACAAACCAGCCACCGATCTGCGGTGCGTTTGCCTGATAGATGCCTTGCTCGGTTAAGCTAACGTAACGGTTATTTTTCACACTTCTCAGCGTGTGACTTCCCCAACCCCAATCCTGATGTACAAATTCGGCGGCTGTAGGTGCACTGGCTTCCGGCACAGCGACGAGTGTACCTTCCGCACCCAAGGTAATAACCTGACCGTCTGTTATCTTCAGCTGAATACGGTCATTCCCATCTGAATACGTTATGTCTGAATGAGGTAGTCGATTGCGCAATCCATCGAGGACGGATACACGATAAGGCAGTGTGCCACTGTACCAATCGGTATAGACAACATCCGCAAGCGGCCCAATCACACTGATTTTCTGCAACGCTTCTGGCTGCAAGGGAAGCAATCCATCATTTTGGAGCAAAACAATTGATTCGGCAGCCGCACGATAACTAAGTTTGGCGTGCTCTGGTGCACATAATACAGATTCAGGTATAGACACATAAGGATTTTGCCCCGACTGATCCAGTTGTCCAAGTCGCATCCGCACACCAAAGATGTTGCGGATGGCTCTGTCCAAATCAGCGATCTCCAACAGATTCCGGTCAAGAGCCTCCTCCAGAGCAGATACAACAAGATCAACTTCATCTGTAAGACAATCCACTCCTGCCTTCAACGCACCTGCTGCTGATTCGGCATGACTGGTGTGATAACCATGATAGTTCACCGTCTGTGACAGGTCTCCACCATCACATACAATGAAACCTGGCATCGCCCACTCACCCTTAACCACATCATTCACATATGGACTTTCAATGGCAGGTGTACCGTTGATGGAATTGTAAGCTGTCATCATGGACAAGGCTCCGCCTTCCACAAATGGTGTCTCAAAAGCTTTTAAATAATATTCCCGCAGATTCCGCGGATCGATGCTGGATGAACAATTCAGCCGATCTTTCTCATTATTATTGGCAAAAAAGTGTTTCAATGTAGCAACCATTTTCAGATAAAAAGGGTCACTTCCCTGCATACCTTTGACGAGAGCTGCCGACATTTCTCCCGTGAGGACCGGGTCCTCGCCATATCCCTCTTCCGTTCTGCCCCAGCGTGGGTCACGTTCCAGATCAACCGTTGGTGCCCACAATGTTAACCCGTGAACCTCAGGATCACGGTGATGGTATGCCCTAGCTTCATCACCAATGACTGAACCAATCTCCCGCATGAGCCTTGTATTCCAGGTACTTGATAGACCGAGCGGTTGTGGAAATACCGTTGCCTCCCCTTTCCATGCAACCCCGTGGGCAGCTTCGCCCCCAACGTTGTAGGCTGGAATGCCCAGTCTTGGTACAGCTGCTTCGCGTGTAGGAATTAGTCTGATCTTCTCCTCCGTTGTCAATCGTGCAATCAGGTCATCCAACCTTTCCTCAAGTGAAAGTGACGCATCCCACATCGGGTATTGATGATACTCCTTCATCCTTCATTCCTCCTACGAATTAGTTAAGTCCAAGTTGCTTCCATTGCTCCAGTAAATCCAGCGTACGCTGGCGATACTTCTGACCGTCTTCAGGTTGATTGACCTGATGTTCATGAACGTAGGCATTAAAATACGAAGACAGTATTCGGTACGCAAGCCTGCGTGCCTGTCCTTCAGCGGATGAGTCCAGTGGACGATCATATCCTTCATGAAAAGCCGCTGATTCTGTCGACAATATGGCTTCAAACTCCCTGTCGGCAAACATGGAACGATCTCCGTCAATGATGGCCGCAATGTTCAGCTCACCATTTTCCTGATGAACAAGTACATTTGCTTCCCACAGGTCATTATGAACGAGTACTGGACGGGTCACTTGATCAAATAAGTCTTTATTTTTGATGAATATAGCTGCGATTTCTTCTCCTACCCCTGACATATAATCGGCTTGAGCAGCTTTAAGTGCCGTTTCTTCTGCAAAAGAGTGCAGCACCTCGGACCATTGATCCGAGCCTCTAATCGTCCCATCACCCTGCGGCCACCCAAACGATGCCCCCTCGATCTGATGCATGATGGCGGTATAGACGCCAAGCTGATGATACAATCGCTCTTTGTCTATGTCTGAAATCGATGCGTGATCCAGCTGCTTACTCGGGATAAATTCCATAAACATGTACGTTCTTGGAATGATGGATCCGCTGTCATCACAGGCGATAATGTTGGGAGCAGGAATGCCTGCCTTACGGTAATATTCATACACAATCGGTTCAGCCGCCATCATCGTACGTTCAAAAGAAAAGAGTGGGTCACTCGCAGAACCAGCCGCCATCTCTCCCCGCTCTGGAGCCAAACGTAAAATCACATCCGTATAGGATGTATGTTCAAGGTGAATCCGATAGGTTGTATTAAAAAGTCCACCTTGCAGGAGACCAAACTCCTTCACTTTGGCATCGCTTCCAAAATTAATCTCTACCAGTTGATGCAGCATCTCTGCTGATATCGTGCAGTGCAAACCGGAACTCATTGTACTCATTTCATTCAATCTCCTATCATCGTAGACAAACAGACGGCACCTTTCGGCACCGTCCTTTTCTTTTACTATATCATTTTACAGTTGGATTGTAAGCGCGCTTGCGCCTGTTGCTGCCGTAACGACAACACCAGTTGCACCAGACACTTGGGAACCACCTTCAACGCTGGATACACTTTCAATACCACGAAGCACGATGTTCCAAGGTTTACCTGCACCTTCAGCACGAACATCCAGCACTGATCCATTACGTGTAACGTTAACTGTCAGCTCCTGCTCTGCCGCTTGGTTCACAACGACAGCTTGAGCCGTTTGACCATCAGCCAGTTCGAACAAGTGCAAGGACACATCATTCGCAAAATCGTAATCCGGTTTGCTATCCACCGCACCCACAGCGATCAGGCTGTTTGGCTTAACCATCATTGGCAGTGTTTTGAAGTCATGGTTTTCACTGATCCAGCGTCCACCTTGTACTTTCGCTCCTGTCAGATAGTTCGTCCAAGTTCCTTCAGGCAGGTAATAACGCACATCGCCTTCCTTGTTGAAGATTGGAGCCACCAGGATTGAATCACCGAACATGTATTGCGTATCCAGGCTGTATGTTGTTGGGTCCTCTGGGAAATCCAGCAGCATAGCGCGCATCATCGGAATACCTTTTACCGTTGACTCTACCGCAGAATTGTACAGGTACGGCATCAGGCTGATTTTGAGTTTGGTAAAGTCACGAACAACGTCCACGGATTCCTCGTCAAACAACCAAGGCACACGATACGAAGTGCTTCCGTGCAGGCGGCTGTGGGAAGACAAAAGTCCGAATTGTACCCAGCGTTTGTATACGTCAGGGCTCGCTGTGCTTTCAAAACCACTGATATCATGGCTCCAGAATCCGAAACCGGAAAGCCCCAGTGAGAGGCCACCGCGAAGCGATTCAGCCATGGATTCATACGTGGAAGAGCAGTCACCGCCCCAGTGAACCGGGAATTGTTGCCCACCTGCTGTTGCAGAGCGTGCAAACAGGGCAGCTTCGTTTTTGCCAATCTTCTCTTCAAGCAATTCAAATACAGCTTTGTTATAGAGTTGTGTATAATAGTTGTGCATTTTAACTGGATCAGAACCATCGAAGTACACAACATCTGTCGGAATTCTTTCACCGAAGTCGGTCTTGAAGGAATCTACACCTTGATCAAGCAGGACTTCGAGCTTACTCTTATACCAATTCACAGCATCCGGATTCGTGAAGTCAACCAGAGCCATGCCTGCTTGCCACATATCCCATTGCCATACGCTGCCATCGGCTCTTTTCACCAGATAACCGTTCTCCATACCCTCATCGAACAAGTAGGATTTTTCTGCAATATATGGATTGATCCAAGCACAGATTTTAAGGCCCTTCTCTTTCAGACGTGCAAGCATGCCTTCCGGATCCGGGAACATCGCTTCATCCCATACAAAATCAGACCATTGGTATTCCTTCATCCAGAAGCAGTCAAAATGGAATACAGACAGCGGAAGATCACGTTCAGCCATGCCATCTACAAAATGGTTAACCGTTGCTTCATCATAATCCGTTGTGAATGACGTTGTCAGCCACAGACCAAAAGTCCATGCCGGTGGAAGCGCTGGTTTACCTGTTAATTTCGTATAATTATCAAGTACATCCTTAGGATTGTCACCGCCGATAATGAAGTACTCCAACGTCTCGCCTTCTACGCTGAACTGAACTTTAGATACATTCTCGGATGCAATCTCATATGATACGCGTTCAGGATGATTTACAAATACGCCATATCCTTTATTGGACAAATAAAACGGAATGTTCTTATAGGACTGCTCACTGCTTGTACCCCCGTCCTCATTCCAGGTATCGACGATTTGGCCATTCTTAACAAACGGCGTGAAGCGCTCACCAAGTCCGTAAACGTATTCACCAATACCAAGATCAAGCTGCTCGCGGAAGTATGCTTCCTTACTTGGACCTGTAATATAACCAGCAGCTCTTTGACCGCTACCTGTAATCCGTTTTCCTCCATACAGGAAGCTAATGTCCCAACCGTTTGTTTTGTCGATTTGAACTTCCAGATTGCCGCTTCTCAAAACAGCGCCTTGTTCATTTTTTGAGATCTCAACGTTTGCTTCTTGTGTGTTAAGCTCAAATTCAGGCCCTTTTTTCACTCCGCCCTTATGGTGATTCAGAGTTACACGAATAACGTTAGGCATTGGTGAGCTGTACGTTGCTTTCAGCAATGTACCGTTCAGAGTGTCGCCTTTGCTACGAATATATTTAGTTGCCGCATATACGGTCACAGAATTCTCTTTTTGCACAATATCACGAATGTCAGTTGGGTTTTGAATCTGGTACCCTTCACGAGTCATCCAGAATCCATCAGTAAATTTCATGTTTTCTTTCCCCCTTTGGTTATATTATAATAATATTGATATTAATAACGAATTTCTTCTCTTATTTTGACCAAATATATCACGATTTTGATAATAAACATCCGATTCTTGAACATCACCACCAATCTATGGAAACGATTACATTAATAATGATACAAAAGGAGAATCTGATATGGAACGTGAACGATTACGAGAAGACCGGATTCACGGCAATGCCATGTATCCCGTCAGTGTGTACCCGGATATTCAACAACTGAACGGGGATAGCATTCTCGATTGCCACTGGCATGATGAGATGGAGTTCACCATGGTGACCAAAGGCTGTGCCGTCTTTCAGATCGATATGAACACCGTTGAGGTTCAAGCTGGAGAAGCGATTTTTATCAATCGAGGTGAAATTCATGCGGGCTATCTGAAGGGCGATGTACCCTGTGTATTCTCTTCCATTGTGTTTAATCCGGAGCTGCTCGGCAGCCGCACCTTCGATACGGTCCAAGAGAAATTCATCGGTCCACTGGTACGCAAAACGGTGATTCCCCCCAGTCATATCAAGGCAGATGAGGATTGGGGACAAGAAATTCTGGATCACCTGAAACGCATATTTGCGGACCATGCTACCCGGACCGAAACGTGTGAAATGTCAACAAAAGCGTACCTGTACCTCATATTTGCCCGAATGTTCGAACATATGAGACCTGCTCCGCTCAAAGGCACCGTAGCTACAGGGAGTCATGACAAGGTAGAGCGCCTGAAATCCGTGCTCGGGTATATCCACAAACGTTATCCTGAACCATTAAAGCTGAAAGAACTGGCCGATGAAGCCAATATGAGCGAAGGACACTTCTGCCGTTTCTTCAAACAGATGGTGCAGAAAACCCCGGTTGATTACATTAACTATTACCGCGTTCAACAGGCCTGTGTTCAGCTTGAGAATACGGATCACAAAATTGTTGATATCGCCATGGATGTGGGTTTTGAGCATCTAAGCTACTTCATCACTACATTTAAAAAGCATAAAGCTACCACACCTTCACAGTATCGCAAAATGTTCTATGAGAACGTAGGAATGGAGTCTGCCCTAGTTCAGGTGTAAAAGAAGAAGGTGCTCACAGCTATTCCGCTGCAAACACCTTCTTTATCAACTTCCACTTCCCAAGAACTAACAAAGTAACGCTCTGAGGCACGTTGTCTCAGTTAGAACTCAGTTCATGTGCTGCTACAAACATTGCGCTAAGAAGTTTATTGATGTCTCACTTTTTCAGCGTCTTCCATGAAGTGTACTCATGTACGGAGAAACCGTTAAAGGACGCATGTACTGAAGCCATTTTTTCGACCAACTTCAATTGTGCTTCCATATAAGCAGATCCCTCTTCATAAAAAGTAATGAAGTCGCCTTCCTTACTTTGCTTTGTTTCCACGGCGATTGAGATCGTCTTGCCGAGCAGAGCTGCTTCTGCAAGTTCATCCTTCGCTACACTATAGATTGCAGCAGCTGTATCGCGGTAAGCCATAATGGTGATGGAATCGAACTTGCGAATCATCCAGCTGCTTACGGCCATTGTTGAACCCGGAATTTTGTAGTTATCCAGCCAAAAAGGCAGATCTGCCGCTACCGGCATCTTCATCCGTGATGCTCGCTCAACAATGTACTCCACATTTCCTTGCCACTGGGTAATCACACTGGCCTGATTTATTTTCCATTGTGGGTGCACATGTGGCTCAATATCCAGATGAATACCAGCAAACTTCTCATTGGACAACGCCTGCGCCTGATATGCCTCGATCCAGTCCAGGAAAGATGCAATCTGCTCCCGACTTTCCGTCAAGCCCCAAGCTGATCTTCCATCCATGACATCCACCGCAATGTTCTTGGCTCTCGCCTGACGGATAAAACTTTTATACTCAGGAATTTTGATATCCCGGTTCATCTGCAGATAGATCGTATTGATCTTGTTCGCTGTAGCGTAATTCAACACCTCTTGAGGATTACTTCGGATCTGGGTGGTATCCCATACCCAAGTCGCTCTCACTGGCATATCAAGTTCTCCATGAATCGTTGCATAACTGTCGACTGAACCATCCGCAATGGCTTTGGAAGAACAGGCCGTGCTCGCACACAGGATCAAACAACTCAGTAATAAGATAAAACGGTAACCCCTTTTGCTTTTCATATTTGTACACTCCCTCTGAAGTTATCAGCTCTGACGTGCAAATCTGGATGAAATTGTGTCGTTTCATATTCATTTAATGGATACTTATTAGGTACGACGAATTTGGATTGCTTTTATATGCAATATCATCTTCAAGACTTACGACGAAAGAATCATATAACTATATTTCGGGAATTCGTAGTTCTGTATGTATAGTTCAAAAGTCGCAATTATTCATTATTTTCAAATTCAATCCTTATTTCAGCATGACTTCAGTCATTATTGCCATATTTACACTAAGCTCCAGAAGACCTAGAAAGCGCTTTCTCCAAAAGCACACCAAAAAACCGCCCTAAGGCGGCTTTATATGGAACCCTATTTAATGATGTTCTAGTCGACATTTCCGTTCATTCATTACCCGATGGAGCTACAGGTGTATTCTCAACCACTTCATCGAAAAGGGACACCAGTTCAATACCTTCTGCCGAGATCCGCACAAGCCCCTTGTCGGACAAACGTAATTCCGGAATCACAACCAGCGCCAATAACGAAAGTGTCATGAACGCATTATTTAATGTACATCCTGCGGACTGTAAAGCTTCACTGACTGCTGCCGATTGGGCTGCAACGACTTCGAATGGCTCGGTTGACATCAAACCTGCAATCCGCAGCGGGAATTCGGTTACACCTGCTGCCGTTACCACGGCGACCCCGCCCTGCATACGAATGACGCGATTACCGGCTTCAGCCATTAGCGCATCATCATTACCGATAATCAACAGGTTGTGACTATCATGAGCAACCGTCATCGCAATCGCTGCAGGGGATGTGAAGCCGATGCCCCCAACAAGCGCTACCGCTCGATTCCCGGTTTGTTTGTGACGCTCCAATACCGCAATTTTGCATACTTCCCCTGAAGTTGAAACCACAACCTTGCCGTTCTCTACGGTAACAGGCAGGTGTTTCTCCTTTGTATCCACATGGTTCTCTGTCACATGAATGATTTTGGCACCAATGATCCCCTCTTGAATCGGCGCAGCCAACTCCAGATCTTCCGGCTGAATATTAGCTTCTAACTTCACCGTGTTCAGCGCTTCCTCAGGGTACGTGAAGCTGTCCCAGACCGCCGTCATTTTCCCGTTCTCGGCTACAACTTGCCCGGCAGCAATCGTCATGCCCACACGTACATCCGCCAACCGGCCGTCCAGCAGAAGAATATCGGCTATATTGCCTGGAATAATCGCTCCAATGTCACGCGCAACTCCGAAGCGCTCAGCCGTGTTAATGGTTGCCATCTGGAAAGCAGTGACAGGCTTCACGCCTTGGGAGATTGCGAGACGCACAACAAAATCCATATGTCCTTCTTTGAGCAGGGATTCAGAGCTTCGGTCATCGGTCACCAGCATCATCCGGCGTGTATCCAGTCCAAGTTCAGTGCAGGCTTTAATCGTCTCTGCTACATCATGCCATGCCGAACCTTGGCGCATCTTCGCGTACATCCCGAGTCGCAGACGTTCGACCACATCTTCCTTGGTCACACATTCATGATCTCCTGTAACGCCACTCGCTGCATACGCTGGCAGACGCCAGTCATCTGCAGCCCAGGTGAAATGACCGTCTGCCACTTTACCTGCCCGGAGGGTCGCCTGTATCTCACCGATCATCGTCTCGTCCCCATAGACTACCCCAGGGAAGTTCATCACTTCACCAAGGCCAATCATGTCCGGCCCCCAGGAAAGAGCCTCAGCTACCTCTTCAGGCCCGATATACGCACCTGTTGTCTCCAATCCTGGATGGGTGGAAGGCACACAGGAAGCCACCTGCATATAAGCAGCCATCGGTGTGGTCCGCGCTTCATCCAGCATCAGTCTCAGCCCTTTGAGACCAAGCACGTTAGAGATCTCATGTGGGTCAAAGAAACCTCCGGTCGTGCCTGAAGGCAATACCGCTCTCGCAAACTCGGTTACTTTCATCTGTGTACTTTCAATATGGCAGTGTCCATCCAGCAAACCAGGAGCGATATACTTACCGTTTGCTTCAATAATCCGGGTATGTTCTCCAATGGTGTGGCTTACATCTTTACCGACATAAGCGATTCGAGCTCCCTGTACGGCTATGGACATCTCCGGCAAAATCTCACCCGATATCACGTTTACCAGCGTACCTCCCCGAATGACCAAAGTCGCTGGCAAATCTCCCCGTGCTGTAGCGACCAAATCAGGTACACAATCGGCCATAAGTGGCCGTTCAAAAGATGGTTTGTTCATTTTGTTGCCTCCTTTAATAAACGATCCAAAAAAAATATATTGTTACGATTATATGATTCCGGACTTCATGTGTAAAGAAAAATCACATCCATTGTGCTTAAATACAAATTATGCAGTCATATTTATCCACGGGACCAATCCTTACGAATTTACGTTAGGTATTTTTATCAATACGATCACCTATATGGCTGTAACCTCATCACGTATAATTCCCTCGCTAAGCTAGCTTCTTCCCGATCTATGTATCATATACAGAAAGACTCCCGTTCCATTGAACGGAAGCCTTCTTCATGCATATGAGGTGTTATGTCAGTCCACTTGCGCAGCAGACACCTTGCCAAGATCATACCATTCTTCCGACTGGGCGGTAATGAACGGACTCGGTGTGCCCACACAGTAAACGTGCAGCAGATGCATTGCTCGTGTGCAAGCCGTATAGAACAATTTGCGTTCATGTTCCTGAGCATACTGCTCCGCAGAGCCGTCATAGATCAGGACAGCATCAAACTCCACACCTTTGGCCAGATACGCCGGGATCACATGAACACCCTGCTCAAAAGCCAGCGTCGTTTTCTTGATTAACTTCGGTGCTGTGGGCAGCGCCTTACCCAATGCAGCATGTACGTCTCTGCTCTCTTCGGCGGTCTTGCAGATGACTGCAACCGATTCGTACCCTTCCTTAATCAAGTGCTTCAGGTCTGTCGTGATGACGTTTATATGACGCTCTGAATCAGAAGAAACGATAACTTTAGGTTTCTCACCGCTGCGGTTAAATGGAATAATTTCTTCCCCACCAGGCACCATGCCACGGGTAAACTCCACAATCTCCCGGGTAGATCGATAACTTCTGGTCAGCTCAATGACTTCCGTGTTGTCTGGTCCGTACAGGTTAGTCAAGGGTCCTGTTCCACTTAGTACAGAAGAGTGGGCATAGATTGCCTGATTAAAGTCACCAAGTGCTGTTATTTTCGCCCGTGGGAACAATCTCTTCATAAATGCCAACTGAAACGCAGAATAATCCTGGGCTTCATCAATGATGACATGGCGAATATTGGAATTAATATGGAATCCAAGCATAAGCTCACGCAAGTACAAGTATGGGGTAATATCTTCATATGCCAACTCCTGAGCCTTCAATCTGCGTAAAGTCATCTTACAGATTTCATCCCATTGAGCAGGCAGCGCTTCATCACCCAGCAATCGCTCCATCTGAGCCTGATCGTTGAACAGATGTGAATATAATTGTCTTATATCAACGAATCGTAAGGACTTGATCCATTTCCGCAACGGTTTGAGTCGGTCACTGACCACCATACGTGCCAGAATTTCTCTTTCCTGCTCGAAGTCATTAAACGTATGGGTCTTTCCTTTTTGCTTGCGCTTCAACCGTTGATACGCACGTTGCAGATCCTCCGGCTCCATTAGATCAAGCTGCTGATCAACCCAAGGCGCATCCAGTTCACCTTTACCAAAGGCAGACAGTTCTTTCAGCATCCAGTCCCGCAACATCTCCAGTCGACTCACCAGCTTAACGGACGATTCGAAACTATAGAATTTCTCAGCCATAGCCTCTGACGTGACAATCGCTCGGCCCTGGAAGCGTACCGGCTTGAATTTCATGCCACCTGACAACATGCTTTCCTTATAACGTGTAATAACCTTGAGGAAAGTTTCGGACGACTTGAACCGAATGCTGGACATGCGAACATCGTAATCGGGATCTTCCGTCCCTGTAAGTACATATTCGAGTTGAATAAACGGATCTTCCAGTTGATATTCACGACCCAAACGGCGCTCCAAATACTCCTGGAAGGTCGTTTGCAACATGTTTTCCTCCCCAAGCTCAGGCAGTACCGTGGAGACATAACTGTTGAACATCGGATTTGGTGAAAAAAGAACCATCTGATCCGCTTGCAGATGCTCGCGGTATTTATAGAGAAGATATGCCACACGCTGGAGAGCCGCCGATGTTTTGCCACTGCCAGCTGCGCCTTGCACAATGAGCATGCGTGTCCGGTCATTACGGATAATCCGGTTCTGCTCCTTCTGAATGGTCGCTACAATACTCTTCATCTGTGCATCCGAAGTTCGACTGAGCACGGCCTGCAACAGCTCATCACCAATCGTAACCCCTGTGTCAAACATAAACCGGATACGTCCGTCCCGAATGACAAACTGCCGCTTCATCTTTATATCACCGCTGATCTCCCCGCTTGGTGTCTGGTACGTAATTGGGCCTGGCGCCCCGTCATAATACAGGTTTGAGATCGGTGC
The DNA here is from genome assembly GCF_031455635.1 of Paenibacillus sp. 2003. Lineage (NCBI taxonomy): Bacteria > Bacillati > Bacillota > Bacilli > Caryophanales > Paenibacillaceae > Paenibacillus > Paenibacillus sp. 2003. The sequence continues at coordinate 660,852 of NZ_JAVDTB010000001.1, read as the reverse complement.
ACGCCAGTCGTAGACCAGAAAGGATTCCTCTTTTTCATCCAGCAACGAGGCAATGCCCAGGTAAATGCGTTCTGCATTTGGATACCCGTCTTCCTTGAAATCAATACGCCCGAAATATGGTGAGTGATGCAGTCGTTTCATTTTGTCCAATGCAGCCGCTGTATTTAGATGGCTGCGCTCCCGATCGGATAGTACCTGTGACTGCTGCCGCATGCTGGTTGATGTCTCTCCGACATCGTCCGCTTCACTAAAGTTCATCGTGACTTCGTCCCAAAAGTCTTTTCTCATTCCAACCACTTCGTCACGAAAGGAGCCTACTTCATCTTCTAACGTTGTGATCTTGCGTTCAATCTGATCGGTCACGGTGTTGACCCGTTGTTGTTCCTCATTCCATTGCTGATCTGTACTCATATGTTAATAGCCCCTCTTTCCCCGGATTGTGTCCTCAAAATCCCATTTGACAAGCCCGAAAAGGCAATGGTATAATTATTAGAAAGTAAACATTTTAATTATATGTTAATTAGTTCTAATTTCTGAAAACCATTTTTTATTGTACCAGTGACAACGTCCCGATGCAAGCGGAGGCGTTTTTTGTTGTTTTCTTCTTCATTATTACCCAATCACCGGGTCCTCATCTGATTTAGCTACTCCTGCCTATTTTCGTAATTCTTCAATCGTCTCTTTCCAGCGTGTAATTGCTCCAAATTCATCTTTTAATTGAAAGGTTATTCCTGAAGTGATCTCCGCATATGGCGCGTGATCCACACGTACATGGAGCACTTGTGCTTCAAAACGATCTCTCAGATGAACAGCGCCCTTAATCTCAGACAGCCGTTCTACTTCTATACGGATATGCAGCAATCGATGTCCTTGAACCGCAATCAAGGTAGCCTTGCCTGTTTTACTCATGTTCATACTGGTCTGTGTACCTGGCCATAAAGCAAGTCTAAGCTGATGCGGATTTATCGCAATCACTTCCCCCATACTGATCATCGCCTGATGCGGCCATTGATCCTCAGATACGGTTAGCAGTTGCATGGCTTCATGCTGTTTATGCTCCAGATTTGTCCCACTCAACCATTCCATTAGTTCAGCGTCCAATTCCTCTATAATCATGTCTCTATCCCTCAGTTCGTTAAAAATCATTCATGCGCTTCAGCCCTATGTATGACAAAACAACCCGGACACGATGGTCCGGGCAATGTTGTAACTACATTGTATATGATCGCCAAGCAGGTGCGCAATTCGCACTTAGAGAGGTTGTTCAAAAAGTCTACTTTTGATTACGAGTCATGCCTAACGGCATCATCAGCATCGAATATGAAATTCAGCCGAAATGTCCGTTGCTCACGTAGTTTTTCCTACGCTCCGCTACTCCATTTCTAGCTTCATTCCATCTTCTCGGTACTGAAAACCAGCCTTTTTGAACTCGCACTTAAGGCCACTTAAGCCAATTTAAAATTTTGTCCTGTGATTCTTTGTCTTCACTGGCACTATGCACATGCTCGGCAAGTCGATTCAGACGTTCCAACTGATATCCGTAATCATAGATCGCAGCAGCCACGATCGACAATCGTAACATCCCTTCCTTGTCGATATCAAACTGGGTGATCGCCTGCTCCATGAAACGGTCATTATCCAATACAAACTGTGCGGCCTCTTCTCCATTAGGTTTCAGCTTATCCTCGAACTTAAGCAGTGCATGCTCATGGAATTTGATAACCAGTTCAAGATGTGAGTCAAAAAACTGATCCATGGCCGTTGTCCGCGGTGCCTGGAAATAGTGGCGTTCCACCGAATCCAGCACCTCATACCCTTTTTGCAGACTCAGCAGCATTTGTTTGTAGACCACCATCTGACGAGTTTCGCTGAATTTCGAACGTTTCATCTTTTTCTGTTCCTCTTCGAACAAATTATACTTGTCGGACAAAGACTTAATGGAACCACCAAGGTTGCTTTTCTCCTCCCGGAATACAACTTCCTTGATCTCATCCGAGATCGAGGTTCGCAGCAGTAACGACATACCGCTGAATACACTATGGATCTGCTTCACGAACTGAACCTTCGGTTTCGGAGGAAATACCGTAATGTTAATGAGAAACGCCGATACGATACCAACCAGTGTCAACAGAAAACGATTGAGTGCAAAATGCCAGTCACCCGAGGCTTCCATAATGGATACAACCGTGACCAGTGTCAGGCCAACCGTCTCACCCATATTCAATTTAAGACAGATCATGATGACAAGTACAATAATTAATCCAACGGCGATTGGCTCATTGGACAACACCATGCCCCCCACCAGGGCGACAATAGCTCCCAGCGTGGTTGTTTGCAATTGATCCAGGAAGTATTTCCAGGAACGATAGATGGAAGGCTGCATGGCGAATATAGCCGCGATTGCGGCAGGCACGGGAGATTGCGGGTTCAAGAACAGGCTGCTTAGGTACAAGGCAAGCGTGACCGCGATCCCCGTCTTAAGTACACGTGCACCAAACGACATGGTGGTGACCCCTCCTCTTTACCGAACCTGAAATTTTACATTTGATGATCATGTTCATTATTACCCCATATTTCTTTTTTTGCCTGAATTCATTCAGGAGAACGATTTATTGTACCATGTAAGGTCTTCCGTTGCCATGTCATAAGTCAGAGGTATTGTGAAATTGATTTCTTTATGTATGTTAATACACATTATTAACCCAAAAAGAAGCAAATCTTCAAAATGGATTTCTCCACTTCAAAGATTCGCCTCTGTTACTTATTATACCTCTGTGGAATACTCATGCTTATTATGCCTGCCTAACGGTCCGTGCCCTCCCATTCCCTTTTGAACTGGTCCACAAACTGCACCATATAATCATGACGCTGTTCCGCCAGCTCCCTGCCATAGGAGGTATTCATCAGATCCTTGAGCTTGAACAACTTCTCGTAAAAGTGATTTATCGTTGTGCTGCGCCCATTACGATATTCCTCACGGGTCATCTGCTCCCGTGGGGGGAGGAAGGGATTGTACATCTCGCGCCCTCTGGCTCCTGAAAAGGCAAAGGTTCGCGCGATCCCAATCGCACCAAGTGCATCCAGTCGATCTGCATCCTGCACAACCTGTGCTTCAAGCGAACTGACTGCAGGGCGCTGCCCTCCCGCATATGAGATAGTGTTAATAATACCTACAACCTTATTACGTATATCCGGGTCAAGAGGCTGGGTATCCAGCCAGTCATTCAGCTTGGCCATCCCGGCTTCCAAGCTCTCATTCAGCTTCTCATCCGGTACATCATGTAATAAAGCAGCCAGTTCGCAGACAAATGGATCTGCACCCATGCGGTGAGCGAGTTCAACCGCAAGTGCGGTTACCCGTTCAATGTGCGGCCAGTCATGACCATCACTATGCTTGGATGAGTCCCTTTGAACAAAGGATCGGGCGTCGCGCAGAACTGCCTCTCCTGCCGTTATTCCATCTATATTATGCATGTGCCCTAATTCCTGCAGATTCCCACCAGATTGAAGAGGGTTCTCTGACATCTTACGATTCCCCGCCTTCACGGGCCTGTTCACGCGGAATACGCCGAGCTACACCCGTCTTAATAGCTGCTTCAATCACGCGACTGCGCATCGATTTGACCACTTTATCATTGAACACACTCGGAATAATGTAATAACGTGTACGCTCTTCATCCGTAATGGCCGAAGCAATCGCTTGCGCAGCTGCCAACTTCATTTCTTCATTAATTTCGGTGGCTCGGCAATCCAGAACTGCCCTGAAGATACCCGGGAAACATAACACGTTGTTGATCTGATTCGGATAATCGGATCGGCCTGTTGCCATTACCGCCACAATGTCTTCCACCAATGCAGGCATTATCTCAGGTACCGGGTTTGCCATTGCAAACACAATTGGATCTTCTGCCATGGTCTGCACATCTTCGCGAGTTAACAGATTGCCGCGGGACAGGCCAATGAACACGTCCGCTCCACGGATGACATCGCGCAGTGATCCGGTTTCCAGTTCCGGGTTTGTACGAGCTGCATAATCACTCCAGACTTCATTCTCATAGGTTTGTGTCCGTACAATCGCACCCTCACGATCGACACCAATAAGTCGACTGGCTCCTGCAGACAATAATATGTTGCTGCAAGCTACACCTGCTGCACCAATACCGCAGACCACAATCTTCACATCTTCAATGGACTTGCCCACCAGTTTGAGCGCATTGATCAGACCGGCATATAACACAACCGCTGTGCCATGCTGGTCATCATGAAATACAGGAATGTCCAATTCCTCATTCAGACGACGTTCAATTTCGAAACAACGCGGTGACGAGATATCCTCCAGATTAATGCCGCCAAAACCAGGTGATATCGCTTTCACAGTACGTATGATTTCCTCGGTATCCTGTGTGTCCAGGCAGATTGGGAAAGCATCCACACCAGCAAACTGTTTGAATAACATCGCTTTACCTTCCATGACAGGCATCGCTGCACGAGGCCCAATATTACCAAGCCCAAGCACCGCACTGCCATCAGATATGACGGCCACTGTATTCCGTTTAATTGTCAATGAGAAGGCTTTGCCAGGTTCTTCTGAAATGGCTGAACATACACGAGCCACATCCGGTGTGTACACACGTGACAGATCTTCCCGGTTTTGAATCGGGGTCTTTGGTGTTACTTCGATCTTACCGCCCAGATGAAGCAGGAACGTCCGATCCGATACATTAATAATGGACACACCTTTAAGCTGGCGCACCCCTTCTATAATTTTACTGTTATCTTGTGCATCTGTAACTGCGACCGTCAAGTCGCGCACGCTTACATCCTGATTGGTGGAAATCACGTCGATTGCAATGATGTCTCCCCCAGCTTCCGAGATGGCCGAAGCCACTTCGCCAAACTTGATATCCTTAGTTGTCATTTCCAGTCGAATAATAATGCTGTTACCATCCAGATTTCTTTGATTCATTTCCATTCCTCCCAGACTGAAAGTCTTGAGTTACATGTTACGTGTTTGTCTTCGCTGCGCGGACACGTTTATCCTTTATCTTGTCCAGAAAAAGTCGTTCAACAGCCAAATGCATAAAATAAAAAAGATGCCCTGAACACCAATGCAGGCGTTTCAGGGCAATCTCTTCTTAATACTAACTTCATTTATTTAGTAACATATAGAACCTATATTATTTCCGGGCAGCCGGTCTGCGCAGAACACAAATGTCATATGGCTTCAAGCTGAGACTTGCTTCCACGGCATCACCACTGAGCAGATCGGTATAGGACTGTCCATCTAGTTCAACCAGCTTCTCATCTGGCGTGTAGTTCTGTACAAACACATAATCTGCTGTACCATCTGTACGTGTATGTGCCGTTGTTCCGGCAGGCAACTCGGTTTCAAGTCCACGCTCAATGTTCAGGTCAGCGATTAGTTTCGCATAGAAATCATCATAGAATGGTGCTTTCAGACGTGTCGCTACGTAATATGCTTTTCCTGAACCCAACTGGTTAACCGTCAATGCCGGACGTCCGGCATAAAAGTCAGAACGATAAGTAGCCAGTGACTTCGCGCCTTCCAGATGAATCAGATCACACAGTTCAATTGCATCATACGCTGTATTGAGCTGAAGCTCATTGCCCTTCTCCGGAATGATTCCGTTCAGATCACGATCATGCAGTCCGTCAATTTCCTCGGACCAGATGCCAAGTGTCTTACGCAGTGGGCCTGGGAATCCACCCAGGAAACACAGATCGTTTTCATTTACAATACCAGACCAGTAAGTTGCTACAAACGTACCACCTTGTTCTACAAACTTCTCAATGCGTTCCCCGACACCTTCACGTACCAGATAGAGCATTGGCGCAATCAGCAGCTTGTACTTGGACAGATCTGCATCCATATCGATAACGTCTACAGCGACTCCCTTTTTCCAAAACGCTTCGTAATGCTCTTCCACGGTCTGCTCATACTTCACACCGATATTGCGTGGACCCTGGGAATCATTAACGGCCCAGCGGTTTTCCCAATCAAATATGATTGCAACTTCTGCCGGAACCGCTGTTCCTACAATGGCTTCCATACCTTCAAGAGCCGTTCCTACGTCGGTGACATCTTGGAACACTCGAGTGTGTTCCGTTCCTACGTGGTCTACCACCGCACCATGAAGTTTCTCACTGGACCCCCGGCTTTTTCTCCACTGGAAGTACTGAACACTATCGGAACCGTGTGCCACAGCCTGGAGAGAAGAGAGCAGATGCATGCCAGGTTTTTTCAGCTTGCTGACATCTTGCCAATTCGTAGAACTTGGAGTACTCTCCATCAGCAAGAACGGCTGACCGCCTTTGATGGAACGAACGATATCATGCATCATTGCGATACGGGATGCCTGTTTCGCGTCGTCATCTGCATCATGCCAAGTCGGATAACTGTCCCAAGAGAGGAAGTCCAGAATATCGGCGAACTTCCAATAGTTCAGACCGCCATAGAATTCCATCAGGTTCGTTGTGACTGGCAGATCGGGATTCTGAGCTTTCAAAGGTTTCGTTTCATGCACGATAAAATCAGCTGTCTGATCCGTAACGAAACGGCGCCAATCCAGATTCATCGCGTGTACCTGTGTCTCACCGTGTGGAGCAGGAGATTCCACTTGACTCCAGTCTGTAACCGTATGGCTCCAGAATGTGGTCCACCACGAATGATTAAGTTCATCGAGTGTTTTATACTTATTCTGAACCCAACCACGGAACGCTTCCTGACAATAATCACAATGACAGTCTCCGCCGAACTCGTTTGAGATATGCCAGCCGATTACAGCCGGATGATCCGAATAACGCTCTGCCAGTTTTGTGTTGATCGCAGTAACCTTTTCACGGTATACCGGGGAAGTATAACAATGGTTGTGACGGAAACCATGCAGATTGCGGACACGCTTCTCGGATACACGGAGCACTTCCGGATACTTCGCGGACATCCAGGCAGGTCTGGCACCACTTGGTGTAGCCAGGAATGCATAGATGCCGTTTGCTGCAAATCGATCCAATACCTGATCCAGCCATTCAAACGTGTATACACCCTCTTCCGGCTCAAGGGATACCCATGAGAAGATACCAATGGACATCACGTTACACTTGGCAAGCTTCATCAAGCGAATATCTTCTTCCAGAACTTCAGGGTAGCGGAGCCATTGCTCCGGGTTATAGTCTGCGCCATGCAACATGTGCGGGGCTTTGGAACTTACAGGTGGAAATTTGTATGTCATAAGGACAACTCCCTTGCTTTAATTACTGTTTTTTTAATTTATATACGATAACAACGACTTCACAGAAGATACGTATTACGCTAGATTACACGTATGTCACGACATCAGATTCTTCTGCAGTAGCGAGTGCTGTAAACGATTCCAACTTGCGACCTTTAAAATCAAACATGGTGAGGTTGCCCCAGTTATTCGGGTGCCCGACGGACCATTCTTCTTTACTTGGTATCCAGGCAGGTTCCCAATAATAGAATCCGTGCCCCAAACCACCAGGAACTTCGCGGATAATCTGCAATAAATCCTTCAGATATTTGGTCTGTCCCTCTACACTTGCAGGGTATCCTGGCAACAACATATCTTCCTGATTCAAAATCCATTCAATGCCTTCCGGCTGCTCCAACGTCCATGGATAAGCGGTTTCAACTACATTGATCGGTTTGCCATAACGCTCAGCCAGATCATGAAGATTATCACGTAACGCATCAAGTGTGCCATGCCACCAAGGATAATACGAGAGACCAATGATATCGAACTCCACACCCAGTGCTTCAAAGCGATCGTAAAACTTGCGGCTCTCGGCGTTATCTCCACCACGATCAATATGTATCATAATCTGAATATCCGCGTCAACGGATTTGACCGCAGCAATTCCGTACTTCACAAGGCCGGCAAAACGCTCCCACTGTTCATCCGTATCATGCTCTTCTCCACCAACACGTCCCTCATTCCATAACATGCCTGGGGTAATCTCGTTGCCCACCTGCACCATGTCTGGAAGCGCATCGTGTTCCTTCAACGTTCTCAGAACGTCAGCCGTATACATGCATACCGCACGTTGAAGCTCTTCATAGGACAGATTCTCCCATGCTTTCGGCTTCCATTGATTGGCTGGATCAGCCCAGCGATCAGAGTAATGGAAATCCAGCAAAAATTTCAATCCCTGTTCCTTGATCCGTTTGGCTACCTCCACCGTCCGCTCCAGATTGCAGAATCCACCAACAGGATCATTCCAGATTCGAAGTCGTATCGCGTTAGCGTCATTAATCTTCAGGATGGACAGCAAGTCTTGTTCCTTGCCATCCACATCACTATAACTCCCGCCATGCTGTTCGATTTCATCCATAAAGGACACATCCATTCCCAGAATGAATGTCTTTTCCGTCAAATTGCTCACTGTATCAACCTCCATTAATTTGGGGTACAGGCTCAGCCTTTAACTGAGCCCAACGTCATACCTTTGACAAAGAAACGTTGCAGGAAAGGATACACAATCAAGATTGGTGCACTTCCGATGAAGATCTGAGCTGCCCTTACCGTAGTTTGAGAGAGAGATTCCATCTCTTTGGGATTCATGCTCATGCTACTCATGTCACGTCCAATAATGACTGTTTGCATAAATGTAGCAAGTGGGTAATCCTTGGCGTTATTCATATAGAGCAAGCCATCAAACCAGGAATTCCAGTGGAACACCATACTGAACAATGCAATTGTTGCAATGGACGGCATCGAAATGGGAAGGAAGATACTGAACAATGTTCTGAAATGGTTAGCTCCATCCATCAGCGCTGCTTCCTCCAGCTCTTTTGGAATACCACGGAAGAAGTTCAGCATCAGGATGACAAGGAATGTATTAACCGCCCCCGGTAGTACAAGTACCCAGAAGGAATCCATCAACCCGATCTTCTGGATAACCATATAGAATGGAACCAGCCCTCCATTGAAAATCATGCTAAATACAAAAATCCAGGAGTAAATCGTTCTGCCTTTGAACTCACTATTCTCTTTGGACAACGGATACGCCGCCAGGAACGTAATCAGCAAGGTGATAGCTGTACCAATCACTGTACGTAACAGTGAGATCCAGAGCGAGTTCAAGAAAATTGGATTGTTCATTGTCTTTTTGTATGCCTCAAGGGAGAAACCTACAGGCCAGAGATTGACCAAATTTGCATCGGCAGCAGCCTTTGTACTAAAGGATACCGCCAGTACATGAACCATCGGTATGATACACATGATGGCAATTAGAATCAGAAAGCAGGTATTGACTATATTAAACACGCGATAAGGCAATGATTTATGATACATCGTGGTCCCTTCTTTCTCTGTTCATTCGTTTAGAATATGCGGTATCCAGCGTATTTTTTGGCTAAGCTGTAAGATACAAGAATCAAGATCATGCTAATAACCGATTTGAATAATCCGATCGCCGTTGCAAAGCCCATCTCACCATTTTGCATTGCGGAACGATATACGAATGTATCAATGATGTCACCCGTTTGATATACGAGCGGGTTATACAAGTTGAAAATCTGGTCAAATCCGGCATTCAGTACGTTACCAAGTGCCAGTGTTCCTACAACCATCAGCATCGGCACAAGTGAAGGAATTGTAATGTGCAGTGTCTGTTTCCAGCGTCCTGCTCCGTCAATTTCCGCTGCTTCGTACAATGCTGGATTAATTCCGGCAAGGGCAGCCAGAAAGACAATCATGTTATAGCCAAATTCTTTCCACACATCTGTCAGAATGACCGTAGATCGGAACCAACTGTTGTCTCCAAGGAAGAAATATGGCCCGAGTCCAAAGGTTCCCAGAACCCGGTTAACCAAGCCGCCTGTTGACAACAGATCTATCAAAATCCCGCCCAGAATGACCCAGGACAAGAAGTGAGGTAAATAGACAAGTGTTTGGATCGTTCGCTGTATAGCCATCTTGCGAACCTCATTCAAAAGAATGGCAAAAACAAATGGAACAAATAAATTAAAAATCAGTTTAAGTACAGCAATAATCAATGTGTTCCAGATGACCTGTAAGCTGTCTTCACGTTCAAACAGATATCTAAAATTGTCCAGCCCAACCCATTCAGAACCGCTAATCCCAAGCCATGGCTTGTAGTTCTGGAATGCCATAATGATCCCGCCCATAGGCACATAACTGAAGATAATCAGAAAGATAATGGCTGGCAACAGCATAACGTGGAATGGCCAAGTGCGTTTCAAAGTTCTCATGATTGCTCCCCCTGTATTTCTTCCTACTCAAGTACTCCCTGAGTGGCTTATAATGCGATTATATCAACCTTTTATGGGGCCCAAACAGCACATAAAAGCAATATAAATGGCACAAATTCAACCACTTTGCCTTAACTTGAATAAACAAAAAAAGCGCCCAGACGTTAGTCGTCTGAGCGCTGCTTGTAACTATTTTTTCACACTGTCATACCATTCGTTAACCTCTTGCGTGATTTGGTCACCACCACCCGATTTCCACGTTTGTACAAAGGTATCAAACGCATCCGCCGGATTTTTGCCATAGATAATTTCGTTAAATGCTTGATTCTCGATTTTATTCAAATAGTCCAACTTGGATTTCATCGTCTGTGTTGTTGGACCTGTGAACATGTTTTTGAAGGAAATTTCTTCTTGGCTCAGCAACACTTTCGCTGCTGCAGGAGTTTCTGGTCCATAGTTTACGGCCACGTCTTTTTCCAGCTTGCTTTCAGGCTCTTTGCCATCAGCCAAATTAAGCAACGCTTTCATCTGTGCATCTGGAATACGTGCACCATCACGAACTAACAGGTAACGTACGACATTGACATATCCGCCATCAATTTCGTCTGGCTTTTTCTGTTTTCCGTTCGCGTCCAGCTGGTAGTCATATCCGTCGAATAGACCGTTATCATACGGGCTACCCGGTGCAGGATCAGCATAATTGTCAAACAGGTAGTTCTGATACGTGAAGAACGCCTCAGGGTGTTCCATATCTGCTTTGATCAACGTAACACCGTTTACGAATTGTGTTCCATGACGCATTGCTTTACCTTCAGGACCCGTTGGAATTTCAATCGGTTTCCAAACGGCACCAGGCGAATTCTTCACTGTGTCAGTCAACGGCCATCCACTCATCCAGTAAGGACCTGGGATAATGCCGGCGGTTCCTGCAACTGCGGGCTCTGCTGTTTTGTTCTCATCCCATAGCGCTGCTTCCTGTGGGATATACCCCTTTTTAAGCCATTCGCTCAATTTGACCAAACCTTGCTTCATACCGGGATTGATGGAACCATACTCCAGCTTGCCATCCGCAGCCAGATTCCATTGGAACGGTAATGTTCCATATGCTCCGAAAATCCAGGATGGGTCTCCCATCCATGTATTCATGGATGTTTTGAAACCAATGCTGAGCGGAGTGACTTTTTCAGGAGCCAAACCGTCCGGGTTATTGTTTTTGAAAGCTTCCATAACGGTTTCCAGCTCATCGATTGTTTTTGGAGCTTCCAGCTTCAGCTTATCCAGCCAGTCCTGACGAATCCAGAGCAAGTAATCATTGTTGTATGCATAGTCCAGAACAGGGATACCCATTCTTTTACCATCACGGCTATATTGGTTCCATACGTTAGGATCTTGCTCCATCGCTTTTTTCCATGTGTCTGAAGCATATTTGTCGAACAGTGGACCAACTTCCTGATACATGCCGGAATCAATCAGATCCTGAGCAAGCAAGTTGTCACCCACCGTTACAATTTCAGGCATATCTTGACCAGAAGACATCGCCAGGCGAAGTTTGGTTGCAAATGCGCCATTCGTATCCGTTACAGACCAGAGCGAGCTAATATTAATCCCGAATTGATCCTTGGCCCACTTGGTAGCCACGTTATTTTCCATGGATTCGCCATTTTTAAACTTCAGCTCAGGGTCAATTCCCCATGCTGTTGTAATGGTTACTTCCGGATCATACTTTTCTTTGTATTCGTTTTGGGTTCCAGATGTACTTGGTGTTGCACTATCTCCGCCCCCACTGCCTCCTGAACATCCTGCAAGAACGACAGTTAGACTCAGCGTTGTAGCGAGAAGCGTCAAGAATCTCTTTTTCGTTGATTGCGCTCTCATGTTGTTCCCCCTTAAATCGTTTTGGTTACCCTTTCATTATAGGCTGACCAGGCCTTTGAGCCTATGATACGAAATCAAGATTTCTGCACCTTTGCCAACCTATATTCTGGAATGTTGTTGTAATTATGCCTGATCCCGAAATTCATTTGGTGTCATACCATAATGTTTTTTGAACATTTTGCTGAAATATTGCGGATTTTGATAGCCAAGTTCACTCGTAATCTCGTATATTTTTTTATTGGTATTCTTAAGCAGATACAGAGCACGTTCCATGCGCATACGAATCATGTAGTCCCCAAGACCTTCCCCTGTCTCTGCCTTGTAAATTTTCGATAGATATACGGGGTGTAAATATACCTTGTCCGCAATCATCTTCACTGACAGATCCTGTCCTGTATCTCTTGTAACCAACTCCTGAACCTGCTTGATCACATGTCTGCGGCTCTGCACACCTTCCTGATCGGACAATTCTTCCTGAAGCTTCGCCAGCATCTCGGTTGCCCAGCGCCGCAGCTTCTCGGGGGATTGAATCAGTTGATGAGCAAGGAGCAGATCGAATCCCGCATGATCAATCTCATGCACCAGATGCCCCTGTTTATGGGCGATATACATAAATGCATTGGTTACCGACAGATACATCTCATACACATGTTCTCTAGACAATCGAACCTGTTCTGCCGCGTCAAAGACCGCGTTCAGCTTACGCGCTGCCGCTTCCCATTGCTTGGTCTCAAGCAATTGCGGAAGTACAGGCGGTTTGTACAGCTCTTCGAGCGCCTGCGTCGCATCATTCTCCGGTCTTTTGCTGAGTGCCTGATCCATGTCCATATATATAATCTTGTGTTCTTCCGGTCCTGAAAGGACAAGCGAACCCAGACTTTTTCGATAAGCTGCTGTCAACTCATTAAAGGGAAATGACGGTGTAACTACCATGGACAGATCTCCCTGTAAATATCGAATGACATGCTCACGGAAAGTTTCAGCTGAGATTCTCAGCGTCTCCAAGTCCATCTGCGGAGCTTCGATCTGATCTTGATTCTGCAAGAACATAACCAGACACTCATGGGGTCCGCGACCAAACCACACGTTAAATTGCTCTCCGAGTACTTCCTCTGCAATATTACCTACCGCAAAATCCATCAGATCCAGAGACTGCTGGTCCATTGATGAGAAGCGTCCTGTAAGGCGAATCAGCATCATCACAGCCGATTGTTCCGGATCAATATGAATCTCATATTGTTGCAGTTGTTCCCGAAGCGCCCGGGCCGTGATCTCACGTCCCAGCAGCAGATCATGCATAAGATTTTCTCGTAAAATCTTATAGTCAGACTTCCGACTGTATAAAAGCCGGTGATATTTATCAAATTCATCCCACTCATCGCGAAGAGACGTGATGGCTGCCGACACCGATCCCATAAACTCATCATCGTTTACGGGTTTCAAGATATAATCCGCTGCCTGCAATTGAATGGCTTTTTTAGCATAATCAAAATCACTGTGACCCGTTAGTAAAATACAGCGGATATGAGACCAGCGCTTGCTTACCTCTGCAATGAGATCCAGTCCTGACATGCCAGGCATGCGAATATCGGTAACTACGATATCTACTGCATTTTCCTCCATAATCTCCAACGCTTCCTTACCGGATGCGGCACGCAGCACGGTCGTTACTCCAAGCTCTCCCCAGGGGATCGTAAGTTCCAGACTTTCTGTTACGTATGTCTCATCATCTACCAGCAATATATCAATCAAGTGATTCACTCCCTATTTCGTTCATTCTGCAAATGGATTCCATCGTGCATCATGCGCTACACATTCCAAGTGCTTATCCTTCATTCTCCAGAAGAAACTCCTGCTCGGCAGGCCATGACAGTGTAACGCGTAACCCGCCAAGTTCCGATTCCGTTATATCAAGCCCAGCCTGCTCCCCATATCGAAGCTGGAGTCGCTGATTCACATTCCACAGGCCACAGCCCATCTCCTGATCCATCGTTCCCCTGAGCTTACTCAGAAGCGCCTCACGTGCCTCCTGCGTCATACCTTGCCCATCATCTTCTACCACAAGAACCATGACACCGCCCTGTTTCTCCCCGGATACTCTTATTTCTCCTGCTTCCGCGTCCGCTTCGATGCCGTGAATCACTGCATTCTCCACCAATGGTTGCACGATGAGTGGCGGTACCTCCTGTCTTAACATCTCATCAGACAGATCAAGCTTGTAATGAATCCGGTCCATACGCATCCGTTGGATCTCCAGATAACAGCTGACAAATTCAATCTCTTCTGTCAACGGTACCACGTCCCGCTCCTGTCTTGTCGTATACCGATAATATCGCGATAGGTTATGCGACATCGCTACAACAGCGTCCATACGCTTCAGCTTCGCCATACTCGTAATGAAGGAGAAACAATTATAGAAAAAGTGCGGGTTAATCTGCGATTGCAGCTGCTTCAACCGGGCTTCACGCACATGAATCTGTTCCAGGTAAACGTGTTCAAATAACTGCTGGATCTGCTCCACCATCAAGTTGAAACGTTCGGACAGGAAACTGAATTCATTGCGGCCCTTTGGCTTAATCCTCACTGAATAATCTTCCTGCTTCAACCGCTGGAACCCGCGAATGAGTTGTTTCACTGGTACCTGTACCTGAACATAGAACAAATACGCCACACCAAAACTCATTAACAACAAACAAATCATGGAAGAATAGAACAGCATATTGGATTGATGAATAGGCTTCAGAATATCTGACAGGGGCATGTAGTCCACCAAATACCAGCCTGTTGTACTGGATTTCACCGTGTTAACCATGTAAGGCTCGTCCCCGATCACCACTGTACGGTTATCAACGTCCTGAAGTTTATGAACGGACAGTTCTTCCATCAACTGATTCGTTAGGGAACGATCTGAAGTCCGGTTATAGATAACTCCCGATTCTTCTCGGAAATAGAAGGGATCATGCCTGCCATCGTCTTTGAATTTGTCGAGCATATCCCGAATGTTGTCACTATCAAACTCCAGTTTAATAATCGTTTCCGCATTATTAGCTGGGTCTTTAATACCGTACGGAGATACCGTAATCCAGCTAAACATGAACCGGTCATCTTCCCCATCCTGAATTTTGCGTACATCCCAGCCGGAACTGATATTCTCTCTTAGCGCTTGTTTATCGTAAGAACGTGCGTCCCTTTCGGAAACCACTCTGCCCAGCGAAGGAGAATACAGATATAATTTCGTAGCCCAATTGGATGAGCTTTCCTGAATACTCAGCTTATTCTGAATACGTTTGACCAGGTTGATCGCATCCAGATCAAAGTAGTTACTATCCGCATAGATTCGCTTGAAGCTGGCAATATCAGGATCATGTATGAGCAGATTCGGCCATGAGGATAACAGTTCGATGTGTGTGTTCACTTGATTTTGGAAAAATTCAAGCTGGTTACTATTTGATCGATTCAACTCATCTCTGAGAACAGCTGTTGTTTTGTGATTGGAGTACCAATACAAAAGCACTACAGGAATCAGCATAATCAGAATAAGAATGACCATTTTGGAAAACAGGTTTGTCCGATATGACATCTTTTCATCTCACCTTGTCTTAATTTGTCGTGACATTAATTGTAATGATGTAAGCGCTAAAGACAAACTATTTTTTTGAGACAAACTGATTCATTATCTAGCGTAAGCGTTACCAATTCAAGGGGGAAGGAGATAAAACCAATATATCTGCACTAAATGCAACTTCCACGCACAAAAAGAGCCAGCGATTAGCCAGCTCTCTATCTAATTTCAGTATATATCTTTGATCTTTCTATTCAACTCAAACCTTATTCCACTTCTGTTTATGTAATTATTCTTTTTTTCTATAAAAATATCAACTATGGAATATCATAATCAAATACCGTATTTGCTCCGTCCACGCCTACATCCAGCACAATATCCATAAGTTTCCCATTGACGAACAGAGGGGATTCCGCTTTCCCGTAAAACTCCAACTTACCTGTAAACGTTCCATGACGTTCAATCTCAACATGTACGGGCCTTAATTGGACAGACTGCAAAGCTTCCAATAGTGGATCGTCCTTAAACTTATAACTGCGTGCGAGATCAGGCAATAACACGGCGGATACGGAATCTCTGCCGTAATTTTTGAGTGTCAGGTCACAGGTTGCTCGGGTCTCACCCGTTTTCAGCACGTTAAAGGTACAAGAGCTTGCATTCTGTACATAGGATACCGCATTAATGCCTGTAGCTCCCCACTTGGCAACATACATGAATTTATCCGTCATGTACGAGTAACTGAAAACGATAGCGATAACTACGATCCATAACCCTTTTGCAAGACCGGGGAATGATTTCCCGATTTCTTTGCGTGTAAGGTAAAATCCGCAAGCGAAGATCCCCAATCCTAGGAAAAGTGTGATATGTACACCACTTAAATAAGACGTAGTATACGGTGATATACCTATTGCTGACAGCATGGTATCCCCAACAGAAAAACCAAGATGATGGTTAAATGTAAAGATGATAGCAAATAGCAATAAAGCCCCTGAGAACACAAGTCTGGTTCTCGACACACGAACACCCCCTAATCAACCACCTTATTATATCATATTTTTCCTATTTATGATTAACAATCCAAATCAAAAAAACAACAATAAAAAGAACGTCTTCGGTTGTTCACCGAAAACGTCCTCCATTTTCACCGCTGACAAGAGCTTGTAGTAACACAGGTCTCTCTGTCATGGCTGATAATCATTTACTTCTGGGCAAGGAATGCATCAAGTTGTTCCTGTTTGGCTGCAATAATTTTATCAATTCCCGCTGCTTTCAATTTCTCCAGATATTTCGGAATCATCTCATTTGGATCAACGGCGCCCGATGTCATACCCGGCTTGAACTGTTTGTTCACGTTGTTGACCGCCGCAATTTCATTTTTAACAGATTGGCTGTTGAACGTAAAGCCCAGTGCTGGCGACTTCACACCTTTGGCGTTAAACTCTTTGAACTTCTCCCATTTCTGTGGATCTTCATTATCCCAGAGGAAGTTCAGGAACTGGTTACCAAGCTGCCATTGGGCACCAGGGTTATAGGTACGACTGTTGGCATCTACGCCATCAGGGAGCGCAATGATATTATCCTGTCCGTCTTTTTTCACATAATGTGTACCTTCAATTCCGAAGTTCAGCAAGTTGTTAATTTCCTTGTCGGAATGCAGCAGGTTAATGACCTGCATCGCTTTCTCCGGTTGTTCGGAAGAACGGGAGATTGCAAGCATCGCTCCAGACGCATCACCCGTCGTGATTGTCGGCTGTGTCATCTCAATCTGAGTGAGTGGGAAGCCCACATACCCTTCTTCTTCTTTATCCTTGCCTGGCTTCATGCCATCTGTCCAGAGAAACGCTTTTCCAGCCTTCGCCTGGTCTTTCGGGAACACATTAGAAGTAGCAGCATCACTGTTGATATATCCCGCTTGATACCACTTGCGAGCGAGTTCAGCCGCTTCTTTGAATTCTGGAGTCTCCACTTCATTCAGCACCGTTGTTCCGCCTGCTGTTTTGGAGATGACTCCAGGTACGGAAGCATCACCGAGATAATCCCAATCCAGATTCTCTAACAGCCCGTTACCATTGGTGTTTGACATATAGAATGGTGTGATGGCTGGCTCGTTTTCCTTGATTGTTTTGAGCAGAGGCTCCAGATCAGCCCATGTCTTTACAGCTGTCAGGTCCAGCTTATACTTGTCAGCCAGATCTTTACGTACCAACACACCACGTGTGGCAGCAAGTTCCTTATTCGTAGGAACGCCGTAATTCACGCCGTCTACCTGGGAACCTTCCAGGAAGGCAGGGTCCAGGTTTTTCTTAATATCCTGACCATGTGCATCAAGCAGATCATTCAATGGTAAGAATGCGCCTTTAGCTACATTCACCGTGTAGTTCTGCCAAGCTGCTGTGAAGATAATGTCTGATTTTTCACCTGAAGAAATCATGAGATTCAGCTTGTTATCCCATTGCCCCCAGTCAATCGCATTGATCTTAAGCGTGGCTCCGATCTTCGGTTCCATCTTTTTGTTAATCTCGGCTTCCACCAGAGCGACATCCTTCTGTGGTGTCCCTGGATAGAACAGTGTCACTTCATAGGGTTTGCCCCCACCTTCACTTGCTCCTCCGCCTTCTGCGCCAGGTGTTGTTGTTCCACCCTTGTCTGATGAGCAAGCAGCCAGCACCAGGCTCAGCGCCATAACCGTTGCCATCATGCGTGACCATACCTTTAATGATCTAACCAATTGAACCCCTCCTGTCATGTGTTGAACCATACAACCGAATTCCCCAATTCACAATTAAACCGATAACTACTTCTGTATATGCCCTTTCAGTCCATCTTTATTTACCTTGCCCACTCCGCTAACCGGTTTAGAGTTATCCCTTCACAGCGCCAACCGTAAGACCTTTGATGAAATAACGCTGGAAGAACGGATATGCCAGTACAATTGGACCAATACCGACCACAGCCATCGCCATTTGCAGAGTTTTGTTAGGTAGATTCAGCAATCCACCCTGCGACGAAATCTGTGAAGAGACGTTGGAGTTGGTTGTTAAATATTGAATATCGAGCAGCGTCCGGTACATAAGGTACTGAAGGCTGATCGTCCGGTTATCTGATATAAAAATCATGCTAAGGTACCAGTCATTCCAGTAATTCAATGTACTGAACAACGCGACGGTTGCCATTACGGGAAGAGAGAGCGGAAGCACGATACGTGCAAACGTTCTCAATTCTCCCGCACCATCAATCCGAGCCGATTCCAGAATGGACACCGGAATGGAGTTCGCGAAGAATGTACGCATGACCAGTACAAAGAATGGGGATAGCAGTAGCGGCATAATGAGTGCCAGTAGGGAGTTTTTCAGATCCAATACGTTGACATAGACCAGGTACCAAGGTACCAGACCCCCATTGAACAACATTGTGAAGAAGATGAAAAAGGCGAACCAGCCCCGGTAAGGCAGATCTCTCCGTGAGAGTGGATACGCATACAATGCGGTCAGCGCAACACTTGTAATGGTACCTACAACGGTAACGATAAAGGATATACCATACGAGTGAATGATCTGATCCATATCTCTGAACAGAAACTCATAAGCCGTCAGGCTGAACTTCTCTGGAATAAGCTTATATCCATTGGCAATTACTGTTGTCTCGTCCGAAAATGAGATGGCGAAGACAAGCAGGATCGGCACGATACAGGCAATGGCATAGAATAGAAACATCGCATGAATAACGGATGCGGAACGCTTCGATACGGCTAGTGGATCACGTGATTTCACAGCTGACTTGCCTCCTCTCAAAATAATGCATTATCTTTATCTATTCGCCTTACGATGGTATTGGATACAAGAACCAGCACAAATCCAACGATTGCTTGGTATAGACCGGCTGCTGATGACATCCCGATATCTCCACCGATAAGGAACGTACGATATACGTAGGTATCCAGTACATTCGTTACAGGGAACAGTGCTCCTGATTCCAGTGGAACCTGGTAGAACAGACTGAAGTCTGCATAGAATATACGGCCAATTTGCAATAACGTCATAATGACGATTAATGGGACGAGAAACGGAATGGTAATGAAGCGTATCTGATGCCATTTGGTTGCACCATCAAGCACAGCTGCTTCATAATATTCTTCATCGATACCCACGACAGCTGCCAGATAAATGACGGCATAATATCCAATATTCTTCCATGTGTTCACCAGTGGCAAAATATACGGCCAATACTTCGGCTCTGAATACCAGTCGATCGGCTGACCACCGAACATCTGCAGAATCGTTGAGTTCATGAAGCCTGAATCCTTGCCCAGGAAAGCCAGTACCAGATAACTGACCACAATCATGGACAGGAAATACGGTAATAGCATAAGTGATTGATATAACTTGGACATTGCCTTGTTCTTCACTTCATTGAGCAGAATAGCAAGCCCGACACCTACAAAGAGATTCAGTGCAATGAACACCGTGTTATACGCGAGTGTATTTCGGGTAATTTCCCATGCATCACTGGTGGAGAACAAATATTTAAAATTGTCCCATCCACTCCATGGGCTACCCCAAATACCATCAGCATAGTTTACATTTTTGAATGCGATCAGAACGCCGAACATCGGCATGTAGTTGTTCACCAGCAGAAACAGGACACCTGGCAAGAACATGAGATACAGCACCTTGAATTTGCCAAGATTGTGCCACACAGACTTGCGCTTTCGGACTGTTTCTCCCGGTATTTCCGATATCCGTACTCCCTTACCCGCCTGGGGTTGTGTCTTCATAACTTGTTCTCCCTCACTCCTCTTGAATTCTTCCTCAGGATGAAGCTCCGTTGCGGCTCCTGTGGTTCAAGTATACGGCGGGGCGAGTAAGACCTCTATCTGCTGTGGTGACCTGTTGACTTATCAAATTATGACTTTAGTGCCAAAATAAACAAAACAAAGGCGCAGCATGCTGCGCCCTGAACTATACGGTACGTGACTGTTTTCGAAACTCCTGTGGCGTTATACCCGTGCACTTTTTGAACATTTTGGTGAAATGCGAGTAATTATAGTACCCCACCTTGCCAGCAATATCCGTCACTTTGACGGTGGACTGGGACAACAATGTCTTCGCTTTGGCTACTCTGCCCTGCAGAATAAACTCAGATAGGGACATCCCCTTCTCTTTCCGAAATAGACGCGATAGATAAGCGGGATTGAATCCGGCAAAAGCTGCAAGCTCCTCTCGCATAAGTTCTTCACCAATATGAGTTTCAATATAAACGCACAACTGATCCACAATGGTCATGGGGCTATGATCGTCCGGGTACAACACCGGGATAACACGATCAATCAGATCCGACGTCCACTGTTTCAACTGCGGCAACGACCTTGTCACCATACCCTCTTCCGGCTCCCGTTCACCCGGATAAAGACTGCGTATTGATACGTTTTTCTGATGAAGTAGCGGATAGACCACATGCAGCATGGCATGATAGTAGAGATGCAGCATTTCAGGAGACAATCCCTCCTGGGCAGCAAGCAACTCAAAAATCTCATCCACACGTTCTCGCAAATCCCCTACTTTACCCGTCTCAAAAAGAATGGATAATTCCGAAAACCATGGAATGGGCAAAAAGCGATCTTCCTGATCTCTTCCCCGCTCATCATAGACAAAAACTTCTTCAAGCTCCTTAATATTGCGCCGTTCCATATCCATCAGTTCATTTAACATGCCTTGCAGCTCAGTTACAGCAACCGAGGCACCAACATAACAGGACAACCGGCAGTAGAAATACGTACCACATTCCTGAATATACCCCTGACAACGTTGTGCCACTTCGCTCGCACTCGGAATGATGCCATCTTGCTCATAAGCAAGCACAATATTTAATCCACTTTGATCCTGAAACACCTCACCGGGCTTGTCGCCAAGCAGCATCTCTTTGGCTGCATTACGAAGGGCATATTCCAATACCTCTTCGTCACGCAAATCAAAATCACGCACCCATTCCTCTACCGAGATCACAATGGGTAACACACGAGCCTGCGGATCAATCTCGGCACCATACAGTTCTGCGAGCTCTTGCAACCGTTGTTCGGTTAACGTGATACGCTGTGAGATGGCATCTTTCCAGAAGCGTTCCGTCAGCAGCGGTTTATGGGTTTTCCAGCGTTTGTATACGGTCTCATAAACTTCGTTGGTACGGGTACGCTGCTCTCCATCCTTGATCTTTTCCACTGCCTGAGTTACTACCTTAATCAATTGATCAGCTGGAGCCGGCTTCAACACATAATCAAAGCTGTTTAGCTTAATGGCTGTCTGAGCATAATCGAATAAAGCATGCCCTGTCAGGAAAATGGTCAGTATGCCTGGATCATGTTTCAACACCCAGCTTTGCAGGTCAAGCCCTGTTTCACCGGGCATCTCGATATCACAGATCATGATATCGATAGCATCTGCCCTTAAAATCTTTCTTGCCTCTTCGGCATCACCAGCACTGTATACTTGGTCAATACCTGCTGCTTGCCAATCGACTCCTTCCACCATTGCTTGTAATGCATACACTTCATCATCCACGATCAACAGGTTCCGCATAGGCTCCCCCTTCTTCCTCTTCGGTCTGAGCGGGTAAATCAATGATGACTTTGGCGCCATGATCCACCTCATTGCCAAACTGCAAACTGGCCTGATCACCATACTTTACTAAAAGCCGATGAGCCACGTTCCATATACCGATATGCTGTCCACTCGGGTCTTCAGCGTATTGACCATGTTGCAGACGCCCCAACAACTCCTCTTCAAATCCGACACCATTGTCCACAATCATCAGTTGAAGCACCGTCCCATCGATCTGACCGGACGACTTCTCACCGAGGCGCGCCACGATCCGAATGACAAATGCTTGTGTCCGGCGCTGAAATCCATGAATAATGGCATTCTCTACAAAAGGCTGAATGGTTAATGGCGGAATCACATAATGTCCCAGATTCGGTTCGACATCCAGTTCAAAATCGAATCTGCTTGGAAACCTCAGCTTTTGAATTTCTAAGTAATGACGAATGTGCTCGAGCTCTTCATCCAGACGAATAACACGTTTGCCTGCACGCAGACTGAATCGAAAATAATCGGCCAGATGACCAG
Organism: Paenibacillus sp. 2003; assembly: GCF_031455635.1. Taxonomy (NCBI): domain Bacteria; kingdom Bacillati; phylum Bacillota; class Bacilli; order Caryophanales; family Paenibacillaceae; genus Paenibacillus; species Paenibacillus sp. 2003. Next base: position 638,045 of record NZ_JAVDTB010000001.1, on the reverse strand, counting down.
CCATCTGCTGCACCAACTCATGCTTTTGCAAGGAAGCCAGACTATGAATAATATTGAGTGAATTCAGGTAAAAGTGAGGATTGATCTGCATCTGCAGTTGTTTGAACTCTGCCTCCCGCGTCCGCAGCTGTTCCTCATACACATCAATCTTCAGATGCCTGATCTCACTGGTCATTTGATTGAAACTTCGTGTCATAAATTCAAGTTCCGAGGAAGATGGCGGGTCCAGCTTCACATCGAGATCTCCACGGCTCACCCTTCTCATGCCTCGGATTAACGCATTCATCGGGCGGAATAACAGATGCCGCAAAAAGATCAGTGCAGTAACCAGAATTACTGCCGCACCAATGGGAAGCAGACGAATGATCTGCTGGAAAAACGGGAGGTTACGCATCATGTCTTCCTCAGGCAGCAGCACGATATAATTCATCTCGGACATGGCCGAGGCAATACCCAGCATCAAATATTGACGTGCTTCTCCCTTGTTCACAACTTCAGAGATAACCTGATACGGATTCTTCAGGCCGGGAAGATGCGCTGCAGCCAGCTGAATCTGTGCAGTATTTAATGTGGAATCCGATAGTGCCCCACCGTCTGTTCCAACAATGACTGCGCCTCCCCGATCTCCGGATTCAGTGAATTGTTGTGTATGATTCAGTGCATTCATATCAACAAGTGCACCTGCATAGAACTGCTGGTTGATTCGCACCGTTTTCACCAGCGCATTCCACGTCCCGCCACGCACGATGCTCCATTCCGGCTTCTGGATATCCCCTTCCAATTGCTGCATCTGGACTGGCATACTCTCCTGCACAACCGACTTTTTGACATCATAATTGCCTGAAGTGGCGAGCAGCAGATCATCATTCACGGCATCATATAGAAAAAAAGAATCGATTAGATTATAAAAACCGATATCTGTCATGAATTTGTTCATAATCCGTTGCTTTGCAATGATATAATCACCGCTGCCGTATTTCAGAAAAAACAGAGAGATAATATCCGGGTCCCGCTCACCCAGACTATACAAATACCGATTTGTCTCCTGTAATACACGTTCATTCTGCTCCACACTCTTGGCGAGATGATTCATATTGGTGAGGGATACTTTGTCGCGTACAACTTTCATAGCGTAGACGTTGTTGTAATAAAGCAGCATGAATAATGGCAGCATGATCAATGTAAGACCCACTATAAATTTAAAACGAAGTGAACGGATAAAATTCATGGATTATGGATTCCCGCCCTTTTAGTTCAACATAGTTTTTCTATTTTCTTCCTTACGATGGCATGTTTATTGTAATCACCCCTGCTTGCCATTGTCTATGGGGTCCCGTGACCTTCACATATCATTTCTGGTGACTTTCATCCGCTCCAATTTCAAGAGTAACAAGCTTCATGTTGTAATAAATTCTCCAGTTGTAAAATAAATCCTTCATTTATTACTCTGAAGCTTCTCCCTAAAAATAAATGCTGCGGCAAGCCCCGGACTCCACGAACGCCCGATCTTGACATGCATACGATATATCACTCCTCGGGTTAGTCACCAGGATGTAGGGAGGCCTGTTCGATGAATATTCAACTCACTGCGTTACACTATGTCTATCTGGCATTTATCGTCTTGATCATCGCAGTTATGATCCGGCGCAGGGACACCACGATCATCTGTGTCGCAGGTATTATGACCATTGGACTTCTGGCAACCGAAACCTTAAGCGGGTCAGTTGCTGGGATCTTCAGCAGTTTTATCTATGCAACAAAAGAATTGTTGAGTACGATCTTCATCATCTCGATTATTGTGGCGATGAGCCGTGTTCTAATCAGAACCGGCATTAATGAGGTCATGGTAACACCCGTCACCCGGTTTATCCGTTCTCCTCAGGTCGCGTATTGGGGTATCGGATTGATCATGATGGTAGTATCGCTATTTTTCTGGCCATCCCCGGCAGTAGCACTCGTCGGTGCAGTACTGCTTCCTGTAGCCGTGCGTGTAGGTCTTCCTCCGATTGGAGCTGCTATTGCCATGAACCTGTTCGGACATGGAATAGCACTGTCGGGAGATTACATTATTCAGGGGGCTCCCAAACTTACAGCTGATGCGGCGGGTATACCGGTTACTTCCGTCATGACGGCCAGCATACCTCTGGTCATTGTCATGGGCACTGTATCTACACTTACAGCCTTCTGGATGCTGCGCAAAGAGATGAAATCAGGTTCACCTGTTCATTTCCCAAACGTTACATCAGGTACCGTGAGCACGGAACCTTCTTCTTCATCAGAGGCTGTGTCCACCTCCCTACCCGCTAATCAGCCTGTTCAACGTCAAGCCATGTCGCCCCGTCTGCAAAAGGCGTTTGCTCTGCTTATCCCTCTGTTATTCGCAGTTGATGTGATTCTGATGTTTGTATTGAAGTTGCAAGGTGGCGACGCAACAGCTCTGATTGGCGGAACCGCTGTGGTTATACTGATCGCTGTCACCCTTGCCGCACATCAACATGCGGGACCAGAGGAAACGACCAACTATTTAATAGAAGGATTTCAGTTTGGTTTCAAGGTGTTTGGACCGGTTATTCCCATAGCCGCATTTTTTTATCTGGGAGATGCTGCAATTACGGAGTTGTTCATCAACCCTCTTCCTGAAGGTTCACACGGGATTGTGAATGATCTCGGGGTCGCGCTTGCTGGGCTGGTGCCATTAAATGATACGGTGGGCGCCATTACAATGACGGTAACCGGAGCAGTGACCGGAATGGATGGTTCGGGGTTCTCGGGGATATCCCTGGTTGGCTCGATTGCGTCCATGTTTGCAGGCTCGGCAGATTCCGCACCTGTACTGACAGCATTAGGTCAGGTTGCAGCTATATGGGTAGGTGGTGGAACCTTGATTCCATGGGCACTGATTCCTGCTGCTGCAATCTGCGGAGTCAATCCTTTTGAACTTGCAAGACGCAACCTGAAGCCTGTACTTCTGGGACTCACGGTAACAACAATTGTAGCCATCTTTCTAATCTGACCAAAGATTATGCTAAACCGTTCAAAAAAACGTGCGTAAACGCGCCCAGTTCCAGAGATCTTCTCGCTTCATCTCGGCCAGATGCAGCATGTCCACATATGGATCTCCCTGTAATCCAAGTACAGAAGCAAATGCAGGCTCCGTCTTCCACCCTGCCTGTTTGAGTCTGCGGATCTCGCGGTGTCCCGCGTCTCCCCACAGTTGCAACAATCTCCACTCTACGATCATATGTAGGTATGCATTCTGCCTGTAAACTGGCACGGATTGGGCAAAAATCTCCACAGGCCAATGTCCCACTTGCAAATTACAAGTCACATAAGGACGTTGGTCTGGAAGATCCCCACCACGTACACATTGAAATTCAGCAACGGCTCCGATTCGATTGTATATCTCGGCTTCAAACACATCCAGATCCTCTGCATAACACAGCAGATCCAGATCACTGCCCGGAATATCAATATCAATCGGTACCGTTCCTGCTGGATACGGGTGATAGTCAGCTAATATTTCGAGCAATCCACTGCTCTGTAACACATAATAGGCGTCCTGCTGACGTGTATTACCCGAAGCCAGATGTGCCATTACTTCTGCGGTAGTACTCATCTCCCCACCTTGGGCCACAGTTAGTTCGAGCCTCCTGTAATGACCTGTTTCACACGTCCCACTTGACCACTCGTCAGTCGTACTTTGATTCCATGTGGATGCGTAGGTGACTTGGTTAACAGATCCTTCACAATGCCACGTGTCAGCTTACCTGTAGCTTGATCCTGCTTCAGCACAATGTCCACTTCCAGACCTGGCTTAATATTTACACGTTGTTGTCCATTCATTATGTTCACTCTCCTCTATGTCGTAATTCATATCTTGTATACTATATAACCCTTAAACACAAAGCTCCATCTATTGTAGACGTTTTGGTTTCAAAACAAAAGGGACACGGCAATAACCTCCTACGCCTGATTCCATGGTTGATATGAAGACCAAGATAAAGAAACCGCAGGTCTCTTCAACTGAGACCTACGGTTTCTAATTGGATTACCATGTTCAGGGCTGCACATGCTTCAATATAGACGAAGGCGAAGTTCCATCCTTCGCGGCTTCGCGTGCCTTTACAGCAAGTAGCTCAGACACCGTAACAAATTGGTACCCCTGCTGCTGCAGTTTCGGCAGAATCGTTTTGAGTGCTGCTACCGTATGCGACTTGCCTTCCACCTTATCGTGAAAAAGTACAATATCCCCATTACGTGCGTTCTTCAACACTTTGTTAACGATAGCCGATACACCTGGAGAAGCCCAGTCCCGTGTATCCTGATGCCAAGACCAGAGTACAATGGTATACCCTTTTTGTTTGGCAGCCTGGATGACCATGTCATTGTAATAGCCGCCCGGTGGCCTGAACAACAAGGGACGCTCCGCACCTGCTTTAATGATGGAACTTTCCGCTTCGTTCATATCCTTCATGTACTTGTCCGCACTAGTTGATCGAACTGCATACGTATGCGCATACGTATGGTTGGCGATTTCATGCCCTTCGAGCTGTTCCTGCTTAATCAGTTCAGGAAATTTATCTGCCCATTTGCCAAGTACAAAAAAAGTTCCTTTAGCATGATACTGCTGTAACAAAGCCAGAATCTGCGGAGTCTGAATCGGATCTGGTCCATCATCAAAGGTAAGGGCGATGAGTTTATCCTGTGTGGGAACTTCCCACACAATCTCTCCTCGTTCCTCATAATACTGACGGTTCTTCTGTACAGGCTTTGCATAGGCAGAACTGCTACCCAGCAAAATAATTAGCGTGAACATTCCGATGACTCGGGCTGCCTTCAGGTTCATGTGGTGTCCTCACTTTGTCTTCATACGTAAACTCCCTGTTAGCATTTCCCGATTCACCCGAACTCATTAACGAAAGATCTGATCCACGACTGCAATTTCCTCAGCAGTTAATTCCACATTTAATGTTTGCAGATTGTTAATGACCTGCTCAGGTCGCTTGGCACCCGGAATCAATGCATCAATGGAAGGCTGAGTCAGGTACCAGGCCAAAACCAGATGAGCAACCTCAACATCTTTGGATTGTGCTATGCTGCGCAGTTGCTCAACTTTATCGAGATTTTCAATAAAAGCTTCACCTGTGAACAGCGGGTTCTTCGCCCGTCCATCCTGAAAGGTTGTATCACGATTATATTTCCCGCCCAGCAGTCCCGCTGCCAGAGGGAAGTAAGGAACAAAAGAAATGTTATGCTCAGCCGTATACGGCAATAGCTCTTTCTCCGCATCTCTTTTGAACAGATTATATTCAGATTGCAGTACGTCTACATACCCGTCCTTGTTGGCTTCACGCAACTGATCAATGGAGAAATTAGATACGCCAATGGCACGAATTTTGCCAGCGTCTTTTAATTGTTTTAAGGTATCTACCGCTTCATCCTTAGGCGTATGTTCATCCGGAAAGTGGATGTAGAACAGATCAATGTAATCGGTTTGCAGACGTTTCAACGCCTCATCCACTGCTGTTTTCAGAAAAGCAGGTGAGTTATCTATGACAATCTTGCCATCCACTAATTTATGAGCTGCCTTGGTTGCAATGATGGTATTCTGCCGCTGACCGGTTTCCTTCAGTACTTCACCAATCAGTCGTTCGGAATGCTCCGGTCCATAGATGTATGCCGTATCCACAAAGTTAATACCTTGTTTCAAAGCTGTACGAACCACTTCCTTACCCGTCTCATCATTCAGCATGTCCGGATAGATATTATGTCCGCCTACTGCATTCGCACCCAGTCCAATGGGATTCACGATCAGATCCGTCTTGCCCAACCGAATTTGTTGTTCTGCCATGTCTCATCTCTCCTTCACTGATCGAATAAGTACAATTTACTTGTAACGTCTTTCTTGTCCCATATTATATCAAACCCTTTAGCATATTTAAAATATCGGATTTATCGGATTAGGTGTTTTTCAGCGCAGTTGCTTCCACGTCGTTAATAAACCGGCGCAGTTTCGCAGCCACATCACGGGTGATTTCACCGTTTTCATACAGTTGCTGAACCGTATTGCGCTGTTCCTGAATCGCCACCATTTGCAACTCCAATTTCTCCTGATTAAATGGATCTTCCGTTTTACCTTGGTTCCAGGTGCGCAATTTGGCAATTACACGCTCATACTTGGCAATGACCGACAGTGCGACGACTCGATTCCCATCGTTCATATGGGCACGAATAGCCTTAATTGCCGCTTCAGAGGTACGTAACTTCACCTGACGAAACAGTTCTGCATTTTCAAGCATGAATGGTTGATTCGGCTTCTGGGACCGGTTGGTGAAGAGATGTCCTAACACACGCCCGATCTCGCTGATCGAGGTCATGAACTGAGTGTTCGCGCGATTCGCCAGCATCATTTCCTTGCGATCCAGCCAGCTGTCACATTTGAAGGCCGCATCAGAAGCAATTGCATTTTCGTCTAACATTACTTCAACTTCTTTACGCTCCGCCCGGGTGGCAATCAGGTTAATAGCCGTTTCTTGTTTCTGAATATCTTTGCGTTTATCGGCGGTAAGCTGACCTGCGGCCTGTCTGATGTACTTGGACAAGTCGGAGACAACCGCGAGTGCCGCAGCTTTGTTCTCATCGTTCATTTCGGATTTGACAGCTCGTATTGCCGCATTCAGCATAATGTCATGTGCTTTTCGTTCTGACTTCTGCGGTGTTTCTTCTGTGGATTTCCCATCGTCCTTGGCCAGAACTGGAAGAAACACGCTCGCCGCAATCAGGGAGAAGAGGATAACTCCTGCCGCGAGGAAAATAATCAGATCCCGTTCAGGGAAAGGTGATCCATCCTGAAGCACATAAGGAATGGAGAACGCACCCGCCAATGTTACAGCCCCCCGCACCCCAGAGAGGGAAATGATCGTAATATCCTTGAATCTGGGCCGGCCAATAGAGGATTTGGTACGCAGCAATTCATTCCCTTGCCAGAACAGATAGATCCAGAGAAAACGCAGAACCAGCAGTAGCACCGAGATCAAGCCCACATACCCCAACACCTGCAGATTATTAAACGAAACATTTTCAAATATGGTACTCAACACATCCGGGACCTGTACACCCAGAATAACAAACACCAGACCATTTAGTATAAATAAAATGACTGACCATGTGCTCGCAGATACCACCTGCATTTTTAACTGAACCGATTCAGCGCGGTCACGCTCAATGGCGTGGATAATACCGCCTGCCACTACCGCTAGAATACCTGATACCCCAATTTCTTCACTTACCAGATAGATGATAAATGGCGTCAGGATTTGCAGCAGCATGTGAATGGTCACATCTTCCATGCCCAGTCTACGGATCCATACCCCTAGCCTGATTAACAGAAAAGATAACAATGCCCCGACAAGAAGTCCGCCAATCGCAATCAGAATAAAACTGAAGGTTGCATTCGCCAGGGAAAATACACCTGTAACTGTGGCTGCAATCGCGAATTTGAAGGCGACCAAGCCGGATGCATCATTCATTAATGCTTCACCTTCAAGAAGTCTATGTATGCCTTTGGGCAAATGTACTCGCCCTGCCATGGCGCCAACGGCCACTGCATCTGTCGGGGACAATATGGCTGCAAGAGCAAAAGCAGCAGGTAACGGAATCGAAGGAATCAGCCAGTGAATGGCATATCCCGCCACGACTACTGTCACGAATACAAGCCCTAATGCAAGCAGAAGTATCGGTGCACGCAGATTCCATAATTCATTTCTTGGCGTTCGTTTACCATCGTTGTATAACAAAGGTGCGATGAAAAGTACAAAGAACAATTCCGGATTCAACGGCAGGTGAACACCTGCGGGAAGCAAAGCTATAGCTACACCAAGCACGATTTGAATAAGCGGAACGGGAATAAAGGGTACAAACCGGTTTAAAATATTGGATAAACCGATCAGGACAAGTAACACAAGTACGGCAATAAATATTTCCATGATGACAATCCCTTTCCGCTATAGAAGTGGTGAAACCTTTGTTGTATAGGTTTATTTTAACATAATCCATACTTCATTATAAAAATGTTGTCATATTCATATACCCATTTAACTGCTCTCAGACTAGTCTATATAAGTTGAACTATTCATTTACACGATAACGGAGAGGACAGAAAAAACCTGAAAAAGCGAAGCGTTCGCCTAAAAGCTTTCTGAAAGAAAGCTGCATCGGAAGCATACGCTATCCCCGGATTTTCCCCTTTGGAAAAGGGAATCAAAAAAATCTGGGGATAACAGCGATTGGAAGGTTATTCTGTCATCGTAGTGTCAGTGTAAATAATCTTTAGTTAACTTATATAGATTGAAGAATTCTGATGGATTCTGTATATAAGATGTTACAATATGCTCAGGACAATACCCGTTTGGAAAGGAACTTGCATCTATGGCATTTGGAATTAAACGACAAGAGCTTGCTGCGTGGAAGGAACAAGTGGCTCGTGGTGAGATTGCGTACCTCACTCATTTTTGGATTGACAATCGATTTCCCGGTATCACCAGTGTCACCAAAGTTGGCTGCGCAGATCTGGAACGTCTCGAGCGTTGGTGCAACGATCATGGGCTGGACCCCCGATACATTCATCGGCGGCAGCCATTTCCCCACTTTGACCTGATGGGCAGCAAACAAAAAGAAGTTTTGATCCAGGAAGGCTTAACGGATCATGTGGTTCGCTTTCATTTGTAAACCAACTCAAAAACGCCAGTCTTCAAGGTTCATCCCCCCGCAAATAGGGATAAACTCATGAGGACTGACGTCTTCAAGGAATCAAGTCATATATGGACTACCGGTGGATCTGCTCAAACGACTTCATGTTCTCCAGCAGTTTCAGTTCAATTTTCTTCAGCATGCCAAACATCTGCTGTTGCTCCTCTTCGGAAAGTGCTTGCAACAATTCCCACGTCATTCGGCCGCGATTCGCATTAAGTGTCTTGGCAAGTTGCGCGCCTTCATCCGTTAAGGACAGCCACACAATTCTCCGATCTTCTTCACTGCGCACACGCTGGATCAACCCTTCTGTCTCCAGTTGGTTCAGTACAATGGTGGTTGCGCCGGAAGACAAGCTGAGTTGTCTGGCCACATCAACCGCCATACAGCGTTTTTCACGTAAAATCATGCCCAATATATGACTTTTTGTCGGATTCAGTTTACAGTTGGTTTCGGTCTTCTGCTGCTGATCCAATACTTTATTTTTATATCTGAAGAAGGCCTCCAACAATTGATCTACATTTGCCAATTGAGAGTTTCGCTCCGTATCCGGGCTCATAAACGTTCCTCCTGCCTTTCATCATAACCTACCTTATATTGTAACATATTTACACTATGATGTTTGTGAAAAATGCGCTTGTATCCGACACCCTTTAGTTGACTACAAGACTCTTGTTATATTTTGGGTTTCACCTATTGCATTATGGCAACGGGTTTGTTTATAATAACCTATATCTTTAAAGTTACTTTTAGTTACTTAATGATTTTAATAAATCTGTTGTTATAAAGTAAATAAAGCGTCACCATTATAATGCAAGGGACTTATGCACATGAATCAGAATATACAATCTCAACTTAAAACAGATGTTTGCATCGTCGGCGCAGGTCCTGGCGGTGCTTTGCTTTCTTATTTACTGAATCAAAAAGGAATCTCCACGATGCTCATTGAGCGGCAGCCCCACCTGCACAAGTCTTTTCGCGGGGAGTTGCTCAATGTGGATGGCGAAGCCATTTTGAATAAACACGGCCTCTATTCCCTCATTCAGGAACGCGGAGCGCTGCTCTTGGAACAGATTCAGTATTGGGAAAATGGGCAGATTATTCATACGGTATCACCGGGCAATGGAGAATCTCATGTTGGTATTCATGTACCCCAAGATCATCTCCTGGAAGCCATCGTGTCGCATGCTCAGCAGCACAGTTCATATAAACAAGTACTATTCAATACGATTATGACCGGTTTGTTACGAGACAAGAACGGCCAGGTCGTGGGTATTAACATTCGGCAGAACGGCGTTCCTGCCTCCATTGAAGCATCTGTAATTGTTGGTGCTGATGGCAGATACTCTGCTGTACGCAAACATTCCGGTATGACCCCGGAGATTCGCAAGCACGGGTATGATCTGCTCTGGGCACGCATTCCGGCACCCGTAGGTTGGGAACCCGCTGTTCGGATGGCCAGCATGGATGGTCAACAGCTCGCACTGTTCTCACAGTTCGGCGGTTATGTTCAGATTGGATGGAACATTCCCGAGGGAGCTTACTCCAAGCTGCGAGAGCAGCCGATTGCTCCTTTTGTAGATAAACTTGTATCTGCTTTTCCTTGCCTGTCTGATTCTGTAGCTGCCAATATTCAGAGCTGGAGTGATTTTGTTCTGTTATCTGTCGAAAGCAGCTATTGCCAGTCGTGGGCACAGGACAATGTTGTACTCATCGGTGATGCCGCTCATACCATGACGCCAACCGGTGCGTTTGGACTTAATGCCGCGCTCGAAGATGCGGATGTGCTCTCCGAATTACTTGTCCAAATGGCTGCAGATCAATTCAGTTCCACTGCACAACTTCAGGAACTTCAGACGATTCGCGGTGCAAAGGTACAGCAGCAACTTGCTCGACAAGTGGAGATGGAATCCTCTTTCCAACAGCGTTATGAATCCTTTCTCTAAACCTAGTTAATACGGATAAAATGCCTATATGCCCAAACAGCCGATCACTTCCTCATAGAGAAGAATCGGCTCTTTGGTTTGTTGGTTTATCTTTTTTTATGTAATTCCGTATCTTCATTTTCGTTTGCGTGGAGCAAACGTGTCTTCTCTGGGTGTTTCTTGTACAGTATCAAGGTCCTTCGGATAGGATGAGATGTTGTCTTTTTCATATACTGCTTTCTCCAGATTACTTAAGCGGCGCAATACTTGTTTGCTTTTACGAACGATATATACAATACCAACAATCAGCAGGATCAACATCAGAAAGAATATAACCATCTCCGGGTAAAAGACAAATGACATGAATCCACCTCCTTTGAAAACGATTTCTTTATATCATTCTAACCTTAATGATCCAAGATGTGAACCCGATTGGAAGTTTCGCTTGTGGAATAAGGACAAAACCACCTGACACAACGACAGGAACTCACCCTGCTGCAAAAGTAAAAAAGGTGGCATCCCTGATCAGGATTACCACCTTGAACCTCGAATAAGATTCGAAGTCTGTTATTATTATTTTATCCTTCTCTGCCGTTCATGGCACTAACTCGAAGTTCCGTCAGAGGCAGAGACGTTTGCTCTGGATGACGTAGTCTCACTGTTCGGCTCTCACCGGGGAGCAGATCGAAATAATTGTCACTGAATCGTACACGTCCAAGGGGAAGCTCCAGCTTCACCAATCGTGCAATCGCACTACTGGCCGTAACCGTTACAGACTGTTCCTCTTCATTCACATGTACGCTCAATTGCGACTCTGGCAACGTCACATCCTTAGGATCACGCAAGAAGTATCGATTGCTCGGTGCCGCAAATCCTTCGGATACCAACTCAACCATTACTTCCTCCGCGCGTCTACCCTGTAGCACCTCTACTTCAGTTAATTCAGCAATACACCGTGAGGATTGGGATGTTACTTCAACAGCATGTGAGCTGGAGTAGATCTTCTCTCCACTCAATGCATAGACATTAAGTCGAAGCTCCCCATTTAAGACGTCACGTGTATCGTTCACAACCCACAACGCAAGCGGATCACCCGGCTCATGCTCCAGTGACAACAGGACAGGATGAAAGAATATTTTCCCATAATAAAAGGATGCCTTCGGCAGCAGTTCATAATCGATCATGGACCAGCTTGTCCCTGGCCAACTGTCATTCAATTGCCACACGAGCGCACCGCTGTTACGGTGATTGATGCGCCGGAAATGTTCTATCCCATAGCGCAATCCTTCTGCTTGAGTCAGCATGGAATAATTCATGTACTCCTCTATATTTTGCGGAATCCCTGTGTAACCCTCCATTAGCAAAATACCTTTTTGATGATTGGTATCCTTGTTACGATAGGCCATCTCCGGACTGCCCCAGTAAAACTGACCTGCGGGCATATTTTTCTCCAGGGTGTAACGATTGGCCGAGGCGTGCATACCAAATTCACTGCTGAACAACGCACGATCCTTTTTATAATTTTTGAACGTCACACCTTCAATACTGTAGTCCAGCAGAGGTGGCTCTCCATGCTTCCTTGGATAGACCGAACCATGCCATACCTGCCAATTGTGGCGATCCCCCACATCCGGGTCATTCGCATCCTGACCGTTGCTGTCCCCGAACGGCGAAGAAGGCCAGTACGGACGAGACAGATCCAAGCGCTCCAGCACTTCAGGGATTAGCTCATGATATATCTGTTCGCCGTAGAACGGACTGGTAATATCTCCACTTGCCGACTTCATATCATAGAGCCAGTCAATCTCGTTATTACCACACCAGATGGCAAGCGAGGCACGGTTACGCAGGCGCAGGACATTGTTTTCTACCTCTTGCCGCACATTATCCATGAAATCACGATTGAAATCCGGGAACAATGCATTCGCAAATGCAAAATCCTGCCACACCAACACCCCTTGCCGATCACACTCATCGTAGAAGGCATCCTTCTCATATATACCACCAGCCCAGACACGCAGCATGTTCATATGCCCTTCCACCGACAGCTCGACAAGCTCACGATACCGGGAAGTTTTGATGGCACCAATCAGATGATCAGCCGGAATCCAGTTGGCACCCTTGGCATATACTTTGACTCCGTTCAGAATAAACGTAAATGTATCTTCACCCCGTTCATTGTGAAGAGCCAGCTCAATCGTTCGTAACCCATAAGGCTCGCTATAACGATCCACCTCAACGCCATCTGCGTATAATGTAACCTCCAGCGTATACAGATAAGGTTCACCCAGATCATGAGTCCACCATAACTGAGGTGACGTAATGTTTAATGTGGTTTCTGCCTTACCACCTTCTAGAGGTAGTTCACTGGCACCTGCCACCTCGTGTCCGCTGCGATCCAACAGACGAACATTACAGGTCGCAACCACAGCCTGCTCACGTTTCTGTCTGCTACGGTAAGACAAGACTGACTTCACATCCGCCGTGACGCGTAATACAGCAAGCTCTGTACTGACTGATTCCGTTCGAGCATACACACTTTCCAGCTTGGCGATTGTTCGTTTTTCCAGTCGTACGGCACCCCAGATCCCCACCGTAACCATGCGCGGCCCCCAGTCCCAGCCAAAGTTCATCGCTGCTTTGCGCAGCCATGGCCGTTCCTTCGTATACGAGGACCAGTCGAAGGTTTCTTTGTCCCGGTGATGCAGATGAAGCGGATCAAACTTGACAGCAATCGCATTCCACCCACTGCGTACCAGAGACGTTACGTTAAAAGTATGTGACATAAGCATATTCGCCGTTTTTCCAACTTCATGTCCATTCACATACACCGTTGCAAATGTGTCCAATCCTTCGAACACCAATTCAAAGTGCTCCTCGATCTCTGTATCTCTCACCAGATTGAAGGTTGTGCGGTACCACCATTCCTTTTGCTCAATCCAGCGACTTTTGGCATCATTATGTCCATAATAGGGCGGATCAATGATACTACGCTCAACCAGTGCAGCGTGTACATCGCCAGGCACTTCAGCCCCAATCCAGAAACGGTCATCCAGCGCAGCTGCTGCCACATCCATTGCCCGCTTCTCTCCAACTTCAAAATGTTGTATCTTCCATTGTCCCGATAAATCCTGACTTGAACTATAGGTCTTCATCAGTATGCCCTCACTCTCCAATAACCCTGAGTAATACCCTATCGAAAACGTTTGCAGTAAGGCAAGACATGTTTCCTAATCTGCTCATCTCTAACTTCCCGAAGGCTTGAACGACAACGCCTCTTCGCGATATTCACTCGGGGTCTTGCCGGTATGTTTTTTGAACAGTCTGCTAAAATATTTCACGTCCTCGTAGCCGCTGATGGCAGCGACCTCACTAACCTTCGCTGGAGACACCGCGAGCATATCCATCGCTCTTCGTATACGCATATCGGTGACAAAATCTCCGAAGGTCACACCCATTTCTTTTTTAAACAGCTCACTGAGGTGACCCGGATGCAAATGAACATGTCCAGCTACCTGCTGCAGATTAATATCCTGCGCCAATGAAGATTCAATATAACCGATAGCCTTCTGCACATGGGCAGCCTGTCCCTGAGCCATTCGGCTATGATAGACATGCATCAGACCATACAGATGATGGAACAGCATATCCCCGAGCTCCGCAGCTTCGGCATCGGGTTCCGGCAACCATGGCTCGAGCCTTGTGGGTTCTTCACGCCCTGTGGCTCGCATTGTGCGAGTCAGCCAGCGATGACCTGCAATAACGGCTGAGTGCAGACAGGCACTGAACGATTCTGGTGTGACCTCCGGTTCTGTAATCAACTTAGCCACAAGTTCCCGCGTCCATGTCGTTAACGTGACTGAATCATTATCCAGTAATAATGTACCAAGTGTGGTCTCCTCTTCGTGCGTAAGTACGGTTTTGCCACCTTGACGATCCTGAATGTGCTCATAATGCCATACTTTATAATCCATCAAACCCCGATATCGGAATGCAGCTGAAGCAGTTCTGTAGCTTTCGTGCAGATCTGCATATCCACGCACAGGCAGACCTACCGCTGCGCGCAGGGTGCACTTCAGTAATTGCTCCACCCGACGTAATGCACTCTCCAGCCTGAACGTAGTTTCATGTTCCACAGGCGGCCATGCAACTACACAAATAATTTGCTGTTTCTCTACATGAGCAATGGCACCAGGTAACATATCCTCCAGGGTATTCTGCACCGCAAATCGTAATAGCGCATCCGAGGATCGATCCCAACCCTCTGCTCGAAGAATAATGACTTGTCTGAGAAGCTGTTCATCATCAAGGCCACCACCCCCTGCCTCTTTTCCAACATCAGATCGCAAGAATGAAGGAAAATGGCCCGAAGCGGTGTCACCATCAATGATCCATCCAGCAAATAACCGCTCCCGATTTTCCCGCATAAGCTGGCCCTCTCTGGACTTCTCTGCCCAACGTTCCGTGATTCGCTGTTTGGCCTGTAATACGGTCTTGATGATCTCTTCCGGCTTGCTTGTTTTGAGCAGATAATCTGTGACACCTTGGCGAATCGCCTGTTGCGCATAAGAAAAGTCATCGTATCCGGACAAAATAATGACCTCCAGCTCAGGTAGCAATCGCAGGCCCTCTTCTGCAAGTTCCAGCCCTGATCTACCTGTCATCCGAATATCCGTCATCAGGATATGCGGACGTTCCTCAGCCATGCGTGTTAACGCCTCCTCTGCCGAGGCAGCAGGTTGAAGAAGTTCAATTCCGAGTTCATGCCAAGCGATAACGCTGGCAAGCCCTGTACGGATAATCACTTCATCATCAACAATTAATAGTCTCATGGCGAACCCTCCAAGATTGGAATGGAAAACGAAATCCGGGTACCTCCCCCAACCCTGCTGTCTACTTCAAGCTGTGCATCCGCTCCATAATGGAGCAGCAGCCTCTCATTCACATTGCAGAGCCCATAACCGCCTTGGTTTAGCTGTTTTTCCGGCTGTTTTCCCTTCCATTCCCTAATGCTAATCCTTAATTGTTCCAGCATGTCCGGCTCCATGCCGACACCATCATCCAGCACCAGCACATTCATCTGTTCATTATCCGGATCCTTGCGAATCATTATGGTGATGGTGCCCACGCCTGCTTTGGGCTGAATGCCATGAATCATGGCGTTCTCAACAAGCGGTTGCAGCAATAGCTTCAGCATCATTCGCTTCTCAAGCGCTGGATCTACGATATAATGCAACACAAATTGATCAGGGAAACGAATCGACTGCACACGCACATAATGGCGAGTATGAGCGATCTCCTGTTCCACAGGGCAGTAATCCTGACCATTATTCAAGCTGATACGTAGAAAATCACTCAGGCCCTCAACCATATCCGCGATCCGCTTCTCTTCAGACATCAAGGCAATCCAATGAATTGAAGAGAGCGTGTTATACAGAAAGTGCGGGTTAATCTGCGCCTGAAGCACACGAAGATCCGCTTCTTTTTTGCGAGCTTCACCTCGAATAACCTCTTCCTTCAATAACTGAATATGTGCACCGAGCAGATTGTAACTCTCCCCAAGCCTGCCAATCTCGTCATCACTTTCAGATCGAAACAAAGGAAGCGGACGTTCTGGATCAATTCGGGACAGATGCCGGGTAAGCACACGAAGCGGCCTCGTCACACGCCGCACCGTAAACCAGACCAAGCCAGCACTGATCGCAGCAGACATCGCAACGGCGCAGCCGGTTAGAATAAGAATGTACCGATTCTCCGACTTGTACTGGTCATAAGGAACCGTTCCAACCAACGTCCACCCCGTCAATTCTTCCGGATAATAGAGCAACGTCCGTTTATCGTCACCACTGCCATACGTGGTGGTTCCGCTACCGCCATCCTGAATTAACGTCGAAATCCCTGGTTCGACACCTTCCAGCTTGAGTCCAAGCCGGGATTTGTCCATCGAAGACAGAATTTCTCCAGAACTGCCGATGAGCTCCAGTCTGCCTTGCCCTCTGCCTAATCCCAGAGCGGCCCATCCCTTGGATATGGCCTTCTCATCCAGACTAATGGCTAACCAGCCGATGGGTCGATAATCATGGATACTGCGAATCGGCCGAACCAATGTGATCACATTTTGTATACCCGCATAATTCTGGACCGGATATACCCCCGTCCATTTTTTCACTGCTTCTCCGCTCGGCACTGGTGGATAAGATAAACTTGAATTATTGGATTCATACCAGGTAGCCGTAGACAATGTGGCATCGAATCGGCTTGGATATATGGCGATGTTCGCAATATATTTCTTGGAAGCCGCCAGATTGGTCATCCTGCCCAGGATATCCACCCGGTCCAGCTCATGATCTTCATTGTGGCTAAGATACTGCTGGATGTCCCGTTCTCCAATCAGGAAAATGGAGAGATTCTCGGCATCCTGCAACATATAACGAAGATTGGCCTCTACCTGTTTCAGCGTATCCATGCCGGACAGCTTTGTTTTTTGCTCTGTGATGCGGGAAGAGATTAGAAAGGCAAACAGGCCCAAGGCCAGCAAAGGCACAATCATTGAAGCCGTCACAACGACGGATAGCTTCCTTTGTAACGAAGATGTGAGCCAGCGTGCCAAACGTTTCTCCTCCTCTGGATGCGCTTTCGCTTACCCTTTGACAGCTCCGGCTGTCATACCTTTCATAACCTGTTCCTGGAATACGAGATACAAGATAATGGTTGGAATGACCGACAGGGTCATGGCAGCAAGCGTTAATCCGTAATCCGTCTGATACCCATCCGCAAAGTTCGCAATGGCCAGCGGTAACGTTTTCAATCCGGTTTTGTTGATGAATACAAGCGCAAATGAAAAGTCATTCCACGCATGCAAGAAACTCAGGATCGTAACCGTTGACAACGCAGGTACGGACATGGGTAACATGATCCGGGTAAACAGCCCCCAAAGTCCTGTTCCATCAATAAAAGCTGCTTCTTCAATATCACGTGGAACACTTGTCAGATAAGCAGTAAGCACAAAAATTGCCGTAGGCAATGCAAAAGCCGTATAAGGTAATATTAAGGCCCAGTACGTATTTAGCAGGGACATCTGTTTCATTAAAATAAATAAGGGGACAAGTGTACTATGGATCGGAATGAGCATGCCAACAACAAAGAAGGTCATGATTAACCCTTTCCAGCGAAACTGGAAACGAGCCAGGATGAATGAAGCCAGCGCTGCAATAAACAGCGTTAGAATAAGTGAACCCACCGATACGATTAGTGAATTGCCAAAAGCGGTCCCCAGCCTGGAGCTTTCCCATGCATTGCTGAAATTGGCAACATTCCAGTTTTCCGGCAGACCAAAGGGCCTGCTATAGAAATCTTCATTTGTTTTGAATGCACTAATCACGAGCCAGTAGAACGGATACAATGTTAAAATACCATAGACCGTTAGCAGCGTCCAAACAATTCCGCTACGTAGGCGGCGAATCGGATGGCCCGAGCTGCTTCGTGGTGATGGCATGGATACAGGTGTCACTTGCATGATAACTCCTCCTCTCTATTGATTCTCTTTTCGTTTGCGACTGGTTAGCCACTGGCTTGTTCCGATCAGCAGCAGGGAAATCAGTACGATGGTTGTTGAGATCGCACTACCAAAACCATATCGGTATGTTGTAAAGGTTGAATTGTACATATACGTTGCAAGCAGTTCTGTCGCATGTGCCGGACCACCCTTGGTCATGATGTAGACCAGATCGAATGATTTCAGACTACCCGAAATACATAGAATGATCGCTACCTGAACCGTACCCCAGATCATGGGCAAAGAGACGGATACCAGCTTCCGGATTCCTGAAGCCCCGTCTATTTTGGCAGCATCATGAATCTCGCCGGGAATATTCTGTAGCGCCGAGATGAAGATAATTAGATACAACCCGACAAAGCTCCAGAGCAGCGGCGGTACCAATGAGAAAATTGCAATCTTGTCATCGGACAGCCATTGCAGCTTCCAACTTTCCAGCCCCAGTGCGTCCAGCAGAAAGTTCAATATCCCGATCTGCGGATGATAGATATACTGCCAGATCATACCGATAACTACAGTGGATAACACCATCGGCAGAAATACGGCTGAGCGCAGAAACCGCTGTAATGGATTGCTTTTGTGTAAGATGACCGCCAGCATCAGCGCTAACGGAATTTGTCCAAATACCGATGCCAACACAAAAATAACGTTATTTTTCAGTGCCCGCCAGAACACAGGATCATGCCAGATCTCCACGTAATTATCCACACCAATATATTTGGATGCGCCGATGCCGGACCAGTTGAAGAAACCGTAGTATGCCGACCACACGACCGGTACAAATACAAACAATGCATAAATGATGACTGCCGGGGCCAGCCCCAGCATAATAAAACGCCGACTGCGCAGTGCGTTCATCTGTTCACTTCCCTTCCATAAATGCCTTTATCAACTTGCAACTGACTATCTCATCCATACTTAAAACCCCTCCCCTGCCGGGAAGGGGTTTTAACGAATGGTTACTGACTAACTGCATTGGCTTGAGCCGCCTGAATTTTAGCCGCAATGTCTTCGGCCTTGCCGCCCATAAGCAACTCTTGCAATGCATTATTAATAACCTCAACCGTTGCCGATCCCAGCTTGGAATCGTATACTGGCGTGATCTTCACTTCCTGCATCAGATCATATAATTCTACGAACAATGGATGTGCTTTGGTTTTGTCCAGATCAATCTTGTAACTCACCAATGTGCTGCTATCCAATGTGGCCTTCTGACCATCAGGTCCTGCCAGCGCGTAGAACAGCTTCATCGCTGCCTCTTTTTGTGCACCGCTCAGCTTTTTACTTACACCCAACCCGGTTCCTACAACACCGGATGTTGTTCTTGGTTCACCCTGACCTCCGTCCACTGGAGGAAGAATCGTAATATGGGTGTTGTTCAACACCTCTTCAGGTGCATTGTTCACCAGATTTGCCAAGGCCCATCCACCGTTCATGACCATCGCTGCCTTACCTTGGAAATAAAGCTGCATCATCTGTGTCTCATCGATACTGTTGAATCCATCCTGGAATGCCTTGGTGTTGCCAAGCTCCTGCATCTTGTTCAAGGCTTCAATAAATTGCGGATCGGTAAAGCTTGCACCATCTTGTGCTGTCGCTTTCAGGAACCAGTCTGTGCCGGTAATCCGATCAGCCAGTGTACTAAATATCGTTGATTGAGCTACCCAGTTGGCTTTGTTGCCAAGTGCCATGGGAATGACTTTATTTTGATTAAACGTAGCAATCGCTTGTTCCAGTTCCGCCCAGGTCTCAGGCACTTTTACGTTGTACTGTTTGAACAAAGCTTCATTGTAATAAATGAAGGAACTTGGCGCCAGATTCATCGGCACGGAGTAGATATTCCCATCCACGGTGTATCCGTCTAATGCATTCGGGATGAAGTTGTCTTTCCACTCCGGCTTTGCGTCCAGCTCGGTATTAATGGGCTGTAACAGGTCACCTTTCACAAATTCCTTTGTCATGGCATCCGGCCACATCACGAACAGGTCTGGCATCTCGTTGGCAGCTGCCACCGTACGAAGCCGGGTTTTGAGACCATCTGTTGGCAGGCCTTCATCCACAACTTCAATATCTGGATGCGCCGCGCGAAAATCTTCAATTATTTTGCGCATCGCAACCGCCTTTGCATCCTGTCCGGTCCAGTTGTGCCAGAGAGTGACGGTTACTTTGTCATTGCCACTGCCTCCTTCTGAAGTGTCCCCGCCAGCACAGCCAGCCAGAATAATGGAGAACAATGTTATTGCCAGGAAACCCGAAAGCCATTTTTTCAACATCTCTATAATCCCCCTCGGCGATTTGAATACACTTATTGTAAATGTTAACGCTATCATACCGTAAGGTGACGATCCACGGATGCAGGGGTGAAAAATATCGGTTCCCCTGTTTGGAATTTGCTTTGTTGACTTATTTGTTCATAACATATAAAAAGAGCCCTCACAATGAGAGCTCTTTCTTGTTGCAGCCGTCGGTAGCTTCAACCCAGGCTATATATAATGAATAAGTGCTAAATCGTATTAAATATGGATTGCGTATTATTGGATACTGTTTTTCACCAGATCTGCAAAAGCTTCGGATCCTTGCGTAGTGAGATGTACGCCGTCTTTTTCAAAATATTCGTCATGTCCCTCACTTGCACTGTTCCAGTCAATCAACGAGACATTGCTGTATTTGGATGCTGCCTCATTCAAAGCTCTGTTCACCGTTCGTTCCCACGGACGAGGTACACGCACAGTAACCAGATATACCTGATCCTCATCCTTCAGATAATCAAGCACAGCATTCAAGTTTTTGGAGTTAAAGGAACCATTCGTCCCGAGCTCCAGCACCACTTTGCTGCCCATTTGGTTGTTTTGCTTCAGACCTTCCAATACATCACCTGCCTGCCACATCTGACGACCGACATGTCCGTCCACATACACTCCCGATATACTTTGCTCCAGATACGGTTTTGCATCCAAAATCACCGAATCTCCAATGACGGTATAATGAACCTTGCCATCCTGGGCAGGAGGAGCCGTTTCTTCATTGTCCTGAGATGAATCAGGTGCATCAACCGCATGATCCTTATTATCGGATTGATTCGCTCCAGCGTCATCTGGTGTATCATTCTCGTTAGTCACGGAGTCATCAGCCGGCTTATCTTCAGACTGACCGTCCTTGCCAGGATTCACTGAATTGTCTTGGTCGTCAGGTTTTGAGTCTGGAGCAGACTCTCCTGTTGGTTTCTCGTTTTTCCCCGGATCATCTTTCGTTCCTGCTTCCGGTTTATGGGTATGAGCATCGTTCTTCTTTTGACCAGAGCCTGACGTCGCTGTAATAGCTGGCAACACATCCTGTCCCTGTTCTTCTTCTACGGAATTCTCTCCATTCAATGTGTTGGACATCGATACCGAATGGGAATCGGAGTTCGCTGCATGTGAGACCATCATCTGAGATACCGTATAGGACAACAGCAGAATCGTCATCAACAGACCTGCCCGCTTCCACCATACGTTACGTATACCGATCGATGACCGCCCTCTTCCCCATAATCGGGACCAAGAATCACGGAATCCGTTGTACCGAATCGGATTTTCAATATATTTAAGGGACAATGAGGCCAGTACAACCGTTGCAGCAACCTGTAAAATGATTCGTACAGGATGTGCTCCTCCCGTATCCACCGCGGGATTGGTTAACATAATGACAGGATAATGCCACAGATATAATCCGTAGGATCGCTCTCCGATCCAGCGTAATGGCTTCGCTCCAATGATACGTGCCAGGAAAGACGATGGGTGAGCCAACACCGCTACCAGCAACGTTGTTGCGATAGCCTGAAGCACCATACCCCCTTGATACAGAAACGCATCATATTCACTGCTGTTCAGCATCATGTAGATTAACAAAGCGAGCGCAGCAAGTCCCGACACATCGAGCACAAGCCGGTTCATGCCAGACAGAGAGTTCGACAGCTTGCGACTAGGCCACACCACTGCAAGAGCAGCACCGGCAAGCAGTGCGAATGCCCGCGTGTCTGTTCCATAATATACACGGCTCGGGTCCAGATCCGGATTATACATGATGGCCATTGCGCCAGCAGACAATTCAGCCGCGACGACAATGAAGACGACCAGCCATCCCTTTCTTTTGAACACTACGATTGCTGCGATCAGTAGAAGAGGCCATATAAGATAAAATTGCTCTTCCACAGCCAGTGACCAGAAATGTCCAAACGGTGATGGAGGGCCAAAACTTTCGAAATAGGAAACGTTGTGAAAGATATACCACCAATTGCTTATGTATAATACACCCGAAACGATATCACCACGAAGCGCAGCAAGCCGGGATGGGTCTGTACAAGCTAACCAGATCATCACCACAGCTGTCATGGTCAGCATGCCTGGAAGCAAACGCCTTACCCGTCTTACCCAGAAGTCACCGAGTGAAATGCGTCCATGTTCCTGCCACTGTGACACGAGAATATCTGTAATTAAATATCCCGAGAGAACAAAGAATATCCCTACACCGAGCAGTCCGCCCGGAATAAAATCCAAATTCAGATGATACGCGATTACCGCAAGTACAGCGATGGCTCGCAAACCGTCAAGTCCATTCATATGTCTCTTACGATTTAACGATTGTGACATGCATGCCCCTCCTTGTTACTGTGAGTCAACAACATCGGTGTTGGGGGCATAAAGGAACTCCTGATCGTTCTGGTTGTCATTAACATACGTATTGCACCTTCCATCTTTCATTTACAACATAAGAAAAGCTTCTGTTTGAAGCACGATCCGATGATGCTACATTCTGTGTGAATTCTATAATCTTAAAGAAGACGAATTGCCTGCCCATTAAGTTTAATCATTAAAATATTCTTTATATTCATTCGTGAGTTCACGTTTAGCATTATACGCCCGAAATAAGCCTCATACTTTACAGGAATAGTTACAAACGATTAAACCGATGTAACCTTTCCTGCCAGCTCATATAGCTGTAAAATCATACTCTAATTTTGTCGTTAAATATAGTACTTTTCATCGAGTGGCTAAAATTACCTGTCCCGCTTGCGCAAACCGGCATACCCACGCATACATCGATTGAAACAATTGAATCCATAACAAAAGGCTGCCGACTTGCTCAGCAGCCAATATCCATTATAAACCTATGTCAGACCGGATTGAAAGTTTTGCTCATAATTGCTTCTTCTTGCCTAGGACCCTAGAGGTGGAACGGGTGAATCTTTTCTTCTGTTCTCGCATCCATGATCCGGTATGTTGAACGCCCTGTGTACATTGGGATTTGCAACTTCTCCAGATCAACCATTCCATTCTCCAGAAAATACTTCTGATCCTGATATCGCTGCAACACTTCGCCTGCAATCCATTCATGGTCACCATATGTCGTAATCTCCATAACCTTGCATTCATAAGCAAAATAAGCGTCTGTCAAAATGGGTACACTTACCTTGATTCCTTCCTCATATGGAATGCCGAATCTTGTGAATTTATCCGTAGCTCTTCCACTGAACGTTCCTGCAGCTTGAATCCACTCCGATCGATGACCTGGCAGGAAATGAACACCGAATACGCCACTCTTCTCAATGAGTTCATAGGAGTATGTTTCCTTACGAAGGGAGATGCCATATACGCCTGGTGATGATCCGATGTATGTATGCCATCCGGACGCCATCACATTCTGAACTCCCTCATGACGTGAAGTCACCACCGCTACCATTCCAGGATAAGAATAAAATATGGGTTCTTCTATCGGCTGACGCATCTAATCCCCTCTCTTCTTCGTTATAAACACAACTTTAATTATAAAGTAAAAAATCTGGTTGAAAAAGCGTTTTGCAGAGGATTTCGCTATAAGCGACACATTCAGCATCATGTTATACTGAGATGGTCAATTTCTAAAAATACGATACTGGGAATGTGATAGGATATGGTCAAATCAGTCAAATATACCTCCTAAATGAAGGCAATATTCAAATTTAGGAGGTTATAACTTATGTTTAATTCAATCGTGTTAGATCAGTGGGATCGAAAGCCATACTTTGACCACTACTTGAATCAGGTCAGATGTACTTACAGCATAACTGCTAATCTGGATATCACTCTATTGATCAACGAACTGAAGCTTAAAGGATTGAAGTTCTATCCCGCTCTTATTCATATGATCTCTACGGTCGTCAATGCACACAGGGAATTCCGAACCTGTTTTGATGCCGAGGGGAGATTGGGCTACTGGGACGAAATGTCTCCGAGTTATACGATTTTTCATGAGGACGACAAGAGTTTCTCAACGATCTGGACGACATTCCATGAAGATTTCGAGACATTCCACATTCGTTATCTGGAAGATATGAGGAATTACAAAGATCACAAACAATTTGTTGCCAAACCCAATGAACCGCCAAATACATTTCCCGTTTCCAGCATTCCCTGGGTGAACTTTACTGGATTTAATCTGAATATTTACAATGAGGGAACCTACTTGTTGCCTATTTTCACGATGGGGAAATATGTTCAACAAAACGATCAAGTATATCTTCCCTTATCCGTTCAGTTACATCACGCCGTGTGCGACGGCTACCATGCTGGCGTTTTATTTAATGAACTGCAATCACTTGCAGATCGATGCCAGGATTGGTGTCAGTTAGCTAAATGACGAAAAGGCATTCCTGACTTCGTAATGGAGTCAGGAGTGTCTTTCTTTTTCTCTTTTTTCAAAAGGTATTTAATTGCACTTACTGTACCCACAGTTGCTGCATGTTTTGCAACCTTCCACATTCATCAGGGATGCCGAGCCGCATGAAGGACATAAATCTCTCGATTCGGTAAAGGTTTTCTGATCCTCCACTTGTGGATATACGCTCTTCACTTGGTTCTGTTCTTTTGTTACTCCAGTTTCGTTCTCCTGAGCGTTGCTCTGTACATGACTTTCCAATGCTTTGGCGACTGCATCAGCAATCGATTCAACCCTGTTGGCTCCGAAGCCAATCGCTCCCGAACCGCCGATTCCCTTGAGATGTTTGATCAAGAGTTCAACCTTGTGCCCATGATCTCCGTATCGAAGGAACAGAGAGCACACTCGACCGAGTGCCTCAGCCATGGCAAACACGTCCGATCCCGCTTTGCCCACGTTCAGGAAGATCTCACCCGGCGTTCCCTCCAGATCGTTGATCGTAATGTAAGCCATCCCGAATGGCGTATTGATTTTGTATGTTGCACCGCGCAGTACTTGAGGACGGCTTCTGTATTGTTTATCCAGCACTGTAGCAGAAGAAGGGGCTTGATCAGAAGAAAGAGTCTCAACATCAACCTCGCTACTGAAAGATCCAACACCTGCCTGCCCTCCAATATTATTCGGGTTATCTATTGCAGATACGGCAGTCTTCTCTCCTGCTTCCCCCGTGTTTTCATCTTCGGTCTTGGCCTCTTCCTTCTTCGACGTGGACAACACCTGCACATCCCTGCTGCCGTCGCGATATATCGTTACTCCCTTACAGCCAAGGTCAAAGGCCAGTTCGTACAGCTCAGCCGTATCCTCCACCGTAAAATCAGCCGGACAGTTGGCCGTCTTCGAGATGGAACTATCCACCCATTGCTGGATCGCAGCCTGCACCCGGATGTGATTCTCAGCCGACAGATCCATCGCCGTCACATAATAGTCTGGTAAAGCTTCACCCGGATGTTCATCCAGCCAATCTTGCGCAATGGGTACGAACTGTTCATCATAACCTAGACGGCTTTGACGGAAATACTTGAAGGCGAAATACGGCTCAATACCTGTGGATGTGCCCACCATCGTACCAGTACTTCCCGTTGGCGCCTGAGTGATCAGCGTGACATTTCGAATGCCCTGTTTACGAATGGCCTCTCCCACTTCAGGGTACGTTGCAACCATGTTTTTCATGAATCCACTCTGTAAGTACGGTTCAGCTTCGAAAGCTGGGAAAGCTCCCTTCTCTGCTGCAATCTCTGCCGATGCCAGATAGGCCTCCTTCGCCATGAATCCATACAGTTTATCCAGAAAAATAAGGGATTCAGGACTGCCGTATCGGATACGCAGCTTAATCATCAGCTCTGCCAGTCCCATGGTGCCAAGCCCAACCCGGCGTTCACGCTGCTGATTCAGTCTATTTTCCTCAAAATGATATGGTGTTGCATCGATGACATTGTCCAAAAATCTAGCCGAGATACGAGTGGTTTCCGCCAGTTCATCCCATGCCACATCATGATTCGTTTCATCATAGAATTTGGACAGATTGATCGCAGACAGATTACATACCCCCCAGCCAGGCAGACCTTGTTCACCGCAAGGATTAGTACAGATGATCGGGTTAAAGTACCAGCTGTTGGACATCTGGTTGTAGTACTCCATGAATACCACACCAGGCTCTGCCGATTTCCAGGCTGATTCAATAATGGTATGCCAGATTTCACGAGCTTTCAGCGTACGATAGTGCACCACCGAATGACCTGCGGCTTTCCACTTCTGCATATCCCCGTTCCACTCGGTGTCGTAGTCTGGATCGTTCGTATCGGGGAAAACCAACTCCCAATCTCCGTCCTGCTTGACAGCCTCCATAAATGCGTTGCTCACACATACAGACAGATTGGCATTGGTCACCTGCCCCATCGTTTGTTTCACGGTAATAAAATCAAGCACATCCGGATGCCAGTCATTCATCATGAGCATGAGCGCACCCCGGCGGCTTCCGCCCTGTTCAATCAGTCCAGTCGTATAACTGAACAATCCGCCCCACGATACGGAACCGCTGGATGATCCGTTGACACCTTTCACCACCGCTCGGCGAGGACGCAAAGAGGACAGATTAATACCCACGCCTCCCCCTCGTGCCATAATCTCCGTCATCTCGGTCAATGTCCTCATGATGCCACCCCGACTATCCTGTGGAGACGGAATGACATAACAATTGAAGAGTGTCAGCTCATCGCTTGCCCCCGCGCCCGCAGCAATGCGTCCTCCAGGTACTAACTTCCAACCTTCCAACACAGACCGGAACTTGGACTCCCACGTTGCCCGCTGATCGGCTGTGGATTCGACAGAAGCCATCGCTTTGGCAAGACGGTCCCACATCTCTTCCGGTGTTTTTTCAATGTTGAGTGTCAATTTCTCCACGTTTGTCTCGATCATCTCTCCGCTTCGAGTTCTTACCTGTACAAGCTGACCCTGACGTTCTATGATTTCGCCCACTTCCTTGGTTGGGAACTTGGGATCATCCTTAGTTAATACGAGTACCACATCTCCGACCTTGGCATGATTTGAATCAGCGTCCTTCCAGGCGTATCGGTCCAGGAATATTTTTTCGCTAAGTCCTTCTAATTGGTACGATCGTTGGTTCGATTTCATCGCTACGTTCAACCTCCCCGGATTCAAGCTCCATTTTCACTATAAGAATAAATTATGATGAAACACCACATATAGTGATTTAAATCCAGTATAATACACCATATATTGATTTTCTATATGACTTTTATCACAGACCTTATTTTATAGACTCCTCTGCTCGGACAAACTTCTTCACACACCCTCATACGCATGAATACGACATCTGTGAATTTTTTGGCACAGAAAAAACATGTGCCTTTACTAAATTTCTGGGTTCAATATAAGTTAACTATTCATTTGCACGTCAACGGAGAGGACAGAAAAAACCTGAAAAAGCGAAGCGTTCGCCTTTATCCCCGGATTTCCCCTTCAGAAAAAGGGAATCAAAGAAATCTGGGGATAACAGCGATTGGAAGGTTGTTCTGTCATCGTAGTGTTCGTGCAAATAAACTGTAGTTCAACTTGTATAGTTATGAACTGACTCTCATTCGTCCATACTATTACCTACGAATAAAACGTCATCACGTATGGCAGGGGAGGAAGCACCATGAACCGGAAAAACCCGCACCACACGAATCAACCTGTAGCCGAGCTGCCCGTTCCATTGGAATTTGATCGAAGCTGGATTAATCAATTGGAATCACGACTGGATAAAGGAGGTCCTTGGGGGGATTATCGACTCTTCCAACTGGGCATTCAAGCTGAAGAAACCAATCTGATTCCCAATTTTGACGAGATCCAGTGTTTGAAGCATCTACAAGGCCTTACTCCACTCCCTCACCAGATGGACACTGCTCGCAGAGTATTATTTGAAATGTCAGGCCGGGCCATTCTCGCCGATGAGGTGGGTCTTGGCAAAACCATTGAAGCCGGTCTCATTCTGAAAGAATATATGGTTCGGGGTCTCGTATCCAAGGTACTCATTCTCGTGCCAGCGTCTCTTGTGCTGCAATGGGTACGGGAGTTGAATTCGAAATTTGGCATCCCTGCCATTGCCCAGAAAAAGGCCTATTCCTGGCAGAATGAAGTGGTTGTTGCTTCCATGGATACAGCCAAACGTGACCCGCATAAAGATATGCTGCTGAATACCGATTACGACATGATTATTATTGACGAGGCTCATAAGCTCAAAAACAAGAAAACAACCAACTATCAATTCATGCTGAAATTGCGCAAAAAGTATTGTCTGCTGCTCACAGCTACACCTGTGCAGAACGATATGAGCGAATTGTTCAATCTGATTAACCTGCTGAAGCCCGGTCAACTGGGTCGTCAGGGTGACTTTGCGGCCAACTTTGTTGTAGACAAACGGGTTCCGAAAAATCAGGAGCAGCTTAAGAACGAGTTATCCAAAGTCATGATTCGTAACCGCCGTGGCGAAGGCCCCGTTCAATTTACCAAACGGAACGTCTCCAACGTGAATCTGCAACTA
The DNA here is from genome assembly GCF_031455635.1 of Paenibacillus sp. 2003. NCBI lineage: Bacteria > Bacillati > Bacillota > Bacilli > Caryophanales > Paenibacillaceae > Paenibacillus > Paenibacillus sp. 2003. The sequence continues at coordinate 609,043 of NZ_JAVDTB010000001.1, read as the reverse complement.
TCGCCCGAAGAACAAGCGCTTTATGATGGTGTGACTTCCTTTGTCAAAGACCAGTACCAGGAAGCTGGTGGCAACCTGAGCAGCATGCTCTCCCTTGTTACATTGCAGCGTGAAGTGTGCAGCAGTCGGGATGCTGTATTCGTGACGCTGGTTAATCTGTCAAAGAAACTTCCGCTGGACTCTCCCCTTCGGGACAAGATTTGGGAACTCGTTGCCCATATTAAAGCGATCAAGGAAAATACCAAAGCCGAGAAAACAATGGAACTGATTCGGAACATGAATGAAAAAGTAATTATCTTCACTGAATACCGGGCCACGCAGGAGTATCTGCTAAACTATTTCCGCAACAATGGGCTTACGGCGGTACCCTATCGGGGTGGCATGAATCGAGGCAAAAAAGACTGGATGATGGATCTCTTCCGCGGGCGTGTGCAGGCCATGATTGCAACCGAAGCAGGTGGTGAAGGCATCAATCTGCAATTTTGCCATCATATGATCAACTTTGATCTGCCTTGGAACCCCATGCGGGTAGAGCAGCGGATCGGTCGGGTACACCGGCTTGGACAGCAAAATGACGTGAACATCTTCAATTTATCCACGACTGGAACGATTGAGGAACATATTCTGAATCTGCTGCATGAGAAGATCAATATGTTTGAGATGGTGATCGGCGGGCTGGATGTCATTCTGGAACGGTTGGAGAAGAAGGAGTCTATTGAGAAAAGTTTGTACAAAATCATGTTGGAATCACAAACTGATGAAGATATTCGCCGTAAAATGGACTCACTTGGACAATCGCTGAACTCCATTCAACGTGAGGTTGCCGATGAAGGCCCTCCCGTATCCGGGTTGTTAGATCTTCGCAAAGGAGGTAGCTAACTCATGACCATGTCTCCCCATGAAGTGCAGGCATATGTTCTCACCTATCTGGAAGCACTTGATTGTCAAATTATGGAGCGTTCCCCTGCCCATGTTACAGTCAAACTCTCGCCTGAGGCGGACAAAGCGTTGACCAATCGCCCCTATTATTGGGGGTTCGTGGAACGAACCGGAGCACCCGCTGAGACGATGTCCTTTACATTTATATTTGATCCTGACAGTTATCAGCAGGCCATTGAAGCAGCAGAAGCCAAAGCTGCACAAGCATCACCTAACGCTGCTGAAACGAATGGCGTAACCAACGGCAGTCCTCAAGGCGAGCCACCAAAAGAAACTATTCTAGGCCGTTACTTTGGTATTACGCCATCACTGCCACAGCTGGGGCCAGGACGAATATTACGTGAAGAAGTGGTGTACGGCAGTCGCAGACTGCAGCAGATTTTCGGCGCTGCCCGTGAAGGCGGTGCCTTCGTAAACCTGTTCGAACAGGCTGCCAAACGGCAATTGCGCGCTACAGCGCCAGCCGTATATGAGCCTTGGCTTGGTGTCTGTTTCAAGGTGGAATTCGCCTGTGATTTGAAACGGGAGGAATTGCATTTTCTCGGCATCTCCCTTCGCTCGGGTGAAATTATAGAGAAATTCGGCACTAAGCTGAACCGACGTGATCTTAGTCCGAGGCTTGCGGAGAACATGCATGTACAGACAGCTAAAGTTTCGTTATTTGATGCCGGAGCTGCTTTGGAATCTCATTTGACAAACCGCTTGCAGGAACTCGATTATAGCTGGGCAGAGAAAGCCCAAGAGCGGCTTGATCTGGAGCTGGACGTGTTGGACACCTACTATGAGGCGGTACTCCGAGAAGATATGCCTGAAGTAGAATCACCAGGTAACATAACCTCAGACACGGAAAATGTCCATTCTAACCGCACGCCACCTGCACCACTGAAAAAAGTTCTGGATATAACTAACGCTAAACCCATTGGAGCAGATGTAGAACTGGCGGCAGAGGCCGCAGTACCGATCGACTCCGAGACAGATGCCGAAGAAGAGAAAGCAAAACAGGCGGTAATAGATCGTGAAGCTATGAAACTGCAGTACGAGACACGCCGGACCGAGATGATCTGGCAATATGAACCCAAAGTGAAAGTGACTGCCATTAGCAGCGGCATGTTTCACTTAAGATAGACGAAGACACTACTTTTCCTGCAAATGCTGGCAAAAGTAGTGTTTATTCATGATCAGCTGCCCGACAGGTTGCGGCAACCTTTGCATAGCCTGTACCCTAGAATGAAACTAGGACCCGCTCAGGCAACGGATAAATGAAAAGTAGGTGTAAATTTGAAACGATTCTTTCATACGTGTTGGCACAACGCTCGGAAAACAACTTGTATGACCTTGGGCTTGTTCAGTTGTCTTGCCCTATTCTCTTTTTGGTCGATAGCCCATGCAGAGGAACAAAAAACGTCTTCGCTATCCCGCGCATCATCAAGAGAATATAGTCCCGAACATCATGCCATTCAGAATGAAAAGCTTGCTCCCGCTGCTGTGCAACGGTTTGCAGAGCAACAAGCTGTTACACTTGGTACAGCGAACGCCGAAGCACATTGGAAGAACGCCGATCTGGACTTCTACCCTCTGGGGCCAGGTACACATAGCTGGCTCGTACAAGCTGTATTTGAAGGCAAACCTATCGGATATATGATTATTACAGTCACAGAGCAGGGTCAGTTGATGCTTAGTGAATATGGTCATGGAGAACAGTCACCATACAACAATGAACTTCTTGGACAAGCCTTGGATCAACAACATGTGAACCTTGAGGCATTACTTGCTGGCGGAGGAGAGCTTCATCTTGGTTATGCTCTTCCCCTGCTGGCTTATTGGAAAGTGGAACAACCTAACCATCCTGCACTTTATATTGATGCTACGAACGGAGATGTACTACCGTCAGAGTTCCTGAACCTGCTGGAGGCTGATTCCAAACAGATCTCTGCCAGCATAACTGATTTGTTCACAACGCCATCTTTTTCAGTCGATCCAATTTATCTCAGACCCGTCTTTAATCCGGCTGACAATCTGTTGTGGATTACCGCCAAGCCTGTTGCTGCCAACCGGGCACAAGATGTAATACAACACGGGGAGAATCAAGGGATTGTTTTCTCAGCGGGTGATCGTAATATCGTATACGGCGGTCCTTTACCCGTTAGCGGTTATCAGCTGTGGCATACAGATCAGGAAGCAGAGTCCAGTCTATATGTAGCGCTAGGTGGAAAATCATCCATTCAACGCTTTGTCCCTTTGAGCACATTGCAGCAAGATGGTCATTTTTACATCGTAAATCCTTGATCATCAGCAAATTCTTAAGATTCGGTCAGATAACTTTAAAATTATAAACATCCACAACAAATAAGACGCCTTCCCATTATATTAAGGGATTGCGTCTTTTGGTTTAACATTAGTGAAATAGGTAAGCGATTGTCACCCTTTACCCGAAGAACTTCGTTTATGAGACTCTGTATCGAATTCTTTTTCCTTTTTCCCCACCCACAGGGATACAGCGAAAGGGATCATACCAAACCACTTCATCGCCCACGGCTCTTTCCTTTTGGTGCGGCCTTTCCTCTCATCCTTCGGCGTATCGATATAATGAACAACACGCTGCGTAATGTATTTTACCAACTCATCACTTTTGGCCATAATTCTGCCTCCTTCGCTCCTGCACATTCGCGGATCTTACGATAGTTCTATTGTGTGCAGGATGTGTACTGGTTAAACATTTTTTATTGAAAGAAGTATGAAAACCCTCAGAATGCACAGTCTAATGCCAAAGGTATCCATCGAGTCGTTAATCTGCATTCGATACCTATTTCATGAAGGAGTGTGTATTCCCATGTATAAGCTGCTGACCGCTTCGGTAGCCTTGCTAATCAGCTTCCATTGCCTTCTCATGCTGCCTCATGTCGCTTATGGAAAAGCAGCCCCGTCCCAGAACAGTCCATCCATGCTTCCGGTGACCGATGGAGATGCTTATCGCTCAAGTCATCATGCCTTTGCAGCACCCGTTATCCTGCTCGACGTAGGCCATGGCGGTATTGACGGTGGTACCTCAGCCCAAGGAGTGCTGGAAAAAGATATCAACCTGGCCATTAGCCAAAAGGTCTATCTCCTGCTTCGCAGCAAAGGTTATGCCGTTATCATCAATCGACTTGGTGATTATGCACTTAGTGATGAGAACCGCTGGCTGAACAGCCGCTCCCGTCATACCAGAGATCTTGCCCAACGTAAAAGCCTTAGCGAAGAAGTAAGTACAGATATCGTGGTCAGCATTCATGCGAACTGGAGCCCCCGATCGAATGCACACGGCCCGGTGGTACTGCACCAGAAGGAAGGCAGGAGTTACTTGCTGGCCCAATCCATTCAGGATGCCATGAACAAGTTGTACGGAACGGAGCACGGGGTCGTATGGGGCAAGCCCTTTTATATATTAAATTACGTGAAGCAACCTGCCGTCATCGTTGAAACCGGATTTTTGAGCAATGCGGCAGATCGAGCCAGAATGAATGACCCCGCTGAGCAAAAACGAATCGCCCAGTCCATTGCCAATGGCATTATTTATTACCTGTCGGTAGTGTAGGAGCAGAATGCCATTGCCACACATCTCGAACCAGATCACCGATTCCTACAAATTGAACCTGATTTTGCAGACGGGAGACGGATTCACGAATTACTGCGGATGTGTTCATCCCCGAATGACCGACATGACCAATGACAACACAGATATTCTTGTCGATCGCACGCTGAGCAGCCAGATCCAGTTGCTTGCGAATGAGTTGCTTGGAGTTTTGATCATCCAGGAAAATGTCATTACCTACAGGTGGCATATTTTTGGATACGGCCAGTTCCCCCACCACGGAGCGAAAGTTCGTACGGCTGTCTACAAAGAAGAGGCCCCGCTCCTTGCATACATCGAGCACAATTGACATGATGCGTTTGTCCGAAGTAATTTTGGAACCCATATGATTGTTCATGCCAATTGCGTGGGGCACATCATCAATCGCTTTCTCCACGCGTGAGCGGACTTCTTCATCTGTTAGATTGGATGTGATTGCACCCGGGCCCAGCCATTCAGGTCGTCCTTTCTTGGGTTCCATGGGCATGTGCACAATCACATCCATCCCCTTTTCATGTGCAGCTATCGCATCTTTCTTCGTTGTTGGCAAAAAAGGCATGACCGCTACCGTTAGTTTAACTGGCATTGCCAGGATCTCGGCCGTACCCTTCATGTCATTACCAACATCATCGATGATAATCGCTAACCGATTGTGATTCGATGTGGACTCTGAAGCTGCTACTGTTGGCCCTCCTACTGATATGCCTGCGTAAATCACAATCAAAAATGCCATAATACCTGCAGTTAATCGATAAATCTTTCTCTGTACTTTCATCATGATTCCCTCCCCGTAACTTCTGTGATCTCATTGTTTGATAATGAAGGCAGGAATATGTAAGCCAAAGCCTTCCTTAATAACGACATCCCCGCCATTGGAGACCTCTATTTCAAACGAAGATCTCCATCATTCCAGTTTTCTCCTTTGTATTCAGACAAGAACTGTCATTGAACAGTTAGAAAATAGAGATTAATTAGAAAAAATACTGTAATTTGTCAGGTTTTCAGTCTAGGAATTATTTAGTAGAATCAACACATGAAAGAATTCATGTGCTTCATTTCTTTCCTATGATTTATGGAAGGAGGTTTTGAAAGGGTTTACATAAAATAAATGCCAGGCAATCCGCTATTCTTGTTTGTTATCCCTGGTCGCGTTTTATCTATGTAACCATTTACCATTATCGAGGAGGATGAAAGTAGTGAAATTCAAACTAAAAAAGACGATTAATGTTCTTTTGGCCTGTTTAACAGCCCTGCCTTTGATGTTAACCCCGACAAATGTGTCAGCAGCCAGCGATGCCAACATTAATTTGTCCTCGGAAAAACAGCTGATCAAGGGCTTTGGGGGCATTAACCTTCCTGCCTGGATTGGTGATCTGACGCCCGCTCAACGTGAAACTGCTTTTGGTAACGACCAGAATCAGTTAGGCTTTTCAATTCTCAGGATCTACGTTGATCCAGATTCTAATAACTGGTATCGTGAAGTTGCCACAGCCAAACGGGCTATTGAAAAGGGGGCTATCGTATTCGCATCCCCGTGGAATCCTCCGAGCAGTATGGTTGAAACATTCAACCGTAATGGGGATACCAATGCCAAACGTCTGAAATACGACAAATATGCCGCATATGCGCAACATCTGAACGACTTTGTATCCTACATGAAAAATAACGGTGTAGATCTGTATGCCATTTCGGTACAAAATGAACCGGATTATGCTCATGACTGGACCTGGTGGACTCCACAAGAGATCCTTCGATTCATGAAAGAAAATGCTGGTTCCATTCAAGGTACCAAAGTCATGGCACCTGAATCCTTCCAGTACTTAAAGAACATATCCGACCCAATCCTGAATGATCCGCAGGCCCTTGCCAACATGGACATTCTGGGAGCACATACGTACGGAACTCAGATTTCGAATTTTGCCTACCCTCTCTTCAAGCAAAAAGGAGCTGGCAAAGAACTGTGGATGACTGAGGTGTATGTTCCGAACAGTGACAACAACTCAGCAGACCGCTGGCCTGAAGCACTAGACGTTTCCTATCACATGCACAATGCCATGGTAGAAGGTGATTTCCAGGCCTATGTGTGGTGGTACATCCGCAGACAGTATGGTCCGATGAAAGAGGACGGTACCATAAGCAAACGCGGGTATAATATGGCCCATTTCTCCAAATTTGTACGTCCTGGCTATCTCAGAGTGGATGCAACCAAAAACCCGGATACGAACACATTTGTTTCTGCCTACAAAGGGGATAACAAGGTCGTTGTCGTAGCAATTAACCGTGGAACTTCGGCCACAAGCCAAAAATTCGTTCTGCAAAATGGTAATGCCTCCACGGTGTCCTCATGGATTACGGACAGCAGTCGCAACCTGGCAAGCGGGGCCTCGCTTAACGTATCCAATGGGGCCTTCACGGCACAGCTCCCACCTCAGAGCGTAACAACGTTTGTTGCCAACATTACTGGCGGGAATAACGGCGGAAATACAGGTAGTGGCACTACTTATGAAGCCGAGACCGGAACAACTCTTACGGATGCTACCATTGAAACGATCTACCCTGGTTACACTGGCTCCGGGTATGTTAACTTCAATGCGATGACTGGTTCAGCCATTCAATGGAACGCCATTAACAATACGATTACAGGCACCAAAAATGTAAAGTTTCGTTATGCGCTGGAAAGCGGCACTCGGAACCTCGACATTTTTGTGAACGGAACCAAAGTCATTAGCAACGAGCCCTTTCCGGCTACGGGAAGCTGGTCCACATGGGTTGAAAAAACAATACAGGTCCCCATGAACACGGGGACCAATACATTGAAAGTGGTCACCACCGGATCCGAAGGACCGAATATTGACAGCGTTAATGTTACCGCAGCACAATAAACGTTCCGTATGGGCTGATGGAAGACATTTGCTGTACGTGCAGCTAAGCACTAACCTGTTGGATACTCAAATCTAAAGTTAATGTTATATCAAAAAATGCAAAAAAAGACTCCTTAAGCGTTAGCTTAAGGAGTCTTTTTATTAGATGCGGTCGAGAGGACTCGAACCTCCACGGGGGTTAGCCCACACGGACCTGAACCGTGCGCGTCTGCCAATTCCGCCACGACCGCATATTGTATCTCCGTGATCAATATCGGCGACAAGAAATAATATATCATGCGGTATCTATCATGTCAACACTGAAAATAATAACAATAAAACCCGAACCAGACGTCCATGTCGATTCGGGTTTTACCTTTAACTATTAATAGCTTGGTTCATTAAAACGGAAGCATACTGCAAATTACAGCTTGGAAGGCCAGTTGCCATACCATGCGTAACCGCCTCTTCTTTCTTTATCAATATCACTTAATTTGTATTTAACTACCCCGTCACGACCAATAAAGATTGGTCTATCCGTTCCTATCTCATAGAAGCGTGCCCAAATTGGTGCAGCTTTGGAATCAGCGATAATTTTACTATCTCCATTAGCTCTTTCATATTTATACCCCGTAATTTTCACCTTGTTAAACCAAGCCTCCGCTCCTTTAATGGATGCGGTAATTTTAGCGTTAGCAGGTCTGGTTTTCAGAAATTTAACAATCGTTACACTCTCTCCAGCTGTCAGCGATGGCACTTCGTAGATTCTTGCGCTCGCTGGTTTAAGGGAACTGGAATCATGTTGTTGTCCCCATGCTGTCAGCTTACCACCTGAAACGACTTGTGTATTCAAAATCGCCTCCACACCTTTGGCAACTGAATTTTTACTACGGTTAGCAAGTGTGCTGTCGATAAACGAGAAATCACCTTTGCGTGCTGCTACTTCATCCAGCATGATCATTACATTAATCATGGCATCATCATTGTAGGTAATGTGCTTGTGATATCCGGAGCTTTGGTAAACTTGTGGCCATCCGCCGTTTGAATACTGCATGTTGATCAAAAAGTTAATTCCTTTGATTGCAGCTGTGGAGTATCGCGGATCATTTGTCTTTTTAAATTCCTTCGCCAATCTTCTAATTTCTGAGTATGTAGCCTTGTTGTCAATCGTGGACTTCGCCCACTCTCCACTTGTCTGTTTATAATCTTTTCTCCAACCTCCATCCGGCAGCTGGTTCTTCAAAATATCAGAAATACTCGCTGTAGTACCCGATGCATCCGCAGCAGATACCGTCCCTACAGGAAGAACTGCCATTCCAACTGCTGAGAACACCATCGTACATGCCAGGACAAAAGTAATTATTTTCTTCGCTTTCAAATGTAACACTCTCCTATGTTCATTTTTATAAATCTTCCACTTCTACTTTACCTATGATATACGCCCCCAAACCTCCTTTATTTGTATTTATCGCATAATAAAATCAATTTAAATCCAATATGTGGATTGGATAATCAGATAATATGCAAAAAATCGATTTTTGTCAATATATGCAACTTAATGAATATAATCTCTCTAATTCTACATAACGGGATAGTTCTTTTAACTCATGACAAACCTATTTATTTATCCAAATTCGTCTTAAACGAATCATTAATGACGTTTTTGTCATGAATGATTCCCAAACTTGATCCCTTCTTTCATATAAAAACCTTAATTCCGCTAACATTGAGGTATTACGAAGGGTTTTAAATGGGTTTGACAATTACGCATTTATGCAATATAGTTTCAAATAGTTACAAAAACTTAATTATTCATTGCCGAGTTTCATGTTTGAAAACGGGGGAACCAATTTGGGTGAATTATTCTTATACATAGGAAATATAGGGAACCTTCTACCGAACCCTTAGCTAACTCCGTAGGCATCGAAGGGAGAACATTGATTTTGAAAAAACTGATTATCTCCATTTTTGGAGCAGCTGTATTATTTACATCCGGGGCAACAAGCACAGAGGCAAGCAGTATCAACTCCGTAGTGAACAACATGACAGGTATACCTTACAAATGGGGTGGCACGACTGTAGCCGGCTTCGACTGTTCTGGTTTTATGAGATATCTTTTCAACAAATACAGCATTGAATTGCCACGTACTTCACAGCAGCAAGCCAAAGCAGGTACGCCTGTATCGAAAAGCAACATTCGCACAGGTGATCTGGTGTTCTTCAATACGATGGGCAAAGGCATTTCACATACAGGTGTATATATCGGCGGCGGACAATTCGCTCATGCCTCCAGCAGTAAAGGTGTAAGCATCACGAAGTTATCGAATCCATACTTCAATGATCGTTACGTAACAGCACGTCGGGTAACTGGACAGTTTATGTATGATAAAATGTTAGGTAAAATGTAATTCACATACAAAAAGGCATCGGTTATTAACCGGATGCCTTTTTTGTACTTAAAATGTATGTTGTATTGCTTATTAATGCAGCGCCTTCTGCACTCGCATCGCACCCTGAGACAGGGCATGTCCTCCTCCAACAGCTCCGGCCACCGCAACGGTCTCCATAATCTCCTGATCTGTTGCTCCCTTGGCACGGGCTTCTTCTACATGGTAGAAGGTACATACCTCATTGTTGGCGAATAATCCAATCCCAAGCGCAATTAGCTGTTTTGTCTTGGCATCAATCACGCCAGGTTGGAAACATTCTCCGGTAAACTCATGATACGACTTCACCACACCTGGCAGTACATCGCTTAATGCTCCAATCTGATCCTTGTAGGCATGAACTTTATCATTCATCAATGTCATGGCTTGTAGCACACCCTCTCGGCTTATAGTTACAGATCTTCCTCACTGTACCTATCTTCTCTCCCGAGTGAGTCAATTATGCCAAGAAATCATGGTAATTCCAAACATTTAAACGCTCATGGCTCTGCCATAATTATAAGCTATTACTCACCAAGTGGACTCTGGCGAGGCTCGCTGAACAGCTGATATTTGTAACTGCGATCCAGCTTAACTACACGTCGATTCTGACGCCGGATAAGTACCTGCTCGCCATCCCAGGCAACAACAATCCCGGTTACATCGTTAGATTCCAGCTCGTCCCGTACTACTCTTACTTTCTCACCTGACAGACGCAGGGCGTCCAGTTCTGTATCACTGATCATCTTCATGGCTCCTATATTCCAAATTTATTTACAAAAAGAGACCTAAATGAAATGTCATTTAGGTCTCACGTGACTGTATCGGACTGTCATGTCATTCGAAATTATGTCCCGACTGAAAGTTACCGCTGCGCGTGCTCTTTGCTGTCGTTCTTCTCGAACCAAAAATCAAGCACTTTGGCGGACATCACACGTTCTTCAAGGTACTCCACTTGATGCGGTGTAAATTGTTCTTTCCAAGAGAAGGACAACTCTTCGCACAAGCCTACAATCGTCAGTAATTCTGACCAGGCAACATAGCGTTTGTACCAGAAAAATTGAGGATGTTCAATCATATAGGGATAAAGGTCATCGAATTCCGTATGTTTACAATCCAGGGCACGTTCAAAATGAACTTTCGATTCCGCCAGCTTATCATTAAAAAATTGTTCTGTTGCCGGTTGGTTCCCCATGGTGTTGCCTCCTCTCCCTAACATAACCCCATTATAAATGAAATCCGCGGTCATGCAAAGGCATAGTTCAAAAAATAGGCCCTATTCCTTTAAAATGTCACATTTCGTTATCGTCAAATTGTACCGTACCATCGTTCAGGGAACGAATGCGTACCAAGGCTTCCACCGGAATACCCTGTTCACGAATCGTGCGTGCCCCTGCCTGGAAACTTTTCTCGACCACAACGCCGAATCCGACAAGTTCCGCACCGGAACGCTCGATAATTTTGATGACGCCACGAGCAGCATCGCCATTGGCAATAATATCATCAATGAACAAAATGCGGTCATTCTCATGAATGAACTCGCGAGATACCATAATGTCAGTTACAATTCCTTTGGTAAAGGACGGTACGCGCTCACAGTAAGCATCAGGATCAGCCAGAAGTGTTTTTTTGCGACGGGCGAATACAAGTGGCACCCCAAGTTCATAGGCTGCTGCAAACGCAACCGGAATCCCTGAGGATTCTACCGTGATTACCCGAGTCACTCCACTTTCACGAAAACGGGCTGCAAACTCACGTCCCATCTCCATCGTTAATGCAGGATCAATCTGGTGGTTCAACAGACCATCCAGTTTCAATACTTGATCCGAGATAACAACACCCTCTTGTAAAATTCGTTGTTTCAATAATTCCATGATTTGACCTCCCAAGCCTATCCTATGAGGTAAAAGTATCATATATCTATCTATAAGTTCAAGCGAAATTGCCTGGGCGCTGTCCTTGAGACACAATTCAAGCCAAAGCACATTATCGATTGTCATGACTTTCGTGGGTCAAGCATACCTTGTACCATGGTACCCGCATGTCCAAACTATTCAGGGGCCTGAGAGGGGAAACACATGAAACAGGCATTTCGGGTGCTGCAGATCGCATTTACATACATCGGAACGGTTGTCGGAGCCGGCTTCGCTACAGGGCAGGAAATTTTGCAGTTTTTTACCCAGTATGGCAAATGGGCCACCGTCACCATAGGCTTATCCACCATGCTCTTTGTCTGGTTAGGTACCAAAATGATGCTGATCGCTCACGATACCGGGTCCCGCTCTTATGAGGACCTGAACAAACATTTATTCGGGCCCAAGGCGGGCAAATGGATCACCTGGGTGACCCTTCTCATTCTCATTGGCGTGAACAGCGTCATGCTTGCCGGAGCGGGTTCCGTTTTTGTCGAACATCTGGGTTTGCATTATCAGACAGGTCTGATCGTCACACTTGTAGGGACATATCTGCTTCTCGGTCGGGGCATCCAGGCTATCCTTCAAATGAATAGCATCGTCGTGCCCATGATGCTGCTGTTATCTCTGCTCATGATCACCAGTACCATCCATCATCCAGGAGCTTCCCGATTCATCACATTGACGACAGACTCAAATCCTATTCAAGTATGGCTGTCTCCACTGTTGTATAGTTCGTTCAATCTGGCGTTAGCTCAAGCTGTTCTTGTGCCCGTTGGCAACCAGATTCGCAGTCGGAATGTGCTGAAGTGGGGCGGAGTATTGGGTGGAATTGGCGTAGGTTTCATGCTGATGGCAGCTCATTTTGCCATGTCAGCACAGATGCCAGGCATCATCCAATTCGAAATTCCGATGGGCAGCATTGCCTTTCAACTTGGATGGGCAGTACAATCTGTATATGTATCCCTTATTTTCATGGAAATATTCAGTACATTTGTTGCCGATATCTACGGCATGACCTTGCAACTCAGACAACATATACGCGTTCATCCCCGTTTCATTACATTAACCATTATGCTGCTGTGTTACTCACTCAGTCAGTTTGGATTCAGTTCTCTACTATCCATCCTTTACCCTATCTTCGGAAGTTTGGCACTGTTCTGGGCAGCCAAATTGGTATTAAACCGCTGGGGTGCCTTCCGTGGACGCAAAAATATATAAACGGTGATGTACTTCATGAATATGAGCATCCGTTTGCTTCATACCATAATTCATCACTCATGCGCCTTCCTTTTGCATGAAAAAAAGCCGCTGTTTAGCACAGCGGCTCGCACTTTTTGCTCTCTCTTTTAGGCCTTGCTGGGAAACTGTAAATACATCTTCTTCAACTCATTGACCGATCTGCCGAGCGAGTAATGTGTTTTGGCTTTTTCACACGCTGAACGGGCAAGTTCATAACGATAAGCCGGATCGAGCATCACCTTTTCAAGCGCTTCAGCCAGTGCAGAAGGATCTTCTGCCGGTACAAGCAACCCATTGCTACCATTCTCGATCTGTTCCGGTATACCACCTACATCCGTACCCACAAGAGCAAGACAACTCAGCGCCGCTTCAGCGAAGACGGAACCAAATGCCTCTGCCCGTGAAGGAAGTACAAAAATATCAAAGAATGGCATGAATTCCTCAGGGTGCAGTGTGTAACCATAGAAAATGGTCTCATTATAGATTCCCAATCGCTGCGCCAATTCTTCCAGATCAGGACGAATCGGTCCGTCTCCAATAATATGTAACACATAATCATGACCTCGGCCCTTCAGCTCCGCACAGGCTTTGAAAAGAATATCCAACCCTTTTGCCGGAACAAGCCGACATACCGTGACCAGCTGTGGTATCGCATTATCATGAGGAATCGGCTTAAAGCGCTTCTCATCAAATCCATTGGGAATCACACCGATGACATCAGGTTCCTTCACATAGGGAGCCAGATAACGACGGAACGAATCCGACACCGTCAAGAGGCGCTCTGCCTGATGTTCCAGCTCACCATATATCGCAAGCAGGAATCGATGCTCCGGTCCATCCGTTTCAATGCGTCCATTAAGGATCAATTCTCGTTCATAACTGGAGTGAATCGTCTGAATAAGGGGTGTATCCGGGAAAACCGTTTTCATCGCAAGTCCTGCAATTGGGTGGTGTGCATGGATCAGATCATAGGGCTTCTGAATACGCAGTTTGGTCCACCAAAGATAATCACGATAGGTTTGAATATATTTTTGGACAACAGGACTATCCTGATATTCCGTCCAGTCAAACGTTTCGAACTGAACTTCCTCTCTGCCCTTGTTGCGAATTCGCTTTGGCAACGAGAATAGATCCATTTCCCACCTCGGGGTTGTAAATCTCTCTTGCATATACGGAATCATAGAGGATACACCTCCGGGCTGCTCCGGAGGAAAGAAAAGCGCCTGCAGCAATTTCACCGTTAGTTTCCCCCTTTCTAACTTACGTACTGCTCTACTATCCATTATGACATAGGGAAGCCGGAACATCTATATTACGATAACTCGTATATACAACATATTCATGAAACGTTCCCCTCAGAAGCAAAAGCTTAATCCAGCAGTCAACCGCTCGTGCTTGTCGTCAACATATTCATTGGATAACCAGAATTTCAGCTTAATACCTCCACGGGCTTCTCATATGTACTGTAACCATCGGTCTCTCCCAAAAAAGTATACCCGTTCCGCGCGTAAAAGGCGTTCAACGTAGCATTGCTCGCTCCGCAATCTAACCGAACAGTTTGTTTGCCTTCAAAATGTATGCCGCTGCTGGACCATTGCAAAATGGATCGTCCCAGACCGCTCTGAGCATATTTTCTTCGAATTGCTAGCCGATGCAGATAAATTGCGCCATCCTCGGCATGAGCTTTTGAACCCCAAAGATGAATATCCCAAGGGCTTGGCTGAACCAAAAGGATGACCATCCCCGCTACGTCCGCTCCTTTTTTAAATACAAACACATCTCCACGCCGAATCGCCCCTGCCGTATCATGTGAATCTTCACCTTTAAGCAAAGCGTTCCATTGGGAAGAACCTTGGCTCTGTAACCATTCGGCTGTCTCCACCAGCAGCGACATCACATCCTCCGTATCTTCCGGCTTCGCATGAACCGCTTGAAAACCATCGTTAATATATTCGCTACTGATCCTGAATGAGTGCATCATTGTTCTCCTCCGCTTCCTGATCTCTTTTAAACTAATGGTACTATACCGGGAAATGGATTTTTCGTCAAAATGAGAACATAAAAAAGGTAAAAGGCAGCTGCCTTTTACCCATCTATTCTGGCTTCATCAATAATCTGATTTCGATACAACATCGTCAGGTGCAGGGTATCAAACTCCATTTCCTTTTCCAACTCCTGCATCAACACTTCGACTAGACTCTTTCGCTGAATGCTAGTACCAGGAACCTCGTAATCAATGTATCCCGTAAGATCCGAATGAGAAGTGTCTATTGTTGCTGTTCCCACAGGCAATCCACCTCGTTCCTGAAGAAACAGCTCATATATCCGGAACTCCCGATCCTTACGCTTCAACATGACATAACATGTTTCTTCAGCAGCTTCCAACTCATCCAGATCCGATTCATCGGTATCCTCAAACTCCTCGGAGAAATCGCGATGTACCCACTCTAGCGTCTCAAGTTCGTTGCCCTGATGCCACATGCGGATTGTAATCGTATCGATGATATCTTCATCCAGCTCTCTGACCAGCAACTCTGCCGCAGCTTCCAATTGATTCTCTTCCGGCTCGTCATACCAGTGTATTTCACCTTGTACATCAGCGCCATATTGTTTTAAGGAAGCTTCTGCAAGTTCCTGCCCTTCGACATCATTGAATATATACGTCGATATGCTGCGTCCTGCGCTTACCATTTCCATCTCCAGAACCTGATCCCGATCTTCATATGTAAACGATTCGGCTTGAGAAACAGGGATTACCTTACTGCCACTGCTGCTGTCTATATCGTCATAACTGCCTTCGTCATGATTCATCTCTTCAGACGGCCACATTGTCTCTGACTCAGGCTTATGCAGAACCGAATGTAATGAGCCACAACTAACCAGCACTTCATAATATGCAGCTTCCAACGCATCTGCAAGAGATTGGACATAGGCATGTACTTTTTCCACGATACGTTCCTCTGTACCATCTGGCAGAGACTCCTGCTCGATCTGAAGACTACCTGATAAACGATCTCCTTCTCTGTACACAAGGAAAAGTGAGCCTGCATATTGACCATTGACCATCACGTCCTGTACTTCTCCACCTGATGTCCGCAGGTCTGCAACCAATTCCACATCATATTTCATCACGTGTCCTCCTCCATTCCTAAAGTTATTCTCTTAGGATGCCCCTAAAGACGGTAGATTATGAGGGAACCGTGGATATCAAATATAAGATGTAAGGTTAAACGGATAACACATATTTTTGGATCGCGTGTGCCACACCCTGCTCGTTATTGGAGAGTGTAACCTCGTCCGCAGCAGCTTTCACCTCGTCCGGTGAGTTATCCATGGCAATACCTTTGCCCGCAAAGGTCAGCATCGTAATATCATTAAAGTAGTTACCAATTGCCATGATCTCCGAAGGCATGATTCCCTTTGATTCGGCAAGCCTTTTAAGCGCAGCGCCTTTGGACGCTTCGGGATGCATCAGATCAATAAAAAAGTCACCACTCCGTGTCATATAATAAGGCAGATTCCAAGTAGACCATTCCTGAAGTACTGCATCCATCTGTTCAATCGGACCAAATGCAGTGAATTTCGCCAGCGGTTCTGTCATGTCAACCCACTTGGGTAACTTCAGTGGCTCTGCCATAAAGTTGTAATACATCTCACGCACCTGCAAACCCAAACCTTCTGGTTGATCCACATACAGACCAAATGCTGTATTGATATCAAAATGTACTCCATTGGTTCGACAGTAGGATATGATTGGCTCCAGTCCTTGTCCATCTAATGCAAAATGATGAACCACCTCACGGGTATCGACTTGCGCCGTTACGGCGCCATTATGCGTAATCACATATCCATCCAGTCCCATCTGCTCCATAAAAGGAATCGTGTTGGCAGGACCTCTACCTGAACACAGAACGATCTCTGCTCCCTGACGGGAAGCTTGGATCAAGGTCTCCTGAGTCCATTCGGTAAGTTCATGATGATCATTCAGCAGTGTTCCATCTACATCAAGTGCAATTAATTTATAAGTCATTCTGGCTTCATCCTCATCTGTTAGTTGTCGCACCCACCCAAACCCTCCCTTCCGAGGGAGGGCCCCAGAGGGCTCTGCCCTCTGGACTCCCGTCTTGCTCATCGGTGTTAGGTCGGGTCTTGCTATGTAACGATTGTCGTAGGAACGCTTGTTGCCGGGCACACCGCTGGTCAGCGGCGGTCCCGCCCAAGCTTAACCGGGACCATTACGGGCAGGGCTTCGCTCTCTGCCCGGCTCCCTGCTTCACTTCGTGAAGAACGGGAGCTTTCTCGCCTTCGGCGTTGGTATCGGGGCTTCGCTTCCCTCCACAACTCCCTGCTCCGCTTCGCAAAGGACGGGAGCTTTTTCGCCTGCGGCGTTAGTATCGGGGCTTCGCTTCCCTCCACAACTCCCTGCTCCGCTTCGCGAAGGACGGGAGCTTTTACTTCCGCAGAAGGCTCAACTCATCTGCGGTTAGTTCACGATAGCTTCCGATAGCAAGATCGGAAGCTAATTCAAGCTCACCCATGGCGACGCGTTTCAGATAGATCACTCGCTTGCCTACCGCCTGAAACATACGTTTCACCTGATGAAATTTCCCTTCGTGAATAATAAGCGAGATCGACGAGATCATGCCTTCTTCGGTCTCTTCCCGGCCAAGTATAGTCAGCTCAGCAGGCAATGTCTCGTATCCGTCATCCAATTGAATGCCCGCTTTGAAACGTTGCACATCTGCATCCTCCACGTTTCCCAATACACGGGCTTCGTAGGTTTTGGGCACATGCTTGCGTGGAGATAACAGATCATGGGCAAGTGGACCGTCATTCGTGAGAATGAGCAGTCCCTCCGTATCCTTATCCAGTCGTCCCACAGGAAACGGGTTGAAGACCCTATCCTCTTTCCGCAGCAGATCCAGTACCGTCTTATCTCTGTTATCCTCGGTAGCAGACACGACACCAGGAGGTTTATGCAGCATCAGATAGATCATCTCCCGATACACAATTCGCTCCCCATCGGCTTCAATGACGTTAACCTCCGGATTCACCTGTACGCCGCTGTCTTTCACTGCTTTGCCATCTACATGGATTCTGCCCTGTTTCACCATCTTTTTGAGTTCACTACGTGTTCCCACACCCATATGACTCAATATCTTATCTAGACGCAGTGTTTGTTTCCCTTTTCCACTCATACCGATGTCCACCTCCAGCCTGCCGGATATTCATTCTTCAGTACACCATCCAGCCATTTTCCCCAGCCAGCGGCATAACCATCTACACATACAAGAACGTACCCTTTGGCAAACGTATCCGCCTTGAGCACCACTCGTTCTTCTTCAATATTTAACGTTTCACCCTTGAGGTATCTCACGGCTTCGCCATCAGCGGATGACAAATTTACGCTTCTCCGTGCTTCAGATGCATTCAGAGCACACGCAAGCGGGTGGGACGGAACAAATCGTCCATTCTTGATCGTGCCCATAAACCAGCCTGGACGAATGACTTTCAGTCCCTTCAACCGAGCTGCACCAACCGATGATTGATACACACGATCTCCGTAACATACCGTCTCTCCAGTTAACTCAATCTCCAATTGTTCTTTCATAAACTGAGTGTAGATCGCAACCGGATCAATACGTGCCGGATCAGCTCCGCGTCCCTGACCCCGTTCCGATTTACGTCCACCGTGATCTTTACCTTTTTTGCTCTGTCTACCCGAATTCTTGCCGCCATCAGCTTGTCTGTCATGGGACTCTCGGGATTCGATTCGCAACAAACGTTCCTTTTTACGATCAGCCTTGGTCATAGCAATTGAAGAAGCAGCAATAGAGTGATCCTTGTTCCCCTCTACTTCAATCCTGGACACATCTTCGACCTGTCCATACTCCATTGCTCCTTCTTTAACTACTCCAGGTTGATCTGTTTCTAATCCTTGCCCTGCACGATGCTGCAATACAGCGACATAATGTCCCTCTCCTTCCAAAAGGTGAGGCCACAATCTTGCGGTACCACGCGTTTGATCCAACACAGCTTCCGTCTCTTCCGCCTTCTCAGGCATCATCTGACGTACCCATTCCGGACGTCCTGGAGCAAACCCTGTCTCTTCAGGAATTTCCATGACTACGAAATCACGGTTTACATTCAGGAACTCCGCAATCATCGCTTCATTTTCCTCCGGCGCAAAGGTACATGTCGAATATACAATGGTACCTCCCGGAGCCAGCAATCGTGCCGCAGTCTCCAAGATATCCCGCTGCATGAGCACACATTTTTCCACCGAATGATGTTCCCACGATTTCACCATGTCTTCATCCTTGCGGAACATGCCTTCACCTGAGCAAGGCGCATCAATTAATACTTTGTCAAAATAATGAGGAAATGCATTTGCGATCCGCTCTGGCGATTCATTCAACACAACGGCGTTACGTACCCCGTACAATTCCACGTTCTTGGCCAGCGCTTTTGTGCGTTCAGCATGGATATCGTTCGTGACGAGTACACCCTTGCCTTGCAGCTTTGCAGCAATCTGTGTCGTTTTTCCTCCCGGAGCAGCACATAGATCAAGCACGCGATCTCCAGGCTCCACCTGCAATAATTCAACTGGAGCCATTGCACTTGGTTCCTGTATATAATACAGACCTGCATGATAATAAGGGTGCAGCCCCGGTTTAACACCATGAGGTACATAGAATCCTGTCTCACACCACGGAATAGGTCTTAGGTCAAACGGAGCAATCTCATCGAATTGTTCCATCGATATTTTTAGCGTATTCACTCTCAGTCCCGCATGGGGAGACTGTTCATAAGATTTCATAAATTGTTCAAACTCATCACCCAGCAAACTTTTCATTCGCTCAGCAAATATCAAAGGTAACTTTACACCCATATTCCCACTCATCCTGTCTTGGTAAGATTGCAATATCGTTTTATTTTATCATATCCAAGCTTTGCTTTCCTATCATATCGTATCTATTCCACTACAGCGTGTAATGTAGTATAATGGCAAGTAGATTGATTCCTGAGCAAAAATTCGGGTGTTTATGCATATTATCCCAACCTTTATTTTTGCCCAAACTATATTTCGATATGATCGATGGGGGATGTCCAATGAAATCCAAGAAGAAAAAGAAAAGTGCTGCGATCCTTATATTCCTGGGTATTTTAATCATTATGATTGCAGCATTGGTTGTCGTAGACCAACAATCCAAAAAACAGATGGATTCAGTGGAAAATGCTTATGGCATCGCTGCTTCCAAGCTTAATCCAGCTACACGTGAATTGCTTAGTGATCCCAACTATCAACAAATTATTGTGCCCGCTGATCTCAAAGCCAAAATCGATAACAAAGACAGCTTTTTTGTTTATTTCTTCGCTTCCGACTGCTCGCACTGCCGTGCCACAACACCTCAGTTGATGCCACTGGTTGACAGTGAAGGTATTGAGCTTCCGCAGTTCAATCTGCGCGAATTCGAAGCAGGATGGACCGATTACAACATCGAGTTCACGCCTACACTCGTCTATTATGAGGCCGGTGTCGAGAAAGACCGTATGGTTGGCGGACTTCAAGAGAATGGCAGTGACCAAGGCTATACGCTGGATGATTACAAACAATTCTTCCAAAAATATAAAGGCAGTGCCACTCCTTCGGCAAGCTAACTAATAGATCATTTTCATAATTAAGCACAATAAAGGTACTTATATCACCAGACACTGTTCTGTTGAAGGACAGGCTGTGCCACCTGCAATTATCTGAATATGACGCAACATTCAAAAACACCCCGATCTTTCCCTTTACAGGAATCGTCGGGGTGTTTCATAATCATGGAACTTCATATCCATTGGATGCTCATTTGAATGCTAAGACTGATTACGGCTTAACTTTTACCCTGCTCCATGGCCTTCATCTTCTCTTCGTATATTCGCCCTCTGGTAGGACTCCGGCGTTGCGGAATATTAGGTTTTAGCTCAAGCGATCTTCTAGATATCTCCTGTTCTAAGACCTCATCCACAATTCGTATGGACAAATCCCTATAAGTCACAGACTGAGCATCTGATTGGGACAGTTCCTTCACGATTTCCTGTACATCCCGCACCAAAGTCCCAAGGTCAATGCCCAGAATCGTATCAGGATAAGGTTCCAGAAGGTCAAGTGAGCTCTGTAACATCATCGTGCCTCCGCGGAGATTGCCATTCCTGAAGTGGTATAATCCAACAGCAATCTGCAACAATCCTTTATAGAGAGAATCCCGGTCCCGCTCAAGCCACAATTCTTCCAGCACCTCATGGCACTCGAAATAATCCTGATCCCGATTGAAGTAGATTAAGTAGTCAATGTACAGTGGCTCATAGATGCTCATCCGGGTTTTCGCCCTTTCTGGCGTTGTTCAGAAGTGTTTTCACGTCATCCAGCAAGTCTTTGAGCCCTTCCATATCATGTCGTTCCCAGTAATCGTTAAAACGCTTCTGTGCTTCAATCGCTTCACTGACAAGGTGGTAGAAGTATAATTGATGAATGATATTCAATGTTCTTGACACGATATTGGAATCATCCTCAAATGCCTTCTGTGCCTCCAAAATCTGTAGACGAATGGCAGACATCTCATTATCCAGTACAAAAGCGGCCTCCGCTGTTTTTTTCAACCTGGCTCGCATATCATCCGGTAAACTCTCCCGAAATTTATAACTCAGAGAATGTTCAATGGTAGCCCAGAAATTCATGGCAAGTGTACGGATCTGAATCTCGGCCAATACGATCTTTTGTCCCAGAGCCGTCTGAACGGGATACTCAATAATCATATGGAAGCTGCGATAGCCGCTCTCTTTGAAATTCGTAATATAATCTTTCTCAATGAGTACCGTGAGATCCTTGCGGCCTCGAATGTATTCGGCAACCCGACGGATATCATCTACGAATTGGCACATGATACGGATACCTGCAATATCCTCAATGCCTGTCTCCACGTCATCAAGCGACACATTAAGTCGTCTGGATTTCTCCAGAATACTGGATATTTTTTTGACACGACCGGTAACGAATTCAATCGGGGCATACTCTTCCCGTTTTTTCAGCTCCGCCCGCATTGTCTTAAACTTAACTTTTAATTCCTCTACCGCTTGTTCATAAGGAAGTAAAAATGTACCCCAGTCTCTACCGTCCATGCTTATGCCTCCTGTCTCTATAGCGTCCCCTGTTCTATTCCATTATACATGATGTTTGGTGGGGGGAAGAGTCCCGAACCATTTTACGCTCTTCCATGCTTCTATATTTTCAATCCGGGGATCCACATTCCTTCTTAACGATGCTCCGCACCAACCGCTTCAGAGATATGACGATAACCGTCCTTGCGCAGTAACTCACGCAGTCCGGCATGAATACGCCGATTCACCTCAGGTCCTTCGTAGATTAATGCTGTATATATTTCGACCAGACTTGCTCCGGCTTTAATTTTCTCGTAAGCATCCTCACTTGTGAAAATACCACCTGAACCGATGATCGGAAGTTTGCCTTCGGTCTGACGATAGATCTGGCGAATAATCTCCGTAGAACGCTCACGCAGAGGTTTGCCGCTCAGACCGCCAGTTTCTTTCGCATGTTGGTGGGAAAGTCCTGTACGACTGATGGTTGTGTTCGTTGCAATAATGCCAGCAACACCGCTGTCTGCAATGGTGCGAACCATATATTCAAGTTCCTGATCATTCACATCCGGTGCGATCTTCACCAGAACGGATTTGGTCGCTCCGCCCGCTCGTGCATGCTGCACGTTCATCTCGTTCATAACCGCAGCGAGCAGTTCCTTCAATTCATTCCCATGTTGCAGATTACGCAAATCCGGTGTATTTGGTGAACTGATATTAACCACGAACAGATCAGCATAATCGTATAATGCCTGAATGCACTTCGAATAGTCCAAGTGAGCTTCCTCATTAGACGTTGCCTTATTCTTGCCGATGTTAACAGCCACTGGAATACGCCGATCCTGTAGACGTGCCAATTCACCTGCCATCGCTTCCGCACCAAGATTGTTGAAGCCCATCCGGTTCACCAAAGCCTCATCTGGAGGCAAACGGAACAGCCGTGGTTGATCGTTACCTGGTTGTGCAAGTGGTGTCACGGTTCCCACTTCCATGAATCCAAATCCGATGGAAGAAAAGCCCGTTACGGCCTGCCCGTTTTTGTCCAGACCCGCAGCCAGACCAACAGGTGTAGGGAAATGACACCCAAACATGTCAACAGCCAGATCAGACGTTTCACGAACGCCGTACATCACTCGCAGTCCGGAAGGAACCGGACGGATGCTACCCATGCCACTAAGGCCGCCAATAATCAGATGATGGGCCTGTTCAGGGTCCATTTTGAACAACAAAGGTTTAGCAAGACTTCTGTATAACAAATCACTCACTCCGTTCTGGTCCGGTACGCCAAAAAGCCGTTGTCCGTCTTTTCATATGTAAAAAAACACTCTACACACAAGTCTATCTGTTTCTTATTAAAAAGGAAAGTAATTTGCGCATAGACAGCACAAATCGAATAATACAAAATGCTCACAAGAAATCCACCCGCCCACTGGTAATGACGAGTTGAATTCTTTACAATGAGAGCATGGTTACTCTACACCAGTTCTATTCCAAATAAGGAGGAATAACTCATGGCTCCCAAACGTAAACCACCTGCATTACAGCAAAAGAAAGAAGAAGTGAATCGCAAAGCCATTGCATGGACTGCAGCGAGTGTAGGCGGCTTGATCATCATCATTGGTGCTCTTATCATTATTGCCAACATGTAGATGATTCAGGCTGAATCCATCTGATTCTACATATCAAACAAATCAATTCAGCCAGTGATACGTTTTGTTCGGATTATTCTGCTTTGGAACAAGTGTATGCTGATAACGCTGCTTTGCTTCTGGAACAAGCGTCAGATCTGGCAGTACACCTTCTCCAATGCGTACCGGAGTGCCTTGCGGAGCAAGAGCGAATAACTCTTCTACATCTCCTGTACGCATTCTCACACATCCAAGGGACTCATCCAGTCCGATACTGTTTGGCTCGTTGGTCCCATGGATGGCATAATTCGTATTCGAGAGCTGCATACCTCTGCTTCCGAACTCCCCGTTCGAGCGTCCATTCGGATTGACGACTTTATCTGTAATGACAAATGACCCCTCCGGTGTTCGATCACCGCCAAGTCCCACATCATACATACGAACAATGGTATCCCCACTGATTAATGCAAGTTTATGTTTATCCTTATCAATGACAATCTCCAGCGGCTCCTGCAAAAAAGGCTGACCTCCCAGCGTATCTGCAAAAGCGGCATTTTTGCCTTGAGACGAATTCGAAGTCGTCGAACCGTTCTCTTTACCATTTGAGTCGCTCTTTCCTTCCTGTGCCTTTCCTTGATGCAAAGCTAACAGCTTCGGAAACATCTCGGTCATACCTGGCGCAGTCTCTCCCAGAATATTGTTCGGAAATGGCTGGGCCAATTGCGTTACACTCTTGGGCCAAGCGTCATTTTTTTTGCGATAGGCAACGATTGCACTTGATAATGATGCAGCGGCTTCCTGCTTGGCGGTCCACGCCAAGGCCATCTTTTTGATTTTCGGCGTGATCTCAGGAGGTTCACAGTTACATTGCTTGGCATCATAACTCTGTACAGTCAATTTCCCGCTTGTGTTGGTTTGTACTATGTATTTCACAGGCATATTTCGCTTCCATAAAGACCATTCATCCGAGGTTTGCATACCCAGTACAGCCGAAGTTTCTATTTTCGGGCCAGACCCGGACCAGGCAGCTGCGAGCGCAGCCTCCCCATGGTTGCCTCCAACAAATGCCGCAGCGGTGAACACATTACTTGGTGGAATGGATGCAGTTCCAACCTGTTTATCCGCTTCTACAGGCGCTGCGATATCCTCTGTGGATTCCAATGCTGCTGACAGTGCGTCGGCCGCTTCACGACTGAAACCCGGAGCGTCCGCAGGTGGCAGACCTGCCAGCACAAGCAGCATGAACAACGTAAGCCACATTTTGCGTCTACGTTGTTTTTTCTCTTTTTGCTCAGACATTTCCACCAGTTTGTCCTGATAGTCCACCCAGATGTCAGCAGGAGCTTTACTACGTTCAAATGCCTCGTAAACCTCGCCCGCTTGCTGAAAACAATAATTGGCTTTGGCCTCCTGCCCTTCGCCCAAGTACTCCTTTCCAAGCAGATACCAGGCCATTTTATTGTCGGGATGTTTCTTGACATATGTTCTTAGATGAGTATTTTGCATCCGACCCTCCACTATTTCGCCTTTTTCCGTATATCATTATATATCGGCATAACCAAGCGTTGAATCCATAGGACTTGAGTACCCGGTGGAAAAAAGGGGGTTCGACAATGTTCGTCCTTGATCTATAGTCAGATAATCACAGTTAAATGAATGCAAAAAAAGCACCTTCCCTTGTCGTTAAGACAAAAGAAAGTGCTCTATGTTCATGTGAGAAATACTTAGCCTTCTTTATTGAAAGGCTCGTCCGCTACTTTGATTGAATCTGTAGGGCAGCCATCGCATGCATCCTGCATATCGTCAAACAAGTCGTCTGGTATAGCTTTGACACCATGGTTAGCATCGCCGTCAAAGATAACTTCAGCCAAACCTTCATCATCATAATCGTAGATGTCTGGAGCCGTTGCTCCACAAGCGCCACATGCGATGCATGTGTCTTTTTCAACCCAAGTATATTTACTCATTTACATTCTCTCCTCCTAAAATTCGAAACGTACAGTGTTTTTATCTAGAAACATATTAATACAAAGTAAGGATAATTACAAATCATTTTGCAACCACAAGTCTCTATTATCCCTTATTTAATCAAGACTTTGCAAGTTATCTTTTTGCAGGGAAGTACCGCGCACTTTATGATTCCGAAGCAGCACGGAAGGATCGTCCCCAAGCATGCCTGCGGTCACAACAGCATTCTCACCAAATTTATCACGTAACTGATCCATAATCCGAATCAGATTGTCCTTCTTGGGCTTCTGCTCATATTCAAACAAGTCCATCTGCACAGCGGATTCTTCTCTTGGAATCAGGTTCTGAAGTGTCACACCCAGCATGCGTACAGGCTTGCCACTACCCCAATGCTTCTCAAATAGTTTACAGGCCTCACGGTAAATGACCGTTGCATCCTCCGTAGGAACTTCCATTAGACGTGATCGGGTGATTGTCTTCATATCCGGTGTGCGGATCGTAATCTGAATACCCTGGCTGAACATTTCGTGCTTGCGCAATCTTCTGGCTACCTGGTCACTTATATTGAGGAATACCCGATGAATCTCATTCATATCCGATACATCCGCCGGTAAAGTGGTTGTATGTCCAATGGATTTATTGGCTTCCCGTTCCGCGTGAACTGCGGAATGGTTAATGCCATTCGCAGAATTTTTGAGCCATGCTCCATTAACTCCGAATAGTTCGGTCAACATGTTCTCATCCGACTTGGCCAATTGACCAATCGTTCCAATGCCCAGTTTTTTCAGCTTTTCAGCCGTTTTTTTGCCAATGCCAAACATCTCGTTACATGGCCTGTGCCAAAGAATCCGGGGTACGTCCCTCATACGTAAAATGGAGATACCGTTCGGTTTTTTCAGATCCGAAGCCATTTTTGCCAATAATTTGTTGGGTGCAATGCCAATGGAACATGGCAGCCCCAATTCATCCTTGATTCTACGCTGAATGCTCTCCGCAATCTCCATTGGATTCCCGAATTGCCTTGACCCTGTAATATCAAGATAACATTCATCAATGGACGTTGCCTCAAGTTGAGGGGTATAACTATACGCAATCTGCATGAAAGCTCTTGAATATTGACGATATAAATGAAAATCAGGACGAATCACAATGAGATCAGGGCACTTTTTCAAGGCTTGGTGGACAACCATACCTGTTGAGATGCCTCGATTACGAGCGGCATATGAGCAGGTTACAATTACACCCTTTCGCAGTTCACTGCTGCCCGCAACGGCCGTTGCTTTTCCTCTATATAAATCTGGTTCCTCGGCTTCATGTACAGAGCAGTAGAAAGCATTCATATCGACATGCAGAATCACCCGTCCGGCTGTAGGGTAGTATTGATCCACATTCGCTGGAGGATTGCCGTCTGAAGACATCATGAACCCCCGCCCTTTCTTGCACACTAATTAATGAAACGAATTTCTTTCTTCTATAGTATATCAAACCCGTTATGTTAATTCAGTCACGAACATTTATTTTCTGCGAGATCTGATCAGAGACCGAATAATCAACCAGCCTACACTCACAAAAAGTATCAAAGTGATCAGGGCAATAGCCGTATTTTCCCATACAAAAGTCAAAAATCAACCCTCCTTTTCTTCCATATATTCCAATTAAAACTCAATAATAGATTATAACATACATCCGGATTATGATTACCCTCCTTCTTTTTTCTCTAGAATCCGTTAATTGTTACATGAAACTGCGATTTCTATGTAGCATTTGGCTATAATGGTGCTATAATAATTAATTATACAAATTGACGACTTTAGGACAAATCAGCGCACCCAGTTTAACACAGTGTAGCGTTGCCGAATCGAAGGATTCGTCCACTAACGTACTTAACAGCTTTTCCCAACTTACAATCCAAACTTTTAAAAGAGCGCTTTATCTCAAAGGAGGATCTTCATGTCAAAGGCCATTTCCATCTTCGATACGACTTTACGTGACGGCACACAAGGGGAGGGTGTCAGCTTATCGGCAGACGACAAACTCAAAATTGCCAAGAAGCTTGATGACCTGGGTGTCCATTATATTGAAGGCGGAATTCCCGGCAGCAATACCAAGGACATTGAGTTTTTCAAAAGAGTCAAGGAATTAAACCTGAACGCAAAGGTTGTTGCTTTTGGCAGTACCCGCCGTAAAGGCAGCGTTGCTAGTGAAGACGCCAACCTGAAGCGCATGATCGAATCTGGTGCTCAGGCTGCAACTTTAGTCGGTAAATCATGGGACTTCCATGTGCATACCGCTTTGCAGACTACATTGGAAGAAAATTTGTCCATGATCTATGATTCCATCGCCTATCTGAAGCAGAATGGTATGGAAGTGATCTTTGATGCAGAACACTTCTTTGACGGATTCAAACATAACCCGGAGTATGCTCAAGCGGTCTTGACCAAGGCACACGAAGCTGGAGCGGACTGGCTCGTTATGTGTGATACCAACGGCGGGACGATGCCAAACGAGGTACACGAGATCGTATCCACACTTCATAGAAGCCTGCCTCACGCACATCTCGGCATCCATACACATAATGATTGTGAACTGGCTGTGGCCAACACACTCAGCGCTGTACAAGCCGGAGCCCGTCAGGTGCAAGGAACAATGAACGGTTATGGAGAGCGTTGTGGTAACGCCAATCTCGCATCCATTATCCCGAACCTGCAACTGAAACTTGGCTATGAATGTGTTACTGAGGATTCCATGAGACAACTTACAAACGTGGCTCGTTATGTTAGCGAGATTGCCAATGTGAATATGCCGATTAATCAGCCTTATGTCGGCAATGCTGCTTTTGCTCACAAAGGTGGGATTCACGTCTCTGCCATCCTGCGGGATTCACGTACCTATGAACATATCGTCCCTGAACTGGTCGGTAACAAACAACGTGTGCTGGTCTCGGAACTTGCCGGACAGAGTAATATTGTATCCAAAGCGCAGGAACTGGGGCTTGAGTTCGATCCAAGCAGTGCCAATTCACGTCAGATTATTGAGAAGATCAAAGACCTGGAGCATCAGGGTTATCAGTTCGAAGGTGCAGATGCTTCGCTTGAATTGTTAATTCGTGAAGCGAACGGTGACATGAAAGAATTGTTCACTTTTGAATCATTCAAAATGCTTGTGGAGAAAACGGCGGGGAAATCCGTTGTTTCTGAAGCTTTTGTCAAACTTAATGTAGCTGGAACAAGTGTTTATACCGCTGCTGAAGGTAACGGTCCGGTGAACGCACTCGATAATGCGCTTCGGAAAGCATTGGTACAATACTTCCCTTCACTTGCCAACATGCATCTGTCGGACTACAAAGTGCGTGTACTGGATGAGAAAGATGCCACCGCCGCTAAAGTTCGTGTATTGATCGAATCCAAAAATACGGAGAACACATGGAACACTGTTGGTGTATCCGAGAACGTAATTGAAGCAAGTTGGGAAGCGCTCGTTCACAGTTTCCGCTATGCATTGCTTCAAGAAAAATTGCAGGATGAGCCGGGCAAACTCCCTATTCCTGCTCATGGGATAAGCAACCACTAATACCCCATATTTCCCGGAAAATAAAAAGAAGCCTCTGTACCCATGATTCATGGATGCAAAGGCTTCTTTCTTTGCAGAAAATTAATTCGCAATTAACTCTTTAATCTTACGTTCCAACTCTTTCTCGGGCAATATGCCCAGAACAATCTCATGTATAACTCCTCTGGAGTCAATCAGAACATTCGTTGGAAAAGCCACCCCATTGTATTGAGCATACACAGTCCCCTTCTCATCCAAGGGAATAGGGAAATTCAGTTGGTACTCATCCACAAAAGCTTTGGCATCTTTGAGTTTATCGTATGATGTTACATTAACCC
The DNA here is from genome assembly GCF_031455635.1 of Paenibacillus sp. 2003. Taxonomy (NCBI): domain Bacteria; kingdom Bacillati; phylum Bacillota; class Bacilli; order Caryophanales; family Paenibacillaceae; genus Paenibacillus; species Paenibacillus sp. 2003. The sequence goes on along the minus strand of NZ_JAVDTB010000001.1, from coordinate 579,428 downwards.
CATACATGTCAAGCTTATCCTTGTATTTCGCGGCCATTCTATTCAGCTCTGGAGCTTCCTGCTTACACGGCTCACACCAGGATGCCCAGAAACTGACGAACGTGGCCTTATCTTTGGCACCGCCCACACTGTACGTCTTCCCATCCATTGCTGTCAGAGAAAAAGCAGGTGCCAGAAGACCCGCACGTGGTCCCGTCTCTGTAGGCATGGGTTCTTCCTGCTTAAAGACGGCTGCAATGCCGTCACCCGCATTCTGGGCCAGTGCAATACCAACCAGCAAGACAACACCAAGGAGTATGTATATGTTTCGTTTCATAACCCGCCACCCTTTTATATAATTAGCCTGTTGAAACTAAAACCGTAATTTCTGCACATGCTAAGTGTTTATCACGCTCTAAGACAGTTCACCAGAACATGATTCCCAAATGTTCTCTTTATTATTGTACCCTTTTCCTTTAAAATTTTACAATCCGGATTACAGAAAATAAAATGAAAAAAGGACTCCTGCCATAGCAGGAGCCAAAGAGAGAGGGGTGAATACAAATGGCAGCACTTCACGGGCAGCAAAACGCCTTCTACATCCCTTCTTCCGTAGAACAAGAGATGTCAAAGCACATGTTCCTTTCGCTGCCGCAAGAAGCCTGCGGGGTTATGCTGGGTGAAACCGCAGCGGGCGGTATACGAATCAGTCGGTTTCAGCCCATTCGTAACGTAGCACCTGACCCGCTGCACCATTTTACTCTGGACGATGCCGAATGGATTCGGTGCGTATTTTACGAACCTAAGCTCATTGGTATCTTCCATTCTCATCCGCAGACCAGGCCTGTTCCTTCCTTAGAGGACTTGCAAGCTCTTCCGGCCTTCGCCGGTTTGCTTCAGATGTACCTCATCGGCTCACCCGACCAAACAAGCGGGTTAAGATCTCATATGCATCTGAACGGTTATCTGATTGAATCCTCGAAGGAATCGCAGGATCCGACACACCGCGTTGTGCCTTCGTACAATCTGCTTCCCGTTCCGTTATGCGTGACTTAGCTGGGTATACAAATCACCCAAGGTCTCCACATTTTTACGCATCATGTCCTCCAAGTAACAAGACCATAACTGCGCAGTCATTTTTGAATCTTCCAGTGCATGGTGACGCCCATAGATCGGAATCCCTCTGGATTCCAGCAATTCATCCAGACCATACCCCGGCCTGCTTGGTTCAAGCCAGCGGGCCAACATCATCGTATCAATTAAACGATGTGTCAGCCTTACCTTTGAAGTCCGCCACAGAGCGGCATTCAGAAAAGCTCGGTCATGCGCACTTGCGTGTGCAATCAGAACGTTTCCACCTACAAAAGACATGAAATCATGCAGCCCTTCCAGCAAAGTCGGTGCGTCCAGCGTCATCTCCTGCGTAATACCTGTAAGTTCAGTGATATGTTCCGGAACCGCAGTCTTGGACTGCACCACCGTATAGAACTGCTCTCCTTCCAGCACGACACCACCATGTATACGGACCGCACCAAATGAGATAATCTCATCCCCATGCTGGGGCGAAAAACCCGTCGTTTCCAGATCAAATACAACTGCGTCCAGCTCATTTAGAGGCGTATGCAGAACCTCAGGTCTGCGCTGTTCTCTCATCATAGAGCGGATAAACGCCATGTGTTGCGCCGTAGGGGCTCCCATAATGGAAGCGATGGCGGAAGGGACCCCTCCCTGACGCAGCGAATTCCAGAATCCTGTATTGCCCCTTGCCGGCTCTCTCATGGACGTCTCCTTTCCGCAAAACGCAACTGTCTTTGCAAAGCACGATGCACTCGTCGTACCAACCCGAGCGTATCCCTGAGCTCATAATGAATTTGCTTTTGTTTCATCTGTTTCTCATCCAGGAACCCACTGCTATGTTGCAAATCCCCTTGGATGACAACCGGTGTACTTCTACGAAACTTCAAAGCGGCTAAGAAGGCCCGCTGGCATGCATCCAGTAATGTAAACGGAACAGCTTCAAGTGAAGTCAGTCTCTCCATTCTTTTTAACGTAGATGACTCCTTGATCCCATGTTGCAAAGCCAAATAACGGGCACTGTTCACCAGTGGAATGTACAAACCATACTTAACATCAAATCCGCCTGCATGTTCACCAAATCGTTCTGTGACCACACGTCCAAGTACATTTAATGTAGCTTTATGTTTAACCGTATTGCGAAGAACTGCATCCGAAAGTTCAGGAACCAGTCTGAACTGTTCATAAAAACTCGTGATCCATTCCTCCGCCAGACTTTGCTCACCTGCAACAAAACGCATGTCTGAAGCAATAATCAGATTACGAACGGGCTCCCAATTCAGATCCGAGCTCCAATCTGCTAATTGATGCTTCCATGACGCCAGCGTTTTTCTCCAGAGTGGCTCAGAGCACATGACTTTGCCTTCGCATTTGGCGTAACCAAGCTCTTCCAACATATCCGTCATTCGCTGTCCGAGCTGAGCAAAATATTCCTCTTTACCTTCATGCGGAGTATCGCAAATGATCATGCCATTATCCTGATCACTCCATAACGTCGCTTCTTCCCTGCCGGAACTGCCAAATACGATAAAGGCATAGGGGACGGGAGGTTGGCCGAAGCCTTCCTCAACCATCCCCTGAATGCATAACTCTACTGCTTTCCGTGCGATCCGGTCATGCAGTTCATTTACCGTTTGGTACCACTCGATCGGCGACAAGGAAGCGGACAACAATTCCTGGAGCTCGTTCTGTAATATCACACGTGCCTGCCGCAGTTCTTGAGAAGACACCGCACCATCGATTCCCTGATAAGACCAGGAATAGTTTGTATACGAGATGGGTTCCATCATGTCCAGCCTCCTTGAAGCATGATTCAGCATCATTCACCTCAGGAGCTGAACGTACCACCATTGGATTTAGAATCTACATTTTTCATTTGTTCAGGGTATCCGTAAGTACCGTGCTCACTGATATCCAGACCCATTGTTTCTTCTTCTTCAGTAACACGGATGCCCATGATCGCTTTCATTCCGCCCAGAATAATGAAGGACATTACCAGTACGAAGGCAAAAGCACCTGCCAGACCGAGAAGCTGTACGCCCAATTGGTGGAATCCACCGCCATAGAACAGACCCGCTTGACCTACACCAGCATTCTCGGCAAGTTCAGGAGTAGCGAACAAGCCCGTGGAGATCGCACCCCACATACCAGCAATACCATGCACGGAGAAAGCGTAGATTGGATCGTCAATTCCTTTACGATCGAAGTACTGTGCTGTGAAGAATGTGATGATACCCGCCAGAGCACCGATAACCAGCGCTGCCCAAGGTTCAACGAATGCACATGCTCCTGTAATCGCAACGAGTGCCGCAAGCACACCGTTTAACATGCTAGGAATATCAGACTTACCAAGTACTGCCCATGAGATCAACAGCGCAGCAACACCACCAGCTGCAGCAGCTACGTTAGTAGTTAATGCAACATAACCGAAGAATCCATCCCCCATGGCAGATAATGTACTACCTGGGTTGAATCCGAACCAACCGATCCAGAGGATAATAACCCCGAGTACGGAATACACTTGGTTGTGACCTGGAATGATGTTAGGTTTGCCGTCTTTGTTATATTTACCAATACGTGGTTTCAACAAGATGGTAGCTACCAATGCTGCAGTCGCACCAGTCAAGTGAACAACCGTCGATCCTGCAAAGTCTTGCATACCCAGCTCAGCCAACCAGCCGCCGCCCCATACCCAGTGAGCAACAACCGGATACATGATAATGGTATAAAGAGTACCGAAAACAATATATACGCTCATCTTTGCACGTTCAGCCATACCACCGCAGGCAATGGCCAGAGATACCGCCGCAAAGGCGAGGTGGAATACGAATTTAATAGTCAGTGGAACATCGGAGAAAGCCAGTGATTCGAAGGAAGCAGCCATCTTGTCACCACTCAGGAAGAATCCTGTTGTTCCAAAGAAGCTGTTACCATTACCGAAACCAAGACCGAAACCCAAAGCCCAGAAGGCAATAACTGAAATTCCCAGTGTCAGGATGGTCTTACCCGCAATGTGTCCTGCATTCTTCATTCGTGTTGAACCCGCTTCGAGTAAAGCAAATCCCCCTTGCATCAAGAACACGAGTACAACAGCCAAAAACGTAAAGGCTGAGTTCAAACCACTTTGAAGTTCAATGTTAGTCGGACCCTCCGCAGCCGCAAATGCGCTGACCGGAAAAGCGAACAAAGTAAGCATTACTAACACGGAAACCAACCATTTCTTTCTCATATACCCCACTCCCTCTTATGTTAAGTTTCTTCACATAACGTGAAACTCTTAATGTCATTATAAGCAGAAGAGAGGAAAGTTGACAAGAGTATTTTCATCAAAACTGAAAAATATTTCTGGGAATAAAGTCATACGTCTTTTTCTTGCACTTAAGTACATAATCACATTCTATGAGTACATAGATATAGAAATGCAGTATGCTGATTGCCAAAGCATAACGTTTGACTGTACGGTTAAAGATCATGTATCATACTTATTAGTAAGAAAATTGGGCGTAGTCTAGAATTTCACAAGTGGAAACTACAATTCCCTACATTTGAACTTGCAAGCGAGGTGAATATCATTGGGGATATGAAACTTTTTCGGATTGGCGAACTTGCCAAGACCGCTGGTGTTAGTGAACGGACGATTGATTATTACACGAAGCTTGGACTAATCGCTCCCGAAGAACGTACACAAAAAAATTATCGTCTCTATAGTAATGAAACTTTAACGAGGCTTGAACGTATTGTACAGATGAAACAAGAGAAGTATAGTCTCGACGAGATTAAGCAATCTCTTGAAAAGTGGCGTCTGGTTAGCACAGAAGAACAAGTTGCCAGCAAATTGACAACATTGGAGCTTCATGTACAACAACTTGAGCGAGAGGTTAACGAACTCAAACCGCTACTTGGAGAGATGAAACCTGTACAAGCACGTAAAATGATGGCAGGACTCCTCACCAAAAGTGCCGGTACAATGGAGGCACTAAAAATCTTGCTTGAGAACACCATGATGTAGCTTATTCTTAGAAAGCGGAGGAATGAATATGAGTTTTAATAACGGTATGTTCGTATTGATCATTATCGCCTTTCTGCTCTCTTTATGGGCGCAATTTCGCGTTAAAGGTACATTCAGACGTTGGTCGGAGGTACCGAACCAGAACGGAATGACTGGTTACGATGCCGCTCGCCAGATGCTTGATGCTAACGGCCTGCACGATGTTCCAATTGAACCTGTACGCGGCACGCTCTCTGATCACTATGATCCGATCAATCGGGTTGTACGTTTATCAGAACCAGTATATTATGAAAACTCAATCTCAGCTGTTTCGGTAGCGTGTCATGAAGTTGGCCACGCCATTCAGCATAAAGAAAGTTATCCGATGCTGGCACTGCGTCACCGGATCTTCCCAATTGTGAACTTTGCATCCGGATTAGCTCCATTCCTGTTGATTGCAGGATTCATCTTCAATGCCATGAACCTTGTAGGTATCGGTATCATCTTCTTCTCCGTAACTGTAGCATTCCAACTCATCACTTTACCGGTTGAGTTCAATGCAAGTAATCGCGCCAGAGAGATTATGGTATCCGAAGGGTACATCCGTAACGAAGAAGAAAAAGGTGTTGCAAAGGTTCTGAATGCCGCAGCCTTGACTTACGTTGCTGCAGCGTTGATCTCACTGCTTGAGTTGATTCGTTATATCGGAATCTTCAACAGCCGCGATTAATTGGATACCTAATACAACAAAAACAATACCCCACCGTTAATCGGATGGGGTATTGTTTTGTTGTAAACCGAAATAATGAAGCAAAAATGAACGAAAGGACTGGGCAACCAACGGCAATTTGTCATCCGCACGGTGAATTAACCCGATGGTCCGTGTTACTTTGGGATGAGAGATGGCCACATGTGCCGGTTGCAAAGGATTCGTCTGGAATAACGCCATCTCAGGCAGCAGACTGACCCCCATGCCCGCAGCAACCAATCCGCGGATGGTGTCGGTCTCTTCCCCTTCAAAAGCGATCTTGGGTGTAAAACCAGCTTCCAGACAGGCATGCCACACAATAGGACGAAGAGAATAACCTTTGCTAAACAATACAAATTTATCATCCTTGAGTTGTTCAAGCGCAATGGTCTCTTCACCAGCTAACGGGTGATTGGGAGGAAGGATCGCATGCAATTCTTCTGTGAGTACAATATCACCATCTACTTGATCATGCTTCTCTGGAAAAGGAGAAATGAATGCCAAGTCTACCTCTCCAGATAACACATCACGAATCAGTGTAGGGAACATCCCCTGCTTGAATCTGAATTTCACGTTAGGGTAACGCTGGCGGAAAGCAGCCACCACGGAAGGAATGAGATGAATCCCCAGGCTATGCGGAAATCCAATTCGAATCTCCCCATGCTCCGGATCAAGAAACTCATGAACTTCCCCGACTGCCTTGTCCAAATCTTTTAATATACCTTCAATTCGTTTGCAAAAAAGCTGTCCCACTGCAGTCAACTGCAGGTTCCGCCCCTTTTGCATAAAAAGATCCACGCCCAGCTCTTCTTCCAGCTGATGAATCTGACGACTCACCGCCGACTGTGCCACATGCAACTCTTCAGCAGCCTGTGTTACATGTTCCTTCTGTGCCACTTTCAAAAAGTAATGCAACTGTCTTAATTCCACTCGCCTGATCGCTCCAATCTGTTATACCCTACTTATCCTTGATTGCATTCCATCATGAGAACGTTCTGACTACCGCTTTAAGCTGCGGGGTTTCCACAATCTGATCAACAGTCCGTAAATAAAGAATCCACCCAACAATCCGCCAAGGTGAGCCATCCAGTTGATGCCTGACATGGCGAAAGAGAATATGATCCCGAACAAAAGCAACGTGTACATCGTTTTGCGCGAAGCCTCGTCCATCATCGTTCGCTGGAACAGCGCTACATACAGGAATGCACCATAGACGGCATAGATCGCTCCTGAAGCCCCTACCGAGATGGTAATACTCCCAACCGAGTTGTACCACGCAACAGCAAGAATATTACCCAATACACCGCCACCCAGGTACAATACACCATACCTTACCGACCCGAGCAACCGCTCCATCGGTGGTGCAAATACGATTAACGCAAAGCTGTTAAACAATAAATGACTGAAGCCCGCATGCAGGAACATGGATGTAATGTAACGCCACCATTCATGCGCGAACAGTTCATGATTCGTAAGTGCCCCGAATTTCAGCAGCACCATATTGTTCGTTGATCCACCGTTCACCGTTAACACAATAAACATGACTACATTGGCAATTAAAAAAAGCGACGTCAAAGGGAAATACTTCAAATAACCTTTCCAGTTCTCATAGCGAATAAATATCATAAATTTCTTCTTTCACTCCACCCTGTTCAGATCGGACTTACATCTCTGATCCATCGTAATGGTACATGTCCGAATTGGACAATGCCTTTCATAAAAGATTATAATGGATTTTGGCACGGATCACCAATTTATAAGGAGGAACATTATTATGACACAAGAACGTACAGGCGCAGCCACATTTAAAGGCAACCCTATTACATTGATCGGACCCGAACTGAAAGTGGGCGATCAAGCACCTGATTTTACACTGAGCAAGAACCTGGTTGAGGATGCTTCCCTGAAAGACTTCGCAGGCAAAATCAAATTAATCAGCGTTGTTCCTTCCCTGGATACTGGCGTATGCGATGCGCAAACTCGTCGTTTCAACGTGGAAGCCGGAGAACTCGGAGACAATGTTGTTGTCTTGACAGTAAGCGTTGACCTTCCGTTCGCTCAGGCCCGTTGGTGTGGAGCGGCTGGTGTTGACCGCGTAGTTACATTGTCAGACTACAAAACACGTTCTTTCGGTGAAAACTACGGCGTTTTGATCAAAGAATTCCAACTCGACATGCGCTCCATTTTTGTTTTGGATGCCGAAGACCGGATTACATATGTGGAGTATTTGCCTGAAATGACAGACTCCCCTAACTTCGAACAAGCGATTGCTGCTGTAAAAGCTTTGCTGTAGAAGTTATCATACGTTCAGAACAAAAGCGAGGAAGGTTAACCTTCACTCGCTTTTTGTTATTTATCATCTATTTCAATCATTTGCTTTATACTTGCTTAGCTTTTTATCCAGTACAGAGAATAAGTTCATAATCGTGCGATAATTGGAACCCAAGTCTCCAAGTGAACCACGAGAAGCTGAATACATATCCACCGCACTGCGAACAGGACTTACCGAGATAATGGAAACTGTAATATCCATCGTCCGTCCAAAGGTAGTCCGCTTCTCCAGAATAACTTCTCCAACAGAAGGCACTTCATGCAGCACTTTATAACCCGGAATCTTTTTGAGTGTCGAAGAGACCTCTTCCCAGGCTCTGTCTTTGGATAAGTTATAATACCGTGTTTTTAATTTGGGATCCTTGGCTCGATCGCTGGTCCCCTCCATGCTGCGGATGATACCGACGAGCGTTCTCTTTAAGGTCAAGACCCTTCCTCCTTTGAATGTAACCGTTCCATTTATGTATCTTAGTGTAACATTGTTCAAGTAGTAACAAAAGGGCAAGCATCATATTTATCGTAAAACCAATCAAAAACATTCATCACAACTTAAAAACACCCTGAAATTCCTTCTGAAGAGGAAAAGTCAGGGTGCTGTACATAAGATTTAGGAACCCGCCTATGCCGTCCGGCTACATTGTCTTATGAACCTGCTTGGCAGGTGGGTGACCGCAAAAATGCTTTTTGAAGTCCCCATGTCGTATAGACAGGGCTTTTCAGCAACATTCTGTGTTGATCTCCCGAAGACATCATCATTGGTTCAAAACAACGAATAACCGAAACGTACATCGCAGGATGTACAATTATTATATCCCTAACTGTGTAAAAAGTAAATGGCGATCCATCATGTTTTATTTTTGCAATGTAATGTTTTTGTCGTCTGATGGCTCAGATGTTTCACCATTCTCTGCTGATTGTTCAGCCAGCGCAGCAGCTTCCTCTTCTTCCTTTTTGAGTTGCATCTTCTCCATCTGCTCCTGCATCTTGTTGAAGGTTGCGTAGAAGTTAAAGAAAGCGAACCAAGCAATGATGCTGATAATGAAGAAAACGAACAAGACCGGATAACGGAAACCGATGTAGAACAGCAACCCACTTCCCAGCAATGTGGAAAATACACGGAATGGTCTGATCAGCGTAAGCAATACCGCGTTTTTGATAATGAGTCCGATGGACATATGATAGTGTACAACCATCGAGAAAAAGTTAAAGAGTGATACAAATAACAAGAGAAGCAGTACTAGCATGATGATTCCCACGAGCTGCATATTGCGGAACTGCGTCATGTACACTGTATAATCCAGATACATAATCGCGAACAGCAGTGTGTAAAAAATACCCCCAATTAAACTTTGCTTGTAGTTTTCCTTGTAACCTACAAAGAAAGTACGGAAGATCGGTACATCCGTATCGCCCATATTCCATTTACGAACAACCGTAAACAGCGCCGAAGTCGCCGGGAACAGTGTAAGCGGTGCCACAATAGCTATAGCCCAGTTCATTTGCAATGATTCGTTTGCGAGGTTCTGCTGCATCACGAGCAGTTTCATAATCAAGAAAAACAAGAACGGAGACGAACAAATAGCCCACAACAGATTGGTTGCGGCCAGTCTCGTAATCCACTCTGTAAGCCGGTAGATCCCACCCATAGCTCCTTTAAATTCCAAACATTTCTCCTCCTCTGCAGCCTTGCGTATTACCTGAAGTCTAATATTAATATACCTTATTATAGATAGGAAAAGCCAGTACTTCCCGAAAAGAGATCGTCACTGTCCTTAACTAGCGCTTCTGGCAGTGAAATAAAATGATGCAGTACTTTTGAAAATAAAAAAATGGAGCAGTTGCCCGCTCCATTTTTAAGATTATACGTTTATATTACTCGAAAGAAGAATCTTTCGCTGGACGACGTCCTTCGTTGCTGCTTGGACGCGGTTTGCGGTCACGGTTGTAACCACCTTCTCTGCTTCCACCGCCAGTGCTGCTGCCGCTGTTACGATCACGGTTGTAACCGCCACGTCCGCCACCACTACTGTTGCGATCGCGGTTGTAACCACCACCACTGCCGCCGCTACCACTTGTGCGGTTACCGCTGTAACCTGATGGTTTACGTCCGCCAGAGCGAACATCTGGTTTACGACGTTTCGCACGGATTGGATCTTCAGGAGTCAGATCAACTTGAGCATCTTTCTTGTCACCTGTCAGGAGCTTCAGTGCAGCCGACAACAGTTGAACAGAATCATATTGCTCAAGCATTTGAATCGCAATACCTTTGTATTCGTTCAGTTCGCCTGATTGTACGATTTCCAGCAAACGCTCTGCTGTCAAACGTTGTTTACCTTCAACCGCTTCTGCCATTGTTGGCAGTGGTTTACGAGGAATACGGTGACGTGTTACACGCTCGATGAAGTGCAAGTGATCAATCTCACGCGGTGTAACGAAGGACCAAGCAGCACCCTCTTTACCCGCACGACCTGTACGACCGATACGGTGAACATAGCTCTCCGGATCTTGCGGAAGGTCAAAGTTAACAACGTGAGTTACGCCAGATACGTCGAGGCCACGTGCAGCCACGTCTGTTGCAACGAGTACGTCAATGCTGCCGTCACGGAACTTACGCATTACCGCATCACGTTGATTCTGGGACAAGTCACCATGAAGACCGTCTGCAGAATATCCACGTTTTTGCAAAGCTTCAGCCAATTCGTCAACACGACGTTTTGTACGTCCGAATACGATCGCCAGTTCAGGAGATTCCATATCCAACAAACGGCTCAACGCTTCGAATTTTTGACGCTCAGGTACTTCGATATAGGATTGGTCAATCAATGGTGCACTAACATGTTTCGGAATCACAGAAATGTGTTCAGGATTGTTCAAGAATTGTTGTGCCAATTTTTGAATGTTAGGAGGCATTGTTGCTGAGAACAGCATGGTTTGGCGCTCGTCTGGAACTTGTTTCAGGATGGATTGGATATCCTCCATGAAACCCATGTCGAGCATTTCATCTGCTTCATCCAGTACAACAGTTTGTACATCATCTAGTTTGATTGTTTTGCGGTTGATGTGGTCAAGGAGACGTCCAGGTGTACCAATGATGATCTGTGGTTTTCTTTTCAGTGCACGGATTTGACGCACGATATCTTGTCCGCCGTAGATTGGCAGGGAGCGCAGACCTTTGAAGCGAGTGAGTTTTTCGATCTCTTCAGCAACTTGAATTGCAAGTTCACGTGTAGGTGCCATAATAAGGGCGCGGATTTTCTCATCACTTTTTGTGATTTTGCTGATCAACGGAATACCGAATGCAGCTGTTTTACCCGTACCTGTTTGAGCTTGACCAATCAAATCTCTGCCTTCAAGTGCCAAAGGAATCGCTTTGGATTGGATCGGTGTTGCTTCTTCAAACCCGAGCTCAGTGATGGCTTGCAGCACCAGTGGTTCAAGATTGAAATCTGTAAAGTTTAAATTTGTCAAAATTATTCATGCTCCTTTTATATGGTGGACATGGTGGACAATCCACTTTGTTGTCTGTATTCTTAAGTAGCGTTAATATTTATAGGGTATCCCAACGGGACGAATTATTTTCATAACGAATATAATTCCATGAATGGGTCCCCAACATAAGACTAAAACTACATACATGTGTTTGAAACATTTCAAAATTTTATTGCTCCATTTAGGAAAAGTTTCCTACTCAAGAATATCCACAAATTATTATATCACAAAACAATTCAAGATTACCAGCAATCTGGTTTTAAATATAAATGAGGTGATTAAATTGCCCAAAATAATTTGGCACTCTATAGTGATCATTTTGGGTGCTGCAGCTATTGCCTGCGGCTTTAACTGGTTTTTGGTCCCCCATCAGCTTTTAAGCGGCGGGGTGTCCGGTATTTCAATGCTTCTGGGTTATTTTACAACGTTGAATCTTAGTATAATGTATTTTGTTCTTAACATTCCCCTGCTCATTGCAGGTTGGTTTATTCTTGGACGTCGTTTCATTACATTAAGTATTCTCTCGGTAGCAGCCACTTCTTGGTTCATTGCGCTTCTGCCTGTTTTTGCTGTGGCTACAGACCCTTTACTTAGTTCTGTATTTGGCGGTGTGCTTATTGGAATGGGCACTGGCGTTTCCTTCCGAGTCGGTGGCTCCACCGGAGGACTTGACATTGTTGGGTCCATTTTCACGCGTAAACGAGACTTTCCGATTGGTACGGTAATGGCCGGCATGAACGGTTCGATTATTATGCTTGCAGGATACCTGAGTGACAATTGGAACACAGCCTTGGCCTCCATGGTATCCATTTACATTACAGGCAAAGTGCTTGATCTGATCCATATCAGTCACGTCAAAGTAACGCTGTACATTATTACAAACGAAACCGAAGCCATGTTGAAGAAATTACTTGTTCGGCCTCGTGGAGTTACCAAAATTAAGACTCAGGGAGCATTCACGGATATTGAAAAGGACATGCTCATGACCGTTACCACCCGCTACGAGTTGGTTGAAATTAAACGTATTATCAAGGATACCGATCCAAATGCTTTTGTTAACATAGTGGAAACGGTTGGTGTTATGGGCTCATTTCGCAGAAGTTGAGACACCTGTACGGTTAACAATTCACAACATTGTGGTATAATAACGGTGTACGGCTCCTAAATATGTTGTATAGCAGGTTCAACCCTTCAATTTCACAGGCCATATGCTTTCCCGAATGCACCGAATGACTTACCATTTTGGAATTCGAGTAGGAAAGGGTGATTAATGTGGATATGGAAACGGTAAAACTGTTTGAAATTGTCAACAGATGGTGCCCGGAAATGCTCCCTTTCTTGAAACCGAATGAACTCGACTCACTGATTGTCCTCCGGGATGGGCTGGGCATCCTGGAACAGGGAGACGCAATGGAAATCATTCAGTACAGTATTTGTGAGCATCAAAATGAGATTTACATTCAATAATTTTTTTTCAGATTGATCACGCCGCTTTTTGCAGGGGATTTCCTCAGCAGGAAGCGGTTTTCATTTTTTCCATGTGTTTCATTACTTGCTTAATACGGTTAAAAGCCCGGAGGCTTTAATGTATAATTCATACATGGAATGCACATAAGGGAGTGGAAATGAATGAACATGTTTTTGGCTTTATTGGCAATGGCCTTTGGAAGTTTTGGTGGTGCCCCCGCAGCAGCGGATCAGGGAAATCCCCAGTTCCAATCGTTAACCAACAGTTTTAACACCGCAATCATCCAATCTCAAAAAGATCAGGTCGTTATTGATGCCGATAACCCACCTGCCAAAATTGATCCTCAACCTGACGCACCTGTGGTCAAAGGTATTTATGTCACAGCCTACAGCGCTGGCGGCGCACGTATGAAAGAATTGCTTGAACTGACAGACAGTACCGAATTGAATGCCATGGTCATTGATATCAAAGACGATCTCGGATACATAACTTATCCCACAGAAAACAAAGCGCTACAGAAAATGGGCAAATCTCAGCCCTTTATTCGGGATATAGATGCATTGATGAAACGGTTGCAAAAACATGATGTCTACCCGATCGCACGTGTCGTTGTATTCAAAGATACGATTCTTGCCAAGAAAAATCCAGAGCTTTCCTTCCGAAATAAGGATGGATCTGTATGGGCCAATGGCAAAGGCGACAGCTTCGTTAATCCGTACAGCAAGGAAGTGTGGGACTATAATATCGAGATTGCAAAGGAAGCGGCCAAACTTGGATTCAAAGAGATTCAATTTGACTACGTTCGTTTCCCGGAAGGTTTCGAAACTCGAGCCGATGTCCTGAAATATACCAAATCCGATAAGTCACGGGTCGATGTTGTGGCTGAATTCGTGCAATATGCACGCAAGGAGTTGGCCCCGCTAGGTGTTCGTGTATCGGTGGACATTTTCGGTTATGCCGCTTCTGTACCTGCAGCTGAAGGCATTGGACAGGATTTTGTTAAAATATCCGAAAATGTGGATGTCATCTCTCCGATGGTATACCCTAGTCACTATTCAACGGGATGGTATGGGGTGAAGGACCCTGACAAAGATCCTTACACAACCATCAAGGGCTCAATGGAAGATACACACAAGAAACTAGACCCTACCAATGAACTCAAACCCGTCATTCGTCCGTGGATTCAGGACTTCACAGCAAGCTGGCTGGGCAGTGGGCATTATATCAAGTATGGCAAGAAACAAGTGGAAGACCAAATTAGAGCGATGAAGGACATGGATGTGCATGAATATCTGCTCTGGAATGCGTCCAACCGTTATACATCAGGTGTACAATATAAGTAATCCACACTCTTTCATACTTCTCTTTTCATCCAACCTCGTTCTGCTTGAAGCGGAGCGAGGTTTTTTGGTGTTCATTTTTTGGTGTTCATTTTTCTCTGTACACCCCCTACTCTCCTTCTGTCCCTATTCAAATTGAACAATATCCTCTACAATAAATAGCTGTCCAGATATGACACTTGGATGACATCTCTTTAGAATAGCGAGGCACTGCCAGTGAACATGAACACAACAAGTTTTTCCCAAAAAGTGAAGCAATTCCTGATTATATTTTTGCCCATCTTCACCACTCAAATCGCCCTCTCTGCCATGTCGTTCTTCGACACCAATATGTCAGGCAAGTTTTCTCCGGCCGACCTTGCAGGAGTCGCAATCGGCACAAGTCTGTGGATGCCAGTTCAAACTGGACTAAGCGGGATTCTGATCGGTATTACACCTGTCGTTTCCCATCTGTTAGGTTCCAAACGTAATGACCAGATCGGGTATAACGTCATCCAGGCGTTGTATCTCGGGATTGCTGTCAGTCTCGTCGTGATCGGAGCCGGGGCGTTGTTACTTGGCCCTATACTAAACGGAATGCCTCTGGAACCTCGAGTTGCCCAAGTCGCCTTCTCTTTTTTGTGCGCACTCGCTTTTGGCATTATCCCGCTCTTCGGATATACCGTGCTGCGCAGCTTTATGGATGCACTAGGCCAGACGCGAACTACAATGTTCATTACGCTGGTCTCCCTGCCCGTTAATATTTTGCTGAATTATCTGCTGATATTCGGCCGCTGGGGCTTTCCACAATTGGGCGGTGTTGGTGCTGGTGTTGCTACAGCATGTACATACTGGCTGATCTTTCTTATTAGTCTCTTTTTTGTCCATCGGGTCGAACCTTTCGCCCAGTATGGCATTTTCCGTCAATGGACCCGTGTATCATTGTCCAAATGGAAAGAGTTACTCCAGATTGGAGTGCCCATCGGATTTGCGACTTTTTTCGAAACGTCCATCTTCGCTGCTGTGACTTTAATGATGAGCCGTTTCGATACCACAACAATTGCTGCCCACCAGGCAGCGCTGAATTTCGCTTCTACGCTCTACATGCTGCCTGTGAGCATATGCATGGCTCTTACAATCCTCGTGGGCTATGAGGCAGGTGCAGGGCGTCTGAAAGATGCCAAACAATACAGTCTGCTCGGAATTGGTGGTGCCATCGGCCTCTCACTGCTGACAGCAATTGTATTGATTGTGTTCGGCGAACAGATTGCAGGCGTGTATTCAAACGATCGAGAGGTCATTGCACTTACACAGCATTTCCTCATCTATGCTATTTTCTTTCAGATCTCGGATGCGATTGCTACACCGACTCAAGGAGCATTACGTGGCTACAAAGATGTTAATCCGGCACTAATCATTACGTTCATAGCGTATTGGATCATTGGCTTGCCTGTAGGTTATCTAACTGCTACGTATACTTCACTCGGAGCCTTCGGATACTGGATCGGCCTCATTGTCGGCCTTGCTGTAGGAGCAACAGCGCTTCTCTGGAGACTCTTCCTGATACAAAAACAAGCCGCACTCCGCAAGGCGTAGCATTGATATACTCACTCCTGAAAACAACAAAAAGAGCACAATCCACGTTAAAGCGGGATTGTGCTCTTTGCTTATGAATCGAATTATTGGGACAAACGTTGTGCAAGCTCGTAAGTCACCATATCGAAATCTTTTTTTGTATTAACCACTTTATCAATATCCGTCAGGGTAAGCTCACCCTTGATAATGCCACAACCTTTGTCTGTCTCGCCTGCGATCAGGCTACGAACAGCGAAGTCACCTAAGCGGCTTGCCAGGTTACGGTCGAATGGAGTTGGCGTCCCCCCACGCTGAATGTGACCCAGAACGGTTACACGCGGCTCATATGTCGGGCAACGTTCCATCAGTTCTTTTGCTACATCCTCACCCTTGCCCACGCCTTCAGCAACGATGATAATACTGTGGCGTTTGCCGTGTGCAAAGTTAGCTTTCATGCGATCTGCTACTTCGTCCATATCAAATGGAACTTCTGGGACAAGAATCGTTTCAGCACCCGAAGCAAGTCCGGCATGCAGAGCGATATCCCCACAGTGACGGCCCATAACTTCCACGATGGAAGAACGCTCGTGTGAAGACATCGTATCACGCAATTTGTTCACGGCATCCACCACTACACTTACAGCTGTATCGAATCCGATGGTATAATCGGTGAACGAAACGTCATTATCAATCGTTCCTGGCAGACCCATCGTGTTAATGCCCAGCTTGCTCAGTTTGTTTGCTCCGTTGTAAGAACCATCCCCACCGATAACAACCAGACCGTCAATGCCACGCGCACGCAGAATGTCTGCACCTTTTTGCTGACCTTCAGCGGTATAGAACTCCTTGCAACGTGCCGATTGAAGAACCGTTCCGCCACGTTGGATGATATCCCCTACACTCCGCAAATCCATTGGGAAAATGTCATTATTCAAAAGACCCTGGTATCCACGTTGAACTCCATATACTTCGAGACCGTGAAACAGTCCACTGCGAACAACCGCACGAACAGCCGCGTTCATCCCCTGTGAATCACCACCGCTCGTTAATACTGCGATTTTCTTTACTGCTGTCATGATGTTTCTTCCTCCTCTAGTTTCACTTCAGGCTCCGCAATATTACACCTGACTTACATATTTTTCCGAATCCAGCGACTGAAAATGAAGAAAAATATTCTTGTGATCGGACTATTTTTCAGCAGACGTTTGGATACGACGCGAACTTCCTGTTGTTCGCTGACTTTGGGATCAGACAGGTAAATGGCAATCAGTCCTTCGATGATCATCCGATGAAAGGAGCTTCCCGGAATCTTCTGTACATCACTGCGTGCCATCTCCACAATAAAAGCAATTCGGTCCAGCATTGTCTCCACATTCTCATAATAGTTGCAGAAGTTGAGATCTCCCCCGATGCGGTCCTCATCCTGATCAATTAAATAATCGAGCATAATGTGCAATGCGCATACATGTGGGAAATAGGCCGTGTGGATCGAGGCCGCTTGCTCTTCAGTCAACTGATCGTCACTCGCAGCCAGAAACAGCATGAAAACGCCCAGTGTAGAGCCAGTTGCAGCAGCAAATTCGTTCCAACGAAACTGAGGTGTGCGATGACGATGCTCCGACCACCATTCGAGCAGTGCCGTTTCTCTCAGTTCCGGCTTGATATGCTTATATACCTGCAGGTCCGTGTATAGGCCTGCCAGATCCTGAATTTGGGGCTTGGCGGACTCATAGCCTGGTAACTGACGGGTCAGTTCCTGACATGTGGTCACCAGATTCCGCAGATATCCACCGTCATCCTGCTCCTCACGGAGGGCATAATAATTAACGGGAATTGCTTCGGGATCTACCGCATCAAGCATGGATTGATGGAGAAGACGAAAGTCATCCGGGTCCATCGACGTGCTGCGGTCGCACAGATTGTCCAAATAATCACTAATAGTTTGATATGAAACGATCAGCGGAATCAGAATGTGTCTGTTGGGCAAATCAGCTAATGCGTAGACGGTTCCGCCTTCACAGTGAAACTGTTTATCCTTCAGACTGGCAAGTGCCTGTGTACGCAATTCCTCATTCGGAATCGCCTCAGCTTGAGCACGCCATCCATTCAGTGCCTTCCGTGTTTCCGGAATGGTGTATTTGTACACCCCTCTCATCAATGCCAGCGGTCCACGCGGATATTGATGACGTTTTCGATTTGATTGGCTCAAAATAAATGTGCCTCCACTTGGTTGAATACGTATTAGAGCGATTTTTAACCATTCCTATTATAATATGATCCCCTTAATTGTACAAATGATCTGCCGCATATTCCGCATAAAAAATCGCATCCGCGCCCAAAGCTTTGTGATATACTAGGCATATTTCATCCATCAAAGGAGTCGTTGACATGTCGTCAAGTGAATCACTTTCGTGGAGACGGTTATTTTCTTTTTTTGTGCCACTTGGCATTTCCGCCTCTCTCGTCACCATTTCTCACGTCATCATAAACAGCACATTAGCACGTTCCGCTCATCCCGAGACGGTTATTGCCAGCTATGCCATCGCTGGTAGCTTGTTAACCCTCACGGAACGCCCCTCCACCCTGCTGCGGCAAACCTGTTCCGCACTGGTTCGCGATCGCCTTTCCTTTCAGGCCCTCACGTTTGTGACCAAAATATTTCTTGCCTGTGTGCTTCTCATTGGGTTTCTCATCGTATACTCTCCCGTTGGTACTGGGGTGTTCAAATACCTGTTTGGTGTAAGTCCGGATCTGCTGACCAAAGTCATCGACGTATATGAAATTCTCATGTATGTGAGCATCTTTTCAGTGATCCGCAACATCTATCAGGGGATCATCATTACGAATAACCGCACCAAGTGGTTAACTATTGGGATGGTATTCCGTTTAGCCGGCATGTACGGCCTATCCCTCTATTTCATATACACAGACAGCATTGACAGTGGACGTGTAGGCGCTATCATTTTTGCTGCTGGCATGATGATTGAAGCGCTCGTCAGCTTTCTGGAGGGAAACAGCATCAAGCGCAAGATGCCAGCCAAGCTTGAGGATCATCCCGTCGAGAGCAAGGGGGACGTATTTCGCTTTTATAAGCCACTGCTGTTATCCAGCTTTGTAGCGCTGTTCATAGGACCGGTTATTAACATCGTACTTGGCAAAACGACCGGGATCGCACTAGCCATTTCGTCCTTTGCCATAGCAAGCAGTCTGATGCAGTTGATGCTAAGCTTCTTTACATACATCCATCAGATCGTGCTGAATTTCTACCTTGTGGACGCCAAACTGGTACGAAAATTCGCACTTGTCACCGGATTTATTCCGTTTGCGATGATGGTGTCGATTGCCTATACCCCCTTGGGACCATGGGTACTCGAAAATGTCATGAGCGTTCAGGGCGAACTGTTGGAACAAAGTCTGTGGACACTGCGTGCGTTCGTCTTATTTCCGCTGATCTTCCCTTTTCTGGATTTCAGCAATGGCCTTATTCTGCTTCGCGGTCAGACGAAAACGATGTTTCGTTCGCAAACTGCGAATGCAATCTGCACGGTAATTGTGCTGCTTATACTGGTTAGTATTTTCCCTGCGTGGAACGGCATGATCGGAGCTGTAGCCCAATCCCTTGGTCTGCTCGCCGAACTTGTTATTGTCTGGCTTGTCATCCGGCGCACGAAGCAAGAACCTACGATGTCCGTGCCGAAAGCCCGTAAATCAACATCCCTGAAAGGGTAATAAAATCATTGAATTGTTATCAGGATTGGAGTCTCTCATCATGAAATTAAGTCACAACGCCCGCCCGGACCAGAACTGGCTGCGGGCTCTCATGTTCACCATCTTTGGTTCCACCGTTCTGGTGGTATCCTACTTCCAGCTTTACTTCAGTCATCTGGGCTTCAGTCGGGCTGAGATTGGATATCTCTACGGAATTGGCCCCCTCATCTCCGTGTTCTCCAATATGTTCTGGAGCATGGCCAGCGACCGCTACCAAACGGTACGTAAAGTGATGATCATTCTGCTTGGTGGTCAATTGATCACAGGGATCATGCTTGCCAACGCAACAACTTTCGGTCAGGTATTTGTACTCGTGACCCTGTTTTACTTTTTCTATTATCCGGTCTATCCACTTTCCGATACGATGGCTATTACAACGGCCAGCAAGTACGGCCGAAATTTCACTTCCATTCGAGTCTTCGGATCGATCGGTTATGCCTTCTTTGCATTAAGTATCGGATATTTCCTTGGATCTTTTGGTCCAGCATGGACGATCTGGGTCTGCGTTGGTCTTGCTGCAACTACACTATTGATCAGTTTTCAATTGAAGGATCAACCTTCGGGGAGCAGTAGCAAAATGGATCTATCGGGGTTATGGGCTATTTTGAAACGCAGAGATGTGCTCACCTTTTTTGGCTGTGTATTTTTGCTTGCCATGGGACATCGCATGAACGAAGCTTTTCTTACCATCACGCTAAAAGATCTGGGTGCCAGCGAGGGGCTGATCGGCTGGTCTTTGCTGATCTCTTCCGTAAGTGAAATCCCCATATTTCTACTGCTCAGCAAGTATGGAAACCGTTATAAAGAACTGCCGCTAATTGCTTTTGCTGCACTGATGTATACGGTTCGTTTGCTTCTCATGTCCATATCCGATACACCAGCAGCTGTCGTTGCAATTCAGACGATGCACAGTGTTACCTTTGGTATTTTCTACGTTACGGCGGTCCGCTATATCATTCGCCTAGTTCCGGACGGCTACAGAGCTACGGGTATGGCTTTGTTCACCATTGTCTGGTCCAGTGCTTCGGGACTTCTTAGTGGAACGTTAGGCGGACTGCTGCTGGAACATGCAGGCAGACAAACCTTCTATCTCACCGCTATGGCTTTCTCCCTGGCTGCACTAATCGGTTTCGGATTGAAGTTATGGTCCAGCATGACCAATCGCGTCTCCTGAACACACAGGGAACATACACCGTATTCAACCGTTATTTACACTGAAAATTTTAGAATCAAAAAAAGCACAGCCTCCCTTGGGGGACTGTGCTTAGGTTCTTAATATTCAGCTATAAATTTATCATATATAAGAAGTCCGTTGACCGGAAAAATTCTTACAGTTTGTTTACGTTAGCTGCTTGAGGACCACGGTTTCCATCAGTGATTTCGAATTCTACCGCTTGACCTTCTTCCAATGTTTTGAAGCCATCTCCTTGGATTGCGGAGAAATGTACGAATACGTCCTCGCCGCCTTCAACTGAAATAAAGCCATAGCCTTTTTCTGCGTTAAACCATTTAACTGTACCTTTCAAATGAAAAACCTCCTAAAAATATCGCCATCTATGGCGAATACCCTTATTATACTGTATGGGCTTCCATTTTGCAATTTATCTTTCCATAAATGTCGAAAAAATTTGCTTTGAATCGTAGGGTACGGTATCATTTTACCAAAACCGTTAGTTTGGAGACTACCTATGATAAAAAAACATGAAATATACAAAACAGACAAGTGGAATATGATGACCGTAGAAGTTCAAGGCAAATATCTCGTACTGCGAGAAATTTCGGAAGAGTGGGGCGAAGAATGCCATACTTTCCTAAGCCGTCCTGCATTAATGCACTGGGCTGAACGCCGTTTCCCAAAAGCAGATTTTGAGAACCGTGAGGATGAATGGCGTCAATTGATGGCTGCCTTCAAAGGGGTCTAACCCATGCAGCTTGACTCAAGCAATGTCGTCATCTTTATTATCCTTGCCTTCTCCCTTGGTATTGTGCTTATTCTGGGACGCAATTCCATCCCGGATCGACTGAGACGGGGAATGGCGCTTATTGCTACCCTGCTCATTTGTTTCGCCTTTTTCCTGATCGTTTATTTTCTGTATAACATGGGAACCTAATCACGGGGACCCAGATGCTCAAATATTTCAACGTGCCTAAGGTCATACTATACGAGATTGTTCGTATCGTAAGGAGGAAGGCCGTTGAAATACCAGAAATCGCTATCTGTTATCCTGGTACTTAGTCTGATTCCTTCGTCTCTCTCCGCACAGGCGAGCGCGACGAAGGCAGCTTCGTCCATACGTTCATCAGATCATCAAAGGAGGATTTCCATGAGTCAATTATTGAAACGTTCCGAGGTGCCAGCTGAGCATAGCTGGAAACTGGAAGATTTATTTGCCGATCAGAAAGCCTGGGATCAGGAATATGAAGAAGTATCGTCTTTGACCAAGAAGGCCTCCGAATTCCAAGGCAAACTGAATCAACCCGATGTACTCAAATCTTGCTTCGAATTCGAAGATGAGATCAGCCTCAAAATAGAACGCCTCTTTGTGTACGCACGTATGCATCAAGATGAAGACACAGCTAATCCTACATATCAAAACCTCTCCCAAAAAGCCCAGAAATTAGGCGTACGGGTTGGTGAAGCACTTTCTTATGTCACACCGGAGATTCTTTCCCTGCCTGATGATCAGTTGGACGCATTTATTGCGAACGAAAAACTCTCTGCTTATACATTTACGCTGGAAGAGATGAAACGTGAAAAAGCACATGTTCTTAGCCAAGCAGAAGAGGCTTTGCTTGCACAGGTAGGCAACCTTTCACAAGCACCACAGACCATCTTCAGCATGCTGAATAACGCCGATCTCAAGTTTCCAAGAATCAAGGATGAACATGGTAAGGAAGTTGAGCTGACACACGGCAGCTACATTCAGTTCCTGGAGAATCCTAATCGTGAAGTTCGCGAACGTGCCTTCAAAGCGGTATACGAAACCTATGCCAAACAGAAGAACACAATTGCGGCTGCCCTGAATGCAAATGTAACCAAAAATATGTTCTATGCTAATGTTCGGAAGTACCCTTCCGTGATGGAAATGTCCCTATATGGAGATAACATCCCAACGGATGTGTATACCAATCTGGTAGACACCATTCACGAGAGCCTTCCGTTATTGCATCGTTATATGGACCTGCGCAAAAAGTTGCTGGGTGTGGATCAATTGCACATGTACGATCTGTTCGCTCCACTCGTAGACGAATACAAAATGGATATTACCTATGAGGAAGCGAAACAAACGGTCAAAGATGGTCTGAAACCACTCGGCAAGGACTATGCTGACGCATTGCAGACTGGATATGATAACCGCTGGATCGATATATATGAGAATGAAAATAAACGTTCAGGCGCATATGCCTGGGGCGCTTACGGCACTCACCCGTATGTCTTGTTGAATCACAAAGATAACCTGAACAGCATGTTTACACTCGCACATGAAATGGGTCACGCTCTTCATTCACATTACTCGGATACAACACTTCCGTATCGTGATGCCCAGTACACCATCTTCCTGGCTGAGGTTGCATCTACAACCAACGAAGCGTTGCTCATGGATTATCTGCTTAACAAATCAACAGATCCAAAGGAAAAATTGTATTTGTTAACCTATTATGCCGACCAATTCCGTACAACGGTATTCCGTCAGACCATGTTTGCTGAATTCGAGAAAATCATTCATGAACGTGCGGAACAAGGTGACGCATTAACACCACAATTGTTATCCGAGATCTATTATGATCTGAACGTTAAATATCACGGAGAAGGCATGGCTGTCGACAAAGAAATTGAAATGGAATGGGCTCGTATTCCCCACTTCTATAACAGCTTCTACGTTTACAAATATGCTACAGGCTTCTCCGCAGCGACAAGCTTTTCCAAGCAAATCCTGGAAGAGGGCCAACCGGCGGTTGACCGATATCTTGGCTTCCTGAAGAGCGGTGGCAGTGATTACTCCATCAACATTCTGAAAAAAGCTGGTGTGGATATGTCTACACCACAGCCAATTCGTGAAGCTATGAGTGTGTTCAAGGAATTGATTGAACAGATGGAGCAGCTAACCAAATAAGGTTGTCTTTCCATGTGACCTGCATCCCTTGCCCGTTTGGGCAGGGGATTTTATCATCATTGCAAGATGCAACATACCCGAATATTGGGTAATGCATATCTAGTTCTCAATTGTTCAACAAGGAGGCAACACCATGAAAATGCAATGGGCACTCATAGCAGGTCTTGTTTTTGCACTGCTCACGGGAATCTTTGCGGTCATTAATGTGGATTCCGTACAAGTCAACCTGTTATTTAACACGGTACAAATCCCGCTGATTTTGCTCATTCTCGGCTGTACCCTGATCGGTGGAATTATTGTAGGGTCATATGGCATTTATCGCCAATACAGACTGCAACGTGAAAATAAACAACTGAAATTGCGTGTATCTGAATTGGAAAGTTCCGCGACAAGCAAATCTACGTTGGATTCTTTCAAATCGATGGATTCGCTTGACTCAAATGAATCCAACAGCCCATTGGAGAATGATTCGATCCAGAGTCAGCGCAAAGGAAACCCTACGGGAACAATGTAACCAATCAGAGACAGCCTGCTGGCGAGTCAGGAATGGTAGTATCACATTCTCTCCCCCAGACAGGCTGTATTTTGTTTCACACCATACCCACGATCCGAGGAGGAAATTACACAATGAGTTTTACAATTGATGAATCATACGTTATGTCTTTCCTGAAAAAATTGCTGGATACACCAAGCCCAAGTGGTTACACACATCATATTATCGAGATGATCCGGAAGGAAGCAGCAGCACTGGGCATCGCCTGTGAGCTGAATAACAAGGGCGGTGCGGTGCTTACATTGCCCGGACAGGACTCTTCCAAGACAATTGCTTTAAGCGCTCACGTAGATACGCTAGGGGCCATGGTTCGCTCGGTTACATCCTATGGCACATTGAAGCTTACCTCTGTCGGTGGGTTTTCGATGCAAAGTATCGAAAACGAATATTGCACCATCCATACACGGGATGGAAAGACATACACAGGCACCATTCTCTCCCTTCATCCGTCTGTACACGTCTATCCGGATGCACGCACATTTGAACGGACCGAGAGCCATATGGAAGTTCGAATCGATGAAGTTGTCTCCTCCAAGGAAGATGTGTTGAAACTCGGGATCTCTGTCGGTGACTTTATCTCCTTTGATGCTCGCGCAGTCATCACGCCGAGTAGTTATATCAAATCACGTCATTTGGACGACAAAGCCAGCGTGGCAGCCCTCTTCGGCATCCTTGAGTCTGCACATCGTGAAGGCTGGAAACCATTACATAACGTCTCTCTGCTTATCTCGAACTATGAAGAAGTTGGACATGGCGCATCGTATATCCCTGCGGAAATCAGTGAAATGATCGCTGTAGACATGGGAGCCATGGGTGATGACCTGAGCTGTAAAGAAACTGACGTTTCCATATGTGCCAAAGATTCTTCTGGCCCGTATGACTACGATATGACCAGTCGTCTCATTGAACTGGCCAAACAAGATGGGATGGATTACGTCGTGGACATTTATCCCCACTATGGCTCAGATGGCAGTGCAGCACTACGCGGAGGAAACAATATCCGAGCAGCACTGATCGGTCCGGGGGTTCACGCATCTCATTCCATGGAGCGTACGCATAAGGTTGCTGTACTGAATACGGCACGATTGCTCGCAGCCTACATTACAACCAAGTAAAACAGAATCATTGATCGACGAAATTATCATGGATAACATTCACATGTTCGTCTAAGCAGAAGGCCCCTTGCATGCACACAATTCGGTGTGCTTGCAAGGGGCCTTTGTTGTCATATCTCTTAATCTGCCTGTTCCACATATGCATGATACTTACGATCCAATATCTCTAACTCTGCCTTATGGTCACGCATTTCATTTCTTAACACATGCATGGTTTGCTGAACCGCGCTCAGTCCATCCTTCACCTGACGTTCGGCTTTGCGAATTTTGTCCTGAACCATCCAGTCTACGAAGAGGTTATCGAAGAAATAGTCTGCGAATGAAAGCAGACCTCCCAGATGCAGATCCGCGTGTACTGCCATCTCTACATCCTCCAGTTCCTTCTGAAAACGTCGTAGACGCTTACCAGCATCCATGATGGCGACCTGAGCATCATCCATTCTTCCTCGCTTGATATGTGTGGAGATGACCCCACCGCCCATCATGTCATATACACCCCAATTACCCGCCGAAGACAAAGCCTTCTCGGCACGTTCAAGAGCATAGAGCAGATATTCTCCCTCCCGGAAAGCTTCTTCCAGTTCTTGTAGCTCGCTCGCCAGATGTTCCCGATTCTCAGCCATCTGTTGCAATTCCACATCCTGGTCCAGCAGTCGACCTTCCTTCTTCCCCCACAGAGCGTTGTAATCGCTTTGCCAGTACTGATACTGCCGCCCGCCCTCCAACTCCTGCTCCACATGGATTCGTTGCTCCTGTACGTCTTGTAACATGCGACAAGCGGTGTCGTATGCAGCCTTGCTCTCCATGAGTTCGAGCTCTTCCTTCTCCAGACGTTCTGTCTTCTTGCCAATCAGTTGATAGAAAAATGCTGACAATGTCATACTGCTCAATCGATCAACGTCCTTCTGCTCCTTCTGGAGATGCTCCAGACGACGTTTTACCTTTGCTTCCCATTCAGTTTCCTCCGTTTGAAGCTTCTCCAAACGTTTGGTCCATTTCTCGTAAATTCTCCCCTTTTCCTTGAGCACTGCCAACTGTTGATTAATTTCCTTATACATAAGTGTGGTGTTCTCTCCCTTCTATGGAATTCTTTACTTATAAAACGTAATGAGCATACAGAACGTTTCACTTTAATGCGCAAATTCACAAACAAAAAAATCGCCCTTTTCTCCAATGCGACATAAAGTCACTATAGAAGAAAGGGCGATGTTTAGTTATAAATCAAGACTTGCTCTGTTCAATCTGCTCTGCAAGTTCATTCAGAACGGTCCAGCGTTCCATCAATTCGTCCAGATGACGCTCAGCCTCAACCTGCTCCGCCATCAACTCCTGCAGACGGGCAGAATCACTAAATGACTCTTCCATCTCTTTGTTAATCCGGACAAGATTGGCTTCAGCCTTCTCAATATTTTCATCAATCTGGTCGTATTCACGTTGCTCCTTAAAGCTGAATTTCAACTTCGGTTTAGCCGCTGACACAGCAGGCGTCGTTTTCTCCGATGACTGCTTCACCTTCGCTACTCCTGTGTCACTTTCCTGAGTAACTCCGGGTGCATTTTTCAGCATCCATTCCGCATACTCACTGTAGCCGCCGACGTGTACACGTACAGCACCGTTGCCCTCAAAAGACAGCACTTTATCCACAGTACGATCAAGGAAATAGCGATCATGGGATACCACAAAAACAACACCAGGGAAATCATCCAGATAGTCTTCCAGTACGGCGAGTGTCTGGATGTCCAGATCATTCGTCGGCTCATCCAGCAGCAATACATTCGGCGCAGCCATCAGCACACGCAGCAGATACAGGCGACGCTTCTCTCCACCAGACAGACGCGAGATTGGCGTCCACTGGGATGCCGGAGTAAACAGGAACCGCTCCAGCATCTGGGATGCTGTAATCAGAGAGCCATCGGCTGTTTTCACATTCTCGGCCACTTCCTTGATGTACTCAATCACACGAAGGGATTCATCCATCTCCTGATGTTCCTGTGTGAAATAGCCCAGATTGACCGTAGGACCAACATCAACCACACCTGCATCGGGTTCCAGCTTGCCAGATATCATCTGTAACAGCGTGGACTTACCACTACCATTCGGTCCAACAATCCCGACCCGATCTCCAGGTACGGCAATATAACTCAGATCTTCAATCAGTTTGCGACCACCGACGGATTTGGAAAGATGCTCGATCTCCAGAATCTTTTTACCCAGACGAGTGGAGCCAACTGATACTTCCAATGAACCCGAGCGCTGGATTCCTTGTTGGTCTTTGAGTTGTTCGAAGCGATCAATTCTCGCTTTTTGTTTTGTCGTCCGTGCCTTGGCACCACGACGAATCCACGCGAGCTCCGTCCGAAGCAAGTTCTTACGCTTCTGTTCGGAAGAAGCTTCCCGTTCTTCACGTTCTGCCTTCAGTTCCAGAAAACGTGTATAGTTGGCTTCATACCGGAACAAACGACCATGATCCAATTCCAGCATGACATTGGCCACACGATCCAGGAAATACCGATCATGCGTAATCATAAGCAGTGCGCCGCGACGCTTCTGCAAGTACTGCTCGAGCCATACTACCGAATCATTATCAATATGGTTCGTCGGCTCATCCAGAATGAGTAGTTCGCAAGGATGAATCAACGCAGCAGCGAGTGCTACCCTTTTGCGTTGTCCACCAGACAAAGTGCCCATCAGTGCATCGAATTGACGAATACCCAGTTTGGACAAGATACTCTTCGCTTCACTCTCCATCTGCCAGAGCTGAAGCTGCTCCATTTGCTGGTTTAAACGTAATAATCGCTCTTGCAACGCTGGATCGGAGGAATTCAGCTCCATTAATTCCATCGTTTCCGTATATTCACGCACGGTTTTCATTTCCATGCTGTCACCTTCGAATACTTGTTGCAGTACCGTATTATCCGGATTGAAGTCCGGATTTTGCGCCAGGAACTGAATACGTACATCATTACCGATCGAGATCTGTCCCGAATCTGCAGGTTCCATGCCAGAAATTACACGCAAAAACGTGGATTTTCCGGTTCCATTTACCCCAACGACACCAATCTTGTCCTGATCAGCCATGCCAAATGAAGCGTCCTTGAACAATATTTTCTCGCCATAACTTTTTGCAATTTGTTCTACCGTCATTATGTTCATTGCTCGTACCCACTTCTCTGTAAATTAAAATTCAATATTACGTACATCCACGCACTTACTTTAAACTTGTAAAAAGGAACGGCATCCATCCAGAAACAATGCTGCTGCAAAAGCAATTCGTTTGTTCAGATGTTCCTCATTAAACTCCGGATTCAACATAATATCCATCTTCAGCCGGTCCAGGATTCCAATGTAGGCTTCAGCAAGCAATACAGGCTCAGGTACACTTGCACTTTCCAATACCTCACAAACCATACTCATGTATTGATTCATGAATGACTTCATGAATTTCATCAGGTCCGGATCATTATTGGGTGCCATAAAAAAGAGCTTGGTATGATTGCGGCGCTCATAATAATACGTAAGGTGAGTCTTGGCTATTGCTCCAAGTTTATCACCTGTGTTCTCATGCGAGTTCAAAGCATATTCCAGGCGGCTAATAAAGCTGTTACAGTCCCGCTTGGATACTGCGATAAATAATTGTTCCTTGCTTTTGAAATATAAATAAATGGTGCCTTTTGCGATGCCGGCTTCGTCTGCAATATCAGACATTTTTGTCTCATAAAAACCTTTCGAGCCAAAAATACCATAGGCCGCATCCAAAATAGCTTCCGATTTGTCTCCCTGTACAGTGTTCAAATGTTACTCCCTCCTACAACGCCAAAATGTTACCTAAACCAATCGCCACACATCCGCCGATCACTGAGCTAAGCACGTTCACCAGGTCGTTACTCATCCATGTCCAGCCACGAGCCCGAACCGTTGGATGCCCACAATGTTCATGCACCTCAACTTCACGGCCACACACAGTACAACGATACATCATTTGCACCGTTGCGCCCAGATAGGAATCGGCAAAAGCCCCTGCCAACCCGCCTACAAGACCGACAAAAGTCCAACTAAGCAGACCAAGCCCTTCGATCCCGGCGATCCAGGAAAACAAGAATGCTCCCGCACCAATCAGAGCCCCGCCTACGGCTGCAGCCACGGTGCCAAGAAGTGAAACACCACCTGAAGCACCTGGCGTAAGTACCTTCCACGTGAGCACAGAGCGCGGCGGCTTACGACTGAGACTCCCAATTTCGGTTGCCCATGTATCCGATGTAACGGTAGCCATTACACCAATGAAAGCATATACCCATGCCGGATGTGGAAATATCCAGTATCCCAGACATAGGAACATGCCCATTCCACCATTAGCCATCACTTGCCCGGCATCCCGATTTCCTGACTTGGCATAGGATTTCTCCAGCTCCTGCTTCCGATCTTTACGAAACCTGGAGAGCAACGTTGAAGTAATGAAAAACAACAATAACGTGCCAAACCAGAACAGGTTACCCGCTCCGTAATATATCGTTCCCATCATGATGGCTGCCAGGCAGCCAGACAGGGTTAGCGACTTTTTCGCATAGGCAGCACCTGCCACCATAGAAGCGCATACGGCGCCAATAATCCAATCCATAATGTCTCCTGCATGCAGCGTATGTACAGCCCGCATGACGTTAATTGTATTTTTGAAATTCAATTATACCACGGTTTGATCCCAATGCCGAAACTCCTTACGCCAGCACACAAAAAACCTGTTTCGGCCTCGTGTAGAAGTGCCAAAACAGGTTATTGATCAAACGTTAAAACAAGATAACTTCCCTTTTCAAGTAACGTCTGTAATTCGGTATTTCTAGGTTCTGTTTCAGACCCGCTTCGCTCCTCCAATGACTCCATATCGGTAAAGTACTCTGCGACCAAACCAGTTGAACAATCGATCCGTCAGGAATCCCATAAAACCCAGGGAAATCAGTCCGACAAAGATCCAATCTGTTCGGAAAAAGAGTCTGGAATTCCAGATTAAGTAACCCACTCCCTCATTCGAGGCAATCATCTCAGCACCGATTATGGCCATATACGAGGTTCCCATCGCCAGTCGCACACCCGTGAAGATATACGGGGTTGTCGCCGGAACAATCACATGCAGCAGAATCTGCCGTTCATTGGCTCCCATACTGCGGGCCGACCGGATTTTGTCTTCTTCAACGGAGAGTACACCTGTCAGTGTATTCAATACAACAATGAAGAAGGTTGCATACATAATGAGCGCGATCTTGGATTGCTCACCAATTCCGAACCACACCAGAAATAAGGTAATAAAGGCGATCGGCGGGATAAAACGTATAAAGTTAAGGAACGGTTCCGCGAACAGCCGGATGAGATGAACTTTGCCAATAATCAGCCCTACCGGAATAGCAATGATGCTTCCGAGTACCCAGCCCGCCAGTACACGAGTGAAGCTGATTCCGATATACTCCATCAGCGTACCGTCAGCTATCAGTTCGCGTGCTCCCAGGATCGTATCCCACGGACCAGGGATCACGTCGGGCCCATAGATAAGGGCACCAAGCTGCCAGATTAAGATGACCGTTACCCATAGAAGCGGGATAGACACCCATTTTTTCTCTAACCATTTCATCTTACATATCACCTCAGTTATTCTTCAAAGTGGCCTTGAATTCGGTCATACAGGGTGTTGAACTCAGACGAGGCGATGTTCCTAGGGTAAGGTAACGTGTTGTGGTAAATATCCGTTATATTCGAAGACGGACCTACGGACATAATGCCTATGCGCTCACCAAGCAATAACGCCTCCTGAATATCGTGGGTGACAAAGATAACGGTCTTATGAGTTTCTTTCCAGATATTCACCAGTTCCTTCTGCATCGTCCGCCGTGTCATCGCGTCCAGCGCACCGAATGGCTCATCCATCAACAAGATCGCCGAGTCATTCGCAAGTACACGGGCCAATTGAACCCGCTGCTTCATGCCCCCCGATAGTTCTTTTGGAAATTTCCCCTCATGAGCACTCAGTCCCACAAGCTGGATGTATCGATCAGAGATCTCACGTCGTTGTGTCTTAGGTACCTTGGACATTCGAAGTCCGAATTCAACATTTTCCCTCACAGTTAGCCATGGAAAGAGAGAAGAATCCGCCTGCTGGAATACCATTGCCCGATCCCTGCCCGGTCTGTCGATCTCCTCGTTGTCTACCTTGAGCTGTCCACCCGACTTGGAGATGAAACCCGCGATCATATTCAGCAGCGTTGACTTCCCGCACCCGCTGGGACCAAGCAGGACAAAGAACTCTCCTCCCTTGATAACCAGATCGACATCCTTAATGATATAATGCACATCCCCATTGGTCGGGGCATGATACGTTTTCCGCAGCTGTTCAATATGAATGGTATGCTGAGTTGCAGGAAAGGACATAACGGACACCTCCCATTTCAATATGAATTATTTACTATATGTCACTTTTTCCGGCAGAGCCTGCTGGAGAGAAGTCAGATTGAGTTTGGTGTCGAGATCAAAATCCTGTTCGATGATTCCGGTGTCCACCATATATTGCTTCTGACCCGCCAAACTATCATAAGCAGCCTGCGTAAATCCAACTTCCCATGGATTGATCGGAAGATCTTTCAACGTGGCATCTTTAGGCTGTTTTGTCTCTTGATACATCAGATCGGCAACCTCTTCAGGATGCGCTTGGGCATACGTGGATGCTTCATCCAGCGCCGCAAGGAAGTCACTTATCTTTTCAGGGTTTGCCTGGATGAATTCATTACTTGATACCAATCCCATACCAAGGCGTATAGGGGTCTGAGACATATCTGTCAGCTGATGGACTCCTTCGAGTGCATCGAATTTATCAGTTAACGCGGAACCTATAACCCAAGCGGCATCAAGGTCTCCCTGTTTCAGTGCGATGTAGGCTTCATCAAAAGCCCCCTGACCAATTTGCGTCACATCACTCAGCGCCACCCCCTGATCTTTCAAATATTCATCCCATAGATATGGAATAAATGTGCCTCGAATGAAACTCACTTTCTTGCCTTTCAAATCTGCTCCACTCTGAATATCATCCCTTGCATACAGCTTCCAGGCGGCTGCCGCTTCATCCGTAGTTTGGCCTGCAGAAGCGATGACTGAATATTCCCCTTTAGCCAGAGCATTCAATACAGGGAAGTCCGCTCCGTACGCAACATCAACCTGTTTGATAAATAGTGCATTTACACCTTCAGCCGGTGAGCCAAACGTGATACTCTCTGCATCTATGCCCCGGTTTTCAAAAAAACCTTTGGCAATGGCTACCCTGAACGTTGGGTTCGTACTTGTATCTGCAATTCGAATTTTTACATTATCGGTATTCTTGCCGGTAGCGTCGTTTGCTCCAGATCCTGCTGCGTTTGAACTGCATCCGGATAATATGAGTGCCGTAGCCAGGAATAATATCAATACGCCGGTAATTATGGATGGTTTTCTCACAATATACACCCCATTCGATCTAGTCGTGATTCTTGACGCTTAACCGCCCGACTTGCCTTCATCCGAAGTTGCCACACAGGCTGCACCCTCCACAAATGGAAGAGTTGTCTCTACGCTCACGATGGATGCAGAACCTTTGGGTGCTGCTCCCGGCACCCTGTAGGTGGAGACATCAATGGCTTCGATGGCAACTTCCTGCGGCTTCTCCAACTGTGGAACCCACTGATAAGGAACTCGATACGAGCGATAGACCATATTGGTATTCCGCCCATCCGTGTACGGGGAGACATACTCCCAGACCAGCTCATGCTCCGCTGTGACTTCGAACAATCTGCCATTGGAACCTTCGGTTATCAGGGTGTTGCCGTTAGGTAAACGCTGGGCGGAACTGATGTATGGGCTATAAAATTTATAAGAATCCGTCGGAACCGAGAAACCTGCTTCTGCCGATGTATACTGCCAGACAATCTCCAGGGTGACCGGGTTAATCTCCAGTACACGGGAGTGATCCCGAATCGCATGTTTCAATCCAAATGGAGAAGCCGGATTTGGAAGGCCGTAACCTGCCCAGCCGCCATTGTCGAATACGAGCAAATTCCCTTCACCCGGTAGACCTTGGGGAATGATATGTGCATGATGCTGTCCGATAATTGTGCCAATGTGTTTCACTTCAGTTGAAGTATAGTCTGGTCCTAGTCTCCACACGATCTTTCCGCTCTGTCTGTCTGTAATGGCGATAATGTTGGCCTCTCTGGCATCCCAGATAATATTGTCGGGGTGGAACCGTTCGTCTCCTTCCTCATAGAAACGGTTGGGTCCGACATAAGAAGCAGAATTAATATGTAACCAGTCACCAACACCACCACCCAAATGACCGAAAGAGCGTGTATTCGGGTCACGGAACAGGACATTTCGAGCAGCTTCATCAAAACCTAATTCTTCAAAGTGTTCGTTAGGCAGCCACTCCCAAAGTACCTTCCCCTCCCAATCGACTTCGATAATGACATCATCAAGCAATGGCTTATCTGAAATTTGCGGGTTACTCACATTTTTGTGTGCCAGAATAAGGGTCTTGCCACTCTTCGTCTTTGGCGCAAGGCCAGGTGCATAATAACCTACCGGATTTCCCTCACGCTGATAATCATGATGCTGGCGGGCATACCATAGTGGCTCATACCCCGGATCTTCGATGTGTTCGTAGCTATTGTATTTCCATACAATGTTGCCGTCCCAATCCACCTGAACCAGATCGACATTATCCTGAATACCGAACTTCGGATCTCTCCGACCCGTGCTGCCCAGCACGTAGCCGCCAGGTAATATTTTGGCCGGAAAACCTAATAATCCTTTCCACAGGTGAACCTCCTTGCCATTCATATCGATCAACACTACGCCTTCCTCACCTGCCTGATAAACGGTATAACCGCCCCAAGCCTTATCCGGATTGTATAACGTTGCTCCAGTTGGATATATTGTTGAGTGTCCCATTGATCATCTCTCCCTTAGAATGTTTGTGGTATATCAAATGTCGTTACTTTGACCCAACCTCAATAACTGAGATAGTTACTCTTCCCGGTATTGTCCCGCTGCTTCTGCTCAAGGTTACTTGTGGAGGACCGATCATGTTCTTGTATCCCGTTGTTCTCCGCCAATTCCAGCACCGTGTCCGAGAATCCCTCCAGATTCGCTACTACCCGCTCGTAGAATCGACTTTGTTGCTCCAGTTCCTCACTCGTAAAACCCTCAAACAGAAGCGTGATACATCGGGCACCGATATTGCTGTTTCTCGCATACATCTCCCGCCCGCTGGATGTGATGTCCAGCAAAACCGTCCGGCGGTCATCTTCCTTTCGTCTGCGGATGGTGAGTCCCTTTTTCTCCAACTTATCGGTCAGAGCTGTAATGGCACCCGATGTAAAATCCAATTGTTCTGCCAGATCTCCAAGCCGCTGTTCTCCCTCACGAATGATTTTGTGCAGGATAAGCATGCCTGGCAGGCTGATACCTTCTACAGAGATGCGATCCCGCTCTTTGACGAATCGTCTGACCATTTTGCGAAATAACCAATCCGTCCGCTCCAACGCTTCCCAGTCTCTATCGCTCATTTCATAACCTCCTTGATCGTTTGAAGCTTCAACAGCGAACAAAAAAAGGCCCCCGAGGACATTCCTTAGAGGAGTAGTCCCGGGAGCCTTTGGTGGTCCAATCAGCTCAATGCAGTTTTCAGTTCAAATTATTTCACTGTTCATTTAATGAGTATTAAAATAATTGAGATTATCATATAACCAACTAACCCAACCTGTCAAGTGTGAATTATGTTAGTGATCTTTTCTTTTTGCAGCCATTCTCCGCTAGGTTGAAATTACTTATCCTGTTTTAAGTTTCACTTCAGGTTTCCCGTTTACACTATTCTCAGATCGAAACACCTACAAATACATCAACGACAAGTTACGATTCAGTTCGTACTCAACTACAGAAATGAGGATTATCCATATGAATATGAAAAGAGTCATTATTATAGGCACAATGATTGTCACCATGTCCTTCGCTGGAACAGCTTGGGGCCAATCCGCCATCTCTCCCATACCTACTGCTAAATGGTCCATCGTTGACTTGGATACTCGTGAGGGAAACAGCGACGAGCTGCTCAGCGCTCTGAATCAAGCTTCAGAAGCGGATCTGTATCAGGAGCTGTACAACGGCAAATCACTGAGGACGATTACGGAAGAAAACAACGGGAATTTGGATGAGGTCATTGCTATACAAATAAGACAGCTCAGAGAGCAGTTGGATGAACGGCTCGCAAGTGGAAGTATCAGTTCGGAGCAACATGCTGCACAACAAGCTGAACTTGAAGAGTTGGTCACACAGAGCGCAAATACAGCATACAGCTTGGTGTAAATTAGTAGCGTATCCGTACGATGAAGGTATAAGCATATATCCACGATAACACAGCAAAAAGGAGCGTATTCACGCCCCTTTCTTGTAACCTATTCATCTCAAGCAGGTATGATGTGTAATCCTTATTGCGCTGCCCCAATCGTGCAGGCACCCAAGGATTCGCCGTCCCATGCCAGTTCGAGCACATCTCCTGCTTGTGTTGGTCCAACGCCTTCCGGTGTTCCTGTAAAAATGACATCGCCCGGCCCTAGGCCGTAATGGTGACCTACATAATCCACAATATCCTGTAAACTGAAGATCATGTTACGAATGTTACCACGCTGGACTTCCTCACCATTTTTGGTCAATGTAAAGTCTTTCTCCAGTAATGCTGCCGCACCCGGAAATGCCTTAAATGCAGTAACCGGAGCGGAATTTCTGAACCCTTTGGCCGCTGTCCACGGGTGGCCCTTTTTCTTAATCACGGTCTGTACGTCACGTAACGTAAAATCAATACCAAACGCATACGCATCCGCCAGCTCATCTACCGCCATACCTGGCTCATAACTCCGGCCGATTTGCACGACCAATTCAGCTTCATAGTGAACTTCACCCTTGGTAGCAGGCAATTCAAGGGTTTCACCATTCAGGGGCACGAGTGCATGGGAAGGTTTCATAAAGATCATTGGCTCATCCGGAACCGCGTTACCTAATTCTTCCGCATGAAGTTTATAATTGCGTCCTACACAGTATACATTGCGAATGTTAGTCAACATGGGTATATTACCACCTTTATCGGATTCATTAGTGCATATAGGAAAGTTAGGGTCTGAAAAATCGGCTGCTCGTCTCCTGAAATGCCAACTCCCATACGTCAGGACGGTTCGTACATAACATGAGTTCTGGATCAACTGCCGCCAGTTTCTTCATAATGGTCTTGTCATCCACTGTCCAAGCCATCACCCGAATGCCTGCACTCCGCATCTCGTTCATTAAGGATTTGTCTACATTGGTGTATCCAATCGAGAGGAATGTACAATTCATCTGCCGCAGGGCGGTTAACAGATCACCTGGTCGTGCATCAATAATCAGCCCCGTCTGGATCTCCGGTGCAAGTTTCTTCACTTCGATCAGAGCGGCTGGTTCAAATGAGGTGATCACAACATCATTTTGCATATGTCTTTTTCTCACTTCATGTATAACAGCCGCAGGCAGACCCGGGTACATGTCTCCCTGTGTTTTCAATTCAATGTTCAAACGCACTCTTCCACACGAGCGATCTAACAATTCACTTAGCGCCGGAATCCGTTCGCCTTTGTAAGACTTGTTTTTCCATGCTCCGGCATCCAGACGTTGCAGATCAGCCCAATCAGTTTCCCGAACCAGACCCTTCCCATTCGTCGTGCGATCCACTGTAAAATCATGAATAACCACTGGCACACCATCACGCGACAACTGCACATCCAACTCCATCCACTGAACTTCAGGCCGCTCCATGGCCATCAGGAATGCAGCCATCGTATTCTCTGGTGCAATAGAAGAAAATCCACGGTGTGCTACACAAAGGTTGTTCATTCGATTCCCTCCTCAAAAAGGTTTTTAATTAGGTGAAGCGACTCCATTCCCATCATATCGAATACCCGGGGAGAGCTTTGCCATCTGTTCCAACAGCAGTTTGTTCGCCTCATCAATCATTGGAATGGCCTGACCTAGCCCGGCCTCATAAGGGATAACTTTCATGCTGCAAGCTGCATCTTGACTACAGCGAGCCTGAAATACCGCCGTTTTCCACGTCTCTTCGGTTGTGGATCTGGAGAAAATGAAATTTCCCGTACTGTATGCAATCCACTTCCCCTTATAGTACTCCAACCCTTGCAACACATGAGGATGACCACCTATGACCAGATCAGCGCCAGCATCTACAAACTCATGAGCCAATCGGGTCTGGTCACTATTCGGGGTACTTACACGTTCCTCTCCCCAATGTGCAACCACGATCACCAGATCAGCCTTCTTACGGGCCTCCTGGATCGCTGTTACTGCTCCTGTGGAATCATAGGCTTCAGCCACGCCAGCCCGATTGCCTTCCGCCTTCCAACTCGTTTCCGGTACCACTCGGGAGAATCCAAGCAATGCAATCTTCATACCTTTGCGTTCCAGATACGCTGGTGCATAGGCCTCATCCCTGTTCATACCTGCCCCGGTGTGAGCTATGCCATATTCCTTAAGATAAGTTAACGTATCCACCAAGCCCTCTACGCCCTGATCCAGAATATGATTGTTAGCCAAGTTGACAGCATCAAAACCCGCAGAGGCCATTGCCGCCAATGCTTTGGGCGAAGATTTGTATACATAGGTTTTGTCGACTGCACCAGTTCCACCCAGGATTATCGGTGTCTCCAGGTTGCCGATGGTAAGATCATCATCCTTGAATAATCTGCCGAGTTTGGCAAAGGGATAGTCATAACCGTTCTTATCCAGCAACTCAGCAACTTTGCCCGAAAATTGAATATCACCCACAAAGTTAATCGTGACATCCTTCGCTGAATTGGAAGGTTTCGACGTCCCTGATTCCTGATCCACACCTGCATTTCCCTTGGTGCCGGACGGTGTCGAATCTGC
Source organism: Paenibacillus sp. 2003 (assembly GCF_031455635.1). Taxonomy (NCBI): domain Bacteria; kingdom Bacillati; phylum Bacillota; class Bacilli; order Caryophanales; family Paenibacillaceae; genus Paenibacillus; species Paenibacillus sp. 2003. Next base: position 540,937 of record NZ_JAVDTB010000001.1, on the reverse strand, counting down.
CGCAGGTTTTTTCGTTCCGGATTCTGCTTTCCCACTATTGGTATTGCCTGAAGTTTCAGGTGTCGCTACTCCAGATGTCTTATCTGCATCCGCTGTTGTCTCTTCATCCGTAGCTTCGGGTTCTTCTTCCGAAGTCTCATCGAATTCCGAGTCTGGAGAACTTACTTGATCCCCACCTTTGGCATCGTCTCCAATGGAAGGCTTATCCTGATCAACTATTTCTTGTTTCACTGGCTGGTCTGCCTGTTGCTGACGTGTATTAATGACATAAAAAATGCCCACCAGACCAATTGCCATGATCAATACAATATTAACTGTCCAGATGATTGTATTGCGCGTGCGTTTGCCTTTTTTCTTCTTTACACTTCGCTCTGATCTTGGGGGATACATAAGCAACTCCTCTTCTTCTTCACAGCCATACATACCATTATATCAGGCATATTCTGGATTTCCATCATTCCTTGGAACTGTATCGATTGAAAGGGTATTAACTCGGTTAGCTTCCAGATCTTCATATAAAAAAGCCATCTCTCCAGTAGATAATTCTACGTTTGAGACAGCTCTCTTGCTGTACTTAATCTGCTGCAAGCTCTTGTGTAGCCTGAACAGACATTTCCTTCGCTTGTCTGATGCAATCAGGCAAGCCTACACCCTCATAACCTGCACCTGCAATGTATACACCCGGTAATTTGCTGCCAAGCTCCTCACGGAGGGCGGCAATATGTTGGAGGTGTCCCACCGGATACTGTGGCATGGATTTACGAAGCCTTGTAATCTCGGAGAAGATCGGCACTGCTTCAATTCCCATCGTCTCTCTCAGATCCTTGAGAACCAGATTCGTCAGCGCTTCATCCGGAAGCTCTACGTTCTGTTCGTCACCGGAGCGACCAACATAACAGCGGAGCAGTACTTTATCATCCGGGCTGGTATGCAGCCATTTCGTCGATGTCCACGTGCAAGCCGTAATATTCCGACCCTCTTTCCGCGGAACGAGGAAACCCGACCCGTCGAATACATGCTCCACCTCTTTTTTCTCAAAAGCGAGCACTACATTGGCTACAGACACATAGTTAATCGCATCCAGAGCTGCTGTATCGACGTGAGGCTTCAACAGCTCGGACGCGACATATGTCGGCACAGTAACCACTACATCATCCGCCTCAAGCTGTTCACCATTCTCCAGCTCAACATGGTATCTGGTCTCCGCTCCATCAAGTCGTTGCAGCGATTTGACCGCGGTGTTCAGACGTTGATCCACATCCTGCAACTCATGGACGAGTGCATGAACAAGGCTCTGAAGTCCCTGGCGAAAGTTCAGAAAAGCGCTCCGTTTTGTTCCGGTATGCGTCTCAGCCGGTTTGCGACCCGTCATCATGCCCCGGATCAAGCTGCCGTAATCGCGCTCTACTTCTCCGAACTGCGGGAAGGTAGCCTGGAGGCTCAATCGCCGCATATCACCTGCATAGATTCCCGCGAGCAGTGGTTCCGTCAAGTTCTCCAGCACTTCTGCTCCAAGACGGCGTTCAATCATATAACCGAGCGATTCATCCTCTGTTGTACGACGCGGCGGGATGACAAAATCCATCAACGCCCGCAGTTTGCCTGCCGGAGAGACCAGACCACTTCTCAAGAATGGTCTTAGTTCTGTCGGAATACCGAGAACAAGTCCTGCTGGCATAGGATGAAGCTTGCCACGCTGCATGATATACGTTTTCTTCGACTCCGGATTCTGACTGACCAGTTCATGATCGATCTCCAATTCTTTAGCGAGGTCAATCATTGCTGTTTTGCGAGCCAGGAAAGAATCCGGCCCTTTTTCAATCACAAATCCATCCCGGTGCAGTGTCTCAATCATGCCTCCCATGGACGAGCTTTTCTCGACCAAAGTAATCACGGGTTCAACGCCCGCTTCCCGGTAATGCTTGCGGATATAAAATGCCGCGCTGAGGCCGGTAAGGCCACCGCCGACAACAACAACACGGCGTTTCTTATCACCCATTACTCATCCGACCCTTGCTGCCATTGGCTTATAATAACGTCGCTTAACGTCTCCATGTATAGAGGATCGCTATTGAGAGAATCAATACGCATCAGGCGCATGTCGATCTCTTTGGCAATCGATTTGGCCTCAATATCGAGATCATAGAGCACTTCGAGATGATCCGAGACAAACCCGATTGGTGCCACAAGCACATCCTCTACCTGTTCACGAGAAAGCTCCTGTAACGTATCCAGAATATCCGGTCCGAGCCAAGGCTCAGCTGTTCGTCCGGCACTCTGCCACGTAAATTGCCAATTGGTTATTCCTACACGTGAGGCAATCACTTCCGAAGTTTCCAGCAATTGTTGCGGGTATGGATCACCCATCTCCACAATACGTGCCGGCAGACTGTGCGCACTAAACAACACCTTCACATCTCCGCGTTTTGCTCCAGCTTCTTCGAACGCATCCAACTTGGCACTGACACGTGTGGACAACGCCTGAATTAACTTCGGATGCAGATGATAACTCTCAATAAAGGACATATGAACGCCCAGCTCTTCTGCTTTTTCACGCGCACGTTTGATATAACTGCCTACACTCATCGTGGAAAAATGAGGAGCCAGTACAATACCAATCGCTGTCTGAATTCCATCCTTGGCCATCTGCTCCACGCCATCCTCAATAAACGGATAGGCATGCTTCAGTCCTTGATAACAACGGAATTCCACATCAGTGCCACGCTCATCGCGGTTTAATGTCTCTTGAAGGGCCTTGACCTGATTGTCTGTGTTCTCGCGAAGGGGGAAAACACCGCCAACAATCGCTTCATAACGATCCGTCAGTTCCTTCAATTGCTCCGGTTCAGGCGGACGTCCTCTGCGGATATGTGTGTAATACGCTTCAACACTCTCCATATTTTCGGGTGTGCCATACGACATCACCAGTACACCTACAGTATTAGTCATTGGTTACCGTCACCCCAGTCTTCATTGCTTCGGCAGAATATTCATGAATATACGCCGTTAGTTCTCTGAGCTTCTCTAGCGATGCTTCAGGAAATAATCCGTGTCCCAGGTTGAAAATATAACCCGGCTCCTTGATTCCTTCGTCAATAATCACTTTGGCTTGCTCCTTGATCAGTTCCATCGGCGCAGTCAGCACATATGGGTCCAGGTTACCCTGTACTGCAAATTTGCCGCCAAGACGTTGACGCCCTTCCGAAATGGATACTCTCCAGTCCAGTCCAATCACATCGGCTTGCAGATTATGCAGTGCTGGCAACAACTCACCGGATGCAACACCAGGGAAATAAATCTTCGGTACATTCAAATCCGATAATTCGGTAAAGATACGGGTAATCGTAGGCAACACATATGTTCTGAAGTCTTTGGGAGAAAGTGCTCCAACCCAGCTGTCAAACAACTGGAATGCCTTACCGCCATTCGCAATATGCGCACGGACATATGTAATAACCATATCACCAAGCTTCTGCATCAGCTTGTGCCACACCTCAGGCTCGCTGTACATCATCGTTTTGGTGCGGATATAACCTTTCGAAGGTCGGCCTTCAATCAGATAACTTGCAATCGTGAATGGTGCGCCCGCAAACGTAATCAAAGGCACGTCAAGCTCCTTATCCAGAATTCGAATGGTTTCCAGAATATGTGACAGATCTCCTTCTACGTCGATGGGACGGAGCCGATCCACATCTGCAGCGGACCGAATAGGATTATCAATAACTGGACCAATATTTTTTACAATGTCAAAATCAATGCCCAGAGAGGCAACCGGATTCATAATATCGGAATACAAAATAGCCGCATCTACACCAAGTTTGCGTACCGGCATGAGTGTAACTTCAGCCGCCAGCTCGGGTTGTTTGCAGATTTCTAACAAGGAGTACTTTTCTTTGATTTTGCGATATTCAGGATCGTAACGCCCAGCTTGACGCATGTACCACACCGGGACACGGTCTACCTGTTGTTTGAAACTTGCCCGAATCAGTCGATCATTATAGCTCATGTAAGAAGCCTCCAATAGTTTTTGGACTCATAATTACCATTATGCCCTTTTTAAACAGCCGTAACAACCACATGCAGATGCGTTCTACGTGACAATACTATGACATTCCTTACACCCATCCCTCATATGCCAATTATGTTATAATGAAAGAATGGTGTTTTTTTGAGAATTACAGAAATATCTTTGAAAGGAAGTGAAAGCACTTTGAAAACGTGGAAAGTAAACCTCATTGTGCTTTGGTTCGGACAATTTTTGGTCAATTCGGGCATGACCATGATTACCCCATTTTTGTCTCTTTATCTCGCAAGAGATCTGGGCGTTGTTGGCGAACATGAAATTGGCATATGGGCGGGATTTATTTTTGCAGCCAATTTCCTCACCTCATTTTTGTTCCAACCGCTCTGGGGCAAGTTATCAGACAAGTATGGCCGAAAAGTAATGCTGCTGCGTTCGGGATTCGGGATGGCCATCGTAATTGCCCTTATGGGTCTGGCACAGAATCCCTGGCAGCTTCTCTTATTGCGTTTGCTTAACGGTACCATCTCCGGTTTCAATCCAGCGGCTGTTGCGCTGATATCGGGTACCACTCCGAAAGACCGCATGGGTTTTGCCATGGGAATCAGTCAGTCCGGGCAGGTTGCCGGCACAATTCTGGGGCCGCTCATTGGTGGCTTGTTAGCGGATGCGGTAGGCTTCCGCCCCATTTTCTATATTACAGGTGGACTGATCTTTGTTGCTTCCATGCTCGCCATGTTCCTGGTGAGGGAGAAATTTGACCGTCAAGAAGCAGCCAAACTGCCGGCACAATCCGTATTGTCCGGTCTGAAGGAATTGAACAAGTCACCTCAACTGCCCGCACTGTTTGCTGTGACCTTTCTGTTGCAGTTTGCAATGATTAGCCCCATGTCACTCTTGCCGCTGTATGTGCAAAAATTGCATGCTTCGGATGTAAACGTGGCCTTCTGGGCAGGGCTTGTCGGTGCAGTTACGGGACTATCCAATATGGCGATGTCTCCGATTCTCGGGAAGCTGAGTGACCGGATTGGTCCTCACAAGGTGCTGACGTTCTCCCTCATAGGTACAGGACTCATGCTTATTCCGCAGGCATTTGTTCAGACCGTGTGGCAGCTCATTCTTGTTCGTTTCATGATGGGTGTGTTCATGGGTGGCCTGCTTCCAAGCGTTAACGCCTTGATCCGCTCCTACACATCCGATAGCATGATCAGCCGTGCATTCAGTTTTAATACGAGTACTCTGGCGCTGGGCAACATGCTTGGAGCGATCATTGGAGGTTTTATGGCAGGATTCATCGGGATCGAAGGTCTGTTTATCGTATCTGGCGGACTGCTGCTAATTAATATGGTTTGGGTCCGATTCAAATTGTATAACAAACCTGCTTCTATTCGAGAATCCTGATTCCCTATCCATTTCTTAATGAGTACATCTTACTTTTTTATTTGAAAAAGCCGCTTCCAGCGCCTAATTGGCCTGAGAGCGGCTTTTGTCATTCATGCGCCATTCATCATTTATTTATTAGATTGAATTGTATCGGATAATGTTTCACACCATACACAAAAGCACTTTGTATCGGTTGCAGAGGCGTTCCCGGCACAAGTTGAATGTGCTCCATGTGCTGAAGCAATGTATGAAGAACTACCCTTGCCTCCAATCGAGCGAGTGGTGCACCCAAACAAAAATGAATGCCAAAACCAAAGCCCATATGCCTGTTCGGCTTGCGATCAGAGATGAAATCTTCCGGATTTTCAAATTGGGCACTGTCCCGATTGGCTGCTCCAACCCAGGAAATCACCTGCTCTCCAGCTTGAATCATCTGACCATTCAACTCTACAGTTTCCTTGGCGACCCGCCCAATCGCGACAATTGGCGGATAATATCTCAGCGTCTCTTCAATCGCAGAAGTAATCCGTTCAGGCTGTTCGCGCAACTCCTGTTGTAGCTCGGGTTGTTCAGACAGAATACGAACCGCATTGGTAATCAGGTTGGTTGTTGTTTCATTACCGGCAGCAAGTAAGAGAATACAGAAGCCTACCACTTCATCTGAAGTCAATTTCTGACCATCAATCTCCGCAGCAAGCAGCAATGAGATCAGATCATCCTTTGGCTGCAACCGACGTTCTTCCATAATGCCAGTGAAATAGATATGCAACTCCTGCATATTTCTTTTTTTCTCCTCCAATAACTCCTGGAAGGCCTGCTCACTATCGTCACGTGCGCCTTTCACCAATACATCAGACCAGTCTTTGAACTTTTGACGATCCGCCGCAGGGACTCCGATCAATTCCGCAATGACAATGACGGGCAATGGTGTTGCAAGGTCATCAATAAGTTCCATATGTCCTTCTGACAGGTGTGGAGCAATTAACTCATCTGTGATCTCCTGAATACGCGGAGCCAATGCTTCAATTGCCTTAGGTGTAAACGCCTGATTCACCAGATCACGCAGCTGTTTGTGTTTGGGAGGGTCTGTCGTCAACATGCTCGTATTGGCACGATCACGTGCAGAAGAGAACAGTTTGGGATTTTTCAGAACGTACTTCACATCTTCATACCCGAAAACATCCCAACATTCTCGATGCTCATCATATCGGACTGGAGTGTTATCACGAAGTTCTGCATACACCTTGAAGGGAGATAACCTCTCTTCCAAAGTCTCCAGTTCCCGAATCGGAATGTAATTTGCATACTTTCTCGGTGCCTGTTTCATCGTTTCTCCTCCAATCAATATTATATATTTATTTACATATGTTGATCACCCTATTATAAACATAACTCTATAACGAAACCACTCTTTAGACCGTAATTGATCCCCATTACCTAATATGCGTTACTATCATCCTCTTATTCTGTTACCTACTTCTGATATGAGTCCCAATTCGACATTCTTTTATTAAAATTCTTCATTTTATCAGGACAAAAGACTCAATATGTAATATTAACTAACACAATTAAAGCATATTTCTCTTCAAAACAACTAAAATCAACTCTTATATATCTCTATCAGAATGAATATTCTTTCGTAATTCCTCATAAATAATCACTTTACTCTCATTATCTATGAATGTAACCGATTACTCTACCATTATCTATGTTTGTCATATTACTTAACATAAAATACAATCAATTTGAAATGGTATACATATTCTTCTTAACAAACTTAACATCACACTTACTTGAAGGAGAGTGCTATTCATGAGTAAAACATCCAATCTTCGTCCCTGGGCCGTATGGAGTACCGCAGCTTTAACAGCATTAACCATCTCGTTGTCCCCCATTGGAACCTACGCCACGCACGCAGCTACGGTAGAGGTGAAAGGCACAACAGGTGCTGTTCAGACAGTAACCACTACCCCAGCTCGCAATACTTCCATTCCCGCAATACCAGACTCTTCCAAGCAATCTGCACTACCTAATGTATTGGTAATCGGAACTGGCGGAACGATTGCCGGACAATCCGAGGATGCCACCAGCTTCCAGAATTACAAGGCAGGCACACTTCCGATTGGAGAGATGGTAGACGCCTTACCGGATAAACAGAAGATTGCTGATGTTAGCACGCTCCAATTCGGAAACTCAGGTTCAGGTTCCTATAGCATGGCCGACCTCTATGACTTGTCGCAGACGGTAGACAAAGCTCTGGCAATGTACGACAGTGTTGTCGTTACCACGGGTACAGATACAATGGAAGAAATCGCTTATTTCCTCGATATGACTGTTCAGAGTGACAAACCGGTCGTCATCACAGGCTCCATGCGTCCATGGACAGTCATCGGCTCTGACGCTCAAGCCAATCTGTACAACGCCATCAAGCTTGCAGGTAGTGGTCGTACCACTTCATTCGGCACAGTACTCATGTTGAATGACACAATCCAGCTTGCTCGTGGTGTAACCAAGACAAATGATTATCGGACAGATACGTTTGAAACGCCGATGCTCGGCGCTGTAGGATATATTGATGAAGAGAACATTCGAATCTACCGTGCTCCTGCACGTGCCTTGAAACCTGAAGGCACAGCAAAGCCCGTATTTGATCTAAGTAAAATCACAAAGGCAGATCTGGCCAAAGTAGAAATTGCGATCTCATATCAAGAAGCTGGCGGCGGAGCCATTGAAGGATTTGTGAGCAGCGGTGCCAAAGGAATCGTGACTTCAGGTACCGGAGCTGGCGGTATCTCCAGAGCTATGGGACAAGCTCGTACCAAAGCCATTGAAGAAGGTGTCATCTTTGTGACCACCACTCGGACGGGTTCAGGAAGTGTGTATGGCGGTGGCAAAGGTATCATTGCAGGCGACAACCTCAGTCCACAACAAGCTCGTGTATTATTGATGCTGGGCTTGTCCTTCAGTGATGATTTTGACACCATCAAAAAATGGTTCGAAACGTACGGAACACCTGAAGTATAAAAAAGAACTACTACAACGATATCTGTAAACACAAAGAAAGAGACGACACATTTTCTGTCATTCAAAATGTAGTCATCTCTTTCTTTGTGTGTTTTTAGAAAACTCCGCACAGAATCACGATCCCCCTCACAAACATAAAAGGTGAGATCGTGTTCCGTCAGAGTTTTATCATTAGGGGTTCTTCACTTTACCCAGGCAAGTACCAACCCATCGTAATCCGGCAACATCGTCGTCACCAGACGCGGGTCACTTGCCATCTGTTCATTGAAGCGACGAACAGCAAGCACGGCCGGACCCTGCTTGTCCGGATTCAGTGTACGACCTCGCAGGAAACAATTATCGCCTACAATAACAGCACCTGGCCGGGCCAGCTTAATGGCATAGTCAAGATATACCGGATAATTCTCCTTATCTGCGTCAATAAAGAAGAAATCGAATGTGCGACCTTCCTGCTCCAATTGCTTCAGGCTGTCTGCCGCCGGGCCAATGCGGTACTCCACTTTTTCACCAAAACCGCCTTCTTCCAGATGACCACGCGCCATTGCCGCATATTCCTCTTTTAGTTCCAGCGAAGTCAGGGTTCCACTCTCACGTAAACCGCGTGCGATGCAAATCCCACTGTAACCGCCCAGCACGCCGATTTCGAGCGCAGCTTCTGCTTTGGATGTCTTGGCTAGAAACGTGAGCAGTCGTCCATACGCCGCAGCAACCGAAACTTCCGGCATACCGTTCGAACGGATAGCCTCTTTCACTTTTAGCAAAAGCTCATCCTCTTGAAATAATTGATTTACATATTCATCAGGGGTCAGATTCACCACTAAAATCCTCCTTGGACACTTGGACTGCTTTCCATATGGATGCCAATGTTCTATAATAAATGTTTGTTATCAACACAGGCGGTTGACTAGTGCATCACCTTGAGAGAGGAATGCATACGTTCACCGCATTTCTCATTGTAAGTTTTTTCACGGAAAGCGGCAAGGCCGCACCGTTACTATACAGCAGAGAGAAGGATTTCCCTTCTCCAGCTTGAAATGGAGTTGAAATGAATCACATGGCTCAATTGCAATTGATTGCAACCTCGGCGATGGGACTCGAGGCTGTTGTTGCCCGGGAACTGAAACAACTGGGGTATGAAGATGTTACGATCGACAATGGACGGGTTTTCTTTACAGGAGATTATATTGATATTTGCCGTTGTAATCTATGGCTGAGAAGTTCGGATCGTGTATTGGTGAAAATGGGTGAATTCCCTGCCACGACTTTCGACGAATTGTTTGAAGGCACCAAAGCACTGCCTTGGGAAGAGTGGATTCCAGCCGACGGCGAATTCCCTGTAGAGGGTCGTTCTCAAAAATCCCAGTTAAGCAGTGTGCCTGCATCACAAGGAATCGTGAAAAAAGCAATCGTAGAGAAACTGAAGCTGACTTATGACACGGAATGGTTCCCAGAGGATGGGTCTCGTTATGTAATTGAGGTCATTCTGTTGAACGATCGCGCCCTGCTTACTTTAGATACAACGGGACCAGGTCTTCATAAACGGGGTTATCGTAAACTCGTTACCGAAGCGCCACTCAAAGAAACACTTGCTGCCGCTCTTATTCAACTCAGTCGCTGGAATGTATCCCGTCCATTCTATGACCCATGCTGTGGATCAGGCACAATGCTGATCGAAGCCGCTATGATCGGCTGGAACATTGCACCAGGACTTCGTCGGACCTTCAACTCAGAGGACTGGGCTGTTATTCCTGAAGAATTGTGGGAACAGGCGCGCGAAGAAGCATTTGATGCTGTACGTGACGATGTCCCGTTACAGATTTCAGGCAGCGATATTGATCCTGAAGCGATTGAAGTAGCTCAGGCTGCAATCAAGAGTGCCGGCTTCGCCAAAGATATTGAAGTCAGCGTCCTGCCCGCGCATCGCGCAAGACCACAGGGTGAATATGGTGTCATCATTACCAATCCCCCATATGGTGAACGTTTGAGTGAAGAAAAAGAAGTTCAGAAGTTGCTCCGCTCATTAGGGCGCAGTTACCTCGACATGCCAACATGGTCCTTTTTTGCAATCACGTCGACCAAAGCTTTCGAGGAGTATTTCGGTCATAAGGCTGACAAACGTCGCAAGTTGTTCAACGGACGAATTGAAACCCAGTACTATCAGTATTTGGGCCCACTGCCCCCACGAAATAAAACACCACAATCTTCATAATTGTTCCGAATCTAAAGTGCTCCTTCCATCCATGGCCGGGAGCGCTTTTTTTGTGCGCTTTTCTGGTCATAAGAATTCACTGACTTCGGTCTTCGCTTCCGCAGAAATCAATTCTCCCCGAGGCATAGTTGAAAACACATGAGGCCACGCTATAATGAATGGAGCCCTATTTTACATTCCGATAACAAAACAACAAAAACAAGGGGGACATACATATGGTTGTCACTCGGCCTACGCGCAGCTCCATGCCACGCGGGCTTCTAAATCATCCATTAACGTTATATCTTATTTTTCTTGTGCTCATGCTGTTCAAACTCATGTGGCTCCATCACAATCTTCACGCTTATAACATTACGATGGGACTGCTGGATAAAGTCATTGCCATTGGATCTTTACTACTCTTGTCCTTCTGGACCTGGTTGCTGCCACGTAGAGGCATGATCATTTCTCTCGCGGTCCTTAACCTGCTGCTTACCGCACTAATCTACGCCGATATGGTGTATTATCGCTATTTCCAGGATTTCTTGACCATCCCGGTATTGTTGCAGGCGAGACAAGTTGACGCATTGGGTGACAGCATCGCTACATTGATCTACACAAGTGATCTTTGGTTCTTTGCCGACTGGCTTGTCGTCATTCCGTTCGCAGCTATCGTAATGTTCAGCAGACGTTACCGTTCGAAGCACTCCAGTACGTCTGTTACTGGTTACGGGAGTTATTCGTATAGCGATGGCAAGGCACGGTTGCGCCGCCGTCTCACGGCTGGCAGCATTGCCCTTGTGCTGGGACTTGGCCTCGCCGTCGGCCCGATTTATTTTTATAGCAAAACATGGGCCAAAGGCCTGTTCGATAACAACTGGTGGAATGTATCCATGTATAATGTGACCGGACTGCTCGCTTTTCACGGTTATGATCTGTACAACTATGCCAAAGACCATATCGGCTCCGGGCCGCAGGCTGATCCCGCTGATGTTAAGCAAGCAAAAGCGTTCTTCGCTGAAAGGCAAGGAGCTGCCCCACAGAATGATGCCTTGTTTGGCAAATATAAAGACAGCAATGTGATCATTGTCCAGGGTGAGGCTTTTATGAACTTCATGATTGGCCAGAGCATTGGCGGTCAGGAGATCACACCCCATTTTAATGAACTGATGAAGGAAAGCCAGTATTATAGTCACTTTTATCACCAGACAGGTCAGGGCAGAACGTCTGATGCCGATTTTGGAGCAAACATTTCCCTACATCCACTTCCGGTTGGATCAGCCTTTGTACGCTATGCAGACCATACGTATGATTCCCTTCCTTCCATTCTGAAGGATAACGGTTATAGCACCAATGTATTTCACGCTTATGAGAGTGGATTCTGGAATCGGTATACGATGTATCAGAACATGAAGTACGACAAGTTTTATAGTAAAAATGATTTTGCACAGGATGACCCGCTTGGCTGGTCCCTGTCTGATGAATCCTTTTTCCGCCAATCCGTTGAGAAAATGAGTAGTGAGGTGACCGAACCGTTCTATTCCTTCCTCATTACACTCAGCAGTCACCACCCATACGCCCTGCCTAAAGAGAGACAGCAGCTGGATGTAGGCGAGTTCCAGGGGAGCATGTTCGGTAACTATCTGCAATCCGTTCATTACGTGGATTCGGCGCTCGGCAAGATGGTGGAGGATCTGAAAAATCGGGGATTATGGGAAAAAACCATCTTTATGTTCTACGGAGACCACGACAACTCGATCAAGGAACAATCACAATACGAACAGTTCCTGGGACGTTCGCTGAACGAACTGGATATGGCACAGATCATGAACGAAGTCCCTCTGCTCGTGCATTTACCGGACGGAGCAGCTGCCGGAACCATTGACGAACCTTCGGGACAACTGGACATCACACCTTCCGTACTGCATTTGCTAGGCTTATCCGACCAGTCCTATTATCATATGGGTAACGACGTATATGACGGGTCTGAACGTACGGTTGTGCTGCGTAATGGCGCATTCTCGGATGGTTCTGTATTCTATATTCCATCGGATGATTATATCTACGAGAGCGGCGCTTGTTATGACCTGTCCACACGTGACAAAACAGATATCAATGCTTGCCGCCCCGGTCATGATGAAGCAGCCAAGCGATTGCATGTCTCGGACACGGTCATTACCTATGATTTGATTCAGCGCTTTCGAGAGGAAGACAGTTCAACAGCAACATCGCAATGAGCAATATCGTAATGACAACTAAACAAATACACGAAATCAATTGAATTGGATTTACAAAGGGGAACTCTCATTACATGACATCACACACTGAACCACTTAATATTGAACAGAAATTGTTCGATGCAGCCGAAAATTTTGTGAAGCAACGTTATCCTCATGGATGGGGCGGTGCGGGTGCCGTTTATACCGAAGCCGGTTCCCTGCTGATTAGCGTAGCTCCAGAGGTCATCAACGATGCCACGCATCTGTGCATGGAAACAGGAGCTTATCTGGAAGCCCACAAATTGAACGAACGTGTCACCCACTCCCTCTGTATCGCTCGTGATGACGAGCATTCAGAATTTAAGGTCCTTACACCTTGCGGTGTATGCCAGGAACGATTATTTTACTGGGGCGAAGAAGTCAAAGCTGCCGTATACGATCCTTCTGGTCAACTGGTCTTCAAGAGACTGGATGAGATCCAGCCTTATCATTGGTCCAAGGCATATCGGGATAAATAGCAATCTCCTTGCGAATTATAGAAAGTGGCTTTATAATTGTAACTATATTAGTTTCAACTAAAAGGATAATGGAGGTTTAACATAATGAATATTGAGATATGGTCTGATTTTCTCTGCCCTTTCTGTTATATCGGCAAACGCCGCCTGGAGAATGTATTGCAACAATTTCCACATCGTGATGAAGTGAAGCTGCAATTCAAAAGCTTTGAGCTTGATCCAAACGCTGCTTTGAACCCAGGCAAAACCAATACGGAATATTTGGCTGCCAAATATAATATGAGCGAGGAACAGGCCAAAGGTATGAATGCCCAGATGAATGCCAATGCTCGCACGGCAGGACTGGAATACAATATCGATGCCATGATCCCTACGAACTCCTTCTCAGCTCACCGATTGACACACTGGGCGGATACACAAGGCAAAGCGCTTGAACTGAGTGAACGGATCTTCCAAGCTGTATTTATTGAAGGTAAACACTCCGGCGACACTGAAGTGTTGGCTCAGTTAGCAGAAGAAGTAGGCCTGGATCGAGACGCAGCTACGGCAGTGCTGTCCAGTGATCAATTCACCGACAATGTCCGCGCTGACCAAGCAGAAGGCGAGCAACTCGGTATCCGCGGTGTACCGTTCTTTGTATTCGACCGCAAGTTCGCCGTATCGGGCGCTCAGCCTGACGAGGTGTTTCTGGATGCCATTCAAAAAGCATGGGACGAGCGTTCCCCATTCACAATGGTTGAATCCAACACAACAGAAACAGACGGCAGCGGTGTCTGCACAGATGACGGGTGCGAAGTTCCGAAAAAAAATTAAGCCAATTCACACACACAAAGCAGCAGGATCAGGGGATATTTCCCGATCCTGCTGCTTTTTTACCTGCCTTTTAATTACCTACCCACCTAAAGATGAATTTATAATTTTCACGATAACGGAGTGGGCAGAACAAAGCTGGAGAAGCGGAGCGCTCGCATTTATCACCGGATTTCTACCTTAATATAGAAACTTTCAAAAATCCGGGGATAACGGCGATCGAAAGATTGTTCTGCACACGTAGTGTCTTACCGTGACCGATTATACTACATTTTTAATCCACGAAGAACGATCCGTAACCGGAACCTCCACTAACTTATCATCAAACACTTATATTCAATTAGCGCCTACTCCCTTAATCCCAGAACAGTTGATCCGGATGTGGACCCGTCCGCTTATCCGAATCCAGTGCATCAATTTGTCTCAACTCATCCGGTGTCAATTCAAAGTCAAAGATGTCCGCATTCTCACGAATACGCTCCGGGGTAACGGACTTCGGAATCGTCACAATCTGATTCTGAATGTCCCAACGCAGAATAATCTGTGCTGGTGTTTTCCCATATTTCTGGGCCAGTGCTTTGAGGGTGGACTCATGGTTCAGCTTACCTTTCATAATAGGACTCCATGCCTCCAACTGAATTCCCTGCGCCCCACAGAAATCCTGAAGTTCCTGCTGGATCAGAGCCGGATGCAGCTCTACCTGATTTACCGCAGGCACCGTTCCGCCCTCATCTATGATATCTTGCAAATGGTGAACTTGAAAGTTACTCACACCAATCGCACGGATGCTTCCTTCGCTATATAGACGTTCGAATGCTCTCCACGTCTCCTTATACTGGTCTCTGCCAGGCCAGTGAATTAAGTAAAGATCAATCACATTCAGTCCCAGTGCCTTCTGACTGGCTTCAAATGCTCTCAACGTTGAATCAAATCCCTGATCCTCGTTCCAGAGCTTGGTCGTCACAAACAGTTCGTTACGGGCAACACCACTGCTTGCAATAGCTTGTCCCACTTCTTCTTCATTGCCATAGATGGACGCGGTATCAATACTGCGATATCCAACCTCCAAAGCGGTCTCAACCGCCTGTTGTACTTCCTTACCTTTTGCTTTATATGTTCCAAATCCTAGCCATGGCATCGTTACTCCGTTGTTCAGAATCGTACAATCTGTAATATGTTTTGTCATTCTGTACCTCCCGTATGGAATTTTGCCTGCTCTTGTTCTATTAACCTTCTCACAGAATTTTAAGCGACCATTCGACATACTGTCGGAGTAAGCCCATGGATCGAGAGTCTTTGCAAAAGATATGAAAAACCCGCAAAGCATTGCTGCCCTGCGGGTTCTGATGTGACAGGAACGTTATATATTCCCTTGACCGTGCTGACTCTGGATTGAATTCAATCTTCTCTTCTCCTCGATGAACATTTCCTCTGCCAACTCAACACCTTGCCCTCCGAGTGAAAGCTCTGCTTGTCGCATCGCTTGCTCCGTATGTGCCAGACGACGTTCCGCCTGTATAATGGTCTGTGCCGTCGGATGAGACAGGGCCTGAGATACAGCATAATGAAGCTTGTTCACCGCATTTTGCGCCTGAGATACGGTGGTATCGGCTTGCAAACTGGAATCATAACGCTTCGGCATGAGTATTCCTCCTTGGGATTATCATGTTCCTGTTACCCCTTTAGGATGGATAACACAAGCCTTCCTTATTCTTCTTTTGTGTTTTTATCGTAACTTTAGTTGATTACGCTACGTTTATTAGATAATCATGTGAGTCGGGAGGAATTTATTTGAAGAAAATATTACTGACACTCTGCATGTTGCCCTTGCTCATTTGGGTACAAGGCTGCGCTCCTGCAACATACGAGATAGAAGGATATAAAGCATCATACATGAACCCAGACATCCCGGTTCCAACCAATGCAAAGCTTATTGAAAACATAGCTTATTCCGATGATCTCAATCTTAAAAAAGGCGCTAAGTATGAACTGAAACATATTGGGGGTGAGCAAGGACTATACCCACCAATGGATTATTTTCAGAAGTTAGCGGATACAGGTTGGGTAGAACTGGAGGAAAAACGAATGGGAAATGTACATTTTCTGAAAAAGGAGAACACCGTCATCGCCATTGAAATTCAAGAAAATACCTTCCAAATTATCGAAATGATGGAGGATGCTGCATTTTAAAGCAGCCTTCGCTGCCACCCAAACGCAAAAAAAGGAGAGGCACGCAGCCCCTCCTTTCTGATGTGTGAACAGTTTTCTCCACTCATCTTGTTATATCCTATTACTTGACGAACTTTGCAACTTTGGCGAGCACTTCTTCTTCAGTCGGCGCACTGATATACCGACCATTAATAAAAACAAATGCGCGTTTCGCGCAAGGACCGCAATAGGATTTGCACCCAATCTTGATCTCCGTATCTGGAGCCATTTTTTGCAGCTTGGGCACAATCGATTTCAGTCGAACATGATTACACTTTTCGCATACGCGGATATCGTTAGCCATGAGTTCCCCTTCTTCGCGCCCTTAGTGGTCGCCGTGATTGCCTTGGGACGGATTCGTAATAACAAATCCCTCTTCAGGGAAGTAGAGATAGTCAATTTTAACACCGTTCAACAAAGGCTGATCATTCGCGAGAATGACATCAATTTCTTTATCCGTAGATACAACCGTATCATTTTCTTTAGGTGTGTCGAGATCAAGCCCGTAGTGAGCATGGTCACCATGTGCATGGGTGATGACAACGCGCAGTTTTTTTCCTTCGTTCTCCGGCTTGTCCAATTCAAGCTTCAATACTTTAGCAGCATTACGCGTAATTTTGCAGTTCATTCTCTTCATCTCCTATATTGTAATTGCAGGTTTCAACAATTTCAGCATTCTTAAACTACAGCATCTATTGTAAAGAAAGTTACCACTCTTCGCAATAACATTGATGCGAATTCAGTGTTAAAATGATCCATTGGGCCGCAAATTAAGAAGGTGCCCCCTCCTGAAGCACAGGATATTTACGTTCTGCCCGGCTTACAAACCAGTTCATCAGAATCAAAGTGACCCCGATATCATCGATGGGCATAAACGGCATTACGTCAGGAAGTACCCAGTATAACAGCGCCGGAATAATAAACAACAACTTTTCTCCCAAAGGAATCTGCGGAGCCCGGAGCAGCCGGGGTAGCCTTTTGAAAACTTGTGTCCATCGTTTGAACGACAGCAGTCTTCTCCACTTCATTTGAATCCCTCCGTATAATTGTATATGTCGCCGAAACGGCACATCCATCATTACCCGTTCGAAAACCATTCAGAACGAATGACGTGACATGCCATTATCAAAAATAATAAAAACGGAACGTCGCTCATGGCGTCCGTTCCTGTTATACGAATGATCTACTGTTAAGTTTCACACCTTCGTCATTCGGGGTCTTGCCTCATTGTCCATTGGATAACAGTTCAGCCAGCAACATTCCCACTTCTATACAAACATCATCAAACTGTTCTACGGGAAGCGGATTAACACCCAATCCAACTTCTACCGTGAAGCCCGGTCTACCGAAATCTTGAATAAACCAGTCCTTGTATCCGGCATCACTGCCACCAAGCTTCACCGCCTTGTAACCCGAAGCTTTGGCGAGTCTACGCGACAGCGGTCCACTCTCTCTAGGTTCCAGATCACGGTAGTTCCAATAGATCTCCTGTCCCTGACTATGCAGGGATACAACCACATCAAATGTATGTTTCTGCGTCCACTGCGCAAGCGCCTGTGCCTCCGGTTCTGTCAATGGCGCTGTCCCCGCATAATCCCTGGGGCCAGGTGAGGTTATACCTCTTCTCGCTGCCTCTTCATCCCAATGGGCTGGAAATTGATCATTCAGATCCACCCCTCTGATGTTGGCCTTCCAATGGGTAAAATGTGATCTGTCCGCATTCCAGGTTAACAACTGCTGTGCATGTGGATGCTGATTGACCACACCTTCCTGAACCAGTTCGACCCCGTCCGGATTAACCATCGGCACGGCCCAGAGTGTCGTCTCTTGCATCCAGCGTTCTGTCTGGTATTGATGCCATGCCCTATGCGCACCATACGCCTCGGCATACTCTTCAATAAACTTCATCAGAACTGCTGTTGTCAACCACTCATTCGCATGAACGGAAGCATTAACATGGATATGTCTCGACCCTTGCCCAATACGCAAATAAGGCAGCGACTTCCCCATGACACTTGTTCCAATGGACCCTGTTTCGATAAAAGGGTATTGATTCTCCAGCTTGTCTATATCCCTGATTAATTCTCGATAACCATACTCTCCCTGAATCTTTACAATAGTTTTTCCATTCGAAGCCGGAATATGAATACAGCGACCAACCCAGTCGGTTACATTGGTGATTTCGGGATTGGCCTGGCGCAAAACCTCTTCGTCCAGACCAAATCTGCCTGCAATCTCCCCTACACTTTCTCCAGGCGGTACAGCGTATCTGCGACCTGTCCCGGGGACAATACGCAGCATCTGACCTGCCAGCAAGTATGGCTGGGAAGCCACTTCCGGGTTCAGTGCGGCAAGAAACTCTTTGGACATATGATACGCTGACGCAATTCGCGGCAATGTATCTCCCCGCTGAACGATAATCCACTGCAGATCCATGTTGTTCTCCTTTCCACAGGAAAAGACAGGTTTCCTGTCCAGTTCTGACCGATTTCGTGTCTGTAACATATGTATGCAGGTCGGGTTGTCCGTCATGTGACATGAATCATGTTTATCTCCGGTTAATGCATAATGACGACAAAAAATCCCGGAACTTCACAGTTCCGGGATAGTCCACAACCAAAATACATTAATTAAAAGTCTTATTCATGCATATTCTGAGTATAACTATGATAATTGCGTTACCTGCCAGACAACAGGGGTCTTGGAGATCTGCTCCCCCAACCATCGACGGGTGATATTCTGGAACATTCGCGGGTCACCCGTGCAGAAAAATTGATGCACCGGGGTCTCATCCCCACTGGCCAGCTTTCGTTTATCATATAAAATCGTACTGATTTCACGTGCCGTTTCATCTGCTGAACTGATTAACTTCACTTCCTGCCCCATAACTTCCTGAATCGTGTCCATGAGAAAGGGATAATGCGTACAACCCAGAATAAGACAATCGATTGGCTGTTGTTTGATCTCGCCCAATGATTGTTCCACCGTATGTGTCGTGTGCTCGGAACGAAATTCACCTTGTTCCACCAACGGCACCAGCGCCGGACAAGCCTGACTGACCACATCAATATAGGGGGACAACTGTTTGAGTGCCGATGTATAAGCCCCACTACCTATGGTACCCGTGGTACCAATCACACCAATACGTCCTGTACGTGTCGCTGTGATTGCGGCCCGCGCACCCGGATGTATAACACCAATGACAGGCACATTCACCTTGGCACGGATATACTCCAGCGCGGCTGCTGTTGCTGTGTTACAGGCGATAACGATAACCTTCGGATCGAATTGGATCAAGAAATCAACGATTTGTTCCGTAAATTGTTTTACTTGTTCGGACGAACGGGGTCCGTACGGTGTCCGGGCAGTATCCCCAAAATAAATGATCTTTTCCCGCGGGAGCTGACGCATCACTTCCTTGGCGACGGTCAATCCCCCCACACCGGAGTCTAATATAGCGATTGCTTGCTGCACGAACACACCGCTTCCTTCTTCCTTGAATTGGTTCTCAAAATGATTGTTTCTCAGAGCTTTCTTCCTACCGTATGAACATTCCGGCAAAAAGGTACCTACATCTTACCCGATTTCATCGCAGGGTTCAAATTAAATCCACGCGCTACGTCATCTATGTGTGGACACGCAACAAAGCAGGCTCTCCTCTAAATAGAGGAAAGCCTGCTTATCAAGCTTTGCTTAGTTGTCGTCCTTGGACTCATCCGCAGGAAGCTTCGCTACAATGTCAATTCCGGGTTCATCAGCTTCTTTATCAATCTCGTTATCAACAATGGCTGCCGATATGCGAATTTCTTTTCCTTCAGCGCAATTGCGCCAGGATTGAATATCCTGAATCACGACATCTGCGGTCTCTTTAACTTTGGATACGATCTGGGAACTTTGTTCACCCACGATACCAGCCAGTTCCTGACCTTTCTCCGATACCTGACGAGCACCTTCTGTAATATCCTGACGAAGTTCACGTCCCGATTTCGGTGCCAGCAATAATGCCGTTACTGAACCAACCACGGAGCCGATAAGAGCTCCCCACAACAAACTTTTGTTAGAATCCTTCACGTCACATCTCTCCCTTTACTATTGTTTAAGTACCGGACTAGAAGCAACGGTCTGTCGCTCAGCCATCCGGGCGAATGCCTACTCTGTTGATGCATTATAAGCAGCACAGGCTTGACTTGACACTCCAGATGTTAAAAATAATCTGCACGCCCTTTTTGAATGGATGCAAATGACTTGGCTTAAACTCAGTTCTGACGAGCCGGCTCGAGATCAGCCGCGGCATGCTCATCCCCCGGGTCCAAATCAATCACATATCGTCCAGGTGCAATCAATGCCGCCTGATGTTCACAACGCCAGCGACGTCCACCTGAAGAACCCAGCGTCTGTCCATCTTGCAGGACATCCCCCTGATCAAATATGTAATACGCTGCACCCAGTAAGGTCTGAGCCACCGTATCTGGATCAAGACCGACGAAGTGACACTGGACATCAGGTACACCCAGCGCAGATAATCCCACGGTATCCATGACCAACCCGCGTTGTTCCTCTGTACCTCCGGCTTGATACATTCGAACATTCATGGCTGCATACAGATGTTCCTCACGTTCCTGAGCTTGCGTATATGCTTCCGGTTCAACGAGCTTATCACTGCCATACCAATACAGCGCGTCACAGGTCAAACTTTCCATGATTGCCAGCACAGTCTTCTGAAACAGCTCCAGGCGCTGCTTACGAGGCATGGCAGCCGTGAACATATCATGTATCCGGATGGAGTACCGCGAAGCTTCTACAACCTGTCCCACTTCCGGCCAATGCCATGCTTGTTGCAGAGCACCGCCAAAGCGAGCACGATCTGCGATTTCATTCACAGGAAGCATGCAGGTCTGCGCAGGGATATCCCCTTCCTGAAAGGATACCTTATGGTCCAGGTGGTAGAAGACGAGCATCTCATGCTTTTGCCCTCCGCTTTCTTGTTTCACATCCAGTCGGACTTGTCCTGTATGACGAATCATCGCTTCCTGCAAACGCAAGTGATCCACCTCTGGACGTTCCCGGAACAAGAATTCAACCATATACACCGGATGGAATCCGGAAGGTATTTCATTCGTTTCGTTACTTTCAGTATTTACTTCATTGAATTCTCTTGATTGATTTGTCATGCGATTTCCCTCATTCCTTACGCTGTCCCTCGGCCTGTGCCGTATTGAAAGGACCAAGTTCTGTTTCCACGTAGGCGCTAACCTGAGTAGTAAAATGTTCAAGTATACTCGGCAACTCTACGCTAATCGGATGCAGCTCAGACCGCTCCCAACTGTAATAATCCTGCACCAGTGGTTTGCGTAACGTGACAAGCTGACGCAATATCTCATAGGTCGAATCATCAAAAACCTTTTCTTCATAATTAATCTGAATAATATCATCATAACTGCTCGCATCTCTCATGATGAAGCCGTCTATCAGATAACTTCCCACATCGGTAACAATTTCGATCGCCAGGTGAAGACAACGTTCCTGTACCATCCCCAGCATGAGACTGCCGTCCCAAGCCTCTGCTGCCCCACGAAGTCCCTCAGCTACTTCCGGTACAGCAGCAAGCCGGCGGGCAATCTGTTCTCTGTTCACATAATACATTCGTTCACTTCCCGTTCAGTGAGTTATCGGTTCCGTTTCCCTCTTCGCTTAAGCCAGAATATCATCACAGGACAAGCGATTAGAAACACAACAAAAATATATAGAAATTCCATAACGTCTCTTAAATCGCTCATGCAGAGTCCCCTTTATCTCAACGTAGTTTGAATGACAGATCAGATTTCGTAGTCCACTGCAATTGACTGTTCTCTCACTTCGTTCATGTACTTGATAACTTCCTGATGAAGCGGGTGTACCTGATACGCCTGGAGATCTTCCAGTGACGCAAACTCCGCCGTGAGTGAAATGTCGAACGATCTCTCCGAGCGAAGCACATCAATCCCGATTTCAAGTGAAACCAGGACATCAATTTTACCTTCCAGATTGCGAAGCACCTGGGCTGCAGCTTCAATACTTTCTGCTGAGCGATCTTTCATTTTAAACAGGACAATATGTTTTATCATCTGGGCAAGCACCTCGTTTAATATAATAGTAGAAATGAATGAATTTTCATGTATCCAAAATATATCATAACGTTCTCTATTACGAAAGGATACTTGGAAACGTTCTCTTGATAAGAAAAACTAATCCGAACCGTTTCCTTTCGATTCGGATTTCTTTTGCGATCCATCCTCCGTCTGTTTCGCTGAGTCATCCTGCAAAGTTTGTCCTGTTTCAGCCTGCTGCTTGCTGTTGTCTGGAGTTTGCTGCGGTTTGGCCCATTCACGATTCATCAGATACTCCTGATCTTCCTGTTTCTTCAACACTGCAATGGCCTGTCTGAGCTTTGCAGGCAATGGAAGACCGATTTTGGCATAATTCTCGGTAATCGAAATGAGTTCATTCACCAGATAGAAATAAATAGCTCCGCCTTTGATAAAATCCGTTCCCATGATCAGATCAATTCGATGAGCAAGCAAAACAACGGTCAGCATGAGCCCTTTGCGAGCAATCCCCCAGAATCCAATGTTGCTATTCAACCCGGTACCCGTTCTTACCGCCGCTGCCAAACCTGTTATATAATCCACAGCCATCGCAACCGCGAGCAGGCTCAGTAACTGATCCCATCCGCCAAAAGCAAACGTAACAAATGCTCCCGAGATGGCAGCAAAGGTATTCACAGATAGATTCACGTCCCTCACCTCTCCCTTACACTTGAGTATCATACAATATATGTAAAAATAAGAGATTTGACAGGTCACATGTCATGCTGAACACGCGGATTTATCATTTCAGATTTGTGCACATCCTCTTCGCAACAGTGGAACGAAAATCACATGCTTTTGGGGAATTCAGGGAAATAAACCGCATCATATCAACAAAAAACAGATAAAAGTTCTTTAGACCTAATAATAAGTAATTAGAACTATATTATTTTTATTCCTGTTCATTTTCTCCCCTCATTTTTAGTGAAACATTGTAATCTAGGAAT
Organism: Paenibacillus sp. 2003; assembly: GCF_031455635.1. Taxonomy (NCBI): domain Bacteria; kingdom Bacillati; phylum Bacillota; class Bacilli; order Caryophanales; family Paenibacillaceae; genus Paenibacillus; species Paenibacillus sp. 2003. The sequence goes on along the minus strand of NZ_JAVDTB010000001.1, from coordinate 517,497 downwards.
ATACTAGGATGTGAATTGCGCATGGTCTAGTTCGTAGTTCCCTCTTTATCATGAATTGACGCATTGACGCATTTGTAACCGGTAAACCCGGCACTTGAAAGTACCCCGTTGTTTATTGTAGTATTTGGTTAAAAAAAATCGGAGGAAATATGCCTAATCAACCAGAACAACATTCCATCCAGGCGTGGTCTCTGATCAACCGTAAATACTTGGGAAAAGGCGTCCGTGTTAAACGATTCCGAAAACCGACACGCTGTCAAATCCGCAATCGGGTTCTTCTTGCCGTGCTGATGGCCAATGATATCAAGTTGTCCCAGCTTGCTGAAGACCTCTCCATCTCTTCACGCAGTGTCAGTGCGTGGGTATATGAAGGACGGATACCCGGCAGTACCAATTTGGACAAGACTTGCCAATTACTCGGCTACCCGCGTCATATCCTCTTCAACGAAGAAGTTGTGCGTAATAGCCCTGTCATATGTCAACCCGAGTCATCTCGCTTTATGAAGCGTACGGTGACCCGCTCTCCGGTTAGTAACCGTATTTTGACAGGCTTGTGTATGGTCCATGATTTGTCGGTGACAGATGTCAGCCACTGGATCGGGGTTCATCCCGGCACTTTCCGCAAATGGCTGCATCAGGGAACACTGCCTTCTGCTGCGTTTCAGGAACAAGCGGAGCAATTTTTCCGTATCCCGAAAACTATTTTGTTCGCAGATGTCATCTTGAAAGATCGTCGCAACAACTAAATAAGCGAACAGCCAAAAGGCTCTGATCTCCTCTTAGGAGGCCAGAGCCTTTTTAAAATGAAATGCATACCTTCTCTCTCGGACTTGAGGCACTGTTCTGGCTATTCCATCAGAAGTGTCAGATAACCTCCCCTTTTTTGCCTTTTGCTCCCTAGGAGAGCCATCAGAGCCCGCTACAAGCTAAGATTATGCATTTCATCATGACCATTCTCTCTAAAAGGTCATCCTAACCTCGTGTTCAACACTTCATTGATATATCTCAACCCCGTATATCGAGGACGAAGCGTATGCGCTGTGTTGAACGCATGTTCCACCATCTCAGGGGTTACACCGAGTTGCTCAGTAGTCACAGGTCCACCTACTTGTTCCAACCATGCAATGAGCTGAGAGGCCTCCGGCAATTGGTCATATATCCCAAACACCGGCTCACCCGATGTCTGTGCAAGCTCTTTATATTTCACCGTAAGCAATGCACAAGCTACGCCAACTTTGGCACCATGCAGAACCGGTCTTTCTCCCGCTTGCATCAGATCCATCTCCAAGATGTGAGACAGATGATGCTCACCTCCGGATGCCGGACGGGAATGGTCAATGATCAGCATGGAGATACCGGAAACAATTAATGCGTCCATTAATACAGCTACTCCCTCTGCTCGCCCCTCCGCAATAGCTTGTACATGATCTATGCAGGTATTCAGCGCTTCTTCTGTCATCCGATAAGCAACTGGACAGAACGGTTCTCCGCCCAGTTCACGAGAAACAATCCAGTCTGCAAGTGAAGTATATTTACCAAGCATATCTCCGAATCCGGCAGCTGTCATCACTTGCGGGGCTTGCTCCAGAATATCCAGATCGGCAAAGATAGCCTCCGGCGGAACAGCCTGAAATGTTTGTTTGACGCCGCTTACAATTAAGGGTGCACCCGCAGAGGTAAACCCATCCACTGAAGCCGCTGTCGGTATGGACAGAAAGGGCTTGTTCATTTTGGAACAAACAAATCTCACCAGATCATGAATGGTACCTGAACCCACCGCAATTACAGCCTGACTTTCCAGTTTCACACCCAACATGACCTGTACAATAGCTGCTTCATCCGCAATGATATCACCCGCACGATTTTCCGGCAGAGCGATCTCATCCACATGTATTCCCGCTTCGCGAACACTGCTCAGCACATCAGATCCGGCCGCCTGAAACGTATGTCGATCATAAACAACCGTCACCTGACGATATCCTTGCTCAGACAAATAACCCGGTAACCTCTGAATGGCCCCAGCTTCCAGATGAATCAGCATATCCACCACCCGGTGTTGATGACCGCAAGCACACTGTTGTGCTTCCTCATTCCATGCTGCAATTCGTTCGTTCATATTCATTCGCTCTTACCCTCCCATATGAGATATCATGCATAATTAACGGGTTAAAACCACAAGATAAAAAAGGAAATAAAATGTGATGATTTTCCTGATCACACTTTACTGCCTGTACCCAATATTTGCAAATCCATATCTCACATTTCCAAGTAGGTGAAGCAATGAAATTAACGAAAGAATTAGGAATTTCGCTCGGATTTCTGGCCGGAACCACTTTTGGCAGTGGTATCTCTTTTTTGTTTCGTCTCCAGTCGGTTGAAGTGGTTGCCAGTGTTACGCTATTTGGTATTGCAGGAGCCATTGCCGGGATCATCACGGCAGTCATTCTGCGCCAACGGCAACATTAGTATTAGCATGCTGGTAGCAAAATGCAGGCTTCACACGAATGATCCACAAAACAAAAAAAAGGTTCGTGAATTGCCCTAAAGCAACTCACGAACCTTTTTTGGTTAGATGCGGTCGAGAGGACTCGAACCTCCACGGGGGGTTAGCCCACACGGACCTGAACCGTGCGCGTCTGCCAATTCCGCCACGACCGCATAATATGTATCTCCTCATCCATCGATGAAAAGCGTTCCGGTGAAGCAATTCCTTGTTTTACCGTAATTCAGAGTATACATGCTCCAAAATAAAAATGCAACTTCTTTTTTATTCATTCAAGAATAGGACATATGTCCTTTTCTCTCAACTTCAAACACCCTATCGTAGCATTAAACAAATATACCATCCATACAAATGCAAAAATGAAGGAGAGATCCACCTTGAAAACAACCCATCTGTGCTTTATCGGTGCCGGGTTTCATGCATCCACGAATATATATCCTTCTGTTGTTGAAGCCGGAGCGCAGATCCAGGCCATTGCCACACGCAGTATGGAACGCTCTGAAGCAGCTCTGCTGCGATTTGGCAGCAAGGGAAAAGCGTATGATAATGCTAAGCTTATGTTACAGCAGGAAATCTGTGACGGAGTCGTTGTGGTCGCCCAGCCTGTAGATCAGACCGCTCTTGTCCTTGAATGCATTCGGGCTGGTAAGAATGTATACGTGGATAAGCCACTCGGATGGAATGCAGCGGAAGCCGCAGCTGTAGCAGAAGCTGCCGAGCAGGCTGGCGTCGTTGTCATGGTCGGTTTTATGAAACGTTATGCTCCCGTATACATGAAGCTGAAGGAGCTCATTGATAGTGGTTCGCTAGGTAAGATACGTTCATTCCAGATGAAATTCGCTGTAGACAGTACCCCATTTTGCAAGGATGAGGAACAGTTCATGAAGCTCGCTGCCATACATATGGTCGATCTGATGCGTTACTTATTCGGAGAAGTAATACGGGTTACAGGCACAACCGTGAAGGATGGGGAACACATCAATCAAAGCATTTCCCTTGTTTTTGAGAATAACGTAGTAGGCAGCGCTTATTTTATCGGCATGAGCGCTTGGTCACGGGAGAGTGAAAGTGTACTCGTCACCTTTGACAACGGATTTGCGTCAGCTGAAGAGATCAACACACTTACTGTTCATCAATCCCGAAGCTCGACCACCCTTCCCTGGAAATCTCTCGAGGAGCAAGATACTGTATATACACCTTCCGGATCTCCTATGTCAGGAGCATATCGCGACCTTTATCTACGCGGGTTTGTTGGTGAAATGGTGCACTTTATCGCGTGTTGCCAGAATCAGACTGTCCCATATTCCAGCGCCAAGGATAATATTGCAACGATGGCTCTATGTGACTCCATTCTATCGTCACTGAAGTAGCGTATATACGCTCATCATCATATTTTATACATCCAGAGAAGAGCCTGAAACCAGGGCTCTTTTTTATCTTATAGACATCATCGCATCTGCATTCGCCTAGATTAGGGTTTATAATCTGCATCATAAGTGATATGCTCTTTCATGAACTATACGTACTTTATGAAATATAACCACCCAAATAGATACCATAGGAAATCACCCTAAAGTGGAGGTGTACTTATAATGAAAAAGGACGCTACCAAGCTATGTCCCGCGCCATACGGCTGTTCCGTGGAAGTTACCCTCAGTGTGATCGGAGGCAAATGGAAAGGTGCCATTTTGTATCATTTATTCTCCGGTCCTTTGAGATTTAACGAGATCCGAAAATTGTTTCCTGAAATCACCCAGCGTATGCTCACCCTGCAACTTCGAGAGTTGGAAAGCAGCGGAATTGTTCATCGTGAAATATACCCCCAGATTCCACCTAAAGTGGAGTATTCCCTCACACCATTTGGTGAAACGTTACGGCCGATTATCTTCAGCATGCGAGATTGGGGAGAAACGTATACAAATGAGGTTCTGGCCAGATCCTCGCAAGAGGTATAAAACACAAAAGAAGCTGTCCCTAGTTTTTAGGGAACAGCTTCTTTGCTTGCTTATTTAATAACCGTCTGGATCGTAACCGTACGGTTACGCCCGTCTTCCTTCGCTTGATACAATGCATTATCCGCCAAGTGAAACAGTTCTGTGGAAGTTGTGGAGTGCTTCGGATATTCAGCAATTCCAGCCGAGATGGTGACGGAACGATCTATAGGCAATATGCTTTCTTCGACCGTTATTCGGATACGTTCAGCAATCTCAAAAGCCACGTTAGACTCGGAATTTCTTAACAAGACTACAAATTCCTCTCCACCAAACCGGGCGCAGACATCTTCTGGTCGAACAGACAATTGAATGATATTGGCAATGTGTTTCAATACTTCATCCCCAGCATGATGCCCGAATGTATCATTAATGGACTTGAAGCGGTCGATATCCAGAACAATAATGGAGAATGGCACCTCATCCTGAATCCATTCCTGGATGACTTCTTCGAAAGTTCTGCGATTGTTCATGCCTGTTAAAACATCGGTTCTGGCATCATAGACAAGCTGGTTTGTCTGTTTCCTAAAGTTCGCCAATGCGCCAACAACTGCTCTCGTTAGAAGGTCTGCCTCTCTATTCCAATGAGGCTTCATCACAGGTAGATCCACTTGTCCCTTATCGACCTGATTCACCAAATCAGCGAGCATAGCAAAAGGACTGGCCAGCTTGCGTGCAACCCGAACCACAATAAGGGTCAGGATCAGGAAAGGCACTGAAGTGTACAGTAACAACATACGGATATGGTGATTCAACTGATCGTACACCGTTTGGGTTGGAGACACGATTACCACGCCCCAGTCTGTTGATGGAACTTTGTAATAACCTGCAAGCGAATCCACACCTGCCAGGTTTTTGTATTGTTTTTTACCGTTCTCGTTTGCCAACAGCTTTTGCACCACTGCATTTTTACTGACATTTTCACCAATTCGGTTGGTGTTTGGATGAAATAACAAAGTGCCCTTCTTATCCACAATAAAAAAGTAGGAACCATTACTTGTCTTGAGCTGACTACCAAAAGACAGACTCAATATATTATTTTCCTGCAAAAAGATATTTCCACCGATTGTTCCTTGATACTCCCCTGCCGAATCAAAGATTGGTTCACTGACAAATACAATTCTGCGTTTGGTTCTGGGTGTCTGGTACGCTTCGGAGATATACGAAGCCCTCAATTTAACCGCTTCTTTTGCTGCATTGGAACTAACATGGTGACCTACACTAGCCTGTGAGTAAGGTGAGGTAGACCTGACTACCCCCGCTTTATTTACCAAAGAAACGGAATTAAAAAAATTACTACTATTGCGAACCAAATCCAATGTGGAATTCAACTCTTTTGTATTGGCGTGATCCATATCCGGGAAATATTGGGCTGCATATTTCAAGCTCTCCTGCATGGAATAAAAAAGCGAATCCAGCGTTTGGCTCATTTGCACAGCGCTTGCATAGTTTAGCGAAAGGGTGTTATCAATGAGTGACTGTTTCTGAGATGTATAAGATGAGATGACCATGAGGGTCAATGTCATTATAACTGATATAGTGACCAACCCGCCGAGTAAAGCCGTGAGGCTGATCTTCTTGATGCTTTTTATTTTTTTTCGTAACCTAGATCTCTTGATCTGTGCAATCATCGTTTACTTCCCCCGGATTTTCATGAAAAGGCATATTCCTTCTATCTTATACAAAAGTTGTTAAGATCAAATAAAGAGTTTGAGAAATCTTAACAATTACATCGTAAGATTGACGATTTAATGACATTTTACTTTCCCTGGAAGAATCACTGTTCAGGATCGCCCTAATCGACAATGATATATCCTTCTTCTGGTTCTTGTTCAACAAACCCTGCCATGTGACGAACCTGAAATTCGATTGGGTGATGACTGCCCATTAAAATTCGATTCTGGACTTCATCCGCTGTTTCTGTAGGTAATGCAAATGCACGTGTATAGGCAAACTGTGCCTGAAGTGTCGTATAGATCGCATTGACAAACCGATCGTTGCCCGCACGCCCAAACACATTAAGGATCACAGCTCCGTCCGAGTCCAGCTTGTCCTTGACCATGGCAAAAAAATCACTGGATATAAACTGCTCGGGTGTACCCGTTGCCGTAAAGGCATCAATAATAATATAATCATATGTCGCAGCGGGTTCTTGGCCTAATAATTCACGACCATCCCCGATGAGCACAGGACTTCCCTCATATCCAAAAAAGGTTTGGCTCAACTCCACGACCTCTGCGTCAAGCTCAGCTACTTTTACCTGACGATCAGACAAGTAGGTTGGCAATGTGCCAATACCATGTCCCACCACAAATACGGTATCAAACTCAGGATCATTCCGTTGCATTAGATGCACCATCGCTCTCGGATACTCCAACACCATCCGGTTAGGCTCATCTAAATCCATGGCTCCCTGCACAGCTGCGTTGGAGAATTCTAATACACGAAACTGGCCCTTCTCTCCATAAAGCTTTTTGGTATCATATACCGTCAGCTCATGCTGCTCACTTTTATTCCGATACAGAACTCTCACTAACCGTTCTCCCTTCAATCTCTTAAACCTTTTCGACATATACCTTCATTCTATTACACGGGATGACAACATTCCACCCTATACTTGAAAGATCATAGTACAACAAAAAAAAACCGTTCCGACTCATACGGAAACGGCCTTTTGATGAACCATTTAACACTCCTAAGAACCTATGGCCTCATGCAGAGCCTGGACATATGCTACACCCAGATTAGATAGAGAAGTACTCTTGTGGCTTATCCACCCTACATTAATGGATTCCTCACATTCCAGCGGTACAGGAATTATCTCGTTTCCGTTCAGATCAGCGCTAAGTACACCCGTAGAGATCGTATAACCATTCAGACCAATCAACAGGTTAAACAATGTTGCGCGGTCATTGACCTGTATGCTTTTGGGGTGAGATAACGTACTCAGGATTTCTTCGGAAAAATGAAAGGAATTGTACTCTCCCTGATCAAATGACAAGTACGGATAATCCTGCAGTTGCTCGATTGCAACCGACTCCTGCTTCGCCAGCGGGTTCTTCACACTGATAAAGATATGGGGCTTGGCTGTGAACAGGCTCGTGAAGACCAACCCCGCATCTTTTAACAATTTGTTAATGACCTTGGCATTGAACTCATTCAAATACAGGATGCCAATTTCACTACGCAGGCTTTTCACGTCCTGAATAATCTCGTAGGTCTTTGTCTCCCGAAGCGCCAACTCGTATTCATCCTGACCATACTGCTGTACCAGACGAACAAAGGCATTCACGGCAAACGCATAATGCTGCGTCGATACAGAGAAGTGCTGCGGGGATGGCTTGGCGTTCAGATAACGATTCTCCAGCAATTCAGCTTGTTCTACCACCTGACGGGCATAACTCAGAAACTCAACGCCTTCTTTAGACAGAGATATCCCCTTATTGGTACGTTCAAAAATGGTAATTCGCAACTCCTGCTCCAGATCCCGAATGGCATTCGAAAGGCTGGGTTGCGAGATAAACAACCTTTTGGCTGCTTCATTCATGGAACCGCGCGTGGCAACTTCGATCACATATTTTAGTTGTTGTAATGTCACTGCACTATTCCTCTTTTCGTATCAATTGAACCTATTATATACCAAAAGAGGAGCCGACCTTAAGCCATGCTTGCTGTCGGTCTTACTACAATCTCATTTACGTCCACCTCTGCAGGCTGGCTAATGGCAAACAAGATACTTTGCGCAATCGCCGAGGCGGGAATGGATATGCGTCGATACTCTTTCATGAGATCACGTGCTTCTTCATCAGAGATCGTATCCGCGAGTTCCGATTCCGTCACGCCCGGTGATACAAGGGTTACACGGATATCTCCACCTACTTCCTGTCGCAACCCCTCCGAGATGGCGCGGACCGCGTATTTGGTTGCACAATATACCGCTGCCGTTGGTGACACGGCATAAGCTCCAATTGAGGCAATATTAATAAACTGGCCGAAACCCTGCTTTTTCATGACGGGTAGCCCAGCCGCAATGCCATGCAGAACACCACGAATGTTAACATCGATCATGCGATTCCATTCGTCTACTTTTAACGCGTCAAGGGAAGATAGCGGCATGACTCCAGCGTTATTTAAAATAACATCGATACGTCCATAGCGAGTTTGAGCGAGGTCAACGATCGTTTGCATCTCTTCCAATCTGGTAACATCCAGCGAATGGTACTCCACCGATCCGCCTTCCAAACGAATGGAGGAGGCCAATGCCTCCAAACGTTCCATACGTCTAGCTCCAATAACTACATGCGCTCCATGCTGTGCAAGCAATCGAGCTGTTGACTCACCAATTCCACTACTCGCACCGGTAATCACAACAACTTTCCCCTTTACATTGGACATATTAAATCGCTCCTTATTCGTTGTTATTGTACATTTTCTCTATACAAAACCATGCCTGCATGATACAAAACGCCGTCTCTGAAGTCTCCATCCGCTGTAAATCCCGTATCATCCACGTACTCTATATGTTTCCCATGAACAATATAGCGACCCTGATATGCACTTTGCCGATCTCCTCTCGCTTCATCATATCTACCGCAAGGAAGAAGTTCGTGTCTGACATATCCATCCTTCGTGACCCACATCCCCACATACGGGTGTTTTGGTTCTTGTTGGTCGCCCATTGAATTACGCTCCATTGTTTCTCGCTCCTCTCTGCTTCAAAAGATTCTGTTGCTTATCTCCATTATGTAGAGGATCAGTCGTTGTACGATAGAAAAATCCCGCAATATTCTTGCCTATTCCTCCAGCGCGTTTTAAAATAATAGTAATAGCGGTTTACAAGGGGGCTGCAATTCATGCTTATCAAAACAAATGAAACGGATACGGGCATCACGGAGCAGCAGCAACAATTGGCTCAACTTATTGAGCATTTCACCCCAAGTGACGGGATACATCCTACAGCAATTCCGTCGCTTGTCTTAATCCGTGCCTCCGAAATCTCACAACCCATATATTCCGTTTATCAGCCTTCCCTCTGCATTGTCGCCCAAGGTTCCAAATTAGTTATACTCGGCCGCGAGAGCTACATCTACGACCTGTCACAATATTTGGTAGCTTCCGTAAACTTGCCTATTTCAGGGCAGGTTGTACAGGCTACAACCGAACATCCCTATCTATGTATTCGACTGGATTTTAATTCAGGACAGATTTTCGATCTGATTCAGGATACGCCTTCTGTACAACCCATACCTGACCATTCAACACGAAGAGGATTGTTTGTTAGTTCAACCAAACCTGACCTTCTTGAAGCCGTGATCCGATTAGTTCGACTACTGGATACACCTGAAGATATTCCCGTCCTTGCCCCTATGTTTATCCGCGAAATTCTATATCGTATTATTCAGGATGAACATGGACATTCCATCAAGCAGTTTGCTATTCAGGACAGTCATGCACAGCACATCGCCGAGGTGATCGAAGTCATCCAATCTGATTATGCTAAGCCACTTCGGATTGAACAACTTGCTGCCATGATCAACATGAGTTCTTCCTCATTACATCATCATTTCAAAGCCATTACCGCCATGAGCCCTTTGCAATTCCAGAAACAAATTCGATTGCATGAAGCCCGGCGAATGTTGCTTGCAGGTTCAACCGATGCCGCCGACGCTGCGTTCCAGGTTGGCTATGAAAGTCCGTCTCAATTCAGCCGGGAGTATGCCCGCATGTATGGTCTCCCTCCCAAAAGCGATATCAAACGACTTCGTCATATACTCGATATTAAATGCTAGAAACAGCAAAAAGACCCGCGTCATCATGACGTGGGTTTTCGGATTCAAATAGGCAGCTGCGCCATCAAGAGAATATGTTCTGTTTTTCAAAAACAGACATCTGGTTCTCCCCGGTAATAGGACATTCATCAGGATACATACTTCGTTTCTCCAACTTCTCATCGATAAAATCAACGACTTGTTGTAGCGAAGCAATCTGTGCTTCAACTTTCTTCCGGTGATTCACAAGCATCTCCCGTTCATCCGGGAAATCTGCGAGATCGGAATCCATGGACATTTGTAAATAAGGCTTCATTTCCTCCAGAGACATCCCTGTTTTTTTCAGGCAAGTGATCAACTTCATCGTATGGATATCCTCAGAGCGATATACCCGATGGCGATTGGCTTTGCGTTCCGCTCGGGGAAGCAGCCCAATCTTCTCATAATAACGAATTGTATCTTCCGATAATCCGGCCTGTTCTGACGTTTCTTTAATGGAGAACACTTCATTCTCACTCATCATATGGGCCTCCTCCATATTTATTTCTCTCCATATTACAACTTGGAGCTGACTCCAAGTCAAGCATGATCCCTTCCACCCTAACACCCCTTGACTTGGAGTCGACTCCAAGTTATAGAATGAGCGCAGCATACAGATTCGTTCTGTAAACCCATTCTATCTGGAGGTATATATGAATATACAAAATCAGCTTCGCACCGCTCTCATCACAGGTTCAACGTCAGGAATTGGTCTTGAACTGACACGCAAGTTACTGGCTGAAGAATGGCAGGTAATCGGTCTCAACCGTTCTGCTTTCCCATCCGAGGATACCGATATTCAGAACGCCTTACGTTCAGGCCAGCTCCGTTGGGTTCAGGCTAATCTGACCAACTACGACAGTTTGAGAACTGCACTGGATCAGATTAAATCCGATACCGATTCAATTGATGTTTTGTTTAATAATGCCGGGGGCAGCGCTGCCGAACTCCGTTATTCTGATCAGGGGCATGAACTGCACTTTGAACTTCAAACTGTAGTCCCTTACATCATCTACATGGAATTAGTGGAGCTATTGCTCAAAGGACAGATGAAAACAGTCGTCAATACTTCCACCACCGCGTTCAGTATGGTCAAACAATTTGATCTAAACATCCTGGAACGTCCAGCTGAATTCAAAAAGCTGTTTGGTCCCTATGCTGTCTCGAAGCTTGGTCTATCTCTATGGACACGTGAGGTTGCCAATTCTGCCAAAGCGGATGGCATACAACTGCTTAGCGTAGATCCCGGTGGAAATAATACGCTGAGGGGTAACAAAACATCCGGCCTGCCCTTCTATATCAAACCTATTATGAAATGGTTCTTTCCTCATCCAAGCCATGGCGCTTCGCTGCTCTACAATGCGGCTTTATCACCCACCAGACATGAATCCGGTACATTTCTGGTGAAAAATAAAGCGACAGCACTTCGTTTCACAGAGCAAGGTCCTGCCGTTCTCCATCGGGTAAATGAGATCTATGAGCAACGTTTTCATACAGTGTAGTCTGGAAAGCTCCCAACCAACCCATCTTAATCATGAGATGTTGAGCGCTATATCATCAGCGCCCCTCCCTCATTGAAGAGCATCTTCAATCCGATCTGGAATTCTGCCTTCATTTGATTCGATAACCGGATTCATTGATTGTTCGACTTCTCACATACGTATAAAGACGTGACCGCATGCGGTCACGTCTTTTTTGTCGTTTGTCCCTCATATTATCCAGGCCCTGATTCATAGGTGTAAACATAACGATGCAATGTCGCGTGTGACATGTTATTGAATCTGGAGGGATCACTCAATGACCAAAGGAAAGCAACCTAACGAAAAACCATTTATTATCCCGCAACCCATTCGCAGTGATGGCGCTGGAGGACCTGATCTGGGACCCAGAGACGTCATGAGAGATATACAGAACCCCGATATGTTGGTACCTCCGGTAACCGATAACGGGTTATTGCCCAATCTAAAAATGTCTTTTTCCGATACGCATATGCAATTGAACCATGGGGGTTGGTCACGTGAAATCACCGTACGGGATCTCCCTATTGCCACTACACTGGCTGGTGTGAACATGAGCCTGACACCGGGAGGTGTACGAGAATTGCACTGGCATCAACAATCCGAGTGGGCCTATATGATCTGGGGAACGGCAAGAATCACTTCGGTAGATCAGAACGGACGTAATTTTATTGCGGATGTCGGTCCCGGCGATCTCTGGTTTTTCCCAAAAGGTCTCCCCCATTCCATTCAGGGACTGGAGGATGGTTGTGAATTTCTGCTTGTGTTTGATGACGGGTCCTTCTCCGATCTGAATACGTTATCCATATCGGATTGGTTTGCCCATACCCCACCAGAGGTATTGTCTGTTAATTTCGGCGTGCCCGAATCCGCTTTTCAGTCGATGCCGAAGGAACAGGTCTACATTTTCCAAGATACCGTCCCGGGTTCCATCGAGAGCCAGGAAGTTCAGTCGCCATATGGTACCGTTCCTCTCACATTCAAACACCGGTTGCTGGCTCAAGAACCGCTCATCACACCCGGCGGAAGCGTGCGGATCGTAGACTCCACTAACTTCCCCATCTCAACTACCGTTGCAGCAGCACTCGTTGAGATCCGACCTGGCGCCATGCGCGAGCTGCACTGGCATCCCAATGCGGATGAATGGCAATATTATCTGACAGGACAAGGAAGAATGACAGTGTTTGGAGGCAATGGCATTGCTCGTACATTTGACTATCGGGCTGGAGATGTCGGATATGTTCCTGTCGCAATGGGACACTACATACAGAATACCGGCACAGACACTTTATGGTTTTTGGAAATATTCCGAAGTGATCGATTCGAGGATGTATCGCTGAATCAGTGGATGGCGTTAACCCCTCGTGATCTGGTCCGTGACAATCTTAATGCGCCGCCCATGTTACTCGATGCCTTGCGTAAAGTAAAATGGCCTGTCGTTTAATTTAGTATGTATATCTATCATTTATGCTGAAATGGGGTAATTGTCAGAGAATCCCACTATATAAGGAGGAATATGAAAGATGAGAGCCGTTACGTTTCAGGGAATAAAGGACATTCAAGTCAAAGAGGTTGAAGATCCCAAACTGCAACAGAAGGATGACATTATCGTTCGTATTACTTCTACAGCTATATGTGGATCGGATCTGCATATTTATCAGGGAGCCTTGCCTGCTGCCAAAGATTACGTTATCGGTCATGAACCGATGGGCATTGTGGAAGAAGTAGGTCCTGAAGTGACACGTGTGAAGAAGGGGGACCGTGTGGTCCTGCCTTTTAACATCGCTTGTGGTGAATGCTTCTATTGCAATCATGACATGGAGAGCCAATGCGATAATTCCAATGGCAATCCGGATATTCATACAGGTGGTTATTTTGGGTTCACCGAGCGTTACGGAAACCACCCTGGAGGTCAGGCGGAATTATTGCGTGTTCCCTACGGGAACTTCACTCCGTTTGTGATTCCGGAATCCTGTGAACTGGAAGATGAAGCCTTATTGTTCCTGTCCGATGTTCTTCCAACCGCTTACTGGAGCGTCGAGAATGCCGGGATTAAACCGGGAGATACGGTGACCGTACTCGGTAGCGGACCCATTGGGTTGATGACGCAGAAGTTCGCCTGGATGAAAGGTGCCAAACGCGTTATTGCCGTGGATCGCCTGCCCTATCGACTGGAGAAAGCCAAACGTTTGAACGATGCAGAGATCTTTAATTTCGAAGATTACGATGATATGGGTGAGCACATTCGCGAGATTACACAAGGCGGAACCGACGTTGTTATTGACTGTGTAGGTATGGATGGTAAAAAAACCACGCTGGAGGAGATCGGGCAGAAGCTCAAACTTCATGGCGGTTCACTGAGTGCGATCGAAATCGGCATGAAAGCGATCCGCAAATTCGGTACACTCCAACTTACGGGTGTATATGGCTCTTCCTACAACATGTTTCCGTTAGGCAATTTGTTTGAGCGCAATATCAATCTTAAAATGGGACAAGCTCCTGTTATACATTACATGCCTGAATTATTCCGCAAAATCACTGCTGGTGAATTTGATCCAACCGAGATCATCTCCCATCGGATTTCACTAGAGAATGCAAGCGATGCGTATCGCATTTTCAACGATCATGAAGACGAATGTACCAAAGTTATACTAAAACCCTGAACCGTCGTTTTGATTATAAATATGCAAAATAAAACAAGCAGAACTACCTGTTCAAGGTACTCTGCTTGTTTTATTTTATCAACATTCATCCTTTAGCTCTTTCATAAACTGCTCAGCTAAATCTTTTGTTTTACCTAATCAGACATGAGTCGGTTTAATCGCTTGGATATACACACTTTCTCCTTGGAAGCTGTCGAGCTTCCCGTTCGTTGTCACTTCAAAATTAAAAAATTTTCTGATGATGGATGGTGCGCTCAACATGCTCGCTTCAAGTTCCCTTCTCTCCCGTTCCGGCAGTGCTGCACGGTTACACCACTCTTCAAACTTAAAGCGCTTCTGGAAGGAAACCATCGTTTCCATTCGGAAGCCCGCATACTCCAGCATATGAATCCATTCCGTCTTGCGCCATGCTCGAACATGGCTTGCATCTCGGCACTTCTCCACTTCATTGTAAAACTGGTCATTCTCATCACGTTCAGGTGCCACGTTGTCAATGAATAACAACCTTCCACCAGGCTTCATAACTCGTAATGCCTCATGAACAAACGAAGAAACGTCCGGAAAATGGTGAGCAGCGATTCGGCAGGTCACAAGGTCAAAGACATCATCATTGAATGGCAGCTTCTCTGCATCTCCGGCTACAAAATCTACATTACCGTGTCCATTCCCCTGGATAAATGCTTCAGCTACCTGAAGCATTTCTTCCGTTAGATCGAGGGCTGTCACCCGCTGAACAAGTGGAGCCAATGCATTAGCGACATGCCCTCCTCCAGTGGCGATATCCAGCACGTTCATATCCGGAGTGGCTTGAGATGAAGCCACGAGCAACGCGAGATCCTCACCTTTGGCATGCCCCGCACTCGTCACGTATTTTCCTGCATTTTTCGCAAACTGCTTCTGCACCTGACTTTTAATTACATCAGACATTCCAATTCCTCCTGCATAAGTTTCATTAGACGAAACATAGTTTCAAAATATAATTATATTTAGTTTACCACACATGAATGTAAAATCTAAATAAGCATTTTACACAAATCCGGAGGCAACTTTCCACTACCTGACGAAAAAGCTGAAATAAAAAACATCCCCCAAGTGAGTTTCACCCAGGAGATGTTTCTTATATTTGTTACTTCACAAGCGTTGGTGACTTCTTCCACAGTCCCAGAATCAGACCGGAGATCACAGAACCAATCGCAACAGCGAGCAGGAACAATAATGCGTGGTTCGCCAGTGCTGCAACAAAAATCCCGCCGTGCGGAGCTGGTACATTAATGCTCCACAGTTGTGTCAATCCGCCAGCAACAGCGGAACCCAGAATACAAGAAGTCAATACACGCAATGGATCAGCCGCAGCAAATGGAATTGCACCTTCTGTAATGAAAGAGAATCCAAGTACATAGTTAGTCAGGCCTGATTTGCGTTCTTGCTCTGTGAATTTGGATTTGAAGAACGTTGTTGCAAGTGCAATCGCCAGAGGAGGCACCATACCGCCTGCCATAACCGCTGCCATCCATGCACCGTCTGTGTTACCACTGGATGTGAATACGCCGATAGCGAACGTATAAGCCGCTTTGTTGAACGGTCCACCCATATCGATGGACATCATACCGCCAAGCAACAAGCCCAACAATACCGCATTACCTGTACCCAAGTTACCAAGTGCATCTACAAGCCATGTGTTCAGGGAACCAAAGATTGGATCAAAGACATAGAAACTGATGGCACCCACGATCAGCAAACCAAATACCGGATACAGCAAGATTGGTTTCAAGCCATCAATCGCTTTTGGCAATCCTTTGAACAACTTACGGAGACCAATAACAACATAACCCGCCAGGAAACCGGCAGCCAAACCACCAAGGAAACCGGCGTTTGAGTTAACCGCCATCAATCCACCGACCATACCAGGCATCAGGGCCGGGCGATCACCAATGCTCATCGCGATAAATCCGGCAAGTACCGGAATCAGGAAGTGGAATGCACCTGTACCGCCACCGATCGTTTGAAGCAGTTGCACAATCGGATTCTCAGGGCTAGCAAGCTGTTCGAACAAGAAGGAGATTGCTAGCAGGATACCGCCACCTACAACGAATGGCAGCATATGCGAGATACCATTCATCAGATCTTTATAGATTTTGCTACCTACACTGATTTTGCCACCGCTTGCGCCCTCTTCTTTGGCATTTCCGCCTTGGCTGCGATAGATTGGTGCATCACCGTTAACGGCCTTGCGAATCAGCTCTTCGGATTTACGGATTCCATCACTCACCGGTCTTTGCAATACCGGTTTGCCATCGAAACGTGCCATCTCCACATTTTTGTCTGCGGCAACGATAACCCCTTTAGCCCGAGCGATCTCATCAGCAGTCAGAACATTCTGCGCTCCTTCAGAGCCGTTTGTCTCTACGCGAATATTGATGCCCATTTCCTGAGCTTTCTTTTTAAGTGCATCTTCAGCCATAAACGTATGCGCTATACCAGTTGGACAGGCTGTAACCGCAACAACAAAATCTTCCGAATTTGCATTACCTACAATCACACCAGAGGTATTCTGTTGCTGACCAGTAGTAGAAGTGGATGCGACATTTGCTGCTTTTTCAGCTTTTGCTTTTTCTTTGGCTGCTTCCTTCTCCGCTGCTTCTGCCTGTTTGGCATCAAACAATGCACTAACTTCGGCAGGTGTATCTGTACTCATCAATTGTGAGATGAAATCGCTATCAATCAACAACCTGGAAAGAGCTGCAAGCGTACGCAGATGGGTATTACCTGCGCCTTCTGGAGCTGCAATCATGAAGAACACATGAGCTGGCTGATCATCCAACGCTTCAAAATCAAGCCCTTTTCTACTTTTGGCAAATACAACTGTTGGTTCGTTCACCGCTGTTGTTTTGGCATGTGGCATTGCAATTCCGCCACCAATCCCCGTGCTGGATTCAGCTTCTCTTTTATAGATCATTTCCTTGAACAGGACCGGATCATTAATTCGTCCGCTTCGGTTCAGGCTTGCAATTAGTTCATCAATAGCCTCATCTTTGGTTGTGGCTTGCAGGTCCATGATCATCGTTTCCTGGATCATCAAGTCTGTTATTCTCATCTTGGTACACTCCCTTAAGTTCAGTCGGCCTGCATAGGCAGGCCTCACTACATTACAATTACAATGAAAACCTTTTATATGGCCTTTAGACTAGATTGTCGTAATGGTTACTTGATTGCGCAATTCATCAATCAATTCACGTGTTGCCAGATCATCCGAGAACGCAGTCGCGCTTCCAGATGCAACCCCTGTGCGGAAAGCTTCCAGCAAATCTCCGCTCTGTACATAGGTACCTACGAATCCGCCAATCATGGAGTCACCGGCACCAACCGAGTTTTTCACAATGCCTTTTGGCACATTCGCATGATGAACTTCCGCTTTGGTAATGAATAATGCACCCTCACCTGCCATGGAGATCAACACATGTTTGGCACCGGCTTCCAGCAACTTACGCCCGTATAACACCAGTTCCTCGCGAGTATCAATCGTTACACCGAACAGTTCAGCCAGTTCATGATGATTTGGCTTCACCAGCAATGGTGCATGTTCAAGAGCTTCCATTAACGCAGGGCCAGTTGTATCAATCACAAATTCGGCACCCGTATGCTTGCAGACTTTAATGAGACGATCATAAAAATCCGTTCCAAGTGAAGGCGGTACACTTCCGGAGAGAATGACAATATCTCCTTTTTCCAACGAAGACAATTTGTGAAGCAACTGCTCTGCCTCTTCTGCACTTATTGCAGGTCCAAGACCATTAATCTCTGTCTCTTCTCCATGCTTCAGCTTGATGTTAATGCGAGTATCGTCTGCAATCGTGACAAAGTCTGTCCGAATGTTATCTTCTTGCAACTTGTCATTAATGAAACGTCCAGTAAATCCACCAAGGAAACCAATGGCCGTGTTATCTGCTCCAAGTTGATTCAGTATGCGAGAGACATTAATGCCTTTGCCGCCAGGGAGCTTCAAATCCCGATTCATTCGATTCAATCCGCCAAGCTTCAGCTCATCAATTTCCACGATGTAATCAATGGACGGGTTAAGTGTTATCGTATATATCATCGTTATCCCTCAATTATTTTAGTTTTCTGGGCGATTCCAGGCCGCCAGTGTTCTGGCATCTGCTCGGTAATCAAATCGGCCTCCTCCAAATCAAACAATTTGGCAAAAGTAATTTCCCCTATTTTGCTGGAATCAGCCAGCACATAAGATTTTCCCGACAATTGATGTGCACGCCTTTTAATCAAGGCTTCCTCTGGATCCGGTGTTGTATACCCCATTTCGGGATCAACTCCGTTGCTTCCAAGAAAACATTTATCAAAACGGAAATTATCCATGTTCTGTAATGCGATACTGCCAATGACTGCTTTTGTATGAATTTTCATCATACCTCCAAGCAAATAACTGCGAATACGTTTGCTTACCAAAGCTTCAACATGTGAAAGTCCGTTGGTAACAACCGTTACGTCCTTAGCTTCAATAAAAGGAATCATGGCTAACGTTGTCGTTCCTGCATCCAAATAGATGCATTCGCCATTTTCGATCTCCTGTGCAGCCAAACGCGCAATCGTCGTTTTTTGTTGAATGTTTTTGAACGTTTTTTCTTCCATGCCCGGTTCCAGCGTTTTTTCATTCACCAGTGCGGCACCGCCGTGGATGCGTTTGAGCATCTGACGACTCTCCAGATCAATCAAATCACGCCTAATCGTTGATTCAGAAGCACCCAACACATCAACAAGCTCTTGCAACTTCACAATTCCCTGTAAATGTAAGCGCTCTATAATTGCAGCATATCGTTCTTCAGTCAGCATCTTCATTCCTCCAACTGCTTCTATAGTATCATAATCCAATCAAAAAACAACCACTTTCATTCAAAATAATTTAAAAACATTCAAAAACACGCATCTTTCGACTTATTTCCTTGTCCAATTGTCCCTTTCTCTGACGCCTGAACGCACATCTGATATTTTAGTCCCTATTTTATCGAATGGTGGTAACCTGACTTACTTCATGTTCTTAAAGTTGCAATTCCTTGCCCTTCGTGTCTCCATTAAAAATCCTGCAGCCTCCAGCGCTTGATGCGCGGCGTTGCAGGATTTTGCTTATCATGGGAACTTTATGACGTTTATGAATCTACAAACATTGCATCCGGTTTGGGTTTAAGCCATTTTCCATCTTCATTAATAAAAGCCCCCTTGAAGCGGCCCATCTCCAATTGTTCAATCAGCCTCTCCTCATCCATGGCCAAAATTTCAGCGAGCTGCCCCGAGGTGTAATAATCAGCGGGGTTGTAATCGAGCAGCACAGGAACAGACGTATCATATAGTTCTTTGATCAGATTCTCAAAAGAATGCCGACCCAGGTTCTCCATGTCTCTATAAAACTGCAAATGTTGGGACACCATATTACGGAAAGATTTATTCTCCAGATGCATCCACAACGTATTGCAGGCCTGAACACTCATATGATTTTGTTCCACATCGTAAAATTGAACTTCTTCAATCTTCATGTATTTCTCTTGAAATGCAACGATCTTAATCAAAGGTACATTTCGTTTACGTGACGCTTTCTTCAAATGGGCTCTAAATTGTTCATAGTTCATTTCATTCATCTATTATCCCTGCCTTTAACATGTTCCAACCGACATTTTACAACAAATTAAAGGCAAGTGTAACCTTCATCATATGAAAAACAAAAAAACGTGCAGCAACAGATGCCACACGTTCACAATATTATAGAGTGCGATTACTCAGCGAGGGCACCACTTTTCACCCACGTAGCCGTAAATTCCTGTTCTTCATACGCATAGAATTGTTGCAAAATAACCTCCCGATCATCGAGGAACAACTGATCGGCTATGGCAGAGACTAGTTTCGGCACCGCGCTCTTGGTTCCCGATATTGCCGATGCCGACAGACCACAGCTGGCAAGTGCAGAGTAGTTGAATACAAACAGTCCATGCAACTGCTTCTCACCCTGTTCACTCCTGCTTGTCATTGCAAACCCGGAACTCAGGTATGGATGTGCGTCCAGCAACGCATTGCGATGCTCTGGCGGAGCCTCATAACAGTCCTCCCAGCGCGCGATGTATGGCTCCACAAGCCTCAGCTCAGGACGGAGTGCCGGATCACTAAGAAGACCTGTGCTAATAATTAGAAAATCAAACGTAAATGTTCCCTTTGCCGTGCGCACAATCGCGCCTTGGTCCGTCGCTTCTACACTCAGCCATGGAGCGTTCAGATGCAGCTCGAATCCTGGCCAAGCTGCCGCACGATTAAACGTATCGTTGGTTGGCGGTTGATTGAATTTGAAGAAATGAGAGATCACTTCATATTTATCAGCAACCGGAAGAGCGTGGTATCGCTCAATCATACCGGATTGTTCCATCTGACGAATGGGATTAACACTAGGCAGTTGTTCCCGCCGCACAAATACATGAGCTTCTGCCACACCTGTGGCAAGCGCATAACTGGCATTATCAAAAGCAGAAGCGCCGCCGCCAAGCACAGCAACCCTTTTACCTTTTAACCGATCAAAATCAATCGCTTCCGACGTATGGGCATACCGATCCCGAGGTAATCTATCCGCAATCATGGATGGCACATGCCACTCTCCGCCCCCTTGTATTCCCGTAGCAAACACTACTTTGCGAGCAAGTATAACATCCATCTGAGTTCCTGCCTTGTTCACATGAAGTCGATGTATTCCGTCCTCTGTTGGCTCAACCAGTGTCAATTTCACCTCATTAAGCACAGGCAGCTTCAATACTTCCCGATACCAGCGCAAATAATTCATCCAGTCTCCACGCGGGATCTTGTCTACCTCTTCCCAACCTTCGGGCCCAACCTGTGCTTCCCACCATGAGCGAAAGGTTAACGAGGGGATCCCCAGATCGATGGAAGTCAGATGCTTGGGTGTACGCAAAGTAACCATACGCGCATATGTCTCCCAAGGTCCCTCAAGCCCCGATGTATTCTCGTCAATGACGACAATATTGGAGATCCGTTCACGAAGAAGTCCAAATGCCGCCCCTAATCCACTCTGGCCTCCGCCCACAATGACAACATCATAGACATGACCATCCGCATGTTCTCTTGGACGCACCCAATTCGCGCCACCAAATGACAAATAAGCTAGATCTTTCTTCACACGTTCATTCAAAGCCTCCAGACTCATGATTCATCAACCCTTTCGAGATACATATATGAACTAGTCTTTCTTTAATTATTTGATGTGAGTTTTTTGTCAGTTATATTGAGGGGAATTGTGCTTTTACCTTGTGTTGCTGAGATATATTAGCGTTATTATATGGGTAATCGGGGATGAATTGAAGTTGGCGTCATATTTATTGTCATCAACACTAAAAATATCTAACATGCTTGTTAATCCGCACGAAATCCGAACTGGATTATTGATGCAGTTCCTGCTGAACGAATGATTTGCAGAAAAAAAAGACAGACCAAGATGTAACCTTGGTCTGTCTTATTAAAGTAATGCTATTGGCCTGCTTGTTCACGGCGCTGCAATTTTTCATTGGTTAATTTCTCAGGGGTCACATCATGCCCCAGTGGGTCCACAACGGATACTGCCAGCATGGTTGTCAGCACCTGACCTCGAATAGCCTGCAAATATTGTTTTCTAAGCTCCTGCTGCTCGCTTTTTTCTGCTTTTGTCAAGCCCACGCTGCTGCGTTGTTTTCGACTTAATTCATTGATGCGTCCCAAAATAGGAATCATGTAATCCACCTCACTTGTTAGTCCAATTTCCAAAAGATATTTCGAATATCTTCAAACTAACTTATTACAACTTTACGAATTTGTCCATAGGCGCAATCCGTTGAGAAGTGTTTAGGTGATCTCATGCACAGACCACACAATGCCATTTGTAGCACCACTGCCCAGATTCAACGTAATCGTCAGCCCGTTTGCAGCATAGAACAGTCCAATCACATCTCCCGCATTCAATGCCACTTCTACCGCCAAAGTAACTGCACCGCTTCCCAGCACTGCCCGCAGTGTTAGTAGTGTAACTGCTATATTGAGTACGGGCAATAAACCACTAACTAGCGTTGTAACTGTCGGTGATGTCCTCTGGACTAGAAAGGCTGGGTTAACTCCAGCACCCAGTGATAGGGCGATCGCTGCGGTCGTTGCATAATTGATCGTGGCCACAATGGAATATCTCCCTGTCACCGGGACCGTATAATTTCCTGTTGTTGCATTGAAGTTGGCATTACCGTAATAAGGACTCGTTGTCGTCCAGTTGGTTAACTGAGCGCTCGTTGCTGTCGAAAGTGTCGCCAGGAAGGCCGAGAACCCTTGTGTTGCAAAATTGGGGCCGGTTGGTCCAGTGGCTCCTGTCAATCCCGTGGCACCTGTTGTTCCTGTAATTCCTGTTGCTCCCGTAGCTCCGGTTGCACTAGTTACACCAGTTATGCCGGTAGCTCCTGTAAGTCCGTTAGCACCAGTTGGTCCAGTCGGGCCGGTTGGACCTGTGATGCCTGTAACCCCAGTAGTTCCAGTAGCTCCGGCAACCCCAGTGACCCCAGTTGCACCTGTAGAACCAGTAGCTCCCGTTATTCCTGTTTCTCCAGTTGCTCCGGTCGCGCCAGTTATACCTGTAACTCCTGCTGAACCAGTACTTCCGGTGGCTCCTGTTACACCCGTGATACCCGTAATTCCTGTTGTGCCTGTGGCTCCTGATACACCTGAGAGCCCTGTAGCCCCAGCTGCTCCGGTCGCGCCAGTAATACCTGTGGGTCCCGTGGTTCCTGCTGTTCCAGTCGCGCCGGTCGGTCCCGTTACACCTGTCGGGCCGGTAACGCCTGTTACACCCGTCTCTCCTGTAATACCCGTGGCTCCTGTTGCTCCAGTCACACCTGTGATCCCAGTGGCACCAGTTACGCCAGTAACTCCCGTAGTTCCCGTTGCTCCAGTAGCCCCGGTGGGTCCCGTCACACCAGTCGTACCTGTGACCCCTGTTGGACCCGCCTCACCAGTTTGGCCAGTTGTGCCGGTGGCACCTGTCATTGCAGTAGCTCCAGTCACACCCGTAATGCCAGTTACGCCGGTCGTGCCGGTTGCTCCTGGTTCACCAGTAATACCCGTTGGACCGGTTGCCCCTGTAGCACCAGTCGCACCAGTGGCTCCGGTTGGTCCTGTTGGTCCTGTCGTGCCTGTTGCACCCGTCTCTCCTGTAATGCCCGTGATTCCTGTTGCTCCAGTAGCCCCGGTAGGCCCCGTCACACCAGTCGTACCTGTGACCCCTGTTAGACCCGTCTCTCCAGTGGCACCAGTTGCTCCAGTCGTTCCAGTAAATCCTGTATTACCTGTAACCCCAGTAAGTCCAGTTACTCCCGTCTCGCCAGTTTGGCCAGTTGTGCCAGTGGCGCCTGTAGTTCCAGTAGCTCCAGTCACACCCGTAATGCCAGTTACGCCCGTCGTGCCGGTTATTCCTGTTTCACCAGTAATACCCGTTGGACCGGTTGCCCCTGTAACTCCTGTAAATCCAGATACCCCAGTAACGCCAGTGGTTCCAGTCGCTCCCGTAATCCCGGTTAGACCCGTCTCCCCAGTTAATCCAGTAAGTCCAGTTACTCCCGTAACTCCGGTTGATCCTGTCACACCAGTTTGACCAGTGACTCCGGTGGAACCCGTACTCCCCGTTGCTCCAGTCGTACCCGTTTCCCCTGTGGCTCCGGTCGCACCTGTTGTACCTGTAACACCAGTTAATCCAGTCGCACCGGTTGGTCCTGTGAACCCTGTTTCTCCAGTTGATCCCGTCACACCAGTCGTACCTGTCGCCCCTGTTGGACCTGTAGCTCCAGTAGTTCCGGTTGCACCAGTAATTCCTGTGGCTCCTGTTACACCAGTAACTCCCGTGATACCCGTTGCCCCAATCGTACCTGTTGGTCCTGTTTCACCAGTAGTCCCTGTTAGTCCTGTAGTGCCTGTCGGACCGGTTATACCAGTAACTCCAGTCGTACCTGTGCTCCCAGTTAGACCCGTCTCTCCAGTGACGCCTGTGGCTCCTGTCACACCAATTGTACCCGTAACGCCAGTTAAGCCAGTTGGCCCTGTTTCACCGGTGACCCCGGTTATGCCAGTAGCTCCGGTATTACCAGTTGAACCAGTAGCCCCGGTGAGACCTGTCGTGCCAGTTACACCTGTGACTCCGGTTGTCCCCGTAATTCCCGTTTCACCAGTTGTTCCCGCCGCACCCGTACTTCCAGTAGCTCCAGTTATACCTGTTAGTCCTGTCTCTCCTGTTGGGCCAGTCAAACCGGTAGATCCCGTTACACCTGTAGCCCCGGTGACACCAGTGACTCCTGTTAGCCCTGTGTTTCCTGTTGCACCAGTTGTTCCGGTTGCGCCGATTACTCCCGTGGCACCTGTACTTCCTATTTCTCCTGTTTCTCCTGTTGAGCCAGTTACACCAGCTGTACCCGTGATTCCTGTGATCCCAGTCGCACCAATGGCTCCGGTCACGCCTGTGATACCCGTGGTTCCAGTAAAGCCAGTTAGTCCAGTTGTACCTGTAATCCCTGTGGCTCCGGTCTCACCGGTGATTCCGGTTACCCCTGTTAACCCTGTCGTTCCTGTTGGACCGGTAACTCCCGTTAGTCCTGTGAACCCTGTTTGACCTGTAGTTCCAGTTGCTCCTGTAGTTCCGGTTGTTCCTGTTTCGCCAGTGCCCCCGGTGGGGCCCGTTAGACCAGTCGTACCTGTAACTCCTGTTGGCCCCGCCTCACCAGTACTTCCTGTCGCTCCGGTGAATCCTGTCAAACCAGTCGTGCCGGTCGCACCTGTGCTGCCCGTAAATCCAGTAATCCCTGAAGCACCAGTATTTCCAGTAACGCCAGTGATGCCTGTCGTGCCTGTTTCGCCGGTTGCTCCTGTCACTCCCGTTAATCCAGTTGCTCCCGTAGTGCCTGTTGTTCCAGAAGTACCAGTGCTTCCTGTAACTCCAGTCTCACCCGTAATACCTGTTAGACCCGTCTCTCCAGTGACGCCAGTCGCTCCCGTCGCACCAGTACTTCCTGTAGTTCCGGGTACACCAGTAGCTCCCGTAGACCCGATCCCCCCAGTGGGTCCTGTCGTACCAGTAAGTCCCGTTAGACCCGTTTCCCCAGTGGCACCAGTTGCTCCGGACGGGCCTGTGATTCCAATTTCGCCAGTACTTCCCGTTAATCCAGTCGCACCCGTAATACCTATTAGACCCGTCGGGCCTGTAATCCCTGTAGCCCCGGTCACGCCTGTAACACCAAATCCGGTAATTCCAGTTGCGCCGGTTGTTCCTGTGACTCCAGTCGATCCTGTTCCCGTTGCACCTGTATCTCCTGTGCTTCCTGTAGATCCAGTTGCTCCCGCCTCACCCGTTGGACCGGTCGGACCTGTAAATCCTGTAGTTCCAGTCACACCTGTGGTGCCCATCAGTCCGGTAGCTCCTTTTGCACCTGTGACTCCAGTTATTCCGGTACTTCCCGTGGTTCCAGTTACTCCGGTTCGTCCTATTAAACTGGTTGCTCCCCATATGCCGGGATACCCAGGGTCTCCGGTTAACCCAGTAGCGGCTGTTGCTCCAGTGAATCCTCTCATTCCCCGATAACCCCGTGGGCCGCGAAGGAAAGGAATCCTGTGGCTTTTCTTTTTTTTGCATTTACGTCTGCTTTTCTTACAAGACTTCCTCTTCTTTTTTGGGATAGAGTGCTTTTTTGATTTTTTTGCTTTCCGTTTACCTGTACTGATTGAGGAAATTTTGCGTTTCCTTTTGGATATACCGCTCACAAGAGAACCCCCCCTCCCTGTACACCACGTCAAATCCCCGCATTTTACAATAGTACACTCTATGCCCTGGACTAGCTTTGTGCGCCCCTATTCAATATACCTATAAAACCTTCACGATTAGTGATCAATCAAATTACTTTTCTCTAAAAAATATATTTCCCTCTACTCCCCCTGCAACTCCTTAATCGTCAACGCAATTCCTTCTTCAAAAGATGTTGCCACAACCGGGCCAATCCGTTCCTCATACTTCTGTCTACTCAAGATCAGGGGTTCCTCGGTTAGATATAACATTTCTACAATTTCTTTCATAACGGGTACACCTAGTCCAATCAACGACAACCCTATTTTTCCTAACGCCATCACAGGTTTGCTTCTTCCCGCAGCCTTCTGTGCCAATCGCACGATGTCATGACCCGAGATGATCCCCGATCCAGGAATGTTCCAATTCTGTCCATACGTCATCTCTCTACTAGCCAGCTCCACCACCATGACTGCAGCATCCGGTAAATAGATGTACTCTCTGGGTACCTTCATATTCCCGATAAAAAAAGCCATCTTTCCTTTTGCTATCGCTTCAAGGGTTGAACCCAGATAGGAAGCCTGATTGGCCGATGGGCCATAATAGTCTGGCAAGCGAACAATCATCACCTGAGCTCTGGTCCATCTTGTGCTGAATAACATCTGTTCATATGCAAGTCGTGTCTTGCCTTTGCGGGTATGTGGCTGTTTCGGATGTTCTTCGGTTACTTCCTTCATTTGTCTTCTGCCATAAGGGTAGATTCCGTCTATTACCACCACATTCAGACCCAAGTGTTCTGCTGCCGCCATCACGGATTCGCCCAGCGGAATTAGCCTGCTTTCCATCTCGTTATACGGGACATTCGCACAATGAAACATGACATCCGTTTCTAGGGAAGCAGCGATAATATCATCCGACCGAAATGCATCTCCCACTGCGATTTGCAGGTGATCTGGAGATCCCAACTTTACCGCAAGTTGCTCCAGTTTTTGACGGGATCGCCCAAATGCAATTGTAAAAATACCCCGTCTAATCAATTCTTCCGTAATTGCTGCACCTGTTCCACCTGTGGCTCCGATCACAATAGCTCTTTTCATCATACATCGACCTCTTTCATCCATTTAGTTATTGATCAATTACTTACCTGAAAACAATATAAACCATATTTAGTGATTGATCAATAACTAAAATTCAAAAAGGGATTTTCCTCCCTCTCTATCGCTCCTTCAGCTCCGGCATATCCAGTGCATTAGATACATTACACAACATCCCGATTGCCAGAAAAATCATGGTTCTTTTTAGCGGTTCAGCAATTCCTGCAACGGTGAAAGCTTCCAGTACCATGCTTCGTACATCACTAATGCCTTTTTGCATGGCCTGACGAATGACTTCCTCCCGGATCGTTTGCGCCTGCATCTGAAGCAAGATTTCGCTCTTGTGCGATTCCAGAATCTTATCGTAGGCTTCAATTAGATCATGTTCCAACTGATCTGGCGTCGCCGTCTCAACCACAATTCGAAACGAATCAATCACCCGTGTCCATGAGACCTCAATTGCAGTTAATAATAAAGCTTCTTTTGTTTTGAAAAAACGAAATATATACGGCTGTGAGATCTGTGCCCGTTCAGCCACCTGGGCTGTAGTCGCACGATAATAGCCAATTTCCGCGAAGACGTCAATTGCTGCAGAGATAATATCATTTCGCCGGTTAACCGACGCTGCTGTATCTTTAGCCATGGTAATTCGCCCTCCAATAGTTAGTGATTAATTGATCAATAGCTTGTAGTATAACGAATACTATCCCTCAATGCAAAGGTATCGTGACCCTGTACAAAGCCAACAAACCCGCAGACGCTGGCTCAAGCCGCTGCAGGTTGTGTAGCTTGTTGATCCTAGATTCTACCCATTGGAAACCGAAGAGAACATGGATTGTCTGAAACAGATTCGTACCCTGCGGTACAAGAGTGTCTGTTCACTGCTGGAGAAGTTTGCTCAATCGGGAATCCGAATCCAGCTTCGGACAACTGTTGCAATAACCATGTGTATGACTGCCGTCTCCAACTTGATAAGCCAAACAACAATATCGACGTATCAAGAACGGCGGTCCTTGCCACTCGGGGTGATCAAAGCGATTCAGCTTCATGGCAAATGTAAATGCATTTTCATTTTGTTCGTCAAACCATAGGCTTTGATCTTCCTTGATCTGTTCAAGCCGCTGATCCGTCTTCCATATGCTCTGATCATTGATCATTCGTTCATACAATTGTTGCACATTATGGGCAACTAGAGACCACATTACCTTATCGCTCGCTCCTGTACTAACGGCTACTGCTCGCAGAACGGGTTCCAGATGTAACAGCATTCTCTTCTTGAGCAAGCCGCTCTCTGATCTGCGCTGAACAGGATCTCCACCCTCCAGAAAGGAGCTCTTCAGCCGAGTCTCATATCGCATGCCACCTGCTCCATTCAATTCAAACCGCACATCATCGTCTGCAATGCTAAGTATCGTATCGTATAGACTGAATGCTGAGATTACGGACATAACAAATACGGAGTAACGCTTAGCAAAAAGTGTACCAACGGCCACACTTCCTTTGCCTCCCAGTTGAAGCCCTTGCTGCATAGCCTGTTCACGCAATATCAAGTTTCGTTTCTCTTCATTCAGCAGATCCTTCACACGGAAAGGATACTTGGAATCATCGCAGTCCACTTGGATCGTCGTCACAAAAAATTGCTGTAACGCTTCCGACATCTCTGAATAATCATGTCTTGGATAACGTCTCATCTATTGAATCATCTCTTCAACTTCGTTGATAATCTCGCTTCGCCCAATCGCTCCCCAGCCCTTAAACAACCAGAACGAGTCTGTCGTATAGACCTGATCTGCACCAACAGCCGGTACTCCCTTCCAGAGTGAGCTTGCATTGATGTTGTTTAAATACTCATCGGCATTTGGGTCAATCTCCAGAACTACAAAATCAGCATCCACATCTGCAATTTTCTCCATGGATAAGTCCTCACGTTGTTCGGCAGGTGTCACAATCGTTGGCACAAATCCAAGATCATCATATAAAAGTGTGTTGGTTGGATGTCCTTTTGCCGCGTATATTTGCAAGGTCTTCTCTCTTACACGCAGATAAGCCAACTTTTTTTGATCCAGTTGTTCGATCTTCGCTTTTAGTTGCTTCGCCTGTTGCTCTACCTCGGCTATCTTTTCTTGTGCCAGATCCACTTTGTTGTACATCCCGGCAATGGTCAACAGATCCTGTGTCCAATAGGTTGTATCATCAGCATAATCCAGCCATTCGGTACCAAGTACAATCGTCGGAGCGATTTTCTCCAACTGATCATACATACTCTCCGCAGTTCGACTCTCAATAACGATGACATCCGGATCAATCTGAAGGATAGCCTCCAGGTTAGGACTATCTGCCGACCCTACCGTTGGAACGCCGGCAAGCTGATCTGCAAGGTAAGGCAAATAATCTCCTCCGTAACGAACTTCTACATTAACGCCTGCTGGTTTCTCACCAATCGTCAACATGTGATCGATGTAAGCAGCAGATAATACCACCATACGCTCTATCTTTTGCGGTACAACCGCTGTTCCTTTAAGATGCTCAATCGTTTGCGTACCACTCTCTTCCACAGGTGTATCCTGTTGCGGAGGCGTTGCTTCCGTTACTTCTGATGCCTTGCTACATGCCGTCAGAACGAGCACAAGCAGGGCCAACAGTATCATCGTTGCTGCTCTCTGTCTTACCATTTGTAGTAAATCCCCTCTGCTATTTAATAATAATAATCATTATCACTA
This sequence comes from Paenibacillus sp. 2003, assembly GCF_031455635.1. Taxonomy (NCBI): domain Bacteria; kingdom Bacillati; phylum Bacillota; class Bacilli; order Caryophanales; family Paenibacillaceae; genus Paenibacillus; species Paenibacillus sp. 2003. The sequence continues at coordinate 487,363 of NZ_JAVDTB010000001.1, read as the reverse complement.
TAGTAGGGAAAAGCATACAGGCTTACCATGGATTATTCCACTCTCTTCTCTTGCACAATATCACCGTAAGGTAACCCCAAGTTTCTCTGCCACATATCGCATGGCCCACATGCGTCCGGTGGGACCCAGCGTTTTGAAAAAAATATCTCCTGCATTATATACATGGCCTTCTTGAACAGCCTTTAATGCCAACCATGCACTGGATTGCTGTAATTGCCTCAGTTGAGCACGTGCCTCTTCTGTGGGATCGACCATTACAAACACATGATCCACGTCATATAACTGCAAATCGCTAACTTTACTCTCTACAGCCCACTGTTGTTCCGGAAAATCACGAGGCAAATAAAATCCCAGATCATCATACAATAGGGCTCCTGTCTGGTTGTTCAATCCATACATTCGGTAGAAATGAGAAGTCACCCGGATGAACATGGCACTCTGTTTCCCCCACCTCGATTGAATACGCCCTCGAAGAACCCGACTCAGTTCAGCATGTTGTTCTATCCACTGTACAGCCTGTTCGGTGCGGCCCATAATGTCCGCCATATACAGAAGCCTTTCCCCAAAATGGTTGGTGTGCTCCAGCATGGTGGTAGGCGCGATACGATGCAGGGAGTCATTTGGTTCCAAACGATCACTCGTAATGATCAGGTCCGGTTGGACTCGCCTCAAATCATCATAGTTCTGATTGAAGCTATCCAGGATAAGTCCCTGATGACTGTGTGCTTGAAGCGCAGGTATGGCAATATGACGAGCCACCCTCTGACCATAGGATAAAGCGGATACTGGCCTCAAACCGAGCGTTATCACATAATCGTCCAACCCGTAATATAAGGTGGCAATGCGATTCACTTTATTTTTCATATACAACGTTGGGGCGATTCCTTCGTTTTTCTTGAAGACTCTGCTGAAATAGTGCTCGTCCTTATAACCCACTTGCTCCGCAATTTCCTTGATTTTATCTGAAGAAAATAACAGCTGCTTGGCCTTTGCCATACGTAGTTTCAGTATATATTCAATTGGGGTCATATTTAATTGCCGTTTGAACGTTCTGATAAAATGGTTCACACTAAGCCCTGCCATGCGGGCCATCTGATCAATTCGAATGTCTTGCATATACTGATGCGTCATATATTCAAGTGCCAAATCCATCCCTGCTACAGGGGGTGTCGCTTCATTCACGTGCATCATTAGCTGAATCAACAACTGATGCAAAAGATGTTTCCTGCGCGTCTTTTCCAGACTCGTAAACGAGTGTTTTCCACTCATCAGGGTATCCATCATCTCCTGAATATCACGTGTATTGGAAGGAACATTAAGTTTGCCTGTCACAGGGAGATCAAATGCCTCGGTATGCCAAGCATTCTTACGCCGGGTAAGTGTAACACAGGAAAATAAAATGATCTGATATCGGACAGGTGCTTCCATATCCGTCTGAAACTCCACATGCATTCCTGGCTTCAACAAAAACCACTCGTCTTGAGATACCGTATGTACAATGTTATCCATAGACAAAGATCCCTTGCCAACGATGACCCTGCAAATGGCGAACCTTTTCCAGATCCGACGCTGTACAGCCCCCGGATTGCTAGAGTAATGGCAGACGTGGACAGCAGAGAAATGTAGTTGCTCCAGTTGTTTGATCCAATCATTTTCCTCCATGATGACGTCCCCTCCCTGTTCTGATCCGATTCTCTGTTAACTGATTAAACTCTATTTTTTTAGCTTTCAACAGTAAATTTTTCAGTATAATTCCTTTTATTATAGATAGATTGATAACAATTCTCAATAACATAAATAATCAATATTAACTTATACATTTGGACACCATATACGGACTGTAATGTATACGTAGCGGGAAAATAGCGCCAGCATCAGCAACATTTTCTAAGCTGTTGCAAAATCATAAACGGCATGATATATTAATTGAGCCATCAATGATTGACGCATCAAATATTGATACATCAATGATCGAGAGCATCCAAATAATCATTAGGCAATGGCATTGTATACTGCAACATTAATCATTGGTTAACATACGCCGTTGTTCATGATTCAGATTCACCCGGGAGGTCTAGTCATGACACGTATTGTTTCCAAAGAAGAACAGATCATCAACCTGCTGAACGTGTTGGGCAACAAAATCAGTCCCAAGTTCGAACGCTGTACGGGTATCAGTTCCTCTCGCTTTGAAATTCTGCATGAGCTGGATCAGGTCGATGAGATTAACCAATCCATGCTGCAGAAAATCATTAACATTGATAGCGCTGCGATAACACGCCACTTAAAACAGCTTGAGGCGGACCTGATGGTTACAAGACGTAAGAACCCCGATGATAATCGGGTCACTTTTGTTCGTCTGACGGACCACGGTCGGAAGCAGATTGAAGGCTACAAAGCTGAGAAGACTAATTTTATCAACCAAATTTTACAGGATTTCAGTGAAGACGAAGTTCAGTCACTCGCCGATTTCCTGGAACGTATGCACAACAATTTCTAAACCCATATATAGAGGAGAGATCCATGCATGAGTACAATTCAAAGCAAATTCCAAAAAACCAATGATTTCAACGAAATTACCTACGGTCGCCGTTCTGTTAAGCTTTACGATCCTGAAGTGAAAATCAGCCGTGAAGAAATGACTGAAATTCTGTCAGAAGCTTCCCGTGCACCATCTTCGATCAATTTACAGCCTTGGCGTTTTCTGGTTGTAGATACAGCTGAAGGCAAAGAAAAGCTTGCGCCTCTTGCAAGATTCAATCAAAATCAGGTTTTGACTTCTGCTGCTGTTATTGGCGTATTCATTGATATGAACAACGTTGAATACATGGATGAGATTTTTGGTAAAGCCGTAGAACTTGGTTACATGCCACAAGACATTAAGGATATGCAGCTCAAAACCGTAATGCCTTATTACGAAAAGATGGCTGCTTCCGATCTTCGTGACGTTAACCTGATCGATGCTGGCCTTGCTTCCATGCAATTGATGCTTGCTGCACGTGCTCATGGTTATGACACCAACCCAATCGGTGGTTATGAGAAAGATCAAATTGCAGAAGCATTTGGCATGGACAAAGAGCGTTATCAACCGGTTATGTTGATCTCGATCGGTAAAGCAGCCAAAGAAGGTCATCCTTCCTACCGTCTGCCAGTAGAAACAATCACAACTTGGGCATAATATCAGGGACGGTTTCCCTGTAAGTCACGATTATACTGGTCAATAAGCATACATTCTTAACACATTCCAAACAAACACAATATGGAGGTTATACATTATGATTATCATTCACGCTCATCTGCAAGTTAAACCGGACCAAGAGCAAGCATTCCTCGCAGCTGCGAAAGAACTGATTGCTGCTACACGTCAAGAAGAAGGTAACATCAGCTACGACCTGGCAAAAAGCACAGAACAAGAACAACAATACACCATGATCGAGCTGTGGAAAGATGAAGCTGCTACAGCTTCCCACAACACAAGTACACATTTCCAAGCTTTTGTTCAACAAGCAGCAGCATTCATGGCCGCTCCAATGAACGTGGAAGTATTTGCTGGAGAACAAGTTAAAGCTTAATAGCTCATTAACTGCCATGCGTATCTAACATGTGAAAAGCTGCTCTTGGTCATATGACCGAGGGCAGCTTTTTCATTCCTTTGAAAAGTAAGTTCACTTCAGATTCACAGTTACTTTGTGGCCTCGTGTATCTCATAAGGACTGTTTGCAATAGGTTGGCTAATTGTGCGACGTTAGGTTCCGTTCCAACTCAAAAAGGACACACTGCCAATTAATTCTCATGTTTGACCGAAATCACGACATTTCCCCTCTTTCGCCCTGTTTCCACATAACGATAAGCTTCCTGAATTTGCTCCAAGGGATAACGTCTGTCAATCACCGCTTGCATCTCACCAGCCTCCATCAACTCTTTAAGAAGTATCAGATCCTTTGCAGTGACCCTTGCGATGCCTTGCCCCTCAACAGTGACATAGGTGCCGTTAGGTGCCAATAGGTGCCGACACTGACCTTTGGAGACTTTGCCAACTGCATCCAATATCAGATCATACCGCTGACTTGTTTTTGTAAAGTCTTCCTTCATATAATCTATAACATGCTCGGCACCAAGTGACTTCGCGAACTCCACATTCGTTGTACTGCATATCCCCGTTACTTCTGCTCCAAAATATTTCGCAAGCTGTACAGCAGCAGTTCCTACGGCTCCCGAAGCTCCATAGATGAGCACTTTCATTCCCCGTTTAATGTTTCCTTTGCGCAGAAAATATAAGGCCGTAGTTCCACCAAAGGGAATCGCTGCTGCTTCCTCATACGTTGCGTTGAAGGGTTTCAGAGCGACTGGATCCTCTTCGGAGAGACATATATATTGAGCATGGGCACCAAAAGACAATCCATTGATGGCATACACCTGATCACCTAACTTAAATTGCTTTACTTCCTTGCCAATCGCCGTAACTTCTCCTGCCAACTCTACGCCTAGGACCGAATTTCGAGGTTTTCGGAATCCCAAAAAAAGACGCATCGGTACCCAGTACAGAAACGGAACATTGGAACCACGAACTCTGCAGTCCCCGGATGTTACAGTTGTTGCGTGTATTTTAATCTGAATCTCATGATCTTTGGGTGATGGCTTCGCTATGTCTTTAAGCTGCAACACATCTGGTGATCCATACTTTGTACATATGATAGCTCTCATATCTTTCCCTCCACATATTCCTGTTTGCCAACAGTATATCGGGAAAGTGGGTTCGGCCCCTAGATACTAAAGTATCGTTCGTGAATAACAAGTTACAGGAGCTTCCATTCACGCGCTTTTGCCACTGCTTCGGTTCGTCGCTTCACCTGCATTTTGTCAAAAATAATCCGGTTATGTCCTTTCACGGTAGGCAGTGCAATATGAAGTATCTCACTAATCTCCCGATTAGACCTTCCTTGTGCAATGAGATGTAATACCTCCAGCTCGCGCGCACTTAACGGGTCAATCGGTAATTTGGAAACGCAAGGATGTATGTTGGACTCTTCCACAACAATTTCCCTTCTAATATTCTCAGCTTCATCAAATGCAGCCAGTAATTGAAGCAGATATAAACGTGAGTCACCGCGTGCTGTTATCCTCTTCAAAAGGCTGTGCACAACAACACCTTCGTCTACAAATACACGAATGAAGCCTGCTGGCTCTGCCATCGTCATGGCCTCAGTCAGGAATTCGAGAGCTTGTGTTCTATTTCCATGTTCCTCATGGATAGCTGCCAGAAGGATTGTTGCCTTGAGCTGTTCATCCTTGAAGCCTTTGGTTATGGCCAAGCGAAGACAGGATTCCATAATACCAAGTGCCTCCAAGGTGTTCCCCTGCTTCAGCAATACTCTGGCCTGACTAAGCGCATGATTTCTGTCCCATGATAATCGCATTGCTTTTTTCAGATCGCCCTGACGAAGGAGCACAAGAACGTATGCAGCAGTAATATCAGGGATCGCCTTTGTAAAATTTAACCGTTGGGCCGTTTCGTTGATTCTATCTAACATGATAGCAGCTTTATGAAGATCCGCCTTCGCAAGCGTCACTCGGGCGAGCCATAACTCACTTGCAACAACCCTGTCCGTTTGGACAAATTGATGTGCCAACTGCACACTCTGTTGAGCGTGCAACATCGCCACATCAAGGTTATTCCATTCATAATGAACTCGCGCCAGACCCAAATGGGCTTCACAAGCAATGGGTAGCGGTGGCTTACCTGCCATATGTACCACCTGCTGATAGGCTTCAGTCGCCAGGTGTAGCTGATTGTTGAATTCCTGCATATTCCCCACGCCCAGTGTCGCCATCATCGTGATGATATGATGTCCGATCCTGGTACTGTTCGATAATGATTCCTCGTAGGACAATTCGGCTTCCACACGTTTTCCCTGAAGCTGATATGCATATCCTAATGTCCAAGCTGTTGCTGCACGAATGGGCAGATTATGAGGATGCAAATATTTGAGTGCTCGAAGTGACTCCGTAATAATCGTATCCGCATCGTGCCGGCTGACAGCCAGCGTGGCTCGGATGGAAGCGGTATGTCCGATGAGATCAGAATTGATCTTTTCAGGTTCCATATTTTGTAACGCTTGTTCAGCAGACTGCAATTTGGGTTCCACGTCTATCATATGTCCTGATACTAATAACGCAGCCGCATGCATCACCCATAGGGAAGGTATTGAATCCATTTCTGCTGAGGATAGTGAATTCAACCATTGCAAGGCAGGAACAGCACCTCCGCGAAAAAGAAGTGGCATACCTTTACCTTCCAACAGATCTGATGCCCGATGAGTATCTGCCGCAGCTACAGCATGATTGAAAGCCTCCAGCTCCATTTGATGCTTCTCATACCAGATGCTCGCTCGCTTATGTATCTCAGTAACAGACAGATCGGTCTCAGCTGTGCCGGCGTAATTTGAATTCTGGTGTACTCTTTTACGCAATAAATCTGCAAACAGATGATGGTAACGATACCATCGCCTCTCATTGTCCAAGGGAACGATGAAAAGATTGGCTTGCTCCAGCCACTCCAACATGTCCTGTCCGGTAAAATCAACGGATTCATGTTCCTTTGGTTCACCTATATCAAAGATCGCATCACACAACGAACCGCATAATCGATCCAACATGCACGTTTTCAACAAAAAGTTCTGTACCTGTTCGGTTAGCCCTTGTAATATTTCTTCCATTAGATAGTCCAGTACAAATGGGTCCCTGCCACTGAACGTTTCCATAAAGTAATTCGGATCAGAAGAACCCTGCATGGATAAGGCGGCTAATTGCAACCCGGCAACCCAGCCTTCTGTTCGCTTTTCAAGGAGAGCAACATGTTCCTCTGAAAGTTTCAATCCCATGACCCGATCCAAAAACTCACTGCTTTCGGCAGAAGTAAAACGCAGATCACTACCACGTAATTCAATCAATTCCCCCTTTGCCCGGAGTCGAGCCAAAGGTAACTTGGGTTGCTGACGCGTAGTCATGACGAGATGCATATGCGGGGGTATGTGCCTCAGTAAGTAGACAAGTGCTTGATTGATAACTTCTGAAGTCATGAGATGATAATCATCCAGAACAAGCACAAAATGATCGGATACATCAGAAATTTCATTCAGGAGATATGTAATTACAGTCTCAACAGGTGGCGGGTCCGAAGTTTGAACAAATCCTACGATGCCTTCTGCAAGTTTGGGGAAAATCGTCTGTAACGAAGCACATAGATATGTCAAAAAACGCGAAAGATCGTTATCCGCTTCTTCCAGCGAGAGCCAAGCCGTAGGTATTGAAGAAGACTTAACCCATTGATTGACTAGTAGGGTTTTGCCTGATCCGGCAGGAGCAGAGACCAGTATGAGTTTGGCGTACATTCCCTTGTCCAAACGGACAATCAGGCGTGGACGATCGACTACATGGGAGCGCTGAACTGGAATGGATAATTTCGTGGATAAGATCGGTGCATACATGAGCCATACCTCCATTCAAGGGTCACCAACAGCAACTGTATTGTTTCAAATATCGTTTTGGCATCTATACTACCATAAAAATCAAAAAGACACGCCATAAAAGACGTGTCTTTACTGTTATTAGTATGAGTACTTAGATGAATTCAACTTCTGATTAACACAAGCTGCTGATAAAAATAAATGGCTCTACCTTTACGCTCTACGAGCTGGCGTGATGCTTTGAGGATTGTTAAACACATTTTTCGGATCATACTTGGCTTTGACTCTCCGCAGTCTGGCATAGTTGGCTCCATAATACACTAAACCGGAATTTTTGATCCCTTGATCCGGAACATTGATATAGGAACCGACAATGTATGGTTGCAATTTCTTGCGAGTATTACGAGCGAGTGCAATATTTTTAGCGGCATGGGATGGTTTGATCCACGTACTGGTCCATTCCACATAGAACTTCTCTTTTCGCCAGAAAAACGCGGTTGATCGAGGTGATTTGCGACTTACCGCTCCTCCCCAGTTCAGGAAATAGAACCCGCCTGGCCCCTCTTCCAGATTCTCCAAAAATGCCCGCATCGTTTTGATGGCCTTATCGGGAAATGGTTTTCGTCCAAAACCGGATGAGAACTGGTTACTGTACCTTTGCGTTTCAATCGGATCAGGAAGCAATAAAAACTTCACAACTTCTGTGTAAGGTAACAATCGAACAATGGAACTTGTCGGTGTGCCAACACTCGTAATCGGCTGTAATAGACGGAGTGCCTCTGTTTTTGACCCTAGGAACAGCCCCTCCATGACGACATTGCCACCCTTTTTCGGTCCGATGGATAACTCGCTGCCCAATCTTGTATCAACAGAGGGAGCCCACCTCTGCCATACTTTGAGCACCTTTTCGAATTGGGCCCATGGCCAGGTGATTTTAAATACAGTCGCCTTCGCTGGAGCACGGCGCACTTTGAATTTGTAGCGGGTATATACTCCGAAGTTACCACCGCCGCCTCCCCGCGAGGCCCAAAAGAGATCTGCATTATGATTTTTATTGGCCCGAATCACTTTTCCTTTGGCGTCTACCATCTCTATCTCAAGCAGGTTATCACTGATGAGACCGATGGTACGCTGGAGAGGCCCAATTCCCCCACCTAATGTAATTCCACCGATCCCTACAGTAGGGCTGTCACCAAAAGGAGCTATGAAACCTTGCTTGGCAAGGGTATTCGCAATTCTTCCCACTCGGTTTCCTGTTCCAACAACAACCGTTCCATTTTTTTTATCAAGCTTGATGGAATTAAGATCACTCACATCAATCACAATTCCGCCGTTAACCTGTGAAAGGTTGACTTCAAGCGCATGTCTGCCACTCCGCGGCCTGATCGGTACATTGTTTTCACGGGCCCATCGGATAGCGTTGGATACATCTTTCGTCCGTTGGGCAAAAACAAAAACTTTAGGATATTTGTCGGTATGCGGGTCCCAGTTCTTGCGCGCCGCTTCATATCCCGGATCTCCTTTATAAATAACCCGTCCGGTAAGCTTTGTTGATGATTTCACACGTCCCACTCCCTGCTGAATAATTGTCCTACAGCCTCTGCTGCATCAAGCACTTTATACTGTATGACGGACATTCGCGGAGGGAATGGGCTGGTGCCCTTAATTTCAAGGTTCGTATTTCACAGGAATCAAAAAGGACTTTCCCTTTTAGGCCACAGAATAGCCCTGAGGAAAATCCCTTTTATCTCGAAACTAGTCGCTGCCCTAATCGGAATCAATTCTGATTAACTTGCGCGCTTCCTGTTCCTTTTCACCATACCAGACGAGCACGTCGGCAAACAGATCCATGATGCGAACAAAGTTCTGCTTATCCGCTTCTGAAATCTGATCTGCATACTTGAAAATCTCATCAAAGCAAAGCTCCCTTACAAATTCGGTATACTTCGCATATACCTCGCGACCTTTCATCGAAGGTTTGACGTATATGTCTTTGCGGTTGCCGCTTAAATGAAATTTTTCGAGCAGACCTTTTTCCGTCAGATTCTTCACGTTCTTGGAAAATGTACTGCGGCTTACGCCCAGGCGTGCGGCCATTTCCGACATCTTCTCTTCTTTGTCCTCGGCTTCCAGAATGTATTCCAGCGTCTGAATCTGTGAAGCCGAGAACATCATGTCTGTACCATAACTTCGCTGCAGCTTATAGGTGTTCGAGTACGCATTACCGTATTTGATAATTTTCTCAATTAGTTCCCGATGGTCGCCCATCCAATCTAATTTCATGGGTAATCCCTTTCATATTCAGATTCTCTCTTACTCTACTGAAATCAGATTCGTTTTTCAATCCATGTGATGGCTTCTTCAATAACATCATCACGGGTCGGTTCATTAAATATCTCATGCATCAGATGAGCATAAATTTTGAGTGTTTTATCTGTCGAAGCAATATCTCCGTAAAAATCACGAGAGTCCTGTTCACTGACTAGTCCGTCATTCGCCCCATGCAGAACAAGTACGGGATCTATAAACTGCTCAGCGTTCTCCTTCAGCCATGTTATGCCATTTCCCAGACTGTTAAACAAATCTACAGAGATTTGCTTTTCAACTAGTGGGTCATTCGCGTAAGCGGATACAACTGCGGGATCACTACATACGCCGCTGCCCAGCTCATTCGGGAAATACGTGCCTGTAGGCAGATCCATAGGCAATTCTCCGGCAACTTTTGTATTGTAACGAGTGAGCGCTCCGGATAACACGATACCTTTAACCTTGCCTGGATATTTCGTTCCAAAAGACGAGGTTGCGAAGCCGCCCATACTATGTCCGATGACAAACAGCGGAAGATTCCCGCTTTCTTGCAGAGCAGTCTCCACCACAACGTTAACATCCTCTATGATCTGGTGAAAATCACTGTAGAACGTACGCTGTCCTTCCGATCTGGCATGACCGCGATGATCGAATCGATATACGTTAAACCCGCGCTGGCTCAGCTTCTCTGTCACATAATTATAGCGACCGGTATGTTCCGCTAATCCGTGTACAATAACGACAGCGGCTTTGGCATTTTCCACTGTATCCTTGCTGAAATAAAGCTGTGTGCCGTCAAAGGATTGAATTGTTGTCTCGATTTTAGTCATCTTTTCCCCGTCCTTTTTGTGATGTCCAAGCTTAAGCTCCGAGAGATCATTTCCTCCGCCCCACCATGGACACGCTTATTAATTTTATTTTTCTTGAAAAAATAATATTGTTTCTTGCAGAAACAATATATCATCCGACATGGCTGTTGTCTACAGCAATTTTAAAGCGCTTTCAAAAAAAACACTGATTAAACAGACAATAAAGTGGACGGAACAAGTTCTTCCGCCCAACTTTATTATCTGATTGAATCAATGGAACTCCCTATACTTAACGTGTCTACATCAAACCCAACAAATTATAGATCATCACTGCTGCTTCTGCACGGCTAGCACTCTTCTTTGGTGCAAACTCATCGTTACCTACACCGTTTATTATGCCTGCTCCTCGTATTGCCTCTACCGCTTGCTTCGCATAACTTGCGATGTTTGCTTCATCCTTGAAGGCTGTAGCTTCACCACTTGCTAACGCTAGTTGCTTCATTTGGATCGCCTTGTATACCATAACCGCCATATCTTCTCGCGTAACGTTCTCATGAACTCCAAATCTTCCATTTGGTTTTCCGTTCACAATCCCCAGCTTCTGCGCGGTTGCGATATTTCCATGGTACCATTCTCCTTGCTTCACATCACTAAAACTTGTCGTTGCACTCTCATCCGATAACTCCAACATATTCATCAGCATGGTGATGAACTCTGCTCTGGTCACTTGACCCTTCGGATTAAACTCTCCGTCGCCCATACCCTTCACAATGCCTCTTGCTCCCAATGCTGAGATCGCGTCCTTCGCCCAGTCTTGGGTAACATCCTTAAAGCTCGTTGCAACATACGCTACCGTATATTTGCTTGGATACGTTGGCTTGAACTCTACTTTTCCTGTTACCGCATTGTATTTACCGTTCGCCACCACTCTTAGCTCTCCGTTGTCCTTCACATCGTATACGATGACGTTGTTTGGATTTTCGGCAGCTTTTAGGGTGTATGGCAATGCAATCACGAGATCATCTCTGCCATCAAACGCTGTAAGCTTCTTACCATCGATCGTTAACTCGATATCGTATACGACCTCACCGGTTAGCCCCGCTTGTGCACTAGCTGGCAATTGATTAGCTGTTATTTTCTTAATCGACAATCCTAACGTTTTCCCCGCACTTGTTCCTGTTCCGAGCAGTTCGGTTGCCACGGTTACGACTGCAGAGCTTGTGTTGATCTCGATGCGATCTACCGTAGAAGATCCACTTGTTAAGCGCACATCTACTGCTAACTCAATCGTTAGCCCGTTCAATGTTTGATCACCTTCAACTCGCACCTGTAGCCTACCGCCTGTTGTTTGATCAAGCGCACGCTTCACCGTATCTGCACTTAACTTCACGTTAGAAGCACTGTTCTCACTTGCGAATGGCTTAATTTTTATTTGACCGTTGTCCATTACCACTGGCTCATTTCCACCTGCAGCTGGTGGTGCTGTAGGTGCAGGGATATTACCGTCACCGCCACCATTTCCATTACCACTGCTTGGTACTTGTGGTGTTCCTGATACCACAACCCCTGCGGATTCATTCCCTGCTGCGTTTACCGTAGTAATACGGAATTCATAACGCGTACCATTCGCAAGTCCTGTGACTTCATAACTGCTAGCGGCATGATTCAGCGTTACCGTCTTAAACTCTGTATTTCCAAGACCTGTAATCTTAATGGCAACCAGATCGATGTCTGTAGGATTACTCCATTTCAAAGTCAGCTTTTGATTACCTGCTGTTACACTTGGTCTTGTCACTTCTCCTGGTGCAGTCGGTTCAACCAATGGTGTTACCGTTACCGTAGCGCTGGATGATAACCCACCATCTACTGTAGTTACTGTAATGCTTGCTGTTCCTGGTGCCACAGCTGTTACTTGACCTGTCGCACTTACAGTGGCTACAGCTGGATTGCTAGAGCTCCAAGTTACTGCTTTTTTCGTTGCATTAGCTGGTAATACGGTAGCTGTCAATTGCCCTGATTGACCTTCTACGATGGACAAAGTCGTTTTGTCCAAGCTAATTCCGCTAACGGGTACGTTCTTCCCACTGAGTGCATCATACTCACGTTGTGTAATTGGAATTACAGTTCCGTGACGCGGACTAGCGGGTAAATTGTAGTTAGAAGATAATGTCCAGACACCAGATGCAAGATTGGTTGTCTCGAATGGAACATAACCTCTTCCACCAAACTCATCTACGAATAAATACCATTTTTCATCTGTATTTGATTTGAAGATCGTTGGACCCTCAACCCATTTCATATTACCCACACCTTGATTAATCATCTTGAAGGCTGGATCTAAGATCGAGTTACCAACCTCTTGGAAGATCATCTTGCCAAATGGAGCAGCAGCTCCGTTGTCTTGCTCATCCTTCGTAAAACGATACACTTTTCCATCATGCTCAATCATCGTTGTGTCAATGATGGAATATCCAGAATCCAAATATACTTGCGGTTCCGTAAACGTATAGAAATCTCTTGTCTTGCTATACATCATTTTTTGATATGCACTGCCTGTATGGGATGCATCGGCAAACATTCTTGATGCCCAGAATACGATATATTCACCTGTTGTGTTATCGTACATAATTTCTGGTGCCCAAGTATTACCCGCTTCTTCCGGTGCAACCTCTACCATGCGTTGATCTGTCCAGTTGACTAGATCATTCGATTCCCAAACCATAATGGAACGACTGCCCCATGTCTGTGCTCTACCCCAGTTACCATTGCCGTTAATTTTCAGATCGGTAGCGATCATGTAGAACTTGTCACCTTCAGGCGAACGAATAATGAATGGATCACGTACTCCCTTCTCCCCTAAGGTAGAGGTCAATACAGGTTTACCATTATTCAATTCTCGCCAGTTCAACGGATCATTGCCGTTACTTAGTGCAAAGTGAACTTGCTCGCCTGTTGAGCTACCTTCTCCAGTGAAATATGTGAAGAAGTATCCCGCATATTTTTCATCAGCAGGCCGTTCCTTCACCTTCGCCATAAATTCCTTTGTAGTGGATGCTGAATTTAATGTAATCGTAGCTGTAAGCTTCACGTCTACATCTCCACTACCGTACGCCGGACGTTGTACTTCACCAGTCACTAAAACGACGTTTGGTTGAGCAGAAGCCCAAGTAACCGTTGTTCCATACAGTCCAGATGCTGGTAATGAGAGATGACCTCTCACATCAGTAATGTTATGAACGACTAGTGCTGCTTTTGCTTCATCTACAGAAGTGGCATCGCTTGGCAATGCCTTAACCATCAAAGTAAAGGTTTTGTGAGCTGTCTCTGTACCATCTGTAAATACTGCTGTTAACGTTACAACTTGATCGCCAGTTGCGTTCGCTGGTCTAGTTACGGCACCTGTAGTTGAGATGACATTCCCCTTATCCGAAGTCCAGCTTATTGTTGTGCCATAAGCACCTGATGTTGGCAAAGTTACATTGCTTATAATCTCATCTTTTGATGTATTCGAGGCAAGAAGATCATCAATCGTTAATTTCTCTGTCGCAGCCGATACAAGCATGCCCTCCAGTAAAGCAATCTTCTGATCTGCCTGAGCCTTAAGTGATTTAATATCCGCAGCAGTCATAGCACCATCATAGATTTGGAAGTCTGCAATCAACCCGCCGAAGTATGGATCATCTGTATAGAATGACTTACCAATGTTTCCACTACTGCCTGAAGTATCTTTTATTTGTTCTAATGTCATTCCATTCGCAGAGCCTGATGCAACAGGAACTCCATCAATATAAAGCGTTAGTGTACCATCTGTACCTGAAACAACAGTCGTAACTACTTTCCATTCATTATTCTTTAAGCCCGTGGTCGAAGTTGAAGACTCATTATTCCAGGCATTCGTCGCGATACCTAAGCGAGCCAGACCGTTAGCGTTATAACGTGGTGTGAAATACGTATAGTGCGTATTATTGTTTGGTCTTCCTAATGCATATAACCACTCCGCAGCATTTTTACCGTTCCAGTTCACAATGGATGAAACGGTGATATCCGTTAATCCATCGAGAACTCCTTGTGGCAGCTCAACATAGGAGTTAGTTGTGCCACCAGTAAAGCTTAGTACACCCGCATCTTGTTTACTAATCCATTCTGCTTTAGACGGATTCATCCATTTTCCGTTAAACTTTCCTGTTTGGTCAACAACCGTCGCACCATCGATATCATTCATATCGTAGTGGAGAATGAGTTCTGCCCCAGACGGCTGCTCTACTGGAGGAGTAACGTCTTCATTAGCTAAAGTTGCAATCTCTTCAACAGATAATGCACGATTATAGATACGGAAATCATCCAGTTTACCATCAAATAGATTATGAGAGCTGTTTCTCGATTTACCAATATAATTCATCGTTGTTTCCAGTAACATTCTCGGCTCCACGTTAAATGTCGAGCTGCGTTTAACCTCTTGACCATTCACGTACAAAACGGCATCAAATTCATCCATTGTAATAGCAACATGCTGCCAAGTCTTCGTTGGTAATAGTCCAGCATTTCTCACTGCATATTTATAATCTGATCCTAGTTTCGTGCTGTCATTGCTAAATTTCTCTGTAAAAGGGGTTACGACAGCGAACTCCAGACTACCTGTATCCCCTTGTGTACTCAAGTACATGGTGTTGCGGTTAACCTGTCTGCCTGTTTCGGAAGCAAAATCAAATATTCTTTGATTGACCTGATTTTTGTCCATTTGAACCCATGTAGAGAACGTAGCCTTCTCCAGATTCAAGGATTGAATCAAGTGATCTGGCAGCTTCACATATCCTGTTGATCCATTAAGCTCTAATGCACCACCCGTTTTACCGATGCGATCCTCTTCATTAATCGTTGCTCCACCTACGAGTGTTGCGTGATGACCATTACCAGAAATGTCATTCAACGTTGTACCATTCACTGTATTTGCATCAAATGAGTAATGTACAACCGGATCTGTTGATGGTGCTGGACCTTTCCATGCATACTTCTCTTGCAAAGCATCATACTCCGCACGTGAGATTGGAATCACCGTTCCGTGTCGTGGTCCTGGCGGAAGTGCATATTGATCACTACTTAACACATTGTTTATATATTGCGTGCTACTGTCCAGATCTGTTGTATAACGTACATGATATGGCCATGAATCAAGGAACAGATACCATTTGTTTTCATGAATATCCTTAAATATCGTTTGTCCTTCGTTGTTTCCACTTTTCCCGATCAAGCCAAGTTTATTATCCCGTGTCCCTGGAACAGCGTTGTATTGAAGGCCATTTGCTGCAATACCGTCCTTGTCATAGTAGAACGTTGGTGCCTTCTCCACATACACTTTCGTATTCACTTCTGATTTGGTGAATCGGTACAACATATGATTGTGCTCAATAAATGTCGTATCAATGGTCGGAAGTGATTCATCAATCATGACCTTGGGCTCAGAAAAGGTGTAGAAATCTCGTGTTGTCGCGTAGTACATCACATTGTACTGACCTTCCGGTCTTCCGTTATAGTTACCATATGTCTCTGTGTTTTTCATCGATGATGCCCAGAATACAATATACTCTCCAGTTACCGGATCATAGATCGCTTCTGGCGCCCACGTATTTCCTCCAGTTTTAGGAGCCACCTTGATCATTCGCTGCTCGCTCCAGTTCACGAGATCCTCTGACTCCCAAACCATCATGTAATGACTGCCTGTTATTTGAGCTTGATCGAAATTTGTACTTTCACCCATTTTCAAATCGGTTGCCAGCATATAGAATTTATCACCTTCTGCTGACCGAATAACGAATGGGTCACGAAGTCCCTTTTCCCCCATATTCGATTGCAGGATCGACTTTCCATTATTCAGCGCTTTCCAGAACAATGGATCTTCCGCTGTAGCGAAGGATATCTCTTCACCACCCTCATATTCACCTGTAAAGTACGCAAAGAAGTACGCATCAGGCTTTACTGGCGCAGCTGCTTTTTTAATTGTAACGTTAAACGTTAGCTCTTTAGAAGCTGCACCATTCGTAATCGTAGCGATTAGCGTAACGGGTATATCCGTAGCTTGACGGCTCACCCAGCCTAATTGTGTGGCGTTACCAGCCGCTTCAGCCGTTCCTTTAACAACCGCCGGCCTGCTGGATGTCCATGTAATGGTGGAGCCTTGTTCACCTGTAGTGACAAGACGTAAGTTCCCTTTAACATTGTCCGCGTTGTAGATCTCTAATTGTTCAGCGTCCAGATCAACCTTCTGCTGATCATCGAATTGCTTCAAGATCGTAACCGGGAATACAGCTGCTCTAGATACGCCTTGATACGTTAAAGTAGCCGTAAGCTCTGCTTGAACATCACCTGCTTGAACAGCCGGACGTTGCACAGTGCCACTGTTAGAAATGACAGTAGGATGACTAGAACTCCAAGTGATGTTTACACCATTTTTACCACTTGTTGGTAAATTAACGTTTCTCGTTATCTTGTCAGCACTCTGATCTGCCTCGTCTAAGTAATCACCGATGTCAAGTTGATTCGCTGCATCATCAACAGTGAGCTGACGTATTTGGGAGATGTGAGTTGCTGCTTCTTGTTGATATAACTCGCTCATTTCTTGCTCCGTCAACGCACGATCATATACTTGGAAATCAGCCATGTTACCTTGAAGATATGGATCGTTGGCGAAGATGGACTTACCGATAAAGCCAGAGAACGTAACATCCGGATTAATAATGTCTGACAGCTTTAGTCCCTTCGTATTACCTGAAGCAACCTTAGCTCCATCCACGAATAATGTCATCTTGTTGCTAGCTTCGGAGAAGGAAACTGTTACATGCTTCCACTGTCCACCGATCAGGTTGGAGTTTGCGCTACCTGTAACTAATGCTTCGTTCGGCCAGCCATTTTTGGATATACCTGTGGCAATCATATTGCCTGATCCACTACCGTGACGTGGGGTTACAAAAAAATATTTGTTCGTTTCAGGCGTTAACACCGTACCCAAACCAAAAATCCAGCGATTCGTACCATCATTCGTCCAGTTTACGATGGAAGATACGGTAATTTCATTCAGACCTTGTAATAAATCTAGTCCATTGGAGCCCTTAGGAATCTCAACATATCCACTGTTCGATGTAGAGCTTCCACCATTAAAGGAAATAAAGCCAACTTCACTATTTGAAATGAATTGTCCATTGTTTGGATTTTTAAATATCCCATCAAAGGTAACTTCCTTGTTGGCAACATCCTTTAGTACGAGTTGACCGTCTACTTCTGTAGTCGTTTTCATGTCATAATGAAGAAGCAGATCATCTTTTAGCGAATTTCCCTTAACGGTAACGGCTGATGTAGCTGTAAACTCTCCATCTTCAGTCTGTACCGTAATTGTGGCATTACCATCACTAACCGCTGTAACTTTACCCGTTGAATTGACAACCGCTACACTTGAGTCACTAGATGTCCAGACGACTCTTTTATTGGTTGCATTTGAAGGTGAAATTGTAGGCACTAATGTCTCGCTGTCCCCCACGGATAAACGAAGTGTAGATTCATTAAGCGAAACACCTTTAAGGGCAATCTGCTGAGTAGAGTCATCCTTAGGTGGTAAGGTAACCACGAACTCCTTCGTTGCCTGGCTTCCACCTAAAGAAATGGTTGCAGTTAACGTCACTTGTTGCTCCATTTCTCGTAAGAACACTTCCCCGGTTGCACTAATCACACTTTCATCACTGGAAGTCCATGATATCAATGCGCCATACTTATTGGCAGAAGGAAGTTCAAGAGATTCTGTCACGGCAGATACATCACCTAACGTTAGCTCTAATTTGCCTTGTTGTACTTGCTTTTCATTAAATGATTGTTCATATACTTCAGCGATATATTCACTACTTAGTGCCTCTCCGTAAATTCTTAAATCTTGAAAGCTACCTCCAAAAGTAGCATCCCCTAGATAATTGGAGCGACCGATGTAAGCTTGCAAATCCGTACCAAAGCTTGCTGTTGTTTTCTCTTTGGCGGCCGTGCCGATACTTACACCGTTAATGTAACCTGTAATAGAGCGTTCTGTAATGACCGTTGTATAATGAACCCATTGACCTTCGTACTGTGACGTAGAAGTGCCTGATACTCCTACCTCTGTCGTCCAAGGCTGGTCAATATTATTGCGATCCGTAAGTACGGACTTAAAATCACCACTTGGATTCGATGGATTAAACATCCAGTAATTCGTTGGCAATTTATTTTCAGCTGCTGGCGTACCGTAGAATAATGCGGAGTAGTTCCCGCTCCCCGTGTTACTCTTGATCCATACAGAAATCGTTGTATTTTCTTGATGATCAAACAATCCAGTAGGAAGCTGCACGTAGTTCGTAGTACTATCTGTTCCTCCAGGTAAAGTAAGACCATCAGCATACGTAATGTTTCCTACTGCCGTTCCATGTTTGCCATTACCGGATGTATCCTGTACATCCTCAAGCAATGGATACTGTGCCAACATCGTTGGTGTTATGGGGTCCGCTGAAGCTTGATTGTTAAATGGCAGAACAAGACTCAAACAGTTACTGAAGGTCAATAGTAAAGCTAACATTATGATTGAAATCCGCTTTAGCATAGCATTCTTCCCCTCGTTTAATATTCAAAAGCACGCAATCCTTATTCCAGCTTTAAAACAAGACCAACTCGTTCAAGGAGTTAAAGAAACACCCTCAAATGAATGCGCTTACATTTCTTCTCATATTACGTCTTCCACCATTCCAATTCAATGTAGTTTCTTGTTAATAAGGTGGATTTTTTTATTGCAATTTGAAATGAATGCAGACTGCAACACCATTCATATGAAGCAATCTACATGCACAGATGCGTACAAGATTATCAAAACAATAAAACGGCATCTCTGCCGTTCTAGATGTTTACGTATGGTTTATGTGTAAATTAAAGGATTGAACCCCAGATAAACATAATATATATAGTTGGGCGCTTGTCATATGGACAACGTGTCCGAATACGATGCGGTAAGCCGCGGGCGCACCGGATCGAAAAATAAGGAGGATTTTCATTTATGCCAAAACGATTTAGCAGAATGCTCGCGTTCCTCTGTTGCTTGGTAATGGTGGCGTCGCTAATGCCTACCAGTTATGCCGCCGCCGCTGACAACATCGAGAACGCAGAAGCGAATGAAACACCCACCGCCATTTTTGGAACTCCCGAACTCGGGTCAAACGATCCCCTCTGGGACCAAACCATGGAGCATCACATCAACAAAAGCACGGTACCCACCGACCCCAGACCCCATGCCATGGGTACAGCCAGAATTCTTTGGGATCATGACTACCTGTATGCCCGCGTAGTTGTGAATGACAGTCATCTATATCAGGGAGCTGGCGCAGATCACCGGTATGACAGCTTGGAGTTTTATGTTGGTGCCGGAACCGGAGGCTCGAATCAATGGCGCGTCAGCTCGACGGGCGTGTTTTCAGGGCAGGCCGCTCCAGGCAGAGCTGCATGGACCCAGATCACGGAAACCGGATACATCGTGGAAATGAGAATACCAAAAAGAACTCTGACCTTACAGGAGGGGAAGCTTACCTTTGAGGTTTACATCAATAACTCGACGGAAAAGGGAGCTGACCGCTATGAAGTCGTTTCCTCTTTTGGAGTTCCAGACGCAGCTTACACCAGCTCTGAGTCATTTACAGACAGCCTGCAGCTCATCCCAGCCAATGAATTAGACGCCAGATTATCAATTACCGCCACTGCGGGACCGGGCGGCTCAATCATGTCGAACCCACCCGGCGATGTTCTGAGAGTAGATCGGGGCTCTAACAAAGAAATTACGTTTACCCCCGATTACGGCAAAATTGTGGATACCGTAACGGTAGACGGCGAGACCGTGACTCTACCTGCTAGCACTTATACCTTTACAAATATTGAGGCTGATCATACCATTCATGTGACATTCAAAAACGATCCAGACGCGGGGATACTTCCCTTTATTGTATGGAATGACAACTTTGCCAGTGGCGAGTACACAACGGCTGTTATCATTGATTTAGGCGAAGGGAATGCGGCGTTAGGCTCCGAGCTTAGTCCAGACTTGTTTGCCTTATCGGCTAGGAACACGACCCTGAACGGCGAAGCGGTGACCTTTGAAGGACCACGCAAGATCACAAGAGTGTATGCTAATGATGAACCGAAGGTACGCGGCTATGTGGGGCCGATTAGCCATTCACCAGATTATCAGGACGGACTGGCGAGCGGTCGTTACATCGTTGTTGAGTCTGAGTTTTATTCAGAGAGCGGCGGCAGTACAACGCTGGATGGCAGCAGTAACTCGACAAAGCAGGTCTACACCCTTGTTCAAAAGGGCCAAATCGTAGTGAAAGAAGGGAATCCGCTTCACAATGTGGTTTTTGAACAGGAAAAAGTTGTGAATCCAATCCTTGATAAATTTACAACATTCACGGACAATTCGGTCAATCGTTCGCTCTACCTTCACAAGGGTGAAGACGGTAACGTGATGAAAGGATTGCCGCTGTATGTATATACCCACGGCATGTCACGCGGCGGCACAAACGCTGCGACAGACCAAAAAGCCGCCATGAAATCCGCCAACGGCTCCGTCGCTTTAATGAAAAAGATGGAACAAAATCCCGATAAGTACGCCAGCCATGTACTGAATCTTTCCTATAATGGCGTATCTGTTCCCTCCACAGAAAATGTTAAGAAGGTCATAGACGCCCTGATTGTCAGTGGTGAAGTAGATCCTAACCGTGTTTACACAGCAGGCTTCTCATGGGGCGGCCAGTATACGAATAACTTAGTTAACAGCTATCCCGGCTTGTTCGCTGCCGCCGCACCTATGGCCCCGGTAAGCGGTTCACCGAACGCTAAGGACAATGACGCTCACAACAACCTGGCCTATTGGATGTTTTTAAATGCTCATAATGTTGGTGGTTACCAGACAAACCTCAATAACTTCATCAATAACAATATGCCGAAAATGACCAACGCGAGGGCTTCGCGCTTTGAGAGTAATGAGGCTCTTACGTGGCCCTACAATCAATTTGATCAGCCGAATCTGAGGCCGAATCCGGCCAACACACCTGTTCTGGCTGATTACATAGCGCACGAAGTTGAAGCGGCGGTTCTTTACAACCAGATCACTATGGGAACTTGGAGTATAGCACCTACGGCGCAGTCCTCTAACTTGCCGGCTTGGAACAATGACTACACAGACGTCTTTGATTGGATGTTCGCGCAGAGAAAACCGGTTGTTCCCGGTGCTCCGAGCGGCTTCAAGGCGACAGCGGGTGACGGACAGGTCACATTGAGCTGGACTGCTCCTGCTGACGACGGTGGTAGTTCGATATTGGGCTACAGAGTATGGTATGGCAACGTTACGCCGGTCACACTGGATGCGGCGGAGACCAAATATACTTTCAAGGACCTGACAAACGGTCAAGGATACAACTTCACCATCATCGCGGTGAACGCGAAGGGCGACGGCGCGGAAATCAGTGCTACGGCAACGCCGAGGAAGACAACGACTCCCACTGTGCCTGATTCTGGCGGCAATACGGGCAACACTGGAAACACCGGAAATACCGGCAACATCGGTAATACGGGCAACACCGATAATACGGACACCGGGACAGACGCTGAAACGTCGAAGTCGACCTACACAGTGAATACACCGAAGGATAAACCCGCGGTCACAGACAAAAACGGCAACACCACCCTCCCCGGTGGAGGCGAGATTGCGACCAAAGGCGGGACGAAGATTAAGGTACCCGAAGGCACAACGATAGACTCAAACGGTAAAGTAACTATCCCGGCAGACAAGAGCGCCGAAGTGACACTACCCGGCGGCAACAGCACAGTGACCATTTCGGGCGGCTCGACGATCGCGAGCGACGGTACGGTCACAGTAGGCGGCAAAGACGCGCATGTGAACCTATCAAACGGCAACCAGGTGTATTTCCACGGCGGATCGAAGATACGGAGCGGCGGAGCGGTTGTGGTAGGACCAAGTGGCGCAAGAGTCGGCTTAGACAACGGTATATCGCTGAACATCCGTGAGGGTACGGAACTGGCGTTTGATGACGCCACCCCACTGGGCTTCCTCGTGATATCAGGCAATCCTTTCACGGATGCCAACATGGACGACTGGTTCTTCAACGATATAAATTTCGCCTACACTTACGATCTTTTCAACGGCACGACGTCCACGACGTTCTCACCGGGCACCGCAATGACGCGTGCAATGTTCGTGCAGGTACTGGCCAATCTTGAGAACGTAAACCTTTCCAGCTACACAAGTTCCCGCTTTAGCGACGTGACGGACGGACAGTGGTACACGGCGGCAACCGAGTGGGCGGCCGAAAAAGGCATAGTCAACGGTACAAACGCAGACCTGTTTGACCCCAATTCACCGATGACGCGCGAGCAGATGCTCGTGATACTGTACAATTACATGAAGTACAAGGACTATGAGATACCTGAAAGCCACTCTAAATCCTTCACGGACGAGAGTGAGATCAGCTCCTGGGCGTTGGAGGCCGTTCAGGCGCTACAAGGCAACGGCATTGTATTAGGCAAACCGGGCAACTTTTTTGCTCCCAAAGCCACCGCCACCCGCGCCGAAGTAGCCACAATCGCTGTACGGTTCGTTGAATATCTGGCTAATTGAAAGCGTATACAGAATTAAGGTGACCCCTCCCGGCTGGACAATATCTAGCCGGAAGGGTCTCCTTATTTTCAAACTGCACTTTTTTTGACATCTAGAATATTCGTCCCCAAGCTCGTCCCCAAATCCAAAAATTCTAATTATTTAATTAATTAATGCATGTGTCTGATTTATTTCACCACAAAAAAACGCCATCACAATAATGTGATGGCGTTTTTAATTATGGAGCCTAGGGGGATCGAACCCCTGACCTCATCGCTGCCAGCGATGCGCTCTCCCAGCTGAGCTAAGGCCCCAGGATATGAAATAGATAACTTGTCCAACACTGCTACGTTCCACAGGCGACTCCTATATCATATAAAATCCAGCTTTCGCTGTCAATCAATTTTTCAAGATCCAAAGTGATTGGAGAAGAACAACCGATTTCACTGGCACACACGGACTGGAACTCCAGACTGCTCTTCTCCCATTACCAACTTCACTAATCCTCCAGAACGTCTTTGGACAACAGGGATTTCAGTTCTTTCATGAACATATTGATATCTTTGAACTGGCGATATACCGACGCGAAACGAACATATGCCACTTCATCGACTGGAAACAACTGTTCCATCAATAGTTCACCAATCTGGCGACTCTCCACTTCAGCATCAGCTGTATTACGCAGAGATTTCTCCACTTCAGATACCATCATCTCCAGAGTCTCAACGGAGACTGGACGTTTCTCACAGGCACGAATAAGCCCGCGGAGAATTTTGTCCCGGCTGAACTCTTCACGACTGCCATCTTTCTTAATGACGATAAGTGGAGTCTCCTCAATCATCTCAAACGTTGTGAATCTTCGGGCACACTGCTCACACTCCCGGCGACGACGAATGGATTTTGCTTCGTTGGCCGGACGCGAATCAAGCACTTTGGTACCCATATAACCGCAATAAGGACACTTCAAATCAGATCACTTCCCACGTTTTACTTTTACCACATATTCCCTGTCTTGATTTTGTAATGAAAAATGCATTGCCGAGACATAATACTTTTACCAACTCACGAGGAGGTGAACAGCAATGGCACAAAGCAACGGTAACTCCAACAACCTGGTGGTAACTAAAGCTTCCGCAGCACTCGAGCAAATGAAATATGAAGTTGCTCAAGAACTCGGAATCAGCATCCCACAAGACGGATACCAAGGTAACATGACTTCTTACGAGAACGGTTCGATCGGTGGATACATCACGAAGCGTCTGGTAACAATTGCAGAACAGCAATTGGCAGGTCAATACCAATAATATCTGCATCGTAATACGTTACACAGAGGAGCATGGAGCGGCCGGTGAATAACCGGCCTGCTCTGTGCTTCTACTTATATATACTCAGAACGTATTATAGATCTTTACATACTGATTATAATAGTAAATGACCCTTTGTACATAGTGACGCGTCTCACCAAATGGAATATCTTTCACTGTATCGATCGAGCCATCCCATACACCGTCTCTAAGCCAACTATTTACCTTGCCTGGACCTGCATTATAGGCAGCGATCATGACCACTTCATTGCCCTCAAATTGATCGGACAGATTCCGCAGATACCATGTGCCTAACTGAATATTACGTTCAGGCTCGTGCTTCAATTCCTCCAACGAAGTGTCGGGAATTTTGGCTTGTTCCAGTATCCAGTTCGCCGTGTCCGGCATTAGCTGCATGAGCCCGATGGCACCGCGTTTGGATTCCTTGCTTGTCTTGAAATTGGTCTCCACTTTGATAATGGAAGCAATCAGAAACGGATCAACCTCATAGCTCTGAGATTGGGCACGAATCTCTTCCTTATAATGAATCGGATAGAACCATGCCATCCAGTTTGTATTCAGAAACAACACCAATACAAAGGACACAAACATCAACAGCAGGACACGTTTCTTGCGCAATATTTTCATAACAAACCCTTACGCTGTAGATATGAGTCAATTTGCTGCTCCGTCTCAGTCCATAAACCGCTGTTATCGATGACAATGTCTGCCAGCTGCTTTTTGCGCTCAATATCCATCTGTACATCCATCCGGGTCTCAGCCTGTGCTGCAGTCATTCCATCCCGACTCATCAATCGATCTCGTTGCACTAATCTTGGAACATATACAACCATGACTTCCTCGAAACCATCCTCCAGACCCGATTCGTACAGCAAAGGGATATCAGATACCACAAGTTTATCCGGATGTTGCAACGCGTATGCAGCAGCCCGTTCACGCATCTCTTTACGGATTGCCGGATGTGTGATAGCCTCCAATGCCTTTCGTTCTTCTGGTTGTTGAAAAACAATACTTCCAAGCTTTTTCCGATCCAGTGTTCCATCTTCGTTCAGTATGGCTTGTCCAAACCGCTTAACAGCGGCGGCCAACACGGGATGCCCGGGCATCATAACTTCCCGGGCAATAACGTCTGCATCGATGAGCAACGCTCCCTTACTGGCGAGATAGGCGGAAACACTACTTTTGCCTGTCGCGATCCCGCCGGTTAAGCCTATATTCATCGTTTCACCTCATAACAGCTTCATTATTCCCATAATCATTAACAATAGTGCTGGCAATACAGATAGTCTTCGCATCCAGCGCAGGGCTGAGAATCGTAGTCCAACCTTCATGCCGAGTGACAGAAACGCCCCACTAAACAGGGCAATAATGAGTGCCGTCCATAGCGTGGGGAATCCCAAAAGAGCCGCTCCCAGGCCTGCTCCAAACGCATCCAAAGACAGGGCAATCCCCAGCCACATCGCTTCCTGAGCAGATATACTTCCCGAGTTATCCATATCTGCCTTGGAAGGGCTGCGAAGGATCTGAATGACGACCCCCAGCTTACGCAGCTCCAGTGTAAATACCATTCGTTCGAGAGAATCACCCGAAGCCGATTGCTCCAGATCCAGTGCAAGTACCTGATTCCTGCCCTTGGAATCCGGCAGCGTCCCTTGTACGTTTTTCCCCAGCGCATTAACCGTTGTTTCTCCTGCTCCCTCAACCGTTACGATGCCTGTTTCCAGCTGTTCTTTTCCTTGCTTTCGAATAAGTTGCAACAGTGACCATGCACCAATGCCTATTAATATAACGGCGCCCACAATGGAAGCGATATCCGGTGACACGACATGGGACAACAGCACACCAACTTGCATCGACAAGGCAATAACCAATCCCGAACAGATCGAAATAACAGCGATAGATAACAGGGGAATCTTAGTCCTCCGTAACCCATATGTAATCCCGACTCCAAAACCATCTAAACTAAGCGCCAAAGCAAGCGCCAGCAATGAAATAAAATGATGCAGCACCCCGGACTCCTCCTCTGTGCGGTACTCGTGCCAACTGAAGATGCCAGTATGGGTATACGCCCGCTTATTTCTGCCATATCAGTATATGGAGGGAGGAATCCAAGGGTGCTATGATTTCATCATTTCGTTCATTCAGTTCATGTTACAGCAGCTGACAGTTCGGACAAAAATGCGTGCCACGGCCACCAACCACCGTTTTTTCAATTAACGTACCACAAGTTGTACAAGGTTCTGATTTGCGTCCATAGATTTTCAGTTGATGCTGGAACATCCCCATCTCACCCTGTCCATTCACATAGGACTTAATGGACGATCCACCTGCATTCACTGCATCTTGCAACGTAGCCACAATCGCTTCATGGAGCACCGTTAACTGAGCTTCAGTCAGTGTCTTGGCGATGGTCTCGGGATGGATACCTGCGCGAAATAGAGCCTCGTCCACATAAATATTCCCGATACCGACCACATATGCCTGATTTAAAAGTACAGCCTTGATTTTGGTTGTACGCTTGCCAACCGCCTCGCGGAATGCAGTTACCGTAAAGGCTGGATCAAGCGGCTCCAGTCCCAGCTTCAGCAAAGGTTTGGACACCAGTTCCTCACCTGCATTAAACAGATGCATCGTACCGAACTGACGCACGTCCTTATAACGCAATTCCGTACCATCATTAAAATGGAAGATCACATGTGTATGTTTCTCCACATCTTCATGCTGCTCGTACACACCGTACCTTCCTTCCATCCGCAGATGGGAGACAAGCACCAGCCCGTCCAGCAAAATACGCAAAAACTTGCCGCGGCGCTCCACCCCAATGACGGTATGTCCTGCGAGTTCCATTGCAAATGCATCTATGTCGTCCGGCCGCTGAATAATCCGCGGCAAGCTAACGGTAACATGATCAATCGTTTTGCCCACAATAAGTTGATTCAATGTTCTTCTGACTGTTTCGACTTCCGGTAATTCCGGCATGATGTTCTCACCTCCCCTATATTATAACGGAAGATGGCGCTCAGCGGGACCCTTTTCTTATATCTCAAACATGGAAAGGCCTTTTGTAAAATACCGGAAAAACCGCGCGGCGCTTGATTTATTTCGCTTCGTACCAGTTATCACCGAAGCTGACTTCTGCTTTCAGCGGAACCGACAGTTCCAATGCTTTTTCCATAACAGAAGGCACTAACTCTTTCATCAGTTCCAATTCATCCGCAGGCACTTCGAATACAAGTTCATCGTGCACCTGAAGCAACATACGGCTCTTCAACTTGCGTTCCCGCAGCGCTTCATCCATCTGTACCATGGCCAGCTTGATGATATCTGCCGCTGTTCCCTGAATCGGTGTATTCATCGCCGTACGCTCTGCGAAGGAACGCAGATTGAAGTTACTGGCATTAATCTCTGGCAGGTAACGACGTCGTTCCAACAGCGTTTTGACGTAACCATCCTGACGAGCTTCCTTCACAATGTCATCCATATATCGGCGGACACCCTGGAACACTTCAAAATACTGATCAATAAACTGCGCAGCCTCTTTACGTGTAATATGCAGGTTCTGTGATAAACCATAATCACTTATTCCATACACGATACCAAAGTTAACTGCCTTGGCGGAACGACGCATATCCCCATCCACATCCTCAGGCTTCACGCCGAATACATCCGAAGCGGTCTTTGTATGAATATCCATATCATTGACAAATGCTTCCTTCAAGCGCTCATCGTCCGAAATGTGTGCCAGTACACGCAGTTCAATCTGGGAATAGTCTGCCGCCAAAATGGACCATCCGGGTTCGGAAGGAACAAATACCTTCCGGATTTTGCGACCTTCTTCCATCCGAATCGGAATGTTCTGCAAGTTCGGGAATTGACTGCTAAGTCGTCCCGTTGCAGCAATGGTCTGACGATAATACGTATGCACCTTGCCATCCCGATCGGATATCTCTTTGAGTAATCCTTCCACATAAGTGGATTGCAACTTGGCAAGCTGACGATATTGCAGAATATGCTTAACCACATCATTATAAGGAGCCAATTTCTCCAATACTTCCGCATCTGTGGAATAACCCGTTTTTGTTTTTTTCACCACTGGCAAGCCTAGTCTATCAAATAAAATCTCACCCAGTTGCTTCGGTGAATTCAGATTGAATTCTGTCCCTGACAACTTGTAGATTTCAGCCATGAGTCTGCTGATATGCTCTTCAAATTCACTTCCCAGCGCCTGCAGATCGGTTGTGTTAGCCTTAATCCCCTGCTTCTCCATATCTGCCAGAATACGCGACAACGGCATCTCCAGTTCATGGAACAGTGAATTCATCTCATCTGTTTCCAGCACCTGCTCCTGAAGTGGAATAATGGCTGCTACTGCAGCAGCTTTGCGGCACAGGAAATCACCCAAGATCTCCACTTCGGGTACCTTGTACTTGGCCCCTTTGCCCATAACCGTGTCATCCTCCACAAGTGACGGCAGACCATACTTGGTCGTAAGTCCACTAATCGTCTGGTTGGATTCCGTTGGATCAAGCAAATATGCAGCCAGTTGTACATCAAATGACGCACCAGCAAATTCAATGCCATGTGCATGAAGGGCCAGGTCTACGCGATGAAGATCATATCCGCGCTTCGGCTGGTCTGAATTACCAAGCCATGCCCGCACTGGAGCCGCAGCTTCAGAATGAAGCAATTCGGGAGATATGAACGTATATGTTCCAGCAGAACCTACAGCTAGTCCAATCAATTTCGCTTGGTGCGGGTTATCCCCATGTGTCTCCACGTGGAGGACATCAATGGAATCCAGTGAACTGAACAGCTCACTGATGTTGTCCTCTGTTGCAATGGAAGACTCCACCTCGGCAGCAGGGACCGCTTCCTGTTCAGAACCAATGCTGCCACTGAACGACAGGCGTTCGAGCAAGGATTTGAATTCCAGCTTCGCCAATGCAGGGCCAGCATGTTCTTCTTTTAATCCCGCAAATTGCATATCCTCCCACGTCTGCTCCAGCGGAACTTCCCGGTGAATCGTCGCGAGTTGTTTGCTCATCCGGGCATCTTCGGCATGGGCCTCGATCTTTTCTTTCATCTTGCCTTTCAGCTCACTTGTGCCATTCAGCACATCTTCTACCGATCCGAACTGGTGCAGCAGCTTCAACGCTGTTTTCTCTCCGACCCCGGGAATACCCGGAATATTATCGGACGCATCGCCCATCAGGCCCTTGAGATCAATGATTTGCAGCGGCGTCAGACCATAACGCTCTTTAATCTGAGCAGGATCATACAGCTCAATATCGGTTACCCCTTTGCGCGTCAGACCGATATGTACATTTTCGGAGGCGAGCTGCAACATATCTTTGTCACCCGATACAACGAGCACCTGTCTGCCCGCTTCATCTGCGCGTTTGGTTAACGTTCCGATGATGTCATCCGCTTCGAATCCAGCCAGCTCAAACTGAGCGATGCCAAGTCCTTTCAGCAGTTCTTTGAGCAAAGGGAATTGCTCTGACAACTCTGGTGGTGTTTTCTCCCGTCCACCCTTGTATTCCTGATACCCTTCGTGGCGGAACGTGATTTTGCCTGCATCAAATGCAACCATGACATGTGTAGGCTTATGCTCTTCAAGCAATCTCAGCAGCATCGTGGTGAAGCCATATACCGCATTGGTATGCAGACCTTTCGAGTTGGTCAGAGGCGGCATTGCAAAAAACGCCCTGTAAATAATGCTATTTCCATCTATGAGAATAAACTTGTCCATTCCAGCACCTCGCGTATTATATGGTCAACCTCTTCAATTTACATCTACTCTCATGATACCATACCCACCTGTCACATCAAAAAGAATAGCCTCTTTCACTTCACATTTAATCGCAAAAAAGAACCTTCTCCACAGACAGCTGTACACAGTCTACCTGAGAGAAAGTCCTTTTCCATTCATATGATTGCATTACTTAATCAGCACTGATTCCCCAATTCCAAAGTAGCACTCTTCTATTGATTCAGATCCGGACGTTTACCTGTCACCAGGTACACCGTGCTCTCACCAATATTGGTTGCATGATCGCCAATACGTTCAATGTAACGTCCAACCATCATCAGCAGCATAGCCTGTGAAGCCTGATTAGGATGCTCTGTCATTAACGTGTAGAGATCACTGATCATGTGGCTGTACAGTTGATCGACCTGATCGTCCGTTTGAGCCATTTTATAGGCCAGGTCTGTGTTTTCTTTCAGGAAAGATTCGATGGATTCATCAATCATGGATTTCACGATTTCTGCCATTTGCGGGATATCCACCAGAGGTTTTATCAGCTTCTGTCCATCCATCCGGAGTGTCACCTTCGCCACATCGAGCGCAAGATCTCCCATACGCTCCAGGTCACTGGAAATTTTGAATGCCACGATAATACGTCTGAGATCCTTCGCCACCGGCTGTTGTGTGATGATCAGTTTGGAGCCAAGTTCCATAATTTTGTCTTCAAGGGCATTCAGATTCGCATCATTCTTGATGATGACCTGAGCTTTCTCCGCGTTCATCGTTTGTAAACTCTCAATAGCACCATCCAATGCTGCTCCTACATGTTCACCCATTTGTTTGAGCAAGGTACGCAGCTCTTCAAGCTCCTGATCAAATTCTTTTCTGCGAATCATAGATTTCATGTCCTCCTTATCCATCATCTCCGGGTATGCCGGGATCATTCCAATTCAGCTCGCTTAACCGAACCTTCCAGATATATAATCCTCGGTCCGGGAATCTTGCGGTGTGGAGAATAACGTCTCCGTATCAGCTGCCTCCACCACTTCACCATTCAGGAAAAATACCGTGCGTCCAGATACCCGTGCCGCCTGGTGCATATTGTGGGTAACCATAACGATCGTATACTTGTGATGCAATTCCTTCACCAGCTCCTCAATCTTCAATGTGGAGATCGGGTCGAGTGCAGACGTTGCTTCATCCATCAGCAGAACGTCAGGCTGTACAGCCAGCGCCCGCGCAATACAGAGACGCTGTTGTTGTCCGCCAGACAAACTAAGTGCCGACTTTTTCAAAACATCCTTCACTTCATCCCATAGGGCAGCATGGACAAGACTTTGTTCCACCAACTGATCCAGTTCAGCCTTTTGGGTTACGCCGTGCAAGCGCGGTCCATAAGCGACGTTATCATATATGGATTTTGGAAAAGGGTTCGGTTGTTGGAACACCATACCAACTCGTTTGCGCAGTGTCTCCACTTCAATCTCGTTACTGTAGATATCGGAGCCACTCAGCATAACCTGTCCTTCCACACGAACACCCGGAATCATGTCATTCATCCGGTTTAACGTGCGAAGCAATGTCGATTTACCACAACCTGACGGCCCGATGAACGCAGTAACGGTTTTTTCCGGCAGATCCATCGATATATTTTTAAGCGCGTGATGCGTATCATAATATAAATTAAGATTTTCAATGTGAATGAGGTCCTTCATGGATGTTCACTTCTCCTTCGCTGCAGGGACACTAAAACTCCCTTTACGTTGAGACCGATACTGATATTCTTTCATCGCTGCTCGGCCATCTTTAATATCCTACCCTTTCATTGTAAAAACAGTATCACTTTCATGTTAACGGAATGTAAAAAAGACATCCTTAACCTTCATGATCTGCTTGATGGATCAATCTGATTGCTGATGCCTGCCTTATTGACTACCTTATAGTTTACTCACCATTCGAAACCATCTCATCCAGCTTCGTACGAATGTGCTCTGCCACTTCTCCAGCTTTCCCGCCTTCCATGGCGATCTCTTCTGCTATACGAGACAACTCTCTCACTGCACTGTTCAATTGTCGGAACGTTGCTCCCCCTGCGGTGACATGCACCGAACTGTTGTCAATCTCCGCTCCGCTTGCCTTAACCAGTTCAACAGTCTGAAGGGTCAATCCACCAACATTCTCTAACAATGAAGACATGTTCCCCGCAACCTCACGGGTCTGTTTTGCGAGCGCTCGAATCTCGCCTGCAACAATCTGAAAACCTCGTCCATATTCACCGGCATGAGCTGCTTCGATGGAAGCATTCAGGGCAAGGAGACCACTCTGATCTGCCAGGGAGCGAATGGATTGTGCCATGCCTGAGCCTGTTTTGATCGAATTCAGCATGTGATCCGCATGTTGACCTTGACTCTCCATATGCTGATGTACCCGGTTATAGGAAGCATCAACGTGCTTCAAACTCTCTTCGCCCTGCTTGGACAATGCCATGATCTCACGGGCCTCTTGAACGGTCTCATTAGCAGCATGAACCAGCTTGTTGACCGCCTCGTTGATTCTGGATATCTCCTGCCTGCTCTCGGACACCGTACGTACCCGTTCTGCCGAAGAAGCCTGTTGCAATCTGCGGGAGAGCGACATTACGTCACGCATCGTCAGCACACCAAGCAGTCTGCCTTGTTCCGTAACCAGCAGACAATCGTAGAAATGCTGTTCATCCCGTCCAAGTGCGATATCAATAATTGTTGAGGCTTCCATATGAATATCTGCTATAACCGGAGATGTATTCACTACTTGTATGACCGGCTTACGGTAGAATAGATCTGCAGCAAAACGGCCATTTAACATCCGATATAACGTCTCTCGCATTAACAATCCAGTAGGTTTCATCTGCTCATCACACAATACGATACATGGGTGCTCCTGATCTTGATTCATCAACGTAGCAGCTTCTCCACAGGTCGTATGGACCCCGGCGACAGGTACCTGACGATAATAGTCATGCAAATGGATTACAGGTTCTTCAGCACCCACCGTTACTTCATGATGCTGCTGTTCGGGTGTCGCTATATCTTCATTATGTAAAACAACATGAGGGTGGTCAGGTTTCACTTCGAGCAACATGGGCATAAATGCGCAATCTCCTTTACGTAATACCTCCGTCTTGAGGTGGATTATGTAGGTATAAAGTATCACTCAGATAAGTCCATGCTACTCCCTCTACGTAAAGAAAAATCTTCCTTTATGTTAAATGAACGTAAAATAAAACTCCCCGATCATTGCTAACTTGAATGATGGGGAGTTTTTCTTTTGACAACCAATTTATAACCTACACCACGAATGGAATCAATATGAACCGATTCCGGGTCCAACTCCAGCTTTTTACGTAATGAACTGACGTGAACATCCACGGTTCGTTGACCTCCGATATAATCAAAGCCCCACACAGCGTTCATCAGATCATCCCTTGTCAGTACCACACCCGGCTTTTTAGCCAAATATAGAAGTACTTCGAACTCTTTCGGACGCAGACTGATGGATTGTCCACCCAGTGTCACTTCATATTTCAAAGGGTAAATCTCCAGCTCTCCCAGAATAATTCGTGAGCCATCTTTGTCCTCAAGCTGTGGTAAATCTTCGCCATTGGAATAACGTCTTAATACCGCATCCACTCGGGCTAATAACTCTGATACACCAAACGGTTTGGTAATATAATCATCCGCACCCGATTTCAGTCCCTGTACAACCTCGGCTTCACCGTTCTTGGCCGTCAGAATGATAACCGGTGTACTGACACCCTGTATTCTTAACTTGTTCAGAATGTCCAGACCATTCATGCCCGGAAGCATCAGATCCAGCAAAATGAGATCAAATTCCTGGGACAAGGCCCGATCATATCCTGCAGATCCGTGATCCTCTGCCGTAACGTCGTAACCTTCCTGTGTCAGGTTATACGTGAGTAATCTTGATAATGTAGGTTCATCTTCAATAACTAGTAAACGCTGTGCCATGATACCCCTTCTCTCTTCATAGGTTGTCTGTTGCCACAACACTTTTTCTATCATAGCACTAATTTGTTAACGCGGTGTAAAACAATACAACCTTTTTACATTTTGATACCAGACGCCTACATCTCTTCGTCTTGAATGAATGGAAGGATCACACGGAACGTTGTCCCCATGCCCAATTCACTCTCTACAGACAATTTGCCATGATGCAGTTCCACCAGATGTTTAACGATGGAAAGTCCAAGGCCTGTGCCCCCTGAATTACGGGATCTGCCTTTATCAACACGATAGAACCGTTCGAAGATTCGCGGCAAATCTTTTTTCGGTATGCCAATTCCGGTATCCGACACTGCAAAGACAACTTCATCATCATTATCCATCGTCACCTGTAACTTCACTCGTCCACCATCGGGGGTATAGTTGATGCCGTTGGATAACAGATTGATGAAAATCTGCTTCATCTTGTCCTCATCCGCTTCGATGTACAGTTCCTCCGGAACATGCATTTCCAGACGAATCTGTTTTTTCTCCGCCACCTTGGACAAGGTGCCCAGCACCATTTCGAAGAAAGAGTGTACATGAACAGGTGAGCATTGCAGCGGTGCGCGTTTCGATTCAATTTTGGATAACTCCAGAATATCCCCAATTAATCGGTTAAGTCGATCTCCTTCATCATAGATGATTTTCAGGAATGATCGCTCTGTTTCCTTATCCTGTACCCCCCCACTGAGCAACGTTTCGGCAAACCCTTTGACCGCAGCGACTGGTGTCTTAAGCTCATGAGAGACATTTGCAACAAACTCACTGCGCATTGATTCCAGTCGGCGGATTGCTGTTACGTCCTGCAACAGGAACAACATGCCTCGATACCCGCCATCATCTTCGGACATCGGTACGCCATCAATACGGATCAGTTTTTCCTCCGGGTTGAACACACTCACTTCTTCATGCATCCGTTCTTTCAATGCAACACTCTCTTCAATGGTACGTGTTAATTCGTAGTGTCTCTTCAATTCAGTATAAGGCTTACTCGTAACCTTTCCTGCCTGAATACCAAGCATACGCTCCGCTTCCCGATTAACCAATGCAATGGACTGCCCAGCATCGATCATGACAATGCCTCCAGTCATGTTAGCAAGGACACTCTGTAGCAACGCTTCATTGTCACGAATCGTCTTCAGCTGGGACTGCAAGCTGTCTGCCATTCCGTTGATCGCAAGCCCCAACTGTCCGATCTCATCTCTACGCGTTACATCAACTCTAGCATCGTATTCCAGCTTGGTGATCCGATGAGCCACTTTTGTAATATGCTCAATCGGGGAGGTTAGTCCGCGTGCAACCCGATAACTGACAAACGCGACAATTAAGAACAGTAGTCCAAGTGCAGCAAACATAATCATCCAACCACGCTGGAGGCCCTGATCAACCGCATGCAGACTCATCGAAAGGCGGATGTAGCCATCAAATTTGCCGCTGGGCATTTCAATCATGTCACTTTGATCCGAATTCACAGGTAGCGCTACATACAGCATGTCTTGTCCCAATGTCTCACTGTAACGTATGGATTGCCCGTATCCATCTCCGACGGCACCCTTAATCTCCTCACGGTTCAAGTGATTATCCATGGATGCCGGATCACTCTCGGAATCTCCAATGACCATGCCGTCTTTATTGATGAAGGTTACACGGGAATCCGTCAGTCGATCCAGTTCCAGCGCTCGATCTGAATAATACTTTCGTGTGGCTTCCGAGGTTGGATCACTTGCATCATGGAATGGAAAAGTTGCTTTGAGCAAATTAATCTCGCGCACCATGGTTTGCTCTAATGCGGTTATATGCGTAGTTTTAAACACTCTGCCCATCGTATATCCAGCTACAATGACGGATACACCGATCAGCACCATCATAATGATGGCAAGGCGAATTCGAAACGGTCTCATCTATCTCTTCCTTTATAATCAGATTAACATCTTATGTCTTGCCCTACCTTGAATCCAGTTCAATTCGGTCCCCACGGGTGCCTGGATTGGAAATAACGAGAAACTCCACTTCTTCGTTGCTGCGATTCATCATTTGATGCGGCATTCCGGGGGCAATCTCTATTCCTTCATGGTTTTCCAGCACGAACATTTCACCATTAAGTTCCATACATGCTTCACCGCTGAGGATGAAAAAAAACTGACGGCTTACCGAATGGTAATGTCGT
Organism: Paenibacillus sp. 2003; assembly: GCF_031455635.1. Taxonomy (NCBI): domain Bacteria; kingdom Bacillati; phylum Bacillota; class Bacilli; order Caryophanales; family Paenibacillaceae; genus Paenibacillus; species Paenibacillus sp. 2003. The sequence goes on along the minus strand of NZ_JAVDTB010000001.1, from coordinate 450,833 downwards.
GTTTCAGCCGTTCCTGCAGGCATTCGCTCATGAATGATGCTCAATTTATCGTTTTGAACAAGGTGCCAGCCATCGCACTGTCCACCCCATATATAATGCGCTGCATTCTGTTTGCTAATTTTCATATGACTTATCCCTCCGAGTATAATTGCTCGATCTATCATATCACAGATTAGGGAGATTCCAGTCAGCAAGGCTATTCGTACAATATCATATATGTATCAACGCAGATGCAGACTTTTGTAAACAGCTGCTAACCGCATCTTAAACTTGCACATTCCCCTGATATAAAAAAGACGCACCGCTCAGCCATGCTGAATGCGATACGTCTCTCTACATATTCAATCCTATACGAATTCCGAAAGCATCTTAAAGAATTACCCGTTTACCACTTCACCGCCGTTCACATGCATTACCTGTCCGCTCACATACGAGGAATCATCTGAAGCAAGATATACATAGGCTGGAGCCAGTTCATCCGGTTGTCCCGGTCGCTTCATCGGTTGCGTTGCACCGAACTCGCTTACCTTTTTCTCATCAAAGGTGGATGGAATGAGCGGTGTCCAGATCGGACCTGGTGCAACGGCATTCACACGGATCCCCTTCTCAATCACATTCATCGACAGAGAACGTGTGAACGAAGTGATAGCTCCTTTGGTAGAGGAATAATCAAGCAGGGTCGGGCTCCCGCGATAGGCTGTGATGGATGTCGTGTTAATAATCGTACTGCCCTTCTTCAGGTGTGGCAGGGCTGCCTGCGTCACATAGAACATACCGAAGATATTGGTACGGAATGTTCGCTCCAGTTGTTCTGGCGTAATATCCTCCAGATTCTGTTGTGGGTGCTGTTCTGCAGCGTTATTCACGACAATGTCCAGTTTGCCCAGTTCATCCACTGTCTGCTGAACCGTCTTCTTCGCAAAGGCATCATCACCAATATCTCCGGCTATCAAGATGCACTTGCGTCCTTCCTGTTCGACCTGACGCTTCGTTTCCTTGGCATCTTCGTGCTCGTTCAGATATACAATGGCGATATCCGCGCCTTCCTTGGCATACGTAACAGCAACAGCACGTCCGATCCCACTGTCCCCCCCTGTAATGAGCGCTACCTTACCCGTCAGTTTACCTGCTGCCTTGTATTCAGGCTTTTCAAACTCCGGTCTGGGATGCATCTCTGATTCGATTCCGGGGCGTTGATCCTGGTGCTGTGCCGGCATTGTTTTTTGATTTTGTGGTGTAGTTGACATCTAATATTCTCCTTTCAAAATGTGAACATATTTGGATTACAGAAGACATGGACATAACTGCACACTTCCTTGTCTTTCGTTCTCTGAAAAAAGTCTCATTCTGTAGGATGGCAGTAACTGTCCAGATTATTCTTCTGCGATCAACAGCAACTCAAGTCTCAGTGTGCTGTCTCTATTCGTTATTTACCACGATCTTTGGACATCAAACAATCGATTTGCTTCAATACCTGTTTTCCAAAAATTCGAAATTTATTCGAAATTAGACTGTTTCATGATACAAAGTGTATTCCTATGCTGCTTGGGCTGATGTACAATGTACAGTATACTGATGTGCTTTAACTTTCATTTTTACTGGTTTAATCATTCTAACCTAACATGGAGACCTGACAATGGAATCGCATATTAATACATATATAACACTCGTAGCTACTTCAGCCGTGCTGAATGTCTTTTTGTGTTTATATACCTATTTCAGAAGATCCGAGATCCCCAGTTCCAAAATATTCATTCTCTACACAGCAGCACTCTCCATATACACTTTTGGGTATGCGATTGAGCTCGCCAGCAACACACTGGAGCAAATGAAGTTCTGGACCACCGTGGAGTATATAGGCATGCCTTTCTCCGCATCCCTTGGTCTCATGTTGATGATAAAGTACACAGGAAAAACGTTATCCAAAAAGGTAACTGCCGCATTGTTTGTAATCCCTTCCATTACTTTAGTTATGGTTGCAACCAATGACTTTCATCATCTTTTTTATAAAAAAGTATGGCTGAGAGAAAATAGTCCCGTACCTCTGATGGATATCGCAGTGGGTCAATGGTATGTTGTACACGGTGCATTCACGTTCTCCTGTCTGTTATGTGCCTGCCTCATTCTGATTGCACAATGGAAACACACCAAGAAAATGTACCGTCGTCAATTGCTGACTCTGATTACTTCACAGATTATTCCTATGGTCGCAGCTTTTCTGTATTTGCTTGGTTTGACTCCTGGCGGGATGGACCCCGTACCCGTACTCATGTGTATTACCTCTGCCATGTATATTTGGGCCATTCTATCCTCTCGTCTCCTGACCATCGTACCCATCGCCAAAGACAGTATTTTCGAGAGCATGCGTGAAGGTGTTATTGTACTGGATAGTTTCAATCGACTGGTCGATTACAACAGATCTCTGCGTGACATGTTGCCAGAGCTTAATACAACCATGATAGGTCAACCCTTGGATGATATCTGGCTTAATCTTGCTGGAAAGACGTTTCCCGTTGAATACGGAAGAGAAGGACTGCAAACCGATCTGTACTGGCAGTTAAATGGAGAGACCGTCTGTTATCAGGTCAGGACATCTTACGTGTATAACAAGGATGCACAGACTGTCGGCAGTCTAATTATGTTAATCGATATAACGGAACAACGCTTCTTGCAAGAACAGCTGAAACAACTGGCTTATTTCGATGGTCTGACCAAAATCTATAATCGCACTCAATTTTTGCATAGAGGACGGGAAATTTTGAGTGAAGCTCAGCTTAATCCGCAACCTGTTTCATTTATTTTATTTGATATTGATTACTTTAAACGCATCAACGATACCTACGGGCATGATGTTGGCGATCAGGCCATCATTCATGTGGTCTCTGTTTGTAATCGATATTTAAGCCCTGAGATGTTATTTGCCCGTTATGGAGGAGAAGAGTTTGTGATCGCTCTTCCGAATACCTCACTTCAAGAAGCCGAGAAACTTGCCGAACAACTGAGAGTTGCCTTGTTGAATGACCCCCTGGATGTTAAGGGAGTGCCTATTACACTGACCTCAAGCTTTGGTATTGCCCAGTACAATGGAGGGTCAGATTCGCTGGAGTCCTTGTTACGCGACGCTGATACTGCCTTGTACGAATCCAAGCGCAATGGTCGAAATGCAGTGCGTGCGTATACTGTGAGTACAACCTAACCAATGTAGACCGTGTCTGATGGAATATGCATGCTGTTATGTATGATAGTGATCCCTCTATAGTTCCAGTTCAAATAAACCGAGGACTGCTAATTTCATCATCCTGGTAATAACAAAAAAATAGACAGCCAATGAGGCTGTCTATTTTTTGTTTGTTTCAACGAAACACCATCTTACATATCATCTGGCTTGTCCTAATTACTTCTGCAAACGCTTAACCAACGACTAACAATACATCTTTGTAGGGTGGATTAACCGTCCACAACGCACTTAGATCACCTGATTATTCACCATCAGGTACACCATGATTAGCAAGAATACAGCCAGAAGTGTACTGAACATACGGATCTTGCTTTGCTCAGGACCCACATCACGCTTGTTTTTCACACCTTCTGCAGCGAGTCGGAGCGGTTTACCCATAATTCCTCCAATAGCCGCAATAGCCAAGAGCAGAACAACAACGACAGCCATCCAGACATGAGAATACTCACCTTTGGTCATCAGGTAACCACCAGTAAGAAGTTGGATTACAAGTCCATACTGCGCGACTTTGTTCAAAGAACGAAGCGATGCAAAGGCTCCCTCTTGTGCTGCAGCATTCAAGGTACGGATCTTACCGACCACAAATGGCAGAATCAAATAGAATCCCATCGCCAGTGCTCCAATAATATGGAGCAGATACATAATCATTGTCAAAATTTTCATCCTCCTCAACATTTTCGGTGTGCTATACATCACATCCCATTATACTGGGGATCTTATCCAAAGAAAAGAAAACCTCCGGGTTTACCGGAGGTTTTCTTTTAGCTTCTGTTCAAAAAGTTTTCAAACTTACAGGTTTACTACCGAAATGACGTTGCGAACCGAATCAGCCGATTTGTCCAACCCTGCTTTTTCTTCCGTTGTCAGTTCAAGTTCGAATATTTTCTCAATGCCGTTACCACCTAGAATGGTTGGTACACCGAGGAACAGATCATTATAGCCATATTCACCTTCAAGATAAGCGATCACTGGAATGATACGTTTCTTGTCCTTCAAAATCGCTTCGGTCATCTGAACAAGTGAAGCCGCCGGTGCGTAATATGCACTACCGTTACCGAGCAGGTTGACAATCTCACCACCGCCTACACGTGTGCGCTGCACGATGGATTCGATCCGGTCAGCCGGAATCAGCGTATCGATCGGAATGCCTCCCACGCTCGAATAACGAACGAGGGGTACCATATCGTCTCCGTGGCCGCCAAGAACGAATCCACGAACATCTTCAACAGATACATTTAACTCTTGCGCAATGAAGGTACAATAACGTGCTGTATCCAGAACACCTGACTGACCGATAACACGGTTTTTAGGAAAACCAAGGGTCTGATAAGCAGCATAAGTCATCGCATCCACCGGGTTGCTTAGAATAATGACGATGGAATCAGGGCAATATTTTTTCACATTTTCACAAACGGACTTCACAATACCCGCATTCGTATTGACTAGATCGTCGCGGCTCATACCCGGTTTACGGGCGATACCAGCCGTGATAATTACAATCTCAGAACCTGCAGTATCTTCGTAGTTGGAAGTACCGACGATATGACTGTCAAATCCTTGAACAGGACTTGCTTCCATCATATCGAGTGCTTTCCCCTTCGTCGGGTTCTCCAGTTGAGGAATATCAACCAGCACAACATCCCCGAGTTCTTTTTGGGCAAGCATTAATGCGGTCGTAGCACCAGTAAAACCGGCGCCGACTACTGTGATTTTTTTGCGCTGAATAGTCAAGATTCACATCTCCCCTTACAGGTTTTTAATGATTTGATCCGCGAATTCAGAACATTTCACTTCAGTAGCGCCGTCCATCAGACGTGCAAAGTCATACGTTACTGTTTTATTGTTAATGGATGTTTCCATACCTTTGTAGATCAGGTTAGCTGCTTCTTGCCATCCCAAGTGCTCAAGCAACATTACTCCGGACAGAATAACGGAACCAGGGTTCACGACATCTTTGTCCGCGTATTTAGGTGCAGTACCATGAGTTGCTTCGAAGATAGCATGTCCTGTTACGTAGTTGATGTTCGCTCCAGGAGCGATACCAATTCCGCCAACTTGCGCTGCAAGTGCATCGGACAGATAGTCACCGTTCAGGTTCAATGTTGCGATAACATCAAATTCGCCTGGACGAGTCAATACTTGTTGCAGAGCGATATCGGCAATCGCATCTTTTACGATGATTTTACCAGCATCTTCAGCGGCTTTTTGAGCTGCATTCGCTGCATCTGTACCTTCGTTATCTTTGATGATGTCATATTGTGCCCAAGTGAATACTTTGTCAGCGAACTCATCTTCAGCCACTTCGTATCCCCAGTTTTTGAAGGCACCTTCGGTAAATTTCATGATATTACCTTTGTGTACCAATGTAACACTCTTACGGTTATGATCGATTGCGTATTGAATTGCTGCACGTACCAAACGTTTCGAACCTTCGGAAGAAACTGGTTTGATACCGATACCGGAAGTCTCAGGGAAACGGATTTTGTTAGCACCCATCTCCTGTTGCAGGAACTGGATCACTTTTTTCACTTCTTCAGAACCTTCAGCATACTCGATTCCTGCATAGATATCTTCCGTATTCTCACGGAAAATGACCATATCTACCAGCTCAGGACGTTTAACCGGAGAAGGTACACCGTCGAAATAACGAACAGGACGCAGGCATGTGTACAGATCAAGCTCTTGACGCAGGGCTACGTTCAGGGAACGAATGCCGCCACCGATTGGCGTAGTCAATGGTCCTTTGATCGCTACGATATACTCACGAATGGCTTCCAGTGTATCATTCGGCAACCACTCACCGTATGTATCGAATGCTTTTTGTCCAGCAAACACTTCATACCATGCGATTTTTTTGTTGCCATCATACGCTTTTTCAACAGCTGCATCCAATACACGTTTGGAAGCTTTCCAGATATCGCGGCCTGTACCGTCACCTTCGATAAATGGAATGATTGGATTACTAGGTACTTGAAGTGTACCGTTATCAATTTGGATTTTTTCGCCTTCAGTTGGGTGAGCAAATTTTTCTAATTTCATAGTTAAAATTCCTCCTAGGTTTCGTATATGCAGTATTCATCATACCACTAGTCTTGTTGAGAGAAGGGTCCTGAGAGCTCAAGCCAGTAACGCCTCTGCTTTCCAACCCTTCACCTCGTCTATATTATTATACTGTTTTTGCGGCTATTAGCGAAGTTCAATAGAAACGTATTTCTGTTCTGTAGGCCCAGTGTACTCCGCACGTGGACGAATGATGCGATTGTCCGCAAGCTGTTCCAAAATATGCGCAGTCCATCCAGAAACCCGACTGATAGCAAAGATCGGAGTGAACAATTCCTGTTCGATCTCCAGTTGGGTATATACAGAAGCAGAATAGAAGTCTACGTTAGGCTTCAGTCCTTTTTGTCCTGTTACCAATTCCTCGATCTTCACAGACATATCATACAAGCGCGTATCATTGTTCATCTCGCCAAGTTCCTTGGACATCTTCTGTAGATGTTTGGCGCGTGGATCACCGTTTTTATACACCCGATGTCCAAAGCCCATGATTTTTTCACGATTATTCAGTTTTTCCTGAATTGCCGCTTCAAGACGATCTGGCGTACCGATCTCATTCAACATTTTCATAACGGCTTCATTAGCACCGCCATGCAGTGGTCCCTTCAGTGCTCCAATGGCGGAAGTTACACCGGAATAGATGTCCGACAGCGTCGCAACCGTTACACGGGCTGCAAATGTCGAAGCGTTTAACTCGTGATCCGCATGCAGGACAAGGGCTTGATCCAATGCTTTCACTGCGGTCTCGGATGGTTCTTCACCAGTCATCATATATAAAAAGTTCTCTGCGATGGAAGCGCCTTCTTTTGGAGCCACAGGTTCTTTGCCCTGACGGATACGGGCGATGGCTGCCACAATCGTTGGCAACTGTGCTTGCAACTTAACCGCTTTGTTCTCATTCGCTTCCGTTGTCATCTCATCCGCTTGCTCGTCGTACAGTGCAAGTGCAGAGACAGCGGAACGAAGTGCTGCCATGGTACTGACGTTTTTCGGATACAATTGGATTTGTGCAATCAACTCGCTCGGAATCGGCGCGTAATCGCTCAGGCTTTTACGAAGGGATTTCAGTTCATCCGTTGTTGGCAATTTACCAAACCACAACAAATAGGCAACTTCTTCAAAGCTGGCATGTTCAGCCAAATCGTCGATATCGTAACCACGGTATGTGAGCACACCGTCTACAATAGAACTGATCGAAGAGGTTGTTGCAACGATGCCTTCCAGACCTTTGGTAGCTGTCATATACATCTCTCCTTTAATAAGCGAAATCAGGAACCATTCCAGAGTGTCATATAAGTGCCAAAATGCACCTATTCTCTTTTTGTAAACATTTTCATTTTAAAATTAACAAATATTTCAAACTGCGGTTTTCCTATCTGTCAATCGGTATTTACTTATAACATCATACTGGATTTTGTCGTTTATGTGAACATGATGAGAGTTCATTCGCACATCAAACTTCTTTATCGGACTGATAAAGCATTTTTGAAAGCCTTTACAAAAACAAGGTTGACATTTAATGTTTTTTAACCAATCCTGTCGTATGAGGAACTTTCTATTGCTATATTCTGTAATACTAAGGCATACTCTAGGCAAAAGAAAGAATCCTCGTAGATCTTGTGCAAAAGTCCGCTTTTGAACAAGATCTGGTAACATCCCGGCGTTTCAAAACCTTGTAAATGCTCTATATTAATTAAGATAGCCATCTATTTCTAATACTGCTTCATGGATCATACATAGGTCGGCTTAATTGAAATAAGGAGAGTTGATGCTTGGATAGAATAATAATGAAACGCCTGCTCCGGGGCCTATGGGTTATCATTGCGGCCGTTCTGATCGCCGTTGCCATATACTTGCTGTTCCCGCTCTTGTACCCTTTTGCAATTGCCTGGATTATCGCCTATGCCATGAATCCATTAGTGAAACTGCTTCAGCATCGAGCACGATTCCCGCGCTGGCTGGCTGTGACTCTTTCATTGATCCTTTATTTTGGAGCCATTGCGGTGGTGCTGTCTGCGGCGATTACCCGCATGGTAAAAGAAGTTATTTCACTTACGACAAGCTTTGATCTTCATGTTGATGAGATCAAGGACACGTTTGTACGCTGGACCCAGAATGACACCATTCAAAGTTTGACTGCGCAGATCAATGAATTTTACAAGGAAAATCCCAACTATCAGGAAACCATCAACAGCAATATTAGTAAAACAACTGAAACGGTGGGTACAGCCGTGACAGATCTGGTCACCGGATTTTTCAACATGATTCTGAGTCTGCTGACATCACTGCCTAACATGGGCGCGGTATTAATCGTTGTGTTATTGTCTACATTCTTCATTAGCAAAAGCTGGACCCGGCATAGCATTACCGTATCGGGCTGGGTGCCCTCTTCCATTCGCAAGCCGATATCCGACATATGGACTGATCTTAAAAAGGCACTGTTCGGATACGCAAGAGCACAATTGATTATGATCTCGATCACAGCACTATTTGTCATGATTGGACTGCTTATATTGCAAGTCAATTCAGCCTTCACCATCGCTCTGATGATTGGTTTGGTCGATCTGCTTCCTTATCTGGGTGTTGGTCTGGTCATGGTGCCCTGGGCAGCATACCTCTTTATGAATGGGGATCTGTATCTGGGTATTGGCATTAGTATTATCTATCTGATCTTATTGATCGCCCGTCAGATTATTGAACCGAAGGTACTTGCAAGTAGTGTAGGGCTCGACCCACTCGCCACCCTGGTTGGCATGTTTGTGGGTTTGAAGTTGTTCGGTGTTCTGGGCTTGATCATTGGCCCTGTCAGTCTCGTGATTCTTGATGCGTTCAATCGGGCTAACGTATTACGTGACCTTAGAACGTATATCATCAACGGACGTGTCCGATGAGGCATCATCTTATGAGCACACAGGTAAAATAGAATAAGGCTTCGTTCAACAGAAATCATCTGCTGAGCGGAGCCTTTTCCATTATGCATAACAACTGGTGTTTCATTTCGGGCGACGATAAAACGTAATTTTTCCACTTTTCATTTTTTTCTCCAACCATCCCAGGAAGAACAGACGGTAAACCGGACGTGTTAATGGAAATACCAGTGTAAACCCGATCAGATCCGTCACAAAACCTGGAATCAAGAGCAGGAAACCACCGACAAAAATAAAAAGACCATCGACCATTTTTCTTCCAGGTACCTTGCCACGCTCCATCTCGGATTTGGCGTCTACAAGTACTTTTCGCCCTTCAAACTGCAACATTGCTATACCAATCAAGGACGTGAGAATCATGAGAAGCAATGTCTTTCCGGCTCCGATCCAGTCACTCATCAGAATAAAACCAAATAATTCAATCACCGGAATGATTAAGAGTAAAGCCCACATCCATTTTCGCATTGATGTATTACCCCTTTCCCGAAAGCCACACCTTTTCAAGCGCGCTGTATAGCTCAGAGGCTGCCTTATCCAGCCGAACTGGCTTCCAGTCCCCATTCACCCATACATGCTGGGTAGAACCTGTGACTAGCCGTTCACCAGGGAGTGATTCATCAGCTGACCATACCCGTTCTCCAATCGCCATATGCTCATCAGGTTCTTCAGACATGCGTCTTACGTCATACTCATAGTTCAGTCGCAGACCACTAAATGCAGCAATACGGGTGAAAATGATAATCTCATCATCATATCGGGCAGGCTTGTGATACTTCACATCCAGTCCGGTTACGGGAAGCAGTAACCCCTGTTCCTCTATTTTACGATATGTATACCCCATTTGGCGAATCATCTCAGTTCGGCCGATTTCAAACCAATTCAAATAGTTCGCGTGGTAGACCACGCCCATCTGGTCACTTTCTTGATAGCGTACACGAAGACGTGCCGCATACCAGCTACCATTGCTCTGTTCTCGCACGTGATCGGCCTCCTTCGTTCTATCATTCATACGTGTTACATGGTTGTAAAGTGTCAATAAGATGGAAAAAAAGCAACGGGACAAGAACGCCCCATTGCTTCTTTCCTGTTGCTTCTCCATCCAAGACGCGATTAAGCGTTGTTTGGAATTTGGCTTACTTTAATCAGGTTGGTAGAACCGGAACGACCCAAAGGTACACCTGCTGTGATCACAACCAGGTCTCCTTCTTTAACAAGCCCGGATTTTACGCCGCCTTCAATTGCGTTTTCGAACAAAGCATCCGTGGAATCAACCAGTCTTCCTTTGACAGGAGTTACACCCCAAGCCAGAGCCAAACGACGGGAAGTTCTGTCTTCCGTTGTCACAGCGATGATTGGAGATTCTGGACGATACTTGGAAATCATGCGTGCAGTGTGTCCTGATTCAGTCGAAGTGATGATCGCTTTTGCGTTCAAATCTTGAGCTTGGAGAGCAACCGATTGGCTGATTGCTTCTGTAACTGTTGTTTGTTGAGCAACACGTTGTTTCAGGTACAACTCTTGGTAAGGCAGAGCAGATTCTGCTTTTTCAGCAATACGGGACATAGTCAGAACAGATTCAACTGGGTATTTACCCGCAGCTGTCTCACCGGACAACATGATTGCGTCCGTACCGTCGAAGATCGCATTCGCCACGTCACTTGCTTCCGCACGTGTTGGACGCGGGTTACGCTGCATGGAATCCAGCATTTGTGTAGCTGTGATAACCGGTTTACCTGCAACATTACATTTTTGGATCATGCGTTTTTGTACCAATGGTACTTCTTCCGCAGGAATCTCAACACCCAGGTCTCCACGAGCAACCATCAGGCCGTCAGACACTTCAAGGATTTCATCGAGGTTATCGACACCTTGTTGGTTTTCGATTTTGGAGATGATTTGGATATGTCCAGCATTGTGTTTTTCAAGCAATTCACGAATCTCAAGTACGTCACTTGCTTTACGTACAAAAGAAGCCGCGATGAAATCGACACCTTGTTCGATACCAAATACGATATCGTTAGCGTCTTTTTCGGTGATACCCGGCAGAGAAATGGCAACGCCCGGAACGTTAACACCTTTTTTGCTTTTGATCGATCCGCCGTTAACGATACGACATTTGATCTCGGTGCCTTGCACTTCCACCACAGTCAGTCCGATCAGACCGTCGTCGATCAGAATTGTAGATCCCGGTTCAACATCATTCGGAAGATCTGTATACGTAATGGAAAGACGTTCTTTGGTTCCCAGAATTTCTTCTGTTGTCAAAGTGATGTACTCGTCTTGAACCAATTCAATTGGTTCAACTTCGAGTTTACCTGTCCGAATTTCCGGTCCTTTGGTGTCCAGCAGGATCGCTACTGTTTTGTTCAACTCTTCGCATGCTTGGCGAATCGCAATGATCCGTCCGCCGTGCTCATCGAAATCACCGTGGGAGAAGTTCAAACGGGCCACATTCATACCGGCCATAATCAATTTTTTGGTGTTCTCCAGAGATTCACTGGATGGACCAATGGTACATACAATTTTCGTTTTACGCATTTTGGGTTTCCTCCGATTTTAAAGGTATTACTCTTTATCTATTTTTCTTTTTCCAACTATTAAATTTACTATACTTTTGCTCATTTGTATAGGAAATTCGTCACATTATTCAGCATTTCCCGACAAATTACTCGCAACATCGACTTCTACAAGCTCTTGAGGGGCTTCACTGGATGCTTGAGGTTCAAACGTGACCGATCCAATTTTACGGAATTTCTCATAACGATCCTGTTTCAGCTGATCCCCGCTCCAACCCTTCATATCGTCGAGATGACGGACCAAAGCTTCACTGATGAAAGCAGCAGACGCTTCATAATCCCGATGAGCACCGCCGCGTGGCTCAGGGACAATCTCTTCAATGACTTCCATCTCCAGCAGGTCTTTGGCTGTTATCTTCATTGCTTCAGCCGCCTGATCTGCCTTGGATGCATCCTTCCAGAGAATCGAAGCAGCGCCGTTCGGAGAGATTGCAGAATAGATCGCATGTTCCAGCATTAACACACGATTACCCACAGCCATAGCGAGGGCACCGCCGCTTCCACCTTCGCCGATGACAACAACAATAACAGGAACCGATAGCTTCGCCATCTCCATCAGGTTGCGAGCAATCGCTTCCGATTGACCTCTCTCTTCTGCAGTATTACCCGGATACGCCCCTTTAGTATCAATAAACGTAATAATAGGACGGCCAAATTTGTTTGCTTGTTTCATCAGACGAAGTCCTTTTCGGAATCCTTCTGGATGAGCACTACCGAAAAAGCGGGCGATATTATCCTTCGTGTCTTTCCCCCGCTGTTGTCCGATTACCGTTACTGTCTTTCCATTCAACTTGGCAAGCCCACCAACAACCGCAAGATCGTCTCCGAACATGCGGTCACCATGCAGCTCAATGAAGTCTGTAAATATCAGCTGGATCAGGTCCAGCGCCGTTGGGCGCTGCTGATGACGGGCCAGATGCATTTTTTGAGCTGCTGTTATGCCAGTGTAGATCTCTTCTTCAAGTCTATGGTAACGTTCTTCCAGGCGGGCAATCTCGTCCGTAAAGTCGATGCCTTTTTCCTGTCCAAACTGTACGAGTTCATCAATCTTTTTGCGCATCTCAACCAGAGGCGCTTCATATGGCAACTCACCCGCCATTTAGACCCCTCCTTTTTCACTATGCATATCCAAAAGCTTGCCAAGAGTGGCCCGAAGCTCTTTCCGGTGGACAACCATGTCCAACTGACCGTGCTGCATATTAAATTCAGCCGTCTGGAAATCATCAGGTAACTTCTGACGGATGGTCTGTTCGATAACGATTCTGCCGGCAAAACCAAATACAGCGCCAGGTTCGGCAATATTAATATCGCCCAGGCTCGCAAAACTTGCCGAGACTCCACCTGTCGTTGGGTCCGTAATGACCGAAATGTACAGCCCGCCCTGTTCATCCAAACGGGATAAAGCTGCGCTTGTTTTGGCCATTTGCATGAGGCTGAGAATACTCTCCTGCATCCGGGCGCCACCTGATGTAGAGAAAATAATCAATGGTAACCGTTTCTCTGTTGCATGCTCAATGGCACGGGTAATTTTCTCCCCTACAACAGAACCCATGCTGCCTGTGAAGAAATCAAAGCTCATGACAGCCACAACTACAGGCAGGCCCTCAATGGTTCCTTCCCCTGTAATTACCGCTTCCTTCAGGCCCGATTTCAGACGCTGTTGTTCCAATTTGTTGCTATATCCTGGAAAGCCAAGTGGATCAACCGATATCATATCAGCGTCAAACTCAACAAATCCTTGATCATCAAGTACCATAGCAATGCGCTCCATAGCGTTTAGACGCATATGGTAACCGCAGGCAGGACATACTTTCAGATTTTTCTCCAATTCCTTGCTATATTGAATGGTGCCGCATTTGCTGCACTTGTTCATAAGCCCTTCAGGTATTTCACGTTTTGGGCGTTCTAGGACTTCCTGGCCTTCGCCGGGAAGTGCACGCTCGGAAGGTATGGTAGCGTACTTCCGTTTCTTCTGGAATATATCTTTGAACACAACTACACCTCTCCAGCCGTTGATTTGATGGCCGCAACCTGCAGAGCGCTGCTTGTGGCAGCTTCATCCGCGTGCTACGGTAAACCGCTTACGACCCACACGCTGCCATGGGCCTTGTCCAGCATTCACAACAAAAAAATCCGCCGGTATAGGGCAAGGATCACCGGCTTTTGTCAGCACGATTGATGTTACCTGCAAAAACCGAAAGATTGTTGCGCCGATGTTTGAATCTATCTTGGTAGGGTCTCCGGGAGCAACCAGGTCGGTCCTTGTCCTAACAAAAAAAGAAGGAAGGACAGCAGCATACAATACATGCAAGTCGATTCCTCTCTCCGCTTACGCGATTAGTCCCTTATGTACCGATGGTACTTCTTCATCTGCCAAGGCACGTCGATGTCGAACAAATCAGGAATGCAGAATGGAATTCAGCACTTCCTGGACCTCTTCCAATTCCCCAGAAGGGACGCGAATCTCAAATTGCTGCTTGGATAAACTGATGGGACGGGTCTGTACCAGAAAACCTTCTTCCGAAAGCTTGGTCTTGATCTTGTCCGCAACCTTTGCTGTCGGTGCAATGTAAATCACCGTCCACATGCCTTGTCCGCCCCCTAAGCTAATGTTCAGAGCCCGTATATTGGACTAATGATAACATACCTCACTTTTTTTCTGCAAGAAAGGGTTCGGGACCTTTGGGGAGAATTTGGGATCATGAGGGACATTAGTCCCCCACGAATAACTCATATGGTTGACGAAATCTTCTTGTTCTTACCTCTTCCATAAGCAGCCGCAAGCTTATCAGGGCAGCGTCAGCCGCCCTTGAAGACCTTCATATGAGCCATTAGATTGACCATAACAGACAAGCATGGAAATACAGGGGGTTAAAGGTCTGAGGGGTATTTTTTGGCTTTAATATTTTTGTGTGCAATCCGGGCAGAAGCCGCAGCGGCCACCCCTGCGACCAAATCATCCAAAAAGACATGAATGGCTGTTGTGTGTTCGTTCAAATCATGAATTACACCTATTTTTTCTTTATCCAGGTAACCAAAGCTGGTTAAACCGATCATACCATACACATGAGTAATGCCGAGGGCCAGAGTCTCGTCCACTCCATACAGGGATTCATCCGCTTCCATAATAGCCTGTAACGGTTGGGGCAAGAGTTTTTTCTCCGCAAGTTCGTCGAGAGCAATACCCGTATAGAGCGTATATTGCACCTCTCGTTTCTGCAGAACGGATTTCACGCTGGTTACACAGTCGTCCAAGGTCAGTTCGGGGTGGTACCCTTTTTGCAGACGGTATACAATTGCTGCGATTGCATCAATCCGTACACCCCGCCGGGCCAGCATGGCTTCTACGATTTCATATGACATATCTCGACCTCCCGCATCAATCCCCCGAGGACCGCGAGGTCCTTCGGTGTTCTCAAGTGTATGCAGCAACCTGTTAAAATGTTCATAAAATGTGCGGATGTTTGAAATCAGCAACCGCGCTAAAATAATCACAAAAAAACCTGTTCAGCATTGAGCCAAACAGGTTTCATACTATGGATAAGTGCTATCACTTACGGGACAGCCTCTTATTTAATTTTGACTGTACCTTCACCCAGCATCTTCTCCATATCGGAGAACAAGGTTGGTGATGGCTTAATCCGGTAGGCATCACTCAGCGCAAGCAGCTTCTGCTGCTGCTCATAGAAGAGCACTGTCGCCACAGGTCCGGGATGCTCCTGAAGCAGTTGCTTCAGTCGTGCCAGAAGCTCAGGCTTCTCCGCATGCGGGGCAATCTTCACGAACACCCGCTGCTCCACGGCCCGCGGTTCGCGGCTCTGCGCCGGGCTGCCAGCCGCCTCAGCGGCACCGCCAGGCCGGGAAGCCGCCGCCGCGGCTGCGCCCGTCCCCCCCGCATCGCTGCTACGCACAGCGGAAGCATCCCCGCCTGCGCTGCTGCGCTGCGCTTCGGCTCCTGCGCCCGCTGGCCGCCGCGGCGAAGCCGCCTGCGCCGGGCGCGAGGAGCTAGCGCTACCGGGCTTGCCGCGCCGGTCGCGGCTGCGCAGCTGCTGCTCCAGTGCCGCCGGTGACAACGGCACCACTTCCTCAGCCAGCAGCTTAAACCCTTCGTCCTGCTGCTGCACTTTGGCACGCACGACGAGCAGTTCACCTTTCCCGACATGTTGCTGGCTACGCCGCCATACCTCGGGAAAGAGAACCACTTCACAGCGTTCAATCTGGTCTTCCAGCTCCATGAACGCCATCGCCTTGCCCTGTTTCGTCGTAATCGACTTCACGGACACCACCATACCCGCGGCGACGGTCATCGTGTCGTCTGCCGCCTCGGTCAGCTCCATGATCCGGTCAGCCCCACTCGATTCCAGCACATCTTCATAGTCATCCAGCGGATGCCCGGAGAGATACAAACCTAACAACTCACGCTCTAGCTCCAGTTGCTGCCCTGAGGAATAAGGAGGAATTTCCGGGTATTCAATCTCCCAGTTTGGCGTCTCAACAAAGTCGAACAATTGAATCTGCAGATCCTCACGTTCCTTGCGCCATTTCAGAGCCGCCTCAACAGTCTCATCCAGCATCGCCAGCAATTGGGCCCGGTGCCCAGGTAATGTGTCAAAAGCTCCAGCCTGGATCAGCGATTCAATCACACGTTTGTTGCATACACGCAGATCCACACGACGACAAAAATCGAGCAAACTGTCGAACGGTCTCTCCTGCCTTACGATCATAATGCTTTCCATTGCCTGGGTACCGACATTTTTCACAGCGGCCAGACCAAATCGTATTGCACCCGTTAATTTTTCCTCATCCGGACTATCATTAGACACTGCAACGTTCTTCTCCGCAGAGGACAGTTCCCCATGTTCCTCGTGAGAGGAAGACGCTTCTTGTCCTTCGTCATTACCATTTTCCAATGAAGAAGCCGCCACCAATCCCGGTTCCTTCCGGTTGTCGGATGCCTCAGGCATGGTTGTCGCTGCCTGCCAATCATATCCACCACTGTCCTCATCGGGTCCAGGACCGGGATCATCCGGCAGAGGTGCTTCACCATATTCGGCTTGTCCCGAATGCCCATCATGCTCATGAACGCGATCTTCCCTGAAGGAACTCCCGTTACCATTCGCGGCATGTTCTTCGGAAGGGCTTCCGGCGTCACTCTCTGCATCTGCTCCCGCAGTCTGCTGCGATGCGCTGCTCTGATCCCCGGCTCCTGCGCTGCCGGACGGCACAAATACAGGTGTAAACAGAATACCGCTCTCATTCACATCCGGCGGAAGCACCTCCATGTCCATACGCCGACATTCCACTACGTACTCTGCCACTTTCCGATGACTGCCCATTACAGCTGTTAACATGGATGCCATAAAATGAACCGGATAATGTGCCTTCAGATATGCCGTCTGGAACGCAAGCACACCATATGCCGCGGCATGAGCACGCGGGAAGCCATAGTTGGCAAACTTGACGATCATATCATAGACCAGGTCTGCCTCTTCTTCGCTATACCCTTGTTTCAGACTGCCTTGTACAAAGTGTCCACGCTCCAGATCCAGCACTTCCCGTTTCTTCTTGGAGACCGCTCTGCGGAGCAAATCTGCCTCACCCAGCGAGAAACCCGCCATCCGGGAGGCTATCTGCATGATCTGTTCCTGATACACGATGATGCCGTACGTATCTTTCAGGATAGGCTCCAGATCCACATGGGGGTAATCCACTTCAATCTGTCCATGCTTGCCCTGGATGTATTTGGATATGAACTCCATCGGACCCGGACGGTACAAGGCAAGTACAGAGATTACATCTTCAAAACTACTGGGCCTCATCTCTTTAAGAACACGGCGTACCCCGGCAGACTCCAGTTGGAATATGCCCATCGTGTCCCCTCGCCCAAGCATCTCGTACGTTAACGCATCATCATCGGGGATAAGGCGAAAATCCGGAATTTCTCCATGTTCCCCAATCCAGCGTACACACCGCTCAATGATTGAGAGGGTACGCAGACCAAGAAAGTCCATTTTAAGCAACCCGATCGACTCCAGGTTTTCCATGGAATACTGGGTTAACGCTGTTCCTTCACTGCCCTCCTGAAGTGGCACCGCATCCGTCAGTGGATCACGGGAGATGACCACTCCCGCTGCATGCGTCGAAGCATGACGTGGCATACCTTCGACCTTCATCGCCATATCCAGCAGCTCACGTGTCTTAGGCTTGGTTTCATACAGCGCCTTCAGTTCAGGTGTAGCTTCCATGGCCCGCTCAATGTTAATGCCGAGCTGCGCCGGAATCAGCTTTGCAGCCTTGTCCACTTCGCCATAAGGCACATTCAGTGCACGCCCCACATCACGTACAGCTGCACGGGCAGCCATTGTTCCAAACGTAATAATCTGGGCGACATGGGCTTTGCCATATTTATGCGCGACATAATCAATGACCTCATCCCGCCGCTCATCACTGAAGTCAATATCTATATCCGGCATGGAGATCCGCTCGGGATTCAGGAACCGTTCGAAGAGCAGGTTGTATTTCATCGGATCAACATCGGTAATATGTAGCGTATACGCTACCAGACTTCCTGCCGAGGAGCCCCGGCCTGGTCCAGTAACAATGCCTTGTTTATGCGCATAGGCGATAAAATCCCAGACAATCAGGAAATAATCCGAGAACCCCATGCTGTCGATCACACCCAGTTCATACGCCAGGCGTTGTTCGAGTTCGGATCGAAGCTCCGCATCTGTCCAACGTGTGGACTGCGCGTAACGCTCCTCCATTCCTTCTTCGCACAGCTGACGCAGATACGAAGAAGGGCTGAATCCATCAGGAAGCGGTCTGTATTCCGGCAAAATCGATTTGCCAAATTCCAGTTTCAACTCACAAGATTCCGCAATGCGGACGGTGTTGGCCAGAGCCTCGGGCACATGAGGAAACAAACGAGCCATCTCTTCTTCACTTTTCAGATAGAGCTGATTGGTTCCAATTCGGAGCCGATTCTCATCATCCACAGTCTTGCCCGTTCCGATACAGATTAGCACGTCCTGAAGCTCAGCATCCTCTTCCGAAAGATAATGCGCATCATTGGTCGCTACAAGCGGAATCTCCAGCTCAGAAGCCAGTTTGATCAACTGCGGATTTACCCTTTTTTGCTCGGAAAGCCCGTGATCCTGAAGTTCCAGATAGAAGTCGTCACCAAAGATATTTTTGTAGCGTAACGCCGCACGTCTCGCCTCTTCTTCTCTTCCATGCAATAAGTGCTGAGGAACCTCGCCCCCCAGACAGGCGCTAAGACAGATAATTCCCTCATGATGGGCAGCCAGACTTTCCATATCAACACGGGGTTTGTAATGAAAACCTTCGAGATGTCCAATGGAGCACAATTTCATCAGATTACGGTAACCCGTCATATTTTTGGCCAGCAAAATCAAATGATGAATCGGTTGATCCTTGCGGCTTCCCCGCTCTTTGCGGGACCCTGCTGTCATGTATGCCTCGCACCCTATAATCGGCTTGATGCCTCGCTCCATGCATGCTTTATAAAAAGGAATTGCACCATACATCACGCCATGGTCGGTCAGCGCAAGTGTCGTCATTCCGAGATCTGCAGCCTTATTCACGAGATCCGGAATACGCGCAGCGCCGTCCAGCAAACTGTATTCGCTGTGAACGTGCAAATGCACAAAAGAACTCATGTTTTTTTCTTCCTTTCGCCGCAGATAGTCGCAGCATCGATCTTCTGATCCGTCTGCTACCCTATCTATCTCATATATATATGAATTAAATAAATAAAAAATGGAATCTCCTTATTAGATTTCGTGACAACCTCATAAAAAGGAGACTTTATTATTCTATTTTATCATAACGTTCGGGGGCACGCCCATACAATAGAAGTACAAGCCGCTCCCCCTGTGACAGACCAAAGACAGGAGGTGTGCTGCTAGGTCTGAAAGGGGTGTTGCCAGTGAGCACATTTTTGTCCAAAGCCATTCTTGATTTCTTTATTGCGTTTGGAATCGTGCTGGGCGGCGCGATGATCGGAGGTATTGGAGCAGTGATCTCTCTTCAGCCTCCGACACAGACGATGCTCGATATTTCCGGGAAAATAAAGATATGGGCACTCGCAGCCGCTGTTGGCGGCACAATAGATCCCATGCGTGTCATCGAGAGCAATTTCCTGGATGGTAACCTGTCTCCGGCGGTCAAACAAATCCTGTATTTAATCTCTGCTTTTATGGGGGCGCATATGGGAACCGAGCTGGTGAAATGGGTGTGCGGCGGAGGCCGGAGCTAATATGAGACAGGAACAGCGTTCATGAGAATTCCGCCATTTTCCCGTTACCGCCCGCTGATGCGAATGACCGCTGTGTTTGTTCTGGGAATGATCGCTGGATGTGTCGTCTACAACGGCGTATTTCACCTGAGTTACAATGCGTTGTGGCTGAACAATCAGGAGCTGCAGCTTCAGCTGCATCAGAATGAGGAGGATATCAAAACGCTGAAAAAATACAGTAAACGCCAAACCGTTATCAAGGAAATCAAGGTCCGTGCAGAAGAATCGGATAAGGGGCCAGATGAGGCTTCTCTGAAAGTGATGTTACAGAAGCTCGGAGACGAACTTGAGGTACTTCGGGGCAGAGATGTATTCAACATCGACGAGTATAGCAAAATGACGAGAATCATGCTGAATCAGAAAGTGTACTCGGTCAGGGAAAAGGAGTACACCGTTCAGGTCAAAACGATGCTGGTTATGGAAGGCGTACTGCAAGTTTGGGTACAGATTCGCATGCACGTTCCTGCGTAACAGCAAAAAACTGCCCTTGTCTGCATCTCTCCATGGTACAATAAAGGCAGTAAATGCTTTCCAGAAAAGGAGCTGCGTCTTTGTGTTCATTGATGTACTCAAATATGCTCTAATTGCCATCTTTGCTGTTGCCATGGTTTTTGCAGCGTTGAACAGTATTCGTTCACACAGAAGCTCGGATGCTGCCAGCGCCGGTCTGTACCGTTCGTGGACAAATATCTGGATGGGTGGCATGCTTGTTGTGCTTGCGCTGATCCTGATGTTTGTCTTCACGGGTTCCACTTTATCTGTGGTTGTGGAAGCGCTATTTCTGATTATGGGTGCGTATAATGTATTTGCCGGAATACGTAACCGCAGTTATTATGCCCGGCTTCAACAACGATCCAGTAATGGATCAGGAAAAACTTCCGGACAATCTGCATGATTTGTTGAAGCGCTATGGTTGTGTTTGCAAAAAGAGAGTACTTCCCCTTCGTTAAGCTCTGCCAGAACCGCGCGACAGCGCAACCTGGCAGAGCTTCTCGATCAGGGAGTACTCTCTTTGTTTATGCCCGAGTCAACGTACCCTGCTAGGCATGGTCAATCGACTGCAATGTCATTACCGCTTTGCATACCACACTGCCTTCACGGGTAACCACAATGTCCATTTTGCACGTTCGACGACTGGTTTCCAGAATTAACGGTCGAACCAGGATTTGATCCTCAATCTGTACCGGTCGAACAAAATACGTCGTTACATTATCCACCACATGGTCGTTCCCTGTAACATCCCACGCTGCCCGCCGGCCAGCCTGTGTCATCACATTCAACAGAACACCTTCGGAGATCGTACCCAGATCCGTTGCCATCTGAGGAATGATGAATCCGTGAAATAACAGTTCGTTCTGCTCACCGCGCTCCTCGGCAAACCCGTTCCAGATCAGATGATCAAACGTCTCTCCCAGTTGTGGCTGCTTCTGTGCATCCCGCATGGCCTGAAGCACTTCCTTGCGTGTGACGGACGCAATCAGTTTGCGGTTCCGATCCACGATTGGCAGAAAATCGATGCCTTCCCAAGTCATAATCTGGGCAGCAGAAGCAAGAGATGTCTGCAATGAGGCCGTAATCGGGCGGCGTATCACACATTTCTCAATACTTTGATCTTCTTTCAGCTCACTGACATCCTTCAGACTCACAATGCCGATGACCCGGTTCCATTCATCCACCACCGGGAAGCGGTGTTCACCCGTCTCCGAAACCAACATATGAAAATCTGCGGCTGAACTGGTGACCTTCAATACCTGCAAGCGAGGTTTCTGACCAATGATATCCTCAACAAGCATAATTTTTTTCTTAATCAGCCGATCAAAGATCGCACGGTTAATCATTGAAGCCACTGTGAATGTATCATGTCTGGATGAAATAATCGGTAGCCCAAGCTCGTCAGCCATAATTCTTACTTCACGACTTGTCCCAAAACCACCCGTAATCAACACGCCCGCTCCCTGTTCGAGGGCAAGCGAGTGAGCATCTTCACGGTTACCTACAATCAGTAGACTCCCAGCGTCAATATAACGGGCCATTGCCTGTTCTTTCATCGCACCAATCACATACTTGTGCAGCGGTTTGGCGAGACCTTCGTTCCCCCCCAGCACATGGCCTTCCACAATGGTCACAACATCAGCAAAGGTCAACTGTTCCGACATGCCCCGAGGTCTCTTCTCGATCCGCACCGTTCCAATTCGTTCCTTGGTCACGACCAGCCCGAAGCTCTCCGCCTCTTTCACCGCACGATATGCTGTCCCTTCACTTACACCCAGCTCCCGCGCAAGTCCACGTACTGATATTTTGCTGCCAACCTTCAGTTGTTCAATATGTTGAAGTAACTGTTCATGCTTCGTTACGTTCTCTTCCTGTCCGTCCAACTGTACCACCCCCGAAGATGCATCTGTACTATACTGTATCTATTATAACACGGCTTTAGGAAAATAACCCCACCCCTCCCCCATTCTCATAGGCAAGTTCGCCATCTGAATTTAATCATCTGATTAACCTCTAATTCTGTATGTACCAAAAAAGACCGGCCCCCTTGTGTTAAGGGATTCCGGTCTTCCATGTTGGATCTCATACTGTACCTTATACAGACTCGCTCCGCTCCTGCTTGTCCAGCAGTTTCATCTCCCACTGCCGCAGCTTCGCCCGGCGAACGGCTTCCAGTGCACGCTTCTTCTCTTCATCTACACCGAGAATAAAATGCAGATGTGCACCAACGATTAATAAAGAGAACAGCACCCATACGATGCCAAAAATATTAACCCAGTCCATTCCTCCAGCAAAGGAAATCCGCGGCAGTGCAATGACCAGCATCGACAACGCAATAAGCAGATAGATCACATGTTTTGCTTTTTTCAACCTCTTCACCATTCACAGCTCCTTCGTTCTTGATCGACTCTATATGTCTAGTCTATGAACGATAAGGAGCCAATATGAAAGGTTCAGGTAAAAAAACAAGACAACCTTTTAGTACGTGTTCAAAAAGATCAGTTTTCAGTACCGAGAAGATGGAATGAAGCTAGAAATGGAGTAGCGGAGCGTAGGACAACTACGTGAGCAACCGCAATGTTTCCGCAGGAAACAACCTTCGTAAGCCCACACTTATTTCGGCTGAATTTCATATTCGATGCTGATGATGCCGCTAGGCATCATTCGTAATCAAAAGTGGACTTTTTGAACAACCTTTTTACGCTTCAGCGCCACCGTACAGATGACCCAGACTATCAGCAATAATTTTGTTCACGTCTTCAATGATGACACTGAGGCGACGCTCCGCATCAAACAAGCGACGGATGTTCAGATTCAAACTCAGTACTTCAAACAGTTTCTCCATTTTCTCCATCTCATCCGGAGCTGGCATATCCCCGCTCATCATACGTTGTTGCAATTCCATTTGTTGATCACGGAAGTTATCCAGCATTGCTTTTGCATCTGGATCAGCTTCAATCAGCTTCATCGCGGAAGTAATCTCTTCCACCTCGCTGCTTTCTCTCAGTGCTTTGGCCAAATCATTGGCTTTGTCATAAATGTTCACTATTATTCCTCCTCAGATTGGTTTGTTCATCCGTGTTAATACACGCTTTTCTTCGCTGTCAAACAAGGGCGATCTGAAACAGGCCATCCATAACCTGCCTCGAAATCAAATGCATTTAATCCATATGGGTCAATCACCAAGGGTTATATGTCCTCATATGATGAAGCACATGCCATGTTCAGATGCCGTTCAACTTCGAGATCAGACATCAAGTTGCCGCCCGGAAGGAGATCCGTGATGTCCACTAAAAAAGTAACGATTCAGGTTACCGGCTCGGGCATCCTGCAGGACGACGTCATCATGCTGGGCGAAGGGGTACTTAAGGCGCTTAAAATCCCTTCAGGAAGGCCGCTTCAGCTGCAATTTGGCTCTTTCCGCCGCGAAGTCACTGTTATTCCGGTACCAAGGTATGACGGGCTGCGCATCAATCAGACAGTTGCCAGCAAGACCGGTCTCGTTCCACGTTCGGTCCTGAGGGTATCCTATCGTTCAGCCAGCCGTACGCTTCGCCTTGGCCCCTACATCAGTGTACTGGTTAGCCAGGATTATCCCGATCAGCCCGATCGGCCCTTTGGCTCCATCACGATGTTCTGTCAAGAACTGGTGAACGCCTGCCGTAAGCAAGGCGCCTATGTATCCTTTTTCACACCGGAGGATATTGGAGCGGTAACGGGTTATATGAAAGGCTGGGTGTATGATGACGGCTGGAAAAAGACTGTTCTGCCTGTAGCAGACGTCGTCAATAACCGGCTAACGTCCCGCAAGCTTGAGAACAAACCTAGCGTACAGCATTTTATGAAAGAAGTAAAATCGCTCTACGGCACGCAAACCTTCAATGAAAAGTTTCTGGACAAAAACGAAGTGTTTGACGCACTCAAGTCCATTTCAACGCTTAAACGAGTTCTTCCCGAGTCTCATTTACTCAAGACGTCCGCCATGCTCAAGACGATGTGCAACCGACATCCGGTTGTATTTCTGAAGCCCGTACGCGGTTCTTTGGGCAAAGGGATCATCCGGGTCTCACGTCAGACGGACGGAAGCTTCCTGACTCTGGCGACTGGCGTCGGGGGTACCCGGAAACAAACGTATACTTCTCTGGATAAACTGTATGCCAGTATGTCTGGGAAAATGAAAACAACGCGTTATCAGATCCAACAAGGGCTGACTCTCATTGACAACAGTGGCAGACCCGTGGATTTCCGTGCGCTCGTGCAAAAAAACCGTACAGGTAAATGGAGTGTAACCTCCATCGTCGCCCGGATTGCAGGCGGGAGTCACTACGTATCCAATCTGGCACGGGGTGGAAGTCTCAGCACCGTCAAGGATGCTGTTGCCAAAACACAGTTGTCTGGATCAGCCAAAGCTTCCGCGTATGCAGGATTGCACACCGCAGCACTGGATATCGCAAAAGGGATCGAGAGTGCCATCCCTGCTCATTTTGGTGAACTTGGTATTGATCTGGCTCTGGACACCACTGGGCGCGTATGGCTGCTCGAAGTCAACTCCAAACCATCCAAGAATGATAATACACCACTGAGTGAGAGCAAAATCCGCCCTTCCGTCAAAGCCATGCTTGAATATTCTACGTACCTGGCGGGTTTTTGAAAAGTTGTTCCTTATTGGAACAAATCTGATAGAGGAGAGGTGCAGCGTAATGTTTCCATCATCTCAGACCAAGACATTGGCCATTCTGGTACGTGCAACCGAAGGCTCACCTCCCTTTACAGATGAACTTTTCTGCCGTCGTCTCAGTTTGGGGAGTATGCGATACGCCCTTCAGATTATTGTGATCCCAATATCGAATGATGCAGTCCATCTCCCTCTTCAATGGGGATATGCCTACCATCAAGGGAAGTGGAATTCGGTACCTGTTCCTGCAGTCGATCTCATTATGGATCGTTGTCTTCGCCCTATCTCCAGGTACGTCAGACAACAGCTTAAGGAATGGATACCAACCAACGGCACAGATCAACACCGTTATTGGTCTGCTTCCCTTCCAGGAAAATGGGAGGTACATCGTGTGTTGTCCCGAAATCCTGAATTGAGGTCACAGCTTGCTCCCACAACCCGGATAGGATCGCATATTCCTTGGGAAACATGGCTGGACCGTTGGCCCAAAGGACTGTTCTTCAAACCGGTATCCGGGACTCATGGCAAAAATACCTTTCGCCTGTCTCAGGGCACGACTCCATCAACATGGATCGTGGAAGGGCGTAACGAGGACAATGAACCCTTTTTTCTTACATTCAACCATACCCAGGCTGTATCTTCCTGGCTAGCATTACATCAGGCTGAGCGTAAGATGATCGTGCAGCCATATCTGGAGCTTAGCCATCATGGAAGAGCATTCGACATACGGGCTCTAATGCAAAAGAATGGGCAAGGTCGCTGGACACTTACCGGATGTATGGTACGGGAAGGACCCGAAGGTTCACTCACGTCCAATCTTCACGGTGGGGGTAAAGCATATCCTGCCCACGCATATCTGCTCCAGCGATATGGAACGATCCGCACGGAAACTCTGCTGAAGAGCATCCGGCAGACTGCTACTCTTATCCCCACCCTGCTGGAAAGCCGTTTCGGCAGGTTAGCCGAATTGGGGCTTGATTTCGGAGCAGATGCAGAGGGCCTACTCTGGCTAATTGAAGTCAACTCCAAACCAGGCCGCACCTCATTCGCAGAAGCGGGCGACCGACGCATGCATACCCTGACTTATACCCGGCCGCTTGCCTATGCCCGTTATCTGTTGCAACAACATGTTCTCACGGACGTCATTCGTCCAATGAAATTGCCGAATACATCCAGCAAAGCTGGCCTGAAACCCATCCCGATTCACGGCGGCTGAGGCCCGCAGCGCCCGCTTGCCATGGAGCCCAAGGATCTTTTCAGGATAGGAGGATAAATCATGAGTTTGACCTTTTGCAATCTGCATTTCACCAAGCAACCGGATAAAGTGGTTTATGTATCCAACGCTTTAATGAAGAGCCTCAACCTGTCCGGCAAAAAAACGGTGCACCTTCGCTTCGGGCGTGACCGGGTACCTGCAACGATCAAACCAATCAAAAAAGCAGGTAAACATCTGTATCTCGCTTCAGGTATCCGTAATATGATGAACGTTCCCAAACGAGGCAGTATTTATCTCCGGAATTTGCAAAATGATGAGGTCCAGTTAGGTCCACTGATCGGCGTACTCTCTGATGGGCCTGCGACGAGCACGAATCCATTCGGTTCCCGTACTGGTTTCATTAAACAGTTACTCCGTGAGGGCAGCCGAAAATCCTATATTTATGCCTTTACTCCCCGGGATATCAATTGGCAGAATGAGACGGTATCCGGTTTTTTTCTGAATGATAACGGAAGCTTTACCCGCAAAACGGTACCTCTGCCCGATGTCGTCTACAACCGGTTACCAAGCCGTCGTTCAGATTTCTCACCAGCCATTAACCAACTGCGGGAACGATTTATCCGTCGGAAAATTCCTTTTTTCAACTGGAGCTTCTTCAACAAATCGGATATCTATACATTGCTGGAGAATGAACCAACAGCCGGAAGGTATATCCCTGAATCAATTACCAATCCGTCCGTTGAACAGATGAAGGAAATGTTGGAACGCCATCAGTTTGTCTACTATAAGCCTACTGCAGGAAGTCTGGGGAACGGGATCTATCGCCTGACTTATTCGCCCAAACGTGGATATTTCGCACGTTATCGCAAAAAAGGCGGTAATGCACTCCTGCGTTTTGGGTCCTTCAACAGTCTGATGCGCATGCTTCAGGGAAGACATGGCAAACAGCTACGCGGATATGTAGTTCAGCAGGGAATACGTCTAATTGAGATTGATGAATGTCCAATTGATTTCCGTTTTCACATGCACAAAAATGGTAACAATCAATGGGTTGTTGTCGGGATTGGAGCCAAAAAGGCAGGACGTGGCAGCGTCACAACACACATCAAAAATGGCGGCTCCCTAATGACTCCTGAGCAGGCGCTCAGTCGCAACTTCGGCGATCGTGCGGGAGAAGTTCTTCAGCATGCCAAATCCGTCGCTATTACACTGGCCCAGGCGATTGAAACCCAGCACCAGCATCTGATTGGTGAGATTGGCTTTGATCTGGGCATTGATCAGGAGGAACATGTATGGATGTTCGAAGCGAACGCCAAACCCGGGCGCTCCATTTTCCGTCACCCTTCACTCCGGGTGGAGGGCAAATCGTCGGTGGAGCACATCTTGGAACACTGCCTGTATTTGAGCAAGTTCCGGAAGAAGGAAGAAATTTGATGAGCCTTCATGATGATTTCAAACCTGTCATTGCTGTTTTGACCATGCATGATAAACAGCGCATGTTCAGGGGAAATCATCAAAATTTTCAGGATATCTTACAGACAGGCGAGAGCATGGGATACGTGGTGTACATTGTGACTGTAAGGGATCTGAACGTGAGTGGTCCCACCGTGAAAGGATATACGTACAACAAGGGGAGTGGAAAGTGGGTTTCACAACCTTTCCCCCTTCCCCATGTTCTGTACAATCGTATTCCCAACCGGGAAGACGAAAGAAAACCTTCCGTTCAGCGCAAAATTGACGAATGCATGCAATCAGGAATCGAACTGTATAACCCATTCTTTTTCAACAAATGGGATCTGTTCGAATGGCTTAAGAAGTCCAAATCGACTCAGCAACTGATCCCTTATACTCGGCGGATGCGAAGTGCTTCTTCTCTGGGTGCCGTTCTACGGGCGTATCCCTATCTGTACCTTAAGCCCGAGAGCGGCAAAGCTGGCAAAGGAATCATGATGCTTAAATTCCAGGAAAAAGAACGGCTTCCCTATCGACTCAAAATACAAACCACACGTAGAAGCACGACCTATAAAACATCTACACTTACCAAGTTATGGGCACGAATTCGCAAAGAAACCGGACATACGCCCTATATCATGCAACAAGGCATTGAATTGGCCTCCTCTCGTAAACGCCCCTTCGATCTGCGTGTTCTTGTACAAAAGAACACCAAGGGCCAATGGAGCGTAACCGGAGTAGGAGCGAGACTTGCTGGCTCCCGCAGCATTACAACGCATGTACCGCGCGGCGGGAGCGTAGAAGACCCTGAGAAGCTGCTGACCGAGCTTTTTGGCGAAGAAATGTCAACAACCCTGATGAAACGTGTGAAATCCACTTCATTAATGATCGCAAGACAGGTAGAACGGGGATCAGGTTACACGCTCGGAGAAATGTCCATGGATCTGGGCATTGATGACCTGGGGGAACTCTGGTTCTTCGAAGCCAACGCAAAGCCCATGAAGTTTGATGAACCACAGATCAGACGGCGGTCATTGGAACGTATATTTCACTACAGCGCTTATCTTGCCCGTCAGTCCAAACGATGATAGACAGGAATACTGCAAAAAGAAGGTGATTGTTTGTGTCCTCACCTGTTCTGGGCATTATGACGTTGTACTTAAATGAACATCGCGCTCTTGAAGAACGAAGCGTCTATCGCAGAATGATTCTTGAAGGGCGCAAGCGGGGACTCGATATCTATGTATTCACACCAGCCGACGTACACCCCGGCGGCAAACAAATTGAAGCCATGGTTTTTCATGAGGGAAAAGGCTGGTCCAGGGAGTGGCGATCATTCCCGGACCTGATCTTTGATCGCTGCCGGATTCAGCGTAACCGAAGGTTCCAGCAATTGCTTGCTTTTCGTGAGAAATATGGGCATCTGCTCTTTCTGAACAGGCCACTGCGCAATAAATGGACCATCCACCAGACCCTTTTACAAAAAGCAAACTTTCGTGAACACCTGCCGGAAACCGCTCTATTTCAGGATATGTCCGATGTAAACCGGATGCTCAAAGTTTCTTCTCTGGTCTATCTCAAACCCATTAATGGAACAGGCGGACGTGGTATTCTGCGCATTGAACGCAGCAGTAGCGAGGCTAATACGGTGCTTGTTCAGGGGCGGGATCAGAAACGTCGTATCATCACTCCACGTAAAGTTCATTTATCACGACTTGGCGCGTTGCTCCAGCACTGGAACATGAAAGACAAGTATCTTGTACAAAAGGGCATTCAACTTCAGCTTCCGAATGGACGTGTGCATGATTATCGCATGCTCGTTCAGAAGAACGGTGAAGGACAATGGGAGCTTACTGGATGTGCTGGACGCATGGGTGCAGAAAAAAGCGTGACCTCCAATCTGCATGGCGGCGGTCAGGCAATAGCGATGAACCGACTCATGAAGCAATGGATCGAAGATGACGACCTCCGGGCAGAAATTAACACAACTGCAGAAACGTTTGGCATTGATGTTGCTTCGTTTCTGGAAGATACGTATGGGGACCTGTGTGAGCTGGCACTTGATTTGGCGATTGACAGAAGCGGACGTATCTACCTGCTTGAAGTTAATCCCAAACCTGCGCGTGAAGTATTCGCTCGCATCGGTGAGCGGGACATCTATTATAAAGCCATCACTCAACCGCTGGAGTACGCCTTATGGGTATATCGCAACAGACCTCCCGGAACGTCCAGAAAGCCAGCCATTCCTAGGCACGCTTCGCAAAAATCCGCCAGAGTAAAAAGAAAAAGGAAAGTCAAATGAATGGATAAGACAAAGCAGGAGTGTATGTTCGCCAAGTGCGAGCATCTGCTCCTGCTTCACTGTTTTTTATTTCTGTTCTTTCGTCCATTGCAGTGTTTCGTTGTCAATCACAATAAACCCTTTTTCCTCACCTTGCACATAAGATAATGCCAATCTCATCAGGTCAGGTTCCAGTTGGCATGTGGTAACACGTGTAACTTGGTCTGTATGATCCGCGGGCAGGCACAACGTCAGAATACCCACTTTACCCGAGAAATCAGTCTTGCCCTGGATGACCGATGTTTCCGACTTGGAACCATACACCTCAGATACCCAGCCGGGCTGCTCCGTCAACGCGAAGGCTCCCTTCCCTATGCCTGCCGTAACCCATTGCATCGTCAGCGTTATGGAAGATGCCTCATAGCTCATATCCGCCGTCATTTCTCCAGCTTCATTGATCCTCAACACAATATCCGCTTGCGGATGCAGGTGAAAACGTTGCTCCAGAGTATGCTCTGCTTCTGCCTCCAGCCAATCCACAATTAGTAGTATAGGGGTTTCCACCCCTGCCAGCATCCACCGACGATGTGTAACTGGATCTGACAAATGCGTATATCCATCCTGCGAAGCATCAATGAAGTGATAGCTGTCATTGCTCTCCCAACGTAACGTTGTGGCCTGAGCCTCCGGTTCACCCCATTGCTGTGTGGAGAGATAAGGTGTCTGATCCAGACCATCCACAGTGACGGTATTGTGCGCCCGCGTACTTTTGAAATACCGACGCCATTTCCCTTCTTCATACGTATAACGTCCGGTGTCCGTGAAGAAAAGCTGGTTCTTCCACATCCACTCCACATTCAGCGCATCCGCATGTCCGTGTGCTCCGCCCATGGCAGCCGCATCAAAAAAAAGATATTGATACTTGTCCCTCATGACATAATATCCTGTCTGCGGAAAAGCCCGGCTCGACAACGCCGGAGAAGAAGAAGCCTGTAGTCTGAGGCATCGCTCATATTTCTCCACACCCAGCAACCAGAGACACTCCGAGCTTTCCGTTCCGCGAGCCATCAAATCAGCATCGTCCAGGATCGCTCCAAGCAGGGTCAGTCGTTGTCGTCCATCGCCAACCCAATCCGAATCACCAATACCGGTAGACTGATGATCTGGTCGGATCAGCGCCTCGGTGAATGCAGCCATTTGGCGCAGACAGCGGGCATACCATGCCGAGAAAGGATGTCCTGATATCTCGCCCAACCGATAAGGGGTGCCAAACATCTCGATGCT
Organism: Paenibacillus sp. 2003; assembly: GCF_031455635.1. Classification (NCBI taxonomy): domain Bacteria; kingdom Bacillati; phylum Bacillota; class Bacilli; order Caryophanales; family Paenibacillaceae; genus Paenibacillus; species Paenibacillus sp. 2003. The sequence continues at coordinate 419,318 of NZ_JAVDTB010000001.1, read as the reverse complement.
TGCATTGTGGTAATGTGTTGTCAGTTCAACCTGTATTCCCTCTTCACCCAACTGATGCAGCAAACACAGCTCAAGACGTTCCATCGCCACTTGACGCCAGTATGGACTTCGCGGGTGCTGGTGGTAGAACGTAGCAATCATGAATAACCCTTGCATATGCATAATGGCATGATTGATTTCCGTGTTGCCGAGGTAACGGGTCAAAAACTCGGCGTGCTCGTCCAGACCTTGTCGAAACTCCGCCTGAAAGCCTTCGTCTATCAGTGAACTCGCTTCCATATATTTATATGCCGATATCCAGGACTGCACACGTAGTCCCGTCTCCAGCAGGCGCCACGGACCGGGTTTTTGAAAGAACACAGCCTCGTCGTAAACCAGATTTACAGGTACCGGGTTTTGCTGTCTCCAGCTACGGAAGTGGTCAATAAATGCTGTTACATATAGCGGATTGCCCTTCATCAGATACGCCTTGCCCAGATCGAGCATATGCCAGTGTCGATTGATGCCCCATGTGAACTCCAGATCATTGGTCGGGTTGTGAAGCCAGTCCACAGGTGTCCCCATCGGAATCCAGCGATTCAGATCGTTGGTATAAGGAACGTTAAATTCATTCAGGATGGCACGATTGGCAATCGTGAGCGAATTTCGGGCTTCTTCCGGAAAATGTTTTTCATAATATTGGGCAGCCCGTTGCAGATCCGTTGCCGAAAGGTAAAAATCGCTCATTGGGATGCCTCAAGGAAATCCTGACGGAACGGGGTAAACACATCCAGAATGACGGAGTCCTCCAGTGCCTTGACCCCATGCGGGACGTTAAAACCGGCATAAAAGCTGTCTCCTGCTTTTAAGATGCGAATTTCTTCACCGACCTGAACCTCAAAGCTGCCTTTGACGATATAACTGACCTGCTCGTGCGCATCATGGGAGTGAACTTCTCCAATACCACCTTTAGCAAAGGTAACCTCCACCATCATTAATGTACCGCCCATACCCAAGATCTTGCGGGAACTCGTTTCGTTCACGATATGTGCATCGATAGACGCATGATTAATAATCATTTTGCTTTTCCCCTTTCCTTGTGAATAAGCGACCGAAGTAGTTAAACCACGGCCGCTATGAACGTTTATTAGTCTTCTGTGGACAATTTACCCTGAAGTTTGGAAGAATCAAACGAAGGATCAGCAGTTATGTTGGTCAGCCCTGCCGCTTTGGTTTTCTCCAGAGCTGCATTGTACCTTGTATCCAAATCCTTGATCACACCATCGAGATCGCCACCCGTGAATACAAAGATTGAAAAAGCCTCACTCCATTTGGTGCCTTCCAGTGAACTCTCGGTTACCACACTTGGATTTGCCGGGAAAATGGCATCATAACGTTTGGGTAGGAAACCTTCAATGCCCGGAATGCTTGGTTTTTTGTCAGAGCTTAATACAGCAGGAATCAGTGAGATTCCGTATCCTTTTTCGTAATACTCACTCTGAAGATCTGTGCTGTACACATACTCCATAAACTTCCATGCCGCTTCCTTGTTGGCAGAATCTGCATTGATGCCGATGTAGGAGCCCCCGATGACTTGTGAAGCGCCCTTGATCGTTCCATCATTTGTTGGCACAGGAGCCGCTGCCCAATTTTCTTTTGTAGGAAACTGATCTTTATATACACCTGGTTCACCTGAGTGGTTAATGTACATTCCGATTTTGCCTTGAGCAAACTGGGCTCTGAGCGGATCGATGTCCAGACTTTCAACCCCTGGCAGCATGCTGCCATCCTGATTCATCTGACGAAGTGCCATTGCAATATCCTTGTACATCCCAAAATCAAATTGGCCAGTCTTGTAGTTGTAACCATCAATACCCACAGTATTGCTTGCACCTGCAATCGTATTGGCTGCTCTCCAGAAGCCGCTGCTGCTCTTGAACGGGCTCGCAAAGCCATAGATGCCTTCACTTTTACCAGCTTCGGTAATTTTTTTTGCATCCGCAACCATCTCAGCCAACGTTTTTGGCGGACTCTCGATCCCTGCCTTTTTAAAAATATCCTTGTTATACACAAGCCGCCAGACCTGCCCTGTATTGGGGAGGGAATATATTTTTCCATCAATCGTGTTTTTATTTTCAATCAAGCTGTCTTTAAACACGGCCTTCATCTCATCACTCATATATCCATCGATCGGGGCGAGATACCCCTTCTGATAATATGTCTGAAAATCATTAACTTGCAGCACATCGGGTGCCTGCTTGCTGGCAAAAGCAATATCGACCGCCTGTGGATAGTTGTCCCCCATCACGGTCATCTCCACTTCAATGTTGTCCTTGTTCGTCTGGTTGAACTCATCGATCTTGGATTTCATAAAATCAGCATCATGGCGGTCCGGTGTCCAATATATGATTTTGGTTTTCCCTCCGGCATTCTCCCCGCTGGTCCCCGATTCGCTATTTGCCGAAGTACCACTGTCAGCAGAACAACCTGCCAAACTTAGCGCCAGTAATGCACTTAGCGTAGTCACCATCCACTTTTTAACCATTGATATGCCCCCTTATGCTTGTCTGGACAACCCGTTTGGTTATCCGTTAACGTAATGATAATCGCTACGCTTTCATGGAGGTGAGGGACATTCTGACTTTGCATGGTGGGAAAAATGACGATCCGTATCGGTTTTAATTCTCATACATTTGCCGGAAGCAGGTTGGCGTCATACCGCAATATTTCTTGAACAAACCGCTGAAATAAGGCCTGTCCTCATAACCCAGCCTCTGGCAGATCTCTTGCACCTGTACACCTGCAACCAGCAACTCTTTGGCCTTTTCCATCCTCATCTTAGTAATATATTGAATCGGCGTTATGCCCGTTTCCTTTTTGAAGGCATTGGCAAAGTAACTCGGACTTAAATGTACGGATTGGGCACAGGCATGCAGCGTCAGATTTTCTGCAAGATTCAGACTGATATATTCCTGTGCTTTGCTAATCGCCTGTTTGACATCGGTGAGTCGTTTTTTGTCCATAATCTCGCAACCCATACTGCTAAAATGCTTGATGTATCCCCTCCAGCCCTCAAACGTCAAGGAGCGCATCGCTTCAAGCACTGTCAGGTCGGCCTCCAGACGCAAGCGTTCCTCTGCTGTAATCTCATCACAAAAGGCACGGTAGATGGCAAAAGCCAGTCCAGACAGCAAACGAATCATCGTGAGCGGCTCGGGAAAACCTTCGGAGACCTGCCATTCTTCGAGAATTTCATCAATGATGCGGTGACAGGTACTCTCATTACCACATTTGAGTGCGTAAAAAAGCTCTTTCTCCTTCTCCAAAGGATACACCGGAGCCACACAGGCCTGATTCTCCAGTTCAGCATACTTGAGGATGCAATTTCCTTCTCTGTAAAAACGATAGGATATCGCCTGATCTGCATGTGCGTAGGACGTCCAGATTTCCTGTGGTCTGCGTGCAATCGTACCAACACCAATCGAGACTGTTTTTTTGCTGAATCGCTCCACATTTTGGCGACATTGCTCCAGCAGCTCGGAGACGTCGATCTGGCTTGGTGTGTTAAATATCGCGGCAAGCCGGTATCGATTTTCCCGTAAAACAACGCCTTTGGTATAACGGTTCAAGGTTTCTCCCACAATATTTTGGACCGCAAAAGGAACGATTTCGGCATCCAGATGCATCGTGTATCCATATCGCGTATAACCATCCACCTCGATGACCATCACGAGAAGATTGGAGGAATCGAGATCAATATGCAGCTCGTTCCAGCGACTTTCATTCAGGAAACCCCCGATTTCATGACGCAACAAGCCCAGGAGATAGCTGTGACGCTCGTACTGGTTGCTGCTCTCCACCTTCTGCTCCAACTGTTCCAACTGTTTGCACTGTGCCTGCTCTTCCTTAATCACCTGTCTTACCTTCAACACCGCACCGAGTATTTCTTCAGGGGTAAACGGCTTGAGCAAATAGTCGGATGCACCCAGCTTGATGGCCTCCTGTGCATATTGGAAATCCGAATAACCACTGATGAAAATAAATTTGGCTCGCAGTCCGGCATCCAATGCCCGCTTCATTAGCTCCAGCCCGCTCAACTTGGGCATCCTGATATCACTAATCACGATGTCGGGTTGCTGCTCCAGCAACAAGGACCAACCGCGCTCTCCATTATTCGCCGTGCCTACAATCCGAACCTGATGATCTTCCCACGGAATAGTTGAAGATATGCCCTTTACAACTGCCTGGATATCATCCATAACACACATCGTCAATTGGCCCATACTGCCCCTCCTCAGGTGATCGGAATCGTGATAACAACTGTTGTCCCTACATCTGTACTGCTATGAAATACAATCGAGGCCACATCCCCATAGTGCAGGCTTAATCTGCCATGGAGATTGGATAGGGCATAACCTTTGCGTCCCCCGTCAGGAGCATCCTCAGCATAGATACTGGCTACATCCATACCACATCCATTGTCAGCCACTTCCAGCCGTAGTGTGTCACCCTGACGATCAATGCGGATCAGGATAACGCCCAAATCTTCTTTGTCATTGAATCCATGCAGGATGGAATTCTCCACCAAGGGCTGAAGCAATATTTTTAAAATATCGACAGCGTAACAAGACGGGTCCCCCACCTCAATCCGATAAATGAACAGATCCTCGTAACATTTTTGCTGAAGCTGCATGTATTGTTCGACATGTTTGATCTCCTGCTCCACACTGGTTATGTCTTTCCCATCATTCAGTCCCAGACGGAATAATAAGGATAAGGAGACGATCATCTCACTTACATCCTTCTTCTCTCCGCTCTCACTTTTCCAGAACATCGTATTAAGCGTATTGTAGAGGAAATGAGGATCAACCTGCGCCTGAAGCGCCTTGACTTCAAACCGCCGTTTGTCTTGCTCCGTTGTCCGTACTTCTTCAAACAGAATCTGAATCTGGTCCAACATCCGATTGAAACGATGCCCTACGGCGCTGACTTCATCGTCATACTTGCTGCGAAACCGTACATCCAGAACATTGGACTCCACCTCAACCATCAGGCGTCGCAGTTTGTTCAGTGGCTTCAGCAGAGCGGAGGCCAGCAGCCTGGACAACCCGAGTGCGAGTAAAATGCAAAACAACATAATCAGGATGATCAGCCAGCGTATCTTTTGTAGGGGGGACAACAAGTCAGCCTTGGACTGTACACTTACCATGACCCAATCCTCGTTCATCGACAATGCCGAATAGTTAACAAGCATGTCCTCCCCCTGATCGTTCCTGTAGGTGAAATCCCCAGCATCGTCACGGCTAAACTGTTGTGTAAAGTCAGGCTCCATAATGAAATCGTAATTTCGGGACCTGGGCCGAATGACTTCATTTCCGTTTTTGTGCAGCAAAAACAGTTGAATCTGGTTATTCATGAGATCCTGCGTCAGAATGTCTCGCATCGCCTCTTCCTTCATATTGACGACCATATATACATTCGAATAGGTATGATTATCGATCACAATGGGTTTGAGCAACAGAGATAACACATTTCCTTGGGATTGGAATAACTGACTCTGATGTGAACCAAACCACATCGTATTCCAGCCTTGCAGCTTCACGTAGCGTCCGTATTCCCTGTCGAAAGAGTTATTGCGATTCGGAAAATCTTTGGTCGAGAAAAAATCACCGATGGGTGTTGTCAGATAAGCGGTATCAATCAGTGGCTCTACGAGCTTCAATTGAGCAAACGACGTTTGCAGCAACGAGAGATTCTGATAATAATGAGATGTTTTATTTTTTCCCACGTCCTTCATGACCTGGGTGAACGTTTCATTAAGCATAAAAGAAAAAGAGGATACAACAATGTGCCTCAGATGTTCATCCATAACCTGCACTGATTTGTTCAGAATGCTTTGTTTCAGTTCAAGTGCATTCTGCTCAATGCTTCGTGCAGCAAAGAGATAAGAGCATATCCCGGTCACACTGATGCACAAGACAACGAGAAAAATGTACAACAGCTGTATTCTTTTTTTCAGGGACATTTTATAAAAGTCGAATATCATCGGCGCTCGCTCCTTGAACACGGCTTGGCCCGTCCGCTGTGAATTAAAATGAGTATAGCACAGTGGAATTACCCGTAAAACCGTTTCCATGATTGTGCTCACGCCTATCCTTTCACAGCTCCCAAGGTCACCTGCATGAATGATTTGTTGGCAAAAATATAAACGATGAGCAGCGGCAAAATGGACAGACAGGCTCCGGCCATCATCAGTTGGACCTCAGCCGCAGCTCCGATGCCATATCGCAGATTAGCCAGTCCAACCGGCAAAGTCTGCAAGTCCGGATTGCTCATGGTGAACACAAAAGGAAGAATATATTCATTCCAAGAACTCTGGAATACACCCAGACCTGCAACGGCGAGTCCGGGCCGCAGAAGTGGAAGAATAATTCGCCAGTATGTGGTGAAGAAATTGCAGCCATCAATCATCGCCGCTTCATCCAGTTCGCGCGGGATGCTCTTGAAGAAACCAATCAGAATAAAGTATGTGGCAGCGTGTGCGCTGATCAATATAATAATAACGCCCCACAACGTGGTATTTAGCCCCAGCTTAACCATGAGGTCGAATTGCGGACGCAGCACAACCGCGCCTATGGAAATAAACAGAGTAGATGCCATGAGCAGGGTGTACCCCTTTTTCCCTTTGAAATTCACTCGATCCACAGCGTAGGCTGACATCGAAGCTACCAGCAACGTGCCAATTGTTGTACTGATGCTAACAAACACGCTGTTAATCGTAAAACCCGAAAAATTGGCGGTTTTCCAAGCCTGAGCATAGTTGGAGAACTGCCAAATCTTCGGCCAGATGGTAGCTCCTCCGGTCAATTCCTGGTTTGTTTTGAAGGAACCGAGCAATACAAGTATGATGGGGAAAAGCGACAGCAGAGCGATTGCGATCAAAAACAACCAAAGTACCGTTCGTTTGGTCCAGCGAATGAGTTGGGGAGACCCTGAGGGCGCTAGCACGTTTTGAGTCATCATCGTTTCCTCCTGATTGGGATTAATAGACATCATTGAGCTTTTTGGATATCCGGAAATAAATGAGCGTCACAGCCCCTACGATGAGAGCCGTTGTGAAACCGACTGCACTCCCATAACCGAGCTGCTGGAGTGATTGTGTGTCAGCCGACACGGGAAACAACAGTTTGAACAAATACAGATACATCACCTCTGTTTTGCCATACGGCCCCCCTTCGGTAAGCACCATAATACTCTCGTAACCTTTCAGCGCCGTGGTAATTGCCAGCATGATGATCATCTGCAAGACAGGACCCAGCAACGGAATCGTTACATTCCGCAGTTTCTGAAATTCACTCGCTCCATCCAGCGATGCCGCCTCATAAAGCTCTTCAGGAATGCTCTGAAGACCCGCAATGAACAACAACATATAGTTGCCCACAGCCCCCCAGATAGCAATGATGATGGTTGTTAACATGGCATGTTCAGCCCCCAGCCAGCTAATGGATTCGGAGATCACATGATACTTAAGCAGCAATTGGTTCAATATTCCGTTATAGGAGTTGAAAATAATAAAAAATACAATCGCCATGACCGAAGCACTGAAAATAGTGGGAAGATAATAGATCGCCCTAAAGAGGGATCGCCCTCTCCATTTACGATTCAGAATAATCGCCAGAGTTAACGATAGTGGAATTGTAACGACGAGTTTGCCCAGGGCATACACACCCGTGTTGCCTACAGAATCCCAGAATTGCCCGTCACGCAAAATGCGTCCAAAATTATCAAGCCCGATAAAGACCGGCGTCCCGATGCCTTGATAATCATAGAACATGTAACGCAGCGCCCATAACAGCGGATAGATCCCGAATACAAGAGTTAAAAAAAGACTTGGAAAGATGAACATATAGGCATGTATTTTGGATGGTTTCACCAGAATCGGACCCCCTATAGCTTTTGAATGAAGTATAGAGGGAATATGAAGGAAAGCGGGATAGGGAAATCAACTTTCTACAGGGGAGAATGTGACTGCATGACCAAACAAAAAAACCTGTATTCAACGAATTTCCGTTGAGTCTACAGGTTCATATCATGCGGTTCGTAATCTTAAATCTCAGTATACGTATACAGCGTAGAGGCTACTCTGCTTCATCATACAGACGCAGCAGTTCTGTAAAATCAGAGATGAGCACATCTGAGCCTGCAAGCTCCTCATCACGACCAAACCCGGCATAGGCACAGCCGATGACTGCCTGCCCGTTCATTTTACCAGCTTCCACATCAGAAGAGCGATCCCCTACCATCCATGCGTCCTGAATACGATGTTTCTCAAGCAGGATCTGCACCAGATTAATCTTGGAAGGAGTCTTGTACTGGCCTGCACTGTATACCCCTTCAAAGAAAGGCATAATCTCGTGTGCAAACGCCACACCCTTCACATAGTCCTCCAGCCCATTACTTGCGACAAAAAGACGCACTCCTTGTTGTTTTAATGCTTGCAGCGTTTCCTTCACCCCAGGATACAATTGAGAACTTCCTTGATCAAGCCCCTCAATCTCCAGTTGAAGCAACAGTTCGTCTGCACGGCGATGTGCCGCTTCCGATGCCTCAGGCATAACCACTTTCCATATATCTTCGAGCAACATGCCCAAACTTCCCAGCATCCGTTCCTCGGGTGGAGTTTCTCCTTCAAAGTGCCCTTCGGCACGCAATGTATCAAATAGTTGCTGGTAAGCTGGCAACAACAGGGTCTCTGTCTGGAACAGCGTACCATCCATGTCAAAAATCATCGCTTCCGGTTTGAGCAATACCTTCTCTTTATTCATGTCCAATGTTCCTTTCGGATTGGGATATTGTATATGTAATTGGAATCGTTCCCTTCCCATGATAAACATAACGTTTGAACGTGTAAACCAACGATTGTAAAACATCATCAACCCCAACCTTATACAACATCAACCAAACATTATATTGTAGTTAAACAAACTATATACAAAAGAAGTTTCTTTACGTATAATACTAAAAAATAGTGCTTTAGACACCTAATCTAAAGACCTATAATTATCACATTTCCGGTTTTTTCGACAACTACATATACCCCATAGAGAGGAATAACAAACATGAAAAAGCGAAAGACCTTTAAGATTTTTTATAAGATTGGATTAGGATATTTACTTGTACTGGCTGTACTGGCTGGTTGCATCCTGCTGATTCAGAACAGCACAAGTCAGCTCCAACGGGAACTGGATTTTCTGGTCGATCACGATATGAGAGTACACGCCCTAACCTATGAACTCGAAAGAAACATGGTAGATATGGAAACAGGTCAGCGTGGTTACATCATCACGGGTCAGGACAATTACCTCGATCCCTACACCCAAGGAAAAGCGCAACTTATTACACTTAGAGATGAACTTGCTGCTTTAATTTCGGATAATCCGGCTCAGCTTGCACTTTTGGAAGACATACATACTAATATGGAGAACTGGGTCCAGGTCGCTGGTGAACCTATGGTCGCCCTTCGCCAAGTCAATAATACACAGGGCATTCGAGATTTTTTCGCAGATGATCCAGGTAAAAGAGACATGGACCAGATTCGGACTGCTCTCGTTACGTTTCGAACCAACGAGCATACGTTAACCGATAACCGTACAGAAGCACTGAAGCAAAAAAACACACTGCTGAACCTGGAACTGTATGGGGCACTTATCGTTGTCGCCATTATCTCGTTCATCACTGCTTTGGTCCTGTCACGTGCCATTGTTAGAAACATTCGTACCGTAAAGCAGGCGTTAAATGACATCGGTTCTTCCAATGGTGACCTGACACTGAGAATCGCTACGCCAATGAAAGACGAAACTCGTGAACTCGCGGAGGCAGCCAATACAATGCTCACTGGTTTGCAGCAAATGATGCTGGACGTTCAGAGCAATGCCATGATTCTGAGCACAGCTTCGGATCGATTGGATAAAGGGGTTGCCGATAGCCATCTTGCAGGAAAAGAGGTTGCCACTGCCATGGAACGCGTCGCTGAAGGCGCTGATGAACAGGTTGCTCTTACGCAAACCATGGTAGCTGCGATGCAGCAATCCCTCAATGGCCTTAATCGCGTCGCCTCATCAGCAAGTGACGTGGCAGGCCGTGCAGTTCGTACCGAATCCATTGCCGTGGATGGGCAACAGCGCATTGATAATGCTGTAGGTAAAATGAGTTCCATTGAGCAATCCTTCCTCTCTGTACAGGAAGCCATTAATGAAATTTCGAAGATGTCTGATCAAGTGATCAACATTGCAGATTCAATGTCGGGTATTGCGAGACAAACCAATCTGCTCGCACTTAACGCCGGAATCGAAGCGGCCCGCGCTGGGGAAAATGGACGCGGCTTCGCTGTCGTTGCCGCGGAAATTCGTAATCTTGCAGACCAAAGTGCAACATCAGCCAAAGAGATTACAAGTATATTGGAAACCGTGGTAACAGGTGTTCAAAGTACGGTGCAGGTGGTTGATGAGAGTACTCTACATGTGAATGAAGGGTTGCGGACCATTGAGGATGCAGGTAATGCTTTTTCAACTATTACTCACCATATTCATAACCTCAGTGGTGAAGTTCTGGAGGTATCTGCTGTTGTCGAGGAGTTAACTTCCGGTAGTGAGGCTGTGATGAGGTCCATCAATGAAGTATCGGCTGTTGTGGAAGATACTGCATCAGCTACAGAAGAAGTATCTGCGATGACGGAGGAACAACTTGCTTCTCTGCAGGAAATGTCTGACACGTCCAAGCAGTTGAATGAAATGTCCGATGCACTTGATCAGCTGGTTAAGCGATTCAAGCTGGCGTGACCTGATTCAACATATCGATAGAATGTATATATGCTCTATCCTGCGCCAAAACAAAAGAAAGAAGCATCGCAGACTGGCACACCTGGGCCACTGCGATGCTTCTTGGTGTTAAGGAGAGCTGATACATTTAGAGGTACGGCAGGCACTTCGAAATGAAAAAACCTGACACTCCTTTTCTTATCCTGATTGTTCCGTGTTCCGTAGCGCTTCCAGTATCAATTGTGCCTGATACCCATCGTTAAAATCATATATCTTAGCAGGTTTGCCTTGTATACGGGCAATGACATGTTTAAGAACCGGCAATTCACTGGTGGATTCAAGCACTTCCACAGGAGAAAGTGGCTGCCCCACCAGACCCGTCTTCAAATCTTCCCAATTTTCCAGGGCAATCGTGCCTTCTGTGCCGTACACCACCATGGATACTCGTTCTTCCCCCGCAAATTGAGAGATCCCGTTTAGCTGAATTCGGGTCCCGTCTTCCAATTCCATTGCAGCCTGTACTTCTAGTTCACAGTCACCATTCTCAGGATATTGAACCTGAGTGTTCACTACCCGGATGGCACCAAACACCTTTTGAATCATATGAATCCAGTGAATCCCCACTTCAAGAATAAATCCACCCTGTTCCCGGCTCGTAATCCATGCATTCTGTTGCCATGATCGTGGCCACTGCGGGAATTGCAGAATCAGATCTATTTTGCGAATGGCCCCCACAGTACCCTGCTCAATCATCTCTTGCAACTTCAGCACAGAAGGTTCATGCGGCATAGAGAAGTGGATGGCATGAACAACGCCCGCCTGCTCCGCTGCATCCAGCATTTTTTTGGCTTCTTCTACACTATTGGCAAGTGGTTTCTCGCAGAACACATGAATTTTGCGCTCCAGCGCTTCCATGACAACCGGATAATGAAACTTCGGCGGAACTGCAATATACAACAGATCAATCTGATGTTCATTCATCAATTGCTTGTAATCCGTATACGTCCTAACTCCCCGATGAGAAGCTGCAAAAGACGCCAAACCGTCCTCATTCACATCACACACCGCTACAATCTCAATCTTTGTATCCATTTTCGTATTCTCGATTAGATCAACCATATGTAATCCCATTTTACCCAGCCCAATCAGAGCCATCTTGATGACTGTCATTCCATCCCCTCCCAATTCCTTTCCAGTATAGCAGAAAGCAAAGAATTGCGAATGCGATGCGTTGATACGAAAAAAGATAAATCTCTAGCTTTCAAGTCGCTATTAGAGACTGAAATTCATCATTGGTAGTCATATTTTTACATTATTTGTAACTTCGTAAATATTGGGTAATTCGTTGCAGGGATATATAACCAATTATTTTTACTTTATCCAGCAACACTTAAAGCGTTACCAACTTAAGAATCAGGAATTTAGACTCACAAAAACAGGTTGACAAAAAACCACAAAAAAAGATACTCTTCCTAATAACAATGAATATTTCCTCTTACAACCTTAGACTGTAACTTGCATTCAATAAATGGAATATGCGTATGGTTCTAATAACCTATTTCATGAAGCGAGGTGTCCCGCATGAGAACAGTTGCGGACTATTTGGCAGAAACTCTGCGTAATCTAGGCGTTACTCATGTCTTTGGTATTATTGGTAAATCCATCTGTCCTGCTGTACTGAAAATGGTGGATTACGGATTAGAGTTCATTCCAGGCCGTCATGAATCCAGCTCAGGTTTTGCCGCATCCGGTTATGCATTACAGACAGGTAAACTCGGCGTTGCCTTTGCCACATCCGGTCCAGGCGGAACCAATCTGCTTACTGCAGCAGCCCATGCAAAAGCCAACAATCTGCCTGTACTGTTTATTACGGGTCATCAATCCATTCAGGAACTGGGGCTTCCCCAGTGTCAGGATTCTTCTTCTTATTTGGCTGATCTGGCCGAAATGTTCAGGCCTGCTACGCTATTCAGCAAACTGGTTGAGCGTGGAGATCACTTCGGCACACTGCTGAATCATGCCCTTTCCATTGCACTCGGCCCTAATAAAGGCCCTGTTCACCTCTGTATTCCTTTTGACGTACAGACCGAGCTGTTATCCCAATGCCGGATTGTCATTCCCGAACCGGAACCTCTGCTTAGCGTATCTAATCTGAATCGCATTCTTCCTCTCATTCAACAATCCAACCGCCCTTTAATTATTGCTGGTAAAGGTGTAAGTCGCGCCAGAGCCCATGATGAATTGCTTCAATTGGCTGAATCGTTCAACATTCCCGTCATTACTACTCCTGGTGGAAAAGGAGCGATTGCGTGGGACCATCCCCTGTACCATGGACCTTGTGGTGTTGGAGGTTTCCCGCATGCAGACGACATGTTGAACCAAAGTGACCTTTATATCGTACTCGGTTCACGTCTGAGTGACATGACCCTCTGCAATCTGAAGCCTGAACATCATCCGGTACACCTCATTCAATTTGACGCTGATCCTACGTTTGTAGGCAAGATTCTGAGCGCTCAAACCTTACATATCACCGGTGATTTGAAGGACAACCTACAATATTTGCTGGGCACATTAGAAGACCTCCCTACTCCTGTGAGAACCACTGCACCCATGGATTACACTGTCCCTTTACCAGATCTCCCCCAACTGTCTCTGGCTTCTGTGCTGGACGGAATGAGCGATCTGCTTCCGTACGATCATAAGCTGTTTGTTGATGATGGCAGCCATGGATTTCATGCGGTCCAGCGATATAAAGTCAAGAAACCAGGCAGCTTTGTGTTTGACGCGTACTTTGCCTGTATGGGGAACGCCATTGGTATGGCGATAGGTGCAAAGGCCGCTTCACCTGAAGAGACCGTTGTATGTATCACCGGTGACGGATGTTTCATGATGCTGGGGACGGAGATCCATACCGCGGTATGCAACAACCTGAACGTCATCTTCATTGTTGTTAACAACAAACAACTGGACATGGCACTCAAAGGGATGGAAAAAACAACAGGCAGAATCGATGGCACATTATATGAAGTTCCTATGGATGCAGCCAAATTCGCCGAATCTCTCGGTGCGGTTGCGTTTCGAGCAGAAACTCTTGCTGAATTCTCATCTGCGCTGAACACAGCCCAGACGTTGAATCAGGTAACTGTTATTGAGCTTCTGACCGATCGAGATGAAATTCCACCCACGGCTCACCGCACCGTAACTTTGAATTAGGAGGAGCAAATCATGAGTGAACATGTAACTCAGGGACTAGACCGTTTCGCGAAGCTTTCTGGGGAGTACGGTGCAAGAGCCCTCGCCCCTATCAAAGAACATTTTCCCGAATTGTCGGAATTTATTATGGGGACGGCATACGGGGATATTTTTCAGCGCACCACGATTTCGGATCAATGGAAGGAAGTTGCTATCATCTCTTCGTTGATCACCCAAGGACAGTATGAACAATTGGGCGTACATTACACGATGGCTCTAAGCGTGGGAGTGACGGTGGATCAGCTCAAGGGAATATTGCTACATCTGGCGCCATGTGTGGGAGCTCCACGCATTATAAGTGCATTTAATATTTTGCTTGCCACCTTGGAAGAAATACAGTAATTCACTTTTCTACATTTTTATACATGATTCGACTTTTTTATTGATCTTTTTACATTCCTACCTTTATAATATGGTTAAATTATCCTCCGAACCAGCTCTCATCTTAGAAGCTTTCAGCAGAGGCCCTATGGGGCTGTGTATCCATTAGCAGGATAGCCTTAACTCATTTAAAGGAGAGAGATCAAACATGGGAAATTTCATTCTGAAGACAGACGTTCCGAACAAGGTGTTAAACATTGAACTGGAGGGTTCATTCTCTCAAGAAGACGGTTTGCGTTCCATCTCGGCCTATCAGGATACGATCGCTCCTATTAACACCAAGGAGTATGACTTGAACATCGATTGCAAAAAGCTGAATGTTACTGCTCCGGAGATTGTTCCTCTTCTGGAAGGCTGTCTTCAATTGTTCAAAAAAGATGAATATAAAAAAGTCGTGTTGACCCTCGAGAACAACGCGATTCTAAAAATGCAATTGTCCCGACTTGGTCGGTCTGTCGGCCTGGACAATCTCGAAATCATATCTACCGTTACCACTTAATAAACCAGGCGGACAAGCTGTGAATTCACCCTTCCGCTCAAGAGGAGAATGAAGATGGCCGGAATTCGTATTGTAGATATCGATATCTATCATCCAGCAACCAAGGTGCACAATGATTTTTATATTGAACATTTTGATGCAAGAGGTGTAGATATTCGTGGATTGTTACAGGCACTTGGTCGTGATACACGTTATAAAATTGACAACGATGACGAAAACTCACTAAGCATGGCCTTTGAGGCAGCCAGTAACCTACTGGAGAAAACCGGACTCACCGGTGCAGATATTGATCTGATTGCTTATGCAAGCCAAACGCCAGAATACATCTTTCCTACGAATTCCCTGATGATCCATCGCCTGATTAACGGAGCTTCTCACACGATCTGTATTGACAGTAACGCGAACTGTGCAGGCATGACCGCTGCTTTCGAACAGGTTAGCCGGCAGATGCTGGGCAATCCTCGAATTCGCCGGGCTTTAATCATCGGCTCCGATTACGTGGCTCCTCACGCCAGTCCCGATGATCCCGTATACTTCGCCAATTTCGGTGATGCAGCAGCGGCGGTTATTGTAGAGCGGGATGAACATGCTGTCGGTTTCATTGATTCCATCTATCAGACGGATACCTGTGTGTATGGTAATTCTCTTTTTCCTGCAGAAGGCTTGGCAAAGCTCGGCAAAACAGGTGTGGATGCGGGTGCCTTTCATGTGAAATTCATCCCATTTGATGATTCCATCTGTGTGGATGCCGCTTCCGAGTCCATTCGTACTTTGCTGACACGTAACGAGATTGGACCAGATGAGATCAGAGCCGCCTGCTTCTCCCAACTATCTATTAGTAACATTCGGGCTGTATCCGAAAACATCGGCATTGGTAACGATATTGCCGTCTATATCGGAGATGAGTTCGGATATACCTCAACCAGCAGTCCGTTCATTGCATTACATCGAGCGGTTACAACCGGTCAGATTCAGCGTGGTGACAAAGTTCTGTTCTGGACCGTTGGAGCCGGGTGGCAAAATGTTGCCATGGTGGTTGAATATTAGGCTTTACTTCGCCAAAATATAATAAACAGGACGGTTCTCTTTCTTCCAAAGAGGATCGTCTTTTTATATGTAAGCAATCCACATTTCAGCACATACACTTCTTCTAGCCTCTCCATTTCTTCAAAGCAAAAAGCAGCCCTCACCGGACTGCCAGGTTCCTATTTTCCACCTGTTCAAAAAATCTTCTTTGTATCCCGATCGTCTTTCAGAATCTCCACGGCCTCCCGGAACCTTAACGAATGCACGATCTCCCGTTCCCGCAGAAACTTCAGACTATCCTGTAAATCCACGTCATCGGTCAGATCGATTAACCATTGATATGTAGCCCGGGCTTTCTCTTCTGCTGCAATATCCTCGTACAAATCCGCGATCGGATCTCCCTTCGAAGCAATGTATGCTGCAGTAAAAGGTACACCTGAGGAATTCGTGTAAAATAAAGCAGAATCACGCTGAGCATAGTTAGGCCCGAGTCCCGCTTCTTCCAGTTGCTCTACCGACGCGTCCTTGGTCAACTTGTAGATCATGGTAGCAATCATTTCCAAGTGAGCGAATTCCTCTGTGCCGATATCATTTAATAACCCGATAATTTTATCCGGAATGGTATACCGCTGGTTCAAATACCGCAGAGCTGCCGCCAGCTCACCATCCGCTCCTCCATATTGTTCAGCCAGCAATTTTGCCATATGAGGATCACATTTGCTAACCCGAACAGGATACTGCAATTTTTTCTCATACACCCACATGCAGAGCCCTCCTTTTAGAATGAATTTGAAATTGCTGGCATATTCCCCGAGTCCCCGGCGTGGCAATTTTGCACGGAAACCCGAGGAGATTGTTTCACACTTGCCATGGCCACGGTGTCTGTGACCATTCCCATGGATATTTGGAGAATGCATGACCAAAGTTCATCAGCGGTCCGTACAATTGTTGAAATTCATGTGCAACTCTCATGCGCTCCTGACTGAATTTGTTGTACTGTTCAATACTCTGAAAGTCACCCGGATGGGTGTCCAGATACAGATTCAGCTCAACTAATACAAAGTCCAGTGCCTGGAGCTCCTCTAACAGCTCATAGTACCTTGCATCACAGGCTTTGGGCACTTCAGGCTCCATCCAATTCCACCTTCCTCCCTTTCGATCTTGCTGGTGTATAAGGGCTGTATAATGCAGGCCATAATGTTCCCAGTCTTAACGCTTCTGCCGGACTGTATTGCGGCCAGCCCATAGGTTGAAATGGAATAAATAATTGCGGAGGAACCAGATACGTTCGAATCTCTACAGGCGGACAAGGGTCAAACGGCCCCACAAACGGGGCGTAAGCACGAAGCTGCGGATCTTTCACAGAACAACTCTCCTTTCTCAATGCTTGCATGCATCCAACATACATTTCAAACGATTGCTTCCCGTCTCTATATCCATATGTTTCAAATCGGTAAGTTAATCCCCTTTTAGCTCACACATCAAAAAAACCTCTGAAAGCCCCACCACAATGGCGGTACTTTCAGAGGTCTGTTTGAGGTCTGTTTATTGTGTTGACTGATCTTCCGAATTCATGTCTTGAGGAACAGATTGCTTGTACACTCGAACCCGAGTAATTCGCAAACGAGAAGACTCTTCCACTTCAAAGACGTATCCATTCAGCTCCCGAGTTTTGCCCTTGGCTGGACTACCTCCAAGCTCTTTAAAAAGCCATCCACCAATGGTATCCACTTCTTCATCCTCAATGATGGCTCCGGTCCACTTATGAACTTCTTCAATAAGCGAACGACCATCAATGGAAAAGGAATCTCCACTGCGTTCCATATGCGGACGCTCATCCTCAAACTCGTCATACAAGTCTCCAACGATCTCTTCCAGAATTTCTTCCGCAGTCAGCAATCCAGCTGTGCCGCCATATTCATCCACAACCAGCGTCATCTGAGAATGTTTCTTCTGCATCAGACGCAGCACATGGCTGATTTCCATGGATTCAGGAACGTTTAAGATTGGTCGGACGAGTGAAGCCAGATCATGTTGTTGCTCCGGTTTAGCCAGCAACAGATCGGTGATGTGTATAAATCCAATGATCTCATCCTTGTCTTCTACTGCTACGGGATACCGGGAATGTTTGGTTGCATTAATGATCTCCAGGTTCTCTTCCAAAGACATATGCGTGTACAGACAATCCATGTCTGTACGTGGCAGCATCACTTCACGTGCCAGCATATCGGAGAAATCAAAGATGTTGTCCATCAGTTTGATCTCATCTTTATCGATGACACCACTTTTGGCACTCTGCTTCATCAGAATTCGAAGTTCATCTTCCGAGTGAGCTTCTCCTTCACTGGCAGGTTCGATACCCGCCAGACGCAGCAATGCATTAGCCGATACATTCAGTACCCAGATGAACGGGAAGAAGATTTTGTAGAACAACAGCAAGGGCGCAGATAAGAACAATGCCACTCCGTCTGTTTTTTGAATTGCCAACGATTTAGGCGCAAGCTCACCCAACACAATATGCAGAAACGTAATGATACAGAAACCGATAATGACGGACACGGTCGATATAAGCCCTGTATCTCCTACACCGAGCTTAAACATGAGAGGCTCAACGAGCAATTCAGAGATGGCTGGTTCTCCCAGCCACCCGAGCCCAAGCGATGTCAATGTAATCCCGAACTGAGTTGCCGATAGATAGGAATCCAGTTTACTATTCACCTTCAGTGCATAACCAGCCAAACGGTTTCCTTCACTCTGCAATTGAGTTAAACGTGTCTGTCTTACTTTCACAAGGGAAAATTCCGCTGCAACAAATACGCCATTCAAAAATACGAGCAAAAAGACACAGACCAGATTAAATACCAGCTGTCCAAGATGAAATTCGGTATGAATATCCAAGTTGAAACTCCCCTTTTCTATCTATTTCAGGAATACACCTGGAATATCAAAGTGTGATTGCCTTTCTAGATTTGAAATCTACACCCTTGTAATACATATCTGCCACTAGCAGGTTTGGTCCGCAACAGGATGCAATATCGCAATGGCAATTGACCGTTTGATTCAACGGATGTTCAGCTGACCATTCATGGAACACTTCATCCAGTTTACGATCACGAATGTTACCAAACGCCGGGATATCCGCAAAATCCGTCACATACACATTACCCGTGAACATGTTAACGTTAACACGGTTGCGTCCGTCCGGATCGTTACGTACCGTCACATTTGGTTCGCTGTATAAACGGTTGATCAGTTCCCGATCCTGCTCTGCTGCACTGCACGCGAAGAATGGCAGGGTCCCGAATAACATCCACATATCTTTGTCACGCACATCAAGCAAACGATGAATCGCTGCTCTCATATGATCCAGTGATAACACGGGCAGTGACGAAGCAAAGTTCGAATTATACATCGGATGCACTTCATGACGGACACAGCCCATCTCACGAATCAATTGGTGAATACCATCCAGCTTGTCGTGCGTACGGAAGTTAATCATCGATTCCGCAGAGATAAACATGCCTGCTTCACTCAGTTTGCGTGAATTTTCAATCATTTTCTCATACATCTTCACCGCTACTTCACGTTTCACAGGTCTGCCACTATTGGCAAATCCAACTTGATGGAAATCGTCAGCATTCAGATAGTTGAATGAGATATGCATAACGTCCAGATAAGGTAAAAGTTGCTCATACCGGCCGATATCCAGTGTTAAATTCGAATTGATCTGGGAACGAATTCCACGTTCCTTGGCATATTTGAGCAGCGGGATAATCATCTCATCCACTGTTTTCTGGCTAAAGCTTGGCTCGCCACCCGTCAGACTAATTGTCTGCAGATGCTCCACTTCATCCAATCGTTTCAGCATCAGAGGAAGCGGGAGAGCCGGCGCTTCACGCATCGTGAGCATATCTCCCACGGCACAATGCTCACACCTCATATTGCACAGATGTGTCACGGTCATTTCTACACTGGTCAGCACATGGCGTCCATATGTACGCAGAGAGCCGATCGGATCCCACGGATCATTCGTTGGCGATAAAGGCATCGGTTGTACCGATCCTGAGTTTAGCATGGTCATTGTTCCTCACCTTATTCCTTTTATTAACCTAAAAAGTTTTATTTACATCATACCTTGTGTTTTTCTTTTTGGAGTTATCTTTTATCATAGCACAATTTTGAATGCTCCGGCATACGCAGACCCTGTCCATTACATGACAAAAAACGCTCAGGCAACTCTGGACCGAATTACGAAACGGCCCGGATATTACGACATGAGCGCTAATCATCTTTCAAGTTGTTCAGCTTTCTACCTGTTCACTTTGAGCCGCTGAAGGTGTATCCTCCACACCCTCTACACCTGTGATCATCACAGACAGAGCTGTCAGCAGGTTAATTTCATAAGGCGAAGATAAAGTCTGGCCGTCCGCATCTTTTAGAACACGGATAAGCGGACGTTGAGGAACACGTGAATGAATTGATGCAACTACTCCAACCTCTCCCGTGCTGAGCTTGACTGAAATACCTACTGGGTATATCGCAACACAATCCCTGAACTTTTCCAACATCCGTTGTTCATAGAGGGTTCCTGAACCTGTATACAACACCTCTACTGCCTGATGCGGCAGCAAGGCTTGCTTGTACACCCGATTCGTTGTCATGGCATCATACGAATCAGCAAGCGCAATCCATTTGGCATATTCATGAATTTCCTTGTCTTTCAAACCAAAGGGATATCCACTGCCATCAATTCGTTCATGGTGCTGCAATGCACAATGCGCGGATAGAAGCGGTATACCTGGTTCATCTTTGAGAATACGGTGTCCATATGTAGTGTGCTGCTGAATGATTTTGAATTCCTCGTCACTCAATCTGGAGGGTTTATGCAAAATTTCTGGTGCAATCTGTGTTTTGCCGATATCATGCAACAAAGCGCCCAGACCAATCTCCATTAATTGCTGGCGTGTGTAACCCGAAGCAACACCAAGAACCAGCGTGTACACACATACATTCAGAGAATGGTTATACAGGTCAAAGTCGCTGGAGTTCATGTCCATCAGCATAATCATGGCTTCCTTCTGACTACCGATGTCTTCCAGAATCGCATTCATCACACCACTAAGCGCTTTACCGAAATGAGGAATCTGATTTTTGGTTTTCAGTCCTGACATACTCTGAAATTGCTGTTTGATCTCGACCAGTGCTTTCCTTCGGGTCTCTTCCTGCAACATTTCAGGAACGATGATGTCCTCTGTCGCAGCATCTTTAATATACACATAACCGACCCCGAGATCCTTAAGGCGTCCAATCAATCGACTGGTTAGCTCTACATCCTCACTAAGTAATACAAGGCCTTCTTCACTATAAATACGTTTTCCCAGCTTCATGCCAGGCTGCAATAAGTTTATATGTACTAAACGCACAGCCTATCCTCTCCCGCTCCGTAGATGTAATTACCACTAGCCGCCGCTTCAGCAGAAGGCAAGTACTTTAATTTAGCTTTGATGCCAGCGGGCTCGCAGGCTGTCGTCCAGAGCCCCTGGTCGTTTTATTTCCGTTTCCAGCAAATCGCGTATGAATTCCGGAAGATGATAGAGCGTACGGTTTCCATGAGCCAGAGGAGGATACCCCACATTGAACGTAAACATGTCCAGTGTCCCAACGATATACTCACATTGTTCGTCCATAGGCTCCCCATTGATGGATATGGTCTGAATCTTCTCATAGGCTGGCGCATGTGGATTGTATTGAACTTCCACTCCATCCATACATAACGTGCCTAGAATATGACCACGAAAACCAAATCCCACAATGGGCTTACCTGAAAACTCGTCCAACAAGGACTGCTCAAGTGCTTCACGAATATGACTTCCACTCAAGCATATTGTACAAGCATTTATAGGAGATGGACATAGGGAATGCAACATTCCTTTTGTAATATTACCTTGTGGAAGATCTCCGAGAAGCTGACCTGCATTCACCAGAGACAGCTGTGCCCCCGTGAAATGACGAACAGCTTGTGCAAGCAATGTTGCAAACGGGGATTCCCGGTCATACGCGATGGGCAGCACCCGATCCGTTATCACTGCCGTCTGATTGAGTGTCCTTTCGGCTTCCGTACGATTTGTAGCGATTGCCAGAGCGACCTGATCATCCAGTAATATACTTTTGGCAGCCATACAACCGCTACTTATCAGTTGGAGAGGTTCTCCCACGCTTGTTCGTTCCAGAACCACTTTCCCAAGCCATTGACCAAATTTCCCGGCTGCACCCAGCACGGTCTGACCAATGACTAATGGTTCTTCGAGAACATGATGGGTATGTCCACCGAGAATAACATCAATTCCAGTAATCTGCTCCGCCAGTCTCCGATCTGTCGAAAGTCCCAGATGTGAAAGAACAACCACCACATCCACTTCATCACGTAATGCTTCCACTTGAGCTCTTAGTGACTCCACAGGGTCCAGAACATCCCACCCAAGCAGTTCGTAAAACGTGGTAAAAGGGGCAGTTGCCCCCAGCAGACCAACGCGAAATGGACCTTTCTCCACAATCAGAGAAGGTTTCATCCACACTGGCGGAAGGCCAGTATCTTGCTCCACAACATTGCCGCATACCACAGGACACAGAAGTCCAGCGTAGGACTGCGAGAGCTGATTTGGCGTAAAGGTTAGACCTTCGTTGTTACCGATTGTAATGGCATCGTAGCCCGTCAGGTTAATAACATCAACATTAGCCGTACCCAGTGTTCCTTCTGTTTCAACGGCCATCCGGTCCATATGATCGCCGATATCCAATACAAGGAAGTTGCCACCCTGGTCACGTTCCTCATTGATCATAGCGGCGATGGTGCTCATGGAGCCGAAGTGGCTATGGATGTCATTGGTGTGTAGAATCGTTAACGTTTGCTTCTCCCTGGTGCTCATCACACCGCCTCCCCTGCTCTTCAATAAACGTTCATTCTTCTAATGGATAAGCATAACATTTTCCGCGTCGTTATGATATATTTAAAGGGTTTAGAGATCAAAAAGAGGTGAGTCATATCTATGAAATTGACAATTCAACTATTTGCAGGCATTGCAGAACGTTTAAATACATCCCTTCTGGAGTTTGAGTACATTGGAGACATTCCAACCGCTGCCGATTTAAAAGAAAAACTGAGTCTGGCCTACCCAGAGGCAGCTTCTCAGATAAAGACATCCTTTTTGGCAGTTAACCAGCAGTACGCTCCTGCCGATACTATACTTAGCTCAGAAGATGAACTTGCGTTGATCCCTCCCGTCTCTGGAGGTGATGGTACGGATATATCTGATGAAAAACTTCGCTCTGCCATCCCAGAGCATCGGACTGAAGATGGCTTATTTCTGATCACAGAGTCCACCTTGTCCGTGGAAGCAACAACGGCGCTAGTGATTACCCCGAATCACGGGGCAGCTCTTACTTTTGTAGGTACGACTCGTGAAATGACCGGTGAACAGCGCACCGTCCATCTTGAATATGAGGCCTATGTGCCGATGGCTCTTTCTCAGATGGCGGCCATTGGTGTGGAAATCTCCGATCGCTGGCCTGGTGTGTTATGTGCAATCAGTCACCGAATCGGCAAAGTGGATGTGGCAGAGATTAGCGTAGTCATTGCCGTTTCCTCGCCTCATCGCAACGACTGTTATGATGCAAGCCGTTACGCCATAGAGAGACTCAAACAGACCGTTCCGATCTGGAAAAAGGAAATTTGGGAAGATGGATCTGAATGGAAGGGACATCAATTAGGACCATGGAACCCCATTGAGAACTAAACAATGAGCCTTTACACCTTTAGATCGAGTGGGTTAATAGTAAATAAGTCGTTGTCAACCCATTTTTTTCTTGTTATTATAATTATATGTGTCGATATTAGTCGAGAAAAGGTGGTTTATACGTGAGAGTGCATGTTACTGATCTTAAACCGGGTGACCTGTTAAAAAATGATGTATACAACAGTTCGGGTCTCCACATGCTGATGAAAGGTTCCACCCTCAGTGAAGATGACTTATCCAAACTGTTGCAACATGGAATCGAGTACGCAGATGTAGAACACACAACATCCGACCTACACTCTGATGCACAAACCTTACCTTCCGATCAAACCCGTCTGTTAACTAACTTGTTTAACGATACGATCAAAGGTACTGAATCTCTATTTCAACAAGCGATGGAGAAGGGTTTTATTGATGAGACACAGGTCGATGAGATTTTGTTTACCCTAACAGAACAGTTGGAAAAACAAAAGGATGTTGTCTCCTTGTTGCTTATGCTGGACGGGGATAGCGATTATACGTACAACCATTCATTGCAAGTCGGAATGCTCGCTTTTTATATCGCCGGCTGGATGGGTTACAACCCCGAGGAATGTCTAACGGTAGCCAAAGCAGGATATCTTCATGATATCGGCAAGTCCAAGATTCCTTCTGAAATGTTACATAAACCTGGTAAATTGACCACGGAAGAATTTGACGAAATGAAGAAACACACATTCTATGGGTACGATATCATTAAAGAATCCACGCAGGATGAAATTCTGGCAACGGTTGCACTTCAGCATCATGAGCGCGAGGATGGTAGTGGTTATCCTCATGGACTGCGAGGAGACGAGATCCACCCATATGCCCGTATAACGGCTGTAGCAGACGTTTACAGCGCCATGACGACGAATCGGGTGTACCAGACCAAACAGGAACTGATCTCTGTTCTATGTGAACTGTACAGCCTCAGCTTTGGTCAGTTAAATGCTGAAGCAACGCAGGAACTGATCAAGCATATGCTGCCTAATTTTATCGGTAAAAGGGTTCTGCTCACCACGGGTCAGACGGGACTCATTGTCATGAATAATCCTGCGGATTATTTCCGACCACTCGTTCAGACCTCTACGGCCTTTATCGATTTAGCGAAAGAAAGAGATATTGCTATCGTTGAGATCTATGTACAGTAACTGTTCATTGTACAGAGCATGTATACGAAGAAGCCCATAGGTAACTGAAATAACCAACTCATAGGTTGGCATATGACAAAAGGGAAGCCGTAATCGGCTTCCCTTTTGTCTATTCCGATTCAATCATGTTGGATTACACGCAGAATGCTTTTGTGATGATAACCAACAGAATGAACAGTACCAAGATTGCACCAGTGTTTGTGAACATATTGTACCCGCCAACGCCGCCTACTCCGCCTACGTTGCCACCACAGCCATATCCTACTTCGCTCATGTGATTGCCTCCTCTTCATCAGGTATACCCTAACATATGACGTTTCCGGTGGAATGAACCGGGCGAACAGGCAACATTCGATAAAGGGTTGTCTGTCTGCATCTACCTGAGTGGATCAGCCTTCTGCTACTCCCTTGTTCTTTGCAGGAATCTATGTGTCGGAATCCGAATGAACCTGGATGCCTTTTTCCTTGCGGTACATGATAACAAGTAATCTCCAAAATTCATAACTGCCTTTGTCGTTCATAATAAACGGTCGATAATAATCAAATGCTTGCTGTGCCCATGCGGGACAATCCATATTGGATAGTTGCTCCTGTTGCTGAATCCATCCCCCTTGAATCTCCAGCGTTTTCTGTATGGCCTCAAACATTTTCTTCTGCTCAGTGGTCATCGGCGGAGCCTCCTGTTCCTGAGATGCAGTTCCGTATTCGGACTGTAAATACGCACCCGGTTCCGTCACACCATCTTCGCTGGCTGTATATCCGTAAGATGGTGCACTTGTTTTACGAATCTCATAATGTACATGCGGACCAGTACTCTGACCCGTGCTCCCCTGATTACCGACAAGCTGGCCTCGCTTCACCTGCTGTCCAACGCTTACAGCAATACGTGAAAGGTGCGCATAACAATGCAAGTAGCCACGGTGATCTTGAAGGGCAACTGTAAGCCCGTAACCGCCGAATCCGGAGCCTGTAACTCCTTCGGAAGCAAAACGTACCCTACCTTCCATAAAGGCATAGACGGGGCCATTCCAAGGCTCTGTCACGAGATCAATCCCGCGGTGAAATGTCTGTCCACCATGAATAGGATGAATTCGATAGCCGAATGAACTTGTAATCCGATAGCCCTCGAAAGGGTTTACGCTCATACACTCACATCCTTTTCTATCATTAAATGCTTAAATCTATGAAATGGCTTGTGCTATTGGTCTTATTTTATTCCACAAAAATACCGCTCAGAATATCATTAGGGAAACCTTATGGTCTCTCCAACGTATATTCCAAGCGGCGCTATGCTAATATGATTCTTCTATCAGTTACATATACTACGTTTTTATTTTAACCACTACACACTCCTAATTGAGAGGTCTGTATATGACCCCTAGCTGATCCAATTCCTGTCCTGCTCTTCCATAAAATCCGGCTATATACCACCCTGCTGGTGCCTCAAGTATAATTTGATCCGATGTCTTTTGTCCGCCTTCAACTTTGTTTCCAAGATTGGTGGACAACTCCACGTAAAAGATCCGTTTATCTCCATTACGTGTCCCCTGACCAATGGTAGCCTGAGTTAAGTACTCTCCGTCTGCCAAGTTCAGTGTGGCAATGTTGGATTGACCACCATGTGCCAGGTTCGTTCCATTCCTGTACAACGTTGAAATGCCGTCTACACGGTTGCCCGAGTTAAGCACCACTGAGCTAGGTCTGGACTCCGGAATATGATTTAGATCATTAAACCCAGTTCCTCCGGATCCTCCAATTGTTGAACTTAGTTGGTACTGAGAAGATGTGCTGTACACAAATTCCGCTGTAATCGGATAATGATCAGAGAGTTGCTTCCCACTCGGGTCAACAAACGTTTGATTTTCCAAACGGTAGCTCTGTGCATTAAGGGACAACGCTTTACTTCCGCGATACAAAATTTTGTCCACTATCTCATAGTTGGGTCCATTTAAATTGGTTGCGTCCATAAGGGCGTCTCCATCAGCGGGAATACTCCCACCTCGAATCAAATCGATCCACGGATCTCTTAATCCATTCTCAGACATGAGCAGCTCTATATTGTCAGCCGCACGGGTGTACCGTGTATTGGTATCCCCAAATACGATAACTGCATTCCCGTCCGAGTGCTCCTTTATGTAATTGGAGAGTTGTCTGATATTATCTCGTCTGGCCTCAAGCGATTTATCATCGCTACCTGCGTCCGCATGCAAGTTGTATACGTCCACTTTCACCTGAGGTGTGATCTCATATGTAGCTGCTGTAAATCCTTTTGGAGTCAATTCATCACTTCCATTGTCAAAAAGACCGGATCGCTTATCCCAGGTAACACGCTTCAAGTCACGGAATGGATATTTGGACAGACTGTTCAACCCGCTACCAAAACCCGCAATTCCGCTTGTTGTCGTCAAATACGGCAGAGTGGCTTGGGATATCAGCTCGTTATGATAATTAAAATCCTCTTGCACATTAATGATGTCATAGTCATTTAATTTGGGGGAAATCTGAATGGTGTACTCCTTGGGGTTGGAACTGGATACCAGATCCGGAAGACCACCTACATTATAACTAAGTACGTTGAATGAACCCGATACCGATCCACCTTCTGCAGCACTCGCCGTTGATAAAAATAACGGAGAGCTCGTTAAGGCAACAACAGCAGACAATACCAAGGCTGCTCCTTTTTTAACTATACTTCTTCGCATCATATACCCCCTTATATTTTAATCAATTCAAATATATGTAATATTCGTTAATGGAAGAATAAATCTGTTCTATTCATTTGTATAATCTATAATCTAATATTTCAGTCAGAAATACCTGACCAATTGATCCCACATACCACTTTCTCATGGTCTTGTTTGGGCAACAAAAAAAGATCAAGGGAATATCTCCCTTGATCTTTCTTATATTCATAAGCGATCATCTGAGCCTTACTACCGCTTAACATCAACAGTAAGGTTCAACTTCACCGCTTCAAAAAGCGCTGTATTGGATTAACCAATAGAGCCTTCCATTTCGAATTTAATCAATCTATTCATCTCAACGGCGTATTCCATTGGCAATTCCTTCGTGAATGGCTCAATGAAGCCCATGATAATCATCTGTGTTGCTTCTGCATCAGTCAGACCGCGGCTCATCAGGTAGAAGAGCTGATCCTCAGACACTTTGGATACTGTAGCTTCATGCTCCAGCATGATGTTATCATTCATGATTTCATTGTAAGGAATTGTATCCGATGTGGACTCATTATCGAGAATGAGTGTATCACACTTGATGTTGGATTTCGCGCCCTCAGCTTGACGTCCAAAGGAAGCCAAACCACGGTACGTTACTTTACCACCATGTTTACTGATGGATTTGGATACAATCGTAGATGTTGTATCCGGAGCCAAGTGAATCATTTTCGCCCCTGCATCCTGATGCTGGTTTTTACCAGCTACAGCGATAGAGAGTACGGAACCTTTAGCTCCACGGCCTTTCAGTACAACCGCTGGATATTTCATTGTCAGTTTGGAACCGATGTTACCATCGACCCATTCCATCGTTGCATTTTCTTCTGCAACCGCACGTTTCGTAACGAGGTTGTAGATGTTTGGTGCCCAGTTTTGAATCGTTGTATAACGAACACGGGCATTTTTCTTACAGATGATCTCAACAACCGCACTGTGCAGTGAGTTCGTGCTGTAGATTGGAGCTGTACATCCCTCTACATAGTGAACGAAGCTGTCTTCGTCCGCAATGATGAGTGTACGCTCGAATTGTCCCATATTCTCGGAGTTAATCCGGAAGTAGGCTTGCAGAGGCACTTCACATTTAACGCCTTTAGGCACGTAGATGAAGCTTCCTCCGGACCATACCGCACTATTCAATGCAGCAAATTTGTTATCTGCTGGCGGAATAACTGTAGCAAAATATTCACGCAGGATTTCCGGATGCTCTCTGAGAGCCGTATCCGTGTCCATGAAGATTACACCTTGGTCTTCCAATTCCTTTTGCATGTTGTGGTATACAACCTCGGACTCATACTGAGCCGATACACCTGCAAGGAACTTTTGCTCTGCTTCAGGGATACCCAATTTATCAAAGGTTTCCTTGATTTCGGAAGGAACTTCCTCCCATGTTTTACCTTGTTTTTCAGAAGCACGTACATAATACTGAATTTCATTGAAATCCAATCCGTCGAGATCTCCGCCCCATTTCGGCATTGGCATCTTTTCGAATTGTTTCAAGGATTTCAAACGGAATTCCAACATCCATTCCGGTTCATTCTTAATCTTGGAAATCTCGGTAACCACTTCTGCAGTCAGACCTTTACCGGTTTGAAAGATGGATTTGTGCTCGTCGCGAAAACCATATTTGTACTCTTCCATTTCTGGTGCTTTTTTAGCCATCTTGCTCTACCTCCCTATCGTTATTGTACTTTGTTCTCTTCGTCAATCCCTTTGCGTAATGCATTCCAGGCCAGAGTGGCACATTTGATGCGTGCAGGGAACTTGTTCACACCGGATAGGGCTTCGAGATCTTCATAATCGTCGAAATCGACTTCTTCACCTTTCATCAGTGAGGAAAAACGGTTAGCGATATCGAGTGCCTGTTCCATCGTTTTGCCTTTGACGGCCTCTGTCATCATCGATGCAGAGGACATGCTGATGGAGCAGCCTTCACCCGTATATTTGGCTTCCTGAACGATTCCGTCTTTCAGCAAAATTTGCAGTGAAATCCGGTCGCCGCACGTTGGATTGTTCAAATTCACCGTGACAGCGTCATTATCAAATGTTCCGCGGTTACGCGGGTTTTTGTAGTGGTCCATTATAACACGTCTGTACAGATCATCAAGTTGCATCGCCAAAATACTCCTTTGTCTGGATTAAGGCGCTGACAAGCCGATCTACATCTTGTTCGTTATTGTATAGATAGAAGCTGGCACGAGCTGTTGAGCTAACTTCAAGCCAGCGCATTAGCGGTTGACAGCAATGGTGTCCGGCACGAATGGCTACGCCACTCGCATCCAGCACAGTTGCCACATCATGCGGATGAACATCCCCCAGATTAAAGGTAACAACACCCACATGCCGCTTCGCTGGGCCATAGATGGTTAACCCATCGATCTCGGCCAGTCGTTCTGTTGCATAAGCTGCCAGCACACTCTCATGATGTGCGATCTCATCCATACCAATCTGCTCCAGAAAATCAATGGCAGCTCCCAACCCTACCGCACCTGCGATAATCGGGGTTCCGCCTTCGAACTTCCAGGGAAGCTCTTTCCAGTTGGATTCGTACAGACCCACATCATCAATCATTTCACCGCCGAACTCAATGGGTTCCATGGACTCCAGCAGCGCCTTTTTGCCGTAGAGTGCACCGATTCCGGTTGGTCCGCACATTTTATGACCGGATAATGCATAGAAATCACAGTCCAGATCCTGAACGTCCACCTTCATGTGAGGTGTACTTTGTGCGCCATCAACAACGATGACAGCACCATTGCGGTGTGCAATTTCAGCAATTTGTTTCACAGGATGGATCAGACCCATAACATTGGATACATAAGCGATTGCTACAATTTTAGTATTGTTCGTAATCGTCTTCTCGACATCAGCCAATTCAATATGACCGTCAGGCTGAAGTGGGATGTATTTCAATGTTGCACCTGTCTCCTTGGCAACCTGCTGCCAAGGAATCAGATTACTATGGTGCTCCATTTGAGTGATAACAATTTCATCGCCTTCTTTGCAAGTGGCGCGGGCATATGATGAAGCCACCAGATTCAGGGCTGTCGTTGTCCCGCGAGTAAAGATAATCTCCTGTGTACTACGGGCATTGATAAACTTGGCTACCTTCTCACGTGCGCCTTCGTAAGCGTCGGTGGCACGGCTTCCAAGGGTATGAACACCGCGATGTACGTTGGAGTTCTCATACTCATAATAATGTTTGACTGCTTCGATCACAGCGCGAGGCTTCTGTGAAGTCGCAGCACTATCTAAATATACGAGCGGGTGTCCGTTAATTTCCTGGTGGAGGATCGGGAACTGCTCGCGAATGGACGGGTTCATTGTCCCAGCTTCTTCTCAATCAGGGACTGCAATTGGGTGCGCAGTGCTTCCAAAGGAATATCCGCCACCACCGGAGCCAGGAAGCCATAGATGATCAGGCGTTCGGCATCCGTACGGTTAATTCCGCGCGACATCAAGTAATGAATCTGCTCGGCATTGACTTGACCAACAGAAGCCGCGTGACCTGCTGTTACATCATCCTCATCAATCAGAAGGATTGGGTTGGCGTCTCCACGTGCTTTAGGGCTCAGCATCAACACTTTCTCTGTCTGCTGTCCATCGGCTTTGGTAGCGCCTTTCTCAATCTTCGTGATCCCGTTGATGATTGCAGAAGCTTCTTCACGCATAACTGCACGTGTAATCATCTGACTTGGTGTATTCTTGCCGAAGTGACGAGCTTCCGTTGTGTAGTTGATTTTCTGCGAACCGGAACCTACAGCGATGACTTTGGAATCAGAACTTGATCCATTACCTTTCAGCACGGTCATCGTGTTGCTCGCTGTGTCGCCATTGTTCATTTCGCCTACAATCCACTCGATGGAAGCATCATTCTCCAACACTGCACGACGGAATGAAACATCAGTTACATTCACACTCAGTTGATGAACCGATGCAAAACGTACTTTAGCACCAGATTTTGCGAATACTTCCACAACACCATTATGGAAAACAGGTGCGGACAATTCGCCAGATACATAGTTATCAACATAAGTTACTGAACTGTTTGCTTCTGCAACTACAAGCACGTGAGGTGCAAACGTTGCAGAAGCGTCATCCGTAAGCAACACTGCTTGCAGTGGTACTTCGATTTCGACATTTTTCGGAACATACAGGAAGACCCCGCCATTCCAAAGTGCCGCATGCAATGCAGCGAGAGAATGCTCATCCGCTTTCACCGCTGTGTTCAGATATGGTTTTACCAGATCGCCATGTTCGCGAACCGCTGTAGCCAGATCCGTAAAAATAACCCCTTTTGCTGCCAGATCAGCAGAGACCTTGGAGTATACCGTACCGGAATTGCGCTGGATAACCAGACTGCCTTCAGCTTGATCCTGAACCAGATCTTTGATGGAAGCAGGTACTTCTGTCAAAGAAGAAATAGCTTCACTTGTTTTATATGTTCCGTACTCGCTGACATTCCAGCGTTCGATTTTTTGTTTTTCCAGTTTAGGAAGCGCAAGCCCGCTCGCAAGCTTTAAAGCTTCGAGCCGCTGTTCGGTCAACCAGCCGGGTTCATTGTTGCTTTCCGACAAGGCGCGAAGCGCTTCAGATTCAACCGGAAGAATTGTTTGTGTAGTCATTGATTAATCCTCCTCCGTTTTGTCTTTACGCTTCTTGACCTACAGTTTCGTCTGTAATTCCCAGCTCTTCCTTAACCCAGTCATATCCTTCAGCTTCCAGACGGTGTGCCAGTTCAGGTCCGCCGGATTTCACGATACGACCTTGCATCATAACGTGTACGTAGTCAGGAGTAATGTAGTTAAGCAGGCGTTGATAGTGAGTGATGATCAAGAAACCACGATCTTCGCTCTTCATTGCATTTACACCGTTTGCTACGATTTTCAGAGCATCGATATCCAGACCGGAGTCAATTTCATCAAGTACTACGATTTTCGGATCAAGCAGCATCATTTGCAGAATCTCGTTACGTTTTTTCTCACCACCGGAGAAACCTTCATTCAGGTAACGGTGAGCGAACTCAGGGTTCATGTCGAGTTCTTTCATTTTACCTTCCATTTGACGAATGAACTTGATCAGGGAAATCTCGTTACCTTCGCCACGACGTGCGTTAATTGCACTACGCAAGAAGTCGGAGTTTGTAACACCTGCAATTTCACTTGGGTATTGCATAGCCAGGAAAAGACCTGCACGTGCACGCTCATCTACAGCCATATCCAATACATCTTCACCATCAAGTGTAATTGTACCGTCAGTTACTTCATATTTCGGATGGCCCATCAATGCAGAAGCCAGAGTTGATTTACCTGTTCCGTTCGGACCCATGATTGCGTGGATTTCTCCACCTTTCATTTCCAGGTTGATGCCTTTCAGGATTTCCTTACCTTCGATCGTCGCTTTCAGACCTTCAATGACGAAATTCGTAGCCATGTGTATTGTTTCCCTCCATTGATTAAATTGATGTTTACTGTCGAAAACGAAAAAGCACCTATTATATCTGAACAGGGCTTCCCCTGAATTTCTCTTGTACTCGATTCCTTAAAGCAAGAACACTTTAGAATAATTCTAAACTGATTCTCAATGAGAATCAAGCTATTTCCTCAGAGTGTATATTCCTTGCAGGAAACATTATTCTTTCTGATTCTATAATAAATACCAGATTGAATCAAATGAGAAAACATCTCCCGCCGAGATAGACAGTGAGAAAAATCACAGAAAATCAAGCTTTTATCGTATCTGCTATACACTAATCTAAAAAAAGGGCTTATCCATATTATGGACAAGCCCCTTCATTAATAATATTACAAATAATATTACAATTTGAGCATCTCGTTAATCTTCTGTACCTGTTCGTCAAAATCCGCAACGTCCACTACCGGCGTCATTTCGCGCGGCACCGGACCATTCGGAATAGAAATCCATGAACGACAACCATTATATTCAGGCAGTACGGGGATTTCCATCGGTTCTTTCAAAAGGTACACACGTAGAATCAATACATGGAGCGGATCTTTCCGTTTCCATTTCAAACGGTCTTCGGCGAAATCCGCTGTCCACATATGAAAGTCAAGAAGTCGATCCAGCATCTCCTGATCTCGTATCTCCAGATCCTGCGTTACTTCGGCATATGCAGTAATACGGATTGTCGAAGCTTCGGGCACCCATTCGGCCAATGATTCTTCAACATAGGATTGATCCGAGGACTTAATCAGTTCTTTACGCTGATGTTCATAAGTCGGATACAGGTAAAACGCCGGACTTTTCAGCTCAAAATGTCGGGTTTCCTCTACAATACCACCCTTGCGCATCACCATAATTTGGCGACCCGTTTCCAGTGCTTTGATTGCAGAAGCCCATTCTTTTAAAGCCGGTATCGTTGGTTCTAACATAAGCGGTTCCCTCCCCTATCGTTCTTGTCAGCAGTATAGACGCTCAGGGCGTTTCTGACAACAAAGATCCGAGCTCAGAAAGCTTACGTAAGAGAACCACTTGTATTAGGCAAAATCTTGGCTATATTAACCCAGGAAAGAGCGAAGCATCCACATGTGTTTCTCAAGATCAGCCTTGAAGCCTGTCAGCATATCGGATGTTGGTTGATCTTCAGCTGCATCTGCAACTTCGATACCTTCCTGATATTCATTCGAAAGTGTAGCGAAGTCCTCGATCAAGTTTTGCACCATCGTCTTCGCGTCTTCTCCGCCTGCTGCTTCCTGAATAGAAGAAAGCTCCAGATACTCTTTCATTGTAGCTGCTGGGCTACCTTTCAGCGTAAGGATACGCTCTGCGATTTCATCCATTTGTACTGTAACTTCGTTGTAGAACTCTTCGAATTTCACATGCAACGTGAAGAAGTTAGGTCCTTTAACGTACCAGTGATAGTTATGGATTTTAACATACAATACGTTCAGGTTAGCAACCTGACGATTAAGTACTTGTTCCACCGATTTTGCTTGATCTGTTTTGTTTTTTGTAGCCATATTAATCCCATCCTTTATTTAAAATTAGTCTGTCATGCCGTGGTAAGCAGGTTGTCCCGCAATGCATAACAGAGAGTTAATAATGTTTCACCGCACGTAGCGGAGAGGCTTGCTAACGGCGTTTCTCTCAACCGTCCGGCCTATTTGTTTTTACCCTTGAACAGGAAGTTCGAATCAGGATCAACTTGACTTGTCTCAAAAAAAAGTTCAAAAACCGCGCTTTTTCCGATATACTGACATATACCAAGCAAAGAAGTGGGTTTTCCTGTTTCTTCATATATATGGAGGTGGCACCTTTGTCCCAATATCGCCCGTTTACCCCCCAGGATGCAATTGAACTGGCCAGAACATTACCGGGTCCATTTGCGGCAGATGCGAATCTGGATTGTCACGAGATCGGCGACGGCAATCTGAATTTGGTTTTCCACATCACGGATCAGAACTCCGATAAAAGTATCATTATCAAACAGGCGCTTCCTTATGCGAAAGTGGTTGGAGAATCATGGCCGCTCTCTCTGGTACGTGCCCGCATTGAACGTGAGATTCTTCAGGAAGAGTATCGTCTGTGTCCAGGGATGGTACCCGAAGTGTATCATTACGATGATGACCTCGCGTTAACGGTTATGGAAGATCTGAGTGATCATGTGATCATGCGCAAAGGCCTGATCGAAGGTGTTTCCTATCCTCTTTTTGCACAGCATATTGGGGAATTCATGGCAAGAACGCTGTTCTTCACATCCGACTTGGGCATGGATCAGCAATTGAAGAAGGAAAAACAGGGCAGATTCATTAATCCGGACCAATGCAAAATAACGGAGGATCTGATCTTTGATGAACCCTATCGGATCGCCGAGAAAAATAATTATGATGCTTCCATTGAAGACGAGGCTGAAGCCCTTCGCACAGATGGAGAGCTTCACCTTGAAGTGGCATTACTACGGGAAAAATTCCTGACACATGGGCAGGCACTGCTTCATGGAGATCTGCATACAGGCAGTATTTTTGTTACACCTGAATCAACAAAGGTCATCGATCCCGAATTTGCATATTACGGCCCCATGGGATTCGATGTCGGTGCAGTCCTCGCGAACCTGCTCTTGAATTACGCATCCCTGCCAGGATGGATTCAGGATGAGACTGCTTTGCGTGAGCGTGAGACGATTATGCTGAATATGGTTCGTGATGTATGGACTGAATTCGAATCTCGTTTCCGTGTCCTCTGGGTTAACGACCTCGTTGATCCGATGGCAAAAACGCCAGGCTATCAGGATCTGTATGTGCAACAATTGTTCAGAGATTCGATCGGCTTTGCAGGTGCCAAAATGGTTCGTCGTATCGTGGGACTCGCTCACGTGGCGGATATAGATACCATTCCAAATGCGACCGAACGTGAACATGCTCAGCGTAAAGCGTTGTCCATTGGTAAAGCATTGATCAAGAACAATCGTCGCTTGAATACCATCGGCGAAGTAATGGATATTGTATCCACAGCTGTTACTACTACTAAGGCTTAACATAAGGAACGGAGGAATCACCCATGACAACCCCTGAATATCAGCCTCTGTCCTCTCTCATTTGGAAAAAGGACAAGCTTGAAATGCTTGACCAGCGTCTGCTGCCCGAAACGATCCTCATGTTGAAACTGTATACACCCGAGGAAGTATGGGAATCCATCCACTCCATGAAAGTACGCGGTGCTCCGGCGATTGGTATTGCTGCTGCATTTGGTGTTGTATTGGGTGCCAAATCATATGACGGAACAACTGTTCAAGGTTGGTTAGACCACGTGAAATCCATATGTGCTCATCTGGCTACTTCCCGTCCAACCGCGGTGAACCTTTTCTGGGCACTGGATCGCATGATGCAAAAAGCAAATGAGGTCGTTGAATCCGGCCTGAGCCTGGATGAGGGCAATGTTGCGCTTGAAGTAGAAGCTCTGTTAATTCAGAAGGAAGACGAAGAAGTATGCCGCATGATCGGCGAGAATGCACTGCCTTTATTCGAAGATGGCATGGGTGTTCTCACTCACTGTAATGCAGGCGGACTGGCTACTGCGAAATATGGTACGGCAACTGCTCCAATGTATCTCGCACAGGAACGTGGCATTCACCTGAAAGTATTTGCAGACGAGACTCGTCCCGTACTTCAGGGTGCGCGCCTAACTGCATTTGAGTTACAGCAAGCCGGCATTGACGTTACGCTGCTCTGTGATAACATGGCAGGCATGGTGATGTCCAAAGGCTGGATTCAAGCCGTTATCGTCGGAACAGATCGTGTTGCTGCGAATGGGGATGTGGCTAACAAAATCGGAACCTACAGCGTAGCCGTGCTTGCCAAGGCTCACAATATTCCGTTTTATGTAGCGAGCCCATTGTCAACCATCGATTTGTCTACTCCATCCGGAGATCTTATTCCGATTGAGGAACGGGCTGCGGAGGAAGTGACTGAAGGATTTGGCAAACGTACCGCACCGCAAGGTATCAAAGTATTCAATCCAGCATTTGACGTAACGCCTAACGAATATGTAACAGCTATTATCACGGAAAAAGGCGTTGTTCGCGCACCTTTCCAAGAAAATCTGGCTGCCTTGTTCGCAAAGGAAGAAGCTTAATTTAATGGAAAGCGTTCGTGTGTATAGAGGTGGGAGCCACGATGTGCCAGGCTCTGCATTACGACGCTAAAGAAGGGCTTCCCATATGGGGAGCCCTTTTGTTAGTGCTTAGATCATTTTCAACAAAGCCTCTATACCCGTCATGCCAACCGTAATGCCCATGGCCTCGGCTTCTGTTGTCACCGACTCCATAGGGGCATGCAGCAACTGCTCCAGTGTACGCACACCAACCGCTCGAGCTGCAATAATTTTGCGATCCCCGAGCTTCTCATTAAGTAATCCCACGTCGAGTGCTCCGCACATGATATATCCTTTGGATGTGTTAATAGTCAGCAACGTTGTTTTGGGCAGCTTGACCTCTACTCCAACTAATACATGCTCTCCAACTACAATAGGCTCCATCGTCACCATAATTTCCCGATCCACCTCCTCTTCCACAGATCACGATAATTGTATGCCTCATTTTGGATTGTCGTGTGGACACCTGCCGTGTTTGAGAAAATGTAGGTACTTACAGTTCAAATATGTTGTTGGTAATTCCCCTCGCAGACTTAGTTAGTAGAACTATGCTTTCATTGGAATATAAAAAGCCACCTCAGAGACGAGGCAACTTTCTATAACAGGATAAAAAATGCGATATAGTACGAAGTGGACGTCTTTTCATTCTCTCATAAAATAAAAAAAGCAATCTATTAGGACTGCTTAGTTATTGTTAAAATTAATCTTTTATATAGTTTTTCACAATAAAAAGAAAAAATGCCCTATAACGGGCATCTCATTCTTATTCTAATATTAAACTATTTGGAATCTACCTCTAATCCAACAGCAGTTTTTGCTTCCATTAATTTCAAAATACCCTTCATTACAAATGAATCTGCCATGGAGATTTCTTCTTTAAATTTGGACATATGGCTGGGCTTCTGATCGTCCAAGAACTCAAGAACTGCATCGAATGCTTTACCTTTAGAATAATAGGCCGTACTCAAGTTCGAAGCCGTTGCATTCAGCATTTGTTTCACATCTTTAGGGAGATTTTCTGGAACATCTAAATTATAGAATTTGCTCTGCAAGTGTTTAGCGGCCTTCTGTGCATTTTCTGTTGCTTCATAGACAGTATAGATGTCAACCGTACCATTTCCCAAACCTGTCATAGCTTCTTGATATGTATTCATAATTGGAGACATAGTCTCTTCTAATGCATAAACAGATTTTTCAAATTCTAATACTTCTTTTTGATTGGCTTTTTTAGCAGTAGCGTCTGTTGCGTCTTTCAGCTTAGCCTCTTCTTTAGCCTTTTGATCATCTTTTTTCTCGGTTTTTGTATCAACCACAGCAACTGCCTTTTCCACTTTTGGTGCTTTTTCCTGTGAGGCCACTGCATCTGTTTCTGCCGTTGCTGTCACGTTTGGCTTTTCCTCAGTTGGTATCACAATTATCAATAAAATAAAGCCAGCCCATATAGCACCGCCGATTTTCGCAACCTTGCCAAGCTTCTTCCATGACACAAAAATCATAATGAAAGGAACAAATAACCAAGCTAAAATTCTTAACAACTTCAAAACACTACCTCCTAATGTACTATTTACATTGCTAATTATATAGTAAATAATGACTAATGTCTTTAAATAATTACCATTTCACCCTGCTTGAAATAGGACTTAAATATCAGCATAAAATTAATCTTTCATTTTACATTCTATTTTTTCTTTACGTCTATCTCTTTTGAACCATATAACTATTATTATAAGATTCAGGCAGACTCTCCTCTAACAACTTTAAGTACGAACACGAAGACCAATCCTAAACATGGTTGTGGATGTAGAAAACAACAAAAAGAAATCACCGAAAAGAGACTGTAGTAGTAATAGAGAAACTGTCGTTCGTTCTTCTCCACTTTCAGATAAAGCTATTAGAAATAATCAATAAATCGATATGTCGCAAGAAAATAAAATACAGAGGGCCCAAGTGTATAATCACCACTATGATCAATCAACTATCTCTGTTCAAGAGGTGGAAATGTTTATTTTTTGACCCTCATGCAATTAGATTCCAAAGCAACCGCACCTGCAAGTATATCTTTTTCTACGTCTTTGCTATCATAAATTTAAAGGTGAGTCAAATTGGGTATACCTTAAAACGTATGCTCATCATTCTTTAATCGCCTTATCTCCGTTAAATCTCTTCTAATTCCCAGTACACGTCTATGAAGTACACTTCGATCTATTGATTCAGCTACCGACTTTTTGAACTGGACATCCATTTCACTTAATTGCTCCTGAGCTAGTTTCTTTTTATGTATTGATTTGAATTGAAGTCTATTGGTTTCAGGATTGATCGGCTTCAACCTCTTCTGCTTCATAATCTGTTCAAATACGCTGTCCTCTTGACGCATGGTCTTCATTCCTTAATATGTGATGAACACATTGTATCATAACGAGAAGATGACTGTTACACAATAAAGTACAGATGCTTAGAGTTGGACGTGATCCTAAACGCAAAAAAAAGAGGGCCAATGCCCCCTTATATAATTAACTCATTTTATAAAATGTAAAAATACGCTTGATTCCCTGGACTCTTCACAATTACTGTGGTCACTAAGTCACTGGCATCCCGTTTACGGATACTTGTGATCGAATCTAACTCTTCATTCGCAATAACTCTCGGTTGGACATAAGCCGCCAGATCAGGCTTGGAAATTGTCATTTCAGTAGCCATATCCTCAATCTGTCTCACATCTACCGTAGACTGCATATCCTTCCACTCTCGCACCTGAAGATAGCCGTCCAAGTATTCTCTTTCTTTGATACTAATGTGGCCATCCAATACATCCATGTACTTGACCTCAATGCTGGAAAGCACATCAGGTCTGGAGATATATAATTGCCCAGGCTGTTCTTCCAAATAAGGAATCTCAAGACTGGCTGCCCTCTCATCATGATCTAATGCTCTGACTTGAAGAACACTATTCAGATCAGGCTTATTAACCGTAATCTCTGAAATCACAGTCGAATCATCGTCGTACATGACCGTAAGCAAAGACCCCAATGTTGAAGTTGCTTTTATATAATTGGAGACTTCCAATGAAACATGAAGATCAGGTACGGATACAATTAAACTCGTATCCCGTCCATCATCAAACAACTGTGATATCGTTAACGTACTGACCAGAGACATTTGTCTATCTACCGTAATAACTGAAGGTAAGTCAGGATGAGACACCGCGATTTCTACAGTTCTTTCGTCGTCCAGACTTGTTCTAACGGCAAGGTTACCGTCTGTATCTTTAGTTGTTCGTATAGCAGTAATGAACTGCGAATGAAGCTCGGGTTTAGAAACAGCAACCCATGTTTCCTTCTCTTCCGTCCTACTCTCAGCAATAGAAATGTTCGAATCCAGTTCTGCATCTATACGTTTAGCTATTGTCATATCTACATCCAGGTCCGGACGGCTGACTGCGATTACTTGAGTTTTATCATGATGCATGTGATCCTCATAGCGGTGGACGTACAACTGAGATTTGAGCCAATCTAGCCCGATATCACTGTGCACAACTAACGTTGAAGCTATATCCTTGCGACCTACACCATAAATAAAAACTTCACTTTCAATTTCGGTTCGACCGATGGAATAGATTTGAGAAGTGATATATCTAATCTGCAAAACAGGTGGTTTGGAAGACTCACGAGTGTTGAAATATATCGGCGTGTTACCACTAGACTGAATAATCATTCCAACATTTGAAAGAATACCTTCTCTCCACATTTGGAGTAATGCCATCATATCAAACTCAACATAACGTTCAGTCGTATCAATGACATAATTGGACGATAAGAGCTGAATGGACTGAGGTCTGTTCGCATACGTAATCCCGTACTCACGCCACAACGTATCCGGCTGATGCAGCTCAATGTGTGATCCTGGTGCCATGGTTCCTGTGTAATATAACCTCAATTTAGCGTCTTCCAAATATAACAGATCAGGTATTCTGGTATCCAAATCACCGAAATGTATAAATGATTCGAATTGCTCTATCTCGTCTCTACCGATCATCATACGCTGTGTATCACCAAAGTTGATCGTCTGCAAGTGAGTTTGACTTCGTGTGGTTGCATCACCAACAGGCTTCAAGTTAACAGTTACACGCGGTGCTTCCAGTAATTCATATTTGCCGTGTGCACGGTTATGTGGCCGAACGTACAACATGCCTTCGAGATCAACTTTGGATGCCGTTTGAATGGTTGCGTTCAGTTCTCCTTGCGACCTGTACATCACATATAGCGAATTGCTCAATTCCTGTGACCGTCTGACACGTACGGATACACTGGAGACGATCTCGGACACTTTTCTTGTAGCAGCGATTAGGGTCGAAGGCAGCTCTTCATCCACTTGATTGTACAGGATATACTTTCCTGCAAAACGATTTTCCGGACTTTTAATATGTATAACACTATCTAATGGAGTCTCCCCGTTATTAATTCCACTCACTTCCTGTCTCATTGTATTGAGAGCTACACCCGGTCTGCTGTGACCTTCATTTCAAAATTACCATTCGGGTTCGGCTTGGCATGAATATCCGTTGCGATGCGAATATAAAAATCGATGCTATCCTCCGGTTGGATCAGACCATAGGTCAGATAATCGATTGGAAGAAACGGATCGGCCTGTCTGGATAATTGGACTTCAACACCGTCCGTTTCGAATTTCTTATCCATCTCCAGGTATACATGATCCACAGCATATCCAAGCAAGTTTTTGATTCTGACTTTCTTCGTTAACGTCGTCTGTCCGGCAATGATCACCCCATAATCAAGTTGTTTCAGAATACCACCAAAAGTATCTGACAGAAAGTCTCCAGACTCATCCATAAACATTAATCCTGAATACGATCCGATAAATTTGGTTTCCCAGGAGTCTATGGCACCCCAATAGTCCTGAAATTCAACCTTCAGTGTATTCTCTACGCCAAAATTAACATTTCGCTCGTCGATATTGAGTTCAATATCGATTGGAGAAGCTGCTAGTCGCGTAAAATTGCCATCCGCCGGATAATACGTTTTACCGTTCAACAACACGCGGTACTTAACCTTGCCTTGATCTGCATCACCCAGCATACCTGTAAGCTTGTTACCAGAGAAGGTCAGATTGATTGTGGCCGTGGTGTTTAACAGTTGCAGTGACATATGTCTGAACTCTACTGCATGACGAGGCGCATCAACAACCATCTTCACTTCGTCTAGCGAATAGCTGTTTTCATAGTGTTTGCTGCTATCGAAGTAATAGGCGATTCGTGTTAAATCTATTAAATCCTTTTCAGGAATAGCGTTGAGTGTGTCCAGATTCATTCCTTTTCTTTTGAATAACGTTGTATTCTGGATATCCATATCGAACCACTTGTTGAAACGGTAAGTCTTCCATGTTAGCCCCGAGTCGAATGAAGCAGCCATTCTTAATATACCTTCCGGTCTGTTCTCCGTTACTTTCGTAGCAATAACCTTTTTCACGTCTCCATATAACGCTAGGTCTGTCGCTTGCACAATTAATTGTTCAAACGGTAGCGCGTCATACGTCAGCATCATGTCCCGATTACCTGCAATAACCTCTTCATCATTTGTCCACGTAACCACGTCAAAATCTCCCTCAAGTTCATCCAATGGGGAGTAGTTAGCTGTAATATTCAGTTCCGCTGATGTTTTGGATGGATCGTCCGTGTAGTATAGAACATCTACACTGTCACCTAATTCGTCATAGATGGTAAAAGGTTCAGTTTCAATTGTAATCGTTGATTCGGTTTGATTTGGGTCATCAGTGTATTCAATGATTTTTATCTCTTTGTCTTCCCATTCTTGGGCTAGGGTAAAGGGATCAGTTTCAATTGAAACTACCGATTCCGTTATTGTTGGATCATCAGTATAATAAAGCACTTCAATATCCTTGTCTGCCCATTCCTCTTCAAGAGTGAAGGGTTCGGTTTCGATGTTGAAGGATGCTTCTGTTTTGGTTGGGTTGTCTGTGTAGTAACATAGCTCCACTTCACCTTGAAGTTGCGCCCATGCTGATTCAGGCACGATGGATAAATCCACTATCCCATAGGACAAATAGTTTCCCTCATCAATTGGCTCCACTAGTACTAACTGATTAAATTGATTATTGACATAGTTTATATATTTCCCATCATGTTTAACCAAGATATGTTCGGATGCAATATACATATCTAATTCATTTATTTGGAAATAAGTTGCACCACTATATTGATATGAAACTAAATATAATCTATACATTAGATAAAAATTACCGTTAGCTATAGAAAATTCCTGATATCCTCCACTTGTTGTCCATAACTCTTTGCTAAAATTATTTTTTTCATCTAGCGTGATCCAATCTATTCCATTGTTCGATGCTTCAAATCTCCATGACTTAGGAGCTGTACCTACTTGCCATTGTTCGGTTGTTGTTCCACTTAATACACTTAGCGAGTATTTAAGAACTTTTTTAGGTGCATCAAAATTGTACCTAAGCCATTGATTTGTTTGCACTGTACCACTACTGTACTGACTAAGCCAAGCATCGCTTCTATTTTTATTAAATCCCTTCCATGCAGAGCGTGTTGAATCGTAGATGCTACTTGAGCTTGCACTACCACTAGGCTGGGTATTAGAGGTCATAGTTGGTATGATACTAATCAAGAAACCATCTCCTTTCTAAATTCTAAATTAAATATTCATTTCAATCCCCTACGTGATTGATGCTTTCTTAATTGGTGTTTTTGATGTATTGATTTTTTGTTTGAAGACTTTACCTGAACCCAGTGTTGATGATGATGTGTTAATGGTGTTGATTGAAGAAATATCAGAAGCCAAATCAATACTTTCTCCTTTGTTCATACCGTATTCAACAAAAGAACTTTCGGACGTTGCAGGAAGCTTTACAAGTTTAGGTGCAATTATTTCAAACATTTTCATTTCATTAACATCTGTGTAGCTTAAAAACCCATTATTCGCAGTCCAGTTTAAACGATACATTTTGAATTGCATATAATGGAATGGTTCATCTAATAGATAAATCTTGTCAGTATATTGAGTTGTCCAAGTCTGATTAGTCTGTGTATCCAGCACATTCCAATTCACTCCATCGTTTGAACCTTCAAACGTCCAATCTTTTGGCATTTTAGTTAGACTACTTGATCCAGTTGATCGGACAACATATTTGTATAGAGAGATAGCATTTGGAAATTCATATCCT
The DNA here is from genome assembly GCF_031455635.1 of Paenibacillus sp. 2003. Taxonomy (NCBI): domain Bacteria; kingdom Bacillati; phylum Bacillota; class Bacilli; order Caryophanales; family Paenibacillaceae; genus Paenibacillus; species Paenibacillus sp. 2003. The sequence continues at coordinate 374,840 of NZ_JAVDTB010000001.1, read as the reverse complement.
AGATACCCTGTTCCACCACTGCCACTGAGCGAAGCATATCCTTCTGCATCATCAATTCCATTGAATGCTTTCCATGGTGCATAAGATGCGTTATAAACACTTTTAGCAAAAGCCTTGCCTGATGGTGCTGTATCCGAAGTCATTTTAGGTATAGTTGTGTCATTGCTTTTTCTTCCAACAACGATAGAAAGTGTTTCGGCACCAGATGAAATTAAGAATTTATGTTCTGGAAGCTTCTCCATCATCTTTATCTTACGCACTTGAAGATATGTGCCTGTAGCCGATTTAGTAATATCGAATTTATAGTATCTGTAACTTTTAGGATTTTCAATAATAAACGACTTGGTTACTACGCCGTCTGGTGCAGTTCCACTATCCAATACAGTTGCAAGTATTTCTTGTTCGCCAGAAAAAAGCCCTGTATCACTACCTTGCACTGTCCATGTTTTCGGAAAATAGCTCCCACTCTCAATTTCATATCTTCCGATCTTTCTTTGTTTTCCTAAATCAATAATAATAACACCATTATCTTTTCCCGATACAGTGTTGTTGGGATACCATCCATTTCCTGTCAACGCAAGTATTCTCCAACCTTCAAAGCCAGAAACGAATGGCGTTGCTGTTATTGATACACCGTCTACAGGACTTGCGGAAGTGAAAGCTGGAAGAATATTATCGCTGTAATTCGCCATTTAACCATCTCCTTTCAAAATAAAATAGAACACACCATGTAGATGTGTTCATAAAATCTAGCCTAATATAATCTTGTGTGCTTTATGCTTCGACCTATCGATTTGTTGCCTGAAAAGTTTGCCTGATCCTAGCGGAATTGAATCTTCTTTAATATGTTGTTTAACGTTCAATTCTTCAACTGTATCGATTTGAAATCCTTTATCTATACCATTTTGAATATAGCTGTCCTCGCTAGAAGGACATTCTAACAGAATAGAAGGCATCAATCCATAAAACTGAACAGAGAAAATGCTCACCCAAGCATTTCCACTAGTCGCTAATGTCGCTTCTAGTTTGTAATAGCTATAAAGCTTATCATTCTGTATATCAAACGTCTGTGTTGTTGAAGTATTCGATACTAGTGACGTTTTGGTGTCAAGGGTATCCCAAGTAGTACCATTATTAGATGCCATGAATTTAAATGTTCTTAGACCAGCTAAAAAAGAATATCTTTTTACACACACAGGATCATTGAATCTGAAACCTACATAAATTGGTTTTGACGAGTCTGGTGTGAAGTTAGTGCCATAAGCGGTAGTATCATCATTATCAAAAGCCTTCCAAGTGTAACCTGTTGAATAACTTGCTGATCCAATAACGCTACCAACCCCATTATCGTACGCATCCATCAATGGAACCAAGGGTTCACCAATCTTTTTGTACAATGAATATGTCGATTCTTCAGATGAAATCAAGAATTTACTGAAAGGATTTAAACCGAACATTTTCAATTCATTTATAACAGTTTGTGATCCACCATTGTTAGCAGTCCAATTTAACCTGTACATTTTGTAGAGTTTAGCTTTACTAACATCAATAATGTATTCTTTATTTGTATTAACAGTTGTCCATGTTTGATTAATTTGTGTGTCCAACACAGTCCAATTAATGTCATTATTAGATCCTTCAAATGTCCAATCTTTTGGCATATGAGGAAAGTAAGTTGCAGACAAACTTCGTACTATATACTTGCCAACTCTAACAGGATTAACGAACTCATATCCAATATGTCCTACACTACCATTTCCACTCACGTAGCCATAGACATCAGAGTTATCGAATGCTTTGTCAGCATTATTCCCCGAAGTAGCATAACTACTAGAAAAAGCCCTACCACTTGGAGCAGTCATTGATGTCATAATAGGAATCAAATTATCTGTATAGGTATACATTTATCCATCTCCTTTCAAAAATAAATAGAACACACCATATAGATGTGTTCCTCATAAATTTAGCCAATCGTAATTTTATCCACTCGGCGTTTTGACATATCAATTGTGTGTTCATATGTTTTGCCTGAACTTAATACATTATCTTTGGTTTCAACGGACTGGACTCCATTAAACATGTAAATACCAGTTGATAAGTCCATACCATATCTAATAAAAGTTTGTTCTGATTGATTAGAGATGGTAGCCAAGTTATCTGAATTAATTTCATAATTATACATTTCAAAACCTCTGATAGATAACAGAGTGCTTCCATTATTATCTATTACGTTTATCCTGTATTGAATGAAAGACTTTTTATTAATAATTGCAAATTCTCTTTTCAATCCCGATTGCCATCCAACCTGATTGTTTTGTGCGTCTAATACAGTCCAATTGACACCATCGCTAGAGCCTTCAAAAATCCAACTCTTTGGTGCTTGAGTTAGTTCTGCACTATTAGCCAATATAGCATATTTAGCTATGACTACAGGTTTAGAGAACTCATATGCCAGCCAGCCAGTTTTTGATGTTGATGCCCACGGATATTGGTCATCCAATCTGTCAAATGCCTTCCAAGCACTATAATTGACATGGTAGATACTACTTGTAGTTGCCTTACCAGACGGAGTAGTGTTGGATGTCATGACCGGAATCAAGTTATTTGAGAACCTTTTTATTAATGAGTATACTTTACTACCAGATGAAAGTAAGATTTTATGTTTAATGTCATAGTGTAGGTATCCTTGTGGTACTTGATAAGAGAATGCTTTCCTTTCAAATCTAGCAGTTGCAGTTGACGGTACACCAGTCCCTGTTGGGTTTCCATAAAAAGGATAAACAGTCCCAAGAGATTTGACGTTCGTGAATGCTACGCCTTGTGTAGCGCCGTTCTTCCAAAACTCGATTGTTCCAGTATCCATATCCAATAGTACGCTTATTATATCTCCTAAGCCAAAAGTGGCTCCATAAGAAGTACCCGAAGTTCCTCCCCATTTTGCCGCGCCACTAAAGTAACCTCTATGTTTCACAGTATTCCATATCTGTCCACCTGTGGTAGTGCTAGTTACACCTACTATTGCACCCGCACTTTGCACTAGCACTTCCCAGTACCATTTACCCGAAGATACTCCATTTCCAGTTGCTATGGTAGATTGTGTGTGAGTAGGCATTGTGGCAGTTAAATCGTTGTTGCTCAAGGTAACACCAGTAAACGATCTCCATGATATACTCATATCTCTATATTCATCTCCTTTCTAATTAAAATCATTTTTTTAAAACAAAAAGAAGTAGAGCATTCAAGCCCTACTTCACACTTACATTTGTTATTTCAAAGTACTTTTTCAAATCAATGCTTCCTTTGAACAACTTACCTGATCCTAGTGATCCATTGGCAGTCATGGTCTGAACAAAATGTTCGTTTTTTCTATCAAATACAGATAGATCATCCATTCCATCATTAATAAAAGTGTCTTCTGAAGGCAAAATTGCGGTTATTGTCTTCCATCCAAATGCTTCCCCTGAAGGAGTTTTCTCATTCGACTCTATAAAAACTTTTGGCTCATATTTTTTATATGCTCCATCATGTTTGACGAACGATTTAAACATTGGCAAAGTTTCAACTTCAAATAATGGTCTATATCCTATAGTGGAACTAGAAGCTATCGCGGTATGTGTTAAAGCTGTAAGAGAACCTCTTCGGACTCTGTTTACACTATTAAAATTTGTCGTGCTTGTAATACCGTATCCCCCGCTCCAATTCCATACCCTATCATCTCCAGCAATAATATTACCATTTAGTGTTGAATTAACAATGTACTGATCCCAATCATTGTCTTTGTCTGCCGCCGAATATCCACCAGATAGAAGTCTTGCAACGAATATATAGTTCTTCTCTCCCAAATCCTTTTGAACGCCAAATACAAGACCACTACTGTTCAATGCATCCCATGATACAGATGATTGAATGTTCCTGTCTGCAATTAAAATTTTCTTACCATTATATTCATCTACAACAATGAAATAGAAATCGCCATTAGGAGCACTCGGAATAGATGTTGTTGAGATCAAGTCAGATGTTTGCTTTCCTATATTTTTAAACTCTCCTGCCACACCAGCAGTATTCGAAACGTAATTACATCTAATACGCTTTCCAATCTCAAGTTCTCCAACACTTGTTACTTCATCTGGATGGAACAAACGACCATCAAGGTCAATGTCTACTGCATCAAGAGCCATAAAAGTAGTCGATGATCCACTGGACTTATTCACAATTTCTACTTGATGTCTTGCTTTCGGTAATCCCACAATTTCAACCTGAAGCACTTGTGCAAGTTCTGATCCTAGTTGCGAATGAGTCCCATGCAATTTCCCATCAACGTAAACTTCAATTAAGTCACTTCGATTGGTATATCGTGCTCCAATTAATCTTAGTTTAGTTCCTTCATAATCAAAAATAATTTTATCACCTATCGTTGAAGTGTAATTAGAGTATCCATTATATGCACCAGCACCAACACCGTTGGTGAAGTTTCCAACATATTTAATAGAAGATACACTATCATCATATCTCTTCCACCCCTCGTCTGGCGTGGTCAATTGAGATCCAATATATCTTATCATGCGTCCAGTTACATCAATATCAACAGCATCAATATGAAAATTACCTGTCCCACTAATCTTTTTAACTACAACCTCATGACTACCGTCAGATAAATTGATTTTATCGAGAACTAATCTTTGAGGCTGATATGAAGAGGAGGTAGTTGATAAATTAATATATTCAACAACTCCATCGATACTAACTTCAACATTTGGATCGTATAGGTTGTGATATTCTGCAATAAGACGAAGTTTCTTTCCTGTGAAAGAAAATTTTATATAATTCCCAATTACATTACTATACTTAACAGAACCTCCTTCAAATGCACGTCCTGTGGCATTAACTACTGTCTTCCAATCTGTACCCAAATACAGTGCGTTGTTGTCCGTGTCATACCTCTTCCACTCTGGTTCTGGTGTTGTCAGTTGTTGTCCAACCCGCGCTACCAAATAACCATTCTCATCAATGTCTACAGCATCAATATCCAACCTCCAATCTCCGTTCGTTCCGCTGATAAGATTAACTTCATGAACACCTAATGGTAGATTAGTTTTTTCATAGGTTACTTTCTGTCTTTCGTCCGCTGTTGTTGGCATTCTTGGATTAAACTTCTCAGTTACTCCATCAATGATCACTGAAATATCATTTGCAAAAGCCGGACCTATGCTTGATATTAGTCTAAGTTTGGTTCCGTAAAATTTAAACCTAATTTCAGTGTCACCTTTTCCTTGAGATGTATAGTGATGAGTATTGTTGTAAATACCTTGATTTGCCCCTGTATAAGCAATCCAATTCGCTCCAAGATAAGCAAAAGCATTGTGTGTATCGTCAAATCTTCTCCATCCTGCTTCTGGAGCTGTTAAAGTATATCCATACAGATATCCTGACTCATCAATATCTATAGCGTCCATGATGAAGTTAGTGCGATTATGCCCTACCATAATTGTAACTGTGTGAAATCCAAGAGGTAAGTTCATTTTTTCATAAACGATTGCATATAATACAGCAGTGCCCGATTTGTTGGTATTAAAGGATTCAGTTACACCATCTACAGTAATCGTATTATCAGAATGTCTATCTTGTGCAATGTCAGATATGATCCTAACTTTCGTTCCATAAAAAGAAAATGCAACATAATTGTTGTCTGCAGCTCTGGTTGTTACGTTCACACTGCCATTATAGTAATTTGTGCTGGTTACCTTGTACCAACTTCCTGTATACTTTAAACCAACATGTGTGTCATCGTAACGTCTCCATCCTACTTCTGGTTGTTTTAATTGATCTCCTACTGTAGCCATCATTACACCTCCTTATATTCAAATACTGGACGAAACCCAATATAATTCTGAGATGCTGCGGTTCCTGTAAAAGCAACACCTCTATTGTCATCTCGTTTCTCAAAACCTCGCACTATTCTGCTTGTTGAATTCGCTGTTAAGGCTGTCCCTTTGTTCGTAGTCCATGAACCAAGAACAGGTGTCTCCTTTGCCCAACAAAACACGTTATGGTGATGCCAAACATTATCATCATTAGGTGTAGCCTTGCCACCCAAATTGGACTTCATAATATATTTGTCATATTCATTATTATTGGGGAATGCTCCCAATCCTCGATCCGTCATCACTAAATTTCCATTTGCGTCTGCATATCCTACCCCACCACTTATACTGCGTACAACACCTGATACGCCACCAAAGGTTTTAGGCAATCCTTCAATAATCTTATTTGCATTCATTGAATCCCAAGTGACAGTATGATGTCTAATGCGATCAGAGATTAAAAGACCTTTGTCTACTTTAATAGCGTACCAGTAATAGTTGTTTAAATTTGTAGTACCAACCAACCCATTTACAGGTATTTCGTTTGTACCTAAAGTCCCATCTATATACTGCTCTCCAGCAGAGTCATATCTCCAAACAATATAGTCTCCAATCTCCATGTCTTTAATATTCGCTCTCAATTGTCCTGTAGTCGCTGGAACTGGCATAAAATCCCCCCTTATCTTAGTCTAATTCTATCCACTTTCTTAAATTTCACTTTTTCAACCTTCTGATTTAGCACCATCCCTGTTGGAGTATCCAAGGCTCGTTCCATGTTCAATTGATATAGTTTCTTTAAGCCTAGTGAACCCGAATCACTTTCAATAAAAGGATTACTGTATTTATCCTTCTGATTAAAATCGTCTATGTAAAAGTTCGAATATTTCTTTTCAGCAAAAATCTCAATTTTCACCTTCACGTACTTTGCTGGAGATTTAGGAGCAGTTACATCTGCTACGATTTCCTCATACGCCCCCCACTCAAAGCCATCCTCAGATGTACTCCAGTAGATTTTGTATGATGCTCCCCCTACTACGTCTACACTTGAAGCCACACCTTTAAATGATGTGATCTTATCCTGAATTCGAATCGCGGTGGACTCCCAAGATCCAGTAGCTGGATAGATTGAATTCCCGTCCGCATCCTGACCCAACTCTCTTAATTTCAATTTCTGATCCTCGAATATCGTATCTTGAAAAATACCTACAGATAGATCTATATCCAGTGCAATTTCTTGAATTGCCATACTCTCACCACCTATCTCATCTCAAAATCCAACTCAACGAATGTCCCAGTTAATGATCCCTGCATGATTTGCCTTCAGAGGGGCTATGATTCGGTCTACGACAAACCCGTTTTTACGAATAACGAGTTGCCCAGGCAAGTCCAAGTTAGATGAAATTTTTATTTGAAAGAATACGGATTCCTTTAGAGGCAGGGAGCACACGCATTGAAAATTAATTTGTGCATCATTCAGATTCATTGTTTTTTTGTAACCAAAGTTAAAACATTCAATCGTATTTCTGAAAGCCCCTGAATTGCCTTGCCCTGAAAATCCAGCCATATTCGCTTCTGAGGATCCATTTTTAAATTGAATAATGTCATTGTATACAAACGTTCTCCCGGTTAAAGGGTACTCCTGCCCCTCACATTCATAAGATATGGAGTAACGATCAGCATTAATGTGAAAAACTCCATTGGCAACATTGTAATAAACTTGGGATCCTTGGCCCATCAATCCGAATAACACCAACTTCTCTTTGTTGATGTCATAAAAGCAGTATGGATGTTGTGTCTGAAGATCGTACTCACTCAGATACGTTCCATCATAATAATCGGCAATCCATATATAAGCTTGAGATACAGGTGAACGAGAGTACTGTTTCTGACCTAAAATCACAGTTTTTCCTCCTCATAGATAAATAATAAGACAGGCTATAATAGCCTGTCTGCATCATTAACTTTTCTTACACGTAACGATAGGAGATACGTTTCTTGAACTCTTGTTTACCACTACGAGCATTCAAGGGTACTTCACATTGAATGGACAGCGTTACATAGTTACCTGCGGCGTCTTCTTGATCTCCATTATTATTGACTCCCAAAATCTCTTTTGCACCCGGTACTAGTGGTGTTGCATAAGGTGTTCCCGAATAATCCACCGTAGTTTTGCCCGTAGTTCCAATAGGTTTCGAAAAGTCCTTGCCTACACGAGAGCTCTCTTCATCCAAATCGTTCTCCCCAAGTGAGTCCACTTGCACATGAAACCAGTTGTTTTTAACAGCTTCAATATCGTGTTTAACCGTATCACCAGTGCCCCCATCCATATCCCGCGTTGTAAAGGTGCAATCCTCCATTTTGGACACATCCGTCGCACCACCTTTGTTGTTCCACACATTAAAAATACGAATTTCACTTTTGGTATCTGCATCAATAACACCATAATCAAACGGTCCTACAATCTCCTTGCTGTGCGTTGCGTCCATCCATGTAATAATTGGTTGTGTCATTATAATCATTCTCCTTTTTTTATGTTCTTATGGTTAATTGAATTGTAAGATGTTGAATATCAAGTCCTGCTTTGATAATTTGAATCCGAAATAAATCCCCTGCCGAAACTTGTTTGCTACTAAACTTCGCCTTCTTGTTGTCAACATGAGCTAGTGCATTAAACTCCAATGGAGAGTCCATAATATCCACCCAGTGGATTAGATCTCTGGATTTCTCAATTCTGATCTCTGTCTCTGTTTCTCCATAGACACCACAAAAACCCTTCACATCCAGGATCTCACCATGGAATGGGAAAGGAGCTACTACCCCTATGACTTCCTGAAAGACATAAGACTCTTTGCAGAATACAATTACACGGTCTTGGACTTCCAATGGAATTTCGTTTAACTTCAAATGCTCCGCTACACTCATTAAGCCATCCCTATATGGATTAACCACCTGCAAATTCTGGCCAAATACATCAATCTCAATCCAGTTGTTTCCATCATAACGATATCTTTTGCCATCCTTGTAAGTTTGAACCGTCCAGCCTGTCTCAGGAAAAGGGTAAGTGTCCCGCAGTTCACGAAGATCCGATACCGGACTTTTATATACGAGTCGAGTCGTTTGATAGGCATCTTTGGCTCGATCAGCAGCTTCTAACGCTTCATCTGCTGCCTGGTTGGCATGATCCGTAGCACGCCGCGCTTGCCCTGTCTGGTCTATGGACTGCTGAATGACTTCTTCTACTCGTTCCATCGCCAGTTGCGTCTCATCCAGCTTACGCTGTGATTCTTCTATAAAATCTTGCAATGTTTTGATAACATCCGGATTACGCGTAATCATTGCATAGATTCGTGAGGCAGGATACATAATGAGTCCTCTACCTTTATAGCGACATATATGAACCCTCCCTTCTTGAGAAGGGTGAAATTGAATGGTACCCATACCATAATGAACGAGAAACTCATTCTCTGCCAACTTCTGTTTTTTTTCGTATACATGTTGGTCAATCTCAACAAAACCACTAATAACAACCTTATTGGTAGATGAAGGGATTTCAAGTAAAGTGATCATGCTATTAATGACAGGTAACGAATCTGTCCGATCCACAAATGGATCTACTGCATCCCCCTTGCGGGCAATAATTGTGAGGGGATCATTATACTGCATATGTGTATGTAAATTTGACAATAGTTCACCTCCTTTCGTTCAATATTTAGTTTGTATGTACATTGCTGCTTCCAGTCGTGATTCGGGCCGAAGTCCCCAATGATGTGGTAACCGTTGAATTGACACTGCCAATGGCTTTAGCTCCTGCAAATACGGTCGTACTCCCTGATGCAACTCTTCCCTGTCCACTGCCCGATGTCGAGGGTCGTATGTTAATATATCTTGTTGAGCCATTACTCGTTGGTACAGCAGGACTTGCGGTCCATGTATCTGGAGAAGGGTCGTTCACACAGGTAACTGCCCGTCCGTTCACATACACCGTGGAGTTGGATGCTATCCCCGATGAGGTTATGACTGCATTGGTGCTTCCACTACCAGCTGATGTCCAGTAGCCTCCCCATTCTGTAGGAACCCAATTTTCAATGTCGTATGTAACATGCCCACTTTTACTTGTCTGACTTACACTTGAACCGTTATAAGCTACTCCAGTCATATAACCTCCTACTGTAACAACTTGAATTGATATCTGAACTGGATTCGTGCATCTCCACGAACACGCAAAATATTTTTCCCTACAGACAAACTTAGAAATTGATCGTTGAAATCCTTATATCTATACGTTACAGGAAGAGAGGATTCTATATGTTGTCTCTCGTTATCCACATACACTTCCTCATCATGTAACAGATTCTTGAAATGAAACTCTTCAGCATGCCGGGATTGATTGTCAATCTGAAAGTCACCGTTCCCTTGCTTGTGAATCCAAATTTCAGGCTTACAGACCTGATCTCCTTTATTGAACAGCACAAGAACCGGCTCAAACGAAAAAGTGATTTCTTTCAATTTCGGTGATTTACTCAAGTCATTTGTATCAAACAAGACACGATACATAAAATGATGCTGATCGACCGCTGTGTCTTCATTCAGTCCAGGTACAATTCCATCATTGATGCACGTTTCCCAAGAACTCCATTCCATTCCATCCATTGAATGTCTCGTCTGTACGGTAATTCTGGAACTCTCCGTACTAACTTCACTAACCCAATTTACCCGACTTAACACGCCTCCCGATTCAATAGGAATCTGAATTGGACGAGATACATAATGACCTTTTTGATGTGTTACTGACAGCCAATTAGCCATATAAACACCTACTCAATCTTCCCAAAAGGTCGAAACCAGGCAGCTGAACCGATTTCTTTCCATTTTGCGATTCGATGGGTGGACCAGACTGCATTCTTGTCATACATTGTTGTTCCATCAATCGTAGTCCATATTGGCTCTTGATCACCGGACTCTCCTGCCTGGATACATATGTAGTATCTGCCGTTATCTATTGAAGGCAGCACCATATCATTTTTCTGATACAGAGTGGTTGAAGCCCATTGACTCGTTGCCCGAATATCCTGAAATTCAGACCCTTCTGATATCGGAAAAACAGGTTCCCGATAACCCGAGTAACCGGACTGGATGCATTGATACACATGACCATTATCCACCGTTGGCACGATGTAATCTCCATTTTTGTATGAATGTACACTCTCCCACTTGGGAGCAGCTTTACCAGTACGTGTGTTTACCCAGCCATAATAACTGCCATATACGCAGTTGGCATTACGTAGTGTCGCATTTTGCAGATAGTCCCCACGAATAGGGATGTCTGTTACAAAGTCATCGGATATCTGGTCCAACTTTTGAAAGTTTTCACCCAAATCTCGAATGGTGTTCTCAATCTCATCTGTAAATGCTGGTATTTTTAATTGAAGCTTGGATGTATTTGTTGACATAATTCTCTCCTTTCCGAATTCAGTTCAGTTCACTCCATGTAGTATATTTGGGGTAATCGCTCCATTTAGGTCGGTTCGTATTTAGGGCGAGATGACCTTCTGAATTCACAATCACCGATTTGGAATCTATCCCTGTTTGAAAAGCCGGTTTCCACTCATAGATTCGGTCTTTCCATTCATACGTTCGCGTTGTCATAACTGGAGAGTAGGCATACGGCGAATCACATCTGAACGTCAATGTAATGTAACCTTGTCTCAGTCCATTGTGTATAAGTGTTGTTTCATCTACAACGAGTGCATAAAAAATCCTTTCAGGATTCACCCCTTCTTCGGTGGTAAATGTTAATTCCTGATAATAGTCATGTTGCGTTAACCATCTCGCCACTTCCCTGATCTTGTCTGAGTCCCAACTCTCTTCAAATGCAAAAGAGACCGAGAATTGCAGCGGTTCAACCTCAGTTCTCATAAAATAAGGTTGATCCCTTCCCTTGATTTTCTCTTCCACAATACTCCGGGAAGGAGCAAAATTTTCTTCCAACATACCGCTGTTAAGATTAACGTTAATGATGCCAAAATCCACAGATTTTTGGCCTGCATACGAAAAATATAGTGCATCCCGAATGGTTATCGTAATCACCTCCTTTCCAGATCTACTATTAGTTCAGGTCTATACGTTGGCCGTTAATTTTAATATTGCGATTAGCTTTAATTTCAATATCACCATCGTTTTTCATATGAATGGTTGAACCGGCTTCTGTTTTGAAAATAATTTCTTTACCACTTACTTCAACTGGTCCGGATTCAGACTCCATAATCACTTTGTCATCCATGAATTTCAGACTTCTTCCTCTTCCATTGGATTGTGCCGAATATAACAGTTCGAGGGACCCATTGGGTTTGGTTATTAGACCTTTGCCGTATTGCCTTGCGTCTCCCTCACCCATACTGATAATCGGATAGGCTGTCTGTCCATCTCCTTCAAAATACAGCTTCATTTTGGTCTTGTCTGTCATTCCATAGACCATCACTGGCCAGCTGGTTACATCCGTTGTCATTTCACCAGATTGACTGGCATTACGCCAATATAACTTACGCCCATCCGATAATGCTTTATGTGTACCCGTTCCCGCCTCAACCATACTCGTCAGAAAGGTTAACTCTTTCCCTTCAATCTTGATGTAGTTGGACCATCCTTGTACTGCCGCGCGCGTCAAAGTCGAAACTTTGCCAGACACGATTGAACTTATGAAACCATCCTCTGCCGTAACCATCGTTGCGGCGATCAGTTCTGCATCGATCGCTCCCGCACCTACAATGTCCCATTGATTCATGAATATCTTACGTTGCTCCGAATCAATCAACAGCGTGTTTTGATTATCCGTTATCTTCAGCTTTTTGAATTTGGCAGTACCGTCCATGGCAATGGATGCAATAGCATCTTCAAACTCTTCTGCGCCTGCCCAGAATCCTTTCAATGGGAACATCTTCATCACACCTGCCCCATCTCGCAAGGTTAGTGATGATCCTTCGATCTGGCCATCTTTGAACAAAGAGTTTTGAATCTCTGCTGAATCCGCATAGAGTTTATTCATCCAGACATTGCCGTAATAATCTGCATGAAAAGGAGCTCTCGCCCATACACTGGACCCGAGAGCCAAACCATTTTTATCAATTGTAAAGACCTGATCATCCACGCCAGCTTTGACAAACAGATCTCCATCAAGCGAAGTACCAAATGTTTTATCAGCAATCCCGTTACGAAAACGTTCGATAATGAATCCTTCATCCGCTGTCATAGAAACGCGATTAACTTTGGTCGTATCATTACAGTTAGATGAACCGTACCGGTTCAGGAAAAATCCAAAACGATCCGGTTGTTCCGAGAGCAATCCGAGCTTCACAACTTCACGTCCACAACGGTCATCGACCATCAATCTGGACCCCTCAATGGTAAACACACCTGTTGTATCGCCTATCACAACCCGCTGACCCAGAATAATCTTGCCTAGCACCATTTCAGCAATCAGTCCATCTGCCGTAATGGCCGTTTCATATCTCAGCCCCCCTGATCGTGTCAGGCCAAGTGCACCGTTTGTCAAACGTAGAAAACGTAATGGATCATCCGGATCAGTAATAGTAATCCCTTTGTTATTAATATCCACTGTGTTGTTAATGGACATATTGATTTCATTCGTAACCTTATTCCAGAATCGGTCAAACAGCTTACTCATATCAGATGAATCAACAACAGCTTGACCCCATTTTGTCTTATTGGTGTCAACAACGATTGAGGTATTCTTGGTCTCATTTAGAAACCTCTCAATTCGGGTAGATTCATCATTTACATTTTTAATGTTGGACAACGTTAGACTGATGGAAGACGAATCATAGTTATATTGAATCTCACTAATACGGGCGGTCACACCAATACCAACTGATTCATATTTCACATTGACATAATCCCCAAGATTGAGTTTATCCCAGTTAAGCTGCTCCTCCACAATTTCCAGAAAGTTAACAATATCTATATCCACAGATAGTTGAGGTACCTGTAGTTCCCTAAATTTTTCAAGAGCTGCCTCGTACAGATCCTTTTCATCAATGTACTTGTCTTCATTAAATTCTCGTTCAATAACAAAGTAGTTGAGCTCCTGTAGTTGCTCTGAGGAAAAGTTGTTCTCAGCCGTTAATAAGGTCTGTAGCTGTGTAATTTGTTGCTTAACCGCCATAATCTTGCTGTTCAGGTTTGAAATTTCGACCTCTTTCAGGGAGATCTGGTTCTTTTTCTGATCCAAACTATATCGATCCACAATGGTAGCTTCATTGGAAGAGGTCTCGTATTCACCCAGGCTTATCGTGTTCACCTGAATGAAGCAACTTGCTGCACCCCCGTTTAAACTTACCGTAACCGAATCAGTTCCCTTAGATCTGGTTAGCATCGTCCATTTTCCAGATACTGCATTGACCCATGTTCCATTCACTGAAACGGATACTCCAGCAGCAGGCTCAAGTCGCATCATGACAGCATATGCATAATCTGAATTAAGTTTAAACGTTCGAGATGAGTTGCTCGAATGAGTATATTTTTCCAAAAACATTTTATCAGCGAACTGTTGGGAAAGTGTCACTTCTTCCAAAACAGCCTCGTCGTTTTGTAACTTGTTCAGATCAATCTGTAATGGAATCAGATCCTTTTCATACTGTTGGAGTTGATCCAGGTACTGATTGAATTTCTCCTTGTTAGACTCAACCAAGTGATTGTAATCAAGTAAAGCATGGCATAGTCCATCAGACATCCAAAGACTTGAGGTAATGACTTTACGAGAAGAATCACGTTCAAACGGATACAACCAGTAGCCGAAATTCTCAATATAATTCTGTCCTGTAGGATTGACTTTCTGAATTCCTAAACCATCCCTGCCGCTGGCATATAATCTCGTAACCATTTCCTCAGCACTTGTCTCTCGATTCATGCTTTTTAACAATTTCCCATAACCCACGGTGAGTCCTCGATTAATTCCGGTCAGTTCTGGCTTGGTCATACTGATTAGTCGTTTTTCTGTATTAAAATGAACAATCGCGTTATATGTCTCTGCTACCGAGAATACGGCCTCAAGGGCACTATTAGATGAAAAATCGAATGTCCTGTAACTTAATTTAAAATCGGCATCGAGATAATCAATGTTCCAAAGCGTATTGGCCAGCAGTTCCGTCAGCACTTGTTCTGCATGATATGATTCTGCAAGATAACTATGGATACGCTTGTCTGACAATTCCCTGGCTAGAGAGTAGCAACGGACGTTTAGCATGTCCGCATCACCCAGATCATCCCCTAGGCTATTTACCGTAAACCACTCTATCTTGGTACCTTGCACCATTTTTACTAAATATCGTTCTTTGATCAGATCTACATTTTTGTTTCTGTGCAAGACATGGGCAATATCCTGCTGGTACGGTATTGAGAATGATAACTCGCTAACATCATTTAAGCGTATACTCATGGAGTCATGACAAATCTCACTCATTTTGCTAATGATCTCCCGATTCGGCTTTGCCAAAAAATATTGGGGCTGTATAGGTTTTCTAAGATAGTCTATAACACCTGGCAATGGCTTCACTCCTTTCTTCAATATAAAAAGGAAGGGCTTTTGCCCTTCCCCTAAATGGTTCTCCACTTTAATTTGTTATTTAACGCTTCTTCGAATTTTCCAAGCAAGTTCAAACCGGTATCGTTATCCTTAGCCATAATTTCAACTTTATCAATCTGAATTCGGTTATCCGTATTTCCGGCAACTCTATTCTCAGAAAATTTAAATGTACTGAAATCAAGACCGGTTTTGATTCGATCTGTGATCCCGCGAACAACATCTACAATCTTCAGAAGATTGGATGTATCCGATTGATTCAGAATCAACTCTTTCTCATGGGCAAGCAGGAATTTACCACCTGCAAATGACGGAGTCATACCACCAGTATTCGCTGAAAATATATTTAGCTTAGCCAGTTCCGCGAAGCTATTGTCAGGAAATTTATATTTCTCCCGATATCCCTGGTTCTCCTCTTGCAGTTTTTTGAATTCCTTTTCCAGTTGCTGATATTTATATGAGTCTGAATTATACAAGGCCATTTCTTTTCGAATTTTTTCAGCCTGATCCTTATTACTCAGATAATGTGTCCATGCTTTTCTTGTTTCCATCGTGCCTTGAATTTTAAATTCATTGGCTGATCCACTATTGTTGTTCCCTTGTGATCCTGAATCGGATGATGAATAGTCTCCTGCTTTAAATTTCCCTATGCCTTCCATCGATTGCTGAAAATTGTACGTCATGTTCTGCATTTCTTGAGAAGTCTCAAATGCATGCTGTTTAATGCTAGCAAATAATTCGTTATACCTGTCGCCTATTTCGGTTAATTTTGCACTGACGACTGCAGCATCGTTACTCATCAACCCTTGCTTCAAATCATAAAAATATTTCTGGTCCTCAAGGATGTCCTTGTAATAACGTTCTGTTTTCTTCTTCTCATCATCCAGATTAGCTAGCGTTGTCTCATGAAGATCGCTATCTTCTTCTTTTAGCTTATCTGTATAATTCTTATGATCGTCAAGTTGGTCCTGTAGTCCCTGCTTAACAAGCTCTCGTTCACGATCACGTTCGTATTTAGCGATTTCTTCATTTACGGTTGAGAGTTGCTCTGTCAGCTCTTTTCGTTTTGCCTTAGCCTCCATAGAGTTATCCAAAGACAAAACGTTAAGTTTGTCCACAAGTTTCTGACGCTCGTTCTTTTTTTTGGTCAACTCTTCCTCATAATCGACAGAAGAATTTTCACGATCCAGTGCTTTTAGCCGTGCATTAATGTGTATTTCGAACTTCTTCTGCTCATCATCCAGATGTTTATTTCGCTCTTTATGGCGTTCATCTTCAGCTTTCCGCTGCTCATCAATGGCATCGATAGCAAAGTCGCGTTGCTGCTCAATGACTTTTTTGAAATCTTCAATAATTTTGTCTGCGGCATTCTCACGCAATGCTTTTAATCTCTCATTTACGTCACTCATAGCTGAATTGTTGTCTATTAGCGCAATGTTTAAATCTTTCAGCGTATTGGTATATTTAACGGTCTGATCGGCGTTTAATTTGCCACCTGAAAGTAGATGCTCTACATATTTAATCTCTGCTTCTGTGATACGGTTCTTCTCTTGTAGAACAGGAATCTGGCTTGCAAGTTCCTTATTATATTCTGTAGATCCTTCCGTCATGGTCTTCAATTTTGCATTTGAAAGAGAAACTAGATGATCTTGTTCCGAAAGCTTGTCATTATAACTTCCGATATATGAATCTATCACTTTCTCTCTTTTAGCATAAATTTGAGATTCATCCTCTACATTATTTGATTCCAGATCTGCAATTTGCTTATTATACGTTTCTGAAGTTATTTTCTTATCTTTAAGCAATTGCTTAATCTTGGCTATCTCTTGCTCTCTCAATTTAATTTGTTGACCAACATAACTAATTTGTGATTGTTCTTCTTTGCGCCATTCATCAGAATTAATGTATAACATCGATTGTTTACTTGTAGATTTTGCGATCTTTGTCTGTACTTTATCGATTGCCAATTCGTAATATTCAGCCCAGGAATCGATTAGCTTGTACCGTTTTTCGATTTGTAAGTTTTGGAGTTCATTAATTTCCTTGATTACTGCTTCTTCTGCCTTTTTCTTTTCTTCTGACGTTGCCGGTATTATTTCAGATGTACTTCCGACACTCTTTTTTGTTGAAGGGGCAGCGACCTTAGGGGCCTTTCCCTTAATGGTGTCATAGTTATTTAATACTTTTGGAACGTAATCATAGGTCTCTTTAAATGGAATTTTATCCATATTTCCATTTTTAATCCATTCATCAACATTCCCAAACCCCGCATTATACGCAGCTAGAGCATGCTTAACGTTCCCTTTGTATCTATCCAAGAGAAACTTAAAGTACTTGGTGCCCCCTTTGATATTCTGCTCAGGATCAAAACTATCTTTCACCCCAAGATCTTTAGCCGTAGGAGGCATTAATTGCATTAACCCTGCCGCCCCTGCTGGAGACTTTTTATTAGGCTTAAAATCGCTCTCTGTTTGTATGATAGCTGCTATCAATTTTGGGTCAACATTGTATTGCTCAGCATATTTGTTAATGTAGTTTGCATACTTACCTGAGTAACTCCCTGAAGATTTCATTGTAGTAGGAACGTTCTCAGAAGCAGTATCATCTGATTCCTTGGTTGTTTTTATCTTGGTAGATATTAACTTCTCAGGATTCTGAACACCTTTCTTCAGGAGGTTGATCTTTTTCTCCATCAGTGAGTTTTCTTCCATTAAAGATTTTCGATATGCAGCTGAACTGGTTTCCATATTCTTTTGTCTGTTGTGAAGATCATCCAAGGCTTTATCTACACCTTGAATTTGTTTCTGAAGTTCGGTCAGAACCTCCGTGGTCTCTGTATATGTGTTATTGGCTTGTTTGGCGGAGTTTGCAGCCTTATCAGAGGATCCCGTGTTTTTCTCATTACTAATACCCAATAAGTCTACTGAATCAGTTAACTTATTTATACTAGCCCTTGCATCAAAAGAACGTTCCAAAAGTTCATTAAAAGGAGCTATAAGTTTCTGAAGCTCCTTTTCAGACTGATTTAGTACTGCTTGATTCTCTATTCCCTTTTCTGTGTAATCTTCAACTTCAACGTCTGCAGCAAGTGTTAACCGTACCTGAGCTTTGGCAGCATTTAATTTTGCAAGTGTCGTGAGAGCATCAATCTCGATGCCCCAAGCTCTCAATTTACCCACGAGTGCTTGGTTATTATTGATCAATTCCTGCTGTGAAAGCACCCCTAACGTTTTAATATAATCTACTTTTGTTTTCTTCAAGCTCTCCAAGGCTGATTTCTCAATTGTATAGCCATCTTTGGTTTGTTTCACATGCTTAGCAAGTTCGGGATACTTCAGAATTAATGCATTCATCTCATCTGCTGACAGAGACTGCCCTTTGGATAGGTCGTGAATAACAGAGTTCAATTTGCCAATCTCTGAGGTAACACTATTGACCTCACTGGTGAATTTACTTAAATCGGTATTTACCTTGATAGGTTCCTCTAAAGGTGCTAAATTAATCTCCGCGATTGCTTGATTAACTTTATTTAACGTATCTATAGTCATATCACCAACGTTAGGCAACTGCTGTAGAAATGTCATTGCTTCTTCGGGTGTTTTAAATTCTTGATTCTGGAGGGCATTGAATATTTCTTTTGCATCGTCTTTAATCGCAAAAGCCGTAGCTTCACTCTGTGCTGCCATTTCAACATAGATATCGACAAACTTTCGAGTTGACGCCTTAACCTCGGTCCCTTCTGCTTCTTGTAGATCTATGTAGCTCTGATAAGCTCCTTTGATTGCATCAGATTTAATATTAATATCTTTTTGGAATTCTTGGTTTAATTGATCTAGTTTCGCTTTCTCACTTTCAAATTTATTGGCACCAAATTCTACATTGTACACCGTTTGATCGTAATCAGCTTTACTATAATTCTCTGATCCTATTTGATTATAATATTTCAATAACTTTAGTTGTTTTTTGTAGTTAACATCAATTGTCTCTACTAAATTCTCTTTATCGTTAATTTTTTTTTTATTACCAGCTAATCTTTCCTCAATGTCCCTTGACTGTTTGTTATATGCCAATTCAGCCTTGAATCTTTCGTTCTCAATTTCTGTCTCTAGTTGTTCGATTTTCCCTTTAATGGCTTCTGTATTCTCACTCAGAGATTTGGTCTGACCGTTAAGTGACTGAGTTGTAATTCCGTATCTGGTAGACAATTCGCTTTCAAGTTGAACAAGCCTTGTTTTTTCTTCATAATTAAGCGATGCCTGGTTTGAGAGTTCCTCATACTCTACTGACAATGATTTCAAACCATTAAGATCGTATACCTTCTGATTCAACGCTTCTGTTTGATCAGAAAAATCCTCGGTCGCTTGAGTCGCGTTTGAGAACTTATTCATTAACCACTCTAAACCAGTCCCAATTATCGCAAACACAAGTCCTACACCAGTGCTAGCCAGTAATGCCTTAAAAGAATTTTTTAATATAGTAAGACTCATGCTCAACGCTTTGGTACCCGCACTCGCTGCAATAGTTGCAGCCGGAATTCCCATTAAACCAAGAACGGCCTTCGCAATCTCCACTACCAAAATTCGTAAAGACGCGCTTAACAAACCTACTGCCATGCCTAAGAGACCAAATAATGAAAAGCTACTATTTAGTTGAGCCATCCAGTTCAGTAAACCAGTAACAAGTGAAGTAATGGTGATAATGCTGTCTGATACCAATGCGTTACCCAGCGCAAGTGTTAGTGACTCCCAAGCGGTCTGCATATTTTGAATTCGTGCGCCGAGTGATCCCATATATTGCTCATTATCTTTCATAGCCGCTCCTTGGGAATGAAGGGCTGATTCCGATGCATTCACTGATGTTTGCCAATTCTGCATCAACGCAGTAAATGTTGTTGTCTGATCTTGTCCAGCCAAGCTGAAAGCCGTATTTTGTTGCTGAGCTTTCGTTAACTGATTCCATTTTCCCGCCAGCTCATCCAATACCGTGATCACATCTTTGTCAGCTTTGGAAATTCCTACGGATTGTAGAGCTCCGGCAGATTGTTCATCTGAGCCAACTCTAGTGTATATCGCCTTCAGACCTCGTCCGACGACATCTCCACTTTCCCGAGTAATACTGCTAATAGCTGCTGTATTTCCCAGTAGCTCCTCAATCGAAACTCCAAAGGATTTGGCTGCTGCGCCAGCTGAAGTTAAGGATAATGCCAGATCCTTACTTGAAACACCGTAGTTCCCACTAACCTCCTTGAGCTTATCTGCAATTCCCATACTCTTATTAGCCTCAATGTTAAATGAAGCCATTGCACCAGTAAGCGTATTTACCGAATCACCTGGTGTCAAGTTGGATATATTCTGAAGCACACTTGCAGCTTTCCCAAGACTCAGTGTATCTGACTCGTTAAACCCCTGATTGGCAAAACCAATTAAATTCCCGTTCACCTCAGACATGCTACGTCCCGTAGATTGAGCAATATGGGTACTACCATCCAACATTCGATCTTCGTTGAATGACGTCCCTATTGTTCGTCCTAACTGATTCATCTGACCATCCATTTGAATGATGGATTGAACTGCTTTTCTTAAGACATCCATGGGCTGAATCAATGAGGTTACATTTCTCATCCATCCCCCAGCCATAGTTGAGGCTCCCTGCATAACTTCACCCAAGGTTTTGATTTCTCCACCTGCTGCAGATGACGAACGCGTAGTTGCTTTAAGCTGCTCATTGACTCTAGCTAAATGCTCCGCAGATGCTTTATAACCAACCGTAGACATCGATGAGTTAAGTGTCAGCATTTCATTGCTTAGAGATCTTAACCCATTGGATACCGTCCCATTCAAACTGTATTTTTGACTTGCCTGAGCAATTCTTTCTTCTGTTTCCTTAATGGAATTACGCAAGTTTGTATCCATTTTTGCATTCTGTTGTAGTGCTTGCTGATGTGCTCGATCTTTGGACTCGTTGTTTCGGCTTGTTTGCTGTTCCAAAGCTCTGCGCGTGGCTTGTTCTTCACTAAGATTGATTTCACGTTGCTGGTTTAAGCGGTTTTGTTGATTAAGTAGACGTTGTTGTTGCCCAACATGCTCCATCACTTTATCGTAATTTCTTACTTCACCGTCATTATTGGTATTCACTGTAAGAAGTTGACCTGCATCATTTTTATATGTTTTAGAGTAACCGGTAATTTCACCTAATTGATTTTTGTTTGCTTTACTCTTGGTCACTGTATAGCCTTCTAGTTCTTGTTCCAGACGTTTAATGGATTTGCGTTGTTTCTCATAAGCTGCTGTCTCAGCATCCGTCATATGGCGCTGACGTTCTTGAATCGTCTGAATACGTTTATATTCATCCATTGAACTTTGCATCATCAATTGATTCTGAACCATGGTACGATTCAATCTGTTCATGCCCTCTGCGTAAGAGTTCATTCCTTGTACAAAACTTTGATCAAAATCCACTTTGACCTCAAGTTTGCTCATTTTATTTGAAAGTTCTCGAAGGGCCTTATTCAGATCTGTAATTACTTGATTGGTATTTATATTCAAATCCAGTTCATTCTGCATTCATGCATCACTCCTCTTATAACAAAAAGGAGCAATTCAATGAATTGCCCCTATTGTGCGTATTGTTCGAACTGTTCACACAGTTGGTCGTAGACATCCGCTGTTTCTCCCTCCAACTGCAATGAACAACTTTGCAGGATTCGGTACATCGCTTGTAACATTGGCATACGTTCAGCATTTGACTCGATCATCACTTGCTCTTCCAGTAACTCCTGCAACTCTGTTTGAAGTATTAGTGAATCTCGTGGAACCATGCTGCCGTTTCTCATGACAAAACTGCCGTCTTCATTCTTTAACATGTGTTGATCTTTCAGCTCTTCCATTTCTTCATGAAAATGCTGATAGTGTTCAACCAATAGTTTTTTAAACCGAGTCCGTATACGGCTTTCCTTGGCTTCCAGCTTGAGCTGGTGAAGGAATACAATGTATTTTTCCAGATTTGCTTTCAAAAACACTAACATGAGTATTCTCCTTTTATAGATGTATTTCGTTAAATAATCTCATCTGTTAATTGTTGTGCACGTGTCAAGGCCAACTCAGATACCATTACTGCCATTTTCTCTTGCAATGCCTTAAACTGTTCTTCAAGCTTTCTAAGTTCCACATCCGGGAACTGTGTTAATACTTCTTCCATAATTCCATTATCTAGCAACATGTTGGTTACCTTGATGAGTTTCTCCACATCCAGCTTTCTAGGAATCGGAAGATCTGAGAATTCTTTTAGAAGAAGTGTGTTATACAACCCAACTGTATCTTTGATAACTTGATCCGTAACATCTGTTTTCTGTCTAAGTTGCTCGATTAGAGATAAATAATTGGTGTTCACATTATCAATTAGCGATTTCCGAAAAAAGGTATGAATCTGGACTTCATATTGTTGGTCTGTTACATAAATCGTTTTGCGCTGATTGTTTTTTGCATCTAGCGTACTTAAAGCTGCCGCCGTTAATTTTTTTGTTTTTGTCGTAGTCAATATGATCACTCCTGATTTTGATTTAATGGTCCGATTAAAATGAGAACTCCCTGATATTACGGCTCTGTACTTGAGCAAATTATTAATGATATCAGGCGAAACATAGAAAAAGCCGCATGATCATGAATGAAGACACGCAACATTTCAAGCATATGACGAGGTGATATAATTCTGTAAAATGCTCAAGCTACTCGGGATAATCACAGAAAAGGGCTGAACCAATGCTTGGTCCAGCCCCATCCTTGCATCAAAGTTTTAGTCTTCCAGTACGTCGATAACAACCATGGCTTTGGAATGCGTATCCTTCAGCACTTCACAAGTAAATGTAAATGGTTGCGGATCGCCCGTTGATGCCATACCAATCGAGAATCCAGGCATTACTTTCAGTTTAGGAATAGTGTACACAGCCTCTACGTCGAAGCCATCTTCATTCTTCCAATTCGTCGTACCTTCAAGAAGGTATGTTCCTGGGAACACATCCGAAGCAACCGTCATACTTTGCGTGGTATCTGGCGCTGCGTAGTAATAATCAGCAATAACTTTATCTCCCTCATTGAGAGTGGCTTCTGTAAATGTCACAGTAGTACCTGTAATAGGAGAGGCAGTGAGTTTGGCGTCCATAGATGATCCGTTTGATGTTTTGAAGAAATGCGCCAACTTGGATGTAAGTGGGGCATTACTAAGTTTGATTTCCCCTGTCTTACTCACTTCAAGAACCTCTTTTTTATGCACAGGTTTGGTTCCTTTTACAAATTTAGATCCTGTAAGAACAGCGAGTGATTCTTTGGAGATCAACGCATCTTCCATTGTCATGGTTACATCTTTCTCGGAATCCCAGCCAATTAGCTTCGGATGCCCTTTTCCACCACGTGCATATACGGTCTGTCCAGCAAACTCCATCGACGATGTCGTCAAACTTTCCAAATAAACGACCGGTTCACCAGTCTTAACATCTTTCAATACTACATCCAAAATTTCACGTGATCCATATCTGCTCATAAAAAAAATACCTCCGATAGTTTTATATAGTTTAATTTGATTAGTAACTCTGCTTGTTAATTTAATGGAGAAATCCAATGTTTTAACTTGATACTTTTGGAATCTGCCCCATGCAATAAAGCCTGAATGTTAACTTCATAATCATCTAATAGCTTCATGCGATTAAACTGATCATTGAATTGAAAGAAATTCAGATCAAATACATTAAGAATGTTGATTCCATTAGCGTTAGAACTCAAAATGGATATCAAATCGGTAAAAGTTAAAGCGTCCTCGGACGATGAACTTTCTTTTAATTCACGTACTCTGCGTTTTCGTGCAAGCATCTTTTCTCTTAATACACTTGCTCGCTCATTGAGTGGATTGAAATCATCATCCTGCTTAGTCACTACACAATGTTGAATTTGAATGATTTTTACGATATGTTCCAGATCCGAATAGGACAAGCCGATGTCACCAGCCATAATACATGAATCCGAATAATTGAATTGAATTGCAACGTTAAGAAAATAATGAAAGGCATTCAGATAAGTAGCAACCAAGCTTTCGTTCCCGCTGTACAATAGTAGTTCAATCAACGTACCATCATACTCTTTCAGTGAAAGCGATGGATAAATATCCTCTATCCTAAGACTGACCAGATTTAGCTTTTCATTAAAGTTCTCATATCCTTCTTCAACGATTGTATCCAGTGACTTGGGAAAAATATTTAGACCTTGAAATACGATAGGCTTGTTAGCCAACGTTCTTAATTTGATGTACTGTACATTCATCAAGCAAAATCCAGCATGCGATAGGCAATGCTATCCCCATAGTAGTTAGAATTTATATCCAGAACATCCATCTTATAAAACTCCAATCGTCCCAAGCCTAAATCTTGATTCCTGGCGAAAAGTTCATCAATTTTACTGATAATAAAATCCGTGCGTAACAGTTCACTATTGGACTGACATAGCTGACGATGAGTGTACACATAAAAACACAGAATTCCTGCTTTATACTGATGCTGAACAGGTAGAATATTCTCTAGTGAGATAGAAACTACAGTTTTCAGTACATCTTCATTTTCACCGGGAATGCACCGGTGCGGGAAAATCCGTTTGTATATGTATTGTTTCGGATCAGCTACAATGGATTGTTCTAGATAGTCCGCTGTATCATAAGCAACAGCCTTCATCAGATCCTTTGACGTAAGCAACTTGTCAATAATCTTTTCTCTCGTGCTACTTAATTGACTAAACGTGGATCGAACCATACAACACCTTCTTTTTTGAGTAATGGAGCAGCCCTGACTTGTGTCTGCTTAAAATAACTTTTGGCAGAACAACTAGGATTCATTTCCAATTGACGTCCCCCTTCTACATAAATGGTAAATAGACAGCAAAGGTCCCTTCATGGGAGTCTTTTACCTTGACTATCACTAAACACTCTCTTGAATAAACGTGGAAACCCTTGGTATGACTGACTTAAAGGGTATTCTCTAACGAAGCGCAGACCAGAAAATAAAAAAAAAGGAAACCATGATCAATACGACCATGATTTCCTGCAGCAACTGCTCACTCAGACTAATGCAAGGTAAGTACGACCCGCTTGATGATATCCAGCTTTCTTGCAGTCCTTACAATACTTCATTCGATTGGACTTGGCCAACATGCGTTTTCCACAGATGGTACAGATCTTAATATTCTCGCCTTTCCATCGTAGGTACTCCAATACAAAATCATCGAAACGCTCCAAATAAAAAGCAATGTTATCATTCTCGCAAGCAAACTGCACTTGTACATTTGTTGAATCGACTCGCTTGCTTCCTATGAGATAACCCTGTTGAATCAGTTTATACACCAACAGCCCTTGATCCTTTTTACTAACTGCCATTTGACTATCACTGTATACTTCTTTCAAATCGTTATTAACCCAATACGTACTATTTTCGTTGATAAGGTTGTTGATTTTACTATATACCAGCATTACAAATGCTAATTTCTCTAATCGTATGCTTTTTAATGCTTTGATCTTTTGGAGTTCAGCAACCGTTATCGGTATTTTATTAATTTCAATCATTGTACTTTTCTGATCTTCTTTTCTCTTTTTTATCCAGTTCATGGTCTGACTGATGGTACGTGTTAGATACGTATCCCATTGAACAGTATTATAATCTGGATAGTGTTGAGCCATAAATTGGTCTAATAACATATGAACTTCATGCTCGCTCTTCCCTTGTTCAAATTTATATTTGACCAGACATGCCAACGTTTTAGTTGGCTTTTTATCCATTTTCCCATGTGCAATTGCTTGCTCGGCATGATGACGTTCATTCAGAATGATTTTCAAGACGCTGCTCCTTCACATGCATTTGGGTCATTTTAAAGGTTCTTCCGGCATACTCAATATCGCCGTCAGGATCTCTAACCGGATAATGGATGATGTGATCGTTGCTGAGCAATAGATTGCGAATAATCTGATCCCCAGAGACATCCCATACAAATTGCTTTGATTTCTCTGCATTTCGATAACACATGTCCACAATCATATTGCACAGATCTTCTTCGTTATTGCAGATCTCCAGTGCCTGCTCCTTAAAACGTGAAACAAACAACTGCCATCGGACTGATCTTTCTTCCTTTTTCACCTTGCTTTTGCGCAGATTGGTCATATAGCTACGTAGCTCTTCGTTATGCATCTGATATAAACGTTGAATCTCTTTATAACGAGCTTGTGAGTATTTCTTGGTACTCTTCAATATCGTATGATCAAACGGACTCTGGGTCTGTTTTAGCTTTAACTTGTTGAACTCATCTTCCACTTGAAGGCATAGCCGGTTCATCACAGAAGGTGCCTTGGATACAGGCATTCTCTGTTCATACTGTGCCAGGAACAGTTCCTGATTCGGTGATAGCTCCTTCTTCGAATACAATTCATCAACAGTCAAGCCAAATAACTGCAAACACTTCTGACTCGTTTTTTCTACATAGGTGGTATATTCTTTTTTCTGTTCCGGGTCATTGTATATGAAAAAATAAGGCTTCTTGTGTGCTACCATTTTCAAGGCAGACTCGTCCGTTACCGCAGCGCGAATATCATACCAGTGCTTCGGCATTTTTTTGCATTCAATACCTTTGGCCTGATCAATGGCATTTTGTTGATAATGCTGACCACATTGAATTCGGTACATCATTTCCTGATATTCTGCACTATGCTCCTCATAATTGGCTAAAATATCGAACATCGACGTAATTTTGTTCGTTGTAAAACCGATCAGATCACCAAAGCTGTCTTTGTTGGCCTGAATTAGATCCTTTTCATCCGGAATTTTTTGGGCTGAGGTTTTCTGTACACATACAATCGCATCAAGCTCCTGAATAGCCCCAAGAATTGTGTGATTGTCTGTAGTTAAGACCTGATCACTATCCATATCTGCACCATTTAAGGAATGCGTCGTCGTATCCCATGAATTTAAGATCGTGACCGTGTTCATATAACGATACCAATGCTGCATCTCATCTGTATTTTGAAAACGAAGCACCTTGATATTGTTATGACAAGTCATCGGAGCTCTGAAGCAAGCTACACGGTCCACATGGCGTTCATTCCAATATCTGGAGTAGAACTCACCTGAACTCAGTAATCCTGTTAAAGGCACGCCAAATATGCTCTGACACAATGTATAGGGATCGCCAGATATAATGCTGAAATTGCCTTTCACTCTTAGAACTCCGATCTTGGCTTCATTCATTCGCTTACGTATTAAGGTATGAATTTTGTTGCGCACAAAAGGATCATCTATAAGTCGCGAGTCTGCCATGAGCCCTTTAATATAATCATCTGGACTATTTCTATAATCGTTCTCATGGATGTGAATTCCTTTGAGAAATAACAGTGCCTTTCGATAGTCTTCACCTAGCACATCTTTAATCGAGTCTACCGTGGGACGAATAAGTTCACCAATCTCGTTATCATCCAATTGGAGCGACTGAATAAACTGGTAGTTTAAATGACGCTCATCCTCCAGTTCTTCAGGTGTAACCTTCGTTACGCTGAACGTGTAGCCATAATAACCGCAACATAACAGATAATCGTCGATACTGTTGTATGAACTCCATAGTTTGAGCATAGACGTTGTGATGATCAGGTCTACCTCTCGAATATCCACAGGATTCCCCCAGGCATCGTCCACCATATACTTGCCTGCAACACGATCAGCAAATTCGTGATAATCAAATGTAAAGACCATACCTTTACAGAAGCTATTACGGATACAGAAGCCACTTGGGATATATTCATGCCCCAATTCGGTTGCCCAGAGTTCACTAAGCGCAGGAGAGATCAGACCAAATCCGTCACTCATATTCATATGAATAGGCTCATTTTTCCTACTCTCAATGCGAGGGTATTCTGTCTCGGTATCATCAATCTGAATAATGTCTGCGCCAAATTCGGTTATACAATCATGAACAACCAATACCCGCTCGGGATGTGACACAGGCGTGCTTGTACTGCAAGCCAAGGCCTTATATGCCTCCAGTTTGGCAGGAACCAGCTCTTTATTGGGATCTCTGCCGTTATTCAATCTTTTCTCCAAAGACGGATGAATATCCTCACTCACATAGATGACCGTCGAACTTTTGGCTCCACCTGTCGTAGCCAATAACCGCTTGTATTTCTTGCCGTTGATGGAGAAAGCTTTTGATGAGTTCAGCCGATCATAGTCTTTATTATTTTCAATGACCACCAGCAAGTAATCATCGGCAAACTTCAGATTTTTCAGTTCTTCATGCAATTTCTTCATTGCTCTTTTATGTTCAGCATTGGTTTTCAAAGCTTTTAATTGCTCTATTTCCAGCTTGATTCTAGCCAGATCTTGTTCCCTCTCCTTATAGCCTCGCATACGATCGATAAAACGAAATACCTGATGGTTTCCAATAGATGCCACTTCTCCATTTACTGTCGCTTCTTGATAAGTAAGATGCAGATCATAATCCGCTTTTCTAATTCTGGAAGATGTAATTTTATAAACGTATCTCAATCGATCCTGATATGCATTGCCCATTCCCGATTCCCCCTGTTGCTTCCTGTCCTGATTAAATAAATTATAGATTAGACCCGCACGACTGGCGCAGGCAAACAGGACGATCAGGGGATGAAAAAAGAAGAATATTTGTTCTATTCTGGAGAGAAATCAAGGGGCACTCCGGGACTAGATTCATTTCGAATTGGCATATTTCTGCGTCTCTAGTACTATGATAATTTCCTTTTTAATGATATAGTGAATTGAAGCGTTTTTTTGAGCTGACATACTTTTTAACGGGGCTGGGATGAATGAAAGAAACCTTATCCAATCAAGAGGACATCGGCTTTTTATTTAATGTCGATATACTTATTAAGAGCCGCTCAAATGCATTGGCACTGCAGTCCCTGTTGGAGTTCATAAACAATGAAGAACAAATTGCGGACTTTCGGATTCAATCCGGCATAGAGCTAGGCAAAATTATTGAAGCGACACTCCAGTCCAAGAAGGACTCTTTCGTCACACTTCACAACGAACGCAAAAAATCACAAGCCATCGCAGCACAGAAGGCGTCCACTGCAGTTCAGACACCTGCCTCACCTGCTCCAGTCAAAACACAGAATCAGCAAGAAAAACCGGTTAGCGAGAAAAAGCCTGCCACCCAAACATCCAATGTTTCCGATGGAAACTCGTTTGACGCGTGGATTGACACACTCATTAAAGAGAATAAACTCACCCGTATTGTTGTCAATAACAAAAACGGTAAACATCAGAGCATTCCTTGCCGTATTCTGAATTTTGATCGAGATACCAGTATTGTGAGCATATATCATGTCGATGAAAAACAGGTGTATACGTTCCGAACCAATGAAATCGATGAGTTTCTGTAACTAACTTCATCGGATTAAAACAAAAAGCAACTTGCGTTAGAATGACGGGACATTCTAACGCAAGTTGCTTTTTTAGTTCAATGGTTCATGCAGGATTGAACCCTCCGAGATTTGTTTGGACCGATCAGGAGCGATCCTTACCTCGCTGCCACACATCTAATGCCAATAACAACCATCCGGCAATGAAGGCTACCCCACCAATCGGTGTGATGGCACCCAGAATCTTGATGCCAGAAATACTAAGCACATACAAGCTGCCCGAGAACACGATAATACCGATAAACAACAGACGCGCTGCCCACTTCAGTTTTGTCGATGCTCCAAGTTGACCAGCCGTCAAGCCAATAATGAGCAGGCCCAATGCATGAATCATGTGATATTGCACACCCGTCTCATAAGTAGCTATGGCCGCCGGCCCAATCGTATCCTTGAGCATGTGAGCACCAAACGCACCTATCGCCACTGATAGCATGGTCATTACAGCTCCAAGCATCATCCATCTTCGTTGCATGTAAGTTCTCTCCCTTAATTCAACTCTTCCTCCTATTATTGTAGCGAATCCACTCCTCCTTTACCAGTCGGGGTGTAGCTTCATAGATCATATGTCTGTTTATACTTACTAAACCTATCCCTACCCTAAATATCGTAGAAAACTGGCGTAAATCCTTGATTTTTATCGATATTTATGGAAAAGTAAACAGGTATGTAATCGTTGTATTTTAAGTGCAAGTCCAAAAAGATTGGTTTTTAGTACCGAGAAGATGGGATGAAGCTAGAAATTACTCATCGATTAGGTTGATAACACTCAGTACGATGATTAAGGGAGGCAAGTCAACATTATGGATAATCGCGATTCCTATAATTCAGGTTATAACAACACGGATCAGAATCCTGGCCATGCAGATCCATACAATAACAATGGGTATGAAGCATACCCGTCAGATCATGAGAGGCAACCAATGGTACCACTGAAACATTCCGGACCTGGAATCGCCAGCTTTGTCATTGGGTTGGTTGCAATCTTGGGTTATATTCTGATATTCTTTATTGCCACCATGGCTGTAAACGAGTCCATAGGAGTTCTCACCCCGTTGCAGACAGAAGAGATAGCCTTGCATCCAGCAGTGGTTCTGGCTTCATTAGCCATCCTGGTCTGCCTGATTCTCAATCTGGCTGGAGGCATCGTCGGAATTATTGGTCTTGTCCTCAAGAATCGAAAGAAAGTTTTTGCCATTATCGGAACCATATTAAATGGGATCATGATTCTGTTATTCGTTGGACTTATCTTGGTAGGCATGACGCTGATGTAACGCTTTGCATCAGCGTCATGTTTCCTTATAATTAAAATGAATGGGTTTACACACAAGTATAATCTATATTTTTTGCCAAAATCATTGTTTTCAAAGGAGATTGACATGTCACGAATCAAAATTTTTGCGGACAGCACAAGTGATCTGGCTCCAGAATGGATCCAGCAGCACGATATCGGCATCATCCCCTTATATGTCGTGTTCGGTGAAGAATCACTGAAAGACGGTGCTGAGATTAAACCTGAACAGCTATATGAACGTGTCAGCCAAGATGGGCGTCTTCCCAAAACAGCTGCACCTTCCCCCGCTGATTTCATGACGGCATTTCAACCTTACATAGATCAAGGGGATGAGATTTTATATATCAGCTTATCTTCTGAACTTTCCTCTACCTATCAAAATGCACGACTAGCGAGTTCCGAATTCCCGGAAGGTCGAATATCGGTCATTGACTCACAGAATCTCTCATCAGGAATTGCGCTGATGGTGATGAAAGCTGTATATGCTGCCGATAAAGGACAAAACCTGACTCAGATTACACACCTGATTGAGGCGATGAAACCAAATGTACGCACCGAATTTGTCATCGATACCCTGGAGTATCTGCATAAAGGCGGACGCTGTTCGGGCATGCAGAACCTGATTGGTAGCCTGCTCAAGATTCGCCCTGTCATCCGGGTAACGGATGGTAAGATGGCACCTGCTTATAAAGTACGCGGTAAACGGGAGAAAGCGCTGGAACAAATGCTGAATAATACACTTAGCCAGAAGGATCAGATCGATCCAGACCTGCTGATCGTTGTGCACACCATGGCCGAAGAGGATGCGCTGGACTTGCAGAAGTCTTTGCAGGAACAGACGGGTGCCCGAGTGGAACTAACCACTGCTGGGTGTGTAATATGCAGTCACTGCGGCCCGAAAACGATTGGAATCATCTATAACACTGTTTTATAGTATTACACGTTACATCGTATCGTATTACCCAATCCTTTCTTCTGGATCTGTATGTGGGTACATCCAATACTTGGACTGGCATACTGATATAACTAAAAAGGGCATTCCGAGCTTAAACGCTCAGGATGCCCTTTAATATTTTTGCTAAACTTTTGAATGACCTACACTTGGTCCATTGCTCATTATGATAATGGATCAATAACTTTTGGTCCGCAGATCATCCAGGCTTTTGAATGCATATCCTTGCTTGCGAGCCTCATCAATGATGGAACCCAGAGCTTCCGTGTTATCTTTGGATACCGAATGAAGCAAAATAACAGCACCCGGATGGAGTTGTTTCAACACCTGTTGATGAGCATATTGTGCGCCACGCTGTACATTGGTATCCCAATCTTTATAAGCAACAGACCAGAACACATTCACATAACCCTGAGCATGACTCTCTGCAAGCGTACGATTGTTAAAAATCCCACGCGGTGGCCGTAAAAAGGTCGCTTGTTGACCCGTCAGCCGATTGACCTCCGACTTGACCTTCTCGAGTTCCTCTCTAAGCTTTTCATTGGAGATGCGGGTCATATCCGGATGACTCCATGAATGATTACCGACAATATGACCTTCAGCCGCCATGCGTTTGACCAACTCAGGCTGATCTTTCAGATAATGACCTGTCACAAAGAAAGCAGCTGGCACCTTCTTGGTACGCAAAACATCCAGTATGGCAGGCGTGAATCCATTCTCATACCCGTTATCAAACGTGAGATACAATTCCTTTTGCTTTGTATCCCCCAGGAAAATGGCATCGTTATGTTGTAAGATCGATTTGAAGCCTTCCTGATCAATGGAGGGCAGCTGACCGTTTTGACTTTTTTTGAAGCCAAAGTGATATGCTCCGGTAACCGGCGATGCTTCAGTCTGTGCCGGTACCATACTGATAGATAACAGTGCCACCAGTATATATAGAACCATTCGCTTCATTCCATCCGCTCCTGTTCCTGAAAATTCGGTTAGTCGTTTGCACACACGAACACCTTCAGGTAATATGCCACAGGAACAGCTAATGTATGTAAATCCTTAACGATCAAAACGTTTATTTTCAGGTTGTGGCGGAGATTGATAGAACAATTCAAACAAGGTCTGGGGTTTGCCACTGGAGGCAAGCCATTCCCTCACGGTCTGTATGGCACGAGTTTGTCCATCTCCCCGATCACGCCATGTAAGCAACTCGATAACTTTGATAATCAAGGCAGACATATTGTGATTATCCAGTTCAGATCGTTCTGCTCTCAGCTTGTGATATAACGCCTCCTGTTCCCAATCCAGAAGAATTTCATCACCAATGGTTGGCTTCAAAAGGGTGTACGCTCTGTCACAACCTTTACAACGAACTGTGCTGACCTGTTCATCTATAAATTCCACTCGAACCTCCTGATGGCAATCCGGGCATTTGAATCCAACTTGTATGTTTTGTATGTTTTCGTTCATGACATTGTTCCTCCTGCGATGTGAGCATTTTACATCATTTCATGCAAAAAACTCCTTGGATATATGCATAATGCTTATGTATGTACTACATCTATACCCGATATTTTGTCGATTCACGCTTATTTTGAAGAAATCTGTAAGGTGCTATAATCTTGTAAATATGTTAAAATATTATACATATCATGGTAGGGAAAAGGCGGGATACTCATGTCGAAGGAAGAGCGCAATATAACCTGGCAATCATCCAGCATCAACAGACAGGACCGGGAGAAACATAATGGGCACCGTAGTCGTGCCATCTGGTTCACCGGGTTATCAGGTGCAGGAAAGTCATCCCTTGCATTTGCCCTGGAGCAGTATCTTTACGACCAAGGCGTACGCTGTTATGTTCTAGACGGGGATAATGTACGTCATGGACTGAACCGTGATCTCGGTTTTACAACAGGGGATCGTCAAGAAAATTTGCGGCGAATTGGAGAAGTATCGAAGTTAATGGTAGATGCCGGGTTGTTTGTACTTTCGGCTTTTATCTCTCCTCATGAACAGGATCGGGAGATGGTTAGACAGTTATTTGAACCAGATGATTTCATTGAAATCTATGTGCGCTGTTCAATTCAAGAATGTGAGCGTCGTGATCCCAAGGGTCTATACAAAAAAGCCCGCAATGGTGACATCCCGCATTTCACAGGCATTTCCGCCCCCTATGATGTACCAAAATCTCCTTCATTTATTATCGATACAGAGCAATGGTCCATTGAGGAAGCCGTGCAAGAGATCGTACAGCATTTGGAGCAGATCGGTGCTCTTCAACTGCCGCTTCCTACAAAAACAGCTGTTGTTCATTAGTCCTTGCTCAATATACGAACCACCAACATGAAAGGCGCGCCCATCGTGGCGCGCCTCTTTTACGTGATACCATTGCTGGTTATACCATCAATAAATGAATACAGAGAAGAAGATACACATGCTCTAGCATCGCGTTTGAACGTCTTCTAATGTCCACTCACTTACTTACTGCCCCACGACACCCGCTTGCATATTAAGAAGCTTTCTGAACGTCCCTACCGGATCTGTTGATAACTGCTGGTACCCGCCTTCTTGAATCACCCGACCTTCATCAAGCACAATTACACGATCTGCCGTCCGAATCGTGGACAATCGGTGTGCAATCACGATAATGGTCACATGTCCTTTTAGCCGTTCTAACGCCTCATGAATGTACTGTTCATTCTCACTGTCCAGCGCACTCGTTGCTTCATCCAGTACCAATACAGAAGGATTACGCAGCATAGCCCGGGCAAGCACCAATCGCTGACGTTCACCCCCGGATAGACGTATACCCCGATCACCAATGATCGTATCCAGACCCTGAGGCAACTTCCGTACAAATGCCGCAGAGGAGGAAAATTGCAAAGCCTGCCACATCTGTTCTTCACTTGCATTTGGATCAACAAGACGCAGATTCTCACGAATACTCGTATGAAACAGGAATGGGTCCTGGGAGACATATCCGATGGAACTTCGCCAGCTCAATAATCGTTCTTCTGACAGAGGCACTCCGTCAATCAGAATACGACCAGATTCAGGCCTTACGAGGCCCATAATCAGATCTATCAGCGTGCTCTTGCCTGCTCCGGATTTACCTACAATTGCGGTCATACCCTTTGCTGGAATCGAAGCTTGCACATTTCTCAATGAGTAAGCATCACTTCCCTCATAGCGATAGCAGACATCCTCACAGGTGATAGATTCCTTCAGTTCCATAGGTTGAATCCCATCAGTTCCAACGTCTCCTGCCGAAGCAATCTCTGCACTAATCTCACGACTTTTCGCCGTCTGCGCTTGCAGTTCTCTGACTACCCGAAATGCAGGCAGCATGGAGCTGATGTACTCCAGATTGGACTGAATCGCCGTAAACCTTGGCCATAACCGGGAAAAGATAAGGATGATGAGCAGCAGACTTGCGGGTGGCACCGTCATTACACGAAGAGAAAGATAGATGAATGCCGCAATAATGATTGCTGCGGACATCCGGTGAATAAGCTGTGTTCCACTGTTCAATTGGCTAAACTGAATGACGTTGCGTTCTATCTGTCTGCACATGCGCTCAAACCAGTTCATGTGTGAACGCTCGAGCATGTTGCTCTTAATATCCTTAATGCCGTTGAAATGCTCGGTAATGCCGTTATAATAACTTTGCGAGAATTCAGAGGTCTGGTCCCCGATCTGCTTGGCCCGCTTGACGAATTTTCGTAAGACGATAAATAATAACAATCCACAGACCAGCACAAGTGCCGTCAATTTGGCGGATAACCAAAAAGCAAGACCGATCTGAATTCCCGTAAAGATCAGAGAGGCTGCCATTTGCAGCATAATGCTCGTTCCCTGGCTCACACGTGCAAGTTCAGTGGTTAATATATGGTTAAAATCGGATTTTCGTTTTTGGAGAAAAAATGACCATTGCGCCATAATAATGGCACCATAGGTTTCCATGCGCAGCGTTCGCACAAATTGCTGCTGGATTCGAGTATTACGGATCGTCTGGAGACGCTGCATCCAGGCCTGTCCGGAGACAATCAACACAAAGGTGAACAGTACGAGTAACAATTGGCTATTCTCAGAAAAACGATTCAACACTTCTCCAATCCAGGGAATGTTCAAGCCTGTGGAGCCCATCTCAAATACGCCAATCAGACTCAGCATCGGAACAAGCATGTAGATGCCGATCCCTTCCATGAGACTGATACAGATCATCCCCAGCAGATTCCAATATAAAATGGGCCCCGTGACATGATGCAACTTTCGCATGAAGTACTTTAATTCGGAGATCATACTTTACCCCTTTCCGTCACCGTATACCTTTTAATGCGCCGCCAGAACCAGAGAAACGGACGTAACGGAAAGTACAGAAAAAACAATGAACGTGGAAGCGGCAATTGATCCACATCCCATGTACTTGGATACAAACGTTCAATAAAAAAGAACCACTTTTGTTTCGTACTTCGAAGTTTAAACAGATACGATTGATAATTTTTCATGTCAGCCGGACTTTCCAGCATGTCGTTCATGAACATTGCGCCTTCGCTGGCCAATCGCTTGCCTGTACGGTCACTTAAGGACATCAAGGACCTGTACTCGACATCCAGCGGCGTATTCAGCAGCTCCGAAGCCAGATAAAGAGCCTGTGAACCGATCGATAAACGTCCCTCCGCTTTCAGACGTCTCTCTACTTTCTTCACATCGAGTGGCATGCTGCGGATCATCTGGTCGATATCCAGTAACCAGCGCAGTCTGAACCAGCCGTGTCGTGCACCATGGGTTACGAGATAGGCCCATAGATCTTCTTGTTCAAGCATACGGACAGGTGTCTGTGTGTATGAACTGAACCGGCTGCGTTTCCACAGCAATTCAAAATCGGTTTCTTTCCCCGAATCCGGGTTCAGACGCCAATGGATCTCCACTTGAGTCCTTTTGACCGGATGGGTGTAACAGATATGATGTTCCCGCCATTTCCAGCTGCGCACCGTAGGTGCCCGCTCCCCTTCCTTGGATACGTATCCGAGGGTAGCCAGAATTCCTTCAGCTGCTTCCACATCATCAAACGGAATCAGGATATCCAGGTCTTTGGAGGTTCGCATGGATACATCGCCATAAAGATCATGGGCGAGCGCTGGTCCCTTTAGTGTAATATTGCGGATACCGCGTTCACGAAAAGCTCCACACACCTGCTCCATTTCAGCTGTCAGATGTAACATGCGGAACGTATTGACCGTATATTGTTGTCTCAGACTCTCCATAACATCTGCAGGAATGATTGCAGAGTTCAATTCTTTCATTTTCAAATAAAGGACAGAGTATAAGCGGTGATGATAGACAAGCCGCAGAAAAAGCTGCCAATCGGTTCCTTGCAAACCCGCCTTGAGTTCTTCAGGGGATAGAGCCGTCAGATCACCTCTAATCATGCTCAAAATCAGCTTAAGCTCCTTTGGAAACCCTGATGAATAGAGTTCACTTTCATGTATCATAGACAATCTCCCCAGATCCCTTCTCCGGACACCGTTTGCCAAACACACCGACAACCGTATATTGGTCCATAGTATCAGCTCCGGTCACGATCAATTTACCACTTCGCAGCCAGGCATGAGCCATCATATGTCCTTGCTTATTCCGTGCAGTCCCCATGTATAACGTACTCTCTATCTTACGTCGCTCAAGCATCTTCATCCCGGCAATCGCCATTACAAGGCAGCGGCTTTCCCATAACGTATATTTGCTGGCGAGCGAAATCGCTTTGGAAATATTCCGTAT
Source organism: Paenibacillus sp. 2003 (assembly GCF_031455635.1). Classification (NCBI taxonomy): domain Bacteria; kingdom Bacillati; phylum Bacillota; class Bacilli; order Caryophanales; family Paenibacillaceae; genus Paenibacillus; species Paenibacillus sp. 2003. The sequence continues at coordinate 336,900 of NZ_JAVDTB010000001.1, read as the reverse complement.
AGTAATGACCTCGCTGCGATCAAGTCCTGTCATCGGTGTTTCTACCATTGGCGTACCCAGCCCTGGCGCGATTTTGGCAAATGGCATAGCCTTCTGTATGCGTGCCCAGCCAAGGAGGATATAGGCCTCCCATACCAGTCGACGCATTGACCGCGGGAGCGAGAGATAAGCCTTTATTTTTCGCAACATGATTCTACACTCCGCGAGTAACGTCGATTAAACCTTCACGGGACAGATGTTCCAGGAATTGCACCACCTGCTCACGACATACATCTGGCTCAATCTCGTACTCCGCAGCAAGTACCTCAACAACTTCACCCAGCGTGCGTTCTTCTGCGATCAGGTCCCAGATTCGTCCACCGGTACTCCCCAGATTGTAGTATTTTCCAGAGCTAATGCTCATCATGACTTTCTCACTGCCCATATCACTGACCAGATTGCCTTCCTTCCGGGTTACCCGGTCTTCCACATTCATCGGCGTAGTCGCTGTCATTGTCCTGTATGCACTCCTTTACGTATATGATCTGTGATCCGATCCACCATCTCAAATGCTGTAAATTCAGCACCCGTTCTGACCAATCTGCCAATCTCCACACTTGCTGAAAGCCTTGAAGCCGTCTCAAACAACCATTGTGCCAGCCCCTGTCTTGCAACGAGTCCACCACGGAACGTATGAGAGCATAACAGATGCAGTCGTTCTAGCCCCGTCACTTCAACCAGTTGAACAGATGTATGGTTTTCCTCCGGTTGGGGAGCAAGTTCGAATATTCCACCAAGTGGTACGGCCATCTCATGAAAATAGTGCTGAACAGGTATCGCATACTTCGTAATCTCTGCGTGAACCGTTGCATAATCCTGTTCCTTCATGCCGAAACCATCCAGACTGGGCTGCCACAATTTCTGTTGCGGATAACCAGGTGATACGATGGCTCTTCCCCCGGCATCCCAGGTCAGTGCGACAACATCATCGGTGAGAAGCGGATACCCGCGTGATGCCAGTGCAGCCGACAACGTCGATTTTCCTGCCCCCGAATGTCCGACAAATGCGTAAGCCCAGCCATCAATAACCACAGCACTGCCATGCAATGGAAGAATACCACGCTGCATCATAATGACAGCCATACATGTGCCCAGGATGAATAATCTGACCTTTTTCTCGTCCGCTCCAGGCTGAGGGGATACAATGATACGCTTTCCATGCTCCATTAGAAACAGGCCTGCATCTTCGATTTTGAAAAAAAGGCTGCCATCCCGTGCCACAAAGTTGTCGTTGCCTACATCCCAATCCTCCCACAATGGGGTCAGATCAGAAGACTCGATGTGCACATCCACGCCATCAAAATCAGTCTCCGCATCCTTGGGTGCAATCTGTAGTTCAGGCATTCGAATTTGGCTCGACCAGCGCAGACCATACGCCACATAATGCACAGGTAACAATGAACGACGCCTCCTTCGTAATAAAATGTAAAAAAAGCCCTTATATTCATGTTGCTCAATATAAGGGCGGAGGCGAAAAGCTGGATTTGTTGCATTTCCGCCCTTTAAGTATGATGACACGTTTTGGAACTAAATAACTTAGGAAGTTGGATCGTACAGATCCGCATCGTGAACCGTGATCCAGTCAATTTGTCTGTAGCCAGTACCGGCCATTGTTTGATTGACTTCCAACACTTCAAGAGCTGGTGCTTGCCATTCCTTTTTTTCCATTTGCATCGTATTCACCTCCTTTCATGTGCCCTCATTCAGAATTTCCGAATGAACCGATAGACGATCAGACTATGCATCATCAATCGCAGATCTGGATGCGAAGCAAGTTCAGGTCTTGGACTCGGAAAATTGGCCAGGGCAGACTTGATACGCTCCGTGTTTAATATGCCAGCAACCTTGCTGTCAGAACACAAAGCACGTAACTCAGCCGTAAAGGCATCCCAATTCGGAATGATGCGATGTAACCAATCTGCAGGTTGCACACCCCGTACCCGTTGATTCAGTCTGACCTTGTCAGGCAACTCCGGTGAAGTAGCCCGGCGAATCAATGAACGATCCGTCCCTTGTTTCACATATTGTTCAATCGGAACGGACAGACAGAACCGGATGACTCTGGCATCACTTGTCGGATCACGTTCCCAAGCGCGGTAACGCAGAGAACATTTTGTAGCTACAGCACCGTTTTTGTTCGCAATGGCCAGGTTATTGAATTTCTCGGCACGTACTTTGAGTGCATCAGCCTGGGCACCGCCCTGCAAAACAATAATGGATTTGAGTCTTTCCAGTACACCTGTTCTTTGAGCAAAATCAGGATGGATCAACTGCACGGACGCGGCCTGGCTTGCTCCTTTGGACTGAGCCTTGAACCATTCCGGATATGCCTTTTTCCCGGTGATCTTGGCTATACGGGAGAAGGGCATTCCGGTCCGTTCACTATACTGCTGCATCTCACGGAACCAGCGATACCAGCGGCCACTTTTCAGTAGACTGGCGTAATAATCCAGAGCCGGCCCCCAGGAGATGGTGAAATTACCACGTGCGCCTGTGAGCAGGATGCCTGCATCTTGCTGGCTCGCTTTTTCATAGAATCCGCGAATCCAGAATGAATTTTCAAAGTATTTATAGGGCATTTCCATAATGTCGAGCCAGGTATCTACTTCACTGAGTGGACTTCTGCCTTCAAAATCAAGGTAGTTCTCTGTGATATTGCCGACATGATTAATGGTTGAACGTATGAAGGGCCGTTCGTCTGCAAGCAACGTTTTCGACGTATAATCTGTGAAATCCGGTACGGGAACATAACTATAGGCCTGCAGCCGTTTGCCCTGACTTCTCAGTGTTCCGGAAGCAAAACCAACCACGGCTCCCGAGTCCAGTCCGCCACTTAAAGCAGCAGCCACCTGCCTGTGAGTTCGCAATCGCGATCCAACCGCCTGCCCAAAGACCTCCCGAAACGCTTCTACATACTCACCATCGGATTTCAGCCTTAGAGGTTCGACTTCATTCCAGCGATGATACTGCTTCAGCTCCAGTCTCCCGTCCCGGAAGACAAGTGTATGTGCAGAAGGTAGCTGGCTTATTCCCCGATACACGGTCGAGTTGATATCTGCTGAATCATGCATGTCAGGAATGGCAAGGAATTCGGACAGCCAGGTCTCATCAAGTTCTTTATGTACCCCTTCAAGCCCAAGCAACGGATTCATGAGTGTGCAAAAAGCAAAACGTGAACCATCATGTCGGTAATAAAAAGCTCTCATGCCTGTAATGTCTCTCGCTGCATACAGTTTGCGATTCCGCTCATCCCATATCGCGAATACAAAATCGCCCAGCAATCGAACAGCCACATCGTCTCCCCAGCGCTGATAGGCACGCAGGATCAATTCACTATCCGATAACATCGCCAGTTCAGCTCTGGATATCTGTATTTGATCTGCCAATTGTTCCCGGTTATCCAGAATGGCATCTGCCGTGATGGTCAGACCACTTTCCTCATCATATAAAGGCAACTTCTCGCTAACCGATTCCGGTGTAATCCATTGGGCATGACAGCTGAGGAACGCCTCGTTGCCTTTCCACACCCCTGTTGTATCCGCAGGGACATGCCCCAGGCTTGCGTACAGACGCCAGCTGTCTTCCCATAGCGCCTGCTGACCATCGTTGTGTACAATTCCTGCTATGGCGCTCATGACTTGCCTCCCCGTAGAATCTTGCGCTGTGAAGCCCAGGCGCTGATCTGGTGACCAAATGGTACCCATGATTTGATACGCTGTATTTTGCTTTGAGCAGAAGCCAGCTGGACTTTCAAGCGTTCTCGCTCACTGTAACCCCGTTCCAGACGATGATCTGCTGCCCGTAGTGCGGCTTGCAGCTGTCTGATCGTTACCAGTGCAGCTAGCGTCGGGTCTGTTTTTTCCGGTTCCTCGACAACTTGATCATTAAGATTACCAAGCGGATCATGTACGACAGAATCTGCCGGTTGCATTCGGTATTGCGGTTGCCACTGGCAACCGGTCGCTGCTATCAACTGATGCGTGATTCGATCAATGACCTCTTGATCCGGACTTGCATCATAATGTACACCCGTCCATTGTTCGGCTTCTGCCAGCTGTTCACTGTATCCCATCCGGTGGAACAGATCTGCCCCCATCACACGGCAATACAGTTCAACTTCATGCGGTTCTAATATGTTTTTCCAGTTGTTAACAGAATCCTGATGTGCCTTTTGATGCGAAGAGAGGAATGGATCACCCACGCCCATACTGTAGAACATGTCAGACTTGGCACTGTCCAGAAACTGTCCATACTGCTCCATACCCTGTTCATATCGAATTCCCAGAAACGCGCATAGTTTCTCAAGTTCTTTCTGAGGATTGGAAACCAATCGTTCATATTGCAATTCATATGCATTGGAATGTGGTTCGGCAAAATAATCATTCAAGCGGAGCATACCCAGTGTAAGATCTACAGATTTCATATTTAATTTGGAGCTCTGCAGACTATGAGTCAGGTCGAATCCTTCTCCTGTGTGGCGGTTTACCTTTTTGAATGATGCTGCTATGGCCAGAGGATTACGCTGGAGATGAATGCGCTTGGACTGAGGGAACAGACGATCCAGCCATTCCAGCATGTAATAGTATCGTGGAGATTTATCAACGATGAAGTCTGCTCCGCTCCCTTCCAGGAATCCATTATAGATCTCAAGAGCAAAACTTCTGCACGCCTTTTCGAAGACATCCTCGGATACCATGGCATTGTAGAACTGACGAATGATGGAGCTGCCACCATAAGCACGTGAATCAGCCTTGTTCAAATCGACAAGATTCATCAGAAACCACATTTCCTGGGTGGCAAATATACGACTATGATTTTGCAGCATTACGGTGGATAAGGAACTACCACTGCGGGGAACACATAGTAAGAAAACAAGTCCGTTACCTTGAGCATCGATCAATGGCAGCCTCTCCTCTGTTCATTAGTATAAATATGTAGCTGGGATAGACCAGACTCTACCTTTGTGTTTGGCAAAACGAGTAATATGCACGCTATAGGTCAGCGTTTTGCAATACTCCGTCGAAAGTTCACCCGGGAATGAAGCAAAACACTTGGTTACATTCGACAACTCTCAGATACAATATGTATTTATAGTTTTACTCTATGATACAAAATGTATCATGTCAATCTTTTATTTTCACCTTTTCATAAATTCATACTCTTTCACTGTATTCTGTTGTCTGTCATTTAAGCACTTATTCATGATCAATTATGTTCTGATTGCACAAACGCGAATAAGCTCCAGACATGTTCTGTGAGGAACAATGCCTGAAGCCATACGTAATCCGTTGAGAAACTTAATATGAAACCGGGTGAACAACCATCAGGTAAACCTTACATTTGAACTTTTCCCAGGAGCTCCAACACTCCCATTTCGCTCTTCTTCCTGATCTGCCTGTGTAGCATCCTGCATCCCCTTCTGTACCTTCACGGTTAACAATACAGCAATGCCCGCGACGAAAAAGAAGATGAGCGACAGAATACCCCAACGCGTGGAACCCGTGATCTGCCCAACATAACCAAACACAAATGGACCAAAGATCGAAGAGAATTTGCCTGTAATATTCACAAAACCAAAATACTCTCCTGTTCTGCCTGCTGGCATCAGATTGCTAAATAGAGAACGAGCTGTGGATTGACTCACACCCTGCACGACACCAACCAACCCGGCGAGTACATAGAAGTGGATCGCTTGTGTCATGAAATAACCGAGAATCACAATACATATGTAGACCGATAAGCTAACGATTAATACCTGCTTTGCTCCCCAACGCTGTGCCCATGCTCCCAGTAACAATGTACACGGGAACCCGATGAACTGGGTTAACAGTAACGCGAGCATCAGGTCGGCTGTGCCTATGCCTATACTTGTCCCATAGATTGTAGCCATTAGAATGATGGTATTAATGCCGTCATTAAAAAACCAGAAAGCCACCAGCATGCGGATTAACTGGGGAAAACGCCGCATCTGACGAAAGGTGTGGCGCAGTCTGCGCATGCCCACCGCAGCATACCCTGTCCATGTTCCGGGCAGATCCGGTGATGCAGGCCGTCTTGGAGCATGGCGAAAGATCGGTATCGAGAACAGCAACCACCACAACGAGACAGAGATAAACGCAAGTCGTGTACCTGCCAGCGTACTGCTCATTCCGAACCAACCTGGTTGCTGAATCATCAGCAGGTTCACCGCAAGCAGCAAGCCTCCTCCAATATAACCATAGGCATAACCTTTGGAGGATATCATGTCCCTTCTTTCCACGGGTACCAGATCCGGCAGCATTGCATCGTAAAAGGTGTTACTACCCGCAAAACCGATCGTAGATATGACCAGCAACGCGGAAGCAAGGACCCAGTCCCCTTCTCCGATTGCGCTGAATCCCAATGTAGCAAGGACGCCTATAATTGCAAATACACGCAGGAAGTCACCCTTCCGTCCTGACAAATCAGCCAGCGTGCCTAGCAACGGTGTTAGCAGAGCTACGCATAACATGCCAATGGAGTGTGTATAGGCCAGGTAGGATGCGGCAGTATCCGTATCCAGCGTTGCTGCAGCCACCGAAGCATAGAATACAGGCAGTACTGCGGCCAGCACAGTTGTTGCATAAGCCGAATTGGCCCAATCATACATAATCCAAGCCTTGATCGCCTTTTTATTCACATGAATCCTTCCTTTACATGCATCTCTATATTAGTACGTGTTTAAAAAGTCTGGTTTTCAGTACCGAGAAGATGGAATGAAGCTAGAAATGGAGTAGCGGAGCGTAGGAAAACTACGTGAGCAACGGACATTTCGGCTGAATTTCATATTCGATGCTGATCATGCCGTTAGGCATGATTCGTAATCAAAAGTGGACTTTTTAAACAACCCCTATTAGATGCCAGATCGATCTCTTTCTCCTATTGTATAGGAAGGATATCACATTTGTTCACTGTTTCTGTAAAAAATGGTGCAGTTCTGTTCTTACGACTCACCTTACCTCCGAGGTGAACTTGCGTAATTGTATCATTTTATATCCACTCTCATCACATATCGTCCTCGCCCGTGAATATACTTAATTACCGACAGGCCAAACTGTGCCGCGTAATCAATGGGGGGTGCCTACATGTCAAATTCACACCAGCCTTACTCGTTCGTCGTGTCGAAGGAAGATTGGTCGCTTCACCGCAAAGGGTACCAAGACCAACAGCGCCATCAGAAAAAGGTGAAAGATGTCATCAAGCAGAATCTGCCTGATCTGATTACGGAAGAAAACATCATCATGTCTGATGGAAAACAAATCATCAAGGTACCAATCCGCAGTCTGGATGAGTACCGTTTTGTGTATAACTACCAGAAGCAAAAACATGTTGGTCAAGGAGACGGTGACAGTCAGGTCGGAGACGTCATCGGTCGTGATCCCTCTGCTTCGCAGAAACCCGGCAAAGGCGAAAAAGCTGGCGATCAGCCTGGTCACGATATTGTGGAAGCCGAAGTTAGTATTGAGGAATTGGAAGATATGCTCTTCGCTGAGCTGGAATTACCCGATCTGAAGCAGAAAGACAAAGACCTGATTGAGACACATACGGTAGTTTTCAACGATATTCGCAAAAAAGGCATGCAATCCAATATTGACAAGAAACGTACCATTCTGGAGAACCTGCGTCGCAATGCAACGACCGGTACGCCAGGCATCCATCACATCAGTCCGGATGACCTGCGCTACAAGACATGGGAAGACAAAATCATTCCACAATCCAATGCCGTTATTATTGCCATGATGGATACATCCGGGTCCATGGGTTCGTTTGAGAAATACTGCGCGCGCAGCTTCTTCTTCTGGATGACCCGTTTTCTACGCCGTCAGTATGAGAAAGTTGAGATTGTTTTCCTGGCCCACCATACAGAAGCCAAGGAAGTTACCGAAGAAGAATTCTTTACCCGTGGCGAGAGCGGAGGCACCATCTGCTCATCTGTATATATGAAGGCACTGGATATTATTGACAGCCGTTATCCTCCTTCAAGTTACAACATCTACCCTTTCCACTTCTCTGACGGGGATAATCTGACCTCGGATAACGAACGGTGTGTGAAGCTGATCGGGGAGTTAATGAAGCGTAGCAATATGTTTGGATACGGCGAAGTGAATCAGTACAACCGCAGCAGCACACTGATGTCGGCTTATCGTCATATCAAAATGGATCAGTTCATGTATTATGTGATCAAAGAAAAAGGCGAAGTGTACAAAGCTTTGCGCAGCTTTTTCCAGAAACGGGAAGGAGGCAGCGTTAGATGACAGATGAGATCCGCGACCTAGAATACGCTATTGCCGAGATTATGGAGATTGCCAATGGTTTTGGCCTGGATTATTACCCCATGCGGTACGAAATCTGCCCATCGGATATTATTTATACATTTGGAGCCTACGGCATGCCTACCAGATTCAGTCACTGGAGCTTTGGTAAAACATTCCATAAGATGAAAATGCAATACGATTTTGGACTCAGCAAAATTTATGAGCTTGTCATCAATTCCAACCCTTGTTATGCCTTCCTGCTGGATGGCAATTCCCTGATTCAGAACAAATTGATCGTAGCCCACGTCCTGGCACACTGCGATTTTTTCAAAAACAATGCCCGCTTCTCCAAATCCAACCGTAATATGGTCGAAAGCATGGCTGCTACGGCGGATCGGATCAGCAATTATGAGATGGAGTACGGAACGGAAGCGGTTGAAGCATTTATCGATGCCGTGATCGCGATTCAGGAACATGTGGACCCACAGTTGATTAAACCCCGCCATTTGGACAAACAACGCTACATGGAGATGAAAATGCGGGAGCAGCGCGGTGAGAAAAAACCACGGCCGGAAGGTCGCTATGATGATCTATGGTCACTTGATGACGTGCAGACCGAAGAAGCACCCGCCGAAGGTATTCAGGTCCATCATTTTCCGCCTGAACCGGAGAAGGATGTCATGTGGTTTATTCAGGAATTCTCCGAAGTATTGACCGACTGGCAGCGGGATATCATGAGTATGATGCGTGAAGAGATGTTATATTTCTGGCCACAGATGGAAACCAAAATCATGAATGAAGGCTGGGCATCCTACTGGCATCAACGCATTATCCGTGAACTCGATCTGAACAGTGAGGATACAATCGAATTTGCGAAGCTCAACTCCTCCGTGGTGCAACCATCCAAACAAAGTCTGAATCCGTATTATTTGGGACTGAAGATTTTCGAGGATATTGAACGGCGCTGGGATAACCCAACCCGTGAAGAACAGGAACGTTGGGGCCGCAAACCGGGGCAAGGTCGTGCCAAAATGTTCGAGGTGCGTGAATTCGATTCCGATACCTCCTTTATCCGCAATTACATGACCAAGCAATTAACCGAGGATCTGGACCTCTACGTATTTGAGAAAAAAGGCCCGGACTGGAAAATCACCGACAAGTCCTGGGAGAACATACGGGATCAGCTCGTATTTTCACGTGTCAACGGGGGCTCCCCTTATCTGGTTGTGCAAGATGCTGATTATCTGCGGACAGGGGAACTCGTGCTGAAACATCAATATGAAGGCATTGAGTTGGACCTGAAATATATGGAACGCACCATGCCTTATCTGTATCGCCTCTGGGGGCGTACGGTACATGTGGAGACACGTGTCGAGGATAAACCGATCTGGTTTACGTATGATGGTAAGAAACACCACCGCAAGTTTTTGTAAGGTTTTCAATTATCATTATTGGAAACGAAAATATAAATGTTCTTATCCTGGATGAGATTAATGATTAATAAAACATAAGACATACAAAAGCGGCAAGTCCCCGACATACACGGGGACTTGCCGCTTGGCATACATAAAATTAGGATGGTACCGGTGGTGTACCATTACCCTGCAATCGCAGCGGTACAAAAAAATCATGCTCCACTTCACTTGCCGGCAGTGGGCGACTGAAATAATATCCCTGAATCTCCCGGCAATCATTCTGCATCAGAATATCCAGTTGGCCTTTCGTCTCAATGCCTTCCGCAATGACTTCCATCTTGAGATTCTGTGCCATCGATATAATGGTCGCCACAATAGCTTGATCGCTGTGACTCTCTGTAATGTCCGTCACAAACGAACGATCAATCTTGAGCTTGTGAATCGGGAAGTGCTTCAGATAACTGAGTGAGCTGTATCCCGTACCGAAATCATCCAGGCTGATCTTGACACCCAGTGCTGTCAGTTCATTAAGAATCGCCGTGGATACGGCTGCATCCATCATCATGCTCTCTGTTATTTCCAGCTCCAGATATCGAGCATCCAGCCCTGTTTCCAAGAGTGCATTCTTGACCTGTTCTACCAAGTTGGATTGGTGGAACTGCTGGCTGGACAAGTTAACCGATACCGGTATGAGTGGTCCGCCACTGGCATGCCAGAGTTTCATCTGCCTGCATGCTTCCCGCAGCGTCCAATTGCCAATCTCATAGATCATGCCTGTCTCTTCTGCAAGCGGAATGAACACATTGGGTGCGAGCAGCCCTTTGAGTGGATGGTTCCAACGTATAAGAGCCTCCACACCAACCATGCGGCTATCCTCGGTACGAATCTGTGGCTGATAGTACAGGACCATCTCATTGCGTTCCAAAGCTTTACGAAGATAACCCTCCAGCTCAATGCGTTCATAAAGTTCCGAATCCAGTTGGGCAGTGTAGAATTGGAATCCATTTTTGCCGTTTTTCTTCACTTCATACATGGCGGAGTCCGCATGTTTTAGCAAAGCATCCACGCCAACTCCATGATCCGGGTACATCGCAATTCCAATGCTGGCGGTTACGTAAAAGTCATTCTCCTTCAGTCGATAAGGTAACTGAATGGCTTCAACAATCTGTTTTGCAAGTTCTGCCACTCGTACTTCTGTCGCTTGATCCTGGGTCACAACGAGTGTGAACTCGTCACCGCCCATCCGGGCAAGCATGACATTCTCCATGGCCAAGGGATCAGAAGCTTCTATGGCTTTCATGATCCGGTTGCTGACTTCTCTCAGAAATACATCTCCAATGGAATGTCCCAGCGAGTCATTAATCATCTTGAAACGATCTATATCCATCACCATAACGGCAAAAGAATTCCCTTTTTCTTCTGAATCGTGAATCGTACAAGCCAGCACATCATCCAACTTGCGCCGATTGGGCAACCCCGTCAACGGATCATGTAAAGCTTGGTGACGAATCTTCTCCTGAGCCTGTTTCTCCTCCGTAACGTCTTTGATCAAAATGTGACTTCCCACATGTCTGCCATCAATGACAACAGGAACTACAACAATACTAAGGTCCAGAAGTTTACCCTGAATGTCTCTCATTTTGGCCATGTAGTGCGCCTGCTCCAGCCCATGATCATCCCAATCGATGGAATCAAATTCACTTATCCACTCTATATCGATTTGCTCAGCGATCTCATCAATGGAACGATCCATGACCCCTTTTTCAGGATATCCGGTGATTGTTGTAACAGCAGCATTAATTCCTTTGACAATACCTTCCTTGTTCACTGAAATAATGGCATCCGAATGGTTATGATACAGGGCCTGATACCATTGCTCATTCTCATGAATCCGTCGATCTTTCTGTGACATTCGCTGATTGATAAATATGCCAAACAACGTCAAGCCCAAAGCAATAAATGTGCCGGATGCGATCAAGTAGGCGAGAATGCCTGGCTCAATCTGCATACCTGAACTTACCATCGTGCCATGTGAATGATGGAAATGTGCGGCTGACATCCCGGTATAATGCATGCCAGAGATTCCAACACCCATAATGAGACCGCTGCCCATCTTGTAAACCCAGGTATGTCTTGATTGATGATACTGGAAGAAAAACATGAGCCACAATGCCGCAAATGAAGCAAGCGCTGCAATCAGAATGGATAACACCACTCTGCCTGGTTCATACGTAACCGGAGTTGACATCGCTGCCATTCCCACATAATGCATCGAGCTGATCCCCGCTGTCATCAGTACTCCAGCAATCATGAGTTTGCTTATCCTGCCCGATTGTCTACCCGCAATGTTCAAGGCCACCCCAGATGCGACAATAGCAAGTAGAACAGATAAAACAACCTTACCGGTGGAATAGGAGACTTGCGTAGGCAGAACAAAAGCCAGCATACCTACGAAATGCATGGACCAGATTCCCAGCCCCATCGATACTGCACCGCAGGTAAGCCATACATTCCGCGCCATCCCGTTAGCCTGACTTACACGGCCTGCAAGGTCAAGGGCAGCGTATGAAGCTAACGATGCAATAATATAGGATAAAATAACAAGTTCTAAGTTGTACGTGCCATGTAGGTGCTCCACTCACTCTGTCCTTTCGACCGGGAAATGCCTTATATGTATGCAAAAATGTAAAAAAGAAGCGAGTGCGCTGTCTGGATGACAGGCACTCCCTCCGCATCATTTGACTCGTGACAACAGACTTAGTTGAAGCCGTTGTCATACATTGGACCCGTTTATTTGAATGTATATAGTCTAAACGTCCCAGCCTTTAAAATCAACACTTATTTCCAGATATACAATGTTGAATAGCTAACATTCTCATATTCTAATTCACAACTAAATATTCTATTTACGAGTCAGTAACAGACTGCCAAAACCGGAAGTATCTTGATAAGAATTACCTGATGAATCACTCCAGATGGACACACTGCTTCGCTTGCCATCTCCCGCGCCATCATCATTAACTTGAAGATCAAACCCAATCCATCTTTGCCCTTCAGCACGAACACTATCTAGTGGAATTGCCACTTCAACTGTATACCCTCCGCTTGTTAATCGGGTAGCTGATTTGAAACTTTCTTTCCGTGCATTTCCACCAAAAGAAGTCTCATTATCAAAATTGACCCGGTACTGGGCGTCATCCTCCTGATAGAATGTTGTCTGATCTTTGCTCGGGTCGATAAAAATCTCGATCGAATCCTGCTCATGTGCATTAGAACTTAATTTGCTTCGCAAAGGATCCTTCACATCTGCCAATACGTACAGGTATTTCTCATCCCATAACAGTTGCGCAGTCGCCGTTGCACCTGAGTTTCCGACCACCCAGACATCCGTCTTAACAGATGCAGCCTTTTTCCAGACGTTATCCTTTTTTGCATCAATGACAGGTTTGCCATAAGTGACCTTGGTTTGTTTCAAGACAGAACCGAGCTTCAGTTTGCCCCGGTTGGCTGGTTTGTCGGGCTGTTGATTGGAAATATCATTCCAAACGATGGTCGCTGTCTTTCCAGCAGCATATTCATCCGTAATCCGAAAATCCAGAGACAAGACCTGGCCTTCTGTAAGTAAAACAGCTGACATAGGAAGTGATGCGTATACAACATAACCGGTTTTTGTCTCCTGTACGTTGTAAGTATTTTTATCTTTGCCTTTACCGCCATCCCGTTTAAATGTATATTGACCATTTGCAGACGGCGGATTTTTCTTCTTGGCAGACAGATCAGCTTCAGAAGTTGCAGCGCCTGTCCCCTTGACTTCTTCCGCGAGGAAAACCTGCACCTGATCCCCTTTGCGACGTGTGGTATCCTTCACTTCCACTCGTAAATTCAACTTTTTGTCATCCCACATCATACGAGCCTCACCCGTAACCGCAGATGTACCATCTGCCAGGTGATTAATTTCGAGTCCTTTCACAGCACCCCAAAGAATATCTTCCTGTCCTTTGTGATTCGGGAAAGAAGGGCTGGCCTTCAATGCTGTCCATTCATTACGATAGATCGGAAGGGTGGTAGCATCCACCAGTGCCCAATAGGCCGGTTTCGCTTTTAATTTACGATCAAATAACAATGGTGCATCTTTGCGTCCTTTGACTGGATGGTTGTCAAGCCATGTACCATCATCCGCAAGTCCCCATACGGTAACACTGTCCATTACGCCGCGTTTTCCCAACTCGTCAAACAGGTCGAACAGTTCACGATAACGGTAAGCTTGTTGCAACATTAATTCATCTGTGACAGGCATCTCCAGTTCGGAATTACTTGAATAGATCGAAACGTCCAGCTCTGTAACCTGTACATTCACACCAAGAGCAATCACTTTCTCAAAAGCCTCACGAATGAGCTTTACATCCGGTCCGTACATCGACACATGCATCTGGAATCCAACCGCATCAATCGGTGTTCCTTTGGCAAGCAGCTTCTCTACAAGCTTCACCATATCATTCACCTTGTTTCCATTGCCCTCCATTCCATAGTCATTAATCACCAGTACAGCATCGGGGTCAGCCTCACGTGCATAACGGAAAGCCAGCTCAATGTAATCACTGTCATCTCCGTCGCCATCTACATCCCCAATAATATCTCTCCACTTGGAATTACTGGCTTCATTCCGCAAGCCGCCTCCGTCTGAGATGACTTCATTGACGACATCCCAAGTATGAACCTTTCCTTTGTACCGGGTCACGATGGTTTGAATATGGGTTTTCATCCGTGCAAGCAACTGTTCCCGCGTGGCAGGTTTCGATGCATCGTTTGGATCTGTAAAGAACCACTCTGGCACCTGACTATGCCATAACAGCGTATGACCTCTGATTTCCATGTCATTTGCTTCGGCAAACTTCACCAGTCGATCTGTCTCTGACCAGACAAACTGTCCTTCCTGAGGTTGCATCGCATCCATTTTCATAAAGTTTCCAGCTGTAATACTATTAAAATGTTTCGTCAACAGCTGGGAATGCGGATCTTCCGCATCCAGTGCAGACTGGTCAATTGCCGCTCCCATTGCATAGTGTTGTCCCACAACATCCACTAGATTCGGAATGTTCGGCTCTATCTCAATTTTTTCGGCTTCCGTGATCAGTACATCATCCACGTAAAAAGTAATCGTATCCGCCGGCGTCACTTCCGCTGACGTCTTCCAAGGTGTCTCTGCATACATGCGGAATCCGGTGATGCCGCTATTTTCTCCAGGAATCACCACATCTGCCTCGATTTTTTTCCACTGTCCCTTGTTCAGAGTTGCAGAGGCAAACGTAGCATATTCTCGACTTGAAGCGTCGTTATTGTACTCTTTCTCCAGTGAACCGTTAATGACCTGACTGTCCGGTCCTTCATCATACATGGCCCAAAACGAAATATGAACCGTGCTGCCCTTCTGTACATGGTCTATTACTTCAATTAAGGGTCCATGGAACGTTTCGGTACGGGAAGAAGTTCTCAGGCTGCGTGCACTGTCGTGACCTACTTGCGTTACGATATCAAGCTTTTCACTCGCACGTGGACGCCATTGTCCCAACACACCATCTTCAAAATTAGCCTCGAACAGTACTCCATCATCGACAGTCTTAACGTCCGCAGCCGCAGCACGTGTCCCTCCTGTTCCCACACTTGGGAACAAACTGAAGATCAATACAGCCGACAAGCACAAGCTCCACCATTTTCTCAAATGCATCCGATCTCCTCCTTGGTTCGTTGTTTGTGAAGAATAACCTTTGCTCTGCCATGTGCCAGCCTTTTACAAGATCGTTATACAGGATGGATAGATGCTAATGGACAGAAAATTGTAAGCACTTTCATTATACGATTGCCAGTAAACTTTGTTTACCCGTTAAACTATAGGACTTGCACCACTCCATAAACCATATGTTTCCAAATGAGATATAGAACGACAAAAAGCACAGCTTATTAGCTGTGCTTCGTGTAAACATCTTTACTATTTACGTTTTTAGGCTTTTAAGGGTGCTGTCGTCTGACGGACGACCAGATTGGAAGGTTCTGTCACCACAGGAGGAGAATAAGATGGATTCTCGATCATGGCAATCAGATATTCGATGGACTTAATGCCGATGGAATAGATATTCTGATTCACCGTGGTCAACCCCGGTTTGAATACCTCAGCATAATACGTGTTATCGAACCCGACAACCGAGATATCTTCTGGTACACTCAGTCCATGCTTTTCAATTTCATGAATCGCACCAAAGGCAGACATGTCTGAAGCACAGACAATTCCCGTTGGTTGGTCCTGAAGTGCCAGCAATCTCCGGGCAGCCTTGCTTCCCCCGTCGAATGAGTAATCGCAGACTTCCAGATATACCGTAGAATATGGGATGCCGCATTCTCGCAGCCCTTCCCGATATCCTTCCAATCGCAGATTGGCTACGGCAGGTCCAAGTGTCCCTGAGATATAGGCAATCTTGCGATGTCCTAGCTCATACAGATGTTTGACACTCATTGAGATCCCGTTCGCGTTATCCGTAGTAATGTAACCGGCACGTTTGCCCAACATGTCCGTATCAACAAACATCGTTGGAATCTCTGCATCCACCAGTTCCTGAATACTCGCGTTTTCTCTGCCTTCCCCGAATACCACAACGCCATCCACATTACGACTACGGCAATGTTTGATGAACGAGTACGCCGGATCATCGAATCGAGTGGACAACCGGACCAGATCATATCCACTGTTCTCCAGCGCTGTCTTGATCCCTTCCAGCAACTCCGACACAAAAGGGTTCGTAAACGGAACCGTTAACAGTACTCCCACCGTCCATGAACGGCGTTTGACAAGTCCACGTGCGACCACATTGGGTTGATATTTCAATAATTCGATGGCTATATTGACTTTTTTGCGTGTTTTTTCACTTACATCAGGATAATCGTTTATCACTTTGGAAACGGTTGCAACAGATACTCCCGCTTCCTTGGCTACATCATGGATAGAAGCCATCTGATCACCTCAACCTCTTTCGAATCCCCTGTCTCCGGCTGCATTTTCTATAACATCGGCAGGTTTGTCTACCCATTATAGCTTAAAACAGCCTGAAACGGTATGGAAGGTTCCTAATGCTTTTAAGCTCTATTCCTGCTGTTCCAGATTCTTCAAATCCAGAGACAGTTTCTCCATTGTTGTTGCAAATACAGCGAGTTCAGCCGAGCGTGAAGCTTGGCTACGTGCTCCGCGAGACGTATGATCCGACTCCTGCTGCACACTGCTCAGTTTCTTCATGATCTGCTCCAGATTAGACTGAATTTTACCCTGGGCATCCCGGGAACTGGCTGCAAGCTTGCGCACCTCACTGGCAACTACCTCGAAGCCACGTCCAAACTCTCCTGCATGAGCAGCTTCAATCGCTGCATTCAGACCGACAAGATGACTCTGATCCGATATCTCGCGAATGAGTTCACCCATTTTTCCGATCTGCTGGATCTCCCCTGTTAATTCCGTGAGCAGAACCTGAGCCTGATCCTGAGAAGCCGCTGTTTCTTTGGCTACATTCGATATAGCCATTGCACTTTCATTTAATTCACTAATCATGCCTGTAAGCTCTTGAGTAATCTGCGTAATCGCCTGCAATGTATGTTGTTGGTCATCGGCAAGCTGATGTAACTTTTCTTTTTCTTTCTTCTCATATGCCTCAAGGACAAGCTGTGAATCCAGATTGAACATTTTGCTGAGCGCCTGAATGACAAGATGCCAGGAATCAGGGATAACCTGTTGGAATATGCTCGTTGCAATATCAAGGTATACCATATAGGTACCAAGATAATAATCTTCCGACAGGCCAATACGGGAATGCACAAGCCCAATCGCAATCCGTTGCTCAATATATGCGTCGTCCACGATTCCATCTGTCATCGATAACCAGTACATCTTCTGTGTTTCTTTTAGACGATCAATGGTAGAGAATCGAGCGATCAGATCTACCAATTCAGGATAATTCCCCACATGATTGTAGAAATGATCTACCACTTCATTAACGACTTTTTTAAAAACAGGCCGATGATCGGCAAGCAGTTTTAGATCCCCTGCGGTTAATCCCATGTAATCAAGTTGCTTCTGTCTTGTTGCGGAAATACTGCTCATATCTGGTTCAGTCAGCTCCTTAATAAACACTAAATTACTTTAAATTGTAAATATATGTATTGATTATAGACTAAAATACCTAAATATACATATACCATTAGAACTAATTCTCTTTAAAATTAACCTTATTTGTCAGCTTTTTAGATTAATATGACCTTCATGTAATCAAAAAGGCCCTGACCCTGCTGTGAAGGAGCCTCACAACAGGCATCAGGAGCCTGATCCGGAATGGTTTGTTGCCGATTAGCGATTAAGCAAACTGCCTACATAACGTAACAGTTCATTGGCACTGGCTGCGGTGTATCCATGTTCCTCAATTAAGCGTTTAATGACTTCATTCATACGTTTCAATTGTGTTGCATCCGGTGTTTTGGTTGAGGTTGTGATCTTGACGATATCTTTCAGATCGGTAAACAACTTCTTCTCAATCGCTTCACGCAAACGGTCATGGCTGCTGTATTCGAACTTGCGCTCCTTGCGGGAGTATGCCGAGATTCGGATCAGAATCTCTTCTCTGAACGCTTTCTTTGCATTCTCGGAGATCCCGATCTGTTCCTCAATGGATCGCATTAGACGCTCATCCGGGTCCATTTCTTCATCCGTGAGCGGGTCACGAATCTTGGACCAGTTGCAGAATGCTTCAATGTTATCGAGGTAATTCTCGAATAACGTTCTTGCGGATTCCTCGAATGAGTACACAAATGCTTTCTGCACTTCCTTCTTGGCCAGTTCATCATACTCCTTGCGTGCAAGAGCAATGAAGTTCAGATAACGCTCCCGCTCTTCCTTTGTAATCGAAGCATGTTGGTCCAGACCATCCTTGATCGCCCGCAGAATGTCCAGCGCGTTAATGCACTGAAGATTTTGCTTGATCAAAGCACTGGAAATCCGGTTAATGACATACCGTGGATCAATGCCGGACATCCCTTCATCCAAATACTCATTTTGCATCTCGCGAAGATCGGCTTCTTTGTATCCTTCCACTTCTTCACCATCATACATGCGCATCTTTTTAACGAGATCCATGCCTTGTTTCTTCGTTTCCTTCAAGCGGGTAAGTATGGAAAAAATGGCTGCAGTCCGCAGTGCATGCGGTGCAATATGAACATGCTTCATGTCACTTTGCTGAATGAGCTTGGCATAGATTTTCTCTTCCTCGGACACTTTCAGATTGTACGGAATCGGCATGACAATCATCCGGGATTGCAGTGCCTCATTTTTCTTGTTGGAGATAAATGACTTATACTCTGATTCATTCGTATGCGCCACAATCATCTCATCCGCACTGATTAAGGCGAAGCGTCCTGCTTTGAAATTCCCTTCCTGCGTGAGCGACAGGAGATTCCACAGGAATTTCTCATCACATTTCAACATCTCCTGGAACTCCATTAACCCACGGTTTGCCTTGTTCAACTCCCCATCAAAACGATAGGCACGTGGATCGGATTCGGAACCAAACTCCGTAATGGTGGAGAAGTCGATACTCCCCGTCAGATCGGCAATATCCTGTGATTTCGGATCGGATGGACTGAACGTTCCTATTCCCACGCGATTATCTTCGGAAACAATGACTCGTTCCACCGGCACCTTGCTGATATCACCACCATATTCGGTACGGAGTCTCATCTGGCAGGATGGGCAAAGGTTACCCTCAATACGGACTCCAATTTCCTTTTCCACTTCAGGACGGAGCTCCAGTGGAATCAGATGCAGCGGTTCCTCATGCATCGGGCATCCATCAATGGCGTATATGGCACCTTTCTCTGTCCGCGAGAACTGCTCAAGCCCCCGCTTCAGCAGCGTCACCAGCGTCGATTTCCCTCCACTTACGGGACCCATCAGGAGCAAGATCCGTTTACGTACATCCAGACGACGTGCTGCCGAGTGGAAGTATTCTTCAACCAGCTTTTCAATCGAACGATCCAGTCCAAAGATCTCCTGTTCAAAAAACTTGTACCGCTTATGCCCACCTACTTCTTCCACGCCAAACGATTCAATCATCTCATACACTCTGGCGTGAGCCGTCATTGCCGGAGTCGGGTCCTCTCTCAGCAGTGCAATATAATCTTCAAATGTTCCGTTCCATGTCAAACGGTCACTCTCTGCCCGATGTTCCGCAACGCGTTCAAAAATATTCATGCTTGGTACCTCCCATGGCTCCTTTAGTGTGATTGTCAACCATTCCGAATGGTATGAAGAAATCAATAGAATTGCGGCTCCTGCTTGAATACCAATCTTGCGGTCCTGTGTAGTCCCGCCACCCTCTGTCCAAACGTCTTGTTTTGTTGTGAAAAGTGTATTACATACCTATGCGGCAATTCGGATAAGTTGACCTCTTTTTTTCAATCAACCGTTTCGAATTTTGGCTTTTCCCTGTTCTATCAGACATCTTGTGCCTTCAGAAAAAAAAGAACGAATATGATATAATGAGGGTTCTAAATTCAGGATAACGGACAACACATGGTCAGAGACAGGCACTTCTGGAAAGGAGCACGGACGATGGCAGTGAAATACGAAACCGAATTATATTCGCCTGTGAAGGCTTTCTTCGAGCAGCGTGGCTTCGACGTCAAAGCGGAAGTCAGACATTGTGACCTCGTAGGGGTCAGATCGGACCAGGACGAACCACTCATTGTGGAGATGAAAAAAACATTTAACCTCTCCCTGTTGTTACAGGGTATGCAGCGCTTAAAGCTTAGCCCGTTCGTGTATCTGGCCGTCGAGCGTAATCGCAGTAAACGCGGAGCCGTGAACCAGCGCTGGAGCGAACTGGCTGCACTATGCAGACAGCTTGGTCTGGGGCTGCTGACTGTCACATTTTACAAAACCAAAGCCCCCCTGATTGATGTACTGTGCGAACCGTCAGCACGGCCCCCCCTCACTGGCCACAATCAACTTGCCCGCAAAAACGGTGTTCGACGGAAACGTTTGCTTAAGGAATTCGACGAACGCAGCGGAGACTACAATACGGGAGGCAGCACACGCAGACAGCTGGTCACGGCATATCGAGAGAAGGCCTTACGGGTCGCATCCGCTCTGCGAACGAACGGAGAAGCCTCTCCCGCCATCCTCGCCAGACAGACCGGTGTCGGTTCTGCCGCAGCAATTCTGCAAAAAAATTATTATGGCTGGTTTGAACGCCTCTCCCGTGGAAAGTATATTCTGACAATTAAGGGAGTACAGGCGTTAACCGAGCATGCACACATGCTTGAGGATAATGATATGATTGAACGAACCATTAATGAACTCGATGTAACGTATTCTGTATCTGGTGAAAATAAGGACGACCTTGCGCACATCGCTGAAACAGCGGAGCAGTACTTGAAAAATACAGGCCATATCTGATACGGAATCGCTTGGAGTAACGGATGCGAAAAAATGAGCATGCAAAAAAACACCCGTAATCTCCACTGGAGACTACAGGTGTTTTAATGTGTTATATATAAATGATTGCGATTAGAAGTTTACTGCTACTTCGGAAGCCAATTTCAGACCTGCAGTAACGATTTCTTCAGCACGATCTGCAGCAGCGTTGTGTCCTTCAACGATAACCAGCTCAGGGTTTTGAATACCCCAGAAAGCCAATACATTAGTTACATATTTAACGGACATTTCAGCAGATGCCATTGGCTCTACAGAATAAACGCCACCACGAGCATTCAGCAATGCCACTTTTTTGTCGCCTACGAGACCTACAGGGCCTTCAGCTGTGTATTTAAACATTTTACCAGCTTGGCTCAGGTAGGAAATGTAGTTCACCAATGGAGCCGGAACAGTGAAGTTCCAGAGCGGGAATGCAAATACCACTTTGTCTGCTGCCAAGAATTGATCTTGCAATTGTGCAGCCAGTGCTGCAGCTTTTTGCTCTTCGGCAGTTGCTTCAATGCCGTTTGCAGCTTTGTAGCCACCAGTAATTACAGTGTTGCCATAGTAAGGAATATCTGTATTGTAGAGATCCAACTCAGTAACTGTGTCACCTGGGTGGGACTCTTTGTATGCGCTCAAGAATGCATCGTACAATTTAACGCTGACTGCTTGATCAGCAGGACGGTCATTTGCTTTAACAAATAAAATATTAGACATGTTGAATTTTCCCCCGTTAGATAAGATATATGAGTGCTTTTTCTGAACCGGCCACCATTGCAGCTTATATAAAGAAACCAACAACTCATTAATTCATATTATATATAAAAATGTTAGTGGATGCAATAACGTAATCACTTTGGTCATGAACCAATTTTAATTTTTGCTACAAAATCTATTTTTGATCTGACTTAGCTACGAGCCGTAAATTCGGAAATGGCTTCACTGATCAGGTTCATGCCAAGCAGCAATTCATCCCGGCCCGGATGGCTAAAGTTCAATCGGATGTAACGTTGATCCTGTACACCTGTTGAGCATAGTGATCCAGGAAGAAAAGATACACCTTTGGGTAAAGCCGCCTTAAGCAGAGCGCCACTATCCAGTCCTTCCGGCAACTGTACCCACAGATACATTCCGCCCTCAGGGATGTTGTACTGACACCCTTTCCAGCCAGGTCTTTTCAACAGTTCAAGCATCAGTTTGAGTCTTGTCTTATACTCCCGATTCAACATGGATAAGTGATCACTCCAACGAAAAGGGGAATGGGCAAGCAATTGATACAACAGCCGCTGATTCATCGGACTGGACTGACCATCAGCAATTCGTTTAACCGAGGCCATTGCCTGAATCAGCGCAGGATGTCCAGCAGCCCATCCGGTTCGAAGAGCGGGCGCTACCGTTTTGCTGAACGAACCAATGTAGAGAACATGTCCACCCTGATCGGCAGTATCCAGTGCAAAAAGTGAAGGATACTGCCGATAGAATTCCGTTGGCTCAAGACCATCGAAATGGAGCTCTCCGTAAGAATCATCTTCCACAAGCAGTACACCATAGCGCGAACACAGCTCAAGGACAGCCTCCCGCCGCTCCATACTCCACAAAGCACCGGTCGGATTCGAAAAACTGGGTGCAGCAAAAAGCAGCTTCGGTCTAACCTGCTGCATGTGATGCTCCAAAAGGTCTGGCAGTATGCCGTCCCGATCACCCATTACGGGCACAATCTTGGCTCCTTGCATCTCCAATACCTCAAGACAGCCTGGAGATGTGGGATGTTCAACCAGTACAGAATCTCCTGGCTCAAGCAATAGACGCATCACCAGATCAATGGCCTGCTGGGTACCAGTGGTCAACAGAATCTGCTCGGGTACCGTTCGTATGCCTTTGCGTGCATTCCAGTCTTTGTTCAACCACTCTCTTAGGGGCGTGTAGCCTGCTGGCTCTCCATATTGCAATGCGGAGGGGCCTGAACTAAAGACAGACACGGCTGCTTCTTCCAACAATTTGAAAGGAAACAACTCCTCAGCAGGCAATTCTTCTGCCAGAGAAATGAAATAATCCCTGCCAGACATCTCACGTATATCCCTCAGTGGTGATGACAAAAGCCTGTTGGTACGGGAAGCAAAGAAATATTTCATCGATCCGTTCCCCTTTCGTCCCTATTCCGAAACTGTACTCGCAGTCCACAGCCCTACAACCTATTCCTGCTCGCCATCGAATATGACCGGATGCATACAGAACTGTTGTGACATGGGAAGAACAAACCTGTTTCGTCAGGATCCCGTCTTCACTTGTCTTGCATGCAAGGCATAACGTTCAATGGCCTGTGCTCTACTGCTTACTTCCAGCTTCACGTATATTTTACGCAGGTAATTATCAATGGAACGTCTGCTAACGTTGATCTCATTCGCTATTTTATCATAGGTTACACCCTGAACAATTCTTTCCATGATAAAAGTTTCGGTTTCTGTTAATTCAATGACACGCGCTTCTGTCGGAGACTCCACAGGTTGCGCCCACTCCGCACTGTTTAACCACGACAATGGAATGGACACATGGCCCTCACGTAACCCAGAGATCAGATGAATCAGCTGGCTAGGGGAAGCCTGTTTGGATAACATGCCGCTTGCACCAAGACTCATCAGATGACGAAACAGCTTCACATTGTCTTCATCCGTCAAAATGATGATGTGACTGTGAGCTGACAGATTCTTCATCTGGGCAATATATTGATCTGCCTGGCCCTCTGGAAGACGATAATCCATGAGAATCAGATCAGGCTGGTGAATATTCACCAGATCGAGCCCTTCTGTTCCGGTCGAAGTCATGCCACGTACCGTCAGATCTTGCTGCTCTTCCAAAATCAATTTTGTACCGAGCATGCTGGTGGGGTGGATATCTATGATGACCACCTGCCATACTTTTTTCATTGTTGTTCCCCCTGTTATGTATTGGACAAATAACTTCTAGCTTCTGTCATGATGATTTCATCGTCTATGCGACAATCCGAGTATAGAAGAAGCATAGGTCGGATTATGTCGAAAAACAGAAAAATACAGGAGGCAGCCGATAAAAAAGCTCTATTTTCACTGTATTTTGTTATAAAAACACCATGACGTCCATCTTCCCATCCCCGGAAAGGTCAAAATATAGTATAAATTTCCTGCATTTCTATCTAAAAAAGTCGAAAAACCTGCCCAAAGTTCCTACTTATTGCATCTATAAGAAATTGTATCCTAGGACTTCCTTCCGATGCAATCTCTTTTTACTCTATTAAGTAAAGAATTTCATTTTTGCGTAATCAATAGGGGCATGATAGAATGAGGACTGGAAATTTTTTTGTACCTATTAATGACCAGGAGTGATGATATGAAACCATCTGCCCCGTCCTCTGACATCCATCACACCCGGAGCGCCAAAGGCAAGGCTGGATCTTCAATCAAGCTGTTTCTGGTAATGTGGATTGTTCTCATTGCACTAGGAGTCGTTGGAACCTACTATTATAGTAACCATCTCCAGCAACAGATGATTAACCAGCTTCAAGCCCATAATCAGCAGCAGATTGCAGCGCTAAAAACCGACTACGAAAATCAGCTAACAACGATATCAAAGGAAGTAGAAGACCTGCAGGGACAGGTTCAATCCTTCAATGAATTGCTGACTTTCACCAAGGATAATGCAAGTGACAAAACGGATAACAGCAACAAACTGTATACCCAGCTGAGCGAAGTCAAAAAACAACTGGAGACACTCCAGAAAAAGATGGACCTGCTCAAATGATTACACCCGTCAAACAGGTTAATCGTTTTTTTATGCTTGCACTCGCTCCTTTTGTTGGATTGATATTATGCCTGCTGCTGCTTCGTCCTCCACTTGAACCCGGAGGTTTGATGCCTACCGAACTGTCAGAGGATACGATTACACCCCGGACCCAAGCAATTAGCCAAGAGCTTGCGGGGGCAAAAGATGCTGCTGTCCAGACTTCTTCTTCTATTAAAAGAACGACACAGCTCTATAATAAAACAACAAGTACGATGTCTACACTTGTGCAGAAGGCTTCCGCCCAAGCGGATCGTCCGGAAACGATCTACAACAAACGGATTTCATCCAAGCTTGGCGTTCCATTTGAACGGGTAAACAGTGACCGGCTAACGATTGAAATGTACAGAGTGAATCCTGGCAGCTATAAGGGCTATGCCATGAAGATCAAGCTAAAAGACCCTACGGCCATGCAGATGGCTCTAGACAGTGAACCTGGGCGTTCTGAGACGACCATGCAGGCTGTGAAGCGTAACGGCGCAATTGCCGGAATCAACGCAGGTGGATTTGCTGACAGTGGCGGCAAACGTTATCCACTTAGCACAACCGTCATGGACGGGAAATACGTGAACGGTTTCCAGGCCAGTTTCAAAGATCTGTTTTTTGTAGGACTTAACGATGCCGGCAAACTGGTTGGAGGCAAGTTCTTCGACAAAAACTCACTGGATCGCCTGCAACCACAATTTGGGGCTACGTTTGTACCCGTGCTGCTACAGAATGGACGCAAAACCGCAATTCCCGAAAAATGGAAAGTATCACCCAAACGAGCACCACGTACAGTCATTGGCAATTATAAGGATGATCAGTTATTGATTATTGTAGTTGACGGATATAATGAGGGCGGAAGTTCCGGTGCTACCCTTGAAGAGTTGCAAGGGCGGTTGTACAAGCTTGGGGTGATCGACGCCTATAATCTGGATGGCGGTGGATCATCATCGCTTATTCTGAATAATCGGGTCGTGAATAACCCTTCAGATGGCAGCCTCAGACCGGTGCCCACACACTTTTTATTTTACAAATAATAGGGTGAAGCATTTCTTTTCTACCTATAATGGTTATAATAGAAGAAAATGAGCTTGTGCAGGAGGTGCGAAGGGTATGTCATTTTCACTGACATTCTGGATTATTGCAATCGTATTGACTCTCTTCATTACAGGCATTCTCACTTCATCCTACAACAATGACAAAACAAAAGGTTTGTAAGGGCCAAGCCTCTCTCCGGAGAGGCTTTTTCTATTGCTTCATCCTCGAAATAGCAAGAGACAAGGCTTAAAAGAATGATTCGATTCTTCTAAGCCTTGTCTCTTGCTGTACTCGGGTTCAATAGCTAACCGCCTGGTCATTCCGCATGGATATAACCGAATCAGACGAAATAGGCCCACTCACCGACCCACCCTCAACTAATGTTACATAAATTCGTTCATGATCGACGGGTTCTCCAGCAATAATTTTGATCAATTGTTCAGCAGCGAGCGATCCCCACTTGCGTTTGGAATAATCAATGCTTGCCAATCTCGGCTGGACATACTTGCTCAATTCAATATTGTCAAATCCGATGACATCAATCTCCTGACCAACGCCAAGCGCACTGTCTGCCAGACGATCACACAAGCCAATAGCCATCTCATCATTAAGGCAGAATACCGCTGCGGGTCCATCATACACCTGCACAATCTGATCTGCGGCTTGTTCTCCACCACTCTTCTCAAAATCTCCCGTGATCTCAATCCATTCCACATCAGCTTCACGTTCCGCAACCTGTCTCACAGCCTTTAACCGCTGCACAGAGTCAAATGAACCTTCCGGTCCTGTCACCACGTAGATTTTCTTATGTCCCTGTTCAATAAGATGTTCCATCGCAAGTGTTGCCCCGGCCTTATTATCCAGCAGAACCTGATTAATGTTGGGATGATCCATCTCACGGTCCAATACAACGATTTTGTGCCCACGATCGGCATACTGCATTAGTTCCTCACTTGCAAACGTATGATCCAGAATGATCGCACCATCAATCATCCTCTCTGGAAGCATGCGATGGGATTGTTTACCACTACATACGATCAGGTCATAGCCTTGAGCATTACATACGGCTTTCATGCCACTCAGCAAGTCTCCATACACATCTCCTCTAAAATCGGTCAAGAATACACCTAGAATTTTGGATTCCCTCTTCTTCAGTGTTCTTGCTGCGGCATTTGGAACATAGTTCAGCTCTTTGGCAATGGCCAAAATTTTGGAACTCGTCTCATCGGTCACTTTGTTGCTGCCATTCAGCGCATATGACACAGTAGAGATGGAAACTCCCGCCTGTTTGGCGATATCCTTGATACTGACCACATTCTTCGCTCCCCTGTTATGTTTATCAGGCCTTCCATAACAAAAGGCCTGACACATTACTCTTTACATTCACCGGATTAAACAAGTCTGAATGATTTCTTCTGAGTATCCCGACTGTTTGCACCCACAAGAATATGGAACTCGCCCCGATCACTGCGGTGACTTAAGTCGGAATGGTGATAACGAAGCTGTTCTTCATTTAACGTAAACGTGGCTGTACCACTCTCGCCTGGTGCCAGTGCAAGTTTCACATATCCTTTCAGCTCACGCATAGGACGAACGACTTCACCCGTTACATCACGAACGTACAACTGAACGGTTTCCACACCTGCGCGCTCACCCGTGTTCGTTACACGTACTTGAATGCTCAGGGACTCTTCGGCAGTCATCTCATTACTTGACACTTCAAGATCACCATAAGAGAACGAAGTGTATGAGAGACCATAACCGAACGGAAGCAAAGGTTCATTCGGGCTGTCAATGTATTTGGAGACATAACGTTCTTCCGTCTTCTCCGGGTTCAGTGGACGACCTGTATTGAAATGGTTGTAATAGACCGGAATCTGACCTACGGACTGCGGGAAGGACATCGTCAGACGTGCGGATGGATTCACTACACCTGTCAGAACATCTGCGATCGCTGCCCCGCCTTCACTACCTGGGAACCAGGCTTCAAGAACAGCATCCGATTCATCGATTACACCATGCAGATCCAATGGACGGCCGTTGAAAATAACGCTGGCAATAGGTTTTCCCGCTGCTTTGAGCTGTTTAACCAATTCCAATTGGGCTGCTGGCAGACGAATATCCGTGCGCGAGCCACCTTCCCCACTCATCTCGGAGTCTTCACCAAGAGCAAGGACAATCAGATCTGCTTTGCTTGCCACTTCCAGGGCTTCAGCAATCTGCTCAGCTGTAATCGTATGAACATTACTGCCTTGAGCAAATTGAACTTTCCCACCTGTCAGGCGTTCTTGCAGAGCTGTTCCCAACTTAACTGCATCTTCCTTAACTCCTTCACAGGACCACCAGCCCAGAATATCAGGACTCTGTGCAAAAGGACCAATGAGGGCTACATTAGCGTCAGGTTGAAGTGGAAGCACGCTGTCATCATTCTTCAACAGGACAGCCGATTTGGTTGCCAGTTCATACGATACCTGACGGTGCTCTTTGGAGAATACAATCTCACGTTCACGTTCCGGATCAGCTGCACGAAGTGGGTTATCGAACAATCCCAGCTTTTCTTTCAGTTGCAGAATTCGCAGAACGGCTTCATCAATGAGCTTCTCTTCCACTTCACCACTCTCAATCAGTTCAGGCAAATGATGCACATAACAAGGTGTCATCATCTCCATATCTACTCCTGCGCGAATGGCACGATATGCCGCTTCACGATCATCTTCCGCAGCACCATGCGCAATCATCTCGCGAATGGAAGCCCAATCCGAGATTAATACACCATCAAAGCCCCACTCGTCACGCAAAATGCCGCGCATTAACTTCTCATTGCCACTTGCCGGAATACCGTCAACCGTATTGAACGAAGTCATAACCATCTCCACGCCCGCATCCAATGCTGCTTTGTACGCTGGCAAATAATACTCACGCAGGTTACGCTCAGACATGTCCACCGTATTGTAATCCCGACCACCCTCAGCCGCTCCATATGCCGCAAAGTGTTTAACACAGGCTGCAAGACGATCTGGCTCATCCTTCAAGCTATCGCCCTGATATCCACGTACAAACGCAGCCGCAAACAAACTGTTCAGATAAGGATCTTCTCCTGTCGTTTCCATCACACGGCCCCAGCGCGGGTCACGAACCAGATCCACCATCGGTGCAAAGGTAACATGCAAACCGGATACAGCTGATTCACGTGCTGCAATTTCAGCACTTTTCTCCGCCAGTTCTGTGTCCCATGAACAACCGATCGCCAATGGAATCGGGAAAATGGTTTTGAATCCATGAACTACGTCAGCCATGAACAAAAGCGGAATGCCCAAACGGCTTTTTTTCATATAAGCTTGCTGTACATCAATGATTGCCTGCGCACCGGACAACCCCAAAATGGACCCACTGGCATCCACGGACTGCTCCGTAATTCCCATCTCTTCCATAGGCCCTGTGATCTGACCTTCAACATTTGTTCCTTCATAAAAGTTGGCAGTCAACTGAAGAAGCTGAGCTGTTTTTTCCTCCAACGTCATCTGTTTTACCAGTTCTAACAACTGCTCGTTATTCATCTGATCGTATCCTCCACTACAAGTTGTTGAAATAAAGAACCCGGCTGCGTTCGGGGAGAGACCGCGCACCGGGTTCAAAATTAATTCCTGAATGATTACTAGAATTTATCGTTTAGCTCATCCAGATAAGGTTGAACCAGGGACATTTTACTGTTTACCCATTCTTTCCAGTTTGCCTCCAGATCTCCGTTTTTGAGGATCAAGTTGGCATATTCATTCTGGTAGTCGAATGAAGCCTGACTCTTAGCTTTGGAATCGTACAGGTTGACATCCCAATCGTATGGTGCAAGCGATTTGCCTTCTGTACCGAGTTTTGCTTTTTCTTCGAACAATTTCACGGCTCTATCACGGTAATCTTTTTTGATTGCAGGGTTTACAACACTGAAGTCGTCACCAAGCAGATACAGACCTTCGAAACGTGCTGGATATTTATCTTCCAATACCGTTCCTTCCGGCAACAAGCTAACGAGTTCATTGTTTTCATCATATTTCCAATCTTTTCCTTCAAAGCCCATGTTGATGAGCAACTGTCCTTCTTTTGTTGCGGAGTAATCGATCAGATCCATGATCCGTTCGAATTTCTCGTCACTAATGTCCGGATTGAAGATCAATGCAGACCAGAAGTTGGCTTGCTCCATGTTACGGTATTTCCCGTCATCGCCTACTACAATTGCTGTGTGTACCAGTTCATCACTATCTACACCCAGATTTTTTTTCATATCGGAATCCAGACCTTGTCTGTACGAAGCCAGTCCGCCCAGACTTGTTACAGCAGCTGTACCTGTTACTTTGAAGTTGTTTTGACCTTCATTGTTTTTCCATGTGTAGAACTCAGGATTGAGCAGTCCATCTTTATAGGCTTTTTGCATCAATTTAAGTCCTGTCAGCGTTTCAGGATCTGCTGGTCCCCAGTGAAACTTACCATCTTCACCTTTGTAGAACGGAGAGTCAGTCATGGCATGCACACTGTTTGGCATAATCATGTTTGTCATGGCATCTGCCGCATTGTAGGACAGAGGTACAAGTTTGTTACCCACTTTGCCTGGATCTTTTTCTTTCACTAGCGCAGCATATTCATTCAATTCGGTTGTTGTATAAGCATCTTTCAGTTCAAAACCAACCGCTTCAGCCCAGTCTTTACGAAGCGCAATGACACCAATTTGGTTCGTCAGTGGGTCAGCTGGTTTGTTCTCGAAGTAGATTGGTCTAGGAAGGACATATGTTCCACCCGTCAATTCTTCCAACTTGTCTCCAAGACCCGTCAAATTGTAAGCTGCTGCCACGTTAGGCCAGCGTTCTTTCCAGTCATCCGGGAATTTGTAGAACAAACCTTGTTCAATGCTGTTAATGGCATCGCCATGTACGTAGTTCCATACTGCTACATCCGGCAAGTCGCCAGAGTTGATCCACAGACGAAGCTTCTCGCCCCATGAATCCCAATCAATATAGTTGTAGTCCCAAGTTACATTGAATTTGTCTGTCCAGAACTTGTGGAAGTCATTATCCAGGTTCCCGTTTTTGATTTCTGTCAGGTTAGCTACAGAGATGGTCAGATTGTCTTTGTAATTTCCCTCTGCATCTTTTTCGTTACCACCTGAAGCTCCTTGGCTGGAACAAGCGGTCACCATCAGCATAACTACACTAAGCGTGATGGCAAAGAGAGCTCTTACTGACAACTTTTTGTTCGTTTTCATGTTTTACCCCCATGTTTTTTAGTAGAATTTTATTGCAAAATCCTATACGTATATCAGGTCTTGATTGCCCCTGTTAATACCCCTTTGGCAAAGTGTTTTTGCAGCATTGGGAAGAAACACATAATTGGTACCATGGTGACAAATACGGCTGCCATCTTCATGCCCATTGAGAAGTTGCTTGCCTGGGCAGCATCCACACTGGATGCATTGGATGCATTCGTCGTAGATGTCACGATAATATTTCGGAGTACATTCTGGAGCGGTAACTGATCCGCTTTTCGAAGGAATATCATCGCATCATACCAACTGTTCCAGTAAGCCACACCGTAGAACAACGTGATTGTAGCCATAATTGGTGTAGCCAGCGGAAGAACAACGGAGAACAAAATTCTCCACTCGCCTGCTCCATCCAGTCTCGCCGATTCCATGAGTGATTCAGGCAAGGTGTAGAAGTAGTTCATCATCAGAATCATGTTAAAAGCACTGAAGCTTCCCGCCAGGATAACAGACCACAGCGTACCTGTAAGATGAAGAGATTTCATGATCAGATACAGCGGTACGATACCACCATTAAAGATCATGGTGAACAGTACTAGGAAAAAGAGAAATTTCTTAAACGGAAATTTGTTGCGACTAAGGCCATATGCCATGCTTGTTGTCAGGAACAAGCTGAGTGGCAAGCCGATGACTAGCAATATAATTGTATTTTTGTACCCCGACAGAATCGTTCCGTCAGCGAACAATGCCTTGTAGGAATCCAATGTCCATTGTTTAGGGAACATCAAAAATGGATTGTCAGCATATTCTTTTTGTGTTGCAAACGAGATCATGATGACATTCCAGAACGGAATCAGGATCATCAGGGCAAGCACGAGTAATACGGCAAAAATAATGTAATCGAGAAGTGTCATTTTTTCTGTACCAATTCTCGGTTTTTTGTTAGCTTTCTTGCTCATCTCATTTTTCCTCCTCTCTTATCGGAACAAACCGTCTCCGCCAAGCCACTTGGCAAATCTGTCAGCAAGAAGCAGCAAGGCCATATTCACCAGGGAACGGAACAAGCTGACCGCTGTCGAGAATGAGAAATCGGTTGATGACTGGAACGTAATCCGATAGATATATACATCGAGTACTTCCGATACATTTTTGGTAGCGGCATTTGCCAAGTTAAAGATCTGGTCAAACCCGGAAGACATCAATCCACCAACCGACAGAATAAACATGATTGTGATGGTTGGAAGGATGTTCGGTAAAGTAATTTTGAACATCTGTTGCATACGGGAAGCCCCGTCAATCTGTGCTGATTCATATTGATCCTGATCAATACCGGAAATGGCAGCCAGGAATATAATCGCGCCCCATCCACTTGATTTCCAAATATCAGTCAACAGCAACATTGGTACAAAGTTGGATTCAGACCCCAGGAAGTTAATCGTTGGCAATCCGAGTAATCCGAGCGCGCTGTTTACCAGTCCGTCATATGCCAGCACATTGATGACTACCCCGGATACGATGATCCAGGACAGGAAGTGCGGGAATGTAAGAACGGTTTGGAATAATTTTTTCCCTCTGCGCATCCGCAATTCATTCAGCAACAGCGCCAGAATGATCGGGAATGGGAACTGAATAATCAGTTTCAGAATATTGATGTACAGCGTACGCCATACTGCGTCGATAAAGGTTGGATCACGGAAAACATATTTGAAGTTCTCGAATCCGCTCCATGGACTTCCCCAGATGCCCAGGTTGGCCTTGTAATCTTTGAATGCCAGAGACAGGCCACCCATCGGCATGTAGGCAAACAGAATTAGCCAGACAAGCCCCGGAATAAGCAGGGTGTATGTCATTCGGTGCTTCCAGATTTCAGTCCAGAGCGAATTGCCCTTCACGTTTCCCTTCAGCTTTTTGCTAGGTCCTTCGGCTGCAGGTTTCACATTGCATCTCCTCACTCTACTATGGTCTTGTCGTTGTACAGAAAATCAAACATCGTTCTCAGGTGGTGCTCCCAAAATCTCCATTCATGAGCCCCCGGCGTCTCCACATACCGAAAATCAAAGGCAGTCCCCTGCATGTATTTCGCATAGTCGCGATTCATCTCTACGAAGGGGTCACTATCGCCACAACAACTGAGGATATCCGGTAAAGGAACACCCTTTTCCAGCAGCTTGGCCGACAGTGCGTAAATATCCTGATCGGCTTTCACCTGTAAACGTTCTCCAAAAACCGCTTTCATTTCCTTGATCATGGTCGCTGGCATATGGGGATCATGAAGTCGTGTCTGGATATCCGTTACGCCGGATAGAGACACTACTTTGCGATATCGCTCTGGATAAGTTAGTCCACATTTCAGTGCACCATATCCACCCATGGATAAACCGGCGACGTATGTTTTCTCCGGATCAGGATTCAGATTGAGCAGACGCTTGCATACTTCAGGTAACTCCTGAGTGATGTAGTGGAAGTAATTCAGGCCGTATTCCATATCGGTGTAATAGCTTCGATTCGCTTCCGGCATAATGATAGTACAGCCATATTGCGCTGCATACATCTCAATTGTGGTTAACCGCTGCCAGGTACTCGCATTATCGCCTGCCCCGTGCAACAGATATAGTGTACCGCCTGAAGTCTCTCCGGAGTCACTGGACACAACATGTATGCTGGTGTTCATGCATAAGGTTGGTGATCCGGTTTCGATCGTTATATGTGCCATAATGTAACCCCTCTCATCATCGCCTGCTGTCTTTACTCATTCGTTTCTCTGGCGTTGGATTGCAGGCTGTTGTAGATTCCCTTGTATTACGATGGGTTATCGAAACGTTTTTCTCGAATCGTTTCAAAACATAGCCAACGTTGATTCACATGGACTTCATTACAACACTTTTTATGTGGAAGCGATTTCTTCGAATCGTTTCGAATAAATCATAAGCCCGATGAGTAAATCCTGTCAATAACCTTTTTACAAATTTCGCGTTTTTTTCTCGAAAAAATGATTTTTCAAGTCTAAATTTGCGTCGAAAGACACTATTATTACGAAAAAATGAAAATTTAGTCAGTGCTATTACAACTTTAATTGACACCAAACCAGGTTTATACTAACATGGGTTCTGATTTTGCATTCGAATTACGGAAACGTTTCACCAACCGATTTTACTCAGGTTTCACCTGATATTAGGGAGGTTAATATGTCTGAGCAACTCAAAGGTTTCATTCATACAATTACTGAGCAGCAATTGAATGTTTTTTCCATTCGCATATTACAAAAAGGGCATTTGCTTGCCCAATGGGACCGGGATAAGGATCAGCGCAGGGTACAACATTCCATCAGTAAATCCTTCACGTGTATGGCCGTTGGTCTTGCGCTTGAAGAAGGTCTGTTACATCTGGATGCGACACTTGGTGATTATTTCTCTTATGATCATGTAAACGTTGCACAGCGCAATCTCCCATCGCCGCAGGAATTGAAACTGCGTGATCTTCTCCGAATGTCTTCGGGCCATGACTCTCCCCCTCTTTGGGCTGATGAACGAGCTTCATTGACCGAAAAGGACTGGGCGAAATATTACATGTCGCTGCCTCTGGACCAGGTACCTGGAGAACAATTTACATATAGCAGCGGGGATACATTTATGATCTCAGCCATGCTACAGGCTGCTACCGGCCAAACCGTGAAAGATTACCTGACTCCAAGGTTATTTGATCCACTTGGCATTCATGATGTAGAGTGGGAAACCTCTCCATTGGGGGTAACACTTGGCTGTGCAGGTCTTTGGATAAGTAATGAGGAATTGAGTCGATTTGGACAATTACTGCTGCAGGAGGGCCTTTGGGAAGGCACACAGCTTGTACCTGCGGATTGGATCAGACAGGCTACGTCCCAGCAGATCGAAACGACCGGAGACGGAGATTGGGGAAAAGGTTACGGGTATCAGTTCTGGATGTGTTCTCATGGCGCTTATCGCGCCGATGGAGCCTATGGTCAATTGTGTATCGTAATTCCCTCAAAGGAAGCTGTCATATGTATTAATAGTGAGGAAGAAAATATGCAGGGCATCCTGAATGCTGTCTGGAATGAGGTTTTACCCCTTTACACCCAGCGTTAGTCTACGTATTTTATCTTTTTTTCAAATTGCAATTATGCCATCCGATTGAGAATAAAACAAAAAAAAAACGCCACGGGGGTCATAAACCCATGGCGTTACTTCTTATCCGTGTTGTGGAAGCTGAGTCATTTCATCTAAACATTGTGCGCATATGTAACGCTCTTTGAACTCGTTGACTTCCTCGATGGATCCGCAGAAAATACATTTTGGACGATATCTCTCCAAGATAATATGGTCCCCTTGTACTAAGATTTCTACAGGATCTCCCTCATTCATTTGATACCTTTTACGCAAAGATTTAGGCAATACGATCCTACCTAATTGGTCAACTTTGCGAACTACTCCAGCTGGCTTCATAGCTACGGCACACCTCTCCTATCTTACTCTAAATTTCTAGGTACATTTGTACTATGTTTATAGATTCGCCAAGATTTTGTCGAATCCTGCTGGAAATAAACATTTTTTGTCCTTTTTTTTGAAAAATGTTTTTTTACCGAATTCTAGCCGTCATTTATAACCTCAATTTATCCTTCTAACCCCGGGAAATTGAGCTGGCGCAACGCTTCATATACAATAATTGCTGCCGAATTGGACAGATTTAATGATCTAACGTCACCAGTCATTGGCATTTTCATGCATGTATCGGGATTCGCAGCAATTAATTCAGGTGGCAGGCCTTTAGTCTCTTTACCAAAAACGAGGAAATCTCCATCCTGAAAATTAAAATCACTG
This sequence comes from Paenibacillus sp. 2003, assembly GCF_031455635.1. Lineage (NCBI taxonomy): Bacteria > Bacillati > Bacillota > Bacilli > Caryophanales > Paenibacillaceae > Paenibacillus > Paenibacillus sp. 2003. The sequence continues at coordinate 300,748 of NZ_JAVDTB010000001.1, read as the reverse complement.
TATCGGTTCTTGGCCTTCGTAGTTGCGTAGAAGAAACGACCTCCCGAATATTTTTCCTGAACCTCAGCAAATGAGTCGTGGTATTCAATATGAACAGCATGCCAGTAATCCAGCCCTGCACGTTTCAATGTAGCATCATCTGTTCGAAATCCAAGTGGACGTACGAGATGCAGATGGGTACCGGTTGCCGCACAAGTACGCGAAATATTGCCTGTGTTCGCCGGAATTTCTGGTTCAACCAGAACGATGTGTAAAGCCATATGTGTTCAATCTCCTTTTCATTTTCATGTTGACGGCAACCCTCTAATCTTAAAGAAAAGCCCTCCACACGTCAATGTGGAAGGCTCTGGTAAGGCACAGGACAAGACACGAAGGTCCATTACACCGTACCTATACTAATTATCCATTTGTCTTCTGGAAATGGCTCATAAAGTCTGTCAGTGCCTTAACACTCTCATAAGGAGCAGCATTATAAATGGAGGCACGGAGACCACCCACACTGCGATGTCCTTTCAGACCTACAAATCCTTCTTCCTCTGATGCCTTGATGAACTTTTTCTCCAGTTCCTCAGAAGCAAGACGGAAGGTTACATTCATCAGGGAACGATCTTCTGGTTCCACACAACCACGGTAGAAATCGCCGGAAGCGTCAATTGTGTTATAGAGCAATTCCGCTTTTTTCGTATTTTTTTGCTCAATACCAGCCAGTCCGCCCTGTTCTTCAATCCATTTCAATACTTCATTCACCATATATACCGAGAAAGATGGCGGCGTATTGTACAGGGAGTTGTTATCTACATGTGTGCTGTAACGAAGCATGGTTGGAATCGTTTTAGGCGATTCACTCACCAGTTCCTCACGAGCAATTACAACCGTAATTCCGGATGGACCCAGGTTCTTCTGTGCACCCGCGTAGATCATGCCAAACTGATTAAGATCAAATGGTTTACAGAAAATATCACTCGACATGTCCGCAATCAGAGGTACTGAACCGGTATCCGGGAACGACTTGAATTGCGTACCTTCGATCGTTTCGTTGGAAGTCAGATGTACATAAGCCGTACGTTCTGGCAAACTCAGATTCGAAACGTCCGGCAATTTCATAAACTTCTCTGCTTCTGAAGATGCAGCAACATGTGTCTCGCCGATCAACTTCGCCTCAGACAGAGCCTTTTTGGCCCAGCTGCCAGTCATCACGTAACTTGCAGTCTGCCCTGCACCGAGCAGGTTCATTGGCAACATCGCGAACTGAGTGCTTGCACCGCCCTGCAGAAAGAGAACCTTGTATCCTTTTGGATTGCCTAGAAGCGACAACAACCGCTCCTGAGCTTCATTATGTACAGACTCGTACACCGCTCCACGGTGAGACATCTCCATAATCGACATGCCTGTATTACGAAAATCTACAAATTCCGCCTGTGCACGCTCCAGTACCTCAAGTGGTAACGCCGCAGGTCCTGCATTAAAATTATACGCTCTTTTTGTCACAAAATCCCCCGCCCTTTCCATCCGTAACTCTGACATACAAACAGCATTTTGCACAATTCGATTAGAATCGCTCACGGGTATAAGATATAGACAAATTGAATCATTTTGATCTATATCTTACTTATTGAAAGTCACTCTATGGATTTGTGCAAAATGCACTCAAAGTGAATATTATCGCTATGATATCAGTATTCTCTATCTGCTTCAAGGGCAATATGCACTGAAGTGTTGAATTCAGCTCATCAAATTCCTTTATCACCCTGCAAAGTTAAAGCACTACATTGTTTAATTCAAGGAAAAGCCTCCGAGAGCGTGTCCCGGAGGCTTTAAGTTGGAACAAGAACTGTTCCGACCCCGACCGATTAGCAGTCGAAGTAGAGGCTGTACTCGTGCGGATGAATGCGGATCGCTACTGCTTTCGCTTCATCACGTTTGAGGTTGATGTAGTTTTCAATGAATTCTTTTGTGAATACGCCGCCTTCAGTCAAGAACTCGTTATCAGCTGCCAATGCATCAAGTGCTTCTTCGAGGGAAGCTGGCACACTGCGGATGTTTTCTTTATCTGCATCAGACAGGTCATAGATGTTTTTATCGAGCGGACCATATCCAAGCTCAGTTGGGTTGATTTTGCGTTTGATTCCATCCAGACCAGCCATCAACATTGCGGAGAATGCCAAGTATGGGTTAGCTGTGGAGTCTGGTGTACGGAACTCGATACGACAACCTTTTGGTGTCACAGCTGCAACCGGAATACGAACTGCTGCGGAACGGTTACCTTTGGAGTAAACCAGGTTAACTGGTGCTTCGTAACCAGGTACAAGACGTTTGAATGAGTTTGTACTAGGGTTAGTCAAAGCGATCAGTGCCGGAGCATGGTACAAGATACCTCCGATGTAGTGCAGTGCCATCTCACTTAGGTTAGCATATCCCGCTTTGTCATAGAACAATGGGGAATCGCCATCAAAGATGGATTGGTGAACGTGCATTCCGCTACCATTATCACCGAACAATGGTTTTGGCATGAATGTTGCTACTTTACCATATTGACGTGCAGTGTTGTGCACGATGTATTTGTATGCAAGCAGGTTATCTGCTGTTTTCTTCAGTGTATCAAAACGGAAGTTGATTTCAGCTTGACCCGCTGTCGCCACTTCATGGTGATGACGCTCAATCGACAGGCCTGCTTCTTCCAATAGGCGACACATTTCGCTACGAATATCTTGTTGTGTATCCACTGGCGCTACTGGAACATATCCACCTTTAGTGCGAACTTTGAAGCCCAAGTTTCCGCCTTCTTCTTTGCGGTTCGTGTTCCATGAAGCTTCTTCGGAATCTACATAGTAAGAAGAGCTGTTCGTACCGCTCTCATAACGTACATCGTCGAAGATGAAGAACTCGGATTCAGGTGCGAAGAATGCCGCTGTACCTACACCGCTCTCTTGCAAATAAGCTTCTGCTTTAACAGCGATGCTGCGTGGGTCACGCTCATAACGCTCGCCATCCGGAGTGAAGATATCACACATAACATTCAATGTAGGGTGTGCAGTGAACGGATCGACATAAGTCGCTTCAGGGTCTGGCATCATAACCATATCGGACTCTTCAATTCCGCGGAAACCTTGGATAGAAGAACCGTCAAAAGCTACTCCATTTACGAATGTGTCTGCATCAACAGCCGAAGCTGGCAACGAGATGTGATGTGCACGACCAGCTAAATCTACAAAACGAAAATCTACCCACTCGATGTTGTTCTCTTGAATTGATTTCAATACGTTTTCAACCGACATGTATTCGTCCTCCCAAATATTCCGAACATTAAACAACCCCACTAAGAAAATGTCTAAATTCGAATTTTTTTCTGTCGTCATTATAAATTTTAAAACCTGACATCGTCAATACTTATGTAAGGTATTTTTTGCGAGTATGTTAGCTATACTCACATTTTATAAATAACATAAATTCACATAACAACATATTTGATATACATTTAACTGGTTTAATGCGGTAAAGCGACCCTTTTTTTATCCTAAATCATGGAAAAAACTTCACATCATAAATGTTTCTTATCACTATTGATTAATAAATACGTTCAAAACTGCAAAATATGCAAAAAACCGAGCATCTATCTGATTCCGTCGCAATAAACGAGACCAGATGAGATGCCCGGATAATGATCCAGACCTTGACTATGAAATTCTTATTACACGCCTACACGTGCCGGGAAAAATTCTGCCGGTTGTTTGGCTGTACTGAATGATTTACCCACGATTGGTGCCAATTTCTCCAGATCCTGCAACAGGTTCGCGAATTGATCAGGGAACAAGGATTGCACACCATCTCCTGTCATGGAGTTATCCGGATCGGTATGCATTTCAATGATCAGGCCATTGGCACCCGCAGCAACGGAAGCTTTTGTCATCGGCTCCACCAGTTCACGTCGTCCAGTACCATGGCTCGGGTCAGAAATAACCGGCAAATGGCTCAGAGACTGCAGAACAGGGATCGCTGACAGGTCAAGCGTATTACGTGTGTAAGATTCAAACGTACGAATACCACGTTCACACAGCATGACATTTGGATTACCACCCGCAAGAATGTATTCAGCCGCATTCAACAACTCATCGTATGTTGCACTGAAGCCACGTTTCAACAATACCGGTTTGCCACACTCACCCAACTTGCGGAGCAGGTCAAAGTTCTGCATGTTACGTGTACCTACTTGCAGAATATCTGCGTACTCGGCGCAAATATCCACATACTCAGGTGTCATGACTTCTGTAATGGTCAGCAGATCATGTTTCTTGCCTGCTTCCGCCATCATGATCAATCCCTCTACGCCCGTTCCTTGGAAACTGTAAGGACCCGTACGAGGCTTAAATGCCCCTCCACGTAACACTTGCCCACCAGCAGCTTTCACAAGCCCGGCAATCTCATCAATCTGTGCAGCGGATTCAACTGCACATGGCCCGCCCATAACAACAAGTTCTTTTCCGCCGATATCTACACCTTTGATGGAGATCACCGTATCTTCCGGATGGAAGTCGCGGCTTGCCAACTTGTAGGACTTCGAGATTTTAACGACATTCTCGACACCTTTCATTTGGCGAAGATGCTCTTGCATTTTAGGTTCAACTTTACCAATCAAACCAATGATAGTACGATCCTCTCCGCGAGAGATATGCACCTGAAGCCCTTCTTTTTCAATAACTGCAACGATATCCTGAATCTGTTCCTCCGGCGTAGCCTTGCCTGCAATAACGATCATATTAATTCCCATCCTTCCTTGTATGAGAGCACAATCATTTCTTAACGTGCGTCTGATTAAACACAAAAAACTCTGTCGCGCTTAAACGCTTGTTCGCTTTTAAGCTTTTATCCGTTAAAGTAAATATACCACAGTTCTCTTATTGCGTCAAGGTACACATTCCTTATCCATATACAAAAAGAACCCTGCTCTACAGGCTCCGACATTCGGATCTGTGTAACAGGATTCTTCTCATTCACGTCTCGTTTGCAATTCACATACACTTAGACTTACTTTTACATAAGCTGTGCCCTAAGGTGTACGTGTTTTTTCTCTAACTGGAGGCAGTAGTTTGCTCATGTTCACGGTACGTTTGATCTCCCACGTCTCCGGCTTGTCATGTTCATACTGCTCCAGGTAAAGAATGACTTCCTTCGTAATCGGGGTTGGTGTTGATGCACCCGAAGTAACCGCCACCTTATTTACACCTTTCAGCCATTCTTGCTGAATCTCGGAAACATCGGATACACGGTAGGCCGTAACACCCGCAATCTCCTCCGACACTTGTGCCAGACGGTTAGAGTTATTGCTGCGAGGATCACCCACCACGATAACCAGGTCCGCTTGACCTGCCTGTTCCGCAACAGCTTCCTGACGAACCTGAGTTGCGAGGCAAATCTCATTATGAATCTCTGCGCCCGGAAACTTCTCCAACAGACGGCTCATAATGTGTTTGATATCCCACTGACTCATCGTTGTCTGATTCGTAATAAGGATTTTGCCTGGAGGTACGTTCAGTTCTTCGATCTCTTCTTCCTTCTCGATCAGATGAACGAGATCTGGTGCAACGCCAACGGCACCTTCTGGTTCAGGGTGATTCTTTTTGCCGATATAGATGATCTGATAACCTTCTGCCGTCTTCTCCCGAATGAGATCATGGGTCTTGGTGACATCAGGGCATGTTGCATCCACTGTTGTCAATCCTTTTTCCCGTGCCAACTTGCGCACTTCAGGAGATACACCATGAGCTGTGAAAATAATCGTGCCACTCTCCACTTGGCTCAAAATATCCATCCGGTTCGGACCATCCAATGTAATAATACCTTCATCTTCAAAGGAATCCGTCACATGTTGGTTATGCACAATCATACCCAATATATAAATAGGTCGTGGTAAATCCAGATTGCGTGCCGCTTGACGCGCGAGCACCATCGCATCCACAACGCCGTAACAATATCCCCGCGGCGAAATTCGTAGTACTTCCACTTGGTTGCCACCCGCTTTCTTTCTCGGCAACGTTGCCGATGTAATTGCAGTCCTGTCTATTATACCTTTATTCGATAGGCGGAGCAAAGACAACCGGCAACCAGATAATAAAGGTGGTTCCTTCTCCACGTCTGGTCACAACCTCAACCGATCCGTGATGTTCTTCAATAATCCACTTCGCAATCGAAAGTCCCAGACCTATGCCCGGTGTAGCCCCGCGGGATTCATCTGCCCGATAGAAGCGATCAAAGATGAACGGCACTTCGTCCCGATCCATCCCAATACCGGTGTCGCTGATGCGTAGTCCCACCTGGCCCTTGTATAATACGGCATCCAGCGTCACAGAGCCTTCAGGTGTGTATTTAAACGCATTTTCGATGAAAATAAATAACATCTGTTGCAGATAGTCCTTGCTACCGTTCACATAAATGCCGTTAAGGATGGAAAGATTTCCTTGAAGCCAGTCTGCCTGACGATCCAGAAATTGTGCTCTGCGTGCCACTTCCTGTACGAGAATCTGCAGCGGGATCGGATTCAGTTCAATTTTCTGACCCGTATCCGCTCTCGCCAGCGATAACATGTCGCTGATCAGCCTGCTCATACGTTTTCCCTCGTCCGCCATGTCTTCAATGGCTTCCAGCGACATTTGTTTGACGGTCTCCTCATCCAGATTCGGTCGGTCGGTACCCTCTTGATCCCACAGCTTCTTCAGGAAGTCTACGTTCCCGCGAATGGTGGTCAGCGGTGTACGCAGTTCATGCGATGCATCGGATACAAAGCGACGCTGGGCAGCATTTGTCTCCTCCAAACCGCGGAATGACAATTCTGTACGTTCAAGCATATTATTCACCGTTTCAATCAGACGCCCAATCTCATCCTTAGGCCCCGCATATTGAATTCGTACACTTAAGTCATCCCCCGATTGGATCTGATTCGCAGCATCAATGACATTCACGAGCGGACGCATCGACTTGCGGGCCAGAACAAGGCCTGAGGTTATAGCCAAAGCCATCGCTACCAGCCAGCCAAAAACTAAAATATTAAGCAACGCTTCCAGCAAGCGCTCTTGTGAACTTACATTCGCACCAACCTGAAGAATTCCACGTACTTCATTGGTTCCCTGAAGTGAAAGGGGGAGCTGATTCACCAAAAACGGCGTTCCATCCACATAGATCTTGGAAATGCCTCGCTTTTTAAGTATCTCATTGGCTTTTAATACCGGAAACTGAATCTGCAATTTCTCCATATTACCCGAAATCCTGCCTGAGCGACTCTGATAATCCCAGAGTTGAATATAGATTTGTGCCTCCTGAAGCTGACTCTCTGTAAATGGGTCCAGATCCAACGACTGTGAAAGAGGATTAACACCAATCTGCTCCGTAATCCGGGTACTCTTCACCTTCAATTGCTGTTCGACTTCCTGATAGGAGTTAAAATACACAAAGGCATAGATTACAACGCCCCAAAAGATAAGAACAGCCGCCAAAATGCCAGAATACCATGCGGTTAGTCTTAACCGGATGGACATATCAGGAGTCACCTCTCAAGATATAGCCGGCTCCCCGGATGGTCTGAATTAGACGCTTGCCACCGTATTCTTCGGTCTTCTGTCTGAGCATGGCAATGTACACTTCAAGCACGTTAGACTCACCGCTGTAATCATAACCCCAGATTTTATCCATAATCAGATCGCGAGATAGGACCCGTCTTGGATTTTGCATGAACAGATTCAACAGTTCGAATTCTTTGGCAGTCAGCTCCAGACGCTGCCCATCTCGCAAAACTTCACGTGAGTCATTGTCCAAAATGATATCTTCATACATTAAGCGGTTGTCCGGCGTACCCCCACTATCAGACTTGCGGCGCAGCAATGCGCGGACACGTGCCAATAATTCTTCCAGCGCAAAAGGTTTTACAAGATAGTCATCGGCTCCTGTGTCCAGTCCGGTCACCCGGCTCTGTACTTCATCCTTGGCCGTCAGCATTAGCACAGGCACTTTGCTGCCTGCTTCTCTCAATCTGCGACATACCTCAAATCCGTCAATCTGCGGCATCATCACATCCAGCACAACGATGTCCGGCTCTTTGTCCATCAGTTTGCTGAGGCCTTCGGCTCCATTGGAAGCCGTCTGTACCTCATATCCTTCAAAAGCCAGCCCCCGGCGGAGCATGGATACAATTTTTTCGTCATCATCCACAATCAAAATAGTTGAGCGCATGGTCTTTCTCCTTTATCCTAACGTTTTATCCCATTGTAACAGGCAGAAGCACAATCTGCATCTTCAAGTAGGCGGTCTCCAATCCGTACTGGTCCATTGTAACCTTACTCAATCAGGGCAAAAAAAACGGAAGGGCCTTCAATCCCTTCCGTTACGTCAATCCTTACCTGATATTATGGTTGCTGCTGTTGTATATCTGTGGTTTGTGAAGTATCAAAATCATTTTTGTTGCCGATTTTGATTTTCAGATCCATTTTCTTACCGTCACGAACCACGTTCAGTGTAACTTCACTGCCGATTTCCTGTTTCTTGATAAAATCAATCAGATCCTGACTTGTGGCGTACGGCGTACCGTTTGCACCTGTGATGATGTCATATGCACGAAGATCTGCTTGGTAAGCCGGTGATTGGAAGATCGTGCTGGCTACAACTGAACCTTCGGTAACATCTGTTCCCATTTGTTTAGCAACTTCAGGCGTAAGAGCCATCAGAGACGCACCGATAAATGGTACTGGCTCTTTGGGAACTTCTTTGTTCTCTTTGAGATATTTAACGGCTTCAGAGATGACGCTCGATGGGATTGCAAAACCAATTCCCTGTGCATCTGCGCTTACTGCAACGTTCATTCCGATAACTTCCCCATTCAGGTTAAGCAACGGACCACCGGAGTTACCCGGATTAATCGAAGCATCGGTTTGCAGCAAATGGCTGTACTCACGTGTTTTTCCTGTTTCTTCATCTGGAATGCTGATTGTACGTTCTTTGGCACTCAGTACACCTGCTGTAACGGTGTGTTCAAATCCTTCCGGGTTACCAATAGCTACAAGCCATTCACCGACTTGAGTACTGTTGGAATCACCCAGTGGAGCTACAGGGAACGCATCGTCACCACTGTTTTTCTCAATTTTCAATACAGCCAAATCCAGATCAAAGCTGCTTCCCAGCAGTTTAGCTTCATAAGGTTTACTGTTATTCTCCAAGGTTACCTGGATTACGTCTGCACCCTGAACAACGTGTTGATTCGTCAGGATATATCCTTCTTTGTCAAAAACGAACCCGGAACCAATGCCCATAGGTACAAGCTGATTACTACTTTGTGGTTGCTGGCTTTGGCCTTGATTGCCTTCCGTTCCGCCCCCATTACCAAAGAAGTATTGGTAAAGCGGATCACTTGTGTTTGATCCACCCTGACCCAATCCTGTACGTGAGGACTGCTTCGCGAGTGTTTCGATTTTGACGACTGCTGGACTTGTACTCGTCACTACGGAAGAAACATCTTCTTTGCCTGTTGGCAGTAACGACGCTGTCACATTGTTGCCTCCGCCTGTGTTTGTTGATGCTTCCTGTCCTGAACTTTGATTGTCCGTGTTCGTAAGTGCCGTCTCCGGTGTGAACATGTTTGTTCTGTCAGCTGTGTACATGAGAACGGTGATGACCAGCATACCGGCAATGAAGGAAAATAGAAGTGATCTTACGGAAGAACGCGGTTTGCGGTTATTATAGTTCCAGTTGCCTTTGCCGCCATTCCCTTGATCTCCACCGTTACCTGAGCTGTTTCCACCGCCCCCTGATGATCTTTTCGCTTGTTCATATGATTCACTATTATAGTAAGTAGGTACGGGTCTCACCGGATCAGGTTTTGTAATCTCTACATTTCCTTCTTCACGCTGATTATTGCTTCCCATGTGATTTGCTGTATCTTCCTGATTCACGGACTGAAAAGGTCCATAAGAATAATAATAGGAGGATTCGTCCGTTCCGGAAGAATTGCGGTTCTCCGTTTGTTTGGTTTCGTTTTCCTCGTCTTGACGGTTCGATCTATAGTTGCGTTCGTCCATGCCTCTCTACCTCCCAATCTCTTATTCCCAAGAGATATTCTTTAACTGTCCTTATTTTGTACTTTAAACCTTAACCGTACCTTAAAAACAATTAAAAAGGAGATAAAAGCACGTAAGAATAGACTCTTTTCCCCGTCATGACAGCATTTTACCCTTTCGTTTTCACCCAACCCTGACGATGCGCATAGATGGCCAATTGTGTACGATCGTCCATCTCACATTTCATCAGCAGGTTGCTCACATGTGTTTTGACGGTTTTGATACTGATATGTAATTCTTCTCCGATATCTTTGTTGGTCTTTCCCTCTGCAATAAGCAGCAGCACTTCCTTCTCCCGTTCAGTCAGACCTGATTCACTCTCTCTAGCTGTACGTTGTCTGATTCCCCGGGTTAACGCCTGCGACACATCACCTGTCATAACAGGCATGCCTCTATAGGCCCCTTGAAGAGCATAGATCAGTTCTTCAGCAGAGACTGTCTTCAGTACATAACTTACCGCACCCGCTTCAATCGCTTGCACAACCAGATCATCCTCCAGGAAACTGGTGAGCATTACAATTTTCATCCCTGGAAATTCAGTCATGATGGCTTTTGTTGCTTCAGCGCCATTCATTATCGGCATCATCAGATCCATCAGGATCAGGTCCGGCATTTCACTATCATTTAACTTACGTAACTGATCAAGCGCATCCTGCCCGTGGCCCGCTTCTCCCATCACATGAAAAGTCGGTTCCAGCATCAGATATGTTTTCAACCCCATGCGCACCATATCATGGTCATCCACAATCATCACGTTTACTTTACCACTCATTCCGTCTCCCCCTCTGGTTCACTCAGGAACGTTCGGGAATTTCGGGATCAATACCCGCACCGTCGTTCCCGCTCCCGGTTTCGATATAATCTGAACTTGCCCCCCAAGCTTCTCCGCCCGTTCACGCATGGTAGATAACCCGTATGAACCCGGACGCTCCGCTTGCTGCAAAAATCCCTGACCATCATCGCTGATGCTCATGCTAATCTGATGTTCACTTTCCCGTATGGATAGACTGACCACCCCTGCCTCTGCATGCTTCACGACATTGGCAACTGCCTCCTGAATAACAAGAAACAGCTGGTGCTCAATGGCATCCGAGATTCCGCCATCCAGTTCCAGCTCTTTCACACCTTTAAGACCATTCTGCCTGCAGTAATCAGGAAACCAGCTATCCAGTGCTGCGGTGAGGTCACGCCCTTCCAGCTCCACCGGTCGAAGCTGAGCAATCAGTCCTCGCATCTGACGCTGTGCAATATGTGACATCTGGATTAACTGGTCCAGTACTTTACCACCATGTTCCGGATTCATCTCCAGCAGACGAGGTAAAGACGAAGCCGACATATGCATGGCAAACAGCTGCTGGCTAACAGTGTCATGGAGGTCCCTTGCCATTCGTTTGCGCTCTTCAAGCACAGCCTGCTCCGAGGCTTGCTCCTTCTCAATGACTTCCTGTTCACCGAGACGCTGAAGCAGTCTCATCTTTTTCTCAATCGAATCCATCATGACATTGAACTCCTGATAGACACGACCAAACGAAGCGTCATCCGCTTCAGGCATGCGCACCGCCAGATTACCCTTGGACACTTTCAACATGTTGAGATCAAGCAGGTCGATCTTGCGCTGAAGTCGTAATGCAGCGATATATCCGGTGATAACGGTGGCCAGCACAACAACGGCCACATAGGTCCATGCCCGCTGACGACCAGCCCCCATCAACACCTCTCCATACAATAGATAGAATCCGCCCAGCGTAATCAGACCAGTTAGCGCAAAATACATCATCAGTTCCCATTTATTAGCTTTGAGAATTGTTCGAATCATGCGTTAACCCACCTTATTCACTTTGACGTCTCCGATAAACACACTTACAATAATCCGTACCTTTTTGCTTGCTTCATGGTAATGGGCAGTTTCAGCCTGGGCACTACTCAGGAATCCGCCGCGTTTCTGGTTCAACAGTGACATATCTCCAATGAAGGAATTTGTCGTCACTGTCACACCCAGATCCATATCTTCTGGTACAAATACTTTCACATCCCCAATAAATGAAGAAATGACAATCTTCGTCTCCCCATATGGAATCTGTGCCTTGGTCAAATCAATTACGGTATCTCCGATAAAAGCCGAGATGTTCATTGGTTTTAAAGAGAATACTTCCTGCCCCATGTACAGATCACCGATGAACGCCGATTTGTTAATGGTATTGCCACTGCCATAATCCCCATAACCATTTCCGTAGCCATCACCATAATGTTCTCCATATCCGGTATCGTTAGAGTTAAACGATTGATGTTTCTTCTTATATTGATGCCCTTGTGATGATGAATCCGTTGACCCTGTGAAATGAGGGCCATGTGCATCGTTCTTCTGTTCCTGTTTTGGTTTGCCAAATGTTTTCTCGAACTGTTCGTCAAACGACGACGGCATCTCCAGATCCTCCGGAGCTAATGGTTTATAAGGTTGCTCAGGTGCGGGAGGTGGCTGCATCTTGTCATGATGTTTCCGATCACGACGTCGTGGTCCAATCAGTACAAACAATCCTCCGCCAATCAGCATAACCGGGATCAGATAACGAATGAACTCCCCCATGGAGTAATCAATCCATCCCAGGTTACGGGCAAGAAAGTAACCACCGATCGCCAGTACAATTACGGGTCCAATAAAGGCGTAACCCCCGTTGCGACGAATCTCGGAGATTCCTTTGGCCCCCCACCAGATTAGAAATAACGGCCAATATGTTCTGAAAATATATCCTACATCAATGTCATATCCCAATTGTCTGAACAAGATCATCGCACCAATAGCAATAAGAGGTATGCCAACCCACCAGCGGTCACGCGTCGATCGTTTCATCGCTCATGTCTCCTTTGTCTGTATTATGTATCCAGTGTAACTCAGACAAGACAATGAGAACAGCGGCGGCAGATGGAATTCATCTCGGTCTCGAGACTGAGATGGGAGGATATTAATGTAAAAAACTTCGCATATGTAAAACACCCCGGAGCTGCTGCTCCAGGGTGCTGAATCATCATTAGATTAATGAATCTTCAATTATTTTTTGAATTTTCCTGCTTTGCCTTGCGCTTGGCCAGTTTGGCCTGTGTTTTCTACACCGAACTCGGCATTGAATTTTTCATCAGGTGTTTGGAAATTATCTTGAACTTTGTTTTGAGCGGATTGCTTCACTTTAGCTGCTGCATTCTCTTCTCCAAACTCTGCATTGTACTTCTCGTTCGGCGTTTGGTACCCTTGTGATTTCTTAGCCACAACGAATCACCTCTCTCTTCATATTTACGATGCATTGCTGCACCGCGGGGTTCGTCCCCAGTCAATATTATGTGGAGAGAGCACTTCTGTTATTCATGTTCACATGTGAAATTAAATGGCCTTGTCCAGCCAGGAATCCGGTACAGATTTGTACACATCGATCGCATCAGCCAACTCGCTGAGCATCTTTTCTGTACACTTTCCAGCGCCTTGCCTGATCACCTGTACCTCCACATCCTTTTTGCCCCACTCTTTGTACACTTGCTTGGTTGTCGGGAAATACAGATCGATTTTATTACCTTTGATCGCTGAACCGGTATCTGCAACAATTCCGTATCCATAGCCCGGAATATACAGAATGGAACCCATTGGGAACAACTTCGGATCAGCTGCAATCGTGGAAACTGTTTCTTTATCACGACGTACTTTGACACCGGAATACGTAATTCCGTATTGAGGATGTTTGGGTCCTTTTCCTGTAGACTCCACACCGGCCGTATATCCCGTTGCTGTAACCTTTTGTGTACCCAGAATTTGTTCTGAACGCGGAGCAAGCACCGGCATAGACGGATCTGCCACTTGTTTTTCTGGAAGTTCAGGTCTTGGAATGACCATTGGTTGTGGTGACCACAATAAAGCCATATACACCATGGTCGTCAGCTGGGCTTCATCGCTGTATTGATGGCTGACCTGTTCTGGAAATTCTTGATCAGACATGCTCGAAGTTTCAATAATCGGACCTTCACTGCTGCTGCTCTGATTCTCGACATGCAGTACTGTACTTTCCTCTTCAAATGTATAGGCATCCGCCTGATTCAGGTTAATCATCATCCCGGCGAACATCGCACAGCCAACCAATAAACCCCGTATATGTTTCTTTTGAATTGAGAATTGCTTTTTCATTGTATAACCTCCCCCTCACTGCAAAGGTTTTCCAAAAAGCAATTAATCTATACTTTTTACTGCAAACACTACGAAAAAACGCCTGAATAACATAGGTCAATCCCATGTTATCCAGGCGTTATTCAGAGTGATCAGCGCAACTTATGCACTGGTTATCTGATACATCATTTGTTCATTTATACCAAACGTGTAGCAATTTCTTCTTTCAATTGAGCGATAATCTCATCGACCGGTTTCATGCCCAGATCGCCTTCTCCACGCTTACGCACAGATACTGCTTCTGCATTGCGCTCATTCTCACCAACAACAAACATATAAGGCATTTTCTCAAGTTGTGCCTCACGGATTTTATATCCAAGCTTCTCATTCCGCAGATCGGCTTCAGCAGAGATTCCCGCACGTTTCAGTTTCGCTTCCACTTCACGCGCATAATCGTCGAAGTTTCCGGATACCGGGATCACTTTTGCCTGAACCGGAGACAACCACAGCGGGAAAGCTCCTGCAAAATTCTCCAGCAAGAATGCTGTGAAACGTTCCATTGTACTAATTACACCGCGGTGAATAACGACCGGACGATGTTTCTGTCCGTCATCTCCCACATATTCAAGTTCAAAGCGCTCAGGCAACAGGAAGTCCAGTTGAACCGTAGACAATGTCTCTTCTTTGCCCAGGGCTGTTTTGATCTGAACATCCAGTTTCGGACCGTAGAACGCTGCTTCACCTTCTGCTTCATAGAATGGAAGGTCAAGCTCTTCCACAACTTCACGTAGCATGCGTTGGGACATCTCCCACATCTCGTCGTTCTGGAAGTATTTCTCGGTATCCTTCGGATCGCGATAGGACAGACGGAAACGGTATTCGTTGATACCGAAATCCTTGTACACGGTTTGAATCAACTCGATAACACGAGCGAACTCTTCTTTGATCTGATCCGGGCGTGCAAAAATGTGTGAGTCATTCAGTGTCATTGCACGTACACGGTGCAGACCTGTTAATGCCCCCGACATTTCATAACGGTGCATCATACCAAGCTCTGCAATACGGATTGGCAAATCACGGTAGCTGTGCATGCTGGACTTGTACACCATCATATGGTGAGGACAGTTCATTGGACGGAGAACGAGTTCCTCATTATCCATAACCATTTTCGGGAACATATCTTCCTGGTAGTGCTCCCAGTGTCCAGATGTTTTGTACAATTCCACGTTACCCAGAACCGGTGTGTATACATGTTGGTATCCAAGGCTTTCTTCCAGATCCACAATATAACGCTCCAGAGTACGGCGCAACTTCGCACCGTTAGGCAACCAGATTGGAAGGCCTTGACCGACCAGTTGGGAGAATGTGAACATTTCCAGCTCTTTACCCAACTTACGGTGATCCCGTTTGCGAGCTTCTTCGAGGAAGTGCAAATGCTCGTCCAGCTGTGCTTTTTTCACAAAAGCCGTACCATAGATACGTTGAAGCATTTTGTTTTTGCTATCTCCACGCCAGTAAGCACCCGCGACATTCATCAGTTTGAACACTTTGATTTTGCTAGTTGATGGTACGTGAGGACCACGACACAAGTCGAAGAATTCACCTTGCTCATAAATCGTGATCACGCTGTCTGCTGGCAAATCACGAATCAACTCAAGTTTGTAAGGATCGCCCACTTCTTCGAACGTTTTGATCGCGTCCTCGCGGCTAACTTCCTTACGTACAATTGGCAAGTTCTCGTTCACAATACGTTCCATTTCCTTCTCGATCTTTTGCAGATCTTCAGGATTGAGGGCATGTTCGAGGTCCATATCATAGTAGAAACCATCTTCGATGACAGGGCCGATACCGAGGCGTACCTCTTTATTACCATATAAACGTTTCACTGCCTGAGCCATCAAGTGAGCTGTACTATGACGCATCACTTCAAGTCCTTCTGGTGAATCCAGAGTTACGATCTCCACCAATGCTCCCTCATGAAGTGTTGTGGACAAGTCCACCACGATACCATCCAGCTTGCCGGCTACGGCATTTTTGCGTAATCCGCTGCTAATTGAAGCGGCTACGTCCTCAATGCTGCTGCCATCCGCGTACTCACGTACCGAACCATCCGGTAATTTAATGTTCACTGCCATTTGTCTCATTCCTCCTGTTAATGTAACCTTCGTGTCCAGATATTTATGGACTGATTATCTATTGCTATTCCAGTCATTTTGCAAAGGAACGCAAAAAACACCCGTCCCGGCAAAGGGACGAGTGATATATACTCGTGGTTCCACCCTAATTCAGCTGATTCATCCATATTCGGAAATACAGCCCTCATTGGCATGACGATAACGGGCATGACCCGGCAGATCCTTACTCGCGGATAATCCCCAATAAAGGCGATATTCTAACTCCACTTTCAAAATTGCAGCTACAAAGGGGTAAACCATACGTGATATCCGGAGGAAATTTCAGCCTAGGTTCCTCTCTCTGCACCGATCTTGCGTGTGGTTGTTGTCTTTGTCAACGCTTTTGTTTCAATGGTTCACATGAAAAATTCATGGATCAACAGTTATTATAATTGCCGAGATCACTTGCGTCAAGACCTGTCAACAATCCTGAGCGCAGCACTTCGCATTCCGGGCAATGATGACATATTTGCACTTTGTCTTCAAAGATCTGGCATATGGTCGAGATGATTGGCAGATCCGGGGTGCGTGTATGGAGCATGACCTTCTCAGGAGAGATCGAGATGAGTGTACTTACAATCATATCTTCGATATCCATCTCCAGTTCCAGACCCGGCATTTCCACAACAACCTGTTCATCCTTTTGCACGGGTAACAGATTAAGTCCAGCATCCAGGACCTGAAATTCATGCATTCCCTTGTGTACAAGATGAACCAGAGGTACTTTGGCTTCTTGAAAAAACACAAAATATTTTAACAGCCCCATAAACTCTTCATACTGCCGATCCATCCAAAATTCATCCAGCGCATACTCCACTAATTCCTGAAGTTCCTGCTTATATGGCCGTATACGGAAATTGATAATGCCTTCAAGGTGAAAAAAGTGAACATCCTCCAGGTCCTGCCGTAGGCCACTGGCTAACGTAGTACGGCGGCGTTCCCGAAGTCCGGGCTGATCCAGATCACCATTTAATAGAAGTGGCATGCAGATTCGATTGACCTTTTCCACCTCATGCTCATCCATGACAGAACACGCCTTCGCGATCATATCCTCTACCATGCTCCGTTCTTGTGTCTCCATAATGAAGTCGGCGAGTCCAAGGGAGAGCAGATCACTGATCCGGGGAAGCCATTGCTGGAAGTCTTCGTGATTCTCATTCCCTCTGCATACCCAGGTTGCTCTTCCATCATTATGTTTGAAGGTGAGCCGGAATCCTCTTTTACTTATATGTAAACCTTTGGTTTTTTCCTTGACACAACGATAAAATTGATCCGCTTCCTCTTGCCCCGATACATCGGTCCATACAGCAAACAGTTCCACAAGAATCACTCCTTTCCTTCCTGTTCAAAGTATATGGCAAGGCCGATGGGGATATACGAAGCGGATTGATGGAAAGCGTGTCATGATTTCTCAGTATATTATGAAGAGGTTTGGAGTTAAGACAAAAATGTGTTATTATTTTTATAACAGTATGTTTCACGGAAAAGGAGGGAAGCCAAAATGAGACAACAACCTAGAATACTCCACTACACTATCATTATCATTTTGTGCGTTTTCCAAGCCTTGTGCTTCCCTATTCCGATGCAGACCGAATCTGCCGTTGGGGTGTCTGTAGAAGCAACTTCCAACAAGGAAGTGCTGTTGCAAATACCCGAATCCCAGCAGAAACCTGTCATTCGCAAATACCCACAAGTCATGTCCAAGCTGATTGCGGTTACGCATAATAAGCCTGTCTTTCTTGTCCTCGCATTGTTATTGATGCTGCGAATCCCTACAACGGGTCTGTCCTTTAAACCGTGGTATTGTCTGTTTAAACGCAGATTATTTCTGCTACCTATTAAGTTTACCAGCATGTATGTATCCCTCACCCCTATAGCACCTAAATACGTGAACGCTCTTCACTAGCCGTTACGACGTATTTACAGGTTGCTTTTGCATGGAGACACCTCTGTATTTAAAGACGGTGTGCTTGTGCATAACTTATAACCCTTTTAGCACACGTTAGATAAACCCATGTTTATGACAGTACCTATTTTTGTTGTACCCACACCGACAAATTCAAATCATATGGCTGTGTCAGGAATTTCTGGCTCTGTTTACCCGCATCTTTTGATGTTCCTTTGAGCAGCAGATTAATAATTTTCGGGAAATAAGCCTGTCTTCTGTGGCCAGCCCCTAATTATAAGGAGGCAACAATCCATGGATGTACGCGAAACAGACTTGCCGGGAATCGGCAAAAAATTTCAGATTGAAACAAGCAGCGGTGATAAAATTGTCATTATTATTCACGATGACGGTCGCCGGGAAATGTACCACTTCGAGTATGATGATCCCGATCAAAGCATCTCGATGATCACACTTGACGATTACGAAGCACGACAGATTGCTGCTATTGTTGGCGGATTAACTTACAAACCAAAGCAGCTTGAAAATATTGAAGTAACGTTTGACGACCTGATTATCGAGTGGTACAAAATCGAACCATCCTTTGGGAGTATCGGCAAATCCATCGGTGAATTGGACGTACGTCAAAACTCTGGGGCAACGGTTATCGCCGTTGTAGAGAAAAATCACAAAAAACATATCAGCCCAGGTCCGGAGGTAGTTATCAGTGCAGAATCCACGGTGGTAGCCGTTGGCGAACGCAATCAGCAGAAACTGTTTAAATCCCTCCTCCTGACTGGAAGGGGGTAAATAGATGGATCATTTGATATTCGAAGTAGGTCTGGCCCTTGTGCTCATTGCGGCAGCTGGCCTTTTATCGGCAAAACTAAGATTTTCGGTCGTTCCGTTTTATATTCTGATCGGGATGGCCGTTGGGCCACATGCCATGAAAATCTGGCATCTGGACTTCCGCTTTATTGAGAGTCAGCCTTTTATTGAATTTATGGGTCGGATCGGTATCCTGTTCCTTCTTTTCTACCTTGGACTTGAATTCTCGGTAGGTCGTTTAATTAAATCGGGTCGCTCTATTGCAGTAGGCGGCTCGATCTACATCGGCATTAACTTTACGCTGGGATTAATATTCGGTTTTATGTCCGGTTTCCCAGTTGCAGAAGCACTTATTATCGCAGGTATAACTACCATCTCTTCCAGTGCCATCGTGGCCAAGGTGCTCGTGGATTTGAAACGAACGGCCAATCCGGAAACAGAGATGATATTGGGGATTATTATGTTCGAAGATGTATTCCTCGCTGTATATATCTCGATTTTGTCGGGACTTGTGCTTAGTGATTCATCCTCCATCGGAGGCGTCATCATGTCCGCACTTATTGCCCTCGGATTCATGCTTATCGTGATTATCCTTGGACGCAAAGCAACACCGCTACTAAACAAATTGCTTAAAATTCGATCGAATGAGCTATTCTCTCTCGTTGTATTCGGAGCCTTGTTCCTGGTAGCTGGTTTCTCTGAAACCATTCATGTTGCCGAAGCGATCGGTGCATTACTGGTTGGTCTGGTGCTTGCTGAAACAGAACACGCGAAACGGATTGAGCACTTGATTCTACCGTTCCGTGACTTCTTCGGAGCCATCTTCTTCTTCAGCTTTGGATTGTCCATTGATCCGTTGTCCTTGGGTGGCGAAGCCGTATGGTTAGCTCTGATTGCAGTTGTTATTACATTGTTCGGTAACTTCCTGGCGGGTATGATGGCCGGGCGTAGTGCAGGACTATCGCCCAAAGCATCGGCGAATATTGGATTAACCATTGTGTCACGGGGTGAATTTTCCATCATCTTGGCCAACATGGGTAAAGCCGGGGGACTGTTGCCAATGATTCAACCGTTTGCCGCGCTGTATGTCCTAATTCTGGCCATTCTGGGTCCTTTATTAACCAAAGAGTCCAAACATGTATTCCGTTTATTGGATAAAATATTCAAGTTCAAAGATCCTCGGAAAAAGAAAGAAGAACCAAAGGTTCTGCAGAAAGAAGGATAATTCCCTGTGTCTGTAAAGAACAGACATACTGACGTACTTCGCGGCTCTTACGCCGATCTTTCTGTGACTAACCCAGGGAGAATGGCTCGAAAGCCGCACTAAGGAGGATGACCTATGAAAGCACCTCTGATATCGGCTAATCCGGTGCCAAACACCGCCAAGACCAGGATATCGTCTACCCGCCGCTGGTTAAACCTGTTTCTCGTTATTGCGGGCGGAATTCTGGCCTCCGTGGGACTTGAATTGTTCTTACACCCCAATAAGATTATTATTGGAGGCATTACAGGCATTTCCTCACTCTTCGCCCACTGGACCGAAATGAGGATTGGTTTGTTCCTATTTTTATTCAATGTTCCGTTTATATTTCTGTCTTACAAGATTGTGCAGAAGAAATTTGTACTGGTTACTGTTCTGGGTCTGGTTGTCTTTTCGATCGGTGCCATTGTGCTTCATCCCATGCCGCCACTTGTAGAGCATCCGCTGGCTGCCGCCATGTTTGGCGGATTATGCCTCGGACTCGGAATTGGACTCGTCGTGCGGTATGGCGGGACACTGGATACGCTGGAAATCGGTGATCCGTCTTCCCGCCCACCTGAACGTGTATTTAGCGGAAAACGGATGCTTATCGAAAAAATAATCATGCTGCTTAACTTGTTGATACTGACAGCCGCTGGTGTTGTCTTTGGCTGGGACCAAGCGATGTATTCCGTAATCGCCTATCTTATTGCTTATGAAATGGTGTACATTGCTTTCAGGGGCTTCTCTTCCAAACGCAAAGTGTGCATTTTGACCACACAAAGCTCTCAAGTTGAAAAAGCAGTACGCAAACGGCTGCGCCGTGAACCTGGAACGCTGAAAGCCACTTCTGACTCAACACAACTCGCGATGGCGGAAGGATGGATCAGGCAGATCCCAGGTGCACTTTATTATGAGGTACATGTGCTGGAGATGATCTGGTTGAAGTCCATTGTGCGTCACATTGATCCACATGCGGGTATTGTGACAAATCCGGAAAAATAAAAAAACGCTCTCTTCCCCTATGGATGGATGCTATTGTCCACCAAGGTCAGAGAGCGTTTTTTTGTTATCCGATTTACTTGTGATTATAGTTCAACGATGGCTTTGACTACATGTGAATCTGGCAATAGCCATTGATCTATTGCAGTAGGTAACTCATCAAATTCCACGCGGTGTGTGATATATCCATCCATACTTAATTTCTTTTGACGCAAGGTTGACAGGACCTGTTCAAAATCTTCACGGGTTGCGTTTCGACTGCCCAGGATGCTCATCTCCCGCTTGTGAAACTCAGGATCATGAAAGGTAATATCTGCTTTCACCAGTCCAACAAAAATGAGTTGACCACTATGCGCAACATATTGAATGGCCTCATTCATGGAATTCACGTTACCGGTTGCATCGAAGACAGCCGTAGCATAGTCACCTCCCGTGATTTCAGCCACTTGTTGTACAGAATGTTCATTAGCCTGAACCAAGTCATCCGCTCCAGCCCAAGTCCGGCTAAGCTCCAGCCTGTCCAGATTACGATCAACGGCAATAACACGTGCCCCCGCCTGTTTGGCAAATGCCATCACGCCAAGTCCAATGGGGCCAGCTCCAATCACAACCACATGCTCACCAGGCTTGATTCCTGCTCTTCTGACGGCATGGGCTCCAATGCTTAATGGTTCTACCATTGCCGTTTCATCCAGCGTCAAACCTTCTGCTGAGAGCAGATGTGAGACAGGAACACTGATTTTTTCTCTCATGCCTCCGTCTACGTGCACACCCATGACTTGCATGGACGCACAACAATTGGTTTTTCCACTGCGACATGCAATACAGTGCCCGCAGTGCAGATACGGAATAATACTTACCTGATCCCCAGACTTTAATCCTGCCTCGTTCGGACCGATTTCTTCAATAACAGCCGCCAGTTCATGACCCAGAACACGAGGATAGGTAAAGAAAGGTTGGTTGCCTTTGTACGCATGCAGATCCGTTCCACAGATCCCAATCCGCCGAATGGCAACCAACGCCTCTCCTTCTGCTCGTTCCGGTTGAGGCAGGTCCTGGAGTTTCAATTGATCTATTTCTTCACATACAATGGCTCTCATCATTGTTCCCCCTTGGATGCTTCTGCTGACGTGTTGCTTGGCTTCGTATTATATTCAGGTCGTCCGCTTGACCACGTCTCGTTATGCAATGGGGCCAGAATGCGCAGCACTTCATCCAGCAAGCTCTGATCGATCGGTTCCTCTACCCAGACTGCATTATTGAGGATATTGCGCTGGCTGGCACTGCTCACCAGTGTTGTTGGAATTCGTTCATTCGACGTAGAGAATTGCACGGCCAGCTTGGCAATGTCACTGCCTTGTTCTGCACAGAAGCGGGCAGCCTTAAGGCAGAGCTGTTTCACACGATCATCTGCCGGATGCCAGGCAGGAGCCCCTCGGGTACTCAACAAGCCCATAGAAAGAGGTGAAGCATTGACGAGGCCAATCTCTTTTTTTTCCAACAGGGGCAATAACGATAATAATGAGGTATCATTCAATGAAAAATGACAATACGAGATGATCGCATCCACATCGATCTGTGGCAGAACCTTCTCGAACAACGGTAAGGGTAATCCACAAATGCCCGCATGTCGTATAACTCCCTGCTCTTTCAGACGCAGCAACGTTGGAAAAGCTTCTTCGATAATAATCTCTGCTGGCACAAATTCAATATCATGCAGGAACAGAATGTCGATATAGTCTGTATGCAGTCGATCCAGGCTCTCTTGCACACTATTCAGAATTCGCTGACGTGAAAAATCAAACTCATTTTCCCCATACCGTCCGGCTTTGGTTGATAACATATATGAACTGCGCGGCAAGCTGCGGATGGCTTCACCCAACACTGTCTCCGCTTTTGTCAGCCCGTAGTAAGGCGAAACGTCTATGTAATTCATCCCCGCATCTACGGCCGCATGTACAGTGCGAATCCCTTCGTCTCGGTCAATGTCACGAAATACAGAACCGAGTGAGGATGCTCCAAAGCTCAATACAGGTACGTCCAGTTCCGTCTTGCCAAGTATTCTTCTCTTCATCGGTTTAACCCCTTCCAGCGTGTCTGACTACACAAGTTCCCTTTCATTGTAACAGTTCAATTTCAATATAAAATATCGCCAATTGCGTAACATGTACTGTTTGATGACCTCGAACCGCAGAAAGAAATCAAAAAGCCCGCCGTCTCTCCAAACGGAGTAGTCAGCGGGCTTGGCTTCATAAATACTTATCTAACGATCAGCATTTATAGGAGTAGTATTAAATAATCAGGATTAGTTCTGCATTACGAAATCTTCATGTACGGCATTCTCTTCATCGAACATACGCACGATGTCATATCGAGTGTTACGTTGTGCCGGGATATAACCGGACTCCCGAATCAAACGGAGAATGGATTCAATGTTAACTTTGTAAGTTGCACCAGCAGCAGATACAACGTTCTCTTCAATCATCGTGCTACCGAAGTCATTACAGCCAAATTCAAGCGACTTCTTACCGATCTCAGGACCCATCGTTACCCAAGAGGATTGAATGTTCTTGATATTATCAAGCACCAGTCGGCTGATGGCAACAGTCTTCAAGTACTCGTCCGGAGTCTGACGCTCCAGCTTAAGGTTGGTATTGTCTGGCTGGAAGGTCCAAGGAATGAACGCCAGGAAACCTTCGGAGTCATACTTGTTCGCAATACATTCGTCCTGAGCTTCACGTACACGGAGCAGGTGCAATGCACGCTCTTCCATCGATTCACCAAGGCCGATAACCATTGTTGCCGTGGTGTTCATACCGATGCGGTGTGCAGTTTGCATAACGTCCATCCAATCCCGCCATGAACCTTTCAAGCGGCTGATTTTCCGACGTGTGCGGTCATCCAGAATTTCAGCGCCGCCGCCAGGCAAGGAATCCAGTCCAGCTTCGTGAATGGCACGAACAACCTCTTCCAATGTAAGGCCATCGGATACTTCAACCATTTTCATAATCTCAGCGGGTGAGAAAGAGTGCATCGTGATGTTTGGGAAACGCTCTTTGATGGCTTTCAACAGGTCTGTATAATAGCTGAAAGGCAAGTTTGGATTCGTTCCACCTTGCATCAAAATCTCGGTACCATTCACATCTTCCGTTTCCTGAATCTTTTGGAAAATAACTTCGTCTGGAAGCACATAACCTTCATCTGAACCAGGTCTGCGGTAGAAAGCACAAAAACGGCAGTACACATCACACACGTTTGTGTAGTTGACGTTACGCCCAATTACAAATGTTCTGTATGGTTCAGGGTGCATGCGTTTCATAATGACATTAGCAGCTGCCCCGATTTTGTCCACTTCATTGGATTCAAATAGCTGAATCGTGTCTTCCAAGTCCAAACGTTCGCCCCGAAGGGCTTTATCTAAGATACGGTCTACCGTACTCATCGTAAAAAAGCCTCCCTCATGAAGAGAAATTATATAACGATCCGTCCCAACTTGTTCAAGAGAAGCAAGTTCTGGTGGCAACATCGTATTTCTGTACTCCACATATCGTAACACAGGTTACATGTGAAAAAAAGCACCTTATGTACAGGTGCTTTAAAAATAAGTAAAAATTTTTACATATGGAATGGAGTTTATTCGAGATTAAGTGATACGCATCGGCGTATTCGGTCATCCACTTTTACTAGGATTCCTGAAGTGCTTGCTCCAAATCTACAATGAGATCTTCGATATCTTCCAGACCTACGGAGAAGCGCAGCAGCCCATCTGTAATGCCACGGTCACGGCGAACCTCAGCCGGCATTGCCGCATGAGACATCATAGCTGGGTAGGACAGAATACTCTCCACAGCTCCCAAGCTTACAGCAACAATAGGTAGCTTCACCCGGTTAAGAACTGCTTTTGCGCGATCACCTGAACCGACGTCAAATGAAACGACAGCTCCATATCCTGTGGACTGGCGCTCATGTGCCTCACGGCCCGGATGATCCTCCAATCCAGGATAAAAGACAGCGGTAATATCACTGCGCTCATTAAGCCATGCCGCCAGTTTGGCTGTGCTCCGTTCACTATGAGCCATGCGAGCCCCCAAGGTTTTCATCCCGCGCATCAGAAGCCAGGATTCTTGTGCCCCGAGTACAGTTCCAAGTCCATTTTGCAACTGTTTCAGTTGTACGCCAAGTGATTCCGTGCGAGCAACAGCTAACCCAGCCAGTACATCACTGTGACCTCCGAGAAACTTCGTAGCACTATGTACGACGATGTCCACACCAAGCTCAATTGGACGCTGATAGTAAGGTGTCATAAAAGTGTTATCCAGTATCGTGATCAGGTCATGTTCCTTCGACCAGTCAGTTACGGCAGCGATATCCGTAATTCGCAGTGTAGGGTTGGACGGTGTTTCCATATAAACTGCTTTGGTGTTTGGCTTGAGTGCCGCTTTTACTTCATCTATATTGGTCATGTCTACAAAGGTCGTCTCGATCTGCATGCGGCTTAATATGGAAGTAAGCAAACGATACGTACCTCCATATACGTCTTCCGTTACAATCATGTGGTCTCCTGCGGAGAACATCATGAACACGCTTGAAATCGCAGCCATCCCCGAAGAATAGGCAAAACCTCGTGCGCCGCCCTCCAGCAGTGTGATGTAATCTTCCAGAGCCTGGCGTGTCGGATTACCCGAACGACTGTAATCATGTTGAGGCGGATTGAAGATATCAAAATGATGGAATGTTGATGCTTGATAGATCGGTACACTGGAGGCTCCGGTCGTTTTGTCAATCTCATCGCCAAAATGGAGCAATTTGGTATCAAATTTCAACTCGGAATTGGGCTTGTTGTTGGACTCACTCATGAGTGCACGCCTCCTTCCACTTCCTGTTGTGCAACTGTCAGAGCATTGCCGAGATCTGCAATCAGATCATCCGCATGTTCAATGCCTACGGAGAACCGGAGCAAACGGTCATCCACACCTACGGCGTCACGAATTTCAAGCGGAATATCCGCATGAGTCTGTACTGCCGGATAAGTCATGAGTGATTCGACTCCGCCGAGACTTTCGGCAAAAGCAATGAGTTTGATATGACGCAGCAACGGTTCAACATAACGTGCATCCTTCACTTTGAAAGAGAAGATACCTGTGTTACCGGTGGATTGTTTATTCTGTATTTCATACCCCGGATGATCGGATAGGCCTGGATGATACACTTCAACCACCGCTGGGTGCTCAAGCAAGTATTTAGCAATAGTAAGTGCATTGTGCTCATGACGCTCCATGCGAAGAGCCAGCGTTTTCATACCTTTCATCAACTGGTAGGAGTCACTTGGAGACAATACCGCTCCAATGGAATTATGCAAGAACGCCATCTCTGCAGATAACGCCTCACCTTTGGTAATAATTAGTCCAGCGAGCACATCATTGTGTCCACCCAGATATTTGGTAGCGCTATGAATGATGATATCGGCACCCAGTTCAATCGGACGTTGGAAAAATGGAGTCAACAACGTGTTGTCAACAATGGTCAACAGGTTGTAACTTTTCGCCCAGGAAGCAACGGCTTCCACATCTGTGATCATCATCAGTGGATTGGTTGGTGTCTCAATAAATACAGCTTTTGTATTCGGCTGACGAACCTTCTCCAGTGCTGCAAGGTCATTCGTGTCCACATAACTTGCAGTTACGCCGAAACGGGACAGGATACGTTCCAGCAGACGATAGGTTCCACCATACAGATCCAGCGATACAATCAGATGATCCCCTTGACCAAACATGGCAAAAATCGTTTGCAGCGCGGCCATTCCCGAGCTACAGGCAAACCCTGCATCACCGGACTCCAGCGCTGCGGCGGCTTCTTCCAATACTTTACGGGTTGGATTAGTCGTACGGATATAATCAAACCCCGTGCTTTGTCCAAGCTTCGGGTGGCGAAACGCAGTGGATTGATAGATCGGAAAGTTAATGGCGCCTGTTACCGGTTCATTGATGGACCCAATTTGTGCTAAGCGGCTTTCGATTTTCAACTTGTTGTTGTCTTCCATTGCTGCATCCTCCTGTAATCTCGATTAGATTTGCGGGCCAATATCGTAAGGTGTTTCTTGATACACATAGTAATTGAGCCAGTTAGAGAATAATAAGTTGGCATGAGCGCGCCAAGTAGCCGGTGGCACACGGGAAGGGTCGTCATTCGGATAATAATGTCTAGGCAATGCGATATCCAACCCTTTGGCTGCATCCCGGTCATACTCCCACTTTAATGAGAACGGGTCATACTCGGCATGTCCTGTGGCAAAAATCTGTTTGCCGTCTTTGGTAGCAACCAGGAAGATCCCCGCTTCCTCGGATTCAGCCAAAATCTCTAAATTCTCATTCTTTTCAATATCTTCGCGTCTCACTTCCGTATGACGGGAATGTGGAACGTTGAATACTTCATCGAATCCACGCAACAACGGAACATGTGGTTTATTAATGGTATGTGGGAAAACGCCAAAACACTTTTCATCAAGTGCAACCTTGGGTACGTCAAAATGATGGTATAAACCTGCCTGGGAAGCCCAACATATGTGGAGGGTTGAAGTCACATTGGTTTTGGTCCATTCGAAGATCTCCTGGATTTCATTCCAATAGTTCACGTCTTCGAAATCCATCTGTTCCACCGGGGCACCCGTAATAATCATTCCATCGAAACGGCGGTGCTCAATCTCATCGAAGGTTTTATAGAACAAATCCAAATACTCTTGAGACGTATTCTTTGACGTATGGGATTTGGGATGTACGAGAACGACATCCACCTGAATAGGCGTGTTTCCCACCAGACGAAGCAATTGTGTTTCGGTCGTTTCCTTTGTGGGCATCAGGTTTAATATAGCGATACGGAGTGGACGAATATCCTGCTGATATGCAGAAGTTTCATCCATGACGAAGATATTCTCTCCTTCAAGTACTTCTTTTGCTGGTAGAGTATCGGGTATTTTGATTGGCATAGTAAGTCTAACTCCTCCTTGTGCATAGATAGATGCAGCCACCCTTGGCTTGATGTCTTCACATCAATACAGTTATAGACTGCCTCGAGCTTGTAAAAACATTGAATTGCTCTTTCATTCAACGTTACAAACAACCTCAAGTTCCTTAGCGAAAATCACTGCTGAGAAGTCGGGGCATATGACAAAGACCTTCCTCGGATTTCGAGAAAGGTCATATGTAAAATAGATATGCGCCTCTCTCATCTCTCAGTTACAACAGTGCCACTTGACACTTAGTCGCTGCAAGAATTAGCACCGTGCGGTATACCGCCGGTTGCCGGGTTTCATCGGGCCAGTCCCTCCACCTACTCTTGATAAGATTTCGCTGTATTAGATTGTAATTTAATATGGTTCACCGTCTACTTTATTACATTAATGCCCTCACGTCAAGATGCAGTTCGATGTCTGCTTCCCAGATCGGAACCGTTCATCATCCGTTGTCATACACTGCCTCAGGGCGCGAAATAGACACATTTTTGCGCTTGAAAGCACCTTGTACCAGCGGTATACTAAACAAGGTGTTATAAACCCTTATGTGAGAGGTGACATATTAAATGGATGGCGACCCGAGGCCTGACTGGCAGCCGAATTCCGACAAACTGCATAGAGAATTGACATCAGCATGCCGGCAGCGGGACGTGACTTCCGTTTGATTATATAGTGTACGCAGCCCTGATCTCCAGGCTCCGCTGCCGACCGGCTGATTTGTTCTTTTTGCGCCCATAATGATAATATCCGCCAAGTTGGCGGGTGCAGAAGGAGTAGATTAACGATGAAAATCCGGTTGGTAAACAACGGTGTATTTATTCCGGTGGACGACATTCAGCAGGCGCTGACTCCACCAGCGGAAGGATTTTACTGGATTGATGCAGACGTAGACGATTTGGCGGTACTTCAGCCGCTGTTCTTGATGCATGATCTGGCTGTGGAAGACTGTCTTAGTGACGAAGAACAACGTCCGAAGATTGAAATTTATGAGAACCATTATTTTATTGTGATTAATAGCATCCGTTTCGATGATGAAGAGATATTTCTACGTGCGGTGAACTTATTCCTCGGCAGACATTTCATTATTAGTGTTACCAAGCAAAAGGTCAGCGAATTGCGCACACTGAAACCAATCCTGTGGGAACAGGAAATCAGTACACCGGATCGTCTGCTGTATTTGCTGGTTGACTTGATTGTTGATAATTATTTCACCGTAGGTGACCGAATTGAAGCACGGATCGAGAAGCTTGAGGAAGACATTCTGATGCACACCAAAAAGTCACATCTGAATGAAATTATCGGGCTACGCAGTGAGATTCTGTGGCTGAAAAAAGTGCTCGGACCTCAGAAAGAGGTCATTAACACCTTGAACAAAAAAGATCTGCGTCTCATTGATGATCAACTGCAAAAGTATTTCAGTGACATCTATGAGAATGCTGTAAAAATATCTGAAACCTTTGAGACTTATCGCGACCTGATGGGCAACTTGCGAGAAGCCTACCAATCCAGTATTGCGAACCGGGCGAATGAGATCATGCGTGTATTTACCGCCATTACCACGGTCTTCATGCCGCTGACGGTCATTACCGGTATATACGGCATGAACTTTACGAATATGCCAGAGCTTAACTGGAAATACAGCTATTTTGTTGTGATTGGCCTGATGGTTACACTGGGCCTGAGCATGTTCTTCATTTTCCGCAAGAAAGACTGGGTATGAACTCGTATGAAATAACAAAGACGAAGCGCTCCTCCGGGAGAAAACGCCTCGTCTTTTTTCATTTCTGATCATTAACCAACATTCTTCTCTGTCTCTGTGTGCCGACGAAAGCGGATTCGAATCATGCGCAGTCTTTCATAGACCTGCTCCAGACTTCCTCCATCGGGTTTCTCTCCTCCATACACCTTATGTAATACTGGCTTCAGGAACGTATCTCCCAGCTCCTCATACGCACTCCATACGGCCTCTTGTTCGTTCTCTGGCATCACTGCCAGCTCCACATCAAGAAGACAATCGGTGTCATAACCTTCGTGATCCAGTGCCTCTAACAGCTCAACCAACTCACGTCGGGATAATCCGGATCGATTAACAATCTCCTCTAACGTATACCCTTCCTTCATGCCTTCAAGCACCTGCTTACGCGTGGTGAACTTATCAAGTTCCTGCTTATACTTCTGCTCTCTCTGCTTGTATAACCAACTCTCATACTCTTCTTCCTTCAGCGCCGTGTATACCCAGTCCAGCGGGAATGTCGTTGAACGCTCCAACCCGTTTGTAATCTCCATCCATTCCGTACCATACTCAGTTGCTTTGCTCTCTCCTACGCCCGGCAGTTGCATCAGTTCATCCAGCGATTGCGGAACAAAGGCACTGATCAAACGCAGCAAACGATTTGTTGCAATAAAATACGGTGCCTTCCGGTCAGACACAGCTCTCTTCCTGCGCCATGTGCACAGATCCGTATATAATTGCTCATTGCCGTATAACTCACTGTAACAATGGAGCCGCTGTCCACCATAACTGCGTGACTTCAGATCATCATTCTCATGAAATAACCCCTGCAACTGCGGTCGGTACCCCTCACTCATCTGTATGGCAAGCTGATGACGGTAAATATGAAGCAGCTCCTCCCAAGAAGTCCCTTCATACCAGATGCTGTCCTCACGCTCTCCTTCCTCGTAGCGACTCCATCCCAGCTGCCAACTATCTTCCTCTTCCCCAATCCATAACTGTGCATACTCTGCATTCTGATCTGACATTCTGGACAATCTGTTCATGAAAATGACTTCCATTTTCGTTCCCTCCCTTTGAATATTCAGCTTATACGAGTTAGAGATACTACCTATAGGCAGCACAAAAAAAAACACCCCTCCTGCAAAATCCATGCAAGAGAGGTGCTTCCTCATTAACCGTACTATGCTGTTGCCCATATCATACCACAATGGTAAAATTCGTCAATCCCTTAATGACCTACTTATTCAATGCCAACTTGGCAAGCGCCAGCGAACCACACAGCCCTGCATTGTCGCCAAGTCCTGGTGAAACAACATACTGGTCAATGTCGGATTGAAGTGCCGGATGCTGAACGTATCCAGCCAGCAACTCCTGCAGTTTGCTACGCACCATCGGGAACAGGTGCTCCTGCTTCATTACTCCGCCACCCATGACGATTTTCTGCGGAGAAAGAATGAGAACATAATTCATCAGTGCATGTGCCAGGTAATGTGCTTCGATCTCCCAAGCTTTATGATCTGCAGGCAGTTCATAAGCCGGTTGCTCCCAACGTTTGTTAATGGCCGGTCCTGCTGCAAGGCCTTCGAGGCAGTCACCATGATACGGACAGAAACCCTCGTATGTATCCTCCGGATGTCTGCGTACAATGATATGTCCCATCTCTGGATGTGACAATCCATGGACCATTTTACCGCCAACCACAGCACCTGCACCAATACCTGTACCCACAGTGATATACAGACAGCTCTCAAGGCCTTGTGCAGCGCCCCAGGTTGCTTCTCCAAGTGCCGCACCATTCACATCCGTATCAAATGTCATCGGCACATCAAAATGCTCCTTGAGCTTGCCAATCACGTTATACTGTCCCCAATGTGGTTTTGGTGTTGTTGTGATATAGCCATATGTTGGGCTTCCTTCAATCGGATCAATCGGACCGAATGAACCTACACCCAAAGCTTCAATGCCTTTGCCTTCAAAAAACGAAATCACTTGAGCCATTGTCTCTTCCGGTGTTGTTGTTGGAAAACTTACGCGTTCCAGAACTTCTCCGTTTTCTGTGCCAATACCACATACAAATTTGGTTCCGCCTGCTTCAATTGCGCCTAAGATCGTCATGTTAGTCACACTCCCAAGTTAGTTTAAAAAGAAATTCGGATTGCTTTACTTGATGACACTATAATTACCCTGCTACTTGTTCTCCAGCTTGGACAAACGTTTCATTAACGTTTGCTTCCAGCTGTCTGACAGCGAAGGAATGGCCAGCAACGCCTGGATACCATCGACATTTTCTTTCCCCTGATGCATAATTCGATTGGCTTCAAGAACCGTCATTGATGCGGGATCGGTGCTGATCCGTCGAAATATCGATGAAGGCCCTACCTCACCTTCTTGCAGTACACGAAAGTAAAAGCCGGTATATCCACTCTCCTGAAAATAAACAGGCAGCTCCTTATAATCATACCGCGCCCCCAGCTTGAAGCAAGGTTGTCTGGGCTGACTGACCTGCACTGTGGCTTCGCCCAACTCGTACACATCACCAATCCGGACGTCTTCTTCGGCACAGCCTTCAACTGTCAGATTTTCTCCACAAGCTCCCCAATCCAGCTTGCGATCCATCAGTTGTTCCAGCGCCGGATAACGACTGTAATCGTATACACAAACGGCTTTGTCAGGGCCGCCATGATGCACCAGATCCGCCTGCGCGTCCCCTGTCATTCCAGTGAATGACAGGAAAACCGCGTCGGATACAGGCTGTTTCACAATGCCGCTCAGCACTTCACGCTTCTGCCCAGGGAGCGGCTGCGGCAGTCCTACATTAATGGCCAGAACAGCTGTATTTCCCTCCCCTGGCTTTTGATCAGATGTGAGTGTCATTTGGCATCATACCTCCCATAATCACTTTCTTTTAACGCACAGAACCACCAAATACAAGTGTGTTACTCAAAAGCCGGCCTGGAGAAGTTAGCATTTTGCCCCTAGCATACATGCCCGAGGAAGCACCGCCATCCAGATTCATGGCCTGTTTGGCACCAAGCTTCTGCATCACCGCTGCCCACTCCTTGATTGTCGCTCCGGAAACGGTAGCCAGCATAACAGAGCCGTCCGCCATGATGGCGATACCACTTCTGGCTCCGGAAGCATTAAGAATCTTGGCATCCTTGAAACCTTCGCTCGTCGGATTTACAGCTACCTTGCCGTCTTTCACCAGACGTGGTCCTGCCCCAACAGCGGTCACTACATCTTGCCAAGGGATTTCTTTGCCTGCTGCGTTCGTATACTTATAATTCATTTCTACGGTCGAACCAACGGTGAAACGATCCGAAGAAGACTTCTGATTACCAGTGAAGACCAATACCGAGCCATTCTTAGGAATCGCTACATTTGTATTGGGCACTTTTTTGGTCACGATACCTTTCTGCATGACAACCGCAGTGCCACCTTTGAACCCGACTGTGGCACCTCGTTCAGGCGTATACAGCATTGTTATGCTCGCGTTCGCTGAAGGTGTTCGATTAATAAAGGTTGCATACCAACTGCGTGATTTACCTTTTGTATCCGTTACTTTACCTGTCAAACTCACCTGAAGTGAATCCATGATCGCCGAGCCGTCTTCCTTAAATCCAATGGATGTTCCGTATCTTCCAATATGTATGACCTTACCATTTGCTATTAACATGCCGTATGGATCTGGTGCTCCGTTGTATGCTTCAAAAAATGCTCCGTTAATGGCTGCTTGTGCGCCATAAGCCTGCACAATTGATGGCAATGTTGCCGTCTGGCCAACTTGCTTCTTCGCGAGTCCCACGGTAACCGGTGTTCCCTTCGGAATCGAAACGGTCTGTACGGTAAAATTACGTCCTGCTGCTTTTACTTTCTGTACTTTGGTGCTAATTGCTGCTTTGGCATCCACTGTCTGTGGCGCACTTAATGCTCCCGAAAGAATTACGGGCAAGGCCAGGACAAGGGCCATAGCCCCTGTCCACCACTTTTTGCCTGTTCGTACGTTCTGCATGTTGCTCACCCTATTGCCACTCCCATCCAAGAGCCAAGGCTCTTCATCTCAAGTTGTTCAAACTTGTCCATCACCATATCCGGATCAAGACGCAATTCACAGATATCCAGCGCGCAGGCAACCGGAACAGCACAATGAATCTCTGCCAGTTTGCGGGACAGATGAAGCATGTCCAGATCATTCTCAATCTTGTTACGCACCGAAGGGGTCAGTTTATCCATGTTACTCAAAATCCCTTCAATGGAGCCGTATTCCTGTACAAGCTTCAACGCTGTTTTCTCACCAATTCCCCGTACTCCGGGATAATTGTCGCTGGCATCTCCCATCAGACCCTTCATGTCAATCACTTGACGAGGTGTCAGCTGTTTCTCTGCCATGAGCGTTTCAGGATTATACACCATGTAGTTGCCATGGCCTTTTTTCATAATAATGATACTTGTGCGGTCATTGATCAGTTGCAACATGTCGTGGTCCCCCGTCAGTACCATAACATTCATATCGGTCTCTTCGGTATAATACTTCGCTAGCGTCCCGATACAATCGTCGGCTTCGAATCCTTGTGCACCTATATTTGGAATACCCAGGCTATCCATCACTTCACGAATCAGGGCAAACTGGGGAATCAGGTCATCCGGAGCTTCGGCCCGGTTACCTTTGTAGGCTGCATATTCTTCACCGCGGAACGTCTTACCGCCCATATCCCAACAACATACGACATGACTTGGCCCAAAAGTCTGAACCGCATCCCAGAAATAACGGATAAATCCGTAGACTGCGTTGGTAGGCAATCCTGCCTTTGTACGTCTGATATATCCGCTTGCAGATGTCGCATAAAAAGCACGGAACAACACCGCCATACCGTCTACCAGCAACAAAGTAGGTTCATTACGTTGATTCACTTGAATTTGTTCTCTCCTATCCTGATCTAGCATATAAAATATCGAACTAATTCTATCATTATAGCATAGTTCCGCCAACCATCGATCAGCCAAAAAAGCCCTGAATTTTGAACAATTCAAGGCTGATATTCAGCGCGTTTATGCGTTATTCCATTCCTGCTCATACGTTTCTTCCTTGAATCCAACCGTTACCTTTTCTCCATCCGTAACGATCGGACGTTTGATCAGACGACCATTGGAAGCCAACAAACGAATCTGTTCATCAGCGGACATGCCCGGAAGCTTGTCCTTCAATTGTTGTTCTTTATACACTTCCCCGCTCGTATTAAAGAACTTTTTCACTTCCAGTCCACTCTTTTGGATGAGTTCTGTTAGTTCAGATTCTGATGGCGGTGAGTCAAAAATAGGGATTAACTCCAGCTCATGTCCTTGCGCTTCAAGCCATTTTACAGCTTTGCGGCATGTGCCGCATTTGGCATACTGATATACTTTTAAGTTACTCATGGTATGTGTTCCTCCTGTGGCTCCGGTGTGGCTCCGGTTTCGACTTCTCGCTTCCCTTGGTTTGCTTCGCAAATCCAAAAGTCGCTCCAAATCGATACCATCGCCATGTAATTTTACTGACTTTTGCGAATGAGATCAAAAAGACACATTCGCTATATTTTTTTGGGTCAAAATCTTACAGCTTTTATATCCTTAAAAGCTGTAAGATTTGAATTCTTGAGATATTTAACATGAAATTGGTAAACATCAATACATTAAACCATAAAGATTAGCCTACGGCATACTGTTCGGGTGCATGAAGCATCCCTCACAAACAAGATTTAAGCAAACAGCGTTGAACCTCAAGCAGAACGGGCCTTAAAGAAAGCTACGATACAGAGTGTGTATCTAAGTAAATCTAAAGACCTCTTCGCAGGCTTATTACAGTTCTTCTCTGGGAGCTGCCTCATCATTCAAACGCTTCTCCAGCGCGGCCATATCTGCTGGAAAAGGAGCCTGGAACGTTATGCGTTCCTGTAGAATTGGGTGTTCAAACGTCAATTCACAAGCGTGTAATGCCTGGCGTTCGATCCAGCTGTCCCGTACTTCCCGGACAGCCATGGTCTGCTCATCGATCTCGTGGACAGGTAGTGTCTTGTACATTCGATCACCGATTAATGGACAGCCGATGGACGTCATATGTACCCTGATCTGATGGGTTCTGCCACTTTCCAGCTTGAGACTTACTGCACTGGCGCTGCCCCCTGACCAACGTGTTACGGTCGTGTACAGCGTTCTTGCAGCGTAGCCATCAGGTGTAACGATTCGGCGGTGTGGCTCTTCAGGATCGCGGTCAATCGGTCCGTCCACCGCCCCTTGTTCCGGGACAGGGCTGCCGTGCACAAGTGCAATATATTTCTTATCCACTGTTCCTGCAATCATCTGTTCAGACACATGCTGATGCACATAAGGGTTCTTGGCTATGGCCAGCACACCTGACGTTTCCTGATCAAGTCGATGAATCGGTCTAAACCGAAAGCGCTCGCCTTTGGTTTTCCAGTAATGAACAACGCCATTTGCCAAAGTACCCGTATAATGTCCATGTGTCGGATGAACGATGATGCCCGCATCCTTGTTGACAATAAGCATGTGCTCATCTTCATACAGAACGGTAAAGGGGATAGGTTCAGGCAAAATATCATCTGATTCCTCTTGCTCCATCCGAACTTCAACGACATCACCCGCAGCTACCTTGACGCTAATATAAACGCGCTCTCCATTTAACATGACACCTTGTTCAGTCAGCTTGATTTTGGACAAAAGCTTACGCGACACCAGCAGTCGGCGCTGAAGCACGGTCTTCAGCAGCCAGCCATCTTCTTGTTCGGTCACCGTGTAGACAATCGGCGAATAATATTGGCTCATTCTTTGCGGCGGAAGACTTTTTTGCTCCGCACATATTCAATATCCGCCACCTGTTGTCTCGCGTTGGCCGTCCGTGCAACCACGAAGAAATAATCAGACAGTCGGTTTAGATACCTCCGTACAGACGGATTAATATCTGTGTGTTGTCCGAGTGTTACCGTGCGACGCTCTGCGCGACGACATACAGTACGGCACACATGAAGAGCAGAAGACAGCTGACTGCCACCTGGAATAATGAACCGTTCCACTTTTGGATTCTCTGCATCATACTGGTCGATCCATTGTTCCAGACGTGTGACCATTTCATCTCTCACCTTATATTTGGTTTCACTAATCTTCACGAAGGCCAGATCCGACCCGCAATCAAACAGTTCCTGCTGAACTTCCAGCAGATGTTCACGCAGATCTTCAAATTCCCCTTGAGCAGAGTCAATAAGGCTGATCGCCTGACCGACAAAACAGTTCAACTCATCAATCGTGCCATAAGCCTCAACTCGGTCATCATCCTTGATGACGCGTCCACCGATGACCGAAGTCTGTCCTTCGTCACCTGTTCGTGTATATATGCCCATCGTTATCCCTCCAATTGGTAATATAATAATGAATACGGGAATGCCATTTTTTCAGAAACCCCTCTATCGCTTCACACGTATATAAGAATTGGTGTGCTCTGCCGAGTATACGACAAATCGAAGGAAACCAAAAGTAAAGGAGACGATTATGCAAAACTGGATAACCGATTTCATGGAACAATACGGCTACATAGGCATTGCACTCATTATTGCTCTTGAGAACGTATTTCCCCCGATTCCATCCGAAATCATCTTGCCGTTTGGCGGTTTTATGACCACCTATACCAGTCTCACTCTTCCAGGAGTTATTATCGCCGCAACCATTGGCTCCGTCCTTGGTGCTGTTCTCCTGTATGGTATTGGACTACTCATTGACGTCGAACGTCTTGAGAAAATTGTGGAACGCTGGGGACATGTTCTGCGCATCAAAAAAGAGGATATTCACCGTGTCGATGCATGGTTTGACAAATATGGCATGTGGACCGTATTATTCTGCCGAATGGTTCCCCTCGTCCGTAGTCTTATCTCCATTCCCGCAGGCATGTCCAATATGAAATTTGGTTTATTCCTTCTCTTTACAACCATTGGTACATTGATCTGGAATGTCATTCTTGTCTGCGTTGGTGCTGCGCTTGGCGCATCATGGGAGAGCATTTTGCACTTTATGGACGTCTATTCCATTGTAGTGTACGTCATTCTGGCCATCATTGTCATCGGATGTATCATCTGGTGGATCAGACGTAACAAAAAGCAGAAATAAATAGAATAGATTAATAAATAAAGCCTCCCCGCCACCAATTCGTGGTTAAGGAGGCTTCTTTATGTCACCCGTTTATGTCATCTCGCTATCGTTCATCTTCATTTCGCATGCCCTGACTTTTAAGATCGATAGCCAGACCAGATACCAGCAAGTACATCTTTTCAGCATGTATCTGCAGCATCCGGTTAACCGAAGCCATTCTCGCTGTAAATATTCGTTCTTCCTCGGTAGGATGCAATGTGCCATGCATTTCATTGGTAATCACAAGCAACTTCCCCTGATAAGACAATAAAGCATCAAGCAAAAGCTGTGTCTCTGAACGCTGATGATCCAGATCCGCTGTTGCCCTGAACCCGGCAGCCATCCAGGAAGTCAGACTGTCTACAATTACAATACGCTGATCCGCCAAAAACAGATTGGATTCCCGATTAATCTGGGTGATCACCTCTGTCAGATGCTGACCGTTCCCGGCATGAATGGCACGATAATGAGCGGATGGCAATTCGGGAATAACGGGATCATGATCACCAGTGGATAAATATACACCCTCCCGGCTAATCCCGGCTGCGTACTTGAGGGCAAACCGGGTTTTACCACTACCTATGCCGCCTGTGACCGTAATCAGCAATCCGCTTCCCTCCTTCCATAGCCATTCTGAATTTTCTTTACTCTGTCAGCGCCTTCAGCACTTTCTTGGATTCTTCGACATTGGAAGATGACACTGGAATGGTGGCGAACAAATTGCTCGCAGCATATTCTACATCTTTAAACATTTTCATATCTTCAAGTGGGATGCCGTAAAGATGTGATTCTTGTTTGATATCTGAACCTTCATCTCCTTCACCCTTCTCTACCAATACTCCACCCTCAAATACACCCCGTTCAAACTTCTTGGGATCAAAAGTATCATCCAGCGGAACATTGGAGCCATTACTTCCGTATTGTTTCATGTCGGATTCAGGCAAAATGAAGATATCATGTCCTCCAGCCGCATATTCTACCATAATTTTCTGAACATCATACATTGCACTGGTAATCACTTCCACCTTGGGTTCCTCACCCAGTTTCTGTTGCAGATTGGCCTGTAACTGCTCTGAGATTACAGATGGATTTCCTTGGTTATCAATGATGAATATGGAAAAACCATCTTTACCTCCACAACCAGCAAGCAGAAAAACGATAGAAATGATTGCAGTAAGCCCCCAAAATCTCTTCATTCCAGTTCCCCCTTTAGTCTCCTACGTCCAATATATCACAATTGTTCCACGCAAAAAAATAACCTGTTTTATTGAGGGATTACCCTTGTTGCTTTACACAAAAAAAAAGAAGACCCTCTCAGGTCTCCCTTTCTAATTCAATTAATGAAACGTTTCAATCCAGCATAAACGTTATTTTCCTTTAATCGGGTTAGCCTTCATATATTCATTAATCTTTAAATCCAGCAAACTGCTGATTTCAATTACAATATCGGATGTGAATGATTTCTCTTCGAGGAAGATCTGTTCCATCTTGCGACGAAGCATATGAATTTCATCTTCCAAGGAAATGTCATGCAAAGATGCGTTATCGGGTTTCACCGACCATCGGTCGCCATGATCGCCTTCTGCCAGAACGTGCCCACGATTCGTCGGTAAATCATATTCAACACAAAACAAAGCTAACCCCTCCTTGGAAAAATGGTTTCCAAATTTATGAAAACTTATTTCAAATTGAAATTATATCACATTATTTTGTAAAAGAAAGTTATTTTTTTCCAATGATAACAATGTTACATTTGTAAAAAGATTCTACTTTAGTATTAACCCTCTTTTTGCAGTTTGTAAACAAAGTTTCCGATTCGTTCCAAAGCTTCATTTAATTGGGTTACAGAAGTAGCATAAGAACAACGCAAGAAGCCTTCACCCTGAGGTCCAAAAACATTGCCCGGAACAGCAGCCACTTTATTCTCCGTTAACAATCGCTCAGCAAACAGGTCGGAACTCATACCCGTCTTTTGAATGCTTGGGAATGCATAGAATGCTCCCTGAGGTTCATGACAGTCAAGTCCAATATCCCTGAATCCCTGCACAATTAAACGTCTACGCTGATTATACGATTCTACCATCCGATCCTTTTCACCCAAACCATTCGTCAACGCCTCAAGTGCAGCAACCTGACCCATGGCCGGCGCACACATTACCGTATACTGATGGATTTTGAGCATGGCTGCAATAAGCTCAGGATGACCACACATGTACCCAATCCGCCAACCTGTCATTGCAAAAGCCTTTGAAAATCCGCTTACGAGAATGGTCCGCTCCTTCATGTCAGGGATAGCTGCAAAGCTAACATGTTTTTGCGTATACGTCAATTCAGCGTAAATTTCATCAGCGATCACAATCAGATCATGCTTTTTAATCACTTCAGCAATAGGCAGCCACTCTTCATACGTCATGATGGCTCCAGTAGGATTACTCGGATAACACAGAATAACCACTTTCGACTTCGGAGTGATGCCAGCTTCAAGTGCTTCGGCCGTTAACTTGAACTGATCTTTCGCGTAGGTTTCAACACCAACCGGTATACCGCCACCGATTGAAGCGATTGGTGAATAAGCCACGTATGAAGGTTCAGGGATGAGAATCTCGTCGCCAGGTACAATTAATGCTCGCAAAGCCAGGTCAATCGCTTCACTGCCACCCACAGTAACAATAATCTCATCCTTGGGATCGTATTTGGTATCAAACTGCGTATCCAGATATTCACTGATGGCTTCTCTCAACTTCGGCATACCTGCGTTGGATGTGTAGCTGGTCATGCCTCTTTCCAGCGAGTATACACAAGCTTCACGCATATGCCAAGGGGTAACAAAATCAGGCTCACCCACACCCAATGTAATAATATCCTTGTTGTCTCCAACCAGATCAAAAAATTTACGAATTCCGGATGGAGGTATCTGCTGCACGAGGGGTGCCAGATAAGATGTCATTTTCTTGTTGTTCCCGGTTGTCTGTTCATTCACTATCATGACACATCTTCCTTTACGGCGAGATCATGAGACGGTTGTCTTCCTGATGGTCTTCAAAGATAATCCCGTCCTGCTTATATTTTTTAAGAATAAAATTCGTTTTGGTTGAAAGTACAGAGTCTATCGGAGACAGTTTCTCCGACACAAAATTAGCGACTTCACGCAGGTTGCCACCTTCCACTTCAACGAGCAGATCGTATGCACCGGACATGAGATATACGGACTTCACTTGCGGATAGAGATAGATGCGTTCGGCAATCCCTTCAAAACCACGACCACGCTCCGGCGTGATCTGCACCTCAATCAGGGCCGTTACTTTTTCATCATCTATTTTGCTCCAGTTCACGACGGTTGCGTATTTTACGATAACGTGGTCTTGTTCTAGCTGTGCCACGGCGTTCTTAATCTTGTCTTCCGACTCCCCCAGCAGCGTCGACAGCAGTGCGGGAGTCCTTCTCGCGTCTTCCTTTAGCAGATCCAGAACTTTTAATTGCAGATCGTTCAAATCTTTCATGGTTTTCCCTCCAGCATCATCCAGGTTCCTGAAAATGAATTAATACTTATATTACATGAATTTGACGTTGATGCATAGACAAAAGACCGCCTGCCCTGAATTCAGGCAAGCGGTGGTATGGTCCTGTAACGTTAGGTGCTTCAAACCTCTTTTGCAAAGGTTACATGTAATAAGGGTTACCGTAATTCGGTTGATGCTGAGACACATTAGGAGCTTGGCTATATGAACTGTTCTGCGTGTTCTTTTCTTGAATGAATTGCTGACACTTCTGTTGGGTCTGGTGTGCAGACTG
The DNA here is from genome assembly GCF_031455635.1 of Paenibacillus sp. 2003. Lineage (NCBI taxonomy): Bacteria > Bacillati > Bacillota > Bacilli > Caryophanales > Paenibacillaceae > Paenibacillus > Paenibacillus sp. 2003. The sequence continues at coordinate 258,673 of NZ_JAVDTB010000001.1, read as the reverse complement.
GATTTGTTTGTCCACATCCTGACGAAGTGCTTTGGATGAAGCGGAATACATGTTGTTTTGTTGCATCAGGTTGAACAGTTCACCTTGCAGTCTTAATGTATCGTTCGTTAAATCATTGAACATTCTCCGGGTCGTGGGGCAGGAAGATTCAGTAGTTGCCGTTGTATATTCACGTGAAGTTCGTCTTAAATCTGCAAGAATCGACTTCAACAAATCTTGCTCCTGCATAAAATTCCCACCAGATGACAAAGATTGAGTGTACACTTATTTTCCTCCTATGCTTCGAAATAACTTGTCATGTTTTGAGCTTTACTGTGATTGCGCCGGTGCAAGAGATTGATGTTGCTGTAACGTATTGACAAGAGTGTTCAGATGCTGTTCATGTGAGCGAACATAATGATTCAGCGCCTGTTGAATTTGCGGATTATGTGTGATGGAGGCTGTAGCTGCACATTGTTTGATTAACATTTCCTCATTGGAAATTGAATCCGCAATATAGTTCAGTTCCTTGGGGCTCAGTGCTTGCATTTGTGAGTTTTGCATGTATGTCTGACCTCCTTAATCTAAAGTTATTGCGAATTTATTGTTACCCTAACCTGAAAAAGTATACTTCAACTACATTCAACAGAGGTGATCAATTATGGAACTTATTAACGGAGAAACATTTTGGCCAACTACCTTTGCTTCCCCTCCCCATTATCCTGTTTTACAAGAAAACCTGTCCTGTGATTGTCTAATCATCGGTGGTGGAATGGGAGGCGCGTTGTCTGCCAAGCTTTTGACGGATCAGGGAATTGACACCGTTGTTATTGACAAAAGAGATATCGGTTATGGCAGCAGCATGGCAAATACGGGCCTGCTCCAATATGCAAATGACAAAACGCTCACCTCTTGTATCCAGACATTTGGGGAAGAAACCGGTGTTCGATTCTACGAATTATGCCGGGATGCCATGCACCATCTTGAAAGAATTTCATCGAAGCTTGAGATTGATCCTTGGTTTGTGCCTCGCACAAGTCTGTATTGTGCAAGCCATGAGGAAGATGTAACGTTGCTGGAGGAAGAATATCGTAACCTGAAACATTATGGATTTGATGTGGAGCTGTGGGATCAGGAAAAAATAAGTGCACTGTTCCCGTTCAGCAAACTTGCTGCACTATACACAAGCGGGGATGCTGAGGTTAATCCATATCGTTTGGTTCACTCGCTATTCCACTCAGCCTCACGTCAAGGAGCAAGAGTCTATGCTCATAGTGAATTCACCCATTGTGATTATGATGAAAATGGTGTCCTATGTTACACACCTCATGGCACTGTACGTGCCAAACATGTTATTTTCTCAACAGGCTATGAAACACAAGAAATTAAAAAGGACAGAGGAGCATACCTTCAAAGCACATATGCTATCGCTACCAAGCCACTACAGGATCTGAGCAGCTGGCATAAACAATGCATGATATGGGAGACCGAACGACCTTATCTATATATGCGCACAACTCCAGACGGAAGAATTATTGCAGGTGGACTTGATGAGAATCGTCCTCGAGAAGAACAACGGGCTATCAAGGCGGTTCATAAAGGTGAGATTTTGCTTCAGAAGATTGCTGAGTATTTCCCATTACCAGATCTCGAAATCGATTACGCTTGGGAAGCTGTCTTTGGAAGCACCCATGATGGTCTTCCGTTAATCGGTCCACACCCAGACTATCCGAATTCGTACTTTGTTGAAGGGTATGGAGGCAACGGTACCGTATATAGTATGATTGCTGCCTCCCTGATTGTGGATGCCATTACGGGCAACCCAAACCCCGATATGGATCTGTTCTCACTCACACGTACAAGTAAACCATCTCCTGTATAACCAACAACTGAACCAATAAAACTACAAACAGGGTACAGCACACGGAAAGTTCTCTTTCCCGCCGCTGTACCCTGTTTGTATATTGGGAAACCTGCTAAGCCGAAGGCTCTTGCCCCTCCGTTTGGTTCAATAACTTGCGCATAAAGATCCATCCAATTAGCGGAGAAGCACCGAGGACAATAATAAGCCAGGTTAACATGCGTAGAGACGGAGCATTTAAGACAGTCACAATAAATATGACCAACCCACATAGTCTGCCAAGCATCAGGCATAACTCTCTCAAAACGACAAGTTCAACCCTTTTCTCCACATTTTCGCCACTTGTACCCATCATGTCGAATCCCGCTGATATCATAGGTAAAATATACAATGGCATCGCAACTGCACTTCCGATCCCCATGATTAACAGCGTAACATAGGTCACTTTCCACAGAAGAGGAATCAGCACAATCAGCAGAATCAGAGCTCCGATGAACATGCCTCTGGATCTATACTGTGGTTTAGACCATTTCCCTACTGCCCAATAACTTATTAATGCCACGGCAGAAGTGATGAGTGAGAACTGTCCCAACTTATACTCCTGTGCAGTGGCCACGTATACAAGCAGTGCAATCAGAAAGGCAAAAACACCTTCACGCGCACCCTGAGCGAATAAACCCAAGCCTAGGGTCCTCCAGGGACTATCCCGCTTGGATAGCTGAATCCAAGGCTCGGACCAGCGGTATGTTCCGCTTACCTTTCTCTTTTTGAGAAAAAAACTAAAGACTACCGCGATAACATAAATGACGAGTGATACCGTAAATATGAGTCGATACCCTGTATTGTCCGCCATTCGGGTAATAATCAGACCGGAGAACCATGGACCTATAATTCCTGTCATCGAGCCAAGTAATCCGACCCAGCCATTGAATAGATCTCTGTTTTTCCGATCCGTTATTTCAAAATACACAACATTAAATGCAATCCAGAATAGTCCCAGGGAACAACCCAGTAGTATACCCAGAGGCCATATCCAGTCTACAGCTTTGGAACCAGCCCAGAGGACTATCATATAAAATATGCCGGACAGCGCAGTACCTAATCGTAGTGCACTCATTTTATTATGTTCCTTGACCCATTTGCCAGCAAGCCAGAATGTCAGTCCAATGGCCAGTTGCTGGCTGAGAGTGAACCACCCCAACATGGCATAATCCGGACGGCTTTTCCACAGAAACACATTCAAAAAGGTTCCCGACAGCGCTCCGGCTAACGCAAACAATCCATTCACGCCCAAAAGCAGAATGGATTGTCGGCCTAAAGTAATCTTCATCTGCTCCTCCTTCATCCACCTGAAGTGAACTGTGCACAGGTAGGTCTTAGGGTTAACGTGCCCCAAGCAAGAGGAAAACATGATGAATCTTCAGGATTGTTATACAATTGGTTAGAATCTCCGAAATGTTTATTCCTGCGTACTCAGGTTCTTGATCAGACGCAGACGATCTTCCTCAGACAGACTGTATTGAACTTGGAAACATCCGGAGCATACATAGGTCAATACTTTAAACGGTGGTGACAGTAGTGATCCTTCGCCTGAAGCTGCGTTAGCTACTGGCATGAAGTTATCCTGCGTTGCAGCTTGCGTACCTGCGAGAATCATGAATTCCCGGCAATTCGGGCACTCCGGCACTTCTTCCTGATGATCAAGTTGCTTCTGGACACCTTGTTCATACTGAATGAGGTCATTACCTTCATCCGCATATTTGGTCAACGTTCGCAACTCCGGCAATTTGAGTTCAACTTCATCCCCCCACAGATCTGAAAGATCCGTAGTCTGCTCCTCATCCTTTACATCATCCACATCATAGATGTCGTCCTCAGCTTCATCGTTCTCTTCGTCACCGATGTTAATGTTGAGCGTTCGATATCCCTTTAATTCATTGTGGCAGTATGGACACTCTTCTTCAGGACCAAGTTCCTCATCCCATACAATTTCCGTGTGACACCAAGGGCATATTGTTGTTTCCATATTGAATCAACCTCTCTCTTCAAATCATCATGTATTCATTACATAGATCACACCGATGGCAAAAAACACGATCGATGCCGCAAACAGAATCCGTATCAATATCTTCATGACCGGTCCCCCTAGATAATGCTCGCGCCAATAACAAATGACAGCGAGACTGAAATAATCATGGATATCAATCCAACAGCTCGGTTATCCGCTTCGATCTCCTTATCAATGGAGAACACGGGTGTCAGGAATTCGAACAAAAAATAGGCAATGAGCAGAAGGATAAACCCTACAAATGACCACGTCATGGCTTCATACACCGAAGATTTCGCTTGTATGCAGAACCGCAATACGTTGCAGATCCCGAAGATCTTGCCTCCTGTAGCCATCGCAACGGCCACATTGCCCTTCTTGATCTCCGTCCAGCATTTATACTTGGTCACCAGTTCGAAGCAAGCCAGAAATACAAGCAGCTCCATAATCGCTACCGAGAAAAAACCGAGTACCATCCCCAAGGGATGAGACAGCAATTGGTCAATGCTTTCTATCACGCACCGTTCCCCTCTCCCCATCTGCGACCTTCATGAATAAGGTCGCAGAATATCATTGATTCATGGACCGGCTATTCCAATTCTGCAACGGTCACACCGTTCCCGCCTTCTCCGTAATTGCCCAGCCGGTAGCTTTTAATATGTTTATGCTTACGCAGGTAATCCTGAATACCGGAACGTAAAATTCCTGTACCTTTACCATGAATAATATAAACTTGGCCCAGGTTGGCAAGGAAAGCTTCATCAATGAACCGATCTGTCTCCATCAGGGCTTCTTCCAGGTTGGTACCACGCAGATCCAATTCACTTTTCACATTGTCATCACGTGTACGTTTCATGCCTGTAACTGGTTTTTGTTTCGGTTTGGCTGCGGGAGCCGATTGCTGCAGTTCCAGGTCATCCAGGGATACTTTCATTTTCATAATCCCCAGTTGTACCATAGCGTCTTTGCTGCCCGACATCTCTACAACATGGCCTTTTTGATTCAAACTGTAGACAAGCACTTCATCACCAGGACCGATGGCACGAGTCTTCGGCGCGGTTGCCGTCTTCTTGACCGTTTTTCTGCGTTTCTCCGGTTCAGCCTCGTCCAGCTGTTTGCGGGCAGCAATGAGTTTGTGCTCCTTCACGGAAGCACCTTCTTCCATAGCCAACAGTCGAAGATCTGCTATAATCTTCTCCGCTTCCGCGCGAGCCTTGTCCACAATGCTGCGTGCATCTTCTTCTGCTTTTTCAATCCGGCGATCACGCTGCTGTTCCAGCTTCTCCAGTTCGGTTTGATGACGACTGCGTAATTTCTCCATATCCTGGCGCAAGTTCTCTGCCTTCTCACGCTCTCGTTCAGCCGTAAGACGGTTCTCTTCAAGAGAAGCAATCATGTGCTCAATCCGTTGATCCTCTTCCTTCACTTCGCCACGGGCGTAGTCGAGAATGTAGCCGGGCAGTCCCAGTCGCTCTGCAATGGCAAATGCATTACTTCGTCCAGGTACACCCACCAGAAGGCGATAGGTTGGACTCAGTGTATTGATGTCAAATTCCATGCTGGCATTAATGACACCTTTACGCTCATATGCGTATGCTTTCAGTTCACTGTAGTGAGTGGTTGCAACCATGCGACATCCCGTCCGGTGCATATGCTCCAGCATGGAGATCGCCAGTGCAGAACCTTCAGCCGGGTCTGTCCCTGCTCCAAGTTCATCGAGCAATACCAAACTTTTTGGCGTCATGTTTTTCAGAATGCGAATGATGTTGGTCATATGACTGGAGAAAGTACTCAGATTCTGCTCGATACTCTGCTCGTCCCCAATGTCTGCATAGATCGCATCAAATACACATAACTGACTGCCATCCTCAGCCGGAACAAATAAACCGGACATTGCCATCAGGCTCAGCAATCCAATCGTTTTGAGCGTTACCGTTTTACCACCCGTATTCGGACCTGTCACGATAATGGATGTGTAATCATTGCCCAGCTCAATGTCGATTGGAACCACGTTTTCGATCGCAATCAGCGGATGCCGACCTTTCTTGAGCTTCAGGAACCCGCGGTCATTCATGCGAGGCAATGTTGCTTTCAGTTCACGAGCCAGACGTGCTTTGGCAAAGATAAAATCAAGTGATCCCAGCAAGTCGACATCATACAACAACCACTCTCCCTGCTCACTGACAAGTGCCGTCAATTTCTGCAAAATAATTTCTATTTCGCGTTCTTCCCGAATCCGGGTTTCACGCAATTTGTTGTTCATGGCAACAATGGATTCCGGCTCAATGAACAATGTCGCACCCGAACCGGATTGATCGTGCACAATCCCGCCAAAGTACGAACGGTATTCAGCTTTCACCGGGATAACAAAACGGTCTCCTCTGATGGTGATGAGCTGATCCTGAAGCATCTTGGATACGGTAGAGGATCGAATCATCGAATCCAGTTTTTCGCGAATCCGCGCTTCTCCGCCTCGCAGCTCACGACGAATCTGCGCCAACGTTACGCTTGCACTGTCGGCAACCTCTGCATTATCGTCAATACAGATTTTGATGGCATCCTCAAGCGTTTTTTGCTCTGACAGTTGATCACTGATATAGAACAAAGATTCGATGGGCTCATCTTCATGCAAAGTACCAATCTGACGTTTCAATCGCCGCGCCGCAAAGGTTGTATTGGATATTCCCAAAAGTTCGTGAGGGTTAAGTGTGCCTCCAATTTCAGCACGTTTGATGGAAGCCGTAATATCTACAATTCCCCCAAACGACGGTGAGCCTTTCAGGCGATCAAATGTGAAGGCTTCATCGGTTTGCTGCAGCAACCGCTTCACTTCTTCAAGTTCACTGCTTGGTTCAAGTTGCTCCGCTTTCTTTTTTCCCATGGTGGTCTGAGCAAAGCTAAGCAATGTATTTAAAATTTTGCGATATTCCAGTGTGTGTAAAATTTTCGTGTCCAAGTGTACAACTCCTTCCAAACTATATCTGTATTATAACGAAAGAAACTTTCTTACGCTATTTAACGAATCCTTCCACACATAACTTCAACCATAGCACCACAAACTACAGGTGTCAGGATTGTGCAACCTCTCCATCCCCTTGGAGTTGCCCTGCTCAGTTCAATCCGAATAAAAGGAGGTAAACACCATGAATTTTCTGGGACATGTCGTGCGATTTATCATCGCTGCAATTGTATTAATGGTGGTTAGCTGGATCGTTCCCGGATTCGCCGTTGGTGGCTTCTGGAGCGCCCTGCTGCTTGCTCTCGTCATTGCCCTGCTCGGCTGGATCGTTGAAGGTATCTTCGGCAAAAGAGTCAACCCGTTTGGTCGCGGTATTGTCGGATTTATCGTTAGCGCACTGGTGATTTGGCTTGGTCAATATGTTGTAGATCATGTTGAAGTCAGCCTGCTCGGTGCCATTCTCGCTGCGTTGGTCATCGGGATTATCGATCTCTTCATCCCGGTATCCACCCCTTTTGATGCCGGACGAAGCTCCAAAAGTTAATCTCCACGTCAACTTAACGTCCCCATGAATTCTCCTAAACCTCTGAAGGCCCTGTGCCGGAAGGGGTTTATTTCATTCGGGCAGTACGCACGCTCTGCCGTACACGTTCAATTTTCAAAAAAACGACATACGTAGCGTGTACAGGCATCCACATATTGCGGTATGATGACTGGAGCAATCATTCAAATTTTATCCATATCACGCTTTAAGGAGGCACATGATGAAGAAAGGCATAACATGGCTTGCTGCCTGTATGTTAATTCTGGTCCTCACTGCATGTGGAGGGACGAAACAGTCCGCAGAATCTGGCAGCAATGGATCCGATGCTGATGCTGGAGTTACAGCCAGTGAAGAATTGGTCATCAAGGCGAGTAACTATGAATTCGATCAACCTGAGTACCATCTTAAAAAAGGCGTTCCGGTTAACATTGTTTATGAAAATGAAAACGGAAATCACGGTATCCTTGTGCCTGAGCTGAATCTTCAACTGGATACCAGAAATAGCTCCAAAGTCATAACCCCGGACAAAGTTGGTGAGTTTGAAATGTCCTGTTCTGTCTTCTGTGGTTCAGGACACAGCAGTATGATCTCCAAAATTATCGTTGAAGAATAGTATTCAAGACAAGGAGCCCCCGCAGCGACGGGAGCTCCTTCTTTAGTATAACAAATTGTACCAGAGTACGTTGCCCACGAGCCAGTTCTGCTACATTCATTCCGCTAGGTCTGGTCCTGTTCAATCAATTCAATCCATTCGTTATATTCCGTCTGCAATTTCGTATATTCATCATGCAACTGACGATATTCCGTGTTCAGCTGCTCTGCCTTCTCCTGCTCCATTTCACGTTCAACCTGTAACAAACGTAATTGATTGGCCGCTAGTTCGTAACGCTCCCCCATCTCAAGCAGTTCAGTTTCCATGATCTCTTTCTCTTGGGTCGCTTCTGTACGTAATTTGTCCAGCTGCTGTCGTTCTTGCTCCAGTCCCTCCAGCAACTCACTACTTGCCGCACTTTCTCTCTTCCAAACCGTTAGTTCATTCTCAAGTGCAGCCCAGCGTTCCTGCCAGGATTGTTCCTGAGCCGCCCATTCATCTGCACGGCGTTGCCATACCTGGTCGTTCTGCTCTGCTTGTTCAACGCTTGAGCGAAGTTCTTCTTCACGTCTTGTCAACTGCTCCAGACGGGATGCCAACTCAGTCTGTTTGGCTGACAGTTCTTCGTATTTGATCTGCCACTCCAACGCTTCTTCCTCAGTCTGGGCTAGCCGGCTCTCTTGCTCCGAGTAGCGCTCGGAAAGTTTAGCTGAAGACTGTCTCGCTTCTTCAAGCACGCTCACAATCTCTTGTTTCTCTTTGCTCAATTCATCCAGCTTGGAACTGTAATTCTCTTCCCGTTGTAATGCATCACTGTAATCATTACGGATTTGTTTATAGTTATCCTGAAGTCGGTTCAGCTCTTCCCGAACAACATTTAGCTCAACTTCAAGCTGATTGCGTTTCTCTTCCAAAAGCTCTGCATCCTTCTGGTATTGCACAGCCTCTTCATGGTTGAAGCGAGACTCTTCCTTCACCACGGACAATTCATCATGAAGGGATTGCACACCAGACTCCAACGTTTCATTTTGTTCAGCAACTTCAAGAATCTGATTCTCCAGGTCTCCAATCTCAGCCATTCGCTGCTCAGCAAGGTCCTTCCAGGACTGCTCACGTTCCGTAAGTGTGCCGATCTCATTCTGCAATGTACGCACCGCAGCATGAGCCTGTTCAAGCACTTTTTGCAGTCTGCGCTGTTCCTCTTCCGACTTCACTTCAGCCTCACGAAGCTTTTGGGCTTCCTGTTCAAGCTGTGCATGTTGCTCCTGAAGTTTGCGTAGCTGTGCTGTGAGAGAGGTTTCTCTATCCACAGTTTCATTATACTTCTGCTTCCATTGTTCCTGTGAATCACGGGATTGCTGGGCAGCCTGTTCCGTTTCACGCAGAAGCTCCTGCAACTGGGAACGGTCCTCTTTCAACTGCTCAAGTTGTTGCTCCAGTTCCGTAATTCGGCGAGTCTGAACTTCCTGCTCCTGTTTACGGACCCCATGCTCATGACGTAACGATTCCAATTGACCACGCTCGTGCTGAAGCTGCTGTTCTTGCTCTGCAACCATGTCCTGTGCACTGATGAGTTGGGTCATTACTTCTTCTAATTGCTCTTCGACATCTAATAGTCGAGTCTCCGCCTGTTTACGTTGTTCCTCAAGTTGCAGCTTGAGCTTGCCCCGTTCTTCTTGCAATAAGGCCTCTGCCGCCGCTTCGGCTGCTTTCGCCTGGGACGCTGCTGCTTCCTTGGCTTGCTGCAATTGTTCCTCGAGGGCTGCTTCTTTCTCCATCCATTCGAGTTCCAACTGCTCGGATAACGCCTTGAACTCCGCATTCAACTGATTTATCTCAGTCAGGCGCTTCTGCTCCGCTTGTTCCTGCAAGTCAGCCCGCTCCTGATTCGCTCGATCCGTCAGAGCCTGAGTCTGTTCCAGCGCTTTTTCTTCAGCCTGCTGGAGCCGAAGTTCCATCTGTTGCTTAAGTTCGTTATATTGCAGCGCTGCTTCTTCCTGAGCTTTCTTCAGGTTGTTCTCAGCCTGTTCCAACTCTAACAGAATGGCAGACTCGGCTTCTTCCTTGGCTGTCTGAACCTGCTGCGCAGCTTTGGCTTCAATCTGTTGACGTTCTGCAACGGCACGGCTTTCGGCTTCTTTTAATTGAGCTGCAGTCTTGTCCTGCAACTCTTTATATTGCGCCGCAGCTTTGGCCTGCGCCTGCTGCAATTCAGCTGCAGAACGGTTCTGAGCTTCTTTGAGCTGGGAAGCAGCCTGTGCCTGTGCATTTTTAAGCTGGTTAGACGCTTTCTCTTCCATTTCCTTCAGCTGTTTCGTTCCCTTGGCTTCTGCTTCCTTCAGTTGTGCCGTCGCTTGAGCCTGCAATTTCTGCACTCGCTCCGTTGCTTGAGCGCGTTCTTGCTCCAGCAGCTTATTCAACTTGGCTATCTCTGAATTTTTGTCCGATTCGGACTTTTGCAACGCCTGCTCTGCTTCAATCTTCAGCTTTTGCAAATCAGCAAGAGCCTGGTCACGCCGTTCCAATTCTTGTTGATGTTCATTTTGTATGGCGTTTAACCGATTCAATTCGTTTCTCAGTTCTGTACGTTCTCCAGTAAGCATCTTCAGTTCATTACGGATTTCCTGAGTCTGAAGAGACTGTTCAGCCATATGTACAGCCGCCAGTACCGCAATACGCGGAGTATCCAGACGGGAATTTTGCTTGGAGATTGCGCCCATACGCTCATCTACCAGGTTAGCTACTTGTTTCATATAGTCGGCACTGCTGCCAACCAGTTTATAGGAAGTCCCGTAGATCTCTACGGTGACGCGTGTACGATCAGGTGTAGTCACAGTTGTGCCCTCCTTCAAGTCTGTATGTTGATTCTAAGCTGTAATCACAAAAAAGTCACATCGATCCTCTAATGCTAAGGATTCGATGTGACTTCAAACAATTCCTGCTAATCTTTGTTCAAAAAATCTTCTTTTGTCCTATTTACGCAATTCCGCTCCGAATTGCTCTTCCAGACGAGCCACTACACGGGCATGAACTTCAGTAACTTCCTCATCGGTCAGTGTACGTTCACGATTCCGGTATACCAGTGCCATCGCCACGCTCTTCTTGTTTTCACCCAGTTTACTGCCAGTAAACACATCGAATACCTGTACGTTTTGTAACAATTCACCCGCCGATTCACGAATGGCGCGCAGCAAATCTCCAGCTTCAACATCCTCATTCACAACAACCGCGATATCACGTTCCATGGCTGGGAAACGCGGAAGCTCACGATAACGAATGTCAGCGTCTGCTTCGCTGTAGATCGATTCAAGTGCAATCTCTGCGATGTACACATCATTCAGATCATACTGCTGTTGCAGTTCCGGATGCAATTGACCCAATGTACCGATCAATGTGCCTTCCCCGCCATCCTTGCCTTCCAGGTAAACCGATGCGGAACGTCCCGGATGGAATCCTTCAGGGCTGTTTGCTACCAAGCGAATGCGTTGTTCAAGCCCCACATAGGCGAACAGATGCTCAAGAGCACCTTTCAGATCGAAGAAGTCTACTTTCTCCGCTCCAACATTCCACTGCTGGCTTGCACGATTCCCGGTGAGCAGCAGCCCCAGTACTGGGATTTCATGCGGTTGCTTGGTCAACTGATCTTCTTCGGTGAAGAACACATTGCCCACTTCAAATACAGCCAGTGAATCCTGTTTACGGTTCATGTTATACACCGCTGCATCCAGCATTTGCGACAAAATACTCGTACGAAGCACACTGCGGTCCTCACTCATAGGCATCGCGAGTTTCACGGCTTTACTTCCTTGTGTCAACGCCGGGAACAGGGTCGCTTTATCCGGGTGTACAAAGGAGTAACTGATCATTTCCTGCCAGCCACTGCCTGAGAGCAATCCACGAATCGTGTGACGCATCGCTTGAGAGCGTGTATATGCCCCTGGAGTCGTCGGTCCTTCAATCCATGTGGTTGGAATGTTGTCGTATCCGTACAGGCGTGCAATCTCTTCAAACAAGTCTACATCGAGCGTAATATCCCCTCTGCGTGTTGGCACTTCCACATCCAGCAATCCTTGATCAGCATCACCACATGCAAAGTGCAAGCGAGCGAAGATGGTTTTTACCTCAAGCAAAGACAGATCGGTTCCCAGATAACGATTCAGTCGGTCCAGCGACAATTGAATTACACGTTTCTCCGCAGCTTCTGCTCCAGCTTCCACGATTCCTTGGTGCACTTCACCTTCAGCATAACGCTGAATCAGTTCAGCCGCACGATCCAAAGCCGTAATCACCGCACCCGGGTCTACTTCCTTCTCAAAACGCATGCTTGCTTCGGAACGCAGCCCCAGTTGGCGCGACGTTTTCCGAACGGTTCCGCCGTCGAACTTGGCGGATTCCAGCAACAGATTCACCGTACCTTCCGATACCTCGGAATTCTCGCCACCCATAACCCCAGCGATGGCTACTGGTTTCACGCCATCTGTGATAAGCAACATATGTGGCTCCAGCTTACGCTCTTGGCCATCCAACGTAACAATCGTTTCGCCTTCGTTGGCCATCCGCACTTCAATATGGCCTTTTTCCAGCTTATCCGCATCAAATGCATGTAGCGGTTGGCCGTATTCCAGCATGACATAGTTCGTGATATCAACGATGTTATTGATCGGACGAACACCAGCAGCCATCAGACGGTTTTGCATCCAAAGCGGGGAAGCACCCAGCTTAATGCCAGTTACATAACGAGCTGCATAGTGACTGCATTGCTCCTGTGCATTAATCTCTACAGAGATATGATTCGCAGCTGCATCTCCAACTTCAACCAGTTGGTCTTTGGGACTCGGCAGCTTCACTTCACGACCCAAGATAGCACCCACCTCATAGGCAGCACCACGCATGCTGAGACAGTCGGAACGGTTCGGTGTCAGGTCCAGTTCAAGCACATGATCGTCGAGACCAAGAACCTGGCTGATTGGCGTGCCAACCTCCGTTTGTTCTGGCAGAACGAGAATACCTTCCTGCTGATCTTTTGGCAGCAATTTGTCGTTCATGCCCAGCTCTTTGGCGGAACAGATCATGCCAAGGGAGACAACACCGCGCAGTTTGGCTTTTTTGATATCCAATCCACCAGGGAGCTTCGCTCCAACCAGGGCTACGACTACTTTTTGGCCTGCATCCACATTTTTCGCACCACACACGATCTGCAGATCTTCTTCCTGGCCGGCATCGATGACACATACATTCAGTTTGTCTGCATCCGGGTGTTTCTCCTTGCTCTTCACATATCCCACAACAACTTTATTTACGCCCTTGTTGCGGTTCTCCACTACATCAATTTCGACACCCGCACGGGTGATTTTCTCCGCCAATTCCTGTGGCGTCACACCTTCAAGGGAAATATAATCAGACAGCCAATCTGTCGATACTCTCATGGACGTTCACTTCCTTCATCTATAAATTGGTGTTCCCGGTTCATAACGCTTGCTCTATATACGTTGATCTATTTATTGTAAAGTTACAGCCGTCCGAATTGCTTCAGGAAGGTCAGATCACTGTTGTAGAAGTGACGGATATCATCGACTCCATACTTCAGCATGGCGATACGTTCTACGCCCATTCCGAATGCAAAACCACTGTATTTCTCCGGATCATAACCACCCATTTCCAGTACTTTCGGGTGAACCATACCGCCGCCCAAAATTTCGAGCCAGCCTGTTTGTTTACATACCCGACAGCCGCTACCGCCACATTGTACACAAGTTACATCCACTTCCGCGCTTGGCTCTGTGAACGGGAAGAAACTTGGACGCAGACGAATTTCCGTGTGGGAACCGAACATTTCGCGCACGAATTGCAGCAGGGTCCCTTTCAGATCGCTCATACGAATGTTTTCGCTAATGACCAATCCTTCAACCTGGTTGAATTGGAAAGAGTGCGTCGCATCGTCGTCATCACGGCGGTATACTTTACCTGGGCAGATGACTTTGACAGGCACTTCGCCCTTCATGCTCTGCATGGTACGTACTTGAACCGGCGATGTATGGGTACGCATCAACAAGTCTTCGGTAACATAGAAGGAATCCTGCATATCGCGCGCCGGGTGATTCTTCGGTAGATTCAATGCTTCAAAGTTGTAATAATCCATTTCGACTTCAGGACCTTCCGCAATGCGGTATCCCATACCGATGAAAATATCTTCGATCTCCTGTACCACTTTGGTCAGTGGGTGCAGTCCGCCTTGACGTCCACGACGTCCTGGCAGGGTCACATCAATTTTCTCGGATTGCAGACGCTTCGCTGTCTCTTCCTTCTGGAACTGATCCTGCTTGCTGTCGATGACTTCCTCAATGGCAGCCCGAACATCGTTGGCTACTTGACCAATAACTGGACGTTCCTCCGCACTAAGCGCACCCATACCACGCAAAATCTCAGTTAATGCACCCTTTTTCCCCAAATACTTTACACGCAGATCACCGAGCGTCTGCGGATCATTCACACCAGACAACTGCTCCAGCGCTTCGATCTTCAATGCCTCTAAACGTTCTTTCATGTGTAATTGCCCCCTTTTTGTGGTGTTTTTGCAACAAAAAAAGGCCTTCTCTCCCCTGAAGGGACGAAAAGACCGTGGTACCACCCTTGTTAGACATCCATTGCTGCGTGGCCCTTCTGGCCTGCAACCGGTTCTGTCTCACTTTGTACGGAATAACGACCGTTAACCGTTTGCCCCTACTGTTGCCTCTGTGTCTGCACACAAACAGGTTCAGGGAACCGCTTCGGAGTGAATTTCGGCAGCCTTGTTCTACAGAAACGCTCTCAATCTACGGCGCTTCCTCCCTGTCCAGAGGCACTGCTTACTTGTCTCCATCATCACGTTTACTTGTTAGTTAAACCTCTAGAGGTTGTCAAAAAGTCCGCTTTTGATTACGAATGATGCCTGGCGGCATCATCAGCATCGAATATGGCATTCAGCCGAAATGTCCGTTGCTCACGTAGTTTTCCCTACGCTCCGCTACTCCATTTCTATCTTCATCCCATCTTCTTGGTCCTGAAAACCGATCTTTTTGAACACATACCCATATCGATATAATCATCGATGATCGTTCATAATTATATGCAAAATAGATCGAAATAGCAAGCCGTCCATGTTCTAATTTATGCTTGCACCCTTATCTTTCAATTGTTTTAGGCGCTGCTGGATTTCGCGAATCTCAGCTGCCTCGACTGCTCGCTCATTCGATTGCTCGCGCTGTGTCAGAATGTCTTTTCCAGCATTGCTCACAGGAGACAGCAACTCCGACAGGCGCATCTCCAATCGCAACCTCTCGTCATCGGATTCCCGAGTCTCCAGCGCCACCTTCCGAAGTTTGGTGGACTGCTCCCAATCCGTCACGCCTCCTTCAAACAGAGTTGCTGTGCCTCCAGCCTCCAGATCGCACAATCGATTCGCGAGTGTCTTTGTCAGCATCCGGTCATGGGATACAAGCACCAAAGCACCTGAAGCCTGTTTTAATACATTCTCCATGACTTCCTGGGTATCAATGTCCAGATAGTTCGTCGGTTCGTCCAGCACTAGCAGATTTGCTCCGCCAAAATACAATCTCAAAAATGCCACTCTGCACTTTTCCCCCATGCTCAAATCCCCAATGCGCTTGAACACATCATCTCTGGAAAACAGAAAACATCCCAGAATGGTCCGTGCCGCACTTTGTGTCATGGATGGAAGGGTAAGCAAGCTGTCCAGCAGGGTCAGATGCTCGGGAAGTCCCTCCAGTTCCTGTGAAAAGTAACCGATTCTCAGCTGTGGATGCCGTGTGACCTTGCCTTGCGAAGGTTCCAGCTCACCAATCATCAGCTTCAACAGTGTAGTTTTTCCTGTTCCATTGGGGCCTCTTACGGCAAGACGGTCTCCGCGTTCCACAGTAATTCGAAGATCACGCAGCAATGGTTTCTCTCCCGTATATGAAAAACTCACCTCTTCGAGTGCAAGAAGCTGGCGTGCAGCGAGTGGATTCATCTGTAATTCCATGTTCAACTTTGCAGCTTCACGAGGTTTATCCACCCGTTCCCGCTCCAAACGCTCCAGCTGTTTTTGTTTCGCATGGTATCGTGAAATATTTTTGTTGGCTTTGGCCTTGTAGAAGCTCTGGGTGATCTTCACCTCCACATCGGTTGCCGAATTATGCGCTTTATGGAACCATTCCTGATAATTTCGAATCGTTTCTTCCAGCGCCTTACGTTCCAATTCCTGCCTGCGGTAGATCGTTTCCTGTTCGCGTAATTCACGCTCTTTGTGGATCTTGTAGTCGGAGTATCCGCCCTTGTATTTGGTCAGGGCATCTGGACTGAACTCAATGACTCCTGTTGCTACCTGATCAATAAACGTACGATCGTGTGATACAAATAACAGCGTACCTTCATATGAGGATAACCACTCTTCAAGCCAGCGCATGCTTCCCTCATCCAGATGATTCGTCGGTTCATCTAGAATCAGGAATTTGGGTTTGCTGACAAGCAGTCCTGCCAAACGAGCCTTTGTTTTTTGTCCACCGCTCAAGGAATGATAGGGTCTATTCCAATGCTCTGCGGATAATCCAAGGCGAGTCAGTACTTTCTCTACCTCAGTCTCCCACATATAACCGTTCAACTGTTCATATTGCTCCATCACTTGTGTATAAGCTGCAAGCAGCTCTTCATCCGCTTCAGTGCTGATGCTCAGACGTTGTTCCAGTTCTTCCAAGTTCCGTTTTACTTCATAGATCTGACCGCTCTCACGCCGGACCGCATCCAGTACATTCATCCCGGCCTCAATCTCCGAGCGCTGGCGCATGAACCCCCATTCCTGCTGAGGGATATGACGTTCAATCCTTCCGCCACCATGCTCCTCACCCAAAATGATGCGTAACAACGTTGTCTTGCCGCATCCGTTTCGACCCAGAATGGCGAGTCGTTCGCCCTCATTAATCTCCAAATTCAATCCTGTAAACAATTCATTACCGTTCCACTCTTTTGATACTTCATGTAAGCGTACCAATGTCATCATGAGGCCTCATCCTTCCTGCATCCTTTTTGCTGAACAAAAAAAACCGCTGGCATCAGCCGGCGGTTTGGCAATTCAGGGTTGGACCAAGCATTCAAAGACAGATCTAAGGTAAGCTACGGCATGAACAAATAAACCCCAAACACAGGGTACACGTAAACCTTCAAGGCTCACTTGTTCCATACCTTTTCCCATAGCTGAATTTGGACACACGAATCCCCTCATTGCTCAGCCGCTCTGGCTGACTGCGTCATAAAACCGTCTGCAGTTAACTGGGGTTCAATTCATGTGTTTTACTTCATGGGACGTATGGTTACCTCTCATTCATGTGTAGTATCAATTTCTCCGTTATTGTACCAGATCATTGTAAAAAAGCAAAGGTTATATAAATTAAACTAAAGAATACTTACTTACTCGCCACTCCGATGACAAAACAACCTTCTGATTACTTTTATTCTCAATTTTCTTTCAAGACAGAAAAAAAGCCCTTGCATCGCAAGGACTCCGGTACTGCTTCGTTAAGCGGGTGATGGGAATCGAACCCACGCTATTAGCTTGGAAGGCTAAAGTTCTACCATTGAACTACACCCGCATGATTGAAGATTTAAATGTTAAGTTCCTTAGGAATTTAACAGTGATTTTACAAATAATAATATACCATGATCCTCTATAGCATGCAAGTCATATTTCCCATTTTTTTCATTACGCATGCATCAAAAAAAGCAGGAGCACCCTCGCGCCCCCGCTGTTCCCTAGCCTGTAGGCTTATCCACATCCCTCAAAAACTGCTTTTCAAATTCAGCGGCTTTAATCGGTTTGCTGAAGAAATACCCCTGTGCCTCGTGACAGTGTTGATTGCGAAGAAAGACCATCTGATCTTCGTTTTCCACACCCTCAGCTGTGACTTTCAGTTGTAAATGATGCGCCATTGAAGTGATGGTAGATACGATCGCAGCGTTATTACTGTCCTCCATGACTTCATTAACGAATGAACGGTCAATCTTGAGCCGATCAATCGGCAGGTCCTTCAGATAGTGCAACGAGCTGTATCCCGTTCCAAAATCATCAATACTGATATGCACACCAATTTCTTTGATTTTGCGCAATTGTTCGAATGACCGGTCTTTATCAAATGTCATGCTCTCTGTAATCTCCAGTTCAAGCCATACAGGTTCTAGTCCCGTCTCTTTGAGAATGCCATTGATATTGTCCAACAAATGGGAGTGCCTGAATTGTCTCATCGACAGATTCACCGAAACACACAGTTTACGATAACCGGCTTCCTGCCACTGTTTGTTCTGTGCACACGCTTCACGAAGCACCCATTCGCCAAGTGGCACAATGAGCCCACTCTCTTCTGCCAGAGGAATAAATTCCGCCGGAGATACCGAGCCTCGCTGCGGATGCTGCCAACGCACCAAGGCTTCCATGCCAACGATTAGCCCACTTTGCAGATTAACCTGCGGCTGGTAGACCAGGTAGAACTGACCTCGATCCAACGCCTTGCGCAGATCATTCTCAAGCTGCAAACGCTCCTGTGCCTTCATCTGCATCGCATGGGCAAAACGATTCAGTTCCATTCCTTGTTCCTTAGCACTGTGCAAAGCCGTATCTGCATTCTGAATAATCTCCAGTGGTGACTCCCCATCATGCGGGAAAATGGCCATCCCGATCCCAAGTGTAAGATGATACTCATTGCCATCAACCAAGACGGGCTTCTCAAAAAGTTGCAAAATGGATCTTGTCCGGCGCAGCGCCGTATCGGTTGAACTGAAATCTGTCATCGTTAATGCAAACTCATCTCTTCCCAATCCAAAGACTTCTTCTCCTGGAAGTGACAAATGTTTCAGTCGTTGACCTACCTGACGCAAAACCCGGTTAGCTGCTTGCTGTCCAAGCGAATCATTAATGGTTTTGAACCGATTAATATTCAGGACCAATACACCAACAAGCTGTTCCTGCACCACGGCATCATCCATCATCTTTTTCAACCGCTGTGAAAGGCGACGACGGTTTGGAAGTCCCGTTACATCATCATGATGAGCAATATAGTTCATCTTGGCTTCCGCGACCTGCTGTTGCAGGAAAGGCGTGTCCACTACGGACGTATACAGCCCTTTTTGAATAAAAAAATATGCCATACAATTACTCAGCAATCCTAATAACAGATTGAGATCGTTCACCCCAGTTGCTGAAACAAAATAACATTCACCAAAAAAGAAACACAGAATGCCACATAGAATGGTTGGTAAATCAC
The DNA here is from genome assembly GCF_031455635.1 of Paenibacillus sp. 2003. Classification (NCBI taxonomy): domain Bacteria; kingdom Bacillati; phylum Bacillota; class Bacilli; order Caryophanales; family Paenibacillaceae; genus Paenibacillus; species Paenibacillus sp. 2003. Next base: position 239,403 of record NZ_JAVDTB010000001.1, on the reverse strand, counting down.
CGTCTTTGGTTTTTTTCCATTGAACAAACAAAAGAACTGCAATAATGCCATAGAGCAATCCGACCATAAGATGAACTCGGGTAAAGATACCACCAAGCACTTCGCCATCAAGCATACTTGGCAACATGCTCCATTCCTGAATAGCCAGTATGTACAAAATAACAAAGGTACCCAATGTCCCACTGAACAGTAAGAATTTGCGTGGTAATGCAATTTCTTTCTCATTTAAGGTATACACGAGCAGTAAACCTACGGAACATACCAAAGATCCCATGGTTGACATCATTAAGGAGAACTCCGATTCCATCATGGCTCCATTTGGAATCTCTTCTGCAAATGAAACAATATGAACCAGTTCAAACAGACCAATCAATAAAAAGAGTGTTGTCAATAATGTCCTCCGAAGAGTTAGCTTCTGTGTCCGAAACAACCAGCTTTGATTGTAGATGCCGATACAAGCCGCTGCCGCAGCGAATCCACCCAAGAGTGTCAAAACCGGGTAACCCGAAATGATCAGATCAGAGCTTGAAGAAGAACGAAACCATTGACTTGCGAGGAAACACAATAAGCCGCACACAGCGACCCAACTTATTTTTCTCTGATCTTGCAGATTAACCTTCATGCCGTGTTTTCCTTCCCGGGATCACCTATCCTGAATTACATTAACCAAACTTAACAGCTTACTACACGATTCGACAAAAAACATATTAACCAACGTTCAATTCACATGCATACACATGCTATCTGGTACATAATAACATTTAATTTTGTATACGTGAACTAAAAAATAGTTACTCCTAGGAATATTTATTCATAAATATAGAGAAAAACAAGGCATTAAGAACTAAAAAAACATGGATCTCCAGTTAGAGTCCATGTTTTCCTATTTTACAACTGTATTTCAGACTATATTACTTATCAAAATTCACTTCTGGTGTTGTTAATTTATCATAAAAATCAACAACCTTATCCTTGTCTTCCGATGAGCGAATCGCCATCGCTGAACGTGGATGCTCGTCCAACGCACCTGTAATCATGTAAGGCAGAATGTAACCCCATTCTTCTTTTTCTCTCAGTGGAACCATCAACTGTTCCAATACACCAAGTACTGGACGCAGATTGTATTTCGTTCCTTTCAGATGAGCTACGAGCAATTCGGTTGGACAGTTTCCTGCCGCACGTCCCATACCATACACAGAAGCATCAAGCAGCTCAACGCCAAGTTCTGCCGCAACCAATGTGTTAGAAAACGCAAGTTGCATATTATTATGTGTATGAACACCAAGACGCTTGTTAGGCAAGTGAGTCTTGAACTTCTCTACCAGATATTTCACATCATTATGGTCCAGACTACCGTAAGAATCTACAATGTAGACAACATCCACAGCGCTTTCTTTGATCAATTCAAATGCTTCCAGCAATTCATTCTCCATAACATTGGAGAGTGCCATAATATTCAGTGTAGTTTCATATCCACGATCATGGAATGTTTGAACCAGTGCAAGTGCCTTGTCCACATCTTTGCTGTAGCAGGCAACCCGGATCAGATCCAGCATGCTCTCACTGCGAGGCAAGATATCATTTTCGTCCACACGTCCAACGTCAACCAGTGCAGACAGTTTGGTATTTCCTTTTTGAGGGATAACTTTGCGCAGGAAATCATCGTTCAGGAAACGCCATGGTCCTGCTTCCTCGGCACCTTTAAGCAACTTCGGAGAGTTCTTATATCCAATTTCCATATAATCAACGCCAGCTTCATTCAATCCAGCATATAGCTGTTGAACAAAGTCCACGCTAAAGTCCCAATTATTCACCAATCCGCCATCACGGATCGTACAATCTACAATTTTGCAATGATTTGTCTTCATTAATGTCTGCTCCTTTTCTGACCAACTTGTGTATTCCTCTCATGATACTTGAACGTGACAAGAAAAGTAAAGGGATTCCGGACTTATTTACTTCGATAAGATCTCCAGATTCGGTCAATCTCAACCATATCGGAACGATCGGGAGCTTTCGCTCCATAACGAACGGCATTATACGTATCTGGCAGTCTCGCAGACAGCTCATCTTCTTCTAACTTCACACCATTCTGAATAATGGTCTGTGCAGCCTCCAGCGGAGTGTGCTTCCCCTGTATTTCCACGCCTCGATGAGCGGCTCTTTCAATCCAAGTCCGATAGTAATACCGAACACGTTCAGCATCTTGTGCAGGTGGCGCTTCTTTCTTCCGAAACCAATTCTTTCGGACTTTTGCTGGCGCATCAAGCGTCTCACTGACATCGATATACTCCGTCCGTGGTTCTGCCTTCTTTTCACCTGGTTGTAACATCCCCTTGAATCGATCCATAAGTCTGTTTATCGTTTTTTGTCCCAACCTCATAAGTAGCCACAGGATAGCTCCTGCTACAGCACACATCACTACCCACCCGAGGATGTTCCAGAAGACTGAGGGCTCGGATGGCGGCTCTCTCCAGTCATTCGGTATATTTAGCGGCTGATTGGGGTTGTCCATTGGTAATCGTGGCTCCTCGCCGGAAATCGGACCAAACCATCCCCTGATCCATGCGAGCAAGCGGTCACGCAGCGGCCCCAGCCAGGCAGCCAGACTTGGGAAAGCACCGATCGCGACGATAACAATAAACATCCACATGAACCGCTGATGATTCGCACGTGCAAAATCTCTTAATACCAATCTTCTCTTGCCATCATTGAGTATTGCCTGATCCAGTTGCAGCATATATCGTCCAACCAGCCAAAAGGCAAAGCTGATCACTCCCGCAATATAAATCCATAGGGTATAGGTTTGTATCGGCTGCATGAATTCTAACGAATTCGAAGCAATCATAAGCACGATTGCACTGATTACACCCATAATCTGCAAGCGCCATAACAACACAGAATGAAAGACTGGCTGGAAGGTCAGACCTGCATAAGCCGAGATGACTCCACACAGTACCAATGTGATGATATCCGGCAACGGGAGAATGAGGCTCATCCCAACAACGAGTGCGAAGAGAATTCCTATAACGAGTGCCGTTACTCCACGAATGAATGTATTCTTCTCGCTAAAACCTGGAATTTTATGCTGAATGAACTGTCCTAACCAACCTACAAGAATGACCAGGATGAATAATGTGAACGGCAAATGTTCCATTGCGTAGAATGAAGCAAGCGTAAATATCGGAAAAAGGTATATGCCAGCCATCAAGACGGCAAGCATTGCTATGAGTCCTTTGGTCGTCGCTACCGGTCTGTTCCTCATGCACTCACCGCCTTTGTATTACCCTTCACGTCCTCTACCGGGAGAATCGTTACACGATGTCCTTGTTCGTGCAGACGTGCAATCTCGTGCTCCATAGCGGCAGATACATAGGATGTAATCAGCAGATAGCTGCGGATTTGCTGTGCTTCTTCATTCAAACGTACTTCATCGTTCAGAAATTGCTCCATGGGCACCATGCATTTCAACTCTGTCTCAGCCATAGCTTCCAGTAACCGTTCCAGATGGGGCGTGCCATAATCCGGCTCAATCCGAAGTGTATCTCGGCCACCACCCACATGATAGCCATTATGGGCGAAACCTGCCGGCAACCCTCTACCGATGGCATCCACTGCAGCCGTGGCAGCGTAACGAAGTGCCCGTTCAATCTTCTCCGGTCGAGTGACAACACTCCACATATCTGCAGATTCCTGAATGTTGACTACAATCCAGGATTGCGGATCAGCCGTCCATCCCTGCTTGTAGACTTGTAATTCACCTGTACGTGCACTCGCTTTCCAGTGAATACGATTCATGGGGTCGCCTGCACCATAAGGCCGAACACCCAGGATCAAGAAAGGATCTTCAACGATCCATCGTGATACTTCAACTTCTCCCTGCCATACCTGATAAATTGCAGGAAGATCCTCTGCATTCACTAATGAAGGATACACAATCATAGACATTTGCAAAGGAATCGGTTTGGTGGAACGCCACACGCCAAAGAGATCCCCACCTGTCATCGTCGCTGTATTTAATGGATAAATTCCACGCTGAGTACATGTAAAAGGATGCTTACGTGTAATACGAGTAAACGGTTTTAACGTAAAAATACTCTTATGGTTCTGATAGATTTCGCCTTGACTAATATCCATACCTGAACCGGAACGAAATACAAACGACACTGGCATCATCGATTCAAGTCTGAGCCACGGAACGGAGACTCGTTTCTCATTTGATATCGTCTCCACCATCTCAAGTTCATCTCCAGCGTAACAACGCAGCTTGCTGAATTGTCTGCTGTACTTGAGCTTTCGCAGTGCTGGTCGTCCAAACCACACACCATGTATAACTACGACAATGCCTCCAACAAGGACAAGCCATAATAATGCCATAAGATTAACGCCCGCTTCTAGCGAGATTCTCCGTAGGCACTTCTGTCTGATTCAGAAGTTCCTGGATGATACGCTCAGCCAAGCCCTCTTGTTGTCTGATCCGGTTACGGAATACCAGTCGGTGGGCCAGCACAGGTTCCGCCAGTACTTTAATATCATCAGGCAAAACAAAGTCTCTGCCATGCAGTGCAGCCCATGCCTGACTTGCCTTGAGTAATGCCTGAGCCCCTCGTGGACTTACACCAAGCGAGAGCTCGGGATGTTGCCTTGTCGCTTCGGTTAACTGAATGATATATCGTAGCAAATCTTCGTTGATTTGCACTGTTTTATACGTATCCTGCGCCTTTAAAAGTTCTTCGCGACTGATCACTGCTGTGAGATCATCAACAGAACGGCTGGCTACCGTACGTCTCAAAATTTCTACACTCTCTTCACTGCTTGGATAACCCATGCGAATTTTCATCATAAAACGATCCATCTGAGCTTCAGGTAGCGGAAAAGTTCCCTGGTTATCTATAGGGTTCTGGGTAGCGATAACGATAAATGGCCGTTCCAGCTGTCTCGTTGAACCGTCGATACTAATCTGGCGCTCTTCCATGCACTCCAGCAAGCTCGATTGTGTACGCGGTGTAGCACGGTTAATCTCATCAGCTAGTACGAGATTAGCAAACAAGGGGCCTGGTCGGAATTCAAAATCCCCTTCTTTTTGATTAAAAAAATGAATTCCTGTTAAGTCAGAGGGCAGCAAGTCCGGTGTAAACTGTATCCGCTGGAATGTGCAGTCCAATGTAGAGGCTACCGATTTGGCAAGCATCGTTTTCCCGGTACCCGGTACATCCTCCAGCAGCACATGTCCTGACGCTATGATCGCTGTCATCACCAGCTCTATGGTATGCTCTTTTCCCACAATCACTTTTCCCACGTGATCCATCAATTGTTGATTCATTTGTTCCATTCCTTGGATTTCCATCTGCATCTCATCCTTCCGTTATGGAGCTTATGTATTCGCATTCATTACTAACTATAACCCTTATTGGCAACATAAAACAAAGGAGTTGGCAAATGGCCAACTCCTGAACTCCCCGCTCTTCTCAATATACCAAAGGTAACATAATCATAAACCGCGTACCTTCGCCCTTTTTGCTATCCACAGAAATGGTACCTCCATGGTTCTTGATGATTCGGTAACTCACCGAAAGTCCAAGCCCCGTTCCGCTCTCCTTGGTCGTGAAGAATGGATCAAACAGACGTACAAGCGTGTTATGGTCCATTCCATGACCGTTATCCGCGATAGAGATCTGCACGAACTTGTTTTCCGTGGCGGTAGATATTCGAATTAGACCCGTATGTTCTTCGCCAACTTCCTCAATGGCATCCATTGCATTTTTCACCATATTCAAAATAACCTGCTTAATCTGTTTGACATCAATGGACACATTCAACGGGGCATCCCCTTCATCCAGTACGATCTCGCATCCTTTCATCAAACCTTCGCTTTCCGTCAGCAAGACCACCTCTTTGAGCAAAGAGTCGACTGACATCACGGTCTTCTGTGGAGCTGACGGTTTGGAAGAATTCAAAAATTCGTAGATGATGTCGTTCGCCCGATCAATCTCCGTCAGTATGATCCGCGCGTACTCATCTTTGCCGAGCTGTAGCAAATGGGGTCTGAGCAATTGGATGAACCCACGGATTGCAGTCAACGGATTACGAATTTCATGAGCAATAGATGCTGAAATCCGCCCCAGCATCGCAAGTTTGTCATTTTGATAAGCGGTCTGTTCAATTTGTTTATAATCAGATACATCTTTGACGCTGAACAAAAAGTCCCCATCCATCTGATCACCGTACGTCACAGTAACCAGCCAATGCCTTCCGTATTCATCGATCAACTCATGATAGCGCTTACGGTGAAAAATGGTTTCCCGATAAATACGTAAAATTTTCTTTTTCTTGAATCGGCTCATCTGCGGATGATGCAGCATTTGCATCAGGGTGCAGCCGCTCAACAGACTTCTTGGAAGTTCCAACAACTTTGCCATCTGAACGTTAATAAACGTCAATACACCGTGACTGTCAAACAACATAATACCGCTATCCAGATGTTCCAGTACATTCTCGTACTTGTTGTTATCCAGATGCACAGGCGGGAATCCATCCGTTGGTTGAGGCACTGTATCCTGAAATTCACTAATCATGTCAGGTTCCTCCTTTTCACGTAAATGATAAACTTGCCATTCGGACATCATATCATCACAGAAACAGGAAGGGCCGATTTTATTTTTCATTACCGGTGCCCTTTCGTTGGGGGGCTGAGCGCCGAAAATATGGATGGCATGTCCGGAACTCAAGCTGGTCTATTCCCGGTAACCAACAGTCGATCCGGAAAATCATATACGTTTGTTCCATTCTGACCTTCTCCTATTCCCAAACACGAACATTTTTTGCTCCGCCTCTTTTGCAAGTCTGCTTTTATCATAGACAAGTTTATAGAAGAGAGTCAATCGGAGAAAGTGTCGAATGGAAATTATTTTAAAAAAAACCTCGAATTAGTTCCAGAAACAAAGCACAAAAACGAAGCCGTTTCACCCAAAGGGCAAATCAGCTTCGTTTTTAATATCTTTAAATTGTGATATATCCGAGATCATCTATAGTCCGGTCTTATTATGCTGAATTTTCAGTCTGCGCTGACTCATCACAGCTAATCGACGTTTAAGTTCGCTTTCCCACTTCTCGTCTTTGGTTTCCTTGGCGAGCCTGAGCAAATCCAGAGCCATATCAATCTGGCGCTGCACAATGACCATGGCATCCTCGCTCTCACGGTTTACACAATTTTCGAAAATGGCATCCTCATCTTCTGTAACATAATCTTGAAAGTCGATCTCGGATGCACCGTCTCCATGCGCATATTCAGCCAGAATTTCGTATTCGTTTTCCACTTTATAATGCACCTCAACCCGATGACACACCGGGCAAAACAGCAGGGGAACATTATGAACCTGGGTGCGGTAATGCTTCAGCGTGCCCTTCGTTCCAACCATACTTGCCCCACAACAGTAACTCATTTTTGTTCACCCTCCTTATTACGTGCCGGGACTTTTCGTTAAAATGCCATCCCGTACACTTCCAGCACTTCCGAAAAGGAATAGTTCCATCAGTGTATCACATTCATGTACAGATTATAAATGCAGAGCACCGGAATATTTACCGGGTTTCCATACCCTATTCGCCTTAAAGGCCATCAATTCCTCTTTCAACAGATAAAAAGAAGACTTTCTTCTAATATATTATTAACACGCTTAGCTGCTTGTTCAAACACTTTTAATTAACTTCGTGATAACTTCCGGCAAAAGGGTGCAAAAAGCCCTCAATCCCTAACGGGATGAGGGCTTGAACAAAAACCGTTCAAGTTAACCTGGCTTACAGGTTAGTGTCGCCTGGTTTCCAGTTCATTGCACACAATCCGCCGGATTGCAGTGCTTGCAGTACGCGAAGTGTTTCTTCAACACTACGGCCTACATCGTTGTGGTTAACCACTTGATATTTCAATTCGCCTTCTGGATCGATGATGAAAAGACCGCGCAATGCTACGCCTTCTTCTTCGATCAGAACGCCGTAATCTTTAGCCACTTGCTTCGTGATGTCAGAAGCCAGCGGGAAGTTCAATTGACCCAGACCACTGCTGTCTACTGGTGTGTTAATCCATGCTTTGTGGCTGTGTACGGAGTCTACGCTCACGCCAAGGATTTCTGTATCCAAAGCTTTGAATTGTTCGGAAGCAACGCTCAAAGCTGTAATTTCAGTTGGGCACACAAATGTGAAGTCCAAAGGATAAAAGAAGAATACAAGCCATTTGCCACGATAATCGGACAGTTTAACGGAACCGAAATCTTGTCCGTCTCCCGATACTGTTTCCATTGCGAAATCCGGTGCTGGTCTACCTACCAAACGTTCTGCCATAACTAAAAATTCCTCCTTTGGGATTATGTAAGCATCCTTGCGGATTGCTCATCATCAAGAAAAACGCGAACGTTTTTCCTGTAATTAAAATGATCTGATACTTGATAACAAGTACAAGTAAAATGTTATCATCCGGACTTCCCAAAGTCAAGATTATAAACATTATTTTTTTATAATCATTATAAATAAGGATTTTTCGTGGCAAAAATGATAAAGGAACAGCCCTCTGTACATTCCATAACTGGAAACAAAGGGCTGCCTGTAGTTGGTAATATAATTACGCTTGTTTCTGAATAGCCGCCACGATCAAATCGCCCATTTCGGTCGTGCTGATCGCTGTGCTCTTGTCTACAGCAATATCACTTGTGCGGTGTCCTGCGTTCAATACATCCGACACAGCTGCTTCAATGGCATCCGCACCTTCTGCATAACCAAAGGTTGTGCGGAACATCAACGCCAAAGAGAGAATGGTTGCAATCGGATTAGCGAGGCCTTGACCTGCGATATCCGGTGCAGAACCGTGTACCGGCTCATAGAGTCCGAAGCTGCCCTCTCCCAGCGATGCAGATGCGAGCATACCGATGGAACCTGTCAACATCGCTGCTTCATCACTCAAGATATCTCCAAACATGTTTTCCGTTACGATGACATCGAAGCTGGACGGACGACGCAGCAATTGCATCGCGCAGTTGTCTACCAGTACATGCTCCAGTTCAACATCCGGATAATCTGGTGCTACCCGGTTCACAACTTCACGCCAGAGACGGGAAGTTTCCAATACGTTGGCTTTGTCTACAGAAGCCAGCTTTTTGCGACGACCTTGCGCAATTTCGAATGCCTGACGAACGATCCGCTCCACTTCTGTTACATTATATGCACAAGTATCTACTGCCTCTTCACCCTGTGCACTTTCACGTCTGAACTTCTCTCCAAAGTAGATACCGCCTGTCAACTCACGTACCACCATCAGATCTGTACCTTCAAGTACTTCCGGCTTCAGAGTTGAAGCATCCTTCAGGCAATCAAATACGACAGCCGGACGCAGGTTGGAGAACAATCCAAGTGCTTTGCGAATACCCAGCAAACCCGTTTCCGGACGAAGCTCCTTGCTGTTATTATCCCATTTTGGACCGCCAACCGCTCCAAGTAGGACTGCATCAGCACTTTTACATACGCTCAGTGTTTCTTCAGGAAGAGGTGTTCCCTTCTCATCAATTGCGATTCCGCCAAACAACGCATGCTCTGTCTCAAAACGATAACCGAATACTTCCTCCGTACGTTTAAGAACTTTCTCAGCCTCAGCTACGACTTCAGGGCCGATTCCGTCACCTGCAATAACTGCAATTTTTTTCACGTCTGCCATTGGGTTGTCCACTCCTTATATTTCATTCATTAATTATTCATAAAGTAACGTCTCATATTAACTCTCTCTTTTGTATCATATTCCAAGGTCATTTGACCAAGATATACAATCTATGACTTTAATAGATTTTACCTATAAGCCAATAGAGATTAGCCTTTCCAAGTTGTTCTGACCTCCCGGCTGGGTTAAAATATAGCTGAATTCAAATTAGGTACGCAGGAGGGATAAGCAACATGCAATATTCGTATTTGGGTAAATCAGGCCTCAAGGTCAGCCGAATCTGTCTCGGTACCATGAATTTCGGGCCTGCTACAGATGAAAAAGAAGCTTTTCGCATTATGGACGCAGCACTCGATGCAGGAGTGAACTTTTTTGATACCGCTAACATCTACGGTTGGGGTGAGAATTCCGGTCTTACCGAAGAAATTATCGGACGCTGGTTCAACCAGGGTGGGGGCAGACGTGAAAAAGTAGTTCTGGCCACCAAAGTCTATGGCTCCATGCATGATGATACAGATGGCCCCAACAACGAAGCTGGCCTCTCCGCCTACAAAATCAGACGGCATCTCGAGGGTTCCCTCCGCCGCTTACAGACCGATCATATCGAGCTATACCAGATGCATCATGTAGACCCTGCCATATCGTGGGACGAGCTGTGGGGTTCGTTCGAGAATGCCGTTCATCAGGGTAAAATCGGTTATGTAGGATCAAGTAACTTTGCTGCATGGCAGATTGCAATCGCTCAAAGCGAAGCCAAGAATCGTCATTTCCTCGGCTTGGTTTCCGAACAACATAAATATAGTCTCAACTGTCGTTTGCCCGAGTTGGAAGTACTGCCCGCTGCCAAAGAGCTGGGCCTCGGCGTCATTCCATGGAGTCCACTGGATGGTGGTTTATTGGGACGTAACGCTCTGCAGAAGCTGGAAGGAACACGCAGCGGGGGCATCGCTGGACGGATCGAGCAGCAGCAAACTCAGCTTGAAGACTTTGCCGCACTGTGTCGTGATCTCGGTGAACCACAGGATACGGTGGCTTTGGCATGGGTTGCAGCCAATCCGGCAGTGACCGCCCCGATTATCGGACCGCGTACGCTGGAGCAGTTTGAGACCGCACTCAAATGTCTGGACTTGACTTTGGATGAAGCCGTGCTCAAACGTCTGGATGAGATTTTCCCGGGTCCAGGTGGACATGCCCCTAATGCATACGCGTGGTAATAGCTTGATAGCGTAAGCCGATACAATAGGTAAGCGTAGAAAATGTGATATGTTTTACTGCCATAATTATATAAATACAAGCAAAAGAGTCTGGCCCTCCACAGGAGAGTCAGACTCTTTACGTACCTCACTAAACGTAACAAAGCAAGCCTAACGATCTACGATATCAATTCAAATCAAGATAGATCTTCCTGGCAGCGTACATGTGTTCCAGCTTATAGTTCAGTTGAATGAAGGGTTCGTGCTTGCTGCACCGGAGCCTACAGGTTAACGTTTACACGGTTCGTATATGTTTTACGCTTCTCAATCAATTGATTCAGGCCGTCTACATAGGCACGTGCACTTGCACCCAATATATCTGTGCTTACGCCACGTCCTTGTACCGAAACCTGATTCTGAGTCAGCACAACATGTACTTCACCCAATGCATCCTTACCATGCGTTACCGATTTGATGGAGTAGTCAGACAACGTTACGTCTTCCCCACTCACTTGGTCAATTGCATTGTAGATTGCATCTACCGATCCGTTACCCTCTGCTTGCTTCTCAACCGTATCCCCGTCAAGCGTTGCAATGCGAACTTTGGCCGTTGGTACCGATTCATCTCCGTACGTTACGAAGATGGATTCCAGTTTATACACCTCAGGTGCATCCTGCAATTTCTCTTCAATTACGGCAAGCAGATCTTCGTCAGTAACTTCTTTTTTCTTATCAGCCAGATCTTTGAACTGGGCGAAAGCCCGATTCAATGCTTCTTCTTCCAGCTCATATCCCAGATCAATCAACCGCTCACGGAAGGCATGACGACCAGAATGTTTACCCAGTACAAGCTTGCTTTCCTTCAGACCGATGGACTCTGGAGTCATAATCTCATACGTTGTTTTTTCCTTCAGCATGCCGTCCTGGTGAATGCCGGATTCATGTGCGAAGGCATTTGCCCCAACAATGGCTTTGTTTCCAGGCACAACCATACCTGTCAAACGGCTAACCAAACGACTGGTCCGTGCAATCTCAGACAACTGCAGCGATGTTTTCGCCTGGAAAAATTCCTGACGTGTCTCCAGTGCCATAGCAATTTCCTCGATCGCCGTGTTCCCCGCACGTTCACCGATGCCATTAATCGTACCTTCGATCTGATCGGCTCCGTTGAGAATGGCAGCAAGTGTATTGGCCGTCGCCATACCCAAGTCATTATGACAGTGGGCACTCAGCTGTACCTTTTCAATGCCGTGCACATTCTCCTTGAGATGTTTGAAAATGTTTCCGTATTCATATGGGCTCAGGTAACCAACCGTATCCGGAATATTCACGACGGCTGCACCTTCTTCAACAGCCATATTCACCATTTCCACGAGGAAATCATACTCGGTACGACCTGCATCCTCAAGTGAGAATTCAATCTTCGAGAATGTTTTCTTGGCATAACGAATCGCGGAACGAGCTGTATCCAGTACCTGTGCTTTGTCCATGCGCAATTTATGTTGGCGGTGAATAGGCGAAGTTGCCAGGAAAACGTGAATACACGGGTCCTGTGCACCTTTAAGTGCTTCTTTTACCGCATCAATGTCTTGCTCTCTGGAACGGGACAAGCCAATTACAGTCACATTTTTGACCGCATTTGCTACTGCATTGACAGCTGCCAGATCTCCTGGAGATGCCGCCGGGAAACCCGCTTCCATCCGGTCAATGCCAAGCCGCTCGAGCTGATGGGCAATTTCCACCTTTTCACGAGTGTTCAGATTGACTCCCGGGGATTGCTCTCCATCACGCAGCGTTGTGTCAAATACATAGATTTTACGCACGCTTCGCACCTCCTGTACTTGTTATTATATGTTTCTCTGAACCAGCAATAGCGGCTCACGCATAAGCACGGCCGCTATTCCCAGTTAAAGCTCTAAGTTTACTTGAATACCTTAAAGTGCATGTTCTAGAAGTTAATGCTTACTTCTTGATCCAGTGCATCATCTCACGCAATTGTCCGCCAACCACTTCGATTGGGTGTTCAGCTTCGTTACGACGAGTTGCTGTCAAGAATGCACGTCCGGATTGGTTTTCCAGAATGAAGTCGCGTGCGAATTTACCTTGTTGGATATCTGTCAGGACTTCTTTCATTGCTTTCTTCGTATCTTCAGTTACAACGCGAGGTCCAGTTACATAGTCACCGTACTCAGCTGTGTTACTGATGGAATCACGCATGCTTGAAAGTCCGCCTTCATACATCATGTCAACGATCAGCTTCAGTTCGTGCAGACATTCGAAGTATGCCATTTCAGGAGCGTAACCCGCTTCTGTCAATGTTTCGAATCCAGCTTTTACCAAAGCACTTACGCCACCACACAGAACAGCTTGCTCACCGAACAGATCTGTTTCTGTTTCTTCACGGAAGGAAGTTTCGATAACCCCTGCGCGTGTACAACCGATACCTTTAGCATAAGCCAAACCGATTTCTTTAGCTTTACCCGTTGCATCTTGCTCAATCGCGATCAGACCCGGTACACCAAAACCTTCCACATAAGTACGACGTACCATGTGACCAGGGGACTTAGGAGCTACCAGCAATACATCGCTGTTTTTTGGAGCAACGATTTGACCGAAATGAACGTTGAAACCGTGTGAGAAGAGCAATGCAGCGCCTTCTTTCAGGTTTGGTTCGATTTCATTTTTGTATACAGAAGCTTGAGTTTCGTCTGGCAACAAGATTTGAACTACATCTGCGCGGCTTGTTGCTTCTGCCGGGGACAGAACTTCAAATCCGTCATTTTTTGCAGTGTCGAAGGATTTACCTTCACGAAGTCCGATGACTACGTTCAATCCGCTATCACGAAGGTTTTGAGCTTGGGCGTGGCCCTGGCTACCATAACCGATTACCGCGATCGTTTTTCCTTTCAATACGTTAAGCTCTGCATCTTGTTCATAATAAGTAGTTACTGGCATGTTTATAAGTCCTCCTTTGTATTGTAAAGAACCCTTCATTAATGAGCGGGTGTCTCAAGGGACCGACTCGCTTGGAGTGTCAAAAGCCTCTCTGGTCTGATCCGATCCGTTCAGACACCCGCCCATTAATGCGGGAATGTAGCTATATTTTCAAGCGTTACATCACTAAAATGTTAAATTACAACTGTTAAGGGACTGACACTCACATAAGATCAACTGTATATGTTAGCTAACCGTCGTCCCTCTTCATTCATTATAGCTTTATACGTTGCCGCGTACCAATGCAGTTATGCCTGTACGGGACAATTCGCGAATGCCATATGGCTTGAGCAATTCAATCATAGCATCAATTTTGTCCGTATCTCCGACTACCTGCACAATCAGGCTGCCTGGACCAACATCTACAACAGATGCGCGGAATGTTTCTACCACACCCAGAATTTCAGGACGCTCGGAAGGCTCTGCTTTCACTTTAATCAGGGCGAGTTCACGGGCTACCATCGGTTTCAGGCTGAAATCAACCACTTTAATGACATCGATGATTTTGTATAATTGTTTCTCAATCTGCTCCAGCGTTTTATCGTCGCCAATGGTGACAATAACCATCCGGGAGAGCCCAGGTTCTTCCGATTGACCTACTGTAATACTCTCAATGTTAAATCCGCGTCGACCGAACAACCCTGATACCCGCTGAAGGACGCCAGGCTGATCGTTTACCAGTATCGAGATCGTATGTCTTATCATTCGTCAGCATCCCCCATCAGCATTTGATCAATTGTCGCTCCTTGCGGAACCATTGGATATACATTTTCTTCCTTGCGTACTACGAATTCAACAACGACCGGTCCTGGTGTATCCAAGGCTTCCTGCCAAGCACGCTGGGCTTCTTCCTTGTTGGTTGCACGCAAACCTTTTACGCCATAAGCTTCAGCCAGTTTTACAAAATCCGGACTTCCTGCCAAATCAATATGGCTGTAACGGTTCTCATAGATGATCTCTTGCCATTGGCGAACCATTCCGAGTACCTGATTGTTAATGATCACAATTTTTACCGGTATATTGTTAATGGCACAGATCGCGAGTTCTTGGGAACACATCTGCATTCCGCCGTCACCGTTAATGGAGATAACGAGTCTGTCCGGATTGGCCATCTGAGCACCTATGGCAGAAGGGAATCCAAAGCCCATCGTTCCAAGACCACCCGAAGTTACCCATGAACGCGGTTGATTAAATTTATAATATTGTGCTGCCCACATCTGATGTTGTCCCACATCCGTAGTTACAATTGCTTCACCTTTGGTTGTATCATTCAGCATTTCAACAACCCACTGGGGTTTCAGCACTTCGTCTGAATCCGTATAGCTGTAAGGTTTCTCTTGTTTCCACTGTTTGATCTGGTCTCTCCATGCATCTGCACGCTCTGCACGTCCAACTTCTTTGTTGGCTATTTCCAGTACGGTCTTCACATCACCAACGATTGGAATATCGGTTGCAATGTTTTTACCAATCTCAGCCGGATCAATATCGATATGAACGATTTTGGCATGTGGAGCGAATCCATCCAGCTTGCCTGTTACCCGATCATCGAATCGAGCGCCGATATTAATCAGCAGGTCCGCTTTTTGAATAGCCTGATTGGAAGTGTACGTTCCGTGCATACCTGGCATACCCGTCCATAATTCATGACCGCTTGGGAAAGCGCCTAGACCAAGGAGAGTAGTCGTAATTGGAATGCCTGTCTTCTCAACAAACTCGAACAGTTCTTCATGTCCTCCCGAGTATACCACACCGCCACCAGCGAGAATCATAGGACGTTCTGCTTCCTGAATGGCTTGGGCCAAACGGTCAACCTGCAGTTTGTTTGGTACTGTCCGTGGATTGTACCCTCTCAATATAACAGGTTCAGTTGTTGGTTCAAACAATGTTTTGTTCGCTGATACATCTTTCGGGATGTCGATCAGTACAGGACCTTTACGACCGGTATTGGCAATATGGAATGCCTCATGAATTACGCTGGACAGATCTTTTACATCTTTCACCAGGTAACTGTGTTTAGTGATTGGCATTGTAATCCCGGTAATATCCGCTTCCTGGAAAGCATCTGAACCGATCAGGCTCGAAATAACGTTCCCCGTAATGACTACGAGTGGTACTGAATCCATATACGCGGTTGCAATACCCGTAACCAGATTCGTTGCCCCTGGTCCGGAAGTAGCGATGCAGACACCAACTTTGCCGCTGGCACGTGCATATCCGTCAGCTGCATGTATTGCACCTTGTTCGTGACGAGTGAGAACGTGTTTGAAATCCTCGAAACCATACATCGCATCGTAAATGTACAACACTGCGCCGCCCGGGTAACCAAATACGCACTCGACACCTTCAAGTAACAAACTTCTCAGCAGAATTTCGGATCCGCTAATGACCTCCGGCTTCATCCATTTTTCACGTAATTCATCTGTTGACCGTACTTCTGGAATTTGAGCTCCCATCAGTCATCCTCCTCTCGAAATTTACACCATTCTGACATTTAAAGTTACAAAAAAAACCTTCCATCCCTGCAAACAAGTTCATGCTTGCGAGGGACGAAAGGTTATCGCTTCCGTGGTACCACCCAACTTTGCCCGAAATTTCGCAATAACGGACCTTACCAGGTACAACAAAACGAATAGCTCAAACGAACATAGTCGTTTCCCATACCTGTTGTCTGTAACGCAGACATACGATTTTCCCTAATACGCGAAAGGAGTGACATCCAGTGCTTTTCAGGAAAACAGCTCCGAGGTGAGCTCGTATATAAGGGATAATGGTGGTGGTTTCAGCAATTCCAGCCACTCTCTGAGCAAAAGAGCCCTTAAAACTTCGTCCTCTTCATAGCCGATGAAATATTCTCGTTAAATGTTAGGAACATTATATGATTCCTCCAACCGATAAGTCAATACCTGTTTTGCATAAAAATTCAGAGAACCTTCCTTCTTCCCTCTTCAGCCTATAAGGTTGCCCTAATCCCAGCGCTTCATTCAGTCACCTTTTATCTTGCTTCGGGCATAGGATATACGAGCAGCACGACTGGTCCTGAAAGGAGGCTCCGCATGGTGATTCGGCAACGCACATCCAAGCTGGATGATGGCGCCATCATGAAGCTGATTGACACTCAACTTGTTCCTTTATCCCATATGAGCGAAAAGGAAATTAATAAAATCCGCAAAGAAATACCCCTGCGAATGAACAGGGGCATGACCTTTGTTGTCTCGCCGGAGCCAGACAAAGCTGCTGTGGCATTCATCCATTTTCTCATGCATGGGGAATTGCTCTATGTCGATATGATGGCCGTTAGTCCGAAAGAACAACGCAAACGTTACGGGCAAACTTTGTTGCTCAAAGCAGAGAGCTTTGCGGCATCCCGGGGTTGTCGAAGATCTAAAGTGATGGTGGATGAGGGCAATACCAAAGGGCTTCAATTTTATCAAAAAAATGGATACAGCGCGATTCGATACATCATGATAAGCCGCTGCTACGAATTGGAAAAGACATTATAGAATGTCCTAGAAAAATCCTGGCGGACGTGGACCTGGACCATAAGGGCCGAATCCAGGACCAGGTCCATATCCGCCACCAGGTCCTCCAGGTCCATATCCCGGTCCGTAGCCTGGACCATATCCAGGGCCTGGTTTTGGTCCAGGTCCATATCCGGGACCGAAGCCGGGACTACCTCCATAAGCATAAGGCAGTGTGGCAATAGCGAGCAGATCAAACAATACCAGTGGCAGAATCGCTTTTGTACGTACTTTTTTGCCATTCAAACGCTTCAGTACCAGTTTGTTGCCCGATACTTTCAACAGTTTTCCCGTAACCCGAGTGCCGTCTTTTTTGATTGCAACAATATTTTTGCCTATTAATTTCATCGCTTCATCACGCGTAACTTGTTGTTTCATACTTTCCCCTCCTCCTCGGATCGTTCAAAACAGTGTATTCGTCCATCACTGAATTCGCCTGTTTCTTTGTCCCTACCTGAAAATATGGGTATCTGCATGAGACCAAAGTAAACGTGAAAAAGTAGCTTGGCAACGCTCAAGAAAACAAAAAAGGCCCGCACAAGGCGGACCCTTTTATCAAGCTTTTGGATAGTAAATTGACATATTGCAAGTTTACCTCTTACCCGGATCATACGCTTCACCGAGTGCAGACGGAGCCGAAGAACGTCCAACCGCTGCAACGAGAACGATGATGGTAAGCAGGTAAGGCAACATAAAAATAATTTCCTGGGGAATACTTTGTGACCATTCAAACAACTGTACATAGTTTCGGATCGCTTGTGAGAATCCAAAGAAGACAGCCGCACCAAAGGCACCAATCGGATTCCACTTACCAAAGATCATAGCTGCAATGGCAATATAACCTTGGCCGGAAACCGTATTGTGTGAGAATGTACCCGTAGTCGTCAACGTAATCGCAGCTCCACCAATGGCCGCAAGCGCACCACTGATCATAACGCCAATATAGCGATAACGAAGCACTTTAACACCAACCGTATCAGCCGCACTTGGATGCTCACCTACAGAACGAAGGCGCAGACCAAATGGCGTTTTGAACATGATGTAATACGTCAGGAATACGAACAGAATGGCCAGATATGTCGTTGGATATACGTTCTTGAAGAAGGCTTCTCCAAGCAAAGGAATGTCTTTCAACAATGGCACATCAAACTTGCTGAAGCCTTGAACCAACGGTGAATCACCAGAACCTTCAAACAACAGTTTAACCAAGTACAACGTACTTCCTGCTGCCAAAAAGTTAATGACGATACCGCTGATAATCTGGTCTGCCTTAAATGTGATAGACGCAACGGCGTGAATCAGAGATACCAGTACGCCCAATACAATCGCGAGCAATACCCCCATCCAGGCCGATGTCGTTCCACCCATGCCCGCTTCTTGAGCATAATGCGCCCCGATTCCAGCTGCAAAGGCACCGAAAACCATAAAACCTTCAAGTCCAAGGTTGGTTACACCTGATTTCTCCGAAAAAATTCCGCCGAGTGATGCAAAAATCAATGCCGTAGCAAAGACAAGCGTCGTATTGATAATTTGCCCAATTGTCAACAAGTCCATCTACAACACCTTCTCTTTCTTACGCTTCGAATAGAACGGTTTAAGTATCCAGCGCACGATGCCTTGTGCCGCAATGAAGAAGATAATC
This sequence comes from Paenibacillus sp. 2003, assembly GCF_031455635.1. Lineage (NCBI taxonomy): Bacteria > Bacillati > Bacillota > Bacilli > Caryophanales > Paenibacillaceae > Paenibacillus > Paenibacillus sp. 2003. The sequence goes on along the minus strand of NZ_JAVDTB010000001.1, from coordinate 220,356 downwards.
GAACCGATCACAATCCGAATAATCTCAGGCGGAACATCTGCAGCAAAACTCATGCCTGCAGATCCATACGTGAGGGTACCGAATAACACTGCACCCAATAACACCCCAAACGGATGATTCAAACCAATCAGGGCAACCGCTATTCCGTCAAAGCCTGTACCGGGCGAACCCGACATTACGGTCTGGTAATGGAACACACCAAGAACCTGGAAGGCACCACCAAGACCGGCAAGCATACCACTGATAAACATCGCTTTTACGATATTCCGGTTAACATGCATACCTGCATATTCAGCCGCATTAGGGTTGTAACCTACCGCGCGGATTTCATAACCTTGTTTTGTTTTCCACATATAGATATAAAATAGCACAGCCATCACAAGGGCAATCAACGTCCCCATGTGTACACGGGAGTTACCCATCAGTTCAGAGAGCCATGTCAAACTAATCGAGGCCGATTCGCTGATATCCACGGAACGATTCTCGCCCTTCAACAGCAAGAATTGGCGAACGATAAGGTTGGCCAGATACAGACCAATCCAGTTCAACATGATACTACTGATAACTTCATTGACCCCACGTGCCGCTTTCAGATAACCAGCAATAGCAGCCCACAGACCACCAAACAATGCACCTGCAATCAATGCCAGTGGAGCATGAAGATAGATCGGCAAACCTGCAAATTTAACACCAACAAATGTTGCAGCGGTCATACCGACGAGAAATTGACCTTCTCCCCCGATATTAAACAACCCTGCACGTGATGCAAATGCAAATGCAAGTCCAGTCATAATTAATGGTGTCATTTCCCGTACTGCTTCACCAAAGTTGTACATGTCACCAAATACCTTGGTGAACAATGCACCATAGGCTTCAATTGGATTGTAGCCACCAATCAGCATGACAACTCCACCGAGAATAAGACCCATAATAATAGCTACTACAGGCAAAATAAATGAATCTCGCGTAAACCATTTCAATACGTTATTCATGCGCAGTACCTCTCTTTTGGGTGCTGCCCGCCATCATCAAGCCGAGCTCCCTGTCATTGGTTTCTTCCGGCAGCACCTCGCCAACGATCTGGCCTTCATAAATAACAGCAATTCGGTCAGATACATTGATAATCTCATCAAGCTCAAATGAAATCAGCAGAACAGCCTTCCCTTGATCGCGCTGTGCAATCAGTTGCTTTTGCACGAACTCAATAGCCCCTACATCCAAACCACGCGTTGGTTGCGCAGCAATAAGCAGTTCAGGGTTTTTATCTACCTCACGGGCGATAATGGCCTTTTGCTGGTTTCCTCCGGACAAGGACCGAGCTTTGGTCTCAATGCTTGGTGTACGCACGTCAAATGCCTCAACAAGCCGCTTCGCCTGCTGTTTGATGGCATCGAAGTTAAGGAACCCTTTACGGGTGTATGGTGCTTTATAATACGATTCCAGAACGATATTTTCACTCACTGAAAAATCAAGTACAAGTCCGTGTTTATGTCGATCTTCCGGAATGTGGGCTACACCCGACTCCGAGATATGGCGCGGAGAATGATTGGACAGCTCCTTGCCCTCCAAAAGAATCGAACCGCTCTCTACTTTACGAAGTCCGGTAAGAGCTTCAATCAGTTCACTTTGGCCGTTACCATCCACGCCTGCGATTCCAACAATCTCTCCTGCACGTACGTTCAGGTTAAGTTGGTTCAGAACCGAAATACCTTCTTTATTCTTAGCCGTTAATTTACTGACTTCGAGCACATTGGCTCCAGGTGTAGCCGGTTTTTTGTCCACTTTGAATGTGACATTCCGCCCCACCATTTTCTCTGCCAGCTCATTCGGATTTGTTTCCGAAGTTTTGACCGAATCAATCACTTTACCCCGACGAATAATCGTTACCGTATCGGAGATTTCCATGATTTCTTTCAGTTTGTGCGTGATCAAAATAATGGACTTTCCTTCAGCTACAAGCTTCTTCATGATGATCATCAGCTCTTTGATCTCTTGAGGAGTCAATACAGCTGTAGGCTCGTCAAAAATCAGAATGTCTGCACCGCGATACAACGTTTTAACAATCTCTACACGTTGCTGCATTCCGACAGAAATATCATGAATTTTGGCATGAGGATTCACCTTAAGTCCATACTGTTCGGAAAGACGCTGAACTTCAGCGGCTGCTTTTTTATAGTTAATATTGAGACCCTTCGTTGGTTCAGATCCCAAAATAATGTTCTCTGTTACCGTGAACGGCTGTACAAGTTTAAAGTGCTGATGCACCATGCCTATGCCAAGATCGATCGCTCGATTAGGGCTGTCGATGATGACAGGCTTGCCATTCACTTCAATGGAACCTTCATCTGGCTGATAGAGACCAAATACAATATTCATCAACGTTGACTTACCAGCGCCGTTTTCGCCCAGTAGCGCATGGATCTCGCCTTTACGAAGCTGAAGGCTGATGGCGTCGTTGGCAACAATGCCTGGGAAACGCTTCGTAATTTGTTTTAACTCAACGACGGGGGTTGCTGCACCCATGTAATCACCCTTATAACTGATATAGTGTGGTTCCGCAAACGTAAAAAAAAACGTCTATCGACGTACTTTCAAAGAAGACAGACCGCGCTTAGCTGAAGTTTTTCTTGCGATAATCGAATGGTTCAGCTCATTAAGAACATATCAATTCCATTATCTTAAGAAAAGCTCCTACCGGAGCGTTGGTGCACAGTGACCTTGTACAATTGTTATGATGACTTGATCAAATGTTCCTGTTCTTGCAATCATAAGGCCGGTCAAGACCGGCCCCAATGATTATTCATTTGCGACTAAGATCAAATTTACTCTGTAGGAACTTTGATTTCGCCGCTGATGATTTTTTCTTTGTACTCTTCCACTTTTGCAAGTGTATCAGCAGATACATTGGCAGTAGAGGTATCAGCAATACCTACGCCGTTTTCTTTCAAAGTCAGGTTCTCGGAACCGCCAGCGAATGTACCATCAACTACTTCTTTGTTAACGCGCTTAACTGCTTCGTCAACTTTTTTGATCATGGAAGTCAATGTGATCTCATCACCAAACTCAAGAGATTGGTCTTTGTCAACACCGATAACCCATACATCTTGACCTTGCTTCTTACGAGCACTTGCTTCGTTAAACACACCGTTACCTGTTGCGCCAGAAGCGTGGAAGATAATATCTACGCCTTCATTGTAGAGTGTTGCTGCTGCTGCTTTACCCAAGTCAGGTTTATCAAATGCACCTGTGTAGTTAGAAATGAATTGAGCATCAGGGTTAACTGCTTTAACGCCTTCTCTGAATCCTACTTCAAACTTTTTGATCAGTGGGCTTTCCATACCGCCTACAAAACCAATTTTGTTGGATTTTGTTGTCAGACCAGCCACAACACCAACCAGGTAAGATCCTTCTTCTTCAGCAAATGTTACGGATTTAACGTTAGGAGCATCAACAACACTGTCGATGATCGCGAGTTTGGAATCAGGGTTTTGCTCAGCTACAGTCTTGATTGCATCAGCCAATTGGAAACCGATACCCCAAGTCAGATCATATCCACCTTTGACGAATTCGTTCAAGTTAGGAATGTACTCTTCATCGGATTTACTTTGCAGGTATTTAACTGCTACACCTGTTTCTGTTTCAGTCGCTTGCAGAGCTTCCCAAGCGGATTGGTTAAAGGATTTGTCATTAACTCCACCTACGTCAGTAACCATACCGATTTTGAGATCGGATTTCGCTTCAGTGGGAGTTCCACCTGTATCTCCTCCGGCATTTGTTTCTTCTTTCGGTTTGCTACCGCAACCTGCGAGCATAACCGATACCGCCAGCAACATTACCAAAGACAAGCTGAGCATCTTTTTCATTTCTCTTTTTCCCCCTTAATGATATATCCCTCATTCCAATCCAGCCTACAATTGAACGGTTAACAGATAGCAGGAATGACTTTTATGCAGAATGTATGGTTTCTTCGACATTAAAAGCGCATTTTCACCCTTGTGGAATCCTATCATCTGTCGAAAAACCGAACATTATGACATGGAGAGAAAAATCTAGGACTAGCCTACTAGAGGTGATTATACAATCAACCAGTGTTAAAATCCAGATGTTTCATCACCAAATATCACATATTTTTGTTCTTTTTTTATTGAAAACGCTTAATAATTTAGCGTTTTAACACACTAACGTTACAACGATGTGATGTTATGTCACAAAAACATATCGCGAACTTTAGTGATGAGTGGGATTCGCCTGTATTCATTTGTATTATTTCACCGTTCGTATTTTATGTATTCTCATGGACGGTTATTCAACCAGTTACCTGGTTTCATTGTTCCCCTCCAGACTACAGCCTATTCGCTCTACTCATTCAGAGATTCATCTTCGAATTTCTTCCAAGCCGTAAAAAAAGCCGCCATATAGGTACGGCGGCTTGGATCATACAATTTAAGCGTTGATTTTGCCTTTAGCTACAGTAGCCAAAGAGTTGAACGCATTGATGTCGTTAACGGCCAGATCAGCCAACATTTTGCGGTTCATGTCTACACCAGCAAGTTTCAAACCATGGATCAGTTTGTTGTAAGACAAACCATTCATACGTGCTGCTGCATTGATACGAACGATCCACAGTCTGCGGAAGTTACGTTTCGTGTTGCGACGGTCACGGTATGCGTATACCAGGGATTTCATTACTTGCTCGTTAGCTGTTTTAAAAATACGGTGTTTGGAACCGAAATAACCTCTTGCCAGTTTCAAAACCTTTTTATGACGACGACGTACTACAAAACCGCCTTTTACTCTTGCCATATTAAAGAACCTCCCAAATAAATATAAATGTATCCGTGGTATGTGTACGGCCGTAGCCGATCCCCCATACGGAATGTACTAATTAGAATTAGCCTTTCAAGTTAGCCAAACCTTGTTTCAAACGTCTAACATCCCCGGCAGCCATAACTGGGTTACCGTTCAGAACGCGCTTAGCACGTTTGGATTTGTGGGAAAGCAAGTGGTTTTTGTGAGCTTTGTAACGAAGGACCTTACCGGAACCGGTAATTTTGAAGCGTCCTTTCAAACTGCTGTGTGTTTTCATTTTAGGCATTTTGTGTTTCCTCCTCCAATGTTATCAGGCTTTAGGAGCCAAGATCATGATCATACTGCGGCCTTCCAATTTTGGTTGACGTTCAACAGTACAAAGTTCTGCAACTTCTACCTTAACGCGCTCCAAAATCCGTTGACCAATCGCGGCATGTGCAATTTCACGTCCGCGATAACGAACAGAACATTTCACTTTGTCGCCTTCGTTCAAAAACTTAACTACATTACGAAGCTTCGTTTGATAATCGTGCTCCTCAATATTGGAACGGAACCATACTTCTTTAATATCAACAATTTTCTGGTTCTTACGGGCTTCTTTATCTTTCTTTTGTTGCTCATAGCGGAATTTGCCATAGTCCATAATACGACACACCGGCGGTTTAGCCTGTGGTGCCACATTGACCAGATCCAAATTCAGGTCAATCGCCATTTGCAGTGCTTCGCGAATGGGCGTAATCCCAATTTGTTCTCCTTCAGCTCCGACAAGGCGTACTTCCTTCGCCCGAATCTCATCATTAATCATGTGATCTTTACTAATAATCGTCCACCTCCAGGTCATTTTGAATATCCAGTTAAACAAAAATAAAAGGGATGCCGGTCAAGCTACCGACATCCCTGTAATCAACACAATTCTTCATGAGTATACACTTCATAAATTATTGGGATCGTTGACCAGCCAACATCATGTTGATCAGGTGAGAAGTCGGACTTCTACTTGTGATTCCATTGCTATTCGTTTTAAAGCACTTGAATACTATACCATCTACCTAACATCATTGTCAACATATACAATACATTTTTTATATGCTGATAAAACAAAAATTATCCCTGTTTACTTTGTACTTCCTCCAATCGAACCCCTCTAGTATGCTGTGTATGGCTCCACTGTTTGTTATTTTGGGTGAAGAATGCATGAACGGTGATTGGCCACCAAGAAAGCAAAAATATCGGATAAGTAATAATTCTTAAATACATTTTTGAACTTACTTTTTCAAGATACATTGCTAACGGTAATTGCAAAAGCCCATATATCATGAAAGGAATAGATAGCCAAATAGGCAAATAACCATAAATTGAAACAAGTTGTGAATCTACAGGTAGAAGATAATTAAGGTAAAAAACAATGGTAATAAAGAAACCAAAGAGAAAATTATATGAATTGAATACATACAATGCTGCGTCGATTTTAGTCATACTTCTTTCTTTAATTCCTTGAAACAGCAAAGGGATTAAATGTTTTCTGGTGACTTCAAAATGTCCCTGCATCCATCTTAGACGTTGCCTAGCAGAAGCTTTAAAAGTTAATGGCTTTTCATCGTAAACTTTAGCATCAAAGTTAAACTTAGGATAAATGTTTCTTTGAATACAACGTACTGTGAACTCCAAATCTTCAACGAGGCTTGTAGCTCCCCAACCCATCTCTTTTAATAACTTGCTGTCAAAGCACATTCCTGTGCCTCCTAAGAAATTTGCTAATCCCAAATTATATCTCGGAAGCTGCCATAAGCGATTGCAGAACCAATAATTGATAGCGTTGGAAGCACTAATCCAGGAATCGCTAGGGTTTTTGGTATCAAGATATCCTTGAATAACTTGTCGTCCGTTACACAAGTCATTATTCATGTATTGAAGGAAATTTGTGTTCACAAGGTTATCTGCATCAAATACAACAACTGCGTCATAAGACTTCGGCATTTCCCAAAGCTTATTAAGCATCCACTCGATAGCAAATCCTTTACCTCTTTTTTCAAGATCCGTTCTTACACAAGCAGTTACACCATCATAACTTTTGGATATAGCTTCTGTATCGTCAGTACAATTGTCACAAATCACGAAAATGTCGTACATTTCTCGCGGGTATTTCATTTGTTGAAGATTCTCTAACAGAGCCCCTACAACTTGTTCTTCATTATGCGCTGCAACTAGCAATGCAAATGTCTTTTTTGGTGCATGTGTAATTTCCTCTTTCTTTCTGTACCAACCAAAAAAGGATAGAAATAATTGGTACAATCCCACAAGACCAAAAAAAACTTGAAGGACTATCATTAAATTATTAATCACTTTACTGACCCCCGTTTTTTCTTAATTTCATCAAACGATTAAATGCCATTTATATTTGTGTGTTGGCGATATATTTTAACGTCATATAGTTTTAATCGAATTTGATTCATTTGTCAATTTTTTTGTTTGAAATGGTGCGCCCCCCCTTAAAAATTTAATTACATACCACTAATTATACACTAACCTTAACCTTTTTATTTATTTTCAAATCAAAATAATTTCTTCCATCAAGTTAAGGATAGGATGTCTTTGCACATTATACACCAGTATAGAGCTTAAATGAAAAAATACTAAAAAGAGGATTGTACAACCCTCTTTTTATAGCTAATTTATTTGGTTGAAGAAATTATATCAAATTTCAATTTTAGCTCTCAAATCTGCTAATTCAGTTTCGTCACAATACATTAACGCCGTGTCCTCACATATAATGTCATACTCATGGATATGTAATGGTTCGCCGTTACAATATAGTGTCAACTGATGAGTTCCTTTAATACTATGGACTACTTGAATTTTACAAAAAGTTTTCATTTGTTCACCAATTGCGATGGTATTGTTTTCATCCGTAAAAGCAATGATTTTGTTATTCCTATCAGAGATCGTCAGAAATAATGCAATATCTTGATTTTTTTCAAGATTAGTAAGCTCTAATACAGCATAAATATCGTTTACATAAGGTAATGTTGGCAAAGTGATTGTTTCCAAAGGAGTTGAATGATTAATTTGTTTTTTCTCATCCATTTGCTCAAATTTGCATTCATTCACGATAAAAGCTTTAGCTTCCATTATTTGTGTCCTCCATATATTTTTTTAATTTTTAAGTTATTTAAATTCACATCTACTAAACAAGGAAAACTTCTGATCTCTAATGAGGTCAATATTTTTTTGTCCACGCTATTGCAAACCGTCATATTTGTTGGGACTTTTTTCTCAAATAACGCCATTCTATAAGGAGGGGCATGGTAAAATATGATTGAATTTTGATTTTTAGATAGATCTTTTAAGACATCTTGTTCTGTAGCTGGATCAATAAAAATGAGATGAAATTTATTGCCAAGTTCATTCAAAGAAACTCTATTCGTATTTATTGTTTTAACGATCATTATTAATTTCCTAAAGTCGTTAACTTTTCTCAATAATAGCGTTGATATAATAACCAAAATAAACAATGAAAAACATAACAAATACGTTAAAATATCATGCATCCTTCAATTCCTTTCTTTTCTCAAAAAAATAATCTTTCAAACAACAAATTATAAATGAGACGCTAAGAACGATCGTGAAAATCAAAAAATTATCTGAAGCAGTGAAGAGATCTTCGGCTTGAAAAATCCAGCAGAAAACGATCAATCCAATTATTGTTAGATTTCTTATGACAGCATAAGTATTATTCGTTCCTTTGTCACTTTTCCCGAAACAATTACACTTAAGTTCTTTCTTTTCAAAAATAACCTTAATAAAAACCATAACAAATAAACTCATCATTCCGACAGGTATTATGAGTGATATTACTTCGTTGAAATTATTGATTAAGAGATAAGCAGACATAATTTCTATTAGGACAAAAACGTAAGAGCCTACACTAATTAATTGTTTATTTTGAACTACCCCAAATTCTTTGATGCTCATACGAAATTCATTCATATCAAGGAACTTAGAGATAGAGGAAATCAAAAATAGTCCTGCTAGGAACAATTGACCTAAATATGCAATCATTTTTCAATGGACCCCGCTAGAATAATGTGTTCATACTTTTCCCATTTGGTTAAAGAATCACCTAACACTCTTTGATGTTCTTTAATATAGATAAAATGAGGGAACGTATTAATGTCATACATCAACGTGGCGTCCTCACTATCAATATGAACAACTGGAAAATCCCATTTGAAATACTCGATTAATCCATCGTGTTCTTCCTCATCTCCGTTACAAAATAAAACGAATTCTATATGCGGTATCTTATTTCGTAAATCTGTGATCTCAGGTAAAAAATCTACACAATGATTACAATATAAAGAAACAAATAAATATAGCTGACTCTTTTCTTTGGAAAACGGGATCTCTTTTCCTTTATAATCAATCACGCTGCTGAAACTAACAATTTGATTATTCAACATAAAACCTCCTCTTGCTTATTAGTGTATAATTCTTTTTGAAGCATCCACATCTCGTAGTAGTAACCTCTTTTTTGAAGCAATTCGAAATGTGTCCCTGTTTCCTCTATTTCCCCTTCTTTCATAACTACTATTCTGTCCACATTAGCCGCAATGCCGATCCTGTGTGTAATAACAAGCAAGGTTCTATCCGTTGATGAATTAATAAGTTCTGTAAGCAACCGCAGTTCGCTGTTAGGATCGATAGCCGATGTTGGTTCATCAAGGACTACAAGAGAGGCTTTCTTAAACATGGCTCTAGCTAAAGCGATCCGCTGCCATTGTCCTCCGGACAGATTGATTGAATCTTCAGAGAGATATCCTAGCTCTGTTTCTAGCCCTTTTTTTGATTCCAATATATTTTCAATCCCAAATTGGTTCAGCACCTCTAAAATAGCCTTGTCATCATTTAATTTGCTGACTTCGGATATAGCAACATTATGTCGGACATCAAGTTGGAATCTTGTGAAATCCTGAAAAATAGCACTCACTTCTAGCCATAATGTGTCTAAATCAATTTCTGAGATATTTCTATCATTTATACAAACGCTGCCTTCAGGTGAGTCATACAAACCTAAAATCAACTTCGTAAGTGTTGTTTTCCCTGAAGCATTATCCCCGACTATAGCTATTTTCTCTCCTTTTTTTATATCTAGATTTATATTATTTAAAGCATTTTTTTCTCTATTTGGATATTTGAATGATAGGTTTTTAACAGTAATAGAATCAATACTATTTATTTTTATTTTGGAACTTAAGTTCTTCCTATGATCTTCAATAATTCTATTATCCGCTGTGATTAAATACGAAGTATTCTCATAAAATCCACCAACGATATTTACAAAGCTCAAAATGTTAGCTTCAATTAAAGGAATAGCCATCGTAATAGCCATATAATCACCGATCTTCAAATCACCTTTAGAAATTCTGTATACTAGTACAACAGTTAAGACAAGTTTGAATGCAATAGACAAAATCTTGCTTATAGTCACGTAGTTTATTGTCTTCATCTCAAGACGAAATTGAAGATCAAATGCGACTTTTCTCCTTTTCAGCCATAATCCTTTAATAAATTCATAAGCTCGATTAACCATTAACTCTTTATGAACAGAAAAATCATTTATAATCTGGTTGAGATACCCATAAGATCGATGTGAGGTTTGTAGTATATTGGTAATCCCCACTCTACTTTTTAACGTTTTTAATTCTAGAAATGCACGGACTATACAAACACCTATTAACGACAAAAATACAATAAAATCTAACTTTTGAATAAGAACTGTAGATAAGGATATCCCTATAATGAGCGAAATTAAAGTAAGGAAACTTTGATAATTACTTTCCATCTTAGTGAGAGCAAACTCATTAAAGTTAGCTTTTCCATGAAACTGTGGATTTTCTTTTTCCACCAAACTCGTTGCATAATAATGATGGTCTGCTAGTTTTGTCTTCTGATAAATGTTAAATTTTTCTATAAATGAAATGCTGTATTTCGACTTTAATTGAGTGAATAAGTGAACCAGAAGCTCTAATGCAATAATTACAATTAAAATCATAACAACAGTTGAGAACACAAACGTTTCTTTTGATATATTGTTGATCAATTGAGCACCCAAATATATAGAAGCATTTAATTGAACAGGAGTTAATAATGTAAGCAACAAATTTAATAAGACATAATTTTTATCTATCTTCCACACTTCACGAAATGAGATCATGAAGACCATGAATTTTTTAATTAGTACTTCCATCAACTACTCTCCCCGTACCAAAAACCTCCACTAATGGAACGATTCTCCGAACTAAACCTTCGTAGGAGCCAAATCCTCCAGCAGCTACAAGCTGACCTACTTTATTAAGAGCATATACTAAAGGCACGACTTCAATATTCAATTCTTTAAATAACACGGCGAAATTACTTTTGTAAATGTTATATTTAGGAAATTGATTCTTTAAATTTTCAACAAATTCTTCATTTGCTTCAACAAAAATATAAGTCTTGAAATGAAACAATTTTGAGTAAGACTCTAAAATAGAAAAATCGCACTTTTCACAAGTTTTACTCATAAAAAAAATAAGAGTCCCCGTTTCTCCCCATCTTATTGTGACCTCTTGGAAATCTTTCGAATAGCGAAAATTAGTTTTCAATACTTTCCCGACTGGAAAAGGAGCAATGGATCTTTTCTTTAAAATATCTTTATAATCTTTTTTCTCTACTAACACAGATTCACTTCCTTAATATGAGATGTAGTGAATTGAAATGATATTAAATAGGTGCCCAAGAATTGGGCACCTATTTTCATGTGAAAATTGTTTAACAACAATTTCCCCATTCGGAGTTACAATATTTCCATACTTGAATTTGTCCAGCGCTATTTTTACAACCAATGTAATAATGGTTGAAACGACGCAAACCCACACAGACCGTGTTAGAAGCACAGTAACTATCGTCGCCAATTTGAGGATTACCGGACGGTTTCCATGGAGATGGACAATCATTAGCACATACCATAATAAAAGCCTCCTAAGTATAATAAGTATTTTGTTTTTTTGCTGGCCAAGCAAAATATGAAATAGCTATGACTAAATAGTAAATCAAAATAGTAATTAAAAGAATATCCTGAGAGTAAGAGACTCTTACTCTCAGGTTTCACATATAAAAATTGTAGGATAATGTAGAAAAATGTCTTATTTAATATGAATTTATATACACTTATATCAAATTATATTATCAAATCATAAATTTTGACTTTTTCATTTATCATACTTATAATTGTGAAGATCATAAATTTGTAATCTAACACAACTTTTTTCCAGTCACTTATTCTGATACATATTCAAAAAGAACTTTTATCTTGTCGTTCGATGCTAAGTGGCTTGCTCAAAACACAAAAATGCTTTTATGACAATTTTTAGATTTATCCTAAAAAGGAGATCAAACACAATGCTTAAATACTGCCCAGAAATTGCTATCATTTCAAAAAAATATTCTTTAAAATTAAACTTGTCTAACAGAGTAAACAATAACATTTGCCTACTAAAATCCATCAGTAATTTTGAATATTATCTTGAAGATCACAATTCATGCATTATCATTTATGAAATCACAAAAGAGTCCATAGATCTTCTTCCTGAAATTATTAAAATCATTAATATTCAAGAAAAAAAGATAATAAAATTAATAGTACTGGGAGAATATAACGAATCGGAGTTCTACAAACAACTTGGATCTTGTTTAATAGATTCTCCAGTTTCACTCCATTTTTCAAATCTTAACACCTTAGTAAAATCTATAGAGATTGAGTCTGAGCAGTTATATCAGAATGAACTTGCACAAGTTATGCAACATGACAAAGATTTCGTGAATTTCATAACTATTAAAAATGAAGGAAGAAAAATGATCCTTCTTGAAAATTCTATTAAATATATTACAAAAAGCGGAAAAACTCTAGCTAATATACATTTAACGGATGGTACTATATTGAAAAGTTCATCCTGCCTTAAGGATATTGTAACTCTGAGCTCTCCCTTCTTATTCCAGTGTCATAAGAGCTATCTAGTTAATATTAAATTCATTAAAATGATATCCCCCGATCAATGGGAGGGTTACGAAATAATACTTGAAGATGATACCCATCTTCCCCTTTCAAAAAGTTTTTATCAGCAGTTTAAATTAGCTAGCAACTTACTTAAGGCCTCCCTAACTAGGTTTCAAATTCCTTTTCGTGATGCCATAAGGTAATTTTGCAAATTTAAAAACGCTCTGGCTGGACAAATGACCCTTGTATACAGATATTCATGGCAACTAACAAATAGCAGAATGAATTTCATCAGATATCTGAGGAATTCATTCTGCTATTTGTTTAGGGTAATCTCGCTCTTCGCATTGCAAATGTGCTAAGATGTGTCTTGTTCGTTATTTCCTTTAATTCTTTGCTAACATAGTAAAGCTATTCACCAACTTTACATGAATTTTACGTTCTTTACATGGGTTCTTCTTGAAAAGGACAACATTTAAAAATATGATAAACATATACCTGAAATAACCTCAAGTTCATGAAAAACGGTTATATACTAATCAGGACGAAACCGGATGCAGAAAATCACCGGAAATAATGCCGCCATTACGGGCGGCCTGACTGGCAGGAGGCCAATATGAGCCGTTTATTCTTAAAGTTTCAAGATTATGATCGAAATGTTTTTATGTGGATCAACGGCCGACTTCATAATCGTTTTATGAATTTTTGGCTGTATTATTTCACCCATCTGGGTGGAGCAACATCTTCTATTGCAATATCCTTGTTAATCTGGCTGCTTGCTCCAGCTCCATGGAGCACAACAGGACTCCAGGCTTGTATCGCTCTTGCGGTCAGCCACATTCCTGTAGCCATCGCGAAAAAATTGTATCCCCGCATTCGACCTTATCTGGCTTTGCCGGATACAATTACGTTCCGTAATCCCCTGACGGATCACTCGTTTCCTTCAGGGCACACAACTGCCATTTTTTCGGTCACAGTTCCCTTTATGACCACTGATCCGATCTTATTGCTAATATTGTTGCCTGTGGCCCTTATTGTCGGATTCTCTCGAATTTATCTGGGATTACACTATCCTTCCGATGTTCTGGCAGGTGCCACAATAGGTACTTTAGTCGCACTTGCAACAGTTGCATTCTGGTCTTAAAGCCGATATGTTAGACTCAGAAAAACCTAGCAGGAACAGGTGAAGCAAGCGTGGAGAAAAAAAGAGTATTACTATTATCTGAAGGCTTTGGTACGGGTCATACTCAAGCCGCCTATGCACTGTCCAGCAATTTGCGAAAGCTCTCGCCAGACGTGCAGACAAAAGTGCTTGAACTGGGAAGTTTCTTAAATCCCAAGGTTGCACCTCTGATTATAACAGCATACAAAAAAACGGTTACCAACCAACCCAAACTTGTCGGATACGTATACAGACACCAATATAAAAAATCATTAAACAGGCTGACAACACTGGCGCTGCATAAACTGTTCTATACACATACACGCAGCGTTGTGCGCCAGTTACGTCCCGATGCAATCGTCTGTACACATCCGATTCCAAGTGCTGTCATATCCAGACTGAAGCGTCTGGGTGTACAGGTTCCCCTATGCACAGTCATTACCGACTATGATGCACATGGGACGTGGATTAACCGTGAAGTAGACCTTTATCTGGTTTCTTCAGATGAGGTTAAGTCCAAACTAATGCTACGCGGCGTACCTACAGACAACATTCGAGTCACGGGCATTCCGGTGCATCCAAATTTCTGGGAGCATCCCGGGCGAGAAGAGATTCGAAGCAGATTCAACCTCAAGAACATGCCTACTGTACTGGTGATGGGTGGCGGCTGGGGAATGCTCAGTGACAAGCTGGTCCATCCGCTGCTGACACGCTGGCATGAAGATATTCAGATCATTTTTTGTCTGGGTCGCAATGATAAAGCACGGATCAGCATGGAACAGAACCCCATGTATCGCAAAGAAAACATTCATATTATGGGGTACACCAACGAAGTGGACAAATTGATGGAAGTATCCGACCTGCTGATCACCAAACCTGGGGGAATGACATGCAGTGAAGGCTTGGCCAAAGGAATTCCAATGTTGTTCCACAACCCTATACCTGGTCAGGAAGAAGAAAACGTCCATTATTTTACGGCAAGAGGGTTGGGGGAACCCATAACTTCGCTTGACGTAGTGGTCAAATGGATGAACAAGCTGTTGCATCACTACCCGGATGTTGTACGTAAACGCAAACGTCATCTGGCGGAAATCGCCAAGGTTCATCCGATGCAGAGCGCTCAAAGTATTATCGATCTGCTGGAGGACGTTCGTCCTTCATCCGCAGAAGAGGCCCGTTTATGAATTTATCCAAATAAAGTGCTGCTTCCCGTAATCTTTATCCAATCATGCCTCTAACCAACGGCTTCAAACAAGCCTGCAACCACATTGAAAAGGTGCCTTCGAATTTGAAGGCACCTTTTCTTTATGAAGGAAAGTACAAATTATTGAATGCCTGTTGACTTCAAGTACTCCTGCCACTGCTTGGTGTATTCCGCCTGAATTTTTTCCAAACCTGCTTGCTTCGCCTTCTCCATAAATGTGTTCAATCCAGCCTCTACGTCTGCCACCAAACCTACATTAAGCGGATACAAATATTGTTTTTCCACTTGTTCCAATGCAGCCTTCTCGGCCTGGTACGGGGTCCAGTCTTCAGCAAATCCTGTAAAGATATCCGGCTTTTTGATTTTGTCGAGATCTTCAAACATGGTCAGGACATCATCAAAGGTTTTATCATAGAGCATGAATTCCGGATTACGCCAAGCCCAGCCATTCATGCCTTCACGCGGGAAGCCGTTGGTTTGTGCATCTCCGACCATTTTGTAGTATCCATTATCTACCTCGAAGTTTTTGCCTTCAACGCCGTATTCAGTCAACCAGTTATATCGTTTGTCTGTCACCAGTTTCTCATAAAATGCCAATGCTTTTTCCGGGTTTTTACTGCTACGCGGAATCGCAAAACCATTGTGGATCGGGTGAACCGGTTGTGCAAACCCTTTTGCATTCGGGTAAGGGAAATAAGCCAGTTTCCAATCTGGATGCGTAGACTGCACCTTGATTACATCTGCATTAAATTTGTTAGGGTTTTCCCCAGACAGAACAACAGCCGCTTTTCCATTTTGCAACAACGAGTTGGATGTATCTTTTACATTCAGTACGTTTTTCGGGAAAAATCCTTTATCCATCCAACGTTTGTATGTTTTCAGGTCTTCCAGGTGTTGCGCAGATCCCCAGTAGGACGTCACGGTTGATGGTGTGTCATACATAATATCCAGTCCATATGGAAGCTGACCTGCTGTATTAACCAGCTTGGATGTCAATTGACGAATACCATGGGTATGGTTGGCATTGCTATCCGCAATCGGAATCATATTGGGTTCGTTGGCTTTGATGCCCTCCAGATACGCTTCGAGCGTCTCCAATGATACCGGTTTCGGAAGATTGTACTTCTCGCGCAAGTCCTCACGGTACGCAATTCCCTCGGTTACATACTCAATCCAAGTTGATGGAACAGTATAGATTTTGTCATTGATTTTGACAGCATTCCACATGTCATCAGGTACATGAGCTTTCAGTGCTGGCGCTGCTGTAGGCAACATTTCGTCCAGTGGCAGGAACGCACCCTTCTTGGCATAGGACTGGTAGAATGTCCAATCCGCTGTGAAGATCAGATCGATCGGCTGTCCGGAAGACAGCAGAAGTTTATATTTTTGATCCCAGTCGGTCCATGAGGTGTAGTTAAATTTCACATTGACGTTCAGATCAGCCTCCGCCAGCTTATTGATCTCGGATTCAATGACAGGCAGATCTTTAGGAGCATCCCCAAGCATGTAAAATTGGAGCGTGACTTTCTCGCCTTTGTTCCCGGATGTCCCTCCCTGCTCGCTTCCTTGCGTCGATCCCCCCGAACCGTTATTACATGCGGCAAGTACCCCGGCGAACAACATCAGAGCAAGTACCAGAGACAGGTGCCGAATTGTTTTGTTACGCATACGCATCCTCCCTTTTTGTGGTGAACCTTTATATGTTAGCGCAGACTCGCCATGTTTCAGACCGGAAATGATGTCAATGGCCTGACACTCACAGCGTGTTCACGTTCTAACCTTTCACTGCACCAATGGTGAGTCCTTTGACAAAATAACGTTGTACAAACGGATACAGGAACAAAATCGGTCCCGTTACAACGATAGCCATTGCCATCTTGGTTGATTCCGTAGGCACATCCTGACTGAGTGTGATCCCTGTGCCAATCGCCATCTGGTCAATGAATGTAATCGTGTTCATCGTGTTGTAGAGATAAAATTGCAGTTGGTACATATCCGGGTTGTTAATGAAGAGGGATGAGGTAAACCAGTCATTCCAGTAACCCAGTGCCAGAAACAGACCTACGGTGGCGATACCAGGCATCGCCAGTTTTAACACAATGCTGAAATAGATGCGGAAGTCATTCGCTCCATCAATTTTGGCGGACTCAATCAATTCATCCGGCACTGCTGAGCGAATGAAGTTTTTCATCAGGATAATGAGGAATGGCGTCATCAACCCCGGGAAAATAAGTACGGTGTACGTATCTGTGAGATTGAAGTAGTTCGCCAGCATAATGTACCAAGGCACAAGTCCCCCACCGAACAGGGTTGTGAAGTAGATAAAAAACGAGAACGTGTTCCGATATTTAAAGTCCTTACGCTGGAGCACAAATCCGGCCATCGTGATGAGGAACAGCCCTAGCGTAGTCCCCACCACCGTTGTAAAGACCGTTACCCCATAAGCTTTGAGTACCTGAGTCGGGAATTTGAACACCATTTTGTAACCTTCCAGGGAAAAGTCCGTTGGAAAGAGGTGATAACCATCCCTCACAATGGACTCGTTGCTGCTGAATGAACCGGATAGGATCAGCAGAAACGGTAGCAAGCACATGATTGATAAAATGATGATGAAGCTGTAGGAAATCAGTTGAAACATGAAAGTGAATTCCGAATCTCTGAGACGAGTATTCGTACGAGTGTGAGTATTCATTGGCGTGTTCATGATCGTTCTCCCTCCTGCCCTGCGGGCGTTCTAGAACAAGGCGTAGTCCTCATTTACTTTGCGGATAATATAGTTGACGGTCATGATCAAAATGAATCCAAACAACGATTGATACAAACCAGCAGCCGTTGCCATCCCGATATCAAATGTGACTTTGAGTGAACGATACACGTACGTATCAATAATATCTGTAGCGTTGTACAACACCCCGTTGTTGCCAATCAGTTGATAGAACAGGTCAAACTGCCCCTTCATAATGCTGCCGAGCGAGAACAACAACAGGATGACAAAGGTTGGCTTCAGCATCGGTACCGTAATGTACCAGATCCGCTGAAATATATTGGCCCCGTCGATTCGGGCAGCCTCATAGTACTCGTCACTGATCCCCGTTATGGCGGCCAGATAGATGACCATGCTGTATCCAAGATTTTTCCACAGATAAAAGATGATGATCAGGAACACCCAGATCCAGGGTGTGTTATAAATGTCGACTGGACCGGCCTCAAAACGTTTGAGCACCGTGTTCACAAAACCCGACTCGTAGTTGAACATGTTGTAAGCGATTACACTCAATAATACAAATGAGATGAAATACGGCAAGAACATGACGGATTGCGTGATTTTTTTGAATAACCTGCCCCGGATTTCGCTAAGCATGATCGCACAGAAGATCGCCAGACCGTTTCCTAATATAATGAAGGCGAGATTGTAACCCACAGTGTTGGTTGTGAGCTTCAGCAGCATTCCGGATTGCCACAGGAACTTAAAGTTCTCCAGACCGACAAATGGACTACCAAATAATCCGCCTTCAAAATCATACCGGGTGAACGCATAATAGATGCCGACCATCGGAAAATACGAGTTAATCAGAAAAAAGATCAGCGTGGGCAACAGCATCAGAAACATGATTTTGTTTTTGTTCAATTCTTTGAGCATGGCTCGATCCCTCCCGAATTTCTTGCGGTGCTGCGTGGTGGAGCTCTCTTTTTATTGTAGATGCTCTCTTCACTCACGGATACTGAAGCTTCCCTTCAGAAAATGAACGATTCTGCGAAATGAACTATGAACAAAATGAACGAACCATGAAATGAACAGACATCCACACACATCCGTTCACAAATGTTGATATCGTGCATAGGCTACACCTAGTGAACAATCCAGCGAAAGTTGAACTTTATGTAGAGAAAACAGGCAAAATGGCTTGTCCAGCATTGATGTAAACGCATACATAATATATAATTCAAGTTACTCTTGCTCTTCTGCTCATCCATGTATGAAGCCCCACTTATGTATATGAAATTCTATGTTGTTCACCCAAAACAGGAGGTTCGAGGGGGAAGATGAATGCGTAAACGTTCAGAGGACAGTCAGAAGGTCTTCACACGGATTCTGATCGGCATTATTATCAGTACCGTCGCTACCTTACTTGTGGCTTCTACTATTTTGTACGTCAACTATAATCGGATTGCTCTTCGTCAGGTGTATCGTACAGATATGAACAGTCTTACTCAAACCAGCCGTGAAGTGGCGAAAATGACCGAGACTGCAAAATCATTGTCATATCAGATCTATCAGGACTACACCATCTCTTCATTACTGCTTTATTCCAAACCAAATATCTATGAGATCACATCGGCGATGGAGCAGCTAGACAACTACCGTATGTCCCTTCCCTTTATCGAATCCATCTATGTATATAACTCCAAAAGTAATGAATTCTATATCAGTTCCAACGTGCGCAATGGGCAGCAGTCCATCTCGGAGATCGATGATCAGGGGATTACAAGCATCCTCCAACGCTTCCATGACTATAAACCTTTTGTGCCCATCCCGCGTACATATCAGGTCGGCTCTACCGAAGCAACAGAGGTTAACAGCTACACCTATCTCTGTTATGACACGATTAATGATAACGCAAAGCTAAACTATGCTGTCATCGTTAATATCAAGGATGATTGGCTCAGTCCGAATATGAATGCTGTGGATCAACCAGGCAAAACCTTTATTGTAAATGAGAATGGAGACCTTTTATCTGACTTTGGCGACCGTGCATTGATGAAAAATCTTTCCAGCGAAGCTTTTATGAAGCCAATTATGCAGGATACGGAGCAGTCAGCTTACTTTACCGAGAAGGTCGACGGAGAAAAATCTCTCATCACCTATACCGCTCCCGATGACCTGGGTTGGCGTTATGTGAGAATAACACCTTATGATCTGATTACCTCAGATATACGGAGTATGCGCACACATACCGTTCTGTTTTGTGTTGGACTTCTCTTCGCAGGCTTACTGCTCTCTTACCTTGTTTCCCGAAAACTATATCACCCTATTGACAAGGTGCTTGTTCGTTTACGTGTGATGGAAGCAGAGCGACGTGGCAGTCTTCATTTGTTACGGCAGGATTTTCTACGAGGGGCCCTACAGGGCCGCGAAACAGTAACTGGTGGTATGCTGGAAGAACGGATGAAGTTCTACGGTTCCTCTATTGACGTTCAGCGTACATCCAGGCTGGTATTGCTCCGTATTGACCATTTTACCGAATTCTGCGAAACGTACCGTGATGAGACCCAGCTTGTAAAATACGCCATGATGAACATATGCACTGAGACAGCCGATCTCCACTACAATGCGGAAGCTGTGGACATGGGCGGTGATCTGATCACACTCATCTTCAATGAAAAAGCGGAAAACCATGAACTTGGGCAACCTGCTCATCATCCGATCGAGGAGCTGCTGCGCATGATGCAGGCTGCTGTAATGACCCATTTGAAATGCTCTATCTCCTGTACGATCGGCACGGAAGAAGATTCATTGGAAGACAGTATTGCATCCTACACCAGATCAGCCGAAGCCTCACTGCATCGTTTGTTCATGGGACCGGGCTGTCTGATCTATACCTCTGACATCATGGCTTATCACGCCAAGGAGTACGCCTTCCCAGCAGGTAAGGAAAGACAGCTTGTCGACCATCTAATGACAGGCAAGACGCGAGAAGCCAAACAAGTCTATGCAGATATCGTCGGCGAAACAGCCGCTTACCCGTTTACCGTCTTCCAGCTGGCCTTATCCCATCTGACGATGACACTGAACCATGTACGAAATACCCTCAAGAAGAATAATCAACTCACGCTTGATTCAGTCTCGGATGGACTAATGCTGCCTGTGAAAGAAGCGGAAGACATCAGTGAAGTACATGAACACTTCTATCGGATGTTTGATGAGCTTGGTTCCAAAGTCGAGGAGAAACGTACACTGAAGCACGAAGAGTTGATTCGTAAAATCAATGGCATTATTGAGCGGGACTATGCGGACCCCAATCTATGTCTAACTTCCATTGCAGATGAGCTTAGCATGTCGCCCATCTATGTAAGCAGGCTCTACAAACAACTCACCCTGAAAGGGCTCACGGACGTGATTAACGAAACCCGCATAGCCAAGGCCCAGCATCTGCTGGTGGAAACGGAGAACTCCGTTGCCGACATTGCCGAGAGAACTGGATTCACCAACAGTTCATACTTCTATCGCATGTTCAAAAAGTTCAATGGTGTTACACCAAACGATTATCGTCGCAAAGAGTTTCATTCAGAGAACTTTTGAAATCATACCAGACTTGAGTTTATGGAGCATTGCACATTGATGTTAATGCAAAAAAAGAGCGACCTATGAGAATGAATCATTCACCTCATGTGTCGCTCTTCTTTGATAAGTTTAAGTTAGATTTCGATTTATTCCTGTTTCTGATCTTCGCCGGACTCATCCGAAGCTTCACGAACTTTATACTTGTCCAGGCGCGTCTGCTGATACTCACGCAGGGCCTCTTCACCAACAATCACTTCAACCCGGTGAATGTTCATACCTTTACCCATGAATTTCTGCTCGTACTCCGTCATCACATGTTCTTCATTCAAACCATCACGATGCAGATTCAAAGAAATATTGGTCATTTGCAGGCCGAAGTCGGCAATGGCATTGAGTGAGAAATCAAACAGCGTCTCCGAATCGGTTTTGAAATGAATCTGACCTTTGGGATTAAGCAATTCCGTGTATTTCTTCAGGAAGCGCGGGTGCGTCAACCGACGACGTGCATGCTTTGCTTTTGGCCACGGATCGCTGAAGTTCAAATAGATACGTTCCAGTTCTTCCGGTTCAAAAACTTCCTCGATCTGTTCAATATTCGCCAGCGCAAGCTTCAGGTTCGGAGGTGTCTCCACATCAGCCTGACTCCACGCATTACGAGCTTTCTCACTGGCACGACGCACCAGTTCATCATACATATCAATACCGATAAAATTAAATTCCGGATATTTATAACTCATTTGGCTGATAAATTGACCTTTACCCATACCAAATTCCACGAAGATCGGATGGTCATTGCCAAACAGTTCAGACCATTTTCCTTTATGTTGCTTGGGGTCCAGTACAACAAGATCAACTTGTTGCTCCAGATTTTCTCTTATCCCTTTTCTGCCACGTAAACGCATTTTATTCCTCCGTTTGTCCCATACTTGTCTCAGACTTATTTTGCCGAAGAACTGGCAAATTGTAAAGAGCAATGAAAAGGGAATCTTCGGATCTGCCACTTTGGGCAAATCTCAAAGATTCCCTCTTCGATTTATTTGGAATTGGGGTCCAACTACTTTAGTAGTTCATAGTCTACCTTATCTTGGTGTGAAAAATCAAATGTCTTTTCGAAAGCATCGCGAACTTTTTGTCTTGCAGCCGCTTTCACTTTCGGATTTCCATTAAAACGAACACCTGTTAAAGCCAGTGCTTCTTCTGCCGTCAATTCAACAGACACACGATTCAATTCATTGTTTTTAACTTGGGAATTCATTCATATCACCTCACGGTATAGTATGGTCCATGACGTCAATCTTGATTCAAATGCTATGATGAATAATACCCACTAGATGGTGTCTGACGCTGATTTAAATATAACACAATGTGTAAACTATAGCAAGGAGAAAACCTTGATTTTACGGCCTATTTTTGCGTTTCGATTCCCTTTTTTTTTAGTTTTTTGATACAATGATAAAGTGAGCATTTTGCATAAATACCATAAGCGTCTTCCAATCAGCAAGATATGGATCAGGATGATTTTTCCTGTCCATATCTTGTACCCGTGAGCGATTCAAATCGAATAATGCAAAATGCTAAAGTTCATGAAGACCCCTATAATCGCTATCCATCGTCTATGACGGAAATCGCATAGCGCTTCTTCTTTTGTTCACGTATGATTACTGTAATTCGACAGCAAAGGAGTACCCTGAAGATGAATGCACCTGCATTACAACCCCCTCTGTTGTGGGGAGATAAACGATTCCATACCTGGAATTATGAGATGCGTGATCAATTTAACAATAAGGTTTTCAAAGTGATGCTGGATGCTGGATTCACCTGTCCCAACCGCGACGGTTCCATCGCCAAAGGTGGTTGCACCTTCTGCAGTGCGCGTGGATCAGGCGATTTTGCTGGCAGCAGACGTGAAGATCTGGTCACCCAGTTTAATACAATTCGAGATAAACAGCACCTCAAGTGGCCTACAGCCCATTATATTGGCTACTTCCAAGCCTATACGAACACGTATGCTCCGGTTGAGGAGCTGCGCGAATATTTTGAAGAAATTCTTGAGCAACCCGGTGTTGTTGGTTTGTCCATCGCCACTCGCCCGGATTGTTTGCCAGATGACGTTGTTGATTATTTGGCTGAACTGAACAAACGCACCTATCTGTGGGTTGAGATGGGACTTCAAACGATCCATGATTCCACATCAACATTGATTAATCGGGCGCACGACACGAAGTGTTACGAAGAAGCGGTTGAGAAACTGCGCAAACGGAATATACGAGTGTGTACACATATCATATATGGTCTGCCTCAAGAGACACATGAGATGATGCTGGACACTGGACGGGCAGTTGCCAATATGGATGTACAGGGAATCAAGATTCACCTGTTACATCTCATGCGCAAAACACCGATGGTGAAGCAATACGAAGCCGGACTTTTACGTTTTCTGGAACAGGATGAGTACATCAAACTGATCGTAGATACACTGGAGATGCTTCCACCGGAAATGGTCGTACACCGTCTTACAGGCGACGCACCGCGTGATCTGCTGATTGGACCAATGTGGTCCATGAACAAATGGGAAGTGTTGAACTCCATTGATCGTGAGCTGCGAGAGCGGGATTCCTGGCAAGGTAAGTATTGGAGGCGAGCATAGATGGGCTTTCTTTCAGTTCTCAGCTGTGCGCATCAGTGGATCGCTTCCCGTCTGCAGCCAGGTGATCTGGCCATAGATGCAACGGTGGGTACAGGAGCAGACACACTATTTTTGGCACAACAAGTTGGCAGGCGTGGTCAAGTCATTGGATTCGATATTCAAAGTGAAGCCCTCACACTGGCACAGGCCCGGATTCGAAAACAAACCGACGAAGCCAAGCTTGGCTCCATCTCCTTGCTTCAACTAAGCCATGATCGAATGACAGAAGCGGTGCCAGAGTCATGGCTTGGTGCGGTTGGTGCAGTCATGTTCAATCTGGGCTACCTGCCTTCAGAAAGTGCAGATTCCTCCATCATCACCGAGACTGACAGCACAATCGCTGCACTCGAGGCTGCACTCACTTTATTACGTCCTCGCGGAATTATTACGGTTGTGCTTTACCCCGGTCATGACGGAGGCGCACAGGAAGCATCAGCCGTATTGGAATGGTCCTCTGCCCTGCCGGTGGAACAGGCACAGGTTGTGATGTATCGCCAATTGCAGCGAGAAACTTCTCCTTTTCTGATCGGAATCGAGAAAAAATAATTTCCTTTGTTCACCAAATACAATAAACTAGACACAATCGCAAGGCGAGCTATTAACGGCTTTTTCTTACTGCGATCTGTGTTCTACATCTACATATGCAAACGTATTCACTTGTTTGCTCATGGCGACTACATGCCCATGACTGATTAAAGCGATCCACCACTTCATATACTAGAGGAGAGATTACTGATGTCTACGCCATACCCATTACAATTCCAACCTGAATTCAAAGAACGTGTGTGGGGCGGTCGTGCGCTGGAGCAATTCGGCCTTACGCCCCCTGAAGGACATATCGGAGAAGGATGGATGATTGCGGATCATCCAAACGGTACAACCAAGGTATTAAATGGAGCACTTGCTGGCAAGGGTCTGGATGAAGTTCGTGAACAACTGGGCACCGAATGGCTTGGAACCAAAGGCGTTTCCGAAAAAGGCGGCCGTTTCCCCCTTCTGATTAAGCTGCTTGACTGCAACGATGACCTGTCCGTTCAGGTTCATCCAACAGACGAGTATGAGGCACTGCCTCCTGGCGAGCTTGGCAAAACAGAAATGTGGTATGTACTCGACGCAAAACCGGGCGCACACATCATCTACGGGTTGAATGAAGGCGTTGATCGGGCAACATTAAAAGAAGCATTGGAAAACGGCACGGTGATGGACACCCTTCGTCAGGTGCCTGTAGAAGCTGGTGATACGTTCTTTATCCCTGCTGGAACAGTGCATGCGCTCTGTGCAGGTGTCGTTGTCGCTGAGATTCAGCAAAACTCGGATACGACGTACCGGATATACGATTACAATCGTCCAGGACTGGATGGCAAACCACGTGAGTTGCATGTTGAAGACTCATTAAATGTCACCGCCTATGAGGGCGCAGGTGCCTCAACGATGAAAACAAATAACGCTACTCCTGGTGAATGGCTCAAGCTTGCGGAATGCCCTTATTTTGTAGTTGAAAAAGGTGTTGTGAATAAACGTTGGGAACTCTCCACCAATCCTGACAGCTTCACGATTCTCGTTGTCTGTGAAGGAGAAGGAACTTTGGAGTGGGCACATGCTGAATCAGACAGCATTGAATTGAAAGCTGGACAATGTTATCTCTTGCCAGCCAATCTGGGTTCTTATACATTAGATGGAAATACCACTGTTCTTCGCTCTTATCTGCCATAAATCAAGCTTATATGTAACCTGTGAAGGAGGAATTACACGAGATGCAGGAATCTACCTTTGCCTTGGTCGCTAGTGAAGGTACCCGTATTCATGTGTACCGCTGGCTTCCCGATCCGGAATGCAACGTTAAAGGTGTAGTGCAAATTGCACATGGCATGGGCGAGACGGCAGCCCGATACGCCGAATTCGCCGACATTCTTACCCAAAATGGCTATGCGGTTTATGCCAATGACCATCGGGGTCATGGCAAAACCGTGGAGAATGCCAAGCTACTTGGTAATGCTGGTATCGATGCCTTCCGCTGGATGGCGAGTGATATGATCAATCTGGGCGAAGTAGCCGCCAAGGAGAATCCTGGGGTGCCCCTGTTTCTCATGGGACATAGCATGGGCTCATTTTTGGTACAACATCTCATGTACGCTGGTCATGAGCAGTACCACGCCTTTATTTTATCCGGTACAAACGGCAGACGCGGTCTGCTCCGGTTTGGAGAGAAGCTGGCCTTCTTGCAATGTGGCATTCAGGGGGCTACTCATCCCAGCATGCTGCTCAACGCGATTGTGTTTGGTGGATTTAACCGCTCTTTCCGCCCTGCCGCGACACCGTTTGATTGGTTGTCCCGGGACTCACAAGAGGTTCAGCGATTCATTGATGATCCCCTGTGCGGAGCAGTCTGTACAGCAGGCTTTTTCCGCGACTTCTTCAAATTGTTGCTTGAAGTCCATCTTCCACACAATATGGAGCGCATACCCAAACACAAACCCGTATACCTGTTCTCAGGTGAGAAGGACCCTGTCGGACTTCATGGCAAAGGCGTTCTTAATCTGGTCTCGCAGTATAAGAAGCTTCAGCTGGAGAATATTGAGTATCGCCTGTATCCGGATGGACGCCATGAAATGCTGCATGAGATCAACCGAACAGAAGTGGCTCAGCATGTTGTGAACTGGCTAGAGCGGAATACCCCTGGATCGAATACACACCCTAGCCCGGTGAACCCTACTGAGACGGCTGACTCTATCTAATAGAGTCGGAGGCAACAAACCATGAGCAACAGCAAAAGAAACCCCTGGATCGGATGTGCAGCTCACGCTGCGCTCCAGTTCAGGGGTTTTCTTGTTGAACGATATGAATAATAGCTATAAACAAGCTTTATGGATTAACCTTCAATTAACAGAGATTCCGGGTCTTCAAGCAGTTCTTTCACGGTCACGAGGAAACGAACAGCCTCACTACCGTCGATAATCCGGTGATCGTAGGACAGCGCGATGTACATCATTGGACGGTTCTCCATCCGCTCTGCATCAATCGCCACTGGACGAAGCTGGATCTTATGCATCCCCAGAATACCCACTTGAGGTGTATTCAGAATTGGCGTAGACAACAAGGAACCAAATGTTCCACCATTGGTGATGGTGAACGTTCCACCTTGCAGATCAGATAACGCCAGCGTGTTGGAACGAGCTTTGGATGCCAGGTCCGCAATGCTCTTCTCGATCTCGGCAAAGCCCAGACGATCGGCATCACGTACAACCGGTACAACCAGTCCTTCCTTCGCAGATACGGCGATGCCGATATCATAATACTTTTTGAGCACAACATCTTCGCCATCAATCTCTGCGTTAATTGTGGGGAATTTTTTCAGAGCCCCCACAACCGCTTTGGTGAAGAAGGACATGAAGCCCAGGTTAATCTCATGTTTCTCTTTGAACTTGTCCTTACGGCGTTTACGTACATCCATGATCGCAGTCATATCAACTTCATTAAACGTAGTCAACATGGCTGCTGTCTGCTGAGCCTCTACCAGACGTTTGGCAATGGTCGCACGGCGGCGAGACATCCGCTGACGCTCCACTGGTTTGGTATAGGTAGAACTTCCAGCTGCCGGAGCACTTGGTGCTGCTGGAGCTTTACTCGCAGGTGGAGCAGCAGGAGCAGGCGCCTGATTGTTATGGCTCTTCACATCATCCTGGTATACCCGTCCAATCGGATCTTTGCTCTGAACCTGATCTAACTCGATACCACGTTCACGTGCAAGCTTACGAGCAGACGGTGAAGCCGTCTTGGCACTATCGGATGACTCCGGTGCTGCCGCAACAGGTGCTGGTGGTGGTGTTGGAGCTTCAGGTGCAGGAGCAACGGCCTTTTTCTCTTCAGCTGCTGGTTCGGAAGCGGGTGCACCGCTTCCTCCTCCAGAACCAGCTGAGAGTGTACCGATCGTTTCACCGATCTCGACCGTCTCTCCTTCCTGACGTATGATCTTCTCCAGCACGCCACTTTCTTCTGCGCTGATCTCAATATTTACTTTATCCGTTTCCAGTTCAAGAAGCACATCACCCTGATTAACGGTATCCCCTTCTTTAACCATCCATCTGGATACAGTTCCCTCAGTTATTGACTCACCCATTGCAGGTACTTTAATTTCACTCACAGCTGTTACCTCCCCAGTGGAATATTATTCTTCGTCGTTTGTTTCAACGCAGATGTAATAATCTGTTGCTGTTCCATACTATGCACAAGCTGATAACCGCTGGAAGGACTTGCGTGTTCCGGGCGACCTTCGTATCTAACGGTTGTGCCTTCCGGGGCAACTTCACGAAGACGAGGCTCCATGTATGTCCAGGCACCCATGTTTTTGTTTTCTTCCTGCACCCATACCAGTTCTTTTACATTGCTGAAACGTGCAAGTATACGTTTGATCTCTTCTGCCGGGAACGGATATAGTTGTTCCACTCGAATGATGTGAAGCCATGACCAATCTGCTTTATCTTTTTCAAAAGCATCTTCCAGGTCGATGGCAATCTTGCCACTGCACAAAATAATGCGCTCTACGCGATCCGGCTGTGTCCCCAGTCCAGCTTGCTCCAGCACAAGCTCAAACTTGCCTTCACTAAATTCGACTGCCGGTGAAGCAACACGCGGATTCCGAATGAGACTTTTTGGTGACATCATCACAAGTGGACGAGCATCTTCCGTTTCAGTCAACGAAGCTTGACGACGCAACAAGTGGAAGTACTGAGATGCACTCGACAAGTTGGCAACCGTCATGTTGTCTTCTGCACAAAGCTGCAGGAAGCGTTCAAGACGAGCACTTGTATGCTCAGGTCCCTGACCTTCATTCGCATGTGGAAGCAACATGACCAAACTGGATTTTTGAGACCACTTGGCACGACCCGCTGATACAAACTGGTCAAAAATAACCTGTGCACAGTTGGCAAAATCTCCGAATTGAGCTTCCCAGATAACCAGTGTATCGGGTGAATATACGTTATATCCGTATTCAAATCCAACAACGGATTCTTCAGACAACGGACTGTTATAGATTGCAAAGGATGCTCTTGCTTGTGGCAAGTGATGCAATGGGCAGAACTTGGCTCCATTCTCCGAATCATGCAGTACCAGATTCCGATGAGCGAATGTAGCACGCTCGGCATCCTGTCCACTAATCCGAATTGGCTTGCCATCTGCCAGAATGGTTGCAAATGCCAGTGTCTCCGCAAGGCTCCAATCCACTTTTTCCCCTTCGTTCAGGGAAGTGCTCCGGCGTTGCAAAATCCGCTGTAACTTTGGATACACATTGAAGTTCTCAGGCCATTTCAGCAGGTCCGCATTAATGCTGCGCAGATTCTCCAATGGTACGGCAGTAGGCGTAATCGTAACAGCTTCCGGCTCACTGATTTTCCGTTGGTAATATTCATGTACTTCATTTTTCTTCATCTGGTCATAAGCTTCTTTTAATTTGTTCGTTACTCCATCGCGAATGCTCGTAATGGACGCATCATCGATAATCGATTCCTCTTTCAACTGATCCTGATACAAGTGGCTTACCGTTGGATGGTTTTTCACCTTGTCATAAACGATAGGTTGAGTCGTTTCTGGATCATCGGTTTCATTATGGCCGTAACGACGGTAACCAATCAAGTCGATCAGGAAATCCTTTTTGAAACGATTGCGATACTCTGCTGCCATACGAATGGCTGCAATACAAGCTTCCGGATTGTCCGCATTCACGTGTACAATCGGAATTTCGTACCCTTTAGCAAGGTCACTTGCGTAATACGTTGAACGGGAATCACCGCTATCTGTAGTGAAACCCAGACGATTGTTGACGATAATATGGATGGTTCCGCCATTCTGATATCCTGGCAGAGCTTTGAAGTTAAGCGTCTCTGCAACAATCCCTTCTCCAGGGAATGCTGCATCACCATGCATCAAAATGGTAGCTGCCTTCGTTACGTCCTGCTTCGGATATCCAGGGTCACGACGGTCATCCTGAGCCGCACGTGCAAACCCTTGTACAACCGGATTAACGTATTCCAGATGGCTCGGGTTATTCGCCAGAGTAAGGCGAGCCTGCACAGTTTCCCCGTCTTTTACAAAACGGTTGGCACCCATATGATATTTGACATCCCCCGTCCAACCGTAGTTGATTCCAGTCGAACCTTCCGATGGAACCAAATCTTTGTTCGGAGCATGATGAAATTCAGAGAAAATTTTGCTGTACGGTTTGCCCAAAACATGAGCCAGTACATTTAACCGTCCACGGTGAGCCATCCCCATCAGAATGTGGCTTGATCCGGCTTCTGCCATGATGCGAACAGCTTCATCCAGCATCGGCACAAGCACATCGTTACCTTCGATGGAGAAACGCTTCTGCCCAACAAATGTTTTGTGAAGATAATCTTCAAATTGCTCGACTTCAACCAAACGTTCCAGCAAAGCCTTACGTTCTTTCGACGTAAGCGGAGCCGGTGATGTCCGAGATTCCGCGCGACGATTCAGCCACTCACGCTCTTGAACTTCGTGCACATGACTGAATTCGTAGGCCATGGGCCCAGTGTATATCTGACGCAAACGTTGGATTGCATCCCATCCGGTTGCTGTCTGTCCATCTGCACCTTCCCAGATCAGGGAAGCAGGCAAAGCTTTCAGATCTTCTTCGTTTAATTCAAAATGCTGAGGTTCCAGCAAAGATGTGTCTGTATCTTCACTGATTCCAAGCGGATCTATATCTGCAGCAAGATGACCATAGGTACGGATGTTCCATACCAGTTTACCCGCTGTAACCGCTTTCTGTAATAATTGAATGTCTACGCTTCCGGAAGCAGATTGGGCGTTGCCGGAATTCAAGGTTGTGCGTGCATCCCTGCCAGACATCGGCGGTGCACCCCATTGTTCAAATAGTTCACGATAAGCCGGTGTAACCGAACCAGGGTCTTGAGTGAATAATTCATATTGTTCCTGTACGTATCCCATATTGGGGCCATAGTAACTTTCCCAGGGCTTCTTGTTGCCTTCCACGATCGTCATCGACGTTCCCTCCGTCTTGATTTAGTCATAAGTTTTTGACGGAAATCATTGACTAAGCCGTAATTTGCGTTCGTTCAACATTTTAAGCGAAATTTTTCATGAAGTCCAATAATCGTGCTGTTGGTGGTAGTAACGTTAGTCCGACGCTCCCGTCAAGGTTTGTCTGCGTTTTCAAAATCAAAGTAAAACAATGATTGTATATACCGTCGCACAGATGTCGAATACTGTCCTGATCCGTTCGAAGGTTACACTTTCTCCTCTTCTTCAAGTGAAGTCCATGTTCTAATATCTATTCTATAAACTTTTACGCTCAGGAGCATTTCCTATTTTTAGTTCAATTGATGCATAAATTAGATGAATCGAATAAATCGATCAATTTGAGCAGAACAACGAACGCTTAATTACAACAAAATAGGCATACGATCTCCCATTTACCTCCTTAATTGAATTGTGGTCCATTATGTTCAAAAACAAACCGTCAAGTTAAACATTAACCATTTGACGTCACATTCAACAAATAATTGGGGTTTTCTTCAGGAGACCAACTGAAAAAGCTGGCCCAGACATAAATTATCCGAGCAGCTTCTTTGGATTCAGCAAATTTAAGTTAACAATAAAGTTGAGGATGCGCATCAAGCCGTACTTTGACTAATCATATACTCCGCAAACGGCGTTAAGGAAAGATCTCTAACCTGCTCCAGTGTAAACCAGCCCGCGCCCAGCGAATCTTCACCATCGGGTTCTTTTTTGATATGATCCGGCTGACTGGCTGTGGTCAAAACAACATCATACAACATCCCGATATGGTGCAGCTATTCCGGCTCACCTTGATACACCCATTCCAGTACCGTAGACTCCGCAGAACGAATCATCACTTGTAGATGGGTCAGGCCCGTCTCTTCTTCAATCTCACGATGAAGAGCAGTCTCTGGCTGCTCACCAAACTCCAGCCTTCCGCCTGGTAAATCCCATTGCCCCTGATATGCCCCGCGTGCCTTATGAATCAACAGGAATTTGTGCTCCCAAGTGACCAAACCATATACGCCAATATGTGTATGCCGATTCACTTAAGTACCCTTCCTTTCATCTTCATCCTCTATAACAGCATCCAGATCTATGGCCATACGGATCATGTCCACACAGCGAATACCATCCTCTATAATTTCTTCCTCATAATGCCTCACAAAGAAATCACGATCAACCCCGATAATGCGGAAACCGCAACGTTGGTATAACTTCAATTGATGAAAGCTGGAGTTGCCCGTCCCAATCTCGAGAATCCGGCAGCCCAATCGGCGTGCAGCTTCCATCGCTTCCTTAATCATGTGTTTGCCTACACCTTGTCCCTGCAGTTCTTCCTGTACGGCAATATTAACAATCTCCGCAGTCTCTGGGCGAGTCTTCAACAATACGAACTCCCCAACCATCTCTCCTTCATACTCGGCAATAAAACAAACACCCCGACTCAGGTACTCATCCACAATTGCTTTTGAAGGATCAGCCATCAATAAAAGTTCGTACGGTCGCTCTTCTTCCCAGTCCAAAATCCGGAACGACAATTTCATGCCAATCTCCACCTTTTCATCGTACAATATTCATTCTCGTTCTGTTTGCAGAAGCCTATGTATGGCAGATCTACAAATATATCTTGCTTGAGTCTAACAAACCTATCACCCAATCTATTAACCAACTACTGTACCCGATTGATTTTGATAATGACGAATAACCATTCCTGATGCTTTGGACATCCCTTGTTTCTCATAGAACGTCTGCAGCTCCGGATCACATAAGAGATCAATCATATAAAGATCACGAAGACGTTCAAACATGCGTTGAACAAGAGCCGTCCCGATTCCCCGACCCTTATACTCTGGGACTACTTCCAGTAAGGGGATATACGCGCTGAGAACACCATCAGAGATGGCTTGTATGAATCCGACCACCTTTCCGGTATCTTCATCAACAGCCAGTTCAATGGCATAGGACTTTTCCAGCAACTTTAGAAAAGTTGGCGTAGACGGCGGGTTTGGCCAACCATAAAAAAACTCCCATCTAGCTGTTCAAGATCTATATCTTCCAACTTATCACGAAATACGATCCCCACAGACTACTCATCTCCCATAAAAATAGTAAACTTCATTATATCATAATATCTGGATATAAATATATAGATATGGATGATACATTATGACCGATCATTAATTGAGAATTTTACATGCTGTATCCAACCTTCAATCCCCTTACCGGACTTCGCGCTGTTCAAGAACAGAATCGCTATACACCATAAATGTCTCTTGCAGTGTACGGCCGGACGACTTCTCCCAGATCACACTCCGCTCAAAAGTACCTTTTTGGAAAAAACGCGGGAAACGTTCAGCAAACCAATCCTGCATAGGCAGCTCAAAAACCCGCTTCATAGGCACCCATAACAGTTCGCCTTCTGGCGGATCTTGCAATAATTGACCCTCGAATGAAGTCGCCAAATAGTTAAATACCATGTACCGCAATCCTTGTTCGGGATCACAGAACTCATCAAGCCCTTTATACGTAATCTCATTGACCGCTAGCCCCGTCTCCTCCAGAACCTCCCGCACGGCACCATCCACGATACTCTCCGGAAAGTCTACCTTCCCCCCAGGAGCGATGTATCCCGGAAATCCTTTGCGATCCGGCCGATTCATTAGCAACACCTGATCATTCATTTTGTCCCATACCATACACATCGTTAATATCTCTATTCTAGTATCCATATTCGTCCTCCTGCTAACGTGCGCTTCTCTGCTGTACTCTAACATTTCTGGGAATAACCTGTGTTTTCCTTCTTTATTCCCACTCTGATTCATTGGTATTTTCACCTGTCTCATACTATAGTCTATGATGATATATATGCATACGAAAGGCGGACGCCCTGTACACCTGTACATCAGAAGCCCGCCTGTTTTGTGATATTCTATGCTGCTCTTTCCTCAGCCTGGAGTTTCCAGTTCTCAGTTCAATTCCGTAATCAACACCCGGCGTTCCTTCCATTCTGCCCGGCGATAAGCCTGTTGCATACCAAATTTGCGGATACTTGCCTTTGGCACCGATTTATAAGGCAAAACGATCGTAAAGTCCTCATCAAACGGGAAAAAAGACAGGCCTACTTTTTCATTGGATAACCACTCTGCCTGAATCGGTTGTCTGGAACAGGCATCAAACGTACAACTGAGCCCTTCTGCAAAAAAATCATAACGCGCAGCAGGTGTTCCAGGTTCCTCCATACAGAGAAACAGACTGAGCTGATCACAGAAAAGCATGATCTCCACATCACTTTGCAACCTCTGTTTCAGTGCTTCAGCATCACCACCAAGCTGTTTCTCCCAATCCAGCTGACGTTCGTGTTCTTGCTGCAGATAATCTCGGATGTCATCATCATCCTGAGCATTGGCCCCCAGATTTTTCTGAAACAGCTCCGTGTACATCAAGCTACACAATAATCCGGCGTAGAGGTTTTTCTGACGAACTTCTTCAATCCCTTTATGGTAGAATACAAAACGCGGACGCAATGGAAAGTCACGAAATGAATACGGCGATTGACTGTAATCATTCCAGAACGGAGATGAATCCAATTCAATCCAGCCACGGTCATGTTCCTTGGCCGCTAGAATCAATTCATCCCGATGCGCAGCATCGGCTAATAATTCATTTTTCCAGTGGGAAGCCATCTCTCCGGCTACTAATCCATGCTCATGCTGTGCGGTCAAAACAAAATCATGCTCTCTCTCATATACGATCATGTGCTGTCACCCTTCCGCATGGTATACGTTGACTTTAACATAAATTGGGTTAAACTTTCCTATAAGTTGTTTTTCGCTCCATTTTGACGAAAGGCATTATGAAATGCACAATGTAAAGGTGTTGTCAGTTTCCTGAAATTTGATACACTAAAGATTGTGTCCACAATTATATTACATACAGAAAGCGGGATCTCATGAATTTATACTCTCCTTACATCGAGTTTAACCGCAAGGAATGGGCTGAACTTAAAGAACATCAGACCACTCTTCCACTGACGGAAGCCGAATTAGAACAGTTAAAGGGATTGAATGAAGAGGTATCGATTCAAGAAGTCGAAGATATATATTTGCCTCTTACCCACTTTATTGACCTATATGCAAGAGTTTCACGAGAGCTGAATCGACTGACGGCCTCCTTTATGAAAAAAGAAGCTCTCCCCACCCCCTACATCATTGGAATCGGGGGAAGTGTTGCCGTGGGCAAAAGTACAGCGGCCCGCTTACTACAGGCACTGCTCGCCAGAGGTAAGAATAGCCCGAAGGTTGACCTTGTCACAACCGACGGTTTCTTATATCCCAATGCGGTGCTGCAAGAGAAGGGCATCATGAACCGCAAGGGATTCCCGGAAAGCTATGATATCAAATCCCTGATTCAGTTCATGGGTGATGTGAAGTCAGGCAAACCCGAAGTGAAAGCACCCGTCTACTCTCACCTCGCCTACGATGTGATTCAAGGGGAAGAGAAGCAGATCTGTCAACCGGATATTCTCATTATTGAAGGCATCAATGTACTTCAGATCAAAAAGGAAACGCCTTTGCTGGTTAGTGATTTCTTCGATTTTTCCATCTACATTGATGCAGAAGAAGAGCATATACGACACTGGTACGTTGAGCGTTTCAAGCTGCTCCGCAATACAGCTTTCCAGAACACGGATTCCTTTTTCCATCAACGATTCGCCAATATCGATGAAGAAGAAACCGTGCGTACGGCCAACCAGATCTGGCAGGATATCAATGCCAAAAATCTGCATGAAAACATTTTGCCAACCAAAGGGCGTGCCAGACTGATTCTGAAAAAGGAAGCCGATCACTCCATTGGGCAGATTCAATTGCGTAAACTGTAGACAACACTCGTGCAGTACACTTTGATGTTATAACTAATTACCCTTAAAAGGAGAGAAAAACACATTGCAAACCCTGATTATACTCGGCAGTATTATGATGTTCCTGGCTGTTGCTTTGGGTGCTTTTGGCGCACACGCGCTCAAGCGCAAACTATCCGCTGACATGATCAAAATCTATGAAACCGGTGTTCAATATCACCTCATCCACGGACTTGGCATCATCCTGATCGGACTGCTGGCAGACCGTCTTGAATCCTCTTCACTCGTCATGCTTGCCGGGTGGCTGATGTTCGCCGGAATCATCCTGTTCTCTGGCAGCCTGTACGTTTTAAGTGTAACGGGTGTTCGCAGATTGGGAGCCATAACCCCACTTGGCGGAGTCGCATTTTTGGCTGGATGGGTTATGATCATGATTGCCGCATTGTAAATATGTCCCATGGATAAACAGTAAAAGAGTGTTCTGGCTGATATAATATCGCTGGAGCACTCTTTTACTGTTTAATCTGTTTAATCTGTCCAAATTCTCCGAATGGTGGACATCCCTGCATCCGGTCGTTGTCTCTCCAGCACATACACATCCGGGTTAGACAGTTTGGCCCACTCTTCATAACCAAAGGATGGTTCATACTCACGAATAAGCAGTGATAACAAGTTCCCATGTGTAAATACGGCTCCGTGCTGTTCCGGTCTGCTCCACAACTCTTCCAGTAGTGCCAGCCCCCTTGCAGCCGCGTTTCTCGAAGATTCCCCGCCTTCTTCCACCCAATCCACATCATCATATGTACGTTTCAGTACGTCCATCCAGTTAGGCAGATCAAGAGAGCTAAGTATCCTCTCTTGGAGACGTTCATCCGTATGTATACGTTGCAGCGTTGCTATGCCCAGTGGCATAGCCGTCTGAACGGCCCTTTTCCATGGACTGGAGACAATATACGTTATGGAATGATGAGCCAAGATATCTGCAAGTTTTTCGGACTGCCTGATCCCTTCATCTGTAAGTTCTGCATGGGGTTCCTGCCCTGTGGCCTTGGCGTGACGGATAAGGTAAATGGACTGCATAGCGATCACCTCCTATGGTGTAACCTACATGGAGTTCTTCTCAAGATATTGGAGTGCACTGTACATCTTCTCCTGCTCTTCCGGTCGGCCTGATGAACTGAGGAAAGTGACTTGTTTCCCTGTTCTGTCTCCCTGTTGAGCCACCAGTCCAAGCCGCTGCTTGAGATGGTTCACCGTACCTGTACTGCCATCAATAATCTGTATATGATCGGGCAGAACCGTGCGCAGAATGGACGTATAGAATGGATAATGCGTGCAACCTAGCACCACTGTGCCATACCCATGAAGATCGAGATCTGCCAGCTTGAAGCGGAAATAATCAGCGATTTTGCCCGGATCAAAATCCAGCTTTTCACACCATTCCACAAGTTCCGGCAGCGCAATGGAATCCACACTGTGGTGATCATCAACACGCGATACCAGTTCGTTATACTTGGTTTGGCTCAAGGTGAGGGCCGTGGCAAATACAAGCACTCTCTTCCCACTATCACGATTCATCTCCACGGCTGGTTTCACCGCAGGCTCCATGCCAATGATCGGGATATCGTACTTGGCGCGCAGATCCTTCACAGCCAGACTTGTTGCTGTATTACAAGCAATCACGATTGCTTGAACATCCTCCTGAACGATGGCTTCCACACAATCAAAAATATGTCCTCTAACCTCATCCGCAGACTTGGTTCCATACGGGACATGCAGGGTATCCGCGTAGTACAGAAATTTTTCTTCCGGAAACTGTTGTAATGCCTGATGCAAAACGGTTAAACCGCCGATGCCTGAATCAAAAAAAGCAATTTTCTTAGTCAAGGATTTCACCTCTATAATGTATTCTTTCGGGTTCCAAGAACCTCTCAATGCTGCTCATGCTGACTGGAGGTGAGGTTTGTACTTCCGGCTCATCACACACTACAGTGCTTGACGGCTTGCGGGAACCATTCCGGTTACGGATCGTTCTTCTGATCGCTGTTGTCTCCAAATTTTCTTGAATAACCTTATAGATGTATAAATTCGGAGACAAAGGCGAACGCTATCGCTTCTTCAGAATCGATTCCGCCCCCTCCATTACTTCCGCTAAGTCAGGTACTATAGAGAAGATGACCCTTTATTCTACGTTCATTTTATACTGCCTGAGCCAGTCCTTGCCACTATGCCAATCCTCTACGGGGTTAAGCTCTCCGAGCAGTTCAGTACTGGCCTGAGCCATGATCCATTCTTTAAGACCATTATCCGGACTGGATTCGAGCTGCTGCAGCAGGAAAAGCAGTCCGGCCTCCCCCGTATTCAAAATGTCCTCGTAAGCCTCACGGTTACCAGCAATATAATCATTGGGATTACTGCTGGTCACGAGGACAGGGTCGCTAACCATCTGCTGCAACTTGCTTTCAATGGTTGCTGATAATGCTTGGTCTTCTGTCCGAGTCGAACATGCTACTACCGTCAAGGCTGTGCATACGGATAACAAACCCAGAATCAGTCCTCTGCGATTCACTGTGCCACTCCTTTCAACAATGAGTTAAGACAACAGATTCGGCTTTCATGCTCAAGCCCCCGGCCAACTACAGAACAAGTTCCCATTGTTCTTCGGTAAGCTCCTGACCTGACAACATCTGCTTGCGGACTTCCTTCACTTCAAAGCCCACAGATTGATATAATCTACGCGCGCCGATCAAAGACTCATTGGTCCACAGGATCACGGATGTGTAGTCCTTTTCTTTTGCAAAAAGAATTGCCTGTTCGATAAGCTTCCCGCCCCATCCTGCACCACGTGCTTCCGGTTCGATCAGAAACCAGCGAAGTTGAGCCGTATTTTCATTCACCTGAGTAAGTCCTATGGAGCCGGAAGCTGTCTGATCTAACTCTACAATCCATAACATCTCCCTCGAATGATTGCCTTTAAGTCCAAACGAATCCACCGCATGGGTGATAAATTCAGCAAAGCTATGATCATAATTATACTCATTTCGATAAATTCGAATATGCGCTTCAATGACATACTGCAGATCCTTTTGTACGAAAGTGCGGATCATCAGACATCACAGTCCTTCCTCAAATCTACAGTTGTGATACTGAAATCCACACCGAACTGAATTAATCCCAGTTTACGGGCAACTTGCTGTGAAGCGAGATTATCCCAAGATGTACTGTAGATTGGCATGCGTCCACGCTCCTTGACATAATACTGCCAGCACTTTACCGTCTCCGCTGCATATCCATGTCCTCTATAACCGGGTGCCGTATATAGACTCGCTTCCGCCCCATGATCGGAGAGTCTTGCGGAGCAGCACACTGCCACAGCAGAATCCCCAATAATATAAGCGGCAACAGGGCTTTTTTCATGCAAGTGGTCTGTTAATTCAGGGAAATGCTCTGCCAGCAAATAATGCTGCTCCTGACCAATCAACTGAACCTTATGATTCCACTCGTCAGATGACTCAGGAAAAGCATAGGCGGGTCCCATCCATACATGGTTAACTGGCTCAAAGGTTTCCACCTTGCGAATCAGTTTCGGAATATCCAACGGAAGCTCGCAATCCTTACCCAACTCATCCATTAGATCCGGCGGTAACTGCTCATGATAATAGATCAGTGAACCAGCAGAAGTCATGCCAATAAAAATGGCTGGAGCCTGCCCTCCCCCCGGCTCGTTAATGCTTAATAGACGCTGCTGCTCATTGATTGTATACAACGTGCTCGCCTGTATTTTCAACATTTCCATAGACGACAGGTTGGATTTTGGAACCATAACTATGAAGTTAACCTTTGCAATAATCGTTTGCCTTCACTGCCTTTACCAGCTTCTTGCTGCTCCAGAAAATCGGATAATTCACGTAAATCAGCCGGGCGATATCCAGCCCCGCACCCGCAATTATGATAGGTATAACCATGACGATACAGTATCATCACTTTGGTCCATTGTTTGGTATCATTTTGCTTGGGCGCCTGGAAATCCTGTCCCAAGCTAACCATAGACGTGGCACATTGCGGGCATTTATATTCAAGTTGTGCCACCACCTCAGGGCTCAGGTCATGTCTGGAAACTTGTTTAAATGATTTGCGACAATTGAAACAAACATAGATGTCTTTATATGGTCCTGACATGGCATATCTGCACATCGTCTGCACCCCCTTAATAATTTCCATTATACGGGATTTCGAACACACATACGAATGGATTTTGCATATTTGCGAAAATTACACCGCTCCACTCATTACCCTTGCACGGCAGCTTGTTCCCAGGCCTCACCAAGTTCCGCAATCGTTGCGTACCGCTGGGACCGATCAGCACTGACTGCACGTATCACAACCTGATACAATGCTTCTCCGGCATCCCATCTCTCATAGGAACGATCTTTCTCCCCGCCGAGCAACGCAAAAGCCGTTGCCCCCATGTTGAATACATTGGTAACCACATCTATGGGCGCGCCTAGCTCAAACTCTTCGGGAGACATAAAGCGGGAAGATCCCCACATACGCCCCATGGTATTGGTAAAAGAGCCCTTCCGATACAAGTCGATATCACAAATTTTCATAAAGTTTCTGTCAAAATCATAAATCAGACTGCCATCATACAGATCTACAGCCACATAACCTCTTCGTTCCACCTCGATATGAAAATCCAGAATGTCCTCCATCGCTCGAATGCGTGTCTCCACTGGAAGCTGTCTGAACCGATAATAGGGCGAACGCGGATCTTCATACTTGGCCGGAGGTGGGAAATACCAATGGGAGTGCAGACACTCCCCATCCACCCAGTCGAAGACACAGGCATAACCCTCATCCGTTGCAAAATGATCCGTTAGTCGAATCAACGTGTCATGCGCCAAATCTTCGTATACGGAAACAGATGATTTCAGATTACGAATGGCTTCCGGGGGACTTCCCGTATGATTCGCATGAATCGTATGTGCTCCCGCATATTTAACGAACAATCGCTTTCCATCCCTTTGCACAATACCAAAAGAGAGATTCCCTGAATCCTGCTGATCGAATACGCGAAAAACTTTACCCAAGGGCTGTAACCAATCGAAAGAATGAGACTCTTTTAAGACAAAGGAAACACCGTCGATCTCAAGTTCAATATGATCTGTCATAGAACCCCTCCTGCTGTGATATTTTCATTCAATGTTGAATGCTCCGTATAAAAGTAATTCATATGCGCCTCATCATATCCCTGACCATGGACTTCCAGTGCGTTACGCTCGATGCCGTAAACTTCAAATCCATACCGCTCGTATAGACGTCGGGCTGATTTATTTGTTGTCACTACACTCAGATTAATCTGCTTGATACCT
This sequence comes from Paenibacillus sp. 2003, assembly GCF_031455635.1. NCBI lineage: Bacteria > Bacillati > Bacillota > Bacilli > Caryophanales > Paenibacillaceae > Paenibacillus > Paenibacillus sp. 2003. The sequence continues at coordinate 178,906 of NZ_JAVDTB010000001.1, read as the reverse complement.
TCCAGATGTCTTCCCCGATCCAGCACCTCGCGGAGCAAACGCGAAGCCAGCCCACTTCCCCGATATGGCGGAGCTACATAGACGCCCCAGATCATGCCTTTGTGCCTGAGCTTTAGGCCGTACTCTCTTTTGAAACCCATCATTCCCGCCAAGGTTCCTTCTTCTGTGTATGCTCCCAGAATATAATCATCCGGTTCATTATGTATGCGGTCCTGCACTTCACTCATGGGGAGTTGAATGGACAACTCAAACGAAGCCCCGAAGGCTTCAGGATGTGTTTTCAGTGCTTCCAGCCGCAAAGACCAGTAAATGTCTGCTTCATCCCGCTGAATATTGCGAATGGTATAGGTCTCTTGCTTTCGGCCTTCATTCATTCTTCGACCACTCCCTGCATCTCATAAGGATAATCGATCTGAAGTTTTACATTCGCTGCCGCTTCCTGTCCTGCAAGCAACCCAACAACATAAATCCCCAGATCAATGGACGTGGCTACTCCACCAGCTGTAATTACATTTCCATCTTTTACAATCCGCTTCTGAATCACCGCGGTGACATACGGCTCAAGCAAATTATATGCATGTGGATGTGTTGTTGCTTTTTTGCCGGATAAAAAACCAGCTGCACCCAGCAGCAGAGAGCCTGTGCACACGGAAACCTTCAAAGGCACAGACTCAGCCTGTTTCAGCCAACCTACAAAGGCCTCGTCATATCGAAGCTTGCGCGTTCCCATGCCTCCAGGGATAAACACGAGATCATATTCCGACAGGTCAGGCTTCACTCGATCCACCTTCAACGTTAGACCAGACTCATCCGTGACCTGATCTGTCATGGCACAGGTTTCCCACGTCGTTCCTTTGGTAGGTTCAAAGAAATTCAACCGATTGATCACATCATAAAACCCTGCAAAATCAAGGAAAGTCAGTCCATCAAACAAAACGAATGCAATTTTCATTGGTAACCTCCGCGTTTTAATTTGGAGCATCCTGATTATGTTTCTGATTCCGATCATGTTCCATCGCTTCCTTCACCCGGTCACGCGCTGGCAGCTTGCTATTGATATGAAAGAGCAGACCCACAATCGCAAGAAGTAAAATAATGACGATGAATTCGAATATGGCTAACCCCTCCCATTCGCAAACTGTACAATTTTGGCTCCTGCCTAATCTCTATTTTAAACCACGGGCGATAATCCGCTCCAGCCACTTCCACGGTAGCAGTGCTTTACCTATGATGAGCACACGCGAACCTTTTCCGAGAGCATATCGAAGTCTTGGTGCACGCATCCGGGCAATTCGGCCAATCAGATCAGCTACCTCCTGTGGATCGGGTGCCGTCTCGCTCGCATATTTGGAATAACGAAGAACCGCATCCAGCTTATGCTTATATGGAGAGTTTTCGCTCCGGTGAATCTCACCCAAACCTTTATTCCAGATTGGCGTACGATAAGCGCCTGGTTCAACCAATACCACCCGAACGCCAAACGAAGACATCTCATGCCGCAGACTTTCGGTGAATCCCTCCACAGCGAATTTGGAGGCTGCATAGGGCGCATACCCCGGAAAACCGGACAACCCACTTACGCTGGACAAGTTAATAATCAACCCCTGCTTCTGTTCACGCATTACAGGCAGGACCGCACGTGTCACGGCGATTAATCCAAATAGATTCGTTTCCATCTGGCGTCGCCAATCCTCCATCGATACTTCCTCAATGAACCCGCCAACCGCAAATCCTGCATTGTTCACCAGTATGTCGATGCGCCCATAATCCTGAACGACTTTGGTTATAGCTGCTTGCACCGATTCAGAATCCGTAACGTCCAACTGCTCATACACCAAACGTTCTGTTATGCCTGCCTCTCCTGCAAGTCTGACCAACTCTTCTCTTCGATTCAGGTCACGCATGGTTGCAACAACAAGGTATCCCTGCTTGGCAAGAGTAATGGCCGTTAACATACCGAAGCCACTGGATGTGCCTGTAATGAGAGCCACGGGATCATATGCACCGGATGTTGAAATTCTTTTTTCCTTCGTTTCTTCATTTCTATGATTCTCTGTCTGCATCCGTTGCTGTCCATCTCCTATCTTGTATGTCACCACTGTCATGCAGCCACCTGCTCTCCCGCAATATTTTCTCACCAGCTCAATCAAGTTGTCTCTCCACCCTGCGTAGCTTGGTGACCCCTGGTTTGAACGCATACGGAACGAACCTCACCTCTGGCAAAGTACAATCCATCCTGTCTGCCAACTTGTTCAATTCCTGCAACACATCAGCCTTTACTTGCCCCAGTGCTGCATTTCCACCAAGTACTAGCGACACTTCCATCGTCCCGTCCTCTTGCTGCACCACACGATAATGTTCAATCTCTGGCGATCCCGCTATGACCGAACGAGTGACGAAGTCCGGAAAGACCGGTACCGCCTCACCCGTATGTAGTTGTGAAAAATATAGCGTGTCATCACAGCGGCCTTCAATCCGCTCAATGGCGGTAAATGGGGAACCACAGGCACATGGCAGCGCCGCCTCGGTCAGAATATCATTCAGTCGATACCGGATGATCGGCTGTGATGTTCTGGAGAAGTCTGTGATAATGGGCACGAACCGCCGGGTAGCGGGATCAATGAACTCTTTTTCAATATGGACTATATCCTCATTCAAATGCAGTGTGCCGTAGCGACAGGTCGCTCCCAGGAACCCTTCTGTACACTGATAGACTTGATGAACGTTCTGTCCGAAGACCTGTTCCAGTACCTTGCGATCCAGAGGGTCCAACACCTCGGCAACAGAGATGATTTTATCGGGTACAGCGGTCAGGTGACCTGCCACATAGGCATCCGCCAACAGACGCAGCATGGATGGGGGAGCCACCCAGACGGTAGGTTGGTATTCTTCCAACCGTCTCACCAAGGTCTCCACACGCTCCAGCAGATCAAAGTACTGAAACTGTAACTTACCACGCTGCACCGATTCATACAGATTACTGTTGGCCCGCAGGAAAAACGCAATCTTGGCAGGTTTCCACAGTCCACCAGGCAGCAACTTGGCCAGCACCGTACCCGTCCACGCATCCTGCTCCCGATCACTCACCAGAAATATCCCCCGGTTCCCTGACGTGCCCGAAGACAGTCCAACCGTCACGCCTTGAATGGAAGGTTTGAAGTCACGTGTTTCTTCACTTTCACCTGCAAGAGCCAGCGCTTCGTCCTTGGTAATGCCCACCGTGTTCAGTGTATCGAAATGCTGCATCATGATTGATTTGTCGATCAACGGAAATCTTCTCCAGTCGGATGCGTTCAAGCTACCCCACCACTTCCGGTAAAATGAAGATCGGGCACGAATCTGATGAACATGCCGAATAATCCGGCGTTCTTGCCAGCGCTCCAGTTGTTCTCGCGTTTTCCACTTTCTCAGCCCACGTGCGAGAGCATAATGAACCACTATACGAAAGGTATTACTCATCGTTTCGGCCCCCCTGTCCCCCAAACGTCCAGCACATCTCGACAATGACTCGGCACAATCCGAATGTGGGGAAACTGCTGATGCAGCTGAACCAGCTTGTCAAAGTTACGGTGGTATTCCTGTCGATTCGACATAATTATCCCAGCAAGAATATTCGGTCTGCGCTGTTCACGAAAAGCCCGACTCGACCACACCGCGTCCGCGCACAGAAAATAGTCATGTTCTTCTGTACGCAGCAGGAGTCCCATCATACCTTCCGCATGACCGGATACATCCACCCCCAGCAGACTGCCATCACCGAAGATATCGTAGACTTCATCAAAAGGAAACTCTTTCCCCGCTCTCGTCCATCGCTCAGGCTGACACATAACAGGCAATGATCTGGCCTTAAAATCCTCGGGCAACAACCCGGCAAGAAAACCTGCCTTTACAGCCGCAATTGGACCGAGTGAGCGCACAGCATCATAGGCTCTTGGCAGATAGATGAATTGTGCCTCCGGGAAATCACGTACACCTGCGATGTGATCGCCGTGAAAATGCGAGAGGATGATATAGCGAATATCCGAAACTTTCAGTCCAATTCCAGCCAAAAAATGAACGGCACTATCCTCTTCACGATAAACCACTGGTGTAATATGACGATACATTGCATTAGGCAAATGAGCCGTTTCCTCGAAAAAGCGGGAACTATATCCCGTATCCAGCAGGATCGGTCCATGTACGGGATGAATGATGCAAGCAAATCCTGCGGGGAAAGGTACTGGGCTTAATCGACCACCACGCAGCGTCAGAAACTCTGGATGTGTACAGTACCCCGCCGCACCCAAATATAGTTCTACTGGAGTTGTCGTCAGCATGATTCAGCCCTCCACCAGTCTGCAAATTGTTGTAATCCCTCTTCAATGGACACCCGAGGGACGTACCCTAATTGCTCCCTTGCATCCGTAATATCCAATGTCTGTGGAATGGATAAGGAGCCGACTGTATACCGTGTCAACACAGGTTCACCCAACGCAGGAATAAAGCCATGAACACGCTCAAGCAATGCTGCCACACCATATGCCATCCGATAAGGAATGTCTCGACGACGCAAGGGCATATCCAACATGCCAAACAAGCTGCTTACCAACTCACTGAACGCCCGTGGATCACCATTGGAGATATTGTAAGCTCTGCCGAACGCTTCATCAGAGGCATCTCGGCACAACAACAAGGCGTCCACCACATTATCCACACATGTCAGATCGATTAATGCCTGTCCACCACCGATCATCGGCACGCCTGATTTCGCGTTTGCTGCGACAATTCTGGGAAATAACGTCTGATCATACGGACCAAAGATCGCTCGCGGTCGAATCATGATCGACGGAAGTCCCTTCGCATGCCCCACCATCACAACCTGCTCAGTGAGAAGCTTCGTGGCTGCATAATGATTGGCTGGTTTGGATGGCAACGGATCATTCTCATGTACGTTATATCGCGGGTTGTAGTTAAAATATATACTCGGAGTTGAGACATGTATGAATCGCTGCACCTCATTATGCAGGCAGCCATCAATGAGGTTTTGTGTACCTTCTACATTACTGCTATAAAAGTCACGATATCGGCCCCATGGCGAGGATAGTGCCGCACAGTGAAAGACCATATCCTGCCCCGCACACACTTCGTTTACTGCTGCCTGATCCCGTATATCTCCACTCAAGAATCGGATTCCTGCCACCTCAAGTTCTGCACCAACCTTTGGCTGTCGGCCCATGCCAGTTACTTCCCATCCCTCTTTTGCAAGTCGTATCGCCAGGTGCCTGCCCAGACATCCCGTAGCTCCTGTAACCAATGCTCTATTCATTGTTGTTCACCGTTCCATTCTATGTCATGAGTCAAAGCTTCCGTCAGCGAGCACTTCTGCGATCTTGCCAGACGCCATGCGGCCAGCACCACTCCGAATTGTTCAAATACAGGCTGGATATCCTGCCCTACATAGACGACATCCCTGGTTCCACGCCACGCAGATATCCATGCACGGAGCTTCCCTTTGCCAAAGGTCTGCTGTACTCCGCTTCCTAACATGGGAAGCATGAGCATGGCTTTGCTGCCCCGTGCGGGCGTGATCATTTTTCCTTCCTTGACCAACGTCTCCGGTTCAGTTAGTGCACGCACCAAGTCATCTCCGGGGTGAAACAGATGAATCCCACTCGTGGCCCTCGGATTACACTCAATCGCGTATACTCGTCTATCCTGACCTTCTATAAAATCAAACCCAATCTGTCCACTAAAACCCGTTGCCTCAACAAATTGTCTCACCCACGCAAGGGCATCTCCATGTTCCATCTGTTCAAAAAAAACACTGGCTCCCACGCTACCTGTACGATAGCGGCTGTCGTAAGTGGCATGTGCAACCAGTTTCCCTTCATGCGCTATGCTGTATGTACATAACATCTGACCAGGAATGTAGGCCTGTGCAACCCAAGGTGAAATAGATGATAATCCCCCTTCTTCCGGAGGGTCGTTACGGAAATGTCGACGTTTCTTTTCGCTTACGTTTCCTTCCTGATCCGTCCCTACCCCAGCGTCATCGATCAAACGTGTGGGCATGCGAACTTTGGCTGCGAAGCGGGAATACACCGGTTTCCACACCCAATCGCCTGTTTCTCCCAGAACAGACTGAGCTTCCATCCATTCCTGCCGACTGTTGATCAGGCGTGTATCCGGAACCGAAAGACCGAGTGACCCTGCAAGCTGGATAAAATCGTATTTATGGTGCAGCTCATGTAATTGCTCCATAGTTGTAACCAGAACACGACAATATGCACGCAGTCTGTCTGCCCCTTGAGCAACATAGAAGACTTCTTCACACATGGGGATCAGCAGGTCGATCTGCCAATCCTGTACCAACCGTTCCAGCTCTTCCAGATAAGCACGTGTATTATGACGCGGCGATGGGACCACAGCGCATTGTTCCACTGCACTGGATGATCTGGTCAGATGCCGTACGGCACTCTCCGCAACATAGACCCGATGGCCTGCCCGATGAAGCATGCGTGCCAGATCGAGCGTAACGGGAGCCCTTCCGCCTGTAAGCAGCACACGAAGAGAAGCAGCTGTACGATGTCCGGTTTCCCCAGATCTAGTAGTCAAAAATGAGTCCTCCCAATGATAATCCGGCAGCCGTGCCAATCATCAACACCCGATCTCCACGCTGAATACGCTGTTGTCTAATCGCTTCATGCAGACCCATCGGGATCGATGCCGCAATCGTATTGCCGTGATTTCGTGTGATGTCCATAAACCGATCTTCAGCAATGCCAAGCTTCTTGCGAATCAGTCTCATCGCCATGGCACTTCCCTGATGGGGAATCACCAATTGGAAATCCTCCATTCGGTTCCCGGTCGCCTGCAACATATCACTAATGAAGTCGGGCAAAAGTCTGGAAGCCATCCGGAAGATGGCCTGTCCATCCATATGAAATAGGTAAGGTTCAGGCTGATCTGCATTATAATTTGAAGCATGCAGCCGTGTACCTCCACCTGCTATCTCCGAGAAGCGAGCACCTCGGCTGTAGGTTCGAAGAGAAGCATGCACAATCTGTGAGGATGACCCTTCAGGCGAACGCTCAATAATAACGGCGGCCGCTCCATCTCCGAACAGGGCCGCACTCTCTTTATCCGACCAATTTAGTCCCGCTGAGGCAATCTCGGTGGCTACGAGCAGTACTCGCTGGTAACGTCCGGCATCTACCATATAGGAGATCACATCCAGTCCGTTCAGGAAACTCAGGCAGGTTGCATCCATATCAAAGGCGGGTACGCCCGAATCTTGCTGCCCCATGGCCTGCTGGATAAATACCGCCGTACTTGGCAACGGTTGTTCCTTCGTGCCACTGGTACACACCAGACAGTCGATATCACTGAATTGTAATCCTGCATCCGCCAGTGCAGCTTCGGCAGCCTTGGCACCCATGAAAGAGGAGGTTTCTTCACCCGAAGCATAATGTCGCACACCTACGCCTGTGGCTTTGCTAACCCAGCCTGCAGGCACGTCCAAGCGGCGATCCAGTTCCTCATCGGTGACTTTCTGTTCAGGCAGGTACTTCCCTGTTCCTGCGATCCTTACTCTTCTAAGTTGCATTTCCCCAACCTCTTTCTGTTCATCTGACTGATTATGAAATGAATCCTCTACATCAATAGCGAAACGCCATGAAGTAAACCTTAAAATATATAATAAAGGGCAGATGCCTCTGCCCTTCCTGTTGTGTTTTCTTTTGTATAAAGTGTCATTTCTTCTTATTCAAAATCTCGGCAAGAGCGGCATCTAGTGTACCGTATGTGAAAGTGAATCCTTCCCTCTCCAGTCGTTCGGGAATCACCCAACGACTCTTGAGAACGAGTTCCGTCTCGGTCTGAATAAAACGTGCGCCCAGTTCAAGCATCCAGCGAGGAGAAGGCAGTCCGATCCGAACACCCATCTGTTCTCTCAGACGCGCCATTAGCTCCCGATTCGTAACCGGATGCGGAGAGGACGCATTGAACACACCATTCAGATGTGGGTGCTCTTGCAGATAGATCACCATGCGGAACAGATCCTCGATATGAATCCAGCTGAACTGCTGTGTTCCTGCGCCTTGAGGTCCTCCCAGTCCAAAACGGACGAGATTCGTCATGGGCACCATCACGCCGCCCTCGCCCAACACAATCGCAATCCGTAGTGCAATCTGACGCGTAGACTGCAGACTGAATTCAAAGAAAGCCTGTTCCCAAGCTTTGGCAACGTCGACCGAGAATCCGGAGCCAATCTCGCCCTCTTTTTCCGTCATGGGACGATCTTCAGCATGTCTGTATATGGTTGCTGTACTCGAATTAATCCATAGTTCGGGAGGATGATTACAAGCCAGGACGGCTTCGCCGAGAATACGCGTTGTGCGAGTTCTGGATTCCAGAATGACTTTGCGATTCTCATCCGTATAACGGCAGTTCACCGATTTACCTGCCAGGTTAATCAACATTTCTGCTTCTTCCAGTGCCCCTATAATTCCTGCACGATCCTCCCAAGCGATATGTCCGGGCTGACGCGAAATAATCAATACCTCATAACCCAGTTTCCTGAATCTTTGGGCAAAATCCTGTCCGACAAATCCCGTTCCACCAGCTAATACAACCTTCTTCACGGTATCCCCTCATTTCCCATACTGGGTAAAGATTTCGCAAGAAATAGATCAAAATGTTTCTATACATCAAAATGCAGATATTAGATTAACACCGCCGGTGACCCGTTGGTTTGATTTAATTCGCACCCAGGGCTACGTACAAGCGATTCCGCTCATCGATAGCCCATGCGTTTGCAGGGTTTTGTTCCAGCTGATATCGGAGTTCATCATAAAAATCATGGATCATGAATCCGTCTGGAAGATTGCCAAGCATCGCTGTAAAGTTGTACTCGGGCAGTGTTCTCTTTCCTTCGCTGATCTGCTTCAGCCAGTCCATCCACTTGGCAAGAGTAAGCACTTCCTCCTGCCATAACTCAGCCTGTAACCCAAGCGCATCCTGAAGTTGTTCGTACGCCAATGGATCAGCGAAGACGCGGCAGGCCTGAACAGCCAGTTCATACAATTCGGTCACTGCACGGCGTACCTCATGCTCAAGTTCGACCTCCAAGCCTCCCATGTAATCCTGAACCTGAATGCTCTGTCCATCATCGTATAATAGCGGTGCCTGGGCCAACAGGCGTACAATCTCTTCCATCTCGTGCATTGAAACTCGCTTCTGCTCATAGAGAGCAGGTAATTGATATGCTGTAATGATCATTCACTCCTACATCGTTCTTCTATTAATGACCTATATTATAACATGGTTTGGCAATCATCTATCAGGATAACTTGACTATCCACTACGAGTTGTAGTAGTTTATACGTACTACGTAGTGTAGTAATACGATTGTTATGGACGCATAACGATGTTAAGGAGTGTTCACTGTGAACCAGATCCAAAAATTATCCGAAACAGAAATGGAGTTAATGGTCGTTATATGGTCATGCGCCCCACCGGTCACCTCGACAGAACTATTAGACATATTTGCTGAGAAGGGGAAAGCGTGGAAAGCGCAGACCATGTCTACCTTTCTGTCAAGATTGGTGGATAAAGGCGCACTTACCGTCACGAGACGTGGACGAACCAATGATTATGAGCCTCTTCTAAAGCCCGAAGATTACAAACTACAGGAAACGCAGCACGTTCTTGATGGACTGTATCAAGGTTCAGTCAAGAATTTGGTTTCGGCCATGTATGACGGCGACAAGCTTTCAGACGATGACATTTCAGAACTGAAAAAATGGCTTTCGGAAAAGTAGGTGCAGATGATGAACATCTTTTTTGAAATTCTGTGCAGCCTGACCGTGGCGGGAAGTATCGTTTCTGTTTGTATTTTGGCACTACGACTTATACCCGTATCTGTTTTTCCGACCAAGTGGCTCTACAGACTCGGTAAAATGGCTCTCTTGTTTTATCTGTTCCCGGTATCTCTTGGCCTTTCATGGCTTTTGGGTTTTGCATTCCCTCCTACATCAACTGTACCGAGTACGGAGCATGCAACATCTTCGGGCTTACTTGCAGGAACATTTGTCCCGGCACAAACCATCTCTGTAAGCACAGCCTGGTTCCTGTTATGCATATGGGGTATTGGCGTCATCGGTTTTTCTGCATGGCAGGTGTACTGTTATCGGAGATTTTTGAATGAACTATCTCGTACACGTACACCAGTTCTCTATGATAGTGAAGCCGCTATACAGCTACCATTAATCAAAGAGGCTTTGGGTCTCCAACGCAATATCACGCTTGCTCACAGCACTCTAGTACGAAGCCCTATACTGGTTGGCTTGTTTAAACCAACGATATATCTGCCACCCGAAAATACGGTGAAGATGGACATCAGCATGGTAATTCATCATGAGTTGGTACATCTGAAACATAAAGATCTGTGGGTCAAGGCTGTGACATTGGGCGTTAGTGCCCTGCACTGGTTCAACCCCCTGATTCATATGATTCGCAGGGACATTCATACCTGGAGCGAGTTGGCCTGTGATGAAGATGTCGTGAAAGACATGTCCCATGAAGAGCGAAGACGATATGGTGAGACGATTTTAAATGTGATGGCGGGAACCAAGAAAGTACCTGCTCAATTTTGTTCGTCCCTGTCGGGTGAAGGCAAACAATTAAAAAGGAGATTGATGATGATGTTTAATGTAAAGAAACTGAAAAAGAAACATTGGATGATAAGTATGGGAGCCCTCCTGCTTATTACAGGAGTAAGTACGTCCACCGCAGTATGGGCATCAAACCATACGGTTAAAGTAGAGGCTGAGGCTTCTGAAACTGTGCCTGTTCCATCTACTGATGGATCTTCTGAAATCGTAGCTTCTCCCAACAAGGTCGGAATTTCCGAAGCTGTAACTGCTCCTTCTACTTCCGAAACTCCTGAAATCGTGGCTCTACCTGAGGATGAAGTTTCCGAAGCTGTGCCAGTTCCGTCTGCTACTGTACCTTCTACTACTGAATCTTCTGAGGTTAAAGTTGTAGAAGTAGCCACTGTTCCTTCTACGGGCGGATCTCCTGAAATCGTAGCCATCCCTTCCGAGGCCCAGGTCACCGAAACTGTACCTGCTCCTTCAGAAAAATAATTTATCGTTAAGGAGCAATAGCATCCTTATATGCAAACAGGACGAAGCGTAGATCTCCAGCTTCGTCCTGTTTCCGTTTTTCTGTCATGTGAATTAAATAAACGTTTTAATTGTAGCAAAATATTCACGGATCATGTTGACCGGTTTCAAATATCCCGGTGACGGGGCGGATATGCCGTATTCTGCCGCATAACCGTTCTTGGAAGCGATATATTTGGAGCGAAACATATGATAGTCACTGGTGACAATCATGATCTCGGGGTGCTCCAACCCGGATTCATTAATGATTTTTTTGGAGAAGGCCAAATTCTCCTGTGTACTTGTGGAGCGATCTTCCATAATGACTTGGGCAGGGTTAACCCCCTGTTCAATCAGATAGTTTTTCATGGCGAGCGCTTCGGGAATTGATTCCCCAGGTCCCTGTCCACCTGATACAATGACCGGCGTCTGTGGGTGACTTCGAATGTAGTCGAGACTGGCATCCAACCTTTGCTTGAGGGTCAATGACAATTCCGTTCCACGGATGCCTGAACCCAAAATAATGACATAGTCCGCTTCTTCCGGATCATTCGCACCAAGCTGTGTGAATACAAGTGCTTCAATAATGACAAAAGAGACGGCAACCACGCCAAATCCGGTAAGGATAATCCGTTTCAGAATAACATGCTTCTGATAGTCAATCCGTCTTAGTACGATAAAAGCCACCGTGATCATTCCGAATAACATGACTGGGAATCTTTGGCCCCAGAAGATCAGAAATGCCACAAAACATGCCAACAGGACAAGATCAATGATCAGTCCATTTTTTTGTAAGAACTTTTTCATCAAATCCGTAGACACTCCTTCTTGTACTCGCAATTCCGCAAATCACTTGTTATTCAAGCTGTTATTATCGTTAGTTTCGGCCATTGTTCCTGCCAGCACTTCTTCTGTACGCGTTGATTATAATAATCAGCATCCGTGAAGAACGGACTTCGACGAACCAATAACGCATACAGATCATGCAAACCATGCGGAGCACAGATGTTCAACCGATCCTCTTCATCCAACTGTACGCCTATGGCAGTCACAACTTCTGGCCAATAGCGAAGAGCATCTTCAGTAGAACGATAAGGAACTGTGCCATTGCGCAGATGCATTCTCGCCTGATTTTTGACAGACCACTTGGCATTGCCTGTCAACTCACGAAGCTGACGCTCCAACTGTATGTCTCGTTCCTCACGCAGGTCTTGCGCATCATAATAGACAACATCAATATCGCTATGAAGTTCACGAAGATCATATCCATGAAGAACATCCCAGATATAATTGCGAATATATCCTGCACCTATGTAACTTTGAGGCAAATGGAGACTACGAACTCTCCGCAGGTCATGCATTAATTCCTCGTGTTTGATGATCGTCTGAATGAATGGGTCCTCGTATAACATATCTGCCTCCTGCGGTTTACCTCATTGTCCTCTTATAGCTGTAAACCTTCATTCCAATATATCATGTTTACCTGGCTGCTATAAAATGAACAACGCTTGAACATCTTCTGTACAACTTCGAATCTCTGATTAATCACAACCAAATAACCCGTAAACAGCTTCGGTTATCCGAGTGTTTACGGGCTACAATGATCGAGTTTGAAACAGTTAAAATTTATTTAATCGGTATCCAGATTTGCGGTGGTTGGTTCGGCCCAGGGTATACTTCCAGCTCTGGCATATACGCGTGCTCATAAGGATTGGATGGAAACCATTCCGAAATAATCTGTTTCCACAGAAGCTGCATGCTCTCCGGCATCGGGCCTTCTACTTCAAATATACTCCATTTGGAAGCAGGCATGGTGAAGCTTGATAATCCTTCCGGTACTTCACCATCGTAAGTTGTAGCAATCCAGTATTCCATCTGCTTTTCCTTGATTTCGCTCTGATCCACAACGACACCGAGTAACCCTGGAATATCCCCGTTGTTCAGTTCAAATAAACGCTCCTCTGTACCGCTCTTCCACGCTTCCTGCCACATCTTCCCGATCCCTTGCAAATGTTCTCCATCCACATATGAGAAAGCCTGCTTCACCCCCACTAATGTAAATTCGGGATGTTCAACAATTTTATATTTCATCGGTTCTGCTCCTTTTAGACTTACTTGAATAACCAGACGATTATACGATTTGACAGAGCTACTATTTTTGCGTGCCTCGCTTGGTGCGATGCCGTGTTGTCTCCGGAATGCTTTGGAGAAAGATTCGGGTGTGTCGTAACCATACTTGTACGCCAGATCAATGATTTTGTGATCACTTTGCAGAATTTCATGTGCCGCCAGTGTCAATCGTCTGCGTTTTATGTACTCGGCTACAGTAACATCCGTTAATAAGGCAAAGGTACGCTGAAAATGAAAAGGAGAGATATGGGCCTGCGCTGCAATCTGCTCCATCGTCATATTTTCGAGCAAGTGGTCTTCCATATATTGAATAGCGACCTGTAATGCGTTGATCCAGTTCATGTAATAATCACTCCTTGATGTCTAATATAACGGATAAACCACCCAAAAACCTGTTATGTTGTGCTCTCATATGTCCGGTTAATGTGAAAAGACGTTGTTCATATATCGCTCTGCTCAGGCTTTGAACTAACCAAAGACAAGGGAAGTCACAAAATTTGACAATGTAAACGATTTATTATAGCCTACGAGTATAATGATCGTTCTATCTTATTTTGAAGGGAGAGTATTATTGAATATGAGCAGCAAAAAGGAAATGCTCTTGAACGTAGCTGAAGAATTATTCTACCTCCACGGTTTCCATTCCATCGGCTTGAAGCGTATTATCTCGGATGCCGGGATTGCCATCATGACGTTATATAACCACTTTGAATCCAAGGATGACCTTATCGTCCAAGTGCTCCTGCGGCGCGAACAGCGTTATTTGGAACAGCTCCGGCAATATGCAAACAATAAAGAACAGCCCATGTTCCTCAATCTGGCTCAAGGACATGCAACTTGGCTAAAAGAACACGAGTCAAGAGGGTGCTTGTTCTTACGCGCCAAGGAAGAATTCGGAGGTCATACAGACCATATCATTGTTCAGACAGTGAATGCGCATAAAAGACATATGAGAACATTAATCCAAACATTGGCGCCTGCCGCAAGTGATCGAGATCTATTGCGATTCTCCCTGCTGCTGGAGGGTTCCACGGCACTTGCTGAGACAGAAAATGTAAATGACGTCTGCCGTGAACTGATCCATATGACGCGAACCAGTTTCAAGTAACGCAATTCCGGGTGAGTTAGTAGTTCAACTCACTTTTTTATTTAAATGAAAATATAGTGATCGTTCTATCTAAAAGGCGGTGGATTTAATGAAAAAAATTATCTTTCCAGGCATTGCACTTATCGCTGTATGTTATGCATTCGGGAGATTCAGTTATGGATTGTTTATGCCGGAAATTTCGGAAGCCTTACACTTGAATGATGCAGCCTCTGGGGCGATTAACTCAGGAACGTATATTGCCTATTGTCTGTCCCTTCTAACGGCACCCCTGTTGATTAATCGCAAGGGGCATCATTATGTCATTCAATTGGCAGGGATCAGTGCAGTGCTCGGATTAACCGGCATCGCCCTGTCTCAGAATGCATGGGTTCTTGCATTTAGTGTATTTCTAGCTGGTTTAAGTACAGGCTGGGCCTCTCCGGCACTCGGTAACACGGTTAATGCCGAGCTTGCACCGGATCTGCAAGCCAGAGGCAACAGTTGGATTAACACAGGGACCAGCTTCGGAATTGTTATATCCGGTCCACTCTACTGGTTGTTCACGGATTACTGGCGTCTAACCTACATCCTGTTTGCTGTGATCGGTGTTGTGGTTCTGTTGTGGAACAGACGTGTCATTCCGACAACCAAGACACTGCCTTGTACCAAGTCACTCTGGACATGTATGAAACCAACCAGACCCGGGTGTGCTCTTCTGATGGCTTGTCTGTTAACAGGCGTTAGTTCGGCAATCTACTGGACCTTTGCCCGAAACTTCCTCACGGACGAGAAAGGGGCCTCCGATTCGGAAGCCGTGTTGTTCTGGATTGTGATGGGGGTTATGGGGATACTCGGCGGATGCGCTGGACGCATTATTGAACGTATTGAGATTGGGTGGTCCTACCGGATAGGCATACTTTTATTGGCTATCTCGCTGGGGGTAATCCTTCTTCCATCCATGGCGGCAAGCCTGATCTCTGCGATCATATTTGGCAGCACATATATTTTCCTGACCAGTGTATTTATCGTTTGGGCAACGCGACTCTTCAGTCCGAATGTATCCATCGGAATTAGTCTTGCCTTTCTCGCGCTGGGTGCTGGGCAATTCCTTGGCTCATCCATGGCAGGTTACACGATTGAAGTATTCTCCAATACAACGGCATTTCTGGCCTTTGCTGTACTCGGCCTGTTCGGATTGTTAATTCGAGTGAAATAAATGACAGAACAACGTTCTGATCGTTTTTTATTCTACTCGCCGTACACTTCCGGTCACTCCATGTTGAAGCTGTACATCTGTAAAAGTAACCGTGGTCCCTTGCCCGATGGGGGATTGGGCCACAATGCCAACTTTGATCTCTTCCGGGCAGTCCAGGCCGAAATAACGAACCAGCTTCCACTTCTCTCCATCCTGAGAATAATGGAAAGCAAAGCTGTTCCCTGCCCGGGCTACACGTAAATAAGGCTTGTTAACCTCTACAGGTGCTGATACACAATCATCCGAGTTACCACGGGTCACAACACTGAGAATGGACGGCTGTTCTTCAAAAAATTCAAAGCAAACTTTAGCCCAATTCGTATCGTCCACCCTCACCATCAGGCAGCCCGAATCATACTGTTCTTTCATGTCCACCTGTACTCGAGTGACGATGCTGAAATCTCCCTTGATGATCGTATGTAAAAATGGAGCTGAAGCTTTCACCGGCTCACCTCCCGGATCAATGAAAAAGTCACTGATTGGCGAAACGGTTATCGTTACTTTGCCGTCTTCAATGGACCAATCTGCTGGCTCGTTCAGCCATCCCAGGTTTGCAGATAATGTTTGACCTGAACAATGTTCGAATAGATTCGTCATGTGGCACACCCTTTGTGTTGGAGTTTAAGTTGACTCATTTCTCTATTTGTATTCGGTATATTCCATGGTTAATCCTGTAGGTTGTTCATCAAAGTCCCATCCCTGATATCAGTTGATAGAAATCGCCACCCCTTACTATTAATAAGGTAATTTTATCCAAAATATGATAAACTGGACATACGAGATTACTTCAATCATATGAATTACAACAGGAGGAGATCAACCTATGTTTGGTGTTAACGTGAAAAAAGTGGAAGATCAACTGGTCATCCGCTGGCAGTTTTCCAAAATCGAAATTCCTATCGTACATATCACATCGGTCACCCTTGATGATACATACGGTGGCAGCGAACCATCCGCCATTCGAATCGGTCCGGTTAATGGCACAAGCGAGAGGATTCTGATCCGTACGGTTAATCAATCATATATCTTATTCACGAACAGTGTGAATTTATATCCCAATATCCGAGATATGTTACAACCATCAAACTAGATAGTGGTTCGAAACGGATTTTTATGTTTCTCCAAGGAATAGCTCCATTTACATATGTACGCCACCAGAAAGAAGCGTGAGTATTCGCATTAAATCTTCCAGCGAATACTCACACTTCTTTGATGCCAATACCAGTTGTTCGAAGTAACGTTCTTACAACCAACTCCATTTCGGTAGCTGATCCAACGTAATAATCTCTTCGCTGTTATACACTTCCTTCAAAAACGCCAGTTCATTATGCGTCCCGTCCCTCAGAAATCCCCCAGTCCAGGTACAGAACCAACTCCAGTGTACATCCTGTTCTTTCATTTGCTTGGGGTCAGGGATGGAGCCGTTCTCGGCCAGTGCAATAATTTTGCGGTCCTTCACAAGCTCACGCAGGTTGGCGTAACGTGCAGCCAGCGGGCTGTGGTCTCCTGCTTCCGGGTACACATCTACACTGACAATATCCACGACATCATCACCCGGATACCATTCCGGTTTTTCCGAGTTCCAGACCCAGATCAGGTTATGCAGCTGATGTTCTTGAACCAATCGATCATACAACAAACGATATAACTGCTTGGCAGGTTCGGGGCCTTTCGCTCCCCACCAGAACCACCCACCTTCTGCTTCATGAAGTGGTCGGAATAATACAGGCACACCAGCATCCTTCAGCTCCTTTAAATGTGTAGCAATAACATCGATATCCCGGATCAAAAGTCTGTACTCTTCTGACTCAGGATTTGCCAGCGCGGAGGCAAGATCATAGGTTGTCGCGTCCGTATAGAACCCCCGCCACCACTCTTTACCTGGTTCATCGATCAGATCCGTAGGTGCGTTCCAGTGCCAGCATAACGTCACGATCCCGCCTTGTTTGTGCCAATCTATCGCATCCCGAATCTCCTGGGAGACCGCACCGCGCTCTGTTCTTGATGGCGAATATTCCATGAGATCAAAGCCAATCACAGCTGGTTTCCGGCCTGTATTTTCATTAATCCAGTTCAGATTGCTGTAGTCCTGCTGACCTGACAACATTCCTTTTCGATAACGCTCGACCAGGAATGCCATTAGTTCTCTCACTTCGGGTGTCGCTGCTTCATTCACCGGAGCATTGTTGATCGCATGAACCGTCATCGCTAACACCTCCAATTTGGGTTTACCATGTCCATTCCTCGAAACAACAACAACAACAACAACAACAACATCTCATTAGATCACAAATGACTGCACCCCTGATAACAAACTGCCTAACCTACAACCCCGGAGCGTTCAATACTTTCAACGAAATACCTCTGCACAAATAGATACAAAATAATCAGCGGTGCAATCGCCAGCAAAATGCCTGTGTCCACAATCATGGCCACATAGTTCGGATCAGCCTTAATGCCCGAGTTCGAACCAAAGCCCATCAGTTGCGGAATCAACTGGTTCGCCTGAGCAGGCAAGGAAGCCACCTTCAGTGAGATCAGTGGACTTTCACTCATGAATAATGCCGAATAGAACGTATCGTTGTACTGCCACACAAAGGAGAACAGAATGACCGTAATCAGTGGTGAGATGGCATTGGGCAGCATGATTCGAGCAAACGTCTTGAATCCACCAGCGCCGTCAATCAGGGCGGCCTCCTCGATCTCCTTCGGCATGCCCTTGAAGAACTGTCGGAAGATGTAGATGAACAACCCCGCCTTCAGCCCTCCCGCTGTGGCCGCCGTAATCACGGAAGGCCAATACGTATTCAGCAGATTAATGCCATTCTTTCCGGTAAACAACTGGATGATGCCCATAAAGTCAAAGCTGCGGAAATGCAGATACATCGGCACCATGAGTGTGCTTGTTGGTACAAGAATCGTGAGAATCACCAGGATAAAGAGCACATTGCTACCTGGAAAAGAAAACCGGGCGAAGCCGTAGCCGGCAAGTGCACAGGATATCGCTGTCAGAAGCGTTGTAATGGTAACGAACAATAAGGTGTTCGCCAGCAAAGGCAGATAATCCATCACTTGTGCCGCAAGACGGATATTATCCAATGTAACGTGCTGAGGAATCATATAGATCGTTGGATTGTAGATATCCTGCTTATCCTTGAACGCCACTGACACTTTGAGAAATAACGGATATAAAATAATAAATGAAATACCAATAACCAAAGCATATCTGAATATGGAATAGAGAAGGTCCGATGTCTTGTTTCGCACCCGCTGCATGTGGTAATTCTGCTTCGGAACTACCACCATGCGATCTGTCCCTGATGCAGCCATAATCTGAAGCCTCCCTCAATGTGAACTGTCAGTTATAATGAACACGCCGTGATAGTACCCAGCCCACTACGATCAGTACAAGGCCAATCACCAGCGTATACAGCCAGGACATCGCCGAGCTTAAGCCAAAGTTCTGGGTTTTGAATGCGGTCTGATAGATGGCCTGTGTGACCGGACTTCCGGCAAATGAATCAATGATTGTATAGATGACATTTGTCAGAATCAGCGGACTAACCATCGGAAATGTAATTTTCCAGAACGATTCGTAGGCTGTCGCCCCTTCGATCTTCGCAACCTCATACATTGATCCCGGTACCGATTGCAGCGCGGCCAGAAAAATCAGAATCTGCACACCAGAACTGCTAATAATTTCGTAGATCCGCATGATGGCTTCAACGATATAATCCACATAGGCCATTGGCAATCCCACATCCGCCAGCATCCGCACAATGGATACCACATTGAACGAGGCACCGCCATCAGCGGCCGCATCGACAGCACTTGCATCCCCCATCAGATTGATTAATCCCGCGGACTCTGCTGCTGCGACTGCACTGGAAGCCAGAATAACCGGCAAGAAGAAGATCGCACGTGCCATCGTCCTACCCCTGAACTTCTGGTTAAGGAGTGTTGCCGTAAACAGACTGAAGAACAGGATCATCGGCACATTCAGCAACATTGCTCCTACGGAATCCACCAGAATCCGGTTGTATGTAGCATCAACCAGAAGCGCATCCTTGAAATTTTTAAATCCAACGAAGTCCAGAATGTACCCGCCCGGAGCAACGGACAGATTACTCAGACTGAACCGAATCGATTGCAGGAGCGGTGTGGCAAAGAGGAAGATGAAACCGAGCAGCCACGGGGAAATAAATGCAAGTCCAA
The DNA here is from genome assembly GCF_031455635.1 of Paenibacillus sp. 2003. Taxonomy (NCBI): domain Bacteria; kingdom Bacillati; phylum Bacillota; class Bacilli; order Caryophanales; family Paenibacillaceae; genus Paenibacillus; species Paenibacillus sp. 2003. The sequence continues at coordinate 159,075 of NZ_JAVDTB010000001.1, read as the reverse complement.
GCAGCGCTCTCCGTGACTTCAGCGATAATCGAATGGTTCTCATCGGTTCCCTCCTCCCACCACATAGTCCATCCCGTCAACTGTTGTTCCATCCACGGTTACTGCGTCCGCATTGTAATTCACAAGGATGGATGTACCGCCAGTATAGGTGACTCGGACCACACCTTCCTGAATGCGTTCATGTCTGAGGATCTTCTCATTCGCTAAATCTCCCAGTACTTCATCGGCCTGCCTATACAAGGCAATAGCGTCATCCACCCAATAGCTGTATTCCGTTGCGTAGGCCGAATCATAATTCGTCAGCTTCAGCCGGGATGATGGTTCATAGGTCCATTGAAAATACGGAGCGGCCCCTAGCTCCAGACTTTGCAGCAATTGTTTGCGGAGATCCTGATCCCCCGACGTGTTCATCGGAGATGCTGCATAGTTCATGTATCCATGAATGACCATCGCATAAAAAGGAACTTCTTCATCGGTAATATTGAACCGACTCGACCCTGCGGGTACATTCACAACATGTTGTGCACTACCCCAAGCGTAGCTATTTGCGGCAGATATCATCAGGTTCGGATAGGACTGTTCCAACTTGCCAAGTTGCTCCTTCACAATGTTCTTCGCCGTCTCCCGATGAATAACCCGACTATCCCGGTAATCGGAAGTCAGGACCTGCCCGAGATCACGAAGGGATAATCCGCCGAGGTCCAGTTGATTGAATTTGTCTGCAAACTCACTCACCACATAAGGAAGCTTGGCCGCGGAGAGCAAATAATAGCTGTCCCTACTCTGATCCATGCGATTAAGGGCAGGATTGTATGGATACAGTTCTGCTGTCTCCTTTGTGACAAACCGCGCCGCATCCGAGGAAGGAGCAAAACGCATATCATCGTGATACATGTGCTGGAAAGCCACATCCGGGAACAGAGCTCCACCCGACTGCTCCAGCTTGGCGGACAACGCTTGTAGCTCGGAACGACTGCCTACTTCACTGTCTAACTTCACCCGGGTTGGCGTATGATGGCTGATACCACCGCCGAACCATCCCTGATACCGCATTTGTACGCGGTTCACACCTCCCTGCTGTAATTTCGCCGCCATTTCGGCGGCCTGTTCGTACGTCGTCATGGCTAAAGTGGTCCGATAGGGTACGCTCAGGAACGAAGCCTTTTTGTCCACTGCACCAAGCACATCTACATAAAACGGCAACTCTGTCTGTTCCGCGAGAGGTTTCAGTACATCCTGCTCTATTAACTGCTGTTGATACAGGCGAGCCATTCCCGAGTAACTGGCATCTTCTCCATGAAGGAAATGATAACGGACCTGAATATCTCCACGGTAGGGCTCTTCGCCAAGCAGCTGAATCTCCTGCATTTTCTGCGAGGTGTACATCTCCAGTTCATCTTCCCCCCGCAGGGAGAAGGTCGCATGCACGTGATTGTAACTGTTCTGCCTGCCTCCAATATCCGCGGAGATACTGGCTATGCCGTCCCCTTTTTCAATGACTGCAAACCAGGCATTCTCTCCGTTTTTCAGACCAAACACAGGCATATGCGCGGATTCACTAACCTGAGGACGACTGAGTGAATTATCATTCGGGTCTGCCCCATATACACGCTGTACATACTGTTCTTCCTGGGTTTTCCCGTTGTTCAGGTGGATCAGGCTACCCGAACCGTCAGGTACGAGCATGTAGCCTTCACCCTTCGTATCCGCAGCACCAAAATAAGCGAGCAAATCAATATTTCGAATGCGGTATTGCCCACTTTCCTGAATCTGACTTAGGGGCACGCTCACAACAAGCGCTCCCTGCTCCAGTCGGTATTCCACAGAAATAACGAAGCTTGGCTTATCAGACACGCCTCCGCCTTCGACTCCATTCTCCTGATTGTCAAAAGCGAGATCGTCCGCCGTGTAACCTGCCGTCTCAAATGCACTCAACATCTTGTTCAGCACAAGCTGCTTCGAAATCTGTCCATCCAGCCGCTCCAGAATATCCGGATTGCTCTCGGTTGGATAGTAACGGGCAGACGTGTATCTAGCGACAGTAGCGTCCAGTTTGGAAAGTACTTTCTCCTCCAGGCGCTGTTTGCTAATCAGTTTAGGCAGCGCATCAATCCCAAGTGATGTATCACCAAGCGTATAGTTCACCCGAATCCCCTGATCGATCTGACCCACTGTGAATTGTTTGTTGCTTATACTCGAACTGAAATTCGGAAAGTTCTCCAGTGTGCCCATCGAATCCCGGAAAGACACGTTCAACTGGGAGGACAGCACATCTTTTTCATATGCAGAAGCAAGACCATCCTCAGCCCGTTCTTTCGGATTGCTGTACCAAATCTCTCCACTTTTCCCGTCCCGTACTGCAATTTCCGTTGTCTCCTCGTTATAGTACAGGGCCAACCCCTGATCCTCGGCGACCAACTGCATACCAGGTACACCCTGCGAAGAGTCGCTAAGGAACTGCAACGGGTCCTCCGTGACGGGCATGGCTCTGGTTGTCGTATCCAGATAAGCCGCGGCTTCTACGGCAGGAACCCCCCTGTTGTTTATATACAGCAGCCCGGCTGCAATCATGATCACAGCTGTACCACCAGCCAGCACCGTATATAATCGTTGCCTTTTGTTCACGGATGCCGCCTCCTTTAGGTCCGAAAAATCAACTCGCGGTAAATGTTATAACCGAATTCGTACAGCTGTTGCAGCATGCTAAAGACCAGTGCGCCAAGGAATACAATAATGCCGATCACAATGAGTGTCAGCACCATCGTAATGATCGTTCTAATCACCGTGTATTGGTGTACCGTCATCATGCCAATGAACAGAAGCAGTATAAACCAGAAAAACGCGATGCTATTGAACAGATAATAAAAAGCAGTCTCCTCCTGCACCATGAACCGGCTGATCACGATCATTGGGGCATAGATCAGAATAACCGGAATGAGCGAGTAACCTGTCGCCAGAACGATTTCCCTGAACTTGCCTTCCCCTTCCATCAAGGTCGTTACTGCCCAGTTGGCCGTGCACCATAGAAAGAAAGGTACCGCAACCGTGGCAATCTCAATGATGCTGTTAATTGTGCGAGGGTCGATGTAATTAACGAGAAATCCTGCGTACTGCTTTTGCAAAATCATCATGACAATGGTGAGCGCCAATGCTGCAAAAGCAACAAGCAGCCGTCCCCGGTTATCCGACTTGAGATCCCAGAATGCATCAATGGGGTGGAAAATGAGATGCAGCGGAAACTTAATGAAATCCTGCTTCACGATCAACCTGCCTCCTCCGTCTCCATTTAACCGCCACCCGGGTCAGGATCAGAATGACAATCAGCGCGATTGCAGCGGTCAGGAATGTACCAAAATGTTCCTTCATCATCTCCCGCCGATGCCTCTTGAACGCCACAGAATAACTCTTGCGATCCATCCCAAGTTCGAAGTAGCTTAGCGCTTCCTCGTTTTTCTTCTCCATTAATAAAGACTTGCCGATACCGATATAAGCGATGTCATAGTTGGCATTCAGCTTCAGCACTTCTCTCCATATATTTACAGCCTCCGTGTCCTCGCCCCGATAGTGGAGTGCCACTGCTTCATTCACACGGGCACCAAAACGGGTTGGCTCATAGACGACAAGGTTGTTCTTGCCCCGATCCAGAACCAAGTGATGCTCACCCGATTGTTCAATCGCGACAGGTGTTTTGAGCGTGCCCACCTGATTTCCTTTGCCACCGTATATGTAGAGCAGATGACCTTCATCGTCATACGTGAACACCCTGTTCTGTGTCGCATCCAATACACTGTACATGCCGTCGCCCAGCACTTTCACATCAATCAGTTTGGAGGGACCCGGATTGTTGCGGAACCGGATATCGCCTTTGACGTCGTAATAACCAAACCGCTTCAGTACATCTTCGCCAGACGGGTTAAGGCGTTTGATCGGTTCATTTGAGCCAGGATCAATATTCGTTGCATACACGAATCCTTTGTGGTCAATATCCGCATTGGAGAACTCCGTCGGGACAAACAGGACCATCTGTGCGCGCTGAGCTTTGGTTGATAACATGCGCCAGATATATTCGCCGTAGTCCCGCTCCACTTTGTTCGTACCGACATATCCGATAAATTTCCCACTCTCGTCAAACTGCATAATCCCTTCGTAGACCCCCTGTGCCACAACGTAAACTCGGCCTACATGGTCCACCGTCAGTTTCAAGGGCTGGAACTGGAATTGGGTCGACAGGATATCCGACTCAGGCTTCGTGATGGTTTGTATCAGCGTCCCCTCTCCATCAAGGACAACCACACGACTGTTTCCTGTATCGGCGACATATATGCGTTCTTCTTCATCTACAAACAATCCACCTGGAAGGTTAAAGGTCTCCTTGCTACCATCCATCATGAATCCATCGATGACGCGCAGCAGCTTAAAGCCTGGGTCCAATACAACAATTCGGCCGTTGCCGCTATCCAAAATGTAGATCAACCCGGAGGGAGAAACGTTCACATCACCGGGGTCTATGAACTCACTAATGCCGAGATCACGGCCTGATATCGTACGCTCGGGCAGATAGGCATCTGGTGAAGGTACAGCCTCTTTCCAGTAGTTGTAGTTATAACTCTCATACGGCGCCGGGGAGGCCGCCGCAGGCACGGCATTCACCAGCAGCAGAGATACTGCCGCCAGGAGAACAAGCCATCTTTTCACTGTGCGTGCCATATCGTTCCCCCTTAATCCTTCATGCCCGAGCTCGCCATCGTCTCAATGATTCGGCTCTGAGAGAAAATAAATAGCGTGATCGGCACACTCATCAAAATCAGTGCTACCGCAGCACCCGCTCCTGCCCGGGATATTCCGCCCTGAATAATCTGACCTGCTGCATAATGCAGGGTCTTGAGCTGTTCGCTGTAGATGTATCCGTTGCCATCACTGCCCCATAACATCTGGAACAGCAGGATGATTAATGTAAGCCACGCGGGCTTCACATTAGGCATAACAATGGACCAGAAGATCCGGTATTCACTGGCACCATCAATCTTGGCTGCTTCCAGCAGTGCATCCGGGATCTGCTCCATGAACTGTTTCATCAGATACAACCCGAGTGAATAGGCAAATGCCGGAATGATAACAGCCCAGTACGTGTCAATCCATCCGAGCCAAGACATGATCATATAGTTCGGAATGGCCGTCACCGCAGGTGTGAACATCAGTGACAGTACAACCACTTGGAACATGAATACTTTGCCCGGGAACTTATGCTTGGCAAGCGGGTACGCCGCTGCGGAAGCCAGCAGTACATGGCCTACGATACCGATGCCTGTAATAAATGCCGTGTTGAATATATAACGTGAGAACGGCACCCACGAGTCACTCAGCAGATTCAGCAGATCTGTAAAGTTGCTGAACGTCGGATTTTTGACAAACAGCGTTGGTGGAAAGGTGAAAATCTCATCCAATGGTTTGAATGCATTGTTGATCGCATAGATCAGCGGCAGCACCATGAAGGCACCAAATACGAGCAGAAGGGCAAACAGGGAGAGGCTTCCCGATAGCGAGCGATTCACCCGCTTTTTGCCTGTCGCAATTGCAGCCATAGCTATTCTCCCACCCTTCGAAGCAGTTTCTGTACCAGCAAGTTGGTCCCCACCATAATCATGAACAGCACGGTGGCAATCGCCGATGCGTATCCCATCTCAAATCGCGTTGTACCAAAGTCGATCAAGTGGGTGACCACCGTCTCTGCCGCATAGTTCACGCTTGGGAACCCGGCCAGTGCGATCGACACATCGGCCACGGCAAACGAGGTTGTGAGCTGAATGACTGCACCGAACATGAGCTGCGGACGCATCGAAGGCAAGGTAATGTACCATAACTCCTGCCAGCGATTTTTAATGCCATCCACCGCTCCCGCTTCGTACAATGTCCGGTCCACCGTCTGCAAACCGGCGATAAACGCCAGAAATCCAGTTCCGAGACTCAGCCATAGCTGCACGAGAATGAGAATAGGCATAATATAAGCTTCTGTCTTCAGCCATTGGATCGGCTCCAGCAGAAAACCCCATTTGATCAACAGCCCATTGGCAATACCATAACGATCTCCCGAAAAAATCATCAGCCAGATAAAATACACATTGCCCGAGATGGAGGGCGCGTAGAAGATCAGCGTCATGAACGCTCTCCATTTCGGTGTTAACTCATTAATGATCCACGCGAAGACAAAACAGGCAATATAACTGATCGGTCCGGTAATAATGGCAAACAGCAGCGTATTCTTGATTGCAATCAGGAATACATCGTCCTCCAGAAACAGACGAGTATAGTTCTGCCAGCCAATAAAACGTGGAAATTCCAGCATGTTAAAGTAGGTGAAGCTGAGTATGATCGAGATGACAACCGGAATCACGGTAAACATGAGGAACAGGAGCATATAAGGTGCAAGCAGAACATAGGAATGTTTGCTGGCCTTCATTTCCTGGAGCTTCCAGCTCCACCACGATTTCATGCCCATCCTTGACGCTTTCTCAGGAGGACTGTTTTGTCCGTCTCGGAGTGATATTTGTGGCACGATTAACCCTCCCTCTGCTTACGGAAGACCAAATTCATTACGTTTGACGCGAATCTCGTCCTGAATATATTGGGTATAATCCATAATGGATTCCCTGGCTTCCACTTGGCCAACAACGGTTTTGTAAAATGCATTGAACAGATGGCGGCCTGTAAAATAACCACCGGGTACTTCAGGAATGCCCTTCACCGTTTCGAATTGTGCCTTGAGATTGGCGTAATCCTCCGCAGGCCACGGCAGGGAATCCAGTGCCTTAATGTTGGCCGTTGGATAACGGGCAGCTGCACCCATCAGTCCTTCCATCTCCCGCCCGAATTCAGCTTGAATCGGTGTACTGGTCCACCACTTCATGAACTCCCACGCCGCATCCTGATCCTTGGCACCCTCCAGCATCATGACTGCGCTGCCTCCACCCGGTACGTCCCGATTCAAGGTTCCATCCGCCTGAACGGTTCCCGGGACAGGAACGAATCCCCATAGTCCCCGAATCTCCGGTGCAAATACGGACAACTGGTTGTACATGGTGTAATCCGTTAGTCCAATAGGCATCTGTCCTGTCCGGAAACGGTTGGCAAAATCATATTCCCGCTCCAGCTTGTAATCGGTATAAAACTCCGTCCACTGCTTGAACGTCTCGATCCCGATTCGGGAATCCAGATCCGACTCCTTGTCATCGTTTCGATAGAAAGCGCCTCCGTTCTGAAGCAGCATCGTGGCATACTGTGAGTTCGGCGGAATATTGACACCCTGCATATTCGCCTGGGTCACAATCGGCATACCGAATTCCATATGATTTTTGCTTAGAATCGCGAGTAGAGCCTCGACATCCTCCCAGTTCTGAGGCACTTCAAGCCCGAGTTCTTCGAGCACGTCTTTACGATAAAACAGCATGTTAAAGGTCTGTGTTTCCGGCAGGGCATATACACCTGAATCATAGGCATACGGCACGATCGCGCTTTCCCTGAACTCCTGTTCCACGGTGCTATAATCACTGAATTGCGTAAGATCTACAGCCGAGTTCCGCATCGCAAAGTTCACCGGCAGATCATTGCCGATCTGCATGGCAACATCGGGTCCTTCACCGGACAACGTCGCTGGCAGCAAGGTTCCCATATTCACCAGCTTCAGATTCACGTTAATGCCACTGTCTGGTGTGAAGGTCTTGTCAATCATCGCTTTCATCGTATTTGCCTGGTCACGTCCACTACCAATCCAGACGGTTACCGTCCGCTGATCTTCCGATGTGGCTACATTGCCAATCTGGTTATAATCAATGAAGAACGAATGATAGAATATCTTCGCTTCATGACCAAGCTTGGCAAGTGGCCCCATACCTGTTCCGGGAATATCTTGGTCAATCGAAGTGACGTACAGTGCGTCGATCTCCAGGGGCTGTTCTCGTGCCTGTTGCACCCATGTGCCTAGACCGCCTGTGTTGGTTTTATAAGCCGCAAGCCGTCTTGGAATGGTATCTGGCTTGTCAATCATCTCGTCCAGTTGAAGCGCCATCGTCTTAATCAAGGCTTCCTGATCGCTGGACTGCCCGGATAGAAGACGAAGCTGTACGGCCACGTCTTTGAGTCGTTTACTTTCCCCGCTGAACACTTCCAGCAGGTTCGGGATCTGCTTTTCCACCCGGTAATCCCGGAATTCATCAGGCTTGGTACCTGTAATCATCAGAATGCGTCGGTACATGGAGTTCAAGTTGTACAGACTGTCCTCCACATTGCGGATAAGGGGTGCAAAGTCACCGAGGCTGTTCTCCAGCCGTAGCACATGTTTTCCTTTTTCCAAATGAAATTTGTATGCTTCCTTGCCACCCATAACGTCAATGCGGTAGTCACTCTGATAACGGAAAGGGGCTTTGGCCATCTCTGCAAACGGAACTTCACCGTCAATGGTCAATTTGCGCGTAGAATAGATGCCTTTAACAAAATTCTGCTGTGCGGTAAATCCGATATGATACAGTCCGCTCTCCGGTACATCCACTTCCCATTCAATCCATTGTCCCGGCAGACGCCAGTTAAAGCCGCCAATCGTATTAATGCGTACCTGGGAAGTGCTATAAGGAGACACAGCAGAACTTGACCTTTCGCTCGTCGGATATAACGTAGGTGAAGATTTGGCAACAGCGGCTTCTCCTTCAATGCGAATAAGTACATCCTTCGGCTGTCCGGAGGAATCCGATTGTTGTGCACCCGCAGTCTCTGCGTAAGGAACGGCTGTCTTCTCATTGAAAAGACGAATGGACCGAATCACCATGGGTTCACGCGATGATTTTAGCGTTAGCGTGTGTTCCCCTTTTTCCAAATAAAACTTGAATGGAACCTGTTCGTATCCGTCTGAGTCCTGAAACGTTTCTTCCATCCAGCGAGGTTTCTCCACTTGTCTCGGGCGTAGGTCATTGCCTTGATTGTCCTGCTCCACAACATCTTTCTCATTGGCCCACACCCGGTCAAACTGCAAATAGGCGGCTTCTGCAAAAGGAAGTTCACCATCAATGTACAATGCACGCTCAATGGCCGAACTCTTGCCTTCAACGGGAAAATAGATCGTGGACAGGTTATACAGCCCAGTCTCCGGCACATTAATGGTCCAATCGACTTGCCCGGTCTCTCCGGTATGGAGAGATACTCCGTCCATTCCCTCATAATTAGTCAGTTTACGGACGTCTTCACCTTCGGCTTTTATGTAATCTCCTGCTTCAATGGTGATGTCCACATTCGGCTGTGTAGCCTGATCCGTTCCGGATCGATACTGTTCGTATCCCTTTTTCTGCCGCGTCTGCTGCAAGATTGCATCCACTTCAATGGCAGGCAGACTGCCAGGTGGAATGTCTGCACTCTTCCCATCAGCGCCGGAAGTTACATATAGAATGATGCAGGCTGCCGCCACGATGATTACTGTGGACAATACCCATGTCTTACGTTGTAGAATTCCAGCCATCCTACGAGTCCTCCTCATCAAGGCTGATGCCAGCAATGCCGATTTGGTGGTTCAGGAAAAGGGGCTCCGTGCAACATTGCCGACACGAGCCCCTGCCTGAATCGCTTGCTGGTGTTAAGTTCTTATTGTTTACCGAGTTTATCAATGGCAGCTTGTGCCTGTGCTTTGTATTTCTCGGCTGTTGCCGTCACGGAAGCATTGTTTTTGATGATATCGTTCACATAATCCCCAAAAGGGTATCCTGTGTAGGCATCATCCAGCAAGATACGGCCCGTTCCGGCGATGTGCTCGCGAATGATGGCGATATCCTTCTCGTCGGTATAACGACTTTCCAGATAATCCTGACCTGGATACTCTTCAATCTGCGGGATGTCGAAGGTCTCTTCATAGATTTGGTAGACGATCTTTGGATCCTCCACACCTTTTGGAATGAACTTCGCCGATGCCGCGTTGTTTGCATACGTTACCTCTTTGCTACCCTGTGGCCCATTCGGAATCGGTACAACGCCAACAGCAAAGGTGAGATCGCCCAATTGCCATTCAGCAGCGGTGAACAGAGCTACGTCTCCATCCTTGAACGTATTGCTTTCCTCCCAATTGGTTTTGTCGCCGGTTTTGACCTTCACGACATTTTCCACGTTATACAGGCGTTTGACGAATTCGGCAGCTTCAATCGTTTTCGGATCGGACAATCCTTCTTTGCTATTGGTATCATCCACGATCGTTCCACCATTGGCTGCGGTAAAATGGCGAACGACATCAAGGGCCCAGCCAGAAAATCCGTATACGTCAGTTTTGCCGTCGTTATTGGTATCTTTGGTTGCCTGTTTGGCAAGTTCCATGAATTTGTCCCAATCCCATTTACCTTGGTTATACAATTCTTGAGGATCAGGCAAAGATAATTTTTTGAACAAGTCACGGTTATAGTGAAGTCCCAGACCAATGCTGGTTGGAGATTCGAAGGCGTATTCGTTGCCTGCAATGGCAGGGAATTTTGCAATCAGGTTAGCCTCTTGGTTGATGTTATTCTCAGGTGTAGTGAATTCGGAGATGGGCAATAGTTGCCCTTTGAGGATGGCAGGTAGTGCGGATTTGTACTCCATCTGAACGATGTCGGCGAACGGTTCGCCAGCCAGTGCAGACGTTGTGAATTTGTTCATGTATTCTTCGAAAGGTACGTTAACAAACTCCAGTTTCACGTTGTATTTCTTCTCGACCTCTGCAATTTTATCGAGTCTGGCCTTATCGGAGGCCGTCTCTCCCGCTGGTTTCAAGTCCCACCAGGCCGCAACCTTAATGACACGCCCACCCATATCAGGCACATTAACCACAGCTTCTTCCGCTCCGCCCTCTTTCTCTGTCTCAGCGACTTCGGTGCTGTTACCTGAGTTCGTTGTTCCCTCTGCTTCGGTCCCCGTCTGCGCTGTCCCCCCACCACTGCAAGCGGATACAAAAAGCATCACGGCCAATAACATCAGAGGTAGAACATTCCATCTTCTCATCATGATTTTAACAACCTCCCCGAATGTGTATACCAATCATGGTTCACCCTAAATCGTTAACCCCATTCACCAACCAATCGAAAATAAACAACCACCACCATTTGTTATTTTCTTGTTTGTTTTTGACAAACAAAATTTAACACAGCAAAATGTAAGCGTCAACATTTTTGTTGTTAACATTTTCTAATTATTCTGATAAAATGCTGATAAAGCTGTAATTTATCTGTATCACAGCTTATTCAATCTCCTGGATTCTAAGTACAAACTTATTAAAACATGATTATAACTTTGTTTATTTTGTTATTTTTATAAAATAACAAAATAATAATTTAACAGACAAAATTCGTCATTCTATCTGAAAATATGCTTACCGTCACGTTGAACGTTCATCCTAAAATACTGTGCATCACTAACATTTTGAATTCTCTGTCCGTTATTAGATTAAGAGAAATACATCATGTTATACTAGGAACAGTTGGATATCGCTCCAAATAAGGAATACGGCAGAACTACGAGTGTAAGGATGGTATGATGAAGACAAAGGTAACAATTCAGGAGATTGCACATTTTACGGGTTTGTCGAAATTCGCGGTGTCACGAGCTTTGTCTGGAAAATCGGGAGTTAGCGATCAAACGAGGGATGTCATTCTCAAGGCCGCTGGCAAGCTTGGATATTTCAAAGATAACAGCATGTTGTCTGGTGAACTGTATAACAACAATGAATCTCAGGAACCAAAGAACACACGTTCAAGCGGAACGATCTTGATTTTGTTTCCCAATGTTCGGTACCAAAATCAAGACTCCGTATACTGGGGACCCGTCTTTAACGGGATCTCTTCCAAGCTGAACCAAAAAGGGATTAATATTCTGACCTTGACGGAACCCTCAGCAGACCAGCTATTTACCCTGCTCAACCCGGATGCCATTCGTGGAATCATTACCGTTGGCTCTATTTCGACCCCGATTCTGCTTGAAATCAAACGTCTCAGTATTCCGGTTGTGATGGTGGATCACCTGGACCCTGTTTTTCACAGTGACAGCATATTCACCGATAACTTTGCATCCATGCGGGAGATCATGCTCTATTTGCTCCGCAAGGGCTTCAAAACATTCCAGTTTGTTGGCAATATCGGGGATGCTCATAGCTTCTATGAACGCTGGATTGCATACACTTCTGTGCTTATGGGCCATGGGATGGAAATACATCAGATTCCTGAGCTAAGTAATCAGGCATTGGATGAGTTCCGCCAGACGTTCACTTCGGTGATCAATGAGGATAACCTGCCTGAAGTGTTTGTATGTGCGAATGATTTCTATGGGCTATACACCATAGAAGCCCTTGAGAGTATGGGTATTCGTGTACCCGATCAGTGTGTTGTCACGGGATTTGATAATCTATACGACAATATCCCATTACTGGCTACAGTCAATGTGAACAAGGAATTGCTCGGTGCACGTGCAGTGGATCAGATGTTATGGCGCATTGCGAATCCAGAGAGTAACGTCGAGAAAAAGTTAATTCTTGCTGACGTCGTTATTCGTGAACAGTTCGGCAGGCATAGTGGATAAAAGCATATATGGATAAAGATTATGTCCACACAGAACAGCACGCCAAACACCCCTTTAACCGTATTCGTGCGGCTATAGGGGTATTTTGATTGTTGTATGTTGTGTAATGTTTATTGTTTATTACATTAGGCCGTAACATCATCCAGTTCTACGTGTCTGTACGCACATCATCCCACGCCTGATCCAGATAACAGATCAACCAGTTCAATGCACGGTGACGTTCATAAGCCACTCCACCATTCAGTCCAGCGGGAGGTGTTTTATCATTCACACGACTATCGACACACACCCAGTTATAACGGTATATTAGATCTGCTTCATCCAGAATCTCGCTCTTGTTACGCAGAGATGCATCGGAGAGAAAGTCGGTAAAGCTATCCTTCTGTTGCAAATAACCGACATCCTTCCCTACGTTACATAACTCCACTGGTGCACCCAATTCCTTCACATAACCAAGCGCCCACAACATTACGTGGTACGCTTCATATCCCCAAGAGAAGGAGATGATCTCCTGCTGCTCTGCTCCGTGCTGGTCGATAAACCTCTTCTCTACGGGTGAGAAAAAGGATTCAGCCTCATACTTGTCAATCACTTCCTGAACCAGTGCTGAGGTATCATCCGCACTTTCGCCTGCTCCCAGACACTCACCCTTAAGCGCGGCAAGACATAGGGCAACCGCACGGCGCGCAACTTCCTCTTTACTCCGAATCGTGGTGTGCTCGTCTCCGGCCCTTGCGGGCAAGTTCGCATTATACGGAATGCCTTGTTCAGTCAACCGTTGCTCTGAACGCGCTTTACGTTGAATGCCAGACTCCGCCTGGGGTCTGTTACCGTCAAGGAAACTGGTGTGCGCTGTCACCGTGTAATCCTCTACCTCAGATTCTCCATTCACATCCAGCAATAGCTGGCCTTGTGCATTCAGCAGAGATCCACCTCCCCAGAAGATAATAGCATCCAGAGCATCAGCCAATCGTAATAACTCGCCGAAGAATTCTTCCGAAATATCCTCTTCCGTCTCAATACCAATCACCATATTGAGTGTGGAACATTTGATCAATACCTTTTCCTGGAGCGAAGCATTGCGCCCTTTAATCTGACTCAAAAATCCAAGCATCCCCTGAATCATTGTCGTAAATTCCTCAGGATGTGTCTGGCTGGTCATGATATTAAAGCCTTTGGTTTTCTTACTGAGCCACTTCTTCTGAGTCACTTGAATATGGGTCTTGTCTTCCCGGCGTTTAATCGTACCCTCAGGATAAATGGATTGAATCACTTCAAACAGCTGATCCAGGTCAAACTGAGAGCTATATATCGCACAATTTCTCATGAAGTTCACCCTCTCTCTATATATAGTTCAACTAATGAATATTTACACTGGCACTCCGATGGCAGAATAACTTTCCGATCGCTGTTATCCCCAGATTTTTTTATTACTTTTTTTGAAAGGGGAAATCCAGTGATAGCGTATGCTTCCGATGTAGCTTTCTTTAGAAAGCTTTTAGGCGAACGCTCCGCTTCTTCAAGTCATTTCTGCCCTCTCCGTTATCGTGTAAATGTTCAGTTGAACATATATGACTAATCCTTATACGGATCGAATTCATTACCTCCGGCCATGGCGACACCAACAGGACGCAGCACATGGTTGATTTTCAGCGTATTCGCATGTGCGTTCAGTACGTCTTGCAGTTTCTTGTACACAAACGGACTTTCGTCTGTGCCCGCTCCCCGCAGCTCGACACCATAGGCACGAATCGCCTCATGCATCTGTGCTTCACTAATCTCGCCGCCCATGCGTGTGCGCAGCTTGTAATTCATTTTGCCAGCCGCCTGGGTCCGGCTCATCGTGCGCCCTGCCCCATGTACGGTGCTACGGAATGACTCGGTATTCTCCTCGCTGTGGATCCCTTCCACGATTACCGAGATATCCCCCATACTGCCTCCGACAAAACCGAGTTGCCCGGGTGCCAATGGCGTTGCACCTTTGCGGACCACAACTACCTCTTCACCCATGTGTTGTTCTTTCCAGGCAAAGTTGTGATGATTATGAACGGCGTATTCAGCACTTGCCCCAAGAATTCCAAGCACCTGTTCAATGACATAATCACGTCCTGCATAGGCGTATCGGCCCGCCAAAGTCATTCCATCCCAATACATATCACCCATTTCGCTGTTCAGGTCAAACAACGTAGGCGGTTGATCCATCGATTCGCCCGGCGCTTTGCCACTGAACTGACGCCCTGCGGCAAGGTTAAGGAACCCACTGGCCACTTTGTGACCAAACCCGCGGCTGCCAAAATGATTTGCGATCCACACTTTTCCCGTTGCCTCTTCTACAAAAATATCCACGAAATGATTTCCACTGCCTACGGTTCCGAGTTGGTTGCGTGCGAGTGTCTTCAGCTTATGTTGTAATCCCGGCTCAATGGTATCAAACAGCTTCCAGCTCGCGTCGTCGAACAGTTCATGATCCACGGGTGTTGGATTGTTGCGACCCACGCCGAAAGATATGGTCGAATTGATGTCATCCATAACAGCTACAATCTGATCCCGAATATCATCCCACATCAGATTTGTGCGCACAGCTTTGTTGCCACAGGCGATATCATATCCGACACCTGACGGACTGATCATATTCCGATAAGCAACAACACCACCGATGGGTTGCGAGTAACCTTTGTGATGGTCGGCCATCAGAGCCACACCCAGTACATCTCCATATTGCGAGCAAGTCACCGCCTGACTTACGGCGTTCTCCAGCGGCTCCCCCCAGACTTTAATGTTATCTACGATCCGCATGATTGTGTTAACCTCCTATGTACTTTTTTTGAAAATACATCTTTTATTTCTATACTGTTGTTCTCATTAGTTTAACAAAGATTAGCGTGGCTCGAAACGTCGCCTTACTTTAGATCACCAATTATTTACGCATAAAAAAAGAGAGCTCAGCTCCCTTTTCTCACGGTTGGTTCCTATTCACTTCTTGCTAATCTTAAACTTGAACGCCCAAGTCGCTGTGTTACCAGAATATCGGCCTCTGTTCTCGGTCACCACCACGGAAAGTGTCTTGTTGGTTGATTTGGAGAACGAAGATAGTTTGACGTTGGCGCTTTTATCCCCGTAATCGGGAATTTTGTCCTGTTCTTCGGCGATGGCCTCCAGTTTCAATGTACCCGTGGATTTCAGGTTTAAAGTGACTGACGAACCCTCCTCCAGATCTTTGCCGTTCACACTTGCTCCGATGGCCCACTCATTACCGACAGAGTTATTCTCGACAAGTTCTGCGCTCACCAGCGTAACGGTTACCTTAACCGTTTTGGCAGCAGCATAGGAGGTTGGGGAACATACGGCGAATACCAGGCTCAGAACCATGAAAACATTAGCCCATTTTTTGAACACGAGAGTGCCTCCCTCTTATTCGTTTCTTTTGTTAAGACTATGCCTTATTCGCCATGTTCCTTAAGTAATCCTTCCACTTGTGTAAGAAATTCTCTCTTGAACTGTCTGTTAAAGATGCTTACGGTAACCCTGAACCTTCTCATCCTTGAAACCCAGCTTCTCATAAAATATATGTGCTTCCTTACGCTGATCGCCAGACACCAGAATCATGTAATCACAACCCATATCTTTTGCAATCCGCTCAATCTGGAGCATTAATCTCTGCCCAATGCCCTGCCTGCGTACCTGATCCGATACAATCACATTTTCCACAACCATGAACGGTTTGCATGGCCCTACCAGATCCATACACTCAATCCCCATAACGGACCCAACCAGTTTGCCATTGTAGAATGCCCCAAGCACATGATAATGGCCATTCTGCTGTATGTAATGAAACATCTTTTTCATCTGCTGTTCATTGGTAGGCATTCCCATCAACTCATTGTATAGTTGGCTTAGTGCCTGTAAATCTTCAAGTTCGATTCCTTTAATGGTAACCATGATAACCCTCCTGATTTTGTCCTATTTCGCACGCTTTGTCTTAAGTGAGGTCCTTCTTAAAATAATAATGACTGTGTCCAGTCGGTGCATTCTCGATCGTTGTGATTAATTGGTAGCCATGTTTCTTGTAAAATTCCGGTGCTTGATAGGAGAAAGTATTCAACATGACAAAATCACAAGATTTCTCTCGCGCCATTCGCTCAACTTCAAGCAACAACTGTGAACCATATCCCCGATGCCGTTGTTCAGAATCCACCCAAAGAATATCAACCTCCAGCCAGTTCCAGCAAAGTGTACTAAGCACACCTGCAACAATCTCGCCGGTCTCATTTTTGATATTGAAATTCAATTCTTCGTAACGATGCCTTAATTCCTCGCTCACATGTGCAGCATTAAATGCGATAAGTTGCTCGCGAACATACTCTGAATCCTCTGAAGTACTTGGATTGATATTTATTCGGGACATCCTCTTCTCCCCCTATCGTCATTACTCACAGCCTCATTCATTTCTTGCATATTTTAACATAAAATTTTCCCATACAAAATAAAAACAACGCACCTTCCATAGTGGAAGGCACGTTGATGTAACTTGCATTTGTCCACATATGCTGTTTTAAAATGCGCTACTCTATTTCCCTCAGATCAACGTACACGTGACCTACACAAACTTTGCCCAGAGGGTCCGTAACCTTCACCTCAATCCGAATAGGCTCACTACTCGTCCCCAGTGCAGTAACGTATAGTTTCTGTCCATCCATTCTGACATCTGCCAATTGTGGATCAGGAGAGTCAGCCTGTAGTGTGAGAGTTGATCTAACGTCATCTTCATCTTCAAACATAAAGGACAGGTCGATCTCAATCTCATCTCCATGAACATAAGCGATATTACCCGCAGGTGCCTCCACCAGTACAGGGGGAGCATCATCAAAAACATACATATCCAAACGTTGCAGCAACGTGTGATGCAGTGTGAAGTCAGGCTCTTCTCTCAGGGTTATGGAATTGTTACTCACATCCAAGTATTGCAGATCAGACAATTCAGCAATTCCAACGGGTAAATGAACAAGCTCATTACTGTTCAGATCTAGTTTTTGCAGGGAGTCCAGCCCTGTCACATTAATTTGCGTCAGTTCGTTACCGGATAAATCAAGCCAATTCAGTCTATCGAACCCAGAGGCATCCGCTTTGCTTATGGCGTTTCCTGACAGATCAATTTCGGTTACATTCAATCCTTTGAATATCTCGACTCCTGTCAGATCGGAAATACCCGCATTTCTCGCATACAACCCTCCATTGGTCTGAATGAGTGCTTCCACCAATTCATCTTTGGTCAGTGGATCATCCACATCCTTTTGCAACCAATAAGCAATAGCTCCAGCCAAATGTGGATCAGGGAATTGGCGACTTATCGTATTGGCCTGTACCTTAACCTTGAGTTGTGCCGTGACACTTGCGCCCCGAACATCAACAGCTTTGATCGTCAGCGTTGTTTCTCCAGCAGCCTGTGGAACAAGTCGAATCACTTTTTCTACGACAGTAGAGGAAACAATGGTTGCATCTCCGGTTATGATACTGAATTGCAATTCATCACCATCTGGATCACTAAAATACGTCGAGACGTTCAAGTCCAATGCGGCATGATCAAGTGTAACTTCCTGATCAGGCAAACCGCCACTAATAACCAGTGGCGCCCTGTTCCCCGTACCTGGATTGGACGGAGTGGAAGGATTCGTCGGAGTAGTTGGCGTAGATCCACCTCCTCCACCCGTGCTTCCATTTCCATTTTCATTCCCTGGTGTCGCCCCGGAATTACCGTTTGCGTTTCCTATACCGTTCCCTGCGTTATTGCCGCCTGAAGTTGTACCCTGCACCTCAGTTACCTTTCCTGGCTCATCAGGATTGGATTCCGAATTGGTGCCCCCTTGACTCGCAGCTTCACCAAGAGCTTGAATGACTTCAGTTGCGCGTAATGCGATCACGGCCATTTCCTGTCTGGAAGTAGAACGTTTCGGCGCAAAGTTTCCATTGTCCCCTTTCAAGATTCCCAACTCAACAGCCTGTTGTACACTTGGCAAAGCCCAGGCACTAATGTCGGAAGTATCCTTAAATGACAACTCTTTGGTCAAATTTATTGTTTCATCATATCCTTTAGCCTTCAGAGCACGGATAATTGTCGTTGCCAGCTCTTCCCTTGTTACCAGACCGGCAGGACGAAACGTACCATCCGGATAACCATTCATAATTCCAGCTAATTGAAGTGCACGAATATAGGAACCATTCTCAGCATTACGATCCAGATCCCTGAATAACTGATCTGGAAGCTGGACGGACGACAGCACGTTCAATTCCAATAGTTGAGCCAGCGTGTAAGCAAGATCCCCTCTTGTTAACGTTGCGCTCGGGTTGAAATTCCCTGCTTTGTCTGCCAGAATCATCTGTTGTTCGGCAGCCCTTTCAATGGCTTGCTTGGCCCAAGGTGCTGCTTGCTGCAAGTCACGAATGTTTACTGCATCGGATGCTGCATGCACGGTCCCGGGAACAGAAATGACGGATAAAGACAGAAGGGCTGCCAAACAAGGCGAGACTTTACGGATCTTATTTTTCGTATGAACTTTTCGTTTGGATATTCGTGTTGACATCTTTTAACGTTACCTCCCACATGAACATAAACCCTGGTGTCAGCAAAGACTCGTCAGCGTTATTTAATTATCTTCATTGTAGGAGAGACCTTAGCTTGAAAACAGTCTACAAAAGAGTAGACACAGTTTCACAAAATTATAATAATCCCCGCTGCTCCGCGATTTGTACAGCATGGGTACGACTACTCGCACCCAGCTTTGCAAACACTCGGCGAATGTGGGTATTAACAGTTCCGGGTGAGATGCCAAACTCGGCAGCAATCTGTTTGCTGGTCAGGCCCTCAGCGATGTGACCAAATATTTTTTGTTCCATCGGGCTGAGGCCCACTTCCTTTGTATCCAGCTTGGCCTCTCCTGCAGATGAGAGGCCTCTCAATCGTTTGTCTCTTGCAAAAGCAGATAATAACTGCTTCACATAAACCATTTTCACACCATCATCGTGTATCGCCTTCGTACGACGCAGATAGAGATATTCCTCTAGCAACTGCTTCATCTGTTCACCTTCAGCAACAAATGAACGAATATACCCTTCGGGTCCTCCCAGCACCAGAGCACGGGATAACGCCACAACACTGGCATCTGTGAATCCCTGCTTTTGCAGCATGATTGACTCTAACAGAGCACACTCTACCTGTTCAGCAAGCAAGTCCCGTTCTTCAGCCTGTTTACGGAGTCGTCTCAGTTCCTCTCGTGCATAATCATACTGCTCAAGGATGATCATCGCACGTATGCGAACCATGGAACGGAAGATCTGATCACAGCTGATCTCAGCAGCCACATCTCCTTCGTTTGAAGGCTTAGCCAGAATAGTGTGGGCCGATTCCACCGGACTCATTTCAATTAAAATTCGGTATTGATGTGCTTTCAGTGATGGCAGCCAGTAGTCCATATCCTTCCCAGATAATAAACCTGAGACCTGCTGAAGCAGTTTCAAGCCTTCCTCAGGTCGACCCAGTGTAAGTTCAAGTCTGGCTTTGAGTACATAAGCTGGAACGAGCAACGCAGCCACCTTGATCTGCAAAGCCACTTCAAGCGCTCGGTCCACATATTTGATCGCTTCTGCGATTTGATTTTGCTCCATTAAAATCTCACCATATCCAACACCATAGTAGGACGTTACGTAGGCATGTTCAGCATACCAACGTTCCGTAATCGCTCCGAAGCAAGCTTCCCCACGCCTCAAGTAGCCATTAACGCCATGGAAGCTGCGCAGGCGCATACTCTCTCTCCGATCATAGTCCATATACTGAAAGGCAATATCATCAGGATAGCCCTGATCAATGTAGGACACCAAATAATGAGCCAGCCCATCTAAATCTCTATTCAAATAGGCCATGTATGCTCGCATCACACATATAACTTGCAACAAATAACCGATGATCTCAGGTTCCAACTGCCCTTGAAGATGCACCCGGATCACTTGTTCCAGTTCATCAAGCTGCTTCACCATCTGTCCATAAGGCATTTCACGCGCAACAAGGAACAGGTAAGACATATATAATTTGGGACGTGATTTCACGATCTCCAGTGGCACAACATCAAAGTATCGCCGGAGCGTCCACCACTCTCCCATAATAAAATGGGCAAACAACTCTTCCAGCAGTCTCGCTGCATCCTGCATGTGCTGACCGAGAATATAATGATCCAACGCTTCTGCCGGGTATCCCCGTTGTTCATACCAAAGTGCAGCAAGAGCATGTAATTCATTTACTTGTTCAGTACCACAACGATCCAGTTCACGCTTTAGAAATGCAGAGAACAAATGATGATAACGATACCAGTGCGCTTCCCGATCAAGTGGAACAAGAAAAAGATGTTCCTTCTCCAGTTGCCTTAACAATTGTGGAGCTTCCTGCATATCACTTAATACCTGACATAAACTGCTGTTCATTCTTCTCGTGATCGCTGTCCTGAGCAGAAATTGCTGCATTTCCGGTGACTGACGCTGGAATACCTCCTCAAGCATGTAATCTGAAATCGTCCTCTCGCCAGTAGGTCCATGATCTTCACGTGAGAGAGGTGACGATACCGAACTCATAGGGCTGACCAACGCGTTTCCACCCCATGCGTGAGATAAAGCAAGCAGCTTCAATCCGGCAGCCCACCCCTCCGTCTGCTGTACCCAACCACGCGCATCTCCCCCGGCAATATCCAATTGCATAATCTGTTGGCAAAATTCAATGCCCTCTTCTGGCGTAAATGCCAGTTCCAGAAGCGTAAATTGCTTCAATTCACCTCTCAGACGCAGCTTTTCAAGCTTGAATGGAGGATATGTTCGACTAGACAGGACTAGATGAATGGATAGGGGGAGATTTTCAATAAAGTATTGCATCTGTTCATGAATCTCCGGCTGGGTTACTGCATGATAGTCATCCAGAATAAGCAGCGTATGTTGATTGGTCTGGGCAACACGGTTCAACAATACTATCAATGCTGACCTGGGGTCTATCGGGTACCGTTGCAAAAAATGTGGCAGTACATCACCGCAGAGTTCCTTAATCACTCGATTCAGTGCATGAATAATGTAGAGCCAAAACTGAAGCGGGTCCTGATCTTTATCATCCAGGCAGACACAGGCTGCTTGAACAGCTTCACTTCTCACCCAGCTGCCCAACAGTGTTGATTTTCCTGAACCCGCCGGGGCAGTCAACAAAGTGACTTTGGATTGGAACAATTCTTTGCGTTGCAAACTTAGCCGTGGACGGTCCATTGTATCTGCTGGTAAGGGTGGAAGTTCCAGTTTGGTTGTCAAAATCATAAATTGAAGCCAGTCCCCGTGGAGACCAGCGGTATGTTCCTGTTGCATGAGATCCTCCCGAATCAGCACCATGGTGCACTTTTTTCCGATTCATTATATGTACATTCAGATACTCTAAGTATACAAGGAACCATGACTATGCCCCACATATTTTTGAACAGAAACAAACGACAAACAAACCCTGCACGTTGAATTGATTGCAGGGTACCATTTGCGCTGTGAAGCCATGATCCAATCGACGCTTTCTATCTTCCTGTCTGTAGCAACTTATAGTTTACTAGAATATAATTCAATCCCGATAACAGCGTAACTCCTGCTGCCAGCCACAATAAAATTACATCAACTCGCACCTCAGTCAGCAAACTAAACCGAACATTGTTCAACAAAATGGCAATGATCGCTGCCACCTGAAGCACCATTTTGATTTTTCCATACCGATCGGCTGCAAGAGCAATACCCTGTTCTGTGGCTACCATTCGTAATGCAGTAATGACAATCTCACGTCCTATAATGATTACTGCAATCCATGAACTGATCATATTCTCCTGAACCATCATGACCAGCGCTACCGCAATCAACAGTTTATCCGCCAGTGGATCAAGCAACTTTCCCAGATTCGTGATCTGATTATATTTTCTTGCCACATATCCATCTAATTTATCCGTACCTGCCGCTACCGCAAAAATAATTAGTGCAAACATCAAGCTATGCTGATTGAAAAAACAGATCATAAACAATGGAATCAACGCGATTCTAGCCAACGTGATTTTATTTGCCAGGTTCATTAGATATCTCCACTCCCCTCATCCATGTTGGCTAACTGACCTTTTTTCCATTTACGAATTCGGGTCCGAAACGATTTAAAAGGAGCTACCGAATTGATCTGGATCCACTTCACCATAGCCCATCCGGGCTTGGTACCCGTCCACTGTCTCATCCCTTGTACAAATAATTCCTCTTCACTCAGTGAGTCAATCCAATTCTGCCACTGTTGTTCTGTCTCCCGAAACAAAGAGCGCAGCTCCTCCAGCGTATAACTTGAATATTTTTCGTAAAACGATTCATTTAACGACCCCAATTGGTTCCATTTATATCCTGGTGCCGGCATATGACTTTCAAGTCCCAACTGTTCATTGCGCTCCCAGTCCATCACCAGGTTCATCCATCCTAACTGGTAGGCGATCATCTGGGATGGGGTCTTATCCATACCGTCAACCCACTTATCTTTATCACTGTCATGGATGCCATTGAATTCACCCTCAAACAATTCATAGGTGCTTCGAATCGTCTCACTTAATTCTTTCTTCGAGGCATATAAAATTCCAGGCACGCTACTCCACTCCCCTCGTTTCACCGTTTTACATGAATCAGAAGCAAGGACTCTATCATCATTTCGACCCAATTCCATAATCATCCTTTTTTTCAATTTGCTCTATTCATTTCTGCAAGAAAAAAGGGCAATCTGTAATCATTACAGCTGCCCTTTACTCAACCTATTTTGCTATATCAGCATACTCCTGATCCCAATTCTACAAAGCTTCCTTAATCACCCGTTTATAGTACCACACAGACAACAGACCAAAAATCGAATATAACAATGTATAGAGTATCATGACAATGACCGTTGGTGTCGCCAGCTCCGTACCAAAGAAAAACCAACCTGATTTCACGGCAAAGTAACTATGACTTAACCCCACCACAAGCGGAATACCAAAGTTAAACAACTGCTTGATCTGAATGCCACGCAACAGATTGCTTTGTGTAAATCCAAGTTTGCGCAGAATGGTATAATTGCCCTTCTCCTCTTCACTCTCATTCATTTGTTTAAAGTACAGGATACATCCCGATGTGATCAAGAACGTCAAACCAAGGAATCCAACAATGAACATAATTAGGCCCATCGTGTTACGTTGGTTATTTCTGAACTCTATCTGGGAGAAACTCGGTGCTTCCAACTGCTGCTCCTTATATACGGCATATGCCTCTTCAGCCTGCCCCTCGTTCACAATACGTACACCATAGTAGTCAGCCCACTCGGCTTTCTGCAGCTCGGGATCGATGTCCTGCTTCAGTTGCTGATATACCGTCTCATCCACGACCGCTACAGGCGTGCCCCCAGTATAGTATGCGGGAAGGACTCCATGTTTGGTTGTTCCGATCAGTTGTTGTGCCAGCCTATGTTTCAACCCGTGCAAGACGATTGGACCTTTCTCCTGAATGGAAATTAACTGTTGAATGGCATTTCCATATCCCATGAAGACCACTTCGCCTGGTTGCAGATCAATGTTATCTACCATGTCGTCACTCAACACACTACTGAACAGGTACTGTTCCGTCATGGACTCATCCATCACTTCATGAGCATCAATTTCAATGTAAATGGGCTGTCTGTGTTTCTCTTCATATGGAATCTGTTTGTGTTCCAACTCCGTTACAAAGCGATTTTTCACCTCAACCTGAGCAAAAGAGAAATCCTCCGGCAAACTTTCCTTGGCCTGCGCCTCTGCCGAATAATACGAAATGTAACTGAGCGACAGCATGCCAATAGCAAGCGCCGACACGGTTGTAATAATCGTAAGCAGCAATGCGTTGGATTTCATGCGGAACATGATTGAAGATAAAGACAACACCTCATGAATGGTAAGGTAGCCGTTTTTGCTTTTGCGAATCAGATTAAAAATAAAACTTACCGAACCCTTATAGAACAGGTATGTGCCCAGTATGACGGAGAAGAGAATCAGGATCATTGTATACATCAACTGCTGCATATCCATTGCCTCACCGCTGAACAGCCGTGCAGACATGAAGTATCCATACACAATCAGAGCAATGCCCAAGACACCAACAATCATCTGTCCGACAGACATCTTCTGCACCTGCTGCTCCGAAGTAGCCGACACGCGAAAGAGTGAGAGAATGCTCTGTCTCTTGATAAAAGTGTAGTTCATCAGCATGATGAGCAAATACATTATCGTAAAGACAATCACCGTTTGCATCAGTGCCATCGGAGAGAAGTACAGTCTCGTAATCGCGTCCACACTGAGAATTTTGAACAATATCATCAATACAAGCTTGGACGCAAGGAACCCAATCAACACACCGATGGCCATGGAGCCAAAATAAAGGATACTGTTCTCCGCACTCAAAATACCAAAAATTCTGCCTTTCGTCAGTCCGATCAATTGAAATAATCCAATTTCTTTGCTACGCCGCTTGATAAAGATCGTATTGGCATAGAGCAAAAAGATACCGACAATGACGATTAACAGTACCGAAGATGCGCCTATAGCCGCCGCACCTTTCGTTGAAGCAGCTACCTCATCCATGGAAGGATCATACTGTAACGTCACAAAGGAAAAATATAAGGCCACACTGAACACAAGCGCAAAAACATAGAGATAATAATTCTTCAGATTTTTCCTGAGATTACGGAAGATAATATAATTCAAGCTCATTGCTGCACACCACCCAATACGCCCTGGGTTTTGATAATATCGTTGAAGAACGATTGCCGTGACTCGTCTCCTTTATTCAACAGGGTGTAGATCTGACCGTCTCGAATAAAGATCACTCTGCTGCAATAACTTGCGGCAACCGGATCATGGGTAACCATAATAATAGTCGCTTTTCGTGCGCTGTTCATATCACTTAACTTGCCGAGCAGATCCGAAGCGGACTTGGAATCCAGCGCTCCTGTCGGCTCATCCGCAAAAATGATACTCGGCTCGTGGACAAATGCTCGTGCTGCCGAAGTCCGCTGTTTCTGACCCCCTGAAATCTCAGATGGATACTTGTCTTTCAACTCGTAGATTCCCAGTTCACGGGCAATCTGTTCAAACTTCCGGTGTGCCTCCTGTTTTGGAATGCTCGTGATCGAGAGCGGCAATAATACATTTTCCTTTACCGTAAGGGTATCCAGAAGATTATATTCCTGAAAAATAAAGCCCAGATGATGTTTGCGGAACTCAGCCAGCTGTTTCTCCTTCATTCCGGTGAATTCCTTGCCCTCAATATCAATCGTGCCCTGGCTCACCCGATCAATGGAGGAAAGTACGTTAAGCAGTGTCGTTTTGCCTGAACCCGAAGGCCCCATAATACCTACAAACTCTCCCTTGCTTACCCCAAGATCAATCCCCTTCAGCACTTCCTGTTTATTCAGTTTATTACCATAGACTTTATGAATTTTTTTGGCTTCCAGTATCCACATATCCCACTCACTCCTCTTAGATCTTCTGCAAAATGCTCATGTCTATATCATAGGCGGAATGTGCAGTGTTATCGTGTGATTCACCGAACAAAACCAAAAAGCATGTGACATTGTTGTCACACGCCTGCAAGATGCACCATGTCGTTTTTTCGCGGAAAAGTAAGTGTGACGGTTGTGCCCTCGCCAAGAGAAGATTCTACATGAATGTTCATATGAAGCGTCTGGACCACTTGACGAACCAGATACAGCCCCATTCCGGTAGCCGCTCCATCCATTCTGCCTCGGGTGGATGTAAATCCTTTATCAAATATACGCGGCAGATCTTGAGTCTCAATCCCTCGCCCGTGATCCTGAATCATGAGTATGATGTGTCCATCTTGTTCCCGACTTTCAATGAGGATGTCCGATGAATCGCTATATTTCACCGCATTGCTCAACAACTGCCGGAGGATGAAACCTAACCATTTGCTGTCTGTGAGCACACGCGATACCATTAAAGACACATCAAAGCCAATGCCTTTGGAAATGCACCACGATTTCAGTGCTCGTATCTCGCTATTCAATACCGGTTCAAGTTCCGTCTCTTCGATGAACAGATCATTATGCATAAACGGAATACGCTTCTGATGAAGCTGCTGATCCAGTAACTGATGAATTCGTAACCATTCATATGTCATTTGGCTCTGTAACTTGTCATCTGGCAAGCGCTCGATCATCAGTTGCAACGCTGTCAGTGGGGTCTTCACCTCATGAATCCAGGACAACATCTCGTCCTTCTCCTGTTCCAGAGCGATAAAATGATGTGACGACTCCTTACGATACCGCTGTGTCTGGGAACTGACGGCCTCATGTACAATCTGCTCATATGGACTTTCGGCGATATCGAGTTCTCTTAGATCATAGGTATGATCCCAGATGCTCAATTTTTTATAGAAACGGGTCTCTTTCAGGTATCTCGCCCAGATAAAAACAAGACATACCACCACATTCAATCCTACGATATACACCACAGATTGGAATGGAATGGACGAGTCAAGGTAGGCCACCAATAAAATAATAAGTTGCATGCTTACCAGTAGCCATAACCAACTAGCCCTTTCTCGTATGTACTTTCCGATCATGCTTCTGCCTCTTCCGTTGCCATGTACCCCTGACCTACTTTGGTTTCAATGTAACGCTCCAAACCGATGGGTTCAAGTTTCTTCCTTAACCGATTAACGTTAACCGTCAGCGTATTGTCACTCACAAAATGCTCATGATCCCACAAACTCCGGATGAGGTCCTCACGAGTAACAATCTGATTTTTGTGCTCGACCAGCACTTTAAGGATGAACATCTCATTTTTGGTCAACAGGACAGATTCATCCCCGCAGGTCAACGTATTTTTCACATATTCAATAGCAGCACCGCGCCAGGTTCGGAGTTCAGTATGCTCTGTATTATAGTTGTACACCCTCCGCAAAGTCGCTTGGATCTTGGCAATCAATACATCGAAGTGAAAAGGCTTCTGGATAAAATCATCTGCACCCAAATGCATGGACATGACCATATCCGCAGGATGATCCCGTGAGGACAAAAAAATAATCGGCACATTGGAGTGCGAACGAATGATCCGGCACCAATGAAACCCGTCATATTGAGGTAACTGAATATCAATAATGACCAGTTGCGGCTGAATTACGCTGTACTCCTGCAATACCTTGCCAAAATCCTGCACACCATACACGTCATACGACCACTGGGACAAACGTTCCTTGATTTCATTGAATAACGAATCGTCGTCTTCAATGAGCATAATTTTAAACAAGAGACTTCACCTACGTTTCTGATCTTCTAAGGTTGAATAAGTCATTAGACTCCGTTGTTGCAGGATTACCTTTACGGGTATGAATCGTATTTCCGATCGCTGATTCCAGTGTACAGGGAAGTTGGGCTTATATCAAAAGGTATTCATACTTCGTAAAGAAAACGAGCCCGAAATACGTATATCCTATTAATTCTCAATAGTGTGTATAACATGACTTGCATCACTGTGTTCGTCGATCCTCTCGATCAACTGCATCGCTACGTCTCGTGGCGATCTTAATTGTCCTGCTTCATATACTTGATTGAACATACCTGCAAGGGCGAACTCCTCTGCACTTTTGCCTCGTGCAACAGCCTGCAATTCCGTATCGACCATCCCCGGATCAAAAGCAATAATCTCAACAGGGTTCTGTTGACCGGTTTGCTCCAAAGATACGCATTGGGTGAACATGTTCATGCCTGCCTTGGATGTACAGTACACTGCCATTGAAGGCGCGGGATAACTTCCCGAACCCGATGAGAGATTAACAATTTTACGTCTGGCGGATAGGTGATTGGTTTGTTGAATAAAAGATGAACTCAATATCATTGGCGCTGCAAGACTGATGTTGAGACTTTGACTAATCTCTGCCGCACTGCATTGGTCTATAGGTCTTAGAGGCTCCAGCATCGCTGCATTATTAATGAGTCCAATGCAATCGGCATCCTGAGGCAGAATCTCGTCCAACACACGTGTAACCAAATCATCAATCCCTGTCAGATCGGCTAAGTCGTACTGAACATGGCGGTAACGCCCGATCCATTTCTCGCCTGATTCCAAGAGATCTGAACGCCCGCGTGAAATACCGTAAACGTAATCCCCCTTAGCCAATAATAACTCTGCAAGTTGTAAACCGATCCCTTTGGAAGTGCCTGTAATGATAAAGTGTCTTCTTCCTGTTTGCGTTCCCATTCTGATACCATCCTCCTCTATTTTCAATGCATGTAATTCCCCTACTCTTACGAGTTTTTCTTTCTCCACAACGTGGCCCACAGAAAAGGTACACCAAAACATGGTTCATGCTGCTCCATCGCCTTCATTGCACGGAACTCCACACATTCAAAGCCATCTTTCAGCATGTAGCGAAGCTTCTCCTCCGTGAACGCAAGACCACCTCGCATCGACTTCTCTTGATACACCTGCCAATCATTCATAACGATCTCAGGCCCACCAATATCGCCAAAACCAGGAGCAAAACAAGTCATTCCAAAGTATCCTCCGGGCTTGAGCGCTTGGTGAATCATCTCTATGTAGGGAATCCGCTGATGTGGTAACAGATGATGTAGACAACCCGAGTCGTAGACAAGATCATATTCTTGCTCTGGAGCCAGTTCGAACACGGAGCGACATTCAAAGTGCACGTCCAGTTGCTCTTCTGCCGCCCTCTCTTTAGCCCAGGCAATCGCTGTCTCGGAAAGATCATAAGCATCTACCTGATATCCCTGGCGGGTTAAATACAACGCATTTCTGCCCGGGCCACACCCCAGTTCCAGTGCCTTGCCGCCGCTCAGCACACCTGCGTTTACATGCGCTACCAGATTCTCATCCGGTTTGTTTGGAAAAAAGGGGATGGGTCTGTTCCGATCCTCATAGAAAGGCTCCCAAAACTGCTTGGCAGATCTGAAGTCCGCATCGAGCATATCATATAGATCCTGTACACTTTTAATCGTCTTTTCCACAACCACATTCCTCCTTAAATGCTCCATCCAAACCTTCATTTTCGACTATTCATTCCTCGTCATTTTCGTTAAATCAGCCACACTCTATTATAACATTTTTACCCAGCAGTTCTCTATTTTTCTTGCGTTTTTCTACTCCAAAACATAAGCTTTTTCCAACAAAAAAAACGACCGACATGGATGTCGATCGCTTACAATCGTAGCAGTTTTGAGTTGTAATTTACTTCGCCCGTTCCAAGACTGCAAAGTAATTTCCTTCGTTATCAGCAAAGTTGAAGACACGTCCGGTGGGCATCTCGACAATCTCTCCCACCGTTACATGTTTACCAGACAAGTCGGCATATAACTGATCCAGATTTTCGGTGAAGAACATTAACGAAGGTGTGCCCAGATTTACACCCGCCGACATCCGTTCGACGAACTCTTTGTCATGGAGGATAATGCTCGTCTGCGAATCTGGGGTAGGCGCAATCTCAATCCATCTCATGCCTCCTTCAAGGTTTACTTCATCCACAATGTGGAACCCCGCTACTTCCGTCCAAAATGCCAGTGATTCATCTTGATTGTTGACATACAACATAATCTGGCCGACTTTGCTAAACATGGATCATTCACTCCTCTGATCATCTAATCTCTCAATATTCTGCTTATCATTCCTCAAATTCCAATAGAGTATAACATGCAGAACAGCTTTTTTTATCATCTTTCTTTGCAAGTACTAACTACACATTAGACTTATTGCGTGCCTTTTAACTTCTTCGTAAGATAAAGTACAACATCGTCGTCCATAATCGTTTCTTCACCCGGCTGAATGTAATGATCATGTTTGTGTACACCGTGACCGTCTGGTATGTACCCGCGATGGGCATATAGAACTTGCGCTTTGCCATAATCGGAGAACACACCTACACCAATGCCTGCTACATCCGTTCGTTCCGAAATAACTTCCTCTGCTCGGTCCATCAACCGTGAACCAATACCTTGGCGCTGGAACTTCACCAGCACATTGAAATCGTTAATTTCGGGAATGCCTTGTTCCCTGAAAGACGGGTAGTTGGAATACCACAATACATTCACGTATCCGGCAAATTCTCCATTCAACTCGGCTACCAAGGTTACGCGATCCCCATTCTGTTGTTCAGCCAAGTAATGAAGATACTGCTCAGCGAATCTCCCCCACCCCTGCTCCTGAAACGCCTTTGATATGATTACAGGATCACTCTCATTTAATAATCTGATATGTACATTCATTAATGAATTCTCCTTAATAAGATATCTCTCCTTGCTATATCCCCAGTCGATCTCGAAGCGATGTGATCTGAGCAACATGGTGTTTGCCATGCCAAGCATACATGCCCAGATTATAATCCAGTCTCGTCGTTTCTTGTGATGAGGGATGATAGAATTGTTTGGCATAATCTGCATCTGTCAACGCGTTTAACAGAAACACCCAACGACGATGGAGGGCATCCAGAATCTGAAGTGAGAATTCAACATCCAGGTCTCTTGAATCACTCAATTCAGCCCAGCGCTCTTCATAATAAGGCCGAATCGTTGGTGTATCCTCTGTCAGTGCCAACTTGAAACGAATCATACTGTTCATATGGCTGTCTGCCATGTGGTGAATGACCTGTTTGAGCATCCATCCACCTTCTCGATACGGCAGACTTAATTGCTCTTCACTTAGTCCCTTTACCGCTTCTCGTGCACGTTCAGGCAACTCAGCAATGTCCTGAATCCACTTCTCCCGCTGTGCCAAGGTAACTTCACCTGTGTGTACAAATGGTCCTATTGGAAATCGTTCATCCATCCATTATTCCTCCTTGTTTGTATGATGAAAATAACTTTTAATATTCTAACGAGCATATTCCATGAGCCAGCAGTCTCTCATCTGTCCTTCATGCTGCTCATGTTTCTCCAACAGCTTAATCCTTTGAAAACCACATTTCTCATAACAGGATATCGCTCGCAAGTTCCAGGATTGAGGGTCCATCACCACTTTACAGGCTTGTTTTTCATGAATCAGATAGGCCAGCATGGATTGCACCAACTGTGTGCCTATACCTTTATTCCAGTAATCTACCTCTCCAATAAACTGATCTGTTCCATAGATGATCTCATCCGTGTATCCGTAACCATACTCCGTTCGTTCTTCTTCCTCAAGCTTATAGAACTGAATGTATCCAATCGGATGTCCTCCATACTCAACGATACAACGAGTAGCATCATCTTTCTGATTGTAAAAATGCTCTCTTACCCTATCCAGATCATGCGGCCGATCACGGCCTTCATAGTATTGAAGAACTGCCGGGTCAGTCAACCACTTCACCAGATGGTGTTCATCTTCAACCTCCAGGAAACGTACGGTGATTTCATTCGATTCATATACATTTCTCATTCTGATTACTCCTTATTAATCTCCAGATTCTCACCCGTAACCCAACTCAGATCCTTTCCTAACAAATGCTCGTTGTGAACATAATACACCATGGGATTCTCAAGCGGCTGAGTCGTTCCATCCAAAGATCTGAGCGTTAACCGCAACTTGTAGCTCCCTATCTCATTAGGTATCGCAAATCCTATCAGATTATCAGCTGATTTCATGGTTTTCCCCTGCGCCTTCAGATACTTTTCCAGAATGACTTGATCAAGATAGGAGCTGCCAACAGACGAAGGCATGTACCACGCATCATCTTGTTCTTCAGCGAATGTCACCTCTTCCCATCCAGGAACAACGGGATACACCATATGTTGATCCTTGTCTTCTCTTTTTCTTGTTATCTCTAACTCTACCTCAACTGCGTCCGTATCAATCTGCCTTATTGTGCCTGCCATCACAACATCCTGGGCACTCACACTTGGAATAACATAGCTGTATATGAGCAGAGTCACCAAGAGGATTATCGTTATTCCCGTAATCCAAAATATTGTACTTTTACGCATCGGTCTGATCCTCCCGTCTGGTTAATCATACTTCTGGAGCAGCTCCTTCTCTGTTAAAGATTGAGTTAACCTATCCAACTCAGGTGATGCCGTCCAATCACTGGAGGTATTCAATCCATGTTTGATTGTATGTATCGCGCTATGTGCAGACATGTATATATTATGGTGGATTCCAGGTTGGACAATGCTGTGCTCTCCTGCATCCATCACTCGAATTGAAAGCATCTGATCGTCTCCATAACTGGCATACGCAATCCATCCGGTTTGCACCACATAAAACTCCGTTAAATTGATATGTACATGACTGTTTTGCCATGCTCCCCGGGAAGAGGCAACGGTTCTACAATAATAACTACCATCTTCTGCTATCATTTTATATTTCTGTTCCCCGTTCTCCATCTGCTCGAAGCTGGTTTTGACACCCGTTTCACCATATTTCTGTTCTGAAAATTCTGTGTTCACTCGGCTTCATCTCCTGACAAAAAATCCCTTTATTTAAACATTCGACATAGGTAAGTCGATTCTCCTGTTTGGATATGCGATATATCTTTTCTAAAATATGAAACGCTTCTCTTCCAGCTTCCGTATTAAGGTCGAAGTCATATGTAACCCCATATAATAAACCATCTAATCCGGAGGTTGAGCGCATGTCATTTTTCAAGAAAATGTTAGCCAGTGTAGGTGTTGGAGCAGCCAAAGTAAATACGGAATTGCATACACCAGAGGTCACACCTGGAGGAATCATCTCAGGGGTTGTGTACATTGAAGGTGGAGATGTGGAACAGAACGTAGATCGAATCTATCTTTCAATCAAAACCCATTACATACGGGAGCGCGATGATCGCAAAGTAAAAGAAACAGCCGTTATAGCCAAATATCTGCTCACCGAAGGTTTCACATTACAGCCTGGAGCCAAATTGGAGAAAGACTTCTCATTTGACCTGCCAGAAAATCTGCCAATTACACTGCATCGTGCAGAGGTATGGGTAGAGACGGGCCTCGATATTTCAAGTGCTGTAGACCCCTCAGACCGGGACAGACTGCATGTTGTTCCTAGCAAAGACATGAACACCGTGCTCGATGCAATTGATATCCTTGGTTTCAAACTACGTGAAGTCACCAATGACTATGCACCAAAGCTGGGCGGCAATCTGCCATTTGTACAGGAATTTGAATTTGTACCAACAAACAAATTCCGTGGGCATCTGGATGAGTTGGAAGTGCTGTTCTATCCGATGGGTGATTCGCTGGAACTGCTATTACAGATCGACCGCCGCGCTCGTGGGCTCAGTGGAATATTCTCCGAAGCCATGGGTACGGATGAAAGTTTTGTCCGCCTGCATCTATATGAAAGACATCTGGCGCGAGGGGCGCATTCTGTCGCTCAAGGACTGGAAGAAATCATTTCCAAACATATTTAATCTATAGTTTGTTTAAACGAAAAAAAACCGTCCTCTATCAGATGAGTCGTCTGATGGAGGACAATTTTTTGGTTGGTTCAGTTTCACAAGACAATACTTCAAGAACGCTGTGTCCAGCGTTGCATTCCTAATCGAAGACCGTAATATACTGCGGCGAGCAAAACGAATCCGGCAACAGCCATGATTATGGATGTTGTATCCCACCGAACAATGGTTCCAAAAGCAATCTTGGATTGCAATGGGGTACCCGAAGAAGCGGTGTTTGTCAGATCAGGTACGTAATTCATGGTCATAATCATGCCTTGGACGACATTCCAAGCTGCAAAACCGATGATGAATAACAAGGTAACCAGAACGGATTCCATCGCTAATCGTTTGTTCATGCTTTTCATTTTGCCTCCTTAATTATGGTTGTGAAGGATTGCTCTATACGAAGTCTCTTCCCAATCAATTAGACAAGAAGTGCTTCATCTCCTGTTTTAGACGATCTTTATTTGCATCCACATATTGATACAGCAGGTCAAAGCTTTCTTCGTTATCCGATTGCATGCTCAGATTCGCGGCTTCCAGTTCAATCTGCTGTAATACCTCATGAATCTGTTCCCCGTGTGTTTGCAGGCTTGTCGTGATGTCATCTTCGGACAGGCCATTCACATTATCTCGTAATTGACCGTGAGTTACGCCGCTTTCGGACAACATCTGCTCTATTTTCTTCAGGATCACGGCATCTGCATCATTGCCGATCCGCTCCATAGCTGTTATCGTCTCACCCAGATACTGCCCGCTGGCATTCTCAAGGAAACCGGTAATCCCGTTCATGGACAGCTCGGTATCCAGATCGATGATCAGAATGATATCTCGCAATACTTGCGGAAGTTCCTGCCCACTTTCTCGAATCGTCGCAAAGTCAGCCCGATAAAGGTCCATGGCAACACTGCCCACCACTTCTTCACCTGACATCTCTTCAAGCTGATCGAGTGGTAACAACTCCTGCAATTCTTCTTGTAACTTGTTCATCTTTCTCTGCCTCCTGTATCTCTCTGTCTGAATAGTTTGAACGAATGTTTTTACACTGGACCACTACGCGGTCAGAATAAACTTCCGATCGCTGTTATCGATAGATTTTTTCAATCCCTTTATTAAAGGGGAAAATCCGGTGATAAAGGCGAACGCTCCGCTTCTTCAGTTTGTTTCTGCCCTCTCCGTTTCGTGTAAATTTCAAGTTCAACTACGCCGACACGTTATTACATCATAGCAGAATACGCTATACAAGTTGAACTTATGGAAGTTTACATGTTCGTGCCGAAGTCATTTTACAGGGAATATCGTCAAGTTAACGTGCACTTGACCTCTGGAAAATGTTCCGCTGTTATGATCTTGTCATCACGAGTCTTGGGAGGGGTAATGATGCGCCTAGCCTTGTTCACAGACACCTATCTTCCGGAAACCAATGGTGTTGCTGGCACGCTCCACCGCTTGAGTAACCATCTGAACCGCAGAAGAATTGAACATCTGCTGTTTACTCCGAACTCCATCATTGAAGGAAGCCATGAGACTCAAGTCAGATCGGTTGCCAACATCCCCTTTTTTCTGTATCCCGAATGCCGCATTGCTCTACCCAACAGAGCAGACACTCACAAGCAGCTACAAACCTTTCAACCCGATCTGCTGCATATCGCTACGCCTTTTAATATGGGGCTGCTTGGTCAGAGGTATGCGCTCAAAAATCATCTTCCCCATGTGGTCTCCTACCATACCCACTTCGATCGTTATCTCGAATACTACCGGTTGAAAAGCATGATTCCGCTCTACTGGAAATACATCCAATGGTTCCACCGTGCCTGTGATGCAACCCTAACTCCATCGCAGGAAACGTTAAACACCCTTCAAGCCCAAGGCATTCAGCGTCTGAAACTTTGGTCTCGCGGGATTGATTGCAACCTGTACTCCCCTGATAAACGCAGCTCGGATATCCGTGAACGATACCACATCATCGCTCCCCTTATTCTACTCTACGTTGGACGCATTGCCCCGGAAAAAGATATCGCTACACTCACGACTACCATGCAGCAGCTCCCCCAGGAAATGCAGTGCCGTGTACACTGGATTATCGTTGGCGACGGCCCATCTCTTCCCAAAATGCGTTCGCGAACCCCACCAAATGTCACCTATACAGGGTATATGCATGGTGAAGAACTTGCTGTTATGTATGCTTCGGCAGATCTGTTTGTGTTTCCTTCCTCTACGGAGACATTTGGCAATGTGGTGCTGGAAGCGATGGCTTCAGGACTTCCTGTGGTAGCGGCAAATGCCGGAGGTGTAAAGGATCTGGTATCCCACCACCGCAATGGTGTATTGTTCGAGCCAGGTCAGGCTGATGCACTGATTCGGGAGATATGTCTCTGGGGAAATCACGGGGACCAATTGCGGATGATGGGACTGGAAGGCAGAAAGCTGGCTGAGCAGCGGTCGTGGGAGCATATTTTTGATACACTGATCGGGGATTATGAGGAAGCTATAGAACAACGGAACAGACAAACGAAAAATCGAATTATTACAGCGTAGTCTGATGAAATCAGTTTCTTCCAACAACCCATAACTACCGCCACTGTCCTATGCAAAATTAAACCGGTTCGCCCGTTCAAACCGACCGTAGCAGCATGTGCACGCTACTACGGTCAGCCTGAATAGCGAATATGTTGAGCGTTAAGGTGTGATACCAGAAATCAGATTTCTATTCTGAATGCAAGGTAACCCTTTTCCACACACCATAGGAAGTCCGCGTTGGACGGATAGAAAAAGGCATGATCTCATTGAACTGAATCATGCCTTTTATTGCAAGAAATCTACTGGGTGAATTTACTGAACGGGACTTTGATATCTACAAATCCTTTAGCGTAGGGTGCAACCTCATAAGGATGGAATCGGATGACGATGCCTTCATCATATAAAAAGAATTGAGAAGTTTGATCAAGCTGAAAATCATAAATATTTTCTTCAAAAATTGAAACTCCTGCATTAAACATGGCTAATAGACTGTTGGAGATTGATTTCTCTACCTTCTCCATCTGATTATCATCTTTAACATACTCGCTTAGCTTCAGTTCTTTCCCCGTTCTTAAATCATAGTTATATGATTTTGTCGCATCCATTCCATGTGCTCCGCCAGTGTACACATGATCTTCATATACCACAGATAACTTTTCTTTTGCATTGTATTTTACACTGGCCATGGTAATGTAGAAATAATTTTTGTTTGATTTCTTTTCTTCTTTGTCCAGGCGCGCTGCTTTCACTGCGTGAAGTTTAAATGTCTTGTTCAGCTTATCCGTCACAGATTTCTTTCCACCTGTTAGATGTATGTATGGCTGTCCTTTGTAATATTGGACCTTCGTTTTCACTGTAATCGTGCTGCCTGCCTCTACATGACTACTCGGAAGAATTATAGCAATCAGTACAGTGATCAACAGGTAATTCACCCATCTCCATTTTTTTCTTTCCATTCTAGATTTCAACATTATGGATAACCCCCTTTGGCTCAAATGATTTCGTTTCTTGCATTCTGTTCCATATTACCTGTGGAGTGCCCTTTAGGTCTGTTCCGCTCTGAACGTTGCCAATCCAGATGTCCTCTGCTCCCGGATGTTGTAAATAGTGCCTGAGCGTTGCTTTGATCAGAATAGACGAATGTAAGTCTAGTACCTCATCCAGCAGTATCCAGAATAACTCGCCTTCATCCGAGGCCACAAAATGTCGATGCGTGGTCTCTCCGAAATATATAAACTGCTGCCAAATCTCACCACCGTTAACCTCCAACAGAATATATCGAAGCCGAAAGTGTTCGACATCCTCTTGCTTGAACCCGGTCTCTTCTTCAATCTCCCGATAGCTTGCGCTCATGGGTGTGTTCAGTTCCCCTTGTTCCAGATGCCCGCCAATGCCACCCCAAAATTCAAAATCAAACAATCTGCTGCCCGCCTTCTTCATCATCAGCATGTCTGAGCCATTGCTCAAAAACGCTGTAGCCATCTGTCTAATCTCCATATGTATGTTCCTCGCTTTCCAGACTGTGATTATAGAAGTCTACTCGTATATATAACCGCCTTCTACAGCAATTCCTTCAGCTCATTTAGATGTTCAATCGTATGTAAAGGACCAGTCGTAATCCTGTCCTGCCACGGCTGGTTGACCTTCATCCAGATGGTGCTCATGCCTACGCTTGCTGCCCCCTCAATATCGTTAATCGGATGATCACCAATGTAAATGCATTGCTCTGGGCTTAGACCGAAATGATCAAGCGCAAGCTGAAATATGCGTGGATCGGGCTTTTTGACTCCAGCCTCTTCTGAAACAATAATATGGTCGTAATCCTCCCGGATACCGAGTTGATCGATTTTTCCATACTGAATATCGGTCTGCCCATTGGTGATTAACCCGGTTTGGTATTTCCCCCGCAGATGCTGAACGACTTCTCGCGCCTGTTCCATCAGAACTGAACTTCGCACATACTCTCTGCCATAGAACTCCATCAGTTCTGCATGCGGCGGATGCTCTGCCCAAGGCAGTTCATGCAGCAACTCGTTGAACAGAAGGGGTTTATCCTTATAACCATCCTGGTCGAGTTCAATGATTCGTTTACTTATATCTTCGGTTGACTCAAGGTGACCAAAATAGGTCTTGATTAAACGCTGCGTGAAGCCGTCAAAGGTCATCGTTCTGTTCAGAATTGTATTGTCCAAATCAAAAATAACCGCTTTAATATGATCCATCTTCCTTCTCCCCCAATTCCAGTACATGCGTTATCTTCTCCATACTTGTCACTTCTCTAAATCCCAAGTTGCGATAAAAAGATCCAGCAACCGGTTGATCCGTGTACAGAACCAGTCGAGCGTAATGATTTTCCGCTTTTTGAATAACCGCACCCATCAGCCTGCCCCCAACCCCATGTCTTCGAAATTCTCTCATCACATAAAGTCTGCGAATTCTTCCGGTATCAGTCACCTCAGAATAAGGATCTCTGTTCAAACCGCAGATCCCAACCACCTTATCGTGCACTCTGCATTCAAAAAGCGCTTCATCTTCTTGCTCGAATGTATTAATTCCTGTCTCATATTCATGGATTAATCGCTCGATATGTCTGAACCCCTCACTGGAGCTTTCGGCCAGCATCTCCACTAAATCTTCATGATTCCACACCGATATCTCCTGTATCTGCATGGTGTAACCGCCTCCATCATTTTAAATCAAAGGTACACATGCAAACCCAACCATACATTGAATGATGGCCGGGTTTATCTTGTAAAGCTCATTCTCATTTTTTCTTTTTGTGATAGTGATAACCCGTGCACAGACCATTTTGTTTGGATTTGGCTGAACAATTATGTCCACCCTTTTTATCCAATCTGCCTGGATGAGCGTAAGCTGAAGACGATACACCGACAAGTACGACTAGAGATAGAGTTACGATAATAATCCTTATTCAAATGAGTCACCCTTCTTTGGATAAAAACTCAATTTTGAAATTCACGTAACAATATATTTAATATATCAAGAACAGAGAAATTTCTTAAAAAGAAATATTCTACTTTTTATCCCACTCTGCTTTCGGTATAGGTTCCTTTAATATTGGCATGAAAAAATTCCCCAATTGAGGAGGCAGAATTCATTTCATACCAAACATACTCTGGAACATCGTAGTAATTCCAGATATGCCCACTTGATTTAAATTCTACTTCTAATATAGCTTGAGTTGGATCATAAGCAATACTATTTATCATTGTTGAATCAGTATATATCCTGTTCATAAGAAGACCTCCTGCTATTTTTAATGGCTTCTTTTTTGATTATTTGATTTGAAAATAGTTCTAAAATCTCTTGTAGTAAACTTCCTCAACTATAATCTTTGTTCCCTAATTTTAGTTACAACTCTTTGGTAACATTGAAGATCTACTGAAAACTCATTTTCCCATTTTTCTATCAACTTAGGATCATCACTTTCTGCTCTTGGATTTTGCAATGGTACCCTGATTCTAGAAGGTATTTTTATAGCTTCCCCAACTACGATTGCTTCCCCAATTCTTAATGTAGGCAATAAATCTATCAGACTATTCATGTTATCTGGGGCTAAAGATTTTACAATTGATTTGTCTGTTGAATTTGTAAGTCTAAGAGCAATAAAGGTTCCTACTTGTGCGAGTATAGTTTCAGAAATTTCTGAAGGTCTTTGTGAAATTACAAGTGCTCCCAATCCAAATTTTCTGCCCTCTTTAAAAATTTTTTCTACTGCAACCCTAGCATAGCTAATAGCTTCGTTCTTGCCTAAATATGAATGCGCCTCATCATATGCAAGAAATAATGGTCTGTTTTTTCCAGTGCTTAATTCATTACGTCCCCAAAACATACTATCGTATACAAAACGTGTTATAAGCCCAACTGTTATGTCTAACACCTCAAAGGGTACATTACTTAAATCAAGGATAGTCAACCTTTGTTCATTTCCTATCCAGTCAATTAATAAATCATGTAAATCTTTCGGAGAATCAGCACTTCTATAGTCGCCTGGATGGAACATAAAATTGTACCTGCTGTCTCGCAGCCTACTAATTATTTTTTTCTCATATGAATAAAATTCATTATGTTGACTCTTATATGGAGCAGTATTACTAGGGGTTTCTAAATGAGATTGGAATTTTGCTCCCCTCAGTTCTTCAGGGTCTCCATAATCCATAGTTTGATCGTCAAGTTTATTAATGAATTGTTCAGAGTTTTTTTTCGTTTGCTCATCTTTTTTAGTAGAAGAGAAACTTGCATTCAGCCACCAGTTCATTTCGTGCCATAGTTTTCTGGCACTAAATGGTATTGGCGAGTCAGCAGTAACATAGTCTTCATCAACATCTCCAGCTTTTAATTTGGAACTTTCCTTTTTGTATTGAACAATCAATTCTCGTAGCAACCTATATTCGGGCCTCTGGTCATCTGTAGGTTTTGCACCTACAAGAAAAAAAGCTAACTCGTCAAAATTCATAAGCCAGAAGGGAATATATAAGGGATTCTGTTCATCGTTTATTTTGAATACTTTAGCTTCGGGAAACGATGAAGCATACTCCCCATGTGGATCTATTAGGACCATTCTTGAGTTAGTATAATCATTTATAATCCTCTTAATGATCCCTACCGTAGCATTTGATTTCCCACTGCCTGTTGAGCCAAGTATTGCCGCATGTCTGAGAACTAGCTTATGCAAATCAACAAATACATCTAAATTATCTGAGGATGAATGCTTCCCAATAGAGGTGGAGCCCTGACTCCCTTTCCCGTATATATCCTCTAAATCTGATTCTGTTACGATGTGAACTTCATCATTTATAGTAGGGTATAGGCCAATTCCTTTCTCAAAATTACCACTACCTATTTTTTCACCTACAAGATTCACAGATAGAAATCGCGAGCCAATTTCTTGCTTTATTTCAGTATCATTAATTTTACTTGGAGTATTACTTACACTTGAGACGATTCCATACGATACTACATTACCAATCGGTATTTTCACAAAGGTACCTATCTGACCAATTTTGTATACTTTCCCTTCAATAATTGGACTAGCCGACGGAATGTTATCACTAATTTCTACTTCTACAACATTTGAATCAACTCTAATAATCTTACCTAAAAAAGTAATGTCATTTTCCATATAGTGCCTCCTCTATACTGCTTTTTTTCCCTGAATTAGCAATAAAAAAAGATGATAATTTTTTGAAATCTCCAAGAATGAATTTATTATCATTTTTATCCCAATACAAATCACTCTCACTGTCATTCCCAATACTGTCATCATAAATCCAATTGTGTAATTTTCCATTACTGATCATTTTTGTAGGCCCCATAACACAGAGATTTAAAAGGGTTAAGGCGTTGTACTCCATTGAATCAACTTGTTCATCTGAAAAGCACATACATATTGCATATAACCGTGGATTCTGTCTTAAGCAGTTAAAAATAATTTCATTAATATGTTGGTCTGAGAAAGAATATCCTGAGAATATAAATAGCCGCTCTCCCTGTAATAAATAGTTCTTTAACCTATCAAAGTATGCAATAAAAGGTTGTTTGCGAGATAAATTATATTTTTCTTTTGATGGGTATACAACAAGTTCATTTTCTGGTTGTTCTACTTTTCCATTTCGGACAATTTTAAAGTTATCCGTACCATTATCTTTTCTAAATTCCCAGTTCAAAGAACCGTGAATCTTCCATAATCTTATCCAATTGAAAGTCAAGTCATTAGTGCTTACAACTTTCTCAATGCTCTCTGGCCAAAAAAAAGGTTCATATGAACCTACAAACCCATCAAAATATGGGATTCTATTATCTTCCATAGCTTTTTCTAATAACAAATCGTAATTTGTCGTAAATATCTCCTTAACATTGCTTCTGTTTGCAATGTCTAACCAAGCGAAAAATTTTTTCAAATCCGTGATATCCGATTCTTTTTCTCCAGCCTGTATAACATCGTAAATCTGTTTGCAGATTTGTTCATCTAATCGTTGAGCTACAGTTCCATTAACTCCATCATATTCTCTGTCTTCTTTTTCCCCTGTTATTTCTCTTATTTGTCGAACATAATTTAATATATCTTCTACACTAATATTTTCTCTATTATACAAGACAGACAAACTATCCTTTAGATGTGAGAAATGTGGTTTAAGACTCTCATTAAGATTATTTTCAACATCTTCTGTTAGTCTGTATATATTGGGTAGTCCAAAAGCACATGAACTTCCTGCTCCAAAAAAGAAACCTAACTTCTTAGAATATGATAATAACTTTTTAAATTCGTCCATTTCTTGAATTACATTAATAGCGCTCATATTAACTCCTTATTTGCCTTAATGGCTATGTAGTATTTTCGGTTATGATACTAGATTCATACATTTATCTCATTTCTCCCCATCTATTATATGCTTTTCTTCAAAATAATCCTACAATTAACTTTTAGAGAAAAACTCAATATGACGAAACAACAAAACTGCATAAGAAAGTATTAGTAGACTTAATAATCAGTTTTGTCAAGCATTACAACATTCAAATTGTTGACTCCTCTAATCTTGGTCGCTCATGGGTACAAAATGCTTCAGATCTGACTTCGTCTTGCCTTTCTTCTGAATTGGATGACATCATTATGAGCAAAATAGATATATTCTACATCAAGCTCATCTTTGAATTTTTGACTATGGCAAGGAATGGCGGCAGCTTGATTGACCATACGCCTTCTACAGATTCAATTTCCTCGGGAGAATACTTCTTCTTCTCAATTAAATATTCGGTCACTCGATGAGCGTAGATCATCTTATTCACTTTTACATATACAAAGGGCGTAACAACTAAGATCGCTAGAGTGATCAAGATCGTCAGAGATATGATTTTTTTCCTTTTACTCACCTTGCCCCTCCCTAGTTATAAAAAGTTTTCAATTCAAAAAGAGCAAGTACAGAATAACCTTGTGTGGTCTTCCTGCACTTGCTCTTGCAATTAACGGGTCTGAACATCTTGGGTACGACCCATGTACCATGATTGAAATGATTTCGCCGTATCCAGGGAAATGTCATGTGCCCGATGATGCAGTACTGGTTTGGCACGGTTTACGGTATGAATGGAAGCCACACCGAACCAACGCTGTAACACATTACGGGTGATCTGCACTTCGATGACTTTCTCACGTTTGGAGATGAAGAGTGTTGAAGTGAGCGCACCGGTCCGAAGTTGAATGAAATTCTGATGTAAAATGTATCTGGTATGGAAAAATTCCAACACTCTGCTCGTTGCAATCCACACAAGCAGAATAGCCGAAATCATCCACCAGGCATGCTTCTGCCCTAACACAAATGGTTTGAAATACCACAATAAACCCGTAATTATAATCCATCCCCAGCTTGGTTTGAGCAGACGCAGCCATAGTGATATTCTCGGAAGTTTTTCCATCTCCTGCGTCACCTGATAGGATGGTAGAATCTCCTCAATCATGGTATAGGCTTGCTTCACCGGCAAGAAGGGATAGAGCGAGTTCACCTCCTGCTCGGATTCCCCCAGACTACCCGCAGTGGTCAGTTCTACTTCCGCTAATCCAAGCAGCCTTTTCATCGGAGACTGTATAATTTTTACGGCCTGAACTCGTTCTTTCAAGATTGAGAATGACGTTTGTTCCATCATTCCCTTCGAGATATAGATCCGCTTGGCATCCGAGGTGATCTGGAAATTGCCATACTTCACAAAGGTTCTGACAATCCCCAGAGCGATGGATATGATCAATAAAACCAAAATCATCAAACTGGCAATCCACCAGGAATCCAGCCAGGTTAATAACAAACTTTCCGTTACTTCTTCATCAGGGAAGAAGTCCTTCACCCAGGAATACAGCGTAGCCAGGACCGGAATCAGTACGAGAAAACTAAGCGAGGTAAAGGATGCTTTGAATATGTCCTTGCGGGTGGAATGATAATGAACAACCCGTTCCTGTTTTTCTTTTGCAGGTAGAGACATGGCTTCATCAGTTATAAAAGGTTCGGATTGCGCCTCTCCCTCTTCCATAGCCTGAACTGTATCCAACGTATCATGTTCCTCTGTTGCTCCTGCTGTTTCTGCTTCTTCAGCCATATGACCTGCTACAATTTTCTCCAGCTGTTCCGCTTCGGAAAGTGAAACAA
Organism: Paenibacillus sp. 2003; assembly: GCF_031455635.1. Lineage (NCBI taxonomy): Bacteria > Bacillati > Bacillota > Bacilli > Caryophanales > Paenibacillaceae > Paenibacillus > Paenibacillus sp. 2003. Next base: position 114,373 of record NZ_JAVDTB010000001.1, on the reverse strand, counting down.
CGTGTAACTGAAAGGTAGCATCTTCTCCCTTAATCCCGGTCTCGAATCGGATCGACGTCACGCTGAACAACCGATGAAACAGCGTTGTATGACGATTCACATTCTGGACCTTCGTATAAGGTATCGTTCTTCGGGTACGGTTAAACACACCACTATAGATATGAAAGGCTGTATCGTCTGCTGCATAACGCGAGGTGAACCACCTCAGGATAATGGACAGGATGCTAATGGAGACACCTACATAAAAAGCGATTCTTCCATAGTAGAGCCATTGGGACTCTGAGCCCTGGCGGAAGACAAACAAAAACAAGATGATCGCAAACGAATTCTTCACCAGTTTCCACAGACTCCACAGCATGGTTAATGGATGATGTCGCTTCATATCGATCATTCATCCACCTCATTAATCCGCGCATAGGACGCAATCTGATGACGGAGTGCAAGTGCGACTTCCTCTGGCAATGCCGGGATTTCATGCGATGACCCCATCGTGCCAACCGATACGGAATAGAGTCCATATTTTCGCATTAAAGGTCCCTGATTTGTGGTAACCGATTGCACTTTCGCCATGGGGATGATCTGATGTACCTTGGTTAGCGCCCCACGCTTCAGTTGAAGGAACTCCTCATTCACATCATAGTACCAATGCTTGTATAACCATGAAGGCTGGATGAAAATATCCCACACCGCATAGAACACAGATATGGCCGTAACGCCCCACAAAATCCAACCAATCCACGTTTTCCATCCATAGATTGAGTCGAGTATTAACAGTATGGCAAGGATCAAGAAACCTATTACATTCCATATGATGGCGCTAATTCTCCACAAGTTTACCGCATGAGGGGAAAGCCTTTGCTCGGGTATATTCCACTGTATTGACATATGTTCACTCCTTTTTTCCTCGGGTACATAAAAACACACATGATACACTGTACGAACAATCGTTCACGATCGATGCAAAAAGATAAAGAGATGACCCCTATACAATACAGGTCGTCATCTCTTTTGTTCATTTCATTTTACTATAAAATCCTGTACTTCACACAGCCAAACCATATGATCTGTTCCTTCGCCCCAATAGTTGTTCGCTACGACATAGGGTTCACCGAATTTGCGCTGCCACTTCTTCTGTGCAATTCGATAGCCGCTATCCAGGCAGAATTGTTTGATTCCACGCCGCTGAAGCTCAGTAACCAGTGCAACAATGAGTTCCGAAGCAATCCCCTGACCTTGAAAATCCGGTGTGACGTATAGGCTGCCCAGCTCTCCGATATCGTTCAGCCTGCCTTCTGTACATTCACGAATCTCCTCACCGCAAGGTCCATACGAGATTGTGCCTACAATAACATCTCCCATTTTGGCGACGAGGAAAAATACACTTGCTTCTATGTTATCCTTTGCTTGCAATGCGGTGTAAATCATCGCTTTTTTGTGTGTTATTTCATCCTGAATATCATCCAGAAGCGAGCCTATTCCCTCCTGATCAAATGCTGCGGGAATGGTTGTCTCGAACACCTGATACGCTCCATCTGCATCTGATTGCGTTAAAGGTTCAATGGTAATTTTGTCATCCACAGGTTCTTCTCCGTTCCATATATCTTCTTAATCTGTACGTCGCTGAATCAGTCTTCTTAGTTGATTCGCATCCTCAAGAGGAATGCTATATCCAATATGCGTGTCTTCCTGGTTTACTAACAAGCCTTGCATCTTGGGGTCCATTCCTAATGAAAAATCATACCGTGTTATCGAGCTGTCCGTATTTGTTATGCTCATGTCGTACTGTGTACCATAATCGAGAATGCCGGGCAAACGCTCAGCCTTATGTATGGCCTCCATCATGATCCGTATCTCATCAGATCGATTAAACTCAACATCTTGGCATGGTTCCAAAGTGAGGTCTGGATTACAGGTTAAGGTGATCAACAGAGGAAGTCCCTCTTCCGCGTTCGATTCCTTCGGTTTACTGCACCCTGCAATGAACGTGGCAATGACAAATACGAGCAACACTCCTACATATCTCACCATACTGCGTGCCTCCCTGACTTAGTATTAATAAACTAGTAATGAGTAGAGAAGTAATAAATACAGTATATAATGAAATGACTCAACTTCACTAACTATCCATATTCATATCAAGTTACGTAACTCCGGGTCCCATGAAGACAACATAGCGATCAGTCGCTCTACGGTCTCTTCCACAAATACCTGAACTCTCTCACCCGTGATGAACTCAGGAGTAATTCTCGGTTCTTCCCCATTAAGAAAGGAAAACGTGCGGTCCCGCCAGCGTACAATCTCATCAGCAGTTAAACGATCCGTCATGTCATAACCCGGTGAACTGTTGAGCACCTGCCATACCTCTTCGCTCCAACTTGAACCTTGATAGAGATTAAAATCGATCTGGTCCGTCTCCTGGTAATATAAACGCGCCAGTTCTTCCTTGGATCTACGAATGCCCACGGACAAGTCTGCCTTATTGACCCGTTCTACAAATTCAGGATGCACGCTCCGGAACCAGTAATAATCGGTTAGCACATGCATAAAGTACCCACGAACAAACCACTTCCATCCTTCATCGGTACGTTGTTTTATATAAGATGAGTAGAGTTCCTTGAGTCGTCCAGTGTAATCTCCTTCATCCTTTGGATTGAAATGGGTGTACTCCTTATCATCTCTGGTTGTACCATTACGCATATGTATGGAATCCGGGGCGATATTCCCCAGATAGAATGAACCTTGATCAGCCTGCATTTGCAGCGAGTCTGCAATCCGATTAGCAATATTGAGATGAACCATAGGTAACGGCATAGAGTTGATCTCCTTTTATCGGGAAGTATTCTACTATACTTAGGAAAAGAAACGATATACCCTACTGGTGCAACGTACAGATCACTCGAATAGTGAGACTCCGCTATGTTCCAGCTTTTTCACCGTGTAATATGTGACTATCCCTTAATTCTCTCCAATTGCATCCGGTCAAACAGCTGCTCCAGATCCGTATGGTACTCCAGGTGCTCCTTCACAAGCAGACTAATGTATTCCGACCCACATTCATAGAATACTAGACGATTAAACGGAGCTGTATCTCCAAAATGATTGCTTTCCTGCCCAAATTTTGCCCGAATCAGATTCTCAATATAACGCGCGTAACCCTCGTTCCACTCCAACCAGCTCCAGTACTCGGCTTGTTCTTCATTTAATGAAGTAAACAGCGCCTTTCTAGCTGTGTGTACTTGTGTCAGTTCTTTACTCTTCAAAGCAGATAACAATGAGTTAATCCGTTCCACAACGACTTCATCTTCATACGGAAACTCATAATCCAGTTCCCATGTTACGCGCTTCAGTTGGTCCATTTTATGCTTAATCTGGAGACGGTTAACGATCCGCTCATCATATTTCTCATATACATAGCAATGAACATATTCATGGAATAGATAGACTTTCTGCTCCAGATCTTTGAACGCTGCATCCGTTACAATCGCACACATTCGTCCGTTCATATGATGCACCGGCATTGCGGCAAGGCACTCATCTGGAATATATAAATCGTCCGGCACCGTTTTTATCCACTCATATTGCTGTGTCTTGGACGAATAATCATAGATATATAATAAAGCTTCATAGGCTACAACCACTGGATAATGTTCTGCAAACAAAGGATGTATGCTAACCAAGTCCTTCTGAAGCTCGTTTAACTCGTTAATTTGCTCTAAAAAAGCTTCCATGTTATTAACCCTCTCTTTACTGGGATGATGCGTTAATCATACTAGAATAGAAAAGATAAAACACTGAGAGAAAAATGATAATTCTGTTCGAGTATGAGATGGTGAACGTTAGAAAGGTGGAAGATTTATAATCAGATATACAGTTTCCTAAGTTCGTTCACCACTGACTATATGCCAATGTTGATGCTTCGAGTCTTGATAACTGCCCAAGTTAGTTATAATCTTCGACGAGCCTGTCTGGTTCACCATGTCAGCAGCTACTTTTTTAATGACCCGCATCATTTCAATAAGCAGCTCATCATTATTCTCTTCCTCTTCTGAAATGAAGGACTGAATATGTATCTTGGGAATTACAACAATGTGATGCTTGTAGTATGGCCGAGTGTGATGATAAGCCATAACGTTCTCTGTTTCCATCACAACTTTGACTTGCGTTTTACCACTTAACACCTCATCACAATAAAAGTCCTGCGTCATTATACTCCTCCATCTTCGAAATGCATACGTTAAAACGTATCCTTATGATTTGGTCAAGATTCCCTGGTCCACAGATTTCTGAATAAGCTGCTGCCCATACTCCCACAATGTTTCGGAACCGTTCGCAATCTCACGGTTTCTGTTTAACACCTGATCACTTGTAATGTTATATTTCTGCCATGTATCTCCCTCATTCTGATGGTTGTGGATAATAGGCTGCAATCGATCGAGAGAGGAGGCAAATTGCGCTTCAGGCGTCTGTTTTGCTTCAAACTCCAACCATAACTGGAGTAGTTCTTCAGCCTGTGCCTTAGGCAACATTCCAAACAGTCGATGAGCTGCTTTGAGTTCACGATCATATTTATCCGTGTGTCCCACCGTATCGTAGGCAAAGGTATCTCCGGCATCGATCTCAACCAGATCATGAACGAGAAGCATCTTAATGACTTTGAGCATATCCACATCTTTGTTGGCGTGACTCTGCAAAACCAAGGCCATCATCGCCAGATGCCAGGAATGCTCTGCATCATTTTCAAGTCTATCACCATGAATAATTCTCGTCTTTCGTTCAATCGTCTTCAGTTTATCAATCTCAATGAGAAATTGAATCTGATCCTGTAATGATTCGCTCACAGCACATCCTCCTTCAGATCCATCTACGAGGATAGATCATACCAGTAAACTCTATAGTTAAAATCCATTGACATCCCCACACCCTGTGCAAGACGAATGGAGCCCACATTGTCCGGGGAACAATCCCAATATGGATGTATGCCTACACGGTTGCATTCTTCTACAAACGCTTTTGCCACCATCGCACCATAATTTTTTCTTCTATAGTCTTCAAGCGTTTCAATATCAACCGCATGTGTCTGATTTGCAATAAATGCCGACAGGCAAACACTCGCGATATCATCGTTATGCACTATAACGTAGCCAAATCCATGTTGTAAAAAATCATCTCTTGTCGTCCAGAAGTGAGAGATTTTATCCGTCAGAAAAGAGGAATTGTTATATCTTTTCTCTCCTAATAGTACTTGATCTATTCTGAGAATTCTGACTTCTTCTTCCTGAGAAGCATATATATCGATAGGTACTTGCTGACTTATCGAATTTGGATTCAACTTGAATACATGCTGAATATCACTGGAGATATCTCTTTTCCCGGAGATATGTTGAAGAACATCTTCCCAGGTTTCATCCACCACACCAATTTCAACAGCATGCATATGTAAGTTCAATAACTCAGGTTCAATACGTTCCCGCATGTACTCTTTCAATTCATTTAGAAAGGGTTCACTTCGAGAGTCTCCGATCAACTGAAAACCAGATTGTCCATGTATCCAAATTAATGCTGCTGTTATATTCTCTGCATCATCTACATAGATCCGTCCCGGGTTCAAGCCAGACGCCACCGCTTTGACTTCAATATTCTGACACGAATCCGTGAGATGTTTTACTTTGTGAAACTCCTGTTTATTAATCTCGGTGATCATAGGATCATTCCTCCTATAACAACAGCTCAGGAATTATTTATCTAACGTGTAATCAGATCAAGTATCTATTAAGCAACTCTTGAATGCTAAGATTATGCTTTTCCAGCCAATTCATGTTCCTCTCAAACTGTTCAATCATAAACGTGAAGTTGTGCTCAATCGTTGCTCCTGCATAATGCTGACCAATATAAAAATGAAGTACTGCTATATAATAGATTTTTGTAAGTAAAGGGAGATAACCGAACGCAAGCACTGAATGCTTGCGTTCACGACCATACCCCTGAATAAAGGACTCAATCATTTCCATTGATCCTTGGGATTCCTGAACCACATGGTTAAAGCTAATTGTGAATTCCATAAACGCAGCATCCATACCAATAAAATCAAAATCCAGTACACCAGTGATTTCCTCATTCTGAGCCAGCAAATTATAAATCAACAAATCATGATGAACCAACTGTTGTGGTAACACCTCTAACTGCAGATTGGAATTCTCAATTTCTGTGATCATTTTCTGGTAAAAGGTAACCTTTGAGACTGATAATTCAAAAGGAAGATTTTCATAAAAAGCCTTAATCGATTGACGATTAGCTAACGGATGAATTTCGTACACTTTAGTAAATGAAATTCCCCTGTATACTTGCTTGCCTATTGGGAACCCTTGCATTCGTGTCGAAAACTTACCCACCAGCTGCCCAAACTTCTTAGATTTGTCTACGCTAGACAATTGGGGTACAGTACCTTCTAGAAAGGTAGTAATAGCCGCAAGCGTCCCATCTTCTAATATTAAATAGTTTCGGCCATCTATTGTCCTATGAAAGCGAGGGACTTGAAACGAGGAATGAGTGCTTTCAAGGAACGCTGTCACTTTACATTCAAGTTCAATACCATCCATCGTTTTGAGATGTCTGTTGTAGATACGAACGATAAACCTCTGTCCATGTATTTCAAGAATTTTGGTCGTATTCGTCAAGCCAAATGGAACGGCTTCCAAGGTATACTCGGTATCTTCGAAATAATGAAAAATGATTTTGTCAAATCTTATATTCATAGATTCTCGTCTCTTCATCATCAAGCAGATATCCTTTACCGATATAGGCCCAGTTATTTTTTTCATAATAATCAGTCAGATCAGTACATAAATACAGCTTGTCATACCCTTTTGTTTTCACCTCATTCAATGCATGGGTCTGGAGTTGTCCACCCAGGTTTCGGCCCCGATATTCTGGATCAACATGAAGACACGCAAACCAGGGAAAGAGATCCTGCCTGCTATTCAGATCACTTCGTAACAAAGCGTACCCACCGATAATTCGCTCTCCGTCCAGCATCACATAAAACCTTGGTACATCACTATCTGTCTCCACAGAACGCTCTATACAATCCCGATAGAAGTGGAAGCTTGATTCCGAACCCCATTGTTTCCAGAAATACTGCACTGCTTCTTGCAGCACGTCCGGCTTCTGCCGAATATCAAAAATTTGCAAAATGTTAATCTCCCTTCGCGCTTTTTACTTTCGTATAGGATCAGGTGTCCAATTCAACATTCAGTTCACGCACAAATACAGCTGTCCCCTTTATTCTGACATCCATATCCTCACCATCCCGAATCACACTCACTTGAACCTTTCCATCTCTTCCAATCTCATGCCCTTGCTCTACCACAAACTGTACCTCATCAATCTCCGGTTTCACATAGGTTAAATAATAAGCACCCATCACCCCGGAGGCTGTTCCAGTCACTGGATCTTCCGTCGTACCTGAGTAAGGTGATGAAAAATGTCTGGCATGCATCATCGCATCGGAATCACGGGTTTCGAAACAAAAAGGGTGTAGGGAAGCTTTGGGGTTCTCAATTAAAATTCCCGGGAACAGGGAAGAATCCGGTTTCATTTTCATAAAAGAGTTCAAATTACGAATGGGGATTAATAATGTCCAGGCTCCTGTACTTCCATAAACGATTGGCGTAGAAAGGTCAACATCATCCAAAGTGAGGTTTATGGCGCTTACCAACTTCTCGATATCCCCCTGGAACGGTATAAATTGCGGCTGATCCTGTTTCATTTCCATGTAAATGGTGTCGGCATTGCGCTCAAATCGTATGGGTAATGTACCTACATTGGTTTCAATCGTGATTAACTCTTTTTCACTTAACATACCACGCGTCTTTAAACCATACAGTGATGCCATTGTCGCATGACCACACAGATTAATCTCATGACCCGGTGTAAAATAACGTAATCTGACGTTAGCTACTTCAGAGTTCAACACAAATACCGTCTCATTAAAACCAACCTTATAAGCGATCTGCTGCATCTCCGTCTCACTGAAATGATCAGCGTCAAAAACCACTCCTGCAGGGTTACCTTGACCGGGAACTGTAGAGAAAGCATCATAATGATAGACCGTAACATCACTCATGATTAGACCCACTCTCTCTGTAATCTAAGCGACGCACATTTCCATATAACTCTACGCTTTCACCATCAATTACAACCCCGCCACCATCTTGGCACGCATAAACCGCCGTACGATTAACGCGTGTATACTCTCTTAATGAATTCAGAGTGTCTTCCGAACCGTCCCAATGCGGTGCAAATTCTAAAGCAACGAGTCCCAGTGCTTCCATATCTTTGAGATCTACATTGTTTTCATCAGCATCTTCCCCATACCCTGCTATCTCTATCGTAGGTGTCGTCAGAATACTGCCTGCACTGACCCCAATAAGAATGCCGCCACTCTTCACATAGGAATGTAACAGACCAAGCGCATTTCTCTTCTGTAATAAACTTAGAAAATAAAACGTATTTCCGCCGGATAGATGAATCGCATCACATTCGAAAATAGCGCCAAATGTGCTCTCCTCATACTCCAGATCAAGATCGTAATATTGAATGTTATCTATTCCAATTTGATTATAGTAACGTCTAGTGTGTTCAAAATACTTCCGCTCCGGGTCGGAGCTCGAAGGGATATATCCGATGGAAGGCTGTTCACTGTTAAATAAGCTTCGTATTCTCTGATCCAATTTATTGTTAGATTTGAATACCAAATCACTTAGCAGAATCAACGTGATCATCTTATTTCCTCCCGTACCTATTAGACTGGCTTATACTCTTTATCCAAAATCGAGAAAAAATACTGGTCTGTCCACTGATTGTTCCACCATAGTTCTTCTTGGAAGACGGCCTCCCGTGTCATTCCCACATGCTGCATCAGTGCTGCTGAGGGAACGTTTTGTGAATTACACATGCCGACGACCTTATGAGCTTGTAACTCTTGGAATGCAAATTGTAGCAAAAGTCGGGTAGCTTCACTCCCGTATCCTCTACCTGCGTATTCCGAAAGTACAGCGAATCCAAGTTCCCAGCTTTTTCGGTGATCCACATAACTCCACATTTGAACGATACCAATGGGCGTATCTTCCGGATCGCTCAAGCGGCGTATGACGAAATCATAGGCATATTTTTTCTCATCTGCAACAGCAAAATGACTCCGATATTTCTCGCGAACCTTCTCCTCATCCGTCTCAACAGTTTCCTCAAAGCTCCATATGCTTGTGTCACATTCAAGTTGACATATGAAGTCGAGGTCTTGCTCTGTGACTGTTGTTATTTTAATTTTCTGTCCCACGAATTCCATGTGAATTCATCCCCTTTGGATTAGGATCATTGCTTGGGAATCTCCCATTCTGTATTAAGCAAACCTCTACCAATATTCCATTTGGCGAGCAAAGCTCTCTGTTTATTTTCCAGATCAAGAAAGGGTGCTGCAACACAAGATAGCGTGTCAAACATATGAATAAAATGAGGCCCTTCCTTGAAACGTCGAAGCCCGCCATATTCTTCATCATCCGCTGCCCATACAATCTTTTTAATCCCCGACATTAATATGGTACAAGAACACATGGGACAAGGCTCACAGGTAGTATAGAGCGTCAGGTCTTTCTTCGTAAATCTCTTCTTATTGTCTACATCCAGCAAATGTTTTCCTACCTGACGAATGGCATCCACCTCAGCATGTGCGGTGGGGTCGCAATCCGAGAAGACTCGGTTCCGGCCTTTACTCACGACATTCCCATCCACATCCACAATTATCGCACCAATCGGATACGTGCCTTCAACAAGTGATTGTTCTGCTTCTTCCAGAGCCAAAGTTAAATATTCATAATCCGATAACTTCATTGAAAGTCCCCCTGAGTACAGTTATAGTTCCTTACAAAACAGATTCCTTGTGTAATGTGTAGTAAAAGAGATTGTCTACTAACTCCGTGGACTTCGAAAAGTTCAACTTTTCTAACAAGCTCTGCGATTGAATATTTGCCTGCTCCACTGTCGCTTCAATAAAATCAAGATTCATCTTGTTCCAGCCGATTTCGATAATTGCGCTTAAAGCTTCTTGCATCAACCCTTGTCCCCAATAGGACGAAGATAAATCAAAGCCAATCTCTGCCTTCGATGGTGACTCCTGATTCCAACAGTGAAACCCCGCTGTGCCTATGAATTCGCCATCTGTTTTATGGAATAGACCATATCTGCATCCAGAATCATCGATGTGGAATTGTATGATTTCTTCTGCTTCTTTTACGTCACGACAAGGCTCAATATCCATAAACCGGGTTACATCTGGTTCAGCGAAATGCTCAAAAACAACCTGACGATCCGCTAGGGTTAACTCTCTGAGGTACAATCGTTCAGTCTCTACATTAGGAAAATGAGTCATGACGGGATCTCCTTTAATCATTAAAAGTTCCTGATTGTGTACTGCCCTGCTTCACCAAGAAAATCACTTTTGGTTAACCCTTGTTCTCCGAGTAAAATCCTGTAGTTCGATATCGAACCGTCATGTGAAATGATAAACGTATTGCCACTCTGTTTCCTGCACCATTCAAGAAGCTGTTCAGCTAATATCCCGAATCGTTGTGCATCCATCTGATTAATACTTTCCTCCCAACAATCCAGCCCCAGCTCAACGAATCTTATGTCACTATACTGATGGCTGAGCTCTTCCTTGGAATAGATCTGATCACAGACGAAAGGAACAAACTTTGGATTCTGAGGAAACATTCTTGGGCCAACCAGTGGGCTGAAGAACACAAGATTTTTGTTAGTGGTTAGGAGTTGTGCTGTTTCAATAGTACGTTTCGTTGGACTAACTAAAATGACGTCTTCAGGCGAAAAAAACACTTGTTTACGCAACGCTATAACCTGACTTTTCCCCAATTCAGTGAGGCCCGGATGCTGACAATTTAATTGATTTGGGTAATCTACCAAGTGTTCGCCATGACCATGACGAATAAATGTAATGTCCATAGGCACCTATCCCTCTATTTCTGAATGAAGTGTCTGATGCCTTTTGCATCAAGAAGGTTACTCAGTTCCTTTTTCAAAAACACAGGATATACTTCCATCTGCTCTAGTTCGTCCAAGGAAAACCATTGGAAAATTAACTTACCGTTATCTTCTAAACCTTTGAATTCAGTTTCACTATATAACTTATGGGCTTCCGGCAATATGATGAGATAATAAAAGCCAACTTCATGATACTTCAGGCCATCATACTCAAAGAAATCTTCACTAACATATGCGAGCCTTTGCGCTTCTACCTGAACACCCAGTTCCTCCATCATCTCTCGCACAATAGCCGCTTCTGTTGTCTCGTTTAATTTCACCCGACCTCCGGGCAGATTCCAGAAAGCATCCTGTTCAGTCGTATGCAAAAGAACTCTTCCCGCATTCATCACAATACCTGCCACACGGAAGTTGAATTTGTTGTTATTTTGTTCATACGATATATTATTGTTATCTGCAGTGGTCATCTCGCTGACCACCCATCAGCAAATCCATCCATGAATCCCATGATGAATGAGGGAATGATGAGTACGAGCAATAAAATTAAACTGGCTATGCCCCATCTAAGAATTACTTTCCGTTTGCTTCGAACACCTATAATAATTAAGATTGCGGTTGTTGCAATTAAGGCTACTCCATAAAATGTCATAAAACTAACCTCCGGTATGTATTCGTATTTTAATTAAGGTTACTGCAAAATCTTTTCTAACTTGTGCCTACAAGCCTCGCGGTCATAATCCGAATTATCCAGCCATACCTTATCCATTTGAAGTAACTCATAGATTTCAGACTCCAGCTTCTTTCTTTCCTGCAAAACCTGTACCGTACCCTTAACACCCTGATAACCCTGTGCCTGCCCCAAACCCTGGTTCGTATAATAATGAATAAATCCCTCTGACCATTCTTTGGGTCTTTCACTAACCGCCTTATCAAAGGTATAGGATATATCCTTCTGGTCGATATAAATGAGAAGCGGATTCAGAGCATGAATGATACGCCCCAGTTCCAATACATACTGCACGTTCTGCTCTTTGGATTGATTGCATTTTACGAGACCCATGGTTAGTGGATTCTGGATAAAACAACACTCAAATATCGTGATGCAGTCATCATTCGTGCTTAACACGTTTTGGGTGAAATCTTGCCACTTCTCGGTGATCAGCTTCACATTTTGCGCAAAAGGAATTTCGTAAATATCTCGGTTGAAAATATCCTGTACAATGTGATCGGGAAGCTCTATTCCCCATTGTTCTCTCATCTTACGATAAGGAATCAGGTATCCTTGATCATGAGCAATTGCATGGCTTTTCAGAATCTCTCTGTATTCTTCATGTGTTATCAATAAAGCCTCGAAGTCTCCAGCATAATAAAAAGATACGCCCTCGTAATCAGCAGGGTGATCTAGGTTCCCTTCTTGAAATAGTTGTACCTCCTTGCCCTTTTCTATCAAAATTTCGGATACCATTTCGGCAATTGTTGACTTGCCTGAACCCGGTAATCCTTCAATCAGTATTAATCGCCTTGTCATCATTACATCACCCTTTATGTTGTGTGAAGATATGGATCTTCCATGTGTCAGACACTATGTTATTAATCAATATCTGCAATAACCCATTGCGCAGAATCGCCATCTTCTTTCTTTTTCCAAAACACCATCGTATTGATATATTCCTTATCGTTCTCTCTTAGTTCAGTAATCGTTACAGCTACCTGGAAGAGTTTCTTTTGCTCTTGAATGATAATATCGCTTATGGAAGTAATCTTTCGAATTTTGTATCTTCCCATGCCCGATATAGGAGACTGTGGATCAAACAGATTCTTATACCCCTTTTCGTCACTTTCGTATAAATAACGCATACGTGCATTCATAAGTTTGACAATCTCCAATTGGTCCCCTGTATAGTTTGTTTCATCGAGATACTCTGGTGGGATGTCTTCTTTCTCTTGAAGTGTCGATATTTCTTCATTCTGTTGTGTCTCTTTTTCAGTGACGCTTTGAGATGGGGAATCTATTGATTGCTGTGCATCTTGAGTATTTCCCTTGTTCTGACAGGCCGCCAGAAGTAGAAGTAATAATGAAAGTACGGTTAACTTTTTCATCATCAACCCTCCATTTAATCATGTATAACACTCCCCTGGTAAAGATCTTAAATGCCTTTTATTTAAAATAGAGACTTCCTATGTATGTAAAATTTTCTCTCAAGGTACATCATAACCCATAATGTGGAATTTGCGAATAAACGAAGTTAACCATCTCTGTTTCTATCGTATTTCGCGCAAAAAACCACACTTCTCTGCACGAGTTACATCATGCAAAGCGCGTGGTTATCAGCAGAACTTTCTTTTAACTTTTGTAACTTGTAACTGTCCACAATCAATCTACCTATTTATTAAATAGCATATTCATTATGCCGACCGCTTCAATCTGGATCTCTTTTTCTTCATGATCCAAGAAAAGGTAACTATATGTTGAAAAGATCCCCCTATGCTGTATATGTCCAGCTTTATATTGAAACGTCTTTTCCGCACCGTCGATCGTCTGCGTAAACATCCTGCCTTCATTCACATTATACGAAGAATGGATATCATGTTCACTTGCGAGCCATGCAACAAATTTCTCTTCGTTTGGATTGGTCATGACCAGGATAATGAACAGAACAACCAACACAACCATGCCCGTTCTTAGTCCTACGCCCTTCTTGCTACCATGCTGCGTGTGCTCATGTTTCATCCTGTTCACCCGTTTCTTGGACTGAAATCTGTACGTTCTTCGCCAAAACCCAACCACTCAGTCCATACGAAGATGAGATCACCATGTACTTGTATTTCTCCTCGATCAGCCGGATTTGCAATTCGTCATAGGAATCATAGCTGACAGGCCAACCATAGCCTTTTCCCGACTCTAACAACTCGCGATTATAAGGGATAAAATGCTCTATATCCCACTCATCCAAATCCAAAATAATGCTGCCATGCAGCGGTGTATCAAACGAATGGGCCATAACACCAGAGAATAAGACATCCATATTTTTCGGCACATCATGATTTGAACGAGTACGTATCCAGATCCTGTCGTTCTCTAAATCCACTTGGTAGCTCAATATGGTGTTGTCATGCAAACTTGGCATACTCCCCCTCCTTCCAATATGTCAGTTAACTCGTTTATCCTCAAACACCGTAATATCGTTTATAGTCAAAGACCCATTCCACTTTGGAGAAATCAACAAAATCATAAGGTTCGCACTGTCTAAGGTAAAGCAACTCCTTGTGCGCCTGTTCCCCGTCCATATTTTCCAGGTAAAACAATGTCTCCTCATACCCTGCACCACATAATAACTGCACATCAATATAACTGCCCGTATCCTGATTCTTTAGTTTGGCTTGCCAGATCAGCGTGGTGTCCTCCACATTTCCAATACAGAATAACATGATGCACAACAGTCTCAGAACCTCGTTATCCTCTGACTTTCGGTTCTCAATCTCTTGCTGAAGCAACTGTCGGATGGCCTCCCGGTGTACCTCATCAGGTTCCACCCCGTACAACTGCAACATTTCTTCCTCGTTCATATTTGTTCCCCTTACCTACTTGAGAATGTTGTTTAACTCTTCCGCTTTTTTCCTGCTATCCATTCTAGCATAAAAATAAAAAGCGATGACGTGCAGCACGATAGATAGCAACCACATGCCGGGGAACCAGGGAGCGATGAACTGGAACATATCTACCGAGAACAACCATACCATCGCCATACCTCCCGCAATATTGAATGTGGAAGAAATAACGATATTCCATACCGGTTTTAACGTAAAATAGTTCCACAGTATGTTATACATCATTCCAAACAACACAGCTGCAATGAAAGCAATACCCGCTATGTTCCATAAATAGGACATCTGAATGGGCAGATCATCAAAGAATATTGTAGCCAAGAGCGTGACCCATAGCGTCATTATGGTGAATACTTGAAAAAAAGAATGTCTAAGTTGAGTTATCATGATAATTTCCCCCTAAAGTTTTTAATATAAAATCGGCTGACAAAGTAACTGGAGCTATCGCTCAGGTCTACCTTAATCCGAGCATGGTCTGTTGCAGAGAATGCGGTGATATACCGTGTGTTGATGATCGTTTGATTATTGATTTTCACAAAATGAATGTCATCCAGATCCTCTTCTACAAATTTCAGACGTTTATTAAACAAGTACTTCTCACCTGAGATCACCCGGACACCGCACATCCGATCCTCTGATTCAAAGGCAACCACCGAACTCAATTGGATCTGTATATTGCGATTATTCTTGGCATGGATGACCGTTAATTGAGTTTCCGATTCACAGATTGCCTTCTGAATACGGTCCCACTTCGACTTCTCCGCCGGATGTGTTATGACCTTGGCTACTTTTTGCTCTATTGCTGGATCCTCTTCAAAAATGACTTTCATGTGTTGGCCCTCCTCTCACAACTCATATTACAAGCATAGTTACGACAATCCCACTGTATTGCGTTTTGTTGCAGGATTTTGCAAGTTTGTTGCATCATCACTGCATAGATACGAAAAAGAACCACTCCATGGGAGTAGTTCTTCTATGTACTCATCCAGAGCATTCAGGGCATGAGTTATTCTTTTCGCATACTGGTGCTAGGTTAACGTTAATCAATCTCCAGATACATCTCCTGATTTTGCAGGATCATTTCGTTCATGTGTGTAATAGCTTCTTCTGCCACAGTCTGATAAGTAGCATATAATGCCTCTGTTCTCTGAAGCAAGATCGGGTCCTTCTCCAGATCTGTTGGAAGTACCTCACGCCACGCTTCATCCACTCTATTGTGGTCCGTAATCAGGCATTCGATCTGATCCAGTACATTCACCATCTCATCTAAATGAAAAAAGCGCATCCCATTTTTTATTCCATTCCAACTTTTGATCTGGGTGATATTATATGCCGAAAACCAATAAAATTCTGCCAGACTCTTCGTGTGATTGTGATAGGAATAGAACAGAAATAAAGCTTGTTGCCCTTCGTGTAACTGCCGGTATATCTCTGTTTTGGCTGCCATATCTCTGCCCCGTACGGAAACTAGCATCGGTTCAATACATAACCAGCTAAGTTGCTTTGAATGTATATCTTCTGCTCGCACACTAGCCTTCATAACATTCTCCTCTCTATTCACCACTTTATGGATTCTCTGGCGCTTCCACTGCCGGGTCATTCTCTCCGCCCATTCTGCGTCTGGATGTCTCCATCTTGCCTGTCGCTGGTACATGTTCAGAAGCTTTAGCTAATCCGAATTTGGGCATGTTGGCGTATATGGTCTCGAAGGAACCCGACTGAGCCTTGTATGTTTCATGATAGATCCCTACTGTTCCGTCAGTACCAATGGAGCGGTTGAATCTTTTCCAAGCTTCCATGTGAATTCCACCTCGTGCGTATTTCTCCAATTCATCGTAAGAGCGCCAGTATTGTAGTAACGTCACCCCGCGCCAGCTTATAAAATACTCTGTACTCAGAAATCCGGTATCCGGATTCATATACAACTCTTTAATCATCGGGCCCATGGACTTAAAGACAGGCAGCCATTTGTGTATAGCCCACAAACGATTGATCCTCATTCCGATGATAAAAACAATAAATTCCCCCTCAATCTGAGCTGAATATCTTCCTTTATGTATGTTCGGCACGTCACCCCTCCTTCTCGTCAAAAACATTCAATTTCATCGGATCTGAACGATCCTTCCTATCCGTTCATAGGCATTCAGAGGGAAATCAAAACTCCACCGTTTGTGATATTCCTCCAGTCCCAATTCCTTCATTTTGCTCAGTTCTCTGTAAAATAGCTTAGTCAACATGACCAAGGATAACTCCTCAGACATAAGCAATCGCCCCTCTGTAATGGCTTCCGTGCTAAAGTTATCACTCATCTCATACACCATGAATTGAACGATTACCTGCGAACGTTTCTTGATCCAGAAGCGATATTCTCCAGGTTCTGTCTGCATGGTCATGATTACCTCCGTGGCTCCTTTGTGCAATGCAACGAATTGACGTGCTATCTCATCCACCACATCCGACAAAAAAGAAACCGGAATCTCAATCTGTTCTCCCTGATCAGGTTGAACCAGGATATCCAGCCATCCGTGCGGTTCAAGCGTCATTACGATGTCCATAGCCATACTCCTTTATTTGATTCTATGATGCAGGAATAACCGGAGACCATGGATGCCCTTCTTGCGTACGCCAATGTCGAGAAAACCCGCAATATAACTGCCGTGCCGCAATTTCCTTCATTTACAGTTAAAATAGTCTCATTGATCTCCGGATGCAGCTCGCGAACGAATTCAGACAGTGCCTTCATCGCTGCGTAAATCATTATACACATTCCATTTTGTATACAATTGTTTTAGCGCTAATCCTGTTGTATGTATGAACTTGTCCATAACTTCCATGGATAAAATATTTAAATCACCCAAAGGTTCGTTGTCAGGATTAGCTAAAAACTCAAGTTTCTCTTCCCTATACTGATACACCTCAGATTCCAGCAATCCGCCTAGATCAAATGCTCTCCCCACATTCAGCTCATTTAACCAATCGCTGGCCCTGTTCCAATTCCGTAAAATCATAAACTCTAGCTTCGTGACATCCTGTGTATACACGCTTCTTCCGTTGGGCTGGACTTCATATGCAGGATAAATATCGAAAGTCCACACGCGATCCGTATAGATATGGGCGATGTATCCGCACAGATATTGCATGAATTTGGGATCACTATAAGCTAACTTCTTGTTGGACTCAAAAAATCCTTTAAGTTCTTCGTCTGTTGCGAACCTTCCTGCCTCTGCCATGAGGTGAGTTTTTGCCTTTTCGGTACGAAGATTAGTTCTTACATGGATGGAATCAGGTGCTAGGCTTCCCAGTAACAACTCAGGGGATGGATCTGATATTAATTCGGATGCAATTGCAAAATGAACCATAGGCCAAGGCAATGTAAAAACTCCTTTCTGTATCTAAACTATTCTATTAACGCTATCACTCGCGTAGCAATTTAGACTCTCCTTGCTTCAAGTCTACAAATATAGGCTTCTGCACATTGTTAATTGTGGCAATATCAATCTCATCCACACTTTTAAAAATAAGCTGTAATGACTCCTTTTGTTCATCTTCAAATAAAAGAGTTACTTGATCATCACAGAGTTTTCCTTCCAACTTCGCAATAACGTCAAATAAAAACATTACAAATACTACTTCATTTCCATCCGGATACGTATAGTGCATCCTCTCGCCCGTGTAGATGGAGGCCAATTCATAAGAGCTCACTTCAAGCCCTGTTTCCTCTTTCACTTCTCTAATCATGGTTTCTTCGATTCGTTCACCTGGCTCCATACCACCACCAGGTAATCCCCAGTCCCCATAATCTGATCTCTTTTGCAGCAGAATCCTCCCCATATGATCGCGAATAATAGCTCCACCCGTAACAACAATACGACTAGTCATTACTCTTGCTCCTTTCTGTTAGGTTACTTCTCAACAGATCATAATTTTTATCAGGAAACTTCTCTATTGATTCATATACCAAAATGCACAATGCATTTCCCATTTACCTCAGCGTACTTTGCCATGTTCGCAAGCTTGTTTAATTCGTTGATTAATCCGACTTTATTGTACACGAGTTTCTCGTAGTAGCCCTTCTGTTCGCCTCCATCAATACTGTAATTCCCTGTAAGAACAATCGGATCAGTCGCATGGCTAAATAGATCCATCCAGGCTCGAATCAGTTGATGAAACTTCAACAAAGCATCCTGCTCTTCAATAACGGTTATTCCATAGTTGTTCAGTCCACTACATCTCATACAGGTAGATGGATTCCATGTATCCAACCAGCAAAGGGAATCATAGATGTACGCAATGAATTCGTCTTCCAAGGTCGCATGATTCTCTGTGGTTAATCCACTTCGATGTATTCTCCCCTGTGAATCCCATGAATAGGAGGTATGAATATTCCCGTCTACTTGCGATTTGTTTTCGATAACAAAATGGTGCTTCGGCAACACCCGCACCTCCGTTACACTTACCCATGCTTCAATATCTGTTCAATCCTCTTAAATCATAACCCATGTATTGGTAAATGGAAATTGAAAAAGGTCCTATCTACCTCCCAAATCAGGAGAAGTAAAATAGGACCGTGATAAAAACTTCCTTACATTCATAAAATCCTTCGTCTACTCAGAAACGCTGTTCCTTCTTCTCGGTACATCTCTATAGATTCATTGGTCACATGATCATGCCTCAGTATTCCCATATAATCTGTACCTGGTTTCTTCGGTCTATAATCTGAATCAATCGAGTAGATATTGAAATGCACCTCATCTTCATCCTCTGACACATCTGTTTTATCGAAAAGTGCAATCACTCCATCTTTGCCAAGAAACCTAAATGGAGATTCCTGACGCTCTATAATATAAAAAGGATATGTGAGGTTCTCTATCTGAATGAATTCCTGGTACGCCTTAAGCTCATCAGGTATGAGATCCATGTATTGTCTAGCTACATCTTCTGCCTGAAATACACCTGAAATCCACTTCAAATTCCCCTTGGTTGCTACGATAATAATCAAACTAATCACCTTCTAATTTAAATAGAGTCTATCTCTTTTCCACGCACAAAAGTCTGAGACAAAATCCGGTGGCTGCCAGCGATGTTGTCAATCTCAATGTTATATTCAGACTCCGTATATTCAATCTGATGTCGCTCATAATATTTTTCCCAGAATGAAACTGCTGCCGCATTATTAGCAAGCTGTTCTACTTTGAATGTACCCCGAAATTGAGCAAACACCAAGTCAATTACTTGTGCTGCCAGTCCCTGTCCACGATACTTTTTGACCAGGAACAGCTCCTGCACGGTATAATCCACATCTTCTGGCACATATGGAGGTGAACACACCAGGACGAATCCAATAATCTTTCCTTCATACTGAATCAAAAACGGATGTAATTCATCGCGTTCCAGATAGAGATAGGTGTTCGTTGGATCATATTTCCCCTCTTCAAGTAGATCCTCGCCAGAAAATTCAGACAGATCATATAAGTACAAGTTGTACAGGTTGAGGAACATTTCCTTTTGTTCTGCCAAAATACTTTTAATGTGTACATTCATTTTCTTTGTACATCTCCCTTAGTTAATGAGTTAGTTAGTGATCCATACATAACCTTTCCGATGTCCACAGCACGTTTGCTGTGCCCTGTTCTCAATATATCCTTTCAACCACAGCAGATATAGGCAAAGTTTGGTTTAAACCATAGAGTAACCTTAACTGTTATAGTGGAAATGTACATTTGAACAAAAAAAGACTCCTTACAGAGTCCGATTATTGGTCTTATTTTTATTTTTCACCAAGTATCCATTAGCACTTAGCTAATAATTATTGAATTATATGGGTTCAACTAAACTTTTTACATAAAAACGGAGAGGACAGAAATAACCTGAAGAAGCGGAGCGTTCGCCTTTATCACCGGATTTCCCCTTTAAAAAGGGAATCAAAAAAATCTGGGGATAACAGCGATCGGAAGGTTGTTCTGTCATTGGAGTGCTCAGTGTAAACCTCTTTAGTTGAACCTATATAGATAATCAACCACAGGATATGAGATCACATTGCGATCTCTGTACGTTGAAATCACCGCTTCGTGATGGGTGCTTAGAATTCCATTTTGCAACATCACCGGACGGAAACCTCGCTCCATCGCACCGTTGTAGGTGAATAGAACACATTCCTCTGCAGCAAAACCTGCGATAATCACCAATTCAATTCCGTGACTCTTCAACACCTGCTCCAGATTAGTCTGCCAGAAAGAGTTGGAAGCTTCTTTGGTAACTGTGATATCCTTCTCATTCACATCCACCTCGGGAATAATACGATATTCTTCCGGTGGTGTCTCCTCCATGCCCTCCACATCCTGTACGTGAACGACCACATGATCATTCGAGCGCAGCACGTTAGCTACATGGTTAATGTACTCGCAAGCATGGTCTATCGAGCTCTGATCCATCTTTTTCCGCACAATACTCTCTTGCATATCAATGATTATGAATCCTACTTTCATCCAATCTCTCCTCATAAAATGTAGTATTAAACTTGTATCACATCTCAACTTAGTCTTTAAATAATTCATTCAGCATCCGGTCGCGGTTCTCCAGAAAGCTGCGGGTAATCTGGTAGTGATCGGTATCCTCATAGACTACCTCTTGGATATGGTTATCGTCAAAACTTAAAATCTCCGCCCCCGGATACCCGAGCAAAATAGGTGAGTGCGTCGCAATAATGAACTGCGAAGTGCCTGACAGATCATGAAGAATCCGCAATAAAGAGAGCTGCCTAGCTGGGGACAATGCGGCTTCGGGCTCGTCGAGCAGATAGATGCCTTTGGAACTAAAGCGGTTGACGAACAGACTGAGAAAAGACTCCCCATGTGATTGTTCATGTAATGAACGCCCGCCATAATATTGAAGCGACGCCGGCATCTCGTCGACATGTGATGCGAATTGATAGAACGATTCAGAGCGCATGAAGAAACCATTCGTTATTTTGGGCAACCAGGCCAGCCTGAGATAATTCCCGAGCGAGGATTCCGAAGCATGTGTCTCATAGGTATTATTCCTGCCACCCCCTGCGGTATTGAAGCCACATTGATGTGCGATGCCTTCCAGCAGCGTAGATTTCCCTGAACCATTTTCACCTACAAAAAAAGTAACGTTATTCGTGATCTCCAATCGTTCCAAGGACCGGATCGCGGGGATGTCAAAAGGATATTGGTCCCGATTCTCGATCTTGGCCGACAGGAGTTCCACACTTCGAAGATACATAGGCATACTCCTATTCATGTTAGATTTGGCTCCAACTACGGCAGGTACCTTTTCGTTTACACATTCCCTATATTAAACGACGAACAGTTGGATGACAAAATTATGGTTGACGGTGGCAGATCAGCTATATATTATGTAGGAAGAACGTTCTGATGAAAACATAAAATGAATTGGCGTGTTACCACCCCAGAGGGCATGAGCCAAGAAGCGAACATGAGACTATACTCGCTTCTTGGCTCTTTTTGCGTTCCGGAGGCATGAAAGCGTTAACTTTAGAAACGAGGAGGCGGTGAACCGTGAGTAAAGGAATGATTCTGCAGGTGGAGCGGGTCGTCGGCAGTAATATTGTTCTGGCCCGGTCGCACCAGAATACCAAGGAGTACGTACTGATTGGCAAAGGGTTGGGATTTGCGTTCAAGGTGGAAAGCACCGTTCAGGCCGATGATCCGCGGATTGAGAAAAGGTTCCGGCTGGAAGACCGGGAGGAGTGGGGGCAGGCGCAGGAGCTGATGAGGGACTTGGACCCCAATGTCATCGACATCTCTGACCGAATTATCCGTCTCATCGCTGATCAGTTTCCCGGCAAGCTGAATGACAAGATCTACCTTGCTCTTCCGAGTCATATTCAGTTCACCTTATATCGTATCCGCAATGGGATGGAGATTCTGAATCCTTTTCTTACGGAGACAAAGCTCAGTTTTCCGAAAGAATTCGAAATCGCCTCGGAAGCGGCGGCCATGATCGGAGAGGCCTTTGGCGTAGAGGTACCGGAGGATGAGGCCGGGTTCCTGACATACCATGTGTACTCCTCCGTAAATCACGTCCCTGTCGGACAGTTGGTTAAGGTATCCAATGTGATCAGCAAACTTCAGTCGATTATTGAAGAGGAGGGTGGTGTTCGCTTTGATCAGGGCAGCCTTAGCCAGGCAAGACTCATGATACACCTGCGCTTCTCCATGGAACGCCTGTATCAGCAGCCGATGACGGCCCCCACCTTCGCACAATATGTGAAAAATGAATATACGTCCGAATACCAGCTGGCCAGAAAACTGAGCGCTGTAATGGCCGAGGATTTGGGTACAGAAGTGCCCGAGGAAGAAACGGCTTTTCTCGCCATGCATTTATACCGGCTTTTTCAAACCCATGCCAAAACCAACAGCAGAAAGGACAACACACAATGATCTGGAAATGGAAAAACAATAAATCTGCCAAAACATCTGAAACAATATCCGTCGCCTCCCCGCTCACCGGAACCTGCGTCAGTTTGGAAGAAGTGCCTGACGAAGCGTTCGCGCAAGGACTTATGGGACCGGGAGTCGCAATGATTCCCCAGGAAGGCAGGCTGGTCGCCCCTATCGACGGCACTGTGGTGCACCTGATCAAATCGCACCATGCCGTAATGATTGAGCATGCTTCCGGGCTGCAGCTACTGCTGCATATCGGTATGAATACTGTCAGCCTGAAAGGACAGGGTTTCACACCCCAAGTGCAGACCGGGGATCAAGTCACTATCGGTCAGACTCTGATTGAATTTGACCTGAATGCGATCGCTTCCGCCGGTTATCCGGTCATCACCCCTGTCATCGTTGCGAATGCGGCTGAACAGCCGTGGGAGTCGCACCCGGAGTATGGCAGCGTAGAAGCAGGCATGGGAACTATCATGAAAGTCAGCTTGTCCAAATAACCTAAATCAAAAAAAGAAAGGAAGAACAATATGCTGAAATCACTGCAAAAGCTGGGAAAATCCCTGATGCTTCCTGTAGCAACCCTGCCTGCGGCAGGTATTCTTCAAGGCCTCGGTCTTCTTAATTATGAAAAGGACATTCCGCTCGGTCCCGTGATCGGAGGATTTCTTAATCAGTATGTAGTTCCATTCCTGAATGAGGGAGCGGGGGCGATCTTCGGCAACCTTGCGCTCATCTTCGCCATTGGGGTGGCAATCGGACTGGCGGGGGATGCGGTCGCCGCGCTTTCCGCCCTGATCGCTTATATGGTACTGACGCGGATTCTGGGAGCCGTTCCAGGTGTATTCGGCTATATTCCTGACGATGTCAAGCTGGATATGGGCGTATTGGGCGGGATATTTGCCGGACTGCTTGCAGCCTATATGTATAAAAAATACCATAATATCAAGCTTCCTGACTGGCTCGGCTTCTTCTCCGGCAAACGCTTTGTGCCGATGGCCACCGCCGGCTCCATGCTGGTGTTGGCCATCCTGTTCGGCATGGTCTGGAGCCCGATTCAGGATGCCATCGGCGCTTTCGGCGCCTGGATTGTAGGTTTTGGCGGCGTTGGCTCCATGGTGTTTATGATCGCCAACCGCCTACTCATCCCGCTCGGTCTGCATCATGTCCTCAACTCCATTGCCTGGTTCCAGATCGGAGATTATACCAATGCAGCCGGGGAAGTCGTGCACGGCGACCTGACCCGCTTCTTCAACGGAGACCCTACGGCAGGCATGTTCATGTCTGGCTTCTTCCCGATTATGATGTTCGCTCTTCCGGCGGCGGCGCTAGCCTTGATTCATACAGCCCGGCCTGAAAAGCGCAAAATGGTCGCTTCGATCTTTATCGGCGCAGCGGTGGCTTCGTTCTTAACGGGTATTACCGAGCCGCTCGAGTTCTCCTTCATGTTCGCGGCGCCTCTACTGTATGTGGTGCACGCTATTCTTACCGGTGCGGCGGCCCTAATCATGTACCTGCTGAATGTTAAGCTGGGCTTCGCCTTCTCTGCAGGTCTAATCGATTACCTCGTGAACATGAAGCTGTCGACCAATCCGCTGCTCATGATCCCGGTCGGACTCGCATTTGCGGTCGTCTATTATTTCCTGTTCCGGTTCATGATTATCAAGTTCAACCTAAAAACGCCGGGGCGCGAGGATGACGCTTATGATGCCGATGCCCCCACTAATGCTTCCGCCGTGGCAGCGGCGTCTGCCGACACCAAGGCTGGCAAAGTGCTCGCCGAGATCGGGGGAACAGATAATATCGAGAGCATTGACGCCTGCATCACTCGCCTCCGGCTAGTTGTCAGGGACGACAAAGCCGTCAACGATCAGGCGCTCAAACAGCTTGGCGCTTCCGGCGTCATGAGGCTCGGTGGTGGAGCTGTGCAGGTCATCTTCGGCACCCAGTCCGAAATCCTGAAGGATGAGATTAAGAAGTTGATGTAACACTCGTCCTCCTGTGAGTTTAAAAGGCCGAGAACAAGGGTATGCTTACCCCTGTTCTCGACCTTTTTTGTTAACCAAGAAGCGCAGGATATTCTTTTGAAACGGTTTTGATTGAAAAAAAGAGAGCAAACTGTATGCCCACTCTCTCTGTGTTAATAGACAAATCTGCGCTGCGCCCAATAGCTGAACAGGAAGATGGATACCTCGGTCAACAGCTTGGCTGCGAGCAGCGGGATAATTAATTTTTCATTATAAAAATACAATAAACCATAGTTTAATAGTAGCACCAGTAGGACAAGTGAAAAGTATTTGGGCAAAGACTGCCGAACCTTAGAGGTTCGTCCTGCGGAGAATACGTACTTCCGATTCATCGTGTAGTTGAAGATGGAGCTGCACAGTCTTGCTGCGACAACCGACAGAAACAGATTATGCGTGAAATACTGGATGACGAATAATAGTCCAAAATCAATCAGAGCGGATAGCACCGAAGATGTGCTGAACATCAGGATTGGCATATAGATCCGGAACGAATCAACCAACGGGCGGAAATGGGAGGACTCATTGTGATCCAGATACACCGTATCGATAAACTCCTCCGTAATTTCATACCCTTCCTTGTGTGCCGTTAGCAACATGTTCATCTCGTATTCAAACCGATCACCGGGAATCTGGTTCAGCCAATCCAGCATCGAGTAAGGAAAACCGCGTAGACCTGTCTGTGTGTCATATACTTTGGTACCTGTCGTGAGCGAAAAAACTGCCCGGGTGACTGTGTTGCCAAAACGGCTGCGTGCTGGGATTTTCCCGCTGAAGCGACGGCTGCCGAGTACAATTCCGGGTCTCGTTTGTGTGAGCAGCCCTTCGAAGATACGCTTAATATCATGTGGCAGATGCTGTCCGTCACTATCTGCGCACACTACACCGCCCTGAGGTCCGTACTCCTTAATATGCTGAAAGCCTGTCTTCAACGCCCTGCCCTTACCCAGATTGACGGGATGTGTCAGGACCGTACAGCCATAGGCTTCTGCCGTTTCAAAAATCCCACGGTACCCTGGGCCACTGCCATCATCCACAATCACAATGGGTCCAAGTTTAAATGTCTGTAACCGCAGAACGAGATTCAGTAAACGCACATCGGGTTCATATGATGGAATTAATATTGTCATGATCCTTGTCCCTCCGTCAGATATAAAATGTCACTTACGCCACGTTCCTGGTTACGCCCCAGCGGATTATTGACAACTCTGCCCATAAAATACATCGTGGATGAACCGCCGCCGTCCAAGTTGTAGGCTTCAGTTGCTCCGAGACCTTTCATGACATCGGCCAGTTCTGCCAAGGTCATGCCACGGCTGTCGTCCTGCCGTCCGTCCACCACCACAAACATGTAATGATTCGGAGCAATTATGCCGATCGCAGTTCTTGGATTTGCGTCTTGAATGGAACGATTACCGAAGTTGTTATCGATTTTCACACTGCTAAAATCACTAACAATCTCGCCATCCTGAATCAGAATTGGTCCAAAGGATAACGTATTGGTTGCCCCTTCGGCCAGTAATTCCGAGGAAGAAATCTCGTTCTCGTTATATGTTTTCATCGTTCCGTCGTTGAACAGGGCAAGTGCATCCCGCTTGGGGCTGTCCCGGTACAATGTTCCATTTCGGATAATGACACCATCATCACGGAATCCATAATAATCACCGTTAATGGCAAAGATCGCATTGTTGGCTGCGGCAATCTCTGATGTATTTTCGGTAATGTTTGTTCCAAAGCTGTTATCCGCCAGCGCGGTTCGCAGACTGCTTGCATCTGTTAGCTGAACATCGGCGACATAATACGTAATCTGATCCGAGCCAGAACCCGTCTGTACCTTTTCAATACTGACCTTCATATCATCACTCGAATAATTCCAATCATCTGACGTTGCATTCATTTCAGTTGCGGTGGTTGAAGTGTTGGTGGAATCATTCGCGTTGTTCGTTGTTGCCGTGTTCTCATCTGCCACAACCACCTGCACATGCCGGATCAGGTAACGGTCAGCCAGGCTGTACAGGATTCCACCTACCGCAAGCACGATGACAAGTGTGATGATGAGCCATCTGCGCTTTCTTGAGGAGATCGGTCGTTTATGTGGTTCTTTCCGGGTTGGTTTCTCATAGATCTTAATCATGTGAAGCTCACCTCTTCATCTAAGTTCTTAAGGCCATATTAGGCCGAGTAGCTTAAATGAATCTGAAACCACATCAATTGGACTAAAGATTATTACACTGACACTACGATGACAGAACAACCTTCCAATCGCTGTTACCCCCAGATTTTTCTGATTCCCTTTTCTAAAGGGGAAAATCCGGGGATAAAGGCGAACGCTTCGCTTTTTCAGGTTTTTTCTGTCCTCTCCGTTATTGTGTGAATGAATAGTTCAATAAAATAAGGTGATCTTTTTTCTCAATGAGGAAAACAGATCACCTTGATTTTCAAGCTATATAACCTTAAATGTCACTGATATCGTGTACGTATCTCGCTCAACATAAATATCAAAATTTCTTCGTCGGAGCTTCCTGTTATGCGTCTGCAAAAAGAGCATCGTAAGCGGGACAAGGCCGCTTCTCCAGGAATTCTTTTAATGCAGCCGGCTGCTGGGCATAAATATCCTTCAACGACGTTCCATTATAGATGTTGCCAATCACGACAGGATGGCATAACTCACAAATTAGAATGTCTCCGTTGCCGTGCAAGTGAAGTTGTTTCGTGCCATCCACGCAATTAGAGAAATACACACCCGGTTGTTCACGCAAATTCAACTGTTCAGCGAACCGATCCATACAGGTAAAATAGAGCGTTGTATCCGGCTTTTTATGTTCAATCAGCTCCGTTACAGATCGAACAAGGGACTCTCTCGAGACAATCTGACTCCAATCGGTATGCGGCATCTTAATGCTGTTCTGGATCTCATGGATGCGCACCCCCAGATCATACACCTTATCGCTAATGGCCTGCATGTTCGCTTGGTTACCTTCAAACAGTAACGTTTCCAGTACCGTCTCCAAACCCGCTTCCGTACACAAACGGATATTTTGCTCCAGTCTCTCATACATGCGAGGATGCACACGGTAGTACGCAGCATAGGCCTCCGCATCCGTATAATTGAACGAGATATGAATGTTGGACAAGCCTGCATCACGCAATGCGAGAATCCGTTCTTCTGTCAGCAGACTGGCATTACTGTTCAATTGTGTATCGATGCCATGTGCCGCACAGTACGTCACAATCTCCAGGCAATCCTGATATTTCAGAGTAACTTCTCCCCCGGACAATCGCACTCTCTTGAGACGAGGAAGCTCACTAATAATACGGATGACTTCCTGACTATTAATGCATGCTCCATCATCCCGATTGTAGGCGCAGCAGTAGTCACATTTATAATTGCAGTTCGATGTCACTCCCACTTCTAGCCCTTCTAGCTCATATACGCCGGGGGTTTCCAGTTCGAGTGATTTATATTTGTTTTTGGCTATCAATTCGTTGTACCTCCTGGCTCCTTCATTCAATCCACGTTTGGATAACTTGAAGAGTATAGCGGATGGCACACGGTTGACGATATGACATTATGTACGTTGGTTGCTGAAACAAAAATAAAACCCAGTTCCTCAGCGATCAGGAATGGGCCAAAGCTTGGCATATAATTATTGAATTAGACAATATAAAATACGATACCTTGACCTTTTGATGCAGCAAATTCAAGCTCTTTCTTACTTCTGCTTTTATTGTGTACCACTGATAAATTCAGGAGTATAGGAAAATCTATGGCTTGCCAGCATGATAAATGACACATGACTTTTCAATAACACGTTCTTTATTTAACAGGAGTAGAAGTCTTCTTTTACAATGGCATACATCTTCAGATCCTGAAGTTCATTTTTCACCTTCATGTATTTCCTCAGCACACCTTCGAATTGCATGCCTGCCTTCTCCATGACCTTGGCGGAACCTGTGTTTTTCACCAAACATCTGGCCTGAATTCGTTCGAGTCCCACTTCGTCAAATCCAAATTGGATGATTCGTTTCACTACCTCGGTCATGTAGCCTTGATTCCAAAATTGATCAGATAACACATATCCCAGTTCAACTCTTCTGTTATCGCCGTCACACCCTAGATAGTTACAACTACCAATCAGCCTCTGAGTGTGTTTATCTTCAATCCCCCATGGGCCAATTAGATCCGTTTCATAGCGACTCATGACAAAATCTAAAAAAGCTTTGGTGTCTTCTTTGCTCCGATGCGCATCCCAGGTGGTGAACTCCGATACAGCAGGTACAACGCAGTAACTGTACATATCCTCCAGATCATCATAGGTAAGAGGTCGGAGTAACGTCCGTTCGGTTTCCAACACGGGAAATGGTTCGAAGAAGCTCTCAATCGTTTTCATAGATTTATCCTCCCTCAGATTGTTAGGAAAAAGAAACACACAGCAGTTTGGTCACTATTGCCTAACTCATCTTTTCTAAAATCAAGGCCACAATCTGAGTGTCTTCCATTGTCCATCTTGCATCACATATTGGACTCGTACATGCTTACGCTCCGAATCTCCCTGCCAGAACTCCACCTCTTGTGCATTCACTGCATATAATCTCCAATGAGGTGTAACGACACTGGGATCACGACTTATCTTTTCCTTCTGAGCTTCAATGGCACTATCCAGCATTTCCTCACTATCCAAAACCTCACTCTGATGCCCTGTCATGGCAACTGCTCGCGCTCCAGCTGAACGTTTGCGGAAATCATCAGCGCCCGCTTCATCTCCACAATCTTCGGCAATTCCCCTTATCCGAATCTGTCTTCCCAGGGAAGGCCAGTAGAAGGTGAGAGCCACATGGGGGTTCTCCTTCAACTGCTGCCCTTTTCGGCTCTCCGAACTGGAGGCAAAATAGAACGTTTCGTCCATTACGTTTTTCAAAATCAACACCCGCGCATCAGGATAACCGTCGTGATCCACGGTGGAGATCGTCATGGCATGAGGTTCTTTCACTTCGTTCTCAACCGCCAATCTCAACCACTCCAAAAATAGCTTCCCGGGTTGCTCCGGCAACTGCCCCGTATCCCAGATTGGAAATGGTCCGGATAAAGACTTCAAACGTTGTAGCAGTTCTATGGATTGATTACTCATATCATCGCCTCCGTCTTCAATTTTTTAATCAAGATGACTTAACACATTTGCGCTGCTAAGTTTCCAACCATACCTTCCCTTTTCAACGATATGTACACTGGTGTTGTCCATGGGATAAAAGCTGGATTTATTGCTCCATTCCCTCTTCTCAAGCAGATAATACAGAATATTAATCACTCCGCCGTGAGTAATTAACAGAACATTGGACTTGACTGTTTCCTCCTCCATACCTTTGAAAAGATTCTGGAAAGCTGTGCTTATCCGTTTATAAAAATCCCTTGGACTTTCTCCTCCCGGAAAAGGGGAATCCATCTCAAGGGTGTTGAAATAAACCCCTGGGTAATGTTCTTCAGCATCCTTATGGAGCATGCCTGCCAAATCTCCGTTATTCATCTCCCGCCAATCTTTCATTAAGCTAGCCTGCATGTTTAATCTCTTCTCAATTTCCCATGTAGTCTGTACTGCACGAGGAAGATCACTGCTAATGATCGTATGTATGTTGTACTCGTCAGCATGATGATGCAAATGCTCTCCCAGTTTCCTGGATTGATTGATCCCCTGTTCCGTAAGTCCACGCTCACTCCATCCGCCTCGATACCCTTCCTCGTCCATTCCATGCCTTACCAGATAAATTTTCAAGATCTCTTCTCCTTTTCACTTTGAACAGGTTAACTATATATGTGACTGGTTTCGTTTGTAACAAATAAACCCGACCTCTGATAGCTTCTATCCGAGATCGGGCATTTCCTGCAACCCATTTATCTTACAAATGTGTTATGAACTCGCTCTGATTTGATAAAGTAAGGAATCCAGATCGCACAAGTAAGTACCGACTTGCCAATATCTCTTAACGAGTTTCCATCCTCAAGTTCTCTCGCCATCGGAATCTGAAGCAACAATAAATAATCAATGACACTAACGGCTAGACTAACACTATAAAACATGATCATAAGACGAGGAAAGATCGATTTTTTACTATACAAAGCAATGATGGTATATATGCTAAACACTAAAAACAGTGCGTTATATACCGTTTCAAAAATAACGACCGGTCCCCATAGCGGGTGATAATATTCAGATTGCTCCGAAGTTAGCAACTCCCAAGTCTCTGTTGTAAGCATGGGCAAACAATACAGAACCAATTGGAGCGCCAGGAAAATCAACGTAAGAAATAATCCGATCTGGACGAGAATCAGCCAACCACCCAAGCCCGATACGCCTAGTGGACGGTAGTCTGTCTTTTGCTCTTGAATATGTGGTTCCACCTCGTAACACTTCCTTATACATTTTAGTTTTTTAGTTTTTTAGTTTTTTAGTTTTTCAGAGATGAGTCTTCCACGTAATCGTACTCATACAAATCAAATCTACGGGTACTTCTTTCCCCTTACTACACGTGCGTTGTATGTATTCTCACACTCTTCTTATAGCTACCTCTCCATCCTCCTCTTATATAGAATTTTACACAACTTCCTTATTGTACTACGTGTGTCAAGAAAGCCAAAGAAGACCTTCGCTATACTTCCGCCATGTTCAGTTTAGTACGTGTACGTCATAATCCTCTTATACAGATGCAGATGGTGACTCAGCATTTGACTACAAAGGAGGATATGGATATGTCCAATCCCAAAGTAAACCTTTTGCCTTTTGCCGATATTTCAAATTATGTCGAAGGCTTCGATATCGTTTCCACCCAGTGGGGCGGGGATGGCCGAGTCTATGTGCTGTTGATGAATCAGATCCCCGAAAGAAAACAAGGTATGTTCGTCCAAAGTAAATTGAATCAAAGTTATACGTACAAAGTTCTCATTGTGACAGATCAAAATATCGAGGAAGTTGTCATCTGGGGACAGACGTTCAATTATCATTACGTACAACCATTACATGAACATCTACTGCTCATCGGAGCACGCTGTACGAATTATGGGAATGGACAGGTTGATCTGAACGCCAAAGTGTGTGATTTAGACGGAAATACAATTCGCGAGTTTTTGTTGGGAGACGGTATTCAGAGTGTACAGGTCACAGAAAAGGGAACGATCTGGACCAGTTACTTCGATGAAGGGGT
This sequence comes from Paenibacillus sp. 2003, assembly GCF_031455635.1. Lineage (NCBI taxonomy): Bacteria > Bacillati > Bacillota > Bacilli > Caryophanales > Paenibacillaceae > Paenibacillus > Paenibacillus sp. 2003. Next base: position 82,068 of record NZ_JAVDTB010000001.1, on the reverse strand, counting down.
ATTTGGTAACTACGGATGGAACGATCCGATTGGATCATGTGGTCTGCTGGCCTGGGATGAGCACGGCAATAAACTGTACGAAAACCACGCAGCTGACATTTCGGATTGTTACGCACTTAATGTGGTGAATGAGAAGCAGGTCTGGTTCTACTTCTATACCGATTTTGAACTCGGTTGTATCTCAGGGGGCACTAGTGAACCTAATGTAACTCTGATGAATCCAAACATCTCCGGTTCCTCCGGCTTCAGCACGGATGGTTATCATTTCTTGTTTGATGCCGGGTACGGTAAACATGGGACGTTTGTGCTAAAAAAAATGGAGAAGCCCGGAAGATTGAGCAAGGGTCAGAAGATTGATTTATTAAATGAAAATGGTCAGCCCTTCAAGCAGGCAAGGCAGGATTTTCGCCAACATCGTCTGCTACTCAGTGAAGGTAACTTGTTGTATCGGGTAACGATGGAGGAGATTACTTCCGATTCTGGTTTGGATTAGTGGAACAGCGTGAAGAGGGTTATTTCTTAAAAGACATTCCCTCTTCTTCCAAAGCGCTTCGCAGTTTAGGTATGGCAGATGGCCCGATTCCGTGCAGCTTCAGGATTTCTTTCTCCGTGTACTCCGCAAGTTGCTGTAGTGTTGTAATCCCTTCATTCTCCAAGGCACGTCTGGCGGGAGCAGACATCAAGGCTAGAAATCCCTCTGTCGGTTTACGTTCAGCTTCGCACGTTGGACAGGTTGGGCAGTCGCTTTTTTTATAATATGAATGTCCTTGTTCGCATGTCCTGAGTTCTCCTTTATCGTTTGCCATGTGGGCACCCTCCCTACTTCATTAATTTTCCAACCAATTCTTAATATCTTGAATCATATTTTCGTATCGTTTTAACGCCTCTAAAGTCCAGATGACTTGGGATGTTCCTACTAACTGTTCCTCCATATCCGTACATTCGATCCACAGTGACCGTTTAAGACTATACTCGAGCCAGTCCAACTTTCCAGCAAAACCATGATCCAGAACTACTTCCCAATTAGCTGTTAGACTGCCCACTCGCTTCTTATATCCACCTATAAAAGCCAAGAACTTTTCCTCGTTTATACTTCCAGAGCTATCTACTGACCAATACACAGCTGTTTCTACCAGATCATGCATCGGATTAATATAACCTGCCGATTCCCAATCTATAATAATAGGTATGTCTTGTCTCCACATCACATTCTTAGGCTCCAGATCTCTGTGACTAATAACATTATTGGATGCTAGCATTGAAGATGAATTCTTAGCTTTCATGCTCCACTCATACAGCTTATCCATATTGGCGTCCAAAATTTTAATCCATTCCGAATTCTCATTTCTTCCTTTGTTCAGATAAAACATCCAATCTATTTTTTTAGAATTAGTCGCCTGTGAACTATCCAATTCTAGTTGTCTAAAATCCGTTTTATGGATATCTGCAAGGATCGTTCCCATCAGAGAACTGTTATTGATCGTAACTTCATCTTGTTCCAAACGTTGACCCTCAATCCAATCAAATATTAGATAGAATTGATTATCAATGTTATGCATAGAAGCACCCTTTAACCTTTTTGCAGGTTGAGCATGGATATGTTCAGCTGCCACGTTTGCTATTTTTTCTGAATCAATATAATTTTGCACAGCAGTAGGTCTTATCATTATCTGGGGATTCAATGCCTTAACTGCATAATTAGCTTTCGTGGTTTCAATGGCGTACATTCGATGAAGAAGTCCACCTGAAATAGGTTTGGGCGAACTGATCAATTCACCAAGCTGTAATTCATTACACAGTTTCTCAAAATTTAAAGTATATTGAGTATCGTTCATATGTTATCCCCTTTCATTTTTGCTATTTGTCTGAAATAAACTCACAATCCGTACTCAGCAAAAACGGCTGCATATTTCTTTTCTAATATCGTCCAGCGCTTTTCGGCTCCGTATTTCGCATGCAGTTGCTGTAAATAATGCTTGGCTTCTTCCGTATCGCCGGCTTTTAGCAGGAAGCGGAAGGTTACTTCGCTTAAATGTAGCGCTGTCTTGTCCATATAATAATGGACTATATCTCTGGCCCCTGTTAGCGAGTGCAGGAATGAAATGCCCTCTTCCAAATGTGACACCAGTTCTTTCGATAAAGCGTCTGGATCGATATCAGGCGTTAAGGTATAGTGGACCGGAGCGGCAGGGGCTATTTCTCTGATTCGACAGGTGAAATGAGATACGAACTCCAATATGTCTCCATTTAATCCAACGGAATGCAACTCCGCAAGTTCAGTGGAATGAACACCACAATTAACATAAAACTGAACTTGACTACTGGTATTATACTTCGCTCTTTGAATGTTGAACTTGTATGCGAGATTTCCATCCGCTTTGTAGAAATTCAGATTTTTCTTGGAATAGCCGTGTTTGGCAAATACGGGTTTGACTTCAGTATTGATGATCTTCTTAAAAAGTTCCTGCATTAGATATCACTCCCCATTTGTTCAGAATCATGCTTGTTCTATTTTATAAAAATAAGGGCCACACATGGATTCGTGCGTATGCACATACGTCCATGTAAACGCTCGGTCGAAGATATAGATATCCTGCTCCGAATCAAAATCCGCTGCAATAATCCGATTCGCATTTTCGTATAAAAGCACCCAACCACCACTTTCATACATCACATATACTTCATCTTTCGGCTCGGCATTGAAAGCATCTCGTGCTTCATCATGTGTCAGACATTTCTGTTGTTCATAACTGAACAAATGCCACTTGTACTGGCTATAATGGATAGACTCTTTGACCACATCATCGATATTATGGGCAAATACGCTGTCCCATTGCTGGACAATCCTTTCGGATTCCTCGTACAGTTCGGAGACAACACCCCCTTTATCCTGCAAATTCTTCTTAAACCTATATTCCTGATGAATACGCTCAATCCCCCAATATGCGCGGTTCAGTTCCAATTCGGGTAAAGTATCCAGCAGCTCGTTGATTTTATCTCGAATCATCATTACCTCCGTAGGATATCGAAATTAAAATACCTGGCCCTCGCCTGCCTGTTTAGCTTCTTCTCGCAGCATATGAGCCAGTTGGTACATCTCGGCGATGTCATATCTGTTCTGTGCCCGGAACCTCCGAATCGCTTCGTCGATCTCAACAACCTCCACCGCAACCACCTGCTCGCCATCCTCTGGATTCAGCGGATCAGCTACAAGTTCAACGTCTCCATAACCGATGATTCTTACAAAATGGGGGTGCGGGATATGCGGTCGATACGGTTCCAACACACTGGATGTACAGTGGAATTGGCCAAAAATCTGATAGGAACGCATTTCCGCCCCAAGTTCCTCCATCAGTTCGCGCTTCAGTCCGTCCATATACGGCTCACCTGCTTCAAGCGTCCCCCCAGGCAGCTCCCAGTCTCCATTATCCAGTTGAAAGACGACACATTGATCCCCGACAAATGGAATGATGCTAATATTACTCACCAGCTTTTCATCCACGATGTCGTTTAATCTGAACTCTGCCTCAATAATCCCCCAATGAATCGACGTACTCAGCGCCGGGAATTGTTCTGAATCCAAGTTGCTCAACCGCATCCGTTCCTCTCTATGTAAAATAAAATCTCTCACCTATATCTTCTCTTCCAATTATAGATGAAAATGAAGAAAGAAGGCCACCTTCCCCTTGAGGGAATACATGACCTTCTCGTCCTTAACCACATCAGATCGTTCAGTTCCTGACAAACTCACCTAATATTCTAATGCTGTACCAGCTTTCCCTTTTCCAAAAAAAGAACCCGGCTACAGAGCGGCAAGATCCGCTCATCATGCGTAACCATCACTGCACTCTTGCCCTGCTCCTTTACGAGCCGTGCAATCATGCCGACAATATCCAGCCCACGCTCCGCATCCAGGCTAGCTGTTGGTTCATCTGCAAGCAGGACAGCCGGATCGTTCATCAAGGCCCGTGCAATGGCGACCCGCTGACGTTCCCCGCCAGACAGCTTCTCTGTATACGCCTTCCGCCGATGAGTCAAACCTACCGTATCCAGCAGCGCATCCACTCGTTTCTCAGCTTTGCTTTTATCCGTTCCGGCGAGCTTTGCAACGACCATGAGTTGTTCTTCTACTTTCAGATAAGGAATGAGATTGGCACTTTGAAATATAAAACCAAGCTGCTGTAGTCGCATATCGGATATGTCCTGTTTGCTTTTGCCCATAATAGAGGCTCCATCCAGTAGAACCTGTCCTTCCGTTGGTTCAAGAAGTGCCCCAGCAATCGACAAGAATGTACTTTTACCCGAGCCGGAAGGCCCCATCACAGCCACTAGTTCCCCTTCGGCCACCTCAAGGTCGAGCTTATCCAGAATCGTGCGTTTGCTGCCACCATCTTCAAAGGTCTGGGTAATTCCCTGTAACACCAATCGGTTTCTCATGCTGCTGTCCTCCCAATCGCATCAAGCGCATCAATTTTGGTAACCTTCCACACTGAAAATAATGAACCCGCCATAGACATGAGTATGAATAATACACAGGTCAGTGCGAGGGTGGATAAACCTAATTGAAACGGCATCGATGCTGGCAAGATGGACTCGAACAGTCGAACCAACAGTACGCTAATGACCAAACTACCAACCGATAGAATGAATACTTGTAAAGAAACACTACCTGCCAGATATCCATTCCGCGTTCCGATCGCTTTCAATATGCCGAACTGACTCGTTTTCTGAATCGTGATGACATAGAAAAATACCGCAAGCACAAAAGCCGAGATGACATATAGAAAAGCGATCATCATAAGCAACGATCCCTGCTCTTCCTTATATCCAGGAATAGCCGATACGGCATCCGACTTCGTGATGACTTCCGTATCAGGCATTGCAGCACTTAGTCCGTCTACCTGCTCACCCGCGTCCTTTACCGCAATGGCATTGTATATCGGAGAATTGGCATTGGTGTCGGCCGAACCTTGTGTAGTTCGTGAATCTCCTTGAAGCGTAAGCCATTCCTGTTCATTCAGGAACACGACCGGCGAGTGACTGAAAGACTCATTTTGTACAAATCCGCCAACGGTCCACTCCATTTCCGAAGCTTGATCGACCAGAACGGTGCCAATCGTCACACCGGATTCAGCTAACTTATGATCCACCACAACCTGCCCGTTGGTCTGATCCGTAATCGGAGTTCCTTCGGTAACCGCTGGAGCAAGCCAGCCTTCCGGATTCACCATGAACAACGTGACATCGATCTTTTTCGTGTCGCCCATTGGACTGACCGTTGTCATTTTCACACCGAGCGGCTCAGCGTTCTCTTGCCCCACTACGGAGCGAGCTTGATTAAGCTGATCCTGATCCACTTGTGACCGGGTAAACCGATGATTCGAATCCTGTTCCAGCACAAAGTGGGTTGCTGCCATATTTTTGACCGAAGCTGCGTTATCATAAGCCAGCCCCTGTGCAAGACCTGTAACAAACAGTACCAGAAATGAAACCAGTACCATGATTGTAGCAATTAAGGCATACCGCCCTTTGGCATACCTCATTTCCCGAATAGCCAAGTACATGTTCTGTGACCTCCCTCTTGATAACCCAAGTATAGGAGACGAAAATGAACGGCAAATGAATAACAGATTACATCTGCGGAAGGGTCACGGTAAAGACTGTACCCTCAGGTGAACTGGAAACCTCGATTGTACCGTCATGAATTCGGATAATTTTCTGCACAATGGCAAGTCCAAGCCCGGTTCGTCCGGAAGAACGTTCACGCGCACGGTCCACCCGGTAAAATCGATCGAACAGGAAAGGCAGATGCTCCGCAGCAATCCCGTCCCCTGTATCCTTAATCTGAATCACACACTGGTTATCCATCTGCTCGGCATGAATCTCGATGCTTCTTCCTTGTGGAAGGTGATTCACCGCATTACCGAGAAGATTCATCCAGACTTGCATGAGCAGCACTTCATTGCCAATCAGCTGGATGGATTCGGGCACCGAAATCCGAAGTAGCAGTTCTTTTTCTTCCAGTTGCCATTGCAGCACCTGAACCGCTTGCCGGAATTGATCCCGCAAAGAGAACTTCACTTTAGTCAGATCTTCGTTGCCTTGTTCAAGAGAGGACAGGAGAAGCAGCTGCTTGCTCAGCAAGGAGAGATGGCGGCTCTCCTCCTCAATGATCGACGCATAGTGCTCCCGTTCCTGTTCAGGCAGATCCCGGTCTGCCACTAATTGGGCAAACCCCTGAATGGAGGTCAGCGGCGATTGAATCTCATGGGATACGTTGGATACAAACTGCTGCCGCGCCTGATCTACCCTCTCCAATTCACGACTCATGGTCATGAAATGCTTAGCCAATTGACCAATCTCATCACGCCTTGCGGTAGGCAATTTCAGATTATATTTTCCTTGTGCAATCCGCTTGGTCGCCTCGGACAGACGTTCAATTGGATTGACCAGATAACGGGTACTGATCAGAAAGATCAAGATACTAATGCCTATGGTAAATGCGCCAATCAATGCAAAAAAGATTCGCAGCTCACCGAACTGCAGAATTACATCCGGACGCATAAAGAGAGCGTAATTCGCATTGCCTAGCTGTAGATGAACACCCACGGTATTGCTTAATTGATTATCGAAGAAACCGGTAATGAACGGTTTGCTTGGAAACTGGGCAACGCCATGATACACCTCACCATTCAATACCCGTACCACAGCTTGCTTGTCCAGATCTTTCTCACGGAATTCGCGGCCGTAGAATTGGTCGTTGCCTACTCCATCCGTCACATAGATTTCGTATCCAAGATCGGCGGCATTGTTCAAATACTGCTCCATCGTGCCGGGTTGCTGTTCCACAAATTGCTTCATTTGCGTCGCGATGCCCACCAGCTTCTCATCATTAAAATCCTTGAGCTTTGTATGATAGTAGATATTCGACAAAAGAAAGCCGAGCATGCCGCTGACCATAATCACCGCAATCGTAATGAGGAATACCCGAACGTACAAGGTCCTCAAGATGTTTTCACCTCCATCTTGTAACCAATGCCCCGCACCGTTTGGATCACAAAATCGTCCGTATAATCGGCAAAACGATCACGCAGCCGCTTGATGTGCACATCAACGGTACGGTCATCTCCTTCGTAATCTGCTCCCCATACGAGCCGAATGAGTTCATCCCGCGAGAACAAACGCCCTGGAAACTGCGCAAGCTGTGAGAGTAATTCAAATTCCTTCATTGGTAAAAAGAGAATGGATTGCCCGTCCGTGACCTCCACATTGTTACGGTCAATGACGATTCGATTCATGCGGATGATATCGCTGGATGTGCGATGGTACCGACGAAATAACGCCTTTACCCGATAGACTAATTCTTCCGGTTCAAACGGCTTGGTCACATACTCATCCGTTCCTTTCAAATAACCTTCTTTCTTGTCAGATAGCTGATCTCGTGCCGTCAGCAACATAATCGGAATGTCGTAATGCTGCCGAATGAAATCACATAACTCCAGACCGTCCATGCCTGGCATCATGACATCGAGGATCGCCAGATCGATTGGCGTTTCTTGCATCAGTTTCACCGCTTCTACACCATCCTGCGCTTCATGTACCCTATAGCCTTCCTTGGTCATGACATGCCGCAAGAGTGCTCTAATATTCGCATCATCGTCTGCCAGCAGCAGATGTTTCATATCGTTGTCCGCCCTTCTATGTAGCGAGAACATCTCACTATGATCCTGCACAGATGGTAGCACAAAAACAATCTCATTCGCCAGCACGTGCACGGAGATACCTTGGTATGTTTACATTTCCTTAAATCTGGTTGACACTACTATGAGGCGCAACTATAATAAAACCATAACATATGAACAATCGCTCATACATTCATTTGTAGGTGGTTATCCTTGTTAAGGATCATTTATAGTCACACTAGAATTCATATTACATAACGGAGCCTCGCTCCAGAGGAGAGGATTAATATGTCCGGACATCATCACGATCAGAACCATGGGCACGATCATGGACACAACCACGCACACACAACAAATAATAAGAAAGTGCTGTTATTTTCCTTCATTATTATTACCATCTATATGATCGTTGAAGCCATTGGTGGATTCATCACCAACAGTCTAGCGCTCATCTCGGATGCAGGTCATATGTTGTCCGATTCTATTGCGCTCGGGATCGCTTTACTGGCGTTCACCTTTGGTGAAAAAGCAGTGAATACCGGCAAAACGTACGGCTATAGAAGATTTGAAATTTTAGCCGCTACGTTAAACGGAATTACGTTAATCGCCATTGCACTCTACATTTTCTACGAAGCGATTGGGCGTTTTATCCACCCGCCGGAAGTTGCAACGGTAGGCATGTTAATTATCAGCGTCATTGGACTGCTCGTGAACATTCTTGTTGCCTGGATCATGATGCGAGGTAGCGATACGGAGAACAACCTGAATATGCGCGGTGCTTATCTCCATGTCATTAGCGACATGCTAGGATCGATTGGGGCTATTGCTGCAGCACTGCTCATGATGTTCTTCGGCTGGGGTTGGGCCGATCCACTGGCGAGTGTAATTGTCGCGGTACTGGTATTGCGTAGTGGGTTCTATGTCACCAAATCATCCCTGCACATCTTGATGGAAGGTACTCCTGCCAATGTGGATGTGAATGAGCTGGTGCAGACCATCAAACAAGTGGATGGCGTCAAAGGCGTACACGATGTGCATGTCTGGTCCATTACCAGTAACCTGAACGCACTGACTGCTCATATCGTCGTAGATGGAACGATGGATGTCTATGCATCCGAGATCCTGGTTCAGAAGATTGAACATATGCTGGAGCATAAAGAAATCAAACATGTAACGCTCCAAGTCGAGTCCGAGAAACATCTGCATGACACCTCGGTATTATGCACTGTCAAAGGCGACGCACCAGATGCCCACGCACATCATCACCATTGAGATGGGTAAAAATATATAATTGCTTCTAAATAAAAACAGGGCAGATTCCCCGGAATGGGAACGCCCTGTTTTTACTTTCCTAAGTTCAGCTTTTTGGTATGAGTAGAAAATGGAATAGCCTTTACCTTATCGCAGCAGACTCTGGGCTACTTGTATCTGGCGAGTAGCTTTTCTTTCTTTTGATCGAATTCATATTCCGAGATGATATTTTTTTCTTTTAATTCACCTAGCTGAAGCAGTTGTTCATGAACATTCACAGGGGTCTTTTTTCTCTTGCTAGATATGACTAGAGCTAGAATTGAGAAAAGCAGACCATATAGGACACCGAGAAGTCCCAAACCTGCCGCTACTTCCGCACCATCTTGCGAACCATCTAAAAAAACGACCATTAACAAAAAATTGAGTACGAACCCAATAAGACTGACGATCGATAATGCTTTCAATGAATGTTCCTCCTAAATGTTATGTATGTTTCAAACCTCAGCAAAGGTCGGTCAGAAGACTAAACATTAACCTCGTCCCAGTTTGTTATGACGTATCCAAGCTGAAACAACAGGATGACAATATAACTGATGTTGATTCCCAGACTGGTCTTCACTCTCTTAGTCTGATCTAAGAATTCCTCTTTGTTCATTTTTCCGCGTTCCAGCTTGGACTTTATCTTTTGTTTTTCTTTCCATAACAGCATAAACTCGATTACACCAAATACACCCCAGACCAATGTATATATCAGTAACACTGCATTAGCAACTGACAACAGCATAAGGGAACCTTCATCCAAACCTTTCTCCATTCCTAGTTTGAAGCTTACATTCACACTCAAGGTGAGAATGACTAATCCAAAACCTATAAAACTTAAATACGGTGTAAATCTGGAGCTTCGCATGTGCTCTTCCTTTCCGGAATTTCCATTTGTCTAGTGACTGTTTCATTCAAGATTGCAGATTCTAATGCAGCCTACATACTCAACTTCATTAATCTCCGCCACCACCACAAGATGAACAGCTGGATGAGCTGCAAGAAGAGTCAGAAGATGATCCCGAGGATGATCCGGATCCTCCAGAGGAACTACCACTATCAGTACATTGATCCGTATAACAGCTGGAACCGCTTGTGCAACCACTGCTTGACGAGGAACCAGAGACTGCCTTTTCTTGTGGAAGAATTTCCTGCTCCAGTCGGCCCATGTGTAGTCCATATGTCGCCTCATTATGCATGGAGTAATACACCATGGCGCTTGCCATGACGAGAGCTACATCGCTACTTCCGGAAGATGCTGGAGATAGCTCTTCTTCACTTAGAGTTGCGGATCTTCGTAGTTGATCAATCAGGTAGGTAATCACCTGAGCAGCTTCAGGGTCCTCCTGCATGCGTCTTGCATGAAACAGTTCATTCACCAGTTCAGATTGATCTCCCTGTGCGATCAGCTTCTGTACATCACTGGATAATGGGTAAGCGAAAAAATCACCCCAGATTGCAGCACTGTAGGGGGTGAATTCGAATATTTGACAGTACACCCAGTCAAACCATGCACGTATTCCTGGCGTTTCGCGGCGGGTGATTGCCGGCTCATGGTGTACCGTGGAACCCATGAATTCTGCACAAAAATCAGCGTAAGATTTCGTAAACATCAGCATCTCATGCCACAAATCATCAACTTCATCACTGAACATGGGCACCTGCTTAAGTAATGAAGCCATAATGAAATATCGCTTAAGCTCTATCAATTTCCACCGATACTCCAGCGTTTTCATGTGAGGATATTCCTGTTGAATTCGGATCTTGAGTTTGTTTGCAAAATGTTTATTGTAACTCTTCTCCAATTGAAGAATGGTTTGCTGATAGGAGACTTCTTCTCGAAGTCCAAGATTCAATGGTGCTTTTTTTCGTCTGTACGTAACTTTCATCTGTTTTCTGCGTCTTCCTGCTGCCGGACGGAAAATCTTGAGCTTACGTCTAACCAAATAGGCTGTTACAACTAATATAACTGCTGCAAGGTAGTAATAGATCGGCATAATAAAACCGCTCCTCTCCGTTGATCTTCTCTATGTAGGGTTAAACTATCATTAGTATAAATGAGGAACGGCAGTGATTAATAGAGCCCTTTGGCCATACATGCCAGGGCTCTAGTTTTGTATATTTCTTTGTTGCTCATTGTTATGTAATGGCAATGATTACACTCGTTATCAGCATCAACAACGTTACGGGCGCCCAAATTCTTCGTTCCCATACACTTCTCGTGATCAGATTTAATATGGTCCCCAACACCAAATACCCAACGATAAACCAGATCGCTGTCTCTGCAAAAACAGACCACTGAGGCCAAAGCCATCCTGCTTTACTCAGAACAACGATCCCCATGAATGCCAATATTGCGATCTGAACTATGCAGGCATAACGCATGGATACGGGGTATTTCCCGGGAAACTTCCCACCCATGGCGTACTCTCCCCAGGGCACACCTACAGCCAACGCAACCTGAAAGAGAATCACGATCAGAATCAAGACGGTGAATACGATTGCTGACGTTATTACGATCATGACCACACTCCAGTATTCAAAGTGACAGTAGAATCACTCCCATAGTAGGGATACCTTATTTTCCAATCGTAGATCCTTCATTCTCTACAGAAATGCAGATCTGATTGTTCTCTAAATTATACAGGATATGGCACTAAATCATACTTCCTTTTTTGCCTTTTCGACTCCCCTGCCTGTCCGCTATACAACAGTCCGTATGGTCCTACACTCTTTAACCATCTCGCAAACATTGTAGCATCTTCATATGATCTATGGAATCCACTCGTTCTTTCAACATTCGCATCTCTCGATTGAGAATTAATACATACAAATAGAGACTTTCACTAAAGGAGAGTCTCTTTTGTATTCAATAATTGTATTTTACTGAGCAACTACTTCACAACAAATAATAAGTTATAAGGACATTTTTACCCGTTAAGCTGAGTCATCATTTCTTTCATATAACGTGTTCCATGGACCTCATTTTGGGGACTTACATTTTCAATACGAGCTAAGTCATCAGGTGTCAATTCAATCGTTGCAGCGTCCGCGTTTTCCTCCAAATATTTGATTCGTTTCGTTCCCGGAATCGGCAATGCGTTATTAGCCATTGTCCAAGCTAAAGCCAATTGTGCAGGCGTACAACTCTTCTCCATGGCGATCTCTTTGATTTTATCCACAACTTCTATATTTTTGGCGAAATTGTCTCCTTGGAACCTCGGCATATATCTGCGCAGATCATTATCATCCAAATCTTCGAATTTCCGTATCTCACCTGAGATAAACCCTCTGCTTAATGGACTGTATGCAATATGGGTAATATTCAGTTCTCTCGCAGTTGGTAGAATCTCGTCCTCAATATCCCGGCTCCACAGGGAATATTCGCTCTGCAACGCAGAGATTGGATGAACGGCGTGTGCACGGCGTAAAGTGGAAGCCGATGCTTCCGACAAGCCAAGGCAGCGGACTTTTCCCTCTTTAACCAAGTCAGCCATCGCGCCAACAGTTTCCTCAATCGGAATCTGAGGATCTACCCTGTGTTGGTAATACAGATCAATATAGTCGGTGTCCAGCCGGCGAAGACTTGCTTCTACAGCCTTTTTCACGTAATCCGGATGACCATTCAACGTCTCATAGTTTGGGGTATACGCGAATTTGGTAGCAATAATGGCCCGATCCCGACGTCCTTTCAGCGCTTTCCCCAGTAGTTCTTCATTATGACCATTCCCATACACATCTGCTGTATCTAGCAGTGTAACGCCAATCTCCAGCGCGTGATGGATGGTCTTCATTGACTCCTCATCATTGGTTTCCCCGTACATCCCCGGAGACATGCCCATAATTCCCAATCCTATCGAAGACACGACGATATCGCTATTTCCCAGCACTCTTTGTTTCATTTCTCCATCTCTCCATCCGTTCATATTAGTCTTTAGCGATGCTTTCCATCTGGTCTAGCAGCTTGCTTTCTGAAGGAAGCTTTCCTGTCTCTATGTCTTCATAGATCGTCAATTTGTTATTCACCGCTGCAAGTGCTTCGGCAATTTCAAGTTGGCGGCGATGTAATTCCTCTTTATATTCGTGAAGTATCGCTTTCCGTTGTGGAATCGTTGAATCACCATCCAGCGCCAGACTAACCATATGTTTCAGTGTAGATACCTTCATACCCGTTGCCCGGAAACAAGACATCAATCTCATCCAATCCAAATGTTCTTCCTCGAACATCCGATTGCCATGTTGATCCCGCCTAATGTAAGGGAGCAGTCCCTCCTTCTCGTAATAACGAATTTTATGTGCAGGACAACCCAGTCGCTCGGAAGCTTCTTTTATCGAAAAAGCCATAATGCTGACTCCTCCTTTATATTCATTTTGGGAAGCATTTGGCCGGTTCTTTTACATCCTAAGGCTTAATGTTCACATTAAGGCAAGCACAAATTTCAAAAAAATAATTTAGCTGATCACTATTTTAAACAAATGGAGGACATAACACACGCTTCAGTACTGGGAAGTAACGATTAGAGGAGATATGTAGAAAAGATTGGTAAAAGCTGCAATTCGGAGAAAAAAACCTGGAGATGCTGGCTACTGTTTCGCTTACTTCAATCGTTGGTTGCCATAAAGTGCCCGGATTTGATCACAGTTCAACGGTTCGGTAAAAGGTACTTCCATGAAGTATTCCAGCTGCCATTGCTGCGTTTTGCTAGTTCAAATTTCCTGACATAATTGCTTCCATTCCTGCCATGCCTTCAAGTATTCAGGCAGATCATCCGGATGATGTTTGTTACTCAGCCCAATTCGGCAATACAGATGAACCAGAGCTTCCTCAATCAATCTGGATTTATCCATTTCCACATGTTCTAACAGTTCGAACATAGTAAATAAGGTTTCGGTGTTGATATCATCCGGCGAGGAGCTAAAAGCATATAAGAAATCATAGAGGATAGGTCCAACCATTGGAGAAGGGTCAATAACGCCGATGAGTTCATTTTGATCGTATACAAAATTATGAACCCCCGTATCGCCATGTAAAAGAAACTTTTCCTCTGCCTCATGAAAGAGACGATCCACTTTGGATTGAACCAGATGATAATCATCTGTCGTTAAAATATTTCCGATATTTATCTTGGCTTCATGAATACTAATCTGATTGAATTCTTTCCATGTCTTCTGCGGGAACTCTATTCTGCCCCATGATTCCGTATCTGTAGAACGCACATAGGTATTGAACATCTCTTTCACCAGACGTGTTAACCAGTCTCTCTTCAGTCCCCGGTTGAAATGGGTTGTGCCTTCGATATAGGAGTAAATTAGATAAGTGTTGTCCCGATCAGTCAACAAAACTTCAGGCAATAACGAAGAATTCTTATACGTGTCCAAAAACTGCTTGGTCATGAGAATCTGTTTGGGTTCATCTGATTTCAGAATATAATGCTTATTCAGACTTGTACTCAACCGATAAACACATCCAGCGGTGGTACCTGACAAACGTTGAATTTCAGATATTTCTTCATTGATATGATGTATCTTGAATAAGTTATTGATCTCATTTATCGTTGGATTGATTAACATATAGTTCTCCTCATATAACTAGGATCTTGATTCATTTGGTAAACATAAAGTAAGGTTAGATTCCAATTGCACAGGGGGTTATCTTTCAAAATGAGCTCGTTCTTCTTGCTTGGAGCTAAAAATATAATCCGGATACTGGTTTGCCATGGGTGGAAGCTGATCCTCGGGGAAAAACTGCAGATCCTTCATCTCTTCATTATCGGGCGTGAGTTGATCCGACTTGATCCTGCAATCAAATACGATAGTCAAATATTCGACCTGATGACCGTTACTGTATGTAAACCGTCTTGCTTCACCACCGTATACTCCGATAATCTTCTCGGGTTCAACGACCAGACCTGTCTCTTCCAGTGCCTCTCTCACCATCGCTTGAGCCGGTGTCTCACCAAGCTCAATTGCTCCAGCAATCAACCCCCAGGTTGATTCGTTATGTTTACGACCGAACAGGATCTCCCCTTGTTCATTTCGGATAATCCCAGCTACACCCGGCATAAAAACAAGCTCGTTGCCGATCTTGTCCCTCAGGTTTTTGTAATAGTCTGACATGCCCATACACAGTTACCTCCTGTCTTTTAATTACTGAATTCTCTTCCACGAATGATCCATTGTACGGCATCCCAAATATCTTCTGCGATATAATCAGGTTTGGTTTCCGTCCATTTGTCTCTATATTGAGTTAGTGAAGACTCCCCCCAGCCTGTTCTCACCATAATCTTGGTCGCTCCTACGGCATGGGCAGCAAGCATGTCTGTATCTCCCACATCACCAATAACTATGCATTTGGATAAATCCAGACCGTGTTCCTCTGAAGCTTGTAGTAGCATTCCGGGTTTCGGCTTTCGGCAACTGCATTCTTTCTCATGTGGACATATATAGGAGTGATCGAATCCATACTCGTGAAATTGCTCTTCAAAATCCTGAACACTTGCTTCCCCACGTGAAATTCGATATTGATTCGTAAAAGCCAGTACCATAATTCCTTCTCGTTTCAAAAGCGTAATTGCTTCTTGAGCATTGGGGTATAATCTGAAATCTCTCGGATGAATAAAATGTCCTGTACCACCGATGGTTCCATCTCTGTCTATAAAAACAGCTTGTACATTCCCATTTGGCTTCATCATGGTCTGTTCCTTTCCTTACCGAGAACATATTAATTGGATCTCTCGCCTCTGATCTAAAATTATTTCCCTATACTTTCTCATCGATAATATGCTTGCTATCATCTTGCTGCTTATGGTGTTGCTGTTTTTTGATTTCAGTTTTAAGATAGTGTACTTCTTTGATGAGTAGATCCAGCTTTTGGGATGTTTTAGATGAATCTACGGCATAACGTATGATTGCCACAAAGATAAGAACCACAATAATACTTATCATTGAGATGATTAAAGCCCAGAAAAACTCCATATTTTTGCTCAACTCCTTGCTGTCAAAAAACTAAATTGTAAAACTCTTCTGAAAACCAAAACCATATCAACCCCATGATCACCATGATGGTGCCTAGTAGTTTTAATATAATTTCGATATGTTTAGGGATATCACTATTAGGTGGGCTATCTTCAAACTCGTAATTCGGGTTTAATTTTTCGATATCTCATCAGAACAAATACTTTGTATAAAAGGTCAGGAAAAAAGTAACACGCAACGCCCACGATAAATACGGGAGTAGATAAATAACCAAAGGTGCTGGTGGTCCATTCCATCTCTATTCCCTCCATCCTCCTTTTGGGCGCTCTCTCATTCTTCCTCTGCGAGAATGTCGGTACAGCGAACAATTAGCTCAGGCATATTCTCTCCATCAAAAAGAACATGAAGCTCATATCCGTTATCGATCCGATACAGCTCTTGATACAGCCAGTAAGTGCCTATAATCCCACCGTCTTGCTTGATGATTTCGGGTGCAACCAGTGTAAGTTTATTTATATTGGTGAAGCCCCCGCGGGTGTCAAAACGAATGAGCACTTCATCCCCTGTCAGTAGTTCCGTCACTGTACAATCATGAAATTGAACCCGGTTACGAATTTCATCGGGAATACCCTGCGCTATAATGACTTCCCGGTATTCATTCGATACGCGCTCCATCTCTCTCCTATTTTCTGCACTCAGTTTCTTTAGCTGTAGCATAACTTCTCTCGTACAGTAGCCCAACGTAAACACACGGATATCCGCAATTTGCTCATATATTTCCTTTGGTAATCGTTCTTTCTGGTGTTTGTAATCCCATTCTAGGTTGCTTTTAAACTCTAGCTTGTAGCTTAATTCATCAAAAGGAGGCCGTACATCATAATCTGCGATTAATTTCTCGATCCGCTCTCTTTCTTCAGCAGGCATCTGATATACTTTTTTATCATCTTCCAATATTTCATTCCCACTAAAAAACTTTTCGGCAGGTACTAGAACATGGACATTTTGCTCCAGCAAAAAACGAGGATCTGTATTGTACATCTCACGCTGAAGCTCTATATACTCTTTTTCTTTTCTTTTATAACGTCGCAGGAAAAGTGCTTCGTCCAATTCGTAAGCTCCTCTATGTACCCTCATCCCAAAATGAAGCCCTGTTCGCTGACACAGCTCATACCATTCTTTCGTTCGATATTTCATATGCATCTCTCCTGCTGATTTTTAGAATCTATTTTGCTATTGAAGCATAGACCTGATCTCGTTAGAAACTTCTCTATTGTTTGCATCGCTACTCCTCCAAAATCTTCAGCCTCAACGATTCCTTATACTCAACAGACGTACTGGTTTACCCCAAGGTTTGAAACAATTTATGTTTGATCTCTTTGTCGTTTCGCGCCGCCCATTCATGCACAGCCTCTACGCCTGAGGATTCCTGACCTCGTTGAAAATAAAAACATAGATCCATCGGCACTAACCGTTTACCATAGAGTTTGATGCCAATCCGTCTGTAATTCATATAAATACACTCAATCTGAGATGCATCATATCTCTGATGTTTCATAGAAATCACATGATCGCTTTCCAGCGTAATACTCGGTTTAGTGAAAAATAAACGCCAGATCAGGAAAACGATATAACCGAGAATAAAGGTCAATATAACGATCAGGAGGTACTTCAGAGTACCATTTTTATCGTAAATACCATCCCTGAGAAGTATTGCTTCAATGACCAACATACATAATAGGCTCAACCATGCTCTTGGATAAATCGTCTTGTATGTGATGAGTTCCACCTCCTAATCATTCTCTCCATGAATCCGAAGCCACTTGGAAGGGGCTTTTCTGGCAAAATGCTTTTCAACAAAATCCAAAATGTCATCAATGCCGGGCAATGCCGCATTTTCCTTGGCTTCGTCAAACGTCATCCATTGGTACTCGGTATGTTCATGATTTAACCGGACAGGCTGGCTTTCATCCACATACCCTACGAATACGGGAGCAATATAGACATGCTCCTCCATGGGTGAATAATACTGTTCGAATTGATTGGCAGAATACAACCGTACTTCCGTAATACCTGTTTCCTCATGAACTTCTCTGAGTGCAGCTTCCCATGCCTTCTCGCCCTGCTCTATACCGCCGCCAACATAACACCATTCATTGTGCAACATACGACCAGCCCGCTTTAGCATCAGTACACGGTATTGATCGAGGCTCTTCTTCAACAGAACTACAGCCACGCCTTCACAACGGATGGGGACTGCCTGTTTCACGTGCTCTGCACCATTCAATTTCTTGCCCCCTTCTCTTCAGAATCGAAGTCTTCCAGAACCTTAAATTTATCCCCGTGGATTTTGTCCAGATGCTCTTCTCCCCAATAACACAGATGGTCCAGCGCAGGCTTGAGTCCCCAGCCGTAGTCCGTTAACTCATATTCCACTTTGGGAGGTACCTCCGAATATACCTTGCGCTGTACAATCTCATCCTTTTCCAATCCTCTGAGCTGTGTTGTCAGCATCTTCTGCGTAATGTCCGGTATTAATCGTCGAAGCTCTGACGTGCGTTTACGTCCGGTCATCAAGTGATAAATGATTAAAGGCTTCCACTTCCCACCCATCACTTCCAAGGCCGCTTCCACGCCAACTTTATATTTCTTTGGAGCACCCGTTTCTCCATGTTCTGTCATTCTTGAACCCCTCCATATCCGGTTGTATCCCAGATGAAAATATAATTTTTTTGCTGTTCATATTTCTATTATTAAGCTCAATTCGAGGCATCCATTTAGGGTACTTTGATGTTCCTATGGCACTTCATTCTTCCTATAGAACAACAAAGTGCGTACTTCCAGATGTTCTCATACCTGTTTATAATAGCATCAGCCATTGAATTATGGCTACAAGACTGCAATCCAGAAAGGTAGTGAAAGTTAATATGAACGTACTCGTTGTAGTATCCCACCCGCGTAAAGATTCCTTGACCTTCCAGGTAGCTGAACGTTTTGCAGAAGGGCTTACCGAGGCTGGTCACGGTTATGAGGTATTGGATTTGCATGGGATTGGATTTGACCCAATTCTCCGAGAGATGGATGAACCAGACTATACCCAAGAGAATCAAGTGTTCTCACCTGAGGTTGAAACCGAGATGAAGCGATTGAAGAAACACGATGCTGTAGCTTTTGTGTTTCCTCTCTGGTGGTGGCATCTGCCAGCCATGTTGAAGGGTTATGTGGATCGTGTCATGAACAACGGATTTGCCTACGGCGCGAACAAGCTCCCTCATCAGCAGATATTGTGGATCGCTCTTTCGGGTGTGACGGAAGAACAGGTACAGAAGCGCAACTATGGTCAATCGATCGCCAATCTGCTCAATGTGGGTATTGCCGATTATTGCGGCGTGTCCCAATCAAGGGTTGAGTTTTTATATGAAACGTTGGAATCCAAGCCTGAGCATTATAAGGCACTGCTGAACCATGCACATCACATGGGACTGAACTATGCCAACGACCCTTCGACGCTATAAAGATATTAATAGCGCTGCATGGTTATGACGCACCAATTCCGCTTGAACACAGCAAAAAGGTCGCTCCAAAGAGCGACCCTGTTTGTTTAAATGTAATTATTTTACGGTCGAGAGAAGAAACTTCTCCAACATACTAGTATCAGTGATGCTATGGTTGCAAGCTGTGTTATCCATGCATACGTACTGGGCCACGGAAGAAATGTTGTCCGGCGTATAACTCTTGGTTTTCACGTTGAAGAATCCGAGCTCCTGATGGCGATGACAGAACATGCAGTACCCTTTCTTGTTCGTGGGTGTAATCCGTCCCTCAATACCTAGGAATCTGCCTTCGTACGGGTACACGATGAACAAGCGATCGGTAGCGATGTCGGTCCATCTCAGATAAGTTGTACGTGCGTAATCGATGGACTCCAGATCCGGCACTTTGAGCTTCTTTACCTTGGGAAACAGCTTCTGAATCTGCTTCGCGGATACTTGCGGAAATGGAATCAGATATGCTTCCAGCTGGTTCAGATAGGTCTGCAACTCATGTGTCTTCTCATACGTGGATAACTGCTCCAGCAGTTGCTTTTGTTCCGGCGTCAGATCATTGAAGATGCCAACGGCATTCGTGCTGACGGTATAACGGACCGTATCCAATACTTTGGGGTCCACGACTGAGCGCAGCGTTTTGAGCAGGAAATCAGCTTGTTTTTGAATATAATTGAACTGATGATTATGAATAAATGGTGTTTGCATGGCTTTCAGCCCCTTATTTTTATTAGAAAATAAAGTAAGGTGCAAAGCCTGCGGGTTGAACCATGATGTTGATTCCAGGGCAAACGATCTCATTTTGTCGCGCCCTACACAAAGTCCGCCCCTATTCAGGCTTTGCGTAAGGCTTTCTAGCGAACGAGCAATCCGGCATCATCCATATTGCCACGTCATAACCCCCAATACGATAGATATACCGGAATTATAACAGGGTAGCATAGCGTAGGCAACGGGCTTCGTTCCAGTTTTCTCTTTTCAGAAATATAGCCTACAAATTATACTTTGTCTTTACATACCTCATATTCAATAATCCCATATCGACTGATGTCTCTAAGTATCCAACGATCTGGTTAAACGTAAAAACATTAAGATTTTCATCCAATATTGCGTTATCATATTCCATATCACCCAGTACATATGGAACGAATTTTTCAACATCTTTTGATTTAACCTCATCTAATTCAGGCAATGTAGAAATGTAATTCAGCGACCTTCTTAATTCATCTGTGTATCCATAATGCTTTAATAACTTCACATTCAATATTCTGAAATCATTATGATACAGTTTATATAATCCAGCGTCTGCATCCATTCTGTTTTTTAACCAAGGCAGATTGAAACCTTTCAACCAAATATCATCAGCAATCAAATGTGTAAAATAACCAAGTACATATAAGTCTTCTGCTTGCGATCTATATTTATGTATAAAGCCTTTGTAGTCAACGTTCCTTGAAAAGTCTTGTACTTCACCAGCAAAGAAATGTGACGAATCTTTTGATGAAACAGCATCCGGAGCGATACTTCCAAGTAAAAAAGGCGTCTTATCTTTGATTGATAGGCTATCAGCAATTCTATTTGCAATTATCAGATGCATTATTCTTGAACCCATATACCCTCCTACCCTTCAACGAATATTTGAGATCGAGCCTGGATGTTTCCAGTTTAACGAAATCGTTTCAAAACCTGTTGTTCTGCATAAAAGTCATGGCAAGTTAATCTTCGCAGTTATTCGAACCATGTTCTTGCTGTTATTGGATTCCCAATGAACCTCCTTACCATATGCTTCACTAATTGCTCTTAACGGCAAATAAACTCTTCCATCTACCATTAATACTTTACTCTTTAGTTCAATTTGCTTGTCGAACTCGGTAAAAGAGCTTTCCCCCACCTTAAAGGTTAACCTTGGTTTTGGATAATCATCTTTGTCGACATATGCAAATATTACACTTTTGGCTTCGTTATCCCACCATATCCCTTTACCAGGTACGTCGAAATCTAGTACCTTCGTAATATAGGCTGGCGAAACGAGTATGTGGCCGTCAGAGATGATATAATCATTAGCCTCTACTAATTGAAATGTTTCCAAGTTAACCATAACTTCAATTGATTTCTTGGGAGCTTCAGCGCCTGCTTGAGTCTTTAGTTCTTTTTCATTAAGTAATATATTGATCTTTTTCGGTGCGCTTGTGGCTGTAAAAGTCATGGATACGCTCAATAACGTCAAAGCAAGGGTAACAACCATAATCTTCTTCACTTTGTCCACATCCTCCTATTGGTAAATGACTCATGCTCTTAATCAACTCTCATAGTACCATTTTATTCAATTAAAGGTAATATACTTCTATTCCATAACAAAAAAAGAAGCCACCTCCCTGGCCTTCCCCAGTTCAGTGACTCCTATTTCACAGCCCTATTCTAACCCTTACATTTAACTACTCCTTAACAGCACCAACCACGATCCCAGTAACAAAGTAACGTTGCAGGAACGGGTACACGAGCAGGATCGGCAGCGCGCTGATAAAGATCTGCGAAGCCCGAATGGTCCGTTGCGACAGGTTCTTAACCGCTTCTGGATCAAGCTTCGACATATCGGCCTGTACGATAATCGTCTGCATGAATGTCGCGAGTGGCAGCTTTTCCGCATCACGGATGTAGATGATTCCGTCGAAATATGCGTTCCAATGCCCAACCATCATGAAGAGTGAAACCGTTGCAATAACAGGTACGGAGACCGGCAAATAGATTTTGATAAACGTCTGGAAATGTCCTGCGCCATCGATAAATGCAGCTTCCTCCAGATCCTTCGGAACGGTACGGAAGAAATTCAGCAACAGAATGATGTTGAACACCGCGACCAATCCAGGCAGGATCAAGGCCAGCAATGTGTTCATCAGCCCCAGCTTCAGAATTAGGATATACCCCGGAATGAGGCCACCGCTGAACAGCATCGTGATGACAAAATACCACAGATAGATGTTACGTGCACGGAACACCCGTGTCTCTTTGGAGAGCGCATAAGCTGCAATCGTATTGACGATTAACGCAAGCCCTGTACCGAGTACGGTCCGCTCCACGGATACCCACAAGGAGGAGAGGAAGTTGGTATTGGCAAATGTCTTGGCATATGCCTCCAGTGTAAATCCAATCGGCCAGAACGTGACGAGACCAGCATTCGCAGGTGCAGATGCGCTAAGAGATACCATGAGCAAGTGATACAAAGGCAGCAAGCAGAGCAGTGAAAGAATGGTCAGGAACACATTGTTGAATATGCTGAATATGCGGTAAGGCATCGTTTTATGATACATTCGTTCGTCCTCCTCTCTAGAAAATTCGGTATCCGGCGAATCGGTAAGCCAGTCGGTACGAGATCACAATCAGGATCAGGCTGATGACCGATTTGAACAGATTCACAGCGGTAGCGAAACTGAACTGCCCACTAAGCAGACCTTCTCTATACACAAACGTATCGATAATATCGCCTTGTTGGTAAATCAACGGGCTATATAAGTTAAAGATCTGGTCAAAGTTGGCGTTAAGCACATTCCCCAGTGCCAAGGTTGCAATGACGATCCCAATCGGAATAAGTGCCGGGATGGTAATATACATCGTTTGCTTCCAGCGTCCTGCGCCGTCCACTTCAGCCGCTTCATACAGAGCCGGGTTAATGCCGGACAATGCCGCGAGGAAGATGATCGTGTTGAATCCAAACTCTTTCCAGACATCACTCGCAATAATCGTGAATCGGAACCAGCTGCCATCCCCCAGGAAGAAGATCGGCTTGATGCCGAATACCGAAACCAGGAACTGATTGACAATACCCGTCTGGGCCAGAATGTCGATCAGGATACCGGATAACGTTACCCATGACAGAAAGTGTGGTAGATACACGAGTGTTTGAATCGTTCTTTTCAGCGCCATCTTCCGCACCTCGTTGAGCAATAAGGCGAAGACAAACGGAATGATCAGATTCATGACAATCTTCGTGCAGGCAAAAAATAGCGTGTTCCACGTAATTTGCAGGAAATAATCATTTTCCCACATGTACCTGAAGTGCTTGAGTCCTACCCATTCGGAATTGAAAAATCCCAAGGCAGGTTTATAATCCTGAAATGCCATCAAAATCCCGGACATCGGAATGTATGAAAATATAAAGACCATAATGGCCGCCGGCAACACCATGAAGTGCAGAATCCATGGCTGTTTGTAGCGTTTTTTTCTCTTTTTTTCCAGCTTGTTCCCAACGTTTGCCTGCGGGACCCGCTTACCCTCCAATTTAGCCTCCATAGCACTGCTCCTGTTCCCAAAAAAAGTTTTTGTGTGTGATGGGGTTCTCTGATATAAATAGTATCAAGCCATACTGAGGTCTGCTATATAACATTGTTAGGCTTGATAGT
This sequence comes from Paenibacillus sp. 2003, assembly GCF_031455635.1. Lineage (NCBI taxonomy): Bacteria > Bacillati > Bacillota > Bacilli > Caryophanales > Paenibacillaceae > Paenibacillus > Paenibacillus sp. 2003. The sequence continues at coordinate 58,182 of NZ_JAVDTB010000001.1, read as the reverse complement.
GTTTTGTTAGGGCCATCCTAGAAGAAGTTGTTTACACACGAATTAGAAGGAGACTTTTTATGTATATATGGAAGCGCTTAATGCCTTTTCAAAATAAAACCAGATCCCGATTCAGTCTATTCGCCAAAATAAATCTGTTAATTGTGGTCTTGTTCATCCCCATTCTGATCATGTACACCTACTCGAATAACGTCACCTATGATGTCGTCAGCAAAGAACTGCAGATCTCCAACACAAAACAGCTCACGTTTCTGTCCAGTCAGATCGACTCCCGTATCAATCAGATGATGGATTTCAGCCTGATTCTCTCCCGAGATCCGAATGTCAGAGCCTTCAACGGCCTGAACATGTGGGATGATCGATATGACCGGATGCAGACCCGTTATGTAATTCAGGAGAAGATGATGCTTCAGACGAGCGTTACCGATATATGGCCTACCCGATATGCGGTGTATTCACAGCAGAATGAGGATGTCATCGCCAACTACAACCGAACTACAGGATATGATGAGGCGTATTTGAAAAAAAATATGAGCGGACAATGGACCTATGGGGACCAGAGTGCAGAATCACAGGATGAGATGAAATCCTTCTATTGGTTCTATACGGACTCCCTTGCCCAACCAGGAATGCTCACGGGAAGCAATCTGGTGATTGAAGCCAGCTTCAGCTATGAGAATATTCAGAATATGCTGGATACGTATAAAGCAGGCGGACAAGGTGATCCTTTCTTATATCACAAAGGAAATGAACCCATTCTGAATCGCAGCGCGGACAAGCAGTTATCCGCAGCACTTACTCAGTATCTGGATACGCACTCGCCAGAGGATACCACACAGGACGTGGTCGAACTGAACGGAAAGAAATATCTGGTTAGCTCCGTGAAGTCCACCTATCTGGATTGGCATCTGGTTGACGTCATCCCGCTGTATCAGATTTTGAAACCCATCTCGCTCAGTCAGAATCTGTTCTACACCTGTATGATCTTGCTACTCGTTGTGGGCATCTCGGCTTCAATCCTGCTGTATCGGAATGTGCAGTATCCAATCAAACAGCTGATCAAAGGCTTACGCCGCGTGGAGCAGGGCGATTATTCCGTTCGACTGCATAGCAAAAATCAGAATGAGTTCTCATTCCTGTTCCGCCGATTCAACGATATGTCCCATCAGATTCAGGATCTGATCGAGAATGTGTTCCATGAGAAGATTAGAGCCAGGGAAGCTACGCTGAAGCAATTACAGGCGCAGATCAATCCGCATTTCCTATATAATTGTCTTGGTTATATCATCAACATGGCTCAGATGAAGGACGAACAAGCTGTGGTCTCCATGGCGCATAACCTTAGTGCCTACTACCGCTATACCACCCGTATGGAAAAAGAGACATCTTCGCTTCAGGAAGAGATCAAGCTGCTGATTAACTATCTGGACATTCAGAAGCTGCGCAATGGCCGAATTGAATATCACATTGATATCCCTGAGGATATGCTTGCCCAATCGGTGCCACGATTAATGCTTCAACCGATGGTCGAGAATTCCGTCATACACGGTGTAGCGAAGTCCTATTCATCCGGGGAAATCCGAATTACAGGGGAGCGCAAGAATGGTTTTGGCAGAATATACATCGACGACGATGGCCCCGGCCTAAGCCCGGAACAGTACGAAGCACTGAACTTGAAGATGCAGGAACCTTTACAAGAAGAAATGGGCTGCGGCCTTTGGAATACGAATCAACGAATCATGCACACATTCGGAAGCCATTCCTACCTCTTATTCGGCCCATCCCCACTTGGCGGATTCCGAACCGAAATTATCTGGGAGATATCAAAAGAGGACACAGATTCCGATAAAGGTAATACCGATAATATACGTTGACTATTTGATTTTGAACGAACCATTTACACGTGAACGCAGAGGACAGAAAAAACCTGAAGAAGCAAAGTGTTCGCCTTTCAAGCACCATTTTAACCTTATATCAATTAAGTCAGAAAATGGGGCTTGAACAGCGATCGGAAGGTTGTTCTGTCATCGAAGTGGCAAGTGTAAATATGCCTTAGTTCAACCACCAAGGGAGACATTATAATGCAAATGATGATCGTAGACGATGAAGCACACTGGGTCGATAACCTGTCAATGACCAAGCCTTGGCATACGCTCGGGATCGAACATGTGCACAAAGCATACTCGGCACACGAAGCACTACAAATGATCGACACCCACCCCATCGATATCGTGATCTCGGACATTCAGATGCCCGAAATGACAGGCATTGAACTGATTGAACGCATCCGCATCCGGGACAAAAAGATAAAGTGCATCCTGTTATCCGGATATTCCGAATTTGATTACGCCAAAAAAGCCATCCAGTTCGAAGCTGTAGACTACTTGTTGAAGCCGCCCACTGACGATGAACTAATGGGTGCTGTTCAGAAGGCCATCGATCAATTGAACAATGAATGGGAACTGGTCAGTTCACTGACACGAACGCAGTTTACATTGCGCGAGAATCTACCCCATTTGCGAGGAAGACTGCTCCTTGGGGCTTTACAGGGACAACGAATCGCCGCTGCCGAATGGGAGCGGAAGCTCGCCAATTACGATCTCCCTTTTCACACAGGGGAAGCCGCATTAATGCTGGTTCGGTTGGAAGAAGAATTCGGACACTATGACAGCAATGATCAGACCCTGATCGAATATGCGATCATCAACATGGCGGAAGAGATTATGGGTGAGTTTATGGAAGTGTGGGGCGTGAAGGAGGAACACGGATATCTGGTGTTTTTGCTTCAGTTGAAAGAACGGAAAGGCGATATTGGCAAAGAAACCATGCTGGAGAAGCTATCGATTCAGCTTCAATCCAAAGTAAAACAGTTTCTGAAAGGCTCCCTCTCCATCGTCATCACCGAGTGGTTCACCTTCCCGGAACAGATTTACGATCGCTTCCGTCAGGCTTCGGCCTATTTCCGGCAGATCGTTGGCGACGAACGCGAATTTGTCATGCGTGTGAGCGATGTCGAGACGCCTGCAGCGCAAGGTCCACTCGACGTGTTGTACACCCCGCCCACCTTCATTAGCCTGTTGGAAAGTGGACAGTGGGATGCCGCCGAAGAGAAAATCCTCGCAGTCTGCGCCGAGTTGGATGAGAAATGGTCGGAATCCTGGGAACATTGCATGGAGGCAGGTTTTCTTATTACAGCTTCATTCACTAATATTGCTCACCGAAACAAGCTGACCCTGACCACTTTAATGGGAAATGATGTCGAGGATTTACAAAGTGGCGAAGTCTTCGCTACCATCAGCAAACTGCGGAAATGGTCGCTCAGCGTGCTCGGTAAACTCAAGGAAGGCACATCCAATGAGATCAAGGATATTCGTTCGGATTATGTGAAGAAGATTCAGGATTTTACAGATAAGAACCTGCATCTGGATGTCTCTTTGCGTGTATTGGCTGACCATGTCAATCTGCACCCGACCCATCTCTCCAAAATCTATAAGATCGAAACGGGCGAAGGCATCAGTGATTACATCTCGCGCCTGCGTATGGATCGGGCCTGTCACAAGTTGGTGACAACCACCAAAAAAGTATATGAAATCAGTATGGAGATTGGCTATATGGACCCGGCTTATTTTATCAAAGTGTTCAAGCGTCAATTCGGCGTTACGCCGCAAGAATATAGAGACCAGCACAAATAACATGACTGAAAACCGAATTTTTCGAACTTCATTTGAACATTCACTAATAGAGTCCTATGGAAACTAACAAACTCATATAGATGCCCTCCCGCCCAAATTGGTACAGTTATATTGTAAAGATCATACACCGTAGGGGGACTGAACAATGATCAAATTTAAAACATGGTGGTCACTGCTCATGGTTATCGCGCTCATCACGATCACTGCGTGCGGCAGTGGCGAGACAGCCAGTGACAATGGTAGCGATAATACGCCGGGAACAGTCGGCTCAGCGGAAGCAGAAGCTGCTTTTGCCAAAGGAAAATATGACCCACCCATCGAGTTCAGTTCGGTATTAATGCCGAAGAAATACGTGCAAGGGGATACCAAAGAAAATAACGTGCACGATCGCTGGATGCTCGAAACGCTGGGTATGAAGCATAAAGATACCTGGTATCCGGCCAATGACGATCAATACAGACAAAAGCTGCAACTGGCTATCGCTTCTGGCGAGAAGCTGCCTGATTTTGTCACCGTGCCGACCAATGCGGTATTGACCAATCAACTGATCGACTCCGGTCAATTCATCGCCATCGATGAGTTGTTCGACAAGTACGCGAGTCAGACCCTGAAAGATCACGCAGCAGCACATCCTGAACTGTGGTATCCGTTCACCAAGGACGGCAAGAAATACAACATGCCGATCATGGAGTACACCGATAACGACGATACACTGCTCTGGCTCCGCGAAGACTGGATGGAGAAGCTGAACCTGGAAGCGCCGAAAACCATCGCAGACCTTGAGAACATCATGGACAAATTCAAAAACGAGAACCCGGACGGTCTGTCTCCAGACAAAGTATTCCCGCTGGCAATCTCGCTAAAAAATAACACCAACACCTGGATGGGTCAGCTCGACTGGTTGTTCGGTGCATACGGCACAATCGAGGAGCAATGGAACAAAGACGCGAACGGCAATCTCGAGTACGGCTCCGTTAACCCGGGTGCCAAACAAGCTCTTGCCAAGCTGGCTGAATGGATGGATAAAGGTTATATCCACGCTGACTCCGCGCTGTGGGACGAAGGCAAATCCGCTGAAAGCTGGACAGCTGGCAAAGCGGGCATTCTGCCTGGCGCAAACTGGGTACCGGACTGGCCTGCACCTGACCTGCTGAAGAACGTACCTGGCTCAAAGTATAAAGCTTACCCTGTTCCAGCTGGCCCAGACGGCAAGATCGGTACGAAGTGGCAGAACTCTGGTGTCAACGCAAGTATCATGATCAACAAGGATGCGAAGCATCCAGAAGCCATCTTCCTGTATTACAACTACCTGTTAGATAACCTTGCTAACCCGAAAGCGGGCAGTGAGTATGAATACGGCTTCGCCAAAGGTTACGACTGGGATATCATTGACGGACAACCGACCAGTGACAAAGAGAAGATCAAAGACTTCTCCAACGAATTCCCGTTCCTGACCGGCCCAGCACGTATCCCGGATCTGTACATGAAAACACTCGTGAAGCTGGCCAACGGCGAGAAGCCTGAAACACCTTACGAGAAACAAATGGCTGAATTCCGTAAACCGGAAAACTGGTACGCAGGTAAAGTCGTTATGTCCCAGATCGACGTCCGTAAACAAAACTACTTTACTGGCGCAGCAACACCAACCATGGTATCCAAATGGAACCTGCTCCGTCAGTCCGAGATGGAAACCTTCAACAAAATCATCTACGGCAATCTGCCAATCGATGCCTTTGACCAATTCGTCGCCAACTGGAAATCCAATGGTGGTGATCAGATCACGCAAGAAGTGAATGATTGGTTTAAATCGGTAAGTGCGAAGTAAGATTTGGGTTTTGGAAAAGTAGAGAATTAAAAACCAGCCGAAGCGGTAAGTTCCACGCTTCGGCTGGTTTTATTTAGATAGAGATAAAGGTCGCTTCCCCTGACTTATGGGTTCGCGTTGTTTGATTGAGCCTTCGTATCCTTCTCCTCCGGCATCGACTGATCCAGCAAGGAAACTGTCAGCTGAATCCCATCCCTCAGTCCTTGCATGTACAACCGTTCATTCTCTATGCCTTTACTGACAATATAACGATTCTCCCACTCAGCATATTCAGGTGTTTGTTCGATATCCTTGCCAGCAAACAAAACTTCGAACGCATCGTCGGTTTCCCCACGTACACGACTCATTTCAGGATCATGCTCGATCCGCGAAGACACCTCTTCCAGCCTTGCTTGAATCGCTCGTTGCATCCAGCGTGGAAAATCCATTGCTTCCCCTCCCCTACGCATTATGTACCTCACTCATCATCGTACAACTCGGTTATGTCTCGCCTTCATTTCACTCACTCGTGCCACCAGCTCGTCCACCCTTCGGCTCTGTTCCTGTACCTCGGGATTGTCCCACAACGGAATCGCTTGCTTCAAGGATGCCTCACCAAGCTGATTAAGCTTGCGCCGTTCCTCTTCCAATAAGTCAAGCAACCGGCTCATACATCCACCTTTCTGATGGGTCTAAACTGCATCGTGTCTTGTTAAGACTAGATGTGAGCAATCATTTTAATGCGATTATTAATCAAGGTGTTGTAGACTTATAGTTTCGTCTATTCGAAATTATAAGATGAAATATGATTCTTTTAATGCGGGAATCGGATTAAAAGAAAAAAAACACTGATATAAACCCTACGTTGTCAAATGATAATATTTTCACGAGTTGTAAATATCCAAAAGTAAAGCAATCTAACAAAAAGAATTCCTAATCAGATTACAATCAACATTCGATTTGGATATCTAAACCTTTCTTAATTAAAGTATAGCTGACAGAGCATAGTTTGTGGTTTGAGTCATATGGCTACTAAAAACAATGTGAGGTTTCGATTCATCAAAATGTTCATCAGACATTTCATCTTTTCTCTTATTTATATTTCTGTTTTTTTAGCTTTTCTTTCTTTAGATCTTTAAACGTAATTCTTTCTGTAATATAAATTATGTCTTCCCTCATGAAGGTGCCCTACTATGATTTCGTAGATTTCTGATAACTTTCTTTTGCATTCACGAACCCTCACTGGCTTAAGCGCGAAACGCGGGTCGTCAGACTTAGCCAGTGCAGGGTTGTCACCTGAAATAACATATATAAAATATTTCCAGGTACCGAGCAGCACTAGCCCCGATGCGTGAATGTGTTGTTATCTGTGGTATCGAACTTCGTCAATTTGCTAACTATTTCTCTATTCCGAGAAACTAACTCTAACGAGAAACACGAAAATACTGATCCTATTAAATATGGAAGTGTAAACCATCTAACTGCATTTTCAATGAATTGCCTTACTTCTTCTGTAGTTATCCTAGTGTTAGACATTGAATTCAACTTCGGCGTTATCAAGTCTGACAAGAAATCGGACACGAAGAAACAGTATGATATTGTAGAAAATAAGGCTAGAAGGAAATAAATAGCCACCTTTGCTTCATTAAATCGTTCTTCAGGTGTCCAAAAAACCACAAGATTTATAAGTACTATACTTAGAATAATTACCATCCAGCCTAAAGTTCCATTCGCGATAAAAAGTTTCTCGTCAAAAATTTCAAAAAGCATCATCCCAATAAAACTATATAAAACAGCAGAAATTATCGGAGTAAAAAGCAAAAGTAACATTAAATAAAACCAGTTTGTTACTTTATCCAAATATAAGTATCTTGCGCTAAAGTAAATGAACGAAAAAAAGAATACTATAACTATATTAAGTAGAAACGGAACAGTATGAATTAATCCCATTGAAATAAACAAAGATATAAATGTCATTGAAAATGACCAATTTGAAATTTGTTTAAAGTATTCCTTAGATCCTCTGTCCAATTTTCTTATTTCAAACAAAACAATAATGTTAATTGTTAATACAACAACTATAAAAGCCCATAAAAAAAAGTTAACTAATCCATTTGTATACCTAAACGCAGTAATAGTGAGTATGGTTAGTACAATCCCGTAAGAGGCGTAGACAGATTCATAGTTTTTGTTTAGTATTTTTCCTTTCGTCCACAGGTAAATTGTTACAACAAAACTCTTCAATATACTAAATAAGAACAATAGTATTGATTTAAAAGTTTCCATTTCTCTCTCCAATCGCTATTTCAGATAACGCTCCTGTATTTATGAACTCCAGGCGGGGCCGTCTGCTGAAATTCCTCTCCGAAATCCACCTAGCAGACCCAGGCTCAGAAGGAGCCTCTGCTTGAATGTTAGAGATGTCGAATTAATCTTCATTGCTATTACTTTCGAATTTCTTTTCCTGATTCTGCTTAAATGTCCTTCCATTAATATCTATCCACTCCACAGGCCCTGCTGCTTGACGCCCCAGTACTACAGCAGTCGCTGCACTAATACTTGAAAAAATCGCATTCTCATTAAATATATAGAATTCTCCGCCATCTATTAGAACTCCGGTTTCTATCAACTTATTTCGCTGCTTGATCCATCCTTCAGAGATTGAACTTGATGTTTGTTTACAGCTTTGAGATCCAGACAGAACTACATATCCTTTTTCAGTTTCAATTAATTTAGCAGAAGCTTTTTTGCTTTTCAGCGTATATACAATGTCGCTATTAACTGGTAGCGGCGCAACCACAGTCTCATTTGATTGTTTGAGAATAGAGGGAACCAAGAACATAAAATTAACTACTGGAAAAATCAACTTCATCTGTTCTAAAAAGTACTCCATGTCCGAAATATCAGCTTCAGGGAGAGTCGTTAGTTCCGGCTGATTCGAATTATCAATTTCGGCTGTTTTCGCATCTTTAGATAAAGAGATAATTCGAGATTCTAAATACTTTATATGAGACTTAGTAAGCATTTCGTCTTTGCTTATAAAAGCTACAATTTCAATAAAGTCCTTATCTGAATCAGCTAAATGTTTCTTTAATCTCTTTTTAAGATTTTCCGATTCCCCTATGTATATGCGTTCATTATAGTTGTCACTGTTAGGTAAGGATTTTAGAATATACACTCCAGGTCTATTAAACTCAGAGCGCTCTATAATTTGGGGCAGAGAAGAGCGTTGTGAATATACAGCCTTTCCTGACCAATTACCAATCTCAATTGTTCTGGGCCCTGTTTCTGAGCCATCAACAAGAAATATAGTTAGTTTCTTTCCCACTTTTGTTTCTCCTTTAATTTGTTTTCTCATAACGTTACTGTATTCATGCCCCCCGTAGGGGTTATCTGCTGAAATCCCTCTTCGAAATCCTTCCCGCAGACCAAGACTCTACAGGAGCCGCTGCTTGAATATTATGTTATACGAAGGATTTGCATCAATTGAAATAACCCAGTCTAATTCAATTCATTGTTAGCTAGCAATTGTCGGCCTATGGTAGTGATAAAAAAGCGAACCCCATTGGCTTTTGTTGTTTGCTCCACTAATCCTTGCTGTACTAATTTATTTATATTTTGATTAATGATATCTTTATTAATTTTTGTTTCTTTATTCAAACCTCCTAGAGATCTATATATATACTTACTTTCTGATAAAGCTTTAAGGATTTTATATCTATCATCTGTTGTATCAAATGCTATTTCCACCGAAGCTCCCTCTGAATGCTCACTCTCTGTTTCGTTTGAAACAATTTCATTAACATCTTTCTTCACATGCTCTAAGTTTTGCCTAACTTCATTCAATTCTTTAATTACTTTACTAGTCATTATTTGTATAAAAGCTTTTGAAGAAATTGAAGCTACTAAGCAAAAACCAATTATTATAAAAATTTTATTATCATCTGTTTCACTTTCAATAATCAAATTACTTGAAATTGTATTTAGAAATAAGGGAACAAGCAGCGATGCTGCAATTCCTATTATTATTGACTTAATAAGCTCAATATTTTTACTCACTGGTTCATCTTTAGCTTTGGTAGAGAAAAAACTTACGATACCCCCAAAAATCCCTGATGCCACAAGAATAATAAATAGCTCTAAATTATGATTCATTTTAGTATTTACTCCTTTATTGAAAGTCTTCCGTATAACGTTCCTGTATTCACGCCCCTAGCGAACGCTAAGGTGTCTGGCTCCTGCCGGACCAAGGACGAAAGTCCGCAATGTAAGAATTCTATCATTCAATCTAGGTGTATTTACACGCATCATTTACCCCTTCGAAAATGAAAAGCTTTAAATCTTGATACATTTTCTACTGTCTTATCTATTTCCTATAAGTTCCTGTATTCACGACCCAGCCTATGCTGGGTGTCCGGCGAATGCCGGACCCAGAGCGAATGCTCGCAGCGTGAATATATTGTTAAACGAAGTTAGTCTTCTCTCAAAATGCTACTTGAATTGTCTACTCTATAAGCTAATAGGCTAATTAAAATGATATAGTCCATAGCTCTATCAGGATCATCGGTAATATTCCCATGTCCCCTTGGATTTCGAATCCCCATTACAACTCCCTCAAATAAGTGCATAATTCCTTCTTGTTCATCTAAATCAGTCTGATCTATCAAGTTATTAAAGCTTAAAATGGGTTTATTTCTCGAAAAAACTGTTCTAACTAAGTTTGTTCCATCTAAGTCATGTCTTTTTGATTTTTCTTTAACATAGTTAATCAATGATTTAGATGCTTCAAATACAGCACTTGAAAAATGACCATCTTTATATAAATTCAAACAAACATTAGAAATACGTGGATGCAAATTTAATCCATTGAATGTTTGAATTTTGACAGTATCAGGATCTTGTTCCAAATCAAATTTTTTCTCTGCCAATCTTTCTATCAAACCGTTTAACATACTAATTGCATGTTCAATTCCTGATTGAAATTTTGTTTGTTTTCCTAAAAATGAATCACCAATCACGTATGCTCCTTCCCAAATAGCATAGTGTTGATATTTAATAAATTCAGGCGAAAACTGACCGTAAACCTCTCTTATTGTTTCTTTGATACTTACTTCAACATTCTCAACTTTTGGGTCTGAATAAAGGGTTATTTCTCTTAATTCTTCTACATCTTGAACTCTACGTTCTATTTTAGTAATTGCACGATCTATCTCTTTTATTGTAAATTGTTTTATTTGTACCGTCATTTCTTCTGGATTTTTCCTTGTCATATTCTGAGCCTCCAACATTATATGTTTCAGATTGATTTCGTTTAACATCTAATCTATGTACTTCGTGAACATCACACGTCTTGCCTGAGATATGAACTACGTATATGATAACCTATGCGGTGATATTTGCGAAGAAAAATTTGGTGAAAAAGGGAAATATATTGGGAGACACAATCTCCCTTGTCCATACGATCCAATGTACTCTGAATATGTTGAATATTTTTCGTACTAACATGCGTATATCGCTGAGTTGTTCGTGCACTCGTATGACCGAATAGCTCCTGTATGTATCGTTGATCTTTACCGTTTTTCAGTAAATGAGTGGCGAAGGAGTGTCTCAGCGCATGTATACTTACCTTTTTCACAATTCCTGCACGTCGTCTTTCTCCTTCAAACACCTTCTGCATGCTCCTGTCGATCAGAAGATTGCACAGGAAGTAGCTATCGATTTACATTCAGCTATGTATTTCTGTACGATATCCCAAGGGAGATTTGAAAGATGCGTCCTCCGATCCTTTTGCCCCTATTTCACGATGAGTGTCTGCCTTTCAATATCCAGATCGCTGCAACGCAGACGACCAACTTCACCTACACGAAGCCCGGAAGAATAGGTCAGAGACAATCGACCTGATTACAATAGGTTTTGATCGTTTTACGGTGTAATCTTCGTAACTTTAGCTCCTTCTGCAACGCTTATTTGCTTCACTAGTTGTTTACTTACTAGCATTTCATTCGAAATGAAACAATCTACTTACAGATAACGGAAAATGCTGATAGAATATACGGATGATGAAGTGTTTTCATGCAACGGTATTGTTAGTAGTACAAAATAGGATGGGGTCTATTTGATTATCAAGAAACTAATAATTTGCGTCATCACACTTTGTATTCTAATCATATTAGGTTTTCTCAGGTGGGACAATCTTGAGTCCAGCGTAGATCTTCGCTATAAGTATGATCGATGGGCAGGTCAAAAATGGGTAGAGTTCTATCCGCCGCTAGCTGCTTCTTCCAACAGCATGGAGTTTCCACTTATATATATGGATGAAATCCATCAGAGTGATATAAATAAGTATTTAGAAAAACAAGCTCTCACCGGAGAGTTAGTCAATAAGTGGATTGAACGAACAAAGTTAACGGATGGATATATAGGTCTATTATTATTGAATATTCTAATGGTCATTTACAGTTTCTTCAAAAGCCAAAGAGCATATAAACACAAAGACAGCAGTCCCCGATGAGGAACTGCTGTCTTTAACTCCAATGCATCTCCATAAGCGCCTTTCTAAAAGTACAAATCCCATCCCACAATAAAAGTAGCAAATAGGAAAGCCGACACTCCGGTCATGATATATATGGCCTTTCGCTTTTTGCTGTAATTTATCTTCCACAGTTTGTAGATCAGCAAGACAAGATATGCTGAAGCTAGAATCACATAAATCAGGTTAAAGATGAGATGAATTCGTAATGAAGAATAGGAGGCGTTTAAACTCAATGCTCGCATGGCTAGTACTGTAGTATTCAGTAGGAATGCCAGACCTGCAATATTAATGGCAACATGATATTTATCAAACCCTGTCCCGGGTCTTTCCCATTTTTTCAATCTGTAAAAAAATAATCGGATAAAATAGCCAATCACAGCTCTCAAATTGAATACGATGGCTATTGCAAGAGCTATTAAAGAGGCAATGATCAAGATCATCTTTGAGCTTGATACACGTACATAATCATTGTAAGTAAAGGATACCTTCTCAACGACACCATCTTTCTCAACAACATTGGTGAAGTTACTAAGATCAAATGTGGAATACTTTTTCAGCAAAAGAATCGAATAGAGCTTAGTAAATCCAGAACCGGAACGTCGTGTAGTGAGATAATATCCACCATTTCCAGAGGTTACAGAGCTAGTGCTGTAATTATCCCCAAACAATTTCTGGACAAGACCAAAACAATATATATCTTCTTCGAACTGGTTTGTCATCACCACTAACCCAAAATTAGATTTGGGATCAAAGACCAATTTATTCGAAAACCCCAATGTATTTCCACCGTGTTCCAGTGCAGGTGTCCAGTACTCTACCTCAATGAATCCATGTGCGATCCGAGGGATAGAAGTTCCATCATAATACAGACTGGTTGACAGCATTTCGTCTAAGGTTTCTTTGTTCTTGAATAATAAATTACCACTATTAATTGGCATCAGGGCTGCTAGAAATTTTGCTGTATCTTCTGCGGTGCCCATGGCACCTCCTGCAGGATATATGTTCATGTATACTTTGGTTTTGGGGATGAGTTCGGCATTAGCAGTATAGCCTTGAATCTGATCCCTTCTCAGCACGAGGTCTGGACGATCTTGATGTGACGGATGAATCGTAGTTTCTTTCATATCCAGTGGTTTAAATATATGTTCATTCACGTATTCGTAAAAAGGTTGTCCGCTCTGCACTTCTACGATGTAGGCAGCCATAGCAACACCATAGTTTGAATAAGCAAATACACTCCTCGGTTCATAGATCTGTCTTGGCTCAAATTTTTGCAATGTTTCTCCCAGATCCATAACTTGATTCTCGGATAGATACCATAACTCAAGCATCCTATCCTCCCAACCCGCTTGATGATTCATAAGATCTAATAGCGTAATGGGGGCATCATACTCCAGCTTCTTTAGAAACCCTTTCGGTAGATATTCCTGAATATTAGTATGTAGATCAAGCTTTCCCTGCTCGACAAGCTGCATTACACTCGTCCAGACCAACAGCTTAGTGACGGAACCCCATTCAAAAACAGTAGAGCTGTCCGCCTTTCTCTGTTGCTCAATATCTGCATAGCCATAGGCCTTACTAAAAATCGTTTCCCCGTTCTTGATAGCCACAATTGAAACGGCAGCGGTGTTTTTCTCATGCGTAGCCACATAAGAATCGATCGTCTCCTCTAGCGAAGACAACGGAATTCTGGAAGGCGTAGTCTCCACATTCTCTATCTCAGCGTATACTGGTACCGCACATGCCATAATGAAAAACACGAGTGACAGAACACAGGCGACTACTTTGTTAACATAACGATACCTTCGATCTATTTGCATTAGCTACTCTCCTTTAACATTAAAAATAACTGCGATCTCATTATGTATGTTCATAAGATCACTAATTTCATGAATCTATAAGTTTTATAGAATTCAGACAACGTTCCTTTGTTAAGTAGCGCTTACTAAGATAATTTGTCGTTCTCCGAGTTATCGGTCTTGCTTTTGATTTGTTCTTCAGTAAAACCAGACCACTCATCCCAGTCATTTGCAGAAATATCCCAGTATCCATTCAGGCGAATTATTCTTTCCATGTACCCGATATTCAATATAGATTGAACTCCTATTCTACAGGACATTGTATTTTCTACAACACTCTAAACATACAAATGCCAACCCACAATAAAAGCAGCCAATATAAAAGCTGATAGTCCAGACATGATATAAATGACCTTTTGCTTTTTGCTGTAACTGCTCTTCCACAGTTTGTAAATAAGCAAGCCCAGATACACCACTGCTAGAACCACATAAAGTAGGTTAAATATTAAATTGATCCGTATCGAAGAATAAGCAGGATAATTTGGAAGTCTCGTGTGTATGATTAACAGGTTAAAAGGAAGTACCGCACCTGCAACATTAATTGCAAGATGATATTTATTAAAATCTATCCGAGGGTTTCCTCGTTTATTTCGTTTGTAAAGTAGCATCCGGATTACATAGACGATCAAAGCAGTCACACTGAAAAGGATGGCTAGTATGACAGGAATAAAAGATATTACAATCAAGTTCACCTTCCATTTCGATACAGGCAAGTAATCCATGTAAGGAGTGAAGGAAATTTTTTCAACCACGCCATTATGCTCGACCACATTATACAGACTACTTAACTCAGCTTTTGAAAATTTGGTTATATCAAGCTGCCTGAATAAATCGGTAAATCTAGCGGCAGGCCGTCGTGCAGATTGAAAATATCCTCCCCCCTCTGAAGTAATAATATTAGAATTTACGTTATCGCCAAAAATTTCTTTGATAAGTCCATAATAATAAATTTCCTCAAAAGACTGGTTTGTCATGACGACCATCCCGAATTTAGATGCGGGATCAAAGACAAGTTTGCTGGAAAACCCTTTCAGATTCCCCTCATGCATCAGTGTAGGCACCCAGTATTCCATCTCAACGAACCCATGCGCAAATCGCGGAGTAGAGGTCCCGTCATAATAGAGACTTGTTGATAACATTTCGTTTAACGTATCTCTATTCTTAAATAATACATTGCTATCACCCACAGGCATCAACGCAGCAAGGAATTTCCCTAAATCTTCTGCTGTCCCTATGGCTGCCCCTGTAGGATAAAACGTTACGTATACTCTGTTCTCAGGTATCAGTTTCAAATCTTTCGTATACCCTTCAATCTCATTCCTTCTCTGTACTAGGGCTGGACGATCTCGCCCCGTTGGATGAACCGTAGTGTCGTTCATATGAAGAGGTTCAAAGATATGTTGATTAACATATTCATAAAAAGGTTGTCCACTTATCTCTTCCACGATGTAACCAGCTAGACCAACGCCGTAGTTCGAATAACCCACGATGCTATTCGGTTTATAGATTTGTTTCGGCTCATTTTTACGCAGCGTATCTCCTAAATCAACATTTTCATTCTCGGCGTAATAATACACTTCAGTCACTGTTTGATCTTCCCAACCCGCATTGTGATGCATCAGGTTCAAAAGGGTAATTGGATCATCATATTTCAGCTTTTTGAAAAATCCCTCTGGCAGATATTCCTGGATATCCGTCTCCAAATCAAGCTTTCCTTGTTCGACAAGCTGCATCACACTCGTATAGACCAACAGTTTCGAGATGGAAGCCCATTCAAAAACCGTAGAGGTATCCGCCTTTCGCTGATTCTCTATATCTGCGTAACCATATGCCTTATTCACAATGGTTTCACCGTCTTTAATAGCCACAACCGAAACGGCAGCGGTGTACTTCTCATACGAGGCAACATAAGCATCAATCGTTTCCTCTAAATTGGATAAAGGAATCCGGGATGGTGTAGTATCAACCTGTTTCTCATCAGCGTGGGCAGGTACTGCTATTGCCATAATGATAAATATGTATGAAAGAACACAAGCGATTACTTTCTTTACAGTGTGATATCCACGATTCATCTGCATTAGCTTCTCTCCTTTTATTTCAATGTTAGTTACATACTCTTGTTCTCCCGTATACGTTATCAAAAGAGTCCACACGAATCTAAATTTTTTTCAAATGCAATTACATTACACTCCATTCAAGAGATAGGTCGGAGAATTTCACCTTTCCAATTAACGATGTTTATTTCTTTGTCTATCAAGAGGCACCAATCAATAATTTCACCTATCAATTTTGGCGTGATGATCTCATCGCTCCATTGCGGTGTTAGTACTCTTCTGTATCCTATATATTCTGTTGTCCAGCCTTCGAATTCTTCTCCGATGATGACTATATATGGGGGCTTGTTCTTAATACTGTGTTGTCCCACTTCATAAGTGATTTTTAACTTCTTATCTTCAGAAACGATATGTAATTTGATTATCCCTTCATCATCAATATCCGGTTCAACATACCAATAGAATAGTCGATTGGAGCGAACGATTTTACGTTTATATTTTTTTCTTACGCCCATAACTTACCTCACATATTCCTTTTTCCTTTGATCGCAGTATTTGGTCAGTTATCCAAGACACAGCTACAGTAGTTTTGGAAACTGATATCAAAAGCCACAGTGAGTTTAAGGAGTAGTACTCTTGTAGAAATCAATTACTCTATCAAAGATCTCGATCTCTCGTTTTTTTATGTCCGGTAATGTCTCGCAATGCTTTACAATATGATGTATATTATCTGCTACAGTCTCTGCTTTATGAATCCCCACATATCCAGGTACCAGTTCATTAAGGTAATGGAAGTATCTCATTTGAGGTTCAATCATGCGCAGATGTTTATCAAAATTTCTTCTGGATCTTGTCTGATCCATCTCCTTTCGCTTGCGCAGTTCATCTTCTTCTGCCCAGAATAGTACATAAGCATCCGGTAATGATATTTCATTCTCCAATAACTTCTCTCTAAAAAAGTTCGCTGTTTCATCTAAAGATAGGTGCTCATAACCATATATCCAGCTGTACCAAATCTTAAATACATCGCCATCCAAAATCACATAATCATGTTGTTGATTCTTCTCATATGCTATATGCCATCTATCGATTTGTCTCTCCAGTAACCACATCATAAGCTCCCTACCTTCAAGATGAGGAGTTTCAAAAAGAATCCCTGTTTCTGGAACTATAAATGCATCATATTGTGTAGCGAACTGCTGACAAGTGGTACTTTTACCTACAGAACTGGCACCTTCGAGACAAATTATCGTCATTGAAATATATTACCTCCTGATATGACTCATAAAATGATTAATCAACCTTCACTGGCTCTTAAGTGATCATGTTAAATTTCATATTAGACTATGCATTGTAAATTTCTTTGATCTTCAGCCATGTTTCATACCAAAATGTTTTTCGTTTAAGAGGTTTAATCACCTTAATCTCGACTTCTTTTCGTTTCAAATAAACCGTGCCATCCACTTCGATGAGTCTATCGCCAAATGCAAATGCCATATCCTTGCAGTCTTTGTGATAGTGGTTCTCTCTAGTTTCTGACCACTCCGCTTTTTCAATAGAATGTCGTTTTCTCAATTATTTAAGATCCTCCTTTAAGGGAAACACCACTATTTACAGCAAAAAGGAAGCCTGTCCCACAACATAAACACTTTATCCGATATTGATGAGCCTTAAGATTCGTCTATTCCTACATAATGTTATCTGATGTCCCTTCCTTCGAAGCGTGTTTTAAAAACTTTATTTCTTATTCTTATTCATCGTTATATGGATTTGCATACAAATCAACATCAATTTCAGCATGAATCATATTAACAAATTCAATAAAATCCGAATCGAAATAAAGAGCAGGGCTTTTGCCCTCTTCTATTCTTATTACAATGAAAAATTTCGTAAATAATCGATGTTCAATCCGAATCGAATTGATTTCTTTCACTTTATTTTTTAATAAATCGACTACTTTTGTTAGTTGGTGATTTACATCTAATGATTCTTCATAATCCGTACCTAATGTCCATGATGTTTCTTTTATTCGATGCTTTTTGTTAATTATGTCGCCTTTGTAAGCCGTATTGGTAGGTTCGATTCTAAGTATTGAAGTTACATGATTCGGATTGAATTCATCTCCAAACAAGCTAAAATAAGCCATTACTTCAGTTTTGTCTTTCAGTAGTTTCACCTCTTTAAGAATGGATGTATGAATCTCACCTAACAATCAAAGATTCACGACTGGCTTCATCCTTAGATAGCTCTTATCTTAGGATGAGTGAAATCCTCATTTAATCCAGAAATTTTTAATATCTTCTATTATAATTTTTGAAATATGTATGGATGAATCCTGCGGGTATAACCATATTGTTACGATAAGAGTTAAACATATCATTAATCCTAGAATAACTCGTCCAACAACTCTAAATCTGGTGTATCTAAGCAAATAATAAACTAAACTGGATGAGATCAGAATAATCACACCATTCATCATAAAGGTAATGGGCAAGCTTATAATCCTGCCTAATCCGGTGTTAGGATATTTTAATAAAAGTAAAATCTCTAATACTACAAATGGAACTGACAGTAGAACAATATAAAAAAAATGACTTTTGAATTTTCTCTCCACCACTGAAATCGCCTTCAATATTTTACCCTCTTAATCTATAGTAATTTTCTGCCGTATATATTGACCATTCCCAAAATTTATCTCCCTGACTGATAATAAATCGTTCGAACCACAACTCGAAGTTCATATTCAAGGGCCTCGACTCATGAAAATGATCTATGTGCCCCTTAACCATTAAGTAATTATTTGAGCCTTGGCTATATGCTTTCAGATCAATTATTATATTATCTTGGTATATATAGGCTATCTTTAAGTACCCATCATTTGGTTCCTCATACGTTGATTCTTCAATATCCTGCCACTTATATAAATATGCTTCTCCACCGTATTGCGGATGGTCAAATAATGATGAACCATTGGTTATTTTCAAAAAGTTAATATAATCATTCGGAAGTTTATATCCTAACTTCCTTTGGAATTCCAATAAATCACTTTCATCTGCTGCTTCATTAAACTGACAGGTAGCTTGAGTTAAATAACCTTCTTGAAGTTGTAGTTCTAGTAATTTATTATTTTCTAATCTTTTCTTCAGAGACTCTATTGTTTTATAAATTAATTCTCCTTGAATCAACTTCCATCAATCCTTTCGGAAATTCGTATAATGTTTGGCATTTCTGACGCTCAAGCAGCTTAAGTGAACGTAGGGAGCGGGTCGTTAGACTTAGCTGGTTGAATGTATCGCCTGAATAACCCGCTTGAAAATGCTTCTTAGCGATCAAGGGCGTATGCCCACAGTAGGAATGCTGTGTTATCAGATGTCATCGTCTTCTTTGTTATACCTCACCTATAGTAATCATTAATTATCGTATCACGGTAGCTGAATACTGGTTGTTGCGCTGCTTCGTTCGTTGTTCGAAAGAATAAGCTATACGAATTAAAGTTGGTTTACTGAATGCTTTCCCAGCAAAAGTTATCCCAAATGGTCCACCGTTTTCTCTATGCCACACTGGAATGGCAATAGATGGATAACCTGCTATCGCGCATATATCCCCCAATATAACCAGGAAATATTATCGCATCTAATTGATTACGGTCTATAGCGTAATTAATCCCTTGATTCTGTATAGTCCTAGTATCATCTTTATTTCCTCCCCATCTTGTCGTTTTCAGATAACTAATCTGTATACACGAATCCTTAGTCACGATAACACCCCACTATGGTGATCAACGTTGAGGTAGCGTGTTATATTGAAATAACTTTTTTATTCTGTTAATCTTTTATCTTGAATAATTCACTATAGATTTTACGCAACTCAGTTGAGTTATCATGCCACTGAATGGGCTTACCATTGATAATTTGAAACAAGACATCCAGACACCTATGCCACCCAGCGGCGGTATTCACTGCCCATGAATCATCGTTAAACGTATGGGTAAAGATCATTCGACACCCTTTATCTTCTGCCTGCAATGAAATGTTAATCAGATCATCAACTTCACGGAAACCAAATACATATGGCTTTTCTAACTCTGTAATGGTCCCCTCATATGTCGTTCCTTCACCATCATCGAAAGCAATCCTGCCACCAAGTCTGAGATCCATCTTTCCTGTTGCGAAAGGATACCATTGGGCGAAGGAACTAGGCTCCGTGATCACATGGAAAACATCTTCTGTATTATGATGAAGAAATCGTTCAAATCTCAAAGC
Organism: Paenibacillus sp. 2003; assembly: GCF_031455635.1. Lineage (NCBI taxonomy): Bacteria > Bacillati > Bacillota > Bacilli > Caryophanales > Paenibacillaceae > Paenibacillus > Paenibacillus sp. 2003. The sequence goes on along the minus strand of NZ_JAVDTB010000001.1, from coordinate 37,979 downwards.
ATATCGACCGTTTGACTCCTGTAATGTACCATATTCATTCATCATTGCTTCCTCCTTTTACATCACATATACCCATCTTCATGTTCACCAACATCAAAACCCAACACTTTTGACGCTTCCAACTTAAATGTTTCTATCCAGGACATCCATACTTCGCTGTTCATCTGTGCATAAAAGGATAATCCACTAGACTCAACGGATGCTTCAATGAAAACATCATCCTCTTCAGTTCCAAACCAATATGGAATTCCACTTTTATAACCCATCCACCCTGGCATACACTCATATACTTTAGAAACTTTATCCCACACCTCATCAGGCAGGTCATATCTTATATTTAGATTGCAATTATGAGAGTTTATGTTGTGCATTTACATTCTCTCCTTCTAAGTCAATTTCACCTTAGCCGTTCAAAAGAGTCTTATTTCAAATTTCACTTATGTAATTCTAATCTCTTCAAGTCAATAATAAACTGTTGTTGTTTCAGAATATCCAAGCCGAGAAGACCTTTATGATCTTTAGGCAATATGCCTACATCGATTTCTATATTCTCAATGCTGTTTGCACCTATTAAAATCCTATCCATGATTTTGGTGTAGAAAGGAATACTCCCTCCAATCCCGTATGCTTCAAAAATTGAATCCCCTGTTTCGTAAGTCACCCCAATTTCCTCTAAAACATCAGGACTAATGATCGTATGTGAAGATCCAGTGTCTATAATAACATCGTCTATTTCCAGTGTTTTTCCTCTAAATGTAACGGTAAGTGACGTTGTAATTAGCTGTCCATCATAGTTAATTTTCATTATTACGTCTCACTCTCATTAATGGATCTTTACGGAGATGAATCACAAAGTCTTGATTCGAAGTATGATATACAACGTTACCAGGCTCTACTCGAAAAAACTCTTTATTCGCATCTTGTTCTGATACGGTGCGAATTGGTGCAACTTCATCTACGATTTTTTTGTTATCTTCCTCATGATAATGAATGATAGAAACCAGAACAAATTGGTCAGGAAACAGTTCTCTAACCTCTTGCCATTTCATGTGTTATACCTCCTGTTATTCGTAATGGTTCAACTTTCTATCATTTTAACATATACCCTTACTTCATATATCATTCCATCCTGTATTCATAACAGGCAACCTAGTCCAATGACAATGAATCCTCACTCTAGTATGTAAAATGTACAAAGAAACCGTCTCCTTTGGTATATGGTTGCTCTCACTTCCATTTACTACGGAACGGTTTCTTTTGTTTTTCCTCATGAAAAAGCTACCTGCTCAAGCCAACAACGCCTGTTCAATCTGATCCACAATCCCATTAATACCTGTCGGCCCATAACAGCCGATCCATGTCGCGGCATCTACCGAATGTATTTGCTGTCGCTCATCCTTATCAAGCATCCCCCGAATACGTTGCTCTGTCGTGGATATTCCCTCCTGCATGAGTTCATTGCTAAGCAGAAAGTAGTGGCTGGCTTGGACAGCTGGTAATCTATCAACAGAGATATGATAGGCTGTGTCAGCGGTATCGGATACAAATAGTGGAACAGGCAGACCCAGATCACGGTACAGCACAGCGCCTGTACGATGAGCGGCAGAATGTACACGAACGAGAGAGTCCAGCGGACGAATCAATGCTACACTTTTACCTGCCAGTACTGCAGCCAGTTCTTCGGACAGCAAAGCAGTACGTCGATGATAATCGGCAAGTATTCGTTTAGCCTCTGCTCGCTTGCCTGTCAGTTCACCGAACAGACTCAGGATGGTCTGCCAGCTCTCATTACGCTTGAACATAATCACTGGAGCGATCTGGCTTAACCGTTCATAATGCTGATCATGCACCTCGGTGCAGATAATCAGATCCGGCGACAATCGTTCTACCGCAAGCAGATCAGGGTACTCATACGTTCCGAGTAATTCGGTACCCTGAAGTCCTGCTCGGATATATTGAGGGAAATTGACCACCGCACTACCAGATCCTACACTTCCTGCTGGAGACAACCCAAGCGCCAGCAAATGATCGGCATATTGAACATCCAATACGGCGATCCGCTGTGGTGATTCAGTAACTTGATATTCACCTCGCATATGGCAGATCACCGGACCTTGGGCCGACTCGTACGAAGAAGCTGTGCGATTCCGCAGTAAGGCTTGAGCATACTTTTCATCTAATTCTGAAGCGGCAGCAAGTCGATAACGCAGCGGAGGAACGCCATAATATTTCTTAAACGCCCTGCTGAAATAATACATGTCGCGGTAGCCCATTTTGTCAGCAATTTCCCCAATGGAAGCATCCGTATGAAGTAACATCCGCGAGGCATTCTCCATCCGCAACTGGATGACGTATTCCATCGGCCCGAGCTGCTTCTCTTGTTTGAATCGTCGCTGCAACTGCCTTACGCTGCATCCAACGAGGGCTGCCAACTCTTTTAGCTCCAGATTCTGGCGATAATGCGATGATATATAGGACACGACCACATCCACCATGTCGGACTCTGCTCCACCTTGACCACGTTCATACTCCATGATCAGATCGTAGATCATCCCCTGGAGCAATGCATTGGCATGAAAACGTTCCAACCCTTCGCCGCGACGCCATTTGGCAACGATTTTTTCCGCATTCTGAATCCATTCTGCTTGCGTCACAGGGTTCTGAATAAACGACGTTTGCAGCGGGTGTTTGCGATACGAGGGTAACGCATGGGAGGCTCCTCCCAGGGAAGAAGCCTTATACATAATCACGATATAATAAAGTTCGTCTGATCTGGCCATCAGTGTAAAGGATGTTCCCCTCGCCACATGACAAGCAAAAGAAGCTCCAATGTGGCAAACTTCACCATTCATTGCAAGCTCCCCTTCCCCGCCTACCGCCAGCAGCAACACATTTGAAGTTAATTCGGTTTCGTGAAGAACACTGCCAGTCTGCAAAGTACCGCTATACCCGTCGATCATCTTGATCGTCGTATCACTCCATAGACTTGTCTGTTCTTGCAGCGGCATTTCTCTCATCTCCTGACAATCGCATAGGTAAATTGTTGCTGTTGTCATTTTAATTGAGATTCTTTCTCATTGTCAATTTTCGGACATTTGAGACAATATTCCCCTGACATCTGGTAATAGAAACAGCAGGTGATCCGCTCACTTTTGGCAACATGCACATTGTCCTCACAATCGGTGAAGCGTGTTAACGGATTCTTCCTCTCACCAAACACCTCCCCGGATGCAACCTGCGTCAGATATGAAAAGTCCTCTTGAATGATCTTACTTTCCTGCTCTGTCTCGGCTTCATCAGGAGCGAATAGTCGGCCTATCCGTACCATAATATTCTCCCAGAGAATACTCATCGAAAGAGGTGCAATCGCAGCAAGTGTCTTTAACAGAGGTGTCAGCTGTACCGCAAACATCTCCTGGACTGCCTTTTCCCGCCATACGCTCCTGTCTCCAGTCAGTTCTTCAGCCTGAATTCCATTCACCGCTAGAAAAGGAAACCGTGTACCGCCCTCCTGATCTGAGAGCACCGGATGATAGAGATAACTGTTTTCCAGCTGAAACGTTACATGCTGATGATGAAAAGTCATCGCAGTCACGAGCGGAGTCGTCCATAGAAAGCCAAGCCTCTTGGCTAACATGGAGGCTGCAACTTTCATGTCAGGCGCATCGATATAGTTCTGAAACCAGCGGATATACTCTCGACACGCCTCTTCGTCATGCAACTCACTCAAAGCAATGGTACGGACACTATGTTCAGGCGGTTCACCGAGCAAAATCGAATAATCCTCTACCGTCTCTTTCCATAACTCTGTCGAGAGATATGGGTTCATATTAGTTCGATCCGAGCAGGGCTTCCGCTGCCTGATCTACAATCAGATTAATCGCAAGCGGTCCGTAGTATGCAATCCACAGTGTGGAGTTTACGTCATACGTGCGGTTATTTTTCACAGCATCAAGAGACTGCCATACCGGATTGTTCACCATCGCCTCAGCTTCTGCCGCAAACAGTTCATCCGACAGCACAAAATAACGATCTGCCCCGATCTCAGGCACTTTTTCCATCGAGATTTCTACGGAACCATCTTCATTAATCTCCTGTACCAAAGCAGGCATCTTCAGCCCCAAGTCATTGTACATAATACCGCCAATGCGGTGCTCAATACCGTGAACACGAATTCCTTCTTTTCGTGGACGAATGATCGCCACCGTTTCATCACCCAGCTTCTCTGACAATTGTGTCTTCAGCCCGGCAATTTTGTCTTCATACGCTGTACGCACTTTCTCTGCCTCGTCCTGCTTGTCTGTAATCTGAGCTACTGTAGCTAACGTCTCCCGCCAATCTTCGTAGAAATCGAGTACGAGGGTAGGTGCAATTTTGCTTACACTTTCATACTGTTTCTCCTGGAAGTCGGTCATGATGATCAGATCCGGGTCGAGTGCAACAATGGCTTCCAGGTTAGGCTCGTCCCGTGTACCCAGAACTTCTACGCCATTCGGTTGGTCTCCTAAATATTCTGGAAAATCGGTATTCCCTCCTGCTATAACACTTCCTGCCGGTTTCTCGCCAATCGCTAACATCTGATCCAAAAACTTAACATCGAGAATTGCAATTCTCTTCGGTTTTTCGTTTAGAGTGATGTCACCCTTCATGCCCTTGATCGTTACGGGAAAAGCTCCGTCCGTATGCGTTTCCGCATTCGCAGGTGTCTTCCCTGGTGTTGTTGCAGATTGCTTACCGCTATCTGTACCTGTTGCAGCACCGCAAGCCGTCAATACAAGAATAAGGGCCAGCATCAAGCCCATAAGTAATCGTGATTTGTGAGCAGTATAGGCTTTATTACCAGCCGCTTGCTCCTTTGTTCCTTGATTCATGATGAATCCCCCTTATGTATAATACTGATAATGATTTTCATTATCGAAACATAAAGAGAGTATATACGATCTCCGCATCGGGTTACCATGTACTTTTGCGACATTTGAACCGGACTAAAGCGACATCATGAGCGCTTATCCACCCTTTAATGTTTCGGTGATGTATGCTTGCAGTCGGTAAATGTCTGAAAGAAGATCTTCTTCTTCCGGCGTATTTCCATACTCCCCTAACCAACGCGGTGTACGGATATGCCACTCATCTGTCAGGTATTGCTTTACATCGCGATACTCTACAATATGTCCCAGGAAATATTCCAGTGAGCCGAAGGATTGTTTATTGCTATCCTTAATGATGGATTGTGTTTTTCCGATGATCACCTGCAACATATGTTGGATATGGTCTTCTGGATTCATAGCTTTAGTTTCCATCCGTAACCTCCCCCTATCTCTATACAAAAAAATGAATTAGTATATTATTCAAATGAGCCTCCTATTGCTAAACGTAGAATTCTGTTCTTATCGAACACAAGGAATCGATGCCCATTGAGTATTGAGACATCGATTCCTATCCTCTAATTATGGAGGTGAATAACGAGTATGCGACCAAGCATGAAGTATGGCATTATTGTTAGCGCAGTTATTATTGTCGTTGTTCCTATTATCATTGGATTTTATATGTTGAACAAGGTTATCGATCCTGACGAGACAATGGTTACGAGAACTGAAGTTTCTCCTGAGCTTATTACTATACAAGGTGGATTTGCAGACAGTATTAGCAGATATCATGGCTACTACCTTTCACATCATAACAATTCACTTTACATTCAGATTAAAGGCAGTAAACTTCCTATCGGTGGTAGTAAAGACTTCACAATTTCATTTTCTAATACTTATGGGAATGTTGATGAAATCTACTTATTAGGTCCTGGCAACTCTAAGAAAAAGATTTGGCCGGACCCCTAACTTTCATTGGAATGGATATCATATGATCTGACACAATCAGCTTCAGTCTCTTCTGCTTAATTTCTTAAATGCGGAGTATTCCTGATCGGATTTCATATAGCTTAATATCTTTTCCGCACATGCAGCTGAGCTAAGCTCTTCCGTATTCACTTCCAGATCATATTCATCATAGGAGTAGATGTAGTCAAACTGGGAATGGGCAAGTCCAATCTCGCGATCTCCCCTGCTCTGCTCTCTTCTGGTGAGTTCTTCTTTTGAGCACTGCACGCCTACAAACAATATCGGATAATCCGATAGTAACTCATAAAAATCATTAAACCACTTGTCATTGCTTATGACCGTATCCACGATGACATTCAGACCCATCTCCGAAAACAGTTTAATGGTTGCACAGTACAACGAATTGATGGGGTCGAACAGGATATCGGTCATCACATGGTGTTCCACTTCTCTTGTTGGATTCATATCTGGGTATGTATTGTCGATAAATTGATCATAATTATGCAAAAATTGATCTACAGATAGATGATGAAACGGAATGTCTCCCTGATTTTTCATTTCCATCGCAATGCTTGTCTTCCCCGAACTTGACGTACCGTTCAAAAATATAATGAGTCCTCGTTCCATATTGATCACCCTTATCATTAGATTTATTTTATCTTATTTTCTTTTCGTTGTTCTCTCATTTTGGCTAATGCTCGTTTGGCCGCTAGTTTCCCATTATGCATTCCTTTTTTGGAGACTCTACTAATTTTTCTCTAGCCGGCGTGTAACGATGGAACCCCATAATCTGGCATGCTCTCTCTTGAACATACATATCTTCATCATCTATATATTTCATCAGAGAATCCAGATGGCTTTGCGGGGTTAATGCCATAATGCAATAAATGTACTGACAACGAACATCCTCATTTAATCGTGGATCAGACTCAATTACATCGTTCAATTCATGAATACAACTTAAGTCTTCATTCATTTGATCTCTACTAAGTTCAATATCGCTGGGATAGTCTTTCTTCAATTCATCCCAATCCTGATGAGGATTTCGTTCCAATTCACGTATGAATGAGCCTGCACTCTATAAGCTGGAGCTATATCCGTCTCCTCATGGCTGATATAACTTATCCTGTACTGGCATGCACCTTCCACATGTAAGCCTATGTAGTTCGAATGATCATCTGTCCATAAAGGAATCATATTGTGGTACACCTCTATTCCAGCCATATCATCCAATGATTCAACGATCTCGTCGCGCTGCATTAATCGGAGAAAAAACTTGTAATCCTTCTGTTTCTGAAGATGAACTTCTAACTCCTCAACGATTGTAGCAGGTAAAGTAATACCGCGTCTGTTAAATAGATCAGCAAACATATTTTGTCCCCTCCACAATTCATACCATATCAATCATACAAACAATCGTAACGTTTTAACGTTTACCAATGTATAGCTTCGTTTGTGTCCAATGAAGATTATAGCCATAGCAGTATAGCTCAAAGTATGGATATAAGCAGTTTTCCGCCTCTTGCAAACCTTGATAACGGGGCCATTGCAAGTAATAGGCTACCCAATAATCGCAAGCGATGGAATAGTAGGCTTCGCTCAATATTTCGATAGCTTCATTGTAATCTTTGCGTGAGCGAAGTAGGTCACCAAGTGCTTCGTAAACGACCTCGCTATCCTCTTCATCCGTGCCTTGAATCAGTCCTTGTTCTAACTTGCTAATTTCCCCTGGTGGTAGTGCAACCACTTCCTTTACACACGCCAAAGCCCCGTATGCTTTCTTAGCTACGTCTGCTAGTTCATCATCCTCCGGCACCATGGAGAACAGACTCTTCAATCTTTGAATTAGTTCTTCCCCTAGACCACGGAGCGTTTCCTCGGAAGCATCCTCATTTCCACCATTGAAATAACCCGGCACATATTCGCCAGCGAATTCCTCTGGATTCAACATCTCATAGATCAGACGTATTCTGTCCAGAAAACACTGGCCCTCTGGAATCGGCTCAAACACACGTTCAATCCCTGCTCCCGATGGCATAAACCATTGAAAAAATCCGTAGAGATGGTCTGCCTCAACCTGTTCATCATCTTCTCGCTCAATATCTTCTCCGCCCATCGATAATAAATAGCGGCCATATTCTTGTTGATCCATTCGTACCATCTCCTCGTTTGTTCCACCGCTTTACCACTTTTAGTTTGGTACAACCAATTCACAATAATTTTCAAATATGTGTATAGTAGAAATGAAGCAAAATACTTTCAATATACTAAATCTAACAGAGAGGATGAGGTCATGTCTTTTTTCAAAAGGAAGGTTGTACTAGTCTCTATATTATTCATATTGGCTATCTCTGCTAGTGCAATCGCTTACGTAAATGGTCAATCGAAACCGGATGTCCCCATTCATAATGTCGTTAACCTTTCAGCTAACTCCCTAACATTCCATGAAATAGATAAGCTGGATGCGTTCGTTGAACTGATCGTTATTGGTTATGCAACAGAAGATTTCAGAGATCGAGAGCATGTTATTACTGCATTTGATGATGGAACCATGCAGTCCTTTCACACCAATACAAACATCAAGATTGAAAAGATATTAAAGAAACCCGACGATTTCCCTTCGGATCAGAACGAATTGACAATCATTGAACCCGTTAGCCTCGAAGGAGACGTCAAATATACAGTTAATGACTATGTAGAACTACAGAAGGGTGATAAAAGTGTGCTTTTCTTGATGAAAAACACCTTTGGTGATTATGGATTAATCAATGATAACTTGGGCAAATTCAGCCTTGAAGGGATAACTCAATATAGTGTACCTCAATCCTCCACTGCACAAGCGTTATCAGAATACGAAACATTTCGTAACTCTGTCATGGAGAAGTATAATCCGGATTAAGGTTTTCATGATGCAACGATCATCCCTTTGCGGACATAGCTGCTCCCTTCAATCTATTGCACTTCTTTATCAAGACTTACGGCAAATGATGAAGTTATCGATTTTTGTCTAAAATCATTGGGTATCACTTTAATCTCCACATTTAGATGTATAGATTCAGGAAGATTCATTTCAGTTATATTCTCATGACCAATGAAGTAATGATGCTTTTCATTCAGTTCTATTAAACCTCCACCTGTTGAGCCAGAAGTTGAAATCAAATGTCCGTCATGATAAAGCTCATAAACAATATTATATTCCTCCAAACTGAATCCTTTCACTTCATATCCAATCTTGATTTGATTTTCCGTGTAATCAGCATTTCGTAAACTGATCGCACCACCATTGACCATTTGGGTCTGAATTGCAATATTTGCTTCGGGCATCTCCGGTTTCTTTAATAAATAGCCTACTTTTAGGTACCATATAGCTACATTCCCCCCTGCTCGATCAACATCAGAAAATTGTCTGGGATCATCAATCATCCATTCCATTCGGGATTATGATCGATTGAATTTCAGGTTTTCCCGCATTATCCTAGAAATACATTGTTAATTCTGTCTCGATCATAATCTAGAATCCAATCGTTATATTCTGAATAGATATCCACTAGCGCTTCCCTTGATGCTGAAATAACATCGCAACCTCTATCATCATAGATATGAAATATCGTTTTCTTACTTATATTAATGAAATACACCCTATGATAAATCTTTGGCTTAATTCCAACATCATGATTACATATAGCTTTGATTAACTGATTATATTTCAAGTCCTCAACTCTACATTTAGTCCAGTACCTATACATGTTGTTCCTTGGGTCTAGGATGTCATCCGATTCACAATCCAAACCTGGAATTATCTCAAGGCTCAAGGCTCTAATCGGCCCTTTCTTCTTGATATATTTCCTGTACAGGTTCAATTTCTTCACTTTGTGTTTAGGCTTATCTGCAAAATAAGCTTGAGTTATTAATAGGACTTCATCTTCTTGATCATGAAGAGCCTTAAATAATTCAATTGATCGATGATAAACTTGTTCCATGTAATGCTCTGTATCCATTCCAAACATCAGAGGATTGCCAAGCTCGAATCGTATTGCAACATCCCAATTATAAAAATGAGGCGGTTCTAAGGTCAGGTTTGGAAAATGCTCTGCCAGGTACGTCTTCAGATCCATTCTGTGGCCTCCGTCTCTTCAATAGTTGCCGATTTGACATATGAAAAATTAACCCCATAACTTTCCGTTATGACCTTCGTCAACGATCCTGAGTTGTGTTTCAAAATCTCCGTTCGGTTCGATATCATCGATGAAATGCCATTTGCCTTTACTGTCTTGCCAATACACTTTCCATGCCTTCTCATCCAATCTGAACTGTGCTACCGGCATCTATACCCATTGATCACTTTGAAAGGTTTGTCTTTCTTCAATCAACGTCACATGTTGTCCTCTGATTTTATAACTAATCTTTATCTGACTTTACACATGCTCGGGTACAGCCTTCTCGGTGTAATGGTCCATAATCTTTTGAATGCCTTTCTTCGTAAAATCATCCATGCTCTCTAACTCTCCTGCCTTGATCCGTTTTGCTTTGATTATATCATGTTGTTTTCTCCGATTTAAATGATGCTTTTAGTGTTGTAAAAGGTGAAACGGAGCGCGGCTTATGCAATGGCAAGCCGCGTCAGGATGAGGTGCTGCTCCCAATGGGGCAGTACTTCATGGGGTTGCCATCATGCAAGTGTGCTCATGCTGCCATCACGAGCACACTTGCATGATGGCAACACTTGGTGCATCACGATAGCTACGCCGTGATGCCCGCAAAAAAGCGCCGCGACTTCATCGTCGTGGCGCTTCCTCCTGCTGCATAAGCCAATCGGTCATGCAGCTTGTGTTACGCTACTGCGTCCCATAGGTGCATCCCCCAAGGTCGCTGATTGAATATTATGTTATACAACGGAATCACAGGCTTCATTAAATAATACTTAGTAATGCACAAGTGTCAGATTGGAATTTTCCTTGAGTTGGAGTCACATTATTAAAATCCTATTTTTCGTAATTAAGTTTACATTTGTATCAAATCCACAAACTATCGTTCCATCTGCCCGCGAGCCTCATTATTATGCAAAATGCATTGATACGCAAAAAGGCAGCTTCTGTTTTACACATCTCTGCCTATTTGCATATTAACTTTTTTCCACCCTTGCGTTTAATCAAATTCAGTATCGCTGGAGCTGATACAAATGATTGTTCAACCTTTTATACCGCTAAATGTAATGCCGCTAATAAACGTCTTTTGAAGAAAAAAGAACAAAACAATAATAGGTAATGTCATCAAGGTGGATACCGCCATTAAAAGGCCCCATTCGGATCCCTTTTGACTCTGAAATTGCTGCAATCCGAGCGAAACCGTGTAAGATGGTTCATTGGTTAAATAAAGCAAGGGGCCCATGAAATCAGTCCAGCTCCCCATAAATTGAAACAATGCCACGGCTAAAACGGCGGATTTGGCTAGTGGAAACATGATCTGTAAATATATGCGGAACTCACTAGCGCCGTCCAAGCGGGCCGCTTCGCGCAGGGCATCAGGCAGTCCCATGAAAAACTGCCGCAACAGAAAAATGTAAATGGGCACTCCAAAAAATTGGGGTACAATCAGTGGAAGAGGTGTTCCTACCCAACCTAATTTAGTAAACAACAGGAATAGAGGAATCATGGTCACCTGTCCGGGGATCATCATAACAGCAAGGGTAACAAAGAAAAGTAAACCTCTCCCACGGTACTCTAACTTGGCAAAACTATATGCAACCAAGGGACAGGATATGATTACACCAAGCGTACTAACGATTGTTATAATCGCCGTGTTTTTCAGATATGTCCAGAAAGGGATGTACTCAACAGCACGAGAATAATTACTCCACAGAATTGGACGCGGAATCCACTCTGGTGGGAATGTAAAGATTTGTGTGAGTGGTTTAAGAGAAGTCGAAAGCAGCCAAATGAACGGAATCATGAAAAATGCAGAAGCAACAATTAGACATACATAGGCTAATGCACGATTGATTCTTTTGATAGCGGTAGGATTCATCCCTTACTTCCTCCTTATTTCCCTTGATAATGAACCCAGCGTTTAGACGTAATAAAAATAATTCCGGTTAATGCCATAACGATAATAAATAAGATCCAGGCCATTGCGGAGGCATAACCCATTTTGAAATACCTAAAGCCGTTCTCATATAAATACATGACGTAAAAAGTCATGGAATTTGCAGGAGTTCCTTGCCCTTTGGTCAATGTATAGGGAAGAGTAAACTGTTGGAATGCACCAATCATTCCCATGACAAGGTTGTAGAAAATAACGGGAGTGAGCAAAGGCAGGGTTACCTTTCTCGTTTTCTGAAACCAGTTAGCTCCATCGATTTGCGCCGCTTCATAGTACTCCTCAGGGATGTCTCCTAATCCTGCAAGGTAGATAACGACAGCTTGCCCAATACCCCAAAGCGACATCAGAATGAGAGAGGGCTTGGACCACGACTCACCACCAAGCCAAGCGGGCCCATCGATACCGATATTCGCTAACATCCCGTTCACCAATCCGAAGTTTGGATGTAACAGCCACATCCACAGAACAGCCAGAGCTACTTGTGGCACGAGAGTAGGCAAGAAAAAGATCGTTCTGAATACAGCCATACCCTTGACCTTCATATTCAACATCATAGCGAGTGCCACACCGAAAAATATACTTAAGGGAACAAAAAATACGGTAAAATAAAGCGTGTTGTATATGGATTTCCAAAACAGAGGATCATGGAACAGATCTCTATAATTATTCATTCCGACAAATTCACCAGGCTGCAGAATGCTGTAAGTAGTGAAGCTGAAGTAGATGGACATTAGCATGGGAATTGCATAAAAGCATAGCAGCCCTATAGCCCAAGGTGAAGCAAACAGCCACCCAATCACGTTAGTTCTGTGGAGTGCTCGTTTCCTTGCCGATGGAATTGCTTTTACTTGAACTGGATCGGCCAGTTTCGCCATGTACATTCTCCTTCCAATTGTCATTCATGAATAGGCAAGGAGAGAGTTCGCTCCCTGCCTACCGAGCACCCTATTTGTCGTATTTTTCTAAAGCCTTATTAACAGTCTCTGTTACTCTATCCAGGTTTTCTTTCGGAGTACCGTTACCGCGGGTAGCCTTTTCCGTAGCGGAAGCTAACTCATTCCACAGCAGTTGTCCTTCAGGAATAACTGGGCGGTTATGTGAATTGGGCAAAATATTAATAAATTCCTTCATAATCGGATCGTCCTTGTAACCGTATTTGTCGTTAACCGAATCGATAACGGAAATTTGAGAGTCAGCGTTTAATAACGTTTGCCCCTCTTCTTTCCCTAAGAATTCGAGGAATTCCCAAGCAGCAGCGACGTTCTTGGCGCCTTTAGGGATAATAGCGGACCCGCCTCCCGACCATGTCGTAAAATTAGTACCTGTTGGGGTCGGTATGGGTGCAACACCGTAGTTTAAATCCGGCTTAAATTTTTCGATACCCTTCACCGTGAAGTTTCCACTTATCTTCATGCTGACTTGACCAGAAATGAACGGATCCATTTCCTCCGAGCCAGCTGCGCTTGTGAATCCGGCAATATCCTCGACATTGTATTTTTGGCCGAAGTCGGTCATCCATTGTAATGCTTCAACGACTTTAGGATCATTTGCGGTAATTTTGCCGGTGGCAGCATCCTGGAATTCTCCTCCAAATGCCCATCCCCAAGTATACAGCCAGCCTTGCGAATACCATGGGATGAACCCGATCCGTTTGAAACGTTTACCTTCCTTGATGGTTAACTTATCGGCGGCCGCTTCAAGCTCGGCGATCGTTTGCGGTGGTTTGTTGGGATCCAACCCTACTTCTTTGAAATGATCCTTATTGTAAAATAGCAGGCGAGAGTCCGTATCCATCGGCATTGCATAAAGCTTTCCTTGATAACTGGACTCCTCCCATGCAAATGGATAATACATTTCCTTACGAATTCCGGATTCTGCTGCCATCGAGGATAAGTCAGTCAGAGAACCTTGCGCAGCCCAAGTACCGACCTTAAAACGGTCGAAAAGTGCAACGTCAGGAGGATTGCCGCCTGCGACTGCAGTCAGCAGCTTCTGATCGGATCCCTCGTTGGATTCTGTATAAACCAAATTCATTTTGATGGTAGGATTTTTCTCTTCAAATGCCTTCACGACTTTATTCATATTATCTAAATCAATTGAGGTAAGACCATGCCACATCGTAACCGTTGTAATCCCCTCTCCGGCCTGATCGCTAGAGCCTCCCTTCGTTGAACAAGCCGTTACAAGTAGTAACATAACCAGAAAGCAAACAAGAATTGGAAATGCGAATCTTTTGGATCTCCTCATTCAAAGTCCCCCTTAAGTTAAATGAATTCGTTTAACTTGAATTCCTATAGGATCCACTTCATTTTCTGATCATCCACAACTTATGTAAGCGCTAACAACTCTGGTGATATGAACTATTAAAATCAGAAAATGATGAACACCGTGAATTTGTTATAAGAACCCACTAGTTATACTAAGTATATTAATATGACATCATAAAACATGTCAATTGCAATATTACGACATCCCTATTCATGATCTATGGCTATAATTTAGATATAGAAATCGCGTTTCATATGTCTGATATCAAAAAAAGTGCCGATAAGCCCCTCGGGACTTCTCGACACTTTGAACAATATCCTTGCTTTTGTTTAGCTGCACTTGTATAAACCCTACCCGTTATTTTTCACGACCATACGATGTTTAATAATGTTCAGCTCGGGAACTGCTGTTCCATGCAATTGAGAGATTAACATATCCACTGCCAATTCACCCATCTGCTTCTCATCCTGCTTAATATGAGTGAAGATGGGTTGACCCAGGTAATCGTTCAGGGAGTCGAAACAAACGATTTCGAATTCCTCCAGAGATTTCCCCATCGAGTGGATGACTTGAGCCAGCATGGTAGCTATTAGAAATTCCGATGCGACAAACGCCTTTACATCAGGGTGTTGTTTCAAAAAGTGCTTTACTGTTTCTTTATCACTTTCAATCGCTGTTCCATTTATGTTCTTGGGAAGGGTGCCCTTCAAGTTCGTCAATACATAGTTTTTGTTCAAATTCATTCCTTCCTGGGTGAAGGCAAACGTATATCCGAGCAGCCTTTCCTCCAATGTTGAAGTGTTCTCTTCCGGCGGAGATAAAAAGGCAATTTTTTTATGACCTTTGCTAATCAGATGACGCGTAAGATCCATGGCTGCTTTCTTATTGTCTGTATATACCGAACAAACCGGAATTCCTTTTAGATATCTATCGGCCAAAACAATTGGAAACCGATCTAATACAAGTCGAAGCAGTTCAGAATTATAGTGTTGACCATGAATGGGGGTCACGATTAATCCTTTGATGCCTAAACCAATAAATAAGTCGATCGCACGTTTTTCCTCATCCCGATCCCCGCAAGTTCGCTTGATAATGAGTTGATAATTATGCTCAGCACTCCGCTTTTCCATCGATCTAAGAAGTTCCAGGCCAAACTCGTCAGAAAAATTCGGTATAATAAACCCGATCACCCGCTTATCGTCCTCAGGAACCAAAGTTGTTCTTACTTCTGAATAATGCTTCGGTTCTTGTCCTCCAATGATACCATCGGCTACATATGAACCTTTTCCTTGTATTCGTTTAATAACCCCAGAATCTGCCAATTTCTCCAAAGCCTTTTTAGATGTAATACGACTGACGCCAAATTTTTCAGCCAACTCTTTTTCAGAAGAGACCCGGTCACCTTCTTTTAAACGACCTTCTTTAATCTCTTGTACAATATAGCTATATATCTGCTCGTATAAATGCAATTCCACAAAACCACCCTGACATCATAATATTAATATACTAAGTATATTACACAAGAAGTAATTCGCAAAGTTACTGAGAATACCGACGAACTTCTGTAGCACGGAATAAAAGGCCCTTAGTCTACAGCTCATTCCCGTTTATCTTGTGGATATGATGGTGGTGAATTTCCTTGAAGAAGGTCGAATGCCTCCTAGAGGCTTGATGATTGTACAGGCTTCCTTTCTAGTGTAAACGTTCTTATAGATTCAATACGTCTTTTATCTCTTATGAACGAAGTAATTTAAATTCCTTTAGATCAATAGCAAATTCTCCTTCCGTCAGTATATCGAGTCCCAAAAGTCCGTTAATGTTGTGATATTTAAATGAAGTAAAATCTATGTATACATCCTTTAAAATAAAATCCCCTACCTGTATTTCCTCGATTCGCTTACTGAAGGAATGCTCTTTACCTCCAATCCCGTAGCTGGTTATGATCTCATCGTCCCTACTCACTTGTATCCCAATCTCATCTACTTCATCCTGTGGAATCAAGCTGTGACTGGCTCCTGTATCGATCACAATGTTCGATATCACTTTCTTTTGCTTATTAAAATGGACTGTTATTTCCGTAAATAACAGTCCGTCTCTATATTCAATATTCATTTAAAGATTTCTCCTTAATCCTATATTTTTCCGTACTTTCACAACGATTTGATTTTTGGAAGTATGATAAACCAAAGTCTTGTCTCTACTGTTCAATAATTCACGAGTCGCTTCTTCATCACTGATCGGGCCAATACAGCCACATCATCAATGATCTCTTGATTGTCGGTTTCTTCAGAATGAAGAACTTCGAATTTGACGAATTGATTCGGAAAAATTTGTTGAACTTCTTGCCATTTCATCATTGTCCCTCCTCTGTTTGATGCTTATATTATACCATCTCATAGCCTATAACTCTCACTGGAATTTCACCTAACATTCACTGTATTCACGACCCAACGTATGTTGGGTATCCGGCGAATGCAGGACCCAGGGCGTATGCCCGCAACGTGAATATGATGCTAGATGATGGATAAGTCTTCGTTGAGTTGCTCTCCAAATGTTCAATAGGCTCTTTTATGATTGACACAAAAGTATTTAATCCCAGTCCAAATATGCTTGTATTTCTAATTCTTCGTCCTTACAGTCAGGACACTTTAGAAAATTCTCTTCTATTTCATCTAGCAAAGGCTTTTTAGGCATTTGCATGTGACAACATGGACACTCAAAGTTATTTGTATAAGAATAATCTTTTGATGTTATATGCAGGAATGTACGATTTAATAAGTATCCACATTGTTGACAAACATAAAGCCCGTTATAACATTCAAAACTTGTATCTTCTTCATTCATATATTTTATGATTTGTTGCCGCCCTTCTTCTTGTTCATACCATTCCAAAATACTTTTCAAATCTATGTAGTTAAAACCAATTCCTAAAGAAACATTTTGATTGTAAGAGCAATGTTTGCAATTTAATGTATAAGCCACTCCCATATAAATAACCTCTCTCTTAAGAATGGATTTTACTTATCTTTCAACTAACGTTCCTGTATTCATGAACTCCGAAGGAGTTGTCTGCTGAAATCCCTCTTCGAAATTCCTTCCCGCAGACCCAGGCTCCAGAGGAGCCGCAGCTTGAATATTATGTTATGAGATGTTATTGCCATCTTTGAAATCTCTCTCAAGTTGGTTCCCATGAAAAGCTTTTATCATAAACTCTCTGTCTGGAACGTTTAACTGCTCAAAGGACTCCAAAAATGCTTTATTGTCATATGTGGTTCCTATCAGTTGTATACTCATTGTTCTTTTTTGCAGTTCTACTATCGCGTATCTTGCAATCGCATGATCATTACAACCTAAAGCTCCAGGATTCAAATAAACTCTTTGATCTGTCTTGAAGTAATGGATTGGATGATGATGACCAAAACAAACGAGATTGTATGGTGATCCTTTATACTTTGCGTCTAATGCTAATCCTGAAGGGTTCTCATCTATTATTTCTCTTTCTTCTTTATTCATATGATAATGGGTTATTAATATTTTTTGCCCTCCTACTTCAACATCTAATGTTTGAGGGAGATTTTCTATAAACTTGATATTTTCTTTTTTGAGATTCCTACCTACCCACTTATGATGTTCAGCAATCATTTCATGACCCGGCAAGGTATCCTTCCCTTGCAGTAGTTTTAAAACCGCTTCTTCATGATTGCCTGAAACCGCTGTTACATCCTTTCGATTCATTATCTCTTCAAGCACTTCGTTTGAGTTAGGACCAATGCCAATCATATCACCCAAACAATATGTATATTCGATATCTCCACGGAAATCAATATCAGAGAATACCGCACTCAATGCCGGGTAATTACCATGAATATCAGTTATAATTGCAATCTTCATCTGTCTTCTCCTTCAATAATTATTATTTATCTTGATTTTGCTTGCAATAATTTCTCATAACGTTTCTTATATTCGCGACGTCCGACTAAGTCGGATGTGTCCGGCTGACTCAACACCCCTGCCAATATCTCCTGCCGGACCGAGGGCGAATGCCCGATGCGTGAAATGGTGTTATCGGATGTCGGCACTACTTTGAATTACATACTCATTAATTTATTTGCTTTTTCTATTAATTCATGCCAACTACTCGAATAGCTTATATTCATTCCCCAACCAACGTCTCTGAGATCCTCACGTAATTTTACATAAGCTTTTATTTCTTTTTCATCAATTGAATAATTGGGAAAGCCTGAGTAAGAGGGGAATTTCTCGAAATATCGAATTAGTCTCATTAGTATTTCATCATCTTCACTTGATAATTTATTGAACCGATCTGCTACACTTCTAGTCATGTATAATCCTTCAATTACATCCTCTACTTTCTCATTTACATTATTAGGCTCATCCCAATTATTTTGAATTTGAAACATAATTGCACCTTCGAGTTGAATGATATTACTAGCTATCATTCTAGATCCCATATCGGATTTAACTTCATTCATTTTTTCATCTTGATAATACAGAATACTAATTGCAACAATAATCATTACAAGTAGAATAGATATTGAAATGTAATATTTCTTCATCAGTTCTCCTATATCATTTTTTTTGTTTTTCCGATTTCCGATAACGTTCTGGTATCTACGAGCCCTCACTGCCTTAAAGGAGCGTAGCGACTGGCCGCGATGCGGTTAGGCTGTGAGGGTTGTCTGCTGAATATGCTTCCTCGAAATTCATCTTGCAGACCAAGGAGCATCAGCTCCGCAGCGTAGAAGCATTGTTATCCGATGCCCCTTCTTCTAGGATATACTACCTCTATTTTTCCCTACTTTTATTTGCAAGTTTTTTAGAATTCAAAGTCTAAATTAATGTCATCAAAACTATATGAGTTAGATTTTTTCATTTTAAACTTTTGATTTAGATTTTCAGCCCCAACATGCACTACTAAACTTTTTATCAAGAGATTATAGATAAAAATCTCCTTTAACACTTCATAAGTTTCTTCTTTATTTACTTTACTCATATTAGAAAGAATATGCTTCGAAATGAACTTCTGTGGTTCGAGTCTTAATTCAATATACTGGTAAACATCATAATCACTAAACTCCTTTTCTTTCGCAGTTTCCATTAAATATTCATAGAATCCATTTATACTTCTTTGAGATTGTATAACCTTTATAAATCCCTCAACTCTTTTATGTTCTATGAACTTCTTTAAATAGAATACAATCACGAAAACAAAGACAGTAAAAACAATAATATTTAAAATTGATTTGTCTAAAGGAGAATATTTGAAAATTTTGCCCGTAATTTGCTCAATTTGTGTCAACACTGCAATTAACGTCGAAAGTATAATAGTTATTCCTAATACTTTAAAGTTTTTTGAGGTTGGTCTATATGTTGATATTAATTCATCAGATTTCTCCGAAATTTTACTTGTTCGTAAAGTTTTCATTTCGCTTTCCAGTGATTTTACTTTATTTGATAAATTACTGCTTGATGATTGAAGAAACAGAATCTCATTCTTATATCTTTCCAATTCTTTTTCATTTTTTATCATTTCTTGCCGTCTCTGAAGCATTTCAAATTCTTTGTCATATACAGTTAGTTCCTTTGGGTTAATCATCCTATCTTTGTTTATATAATCTGATAGTTCATCTAAGTATTTATAACAATCCTTAAACCTATTCTCAGCATCTGATTTTTCATCTTTGTCAATAAATAAATCAGGATGAGTTTTAGATCTGTATTGATATAATTTTTCATATAAATCACTTGGAGTAATCTCATAATCGATATCTAGAAATTCCCTTACTGTTTGAATTATTTCCGAACTTAAAGAAATTGACATCTAAAATACACCTCGTAATAATTTATTTGTATTTCCAAGGGGTTTCGGATAACGTTCCCGTATTCACGACTCGACACATGTCGAGTGTCCGGCGAATGCCGGATCAAGGGCGTATGCCCACAGCGTGAATATATTGTTAGGCGATTTTCGTAGTTATTTTTATAATACTTTAAACTTTTCAAAATACATCTTATGAACTTCTTTGCCTTCTGGGAGAGGATAATAAACATCTTTATAATGCGATTCTAAAGGATCACTATAATTCCCGAGTTGTCTACGTAAAATAAACTCTTGTAAATTAGATAAAAAATAAGATATACCTAATCCACTTGGTAATTTATAAAAACTATATTCTGCAAAGAACTCATCATATTCTTCTTTAAACGGCCACAATTTAATAAACCTTCTATCTCCTAAGCAAATATTATTAACACAAACTTTTAAATTTTTCGGTAAAATTTCATTAAAGTGATCACGTTGTACAATTTTATTATCAAAAAACTTTTTCATGTAACTTTGATAAGCTTGGTCTTTTCTTTTAACTTCGCTATATGCAAAAACCCCATTAAATATTGAAATGTCACGTCCATTAGAAATAATAAGACCGTTCTCGTTAGCTTTATCAACTATTTCTAATAATTTGGAAGGTTCTATTGAACTCTTAACCTCGATGATACCTATCACATTTTCTGGAGTTGTAACAATAAAATCTCCCTCTGAAAAAATAGGTGGTATATTATTCTCATAAATTATGAGATCTATCTGCTTGGTTATGCGATTTTTGTTCCTTACGAATCCAGTTCCTACGGAGAGGTTTTTGGGAAGAATCCTTTTTAAATAATTCATTAATATGATTTCTTTATATCGTCCTTCTTCTGCCCAATTAGCATCGTCGATAAGGTGCCGAACACGTAACTCGTGCGCTTTAAATTCCTTGGCAATTGACTTTTGATATTCTAAGTAATTAGGCATTTTTCTTACTTGCACCTCCAAGTTTGTGTTTTGATGATTTAAACATATTTGATTTTAAGAATTTCGCCTAACGTGTTGTGTTCACGACGTCCATTCCCCTTAGATAGCTCTTATCTTAGGGGAATGGATGTGTCCGGCTACTTAGAGCTACATCGAATTTCTTCTGCCGGACCGAGGGACGAATGTCCCGAAGCGTGAATATTGTGTTAGGCGATGCCCTTGCCATCCTGTATTACTACATGGGTTCTATTCTAATATTTCATACTTCGCTACTTGTTCTTCTCTAAATACAGTCTTTGTATTACTAACAGCGTCTTTAAGTCTCTCGACTGTAAAACTTGAAATTGGCCTTGGTAATTCATCCATTCCAAAAAAACCATAAGAATCAATCTCTTGATTATCTACTTCCAACTCACCTTCGTAAGCATGTGATCGGAATGTATAAATGTATCTATTCTTGTGGGGTTGAAAATACATTCCTGAGACCTCAATGTCTTTTGCTGTTATATTTATCTCTTCCTTAAGTTCTCTCTCTGCTGCATCCCATGCTGATTCACCATCTTCGACCATCCCGCCGGGTAAAGACCATTGCTTCTTTCCATACGTATGATGAACTAATAAAACTCTTTCTTGACCATCTATTATAATGATTCCTGAAGCATCTTGACCTTTCATCATTGGCACTCCTTTTTACAAGTATTTGCAAGGGTTTCGCCTAACGTTCCTGTATTCACGAACCCCGAAGGGGTTGTCTGCTGAAATTCCCCTCCGAAATCCTTCCCGCAGACCAAGGCTCCGAAGGAGATGCTGCTTGAATATTATGTTAGCTGATGTAACTGACTCCTTGAATTACTTATATTATGAATTCCTTTAAAATATCTAGTTCATCTTTTAGACTTGTTTCTATTTTTTCAATCCATTCATTATTTGGATTTCTAATCTGTATTGGAAAGCTTCTTTTATTCAAAAGATAATACTTCAATTGAAGATAACTACTAATCGGGAAGTCTTGGGCATACCATTGTTTTCTATATCCCAATATCCCATGATCCCTCAGTAATGCCTCCATAAATTGTACAACTTCTGATATGAATTCATTTAGATTACATTCCTCACTGAACTCTAATTTCCCTGGCAGTGTCTTTATCCCACCATCATATACCATAATATTAATTTGTATCTTTTCTTGTGATTTCATTTCAATTTTCCAGTTATGAATAGCGGGCTCCGAATCCCAATCAAAGTAAACTATATTTTTAATTTCATCTTGAGGGGTACATTCAGGTAGTAATAATTCAACTGACCTTACTAAGTCAACTAATGGTTCTGAGAGATAGCTTGGAAAAATATATATTTCTGAATCTCCAATTTGTAGATAAACATCTGCCCAACCAATATTATTTAAAGTATAAGTGAACTTCATTTTATCTCACCTTTTTAATGTTTCGGTTATTTCAGCTAACGTTTCTGTATTCATGACGTCCGACAAAGTCGGATGTGTCTGCTGAAATACTTCTTCGAAATCCATCCAGCAGGCCAAGGCTCCAAAGGAGCCGCTGCTTGAATATTATGTTAACTGAAGTCCTGTTCTTTTTGAGGTACTTCAATTCTCACCTTCTCGCTTTTCTAACTATATCGAATAAACTTCATAAACTCTTTCCCAAAATCAGTTATATAAAGCACACTAAACCCTTCTCGACTAGCATCTCTATACGTATTACCAACTATTTTAGTATCCACAAGTAGTGATTTGGATATTAAATCACAAATATAAAATTCATATCTACCGTGAACTTCAATAGTAGTTAGGTGCCCTGCTTCTCTCTTGATTATTTCTAAAATTTTATCTTTATATGATGCACTCTTTAATGTACTTACCGCACCGTCAGAACCTTCTTCGATATCCATACTTCCTTCTCTTCCCGTATTTTCGTATAAAGACAATATTTCTAGTTCTATATAATCTAGCCTAGTTACAAGGTCTAAAAATGTCTCTTTAAAATCAGACTGATATTCTGTGGTCATTCCTGAAACTAATATATTGCGGAATATCTTAAGTTTATACTCACTCTTGGTATCTATTACACGCTTGATTACTGCAAAAAATATATCATTAAACTCTTCAGAATTAATAATATTTTCATCAATCTCAATCTCTAACGTACTCAAATAGTTTAGAAATTGTTCCACAAAATTGTTTATACGTTTCTGTTCAATTCTACTTCTATAATCAAACAATACTTCATTCAAAGCCCCGCCGATATATGGAAACGTAGATATACTTGCTTTAACTATACTTGTAATAATCTCTTTATTTTTATCATCCATTAAAATACCACTCCATGCCATTATTTCATTTATAGGATTTCAGTTAACATCTTATTTATGTACTTCGTAAATACCACAGATCCTCTCTGATATGTGAACTACGTATATGATAACCGATGCTGTGGTATTTGCGAAGAAGAATTTGGTTAAAAAGGTAGATTTATAGGAGTACTCAATCTCCAAGATCCAAACGATCCAGCGGGCTCTGAATACGCTGAATATTTTTCGTACTAACATGCGTATATCGCTGAGTTGTTCGTGCACTCGTATGACCAAGGAGCTCCTGAATATAGCGCAGGTCTGTTCCGTTTTCCAACAAATGAGTAGCAAAAGAGTGTCTCAATACATGAATACTCACCTTCTTCACAATGCCTGCCCGTTGTCTAGCTTCTTCGAAAACCTTCTGCACACTCCGCTCCGTAAGATGCCGATCAGAGGATTGCCCTGGAAAGAGCCAACGACTTGGCCTATATTCAGTGATGTATTTTTGCACCATATCCCACGCTAGGCTCGATAGAATCGTTCTCCGATCCTTTTGCCCCTTCCCCTGTCTCACGATGAGTGTTTGCCTTTCAATATCCAGATCGCTGCACAGCAGACGCACAACTTCACTTACACGAAGTCCAGAAGAATAGGTTAGAAACAAAATGGCCTTATGTTTAGAGTTGGTTACGGATTTGAGCAATTGAGTGACTTCCTTTTCGGACAATACTTGCGGCAGCTTAGTTTGCTTCTTTGGACGAATATACTGGATTTCCGTAGGGTGATGGAGTACATGTTTGCAATAGAAACGGATAGCACTAATGGTCTGATTCACGCTTGAATGGGAAATCCCCCGCTCAAGTAAGCCCAAACAATACGTCTGAACTTTGGAAGTAGTCACCTCATTATCTTTAAGGGGAAAGCTACTCAGAAAACGTTCCACCTGATTACAATACGCTTTAATCGTTTTGCGGCTGTATCCTCGTAACTTTAGTGCCTTCTGTAACGGCTCTTTGCTCCATGGATGGTTTCCCTTACTAGCATTCCATTGCTGTAAATGCTCATTTTCCACCCACAACTCTGGGGTAATCAGAACGTCAGCAGGATCAAATTGATTCATGAATTCCTGAAGAGCAGCTATGGTGTAAGGGATGATCCACACTTTTTGTTTGGCTTCCCACGTTCTGCCCTTAATCCGACGAATCCGTTCAATATATGCTGGGTTATATGGGATATGGAGGTGTAGTAACTCAGCGGAACCTTTAGTTATGGTAATCGCCTTTTCAGTAGTAGCATATTTATTCATAGGAAACTCTCCTTCGTTTGGATAGATTATGTTGTTGAACCAAATTCGGAAAAATAAAAAGGAAGGCCCTTCTTCATCCCCTAGGGAATCAGATGACCTTCCGATGCTTTCGGAACATATATGCTGTTGTAAAAAGTACCCTACTCCTATGAGGGTAAGAATCAAACGAAATCGGATGAACTAACCGTATTAGCGGTTATCGAATTTTCTACAATAATCGTAAAGCCTATTGCCCACGTAAAGATCAATCCACAAACAAGGAGACGCCGCTCCAGACGTCGCATTGGGAAAATTATGAAAGAACAGGGGCTAATTTCCGATTACAAGAGCGCTCAGTATAAACCCCATAAAGCATCGTGTAACTAAGCGACGATAGCAAATGTTTTGATCGTGATTTCAAGCGACGGAAGTTACTTCACTAACTCCGCCGTTCTCATATACCGCACAAATCATCCGTAAATTAACCATAGCTCCCCCTGTGATAAACTCTTCCTACTTCACCCTCTAACAAGTAAAAACACCTCCAAAATTGGGCTCCACATCTTACGATAGGGTTGCACTCTCTCGGAGGTGTTATTTATCTCAGACTACAGGGCCCTTCAGTTCATCAAATATACTATTTTTTTGTATACTTGTTATTATAGGCGATGAGATATCTCGTTGAAGAATCTTCTACAGCAATCATATCAGTACTGTTTTCGTGTTTAATTTTAAATAGTTTTGTACCTACTTTGTATGTGTTGGAACTTATAATGTTCTCATCATCATGATCACTCTCATTCGTTGAGGATATTTCTATCTCACCTATTTGTTCATCTAATTCATCCTCTGTAATAGTGTCATTGCTTGTAATATAGACTTCTTCCTTTAATTTTATCATTTTATCTGAAGCAAAACTTCCAGAGGACGATGAACACCCGAACAAAAGTAAAATCAAAGAAATGACAGGTATAAATAGCAATTTCCTTTTCATATTACCTCCATAGAAGATAGACTAAGGCCCCTGTTCCAATAGGGCCTTGACCTTGAACTTTTATTTACCTAAGGCTGAAGTTGAAACGTCGTCAAGAGTAACTAAACGATTATCGTAAAGGTTTTTATACGAGCTTTCATCCACTCTAAACGATTTTTCATCCTGTTTAATAAAGATACTTTCATCCTCGTTAATAGGAATGAATACATTATCATCAATCTTTTTTAGATACAATAATACTTCTGTACCTTCTTCGAGTTCGGTAGAATGCTCATGATAAATAATAGACGTATCCGTTTCTCCGCCAATTTGTCGTAAATTAATTAGATCTCCCTCTAAAACTTCTCCTTTGATGACATTTTCTATAACTACCTCCGATTGGTAAAATGCTTCTTCTGTTTCACCATCATTTTTGATGAGAGGACTAAGTTTGTTTTTAACAATTCCACTCACAATAACATCGGCATCATGTGCACGAGCTTCAAGGGTGCTATAGCCGATAGCCCAGGAATAATGATTTATTTTCAAGTCTTTTTGTGTGGTTTGAGCCTTTTCCAAAATATTATCGGGAACATCTAACACAGGTTCATCACTCTGAACGCTAGCAAAGTTATAGTTATAGATAGCATTAATGGTATTAATGTCCCATGAAGTTGGCGACTTGTTTGGACGTCCGTCAATTAAAGTTCCAGAAGAATTACGTTCAAATGTATTGGGAGTCATAACGGTAGGGTTACCAAATGGAGCGTGATCGAGCCCAAGAGCATGGCCAAATTCATGAGTTGCGATGCCCTTTACATGATCTGTAGTGTAATGACTTTGTGCTGTATAGTATGTATTAACCCATGTCTTCATGGTGGAATAATTTCCGGTTATAATACTAGTGGTCCACTGTGCAAATCCGTCCCAAGTAACACTACTGTCAGATTTATTGCCTGCAGTAAATTTAGAATTGGTACCAGCTTTTAGAAAGACATCAGTAGATAGATTCCACTCATCTCTAGCATGTGTCCATATATTGGTGTAGACATTATTGGTTCCATTGTTTTGATAAGTTATGTTTCTGCTTCCCCAAGAGTAACCCGTTACTGGAGTCGCATAAGCTTGTAAGTTACTAAACAACATTCCTGCTAGACCGCATAGTAATAATGCTTTCTTAACATGTTTCATGTAAACACCTCTTAAAAAGTGGATTTTATTACCATAAATTAAATATAATGATAGTCATATCGAAATGTCAATGCTCTATGTAAAAAAAGAATGTTTTTTGATATAACCCCCCACAATTATCATAAAATAAAAACAGCGATCCCTACCTTAATTTATCGAGGTAGGGATCGCTTAATTGAACTGGGGACTTTTTCAGTGCCCTGTACTCTACAGGGGTCATCCTTTTTAAGTTCCATTGGTGGTTGTAGTAGGTCATCTGAGCCTTAATTTCTCGTTTGACTTCTTCCAGTTCTTCTGGCGTGACTTTGAAAAACAAAAATGGAAGGCCCTTCTTCATCCCAAATAGGGAATCAGAGGACCTTCCGATGCTTTCGGACATATCTGACGTTGTAAAAGGTGGAACTTAACGCGGCTTGTACAATGGCAAGCCGCGTTAAGGGTGTGAGGTGCTGCGTCCATTGGGTGTAGCACTTCCCTGGGTTGCACCGCGTCAATGATCGCGGTGCTCTTTCAAATGCCGCTGCACCTACATGGCAGCGGCTTCTTCTCCCAGCGGCAGCGTGTAATACTGCGCCTGCTGCCCTTCATGCTGCTGGTACACAACGACCAGCAGCGTCCGGCCTTTCGCGGCAAGCGGGCTGGCGCCAGCTAGCACACGCTCAAGCCGGAACGGAAGCACATCCAGTACGGTGTGCTTCTGCAGTTCCTTTTCGCCGAGACCAAGGTCGGCGAAAGCACGGGCACCCATGACCGTCTGAGCGGTCATGGCCGAGGTCATCGGCAACGCACGCGAAGCGTTGCCGTCTTCCCCGTCCGCCGCTCCATCCGCGGCGGACCCTGTTGCGTCGCCCGAAGTGAGCGACGCCTCACCCCCGGCATCGCTGCCGATCACACTCGCCGCATCTGCGGCAGAGTTCTCCCCGGCAGCAACCGAACTTCCCCCAGCGGCACTCGGGCCCGTGCCGCTGCTTTCGAGCCATGCCGTGCCTGCGGCGCCGGCAACGCGTGGCAGACGAACGTCTTCCGGACGTTCAGCCAGCTTCTTCATATAACCCGCCCACTGGTCTTTCTGGAGCGGATCTTCCCACCAGATTTTACGCGGCTTGTATTTGTGACCGAGGAAATAGTCCAGCTTCATCAGACCGAGCACGATATCCATATGCGGCGTGTTCCGTGATTCCAGGAAGCTGTGCAGACGAGTGAACAGATCCTCCAGTTGGTGACCAATCTTCTGCCACCCCTGACCTTCCCAATAATCCCCGAACGCCTGGAAGAAATCAAATGGCGAATTGAACTCCTGCTCCATCAGATACTTCAACGTATGGTCCATCCGGTGTGCGTTCCAGTATTTTTCAAGCACATCTTCCAGCCGCTTCAGGCGTACGATGTCACTGAACGGCAGCACATCACTGCCCAGAATCTCATACGGTGCATGATCCATGTACGTATAGTTGTACTTTTCCGCATCCAGGCGCAGACCCGTACCACGCAGCATTTTGAGGAATCCGAGTTGAAGCTCTTCTGGTCCCAGTGCAAATACATCGTTAAACGTTTTGCGGAACGTATTGTAATCTTCCTCCGGCAGTCCGGCGATGAGATCCAGATGCTGATCGATTTTGCCACTGGCTTTCACCTTGTTGACGGTACGGCTCAGCTTGCTAAAGTTCTGGCGG
This sequence comes from Paenibacillus sp. 2003, assembly GCF_031455635.1. Taxonomy (NCBI): domain Bacteria; kingdom Bacillati; phylum Bacillota; class Bacilli; order Caryophanales; family Paenibacillaceae; genus Paenibacillus; species Paenibacillus sp. 2003. Next base: position 9,532 of record NZ_JAVDTB010000001.1, on the reverse strand, counting down.
CGTTTCACCAGTTCATTTGTCGGATCGTTCGTGGATTGAACCCCGATCTCGAAGCGGAATGTCCCCGGCGGCGCATTCTCTGCCAGATAATCCAGTACCTCGGGACGCATAATGTCCGCCGTAATTTCAAACTGGAACACCGTCCCCTGATGGTTCTCGATCAGGAATTTGAACATTTCGAGTGCATAATCCCGCTTGATGTTAAACGTCCGGTCCACGAACTTGATCAGCTTCGCGCCCTTCTCAATCAGGTACAGAATGTCCGACTTCGTCCGCTCAATATCGTAATACCGCACACCGACCTCAATACTGGACAAACAGAACTGACAACTGAACGGACAGCCACGGCTGGTCTCAAAATAAACAACCCGTTTCCCAAGCTCCGGGATATCCTCTTCAAAACGGTGCGGTGACGGCAGATCGTTCAGATCTGCTTTTGGCCGACCTGGCATGAGAATGACCTCTTCCCCTTTGCGATACGCCAGTCCATAGACAAAGTGGAACTTCTTGCTTCCTTCCAGCTCCGTCAACAACTGATGCAGCGTCTCTTCCCCTTCACCCATCACGATAAAATCGACATTGGGAATCCGGTTCATCCAATATTCCGTGTCGTAGGACACCTCCGGCCCGCCCAGCAAAATTTTCACGTCAGGCATAACCTTTTTCAGATTATCAATGACCTTGATCGTCTCTTCAATGTTCCAGATGTAACACGAGAAACCAATCACGTCCGCCCCGCGCTGGTACAGATCAGACACAATGTTCATCACCGGATCCTTGATCGTATACTCCGCCAGGTCAATATCAAAATCCTTCTCACTGTACGCCTTCAGACAACGCAAGGCCAAGGAGGTATGGATGTACTTTGCATTTAATGTAGAAAGAATAACCTTCATGGTTCACAACCTTTGCCTGGACACCCAGACCATATATTTTTTGGGAAAAGTAAAGCTCCACAGCCATCCTGCCCCGGACGCTGTTCATCTAAACCTCTTTTGAACTAGCCATTCCATCTCTCATGGACATATCCAACGTTTGTCTTTCAAAGAGTGGACACTCTTTTCAAAAAGACATATACACATCGCCAAACCCAAACCACAACATACAGTATGAAAAACACATAATAAAACTACATGTTGTATACGATAAGGTCAGTCATTCCTAACGCCAATGTCCACCCTGTGAAAGACAATTCGCCACCATTTGTCCACTCTACAGAGACACAACAACCAACTTCAAAGATTCGAAAGTGAAAATTAACAATTCATACTCATTTCACACTTACTCATACTCGTAAAACGCATCATCATCTGTATCGACTTCTTCGCCCGATTGCTTCTGGAAAAACTCCAGGAACGGCAGTCCGTACTTGCGGTACTTGACCTCACCGACCCCTTTGATATCCAGCATGTCACGTTCTGTCTGTGGACATACCACACTCATCTCACGCAGGGTCGCATCATTGAAAATAATGTACGATGGCACATGCTCTTTCGCTGCCAGATCACGCCGGATCAGACGAAGTTGTTCAAATACCGTCTCGTTAACCGCAGATGGCATCGCATCGCGTCCACGACGTCCACCATAGTTTGTACCCGAAGCCGCCGCAACTGTCTTGCGGACAACACGCTGCATCACTTCACGTTGACCCTTCAGCACTTCCACCGCGAGCGGCTGTAAACGCACGACCGGATACTGTCCCTCGGACAGCATCAGATATCCTTCCGATACCATCACGTTGATGATCTCCGATATCTCGCGCTCTGTGCGATTTCCCATCACGCCGTAGGTTGGCAGGGAATCGAAGCCGTAATCGAGCACTTTTTTGGCACGGGAGCCTTTGAGCACCGAAGCGACCAGCGATACACCATACCGTTCACGCATCCGGTGAATGCAGCTGAATATTTTCTGAGCATCAATCGTCATGTCTACCAGCTCACGGTCGTCCGTACAGGAACTGCAAATACCGCAAGGCGTGTCGTCATGTACCTCACCGAAATAATCCAGCTGCGCACTACGCAGACAACGCGTCGTGTAACAGTAATCCACCATCTGTTGCAACTTCCGGTAATCATTCTGTTTGCGGTCACCCTCCATCGGATTCTGTTCAATCAGAAACTTCTGGGTGATAATGTCCTGTGCCCCGAATAGCAGAATACACTGACTGGGCTCGCCGTCCCGGCCTGCACGTCCGGCTTCCTGTACATATGCCTCCATGTTCTTCGGCATGCTGTTATGAATAACGTAACGCACGTTCGATTTATCAATCCCCATCCCGAACGCATTGGTCGCCACCATCACTCGGATATCATCGTACAAAAAAGCTTCCTGGCTCTGGGACCGTTCATCGTCCGTCATGCCGGCATGGTAGCGCCCAGCGGGCAATCCCGCCTGCAACAAACGCTGATGCAGATCGTCCACGTCCTTACGGGTCGCGGCATACACAATGCCTGGCTCGCTGGCATGCTCGCGCGCATAATTCAGGACAAAGTCCTTCTTGCTTTCGCCACGCAGCACGCTAAACGCCAGATTATCCCGCCCAAGTCCGGTCACATACGTCTGCGGGTCCTGCAAACGCAGCAGCCGCAGAATATCACCCATGACCTCGGGCGTCGCTGTAGCCGTAAAGGCCGCAACCACCGGCCGCTCCGGCAAACTGTCCACAAACGGCGCTACCGCAAGGTAGCTTGTCCGAAAATCATGCCCCCACTGTGACACACAGTGGGCCTCATCCACAGCAACGCACGAGATCGGCAAATAGCCCATCTCCTCGCGGAACCAATCCAGCTCCAGTCGCTCAGGCGCGACATAGAGCAATTTCAGCTCACCGCGCTGCGCCGCGCGGATACGATCATTCACTTCTTTGCCGCTAAGTGTACTATTAATATACGCGGCAGCAATTCCGGCGGTCGTCAACGCATCGACCTGGTCCTTCATCAATGAGATCAACGGGGAGACAACAAGTGTCAGACCCGAATATAACAGGGCGGGGATCTGATAACAGATCGACTTACCGCCCCCGGTTGGCATAATTCCGAGCGTATCTTCACGTTCGAGCAGGCTGGCTACAATCTTTTTCTGTCCCTCACGGAAGTCGGGGTAGCCATAATATTTTTGCAGGAGACCCTGCGCTTCTTCTAATGTTGGTGTTTGCACACTCATGTAAAGACTCCTTACTTATCACCGGTGTTCTTCCACCAGCTTGGTCCGATCCGATTCTGACATCCGAAAGCGGCTCATATGCCGCATCCTTGACAACAAAATGGCGTTCTCATGACTTGTCCGTCAAGCAAACGCCGCTCCCTTTAGTTTAACGGCCCAGCCCCGAATGAGCAACCGCGTTTTACTGTAAATCGTTTGAAGCTTCTTCATTAAAATAAAAACAACCGTTCATCCATGTTTGGACAAACGATTGCTTTATACTTTTGTTCACAACCGACACACTCATATCACGCTAGTGTACCCGTAGCCATTCATCTGGTGAACCTACTGCACCTTATAACTTCACTTTAACCTTTTAACGACTCTACCTCAGACTCCGGCAAGCCACTTGCCTTTGCAATAACAGAAACTTCAATGCCTAGAGAAAGCATGTTTCTTGCTATTTCAATCGTATTTTCCCTTCTACTAATCCCTTTTCTATGCCCTTGGCTATTCCGTGAGCTATTCCCTTTTCCGTAGCCCATTCAATCATGGAAACTTCATCATGCAAATACTTCTGCCGCTCTTCATACAAACGACGTGCTTCACGATCCTGACTCAAGAACTCCAGCGTATCCATTACTTTCTTAACCCCAGATTCATTCATGTTGTATCACCGCCTCTTGCATTCATACGATAATACAATCCTTTCCTCTGCATCAGTTGTTCATGCGTTCCATCTTCGGCAATTCGGCCATGTTCCATCACAAGGATGCGAGAACACTGACGAGCAACCTCCATGCGATGTGTGACAAGCAATCCTATCCTGCCTTTCATAAAGTTCAGCAAGTGATTCATCACGTTCTGTTCTGTCTGAATATCCAGGGATGACGTCGGTTCGTCCAGAATATACAGATCGGATGACCTCATAAAGAGCCTGGCCAGCGACAGTCGCTGTTGTTGGCCTCCAGATAGATTGGCCCCTTTCTCATGCAACATTGCTGCGTATTGTCCTTCCTGTGCCTCAATATATTCATGCAAACCTGCATGCTCTGCCGCAAGCTTTATCTTTTCCAACGTAGCGTCTATATTCAGACGGATATTGTCCTCAATCGTTCCTGAAAAGAAGGTTGGTGTCTGCGGCATATACGTCAGTCTGGATTGGTCATCCATCTCTATATAATCTGCAACATGTTTATTACCTAGTAATATGCTTCCGTTTGTTGGCTCGATCAGCCCTGCACACACTTGGCACAGTGTAGATTTGCCAGCACCACTGGCGCCAACTACCGCAACCAATTCACCAGGAACCAGATTAAGCGAAATCTGATCCAGAATTTTTCGACCACTGTCTTCATCGGTTACCGTAACCTGTTGAAGACGTAGCATAGCCATTTCGTTCTTTTCATGTGCCCCTTTTTGTGTACTCTCTTGATCTTGGTTACAAATTCCCTGTGCAAGCTCCTCGTGCTTAGTATTAGATGCGTCTGTCTTCTTGTTCTCCGCCAATTTCAACCATGCAGAGATACGTCCAAATGCACCCACGCTGGCTTGCATCTGACTCCACTGGCTGGACAAGCCGAGTACTGGCCACACCACCAATTCAAACAGCAGACTACTTGCAACAACCATGCCCGGAGACAAAGTTCCCCTAGCCGCTGACAAAGCAATAAGGAACAACGCTGCCAATTGAGCCAGACCAAACACCGCCATCGCCACGTTATCCGACATGCTCAGGGTCATCTGCAACTTAGCCTGAACACGATTCAGTGATTGCTGTTGTGTTCGAAAACGAGCGAGAAACCACGGTGAAGCATTATACATCTGAATCACAGGTATCCCTTCAACATACTGTTGGATCTGTTCTTGGGACTCGCCTTCTCTGGATTCGACCTCATCGGACAGATGTACAATCCGCTGATCATACAACCTCGCCGTGAACCAGATTGCCCCTGCACTTACCAAGGCGATAACCGCAACCCATGCATCTGCTTTGTACAAGTATCCCAGCGATAGAGCAATGATGAATACAACCGTTACCCCTTCTGCAATTGCCTCCACAACTTCTGCACCATGCTTGGTGTCTTCCTTGATGCGAAGCATCACATCCCCGGACTTCTGTCTGCGCACCCAGGAATAGGGCATCCGGTTTAACAGTTTCAACAGATCCATGGACATGTCCCGTTGTATTGATTCCTTGAGCCATATCAACACATAACGATGCATCGCGAGCAATACGATAAACCCTGCCAGAATGGCAATAAAGATCAACGCCGTAGCATTAAGCTGCTCCTGTCCCCCATCATGAATGGCATCCACAAAGAATCCCTGTACAAAGGCAAGTCCCCAATCGAAGACCGCATCTGCTGCAATAAAAATGAGCAAAATCGCTACAGCTAATCCATAAGGCTTCATCCAGCGATAAAAAAACGGGCCATACCGCTGCCAATGATACAGCTTGTTTTGGGTCATCTGGAACATCACTTTCGTTCATCTGATGATGAGCTTCATTTTCGATATTTTCTATTTCATTATTTTCATTTATCTCATATGCTCCACTTTTCTCATGACTGCTTTTCATTTCAACGTCATCGGCATATGCTGCATCTTCGGTCTTGTTACTCATGCTGTTCCTCCACTTCCGTATCCTGCTCCGCAATATAACTTCGATATCCGTTTGGACGATCCAGCAATTCTCGATGAGTCCCCGTATCTTCGACGCGTCCCTTCTGAATATAGATGACCTGATCTGCCCGTTCTATCAGCGATAATCGATGAGTAACTGCAATAACCGTTGTGCCTTTGTCAGCAGTGATTCGGGCAAAGAGATCATTCAATCGTTGCTCATGCCACGGGTCTTGAGATGACGTCGGTTCATCCAACAATAGAATATCCGGGTTCCTCAGCAGCGCTCTTGCTAGACTAATACGCTGAAGCTCACCACCCGACATTGTCCCGCCTTGCGGTTGAAGCTCTGTCCCATAACCGAGCGATTGACGCATAATGGCGTCATGTGCATAAGTCATGTGGGCCACAACCTCTACTTGTTCGGCAGATATCTCCTCTTGTCCAAAAACAATATTCTCTTCCACTGTACCTGTGAAAATAAAGGCTTGTTGCGGAACATATACCTGATTGACATGTGCTGTCTGAACTTCGTTCACACCATTCAGTGAATTCTTCTGATTAATGACCTGAATCGAACCAGTAACAGGTGTATCTAATCCGGCTATTAATTTCAATAACGTGGTTTTCCCGCATCCACTTGGTCCTGTAATTACAGTAAGCTTTCCTTTCTTGGCTTCAAAAGTAATATCCCTTAACACTTCTTCTTGCTTTGCATACTTATAAGACACATGCTGTACGTTGATGCCAGCCAGTTTAGATTGCTTTTCAAGCTGCCCCAAATGCGTATCGGACTGTACATATGTATTTGTACTGGTATTAGCAACCGTGTTCTTTTTCTCCAAATCCAGCACCTCAAAGATTCTGGACGCATGGGAAGCCGAACCAATAAAATCATTCCACAACCCAGATAACGATTCAATCGGACGAGTTAATTGACTGCTTGCTACCAGAAAAGCTGCCAGTCCTCCTACATCCATATGTCCATTCAGGACCTGCATGCCGCCTAGATAGAGAATCAGAATCATGCCACCATACGTCGAGACCCGTCCGGCTGCTTCCGAAAGACGTTGTAACACAGATACGGACATCGTATGTCTGAACACTTGATCCATTCGATCTTTAAAATGATGGTGTACATAACCCGCGAGTCCGTAACTTCGGATCTCAACTGGGGCTTGGATGATCTCAGTTAGTATCTCATCTCTTGAAGCTGCGCTGGCATTCAACTGATCATGCTGTCTTTGTAGACGTTTACCAAGTCCCACTGTTACAAGAGGATAGATTAACGTAAATGCAATGATAGCCAACGACAGCGGCAAGTTCACCCAACTGAAGTAAGCAAAGGCAAGAATCAGTTGAATGATATTTTTTGTCAGTTCAATGCCATGTTGGTTTATCCCCTTCTGTGCTTCCTTGGCTGAAGTCCAGACCCTAGACGTCAGGTCACCCGTATGATAATGTGCCAGATCGCGTGTCTCTGTGTTGCCAAAGGATGAGAGCAGTAGAGACTGCACAGACAATAATGTCTTTTGCTGGAATAACGTCTCGACCCTCGTCATGAATGCGGTTACAACCAATCGTAATACTACAATGCTAACGCCTATGATTAAACCTGAGTAGAGTAGCGAAAACTGTGCTTCGGTAGCACCTTTGACCAGTCTTCGGATCGATTCCAAATAACCGACCTCAATCAGGGAGACCATACATGCGGCGAAAAGCAACAGAATGATGAACATACGGTACTTGCCCGTTAATGTCCATAATCGAGTTAACATGCCTAACGTTGAATAAGTTCTTTTGTCAGCTAACATGGATGGTTTCTCCAATCTTCTCATTAAATTATGTACTTGGTTATGATATCATCGGTGATAAGGGAAAAATGAACATTTATTGCTGGAAGTACTATTCGAAGTAGGGAGATTGATATGCAACATGATTTGCTAGACACATTGGATAAGCTATTCGACTACATAGAAGACCATATTCAAGACAAATTAACGCTGGATCATCTGGCATCTGTGACTCATATATCCAAATTCCACCTGCATCGCATGTTCAAACATGTAAGCGGACAATTGCCTGGAGAATACATTCGCTCACGCAAATTGGCACGCAGCCTGGAGCAATTGGTGAATCTGAACTGGAAGATTATCGATATCAGCGGACATTACGCTTTTGAACATGAACAATCCTACATACGTGCTTTCAAACAAGCCTTCGGCATTACACCCCTGCAGTATCGCAAACAGGGAGCTGGAGACCTTGAATTCACAGCTCGTATGACTTCATCCATGATCACAATACTTCCGTATGGATATATTTTCAAACCAACGTATGTACGAAAACCGGCCATGAAACTCATCGGACAACGTTCCCATATTCGGTATGCAGATAACGAAGAGCATTATGAAGCCAATTCAGCAGGCAACGACTTTTTTGAAAAACACTTTCATTCGATTCCTAACGTGCTGCAACCCAACGTATATATCGGATTTACCAATGAAATTAACGAGGATTACAGTACATATCAGCCGTCTGTAGAAGTAACCAGTCTGGATCATATTCCTGAAGAACTCGACGGAATTGAGGTCCCGGCCAACCAGTATGCCGTATTCAAATTCGTCTGTGATTTCCATCCAAGTCTGATCAACATTGATCATCTGGACAGTGTCTGGACATTTATAGATGAATATTGGCAGAGCCATTCGGGGTACGAGAAGAGTGATCCATACTATTTTGAAAGAATTGACGGCAGTCTGGCTCAGGACCACTACGGAGAGTTGGACATTTATATTCCTGCAAAGCAAATTTCACTGTAAGCTGCAAATGGAGGTCCAATGTTTATGGATCAAAATACTCAAGCTAATTCAAGTTCATCCCATACAGATTCTCGCAAACCCTGGATACGTAGACACCCTATTCTTACTACATTTACATTGTTGATTCTTGTACTGTTCGTTGTCTTATTCCTGTATTTCTGGCTCCGCCCATACTTCTCCACATTTGAACGTTCTGAGAAAGGAGATTTGAGCTATTCCATGCCTTCACGGAACGGTGAATTTACCGCCGAGATTTACGGCGTACCTTACGGTGGTGCGGCAGGCGGCGTTACGATCTGGGTCGATGTGAAGAAGACAAATGCCCCTGAGGACGCCACAGTACAAACGATCTATCGTGCCGAGCACCACGGAAATAACCATCTTGAATGGGAAAATGAAAACACACTCCGGATTGAAAACTGGACTGAATACACGGATGAGACCATTACCCTCAATATCGATGACGAAATATATGATGGATGGGGCTGGGCGTGCCAAAGCTTACGTATGAAAGACCAGTCTGTGCGATGCCTAGCACCCGAAAAGTAAAACAAGTTAGCAGCTAAAATGACGACCCTAAGCAATGAAGGTCTCATCTTGACGCGTAATACTCACTGCATCTCACATCAGAAGTTCCACGATGCATATGCCTTGTGAGAAATCTCACCAAATGCTACTTTCATTACACCATGGCAGGAGATACACGCAGCACGAGAAGCATTAAAAGCCCCGCTCACCGACTCTTTCGGTCAAGCGGGGCTTCTTTTGTTCACTAACAACTTCGTATCTATCGGACTTAAAACATATGGCAGCATTATAATTTATCTATCATATCTAATCTAGTTCTGTTTCTGCTTCTGCTTCTGCTTCTGCTTCTGCTTCTGCTTCTGCTTCTGCTTCTGCTTCTGCTTCTGCTTCTGCTTCTGCTTCTGCTTCTGCTTCTG